>NZ_RQWJ01000001.1 GCF_003934285.1 Brevundimonas fluminis
CACCACCGGCGACGGCCTGATGAGCGCCCTGCAGGTGCTGGCGGTGCTGGTCGCCTCGGGACGCAGGATGAGCGACCTCGCCCGACAGTTCGACCCCGTGCCCCAGAAGCTGGTCAACGTCCGCTACGCGGCCGGCAAACCGCTGGAGGACGGGTCTGTGAAGGCCGCCGTGGCCGAGGCCGAGGCGACGCTGACCGCCGGCGGGGGCCGCCTGCTCGTGCGGCCCTCGGGCACCGAGAAGCTGATCCGCGTCATGGCCGAGGGCGACGACGAGGCCCTGGTGAAGCGGATGGTCGATCAGGTCGCCGCCGCGGTGAAGGCGGCGGGCTAGGTCAGAACCGCCGCCAGCGCCTCGATCCGCCTGCGGACGTCCGGCACGGCGATCGTCTCCCAGAAGGCGCCGCGGGCCGGGGGGCCGAGCACGAACAGGGCCGGATCGGGCGCGCCGTCCGCTCCGACCACGCGGCCGGCGTCGTCCAGATCGAGGCCCAGTCCCAGCGGATCCAGCCGCGCCCGGCCGGACTTCAGCAGCGGCGCCGTCAGCGGATCGCGGCGCGGGTCATGCCCGGGACCGGAGCAGTCGATCACCCGATCCACGAGGAGGCCGCGCGGCACGGTCGCGCGCGGCGGCAGCCACTCGACCATGACCTTGTCGCGATCGGCGGGACGGTTCGAATCCATGTCGATCAGGTCGGCCCCCACGGGCGTCGCGCCCGTCACCCGCGCCGCGGACACGGTCAGCCGACCGTCGGCGATCAGGCGGTCGATCCTCGCCGCCACCCCGGGGGCGATCCGGTGACGATGCACGTCCCACCAGGGGCGCAGGTGACGAAACAAGCGGGAGCGAGTCCTGACGTCCGCCGCGCGCCACAGATCGGCGGTGATGGGACGCAGCCCCTCCATGACGCCGCGCCAGCCGTGGTCTCGCGCCCGCAGCCGGGCGGCCGCGAGACGCCGCGAGGCGGGGCCGTCCAGCATCTCCGGCGCGGGCGGCACGGCCGCGTCGTGAACTTCGCCGTGGGCGCGCGGCAACAGTCCCCGCGGCGAGAAGGCGCGCATAGTCCCCGTCCAGCCCCGCGCCTCCAGCGCCAGCGCGACGTCGACCATGGTCAGCCCCGTGCCGATGACGGCGATCGTCTCGTTCGATTCGACGGCGTCCAGCGCGCCGGGCGCCCAGGGATCGCGGGTGACCCGCTCCAGCCCGTCTCGGGCCGTGTTCGGCGCCGGATTGCCGGTGGCCAGAACCACCGCCCGGCCCGCGCGGCGCCGACCGTCGTCCAGCACCACGTCCGCGCCGTCGATCGCGGCGACGCGCCCATGGACCATGTCGATCATACCCGGATGCGCCGCTTCGACCGAAGCCAGCCGATCCGCGACGTAGCGGCCATACAGGCCGCGCGGCGCGAACCCCCCGGGGTCGGCGTGCTCCGGCGCATGGGACCGCAGCCAGCGCACGAAGGCCTCCGGCCGATCCTCGACCGCGCTCATCCGCGCCGAGCGCACGTTCAGCACATGGCCGTCGAAGTCGGTGGAATAGGCGACGCCCCGCCCGAATCGCCCGGTCGCGTCGATCAGGACGGACCCCTGTCCTGACTCGGCCAGCCGCGCCGCCAGCATGGCGCCGGAGAAGCCTCCGCCGACGATCAGGATGGGCGCGCGCGTCACCGGGACTCCATGGACGGCCGTCGGGCCGCGGTCAAAGGGCTCAAACTTCCTGATTGAAGGCGCCGATCTCGGGATGGCCCGCCAGCCGGGGCTTCACGGCCTCATGGAACAGGGCGCGCATGTCGTCCTGCGACCGCAGGCTCTCGACCACCACCACCAGTTCCGGCTTGTTCGAGGAGGCCCGGACCAGCAGCCAGGATCCGTCCTCCAGCTTCACCCGGGCGCCGTTGATGGTCGCCACGTCCACGATGCGCCGGCCGAGGATCTCGCGACCCGCCGCCCGGTCGGCCTGGAACTCCGCCGTAAGTCGGGCGACCACCTCGTACCTGGCCTCGTCGGGGCAGTGCGGGCTCATGGTGAGGCTGGTCCACGCCGGGGCCAGGTCCTCGCGCAGGTCGGACAGCGGCCGTCCCGCCCGGGCCACAAGATCCATCACCAGCCCGGCCGTCGCCACGCCGTCGTCATAGCCCCGGCCCAACGGCGGGGCCGGGAAGAAGTGACCCGACTTCTCGAACCCCATCAGGGCCCCCGTCGCGGCCACTCGCCGTTTCATGTGGCTGTGCCCCGTCATCCACCAGTCGACCGTGCAGCCGTGGGCGGCCAGCACCGGATCCGTGTCGAACAGGCCGGTGGACTTCACGTCCACGACGAAGCGCGCGCCCGGATGATCGGCCGCGAGACCGCGCGCCAGAAGCAGACCCATCTTGTCGGCGAAGATCGGCTCGCCCCGGTCGTCGACCACGCCGCAGCGGTCGCCGTCGCCGTCGAAGCCCAGGCCGAGGTCGGCGCCCGTCTCCACGACCCGGCGGCTGATCTCCGCCAGCATCTCGCGATCTTCCGGATTCGGATCGTAGCGGGGGAAGGTCCAGTCGAGATCGCAGTCCATCTCGATGACCTCCGCCCCCATCGCACGCAGGGCGGCGGGGGCGAAGGCGCCCGCCGTGCCGTTGCCGCAGGCGCAGACGACCTTCAGCCGGCGGTCCAGCCGCACCCGCGACGCCAGATCGGCGATCCAGGCTTCCGCCAGGCCTTCGACCCGTTCGACGGATCCGCCGGGTGAGCCTTCGCCGCCGCCGGCCAGCGCGAGGGCCTTGAGCGCCGCCATGTCGTCGGGGCCGAAGGTGAGGGGCGGCTCGAGCCCCACCTTCACTCCCGTCCAGCCGTTGGGATTGTGGCTGGCGGTGACCATGGCCACGCCCGGCACGTCCAGCCAGATCTGGGCGAAATAGGCCATGGGCGTCAGGCACAGACCGACGTCGAGCGCCGTCATCCCGCCCGCGACCAGCCCCTCGACCAGGGCGGACTTCACCGCCTCCGAACAGGACCGCCAGTCATGGCCGACGACGGTCCGGGAGATGCCGCGGGCGCGGGCCAGGGACGCGAACGCCCGGCCCACCGTCCGCATCCCGTCGGCGTCGACCTGATCGCCCCACAGCCAGCGGGCGTCGTACTCTCGGAAACCGGTCGGGTGCAGCATGCGTCCCGCTTAGCAGGCGGCGGCGTCCGGGCAAGCGCGGCTTGACCCGGCCGGACCCGGGTCCTACCCCGAGCCGACTGAACGGAGACGCCCATGCCCCGCCTCGTCCTGCTGCGCCACGGCCAGAGCCAGTGGAACCTCGAAAACCGCTTCACCGGCTGGGTTGACGTCGACCTGACCGACAAGGGCGAGGCCGAGGGCCGGCGCGCGGGCGAACTGCTGGCCCAGGGCGGGTTCCGTCCCGCCGTCATGTTCACGTCGGTGCTGACCCGGGCCAAGCGGACGGGCGCTCTGGCACTCCAGACCGCAGGACTGAAGGACGTGCCCGTCGTCGCCGACTGGCGACTCAACGAGCGTCACTACGGCGGGCTGACGGGACTGAACAAGGCCGAGACGGCGGAGACGCACGGCGAGGACCAGGTCAAGGTCTGGCGCCGCAGCTACGACGTCCCGCCCCCGCCGCTGGAGCCGGGCGGCGAGTTCGATTTCGCCGCAGACGCCCGTTATGCCGGTCAGGACATTCCGGCCACGGAAAGCCTGAAGACCACGCTGGAGCGGGTCGTGCCCTATTGGGACGCCGAGATCGCGCCGCGCCTGAAGGCCGGCGAGGACGTTCTGATCGCCGCCCACGGCAACTCGCTTCGAGCCATCGTCAAACACCTCTTCGACGTCCCGAACGACCGGATCGTGGAGGTGGAGATTCCGACGGGCAATCCGCTGGAGATCGATCTGGACGCCGACCTGAAGCCGGTCGCCGCGCGCTATCTGGACGCGGAGCGGGCGACGCCCCTGCCGGAGATCGCCGCGTGACCGCCGCGAAGGACGAGGTCTGGATGGCCCGGGCCGTGGAGCTGGCGACCGCCCGCATGGGCCGGACCTGGCCGAACCCGGCGGTCGGCTGCGTCATCGTCAGGGACGACCGGGTGATCGCCGAGGCCGCCACCGCCGACGGCGGCCGCCCCCACGCCGAGGAGCAGGCCGTGCCGGCCGCGGGCGAGGCCGCGCGCGGCGCGACCGCCTACGTCACCATGGAGCCGTGCGGCGCCCGGTCGTCCGGCCGCACCTCCTGTTCGAAATTCCTGCTGGAGTCCGGCGTGACCCGCGTCGTCGTGGCGGCCGTGGACCCCTCGCCCTTCGCGGCGGGCCGCGGCATCGAAAAGCTGCGCGCGGCGGGGCTGGAGGTGGAGACGGGCGTCCTGGCCGACCGGGCGGCGGTCCTCTACGAAGGCTATCTGCATCGCGTCGAGACGGGACGGCCGCTGGTCCGTCTGTCGGAGGACGGTGAGGGCTTCGACGCCCGCTTCGCGGCCTCGCCGAAGGCCGACCTGACCACCGAGCTCAAACGCCTGGGCGAGGCCGGCTACACCCGCGTCTGGGTAGGGCCCGGCGAACTGGCCGACGCGCTTTCCGAGCAGGGCCTCCTGACGGTCTGAAGGGCCGGAGTTCCAACGCTTTTTTAAGTCTGTTTCGTCACTCTGGCGGGATGGGGGAAGCCGCCCGCACCATCGAGAGACGTCGCCTGACGCAGGAGGAGCTGGACGCCGTCTGCGCCCGGCACGACCGGCTGTGGCAGGCGCGGCCCGGCGGCGCCCGCGCGGTCTTCGCCTGGACGGATCTGTCCGGCCTGAGCCTGAAAGGCCGCAATCTGGCCGACGCCGACTTCTCGGCCGCCGCCATGATCGGCTGCGACCTGACCGGCGCGCGGCTGGACAACGCCACCTTCTTCGGCACGGATCTGCAGGACGCGACGCTGGTCGACGCCAGCCTGCGCCGGGCCGATCTGCGCGGCGCCTGCCTGCGCGGCGCGGACCTGTCGGGCGCGGACCTGTTCGAGGCCGACCTGCGCGAAGGCGCCATCGCCTCGGCCGACGCGGACAAGGGCTATCGCATCGTGGAGGCGCGCAGCCGCGATCTTGACGACGTCACCCAGGCCCACGGCGCCTGTCTGGTCGGCGCCAACCTGCAGCGGTCGAAGATGGCGGGAGTCATCGCCATCCGTGCCGACTTCACCGACGCGGTGATGAAGGACTGCAAACTGGTGCGGGCCAATCTGAAGCAGGCCAGCTTCCGCGGCGCCGATCTGGCGGGCGCCGATCTGTCGGGCGCGGATCTTTCAGGGGCCGACCTGCGCGACGCGGTGCTGGTGGGCGTCACCGCCGCCCTTTGGCGCACGGACGGGGCCAACATGGACGGCGCCCTGACCGACGACCGGTCCGGCGCGGCGCCGGTCAGCCGCATGCCCGCCGCCGAAATGCTGCGCGAGCACGCCGCCTGGTGCGAGACCGGAGGAGCCGAAGGTCGGCCGTCGGTCTTCGACGGCGTCGACCTGCGGGCCCTGCGCTCCATCGGGGGCCTGAACCTGACGGCCCTGTCGGCCCGCGGCGCCGTCTTCTACGGCCTGGACATGGAAGGGGTGCAGCTGCAGGGCGCCCATCTCGAGAACGCCGACCTCCGGGCCACCAACCTGCGCGGCGCCGACCTGCGCGGCGCCCGTCTGGCCGGAGCGCGCCTGAACGGCGCCGACCTGCGCGAGGCCCAGCTGGGACCCTTGATGATCGCCGCCGACCGCCTTCTGCCCGCGGACCTGAGCCGTGCGTGCCTGCGCGGCGCCGACCTGTCGCGCGCCGACCTGCGCCGCGCCGTTCTGGACGGCGCGGACCTGAAGCGCGCCCGGCTGGACGGGACCCAGGGCCTGACCCCGCCGCAGACCGGAGCCGCCGCATGACCTTCGCCCGTCGCGAACTGGGACAGGGCGACCTGGACATGCTGATGGCCGCGCACGAGCGGCTGGTTCAGGGGCGGGCCGGAGGCCGTCGGCTGGCCCTGAAATTCATGGACCTGCGCGGTCGCGACCTGCGGGGGCGCAACCTGTCCGACGCCGATTTCAGCGGCTGCACCCTGGAGGGCGCGAAATTCGCCGGGGCCGATCTGAGCCGGGCCGTCTTCTTCTGCTGCGACCTCAAGGGCGCCGACTTCTCGGACGCCAACCTGACCCGGGCCGATCTGAGGGGCGCCTGTCTGCGCGGCGCGACCCTTCATCGGGCGGACCTGTCGAAGGCGGACTTCCGCGAGGGCGTCATCGCCATTCCCCACGCCACCAAGGGGCTGGCCCAGGTCAAGCACGAGGCCCGCAAGGGCGTGGCCGACGGGGCCAGCTTCTCCGGCGCGCGACTGGACGGCGCCGATCTGGAGGGATTCTCGGCCTTCAAGACCGACTTCACCGACTGCGCCATGAACGGGACGGTGCTGACGGGGGCCAATCTGAAGGAGGCGGACCTGTCCGGGGCCATCATGAACGGCGCGGACGTGGGCGGGGCCAATCTGGCCGGCGCCAAGCTGATCGGCGCCGTCCTGACGGGCGTGGCCATCGACCGGGCTCGCATGGAGAAGACCGACCTGACCGGCTCGCTGCGCGAACCGACCTCCGAGGCCATGGCCAGGGTCAAGGACCTGCACGAGCGCGCGCTGGACGGCAACGCCTGGGCCGAAAGCGGCGGCGTGCTGGGCGCTCCGGCCGTGTTCGACGGCGAGGATCTGCGCCCCCTGGCCAGCCGGCTGAAGGGGCTGAAATTGCCCGCCATGAGCGCGCGGGGCGCCTGCATGGTCGGCGTCGATCTGGCGGGGGTGGCGCTGCAGGGCGCCAATCTGGAAGGAGCCGACCTACGCGGCGCCGACCTGCGCGGCGCGGATCTGCGGGGCGCCCGGCTGGGCGGCGCCCTGCTCAATCAGGCCGACCTTCGCGGCGCGGACCTGTCGCCGCTGCCGCTCGGCGCCGGACGCTGCCTGCCGGCCGACCTTCGCAAGGCCAGCCTGCGCTACGCCCGTCTGGAGGGCGCCGTGCTGACCGGCGCCCAGACCGATGGCGCGGACTTCAGCGGCGCCGACCGGCCGGACCTCGAAGCCGTGGCCTGAGCCTGAAAAAAAAGGGACGGCGTTTCCGCCGCCCCCTCGGGCCGTCCGGCCGGAAGAACCGCTTACGCGACCTTCTTGCCGGATTTCTCCGCCTTGCCCTCGATCAGGGCCGAGCCGCCCGTGCCGATGGCGATGGTGCGGGGCTTCAACGCCTCCGGCAGTTCGCGGGCCAGGTCGATGGTCAGCAGACCGTGGGCCAGGTCGGCGTTCTTGACGACGACGTAGTCGGCCAGTTGGAAGCGGCGCTCGAAGTCGCGCTCGGCCAGACCGCGGTGCAGGAAGGTCCGCTCGACGCCGTCGTCGTTGGCCGTCTTGCGGCCGGTGACGGTCAGCAGGTTCTCCTTGACCTCGACGTTCAGCTCTTCCGGGCTGAAGCCGGCCACGGCGACCTCGATGCGGTACTGGTTCTCGCCGGTCGACTGGATGTTGTAGGGCGGCCAGCCCTGCTCGCTGGTGCGCGCGGCGCTTTCCAGCATGGCGGCCAGCCGGTCGAAGCCGACGGCGGAACGATAGAGGGGGGTGAAGTCGAAGGTACGCATGATCAGCCTCCTGATGGGTCAGCAAGGGTGAGCCGCCCGGCGATTTTGCCCGGACGGCGGGGATGCGGCCCGATCGACCCCGTGTCGGGCGTCGTTCGGTCCGGAAGGCCCGACGATCGGCGCCCTCGGGGACGGATTTGGGAAGCGCATCGGGTGCGTCAAGAGGCGCCTGTCGCGGCTCGCGATCCGGCTCTAGAGAGGAGCCATTCCACGGACCGGAGACGACCCATGCGCCTGACCGCCCTCGCCGCCCTCGCCGTCGCCCTGACCCTGCCGGTCGCCGCCTGCGCCCAGGCCCCCGACGACGCCGCCCTGCGCGCCGCCGTCGCGTCGGAAACCCGTCCCGCCGCGGACCGTGCCCGCGACGGCGCCCGTCATCCGTACGACAGCCTGACGTTCTGGGGCCTGAAGCCGGGCCTGACCGTGGTCGAGATCCAGCCCGGCGCGGCCGGCTGGTGGCGCAACATTCTGGAGCCCTACGCCGCCGCGACGGGCGGGACCTACGTTCCCGTCGACCGGGTGAACGACGGGCTGGGCGTGGCCGACGGCTCGGCGGACATGGTGCTGGTCGCCCGCGCCTTCCACAACTGGCATCGCGGCGGCCGCACCGACGCCCTGATGGGCCAGTTCTTCGCCGTCCTGAAGCCCGGCGGCGTGCTGGCGGTCGAACAGCACCGCGCGCCCGAGGGGTCCGACCCCGACGCCACCGCCCCGAACGGCTACGTCTCGGAGGCCTACGTCATCGCCGCGGCCGAAAAGGCGGGCTTCGTGCTGGAGGACCGCAGCGAGCTGAACGCCAATCCGAAGGACGACCGCGACCATGCCTGCGGCGTGTGGACCCTGCCGCCGACGCGTCGTGGGCCTGAACAGGGCTGCCAGATCACGCCGGAGCAACGCGCGGAATACGACGCGATCGGCGAGAGCGACCGGATGACGCTGCGCTTCCGCAAGCCCGCCTGACCCGCGTCGTCCCGCTTTGACCCACGCCGCGAAGCCCTCTAAGCCGGTCGCTTCGGCGGGCGGCCCGGGCCTCCGCCGCGGCCAGCAGGGAACCGGCCATGGGTGACGGGGCGAGAGTGGGACGCACGGTCCCGGGCGGAGCACGCTCCGGTCCGGCGCGCCGCGCCCTGCTGACCGGCGCCGCGGCCCTGGCTCTGGCGGGTCTGGCCGGCTGCGGCCGCCGCGAGGAGAAGGCCGCCGAACCCGACGCTCCGGACGGCCCCCCGCGCGGCACGCTGGAATGGGCCGTCGCCGGCGCCTGGCGCGCGCAGGACCGCATCCGCGACGAGCATCGCCACCCGATGGAGACGCTGCGCTTCTTCGGCCTGCAGCCGCGAATGACGGTGGCGGACTTCTGGCCCGGAACGGGCTGGTACACGGAGATCGTCGCGCCCTATCTCAAGGAAGGCGGCGGCAAGTACGTGGCGGTCGGCTTTCAGTCCGGCGCAGGGGCCGACCCCGCGCAGGTGGCGGTCAACGGCGCCTATCAGCAGCGTTTCGGCGCTGACCGGCGCCTCTACGGGGAGATCGTCTTCTCCGAGTTCGGGCCGACCAGCGGGCCAGTGGCCGAGGCCGGATCGGTGGACATGGTCCTGTTCATGCGGACCCTGCATTCCTGGATGGCCGCCGGGATCGCCGAGAAGGCCTTCGCCGACGCCTTCGCCGCCCTGCGCCCCGGCGGGATCCTCGGCGTCGAGCAGCATCGCCTGGGCCCCGAGGAGGACCAGGACCCGGTCGCCGCCAGCGGCTACGTCCAGGAGGCCTTCGTGCGTCAGCTGGCGGCCGAGGCCGGCTTCGTCTTCGTGGCGGCCTCCGAGGTCAACGCCAATCCCGAGGACGACAAGGACCATCCTTTCGGCGTCGAAACCCTGCCCCCTCGCCTGCTCACCGCGCCCGTCGGGGAGCCGCCGGACCCCGATTTCGATTCCGCGCCCTTCGCCGCGATCGGCGAGAGCGACCGCATGACCTTGAAGTTCAGGAAGCCCGAGTGAGCCGAGCCGCCGCCTATGCCGCCAATGCCCCGCTGATGGGCGTGCCCGGGGCCGCCTCTCCGCCCGGCGGCGAGGGCTCGTGGTACCGCGGGGCCGGCGGCCTGCGCCTGCGCGCGGCCTTCTGGCGCCCGACCGCGCTGATGGGGTCGAAGCCGCGCGGCACCGTGGTTCTGAGCCCCGGCCGCACCGAGCCGATCGAGAAATATTTCGAACTGATCGGCAATCTGACGGCGCGCGGCTGGTGCGTGCTGGCGCATGACTGGCGCGGCCAGGGCCTGTCCGCCCGCCTGCTGCCGGACCGGCTGAAGGGACACGCCCGCGCCGTCGAGGAATATCTGGACGATTTCGCCCGCCTGCTGGACGCTTGGGAGTCCGTCGCGCCCAGGCCCTGGGTCATGGTCGGCCATTCCATGGGCGCGGCGCTGAACCTGGCCACGCTGGAACAGGGCGAGACGCGCTTCTCCGGCGCCCTGCTCAGCGCGCCCATGCTGAAGATCCGGACCGGCAAGCGGTCGATGTGGTCGGTCAAACTCGCCGTCAGATGGAACCTGCGGCACGGCAAGGCGGCGGACTATGTGCTGGACGATCCGGACGATCCGTTCGAGCACACGTTCGAGAAGGACGCCCTGACCTCCGACGAGGCGCGCTACGAGCTGTGGCGGCAGCAGCTCTACGCCTGCCCGCATCTGGCCGTGGGCGGCCCGACCTGGGGCTGGCTGGCCTTCGCAATCGACCTAGGCGAGCGCACCTTGAAGCCCAAGGCCTTGAAGTCGGTGAAAATTCCGGTCTGCGTCGTCCAGCCGGGCGACGACGACCGCGTCTGGAAGCTGACCAACAAATGGGCGACCAAGCGCATGGGCCGGGGCCGCTACGTCGAGGTTCCGGGCTCAAAACACGAGGTCATCATGGAGACGGACGATCTGCGCGCCGTCTTCCTGAACGAGTTCGACGCCCTGGCCGCCTACGTCTCGCCGGTCGAGGATCTGTCGCCGATCCCCGAGCCGGCGCCGCCCGCCACCGTCGAGGTCGCCTGAGGCTCAGGCGTCCGGTCGGCACCGGGCGCACAGGCCGTGCGCCTCGACCGTCGCCCGCTGGATGACGAAGCCGAGATCGCCCGCCGACCCCGCCAGCTGGGCGCCCGCCCCCGCCGGCACCTCGGCCGTGGCCCCGCAGCAGTCGCAGATCAGGAACGCCGCAGCATGCTCGGCCCGATCGTGCGAACAGGCGACGTAGGCGCTGAGCGAGGCGATGCGGTGCGCCAGGCCCCGACGCTCGAGGAACTCCAGCGCGCGGTAGACGGTCGGCGGCTTGGCGGCCTCGCCGTCGCGGCCGTAGGCGGCGATCAGGTCATAGGCCTTCACCGGCTCGCCCGCCGCCAGCAGCAATTCCAGCACCCGCCGACGCGGCGCGGTCATGCGCTCGCCGTCGAGTCCGCAGGCGGCTTCGGCCGCGTCCAGCGCCGCGCGCACGGCCGCAGGCTTCATCCCCATCTGCGCGTGATCGTGGCCGCATCCGTCCATGCCCCTCAGCTAAGGCGTGTTCCGCCTGCGGGCAACCGCTTGACGGGTCGTGATGTTATCTCATAACACTCCCTCATGACCCATTCGCGCCTCTCGCTCGCCCTCACCGTCTCCGCCGTCGCCCTCCTCCCCGGCGTCGCCATGGCCCAGGACCCCGACGCCCCCGCCACGCGGGTGGACGACATCGTCGTCACGGCCGCCCCTTACGGCGTGGCGCGGCAGGCGACCAACATCGCCGTCGACGTGCTGGACGAGGAGGCGCTGACGACCGCGCCGTCCGGGTCTCTCGGCGACGTCCTGAACGGCCTGCCGGGCGTGCGCACCACGGCCTTCGCCGCCGGCGCCGGCCGGCCGGTGATCCGCGGCCTTGCGGGGCCGCGCGTGCAGGTCCTGACCAACGGCCTCGGCCTGATCGACGCCAGCAGCCTGTCGCCCGACCACCAGGTCGCCGCCGATCCCGGCGAGGCCACCCGCATCGAGGTTCTGCGCGGCCCCCAGACCCTGGCTTTCGGCGGTTCCGCCATCGGCGGCGTGGTCAACGTCATCGACGGCCGCATCGCGGACGAGCGGCCGGAAGGCGGCGCCGACGGCCGCGTCTGGGCCCAGACCTCGACGGTCGACGACGGCCTGACCTTCGGCGCCCGCGGCGCCTTCTCGGCCGGTCCCCTGGTCTTCACCGTCGACGGTCTGCGCCGCGAGGCCGGCGATTACGACATCCCCGTGCCGGCCGAGTCCCGGCGCCAGCTGGAGGCCGAGGGCGAGACCTATGAGGACACCGGCGGCACGACGCTGGAGAACAGCTTCGTCGACCTGTCGGCCTTCGGCGCGGGCGTGTCGTGGATCGGCGACTGGGGCTTCCTCGGCGGTTCGGTGAAGCGCACCGAGACGGACTACGGCGTGCCCGGCCATGAGCATGAGCACGAACCGCTGGCCCCGCCGCATGACGAGGAGCCCGTCACCATCGGTCTGGAGCAGACCCGGTACGACGTCCGCGGCGAGCTGCGTCTGCCCTCCGGTCCGTTCGCGCGTCTTCGCGGCGGCGCGGCCTACGCGGACTACACCCACACGGAGTTCGAGGGGGACGAGGTCGGCACGGTCTTCACCTCCGAGGGGGTCGAGGGCCGACTGGAACTTGTCCAGGTGCGCCGCCGCGGCTGGGACGGCGCGATCGGCGTGCAGGGCCTGAAGCGCGACTTCGACGCCCAGGGCGACGAGGCCTACGTGCCCGCCACCGACATCTCGGAACTCGGCGTCTACACCCTGCAACGGCTGGACTACGGCGGCTGGGGTCTGGAGGGCGGGCTGCGCTTCGACTCGCGCGAGCTGGACAGCGTCGCCGGGACGCGGGACTTCTCGACGGTGTCCGGCTCGATCGGCGCCTATTTCAAGCCCACGGACGCCCTGTTCCTCGGGCTCTCGGTCTCGCGCAACGGCCGGGCGCCGACCGAGGCCGAGCTGTTCGCCGACGGCCCGCACGTGGCCACCCGGGCCTATGAGGTCGGCGACGCCGACCTGGGCGAGGAGGAGGTCACCTCGCTGGAAGGCGCCCTGCACTGGGACCGCGGTCCCTTCACCGTCGACCTGCACGTCTTCAACGCCGACTACGACGGCTTCATCGACCTGGTTCCGACCGGGGTCGAGGACGTCGACAGCGAGCTGGAGATCTTCCAGTACGTCCAGACCGACGCCACCTTCCGCGGTCTGGAGGTCGAACTGGCCTATCGTGCGTGGGAACGCGGCACGGACTCCCTGACCCTGGAGCTGGGCTACGACACGGTGCGGGGCGAGACCGATCTGGGGCCGCCCGCCCGCATTCCGCCGTGGTCGCTCAGCGGCCGCGCCGAGCTGGAATGGGGTCCGTGGACCGTCCGCGGACAGGTCCGGCACGTGGGCGAGCAGACCCGCGTCGCGGCCTTCGAACTGCCGACCGACGCCTACACCACGGCCGACCTGTATGTGGGCTGGTCGCCGCGGGAGGACGGGCTGATCCTGTTCGCCGAGGCCCGGAACCTGACCGACGAGGAGGTGCGCGAACACACCAGCTTCCTCAAGGATCTGGCTCCCTCGCCCGGCCGCAATCTGCGCGTCGGCGCGGCCTACCGCTTCTGAGGGACTCCCCCGCCGGGCGGCCCCGTTTGCCGCCCGCGCGGGCATGGGATAGAAGGCCCGCCTTCCGCCACCTTCCAGAGCGTTTCCGCCTCCATGACCGACACCACCATGCAGACCGGCCAGATGACCGGCCAACTCGCCGGCACCGTCCTGTTCTACGGCAAGCCCGAACCCCTGTCGGTCGAGAACCACGGCGCCCTGGGCGTGTCGCCCACCGATCGTCCCTACGAGTTCGTCGCGAAGTCGCACATCGTGCCGCTGACCGTCACCGAGTTCGCCCCGGCCGCCCTGGCCTATCCGGTCATCTTCGTCGGCGAGCAGCGCCAGCCCGTCGCCGTCATGGGGCTGCGTCCCGACCAGAACCTGTTCGTCGAGAACGGCCTGTTCAAGCCGGACGCCTACATCCCCGCCTACGTCCGCCGCTATCCCTTCGTCTTCGCCAACGACGAGACCCAGCAGCGCCTGATCCTGTGCGTCGATCGCGACGCCCCGTTCGTCAAGGAAGGCGGCGCCCAGCCCCTGTTCGAGGACGGCCAGCCCAGCGCCTTCACCAAGCAGGCGATGGACTTCTGCAACAGCTTCGAACAGGAACGCCTGCGGACCGAGTCCTTCGTCGCCCTGCTGAAGGAGCTGGACCTGCTGGAGACGCGCGAAGCGACCTTCACCCCGCGCGACGCCAGCGGCCAGCCCGCCGGCGAGGTGCAGAAGATCGCCGAGTATTACGCCGTCTCCGAGGACAAGCTGCGCGGTCTGTCGGCCGAGAAGCTGGTCGAGCTGCGCGACAACGGCGCCCTGGGCCAGATCTACGCCCACCTGACGTCGCTGCAGGGCTGGGACCGCCTGATCGCCCTGACCTTCGCCAAGGCCGCCGCGACGCCGGCCGTGGCCAACGCCTGATCCGGGTTCGCCTCTTCGGGTGACGCAGACGGCGGCCGCGAGGCCGCCGTTTCGCGTTTCGGCCCCTAGCGTCGGGCGAACACCGTCCGCGTCAGGCAGGAAAAGACCAGCCGCCCGCCCTCGTCCAGCAGATCGTGCTGGGCGATGACGATGCCCTTGTCGTCGCCGACGGGGTCCTTGCCCATCACGGTCATGCGGCCGCGCAGCAGCTCTCCGGTCGGCGGATTGCGCATGAACCTCAGCCCGTCGACCGCCAGGATCTTCGACTGGGCCCAACCGCGCGCCTTGTCGCCGAACAGCCGGCTCCACAGGACGTAGACGAGGGCGTCGGGCGCGCCCGCCTCGAAGTCCCAGCCCGGCACGAAGCGCTCCGCGAAGCCCGCGACCATCTCCGCGTCGGCGGCGCAGGCGCCCAGCGGGATCACCTCGCCGGTGGACAGATCCTCATAGTGGACGTGCAGCGGCTCGGTCATTCGCCCTCGTTCAGGGTTCTTCGGACACCCGGACCAGCAGCTTGCCGTCGTGAGACCCGGTGAACAAGCGGTTCAGGCTGTCGACCGCGCCTTCCAGCCCGTCGTCGACGTGCACCTTCCACTTCACCCGCCCATCGGCCAGCATCGGCCCGAGTCCGGCGACCATCTCCTTCGCGCGGGGCGAATAGTCCATGACCAGGAAGCCCTGGACCCTCAGCCGGTGGGTGATCATCCGTCCGAAGTCGGGCGTCGGCGGGCGTTTGGTGGCGTTGTAGGCCGAGATCAGCCCGCACACCGCCATGCGGCCATGGACCTTCAACCGGTTGAAGACGGCGATCATGATGTCGCCGCCGACGTTCTCGAAATTCATTTCGACGCCGTCGGGCGCCAGCCGGTCCAGCGCCGCCCCGACGTCCTCGTTCTTGTAGTCGATCGCCGCGTCGAATCCGAGCTCGTCGGTCAGCCAGCGGCACTTGTCCGGGCCCCCGGCGATGCCGATGACCCTCGCCCCGTGGGCCTTCGCCACCTGACCCGCGATCGAGCCCACGGCCCCGGCGGCGGCGGAGATCACGATCGTCTCGCCGGCCTTCGGCTGCAGCACGTCGGTGACGCCGAACCACGCCGTCATGCCGGTCATGCCCATGACCGACATGTTCGCCGTCAGCGGCAGGCCGGGCACGCGATGCACGCGCGAGGCGGCGGTCGCGTCGACCACGGCCTGATCGGCCCAGCCTCCGGCAGCCGTCGTGACCAGATCGCCCACGGCGAAGCGGTCCGACCGGCTCTCCTCGACCACGCCGAGGGTCAGACCCCGCATCACGTCGCCCAAGCCGACCGGCGGAAGATAGCCGGGGGTGTCGTTCATCCAGGTCCGGTTGGTGGGATCCAGCGACAGGTAGATGGTCCGGACCCGCACCTGACCCTCGCCGAGGTCCGGCAGCGTCGTCCGCACGAGTTCCAGATCGCCCTCCTGGATCAGGCCCTGGGGCCGGCGGCGAAGAACCCACTGGCGGCTGGCGGTCGACATGGCGATCTCCTGAGTTGCTTTTCGCCACGGACCTTAGCCGGGGCCGGGCGCGAGGCAAAGAAAAAGGGCGGATCGTTGCCGATCCGCCCTGAGGTCGCATCATCGAGAATGAGGTGCGGAGGCGACAGACCGGATCTCTCCGGTCTCGTGTCGGGGGGGCGTCGCCGCCTCCGCAAATCGAAAATGCCCGATGCGATTCGCGGTTCCCGCGCCGGGCGACTTTTTTTCAGGCCGCCTCTTTCTGGCGCGCCGGATGGAAGAACAGGGCCTGGCTGATGGCCGCCTTCACCGTCTCGGGCTGGAACGGCTTGGTGATCAGGAAGGTCGGCTCGGGCCGCTCGCCGGTGAGCAGGCGCTCGGGGAAGGCGGTGATGAAGATCACGGGCACGTCGAAGCGCTTCAGGATGTCCTTGACCGCGTCGATGCCCGACGAGCCGTCGGCCAGCTGGATGTCGGCCAGGACCAGGCCCGGGCGGTGGCGGGCGACGGCGTCGACGGCCTCATCATGGGTGGTGGCCGTCGCCGTCACTCGGTGGCCCAGCTCCTTCACCAGACTCTCGATGTCGGCCGAGATGATGGCCTCGTCCTCGATGATCAGGACGTCGGTCGCCAGTTCGGCGTCGATGTCGGCCTGGGCCTCGGCGATCAGGCCTTCGACCGCGTGCGGGTCGGCGCCGAGAATCTGGGCCGCCTCCGACGGCGTGAAGCCCTCCAGGGCCGTCAGCAGGAAGGCCTGCCGCGAGCGGGGCGAGATGCGCATCAGCCGCTGACCGGCGTCGGTCTCGTCGGCCTGGACCGGCTCCAGCTGCGCGCCGGTCGTCGACCAGATGGCGTGGAAGACGTGGTACAGGGCGACGCGCGGCGTCATCTCCGGAGACAGCTGGCGTTCGCCCGCGGCCAGCGCCTCCAGCGCCACGCGGACGTAGTTGTCGCCGGTCGCCTGGTCGCCGGTCAGGGCGCGGGCGTAGCGGCGGACGTAGGGCAGGTGCGGCGCGAGTCTGGCCAGAAGGCTCATTATGGAAGATCCCCGACGTGGATGCTTCGCCGGAACGAAGCGGGTTGCGACCACATTGAACGTGGGATCAAGGCCACGGTTCCGCCAGCCGTTCGCCTGAACTCGACATTTCCGTCGGCGTGGCGGAACCCGCGGGGCCGCCCCACGTTGAGCGGGTTCGGAACGGGGCGGCGTGATGCCGAAAGACATGAGCGAAGACAAAGGCGCATCGCGAAAACGCGGCGAAACTGCGCGGAAGGAACCCAGGTTGGAAGAGGCCCGACTGCGCCAGCAGGCGATCGGCGTGCGCCTGCGGCACATGTTCGAGGAAGTGGTGAACGAGCCGGTTCCCGACGATTTCCTGGAGATCCTGCGGCGCGCGGACGACAAGGGCGGTCCCGAGGGCGGGCGCTCGTGAGGGGTTCGACTGCGCCGAAGCCGCCGTCCAGCGACGACGAGGGCTTCAAGAAACAGCTGGTCACGCTGATCCCTCACCTGCGCGCCTTCGCGCGCACCCTGACGGGCGACGCCACGGCGGCCGACGACCTGGCTCAGGACGCCCTGATGAAGGCTTGGGACGCCCGGGCCAGCTATCAGATGGGCACCAACATGAAGGCCTGGACCTTCATGATCCTGCGCAACCAGTTCTACTCGGAGAAGCGCCGGTCGTGGCGCCAGTCGCAACTGGATCAGGAAGCGGCGGAGCGCACCCTCGTGGCCGTCGACGACCCTGAGGCCCCCGTGGCTCTCGACGAACTTCGTCAGGCGCTCGACGCCCTGCCGGCGGAACAGCGCGAGGCGCTGATCCTCGTCGGCGCGGGCGGCTTCGCGTACGAGGAGGCGGCCGAGATCTGCCAGTGCGCCGTCGGCACCGTGAAGAGCCGCGTCTCGCGGGCCCGCAAATCCCTTCTGGGCATTCTGGAGAGCGGCGGTTACGCCCGGGACGGCCGCGCGGCCGGCGACGCCATGCGCTCCATCCTCGCCGACGCCGACCGCCTGAGCGGCCCCCTGCGGACCTGAGCGCGTGACCGCGCGAAGCAGGCTGTTCCGACGGGGTCTTCGGCCCCGCCTCCGCGGCATCCGCTTCCGGCTGGGCGTCGCCATGGCCCTGGCCCTGCTGCCGTTTCTGGTGTTCAGCGCCTTCCAGCTGCAAGCCGACTTCCGCGACCAGGCGTTCGCCCGACGGGAGATGCTGCGGCTGGCCGCCGAGCGCAGCGTCGCCGACCAGCAGGGCCGCGTCCGCTCGACTGCCGCCCTGCTCGAGGTCCTCGCCCTGGAGGGCACCGGACCGGGCTGCTCCACACGGCTCGACGCCGTCGACGACCGCCTGCGCATCTACGACGGTCTGGCCCGCTATGACGCCGAGGGCGCGCTGCTGTGCGGATCCCGAGGGGCGGCGCCGACGGGGCCGTGGATCGAGGATCTGCGCGCCGGGCGGCGGGTCGTCGCCGCGCCGTCCGGAGGGTCGCCGGCAGGCGTCCTGATCGCCCTCCGGCTGGAACGCCCCCTGGGAGGCTTCGACGGCGCCACGGCCGTGGTCATGCCTCTGCGGGAGCTGCTGCCGCGCCGCGACCTGCGCAGCCTGCCGGCCGGGTCCGAGGCCGCCCTGGTCTCGTCGGACGGGCGGATCCTGGCGACCACGAAGTCCGGCGCGTTCCGCGACATGCCCGAGCTCGAGCCTCCTCCCGCCGACACGGGCGAGGCGGCGATCGTGGAGAGGAACGGCCGGGTCTACGTCCGCGCGTCCCTGATCGACCGGGAGCTGCACGTGGTCTATTCGGCCGCGGCGCCGGGCCTGCTCTCCTGGGCGAGACTGAACCCGCTCGGATCCCTGCTCCTGCCGCTGGGCGTCTGGCTGGCGGCCTTCGTGGCGGTCATGGCCCTGTCCGAAAGGTTCGTGATCCGCTGGCTGGACTATCTCCAGCGCGTCGCCGCCATCCACGCCCGCGGCCGGCTGTCGGTCCGGCCCGTGCAGGCCGACGCGGCCCCGACGGAGATCCGCGCCCTCGCCCGGACGCTCGACGACCTGGCCGAAGGCGTCACCACGCGCGACCAGTCCCTGATGAAGGCGCTGGAGGAGAAGGACGCGCTGATGCGCGAGATCCATCACCGCGTGAAGAACAACCTGCAGATCATCTCGTCCCTGCTCAGCATGCAACAGCGCAGCGTCACCGACGCCTCGGCCAAGGCGGCCTTGGGCGACACGCGGCAACGGATCTCGGCCCTGGCCCTGATCTACCGCACGCTCTACCAGGCCGAGGACCTGGGCCGCGCCGACATGAAGGACTTCCTCGACGCCCTCGTCGGCCAGATGGTCGCCGACCAGGCCGGGCGGGGCCAGGTGATCGACAGTTCGGTCCAGTCCGACTCGCTCATCGTCGACCCGGACAAGCTGGCGCCGATGGCGCTCTGGCTGGTCGAGGCGGTGTCGAATGCCCAGAAGCATGCCTTCACCACCGGCGGCACGGCGCTGGCCGTCCGCTTCCGCGTCGACGGAGGGACCAGCGTGCTCGAGGTCGAGGACGACGGTCCCGGCCTGACCCCGACCACCGCGACCGGCGTCGGCCGGACCCTGATGGCCGCCTTCGCCAAACAGCTGAGGGGTGAGACGGAAATCCTGACCGGGCCCATGGGCGGCGCCCTGATCCGCATGACCTTCGTCACCCCGGGCGCGCCCGAAGGAACCGCCGGTCACTGACGGCGTTCTTCGGGGACACATCCTCCCCGGAGCCCGAAAATGCGCAAGCTGTTCGTCATTCTGAGCGCCGCCGCCGCCCTGACCACGGCCGCGTGCAACACCGTCGCCGGCGTCGGCCGCGACGCCTCGGCCGCCGGCGACGCCGTCACCGGAGCCGCCGAAGACGCCAAGGACTGAAAACCCGGGGACGATCCACTCCCCCCGACGGATCGTCCTTCGGCCGCGTGAGCCGGTCCCCCACACGGCTGAGACGCGAAGGCGAGGCCCCGCCGGCCCCCAAACGGCGGGGCCTCAGCAATTCCGGCTTCCCCCCTCTCCCGCGCCCTTCTAACGTCGGCCCCGGCCGGGCCCGCCAAGAGGCTCGCCGGAGGGAAGTCGAGGGGCCATGACCATCACCGCCGAACCGTCCGCCGTGGACGATCCGAAGAAGCTGCGCACCGTCGTGGCGGCCTCCGCCGCAGGCACGGCGTTCGAGTGGTACGACTTCTTCATCTTCGGCTCGCTGACGGCCGTCATCGCCCGCCACTTCTACGCCGACGTCGGCGAGGCGGCGTCCTACATCCTGGCCCTCCTGACCTTCGGCGTCGGCTTCGTGGTGCGGCCGCTCGGGGCCCTGGTGTTCGGATGGTTCGGCGACCGGACCGGCCGCAAGAAGACCTTTCTGGTCACCATCACCCTGATGGGCGCGGCGACGGTCGCCATCGGCCTTCTGCCGGACTACGACGCCATCGGCATCGCGGCCCCGGTCCTCCTGATCCTCATGCGCATCCTGCAGGGCTTCGCGCTGGGCGGAGAATACGGCGGGGCCGCCATCTACGTGGCCGAGCATTCGCCGGCGAAGAAGCGCGGCCTGCTCACCGGCTGGATCCAGACCACGGCCGCGCTCGGCCTGATCGGCGCCCTCTCTGTCATCCTGATCACCCGCGCCGTCGTGGGGACCGAGGCCTTCGACGAATGGGGGTGGCGCATCCCCTTCCTGCTCTCCGCACTGCTGCTGGCGGTGTCGCTCTGGATCCGCCTGCAGCTCAACGAAAGCCCGGCCTATGAGCGCATGGAGGCCGAGGCGGGCGAGAAACGCGCGCCCTACGTCGAGAGCTTTCTGCGCTGGAGGAACGGCCGCTTCGTCCTGATCGCCCTGTTCGGCATCATGATCGCCCAGGGGGCGGTCTGGTACTGCGGATATTTCTACGCCCGCTTCTTCATGGAGCGGGTGCTGAAGGTCGAGGTGAACACGGTGGACCAGCTGATGCTGGCGGTCACCGCCCTGTCGGCCCTCCTCTACGTCCTCTTCGCCTGGCTGTCGGATCGCGTCGGACGCAAGCCCGTCATGCTGTTCGGGATGATCCTGGCGCTTGTGGCCTATTTCCCCGGCTTCCACGCCCTGACCCGCGCGGCCAATCCGGCGCTGGCCGAGGCCCAGGCGACCGCGCCGGTGACCGTCGTCGCCGACCCCGCCACGTGCGCGGTCCAGTTCGATCCGGTGGGCAAGACCGCATTCGCCTCGTCCTGCGACATCGCCAAGAGCGTCCTTTCCAACGCCGGCGTCAGCTACGCCAACGAGGCCGCCGCGCCCGGAGCCCTGGCGGTCGTCCGCGTGGGCGACGCCGTGGTGCCCTCGGTCGAGGGCGGCGCCCTGGACCCAGCCTCCCTGAAGGCCGCACGGACCGACGTCGAGGGCCGGATCAAGGGCGCGCTGCTGGCCGCCGGCTATCCGGAACGGGCCGATCCGGCGCGGATCAACCTGCCGGCCGTTTTCGGCATCCTGATGATCTTCATCGTCGCGGCGACCGCGCTGTACGGGCCGCAGGCTGCGGCGCTGGTCGAACTGTTCCCGACCCGGGTCCGCTACACGGCGATGAGCCTGCCCTATCACGTCGGCACCGGCTGGGTGGGCGGCCTGCTGCCCGCCGCCAGCTTCGCCCTCGTGGCCTGGTCGGGGAACATCTACTTCGGTCTGTGGTACTCGGTGGCCTTCACGGCGCTGGCCGTGCTGGTCGCCCTGATCTGGCTGCCCGAGACCAGGGGGCGCGATCTGGACACCATCGGCCGGTGAGGCGTTATGGCGTCTCCAGTGCAGGAGACGCCCATGACCTCGCCCCGTGACGCCGGCCTGAAGCTGCTTCGCGAGCATGCCCTGATCGCCGGAAGGCCGGTGACGGGGTCAGGCCGCATCGCGGTCGACGATCCGGCGACGGGGGACGTCATCGGACACGTGCCCGACCTCGGCGCGGCGGAGACGCAGCGGGCGATCACGGCCGCCGCCGACGCCTTTCCCGACTGGTCGCGCTCCGACCCGCACGACCGCGCGAAGATCCTGCGCGACTGGGCCGCGCTGGTGGACGAGAACGCCGACGGTCTCGCCGCCCTCATGGCCCTGGAAAACGGCAAGCCGTTCGCCGAGGCGAAGGGCGAGGTCGCCTACGCCAACGGCTTCCTGAAGTGGTTCGCGGGAGAGGCCGAGCGCCTGCTCGGCGAGACGCAGGACACTCCGCTGGGGCACCTGATCCTGACCTTCCGTCAGGCCGTCGGTCCCTGCGCCCTGATCACGCCGTGGAATTTCCCGGCCGCCATGCTCACGCGCAAGCTGGGCCCCGCCTTCGCCGCGGGCTGCACCGCCGTGGTCAAGCCGGCCAGCCAGACGCCCTTCACCGCGATCGCCCTGGCCGAACTGGCCGACCGCGCCGGACTGCCCCGGGGCGTGCTGAACGTGGTCACCGGCGACGCGGCGACGATCGGCGGCGTGCTGACGTCCTCGCCGCTGATCCGCAAGCTCAGCTTCACCGGCTCCACCCCGGTCGGCCGCAAGCTGGCCGAGCAGTGCGCGCCGACCCTGAAACGGGTGTCGATGGAGCTGGGCGGCGCCGCGCCGCTGATCGTCTTCGCCGACGCGGACCTCGAGCAGGCCGCCGAAGAGACGGTGAAGGGCAAGTTCCGCAATGCCGGCCAGACCTGCGTCTGCCCCAACCGGGTCTACGTGGAGGCGTCGGTGGCCCGGGACTACGCCCGCATCCTCGCCGACAAGGTCGCGGCCCTGGCGGTCGGCGACGCCTTCGAGGACGGGGTCAAGGTCGGGCCGCTGATCGAGGACAGGGCGCTGGACAAGGTCGAGGCCCATCTGGCCGCCCTGAAGGAGGACGGCGCCGAGGTGCTGACCGGCGGCGGGCGGCACGCACGCGGCGGCCGCTTCTTCCAGCCGACCGTGACGCTGGGCGGCGACGACGCCCTGTTCCGCGAGGAGGAGACGTTCGGCCCCCTGGTCCCCGTCTTCCCGTTCGGGAGCGAGGACGAGGTCGTCGGCAAGGCCAACGACAGCCCGTTCGGACTGGCCTCCTATCTGTTCACCCGCGACCTTGACCGCGCCCTGCGCATCGGACGCCGCATCGAGGCCGGCATGTGCGGCGTCAACACCGGCCTGATCTCCACCCCCGTCGCCCCCTTCGGCGGCGTCAAACAGTCCGGCTACGGCCGCGAGGGCTCCGTCCACGGCATCGACGAGTATGTGGACGTCAAGGCGGTGACGCTGGCGCTGCGCTAGACCGGCAGCGCCCCGCGCTTCACCACGGTGCGCATGGCGACGCTGGAACTGACGCGCGTCACGCCCGGGATGCGCGTGAGTTCGCGCGCGTGGATCCGCTCAAGATCGTCCACGTCGCGGCAGACCATGCGCAGCAGGTAGTCGGAGCTGCCGGTCATCAGGTGGCACTCCACCACCTCGGGCACGTCGGCGATGGCGGTTTCGAAGGCGGTCAGGGCGCTCTCGGCCTGGCTGGACAGGGTCACCGTCACGAACACCGAGATCGGCAGGCCGACGGCGCGTTCGTTGATGATGGCGGCGTAGCGGCTGATGACGCCCTCGCTCTCCAGCGCCCGCAGCCGGCGCAGGCAGGCGCTTTCCGACAGGTTCACGGCGCGCGCCAGATCGGCGTTGGTCATGCGCCCGTCGGACTGCAGCGCACGGATCATGCGCCGGTCGGTCTCATCCAGAGTCACCGCAGAAACGGTCTTCATCAGCGCCCTCATTCGCAGACCCTGCGACTTTACGCCGTTCAGTCAGAGAAAAGAACAGGAACCTGTCGCGGGACCGCCGCTAGATTGCGCGCCGACGCGAGCCGCCCGCGGAAGGCCGGCCGCCCCATCCAGACGAGGAAATCCCAGATGCGCGTCGGCGTCCCCAAGGAGATCAAGAAGAACGAGCACCGCATCGGCCTGACGCCGACCGCCGTGCGCGAATACGTGGCCCACGGACACGACGTGACGGTCGAGGCGGGCGCCGGTCTGGGCGCGGGCTTCACCGACGCCGATTACAAGCGGGCGGGCGCGAAGCTGGCGAGCAGCGCCGCCGAGATCTTCGCGAACTCGGACATGATCGTGAAGGTCAAGGAGCCGCAGAAGGTCGAGTGGGAGATGCTGAGGAAGGACCAGATCCTCTTCACCTACCTGCACCTCGCGCCCGATCCGGAGCAGACGAGGGGCCTGATGGCCTCGGGCTGCGCCGCCGTGGCCTATGAGACCGTGACCGACGCCAAAGGCGGCCTGCCGCTGCTGGCGCCCATGTCCGAGGTCGCCGGCCGCATCGCCGTCTTCTCGGCCGCCGAGACCCTGCTGAAGCACAACGGCGGCATGGGCCTGCTGTTCTGCGGCGTGCCGGGCGTGGCCCCGGCGCGCGTGCTGGTTCTGGGCGGCGGCGTCGTCGGCCTGAACGCGGCGCGCATGGCGCTGGGCCTCGGCGCCGAGGTGGTGGTGCTGGAACGCTCCATCCCGCGCATGGCCTACATCGACGAGGTCACCCAGGGGCGCGTCATCACCCGCTACTCCTCGATCGGCGCCGTCGAGGAGGAGCTGGTCAAGGCCGACGTCATCATCGGCGCGGTGCTGGTTCCGGGCGCCGAGGCGCCCAAGCTGATCAAGCGCGAACATCTGAAGCAGATGAAGCCGGGCTCGGTGCTGGTCGACGTCGCCATCGACCAGGGCGGCTGCTTCGAGACGTCGAAGCCCACCACGCACGAGGACCCGACCTACGTCGTCGACGGCGTGGTGCATTACTGCGTGGCCAACATGCCGGGCGCCGCCCCGCGCACCTCCTCCGAAGCCCTGAACAACGCCACCCTGCCCTTCGGCCTCGCCCTGGCCGACCACGGGCTGGAAGCGCTGAAGATGAACCCTCACCTGGCCCGCGGCCTGAACGTCCTGAACGGCGAGCTGACCTACCCCGCCGTCGGCGAGGCCCTGGGCCTGAAGTGGAGCGACCCCTACGGCGTTTGGGGGTGACCGACGCGCCTCCCTCTCCTCATGGGGAGGGAGGCTCCTCGCGCTCGCGGGACTTCTGCGGCATAAGCCGCGCTCAGGCAGCGAGCGACCGCGTCGCGAGCGGTAGCGCACAAGAAGTTCGATGAAGTTCCTCGACCAGGCCAAGATCTACATCCGCTCGGGCGCCGGCGGCGGCGGCTCCGTGTCGTTCCGGCGCGAGAAATTCATCCCGCACGGCGGCCCGGACGGCGGCGACGGGGGCAAGGGCGGCGACGTCTGGATCACCGCCGTCGACGGGCTGAACACCCTGATCGACTTCCGCTACCAACAGCATTTCAAAGCCCAGACCGGCCATCACGGCCAGGGCCGCAACATGCACGGGGCCAAGGGCGAGGACGTCGTCCTGCGCGTGCCCGTCGGCACCCAGGTGCTGGACGAGGACAAGGAGACCGTCCTCCTCGACATGGACCATCCCGGCAAGACCGAGATGTTGCTGCGCGGCGGGAACGGCGGCTGGGGCAACGCCCGCTTCAAGGGGCCGGTCAACCAGGCGCCGACCCACGCCAATCCGGGCCAGGAGGGGCAGGAGCGGGCCATCTGGCTGCGGCTGAAGCTGATCGCCGACGTCGGTCTGGCCGGCCTGCCCAACGCCGGCAAGTCGACCTTCCTCGCCGCCGTCTCGGCCGCGCGGCCCAAGATCGCCGACTATCCCTTCACCACCCTGGCGCCGAACCTCGGCACCGTGGATCTGAGCCCCAACGAGCGGTTCGTCATCGCCGACATTCCCGGTCTGATCGAGGGCGCGTCGGAAGGCGCGGGGCTGGGGACCCGATTTCTCGGCCACGTCGAGCGTTCGGGCTGCCTGATCCATCTCGTGGACGCCACGCAGGACGACGTCGCCGGCGCCTGGCGCACCATCCGGCATGAGCTGGAGGCCTATGGTCAGGGCCTCGGCGAAAAGACCGAGATACTCGCCCTGAACAAGATCGACGCCCTGACCGAGGAAGCGCGGGCGGAGAAGGCGGCGGAGCTGAAAGAGGCGGCCGGCGTCGCGCCGATGCTGGTGTCGGGCGTTTCCGGCGAGGGCGTGGACGAGCTGCTGCGGGCCGCCTGGACGGTCGTGCGCCGCTCCCGCGGCGAGATCGCGCTTCCGGACGACGAGGACGACCGCGGCCCCGTCGAGGAGACGCCGGGCGGCTGGCGGCCCTAGGGAATCCTGGCCGGCGCCGGCGGGTCCCCCGCAAAGGAGACCGCCATGTCGAGTCCCGTTCAGACGGAAGGCCGTGAAGACGACGGGGCCATCCCGCTCGGCCGGATCCAACGGCCCGGACGCCACGGAGGTCGGCGACGCCTTGAAGCGTCAGCCGGACTGAGGTTACACGCGGCGCGACGCGTGTTAGGGCGACCGTGAGCATAAGCCGCCCGGACGCGCCCTCCCTTGAGCTTCTTCCATGCCGGACCCGCGCCGCGCGCCTTCGGACCCCGTCCCGGGGCGCTGCGGGACGGCCTGCATCTGGAGCCGGGCATGCGCGTCGGCCTGTTCGGCGGGAGCTTCAACCCGGCTCACGACGGCCACGCCCACGTGGCGGAGACGGCGCTGACCCGGCTGGGCCTCGACCGCGTGATCTGGCTGGTCTCTCCGCAGAACCCCCTGAAGGATCCCAAGCAGTCCGCCTCGCTCGCCGACCGCATGGCCTCCGCCCGGCGCTGGGCGCGCGGACCGTCGATGATCGTCTCGGACTTCGAGACACGGGCCGGTACCAGCTGGACCGTCGACACCCTGCGGGCGCTGAGGGCGCGCCACCCGGAGGTCAACTTCGTCTGGTTGATGGGGTCGGACAACCTGGAGTCCTTCGACCTGTGGCGCGGCTGGACCGACATCATGCGCCTGATGCCCATGGCCGTGATCGCCCGCCCCGGCAGCCTGCTGGAAAGCCGCGCCGCGCCGGCCGCCCGCCGGTTCGCCTTCGCCCGCGTCCCCGCGGAACGCGCCCAGCTTCTGCCGCTGATGGAGGCGCCGGCCTGGACCTATCTGTCCGCGCCCCTGAATCCCCGTTCCTCGACGGCGCTCAGGGCGGCCACGCAGGCCGGGACGACGGCATGACCGGAATCGACCCGGCGGTCGCCGCCTCGCTGGGCTGGCCCAAGGCCAAATACGCCTGGGTCGAACACGAGCGCCGCTGGCTGTGCCGGGAGCTCCCGAAGGATGTGTCGCGCGGCGCCGAGGACATCCGCGACCTCTACGTCGAGGGCGCCCGGCTCCGCCTGCGCGAGGCGATTCCGCACGACGGCGGACCGCCCATGCTTCGGCTCGGCCGCAAGGCCGACGTCGAGCCCTCGATCCGCCTGCTCACGTCGATCTACCTGTCGCCGGAGGAGTTCCGCCTGCTGTCGGTCCTGCCCGGTCGCATTCTGGAGAAGACCCGGCATTCGCTCGGGCGGATCGAGGGCGCAGAGGTGTTCGTCGACGTCTTCCGTGGCTCGCTGACCGGCCTCGTGATGGCCGAGGCGGAGTTCCCGGACGCCGACTCCATGGCGGTCTGGACCCCGCCGCCCTTCTTCGGCCGCGAGGTCACCGAGGACCTCCGCTACACCGGTGGCCGGCTGTCCGCCGACGGCCTGCCGCCGGACTTCGCCCCCGGGTCGTGACCCCACGGACCGTCCGTGCTAGGGTCCATGTTCAAGTCCACCTCTTCGGAGCCCTCAGCTGTCCTCGTCTTCCGCGCCCCGCGCGCCCGCCGTCTCCAACACGGCGCATGAGTCCGACCCCATTCCGCCGCTGCTTCCCGAGGATGGGACCGACGCGCCGCCGCCGGTGGGGTCGACGCCTCTGGAACAGGCCCTGATCACCAAGCTGGACGAGGACAAGGCCCAGGACCTGGTCCTCATCGACCTGAAGGGCAAATCCTCCATGTCCGACGCCATGATCGTGGCGTCCGGCCGGTCGCACCGCCACGTCGGCGCCTTGGCCGACCACCTGCTGCGCGTGCTCAAGGACCACGGCCTGGGCAAGGCCCGCGTCGAGGGGCTGCCGCACTGCGACTGGGTGCTGATCGACGCCGGAGACGTGATCGTCCACCTGTTCCGGCCGGAAGTGCGCGCCTTCTACAACATCGAGAAGATCTGGGCCGTCGACAGCGGCCACCGCGCCGACTCCCGCGCCTGATCCCGTGAAGCTGGCGGTCGTCGCCATCGGCAAGTCGGGCCGCGGTCCCGAGGCGACGATGGCCGCCGACTACGCCGAACGGGCGACGCTGGCCGGCCGCGCTCTCGGGCTCGGCCCGCTGGAACTGGTCGACCTCGACCCCCGCAGGCCGGGCAAGGCGCCGGAGGCGGAGCTGCTCCTCAAGGCCGCCGAGGGCGCGCACCTGATCGCCTGCGACGAGCGGGGCAAGACCTACTCCAGCCGCGCCTTCGCCGAACACCTGGCTCTCCTGCGCGACCGCGGGGAGCGTCGCGTGGTCTTCGCCGTCGGCGGGGCGGACGGGCTGGACGAAAGCGTTCGCGACGCCGCCGCCTCCACGCTCGCCTTCGGCCCCCAGACCTGGCCGCACGCCCTCGCCCGCGCCATGCTGGCCGAGCAGATCTATCGCGCCGTGACCATCCTGGCCGGATCGCCGTATCATCGCGACTGATGCGTCGCCTGCTCCTTCTCAGCCTCGCCGCCCTGGCCCTCGGCGCCGCGCCCGCCGCGGGCGTCCAGCCGCGCGATGACGGGGAGGCGGCCCAGCTTCAGGCCCGCTATCGCGACGCCGTCGTCCGGCTGAGACGGCTGGAGGAAGAGGCCGCCGCCGCGCGGGTCTCCGCGGCCGCGCCCGCCGCCGTCGAGGCGACGCCTTCCGCCGACCGCACGCGTCTCGACGCCCTCGCCGCGCGCGAGGCGCCCGTCCTCGCCGAACTCACCCGGCTGCGGGCGCGTCAGGGCCGCCTGCTGGGCGGCCTCCAGCGCCTGACGCGGCGGCCGCCCCCGCCGCTGGTGGTGCCGATGCGCCGGGCGGTCGAGGCGCGCCGCGCGGGACTGCTGATGCGTGAGGCGGCCCTGTCTCTGGACGCCCGCGCCGCCGGTCTCGAGGCGCGGCGCGCCGGCATCGCGCGCGATCGCCGGGCCGTCCTGCTGTCCCAGGCCGACGCGCTGGCCGCCGACAGCGCCGCCGGGGAGCGCGCCGCGGTGGCCGCGGATCGGGGCGCCGCCCGCCGGTCCCGCGCCGTGGTCCTGGCCGCCGAGGCCCGCGCCGCGCGGGCCGAGGTCGCCGCGCTCGCCGATCGTCTGCGCCGCATGGGGGCGACGGTGCCGGAGGTGCCGGCCGGCGCCACCGCACGGGTCTCCACCCTGCCCGCGGGGCGCGATCGCCTGATCGCCCCTCTCGACGGCCCGCCGCAGGTCCGTTTCGGCCGCGAGGCCGCCGGCTGGCGCTGGACGGGGACCGGCGCCCCCGTCCGCGCCCCGGCGCCCGGCCGCGTCGTTCACGTCGGGCCGCACGAGGCCTGGGGCACGATCGTCCTGCTGGACCTCGGACAGGGATGGCACGCCGTCCTGCTGGGTCTGGACGCCGCCTCCGTTCGGGCGGACCAACGCGTCGAGGCCGGCCAGACGCTCGGGGCCAGCCGGGCCGGCGCCCCGCTTCAGATGGAGTTGCGTCGGGAAGAGACCCCCGTCGATCCGGCGCGCTTCCTGGAACATCGATGATCGTGCCGCCGGCGAAGAGGCTGGCGCAGCCGTCCTGACGCTGATTTTATCGGATCGGACCCGCCGCGCCTTGTTTCCGCCGCGACGGCCCCGATGATTTCAGTTTCCTCCCGCGCGCCCGCGCGACCAGACGAAGATGCGAGACCGAATGCGCAAAGCCCTCATCGCCGGATGCGCCGCCGTGGCCATCGGCGCCGTCGCCGTCACCGCCGTGGCCCAGACCCCGCGCAACGAGACCTTCCGCATGCTGGAGCTGTTCGGCGACGTGCTGGCCGTGGTCGAGCAGGCCTACGTCGTGCCGGTCGACAACAAGAAGCTGATCGAGGCGGCTTTGGGCGGCATGATGACCGCGCTGGATCCGCACTCGGCCTATCTGGCGCCCAAGGGCTTCGACGAGCTGCGCGAACGCACCGAGGGTCAGTATTCCGGGGTCGGCCTGACCATCAGCTCCGAGGCCGGGCTGGTGAAGGTCATCTCGCCGATGGACGGCGGCCCGGCCGCCCGCGCCGGCGTTCAGGCCGGCGACGTGATCTCGGTCATCGACGGCGCCAGCGCCGCGGGCCTGAGCGTCTCGGACGTGTCCGAGAAGCTGCGCGGCGCGCCCGGCACCAGTGTGGCGGTCACCTTCCTGCGCGACGGCTCCGACCCGTTGGAAGTCACCCTGACGCGCGAGGTCATCAAGATCGAATCCGTCACCGGCCGGATGGAAGGCGAGTTCGGCGTCATCCGCATCTCGACCTTCGACGACAACACCGTGCGCGACCTGAACCGCGTCATCGGCGAGCTGAAGACGGCCAATCCGGGCATCAAGGGCTACGTCGTAGACCTGCGCAACAACGGCGGAGGACTGCTGTCGGCCGCCGTCGGCGTTTCGGACGCCTTCCTGGAGCGCGGCGAGATCGTCAGCCAGCGAGGCCGCCGTCCGGAGCAGATCGACCGCTGGTCGGCAAAGCCCGGCGACCTGACCGACGGCAAGCCGATCGTGGTTCTGGTCAACTACGGCTCGGCTTCGGCGTCGGAGATCGTGGCCGGCGCCCTGAAGGATCACGAGCGGGCGACGATCGTGGGCCTGACCAGCTTCGGCAAGGGTTCGGTGCAGACGGTGATCCCGCTGCGCGGTGGTCAGGACGGGGCCCTGTCGATCACCACGGCGCGCTACTACACCCCGTCCGGACGGTCGATCCAGAAGATCGGCATCGAGCCGGATCTCGAGGTGTCGCGCTCGGCCGCCGAGGCCCGGATCGTCTCGCGCTCGTCCTTCGTCTATTCCGAAGCCGCCTACGCCAACTCGCTTGACGCCTCCATCGGCGCCTCGCGGCGCGGCGCGCACACGCCCCAGGAGGCGCCGGGCGAGGACTGGCCCGAGGACAAGGACTACCAGCTGGAACGCGCCTTCGACGTTCTCCGCGCCGGAGGCGACCTCGCGGCCCTCGCCCCAGCCCCGGCGGGCATCGTGGTCACGCCTCCCAACCAGCAGAACGCGGCGCTGGCCGCGGAGTAGGGCTTGGGGCTTGGGGCTTGCGGCTGGGGGCTCGCGCCGGATCGCGGCGGGGCGTCCTTCCGAGGACCTGAGCCCTGCGCTCCAGGCTTCATGCCTAACGCGCCGTTAGGCTTTCTTAACCGGCGCCGCGCGATGATCCCGCCCGCAAGGGTGTGATCCGCCGTGACCATGTTCGCCAAACGTCAGTCCGCGCTCGCCGCCTCGGCCGGGCGCCCGCCCGAGCGCCGCAGCCCGGCGGCGGGCCTCGCCCCGCTGCTGCGCGCGCTGAAGAAGCCGCCGGTGGCCGTCGCCGGCTCCGCCGTGCTGCTGTTCTCGGCCGTCGCCCTGTTCGTCGCCGTTCTGGGCGACCCGTCCGCGGCCAATCCCTCCGCCCGCGCCGGCCTGGACCGCGAGGCGCGCGCCGCCGCCGCGCCCCCGACGGGCCTTGAAGCCTTCACCGCCGGTCTCGCCGGCGCCTATCAGGACCTGGCCGCGGAACCGGCCGCCGCCGGCGGCGAGGCCACCCTGACCCTGCCCGACGGCGCCACGGTCGCCGGGTCCGGGCCGGTCTTCACCGCGCCGCGCCTCACGGCGGCCTCGCCCCTGACCCAGGCGCCCATCGCCGGCCTGTTCGCCCCCGATCCCAACGGGCCCCAGCCGATCATCGCCGACGACGGTCGCGTCCCGGCCCAGGCCTACGCCCGGCCCTTCCGGCCCAACGGCAAGCCCCGCGTGGCCATGATCGTCGGCGGTCTGGGCCTGAACGCCGTCACCACCCGCGCCGCCATCGAGCGCCTGCCGGCCGAGATCACCCTCAGCTTCGTCCCCTACGCCGAGGGGCTGCAGGGCTGGATCGACCTGGCCCGCGCCCACGGCCACGAGGTGATGATCGAAATCCCGATGGAGCCGACCGGCTATCCCGACAACGACCCGGGCCCCTACACCCTGCTGGCCTCCGGCGGGGCCGCCGACGTCGAGGCCAAGCTGCCCTGGCTGCTGGGGCGGGCCACCGGCTACTTCGCCGTCATGAACTATCTGGGCGATCGCTTCATGGCCTCCGACGCGGGCTTCTCGGCCTTCATGGGCGAGCTGCGTCGGCGCGGCGTGGCCTTCGTCGACGACGGCCTCGCCCGTCGCCGCCCCGGGGCCTGGGCCCGCGCTTCGGCCGATCACGTCGTCGACGAAGTCCAGACCCCCGCCGCCATCATGGGGCGCCTGAACGCCGTCGAGGCCCTCGCCAAGCAGCGCGGCGGCGCGCTGGGGACCGGCTTCGGCTATCCGGTGACGGTCGAGGCCGTGGCCCGCTGGGCCGCCGGACTGGACGCGCGCGGCCTGCAGCTGGCGCCCGCCAGCGCCATGACCCGAGCCGGCTGAGCGATTCGCTAGGAATCCGCCCCCGGGGCGCCTACTTCAGTGCCGTAGCGTCCCGACCTTTCCGCATCCGGGCTCCAACGCCCACCGGCCATGACCCGCGACCTCAGCCTCTATCGTCCCAACGTCGGCGTCGTCCTGTTCAACCGCGACGGCCGCGTCTGGCTGGGACACCGCGTGAACACGCCCGGCCCGTGGCGCTGGCAATTCCCGCAAGGCGGCGTCGACGAGGGCGAGGATCTGGAGACCGCCGCCCGGCGCGAACTGTTCGAGGAGACCGGCGTCCGCTCGGTCGAGTATCTGGATCGCACCCCCGACTGGATCGCCTATGACTTCCCGCCGGACCTCGGCGGTCCGCGCGCGAAGTGGGGTCATAAGGGTCAGAAGCAGGTCTGGTTCGCCTACCGCTTCACCGGCGAGGACGCCGAGGTCGACCTTCAGGCGCATGGGGAACAGGAGTTCGACGCCTGGCGCTGGGCCCGGCTGGACGAGACGCCCGGCCTGATCGTGCCCTTCAAGCGCGGCGTCTACGAGCAGGTCCTGAGCGCCTTCGCCCGATTCGCCGCCTGAGGTCAGTCGCGCGGCGCGGCCCACTCCAGCCGCAGTCCGCGCTCGCGCGTGACGTCCTCGAACTCGACCACCTGCCAGCTCAGTTCGCCCTCGCCCTGACCGTGCTCGCCCCGCACCCGCCGGATGGTGCGGCGGCCCTCACTCCAGAAGCCGTTGGCGTCGCGGACGTTCCACGTCAGCCCGCGCCCTTCCGCCCAGTCGATCAAGGCCGCGTCGACCGCCGCGATCCGCTCCGCCGGGCCGGTCACCTCGATGGCGCAGCCCTGCACGCCCTGGGAAGGCGCCCCCTGCTTCAGCCAGCCCGCCTGCACCGCGCCGCGCACGAAGACGGTCGGCTCCGCCTCCTTCAGACAGGCGAACCTGAGCGCGTCGACGACGATGGCCGCCTCGTCGGCGGGCGACATGGCCGGAAGGGGCATCTCGGGCTGCGCCGGCGGCAGACAGCCGCAGGCGGGGCGCGGCACGGCGGCGCAGGCCGACAGGGCGACGACGGCGGCGAAGACGAGCGGTCTCATGGACGATCCTCCAGCTTCGGCGGCCATGTTGCCGCGACGGTTCACCGCCCGGAAGCTACCGTATCTGACGGCTGAGCGGCCGGCTGCGCCGGACAGCTGCGCGGGATGTGCAGGATCGTGCCCATCGCCCCTTCCCGAACCGGCGGCTGATAGATGGCCATGGCCGGGCGGCATCCGTCGGCGTCCAGCACCGGCTCGCCCAGCGCGGCGCAGCCGGCCATCGGCAGGGCCGGCAGCAGAAGTCCCCACATGCGCAAAGGCCGCCTCCCTCGTCAGGAAGCGGCCATCAGCGCCCGCCGCGGCTGAGCGGTCAAGTCGGGATCAGGATTCGGCCAGTTCCTCGGCGCGCTCGGCGAGAATGGTCAGGCCGGCCGGCGTCACGTCGGCGAAGCCGCCGTGCACCTCGAAGCGGCGGCGCGTGCCGCCGTCGATCACGGTGACCGTGCCTTCCTTCAACGCCGTCATGAAGGGCGCGTGGTCCGCCAGGACGCCGAAGTCGCCCTCGACGCCCGGGGCGTCGACCTGGTCCACGAGGCCCGAGAAGACCTCGCGCTCGGGCGAGACGAGGGAGAAGTTCAGCTTGCCGGCCATGGATCAGGCGCTCTCGGCCAGCTTCTGGGCCTTCTCGACGGCTTCCTCGATCGGGCCGACCATGTAGAAGGCGGCTTCCGGCAGGTGGTCGTACTCGCCGGCCACGATGCCCTTGAACGAGCGGATCGTGTCTTCCAGCGAGACGAACTTGCCCGGCGAGTTGGTGAACTGCTCGGCCACGAAGAAGGGCTGCGACAGGAAGCGCTGGATCTTGCGGGCGCGGGCCACGATCAGCTTGTCCTCTTCCGACAGCTCGTCCATGCCCAGGATGGCGATGATGTCCTTCAGCGCCTTGTACTGCTGCAGCACTTCCTGGACCGAGCGGGCGACGTTGTAGTGCTCCTCGCCGATGACCAGCGGGTCCATGATCCGCGAGGTCGAGTCCAGCGGGTCAACGGCCGGGAAGATGGCCTGGGCGGCGATGTCGCGGCTCAGCACGGTCGTCGCGTCCAGGTGGGCGAACGAGGCGGCCGGCGCCGGGTCGGTCAGGTCGTCGGCGGGCACGTAGATGGCCTGGACCGAGGTGATCGAGCCCTTCTTGGTCGAGGTGATGCGCTCCTGCAGGTTGCCCATCTCGGTGGCCAGGGTCGGCTGATAGCCCACGGCCGAGGGGATGCGGCCCAGCAGGGCCGACACTTCCGAACCCGCCTGGGTGAAGCGGAAGATGTTGTCGACGAACAGCAGCACGTCCTTGCCTTCCTCGTCGCGGAAGTACTCGGCCTGGGCCAGGCCGGTCAGGGCGACGCGGGCGCGGGCGCCGGGGGGCTCGTTCATCTGGCCGTAGACCAGGGCGCACTTGGAGCCTTCGGTCGAGCCGCCGTTCTTGGTCGGGTCCACGTTCACGTTGGACTCGATCATCTCGTGATACAGGTCGTTGCCTTCGCGGGTCCGCTCGCCGACGCCGGCCAGAACCGAGTAGCCGCCGTACGCCTTGGCGATGTTGTTGATCAGCTCCTGCATGGTCACGGTCTTGCCCACGCCGGCGCCGCCGAACAGGCCGATCTTGCCGCCCTTGGTGTAGGGGCACATCAGGTCGATGACCTTGATGCCGGTGACCAGGATTTCCGACGAGGTCGACTGCTCCTCGAAGCTCGGGGCCTCGCGGTGGATCGGGCGGTACATCGTCGTCTTGATCGGGCCCTGCTCGTCGATCGGCGCGCCGACGACGTTCATGATGCGGCCCAGCGTGCCGGGTCCGACCGGCGCCAGGATCGAGCTGCCCGTGTCGGTGACCGGCTGGCCGCGGGTCAGGCCCTCGGTGGTGTCCATGGCGATGGTGCGGACCATGTTCTCACCCAGGTGCTGGGCGACCTCGAGCACGAGGGTGAAGGGCTCGCCCGTCTTCTGGTCGACGTTCTGGGTTTCCAGCGCCGACAGAATGGCCGGCAGGTGACCGTCGAACTCCACGTCCACGACGGCGCCGATCACCTGGGCGATGCGGCCGTTGGCGACCGCGGCGGTCGGTTTGGCGGCGGCGGTCGTCGCGGCGGCCTTGGGCGCCTTGGGCGCGGCGGGCTTGCGGGTCGTGGTCTTCTTGGGGGCGGCGGTGTCGGTCATCGGTGCGTTCCGTTCGGAAAGTCGTGTCGTGTGGGGTGTCGGATCAGAGCGCTTCGGCGCCGGCGATGATCTCGATCAGTTCAGTGGTGATCTGGGCCTGGCGCTTGCGGTTGTACTGCAGGGTCAGGCTCTGGATCAGATCGCCCGCGTTGCGCGTGGCGTTGTCCATGGCGCCCATCTGGGCCCCGAAGAAGCTGGCCTGGTTCTCGTACATCGCCGCCAGGATCTGGGTCGTCACGTTGCGCGGCAGCAGGGTGTCGAGGATTTCCTCCTCGGACGGCTCGTATTCATAGACCGCGCCGTTCAGATCGATCGGCGGCGCGTCGCCGTCGACGACCGCCGGGATCAGCTGCTTCGCGGTCGGCACCTGGGCGATGACCGACTGGAAGCGGCTGTAGAACAGGGTCACGACGTCGGCGTTCCCGGCCTCGAACTCCTCGGCGATCAGCTGCGCCACCGGCTCGGCGGCGGGCAGGCCGACGGTCTTGTGCTCGCTCATCTCGAAGGTGCGGATCAGCCTGTCGCCGTACAGGCGGCTCAGGCCGTCGCGAACCTTGCGGCCGACGGCCACGATGCGGACGTCCTTGCCCTCGGCGATGAGCGCGTTGATCCGCTCGCGCGCGGCCCGGATGACGTTGGTGTTGAAGCCGCCCGCCAGACCCTTGTCGCCGGTGGCGACGACGATCAGGTGCTTGTGGTCGCGGCCGGTGCCGGCCAGCAGCTTGGGCGCGCCGTCGCCCGACACGCCGGCCGCCAGATTGGCGATGACGGCGGCCATCTTGCGGGCGTAGGGACGCGCGCTCTCGGCCTGGTCCTGGGCGCGCTTCAGCTTGGCCGCGGCGACCATGTTCAGGGCCTTCGTGATCTTCTGCGTGGACTTCACGCTTCCGATCCGATTGCGCATTTCCTTGAGGCTGGCCATCGGGCGCTACTCTTTCAGCTTCCGGGGGTCAGATCAGGCGAAGGTCTTGGTGAAGGCCGCCAGGACGTCCTTCAGCTCGGTTTCCAGCTCGGCGGTCAGGTCCTTCTTGGTCCGGATGCCTTCCAGCAGGCCGGGGTTGGAGGACTTGATGCGCGCCAGCAGCTCGCGCTCGAAGCGGCCGATGTCGGCCACCGCGATCCCGTCCAGATAGCCGCGGGTGCCGGCGTAGATCGACACGACCTGCTCTTCCATGGTCAGCGGGCTGTACTGCGGCTGCTTCAGCAGCTCGGTCAGGCGGGCGCCGCGGGCCAGCAGCTTCTGGGTCGAGGCGTCCAGGTCCGAGCCGAACTTCGCGAAGGCGGCCATTTCCCGGTACTGGGCCAGCTCGCCCTTGATGGTGCCGGCGACCTTCTTCATCGCCTTGGTCTGGGCCGAGGAGCCCACGCGCGACACCGAGATGCCGACGTTCACGGCCGGGCGGATGCCCTGGTAGAACAGGTCGGATTCCAGGAAGATCTGGCCGTCGGTGATCGAGATCACGTTGGTCGGGATGTAGGCCGACACGTCGTTGGCCTGGGTCTCGATCAGCGGCAGGGCGGTCAGCGAGCCCGAGCCGTAGTCGGCGTTCAGCTTGGCCGAACGCTCCAGCAGGCGCGAGTGCAGATAGAAGACGTCGCCCGGATAGGCTTCGCGGCCCGGCGGGCGGCGCAGCAGCAGCGACATCTGGCGATAGGCCACGGCCTGCTTCGACAGGTCGTCATAGACGATCAGGCCGTGCATGCCGTTGTCGCGGAAGAACTCGCCCATGGCGGTGCCGGCGAACGGCGCCAGGAACTGCAGCGGGGCCGGCTCCGACGCGGTGGCGGCGACCACGATCGTGTATTCCAGCGCGCCCGACTCCTCGAGCGTCTTCACGATCTGGGCGACGGTCGAGCGCTTCTGACCGATGGCCACGTAGATGCAGTACAGCTTGGCCGACTCGTCGTCCGTGGCGTTGACCGACTTCTGGTTCAGGATCGTGTCGATCGCGACGGCGGTCTTGCCGACCTGACGGTCGCCGATGATCAGTTCGCGCTGGCCGCGGCCGATCGGGATCAGGGTGTCGATCGCCTTCAGGCCGGTCTGCATCGGCTCGTGCACCGACTTGCGGGGGATGATGCCCGGAGCCTTCACGTCGACGCGGCGGCGCTCGGTGAACTGGATCGGGCCCTTGCCGTCGATAGGCTCGCCCAGCGGGTTGACGACGCGGCCCAGCAGGCCCTTGCCGACCGGCACGTCCACGATCTCGCCCAGGCGGCGGACTTCGTCGCCCTCGGCGATGGCGGCGTCGGCGCCGAAGATCACCGCGCCGACGTTGTCGCGCTCGAGGTTCAGGGCCATGCCCTTCACGCCGGCCTTAGGGAACTCCACCATCTCGCCGGCCTGGACGTTGTCCAGACCGTGGATGCGGGCGATGCCGTCGCCGACCGACAGCACCTGGCCGACGTCGGAGACGTCCGCCTCGACGCCGAAGTTGGCGATCTGCGACTTCAGGATGGCCGAGATTTCAGCGGCGCGGATGTCCATTGCGGTCTCTTTCGTCTTCGTCTTCTGGGGCGTGCCGTCAGGCGCGCTGCATTCTTGGTTCGGCGCGGGCTTACGCCCGCTTCAGGGCGAATTTCATCTGGTCGAGCTTGGTCTTCAGCGAGGCGTCGAACAGCTTCGAGCCGACCTTGACCTTCAGGCCGCCCAGGATCGACGGATCGACCCGGGCGGTCAGTTCGGGAGCCTTGCCCAGCGCCTTCAGCAGGGCCGAGCGGACGTGGGTCAGCTGCGTGGTCGACAGCGGCTGGGCCGACACGACCTCGGCCGCGACCACGCCGGTCTTCTTCGCATACAGACGCTCGAAGCCGACGATCACGCCCATCAGGTCGCGGGCGCGGCCGTTCTGGGCCAGCAGGCCCAGGAAGTTGCGGGTCGTGCCGTTGAACCGGGCCTTGTCCGCGATCGCCAGCAGACCGCGCGACACGTCCTCCGCCTTCAGCACCGGAGAGGTCAGTAGACGGCGCAGGTCGGCGCTCTCGCCGTGGGCGGCGCGCAGCGACTTCAGGTCCGCGCGCACGGCGTCCAGGGCGCCCGTCTCTTCCGCCAGATCGAACAGCGCCTGGGCGTAGCGGTCGCCGACCTCGGTGGTCCTGAATTCGTCAGCCAATTGGATCCGTCCGGATTATGCGTTCGGGGCGTGACCGGCGGCGAGGGCTCGCTCCGACCAAGGGCTTGGAATGCTTGAAGAAAGCACGCCGGAAACGCGTCGATGACGGTCGTTCCCGGTTCAGCCGGGCGCCGGATAGCACCTTAACCCCCAAACCGCAACCGAGGCGGCGGGTCGCAGCGTCAGTGCGCGGCGTCCGCGGCGGACTTCTTCTTCGGGACCATATGCAGGACGGCCACGACCACCGCGCCGACGGCCAGTCCGACCACGGCCGAGGCCGCGGCCCGCGCGATCCAGCCCGTCACCGCTCCCAGTCCCGGCACACCGCCGGCCCAATGCCCGATCGCCTCCACCACGTTCGGGATCAGGTCGAGATGGTACTCATGCAGCCCGTGCACGATGATGCCGCCGCCGACCCACAGCATCGCCGCCGTGCCGATCGTGGCGAGCGCGCCCAGCACCGCCGGCATGGCCTTGACCAGCCCGCGTCCCAGGGCCTGGGCCGAGGCGGACGACCGCTCCGTCAGGTGGAGGCCGACGTCGTCCATCTTCACGATCAGCGCGACCACGCCGTAGACGCCGACGGTGACCAGCAGGGCCACCACCGCCAGCGCGGCGGCCTGGGTCGCCAGCGGGCGTCCGGCGAGGTCGGCCAGGGCGATGGCCGTGATCTCGGCCGAGAGGATCAGGTCGGTGCGGATGGCCGATCCGACCATCTCCCTCTCCCGCTCCTCGGAGGACTGGGCCAGCTCGTCGACCGGGACGTCGCCGTGGTGATGGCCGGCCAGATGCCCCCAGACCTTCTCGGCGGCCTCGAAGCACAGATAGGCGCCGCCGAGCATCAAGAGCGGGGTCAGCGCCCAGGGCGCGAAGGCGCTGATCAGCAGGGCGCCGGGCAAGAGGAACACGAACTTGTTCTTCAGCGAGCCGATCGCGATCTTTCGCACGATCGGCAGTTCCCGGTCGGGCGAGAACCCCATGGCGTAGCCGGGCGTCACGGCGGCGTCGTCCACCACCACGCCCGCCGCCTTCATGCTGGCCCGGCCGGCGGCGGCGGAGACGTCGTCGACCGAGGCGGCGGCCATCTTGGCGATGGTCGCGACGTCGTCGAGAAGGGCGGCGAGTCCTGAGGGCAAGCGTCACCTGCGGGCTGGAGCGGCGGTCCGCCTTGGCTAGGCGACCCGCGCCGCCGGGTCCAGTGGGGCGGTCAAGGGGGTGCGACGACCTGTGCCGTTCGGTCGCCTTGCCGGGCGTCGCACGCGTGCTAGTCAGCCGGGATGCAAGACATCGCCGTCCTCCTCACCGACCCCGCCGCCTGGGCCGCCCTGATCACGCTCGTGGTCATGGAGGTGGTGCTCGGCATCGACAACCTCATCTTCATCTCGATTCTCTCGAACAAGCTGCCGCCCGAGAAGCGCTCCGGCGTCCGCCGGATCGGCATCTCGCTGGCGCTGGTCATGCGTCTGGTCCTGCTGTCGACCATCGCCTGGATCGTGACGCTGACCGCGCCCGTCTTCGAGGTGATGGGCAACGCCTTCTCCTGGAAGGACATGATCCTGATCGCGGGCGGCCTGTTCCTGGTGTGGAAGGCGACCAAGGAGATTCACCACTCCGTCGATCCGGCGCACAGCGACGACCTGCTCGAGAAGGACAAGGCGACGGACGTCGTGATCACCAACGCCGGGTCGGCCATCTTCCAGATCATCCTGATCGACCTGGTCTTCTCGATCGACTCGATCCTGACCGCCGTCGGCATGACCGAACACCTGCCGATCATGGTCGTGGCGGTTCTGGTCGCCATCGCCGTCATGCTGTTGGCCGCCGACCCGCTCGGCGACTTCATCGACAAGAACCCGACCGTCGTCATGCTGGCGCTGGGCTTCCTCCTGATGATCGGCATGGTCCTGATCGCCGAGGGCTTCGGCGCCCACGTGCCCAAGGGCTACATCTACGCGGCCATGGCCTTCTCGGCCCTGGTCGAGGGCCTCAACATGTGGAGCCGCAGGGCCCAGGCGCGAAAGGCGGCCGCCCGCGACGGCGGCCACTGAGCCGCCTCGCCGACGGACAGGATAAAGGCCCCCTCCGTCGCCGGAGGGGGCCTTCTTCGTCTGGACTGGACGGTGTGCAGTCGATGTCCAGCCTTTCGCGGCCGGATCGTCCAAAGGTGTCCTAGCGGCCGTAGGCCGGCGGATAGGCCCCTTCGCCGCCCTGGCGGTAGCGGTCGCGCAGCAGCAGGTTGCGCGCCGTCATCGGCTGTTCCACGCCGCGAACGAACACCGCCTCGGCCTGCGTCAGCGGCTCGAGAGGGTCGCCGGACCAGATCACGACGTCGGCCTCGGCCCCCGCCGCCAGCGTGCCGAACTGGCCGTCGAAGCCGAAGATGCGCGCCGGATTGCTGGTGATGGCCGCGATCGCCGCGTCGTGCGGCAGGCCGTGCGACACGGCGTTGCCGGCGTTGTAGCGCGTCTCGCGGGCGCGGTGGATCGAGCCCTCGTTGCCCTTGATGGCGATGACCACGCCGGCGGCGTGCAGGGCCGCCGCGTTCTGCATCCGCGCGCCGCGCCGCTCCAGATTTCCGGGCAGATTGGTGATCGGATTGACCAGCACCGGGACCCTCGCCGCCGCGATCTGGTCCGCGACCATCCAGCCTTCCTCGGCCCCGTCCAGAATGACGCGGATGTTCTCCTCGTCGGCCAGACGCAGGACCTGCAGGATGTCGGAGGCGCGGCTGACCGTGACGATCAGCGGCATGCGCCCTTCGGCCACCGGGATCAGCGCCTCCAGGTCGGCGCGGGACAGCGACAGGTCGCGCAGGTTCCCCCGCTCATAGGCCGCGCGGTTGCGGGCATAGAGCCGGACCTCGGCCATCGTCTCCTTGAACAGGGTGAACTCGGCGCCGCGGGCGCCGCCCGCCACGCCGGCCCCGGCGTCCCCGAAGGGCGCGACCATGGCCACGCGCGGGCGCACCAGAATCTCGGTCCCCTGTCCCAGGTGGATGACGGCCGCCTGTCCGGCGAACAGGCCCGGCGTATGGAACCCGCCCTGACCGGCGCCTGCGGTGTCTTCCTCGTGGTAGTGGCCGCCCGACGAGCCGGGGTGGTTCGGCACCACGACCGCGCGGGTCACGCCGCCGAGGCGCGCCGTCGGCAGGGTGATCGACCAGGGGTCGAGGCCGTAGGAGACGTCGAAGGCCGCGCTGAGGGTGTTCGAGGCGTTCCTCAGGTCGTCGCCGACCGAAGACACTTCAGAGCCCCCCAGGCCGGAATCGACCGCGACGATGCCGGGCGTCACCACCTTGCCGGCGGCGTTCACCACGCGGGCGCCCGACGGCGCGCCCCCCGTCCCGACCGAGACGATGCGGCCGTCGCGCATGACGACGGTGCCGTTCTCGATCACGGACGTGCCGGTGTGGACGCGGCCGCCGACGATGGCGGTGACCTCCTGCGCGAGGGCGGGCCCGGCCACGGCCATCACGGCGGCGGCCATCAGAAGGGTGCGGCGGATCATCAGCGGGCTCCCTGGCGGACGCCGGCGGCCGTCTGGCCGTGGCCGGGCTGGCCCAGTTCGAAGTCGGACAGCGGCTGGAAGTTCGGGTCGGCGCGGTCGAAGGCCAGGCCGCCGTCGACGTAGACCTGGTCGGCGCGGGCATAGACGCTGAACGGATTGGCGCTCCAGATCACCACGTCGGCGCGCTTGCCGGCCTCCAGCGAGCCCGTCTGGTCGTCGATGCCGATGGCGCGCGCCGCATTCGACGTGATCCAGCTGATGGCGTGCTCCTCGGTGATGGTCATCCCGGCGCGGCGTCCGGCGGCGACCGCGGCGGCCGCCTCCTGGTTCAGGCGCTGCGTCAGCTCGGCGTCGTCGGAGTGGACCACGGCGCAGCCGCCTTCCGGCGCGTCGACCAGGGCGACGTTCTCCTCGATGCCGTCGAGGCTCTCCATCTTGAAGCCCCACCAGCCCGTCCACATGGCCGCGCAGATGTTCTCCCGCGCCAGCAACGGCGCGACCTTGTAGGCTTCGGTGGCGTGGTGGAAGGTCGTGATCCTGTAGCCGAACTCCCGCGACATATCGATCATCAGCGCCATCTCGTCGCCGCGATAGCAGTGGTTCTGGATCAGGATCGATCCGTCCAGCACCCCCACCAGGGTGTCGAGCTCGAGGTTCCGCGTCGGCGGCGTCCCCTCCCCCGTCTCGCGCCACTTGTCCCACTTCTCCTTGTAATCGCGGGCGGAAATGAAGGCGGCGCGGTAGCCGGCCATGTTGCCCATGCCCGTCGCGGGCGAGGAGTTGCGGTTGCCGTAGACGCGGCTGGGATTTTCCCCGCAGGCCATCTTCACGGTGTAGGGCGCGCCCGGGAACTTCATGCCCTGCATGGTCACCGAGGGGACGTTGCGCAGGGTGACTCCGCGGCCGCCGAACAGGTTGGCGGAGCCGGGCAGGATGTGAAGCGTCGTCACGCCCCCCGCGCGCGCCGTGTTGAAACCGGGGTCCTGCGGCCAGACGGAGTGCTCGGCCCAGACTTCGGCCGTGTTGGGCTGGGTCGCCTCGTTGCCGTCGCTCATGCCGGTCACGCCCGGCGAGGGATAGACGCCGAGGTGGCTGTGCACGTCGATGATGCCCGGCGTGACGAAGCGGCCGCGGGCGTCGACCACGCGATGCCCGCCCGGAACCGGGGTCGAGGCGTCGCCGACGGCGGCGATCTTGCCGTCCGTCAAGATGACGACGCCGTTCTCGATCCTGCGGCCCGCGCCGTCGAACACGGTGCCGCCGACGATGGCCATGTTCTCGCGCGGCAGGCCGCGATAGGTCGAGGGGTAGGGATCGGCGACGGTGGCGGGGTCCAGCCCCTCGGCCATGGCCTTGCGCTCGCGCGGCGCCTCGGTCGCCTCGCCGGAATCGGACGACCCCGTGGTGGCGCAGGCGCACAGCGCCAGCGCGGCCAGGCTGACGCCCAGCAGGGAAACGGACTTCATGCGGAACCCCCGAACGGTCGACCCCCTCGGCCGAGGCGGGGATTACAAGGGCGTCCGGCCCCGCGCGTCGAGGCCCGATTTCATTACAAGTCGGTAAGGCGCCGCCGGATCGCCTCCGCGCCGAGCCCCCGGACCTCGAGCCGCTTCGATCGGCCGCGCCCTCCGGCGGCCAGGGTCACGGCCGAAGCCGGAACCCCCAGCCTGTCCGAGATCAGCCGGACGAGCGCGTCGTTGGCCTCGCCGTCGACGGGCCGGGCGCGCACGCGGACACGCAAGACCGCCCGTCCCGCGCCGTCCTGTTGCCATCCGTCGACGTCGTCCCTCGCGGCGCCGGGTTTCAGCATCACCGCGAGGATGCCGACGTCGTCAGCCAAGAGCCTTCATCAGCTCCGGCACGGCGGTCTTGTAGTCGGCCACCAGGCCATAGTCCGCGACCTGGAAGATCGGAGCGTCGGCGTCCTTGTTGATGGCGACGATGACCTTGGAGTCCTTCATGCCGGCCAGATGCTGGATGGCGCCGGAGATGCCGATGGCGATGTAAAGCTGCGGCGCCACCACCTTGCCGGTCTGACCGACCTGATAGTCGTTCGGCGCATAGCCGGCGTCCACGGCGGCGCGGCTGGCGCCCACGGCGGCGCCCAGCTTGTCGGCCAGCGGATCCATGACGGCGTGGAACTCCTCGGCCGAGCCCAGGGCGCGGCCTCCCGAGACGACGATCTTCGCGGCGCCCAGTTCGGGGCGGTCCGACTTGATCATCTCCTCGGAGACGAAGTCGGTCCCGGGCGCCTCGCCTCCCGCCACGGTCTCGACCGCGGCCGAGCCGCCGGAGGCGGCGGCGTCGAACGCGGTCGGGCGCACGGTGATGACCTTCTTCGCGTCAGAGCTCTGGATCGTTTCCAGCGCGTTGCCCGCATAGATCGGGCGCACGAAGGTGTCGGGCGAGACGACCTCGACGATGTCGGAGATCGGCGCCACGTCCAGCTTGGCGGCCAGACGCGGGGCGAAATTCTTCCCGTCCATGTTGGCGGGCGTCAGGATGGCGTCGTAGCCGCCGGCCAGGGGCAGCACGGTCGCCTCGACGGCCTCGGCCAGGGTCTTGCCCAGTTCGGCGCTCTCGGCCAGCAGCACCTTGCGCACGCCGGAGATCTTCGCGGCCGAGTCGGCGGCCGCCTTCGCGCCCTGCCCGACCACCAGCACGTCGACCTCGCCGCCGAGCTTCGAGGCGGCGGTCACGGTCTTGGCGGTGGTGTCGCGGACGGCGGTTCCGTCGTGATCGGCGATGACGAGAACGGCCATTACAGCACCCCCTTCGACTTCAGCTTGGCCACCAGTTCGGCGGCGTCGGCGACCTTCTCGCCCGCCGACCGCTTCGGCGGCTCGGTGACCTTCAGCACCTTCAGGCGCGGCGCGGCGTCGACGCCGTAGTCGGCGACCGTCTTCGTGACGATCTCCTTCTTCTTGGCCTTCATGATGTTGGGCAGGGAGGCATAGCGCGGCGTGTTCAGGCGCAGGTCGACGGTGACCACCGCCGGCAGCCGGCTGGCCACGGTCTGGACGCCGCCGTCGACCTCACGGGTCACGGTCGCCTTGCCGTCGCCGATCTCGAGCTTGGCGGCGAACGTCGCCTGGGGCCAGTCCAGCAGGGCGGCCAGCATCTGGCCCACGGCGTTGTTGTCGCCGTCGATCGACTGCTTGCCCATCAGGACCAGGTCCGGCTTCTCCTCTTCGACCACCGCCTTCAGCACCTTGGCGACGGCCAGCGGCTCCAGATCGGCGTCGGACTGGATCAGGATGCCGCGGTCCGCGCCGATGGCCAGCGCCGTGCGGATCGTCTCCTGCGCCTGGGCCGGGCCGATGGAGACCACGACGATCTCGGTCGCCGTGCCGGCAGCGTGGCCGCCCTTGCCCTCCTGCATGCGCACCGCCTCCTCGACCGCGATCTCGCAGAAGGGGTTCATGCTCATCTTGACGTTGGCCAGATCGACGCCCGTCTGGTCCGCCTTCACGCGGGCCTTGACGTTGGAGTCGATCACCCGCTTGACGGGGACGAGAACCTTCATGGGGTCATCCATGGAAATGCCGAAATCAGGCGCGAGGGATTGGACCGCGCGCCCCGGCCTGTCAACGTGACCCGAGGTAACGTGCCGGAGAGCCCATGCACCGCCTGCTGACCTTCAAGCGCCTGAGCGTCATCTTCCTGTCGGCCTTCGCCGCCTGCTTCGCCCTGATCCTCGCCTACGAGCATTTCGTGAGGGCGCCGGGCGAGCGCTGCGAGGAACAGGGCAAGTGGTGGGACCGTGAGGGCCGCGTCTGCGCCCAGCCCATCTCCATCGCAGAGATCACCGGCCGGCCCCTCGGCGTCAGCCGCGAGGAGGCCTCGCGGCAGAAGAACCGCGAGCTCGTCTCCATCGAGCGTCAGCTGGCGGCCAACGAGAAGGCCGTCGCCGCCGACGCCGACCGTCAGCGCGCCGCGCTGGAAGCCCAGGAAGGCCGCTGATCTAGCGCGTCGCGCCGGGAACCCACTTCACGTCGTCCGCGCCGTTGGCGTTGGCGCGGCGTGCGGCGACGAACAGCCAGTCGGACAGGCGGTTGAGATAGCGGAGGGCCGCCGGCGTCGCGGCGTGCCCGGCCTCGATCATGCCCACGGCTTCCCGCTCGGCCCGCCGCGCCACGGTGCGCGCCAGATGCAGATGCGCCGCCAGGGCCGAGCCGCCGGGCAGGATGAAGCTGTCGAGAGGCTTCAGGCTCTCGTTCATGACGTCGATCTCGGACTCCAGCCGCTCGACCTGGGCGTCGACGATGCGCAGGGCCTCCCACTTCGGCGCGGGCTCGGACGGGGTCGCCAGGTCCGCCCCCAGGTCGAACAGCTCGTTCTGGATCCGGCCCAGCGCCGCGTCGATGCGGTCGTTCTGACCGGAGTGCAGGCGGGCCACGCCGATCACCGAGTTCAGCTCGTCCACAGTGCCGTAGGCGGCCACCCGCGGACTGGTCTTGGAGATCGGGTCTCCGGTCGCCAGCCGCGTCGTGCCGTCGTCGCCGGTGCGGGTGTAGATGCGGTTCAGCGTGACCACGTTCAGCCGCCCTGGGTTGATTTCCACCACATGCCGGCCACGAGCAGGAGGATGGCCACGGCCTGCAGCGCCACGCGCAGCCGCATCAGCTTGTTGGATCGCGACCGCGCGCCCTCGTCGGTCTGGTAGAGCGACCGGATGCCGAAGCCGAGCGTGACCGCCACCGCCCCGATGGCGAGAAGGGTGAGGATGTCGAACAGGTCCATGACGTCAGTCTAGGCCCGTTCCGTCGGCATGGCCACGCGTGCGACTCTTCGACAAGGCCTTGAAAAACTTACGTTAGGGAAGTGGAAAGTGTGGCGCGACGGCCGCAGACGGCCCGCTTTCGACCGGAATCACCGCCCCGTTCAGCCGTCCGTCACCCCCTTGCCCCCAATATGTCGGAACCTTCGGCGGAGCTCGCGGCTTGGAAAGGGCCATGCTCATGCGACTGAAATCCCTGTTCGGCCGGGTCTGCGTCCCCGACGCCCTGGACATGGAGGAACACTACCGGACCGACGCGGAGAAGACCGCGGATCTGGTGGTGCACGTGGTCGGCCTGACGCTGGCGGCCGTCGGCGGCGTGGTGCTGGCCGTGCTGGCCGCCATCTACTCCGGCGTCGGCGCGGTGGTCTCGACCGCAGTCTACGCCCTGTGCCTGATCGCCATGCTGGTCGCCTCGACCGTGTACAACCAGACCCGCCCCTGCGCCGCGCGGCCGGTGCTGCGGCGGCTCGACGAGGCGGCGATCTTCCTGATGATCGCGGGCAGCTACACCCCGTTCACGACCCAGAGGTTCGAGGGCGGCTGGGCCGTCGGCTTCACGCTTCTGGTCTGGGCGCTGGGCATCGGCGGCGCGCTGGCCAAGCTGTGGGCGCCGCGCCTGTCGGACGCGATCTGGAGCGCGGTCTACGTCGCCTTCGGCTGGCTGGCGGTGTTCGCGCTGAAGCCCATGCTCGACACGGTGCATCCCGCCGCGCTGATCCTGCTCGTGATCGGCGGCCTGATCTACACCGCCGGGGTCTTCGTCTTCATCAGTCCCAAGGTGAAGTTCCGCCGCGCCATCTGGCACGGCTTCGTGGTCACCGGCGCCACCGTGCACTGGGCCGCGGTGCTGGTCGGCGTGGTGCTGGCCCCGGCGATGGCCTGACGCCACGGAAGGGTTCAGGCTGGCGTCCGGCGCCGCACTGCGGAATAGTGCGGCCCAAGACATGAGGGGAACGCCGCGTGGCCGAGGCAAAGACCGGGGAAGCCCGGACCATCGTCATCAAGAAATATGCGAACCGGCGGCTCTACAACACCGCCACGTCCGCGTACGTCACGCTTGAGGATCTGGCGAAGATGGTCCGCGCGGGACAGGACTTCACCGTTCACGACGCCAAGTCGGGCGAGGACCTGACCCGGCAGATCCTGACCCAGATCATCTTCGAGGAGGAGAATCGCGGCGAGGCTCTTCTACCGGTCCAGTTCCTGCGTCGCCTGATCGGCTTCTACGGCGGGCAGATGCAGCCGGTGCTGCCCAGCTACCTGGAGATGTCGCTGGACGCCTTCGCCAAACAGCAGGAGCAGCTGCGCGGCCAGTTCAAGCAGGCGTTCGGCGGGGCTCCGGGCGCGGGTCTTCTGGACGAGGCGGTGCGCCGCAACATGCAGATGTTCGAGCAGGCCATGCGCATGTGGCCCGGCTTCGCCGCCGGAATGCCGGCCGCCGCGCCGGCCGCGGAAGACAAGCCCGCGTCCGCCGCTGACGACGGCCTGGCCGAGATGCGACGCCAGATGGACGAGATGCGCGCCCAGCTGGACCGGCTGGCGGGCGACCCGAAGCGCAAATGAGCGAGGACCGGCGCGATGCGGACCGCCGTGCGCGCGACCGACGCGCCTCCGGCCGCGCCCTCGTGCCGACGGAGCCGCAGCCGGCCCCCGATCCTGCCCCCCCGCTGCCCGGCGACCCGGCGTTTTCCGCCCAGTTGCTGGGTCAGGACGGCCAGCGTCGCGGTCTGAAGGGCGGCCCGCCCGTGTTGGACGCGGCCCGCAGCGGTTATCTGAAAGCCCAGCATTCCGGGCCCGCCGAGCGGCGGCCGAAGCCGGGCGCGGTCACGAAATCGGACGTCTGAGAGGCGGCACGGACCTTGCTGTGAGGGAGGCGAACGCCTCCATCCCGGGACCGCCCCATGCTCGCCTTGCTCGCCCGCGCCGTCGACGTGACCGTGATCGCCCTGATCTTCGTCGCCTTCGGCTGACCGCCGGCGGCGTCTGAAACCCGTTCAGGCAGCGGGCGGCCGCGTCGCGCGCGGCAGCACCCTATACGGACCCGAAGTCGAGGTCCTTGCGCGCCGCGATGATGGTGACGATGAACCCTGCGAGCACGTCCAGCATGACCATCGCGACGATCAGGAAGAAGGTCGAGGTGGCGAAGCCGCGCAGCAGCAGGAATTCGACCAGGCAGATGACGAACAGGATCATCGACAGGGCGTGATTCACGATCGCGACCTTCTGGCTCGACGTGGACTTCAGCAGTTCGAAGAACAGCAGGATCAGCGCCAGGAACAGGATCAGGTCGCCCGCGCCCACGTTCCACTGCGCGCCGGAAGCCATGCCGATGGAGAACATCGGCTCCCGCAGCCGCTCGTCGGCGAGGGCCGCGCCGCCCGTGAAGGCGACGATGTTGTAAAGGATGACGGGGATCACCAGCAGCGGCAGGGCGATCAACATGGGCCGGTCCTTCTGACGATCCAGCGATGGTTAACGCTGGATACCCGCGTTCGTGCCCTGCGGCAAAGCTAATCGCCGCCTGGGAGAGCGGGCGTCCCGAAGCGTCAGACTTCCTCGACGGCGCCCGGCTGGCGAGACCGCGTCTTCAGCCACATCACGCCCAGCAGATCCGACAGCGACGCCATCAGCCGGCCGAGGTTGGTGTACTTCGACCGACCGCTTTCCCGGTGGCGGTGGCCGACGTCCAGGTAGCGGTTGCGGAAACCCTCGCGGATCATCAGCGCCGGCAGATAGCGGTGCATGTGATCGAAATAGGGAAGCCGCAGGAAGGCCTCGCGGCGGAAGGCCTTGAGGCCGCAGCCGGTGTCGTCGGCGTCGTCGCCGAGCAGGCGTCTCCGGATGCGGTTCGCCCAGACCGAGGCCCGGCGCTTGGCCTCGGTGTCCTGCCGGCTGGCCCGCACGCCCCCGACCAGGGCGACCTCGGCAGGCGCCTCGATCAGAGCCTGCACCAGACGCGGCGCGTCGGCCGGCGGGTTCTGGCCGTCGCCGTCCAGCGTCACCACGATCGGCGCCCGCGCCGCCAGCACGCCCGACCTTACCGCCCGGCTCTGACCCGCGTTGGACGGATGGGTCAGAACCCGCAGCTGGGGGTGAAGCGCCTTCAGCGCCTTCAGCTCGAGCAGGGTCGCGTCACGGCTGCGGTCGTCGACGAAGATCATCTCGTATTCGCGACCGGCGAAGGCCGCCGCGATCTCGGCCGCCAGGGAGCCGACGGCCCCGGCCTCGTCGTGCACGGGGACGACCACGGAGACTTCGGGCGCGCGCGGCTGGGTCATCTTCCGTCCATAGCGGCGCCCGGTCGCGGACGAAAGCGGCCCGCTGACGCCGGCGATCGAAGCGTGTAATCAGGCCGTCATGGGACGGCTGGACCTCGACCGACTGATCGCCGGCTGGCGCGGACCCCTTCTGGCCGCGCTGCTGGCGCTGATCGCCGGCCTGCCGGGTCTGCTCATGCTGCCGCCGCTGGACCGCGACGAGAGCCGCTACGCCCAGGCCACTTCGCAGATGCTGGAGAGCGGCGACTACGTCGACATCCGCTTCCAGGACGAGCCGCGCTGGAAGAAGCCGGTCGGCATCTACTGGGCCCAGGCCGCGGCCGTCGGCCTGACCACCGGGCCGGAGGCGAAGCTGATCCAGCCCTATCGCCTGCCGTCGCTGTTGGCCGCCATGATCGCCGCCTTCGCCTGCGCCTGGGTGGGCGCCCGTCTCTTCGGACAGCGTGCGGGCGTGCTGGCCGGGGTCATGCTGGGGGCCAGCTTCCTGCTCTCGACCGAGGCGGGCATCGCCAAGACCGACGCCGCCCTCTGCGCCTCCGTCACCGTGGCGATGGCGGCGCTGGCGCGGATCTACATGGCCTCGCGGGCGGGCGAGACGCCCGACAGGCGGCACAAGTTCGTCTTCTGGCTGGCGCTCGGCCTGTCGATCCTGATCAAGGGGCCGATCGGTCTGCTGGTCGTGGCGCCCGCAGTGCTGGCCCTGTGTCTGTGGGACCGCGACGCGCGCTGGGTGCGCCGTCTGGGCTGGGGCTGGGGCCTGCCCATGGTGGCCCTGATCGTCGGCCCGTGGGCGCTGGCCGTGACCATCGCCACCGACGGCGCCTTCTGGCGCGAGGCGATCGTCGGCGACCTGGCGCCCAAGGTGGCCGGGGGCCATGAGAGCCACGGCGCACCTCCGGGCGTGCACCTGCTCCTGCTGCCGCTGCTGATCTTCCCCGCCGCGCTGGTGCTGCCCGCCGCCCTGTCGACGGCATGGAGCCGGCGGACCGAGCCGGCGATCCGTTTCCTCGTCTGCTGGCTGGTCCCGGCGTGGATCATCTTCGAGCTGACGCCGACCAAGCTGGTCCACTACACCCTGCCGACCTACGGCGCCCTGGTCCTGCTGGCGGCGGCGGCGATGACCCGGCCGATCGGGACCCTGTCGCGGCAGGCAGGCGCGGGGCTCGGAGCGCTTTCGGCCCTGCTGATCGCCGCCATCGCCATCTATGGCCTGAACCAGTTCGGCACCTCCACGGCCCAGACCTGGGCGGCGGTGACCGTGGTGACGGCGCTCGCGGCGGGCGCCGTCGGCGGTTTCCTGCTGCTGAACCGCGCCTCGATGACGGCCGTGCTCGTCGCCGGGGCCTTCGGCGTGCTCTCCCATGCGGCGCTGGTGGGCGAGATCCGCCAGTTGCGCCCCCTCGCCATCGCGCCGCAGCTGACCCGCGCGCTGGAGGCCGCGGCCCTGCACCCGCGTCAGGGCGCACCGGGGCCGGTGGCCATCACGACCTTCCATGAGCCCAGTTTCGTCTTCCTGACGGGCAGGGAGACGGAACTGACCGACGCCGCCGGCGCCGCGCGCGCGCTGGCCGAGGGACGGGCCGCCATCGTGGAATCGCGTGACGCCGACGCGTTCGCGGCGGCCGCTGCGGGCATGCCCGGCCGTGCCGTGGCGGTGATCGAGGGCCACAACTACTCCACCGGCGACGACGTGGAGTTGACCGTCTACGCCCCGGTCGCCCGCCCGTGAGGCGCCCGATCACGATCGTCGAGGTCGGGCCGCGCGACGGCCTGCAGAACGAGGCGGCGATCCTCGATCCCGCGACCCGGGCCGAGCTGACGCGGCGGCTGGAGACGGCGGGCGCGCGCCGCATCGAGGCGGTCAGCTTCGTCCATCCGAAGTACGTGCCGCAGATGGCGGGCGCCGAGGAGGTCATGTCCGCCCTGCCGCGCGAGCCCGGCCGAAGCCGCATCGGTCTGGTGCTGAACGCCCGGGGCTACGACCGCGCCCTGACCACCGCGGTGGACGAGGTCAACGTCTCGATCGCCGCCACCGACGGCTTCGGCCTGAAGAACCAGGGTCTCGATCGCGCCGGCCAGATGGCGATGGTCGAGGAGATCGTGAACCGGCGCAGCAACGCCGCGCCGGGCGGCGAGGCGCCGTCGCTGTCGGTGACCATCTCCTGCGTCTGGGGCTGCCCCTTCGACGGCGAGGTGGGCGTGGACCAGGTCGCCGATCTGGTCGGCCGGCTGGGCGCGCTGGGGGTCGGAGAGATCGCCCTGGCCGACACCATCGGGGTCGGCGACCCGTGGAGCGTGCGGACGAAGATCGAGGCGGCGCGGAGGGCGGCGCCGGACGCGACCTTGCGCCTGCATTTCCACGACACCCGCAACACCGGCGTCGCCAACGCCTTCGCCGGAATCGAGGCCGGCGTCGACGTGCTGGACGCCTCCATCGGGGGCATCGGCGGCTGCCCCTTCGCGCCCGGAGCCACCGGAAACGTGGCGACCGAGGATCTGGTCTACATGCTGGAGCGCGCCGGACTCGACACCGGCTACGATCTCGACCGCCTGATCGAGACCGCCCGCTGGATCGGCGAGAAGATCGGCCGACCGGCCCCCAGCGCGCTCAGCCGCGCCGGCGGCTGGCCCCGGCGCTGAAATCCGGATCCCCCTCCACGGGTGAAACCAAACGGGCGCGCAGGGCTTCCCTCACGATGACCCAGCCCCTGCACGACATTCTCGAAGGCGGTCCGGCGTATGGCGTGATCGACGCCAAGGACGGCTGGCTCCTGTTCGGCCGCCAAGGCCACGAGGCGGAGTTCCGCGCCGTGGTGGAACAGGTCCGGGCCGCGGCGGACGGCGTCGAGGTGATCCCCCTGGACACGGCCGACGGCGTGCCCGACCGGGTCTTCATCGCGCCCCTGCCCCAGCGTCACTGACGGACGGGCGGTTTTCAGCGCCCGCTCACATCTCCCTCATGCCACGCGGCGTCACGGCCGCCATCCTGTCCCCGTCGCTTGGAACGAGGAGACGACGATGGTGACGACGGACGATCTGAACCGCCTGTGGGGCACGCTGCGGCTGCTGGGCTGGGGCGCGGTGGCGCTGGTGATGGCGGCGCCCGCCGTGGCCATGGCGCTGGGCGCGCCCGGCGTGAACTGGACCGCGGCCGACTTCATCTTCGCCGGCGTCCTGCTGATCGGCGGCGGCGCGATCATCGAACTGGTGGCGTGGCGCGTGAAGAACCCCGCCATCCGCATCGGCTTCGCCCTGCTGGTCGTCGCGGCCGTCGCGCTGGTGTGGATCGAGGCCGCGGTGGGCATATTCCACTGAGGCGTCAGAGGTTCAGCAGCGCCGGGTCGCCGCCCTGGGCGGAGATGTTGTTGCTGATGGCCTTTTCCGACGCGTAGCGGATCAGGCTGTTGGGCCCGCCGGCCTTGGGGCCGGTGCCGGACAGGCCCTCGCCGCCGAACGGCTGGACGCCGACCACCGCGCCGGTGACGCCGCGGTTGATGTAGACGTTGCCCGCCGGGACCAGACGGATGACTTCCTCGGCGAAGGCCTCGATGCGGCTGTGCACGCCCAGCGTCAGGCCATAGCCGCGCGCCGCCAGCTTGCCCGCGACCGTCTTCAGATCGGCCGGGTCGTAGCGGTGGACGTGCAGGATCGGCCCGAAGACCTCGCGCTCCAGGAAGTCGGGCGTCGGGATCTCCGCGATCGTCGGCGCGAACAGGTCGCCCTTGTCTGCGCCCGCCGGGAGTTCGGCGCGGGCGACGATCCTGGCTTCCTTCTGCAGCCGCTCGACGTGCGCCTCCAGCGCCTCGCGGCTTTCGGCGTCGATCACCGGGCCGATGTCGGTGGCCGGGTCGGTCGGGTCGGCCACGACCTGGGCCGCCAGCGCGCCCTTCAGGCCCTCGATCAGGGCGTCGGCGGAATCCTTCGGCACATACAGCACGCGCAGCGCCGAACAGCGCTGGCCCGCCGAGCCGAAGGCCGACAGGACGACGTCGTCGATCACCTGTTCCTTGAGCGCCGTGGTGTCGACGAACATGCCGTTCAGACCGCCCGTCTCGGCGATGAAGGGAATGATCGGACCCGGCCGGTTCGCCAGTCCGCGATTGATGGCGGCGGCGGTGTCGGTGCCGCCGGTGAAGGCGACGCCGTCGACCAGCGGGTGGGTGGTCAGCTTGGCCCCCACCGTTTCGCCTCTCCCGGGCAGCAGGGCCAGCAAATCGGTCGGCAGCCCCGCCTTGAAGAACAGCCGCACCGCCTCCGCCGCGATCAGGGGCGTCTGCTCCGCCGGCTTGGCCAGCACCCCGTTGCCGGCCGCCAGCGCCGCGGCGATCTGGCCGGTGAAGATGGCGAGCGGGAAGTTCCACGGCGAAATGCAGGCGAAGACGCCGCGGCCGTGCAGGACCAGCTGGTTGATCTCGCCCACCGGGCCCTTCAGGTCCTGCCGTCCGCCGAACTGCTGCTCGGCCAACATGGCGTAGTAGCGGCAGAAGTCTGCGGCCTCGCGCACCTCGGCCACGCCGTCGTTCAGGGTCTTGCCGGCCTCGCGGCTCAACAGCGCCACCAGCCGGTCCATGTCGGCCTCCAGCGCGTCGGCCATGGCCCGCAGCACCGGGGCGCGGCCCGAGCCCATGCGGCGATCCCAGGCGACCTGGGCGTTCGCGGCCAGCTCGGCGGCGCGGTCGACGTCGGCCTCGGACGCTTCCGAAACGTGGCCCAGCACCTGCGTCCGGTCGAACGGATTGGTGACGTCCTGAGACCCGGCGCCGGCCAGCAGCTTGCCGCCGACGATCGGGCCGGAGGTGAAGCGCTCGGCGTCCACCTTCCTCAGCGCCTGCAGGTGACGCTCGCGGTCGGCGGCCTGGCTATAGTCGCGACCCAGCGAGTTCTGGCGGTCCATGTACATGTCCTTGGGCACGGGAATTTTGGGGTGGCGGTCCGGGTGGGCCTCGACCTGCGAGATGGGATCGGCGGCGACGGCGGATGAGGGCACCCGCTCGTCCAGCAGGGCGTGGACGAAGCTGGAGTTGGCGCCGTTCTCCAGCAGGCGGCGCACCAGATAGGGCAGCAGGTCCTCATGCCCGCCGACGGGGGCATAGGCGCGCACGGTCACGGGACCGAAGGCGGCGCGGGCGGCGTCGTACAGCGCCTCGCCCATGCCGTGCAAGCGCTGGAACTCGATCTTCACGCCCCGCTCGGTCGCCATCCGGTGCACCGCCGCCAGAGAGTGGGCGTTGTGCGTGGCGAACTGGGCGTAGATGTGCGGCGAGGCCTCGATCATGGCGCGCGCGCAGACGAGGTAGTTCAGGTCGGTCGCCGCCTTGGTCGTGAAGACCGGATAGTCCTCGCGGCCCGCCACCTGCGCCCGCTTGATCTCGGTGTCCCAATAGGCGCCTTTGACCAGCCGCACCATCAGTCGGCGGCCTGACGCCTTCGCCAGTTCGGCGACGCGGGCGATCACTTCCGGACAGCGCTTCTGATAGGCCTGCACCGCGAGGCCCAGCCCCTTCCAGTCACCCAGGGACGGCTCGTGCGCCAGCCGGTCCAGCAGCTTCAGCGACAGGGCCAGGCGGTCCGCCTCCTCGGCGTCCATGGTGAAGTTGATGTCCGCGTCGGCGGCGATCTTGGCCAGCCGCAGCACGCGGGGATACAGCTCGTCCCACACGCGCGCCTCATGCGTCGCCTCATAGCGCGGCGACAGGGCCGACAGCTTGACCGAGACGCCGTGGCCGGCCTCCGGACCTTCCTTCGCGACCTGTCCCACGGCGGCGATGGCGTCGGCGTAGATGCGCTCATAGCGTTCGGCGTCGGCGGCGGTGCGGGCGCCCTCGCCCAGCATGTCGAAGCTGCACAGCCAGCCCTCGCGGCCCGCCCGCTTCAGCGCCGCCTCGATGGTGCGGCCGACCACGAACTGCTCGCCCATGATGCGGACGGCCGCAGCCACCGCCTCGCGGATCACCGGTTCGCCCAGCCGGCCGACGATGCGCTTCAGAAAGCCCGGCAGGTCGGTGCGGGCCTGGTCGTCCACATCGACCAGCTTGCCGGTCAGCATCAGGCCCCAGGTCGAGGCGTTGACGAACAGGCTGTCGGACTGGCCCAGATGCCCGGCCCAGTCGGCCGAGCCGATCTTCTCGGCGATCAGGCGGTCGCGCGTGTCCTCGTCCGGCGTGCGCAGCAGGGCCTCGGCCAGGCACATCAGGGCCAGACCCTCGCGCGTGCCGAGGCTGAATTCCTGCAGGAAGCTCTCGACCACGCCCTGCCGCTTGTTGCTGCGGCGCGCGCGCTCGACCAGATCCACCGCCTGTTCCAGCACCGCCGCGCGTTCCGCCGCGTCCAGCGGCGTCCGGGCCAGAAGCCCGCGCACGGTCGCCGTCTCGTCGGCGAACTTGCCGTGGTCGAGGGCGTCCCAGTCCTGCGTGAGCGAAGGGGTCGAAGCGGGCGTGGCGATCATGCGCGGCTCTCTACTCCCTTCCCCACGGATGGGGGAGGGGCTATTCGTGCGGACCGTTCAACGGCGGAGCCTCACGGCCCAATGCGCATCGTCCTGGCCACCGACGCCTGGGAGCCCCAGGTCAACGGCGTCGTCCGCACCCTGTCCCGCATCACGGCCGAGTGCCGGGCGATGGGACATGAGGTGGAGGTGATCCAGCCGGGTCAGTTCAAGACCATGCCCATGCCGACCTATCCGGAGATCCGGCTGGCGCTGGGGGCTGAGGAAGAGATCCGCGAGCGGTTGCGCGCCTTCGAGCCCGAGGCGGTGCACATCGCCACCGAGGGGCCGATCGGCATCGCCACGCGGCGCATCTGCGTGGAGTGGAAGCTGCCCTTCACCACCAGTTATCACACCAAATTCCCGGAGTACGTCTCGGCCCGGTTCCCGGTGCCGGTGCAGCTCGGCTACGCCTACATGAAGTGGTTCCACCGGCCCTCGGGGCGGCTGATGGTGGCCACGCCCACCCTGCGCGACGAGCTGACGGCGCATGGCTTCAAGAACGTCTCGCCGTGGACGCGCGGCGTGGACACCGAGCTGTTCAATCCCGATTTGGCTCCCATCTACGAGGAGCTGGGCGGCAAGGACTGGCCGCGCCCCTTCTTCCTCAACGTCGGCCGGGTGGCCGTCGAAAAGAACATCGAAGCCTTCCTCGAGCTGGACCTGCCCGGCACGAAGATCGTGGTCGGCGACGGACCGGCCCGCGCCGAGCTCGAGGCCAAGTACCCCAAGGCCATATTCCTCGGCTCGAAGTTCGGCGAGGAGCTGGCGCGCTGCTTCAGGGACGCCGACGTCTTCGTCTTCCCCAGCTGGACCGACACCTTCGGCCTGGTGATCCTGGAGGCCATGGCCACCGGCACGCCGGTCGCCGCCTATCCGGCGCACGGCCCCATCGACATCATTCCGGGATCCGGCGCGGGCTTCATCGACGACGACCTGAAGACCGCCTGCCTGAAGTGCCTCGACATCGACCGCAAGGCCGTGCGCGCCTATGCCGAGAAGTTCAGCTGGCGCGCGTCGGCCGAGGAGTTCATCGCCAATCTGGAACCGTATCCCGAGCCGGAGCGGGGCCGCTTCTGGCGCCGCCTGCGCCGCATCACGCGGCTGCGGAAGAAAGCCGCGGCCTGAGCCGTCCCTATTCGGGGCGGGCCATCGGCGTGCGGGCGCGCACGGCCTCGCGCTGGGCCGCCAGTTCGGCCGCCGGCAGCGGCACCAGTCCGCGGTCCTGCAGATAGCCGCCGCGCCCGGACGCCGCATCGGACAGGAACTCGGTCATGAACAGGTCCAGCCCCGGCGTGACCCCGATGTGGGCGATCTTCACATAGACGTACATCGACCGCGAGATCGGGTAGTCGCCCGAGGCGATGGTCTCGAAGTCGGGATAGACGCCGTTCACCGAGGCCGCCTTCACCGAGTCCGAGTTCTGCTCCAGGAAGGAGTAGCCGAACACGCCCAGCGAGCCCGGCGTTCGGGTCAGGGTCTGGACGATGGCGTTGTCGTTCTCGCCCGAGTCGACCCACAGCCCGTCCTCGCGCAGGGTGTGGGCGCGGGTCTCGAAGGCGTCCTCGTCGCTTTCGGCCAGCGCCGCCATGGCCGGCACGGCCTCGGCCGACGGCGTCATGCCCAGCTCCAGCCAGCTGTCGCGCGTTCCCGAGGTCGGCGGGGGGCCGTAGGTCAGGATGCGCACGTCGGGCAGGCCAGGCCGCACCTGCGACCAGTTTCCGTTCGGATTGGGCACGAAGCCCGATCCGCCCGGGATTTCCTTGGCCAGTCCAAGGAAGAAGTCCGAGCCCTCGAAGTGGAAATCCGCGCCCGACCGTGCCGTCGCGATCACCAGGCCGTCGTAGCCAATCTTGATCTCGATGATGCCGGTGACGCCGTTCTTCGCGCACTCGTCGAACTCGGACGCCTTCATGCGGCGCGAGGCGTTCGCCACGTCGGGGGTGGCGGGCCCCACCCCGGCGCAAAAGGCCTTGATCCCGCCGCCGGTTCCGAGGCTCTCGACCCGCGGCATGGCGAAGTCGTTGGCGCGCGAGAAGTTCTCGGCCACGCGGGTGGTGAACGGGAAGACGGTCGAGGAGCCCGCCGCCCAGATGCCCTCGCGCGATCCCCCGCCCCCGTCGCAGGCGGACAGGACGAGCGCGGTCAGGGCGACGACCGGGACGGTCAGGCGACGGACGGACTTCACGGCGGTCTCCGGGCGGCGGCGAATCCGCCCGCTTAGAGCAGACGTTTGCGCATGGCTTGTGACAGCAGGTCGATCAGCGTCACGGCGATCACCACGATGATGACGATGGCCGACACGTCGCGGAAGGCGAAGGCGTTCATGCTCTCGAACAGCACCTGCCCGATGCCGCCCGCCCCGATCAGGCCGAGCACCGTGGCCGAGCGGCTGTTGGACTCGAACCGGTACAGGGCGAAGCTGGTCCAAAGCGGAGCCACCTGCGGGATGACGCCCCAGACGATCTCGTGCATCTTGGACGCGCCGGTGGCGCGCACGCCCTCGACCGGGCCCTTGTCGATCGACTCCACGGCTTCGGAGAACAGCTTCGCCAGCACTCCGGCGGTGTTCAGCGCGATCGCCAGAACGCCGGCCAAGGGTCCCAGTCCCACGGCCACGACGAACAGCAGGCCGATGACCAGATCCGGGATCGACCTGAGCATGTTCATGATCCAGCGCACAGGCTGGACCACCCAGACCGGCGCGATGTTGCGCGCCGCCGCCAGTCCCATCGGCACCCCGAGGAAGACTGCGAGGAACGTGCCCCACAGCGCGATCTGGACCGTCTCCCACATCTCCCCGACGAACAGCCGCCACTTGGAGAAGTCGGGACGAAGCAACTCGCCGATGAAGTTGTTGACGACGTCCGAACCGGCGAAAAGCCGGGGCAGATTGCCCAGATCGACGGCGTCGAAGCTGTAGATCAGCAGGGCGGCCACGCCGCCCCAGATCAGCACGTCCAGCGCCCACGCGCCCAGCGACTTGGTCGGCGGCGCCGGGACGGCGCCGGCCGGGGGGGCGGCGGTGGTCAAGGCTGGACCTCACGCTTGGCGCGCAGGGCGTTCAACTCGGCCTCGGCGGCGGTCACGCCGGCCGCGTCGTTGCGCGCCCGGGCCTCCTGCAGCTTCTGGTCGGCGACCAGTTCACGCACCGGGTCCAGATAGGCGTCGTCGGCGGCGCGGAACTGCGAATAGTTCAGGCCTTTCAGCACGGTCCTCTGACGCTCGGCCTCGGCGCCCTGGCCCTGGCCGTAGGTCAGGAAGAAGGTCCGCACCTTCTCCTTCACCGCCGGGTCCAGATCCTCGCGCACCAGGATGCCGGACTCGGGGATCGGCGGCGACTTCCAGATCTCCTCGATCTGCGCCGCGATCTGCGGGTTCTGCCGCTCCAGGAAGACGGTGTTGACGGTGTTCGACGTCGCCACCTGCAGCACGCCCGAGGCCACGCCGAAGGCGTTGGCCTGGTGGTTGGCGGCGCGCACGGTCTTGAAGCACTGCTGCGGATCGACGCCGCGCTCGTTGAACAGGAAGGTCATGGGCGCCAGGGTTCCCGAGGTCGACTGGGCGTCGCCGATCCCGAAGTCGTAACGCTTGCCGCACGCCAGCACGTCCTCCAGCGTGATGCCGGATCCGGCCTTCACGATAAGGGTCGACTGGTAGGAATCGCGGCCCTCGACGTCCACGGTGCGCGCGATGACCTCGGCGCCGGCGCGGTCGATCGCCTCGATCGCCGACTTGGCGGCGAACCACGCGACCTGCGTCTGGTTGCCTTCCATCGCCTTGACCAGAACCGTGTAGTTCGAGCCGAAGAACGGCTCGACCGGAATGCCGACGGCCTTTTCAAGGTCGTCCAGCAGCGGCTGCCACAGCGGGCCGGACGACGCCTGACCCTCGGCCGACAGGATGGAGAAGACCAGTTTCGACGGCGCGCCGCCGGACGCGGCGTCGTCGCCGCCGCCGCAGGCGGCGAGGGCGCCGGTCATGGGCAGGGCGACGCCCGCGGCCAGGATCGCCCGGCGCGAAAGGCTGAAGCGGCTCATTGCTTGGTCTCCCAGAAGGCGTCCTCGAACTCGGGGCCGTAGATGTCGACGAGGGTCCTGGTGTCCAGCCCGGTCGCGGGGCCGTCGTACACGACCTTGCCGGCTTTCAGCGCCACGACGCGCTCGCAATAGCGGATGGCGTAGTCGACCTGGTGCAGGGTGACGATGACGCCGAGACCGTCGCGTTTGTTCAGCTCGACCAACAGCTCCATCACCTTTCGGGCCGACACCGGATCCAGCGAGGCGACGGGCTCGTCGGCCAGGATCGCCTGGGCGCCCTGAACGATGGCGCGGGCGATCGCGCCGCGCTGCTGCTGGCCGCCCGACAGGGTGTTGGCGCGCTGGGCGGCGTAGTCGGCCACGCCCACCCGGTGCAGGGCCGCCATGGCCTTCTTCTTGTCGGCCCCCGGCCAGAGGCCCAGCGCGCCCTGCCAGCCGGGGATGCGCCCCAGCGCGCCCAGCATGACGTTGGAGAACAGGCTCAGCCGGCCCACCAGATTGAACTGCTGGAAGATCATGCCCAGACGGGCGCGCGCCTTGCGCACCGACCCCGTCACCCGCCCGTCCTTCTGCACCGTCTCGCCGAACACGGCGATCGTGCCGCCGGCGTCGATCGGCTGCAGGCCGGTGATCGAGCGCAGCAGGGTGGACTTGCCCGATCCGGACGGGCCGATCAGGGCGACCATCTCTCCCGGCGCGACCTCGAGGGACACGCCGTCCAGCGCCTTTCGGGCGCCGAAGGTCTTGGACACGTTCCGGACGGACGCGACGGCGGCGGATGTTGTCATGGACACGCTGGGACGTTGCTCAGGGGCGCGCCGCATGGCCCGAACGGGCCCGTGAGGCAAGTCTTAATGACATGTCCGGCGACGGCGCGGCAAGCTTGGCCCGCCGCGCCGCGACGTTATTGCGCCGCCGCCCGCCGCACCTCGACCGGCAGGCCCAGCCCCTCCAGCTGCGGCAGGACCACGTCGGCGTCGCCGACGATCACCCAGACGAAGCGCGAGCCGTCGATCGTGCCGCGCGCGGCCTGGTCGAGGCTCTCGACCGTCATCGCCGCATAGCGCGGGCCCAGCCGCTCCCAGTAGTCGTCGGGACGTCCGTACAGGGCGTTGCTGCGCAGGGCGCCCAGCACCGCCGCCGAAGTCTCGAACCCGCCCGGCAGCTGGCGCATGTTGCCGTTGACCGTCCGGCTCAACTCCGCCGACGTCACCCCCTTCGTGGTGACGAAGTCGGCGTAGTGCCGGATCAGCACGGCCACGGACTCGCCCGTGCGGTCGGCCTGCACCGGCGCGGTGATGATGTAGGGCGTCTGGTGCTCCAGCGGATTGACCCGGCCGTTCAGGCCATAGGACCAACCGCGCGTCTCGCGGATGTCCTGGTTGATCCGCGACAGGAAGCCGTTCCCCAGCACCTCATTGGCGGCGTTCAGGGCCACCAGGTCGTCCCGGCCGGTCACCGGCAGGACGGCGCCGCCCAGAATCACCGATTGCGGCGACTGCGGCCGGTCGATCAGGATGATGCGCGGCTGGACCGTCGGCAGGGCGACCTCGAAGCTCTTCGTCCCGCGTGCCGCGGCAGGGGCGGACCAGGCGCCGAAGGCCGAGTCCAGCGCCGGCAACAGCTCGGCGAGAGGGCGATCCGAGACCACGAACAGCCGGGCGTTGTCCGGTCGGATCCAGGTCTGATGGAAGGCGACCAGATCGTCGCGGTCGATCGCCGCCACGGCCCCGGGATCCCCGGTGCCGCTGAAGGCGCGGCCGTAGGGGTGGGCCTCGCCGTACAGCACGACCGGCAGGGCGCGCATGCCGATGCCGTTGGGCTGGGTCATCTCGGCGGCGATGCCCGCCAGCTGCTGGGCACGCAAGCGCTCGATCTCCGCCGGGGCGAAGGCCGGGTTCATGGTCACGTCGGCCATCAGGGTCAGGGCGGGCCACAGGTTGGCGCTGGGCGTGGTCAGGGTCACGACGGTGCGGTCCATGCCGGCGAAGGCGCCGATCTGGGCGCCCAGACGCTCCTGCGCCTCGGCCAGCTGGACGGAGTCGCGGCTCGTGGTGCCCTCGGTCAGCAGCTGCAGCATCAGGGCCTGCACCCCAAGGGAGTCCGCCGGATCGGCGGCGTGGCCGGCGTCGAACTCCATGGCCACGCGGGTGATCGGCGCGGCGACCGAGCGCGCGTAGACCACCTCGACGCCGTTCGACAGGCGGGCGCGCTCCACGTCCGGGAAATCCAGCCCCTTCGTCTCGCCGACCGGCGGCATGGGCTCGCGGGGCGTGATCGTCAGGGGCTCGACCGCCGCGGGGGGCGGACGGGTGGAGGCGGCCTCGACGTACGGCTCCCGCTCACCGGGATCGACGCGCACGGCGACGACGGGACGCGACAGCCACGCGCCCATGGCCGACCGCACGGTGGCGGGGGTGACGGCGGCATAGGCCGCCATCTGGGTGCGGTAAAAGCCCGGATCGTCGGCGTAGAGCATGCCTTCGGCCAGAACCACGGCCTTGCCGCCGAAGCCGCCGGTCGGCTCCAGCGCCTGCATGCGCTGCGACAGCTCGCCGGTGACCACGCGCGCGACCTCGTCTTCCGTCGGCCCGGAGGCGATGAAGTCCGCGATGATGGCGTCCAGCCGGCGCGAGACCGCGTCGACGTCCTGCCCCGGCTTCACGTCCACAGTGACCTGGAACAGGCCGATGCGCTGGAACGACAGCACGCCGGCGCTGACCGAGACGGCGCTCTGGTCGCCGCGCACCAGTTCGTTGTCCAGACGCGAGCTGGCCAGGCCGCCCAGCACCGTGCCGGCGACGTCCAGATCGGCCGCCGACGCGTCGAGCATGCCGGGCACCACCCAGGCGCGGTACAGGCGGGTGTTCGAGACGCGGTCCTTCAGCGTCAGGTCGATCCTCTCCGGGATGGTCGGCACGTCGGCTTCGGCGGGGTGGTTCTGGGGCCCGCGCGGGATGTGGCCGAAATAGCGCTCGACCAGCGGCCGGGCGGTCGCCACGTCGACGTCGCCGGCCAGCACCAGCACGGCGTTGTTCGGGCCGTACTTGTCGCGATGCCAGTCACGCAGGTCCTGCAGCGAGGCGGCGTCCAGATCGGCCATCGAGCCGATGGTGGAATGGCGATAGGGGTGGCCTGCCGGGAACAGGGCGTCCAGCATGGCGTAGAAGACCAGGCCGTACGGCTGGTTGTCGCCCTGACGCTTCTCGTTCTGGACGACGCCGCGCTGGTTATCCAGCCGCTCCTGGGTCAGCGAACCCAGCAGGTGACCCATGCGGTCGCTCTCCATGTAGAGCGCCTGCTCCAGCGCCGCCGTCGGCACCGTCTGGAAGAAGTTGGTGCGGTCGAACCAGGTCGTGCCGTTCCAGTCGGTGGCCCCCATGGCGCGCAGGGGCTCCATCAGACCGCCCGGCACGTTCTCGGTCGGATTGAACAGGCCGATGTGCTCGAACAGATGGGCGAAGCCCGTCTGCCCCTCGGGCTCGTCCTTGGAGCCGACGTTGTACCAGGCGTGGACCGCCACGACCGGGGCCTTGCGGTCGGTGTGGACGACGACGCGCAGGCCGTTGTCGAGGGTGAAGACGTCGTAGTCCAGCACCACGCCGCGGGCCAGTTCCGCCGCCGACGCCGGCTCCTGCGACTGCGCCGCGGCGGGCGTGGCGGCGGAGGCGAGGACGGCGGCCGCGGCCATCGCGGACACGAGAGTCATCAGGCGCATGTTTCCCCTCACCGACCGGCGGTTGCTCGCCGCACCTTACGTGGCGGTGAACCGGCGACAAGTTACGGTCCCGTCACCTCGTCCCTGCCGCGAAAAAACCGCTTTACATGACAGGGCGATGACCCCATATCGCGCGCTCCGGCGGACCCCGTAGGTCCAATCTGCGCCGCTAACGCCGGGTCTGGGTTCAACAACTAGCAGGGGGTTACGTGAATTGCGCACGTACCAGTTTCCCCTGGACCTGGTCCGCGAGCGGTCTCCGGAGCGTCCCGTCGCCCTTGTGCGACCGCGCTCCGTCTCCGTAGCGGCGCGCTGGTTCCAGGACAATCTGAAGGCCGACGTCTTCTATGCGGTGAAGGCGAACCCCTCGCGCTGGGTCATCGAGACCCTGGTCGAGGCGGGCGTGACCGGCTTCGACGCCGCCTCGATCGCCGAGATCGAGCTGGTGCGCTCCGTGCTGCCCTCCGCGCGCATCGCCTTCATGCACCCGGTCAAGAGCCGCGGCGCCATCACGCGCGCCTACTTCGACCACGGCGTCCGCACCTTCTCGCTGGACTGCCATGAGGAGCTGACCAAGATCCTCGACGCCACGGGACAGGCCTCGGACCTGAACCTGATCGTTCGCATGGCCGTCTCGGCCGACGGCGCCCAGTACTCGCTCTCGGGCAAGTTCGGCGTCTCGACCGACCAGGCCCCCGCCCTTCTGCTGGCCACGCGCCAGGCGGTGAAGGACGGGTTGATGGGCGTGTCCTTCCACGTCGGCTCGCAGTGCATGCGCCCGTCCGCCTACGAGGCCGCCATGGCCCAGGTCGGCCGCGCGATCACTCGCGCGGGCGTGTTCGTGGACATCGTCGACGTCGGCGGCGGCTTCCCGTCGGTCTATCCGGGCATGGTCCCGCCGGACATGAGCGAATACGCCGACGCCATCCATCGCGGCTTCAACGAGATGCCCGTGTCGGAAACGACCGAGCTGTGGTGTGAGCCCGGCCGGGCGCTGGTGGCCGAGTCGTCGTCGGTCCTGTGCCGCGTCGACCTGCGCAAGGGCGACGCCCTGTATCTGAACGACGGCAGCTACGGCTCGCTGTTCGACGCCACGCATTCGCGCTGGCCCTTCCCCACCAAGCTGGTCCGGGACGGCGCCTCTTCGTCCGACCTGAAGCCTTTCCGCTTCTACGGTCCGACCTGCGACTCCATCGACCACATGCCGGGTCCGTTCTGGCTGCCCGCGGACGTGCAGGAAGGCGACTTCATCGAGATCGGCATGCTGGGCGCCTACGGCGTGGCCATGTCGACCGGCTTCAACGGCTATGGCGAGCACGAGATCGCCGCGGTCGGGGACGCCCCGATGGCCTCGCTCTACGGCCTGGCGCCCCGCTCCATCCCGACCGTGCGCACCACGGCGGAGGAACAGGCCCGCAAGGTCGTCCGTCTGTCGCGCCCCAAGGGCAAGGCGGGCCAGCGCAAGCAGCGTCGGCGCTAAAGCGTCACACGCGCGTTCTAATCAGCAGCGGCCCGTCGCTCCGTCCGGGCCGCTGCTTTCTTTGACGACGGGCGCTCACCAGTAAGGGAAACCAAACCGATGAACGCTCCCGTTCAGACCAACCAGAAGGCCGAACTGCTGCAGAACACGGTCGAGCACGTCGACATGACCTCGTTCGACGCCCGGCCGATCATCGACAGCATGCGCAAGATGTCGTTCTCCAGCCGCGACACCGCCCGCGCCGCCGACATCTTCAACATGGCCATCGAGGACGAGACCTGCTCGCCGTGGCTGATCCTGGCGGGCTCCACCTCGGCCGGCGGCTGCATGCACGTGTACCGCGACATGGTGAAGTTCGGCATGATCGACGCCATCGTCGCCACCGGCGCCTCCATCGTCGACATGGATTTCTTCGAGGCCCTGGGCTTCAAGCACTACCAGGCCGCCGGCCCGGTGGACGACAACGTCCTGCGCGACAACTACATCGACCGGATCTACGACACCTACATCGACGAGGAAGAGCTCCAGGCCTGCGACCACACCATCCTGGAGATCGCGAACCGGCTGGAGCCGCGCGGCTATTCCAGCCGTGAGTTCATCTGGGAGATGGGCAAGTGGCTGTCGGAAGGGAACGCGAAGAAGGAAGGCAGCCTGATCCAGACCGCCTATGAGATGGGCGTGCCGATCTTCTGCCCGGCCTTCGTCGACTCCTCGGCCGGGTTCGGCCTGGTCAAGCATCAGAAGGAGCGGGCCGCCGCCGGTCAGCCCTACATGATGCTGGACGCCATCGCCGACTTCCGCGAGCTGACCGACATCAAGATCGCGGCGGGGACGACCGGCCTGTTCATGGTCGGCGGCGGGGTGCCCAAGAACTTCGCCCAGGACACCGTCGTCTGCGCCGAGATCCTCGGCGTGGAGGCCGACATGCACAAGTATGCGGTCCAGATCACCGTCGCCGACGTCCGCGACGGCGCCTGCTCGTCGTCGACGCTCAAGGAGGCCGCGTCGTGGGGCAAGGTCTCGACCACCTACGAGCAGATGGTCTTCGCCGAGGCGACCACGGTCGTGCCGCTGATCGGCTCGGACGCGTACCACCGCGGCGGCTGGAAGAAACGCGCGCCGCGCCGCTGGCAGAAGCTGTTCGAGAAGGCCTGATCTTCGACGGGGCCGGAGAGCGATCTCCGGCCCTTCTTATTTTGGGAACCCGCAGGCCCTCCCGCCGCTTTAGCGGCGGCGCCCCGAGCGGCGAGCGACCGCGTCGCGAGCGATCGGGCCGCAAAGGAGACGACCCATGTCCGACGACCAGAATCTCGAAGGCCAGGAAGCCGATCAGATGGGCGAGAAGCCCGATCTGGGCCGCGAGCCCGACCACCTTCAGGACGCCCTGACCGGCACCGACGTGGGCTCCGACACACGGGCCGGGTCCCTGCGCGGCGGTTCCGCGTCCGGGTCGGACGTCGACCCCGACCAGGAGGCCGTCAACCGAAGCCTCGCCGAGCAGGGACGCGACGGCCCCGACGCCCAACCGAAGCGGCCCGATCCCGATCCGGTCAAGAACACCGGCACGGAACTCACCGGTCCGGCCGGCGACCCCGCCGAGGGCCCGCGCGGAGCCGACGCGGCCACGGGCTGAGCCGCCCCGGGCGCGACGCGGCGGCGCCTTGCTGGCGCCGCGAGTCTGGGCCAACGTGACGCTTCACGGCGAACGAGGAAGTGACCTTGCGTATGAAGGGTATGTGCCTTGCCCTGGCCGCCGGCCTGGCTCTGACGGCCTGTTCCGAGCCGGCCGAGGACGCGGGCGCCGAGGCCGCCGAATCTCCCGCCGCCGCCGAAGCCGGTTCGCCCGAGGCGGCCCCACCGACGTCTCCCGGCGTCCCGGCGGCGCCCCGGGCGCCCGCCTATGCCGTCCTCCCGAGGGACGGCCGGGCCGAAACGCCCGCCACCGTGTCCGAAGGCCCTGAAGGACCGGGCGGCATGGTCGTCTACGAGACCGCCCTGTCCCCCGACGCCGTCGTGGAATTCCATCGCGGCCACGCCGAGGCGGCCGGTCTGGCGACCGTCTCGACCATGACGATCGGCGAGGCCCGCGGCTATGCCGCCGCGGCGCAGGATGCGTCCGGCGCCGGCATGCAGGTGATCGCCTCCCCCGTCGCGGGCGAAAGCGGACCGGAAACCTCAGTGCAGCTCTCGTGGACCGCCGGCGGCTGATCCTGGGCGGCGCGGCGGGGCTGGCCTCCGCCTGCGCCTCGCCCCCGCAGATCCCGCTCGTCACGCCCCTGCCCGACGACCGTATGCTGTTCGCCCAGGCGCATCTGGAACTGCACCCCCGGGTCGCCGCCCAGCATTTCGACTGCGCCGTCGGGGCGCGCTTCGCCGCCGTGACGCGCCCCGCACTGACCGCCGTCTTCGAGCGCGTCGCCCGCGAGGTAGAGGCCCGCGTCCCCCGGGACGTGGCGCCCGCGAACGGCGTCTGTGCCCGGCTTCGCCCCGGCGAGGGCGTCCAGCGCGGGACTTCCCGACGAGCCGCGCTGGCGGCGGCTTATGGGGGGGCCATGGCGCGCCTGGCGCCCGACCGGGCGACTGCCGTGGAGATGAGAACCTTCGACCTGATCGCGTCGGAGGTCATGTGCGGACTGACGGACGCCGAAGCTTCCGCTCGGGGTCAGGCGGTCGGCGAACGCATCTTCGCCGATCTGTCGGTCGATCCGGACTTCGCGGGGTTGATGACCCGCGCCGCCGTCGAGGTGGCGGAGGCCCGCCGCGACCCGATCGAAAGTCCCGGCTGCGCGGCCGAACGCCGGACGTTCAGGCCCCCGCCGGGCGCGGACTGACCAGCGCGCCGTAGAGATCCGTCCGCCGGTCGCGGAAGAAGCCCCACGCCGCGCGGTGGCGATCCAGGAAGTCGAGGTCGAAGCCGTGCACCAGCACGCCCTCCTCGTCCCGACCGAGGCTCTCGACCAGATCGCCGCGGTGATCGGCGATGAAGCTGGAACCATAAAAGCGCTGTCCGACCTCGGTCGCGTGCTCCAGCCCGATCCGGTTCGCGCCGACCACCGGCACCACGTTCGACACGGCGTGTCCCTGCATGGCGCGCCGCCACGGATCGGCCGTGTCCAGCTCCTTGTCGTGCGGCTCCGACCCGATGGCGGTCGGGTACATCAGCACCTCGGCGCCCTGCAGCATCATCGCCCGCGCCGTCTCCGGGTACCACTGGTCCCAGCAGATGCCGACGCCGATGCGGCCGAACCGCGTGTTCCAGACCTTGAAGCCCGTGTCCCCCGGCCGGAAGTAGTATTTTTCCTGATATCCCGGGCCGTCCGGAATGTGGCTCTTGCGATAGACGCCCAGGGCGCGGCCGTCGGCGTCCAGCATGACCAGGCTGTTGAAATAGTGCGGCCCCTCGCGCTCGAAGATCGACACGGGAATGGCCACGCCCAGCTCCGCCGCCACCGGCTGGAGCGCCGTGACGCACGGATGCTCCGCCCACGGATGGGCTTCGGCGAACCAGCGCTCTTCCTGGCTGACGCAGAAGTACGGCCCCTGGAACAACTCCGACGGCAGGATCACCTGCGCGCCCTTGCCGGCCGCTTCGCGGACGAACTCCACCGTCTTGTCGATGTTCGCCTGCAGGTCCTCGCCATAGGAGGTCTGGATCGCGGCGACGCTGATCGTTCTGGCCATCAGGCGGGCTCCTGCTGGGAGATGCAGTGGAAGGATCCGCCGCCCGACAGGATGGCGATCGAGGGCAGGGGGATGATCTCACGGTCGGGGAAGACCGTCTTCAGCCCCTCGCACACCAACCGCGCGGCGGTTTGGTCGCCGTAGGTCGGCACGATCACCGCGCCGTTCGCGATCAGGAAATTCATGTGGCTGGCGGGAACCGGCCGCTCGTCCTCGTCGCCGACGAACCCCGGCGACGGGAGCGGCAGCAACTTCAATGCCCGGCCCCCGGCGTCCGTCATGGCGGACAGGGCCCGCGCCGCCTCGGCGTAGACCGCGTCATTCGCGTCGCGTCCGCCCCAGGAGACGGGGTGCGCCACCACGCCGGGCGCGACGAAGCGGGCCAGGTTGTCGACGTGGCCGTCGGTGTGGTCGTTCAGCAGGCCGTCGCCGAGCCACAGCACCTTGCGCGCGCCCAGCGACGCCGCCAGCGCGGCCTCGGCCCTGGCCTCGGTCCAGTCGGGGTTGCGGTTCGGGTTCAGCAGACACTGGCGCGTGGTCAGGATCGTGCCCGCCCCGTCGTGATCCAGGGCTCCGCCTTCCAGAACGACGTCATGCCGGTCCAGCGGCGTGCCCGACGCCGCGCCGATCTGCGCCGCCACTGTGTCGTCGTGCTCCAATTCGTACTTGCCGCCCCAGCCGTTGAAGCGGAAGGCCGCCGCGCGCGCCGAGCCGGGCCCGAAGATCGGTCCGGTGTCCCTCAGCCAGATGTCGCCGAATCGGCCGTCGATCACCTCGACGCCGTCGACCTCGGCGAACCGCGCCCGCGCGTCCGCCAGAGCCTCGGGCTTGCCGACCAGCAGCTTCACCCGCTCCCGGCCCGGCCCCGCCAGGGCGCGGACCAGCGCCTCGACCTCGGCCTGCGCCGGCTCCAGGTTCTCCTCCCACAGCTCGGCGTGGCTGGGCCAGCCGACCCACATGGCGCGGTGCGGCGACCATTCGGCGGGGACGGGAGCGGTGGGGGTCATGATCGGGCGGGCATCCTTTGCGGCGGGCCGCGCCATATGGCCACGACGCGTCCCGGGTTCAACGCCGGATCCGCGAAGGGAGCCCGACGGCGGACGGCGGCATCGGGAAACGAAAGAAGGCGGCCCGTTTCCGGACCGCCTTCCTTCATTCAGGCGTGAGCCTTCCGGATCAGAACTGGAACCGGACGCCCGTCTTGATCTGCCACACCGAGGCCGGCAGCTGGGCCTGCGGGCGGCGCGGCTGGTCGGCCAGGCCCGTGGCCGAGCCGGCGTTCTGCAGCGATGAGTACTGGTACAGGGCGCCTGGAGCCGCACACGACGCATTGGCCGTGTTGGTCGAGTTGCGGCACTGGAGCACCACCGTGCCCACGCCGCGGTAGAACGGATACTGTTCCGTCACGCCCCAGTGCGGGTTCAGCAGGTTCCCGAAGTTCTCGACGTCGAAGTAGAACTCCAGCTTGCCGCCCGAGACGAACGGCACAGGCAGTTCCTGCGCGAAGCGGATGTCGGCCGTCGTCACCGAACCCGTGCGGAAGGCGTTCCGCGGGGCGATGCTGCCGGCGTATTCGATCAGTCCGGTGTTGTGCAGGAAGTTGTTGAAGTCCGTCAGGTTGATGCCCGAGTAGACGATGCGCGGGTCGCTGGTGGCCGTGACGTTGCCGTTGGCGTCGACCTGCGGGACGTAGAACAGCTGGTTCGACGTGCCGAAGGCGCCCGAGTAGGACTGCGGCACGGCGTTGCCGAAGTCGTTGTCGAAGTTGCCCGTGCGGCTGTTGTGGTAGACGTACGAGAACGGCAGGCCCGAACGGTTCTGGACGAACAGGTTCACCGAGGTCTCGTTGTCGCCGAACAGCTCGCGCGCCCAGTTCACGTTCATCGTGAAGCGGTGGCGGATCTCATAGTCCGAGGTCGCCAGCACCGGGTTGTTGTGGTCCGCCGAGGCGAAGCGCACGTACGACGAGTCCGGCTGCGACGAGGTCATCGGGTTGCCGTCTTCGGCTTCCGTGTAGGTGTAGCCGAGCGTGACGTTCAGGCCTTCCCACATGCCCCAGTCCCACGACTTGTTGGCCGTGAAGGCGGTCGAGAACGAGCTGCCGCCCTCTTCCAGGTTGGTCAGCAGCAGGTCGAACACGACCGGGCCGCCGGGGCGGGTGTAGACCGGACGGCCGTCCGGGGCCGTGCCGGCCACGGTGGGCAGCAGGTCCGTGTAGTACAGCGCGTTCTCGAAGTCGTTGTAGAGCACGTCGGCCTGCAGGCGGACGGTCTCCAGCACCGGCAGCTCGAAGTCGCGGGCGACGGTCAGGTTGTACTTCCACGCGCTCGGGATCTCGAAGTTCGGATCCAGGGCCACCACGCTGCCCTGACCGGGCGTGAAGGTGCAGTTGGCGCCGGCCGGAACGACCGACAGGTCGGTGATGCCGGTCAGCGGGCCGGTGCAGACCGCGTTGGTGATGCGGGCGCCGTCGTTGCCGAAGGGGTTGCCGATCTGCACGTTCGTGCCGATCGCCGAGAACCGGCCGATGCCGCCCGAGATGGTCCACTCGCCCGGCGTCCAGTTGAAGCCGAAGCGCGGCATGATCAGGTCACGGCCGTCCAGGTTGGACTGGTTCGAGAAGCCGTTGCGGGTCTGGAAGCCGGTGTTCAGCGTCGGCCGGTCGTCCATGCCGAACCAGTCGTACCGCACCCCGAAGGTCAGGCGCAGGTCGTCGCCGGCCTGCCAGACGTCCTCGGCGTAGACCGAGTTCAGGTCGTAGCCGAACTCGACCGCGCCGTCGCGGGCCGTGCCGAACTCGGCCGGGACCGTGCCGCCGTTCGGATCCACGGCGCCGCGGATGAACAGGCTGTTGGCGATGCCGTTCTGGAAGTTGGCGAAGCTGGAGAAGGTCCAGGTGCCCAGCGACTGCGACACGAAGACGTTGACGAAGTCGCGGCGCTCGGTGCGGGCGCCGAACATCAGGTCATGGGCGCCCATGGAGTAGCGGGCGATGGCCTCGATGTTGGTGTTCTCGCTGTACAGATAGTTGTCGTGACGGAAGTTGTCCGCGCCGAACTGGATCTGCGGCGTGCCGGCGCCCGGATCGACGCCCGGCAGGTCGGCGACGTTGACGGTCACCTGACCGACCGACAGGCCGCCGACGGGCAGCTGGGTGGTCTCGGTTTCCTTGTAGCCGAAGCGCAGCTCGGTGGAGAGATTGTTCGTCCACTGCGAGTTGAGCTGGGCGTTCCAGGTCGTGAGGCGCTCGTCCTTCAGATACTGGCTCGATTCCAGCGCCAGACGCGGCTGGGTGGTCGAACCGCCGTTGATGAAGGCGGCCGAGGTCGAACCGTTGAACGAGTTGCCGCGCGTCTCCTGCCAGGTGACGGCCAGGCGGTGATCGTCGGTGATGTTCCAGTCGATCTTGGCCAGCATCTTCTCGTCTTCGACCGGCGGGGCCACGTCGACGTACGACAGCGGGTCGTAGCCGTAGCGGGCCTGGGTCGCGGCGCGGAAGTTGTCGACGGCGGTCGTGGTGATGCGCGGAATCGGGTTCGGGAAGCCGGCGTCTTCAGGGCCTTCGTTCAGCGAGAACTGCGATTCGAACTTCTCGTAGGACAGGAAGAAGAACACGCGGTCCTGGATGATCGGGCCGCCGAGGGTGGCGCCCCACACGGTCTCTTCGAAGACGCGGTTGTAGTCGCGGGTCTGGCGGTAGCCGGTCGGGCCGTAGCTGTAATACTCGTCGCCCAGCATCGAGTCGTCGCTGCGCTCGTAGAAGGCCGAGCCCGAGAAGTCGTTGCCGCCCGACTTGGTCACGGCGTTGATCGAGCCGCCGATGAAGCCGTTGTTGATGACGCTGAAGGGCGCGGCCGAGACGCTGACGGCCTCGACGGCGTCCAGCGAGATGGGCGAACGCTGGGTGGGGTAGCCGTTGCCGTTCAGGCCGAACTCGTCGTTCTGGCGGATGCCGTCGACGGTCAGCTGGTTCAGGCGGGTGTTGACGCCGGCGAAGGACAGGGCGTCCTCGTTCGAGGCGTCGATGGTGGCGAACGGATCGAAGCGGGCGACGTCCTTCAGGTCGCGGCTGATCGACGGGGCGCCCTGGATCACGTTGGCGCCGAAGTTCGAGGCCGAGCCTTCGCCGAAGTCGTTGGAGATGCGCGAGCCCAGGACGACGATGTCGTCCACGGCCGTGGCGTCGCCGCCGGAGTAGATGACCACGTCGGCCAGGGCGGGGGTGCCGACGCCGATGGCGGCCAGCTGCACCACGCCGTCACCGGCGGTGGAGGTCGCCGAGATCGTGTACGGGCCGCCGACGCGCAGGCCGCGCGCCGTGTAGTTGCCGCCCGCGTCGGCGACGGTGGTGGCCGACGTGCCGGTCGGCTCGTGCGTGAGGATCACGGTGGCGCCGGCGATGGCCGCGCCGTTCTCGTCGGTCACGCGACCGCGGATCGAGCCCGTGGTCTCCTGCGCGTAGACGGCCGAGGCGGCCGCCATGGCGATCGCCACGGTCGACACGCCGTAGCAAATCTTCTTCTTGAGCATCGATGCATCCCCATGCGTGGTCGCCTGCGCGCCGCCACTTCGCGTGACGACGTTTGACCGGATGAGGCCCCTCTAGGCGCGCATCCAAAAGCATCGGCGACAGTTATGTGACAGACTCGTGACGACGGCCGGGGGTGGCCCCCGGGCCACACCCGCGCCTCAGTCCGCCGCGGCCAGCATCCGTTCGGCCACGCGACGGGCGGTGCGGGCGCGCAGGCGGGGCCCCTCGAAGCTGCCGTTGATCTGGGTTCGCGCGATCACCGCGGCCCGGAACCGCAGGAACAGGTCCGGGTCGGGCGGCGTCGGGGCGGCCCAGAACCCCGCCAGCGGCCCCGGATCGGTCAGTCCCTCGAAATCGAAGAAGGCCCGCCCCAGGACCTTGACCGGCGTGCCGAAGCCCAGGGCCGCGAGGGCCGAACTGGAATTGTTGACCACCAGGCCCCGGGACGCCCGGCACAGCGGCGCAAGGGCGCCGCCGTCGATGAAGTCGACCCGGTCCTCGACGCCGTGCGCCGCCGCCGACGTCCGCACCGCGCGCCGCTGGTCGATCACGGCCGGGTCCAGCGGATGGTTCTTGATCACCAGACGGACCTCGGGCGGGGCGTTCCGCGCGAAGTCCTCGACGACCCTGTCGATGAAGGCGGCGTTGGTCTTCAGATCGGAATGTCGCGTCAGCTGCGTGTCGCCCTCGCGTTGCAGGCAGACGAGAAAGAAGGCGCCCTTCGCCGCGATCCGGGCCGGATCCACGGGCGGCGAGAAGCGCAGCCGCAGCCACCGCAGCAGGTGACCCGCCGCCTGTCGCCAGGGCGGGACGTCGAACCCGGGGTCGTGACGCGGAAAGATCGGCAGGATATGCTCGGCCAGCCAGTACCGGGTCACGGCGAGGACGAGCGGGCGCGTCAGCGGGCCGACGGGATCCGGCTCGGGCGCCTCCGGAGAATGGCCGGAATAGGCCGCCGCGGTCCGCGGAAGGACGGGACTGCCCGCCGCCACGGCGTCGCGTTCCAGCGTCACCCAGTCGGGACGGAAATAGCCGTTCTCCAGCACCCAGACGCGAGGCCGCGAGCCGGCGGTGTCCAGCACCGGCCGCGCCTGCCACCGCCCTTCGCCGTAGACGACCGCGTCGGTCCAGGCGGGGGCCAGCGTCCGCCAGGCGGCGGGCCAGGCGTCGGGGCGGCCGCGGAATTCGATTCCGCCCGGCCCGCGCCGGTCGATCAGGTCGCCGGCGTTGAACACCATGTGACCGACCTCCGCCCCGGCTGTGCGCAGGGCCTCGGCCAGTTCGCGGCCGAAAGGGCCGTAGGGCAGGTTCACCAGAAGGAAGCGACGGCGCACGGAGGCCTCGGACACGCGGGGACGCGGACGCGCCGCGCGGGCATTTAGTCCGGGCGGGTCGCCGGCGGCAACGCCCCGAAACGGCGAAGGGCCCGCCGGAGTGATCCGGCGGGCCCCTGCTTCAGTCTTTCGACGTGGCTTCCGTGCCTGGGGCTCAGAAGTTGATGTCGATGGTGGCGCGGCGGTTCAGCGGCTCGCGGACGCCGTCGGCGGTCGGACGGGCCAGCTCGCGCTCGCCGCGG
>NZ_RQWJ01000010.1 GCF_003934285.1 Brevundimonas fluminis
TCGAACTGTCGGGCGAGGTCGCTCATCCTGCGTCCCGAGGCGACCAGCACCGCCAGCACCTGCAGGGCGCTCATCAGGCCGTCGCCGGTGGTGGCGTGATCGTGCAGGATGATGTGGCCCGACTGTTCGCCGCCGACGTTGAACCCGCCTTCGCGCATCCGCTCCATGACGTAGCGGTCGCCGACCTTCGTGCGTTCCAGCGTCAGGCCGGCCGCGGCCAGCGCCCGCTCCAGCCCGAGATTGGACATGACCGTGGCGACCACGCCGCCGCCGACCAGCAGCCCACGCTGGGCCCAGTCCAGCGCCACCAGCGCCATGATTTGGTCCCCGTCGACGACCTGACCCTTCTCGTCGCAGATGATGACGCGGTCGGCGTCGCCGTCGAGCGCGATGCCGATGTCGGCGCGATGCAGGCGCACCGTCTCGGCCAGCAGGTCCGGATGGGTCGATCCGCACTCGGCGTTGATGTTCAGTCCGTTGGGCTCGACCCCGATCTCGAACACCTCGGCGCCCAGTTCGTAGAGGGCCGTGGGCGCGACCTTGTAGGCGGCGCCGTTGGCGCAATCGACGACGATCCTCAGTCCGCTGAGGTTCAGGCTCTTGGGGAAGCTGGCCTTGGCGATCTCGACGTAGCGGGCCTGGGCGTCGTCGATGCGCTTGACCCGGCCCAGCTTGTCCGGCGGGGCCAGACCCTCGCCGAGAGCGGCGTCCATCATCGACTCGATCTTCAGCTCGACCTCGTCGGACAGCTTGTAGCCGTCGGGGCCGAACAGCTTGATGCCGTTGTCGGCATAGTTGTTGTGGCTGGCGGAGATCATCACGCCGATGTCGGCGCGCATCGAACGGGTCATCATCGCCACGCCCGGCGTCGGCAGGGGGCCGAACAGGCGCACGTCCATGCCGGCCGAGGTGAAGCCCGCCACCAGCGCCGGCTCGATCATGTAGCCCGACAGCCGGGTGTCCTTGCCGATCACCACCAGATGGCGGCGGTCGTCGGACGACATGAACAGACGCCCGGCCGCCAGGCCGACGCGCAGCGCCACCTCCGGCGTCATCGGATGGCTGTTGGCCCGGCCGCGGATGCCGTCGGTGCCGAAATATCGCCTGTCGCCCAAGGGCTTCCTCCTGTCG
>NZ_RQWJ01000002.1 GCF_003934285.1 Brevundimonas fluminis
CCTGGGGCTCAGAAGTTGATGTCGATGGTGGCGCGGCGGTTCAGCGGCTCGCGGACGCCGTCGGCGGTCGGACGGGCCAGCTCGCGCTCGCCGCGGCCGTCGACGCGCAGGACGCCGGAGTTGACGCCGCGGGCGACCAGGGCGTCGGCCACGGTGCGCGAGCGGCGCATGGCGAGGCCTTCGTTGTACTGGGCCGAGCCCGAGGTGTCGGCGTGACCGACGACCAGGATCGAGGTCGGACGACCCGAGGCGGCGTACTGGGCGGCCTGGGCGATCACGTTGTTGGCGTCGGCCGACAGGGCGGTCGAATCCCACTCGAAGTAGACCACGAACTGGCGGGGGGCCGGACGCGGCGGCTGCGGCGGGGTCGGCGGCACCGGGGCCGGCGGACGCACGACCGGCGGCGGCGGAACGACCGGCGGCAGCGGCGGCGGCACGACGACCGGCTCGGCGCCGAAGGCCCAGCGCAGGCCCAGGGTCAGCGAGTGGTCCTCATACGGGCCCTCGAAGTTGCCGAAGTTCACCGGACCCGAGGCGATCGAGTCGAACTCGAAGTCGGTCATCAGGTAGCGGTAGGTCAGGTCCAGGTCGAGACGCTCGCCCAGAGCCATCGACACGCCGGCCAGGGCCTGCGCCGCCAGCTTGGCGGAGGAGTCGTCGGCCGCGATGGTGAAGCCGCGCTGGCCTTCCTGGGTGCCGATGAAGTCCGTGTTGATCCGCGCCACGCCGGCGCCCAGACCCACGAACGGACGGATGCCCCAGCTGTCGTCGCCGAAGTCGTAGATCACGTTGACCATCAGCGTGGCCGCGTCGATCGTGCCGTCCGGGCCCTCGCAGGCGCCGGCCGGGCTCGGCTGGCAGATGCCGGTCGGCAGACCGCCGCCCAGCTTGTCGACCGTCTCGATGTCGGCGCCGCGATAGCCGCCTTCCAGCTCCACGCGCCAGTTCTGGTCGAAGCGGTAGCCCAGACGGCCGAACGCCGCCCAGTCCTCGGCCAGCTCGAACTCATATTCCGAGCCCGTGCCGTCGAAGTCCCACGCCGACGCGTCGGCCTTGTGCCAGCCCGCGTCGATCGCGCCGTACCAGCCCAGCGGATCCGCCGAAGCCGCGCCGGCGGCGAGCAGACCAGCCGCCGCGACGGTGGTGAAGAGTTTCAGTTTCATACGGTCCTCACAGTCCATGATGCCAATGGCCATCCGTGTCCCCCGTGAGGGGCCACTACGGCGCGTTCAACGGCGGGGACCGTACACGGTTCCCCATTTCGACCACACCGGCGCCGACTGTGGCGCCCTTTCAACACAATTGGGAGGAGCGGAGGGCGTCGGGGCGGCTTGCGCCCGTGGGCGTGGGCGGATCAATGTGGCCGGTCACTCCCCGACAGGATCCCTCCCATGCGCGAAGCCGTCATCGTCTCCACCGCCCGTACGCCGATCGGCCGCGCCTACCGCGGCGCCTTCAACGACGTCCAGGCACAGCAGTTGGGCGCCCATGCCGTGCGGCACGCCGTGAGGCGCGCCGGGATCGATCCGGCCGAGGTCGAGGACGTCGTCATGGGCGCGGCCCTGCAGCAGGGCTCGACCGCCACCAACGTGGCGCGCCAGATCGCGCTGGCGGCCGGCCTGCCGGCCACGACGGCGGGCATGACGCTGGACCGACAGTGCGCCTCCGGCCTGATGGCCATCGCCACGGCGGCGAAGCAGGTGACGCACGACGGCCAGGTCGTGGCCGTCGGCGGGGGCCTGGAGTCCATCTCGCTGGTTCAGAACCAGCACATGAACGTCTTCCGCATGAAGGACGAGGCGCTGCTCAAGCTGTCGCCCCACATCTACATGTCCATGCTCGAGACGGCCGAGGTGGTGGCCGACCGTTACGGGATCTCGCGCGAGGCCCAGGACGAATACGCCCTGCAGTCCCAGCAGCGGACCGCGCAGGCCCAGGCCGAAGGCCGGCTGGACGCCGAGATCGTGCCCATGACGGCCACGATGCAGGTCGTCGACAAGGCCACCGGTCAGGCTTCGGCGAAGGAGGTGACCCTGTCGAAGGACGAGGGCAACCGGCCCGACACGACTCTGGAGGGTCTGCAGTCTCTGAAACCCGTCTTCGGCGGCGGCGAGAAGATCCAGCAGGGCCGGTTCATCACGGCCGGCAACGCCTCCCAGCTGTCCGACGGCGCCTCGGCCAGCGTCATCATGGAGGCCAGGGAGGCGGAGCGGCGCGGCCTGGCGCCGCTGGGCCGCTACGTCGGGATGGCGGTGGCCGGGTGCGAGCCCGACGAAATGGGCATCGGCCCGGTCTTCGCCGTGCCGCGCCTGCTGGAGCGCCACGGTCTGAAGGTGGACGACGTCGGCATCTGGGAGCTGAACGAGGCCTTCGCCGTGCAGGTGCTGTACTGCCGTGACCGGCTGGGGATTCCCAACGACCGGCTGAACGTCTCGGGCGGCGCCATCTCCATCGGCCATCCCTACGGCATGTCCGGCGCCCGGATGACCGGCCATGTGCTGATCGAGGGCAAGCGGCGCGGCGCCAAATGGGGCGTCGTCACCATGTGCGTCGGCGGGGGCATGGGCGCGGCCGGGCTGTTCGAGATCTACTGAGCCCCGCCCGCGGCCTGCGCCTTCTCCCATTCGCAGCGCTCGGCCTCCATCTTCGCGTACCAGCGCCCGCGCAGCACGGCCGGGCGATGCGGATAGCGGTCGTCCAGAAAGTCGGCCTCGACGACCCGGTCCGTCCGGAAGGTCCGGAAATCGTCGCGGGTCTCGCACCAGCCGACGAGCAGCCGCGTCGTCTCGCGATAGCCGACCAGACAGGGCCAGATGACGCGAACGGTCTCCCGGCCCTGCTCGTCGGCGTACTGCAGGCGCAGCTTGCGCCCGGCGTGGATCCAGGCGCGCACCTTGCCCATGTCCAGCGTCTCGACCTCCCGTCTCCACGCCGGCGGCGAGGCGACCGCCGGCTCCAGCAGCACGGGCCGCAGCTTCTCGGGCACGGTGGCCGCGATCTTGGCGATCAGGTCACGCGCGGCCCGGGCCAGCGCCGGGTCGCCGCGACCCGCCACCCATTGCGCCCCGAGAACGGCCGCCTCGACCTCGTCCGACGTCAGCATCAGGGGCGGCATGTCGAAGCCGCCGTCCAGGACGTAGCCGATCCCCGCCTCGCCGCGGATCGGCACCCGCTGGGCCATCAGGGTGGCGACGTCGCGGTAGATGGATCGTTTCGACGTCTCCAGTTCGACCGCGAGGGCGTCGGCGGTGACCGGCTTCGACGCGCGCCGCAGCACCTGGATGATCTGGAACAGCCTGTCCGCGCGTCTCATTTCGTCGGCCCTATCGCTCGGCCCGCGGAGCCTCGCTGCTTGAGGGCCAAGGAGGCCCGAACGCTCGCGCCGCGCGCGCTTGCTGCTTGACGGCAGGATGCGCGGAGGCTGCTGACAGCATGCTGGCAGCAGGGTGGCAGTAGATCAATCCCACCGACGGCGAGGGGCCGTCTTTCGAGGAGGACCGATCATGCTCACCCTGTTCCACGCCACCCAATCGCGTTCGGGCCGCATCGTCTGGCTGCTGGAGGAACTGCGCGCGCCCTGTGCGATCGAGCACGTCGACATCTACCGCTCCCTGACGGGCACGGGCCGCTCCGACCCCGCCAACCTTCACCCGGACGGCAAGGTGCCGACCCTGATGCACGACGGGGCCCTGATCACGGAATCGGCGGCGATCGCCCTGTATCTGACGGACCTCTTCCCCGAGGCCGATCTGGGCGCCCCCGTCGGCTCGCCGGAGCGCGGGGCCTATCTGACCTGGCTGGCGTGGACCGCCGGCGAGATGGAGCCGGCCTACTGGTCGAAGATCGAGGGCCGGACCGAAACCGACGCGGCGGCACGCAAGCGCTACGATCAGGTCAACGCCCGCATCCTGACCGCGCTCAGGCACGGGCCCTTCCTCATGGGGCATCGGTTCACGGCGGTGGACGTGATGGTGGGCGGGGCGCTGGCCTGGGGCCTGGAGCATGCGCCAAGGGACGACCTGCTGGACGCCTACGTGGCCCGCGTCGCGGCGAGACCCGCCAACGCCCGGGCAATGGCGAAGGACGCGCCGGAGGCCTCCGTGGCGGCCTAGGCCGCCGCGCGCGCGGCGCCGTCGTCGTCGGACGGCCGCGCCACCGACCTGAGCGTGGCGACGAAGTCGTCGCGCCAGACGGACACGTCGGTGTCGCGCACCACCTGCATCAGCGACTCCCATTTCCGGCGGCGCTCGGCCAGCGGCAGGGTCAGGGCCCGCTGGATGGCGTCGGACAGTTCCTCGCGGCTGAAGGGGTTGACCAGCAGGGCCTCGCCCATCTGCTCGGCCGCCCCGGCGAAGCGGGAGAGAATCAGCACCCCGGGATCCTCGGGGTTCTGCGCCGCCACGAATTCCTTGGCGACCAGGTTCATGCCGTCGCGCAGCGGCGTCACCAGCCCGACCCGGGCCGCCCGGTAGATGCCGGCCAGCTGGTCGCGGCGATAGGTGCGGTTCAGATAGCGGATCGGCTGCCAGTCCATCTCGGCGTATTCGCCGTTGATCCGCCCGGCCAGGGCGTCCAGCCGGCCGCGGATGTCCTGATAGGCGTCGACCTCGTCCCGGCTGATCGGCGTGACCTGCAGAAGCAGCACCTGGGAGCGCAGATCCGGGTGCGACTCCAGGAACTGCTCATAGCCCAGCAGCCTCTGCTCCAGACCCTTGGAGTAGTCGAGGCGGTCGACCCCGACGATCAGCTTGCGGAAGGCGGTCGACGCCATCATCCGGTCGTAGGTCCGCGCGCCGAGGGGCGAGTTCCGCGCCTGCTCGAAACCCGCCACGTCGATGCCGATGGGGAAGACGCCGGCCTGCACCGTCTTGCCGAAGGCCTCCAGTCCGTCGTTGGGCAGCAATCGGCCGTCGACGCCCGGCTCGGACGCCACGTAGTCGCGGAACAGATCCAGCCATTCCCGCGTGTGGAAGCCCAACAGGTCATAGTCGAACATCGATTCGACCAGGCGCCGATGGTACGGCAGGGTCACCAGCAGCTGCCGCGCGGGCCACGGCGTGTGCAGGAAGAAGCCGATCCGGTTCCTCACCCCCAGCCGCCGGAGATCCCGGGCCAGCGGGATCATGTGATAGTCGTGGATCCACACGACGTCGTCCGGCCGGATGAGGGGGGCCAGGACCTCCGCAAACCTGGCGTTGGTCCGTTCGTAGCCCTCGCCGAAACTGCGCTCATAGGCGGTCAGATCCACCCGATGATGGAACAGCGGCCACAGCGTCTTGTTGGCGTAGCCGTTGTAGTATTCGTCGACGTCCTGGGCTTCGAGATCGACCAGCGCGACGGTCACGCCGCCCCGGTCCTCGATCTTGGCCTCGGGCGTCCAGTGCTCCGTGGTCTCTCCGGACCAGCCGAACCAGAGGCCCTCGTACTTCCTCAGCGCCGCCGACAGCGCCATGGCCAGCCCGCCCGCCGAGCCGGCGGCCGGGTCCTTCGGCGCCGAAACGCGGTTGGAGACGACGATCAGCCGGCCGGTCATCGCACGTCCGTCCACGACCGGCTGAGCAGGATGGCGCAGTTGATGATGCCGACCAGCGAATAGGTCTGCGGGTAGTTGCCCCACAGTTCGTGGTCGTTCAGCGAGATGTCCTCGCTGAGCAGGCCCGCATGGGTCCGCCGGCTGAGCATCTGCTCGAAGATCTCGCGCGCCTCCGCGTCCCGGCCGTTGAGATGCAGGGCCTCGATGAACCAGAAGGTGCAGAAGTTGAACGCCGTCTCCGGCTCGCCGAAGTCGTCAGGCTCGACGTATCGGAACAGGTAGGGCCCCTTCTTCAGATCCCGTTCGATGGCGTCGAAGGTGGCGACCTGACGCGGATCCATCGGATCGAGGAACCCCAGATCGGTCATCTGCAGAAGGCTGGCGTCCAGCTCGCGGTTGCCGAAGCTGGCCGCGAACCGGCCTTCGTCCTCCAGGAACGCCTCCTTCTCGATGCGCTCCCGGATCGTCGCGGCACGGGCGCGCCAGTGCCCGGCCCGGTCCGCGAGGCCCAGATGCTCCGCCGCCTTCGCCAGGCGGTCGCACGCGGCCCAGCACATGACCGAGGAATAGGTGTGCACCCGGGCGATGGTGCGGAACTCCCACAGGCCGGCGTCGACCTGGTCGTGCATCTCGTAGGCCCGGTCGCCGACCTTCTCCAGCGCGCGGAAGTCGTCGATCGTGCCGGGGCGCAGGAGACGCTGGTCATAGAAGCTCTGCACCAGCGGCAGGACGATCTGGCCATAGACGTCGTGCTGGAGGTGCTCCCGGGCCTGATTGCCGACCCGCACCGGCCTCATGCCGCGATAGCCCTCGACGCTCTCGACGATCCGCTCGTCGATCTCGGCCTCCAGCCCGACGCCGTAGACCGGCTGCACGTGACCGCCCGCCGAGGCGTCGACCAGGTTTCTCAGATAGCCGAGGTAGTTCTCCAGAATGTCGACCGCGCCGAGCCGGTTCAGCGCCCGCACGACGTAGTAGGCGTCGCGGATCCAGCAGTAGCGATAGTCCCAGTTGCGTCCGCTCTCCGGGAATTCCGGCACAGAGGTGGTCAGGGCCGCGACGATGGCCCCCGTCTCCTCGTAGGCGCACAGCTTCAGCGTGATGGCGGCGCGGATCACCGCCTCCTGCCAGTCCAGCGGCAGGTACAGCTTGCGCACCCACTCGCGCCAGTAGCCGATCGTGCGGTCCAGCGCGGCCTGAACGCCCGGACCGACGTCCTGGTCGTAGCCCTCGTCCGGCCCGAAGAAGAAGGCCAGCGGCTTCTCCAGACGGAAAGTCCGCTCATTCAGCACGTGCGAGACGGGACAGTCGGTCGTCAGGCGGAAGGTGACGTCGGTGCACAGATAGCGGACGTGGTTCGACCCGCTGGTCGTCTCCGCCCGACGCGCGCCCCAGTCGGCCGAGGGGCGCAGCCGCACGGTAACCCGCGGCGCGCCGGACAGGGGCCGCAGCACACGTCCGAACGCCAGGGGCCGATAGGTCCGGCTGTGCTTGGGATGCCGGGGGGCGAAGTCCAGCAGCTCCAGCGAGGCGCCGTCCGCCGCGGTCATCACCGTGCGCAGGACCGGCGTGTTGCGGACATAGGCCTGCTGGACGTCGACGCAGCCCTCCAGGTCCACGTCCCAGAACCCGTGATCCGGATCGTTTCCGTCCATCAGGGCGGAGAAGACCGGGTCGCCGTCGACGCGCGGGGCGCAGGCCCAGACGAACCGGCCGCGGCGGTCCACCAGCGCCGAAACGGCGCAGTTGCCGATGGGGGCGAGGTCCAGGTTCGGGGTCATTCGGCGCGTACCTTCTCCAGCCAGTCCAGCACCCGTCCGACGTCCTCCAGCCCATGCAGCGCCGTCGTCCGGCGCGGCGGTCCCACCAGCACGCCGAAGCCGCCCAGCGCCTTCGCCGCCTCGAACCCGTGCTCGTCGGTCAGGTCGTCGCCGACCATGACCGGAACGCTCCCCCGGAAGGGCGGTTCGGCCATGAAGGCCGTCAGCGCCGTGCCCTTGTCGGCGCCCGGGGTCTTCAGCTCCAGCACCAGCTTGCCCGGCTGCAGCTTCAGGCCGGTTCGCTCGGCCAGATCCTGGGCGAGGGCCTCGGCCGCCTCGGCGTGGCTGGGGTCTCCGCGATAGTGCAGGCCGGCGGCCACGGCCTTGTCCTCCACGATCAGCCCGGGCCGCTCGCGGGCGAAGGCCTGAAAGGCCGCCACCGCCTCGCGCACCCCCTCATGCGGTTCGGTCTCTATCAGCACGCCCCCGGCCGTCCGCCGCTCCAGCCCGTGCACGCCGGAAGCCGGGAGCACGGCGCGCTCGGCGATCCGGTCGATCTCCTCCAGCGGTCGCCCGCTTACGATGGCGACGCGTCCCTCCAGTCGATCGGCGAGGGCGCGGAGAACCGAACTGCGGCGCGGGTCCGGCCCCACGGCGTCGGGCGTCGGGGCCAGCGGGGCCAGGACGCCGTCGAGGTCGAGGAACAGGGAAAGGCGGGGCAGGACTTCGGGCGGCGGCGGCAGGCGCGCGGCGGACCCTTCGGCGACCGGCGCGCCGGCGTCGAGCGTTTCTTGCGATATCCCCATGACCGTCGGCGAACGCCTCCCTACGGCCAAGGTTCCGAAAAAGTCCCGGTCGCCGAGCGGCCGGGCGAGTTGTGCGCGGGCGCGCGATGGGCGAAACCGGCGGCATGAACGACGCCGCCATGATCGACCGCGCCCGCGAGGTGGTCCGACTGAACGTCTCGGCCCTGCAGGCTCTCGAAGCCTCCGTCGGCGACGCCCTCGCCCGGGCCGTCGAGATCGTGCTGTCGCGCCCCGGCTATCTGATCGTCACCGGCATGGGTAAATCGGGCCACATCGGGGGCAAGATCGCGGCCACCCTCGCCTCGACCGGCACCGCCAGCTTCTTCGTCCATCCCGCCGAAATGAGCCACGGCGACCTGGGCATGCTGCGCGACGACGTCACGCTTCTGGCGCTGTCGAACTCGGGGGAGAGCCGCGAGCTGCGCGATCCGCTGATCTTCTGCCGCCGCAAGGGCATCCCGGTCATCGGCATGACCCAGCGCCCCGACAGCTTCCTGGGCCGCAACTCGACCGTCTGCCTGACCCTGCCGCAGGTGGCCGAAGCCTGCCCCAACGGGCTGGCGCCGACGACGTCCACCCTCATGAGCCTCGCTCTGGGCGACGCCCTGGCCATGGTGCTGATGGACCGGCGCGGATTCACCGCACAGGATTTCGGCCTGCATCATCCTGGCGGCAAGCTGGGGATGAGCCTTCAAAGCGTGCGCGACTGGATGGGCGACCGGCCGCCGCAGCCCGCGACCGTCGCCGCCGACGCGGGATTCGTGCAGGTGATCTCGGCCATCACCGAGGGGCGCAAGGGCGCCGTCGCCGTGCTGAACGCCGACGGCACCCTGGGCGGGATCGTCACCGACGGCGACGTGCGCCGCGCCTTCGGTCGCGAGGGCGACGTCAAGGCCCTGACCGCGGCCGAGCTGATGAGCCCCCGGCCCAAGACGGTCCACCCCGACGCCCGCATGAGCGACGCCCTGGATCTGATGACCCAGAACCGCATCGCCACCCTGCTGGTGGTCGAGGACGCCCGGCCGGTGGCGATCATGCACGTCGCGGAACTGATGCAGGCGGGCTACGTCAGCTGATGGCCCGCATCTGCGTCGACGGCTTCAACATCGGCCTGAAGAAGACGACCGGCATCGGCGCCTATGGCCGCAACCTGCTGACGGCGCTGGACGACATGGGCCACGAGACCCACGTCCTGTACGGACCGCAGGCCAGGCCGTCGAAGCGCGCCCTGTTCAACGAGATCGGCCTCGTCGACGCGCGCGAGACGAAGGAGAGCCCGCTGGACCGGCTGATCGGCCTGGCCTCGCTCCATCTGGGCCGGACGGCTCATGCCGTGGAGCCGTCGGACGACGTGATCTGGCCCGCGCGGGGCGGCGGCCGGCCCCGGGCGCGGGCGTACTGGACCGCCTCGCGCCTGTTCACCACGGCCCAGCGCAACTTCGCCGGCCGGCGTCTGATCACGCCCCTGCGCTTCGCCGACCATCCCGTCGTCGGGCGCCCGGACGTGGTGCACTGGACCACGCCCCTGCCGCTGCAGGCGACCGGGCGGACCAACGTGCTGACCATCCACGACCTGATCCCCCTGCGCCTTCCGCATGCGACGCTGGACAACAAGCGCGCCTTCTTCCGCCTGTGCCGCGAGGCGGCCCGGCGGGCCGACGCGATCGCCGTGGTCTCCGACGCGACGCGGCGTGACGTGGTTCGCCTGCTGGGCGTCCCCGAGGAGAAGCTGGTCACCACCTGGCAATCCGTGGAGGTGCCCGGGCGCCTGCGCGACCGGCCGGCCGAAGACGTCGCCGCCGACCTGCTGTCGGCCTTCGACCTGGGCTGGAAGGACTACTGGCTGCACTGGGGCGCGATCGAACCCAAGAAGAACCTCGCCCGCGTGGTCGAGGCCTATCTGACGTCCGGCTCCACCCGTCCGCTGATCGTGGTCGGCGGCAAGGGCTGGCTTGACGAGGACGAGACGGCGCTGATGCACGCCCACCGCGCCCGGGGAAAGGCGCAGCGCAAGCGCATCCGCACCTTCGACCATCTGCCCTTCTCGCTGCTGGTCTCCCTGATCCGCGGCGCGCGCGGGACGATCTTCCCGTCCCTCCACGAGGGCTTCGGCCTGCCGGTTCTGGAATCCATGCTTCTGGACACGCCGGTGATCACCTCAAACGTGGCGTCCCTGCCGGAGGTGGCGGGCGACGCGGCGCTGACGGTCGACCCCTACGATCCCGCCGCAGTCTCCCGCGCCATACGGGCGCTGGACGCCGACGACGCCCTGGCCGCCGACCTCGTCGCGCGCGGTCGGATCCAGGCGGCGAAATTCAGTCCCGAGGCCCATCGCGCGCGCCTTCAGGACCTCTACGCCAAAGTCCTGTGAGCGGCCGCACCGCGATCCGCGTCCTGTTCGAGGTGGGTCGGCTGATCGGCCGGCGCGACCGCGCCGCGCCGACGGGCGTCGACCGCGTCTGTCTCGCCTATGACCGCTGGCTGCGGGATCTGAAGGGTGTGACCCTGGTGCCCGTTCACACCACCCTCCGCCGGATGACGGCGCTGGACCCGCGCTGGGTGGCGGAGAGGATCGCCGGGCTGGCCGACCGCTGGGCCGGCGACGCCTCGGCCGCGGTGACGCCGGCGGAGGCGCGTCTGGTGCGCGCCCTGTCCGGTCCCCGACCTTCCCGCTCCCTGATGGACGCCCCCGTCGAGGTCGAGGAGGGCCGCCGCCGGCGCACGGTGGAGCGGCTGCTGCGCACCCGCCCCTTTCCCGAACCGCGGCGGGGCGACCTCTACGTGGACGTCGGTCACGCGCCGCTGGACGGACCCTATGGCCTCGCGCGGCTGAAGGCGCTGGGCGTCCGCCCGATGGTCATGATTCACGACCTGATCCCCGTTTCCCATCCCGAGTTCTGCCGCCCCGGAGAAGGCCCGCGGCACCGCAGCCGGGTTCGCGCCGCCCTGACGCACGCCGCGGGCGTCGTCGCCAACTCGGCGACGACGGCGTTCGAACTGGCGGCCTTCGCGGAGCGCGAGGGCCTGACCCCGCCCCCGGTGGTGGCGGCGCCGCTGGGGCTGGAGCCCCTGTTCGCCGCGCCGCGCTGGTCCCCGGCGGCGCAGCCCTATTTCGTCTGCGTCGGCACTCTGGAGGCCCGCAAGAACCTCGCCTTCCTGCTGACCGTCTGGCGCCGGCTGGGCGAGACCATGGGCGCCGCGGCGCCCCGACTCGCCCTGATCGGCCGGCACGGCTGGGAGAACGAGGCGGTGCTGGACCATCTCGAGCGCTCGCCCCCGCTGCAGGGCCTCGTGCACCACGCCGCCGACCTCTCCGACGCGGCGCTGGCCCGCCTGATGATCGGCGCGCGCGCCGTTCTGGCGCCTTCGGCGATAGAGGGCTTCGACCTGCCGGCGCTGGAGGCCCTGTCGCTGGGCGTGCCCGTGATCGCCTCCGACATCGCGGTTCACCGCGAGCTGGCCAGCGGCGCCCGGCTGATCGATCCTCTGGACGGGCCCGGATGGGCCGCGGCGATCGAGGCGGCCTGCAAGCCCCCCTCTGCCGGCCCCGCGTTCGTCGCCCCCACCTGGGCCGAACACTTCGCGGCTGTCGCCCCGCTGGCGGGCCTGCCGGAAGGCCGATAGGGTCGTCGGATGAAGCGCCGCCTGCTCGCCCTCTGCGCCGCCCTGTGCACCTCGGGGGCGCTCTCCGCCTGCGCCGTCCTGCCGGCCGACGGACCTTCCTCGCGCGCGCTGGACACCGCCGCGCCGACCTATGCGATCGTCGAGCTCGACTATGCCGTCTCGCAGGCCCTTCGCCTCTCCGAGGCTCCGGCGGAGGCCGGCCTGGCGGGCGCCGACTTCGCCGGACCGCTGGACCTGATCGGCGTCGACGACGTGCTCAGCGTCTCCATCTACGAGCCGTCCGGCGCCCTGTTCGGGGCACGGGGGGCCGACGGCCGCGTGTCGGGCGGCGCCGAGACCCTGTCCGCCGTCGTGGACCGCGAGGGCCGCATCGGCGTGCCCTTCGGCGGCCGCGTCGCCGTCGCAGGGCTGACCTCGTCCCAGGCCGCGGAGGCCGTGCGCCGCGCCCTGCAGGGCCGGGTCGGCTCGCCGCAGGTGACGGTCTCGGTCGCCGAGCGCCCGTCCAACGGCGTCACGGTGTTGGGCGAGGTGCGCACGCCCGGCCGCGCCGTCCTGCGCACCGGCGCAAGCCGCGTGCTGGACGTCGTCGCCGCCGCCGGAGGCGCCTCGCGCCCGATCGAGGAGGTCGAGGTCCGCCTCCGCCGCGACGGACGCGAATGGTCCGCGCCCCTGACCGCGGTGATGTCTCAGTTCGACGCCAACGTGCGGCTGGCGCCCGGCGACCAACTGGCTTTGATTCATCGGCCGCGGCGCTTCTCCGCCTTCGGGGCGCTCGGTCAGGTGACGCAGCAGGACCTGGGCCCCGGCGAGCTGACCCTGGCCGCCGCGCTGGCCCGCACCGGCGGCCTGGCGCCGGACCGCGCCGACGCGCGTCAGGTTCTGGTCTTCCGTTTCGAACGGCCCGAGATCGCGCGCGCCCTGAACCTGTCCCAGCCGGTTTCCCCACGGGGCGTGCCGGTGATCTACCGGCTGGATCTGTCGCGGCCCGACGGCCTGTTCGTGGCCCAGGACTTCGTGGTCCGCCCCGACGACCTGATCTACGTCCCGCGCTCCGGCTCGTCCGAGTTGCGCGGCTTCTTCGAACTGGTGCAGAGCGTGACGCGCGTCGTCTACGACGTTTCGGTCACGAGCGCCCTGAACCTGGACTGAGATGAGCCTTCCGGCAGTGCTGGACCGGCTGGCCGCGATCGAGGCGGGCGCGCTGGCCGTCTATGCGCGGCACGGCCTGCCGACCCGGCCCGGACACTATCGCAAGGGCCCGCGCGCCAAGTCGTGGACGTGGCTGGCGGCCGACCTGTCGCCCGGAGACCGCTGGGCGGAGGTGCTGGCCCGTCCGCCGGAGAGGGGCTGGCGTCACGCCGCCCTGGCGGACCTCGGCGCCCTCGAGGGCCGGCCCGGGCCGCGCCGGGCCTCGGAGCAGCTGAAGGCCGTCGCGCGCCTGCGCGATCGCTTGACGGCGGGCGAGCCGCTGACGCCCGGCGACCTGCTGGACGCCCTGGAGCTGGTCAGGGCGCCGTCCCGGTCGCGCGCATGATCGCCGCGCGCAGTTCGGAAATGCCCGTCCCCTTCTCCGACGAGGTCAACAGGACCTCGGGATAGGCGGCGGGCCTCTTCGACACGGCCTTCAGCGTCGCCTCGGCGACCTTCTGGCCCTCGTGAGGCTTGATCTTGTCGGCCTTGGTCAGGACGATCTGATAGCTGACCGCCGACAGGTCCAGCGCGTCCAGCGCCTCGTCGTCGACCTTCTTGAGGCCATGGCGCGCGTCGATCAGCAGATAGACCCGCTTCAGCGTCACCCGGCCGCGCAGATAGTCGCGGCCCAGGTTCTGGAACCGCTTCACCTCGCCTTTCGACGCCTTGGCCCAGCCGTAGCCCGGCAGGTCGACCAGCCGCATCTTGCCGTCCAGGTCGAAGAAGTTGACCTCGCGCGTCCGGCCCGGTTCGGTCGAGGCGCGCGCCAGCTTGTGCATGCCGACCAGGGCGTTGATCAGGCTGGACTTGCCGACGTTCGACCGGCCGGCGAAGGCGATCTCCGGCAGGTCCGGCTCGGGCAGCTGCTCGATCTTGGCGCAGCCCAGCACGAAGGTGGCCGGGCGGGCGAACAGGACGCGCGCGGCCTCGATCTCGGCCTCGCGCTCGGCCTGCTCCTCGGGCGTCACGTCGCCTTCTTCCGGATGTGCTTGTCGATGAAACCGTCGATCGGGTTCGGGGCCTTGAAGCGGTGCATGATCACGTACTGCTGCAGGATCGACAGGACGTTGTTCCAGATCCAGTAGACCAGCAGGCCCGCGGCGAACGGCGCCATGATGAAGGTGAAGACGAACGGCAGAAAGGCGAAGATCTGCTTCTGCACCGGGTCCGGCGGCGGCGGGTTCATGGCCTGCTGCAGCCACATGGTGAAGCCGTAGACGATGGCCAGCACGCCCAGGCCCAGCGCGCCCACCAGCAGACCGCCGATCACCGGCGCGCTCGCCGGATCCCAGGGGATCAGGCCGAAAAGATTCCAGATGTTCGACGGGTCGCGCGCCGACAGGTCCCGGATCCAGCCGAAGAAGGGCGCGTGGCGGACCTCGATGGTGACGAACAGCACCTTGTACAGGGCGTAGAAGACCGGAATCTGGATCAGGATCGGGACGCATCCGGCCAGCGGATTGATCTTCTCACGCTGGTACAGGGCCATCAGCTCCTGCTGCTGCTTCTGCGCGTCGCCCCCGTGCTTCTTCTTGATCTCCTCCATCTTGGGCTGGAGGTTCCGCATCTTCGACAGGCTCTCGTAGGCCTTGTTGGCCAGCGGGAAGAGCAGGATCTTGATGCAGACCGTCAGCGCCAGGATGGCCAGGCCGACGTTGCCTAGGATGCCGTAGAAGAAGTCCAGCACGATCAGGATCGGCCGGGTCAGGAAGAACAGGAAGCCCCAGTCGATGGCGTAGACGAAGCGGGGCAGGCCCAGCTCCTTCTCATAGGCCGTCAGGACGTCGTTGACCTTGGCCCCGGCGAACAGGCGCTGCTCGTGGGTGATCTGCATGCCCGGCGACACGGTGCGCTCGGCGCCCTGCATGGTCGCGGAATAGGTGTCGTAGGTCGCGCCGTCGCGGATTCGGAAACCGGCGTCGATCCGTTCGTCCTGACCGGGGATCAGGGCCGCCAGCCAGTATTTGTCGGTGATGCCCAGCCAGCCGCCGACCGATTCCGTCTCCTCGATCGGCTTCTTGACCCAGGCGCCGTACTTCAGCTGCGTGGTCGTGTAGCCGCTGCCGTCGTCGCTGAAGGTGCCGATGGCGCCCTCATGCAGGATCTGCTGCTTGCCCAGATCGGCCGGCACGCCCAGTCGCTCGACGCGTCCCCACGGGCGCAGGGTGATCGGCGCCGCGCCGAAGTTGGCGACGGTGTCGCGGACGGTGAAGACGTAGCGGTCGTCGACCGAGATGCGGCGCGTGAAGCGCAGGCCCGCGCCGTTGTCCCAGGTCAGGGTCACCGGCGTCGTCGGCGTCAGGGTCGAGCCTTCCGTCAGGCGCCACGGCGTCGTCGGCCCCGGCACTCCGCCGGCCACGTTGGCGCCGGTCCAGCCGAACAGGGCCTGATAGGCGTGGTTCATGCCCTGGGGGCGGAACAGTTCGACGGGCTGGGAATCCGCCGCGATCGTCTCGCGATAGCGCGTCAGGTACAGGTCGTCGACGCGCGCGCCGATCAGCGACAGCGAGCCGCTCAGCGTCGGCGTGCGGATGATCACGCGCTCGGAGCCCCGGCCGGTCAGGGCGTCGGTGGCCAGGGCCTGGCGCCGGTCGACGACCACGGGGCGCGGCGCGGTCGTGGAGGCGGCGCCCGGCTCGCCGGTCGCCGACGGCGCGCCGTCCGGCGTCACCGCGGCGGCGGCCGAGGCCTCGCGCTGGGCCTGCTGCGCGGCCTTCCGCCGCTCCGCCTGCGGTCCCAGCACCAGCATCTGGTAACCGATCAGGAAGATCGCCGTGACGACCACGAAGATGATCGTGTTGCGGCCGTTGTCGTCTCTCATGAGGTCAGGCGTCCTGCTCGGGCGATGAGGGCGGCGCGGCGGGCGCGCGGTCCGGGGCCGGGGTCGGCCGCGGGGTCGCCAGCCTTGTAAGGGCGGAACTCACGTCGTCAAGCAAACGGGTCCAGTCCCTGTCGGCCGTGCCCATGCGGGCCACCAGCACATAGTCGCTGCCGGGGCTCGCCAACAGGGGCAGCAGGGCGCGCGCCGCCTCCCGCAATCGCCGCTTGGCGCGGTTTCGCACCACGGCGCCGCCGATCTTGCGCGTGGCGGTGAAGCCGACGCCGACGGCCGGGTCGCCGTCCTCCCGGTCCAGCCGCTGCACCACCACGGCGCCGCGGGCCTCGGAACGACCCTTTGCGGCCGCCAGGAACTGGGGCCGCCGGGTCAAGCGTCGGATTTTCAGAGGCTCGTCCATCGGTCCTCCCCCGACGGGAGAGGGTTCAGGCCGCTCAGGCCGTCAGGCGCTTGCGGCCCTTGGCGCGACGGCGCGCGACGATCTTCTGGCCGTTCTTCGTGGCCATGCGCGCGCGGAAGCCGTGACGGCGCTTGCGCACGAGTCGGGACGGCTGATAGGTCCGCTTCACGGTCGGCTCCAGAAACAAGTGGGCGGGCGGAACATTCGGATGAACGTCCCGCCGCGGGAGGCGGGCGTATAGGGCCATCGGGGCGCGCCTGTCAACGCCGCGGACCCGATCGGTTCCAGGAGATCGCACGAGGGAATGGCCAGGCTTCGTCGGTTTCTCCCCCTTCTGATCGTGCTGGCGGCCCTGGCGCTGGTCTTCGCCATGGGGTGGAACCGGTATCTGTCGCTAGACACCGTGCGCGATCACGGAGCCTTCCTGCGCGCCTATGTGTCCGAAAACTACCTGCTGGCCCTCGGGCTCCTGATCCTGATCTTCGCCGCCCTGACGGCCAGCGTGGTGCCCGGCGTGGTCTTCGTCACGGTGACGGCCGGCTATCTGTTCGGGCCATGGGTCGGAGGGGTCGCCACCGCCTTCGCCGCCACCCTGGGCGCCCTTGGCGTCTATGCGGTCGGCCGCACGGCCTGGGGCGAGGGATTCCGTCAGCGCGCCCGATCCGCCGATTCCGGCCTGATGAAGAATATCTGCGAGGGCATCGACCGCGACGCCTTCTGGTACGTGCTGGTCGCCCGCCTGGTGGTCAGCGTGCCCTTTCACCTCATCAACGTCGCCGCCGGCCTGGTGGCCGCGCCCATCCGGCCCTACGCCCTGGCCACCTTCATCGGCCTGCTGCCGGCCCACGTCATCTATTGCTGGATCGGCTCGGGCCTGAACGAGGTCCTGGCGGACGACCCGAACCCCGACGTGACCGCCCTGTTCGCGGAGTTCATGTGGCCGCTGCTGGGAGTCGCCTTCCTGTCGATCCTGCTGCCGCTGATCCTGAAGCTGGTCCAGCGCGGGCGCGGGACGAAGGAGGCGGCATGACGGCGGGCGGCTTCCTCGACCGGTTGAAGGCGCGCTGGCCCGTCCGTCGCGCGGGCCGGCGCGGGCTTGCGTGGCGCCTGCTGCTGCTGACCGCCGCCTTCACCCTCGGCGTCGAAATCCTGATCGTCGCCCCGGGGGCCGCCAACTTCCACGAGCGCTGGCTTCTGGACAGGCTCCAGGCCGCCGAGCTGGCCTCGGTGGGGGTAGAGGCCCTGCCCTATTCCATGGTCGAGGACGAGACGGCCGAGGAGCTTTTGCGCATCGGCGGCGTCCAGGCCGTGGTGGTCGGCGAGCAGGGCGTGCGCCGCCTCCTGCTCCAGGCCCCCAACCTGCCGCGCGCGCCCGAGCTGATCGACCTGCGCCGACGGGGGACCGTCGCCCGCCTGAGCGACCCGTGGCGCACGCTGTTCGGCCACCCGGACCGGTCGCTGCGGGTTCAGGCTCGGCCGCGCTACCGCTCCGGCGACTATGTCGAGATCCTCGCCCCCGCGGAGCCGCTGAAGCGCGAACTGGCGGCCTATCTGGCCAACAGCCTGCTGCTCTCCCTGCTGCTGTCCGTCCTCGCGGGGGGAATGCTGTATCTCGGCCTCGCCTTTCTGGTTCTGCGCCCCCTGCAGCGCGTGACCCAGGCCATCGAGGCCTTCGCCGACGACCCCGAGCGCCGCGCCGCGCCGCCGTCCGACCGCGACGACGAGATCGGTCAGGTCGAGCGCGAACTGGCCCGCATGCAGGAAGAGGTGCGTCAATCGTTGCGCAGCCGCGCCCGACTCGCGGCGCTGGGCGAGGCCGTGGCCAAGATCAATCATGACCTGCGCAACATGCTGACCTCGGCCCAGATCGCCTCGGAACGCCTGTCCGCCTCGTCCGACCCGCAGGTGGCCAAGGCCGTGCCGCGGCTGGAGCGGGCACTGGGCCGCGCCGCCGCCCTGACCCGCAACGTGCTCGACTACGGCAAGTCCGAGGAGCCCGCCGCCCAGCCCCATCGGATGGCGCTGGCGCCGGCGGTCTCGGTCGCGGCCGAGGACGCCGGCCTCGGCGAAGGGGTCAAGCTGACCCGGTCCATCCCGGCCCGCTTCACCGTCAACGCCGACCCGGACCAGCTGAACCGCATCCTCGTCAACCTGTTCCGCAACGCCCGGCAGGCGATCGAGGGCGACGCGGCGCGCAAGGCCTCCGGCCGCGGACCGGGCCGCGTCCGGGTCTCGGCCGAGGCCCGCGACGGCCTGGCCCTGATCCGCATCGCCGACGACGGCCCCGGCATCCCCGAGCGGGTCCGGGCGCGGCTGTTCCAGCCGTTCGTCTCCGGCGCCGGACCCGAGGGCACGGGGCTGGGCCTGTCGATCGCGCGCGAGCTGGCGGTCGGCCACGGCGGGGATCTGCGGCTGGTCGAGACCGGGCCCAACGGCACCGTATTTGAACTGGCTTTGCCGTCGTGAGTTTCCGCTCCATCGGCCGGCACGTCCGCCGGCGCACAGATGGAGGATGTTCCATGCGTTTCGTGATCGTCGCCGCGGCCCTCGCCGCCTTCGCCGCTCCGGCCCTGGCCCAGGATCCGACCGACCCCAACGGCGACCGCCGCACCCATGAGCTGAACGCCGAGGTGGCCGCCCGTCTGAAGGCCCAGGACGAGGCCGAGGCCCGCGCCCGTGCCGACTATCAGGCCGCCCAGGCCAGGTATGAGGCCGACATGGCCGCCCACCGCGCCGCCATGGCCCGCTACGAAGCCTGCGTCGGCGGCGACCAGGCGGCCTGCGACGCGCTTTAAGCCGTTGCTCCGGAGACCTGACGGGTCCTAAGAGGCCCGTCATGTCCTCCCTCGATCTTCCCGATCAGCCCTCCGGCCCGCCCGTCGGCCGGGTCATCGCCATGCCGGCCGACACCAACCCCGAAGGCGACATCTTCGGCGGCTGGCTGCTGGCGCACATGGACCTCGCCGGCGCGACCCCGGCCTTCGAACGGGCGCAGGGCCGCTGCGTCACGGTCGCCGTCGACGCCATGGTCTTTCACCAGCCCGTGGCCGTCGGCGACGAGGTGTCGATCCACGCCCGCGTCGTCTCCACCGGCCGGACCTCCATCCGCGTCCACGTCGAGGCGTGGAAGCGCTCGCGCAACCAGGCCCACGCCCAGTCCATGCGGGTGACCGAGGGCGTCTTCACCTACGTCGCCATCGACGACCAGCGCCGCCCGCGCGTCCTGCCGGAGATCGCCGCGTGAGCGTGGTGATCCTGACGCCAGATCCGGGCGACCCCTCCTACGCCGGCCAGTGGCCCGACGTGCTGGCCCGCCATCAGGCCGCGCTGGCGAAGGAAGGCGTCGCGTCGCGTTCCGAGGCGTGGACCGACCACGTCGAAAGCGGCGCCCGGCTGGCCGCCGCCCCGCTGGTCCTGCCTCTCGTCGCCTGGGGCTACCACCGCGACCACCCCCGCTGGACCGCCGCCTGCGCCGCCTGGGCCCGCGACGGCGTGCGCATGGTGAATCCGCCGGGGGTGCTGAGCTGGAACTCCGACAAGTCCTACCTCGACCGGCTCGCCGGGCGCGGCGTGCCGATCCCGCCGACCATTTGGGCCGACGCCCCGACCCAGGCCGACGTCGGCGCGGCCTTCGACCGCTTCGGCACGGATGAGCTGGTGGTGAAGCCCCGCGTTTCGGGCGGGGCGTGGAAGACCCTGCGCCTGTCGCGCGGCCAGACCCTGACCGGCGCCCCCGAAGGCCCCGCGCTGATCCAGCCCTATCTTCCGTCCATCGAAACCGAGGGCGAGACCAGCCTGCTGTTCTTCGACCGCCGCTTCAGCCACGCCGTGCGCAAGACCCCCGTGCCCGGCGAGTTCCGCATCCAGGTCCAGTTCGGCGGCCGCTACGAGAGCGTCACGCCTGCGCCGGAAGCCCTCGCCCTTGCCGAAACCGTGCTGCGGAACATCGACGAGGATCTCCTCTACGCCCGCATCGACATGACCCGCGACGCCGACGGCGGCTGGCTCTTGATGGAGGCCGAACTGATCGAGCCGGACCTCTATCTCGCCCAGGCCCCCGACGCCGGCGCGGCGTTCGCGCGGGCGATCAAGGGGCGTCTGGACTGACGGCGGCTAGACTGACGGCTGCCCCGAGTCCAAAGTTCCAACATGGTGCGCACAGCCTTGCTAGGTGCTTTGTTGATTGGGGCTACACCCGCTGCTGCGCAGACGGTTAACTCGCACTGCGTTGCACTGGACGCGCTGGCGCGAGATGTCGCGACAAGCGCCAAGCCTCGTACGATCCGGCTGTTTAAACTGGAGCCGATGGAGTTCGCTTGCGCCTGGAACGAGGCCGATCCGATCACTCGCGACTATTGCGGGGCAGCGCTCGAAAACATGGGCATCGAGTTCCACCACAGGTATCCATGGACGGTGCATGACTGTCTCGCCGAGCGGGGCATAGCGACGCAGCTGGTCCGTACGGACGCCTATACCGGCCTGCGGGGTCGGAATCGCATTCATCGACTATCTGCAGTCTATTCCGACTTGGCGACGATCGAGATCACGTTCGTCCCTGAGGATGACGGAAGCGGCGGCACCTTTGCTGACTACTACGGCCGCTTCATCCTCAAAGTCCTTCCCTTGGAGACGGGCGGCGACTGATTGCCGTCGCTAGGCCGGCAGCTCGACGAAATCCCCCCGGCTCGGACACAGGTCCGAGATCAGGCACTCGCCGCACCTCGGCCGCCGCGCCAGACAGGTGTAGCGGCCGTGCAGGATCAGCCAGTGGTGCGCCTTGGGCAGCCACGCCTCCGGCACCACCTCGTGCAATTGCGCCTCGACCTTGTCCGGCGTGGCGGCGTTGGCCAGCCCCAGCCGGTGCGAGACGCGGAACACGTGGGTGTCCACCGCGATGGCTGGTTCGATCCCCAGTTCGTTCAGCACCACGCTTGCGGTCTTGCGACCCACGCCGGGCAAAGCCTGCAATCCCTCGCGCGTCAGCGGCACCTGCCCGCCGTGCTTCTCCAGCACGATCCGGCTGAGCGCGATGACGTTCTTCGCCTTGTTCCGGTACAGGCCGATGGAGGCGATGAAGGGGATCAGCCCCGCCTCTCCCAGCGCCAGCATCTTTTCCGGGGTGTCGGCGACGGCGAACAGCTTCGCGGTGGCCTTGTTGACGCTGACGTCGGTCGCCTGGGCCGACAGGGCGACGGCCACGGTCAGGGTGTAGGGGTCGGCGAAGTCCAGCTCGGTCTTCGGCTCGGGCATCACGGCCGACAGCCGCTCGAAGATCGCCTCGACCCGATCCTCGTCCGGCGGCCAGCCCAGCCGGCGCGGCGCCGACTTCGGCGTCTTCGCGGCGCGCTTCGGCGGGGGCCTGGTGGCGGGCGGGCTCATGACCCCTCGTCGCCGCGCCGGCGCATCCGGTCAAGCCGGCGGTTGGAACCCGCGCCTCAGAGGTCTAGGAACCCCCCGCAGTAACTCCGGAGTCCCCATGCTGATTCACTTCTCCTCCTGGCCCGAGATCGACGCGCGGCTGAAGGCCACGAAGACCGTCGTCGTGCCGATCGGTTCCAACGAGCAGCACGGGCCCACCGGCCTGCTGGGCACCGACTGGATGTGCCCGGAGATCATCGCCCATGCGGCGGAGAAGCAGGACGAGAGCCTGATCGTCGCCCCCACCTTCAACATCGGCATGGCCCAGCATCATCTGGCCTTCGCCGGCACCATCACCCTGCGCCCCTCGACCTTCATGGCGGCGATCACCGACTGGGTGCACTCGCTGAACCGGCACGGCTTCGAGCGGATCTATTTCCTGAACGGCCACGGCGGCAACGTGTCCACCATCGAGGCGACCTTCGCCGAGATCTACGCCGAATGGTCCTTCGCCGCCGAACGGACCGACTTCGCGCTGAAGCTGCGCAACTGGTGGGATCTGCCGGGCGTCACGCCTCTCTGCAACCGTCTGTTCCCGACCGGACACGGCATGCACGCCACGCCGTCCGAGATCGCCGTGACGCAGGCGGCGTACCCCGACCGGATCAAGACCGCGCCGGAGATGACGCCCCGCATCGCCCCCGTCGGCCCGATCCGCGACGCGCTGGACTACCGCGCCCGCTTCCCCGACGGCCGCATCGGCTCCGACCCGACCCTGGCGTCGCCCGAACTGGGCCGGACCATCATCGACGCCGCCGTGCCTGCCCTGCTGAAGGACGTCGAGGACTTCTCCGCCGAGGTCTTGCCCGGCGCCTGAAACGGGCGCACTCCAAAGGCATGAGCCCTTCCCGCCGCGTCGAACGCTCCGGCCTCCGCCTCATCCACGGGGCGCAGGAAACCATGCAGGCGGCGCACGAGGTCGTGTCCGCCCGCCTCGCGCTCGCGCGCTCGGGGCGTCTGAAGCCGGAAGAGGCGGCTCTGATGGGCATGGAGAAGCTGCAGGCCATGGGTCAGGGCGCCGCCGACGCCGGCCGCATCCTGTCCGCCGCCGGCGACCGCGTCGCCCGGGACGCGACGCAGGAGGCGAAGCTGGCCGTCGACGCCTTCAGCCGCGCCTCGGCCGACCCGGCAGGCGCCATGGCCGTCCAGACGGCCTGGCTGATGGGCGGCTGGATGCGCGCGGCCGACGCCGCGACGGCCTGGAGCGCCGCCCTGCTGGAGGCCCAGGCCGCCGCGCTGGAACCCGTCCGCCGCGCCGCCGTGGCCAATGCGAAGCGGCTGAAGCGCTAGGCCGTCCGCACGATCCCGCCGACCACCCGAACCGGCCACGGAGTCAGCCGTCCGCCCGCGCACGGGCCGCCGACGCACAGCCCCGTCAGCGGCTCGAACACCGCGCCGTGCCAGCCGCACAGGATCAGCTCGCCGTCCGGCGTCAGATAGCGGTCCAGCTCCAGCGCCAGCATGTGCCCGGCGTGCGGACAGCGGTCGACGTACCCGGCGACCTGTCCGTCCTTCCGGACCACGAAGCCGTGGAAGAAGGCCTCGCCGATCTGCAGCACCAGCCCGCGCGCGCCGGGATCCGGCAGGTCCGCCTCGGCGCACAGCGGCACGTTCGGCGGCGTCTCCCACACGCGCGGCCGGGCCGTCGCCTCGGGCGTCTCGTCGCTCACGCGTTCTCGGCTTTCAGCGGCCGCGACAGCAGCTGGTCGATGGCCTGCAGCGCCGTGATCTCGGCCCTCAGCAGCCGGTCCACCGCGCAGCAGATCGGCATGTCCACGCCCAGGGCGTCGGCCAGGGCCCGCACCGCCGGCGCGCTCTCCATGCCCTCGGCCACGCTGCGTTTGCCCGCCAGCGCCTGCTGCAGGGTCTGGCCTTCGCCCAACGCCAGCCCCAGGCTCATGTTGCGCGACTGCGGGCTGGAGCAGGTCAGCACCAGATCGCCCAGCCCGCACAGGCCGGCCACCGTCTCCGCCTGCCCGCCCAGCGCCACGCCCAGCCGCGTCATCTCCACGAAGCCCCGCGTGATCAGGGCCGCGTGGGCGCTGCGGCCCAGCTTCATGCCCTCGGACACGCCGCAGGCGATGGCCAGCACGTTCTTCACCGCCCCGCCGACCTCGGCCCCGATCAGGTCGTCGGCCAGATAGGGCCGGAAGTGCGGCGCGCTGAGCGCCTGCATCAGATCCTCGCCCAGCGCCGTGTCGGCGCAGGCCAGCGTCACCGCCGTCGGCAGGCCGCGCGCCACCTCGGCGGCGAAACTGGGCCCCGACAGCACCGCGATCGGCGCTGCGGGCAGCACCTGCTGCGCCACGTCGGTCATCAGCGCCAGAGAGCCTCGCTCGACGCCCTTGGAACACAGGACCACGGGCACGCCGGACCGCCAGTGCGGCCGGAACGCCTCGAGCGTCGCCCGCATGTGCTGGGCCGGCGGCACCGCCAGGATCAGCTCGCAGCCGGCCAGATCGGCCAGGTCGCCCGTCGCGCTCACGCCGGGCTCCAGCCTGACGCCCGGCAGGAAGGCTTCGTTCTCGCGCCGCGCGGCGATGCTTTCGACCACTTCCGGCTCGCGCGCCTGCAGGATCGTCCGCAGACCCGCCCGCGCGCACACCTGCGCCAGGGCCGTGCCCCACGCCCCCGCGCCGATCACGCCCGCCGTCTGGAACTTCATGCCTTGGCGCCCTTTCGTCCCGCGACGTGCATCGGATCGGCCAGGGCCGCCGCCTCGTCCAGCGGCCAGCGCGGCCGCGCCGGCGCATCCAGGCCGGAAGTCAGTCCGAGCGCCAGTCGTTCCGCCCCGGCCAAGGCGATCATCGCCGCATTGTCGGTGCAATAGGCCAGCGGCGGGGCAAGGAAGCGGAAACCGCGCTTCGCCGCCGCCTGTTCCAGGCCCGCGCGCACGGCCCTGTTCGCCGCCACGCCGCCCGCCACCACGAACACCCGTTCGGCCTCGCCCGCCTGCGCGGCCCAGCCGTCCATGGCCCGGCCCGAGCGCTCGACCAGCTGGCGCACGATCGCCGCCTGAACCGCCGCGGCCAGGTCGGCGCGCTCCTGATCCGTCGTCAGCGTCTGCGCGATCCGCGCCGCCGCCGTCTTCAGCCCCGAGAAGGAAAAGTCGCAGTCCTTCCGCCCCAGCAGGGCACGCGGCAACTCGTACCGGCCCGCGTCGCCCGCCGCCGCCGCGCGCTCCAGCGCCGGCCCGCCGGGGTAGCCCAGCCCCATGGACTTGGCGATCTTGTCGAAGGCCTCGCCCGCCGCGTCGTCGATGGTCGCGCCGATCCGCCGCACCTCGCCCACGCCACGCACGTCCAGCAGCTGGCAATGCCCGCCGGACACCAGCAGCAGCAGGAAGGGATAGGCGATCGGCTCGGTCAGCCGCGCCGAGACGGCGTGGCCCTCCAGATGGTTCACCGCCACCAGCGGCAGGTTCCGCGCCAGCGCGGCGCCCTTCGCCCAGCTCAGCCCCACCATCACCCCGCCGATCAGCCCGGGCCCCGCCGTCGCCGCGACGCCGTCGATCGCGGTCCAGTCGACCGCCGCTTCCGCCAGCGCCCGCCGCGCCACGCCGTCGATGGCCTCGACATGGCTGCGGGCCGCGATCTCGGGCACCACGCCGCCATAGGCCGCGTGGTCGTCGATCTGGCTGTGCACCACGCTGGACAGGACCTCGGCCCGGCCGTCCGGCGACAGCCGCACCACGGCCGCGGCGGTCTCGTCGCAGCTCGTCTCCAGCCCCAGCACGGTCAGCGCCTCGGTTGCCGGGTCCGAACCCCTGCTGTAGGGCGGGCGTCCACTCATGGGTCCGAGGTAAAGGGACCGAAGCACAGGCGCAACGGCGATGGACCGCCCGATCCGCATCGGCACCCGAAAGAGTCGGCTGGCGCTGGCCCAGTCCGGCATGGTCCGCGACGCCATCGCCCGCACCCTGGGCGCCGCGCCGGGCGAGGAGGAGCGCTTCGCCGTGCTCGTCCCCATCGTCACCGAGGGCGACCGCATCCAGGACCGCCGCCTGATGGAGATCGGCGGCAAGGCCCTCTTCACCCGCGAGCTGGAGGAGTGCCTTCAGGACGGCCGTCTGGATCTCGCCGTCCACTCCATGAAGGACGTGCCGGCCGACATGCCGGGCGGGCTGGCCATCGTGGCCATGCCGGAACGCGAAGACCCCCGCGACGCCTTTCTCGGACGCGCCGCCCGCCGCCTGACCGACCTGCCGCAGGGCGCCCGTCTGGGCACCGCCTCGCTGCGGCGTCAGGCCCAGGCGCTGGCGCTGCGCCCCGACCTGGCCATCGAGATGCTGCGCGGCAACGTCGACACGCGCCTGCGCCGCCTCGCCGAGGGCGAGTTCGACGCCATCCTTCTGGCCACGGCCGGTTTGTCGCGGCTCGGTCTGTCCGAGGCCATCCACGAGCGGCTTTCTCTGGACGACTTTCCGCCCGCGCCGGGTCAGGGCGCGCTGGCGCTGCAGGCCCGGCTGGACCTCGCCGACGCCGACTGGCTGGTGGCCCAGGACCACGCCCCGACCCGCCTCGCCGTCGAGGCCGAACGCGGCGCCATGGCGGTGCTGGAGGGCTCCTGCCGCACCGCCGTCGCGGCCTTCGGCGTCATGAGCGGGGACGACCTGACCCTGACGGTCGAGTGGCTGTCGCCCGACGGCCGCCGCCGCGTCCGCCGCGTCGGCACGACCGCGGTCGCCGACGGCGAGCAGGCCCGCGCCTTCGGCCTCGATCTCGGCGCCCGGGTCCGGGCCGAGGTCGGCGCCGACCTGGTCCCCTGAGTCCGTTGCGCGTCTGGATCACCCGCACCGAGCCCGGCGCGACCCGCACCGCCCGCGCCGTCGCCGCGCTGGGCCATGAGCCGGTCGTCGCCCCGGTTCTGGAAAGCCGCGATCTGCCCGCGACCCTGCCCCCCCACACGGCCGTCGCCTTCACCAGCGCCGCCGCCGTCGAGGTTTACGCCCGCCTGACGCCCGACCGATCCGCCGCGGTCTTCGCCGTCGGCGACGCCACGGCCCGGGCCGCCTCGGACGTCGGTTTCGCCGACGTCCGTTCCGCCGCCGGCGACGGACGGGGGCTCGCGCGGCTGATCATGGCGGACCCCCCGCCCGGGATGCTGTGGCCCCGCGCCGCCGCGCCCGCCTTCGACCTCGCCGCCGCCCTGGCCGGCGCCGTTCCGGTCGACCCGGTCGCCGTCTACGAGACCCGGCCGGTCGAACCCGCGCCCGCGCCGGCCTTCGACGCGGTTCTGATCCACTCGCCGCGGGCCGCCCGTCGTCTGGCCGATACCCTGCCGCCCGCCGCGGCCGGGGGCCGGCTTGCCCTGGCGATCTCGGAAGCCGCCGCCGGGCCGCTCCGGCGCCTCCCGTGGCGCGAAATCCACGTCGCGGCCCACCCCGACGAGGCCTCGCTCCTGGCCCCGCTTGGCAAGGCGCCGCCCGCCGTGTAAAGCGCCGCCTCCGGGCCGCTTTAGCTCAGCCGGTAGAGCACCTCATTCGTAATGAGGGGGTCGCGTGTTCGAGTCACGCAAGCGGCACCACTCCCCCTGGCCCGCCGTTCCTCACGTGGGCGATAATCTTTTTGCAGTGCGGGGCGTTTCATGCTGCCCTGCCGCATCGGGCGGGGGCCGCATCAGGACCAGCATGCTGTATACGTTTCACGAGCTCGCCTATTACGGGGCGACGCCGTTTCGTCTGGGGGCCCAGGCCGCCCGCACCTTCTGGACCCACCCCTTCAACCCCGCCGCCGACACGCTGATGGCGCGCTCCGCCGCGGCCGCCGCCGAGGTGTTCGAGGGTCTGACGCGTCGCTACGGCAAGCCGGCCTGGGGGCTGGACGTGGTGTCGGTGAACGGCGTCGACGTGCGGGTGACCGAGGAGACGGTCTGGTCCTCGCCGTGGTGCCGCCTGATCCGCTTCGCCCGCGACCCCCGCGATCTCAAGAGGGCGGGCAAGCCGGTCGACGCGCCGCGCGTGCTGATCGTGGCTCCGCTGTCCGGCCACTACGCCACCCTGCTGCGCGGCACGGTCGAGGCCTTCATCCAGGACCACGACGTCCACGTGACCGACTGGGTCAACGCCCGACAGGTGCCGATGCTGGAAGGGCGTTTCGACTTCTTCGACTACATCGACCACGTGCGGACCATGCTGGGCCAGGTCGGTCCGGGCGCCCACGTCGTCGGCGTCTGCCAGCCCGGGCCGCCGGTGCTGGCGGCGGTGGCCGTCATGGCCATGGACGACGACCCGAACCGTCCGGCCTCGATGACCTTCATGGGCTCGCCGATCGACGCGCGCCTGTCGCCCACGGTGACCAACCAGCTGGCCGAGCAGAAGCCCTTCACCTGGTTCCGCTCCAACATGATCCACACCGTGCCCCTGCCCTATCCGGGCGCGGGGCGGCGGGTCTATCCGGGCTTCGTCCAGCTCTACAGCTTCATGTCGATGAACGAGGACCGGCACCGCGACGCCCATCAGGACTATTTCGCCAACCTGGTCCGGGGCGACGGCGACGCGGCCGAGAAGCATGCCGAGTTCTACGACGAGTACCTCTCCGTGCTGGACCTGACCGAGGAGTTCTATCTCCAGACCATCGACATCGTCTTCCAGCAGCATCTGCTGGCGCGCGGCCTGCTGGAGCACCGCGGGCGGCGCGTCGATCTGACGGCCATCGCCGACGTCGGCCTGATGACGGTCGAGGGCGAGAAGGACGACATCTCCGGCGTCGGCCAGACCCAGGCCGCCCACGGCCTCTGCGCGTCCATCCCCGACGACCGGCGCGAGCTCTACGTGAACCCCGACGTCGGCCACTACGGCGTCTTCAACGGCCGCCGCTTCCGCGACGACATCTATCCCCGCGTGCGCGACTTCATCGCCCGCAATCAGGCGATCCATGACGCAGTTCCACAACGGCGCGCGGCTGCGGCTTGAGCGGCCGGGCGGCGGCGAGCCACTGACCCTCCGTCTGTCCGTCAACGCCCGGGCCCGCCGGTTGTCGGTGCGCATCGACGCCCGCGCCGGAGAGGCCGTCGTCGTCGCCCCCAGCCCGCGGACCCTGCCCCAGGCCGTCGACTTCGCCCGCACCCGCGCCCTGTGGATCGCGGAACGGCTGTCCGCCCGCCCGAAGACGACGCCGCTGGCGCCGGGTCAGGAGATCCTGCTGGCCGGTCGGTCCGTGCGGCTGGAGGCGACCGGCACGGCGGCCGCGGCCCGTCTGGTCCAGTCGGAGGCGGGACCCGTCATCCGGGCGGGCGGAGAGGGCGAGGCCTTCTCCCGCCGAGTGCTGAACTTCCTCAAGGCCGAGGCGCGCCGCCGCCTGACCGACCGCACCGAGTTTCATCGCGCCGCCTTGGGTCAGGCCCCGGTCCGGCTGTCGATCACCGATTCACGCACCCGCTGGGGCTCGTGCAGCCCGCATGCCCGCACCATCCGCTACAGCTGGCGCGTCGTCATGGCTCCGGAGGCCGTGCTGGACTATCTGGCCGCCCACGAGGTCGCGCATCTGGTCCACGCCGACCACAGCCCGGCCTACTGGTCCGTCGTCGAACGCCTGATCGGCGACCACCGTCCGCACCGACGCTGGCTGAAGACCCACGGCGCGGCGCTGCACGCGGTGGGTTGAGCGTCAGAAGAACAACGGCTCCGACTTCCTCTCCGGCGCGGGCGTCGTTTCCGGCCGGCGCGGCTCGGTCGGCTGCGGCACGGTGGGGCGGACCACGGGGCGGTCGACGGGCGGGTCGTTCGGTTCGGGCGCCTCGCGCTCGACCTCGCCGCCCGTGACCAGCTCCTCGCCCTCGGCATAGGGGTCCTCGATCGATCCCATCAGCTCGCTCATGGGATCCGGCGGGATCCAGCCCTCGGGCATGGGTGGGCCGTCGGGGATGCGGGGCGCGTTCAGACGCGGCAGGGCCGCCTCCATGAAGCCCTTCCAGATCGCCGCCGGAGCCGCGCCGCCGGTGACGCCGCGCATGGCCGTGTTGTCGTCCTTGCCGACCCAGACGGCGGTGACGAAGCCGCCGGTGTAGCCGACGAACCAGGCGTCCTTGTAGTCCGAGGTGGTGCCCGTCTTGCCGGCCAGATCGCGCCCGCCGATTCCGACCGACCGCGCCGTGCCGCCCGAGACCACGCCGCGCAGCATCTGGTTCATGTAGTACAGGGGCGGGTTGGCGATGGCCTGAACCGACCGGACGTCCCGGGCGCCGCGCTGATAGATCACGCGGCCCTTCGGCGTGCGGATGCGGCTGATGCCATAGGCCTCGACGCGCTTGCCGCCGTTGGCGAAGGGGGCATACGCCTGGGCCATCTCCAGGGGGCTGACCTCGACGGCGCCCAGGGCCATGGCCGGCTCCAGCCCGATCCGGCTCTCGATGCCCAGACGCCGCGCCGTGCGGGCCACCTGGTCGCGGCCGAGCGTGTCGGCCAGCCGCACCGCGACCGTGTTGGTCGACTGCGCCACGGCGCTGGCCAGCGTCATGCGCCCGGCATAGCCGCCGGAATAGTTGCGCGGCGACCAGCTGCCGATGCGGATCGGCTCGTCCACCACCGGCGTCTCGGGCGTGTAGCCGGCCTCCACCGCCGTCAGATAGACGAAGGGCTTGAAGGCCGAGCCGGCCTGACGCCGGGCGTCGACGGCCCGGTTGAACTGGCTGTCGGCATAGCTGGCGCCGCCGATCATGGCCCGCACCCGCCCGTCGCCGTCCACCGCGACCAGCGCGGCCTGCTGCACGCCCTTGGACCTGTCGCGGTCGAGGATGCGCCGCACGGCCCGCTCGGCGGAGGTCTGCAGCGTCAGGTCCAGCGTCGTCTCCACGATCAGGTCCTCGCCCGGATCGTCGCCGACCAGGCCGCGCACCTCGGCGTCCAGCCAGTCGATGAAATACTGGGCGTGCTGGGTCGCCAGCGTCCGCGACACGCGCACGGGCTCCAGCACCGCGGCGGCCCGCTGGTCGGCGGAGATGACGCCGCTCTCCTCCATCTCGTCCAGCACCACGGTGGCGCGCGTCGCCGCCCGCTCGCTCTCGGACACCGGCGAATAGCGCGAGGGCGCCTTCAGCAGACCCGCCAGCAGGGCGGCCTCGCCGACCGTCAGATCCTTGGCCGACTTGTCGAAATAGCGCTGGGACGCCGCCTCGATGCCGTAGGCGCCGGCGCCGAAGTAGACTCGGTTCAGATACAGGGCGAGGATTTCGTCCTTGGAGAATTTCATCTCCAGCCACACCGCCAGCATCAGCTCCTGCACCTTGCGGCGCAACGTCTGGTCCGGGGTCAGAAACAGATTCTTCGCCAGTTGCTGGGTGATGGTCGAGCCGCCCTGCACCACCCGTCCGGCGCGCATGTTGGCGACCATGGCCCGCACCATGCCGATGGGGTCGAAGCCGGGATGCCAGCGGAAGCGCTGGTCCTCGATGGCGATGAAGGCCGCCGGCACGTAGTCCGGGAGGGCGGCCAGATCGGCCGGCGGCGCCTGCTGGGTGCCGCGCACCGCGATCAGGGCGCCGTTGCGGTCCAGGTAGGTGATCGAGGGCTGGCGGTCGACTTCATACAGGGTCGAGGTGTCCGGCAGGCCGCGCGCGAACACGGCGAAGAAGGCGACCAGGAAGATCACGCCCCAGACGGCCAGGACCCCGCCCCAGTACAGCGCCTTCTGCATCGGAGTGCGCGCCGCGCCCGCCCCGTCGCCCCGTCCACCCGGAATTCCGAACCGCGCCATCGCCGCCCTCTGAAGTGCCCGGACGACAGCTTAGCCGTCCGGCGCGACGGCGAACACCGCCGCTCGCCTGAAGAGTGAACGCACCAATCCGTCCAAACGATGACGGAAACGTGAGCGGTCGTTCATCCCCCCGCGCGACGGCGGGCCGCGACCACCGCCCGGTCCAGCGCCTGCAGGAAGCTCGACCGGTCCTTCGGCCCGAACGGCGGCGGACCGCTGGTGGCCACGCCCATCGACCGCAGATGCTCGCCCACCATCCGCCCGGCCAGCGCCGAGCCGATGGAGTTCTCGGTGAACGCCTCGCCGTTGGGCCGGATCGCCTGCGCCCCGGCCGCCAGGCACCGCTCGGCCAGCGGGATGTCGGAGGTCACCACCACGTCGGCGGGCCCGACCCGCTCGGCGATCCAGTCGTCCGCCACGTCCGGCCCGGCGTCCACCACCACCTGCTCGATGAAGGACGCCCGCGGCAGCTGGATCCAGCCGTTGGACACCACGAAGACGCGCAGGCCGCACCGCTCCGCCACACGAAAGGCCTCCGCCTTCACCGGACAGGCGTCGGCGTCGATGAAAAGGCGAGGGGCGATCATGAGGCGCTCTCTAGCCTCCGTCGCCCGATCCGCCAAAGCGTTGCCATAACCGCGTTCCGGGCGCAGTCTGGCTCGAGGTCAACCTGGGGAGGGAAGAATGACCGACATGACCGTCAAGACGCCGTGGCACCTGTGGGCCGTCGGCGTGATCAGCCTGCTGTGGAACGGCTACGGCGGCTACGACTTCATCATGACCACCACGCAGGGCGAGACCTACATGCGCGCTGCGGGCATGACGCAGCCCATGATCGACTATTTCAACGCCATGCCGACCTGGATGTACGTGCCGTGGACGCTGGGCGTCTGGGGCGCGGTTCTGGGTTCGATCCTGCTGCTGCTGCGCAACCGGCTGGCCGTCTGGGCCTTCCTCGCCTCTCTGGTCGGGGCGGTCGGCAACCTGATCTATGGCCTGATGCATCCGATGCCGAACCTGCCCGAGGCCATGGCCATGATGAAATGGATGCCGTGGGCCATCGTCCTGATCGCCGCCTTCCTGGCCTGGTACGCCTGGTCGATGTCGAAGAAGGGCGTCCTGCGATGAGCGACGCCGGCGACAAGCGCCCCTGGCACCTGTGGGCCGTCGGCCTGCTGGCCATTCCGTGGAACGGGTTCGGCTGCTTCGACTATCTCATGACCCAGACGAACCGCGACCAGTGGTTCGCCCAGATGGGCATGACCGAGGCCCAGCTGACCTATTTCAACGCCATGCCGGCGTGGACGCACGGGGCGTGGGCCCTCGGCGTCTGGGGCGGCCTGCTGGGCGCGATCCTGCTCCTGTTGCGCTCCAGATGGGCCCTGCACGTCTTCGCCCTGTCCTTCCTCGGCTGGCTGGCGGGGGCGGTCTACGCCTTCGGCATGTCGGACGGGATCGCGGCCATGGGGCCGATGTGGCCGATGCAGTTCCTGATCGGCGGCGTCGCGGCCTTCTTCGTCTGGTACGCTTGGACCATGGGCAAGCGCGGCGTGCTGCGCTAACCGCGGGGGGTGAAAGCCCCCCGCCCGCCCGTGTCGCTCACGCCTGACGAGATCGCCGCCGTCCGCTCGTGGGTGATCCATGAGGACGCCCACGTCCTCGTCCTGAACAAGCCCGCCGGCCTGTCCAGTCAGGGCGGCCGCGTGCGGGCGCACACGCTCGACGACCTGCTGTGGGCCTTCGCCCGGTCGAACGGCAAACGGCCCGAGCTCGTGCACCGGCTGGACCGCGACACGTCCGGCGTCATTCTGGCGGCCAGGACGAAGCCGGCGGCGGGCTTCCTCGGCAAGGCCATCCAGTCGCGCAAGCTGAAGAAGACCTACCTCGCCCTCCTCGCCGCCGCGCCCGAGCCGCGCTCCGGCCGTATAGAGACGCCCCTGCTGCGCAGGGAGATCGGCCGCGAGAGCCACATGCGCGTCGCCGCGCCCGACGAGGCCGGCGCCCAGGCCTCGACCAGCCTCTACCGCACCCTGTCGGCGACGGAGGAGGCGGCGCTGGTCGAACTCAGCCCCCTGACCGGCCGCATGCATCAGCTGCGCGTCCACATGGCCTCGATCGGCCGCGCCCTGGTCGGCGACGCCCGCTACGGCGGCGCCCTGACGCTGGCGGGCGCCCCCGCCCCGCGTCTGATGCTGCACGCCTCGAAGCTGACCTTTCCCCATCCCGAAGGCGGCGAGCGCACCGTGGCCGCCCCGCCGCCCGCCGACTTCCTCGCACTGGCCCGGTCTGCGGGATTGGGAACGCAGGGCCTCGCCTGAGCGCTGTTCACCCGAGGAGACCCGCCATGTTCCGCATCCTGACCGTGTCCGCCGCCGCGCTCGCCCTGACGGCTTGCGCCTCGCTCGCCCCCTACGGCCCCCAGACCGGCTCAGGCGGTCAGGGTTATGCCGAGCAAAGGATCGAATCGAACCGCTGGCGGGTGACCTATTCCGGCGTCGGCGCACCCGCCCCGGTGGCGGAGCTGGCCCTGCGCCGCGCCGCCGAACTGACGGTGGCCAACGGCGACGACTGGTTCGAGGTGGTCCAGCGCTACACCGACGGCCGGCCCGATTCCGCCGGCGGCATCCGTCCCTCCCTGTCCGTCGGAGCGGGATCCGGTCGCTATTCGGGGCGCTACGGCAGCTATTCCACGTCCGGCGTCGGCGTCGGCGTCGGCCTGAACTTCAGCGGCCCGTCGCCCACGACCACGACACTGGAGATCGTCACCGGCGACGGCCCGCCCCCGGACCGCACCGCCGTCTACGACGCCCGCGGCGTGCTGGAGACGATCGGCCGCTACTAGCGCCCGCGCGTCAGCGCCCGGTATTCGACCAGCCGCTCCTTGTCGCGGCGAACCTGGTCGGCCACGGCGTTGTCGACGTCCAGCGAGGCGTAACGCACCCAGCCGTCGACCCCCAGCTTGTCCTGGACCGCCGCCACCGGCGTGCGCCAGCGGAAGTAGGACAGCCAGCTCACCGCCACGCCCAGCACGGCGGCGAGGATCTGCAGGCCGCGGAAGCCCGCCTCACCCGTGGCCGGCGGCTGCTCGAGCGCCAGAACGGCAAGCCCTGCGATCAGCACCAGCGGCGTCATGATCCGCTGCGCCCAGCGCATCCAGTAGCGCTCGCGACGCACCCTCCACAGCTCCATCTGGACGTGCTTCTCGAGGTACTCCATGCGCGCCCCGATCCACATGGTCAGGCGCGTCAGATACATGGCGCGCCGACCCCAGCCCTTGCCGTCCATCTGGAACTGGGTCTCGGCCTGGTCGGCCATGGCGCGGGCCGAGGTGAAGAGGTTCTGCAGTTCTCGCGTGCGCTGCACCACCTCGCGAGACAGCTCGTAGGAATCGTTCTCCAGCTGGAACCGGTACTGGATGAACAGAATGGCCTGCAGGGCCCAGAACACGCCGAAGGTGGCCAGCATGGCCCCCGCGGCCAGCATCAGCCCCATCTGCTCCGTCCCCGCCCACTGCGCGAACCAGCCGGGCCCAAGGATCGCCAGCGCCGCGAAGGCGGCCAGCGCGCCCGCCTGCGTCAGACGCTTGACCGAGACGTGCACGACCAAGGCCCGGAAAACGCGCCGGCCATAAGCATGGATGCGGCTGCGGATGTCCTGATCGACGGGAAAACGCTCCTCGATCTGGCGGCCGAAGAGGACGTGAAAGCGGTCCGGCTTCGACTCCGTCTCCCAGAACGGAAAGATGTCCAGCGGCTGGTTGAAGTACTCGTCGATGTGCGACGAGACGATGGCCTCGGCTTCCGGCGTCTGGGCGAAATACTCGCTCTCCGAGATCGGCCGCAGGATGCCGTCGCCGCCCCTCAGGGCCTCGGGCCGCGGGCGACCGTGGTTCGGCGTCGGCGGCGGCACGGCGCGGTCGGCGTGATCCGCCGCGCCCGGCGGCGGCGGATTGGCCGGCTCCAGCCGCCGGTCGTGGCCCTGTCCGCCGTGGCCCTCGTCGAAGCCGTGCGGCGGCGCGTGGTTGTGATCGTCGTGCGACATGGCGATCGCGGAATCCCCGAACTTGATCGGTCAGTATGGCGAAGTTCGCCGTCCACCGGACGACGTTCTCCCGTCACGGGAAGCCTTCGCCGTTAACCCCGTCCCCGGCAAGTGAAGTTTCGGTCAGTCCCTGCCCTTAGCTTCGGGAGCCGGACGGTGTATGCGGCGCGCATGACCCGTCTTCTTCTCGTCGCGGCCGGAGGGGCGCTGGGCGCCTCGGCCCGCTGGGGCGCCGGCGTCCTGGCGCAGCGGCTGGCGCCCGGCGCGGCCTGGCCGTGGGCCACCTTCGGCGTCAACGTGCTGGGCGGCCTGCTCATGGGCCTGCTCGTCGGATGGCTGGCCGCGCGATCGACCGGCGGGGACGCCGTGCGCCTGTTCGCCGCCGTCGGCGTGCTGGGCGGCTTCACCACCTTCTCGGCCTTCTCGATGGAGACGGCGCTGATGATCGAACGGAAGCATCTGGGCCTTGCCGCCGGCTACGTCGCCGCCTCGGTCGTCTTCTCGGTCGCGTCGCTGTTCCTGGGCCTCATGATCGCGCGCAGGGCCTTCGCATGACGCGCGAGGTCAAGATCCTCTACGTCGCCGAGGCGGAGGACGGCATCCGTCTGGACCGCTGGTTCAGGCGCCGCTGGCCGCACCTGTCCCACATCCAGATCGAGAAGCTGGCCCGCAGCGGCCAGATCCGCGTCGACGGCGGCCGCATCAAGCCGCAGGACCGGCTCACCGCCGGCGCCGCCGTGCGTGTGCCGCCCATTCCGGACCCTGTCGAGAGGACGCCGGGCGACCGGCCGAAACTGACGGACCGCGACGCGGCCTACGCCCGCTCGCTGGTGCTGTACGAGGACGAGCTGGTCATCGCCCTGAACAAGCCCCACGGGCTCGCGGTGCAGGGCGGCACCAAGACCACGAAACACGTCGACCGCCTGCTCTCGGCCTGGGGCGAGGGGCTTGAGCGGCCGCGGCTGGTCCACCGCCTCGACCGCGACACCTCCGGCGTGCTGCTGCTGGGCAAGGGCCCGGAGGCGGCCAAACGGCTGGCGGGCGCGTTCGCGCGCCGGCAGGCGAAGAAGACCTATTGGGCGATCGTGATCGGCAATCCCAAGCCGACCGCCGGCCAGATCGACATGGCGCTGAAGAAGTCGGGCATCAACGACTTCGAGATGATGCGCCCCGCCGACCCCAGGGAGCACGGCGCCGAACCCGCGGAAACCGCCTACGCCACGGTCAGCCGCGCCGCGCACCGGGCCGCCTGGATGGCCCTGCGCCCCTTCACGGGCCGCACCCACCAGCTGCGCGCCCACATGAGCGCGATCGGCCATCCCATCCTGGGCGACCCCAAGTACGGCACCCCGGAATCGACCGAACTCTCCGGCCCGCTGAAGCTGCAGTTGCACGCCCGCCGCATCGAGCTGGACCACCCGGGCGGCGGCAAGCTGATCGTCGAGGCGCCGCTGAGCCCCGAGATGAAGGCCGGATTCGACCGGTTCGGCTTCTCCGAGGACGAGGCGGGCGAGGATCCCTTCCACGGCGTGAAGAGGATGCGGTGACGCGTCCGCTGGCCGTGTTCGACGTCGACGGCACCCTCGTCGACAGCCGCGCCTCGATCCACGCCGCCTGCGGCGCCGCCGCGCGGCGGCTGGGCCTGCCCGAGCCGTCCTACGACCGCGTCCGGCAGATCGTCGGGCTGGAGCTGACGAAGGCTCTGCACGTGCTCGAGCCGCAGCTGACGCAGGCCGAACTGGCGGACTACGTCGCCGGCTTCCGCCAGTGGTTCCTGGACCAGTACGAGGCGGGTCATGAGGAGCCCCTGTTCGACGGCGCCGTCGATCATCTGCGCCGGCTCAAGCGGGACGGTTGGCGGCTCGCCATCGCCACGGGCCAGAACCGGCGCGGCGTCGCCCGCAATCTGGCGCGCGACGGCTGGGCCGACCTGTTCCTGTCGTCGCACTGCGCCGAGGATGGGCCCGGCAAGCCTGATCCCGCCATGCTCATCGCCGCCATGCGCGCCTGCGACGCCTGCCCGGCCACCACCGTCATGATCGGCGACACGGCGCACGACCATGCGATGGCCGCGAACGCCGGCGTGCCCGCCTATGGCGTCGGCTGGGGCTTCCACACGGCGGAGGAGCAGCTGGCCGCCGGCGCCCGGCTCGTGGCCACGACCTTCTCCGATCTCGACGCCGCGCTGGACGCCTTCGCCTCAGGCGCCGCAGGTCCAGCTCGCGTCGAATCGCTCGCGGCGTCCGCCTGAGGTCGCCTCCACGCGCACCGGTCGGGTGAACGTCTCGTCCAACGCCTCGCCTTCGCCCCGTTCCGGATCCGGCGTCAGAACGACGACGGCGCCTCCGCCGGAATAGCGGCCCGGCCGGGTCATGGCGTCGAAGTCGGTCGGCACGCCCGTCAGGTCGACGACCGCGCCGTCGATCCTGGCGACCCCGTCTCCGAGGACGATCACCACCAGATTCTGGCCGTCTCTCGACAGATTGCATCCGGCGCCCGGCTCCAGACGGTCCTCCCAGTCGGCCCTGAACAGCGGCTGCAAGATGGGCGACGCGGGCGCGGGCGGCGAAGGAGCGTCCGGTCCGTCGTGCGCGCGGGGCGCCGTGGCCGGCATGGCCCCCGCGGCGTCGGGCGGCGAAGAAGGAGGCTCTCCGCAGCCGAAGATGGCCAGGGCGGCGAGGCAGATCGGAACGTAAGGGCGCATGGATCACCTCCACGACAGCCAACGCTCGCCCGCCGCCTCCGCTCCGCCTATATCGCCGACATGCACATCCCGCCGCTCGATCCCAACGTCGCCGCCCGAAAGGGATTCCGCGAGTCGGAGGAGCGGCTGAAGCGGTTCTGGAAAGCCGTCGACGTCGCAGCGGTCGAGGGCGGCTGGGCCGTGCGACTCGACGGCCGCACGCCCAGGACGCCGGCCCACGCCCCCATGGTGCTGCCGAGCCAGGCCGCCGCCCGCCTCGTCTCCGACGAATGGGCCGCGCAGGGCGAGTTCCTGGATCCCGCCACCATGCCCGCCACCCGTCTCGCCTCCACGGCGATCGACCGGGTGTCGCAGGCGCGCGAGGCGGTGGCGGACGAGGTCGCCGCCTTCGCCGGCTCGGACCTGCTCTGCTATCCGGCCGAAGCTCCGTCGTCGCTGGTCGAGCGTCAGGCCCGGGAATGGTCGCCCTGGCGAGCGTGGGCGGCGACTGAGCTTGCAGTCCATCTGGAGCCGGCCGAGGGCATGTTGCACCGCCCCCAGGACCCGGCGGCCGTCGCCCGTGTGCGCGACCTCGCCCTGCGGCTGGACGATTTCGCCCTGACCGGACTGGCCATGGCGACCCCGCTGCTGGGCAGCGCCGTGCTCGCCTTCGCCCTGCAGCGCGCCGCGGGCAGGGCCGACGCCCTGTTCGACGTCTCCCGCCTCGACGAGGCCTTTCAGGAAGAGCGCTGGGGCATCGACGCCGAGAACGCCGCCCGCACCGCCGCGCGCCGCGAGGAGGCCCGGCTCCTGGAACGCTGGTTCGCCGCGCTCGCCTAGTCGATGAAGGCGTTGACCTCGGCGGCGAAGACGTCGGGCTGATCCAGCATGATGAAGTGGGCCGCCTCGTCGATCCGCCGGAACGTGGCCCCTTCCAGCCCCGCATAGGCGCCGCGATAGATCTGGTCGGTCAGTTCCGGCGTCATCCCGGGCCAGGCGAAGGCCACGTAGACCACCTCGACCGGGGCCGTGATGTTCTTCAGCTCGGGCCGCAGGTCGGTGACGATCAGCTCGTGCATGGCGTTGCCGGCGACGGCCTGGTCGGACGTCGCGCCGTGACGGATCGGCCCCTCGCGCAGCGATTCCGTGCGGATCATCTGGGTGATGCTGGCCGCCGACTGCTCGCGCCAGGCCTCGGGCGTGGACGAGATCATGCCGTCGCGGATCATGTCGGCCATGGGCATGAGGGTCTCGGGCGTCGCGTTCGGATTGCCGAAGGCCTGACCCATGAAGGGGATCTGGTCGACCACCATCAGCTTGCCGACCAGATCGGGATGCCGCGCCGCCAGCATCAGGGCGACGGTGCCGCCCATGGAGTGGCCGATCACCACAGGATTCTCGATGCCCTGTTCGCGGATGTAGCGGGCCAGCTCCTCCGCCACCGGCGCGGAGACCAGCCCGGCGGCGTTGTCCATCGGCGCGGCGCCCGCGAAGCCCTGCACGTGAACCAGATGCAGACGGTGCGGCCCCTCCAGCCGGTCGACGAGGGGCTGCCAGACGTCGGGGTGCGAGGTCAGGCCCGGGATCAGGATGACGTGCGGCCCCTCCGCGCCCTCCACGCGCACATGGAAGCGGCCGGACGCGAAGCCGGCGTGGCGGTGGCCCTCGTGGGCGCCGTGTTCCGCGCCGACGGGGTGATGGCCCTGCTCCTGAGCGAGCGCCGCGGGGGCGCTCAGGGACAGGGCGGCTACGGCGGACAGGATCAGGGCGCGCATGGGGATCTCCGGAAATGCAGGCTGTCCATACGACGTATGCTTTGTGTTGTAAAGTTCTTTTCTCAATCCGCTGGCGAGGCGCCGTGCGGGGGCGCTAGAACCGGCGCATGACCGCCGCCATCCAGACCGAGACGACGAAATTCGGCAAGGGCTTCCTGCGCGACGCCTGGTACTTCGTCGACCTGTCCCGGGAGATCCGCCCGGGCGCGCAGGCGCGGCGGACGATCCTGGGCGAGCCGGTGCTGGTCGGACGCACGCGCGCGGGCCAGGTCTTCGCCATGCGCGACGTCTGCCCCCACCGCGCCGCGCCGCTGTCGGCGGGCCGCGTCGTGGATCGCGCCGAGGACGGCGGCGAGACGATCGAGTGCCCCTATCACGGGTGGCGCTTCCGCCCCGACGGCGTCTGCGCGGCCATCCCGTCTCTGGTCGAGGGCGACGCGACCGACCCGGCGCGCATCCGCGTGCGGTCCTATCCGGTGCGCGAGAGCCAGGGGATCGTCTTCGTCTGGATGTCGTCCGATCCCCGCGGCGGCGGCGAGCCCGACCATGAGCCGCCCGTCTTTCCCGGCGCGGACGGCGAGGCGAAGCTGGTCGAGGCCATGACCTTCGACAGCCACGTCGACCACGCCGTCGTCGGCCTGATGGACCCGGCCCATGGCCCGTACGTGCATCAGCAGTGGTGGTGGCGGTCCGAGCATTCGATGCACGAGAAGCAGAAGGCCTTCGCCCCCGTCGAGCACGGCTGGGCCATGGTCCGTCACGCGCCGTCGTCGAACAGCCGGGCGTACAAGATTCTGGGCGGGGCTCCAGCGACGGAGATCACCTTCCGCCTGCCCGGCTATCGCTGGGAGCACATCCAGGTCGGCGAGAAGCAGGTGCTGGCGCTGACCTGCCTGACTCCTCTGGACGACGACCACACCCGCATCACCCAGATCTTCTGGTCCGACCATTGGGTGTTCGCGCTCGCCAGGCCGTTCCTGCGGATGGGCGTGCGCGCCTTCCTGAAGCAGGACGGCGGCATGGTGAACCTGCAGAACATGGGGCTGGCCTTCGACCCGACCCTGATCTGGATCGACGACGCCGACCGTCAGGCCAAGTGGTACCAGCAGCTGAAGCGCGAATGGCAGAGAAGCCGCGCCGAGGGGCGCGGCTTCTCCAATCCGATCGAACCGACGACGCTGCGCTGGCGCAGCTGACCGGCGTCAGGCGGCGCTGAGCTGGGCCTGCTGCTGGCGGGCGCCGGCGAAGATCAGGTCGATCTGGCGTTCCAGCGTCGACGTCAACGCCTTGAGGTCCTGGCCGTCATAGGCGGCGCGGCGGAAGCCCGAGACGAAGGCGGTCCAGATCATGCCGCCGATCAGGTCGAGGTCGGCGTCCCGCGCGATCTCGCCGCGCGCGGCCGCGCCGGACAGGATGTCGCCCATCAGCGCCGTCAGCGGCTTGACCGCCTCACGCGCCCGGCGCTCGGCGTCGGCCGGGTGGAACCAGCCGCGCGACACGACCGCCTGCACCAGCGGCAGATGGTCCAGCGTGGCGCGGTAGCCGGCGGCCAGGGCCGCGCTCAGACGCTTGCGTGCCGGCCCGTCGGTCTGGGCCGCGGCCTTCATCTCGCCGGCCACGCGGTGCAGGTCCTCGGCGAGAACGGCCTCGAACAGCTCGGCCTTGTCCTGGAAGTTGGCGAACACGGCGCCGGTCGACATCCCCGCGCCCTTGGCGATGTCGCGGATGGTGGCGGGATCGTAGCCCCGCTCGGCGAACAGCTCGCGGGCGGAAGCGAGGACCTTGCCGCGGGTGCGGACCTTGGCGGCCTGACGACGGTTCATGACGGCGCCGGACTCGGCGGAGGGGGTGACTTCGCGCATGGAGGGGAGGGCTACTCGGAACTGGATGAAGCGAAACCTGACGAACGTGGTTTCCGCCTGGAAATAAACCGGGACGGTCTGGGACCGCCGGCAGTTGCGAAGCTCGGTCTGACCACGGAACGATGACCAAAATGCGCCCGTCGCGCGACTCCGCTGTAATGTTGTTACAGGAGTTGAATCGCCCGCCCCGCAAGGAAAACCGGGGGCTGAAAGGCTCAGCTTGCGGGCCGGACCCGCGTTCTCAGCGCGCGCGCCGGCCGGGCCCGCCCGGCCTCCGGCCGCGCCTCCTGGAACGCCCGACGGAAGACGTCGCGCCGCTCGTGGATCGAGGCCAGCACCAGGCCCATCGGCACGCCGACGTCCACGAGCGTGTTCTCCGCCAGCTGCAGGCTGGCCTCGGTCGTCTCGGGCACGGCGTCGGTCGCGCCCAATTCGTACAGGCGCACGGCGTGCTTCTCGTCGCGGGCGCGGGCGATCAGGCACAGGTCCGGATGAGCCGCGCGGACGCTCCGCACCACCTCGTCGACCTTCCCCGGCGCGTCCATGGTGACCACCACCGCCCGGGCGTGGTCGAGGTCGCACTTCTGGAGGAACTCGACGCGCGACGCATCGCCCCAACTGACGTCCGCACCCTCCGAGCGCGCCTTCGAAACCACTGACGGATCGCTGTCGACCGCCAGAAACCCCTGACCGTGCTCATTCAGCAGGTCGCCGACCAGCCGTCCGACCCGGCCATAGCCGACGATCAGCACCTTGCCCTCGGCGGGCCCCGGCGTGATCGCCTCCGGCGTCAGTTCCGGCGCGTCCCTGACCGCCTTCTCCATCAGCCGGTCGGCCAGCATGGCCATGAGCGGGATGGTGAAGATGCTGATCGTCGCCGCCAGCATGACCGTGCCTGTGAAGGCGGGCGAGGCGATGCCCTCCACCATGCCGGCGCCCAGGATGACGAAGGCGAACTCCCCCGCAGGTCCGAGCACCAGGGCGGTTTCCAGCGCCGTCCTGTTGCGCACCTTCCAAGCGCGCGCCGAGAGGTAGATCAGGCCGGCCTTCAGGACCGTGATGCCCAGCGCCAGACCCAGCACCAAGCCGGGGTTCGCCGCCACGGCGTCCAGATCCAGTCCGATCCCCACGCCCACGAAGAAGACGCCCAGCAGCAGGCCCTTGAACGGCTCGATCGACACCTCGACCTCGCGCCTGAACTCCGTCTCCGCCAGCAGCAAACCGGCGACCAGGGCCCCGAGGCTCATCGACACACCCGCCGCCTGCGCCGCCACGCCGGAGGCGACCACGACCAGCAGGCTGGCGGCCACGAACATCTCCTGCCCCTGTCCCCGCGCGCGCGCCCTGGCCACCGACCGGAACATCGGACGCAGCACCAGCCGGCCGACGACCACGATCAGCGCCAGACCGACCGCGGCCGGGATCAGGGTCAGCAGGGCCGGTCGCAGCACCGAGGGATCGAACTCGCCCGCCGGGGTCGCTCCCGCGAGCGCCGTCGCCGCCAGGACCGTGACGGTGATCAGGATCGGCGCCACCGCCAGGTCCTGCGCCAACAGGACCGCGAAGGTCGTGCGCCCGGCCGGCCCCGTCAGTCGGCCCCGCTCGGCCATCACCGGCATGACCACCGCGGTCGACGACAGCGCCAGACCCATCCCCAGAACCGCGGCCGAGACCAGGGGTTGGCCCATCGCCATGAACAGGACCATCAGGCCCGCGGTGCAGACCGCCATCTGCGTCATGCCCAGGCCGAACACCAGGCGTCGCATGGCGCGCAGCCGCTCCCACGACAGCTCCAGCCCGATCATGAACAGCAGGAAGGCCACGCCCAGTTCGGACAGGGCCCGGATCTGGGCGGCGTCGTCGATGGTCAGCCAGGCCAGCCACGGCGCGGTCGACGCCAGCCGCGCCAGGCCGTCGGGACCCAGCAGCACCCCGGCGGCCAGGAACCCGAGGATCGGGCTGATCTTCAGTCGGTTGAAGAGGGGCACGACCACGCCGGCCGCGGCCAGGAAGACCACCAGGTCCTTGTACTCGCCGCCGCCGTGCCCCGCCGCCATCGCCCCTCCCGTTCGTCCGCGACATCATGACCGGAGCCGCTCCGCTTGGACAGGCGTGCTCACGGCTTCATGACAATAATTTAAGGTGGCGGGCGGCGCGTCGGGCGTAGGGTCCGCGCCGAACCGTCCCCCAGCGACGGAACGGAGAGAGATGCCCCATGCGTAAGTCCCTGCTTCTGACGGTCGCGGCCTCGGCCGCCCTGCTGGCCGCCGCGCCGGCGATGGCCCAGCAGCGCCACACCCTCGACGACGGCCACGGCCACCAATGCGTCGACGAGGCCTGCACCATCTTCACCCTGTTCGATCCGGCCCTGTTCGAGGGCGGTTCGTGGGAGGGCATCGAGGCGCCCAAGTACGGAACCTGGGGCTTCGCCGTCGACGGGCGCGACATGTCCGTCGCCCCCGGCGAGAACTTCTTCCTGCACGCCAACGGCACGGCGCTGAAGTCGCTGGAAATCCCGTCGGACCGCACCTCCTACGGCTCGTTCGCCCTCTTGCGCGAACTGTCGGACAACCGCCTGCGCTTCCTGCTGGACGAGCTGCTCGCCAATCCGAACCTTGCCGCCGGCTCCGACGAGCGGAAGATGACCGACCTGTATCGCTCGTACATGGACGTCGAGCGCATCGAGGCGTTGGACGCCCAGCCGCTGCAGCCCTACCTGACCGCCATCCGCGCCGCCGACGATCACGGCAAGATGTCCGCGTACATGGGCACGCTCCAGGGCCGCTTCGGTTCGGGCTTCTTCGGCGTCGGCATCGGCGACGACCAGAAGGACCCCAGCCGCTACACGACCTACGTCAGCCAGTCGGGCATCGGCCTGCCCAGCCGCGACTACTATCTGGACGAGGCGCGCTTCGGCGAGAAGAAGCGCCTGTATGAAGCCTACGTGGCCGACATGCTGGGCATGATCGGGTGGGAGAACCCGGTCGAGACCGCCGCCGCCATCGTCGCGCTGGAGACCCGCATCGCCGAGGCGCACTGGACGGTCGAAGAGAACCGCAACCGCGACAGGACCTACAATCCGTTCACGGTGGCGGAACTGGCCGCGCAGGCGCCCGGCTTCGATTGGGCCGCCTGGATGGAGCAGGCCGATCTGGGGGGGGTGACCAACGTCGTGGTCCGCCAGAACACGGCGCTGCCGAAGATCGCCGCCATCTACGCCGACACCCCGATCGAGTTGATCCAGGCGTGGCAGGCGTTCCACACCGTCGACGACATGGCGCCCTTCCTGTCGGCCCGCTTCTCGGATCGTCAGTGGCAGTTCCGTTCGCGCGACCTGGCCGGCCAGCCGGAGCAGCGCGCCCGCGACAAGCGCGCGGTCAGCTTCGCCGAGGGCACGATGGGCGAGGCCTTCGGCCGTCTGTACGTAGAGCGCTGGTTCCCGGCCCAGTCCAAGGCGATGATGGAAGAACTGGTCGCCAACCTGCGCGTGGCGCTGGCCGACCGCATCCGTCAGCTGGACTGGATGGGCGACGCCACCAAGGAGCAGGCGCTCTACAAGCTCGACAACTTCACGGTGAAGGTCGGCTATCCGACCAGGTGGCGCGACTATTCCTCGCTCGAGGTGCGGGCCGAAGATCTGGTCGGCAACGCCGAGCGGGCCGGCGAATTCCGCTGGGACTACCAGGTCGGCCGCATGAACGGCCCGGTCGATCGCGACGAGTGGGGCATGACGCCCCAGACGGTGAACGCCTACTACAACTCGACCAAGAACGAGATCGTCTTCCCGGCCGGCATCCTTCAGCCCCCCTTCTTCGATCCGACGGCCGACCCGGCCGTCAACTACGGCGGCATCGGCGGCGTGATCGGCCACGAGATCGGGCACGGGTTCGACGACCAGGGCCGCAAGTCCGACGGCGACGGCGTGCTGCGCGACTGGTGGACGGCGGAGGACGCGGCCAACTTCACCGCCCGCGCCGATCGCCTGGGGGCCCAGTACGCCACCTACGCGCCGCTGCCGGGTCACAACCTCAAGCCCAACCTGACGATGGGCGAAAACATCGGCGACCTCGCCGGCGTGACTCTGGGGATCGAGGGCTACCGCCGCTCTCTGGGGGGTCAGCCGTCTCCGGTCCTGGACGGCGTGACCGGCGATCAGCGCGTGTTCTACGGCTGGGCCCAGGTGTGGCAGTCGAAGTATCGCGACGACGCCATCATCAACCAGGTGGCCACCGGTCCGCACTCGCTGCCGGAGTTCCGGGTCATCGGGCCGCTGCGCAACCTCGACGCCTGGTATGAGGCCTTCGGCGTCAAGGAAGGCGACCGCTACTACGTCGCCCCGGAAGACCGCGTCCGCCTCTGGTAGGACCGGATCCAGAAGACCGGATCAGGGCCGCCTTTCGGGGCGGCCCTTGTTCGTTGCGGCCGGCGAAACCGGGCTCCGGGCACGAAAAAGCCCGCTGCGGGGGATACACGCAGCGGGCCTTCTCGCTCTTGAGAGCGGACGTTTCCTCCCCGAAACGCCTCCGATGGCTGCAGGTCGCCCCGCGCCGTCGAGGAGTTCATGAAACCGCCACGATCCGGGCAAGTCAATCAATCGACGGGGGAAATCGGGCGTTTCCCTGACTGATCGTCGATAAGTCAGCCGCCCGGGGCGCCATTTCTCGAAACTTCTTCGATAATCTGCCGCAGGGTCGGAACGAGATCGGCGCGCGGCACGGTGACCTGTCCCGGCCGCTCCGCCTTCCACGCCGCATTGTCGGCCAGCCCCGCCGCGGCCGCGCGGCCCGCGTCCAGATCCTTCACCGTGGCCATCCCTTGGGCGATCTCGTCGCCGCCGAGGATGACCGCGGCGGGCGAGGCCCGGCGGTCGGCATATTTCATCTGCGTCTTCATTCCGGCGCGGCCCAGATAGACCTCGGCGGCGATGCCGGCGCGCCGGATCTCCGCGGCGCAGCCCAGCCCATGCGTCATGCCGTCGTCGTCGAACACGATCACCACCACCGGCCCGCGCGGCTCGGCCGGGGCGCGCCCGGCCGCCCGCAGCGCCGCCGCCAGCCGCGAGACGCCGAAGGAGAAGCCCGTCGCCGGCACCCGCTCACCGGTGAACCGCGCCACCAGATCGTCATAGCGCCCACCCCCGCCGATGGAGCCGAACCGCACCGGCCGCCCCTTCTCGTCGGTCGTCTCCAGCAGCAGCTCGGCCTCGAACACGGCCGCGGTGTAGTATTCCAGCCCGCGCACCACGGCGGGATCGAAAGCCACGGCCCCCTCCGGCGCGCCCAGCGCCCTCACCGCCGCCCCGATCCGCTCCAGCGACTCCAGCGCCGCCGCCCCCGCCGCGCCCAGACCTCCGGCGTCGGCCAGCCGGTCGATGCGGTCGGTCCAGCCCCCGGCCTGCTCGGCCTTCAGGAAGCCCTCGATCCGGCAGATCAGCGTGGCGTCCAGCCCCGCGCCCCGGGTGTAGTCGCCTGACTCGTCGAGGCGTCCGGCGCCCAGGAGGTCGCGCACCCCCTCCCATCCCAGCCGGTCGTACTTGTCGACGGCGCGCAGCGCCGTCAGTCGCTGGCCCGCGTCGGTCACCCCGCCCTCGTCGAACAGTCCGTCGAACAGGCGGCGGTCAGCGACGCGCAGCACCGCCTGCCCTTCGCCCAGCCCGGCGGCCGTCAGTCCCTCGCAGGCCATGGCCACGATCTCGGCGTCGCTTTCGGGCCGGTCGGATCCGACCGTGTCGGCGTCGCACTGCATGAACTCCCGGAAGCGGCCCGGTCCCGGCTTCTCGTTGCGCCACACCGGCCCGAAGGCGTAGCGGCGGAAGGGCTTGGGCAAGTTCTGCCAATTCTCGGCCGCGAACCGCGCCAGCGGCGCGGTGTGGTCGTAGCGCAGGGCCATCCATTGATCGTCGTCGTCCTGAAGGGCGAACACGCCCGCGTTCGGACGGTCCGCGTCGGGCAGGAACTTGCCCAAGGCGTCGGCGTATTCGAACGCCGGCGTCTCCAGCGGCTCGAAGCCCCAGCGCTCATAGACCTCCGACACCCGCGCGATCAGCGTGCGCTCGGCGCTCAGGTCGCGGGCGCGGCGGTCGGCGAAGCCGCGCGGCGCGCGCGCTTCGGGGCGGGAGGAGGCGTCGGTCATGCGCGGCGCTTAAACCGGGCGCCGCCCAAGAGCAATCAGCCGGCGCGCCGGATCGGCAGCATGCGGCCATAGGTCAGGCACCGCCACAGCCACTCCAGCGGCCCCATGGAGAAGACCTTCAGCCACAGCGGCGACCAGATGATCTGGGCCGCCCAGATCGCGCCGACGACGATCCACATCTGGCTGGTCGAATGCTCGCCGAACCACTGCGGCCCCCACGGCGCGTAGTAGAGGCTCATCATGATCAGCGTCTGCGACAGGTAGTTGGTGAAGGCCATGCGGCCGACCGGCACGAAGACGGCCGTCACCGCCCTCAGCGCCGACTTCGCCAGCAGGATCAGCAGCGAGGCGTAGAACAGGGTGATCAGGGGCGCCGCGCCGCGCGCCGCGTCGGCCAGGCCGCCGGTCGGATCGACGTCTCCGCCCGCCGTCGCCTTCTGCCACCCCAGCGCCGCGAGCACGGCCAGATTGGCGCCGCCCAGAAGGACGAAGGTCAGATAGGCGCCCATGGGCGCGCGCCCGCTGAGGAAGCCGGACTTGAACAGACCCAGACCCACCATCATCAACGGCACGGTCACAGGGATCATGAAGGGGATGAAGAAGGGCGCCATGCCCACCCAGGTCATGGCGTTCTGAACGAAGGACGCCGCGCCGCCCGCCAGCCAGGCGTCGACGACGGCCTGAACCGCCTCGGGCGAGGCGTCGGGCATGCCCTGAGCCATCTTGGCCGCGAACTCGGGCGGGAGGTTCGCCATGCCCCAGTAGCCCAGCGTCGCCACCACGGCCCACAGCACGGTGATCGCGCCGCCGACCCACAGCAGGCGCCGCGCGCTCCACGACCGGAACATCAGGAAGACGAAGCCGCTGATCGCGTAGAGCAGCAGGATGTCGCCGTACCAGAGGGCCGCGCCGTGGATCAGGCCGATCAGCGCCAGCCAGCCGAGACGCCGGCGCAGCAGGGAGCCGCGGTCCAGATCGCTGCGCTCGCCCCCGACCAGGAAGATCGAGACGCCGAACAGCATCGTGAACAGGGTGCGCATCTTGTCGGCGAAGAAGGTGGTGATCACCCAATGGCCGATGGTGTCGGCCTGACCGGCGTCCGCCAACGGCGGCTGCTGCGCCATCAGCAGGATCGACGGCCAGGCGAAGGCCGCGGCGTTGACCGCCAGAATGCCCAGCACGGCCCAGCCGCGCAGCATGTCCAGGTTGCGGATGCGGTCCTTTTCGGAGATCGGCGCGAGGCGCGCGGGCTCCAGCGTGGAATCGGTCATCAGGGCCCCCCAAGGCGTGTTGACAAGGATGCTTTACACCATGCGCGGGCCGGCCCCGCATGAAATTCCCGTAACCCTCAGACCTCCGGCGGCAGGACCCCGCGCAGCGACAGACTGCCGCTGCCGAAATCCAGCACCACGGTGCGGAACCGCTGCAGCAGGTCGGCGCCGATCAGCAGGGCGGGCCCGTCCGTCAGCCCCAGGGCGGCGAAGGCGTGAAGGTCGGCGAACAGCAGCGGCGTCTCGCCCAGATCGCGCCCTCCCAGTTCCAGCCTGCGCACCCGCCCGGCCGCGGCCAGCCGGCTCTGGCCCGTCACGCCGTGCACCCGGACGGGCGGCAGAACGGCGGGATCGCCGCCCGTCGCGCGCAGCAGGGCCAGGTTGCCGATCGAGTACTGGGCTCCGGTGTCGACGAAGGCGCGCACGCCGCCGACGCCGTCGGCGCGCACGGCGGTGCTGATCAACTGCCCGAACGGCCCCAGCCGCGCCCGCGGCGGACGCAAGCGCGTCGGCGTCGTGAAGGCCGGCCCGCTGGGCGCGACGTCCGAGCCTGACGCCCTCAGGCTGACCCGGCGGCTGCGCACCTGCAGCGTCAGGCGAAAACCCGACAGCACGTCCAGCCCCAGAAGGCCCTCGGTCGCCAGCGCCTCGCGCGGGAACACCGGACAGACCAGATCGCGGAACCGTCGCCCCCCGAACGCCAGGCGCGACAGCCGCACGGTGGGCGTCATCTCGGCCGAGGTGATGCCGTGCACGAGAACCGGCGGCCCCTGGGGCAGCCCCAGGTCGCGCGCCAGCTCCTCGGCCAAGGCGGTCCGGCCCGCCCCGGTGTCGAGCACGAAGGCGTGCCCGCGCCGCCCGTTCAGCGCGACGGCCGCCGACATGCGCGTCAGGAGATTGGTCAGCAGCCGCGCCTCGACGGGATCCTGCGCCCACGCCGGGCCGGCCGCGAACGCCGCCGCGCCGGCCAGCAAAGCCCGTCGATCCCACTGATCCGCCACCGACGCCCTCCCCCGACGCCTCCGACGGAGAAGACTAGGCCCGCGGATGGGCCGCCGCATAGACCTCAAGCAGCCGCGCGGCGTCGACGGCGGTGTACTTCTGCGTCGTCGACAGGCCCGCGTGGCCCAGCAGCGTCTGGATCGACCGCAGGTCCGCCCCCGCGCCGAGCAGATGGGTCGCGAAGCTGTGCCGCAGCGCATGCGGCGTGGTCGAGGCCGGCAGGCCCAGCCGCCCGCGCAGCCGCTGCACCGTGGCCTGCACGTGCCGCGGCGTCAGCGGCCCGCCCCGCTTCGCCCGGAACAACGGTTGATCCGCCGTCGCCGGGAAGGGGTTCAGCGCCCGCCAGTCCTCGACCGCCTGACGCACCGCCGGCAGCACCGGCACCAGCCGCGTCTTGCCGCCCTTGCCCGTGACCCGCAGCGACTCCGCCAACGGCGCGTCCGCCCCCGTCAACGCCAGCGCCTCCGAGATCCGCAACCCGCAGCCGTAGAGCAGCGTCAGCACGGCCCGGTCCCGCGCCGCCTCCCAGCGCTCCAGGTCGACGTCCGCCCCGGGCTCGTCCAGCAAGGCCATCGCCTGTCCCTCCGCAACCGGCCGCGGCAGGGTCGGCTTCGGTCGCGGCCCGCGCACCAGCGTCAACTGTGGACTCGCCACGTCGTGACGCCGCTCAAGAAACCGGTGAAAGCCCCGGATCGCCGCCAGCGCCTGGGCCAGACTGCGCGCCGACAACGGCCGCTCCCCGCCGCGCCGCTCCGCCAGGTGCGCCCTCAACTCGGCCGCCCCGACCCCGCCCAGATCGTTCAGCCTCTGCGGACCGCCGCGATGCCCCTCGAGAAACCCGATCCAGTTCCTCCCGGCGTGGCCATAGGCCTCCAGCGTGCGCGGCGAAGCCCGGCGCTCATGGGCCAGCCAGTCCAGCCAGGCCCTGAGCGCGTCGTCCGCCGTCATGATCTCAGTCCAGCGCCGGCCAGCGTTCGGCCATGCGCTCGACCACCCGCGCCACGAAGGCCGCCAGTTCGCAGCCCATGGCGGGGTGAAACCCCTCGGGATCCGGCGAGCCGAAGGCCACCACGCCGGCGCGCGGCGCCCGTCCCGGAGTGATCGCCGGCGCCATGCGGATCAGCGCGACCGACGCCGTCGCCTCCTCCGTCGTTCCGAACAGGTTCAATCCGTCGAAGTTCGGTCCCAGCCAGTGCAGCCCGTCCTCGCCGACGAGGGCGTCGACCCGCCCCGGCTCCAGCGCCTTCCAGCCGAACGGCACGGCGCCGGGCTTCTCCAGCCCCACCGTCGCGCCCGCCAGACCGAACCGAGCCTTCGCCGTCGCGTCCAGCCTTCTGGCGAGGTCCGAGTTCGAGCGCGCCTCCATCAGGTCCAGCGCCGCCACGTGCGTCTGGGTCTGCGCGGCGAAGTTCGCCCGCGCCACCGTCTCGATGCGCTTGCGGGCGTCCGTCTCGCGCTCGACCTCGGCCTCCAGCCGCGTCAGCGCCGCCGGCGTGAAGTCCACCACGTTCGGCCCGTGAGGCCGCAGACCCAGCTCCTCCAGCAGCGCCCGGTCGCCGCTCAGCAGGTCGCCGTGCCCCTGCAGCCAGCCGCGAACCTGCGGCCAGTGCAGGCCGGGCTCGTCGGCGAAGATGTCCAGGGTTTCAGCCGTCACGCGCCGCGCTCCCGCCGGAAGCGCCGGCGTCGAAATCAGAGGATGGACTGACCGGTCTTGCCCCAGTCCGCCAGGAAGGCATCCAACCCCTTGTCGGTTAACGGGTGTTTGACCAGGGCCTTGAACGTCTCCGGCGGCAGGGTCGCGGCGTCCGCGCCGGCCAGCGCCGCCGCCGACACGTGGCCCGCGTTCCGCAGGCTCGCCGCCAGGATCTCCGTCTCGAAGCCGTGGATGTCGTACAGCGTGCGGATCTCCTCCAGCAGGCCGATCCCGTCCGCGCCGTGATCCTCCAGCCGTCCCACGAAGGGTGAGACGAAGGTCGCGCCGGCCTTGGCCGCGAGCAGGGCCTGCGCCGCCGAGAAGCACAGCGTCACGTTGGTGCGGATCCCCTTGTCGGCGAAGGCGCGGGCGGCGCGCAGGCCGTCGGTCGTCAGCGGCAGCTTCACCACCACGTTCGGGGCGATGGCCGCCAGCTTGTCGCCCTCGCGCACCATGGTCTCGAAATCGGTCGCCACGGCCTCGGCCGAGATCGGCCCCTCGACCAGGGCGCAGATTTCGGCGATGACCTCGGCGATGTTCCGACCGGACTTGGCGATCAGCGACGGATTGGTGGTCACGCCGTCCACCATGCCGGTGGGGACCATGTCCTTGATGACGGCGACGTCGGCGGTGTCGAGGAAGAGTTTCATGGGCGGCTCCATAGCCGACCGGCCCCGCCCATGAAAGTCGCCTCCGTCCTCGTGCCCCTGCCGGTGCCCGAAGCCTTCGACTACGCCGTGCCCGATGATCTGGAGCTGGCGCGCGGCGATCAGGTGGCCGTCCCGCTGGGTCCGCGCCTGCTTCGCGGGCTGATTTCGGAGACGCGCGAAACCACCGGCTCGAACCGGAGGCTGAAGGCGGTCGAGGCGAAGCTGGACGACCCGGCCCTGCCCCCCGGCGCCATGGACTTCGTCGAATGGGCCGCGCGCTGGACCCTGTCGCCGCCGGGCGAGATGGCGGCCATGGCGCTGAAGGGCCTGCGCGCGCCGGAGCCGAAACCGACGGTGAAGCTGGTGCGGGACCCGGCCGTCGAGCCGGCCCGCGCGACGGCGGCCCGCACGGCCGTTCTGGAAGCGGCGACCCGGCCTCTCACCGCCGCCGACCTGGCGCGCGCCGCCGGGGTGTCCGGCGGCGTGATCAAGGGCCTCGTCGACGAGGGCGTCCTGACCCGGGTGGAGGTGTCCGCCGCGACCGACTTCCCCTCGCCCGATCCCGCCCATGCCCCGTCCGACCTGAACGCGGACCAGGCCGCCGCCGCCCAGGCCCTGGGCGCCGCGGTCGCGGCGGGCGGCTTCCAACCCTTCCTGCTCGACGGCGTCACAGGCTCGGGCAAGACCGAGGCCTATCTGGAAGCCGCGGCCCGGGCCCTGTCCCACGATCCGGCGGCCCAGGTGCTGATCCTCCTGCCCGAGATCGCGCTGACCCAGGCGTTGATCCAGCGGGTCGCCGCCCGTTTCGGCGCCGCCCCGGCCGAGTGGCACTCCGGCGTCTCCGGTCCGCGTCGGCGGCAGGTGTGGCAGGGCGTCGTCTCCGGCCGCGTCCGCATCGTGGTCGGCGCGCGTTCGGCCCTGTTCCTGCCGTTCCCGAACCTGCGCCTGATCGTCGTCGACGAGGAGCACGACGGCAGCTTCAAGCAGGAGGACGGCCTCGTCTACCACGGCCGCGACCTGGCCGTGGCGCGGGGCATGATCGAGGGCGCGACCGTCGTCCTGGCCTCGGCCACCCCGTCGCTCGAGACGCTGGCGAACGCCCGGGCCGGCCGCTACGGCTGGCTGCGGCTCAAGGCGCGGCACGGCGCGGCGGTGCTGCCCACGCTGGAGTTGCTCGACCTGCGCGCCGCCCCCCCGGAGCGCGACCGCTGGCTCTCGCCGCGTCTCGTGGCCGAGATGGCCGAGACCTGGGCGCGCGGCGAGCAGACCCTGCTGTTCCTCAACCGGCGCGGCTACGCCCCCGTCGTCCTGTGTCGGGCCTGCGGTCACCGCCTGACCGCGCCCGACACCGACAGCTGGCTGGTCGAGCACCGCTACACCGGCCGACTGGTCTGCCACCTGACGGGCTTCTCCATGCCGAAGCCCGCGCGCTGTCCGGAGTGCGGCGCGGCCGACAGCCTGACCCCCGTCGGCCCGGGGGTGGAAAGGGTCGAGGAGGAGGTGCGGTCCCTCTTTCCCGACGCGCGAACCGCCGTGTTCAGCTCGGACACCGTGCCCGACGCCGCGTCGGCGCGCGCCCTGATCGAGCGGATGCGCGACGGAGAGATCGACGTGCTCGTGGCCACCCAGGCCGCGGCCAAGGGCCACAACTTCCCCCGCCTGACGCTGGTCGGCGTGGTCGACGCCGACCTGGGCCTGCGCGGCGGCGATCTGCGCGCGGCCGAGCGCACCTTCCAGCTGTTGATGCAGGCGACCGGCCGCGCCGGCCGCGCCGACAGGCCCGGCCGCGCCCTGCTGCAGACCTGGACTCCCGAGCATCCGGTGCTGCAGACCCTCGCCGCCGGCGACCGCGACGCCTTCGTCGACGCTGAACTGGTCGAGCGCGAGGCCGCCGGCCTGCCCCCCTACGGACGCCTCGCCGCCCTGATCCTGTCGGGCGAGAAGGCCGACGCCGTGGACAGGGCCGCGGGTCTTCTGGCCGGGTCGATCCCCAACGCCGAACGGCTGGAGGTCTACGGCCCCGCCGACGCCCCCCTGGCGCTCGTCCGCGGCCGCCGCCGCAAGCGCCTGCTGGTCCGCGCCGACCGCGACGTCGATCTGCAGGGCTTCCTGCGCGCCTGGCTGGCGCGGGTGAAACTGCCTTCCAGCGTCCGCCTGACGGTCGACGTGGACCCGTACAGCTTCCTGTAGCGGCCCCGCCCCATTCCCGCCCTTGCATCGGGGCGCCGTCGGCTCTTTAAGCGCGGCCACGCCTCCCCGCGCTCGACCAAGGATCCGTCCATGACCGCCAAGACCGCCCCGAAGAAAGTGGTTCTCGCCTATTCCGGCGGGCTGGACACCTCGATCATCCTGAAATGGCTGCAGACCGAATACGGCGCCGAGGTCGTGACCTTCACCGCCGATCTCGGCCAGGGCGAGGAACTGGGACCGGCGCGCGAAAAGGCGCTGAAGCTGGGCATCAAGGCCGAGAACATCTTCATCGACGACCTGCGCGAGGAGTTCGTGCGGGACTTCGTCTTCCCCATGTTCCGCGCCAATGCGGTCTACGAGGGTCAGTATCTGCTGGGCACCTCCATCGCCCGGCCGCTGATTTCCAAACGCCAGATCGAGATCGCCCGCATGGTCGGCGCCGACGCCGTCTGTCACGGCGCCACTGGCAAGGGCAACGACCAGGTCCGCTTCGAGCTGGGCTACTATGCGCTGGAGCCGGACATCCGGGTGATCGCGCCGTGGCGCGAGTGGGAGTTCAAGTCGCGCGAGGCCCTGCTGGACTTCGCCGAGAAGCACCAGATACCCATCGCCAAGGACAAGCGGGGCGAGGCGCCGTTCAGCGTCGACGCCAACCTTCTGCACTCCTCGTCCGAGGGGAAGGTGCTCGAGGACCCGGCCGTCGAGGCGCCGGAATTCGTGCACCAGCGCACGATCAGCCCGGAAGACGCGCCGGATCGGGCCACCGTCATCACGATCGGCTTCGACAAGGGCGACGCGGTCTCGATCGACGGCGAGGCCATGTCGCCGGCGACCCTGCTGACGGCCCTGAACCAGTACGGCCACGACAACGGGATCGGTCGCCTCGACCTCGTCGAGAACCGCTTCGTCGGCATGAAGTCGCGTGGCGTCTACGAGACGCCGGGCGGCACGATCCTGCTGGCGGCCCACCGGGGCATCGAGTCGATCACGCTCGACCGCGGCGCCATGCACCTGAAGGACGAGCTGGCCGTCAAATACGCCCACCTGGTCTACAACGGCTTCTGGTTCTCGCCCGAGCGCGAGATGCTGCAGGCCGCGATCGACCATTCGCAGGCCAGGGTGAACGGCACGGTCCGGGTCAAGCTCTACAAGGGCAACGTCACCGTGATCGGCCGCGAGAGCAAGGACAGCCTCTACGACCAGGACCTCGTCACCTTCGAGGAAGGCGTGCAGGCCTACGACCACCACGACGCCGAGGGCTTCATCAAGCTGAACGCGCTGCGTTTGCGCGTACTGGGCAAGCGCGAGCGGCGCTGAATTCTGACGCCGCCGTAACTTCCTGTCCGCGATTTCACTTGAGGCGGGGCCAGGTCGGGCGCATCCCTTGCGTCATCGCACCCTCCCCCTTTTGAGAGATTTCGCCGTGACCAGGAAGTTCGCCCTCGCCGCCGCCGTCGCCACCGGCCTGACCCTGGGCGTCGCCCTCCCCGCCGCGGCGGCTCCGACCGTGGTCGCCGTGGCGCAGGACCCGATCACCGAGGCCGACGTCGAGGCGAAGGCCGCCGAGTTCGAAGTGGTCATCGAAGCCCTCGCCGCCGAGGCCGAGGGCATCCGCGCCGACGCCTCGCTGTCGGACGAACAGAAGAACGCTCGCATCGACGCCGCCATCGCCGCGAAGCAGCCCGAGATCGACGCCTTCCTCGCCTATCTGGAAGCCTTCATCCGTCAGGAAGCCGGTTCTGAAGGCATGGACGCCGCCCAGACCGACATGGTCGTGGACATGATCCGCAGCCAATTCGCCCAGCTGCCGGCCGCCCTCAAGTCCGGAGAATTCTCCGGCATGGGCGGCTGAATCCACCCCCTCTCAGGAGCCTGACGCCATGATCCGCGCCCTGTCCCTCGCCGCCGCCCTGGCGATCCTGCCGCTCTCGGCTGCCTCGGCCCAGACCGCCCCCGCCGATCCGGAAGCCGCCATCGAAGCGGCCGCCGAGGTCTTCGAGGCCCGCATGGAGGAGTTCGGCGAGCGCGCCGAGCTGATCGCCGAGGACGAAAGCCTGACGGAAGAGCAGCGCGAGACCCGCATCGCCGCGCTCTGGGCCGAATACCAGCCGCACGTCGACGTCTTCACCGGCGTGGTGTCGGAGAACGCCGGCCTGATCGCCGAACAGGCCTTGGCCGAGATCGACGTCGACGCGCTGGTGGCCGAGGCGCTGGCGGGCGTGGACGTCGACGCCCTCGTCGAGGACGCCCTGTCGAACATCGACTTCGACGTCATGGCCATGGCCGGCGGCTTCGCCTCCAACGGCGCCTGGGCGTCGAACGACCCCGAGCACATGGCCACCTACGGCCTGATGGCCGACTATGCGATGAACCAGGTCGACGACGTCGAGGTCGACCTGTCCGATCTCGAGACCGATCTGGCCGAGTCGGCGCAGGACGACGCCGACTGATCCGCTTGCGCCGGTCGGGCCGTCGTGCTCGACCGGCGCAATGGCCTCTCCCCACGTCCTGATCGTCGGCGCCGGCCCGGCGGGCCTGTTCGCCGCCGAGCGAATCGCCGCCGCCGGCGTCAGGGTCACCGTGGCGGAGCGCATGCCCTCGCCGGCCCGCAAATTCCTGATGGCCGGCCGCGGCGGTCTGAACCTGACCCACTCCGAGCCCCTCGACGCGTTCCGCTCCCGCTACGCCGAGGCGGGACCCCGCGTCTCGGCCTGGCTCGACCGCCTCTCCCCCGCGGACCTGACCGCCTGGGCCGAAGACCTGGACCAGCCCACCTTCACCGGCTCGAGCGGCCGCGTCTTCCCCCGCGCCATGAAGGCCTCGCCGCTCCTGCGCGCCTGGCTGGCCCGGCTGGCAGGTCTCGGCGTGTCGCTCGACACGCGGTGGACATGGACCGGCTGGTCCGACGGCGCCGCGACCTTCGACACGCCCGACGGCCCGAGGCGCGTCGTGGCCGACGCGACCGTGCTGGCCATGGGCGGCGCCTCCTGGCCGCGCCTTGGTTCCGACGGCGGCTGGCGCGGCCCGCTCGAGGGCAAGGGCGCCGAGGTCGCCCCCTTCCGTCCCGCCAACGCCGGGGTGACCGTGGCCTGGTCGCCCGTCTTCGCCGGCCGCTTCGCCGGCCAGCCGCTCAAGAACGTGACCCTGACGCACGGCGACCGCAGCGTGCGCGGCGAGGCCATGATCGCCGGCTACGGCCTCGAGGGCGGCGCGGTCTATGCCCTGTCCGCCGACCTGCGCCGCGCGCTGGATCGCGACGGCACGACCACCCTGACCGTCGACCTGCGGCCCGACCTGTCGGTCGAGGCGCTGGCCGCCCGGCTCGGGCGAGGGCGCGGCAAGGACAGCCTGTCGAACTGGCTGCGCAAGGCCGCCGGTCTGTCGCCCGTCGGCGTCGGTCTGCTGCGCGAGATTCCCGGCGAGGTTCCGACCGGCGCCGACAAGCTGGCGCGCCGCATCAAGGCCGTGCGCCTGACCCTGACGGGCGTGCAGGGGCTGGAGCGCGCCATCTCCTCGGCCGGGGGCGTGCGGCTGGATCAGGTCGACGAGCGGCTGATGCTCAAGGCCCTGCCCGGCGTCTTCGTCGCCGGCGAGATGCTGGACTGGGAAGCGCCGACCGGCGGCTATCTGCTCCAGGCCTGCTTCGCCTCCGGCGCCGTCGCGGCCGACGGGGTTCTGGCGTGGCTGTCACGTGATAGAGGGGCGGCATGATCGAGATCCACGGAACCTGTCCCGATCGCCTCGGCGCCGTGAAGGACGCCTTCGCCGCCAATTTCACCGGGGCCCCGGAAGGGCTGAACGAACTGGCCGCCCGCTTCAGCGTCTGCCGTGAGGGCGAGATCGTCGTCGACCTGTGGGCCGGTTGGGCCGATGCGGCGAAGACCTCACCCTTCACCGACCGGACCCTCGCGCCGGTCTTCTCGACCGGCAAGGCGGTGATGGCGACCCTGATCGCGACCTGCGTGGAGCGGGGTCTGCTCGACTACGACCGGCCTGTGGCGACCTACTGGCCGGAGTTCGGACAGGCGGGCAAGCAGGACGTCACCGTCGCCCAGCTGATGAGCCATCAGTCCGGACTGCCGGGCTTCGACGAACCGGTCGATCCCGCCATCTGGTTCGACCGGCAGGCGGTGCTCGACCGGCTCTGCGCCCAGGCGCCGATGTGGCCGCCCGGCACGGCCAGCGGCTACCACCCCATCACCATCGGCTATCTGGCGGGCGAGCTGTTCCGGCGCGTCGACGGGCGGACCATGGGCACGGCCCTGAGGCAGGACTTTCCCGGTCTGGACCTGTGGATCGGCCTGCCGGAGTCCGAGCACGGCCGGGTGGCGCAGATGCGCAAGCCCGCGTCGGCCCCGGATCTGGGCCCCGTCGACGCGGTCAGGCGGGCCGCCTTTCTGGACAAGGGGTCTGCTCCCGGCGGACGCGGCTCGGCGGAGTGGCGCATGGCGGAGATCCCCTCCGCCAATCTGCACGCCCGCGCGGACGACCTCGCCCGTTTCGCGGGCCTGGTCGCGACCGGCGGACTCGACGGCGCGACGCGGCTGTCGTCTGCGACGCTCGACGCGCTGCATGCGGTGCGGATTTCCGGACCCGACCGCGTCCTGCCGTTCACTCTGGCGTGGGCCGCAGGTCTCATGAAGAACGGCGAGCTCGGCATCTTCGGTCCCCGCGCCGAGGTTCTGGGTCATTGCGGCTGGGGCGGCAGCTGCGTCTTCGCCGACCCGACGATCGGCCTCTCAGGCGCCTACGTCATGACGCGGCAGTCGCCGCATCTGATCGGAGACCCCCGCGCGGTACGTCTGATCGAGGCGCTCTACGCCGCGCTTTAGCTCCTGGCGGGGTCTTCGGCCGGGTCGTCGGTCAGACCCGGCTCCGGGGCGACGGCCGCCTCCGGCGCCTCACCCCGCTTCCGGGTCAGCGCCCCGACCGCGAAGACGACCGCTCCGGCCCAGATGAAGCCGAAGCTGACCAGTCGCAGGGCGCCCAGCGGCTCGCCCTGAAGGGCGCCGATGACGAAGACGATCGACGGCGCCAGAAACTGCAGGAACCCCATGCTGGAATAGGGCATGCGCCGCGCGGCCCAGGCGAACAGGGCCATGGGGATGACCGTCGCCGGGCCGGCGGCCAGCAGCCACAGCGTCGCCGGGGCGCTCTCGCCGAAATGGCCTGCGCCCCGCGCCGTCAGCCAGAGCACCCACGCCAGACCCGGCAAGGCCAGGATCAGGCATTCGACGAACAGGCCGGGCCCGGCGTCGACGCTGATCTTCTTGCGGATGATGCCGTAGGCGCAGAACGAGAAGCCCAGCAGGAGCGACACCCAGGGCAGGTGGCCGAGCGCCGCCGCCTGCAGCGCCACGCCGACCGCCGCGAGACCGATGGCGACCAGCCCCGTCCGGCTCAGACGCTCGCGGAACAGCCAAGCCCCCGCCGCCATGTTGAGCAGGGGGTTGAGATAGTAGCCCAGGCTGGCGTCCAGCGTCCGGCCGCCGTTCACCGCCATGACGTAGGTGGTCCAGTTGACGGCGATCAGCAGGGTCGAAACCCCCAGCCAGGCCAGCGTGCGCCGGTTCGTCAGAGCCGCGACGACCTGATCCCACTGACGCAGTGCGGCGACCAGCGCCGCCGCCAGCAACAGCGACCACACCATGCGGTGGGCCATGATTTCCCAGGCGTCGGCGCCGATCGCGCCCATGGACTGGAACACCAGCGGGATGAAGCCCCAGATGGCGTAGCAGCCGATCCCCGCGATCAGGGCGAGGCGGGCCTCGGACGGGCGGGTCACCTCAGACCGTGATCGAGCGATAGCCGCTCTTCGGCGTGATGACGCCCTGCTCGTCCAGCAGCTGGGCGATCTGCACGGCGTTCAGCGCCGCGCCCTTGCGCAGGTTGTCCGACACGACCCAAAGCTGCAGGCCGTGCTTGACCGAGTGGTCCTTGCGGATGCGGCTGACGTAGACGGCGAACTCGCCCGCGGCGTCCACCGGAGTTACGAAGCCGTCGGCCTCCTGCTTGTCCACCACAAGCACGCCCGGCGCGTCGCGCAGCAGGGCTCGGGCCTCGTCGGGCTCGATCGGACGGTCGAACTCCAGCGTCACGGCTTCGGAGTGGCCGACGAACACCGGCACCCGCACGCAGGTGACGGTCAGACGGATCGACGGGTCCATGATCTTGTGGACCTCGTTCCACATCTTGGCTTCTTCGTCGGTGTAGCCGTCGTCGCGGAACGACCCGATCATGGGCAGGACGTTGAAGGCGATCTGCTTGGCGAAGACCTTGGGGGTGGCGTCGCCCAGGCCGTAGATCGCCTTGGTCTGGTTCCAGAGCTCGTCCATGCCCTCCTTCCCGGCGCCGGACACCGACTGGTAGGTCGACACCACCGCGCGGGTGATCTTCGCCGCGTCGTGCAGGGGCTTCAGCGCCACCACCAGCTGGGCGGTCGAGCAGTTGGGGTTGGCGACGATGTTCTTGGTCCTGGCCAGCCTCGCCGCGTCGGGATTCACCTCCGGCACGATCAGCGGCACGTCGGGATCGGCGCGGAAGGCCGACGAGTTGTCGATGACGATCGGGCCCATCTTGCCGATCTTCTCCGACCAGGCGCGCGACACGTCGCCGCCCGCGCTCATCAGCACCAGATCGACCGTGGAGAAGTCGAACTGCTCGATGTCCTCGCACTTGACGGTACGGTCCCCGAAGGCGACCTCGACGCCCTTGGACTTGCGCGACGCCACGGCATGCAGCTCGGCCACCGGGAAGTTCAGCTCCTCCAGGATGGTCAGCATCTCGCGGCCCACGGCCCCGGTGGCGCCCACGACGGCGACGGAATAACCCATGGCTTTTACCTTTGGCCCTGCCGCTCGCGCCGCGGGCGCTCGCCGCTTGAGGGCGGAACGATGAGGAGGAAGGCCGGAGCCCGTGGCAGGGCAGATAGTCCTTCGTGCGGGGGAAGCAATCGCTTTTCCTGATCCGCCCGCGCCGCTAAGCCCGAGTTCATGGGTTCACGCATTCGCGCCGCTTATGAGAAACGCCTGAAGGAGGGCCGGCTGACGCCCGACCCGGGGCAGGCGGCGGCCATCGACGCCCTGTCCCGGCTGGAGCGGGATCTGAAGCGCCGCGGCCTGTTCGGCGGCCGACCCCAGGTGCGCGGCGTCTATCTGCACGGTCCGCCGGGGCGCGGGAAGTCCATGCTGATGGACCTGTTCCACGCCTGCGCGCCGACGCCGAAGCTGCGTCGCCATTTCCACGTCTTCATGGCCGAGGTGCACGGCCTGATCCGGGAATGGCGCGAGGGCGACCGACCGGCGCGCCAGGCCCGCTTCGGTCAGTGGAAGGGCGACGACCCCCTGGTCCCGATCGCCGGGCTGATCTCCCGCCGGGCCCGCCTGTTGTGCTTCGACGAGCTGGAGGTCAACGACATCGCGGACGCCCTGATCCTGGGCCGGCTGTTCCAGGCCCTGTTCGACCGGGGCACGGTCCTGGCGGTGACGTCCAACCGGTCGCCGGAGCGGCTGTACCTGAACGGCATCAACCGCGAACTCTTCCTGCCCTTCGTCGACCTGATCCGCGCGGGATGCGAGACGGTGACGGTTTCCGGGGGTCGGGACTGGCGCGTCGACCGGCTGGCGCGCTCGCGGACCTGGTTCCTCCAGGACCAGCGGGCCGAGTTCGAGGCGCTGTGGGCGGAGCTGAAGGGCGAGGCCGAGGAGGCGCCGACCAGCCTGACCGTCCTGGGCCGCGAAGTGCGGATCGACCGCACCGTCGGGGGGGTGGCGCGCGCCGGGTTCGAGGCCCTGTGCGGCAGCGCGCTGGGGCCGCAGGACTGGCTGGCGCTGGCGGGCCGGTTCCACACCCTGTTCCTCGAGGACGTCCCGGTCCTGGACGAGGGGCGCCACATGCACGCCCGCCGTCTGGTGACCCTCGTCGACGCCCTCTACGAGGCCGGCGCCCGGCTGGTGGTGCTGGCCCATGCGCCGCCCGAGGCGCTCTATGTCCGGGGCACGGGGGCGTTCGAGTTCGAACGCACCGTCTCGCGCCTCAACGAAATGACCGCCCCGGCCTGGCTTTCCAGAACCCCGGCGGCGCGTCAGGATGACGATCCCGTTTACGGAGTTCCCGCATGATCCGCCCGCTTCTGCTCGCCGCCTCGGCCGCCCTGGCCCTCGGCCTCGCCGCTCCGGACGCCGCCCGCGCCCAGGACGCCGCGAACGCCACGCCCGCCTTCGTCGGCCTGACGCCGGAATCGGTGCGCGACTGGCTGGTTGCTGCCGGCGCCCAGGCCGGCGAGGTGACGCGGCAGGACGGCGACGTCTTCTTCCGCGTCGACGACGGCGGTCTGGTCTGGTTCATCTTCTTCTACGGCTGCGAGGCGGACGGCCGATGCGGCGACCTGCAATTCAACACCGTCTTCGACGGCGCGGGCGTGTCGGGCGACGTGATCAACGCATGGAACCGGGAGCAGCGCTGGCTCAAGGCCTTCACCACCGAGGCCAATGGCCAGCCCCTGATCTTCGTCCAGTTCGACGTCCTGTTCGTCAGCGGCCAGAGCGTGGATCAGCTGGCCGACGCCGCCGTCATCTGGCTGGAAGGCGTCGACCGCTTCGCCGGCCACCTGCGGGCGTCCGCGCCGCCGGCAGCCTCGGCTCCTGCAGACTGACCGCCCTCTTGCGTTCCTGATTTGTTCGTGTCTTCGTGGAGGGACGGAGGGAAGCGACATGATCGGCTATGTGACGCTGGGCACCAACGACCTGGAGCGGGGCGCGCGGTTCTACGACGCCCTGGCGAATGAGCTGGGCACGGGGCGGATGATGGAATGGCCGGGCGCGATCGCCTGGGGCACGCCGGGCGGGTCGCCGGGCATCGGCCTGACGAAGCCGTTCGACGGAAACGCCGCCAGCGTGGGCAACGGCGTCATGGTGGCGCTGGAGGCGAAGGACCGGGATCAGGTGCGTCGCCTGCACGCGATCGCGCTGGAGAACGGCGGAATCTGCGAGGGCCCGCCCGGGCCGCGGGGAGAGGGCTTCTACGCCGCCTATTTCCGGGACCCCGACGGCAACAAGCTGAACGCCTTCCTGATGGAGGGTGGGGCGACGGCGTGACGGTTTACCCGTGCGGGCGCACCGGGCACTGTGCGCGTCCCGACTCGCTGGGGGACGGCATTTGAGAATTCTCTTTGTTTTGGCCGTGACGGCCGCGTCGGTCTGCGGTCCGGTCGCCATGGCGCAGACGCCCCCGGCCACGGTCGGGCAGCAGTACGTGCCCGCCCCCTGGTGGATGCGGGATCCGGTGATCGCCTCGATGGGCCATGTCCGGGCGGAGGTTCCGGCCAACAGGGCGACCTTCTCCGCCACCTTCCAGACGATCGAGCGGACCGCTCCGGAAGCGTCCGCGCGCGCCGCCGAGCAGGTGAGCGCGATCAGCCGGTCGCTCGCCGCCTACGGTCCCGACGTGGTGCGGGTCGAGACGACGCTGACCACCCGGCCGCTCTACGAACAGTATCGCGACGGCGACGGCGTTCTTCAGGACAACGTTCGCGCCGATCGGGTGCAGCGCTATCAGGTCGAGGCGGTCATCTCCGTCACGGTGCGGGACGTCTCGGTCCTGGAACGAGTCTACGGCGCCGTCGTGGCCGCGCGGCCGACGTCCATCGGCCGCGTCGCCTTCCGGCTGGAGCCGGACAACGAAACCACCGCCTGGCTGGCCGATCAGGCGGTCGGCGACGCGGCCCGGCGCGCCGACCGGGCCGCCACGTCCGCCGGCGCCCGCCGCGGGAGCGTTCGCGTCATCGACCCTTCGGGCCGGACCTGCCAGACGGACGTCCTCGCCGGGTGGCCGTCCTACGGCTCGGGCGCGCCGGCCCCGACCACGGTCGAGGTGACCGGCAGCCGGGTCAGGCGCGACCCCGCCGGCGCGCCCACGCCTCTGATCGAGGTCCAGCGCGAGGAACTCCTCGACGCAGGCTCGGGAACGGTCGTCGACTACCTTGCGACGGTTCCGGCGATGTCGAACAGTCTGGTCCCCGAAGACTCCACCTCCCTGACCCTCCAGCCGCCGATGCAGTGGCTGTCGGCGCAGGCCTGCGTGGTCTATGCGCTCGACTGACGGCCCGTCCGAATTCATGCCCGATCCAGCCTTCCTCGCCGGCTCGACGGCCGCCGCCGACTGGCCGCTGTGCCACGTGCGGCTGCAGCTGGACGGGCGCTTCCCCTGGCTGATCCTGATCCCGCGGCGGGCCGGACTGGTGGAGCTGGAGGACCTGTCGGCGATCGAGCGGACCATGCTGGCCGAGGAGACGGTGCGCGCCGGCCGGATCGTGCGGGCGATGGGCGCCGACCGGGGCCTGCCGGTGGAGAAGCTGAACGTCGCGGCGCTGGGCAATGTGACGCGCCAGCTGCATCAGCACGTCGTCGGCCGGCGCGGCGACGACGGCTTGTGGCCGGATCCGGTCTGGGGCCGGGGCACGGCGGCCCCCCTTGATCCGGGCGCGAGAGATCGCGCGCTGGAGATCGTCCGCGCCGGCTAGCGGACCATGCGCACGGGACGACGGCGGGCGTCCGGACCGACGAGGACGCCCTGCCACCCTTCCCCCGCCGGGCTGAGGCTCAGCGCGCCGCCGCCGTGCAGGATCAGGTCCACCAGCCGGGGAGACCGCTGCCCGGAGACGGCGACGCCCCGATCGGAGCCGCGCGCGTCGCGCCACGCCCCTTCGACCGCCAGCCCGGGTCCGGGATCGTCGAGCACGAGGCGCAGCAGAGGCCGGCCGTCCGCGTCGATCACCGACCAGCGACCGTCCAGCGGGCCGGCCAGGGCGTCCATGCTGAGCTCGGCGCCCGCCACCCCCTGGGCATAGCCCGCCTCGGCCGCGGTCGGCTCCGCCTCGTACTCGCCGGCGTAGGCGTCGACCGGCACGGCCCCGGCGATCGGCGCGCGGAAGGGGCGGGCGGCGGCGTCGCCCTCCGGCGTCTCCCGACCGAAGTCCGAGGGCGGCTCGAACGGCCGCACCGGCGGCGGGGAATAGAGTCGCTCCGCGGGCACGGCCGGGACGGGGTCGCTCGCGGGCGCCCCGGGCGGGTCCTGGGCGGCGAGGCCAAGCGACAGACACAGAACGGCGGACGCGACGTCGATCATGGCCTCAACCTGACGTGCGCCGCGCCGGGGCGGCAAGGCCTCACGCGCATCGCGCGCATTCTTGCCGCAGCGCAGCAGGCTTCGTTGACGCCCGCCGCGCGCATGACCTAAAGCCAAGTCCGCCCCGGCGTGGAATCGCCCACGCTACATGAGAATTGTTCGCATGTCGAAGCCCCATCCGGACGGCGCGGCGGCGGAGGACCAGACGGGTCGCTTCGTCACCCAGCCGAACGGCCGCCCCCGCCCCCTGTCGCCACACATGCAGATCTGGCGCTGGCACGTGACCATGGCCGCCTCGATCCTGTTCCGGGTCACCATCGGCGCCGCCAGCGTGGGCGCGGTCCTGGTCACCGCCTGGCTGGGCGCCGTCGCCTTCGGCCCCGGGGCCCATGCCGCCGTCACCGGGTTCATGGGCTCGCCGCCGGGGCTGCTGATCGGCTTCGGCCTGACCGTCGTGCTGTTTTCCTTCTTCCTGAACGGCGCGCGCCACACGATCAACGACACCGGCAACGGACTGACGCCGAAGACCTCGAACCTGCTGTCGTGGATCTCGGTCATCGGCCCCGTCGTCCTCGCCGCCGGCTTCTGGGCCGCGTTGATGGGAGCCCCGGCATGAGCGCGCATCGGTACCGCGAGGGCGTGAAGGTGTCGGAGCGCCACGGCGCGGTCGAATGGCTGACCGAGCGGGCGGCGCTCGTGGCCCTGCTGCCGCTCAGCCTGTGGGTGGCGTCCAGCGCCTTCACCCTGGCGGGCGCGGACCACGCGGCGGTGATGGGGTGGTTCGCCCGCCCCCTGAACACCGGGCTGTCGGTGGCCACGATCATGATCCTCAGCGTCTACGCCGGCCTGGCGTGGAAGGTGATCATCGAGGACTACATCCACCGCCCGTCCAGCAAGACCTTCCTGATGGCGCTGTCGAACCTGACCTTTCTGCTCCTGACCGCGACCGCCGTCTTCTTCATCGTGCGCCTGCACGTGGGGTCCGCCCCGCTGCCGGCCGGCTTCGGGATCTGACCGCCGATGGCGTCTTATGAGTTCGTCGATCACGCCTACGACGTCGTGGTGGTGGGGGCCGGCGGCTCCGGCCTGCGCGCGGCGCTGGGCGCGGCCCAGCAGGGGCTGAAGGTCGCCTGCGTCACCAAGGTCTTCCCGACCCGTTCGCACACCGTCGCGGCCCAGGGCGGCATCTCCGCCAGCCTGGGCAACATGGGCGAGGATTCCTGGCAGTGGCACATGTACGACACCGTCAAGGGGTCGGACTGGCTGGGCGACCAGGACGCCATCGAATACCTGGTCCGCGAGGCGCCGAAGGCGGTCTACGAGCTTGAGCACTGGGGCGTGCCCTTCTCGCGCACCGAGGAAGGCAAGATCTACCAGCGCGCCTTCGGCGGCATGACCCGCAACTTCGGCGAGGGCCCGGTCCAGCGCACCTGCGCGGCGGCGGACCGCACCGGCCACGCCATGCTGCACACCCTGTACGGCCAGTCGGTGCGTCGGGAAGTCGAATTCTTCATCGAGTATTTCGCGCTCGACCTGATCATGCAGGACGGCGCCTGCACCGGCGTGACGGCGTGGAAGCTGGACGACGGCACCCTTCACCGGTTCCGCGCCAAGCTGGTGATCCTGGCCACCGGCGGCTACGGCCGCGCCTATTTCAGCGCCACCTCGGCCCACACCTGCACCGGCGACGGCAACGCCATGGTCCTGCGCGCCGGCCTGCCGTGCCAGGACATGGAGTTCGTCCAGTTCCACCCGACCGGCATCTACGGGGCCGGCTGCCTGATCACCGAGGGCGCGCGGGGCGAGGGCGGTTACCTGACCAACTCCGAGGGCGAGCGGTTCATGGAACGCTATGCCCCCTCGGCCAAGGATCTGGCGTCGCGGGACGTGGTCTCGCGCTCCATGACCATCGAGATCCGCGAGGGTCGCGGCGTGGGTCCGAACAAGGACCACATCTTCCTCCACCTCGATCACCTCGACCCGAAGATCCTGCACGAGCGCCTGCCGGGCATCTCCGAAAGCGCCAAGATCTTCGCCGGCGTCGACGTGACGAAGCAGCCGATCCCGGTGCTGCCGACGGTCCACTACAACATGGGCGGCATCCCCACGAACTATCACGGCGAGGTGCTGACCAAGCGCGACGGGAACCCCGACGCCGTGGTGCCCGGCCTGATGGCCGTGGGCGAGGCGGCCTGCGTGAGCGTGCACGGCGCCAATCGTCTGGGCTCCAATTCCCTGATCGATCTGGTCGTCTTCGGCCGCGCGGCGGGCCTGCGCGCCGGACAGATCGTCGACAAGGCCTCGGCCGTGCCGGACGCCCCGGCGTCGGCGACCGACGGCCACCTGGCGCGCTTCGACCGCTTCCGCCACGCGTCGGGCTCGACCCCGACCGCCGAGCTGCGCATCCAGATGCAGCGCGCCATGCAATCCGACGCCGCGGTGTTCCGCACCGGCAGGACGCTGCAGGAGGGCGTGGACAAGCTGCGCGCCATCGACGCGGCGGGCGACACGATCCGGACCACCGACCGCGGCATGATCTGGAACACGGATCTGGTTGAGACGCTGGAGTACGACAACCTGATCGCCCAGGCGCTCGTGACCATCGAAGGCGCCCTGAACCGCGAAGAGAGCCGCGGCGCCCACGCGCGGGAGGACTTCCCCGAGCGCGACGACGAGAACTGGATGAAGCACACCCTGGCGTGGAAGCGTCCGGGCGAGGGCGTCGTCCTCGATGACCGCCCGGTGCACGCCTACACCATGACCGACGAAATCGAATACATCGCCCCCAAGGCGCGGGTTTACTGATGGTCCAGCTCACCCTTCCCAAGGGCTCGAAGCCCACGACCGGCAAGGTCCACAAGGCCCCCGCCGGCGCCCAGAACGTCAAGACCTACAAGGTCTATCGGTACGATCCCGAGGTCGACGCCGATCCGCGGTGGGACGTCTATGAAGTCTCGGCCGACGACCACGGGCCGATGCTGCTGGATGCCCTGATCCACATCAAGAACACCATCGATCCGACCCTGTCGTTCCGGCGCTCGTGCCGCGAGGGCATCTGCGGCTCGTGTTCGATGACCATAGACGGGCGCAACGCCCTGGCCTGCACCAAGGGCTGGGACGAATGCACGTCCTCGACCATCTCGGTCGCGCCCCTGCCCCACCAGCCGGTGGTGAAGGATCTCGTGACGGACCTCTCGCTGTTCTACGCGCAGTACGACTCGATCCAGCCCTATCTGCAGTCGGACGAGCCGGACCCGGAGAAGGAGCGGCTGCAGTCCCCCGAGGACCGCGCCAAACTGGACGGTCTGTACGAGTGCATCCTGTGTGCCTGCTGCTCGACCAGTTGCCCCAGCTACTGGTGGAACCAGACCGACTATCTGGGCCCGGCGGCCCTGCTGCAGGCCTATCGCTGGATCGCCGACAGCCGCGACGACGCCACCGACAAGCGCCTCGACGACCTCGAGGACCCGTTCAAGCTCTATCGTTGCCACACCATCATGAACTGCGCCCAGGTGTGCCCGAAAGGTCTGAACCCGGCCAAGGCCATCGCCGAGACCAAGAAGCTGATGGTCTCTCCGTCGCGCAAGAAGACGAAGGCTCCCGCCTGATGTCCGCCCTGTCGCTGCTTGAGGGCTGACGTGGCCAAGATCACCTATGTCGAGCACGACGGCCGCGAGCACGTGGTCGAGGTCAAGAACGGCCTCTCCGTCATGGAGGGCGCGATCCGCAACAACGTGCCCGGGATCGACGCCGACTGCGGCGGCGCCTGCGCCTGCGCCACGTGCCACGTCTACGTCGACGAAGCGTTCCAGGACGTCACGGGTCGGCAGAGCCCGATGGAAGAGTCGATGCTGGACTTCGCCGACAACGTGCAGCCCAACAGCCGCCTGTCGTGCCAGATCCGCGTCTCTGACGATCTGGACGGGTTGATCGTGCGCCTGCCGGAAAGCCAGCACTGAGCGCGAACCCCGACATGGTCGCCCTCGTCGGGCGGCTGATCGCGGCCGGGCCGTCCGACCGGCCGCCGCGGATCGCGATCGTGGGGGCGCAGGGCTCGGGCAAGACCACGCTGGCGCGCGCCGCCGCGGCCCGGTTCGGAGCGGCGCAGATCTCGATCGACGACGTCTATCTGACGCGGGGAGAGCGCGAGGCCATGGCCCGCGACGTCCATCCCCTCTTCGTCACCCGCGGCCCGCCGGGAACCCACGATCTGGCCATGCTGTCGGATCTGATGGACCGCCTGTCGACGGCCGGGCCGGACGACAGGACGCCCCTGCCCGACTTCGACAAGCGCGGCGACGACCGCGTCCCGCCGGGCCGCTGGCGGGCCTTCGCCGGCCGGCCGTCGGCCATTCTGATCGACGCCTGGTGTCTGGGCGCCCTTCCCGAAGACGAGGCCGCCCTGAGATCGCCGATCAACGCGCTGGAGAGGGACCTGGACGCGGACGGCCGCTGGCGGCGCGCGATCGACGGCTTCGTCGGGGGCGCCTATGCCGACTTCGCGTGCGGTCTGGACGCGGTGCTCTTCCTGAGGGCGCCCGCATTCGAGGTGGTGCACGACTGGCGCTGCCAGCAGGAGGCGGACCTGTTGGGCGTGGCGGCCGCCGACCTGCCGAAGGACGAGCGCGCCCGGCTGGCCGGCTTCATCCAGTATTTCGAGCGCCTGACCCGGCGCATGCTGGCCGGCGGAGTGCGGGCCGACGTGACGGTTTCACTGGATCGAAACCGCGTCCCGGGACCTATTGCGGCATGAGCGCAGACCGCCGCCTCGAAGTCCGCCTGCCCGCCGACGGCCGCGGCCTGCTGGTCGGACCGGGCGTGGAACAGGCTTGCAGACTGGTCGATCAGTCGCCGTCGGGGCTCCGCGTGCGGCTGGACCGGTCGGCGGCCCTGCCCCGCGAGGTCATGGTCGTTGATGTGCCCGGAGGCGTGGCCACCCCGGTGACCGTGGTCTGGCAGAAGGGTCAGGAGGCGGGGCTGAAGCGGTCCGGCGACGGCGCCACCCTGCGCGGGCTGGTGCCCGGACGACTCGTCGCCGTGCGCGACGCCTGGCGGCGCGCCGGGGGACGTTAGGCCGCCTTCTTCCTCGTGGCCGCCTTCTTCGCGGCGGTCTTTCCGGCCGAGGCCTTCTTCGTCGAGGTCCTGGACGAGGCCCGGCCGCCCGAGGCCGATCCCTTCAGGCTCGCCCGCAACGCCGCCATCAGATCGACGACGTTGGTGTCCTCGGGCTCCGGCGCCTCGACCAGCTTCCTGCCGCCCTTCTGCTTGGACCTGATCAGCGCCTTCAACGCCTCGTCGTAGCGGTCGACGAACTTCGAGGGATCGAAGTCGCCCTCCTTCTGGCCGATTATCTTCTCGGCGATGGCGACCATGTCCGCGTCCGCCTCGACCGAGGGGATGTCGTCGAAGAAGTCGCCTGCGTCGCGCACCTCGTCGTGCGGGCGCAGCGACCAGGCCACCAGCCCCTTGTCCCGCACCTCCAGCGCGATCTGCCGCTCGCGGTTCCGCAGCACCAGGCAGCCGATGGCGATCTTGTCGGCCTCGCGCATCGCCTCGCGGATGACGGCGAAGGCCTCGGCTCCCGGCCCCTTGTCCGGCACCACGTAGAAGGGACTGTCCCAGTACAGTCGGTCGATCTCGTCGGCGTCGACGAAGCGATCGATGGAGATGGTCCGGGTCGACTCCAGCTTCACCTTCTCGAAGTCGGCGTCGTCCATCAGGACGTATTCGTCCTTGGACACTTCATAGCCTTTCACCAGGTCGGACCGCTCCACCGGCCCGGCGTCCGGATCGGTCGGCACCATGCGGATGCGGTTGTTCGTCTCGGGATTGATCAGGTGGAAGCTGACCCGTTCGGACGAACTGGTGGCGGTGTAGAGGGCGACCGGACAGGTCACCAGCGACAGCTTCAGATGGCCCTGCCAGGTGGGACGCGCGGCCATGGGACGACTCCTCGAACGTGACGACGCGAGTCAACGCGGGCGGGCGAGGATTCGTTCGCGGGCGCCGGATTGACGACGGGCGCGGAGCGCGCCATCGGGCGGACCATGGACCTGCCCGTCGATCCTCACCGCTATGCGGCCTTCCTGGCGGTCATGGCGGTGATGGCGGTGACGCCGGGGCCGGCCAACCTGTTCTCGGTCGCCAACGGCATGGCGCGCGGCAAGGCGGCCGTCCTGCCGGGCGTGGTCGGGATGAGCGGGGCGACCCTGGTGTGGTTCGGGGCCGCGGCGCTGGGGCTGGGGGCGCTCGTCACGGCGTTTCCGCAGGTCTTCCGGCTCGTCGCCTGGGCGGGCGCCCTGTACGTGGCCTGGCTGGGGGTGAAGTCGCTTCGGTCGGCCCTGAGGGCGGGTGCGGACCGACGGCCCGTCGCTCCGCCGCGGCTCGGCCGCGACCCGTTCACGGACGGCTTTCTGGTGCAGATCGCCAATCCCAAGGCGGTGCTGTTCTTCACCGCCGTGCTGCCGCCCTTCATGGACGCCGACCGCCCGGCGGCGCCGCAGCTGGCCCTGTTCGCCGTCGCCACGATCGGCATGGATTTCATCACCATGAGCGCCTACGGCCTGGGTGGAGCGACGCTGGCCGGGGCCATGACCCGCCCTGCGGTGCGGCGCGGTTTCGATCTTCTGATCGGTGTGCTCCTCTTGACCGCGGCCGTTCTGATCGGCCTGCGCTGAGCGCCCGGAACCCCGCCGTTCAGCGTTCGTTCAGCTTGGTTGGAGGCCAATTGCGGAAGATGGAGAACCCCATGAAACTCAAAGCAAAATCTGTCCGCATGGCGACATTGGCCGGCGCCGCGGCGCTGGCCCTTTCGGCCTGCGCCACCGCGACCGCCTACGGCCCGGCGGATCCGGACGGCCGTTACGGCTATTCCGAGAGCCGGTTGGAGGCCGACCGCTATCGGGTCACCTTCTCGGGCAACTCGGTCACCTCGCGCGAGCAGGTGGAGATGTCGCTGCTCCTGCGCGCCGCCGAACTGACGGTTCAGAGCGGTTATGACTGGTTCTCGACCGTGGAGCGCGCCACCGATCGCGACACGCGGTTCTACACCACCCGCGATCCGTTCTACTACGACCGCTACGGCCCGTACTGGACGCCCTACTGGCGCTTCCGCAGCCGCGGCTACTGGAGCCCGTTCGCGCATCGCTGGGGTCCGGACTACGACGTCCGCCAGATCGACCGGTATGAGGCCTCCGCGGAGATCGTCATGGGCCGGGGGCCCAAGCCGGCCGGCGACCCCAACGCCTTCGACGCGCGCGACGTCATCGACAACATCGGGCCGCGCGTCCGGATGTGACCCCGGAAAGCCCCGGCCTCGGCCGGGGCTTTCCGTCGTACCGCCTCAGCCGATGCGCGGCGCGCGCAGTCGGCGCTTGTTGGTGTGCGTCTCCGGCGCGGCGCCCAGATCCTCGGGCATCTCGCCCTTGAAGTAGAAGCGCTGCCACGCCTCCTTGGCCGCGGCCGGATCGCCGCCGGCGAGGCGCCGGTTGAAGTCGGTGCGCTGGCGGTTCCAGGCCTCGAACTGGCCCTGCATCACCGGATTGCTCTCCAGCGCCCGCACCACCGGATCGACCTGCTCCATCTTGCGGTGCTCGATCAGGGTGATGAAGCAGAAAGGCTCGCCCCGCTCGAAGCGGATCCGTCCCGGCCTCGTGAAAAGCCAGTTCATGGTGAAGGGGAAGGGCAGCCAGTCGGTTTCGATCAGACCCGTCAGGGACTGGATGCCGTCCTTGATGTGGTTCGGCGCGCCCATGGCCAGCATGCCCCAGCCCGGCGGGGTCCGGAACAGGTACTGGGGGTGCATGGTCAGCACACCCTGGGTGAAGTGGGAGGTGACGAAATGCTCAAGCTCCGGCGTCGGCCGGTCGCCGGTGATCTTGATGTCCTCCTGGCGCGGCCCCCCGTTCCACTCGGCGGTGAAGCCGTAGGGGCACAGGATCTCCCACCCCGTGGTGTTGGCCATGTTCAGCGGCAGGCAACGATAGGGATGGCGCGAGGTGAAGGCGTCCATCCAGGCGCGCGGCTGACGCCCCGGCACCATGTCCGGCGGGCGGGCGGTCATGGGGAAGCATTCAAGTTCCAAGGCGCGGCTCCGATGGGCTACTGACGCGGACGGGACACTCCTAACCGCCCCCGCCCGCCCGCGCCAAGAGCCTGATGACGCCACTCTACGACCGAGACCGCCTGCTGCACTGGATGACGGCCGAAGGCCTCTCCCCGCTCACCCATGACCACGCGCCGGTCTTCCGCGTCGAGGAAGGGCTGGAGCTCAAGGCCGCCCTGCCCGGCGCCCACACCAAGAACCTGTTTCTGAAGGACAAGAAGGGCGCCTTCTGGCTCGTCTCGGCGCGACAGGACACATCGGTGGACCTGAAGCGTCTGCCGCGCGCGATCGGCGCCGACCGACTGTCCTTCGGCCGGGAGGAGTTGCTTTGGGACCTGATGGGCGTGCGGCCGGGCTCGGTCACGGCGCTGGCGTTGATCAACGACCCGGGCCGGCGCGTGACCTTCGTGCTGGACCGCGCCCTGTGGCAGGCGGGCACGGTCAATTTTCATCCCCTCACCAACGCCGCGACGACGGCCCTGGGGCAGGCCGACTTCCGCCGGTTCCTGAGGCTTCTCGGCCGCGACCCCCTGGTCGTCGACTTCGCCGACGAGGAAGCGGGTCCCACCCTTTGCCAAACCTCGCCGGAATGACCATCTGCGGAGCCGACCGGCCGTCCCGGAGTTAGAGAGACCGATGACCCTCACCGACGCTTCCCCTCCCGAAGACCTGATCAAGGACGGCACCGACGCCGGCTTCATGGCCGACGTGGTCGAGGCCTCGAAGAGCCAGCCGGTCATCGTCGACTTCTGGGCCACGTGGTGCGGCCCGTGCCGGCAGCTGACCCCGTCGCTGGAGAAGGCCGTCCGCGCGGCGAAGGGCGCGGTGAAGCTGGTCAAGATCGACGTCGACAAGAACCCGGCCTACGCGGGCCAGCTTCGGGTGCAGTCGATACCCACCGTCTACGCCTTCAAGGACGGCAAGCCGATCGACGGGTTCCAGGGGGCGGTCCCCGAGAGCCAGATCAAGGCCTTCATCGAGCGTCTGACCGGCGACGGCGCGGTGTCCGACGTGGAGAACCTGCTGGCTCTGGGCAATGAATCGCTCGGCCTCGAGGACATCGGCGGCGCCGCCCAGGCCTTCGCCGAGGTGCTGTCGATCGACCCGGGCAACGTGAAAGCGGTCGCCGGCATGGCTCGCGTCTATCTGGCCACCGGCGACCATGAGCAGGCGATCCAGACCATCGCCATGGCGCCGAAGGACTCCACCGATCCCGACGTCCAGAGCGTGCGCGCCCAGCTGGCCCTCGGATCGGCTCCGGCGCGGGACGACGGGGCGACCGCCGGGCTCCGCGACAGGGTGGCCGCCAATCCCACCGACTGGCAGGCCCGGCACGACCTGGCCCAGGCGCTGGCCGCACAGGGCGACTTCGCGGGCGCCGTCGACGAACTGCTGGAAATCGTCCGCGCCGACCGCGAATGGAACGATCAGGCCGCGCGCAAGACCCTGCTGACGGTGTTCGAGGCGGCCGGAGCCGGCTCCGACGTGGCCCGCGACGGACGACGGCGCCTGTCGTCGATCCTGTTCGCCTGAGACGGGGACCCGGCGCGTGGCCCAGGGATACGTGAAGGCCGCCGACCTGCCTCAGGTCATTCCGGTCTTCCCGCTGGCCGGGGCCATCCTGCTGCCGCGCGGTCAGCTGCCGCTGAACATCTTCGAGCCGCGCTATCTGAACATGATCGACGACGCCATGGGCGCCGACCGCCTGATCGGCATGGTCCAGCCTTCGGGCGGCGCGCCCAGTCTTCCCGCCCTGTCGCCGGTGGGTTGCGTCGGCCGCATAACGAGCTTCGCCGAAACGTCGGACGGCCGCTACCTGATCACCCTGACCGGCGTCAGTCGCTGGCGGCTGACCAGCGAACTCCCGGTTCAGACGCCCTACCGGCAGATCCGCGCCGACTTCACGCCCTACGAGGCCGACCTGACGCCGGACGACGGAGCGGAGGACGTGGACGACCGCGCCGCCCTGCTGGACTCCCTCCACCGCTGGCTGGAGCGGCGCGGCATGGACGTGGACTGGGACGCCGCGCGCGACGCCCCGGCGGAGGCCCTGGTCAACAGCCTGGCAATGGCCCTGCCCTTCGAGGTCGCGGAGAAGCAGGCCCTGCTGGAGGCGCGGACCGTGGCCGACCGGTTGACGGCGCTGACCGCGATCCTCAGCATCGACGCCGCCGACCCCGACGACGACGCCCAGACCACGAGACAGTAGACAGCCAGCCATGAGCGACGCCTTCGTCACCCCGCCTTCCGTCGACCCGCGCTTGCTGGAGGTGCTGGTCTGCCCCGTCACGCGCGGGAGGCTGACCTATGATCGCGAGGCGCAGGAGCTGATCTCGGCCGGGGCGAAGAAGGCCTATCCCATCCGCGACGGCGTGCCGATCCTGCTGCCGGAGGAGGCGCGGGATCTGACGGACTAGCGCGCCGGAGCCGGGCTCAGGCGACCAGCCGTTCGCCGCGCATCAGCTTCGGCAGGTCGCCGGTCGCGCCGCCGGCCTCATGCATGAAGGCGCGGCGCAGGGGGGCGATGCGATTGACCGCCGCCATGCCGAGATCCCTCGCCAGACGGACCGGCGGCAGGTCGTTCGAGAACAGGCGCACGAAGCCGTCGAACCCCGCGGCCAGCACGGCGACGTCGAACCGGCGCCAACGGGCGTAGCGCTCCAGCACCAGCTCCGAGCCGAAGTCCTCGCCCACCGACACGGCCTCGGCCAGCACCTCGGCCAACACGGCGGCGCCGCGCAATCCCATGTTGAAGCCCTGGCCCGCCACCGGGTGCACGGCGTGGGCCGCGTCGCCGATCAGGGCGACCCGGGGGGCGCACAGCCGCTCGGCCAGTTCCATCGACAGCGGATAGACGAAACGCGGTCCCTCGACCGTCGCCCGGCCCAGGAAGGGCCCGAAGCGGCGCATCAGGTGGGCGTGGAAGGCGTCGTCCGAAGCGGCCTTCAGCGCCTCGGCCCGCCGTGTGGTCTCGGTCCAGACCAGACTGGCGCGGCGGTCGGTCAGGGGCAGGATGGCGAAGGGCCCCGCCGGCAGGAAATGCTCGTGCGCCAAATTGCCGTGGTCGCGCTCCATCCTGACCGTGGCCACCACCCCGGACTGACCGTATTTCCAGCCCAGAACGTCGATCCCGGCCGCCTGCCGCACCGGCGACCCGCGTCCCTCCGCGCCGACGACCAGCGTGGCGGACAGGCTCCGGCCGTCCGCCAGCCGGACCTCGGCCGATCCCGGCCCGACCGCCACGTCCTGCACCGCGGCCGGCGCGAGGATCGACGCTCCGCTCCGGCCCAGCGCGCCGACGAGGGCGGAGCGAATCCAGCGGTTCTCGACCATGTAGCCCAGCGGCTCGCCGCCTGTGCGGTCGGCTATCTCTTCCGCCTCGAACCTAAGGAAGGCCGACGACGCCGGCCGCGACGCCGCCCCGGGGCGGCGGCCGTCGGTCACCAGGATGCGGTCCATGCGGCAGGCGCGGGGCCGCAGCTCCTCACCCAGTCCCAGCGCCTCCAGCATGCGGAAGCTGGAGAAGGACAGGGCGGTCGCCCGGCCGTCGAAGGTCGGCGCGGCCTGGGCGCTCAGGGGCGCGGCGTCGACCACCGCGACTTCCAGCCCCGCCTGCACCGCCGCGAGGGCGAAGGCCGCCCCGGCCATGCCTCCGCCGGAGACGACGACGTCGAACCTGTCCCGATCGCTCATGCCCCGCTTGTCGCGCGGCGGCCGGGCCGCGTCCACAGCCGAATGGTCGCGGTAAACAGCCCCTTAACCCTGCGCGGGCGAGGGTGGGGCCCAACGCCCCTGCCCCGGAGGATCGCCGCCCCATGTCCGCCGCCCACGCCGTCGGTCAGCAAGTCTGGATCGGGGCCCGCATCCTGTGGCGGGCGCCGGCGGCCGTGCGGTTCCGGGGCGTGCTGCAGGCCCTTCTGGCCGGCCTGCTGGTGTTTGCCCTGGTGTCGTGGAACCGGGACGATCCGAGCCTGAACGTAGCCAGCCGGGGCGAGCCGACCAACTGGCTGGGCGCCCAGGGGGCCCTGTTCGCCGATCTGTTCATGCAGTCACTGGGACTGGCCGCCCACGCCGCGGCCCTGCTGCTGATCGCCTTCGGCCTGGCGACGGCGCTGGGCGACGCCGTGCGTCAGCGACTGCGGCCGACGCCTTTGAACGCCGTGCTGGCCCTGACCGGCGTGCTTCTGCTGGCCGCCGCCATGTCGGCCCCCGCCGCGCCGAAGGCCTGGCCGCTGGCGACCGGTCTGGGCGGGCTCTGGGGCGACGCCGTCGTCGGCCTGCTTGCGGGCGGGCTGAAGGCGCTTGGCGTGCCGGGGGCGCGCGCGATCATGGGCGTGCTGTGCTTCGGCGGCGCCCTGCTGGCGCTGGGCCGGGCGCTGGGCCTGAAGACGACGGACCTTCGGGACGCCATCGACTGGGCCGCCGGGCGTCGACGGCCCGCGCCGCCGCCACTTCCCGTCCGCCAACCGCGTCCGCGGCCCCGCCCGGAGCCCGAGGTGGCCCAGCGCTTGCCCGACGCCGAGGGGAATGAGGCGTCCCCGCCGTGGGACGAGCCCGCGCCCCGCGCGCCCGAGCCTGCTCTCGTGTCGGAACCCCGCGTCGCGGCGCCGAAGGCCGCGAAGACGTCGAAGCGCCTCGACGACGATCAGGGCAGCTTCGACTTCGTGCGGCCGGAAGGGGCGTTCGACCTGCCCCCGCTGGGCATGCTGGCAAAGCCGGCCAAACGCGCCGCCGCCGTCGACGAGGAGGCGCTGAAGCAGAACGCCCGCATGCTGGAGGAGGTGCTGGCCGAATTCGGGGTCAAGGGCGTGATCGACCAGATCCGCCCCGGCCCGGTGGTCACCCTGTATGAACTGGCCCCTGCGCCGGGCGTCAAGCACGGTCGGGTAGTGGCCCTGTCGGACGACATCGCCCGCAGCATGTCGGCCCGCGCCTGCCGCATCTCGGTGGTCCAGGGCCGCAACGCCATCGGCATCGAGCTGCCCAACGCGCGGCGCGAGACGGTCTATCTGCGGGACCTGCTGGCCTCGACGGAGTTCGACAAGCCGTCGCACCTGCTGCCGCTGGCGCTGGGCGAGACCATCGGCGGAGAGCCGTACGTCGCCGATCTGGCGCGGATGCCGCACCTGCTGATCGCGGGCACCACCGGCTCGGGCAAGTCGGTCGGGGTCAACGCCATGATCCTGTCGATTCTGTACAGGCATTCGCCCGCCGACTGCCGCTTCATCATGATCGACCCGAAGATGCTGGAGTTGTCCGTCTACGACGGCATCCCGCACCTGCTGGCCCCCGTCGTCACCGATCCGAAGAAGGCCGTCGTCGCCCTGAAGTGGACGGTGCGCGAGATGGAGGACCGTTATCGCCGCATGTCCAGACTGGGGGTGCGCAACGTCGCCAGCTACAACGAGCGCGCCCGCGCGGCGCAGGCGTCCGGCGAGCATTTCGAGCGGACGGTCCAGACCGGCTTCGACGACCAGGGCCGCCCGGTCTACGAGAGCGAGAAGATCCGGCCCGAGCCCATGCCCTATCTGGTCGTGGTCATGGACGAGATGGCCGACCTGATGCTGGTCGCCGGCAAGGACGTGGAGGGCGCGGTCCAGCGTCTGGCCCAGATGGCGCGCGCCGCCGGCATCCATCTGATCATGGCCACCCAGCGCCCGTCAGTGGACGTCATCACCGGCACCATCAAGGCCAACTTCCCGACGCGGATCAGCTTCCAGGTCACGTCGAAGATCGACAGCCGCACCATCCTGGGCGAGCAGGGCGGCGAGCAGCTGCTGGGCCAGGGCGACATGCTCTACATGGCCGGCGGCGGCCGCATCACCCGCCTGCACGGGCCGTTCGTCACCGATCAGGAGGTCGAGGCCGTCTGCAAGCATCTGCGCGCCCAGGCCGAGCCGGAGTACCTCGACCTGGTCACCGACGATCCGGACGGCGACGGCGACGACGACGGTCCGTATGGCGGAGGCGCGGGCGGGAATTCCTCATCCGGCGACGACCTCTACGATCAGGCCGTGGCCGTGGTCACGCGCGACCGCAAGGTTTCGACCAGCTACGTCCAGCGGCGTCTGCAGATCGGCTACAACCGTGCGGCCACCCTGATCGAGCGCATGGAGCAGGAAGGCGTCATCACCCCGGCCAATCATGCCGGCAAGCGCGAGGTTCTGGCGGGGCCGCCGCCGGTGATGTGAACCGCCCTCCGGCTTCGGCGTTCCTGAACGACCCTTCATCCCGCCGCCGGAATATGGTCAGGCTGGCGCCCTCCCCGCGCCAAGGCCGGGCGGCATGAAGACCGAACTCACAATCCCATAAGGGAGAAGACCATGACCGTTTCCCGTCGCGCCTTCGCGCTCGGAACCCTCGCGGCGCTCGCCGCCGCCCCCGCGTGGGCGCAGGCCGGCCTGTCGGCCGCCGACCGCGAGGCGCTGGGCCGGGCCCAGACCTATCTGCGCGGGCTGACGTCGGCGCAGGGCGCCTTCACCGAGACGGGGGCCGGCGGCCAGCGCCGCACCGGTCGCTTCTGGCTGCAGCGTCCGGGCAAGATGCGGTTCGAGTACAGCAATCCGCAGGGCCTGCTGGTCGTGTCGGACGGCTCCAACGTCATGCGCTACGACCCGCGCCTGAACACCTTCCAGCAGGTGCCCTTGGGCCAGACCCCGCTGTCGACCTTCCTGTCGCGCAACGTCAGCTTCGACCAGGGCGTGCGCGTCGACGACGTCACGATCCGCCCGTCGGGCGCCTTCGCCGTGACCGTCCGGGACGCGCGGCGTCCGAACGAGGGCTACGCCATCCTGGCCTTCGCCGGCTCGCCGATGCGGCTGCAGGAATGGACGGTGGTCGACGCCCAGGGCACGCGGACGCGCACCCAGCTGACCAGCCTGTCGCCCGCCTCGGGCCTGTCGGCCAGCCTGTTCCAGCTGCGCGACCCGACCCGCCGCCCGGGCCGCCGCTGATTCGCCCGCGGGGCGAAGCGTGGCCATGTGGCCACGCAGGCTGCGATCCGGATTTCGGCTTGACGTTTTTCCTCGCCTGTGGCACTCAGGCAACAGGGCTCCGGCCCGCTTGACCTCCGTGGAACATCCCCCTCCCGGCGGCGAAGAGAGACGAACTGAGACGCGCCCGGCCGGTCCTCTGGCCGGGCGTTTCTTTGGGTCCGGACTCCCGCTCACGGCGCGGTCGTTCGCTGCCTGAGGGCGGGTCGCGCCCCGGCTTTCGGCCTGCTAGGTCCCGGTCATGCTTCGCGTCGTCACCTGGAACATCAACTCAGTCCGCCTGCGCATCGACCAGGTCGCCCGCTTCGTCGCCGAGGCCCGGCCCGACGTGCTGATGCTGCAGGAGATCAAGTGCACGGAGGACCAGTTTCCCCGCGCCGCCTTCGACGAGATGGGTCTGCCGTACCTGCGGCTGGCGGGCCAGAAGGGCTGGCACGGCGTGGCGATCGCCAGCCGCCTGCCGATCGAGGACGCGCCCCGCATCGAGGCCTGCCGCGAGGGTCATGGCCGCTGCGTCGCCGGGCGGATCGCCGGGGTCGAGTTCCAGAATTTCTACATCCCGGCCGGCGGTGACGTGGCCGACCGGGCGTTGAACCCCAAGTTCGACCACAAGCTGGACTTCTACGAGCGGCTGACGGCCGACGTGGCGCGGCGCGACCGCCAGGCGCCGCTGGTCATGGCCGGCGACTTCAACATCGCGCCCGGCGAGAACGACGTCTGGAACCACAGATACATGTCCAGGATCGTCAGCCACACGCCGGTCGAGGTCGAGACCCTGCGCCGGCTGCAGGACGCCGGCGGCTTCGCCGACGTGGTCCGCGACCAGACGCCCGAGCCGACCAGGCTGGCCAGCTGGTGGAGCTATCGCGCCGTCGATTTCCGCAAGACCGCCCGCGGCCTGCGGCTGGACCACGTCTGGACCAGCCCCGGCCTGACGCCGGCCGTCGTGCCGGGCTCGGCCGTGATCCACGAACCCGTCCGCGCGTGGGACCGACCCAGCGACCACGCCCCCGTCGCGGTCGATCTCGACGTCTAGAACGGGAAGAAGGTCGGGATGGCGATCATGGCCGCCGCCCAGGTGATGAGGTTCAACGGCAGGCCCACCCGCACGAAGTCCATGTAGCTGTAGCCGCCCATCTGGAAGACCAGCACATTGGTCTGATAGCCGAACGGCGTGGCGAAGGCCGCCGACGCCGCCATCATCACGCAGACGAGGAACGGCCGGGGGTCGACGCCGAGGCTTTCCGCCAGAGCCACGGCGACGGGCGTGATGAGAACCGCCACCGTGGCGTTGGACAGCAGTTCGGTGGCGAACAGGGTCACGCCATAGAGCACGATCAGCGCCCCCAGCGGCCCCAGCGGCCGGATCACGTCGATCAGCGCCTCGGCGCCGGCCTGGGCGAGGCCGGTCACTTCGATGGCGATGCCGATCACCACCATGCCGGCGATGAGCAGCAGAATCTCGGGCCGCAGACCGGCATAGGCCTCTTCCGCCGTCAGCACGCGCAACAGGATCAGGGCGACGGCGCCGGCGAAGGCCGCGGCCGCGATGGGGATCAGCCCCAGCCCCGCCGCAGCCACCACGGTCACGAACACGGCCGCCGCGATCAGGGCCCGCTTCAGGTCGAACGGCCGGTCGGCGGCCTCGAACAGGCCGACGTCGCCCAGATGGGCGTCGCCTGAACCGTCGCGGTTCGTGCGCGCCTCGCCGAGAAAGGGCAGGCCGAAGGGCAGCCGCAGGCGGCGCTTGCGCTGCCGTTCCGCCTCGGCTTCGCGTTCGGCCTCCTCCAGCGCGGCCAGATAGGCGGCCTCCCGCTCGTCCGCCCCGACGGTCGCGCCTAGCTGGCGGGCGCCGACCACGTACAGCCAGACCGCGCCGGTCAGGGCGATCGCCAGTCCCACGGGCGTGATCTCGAACAGGGTGAAGACGGGCTGACCCGCGTTCCTCGCCATGTCGTTGACCAGCAGGTTGGTCGAGGTGCCGATCAGGGTCAGCAGGCCGCCCAGGACCGAGATGTGGCTCAGCGGCATGAGGAAGCGCTTGGGAGACAGCTTCAACGACTTCGCCACGTCGCGCACCACCGGCGCGGCCAGCACCACCACCGGCGTGTTGTTCAGGAATCCGCCCAGCGAGCCGCACATGCCCAGCACCGCCCAGAGGCCCGCCGCGCCGAACCGCTTCGCCAGTTTCGTCGCCTGCCGGATCATCAGGCCCAGAAGGCCGGACAGCTCGATGGCGTAGGCGATGACGAACAGCCCGGCCAGGGCGATGATCGCCGGGCTGGCGAAGGCCGACTGGACCTCCGTGGGACGGACCACGCCCAGCATGAGCAGGACCGCCGCTCCGGTCAGGGCCACCACGTCGGCGCGCAGACGGCCGTGGATCAGAACGCCGACGACGGCGAGCAGCACCAGAAGGGCCGTGATCTGGTCGAAACTCATGCCCCCTCCAGACTCCGACGCGCCGGGCGCGTCAACCCGCCTGAACGGCCAAGGTCGCCATCACAGCGCGCGGCTGCTAGGCTTCGTTGCATGGCTGACGTGAAGTTGAAGTCGCTGATTTCCCTGGTGCTTGCGAGCGCCGTTGCCGGCTTTGTTGCGGGGTGTGGAGACCGCGAGGCCGTCGACGCCGTGCCCGCGCGGCCGCCCGAAACCGAAAACGCGACGGTCCCGTCGCCCGCCCTGCCGCTGACCCGCGCGGACTTCATCGCCGGGGCCGCGGCCGCCGCCGGCGCCTATGCCGTGGGCACGACGCCCGGCGAGGGCGACCCCTTGGTCGGCCGCAGTTTCTCGGTCAGCCTGCCGTTCGGCTGCGGCGGGCCGAAGGCCGCAGGCGGCTCGGCTCTGGACGGTCTGGCCCAAGCGACCTGGCAGGACGCCGACAGACAGGCGATCGTGCTCGCGCTGTCGCCCGCCGACTGGACGGAGTCCGCCCTGATCACCGGCTCGGGCGCGAAGTGGGAGTCCGTCGAGGGTCACTGGATCGACCGCGCCTGGCTGCTGGAGGATCGCTGCCCCACCGTGCGCTCCGACCCACTGCAGATCGGGGCCGCCTTCGCCGAGGCGCCGAGCGTCGGTCTGGCCGGCGTGCACGAGGCCGGAGCCTCACGCCTGAATCGCCGGGACGGGCGGGCCTACCGCCACGTCCTTCGGGGCCCGGACGGCGCCGCCCCGGCCGTGCCGCCCGCCGGCTGGCGCGTCCGGATCGAGGGTCGCATCGTCAGTTTCCCCGACGGCCGCGCCTTCCGGTGCCGCGCGCCCGGCCCGGACGCCCGGCCGACCTGCGTGGCCGCCACGGCGATCGACCGCGTCGCCTTCGAGACCGCCGACGGCGTCGTGCTCAGTCAGTGGCGGCCGGGGTGACCGGCTAGGGCTGCAGCCTGTAGCCGCCCTGATCGGTGACCAGCAGCCGCGCCTGCCCCGGCTCCGGCTCGATCTTCTGGCGCAGGCGATAGATGTGCGTCTCCAGCGTGTGGGTGGTCACGCCGGCGTTGTAGCCCCAGACCTCCGTCAGCAGTTCCTCGCGCGACACGGCCTTGGCGCCGGCGCGGTAGAGGTACTTGAGGATGTTGGTCTCCTTCTCGGTCAGGCGGACCTTCTTGCCCTTGTCGCCCATCAGAACCTTGGAGGCGGGGCGAAAGTCGTACGGGCCGATTCGGAACACCGCGTCCTCGGACTGTTCGTGGCTTCGCAGATGGGCGCGGATCCGGGCCAGCAGGACGGCGAAGCGAAAGGGCTTGGTGATGTAGTCGTTGGCCCCGGCGTCGAGGCCGAGGATGGTGTCCGAGTCCGAGGTCTGGCCGGTCAGCATGATGATCGGCGTCGACACCCCGTCCTTGCGCAGCAGGCGACAGGCTTCGCGGCCGTCCATGTCGGGCAGGTCGACGTCCAGCAGGATCAAGTCCGCGCGGGACTCCCGGCCCAGCCTGACCCCCTCGCCCGCCGTCGTGGCCTGAAGAGGGGCGAACTCCTCGTGCAGGGCCAGCTGCTCGGCCAGCGCCTCCCGCAGGTCGTCGTCGTCGTCGATGATCAGGATCGTCTTGGGGCTGGGCATGAACTCAGAATGGCGACGCTGTGCGGGAACGCCAACCCCGAACGCCCGAAAACCGGATCGGCTTCACCGTCCGGGCGCCGGACGGGGGCCGAACAGGGCCGATCCCAGCCGCACGTGGGTGGCGCCGAGCCGGATCGCCGCCTCGAAGTCCTCGCTCATTCCCATCGACAGGACCGACAGGCCGTTGCGCGCGGCGATCCCCGCCAGCAGGGCGAAGTGGGGCTCCGGCGCCTGGTCGGCCGGCGGAATGCACATCAACCCCTCGACCGGCAGGTCCGCCGCCAGGGCCCGGGCGATGAGGCCGTCCGCCTGATCCGGCGCCACACCCGCCTTCTGAGGTTCCTCGCCGGTGTTGACCTGGACCAGCAGGCGCGGCGAGCGCCCGCGCTTCTGCGCCTCGGACGCGAGCGCGGTCAGCAGACCGTCGCGGTCCAGGGTCTCGATCACGTCGAACAGCTCGCAGGCGGCCGCGGCCTTGTTGGACTGCAGAGGACCGATCAGGCGCAGCTCGCGCGGCCGGGGGTGCTCCGCCCAGCGCGCCCCGGCCTCCTGCACCCGATTTTCGCCGAAGACGTCGGCGCCCGCCGCGATGGCGGCCGCCACGGCTTCATGCGGCTGGGTCTTGGTCACCGCCGTCATCGTCACCGAACCGGCGGGGCGGCCCGACGCCGCTTCGGCGGTCGCGATGCGGGCGCGCGCCCCCGCAAGGCGGGCGGCGATGGACGGCGGCGGCGGGATCGGCGAAGAGGCGGCCATGGACGGACGGGTTCCCCCTGACGAACTCTGGCGGGTCGCGCTGGACCTAAACCGCGCGGCGGCGGCGGTCGACCCCCGCGTCGCGCGTCTGCCGCCGCTGATCTTCATGACCGATCCGACCCGCACGCCGCAGCCGTGGCGAACGGCCGCGCGTCTCCCGCCCGGGGCGGCGGTGATCCACCGCGGTTTCAGGCGCGCCGAAGCGGCGGACGAGGCGGCACGGCTGCGGGACGTGACCCGGGTCGCGGGCGTACGGCTCCTGATCGCGGAGGACGCGGACCTGGCCGCCTCGGTCGGCGCCGACGGCCTGCATCTGCCGGAACGGGTTCTTGGTCGGGCCGCGGTCGTGCGCGGGACGCGCCCGGACTGGCTGCTGACCGGAGCCCTTCATGCTCCCGAGCGGTCCGCCCCCTGCGCGCTGGACGCCGTCCTGATCTCGCCCGTCTTTCCGCACGGCGGACCCTCGCCGGACCGCCCGCCCCTCGGGCTCGGAGGACTGACGGCCATGCTCGCCGCCGCGGGGGCGCCCGCCTACGCGCTTGGAGGGATCGACGCGACGACCGCCCGCCTGCTGCGGGGGTCGGGCGCGTGCGGGATCGCGGCCGTGGGCGCGGTGACGGCCGCCTTGGGGCGTTAGAAGCGGAAGGTCGATTCCAGCCGGACGCGCGGGGCGACGTCTCGGCTGTTCTGGACCGGTCGACCGGGATTCTCCGGCCCTTCGACCAGACCCGCCGAGGCGCCGACCCGGAGGCGCGGGTTGACGCTGTAATAGGCGCCCGCGCCGACGTCCCCCACGCGGGCCGGGTCGCTCAGCGAGGGATCCAGAGAAAAGTCGACGCTCCAGCGGCCCGAACGGTCCAGCCGCAGGGCGCGGCGCGAAGGGGCCAGTTCGGCGGCGCGCGACGCCTCCCCGGCCGAAACCACCGGACGCCGGGCCGTCTGGGCCTCGGCGGCGCCGGCCAGGGCGACGAGCACGAGGGCGCCCAGGGCCGCCGCGGCGGCCCCTCGTCCCTGCATCGGTCGCGTCTGCGCGGTCATGTGCGGCGTCTGTTCCATAGCCCGGTCGTCGATCTAGGCGCCGGGGCCGCCTCCGGTCAATCGAACGGCGACGGCGGGCGGTCGTTCCCTTCCCGCTTGTGTCGCCCGCGTCACGCGAAGACTGCCGCCGCGCGTCGCCCGCCACGCGAACGGCGCCGTTGCGACGCGAGTTCGCCGTTCCGCCGCGCCTTCGCCTTGTCATCGCCCCTTTTCGCCGTGCTATAGAGCCCGACCGAGCCGGATTTGCCCGCGCATCGGCGGCTTGCGCGCCCCGCGCGGCGACGTCTGACGGAGTGTCTACATGCTGTTTGTTCGCGGCGCCGCGACCATCCTGATCGCCTCCACCCTGGCGCTGGGCGCCTGCTCGACGGACCGTCCCTTCGGCCCGACCGTGGGCGACGTCTTCGGCGGCGGGCCCACGACGCGCGCGGCGGCCGAAAGCGCGCAACTGGGCATCGGCGTCAACGCCTACCTGTGGCGCGCGACCCTGGACACGCTCAGCTTCATGCCGCTGACCAGCGCCGACCCGTGGGGCGGCGTGATCAATTACGACTGGTATTCGGACCCGCGCACGCCGAACGAGCGCTTCAAGGCGACGGTGTTCATCCTCGACACCCGCCTGCGCGCCGACGCGCTGAACGTGTCGCTGACCAAGCAGGTGCAGGACGCCTCGGGCCAGTGGGTCGCCGCCGCGGTCGATCCCCAGACCGAGACCGACCTGGAAAACGCCATCCTGACCAAGGCGCGTCAGTTCAACCTGGCCGACGCCCGCTGATTTCCGCGCGCCCGGCTTGACGGGCGTCCAGCCCTCCCCGACTGATCCCGGGCCCGCCGGCCGAGCCTGACGGGCCCCCTGCCCCCAGGAACCGCCTCCCCGTGGCCCGTTACGATCCCAAGACCGCCGAACCCCGCCAGCAGGCGCGATGGGCCGCCGCTGGCGCCTTCCGGGCGCCCGAGACGTCGACCGGCCGGCCGAAATACTATGTGCTGGAGATGTTCCCCTACCCATCCGGGAACATCCACATGGGCCACGCCCGCAACTACGTCATGGGCGACGTGGTGGCGCGGCTGAAGCGCGCGCAGGGGTTCGACGTCCTGCATCCCATGGGCTGGGACGCCTTCGGCATGCCGGCCGAGAACGCGGCCATGGAACGCGGAGTCCATCCCGGCGACTGGACCCGGTCCAACATCGCCGCCATGCGCGAGCAGCTGAAGCTGCTCGGCCTGTCGCTGGACTGGTCGCGCGAGTTCGCCACCTGCGAGCCCGAGTACTACGGCAAGCAGCAGGCCTGGTTTCTGGAGCTGTTCCGCCGCGGCCTGGTCTACCGCCGCGAAGGCACCGTCAACTGGGACCCGGTCGACGCGACGGTGCTGGCCAATGAGCAGGTCATCGACGGGCGCGGCTGGCGTTCGGGGGCGGTGGTCGAGAAGCGCAAGCTGAACCAGTGGTTCCTGCGCATCACCGACTATGCCGACGACCTGATCGAGGGGCTGAAGGAGCTGGAAGGCCGCTGGCCCGACAAGGTCCGGCTGATGCAGGAGAACTGGATCGGCCGGTCGAAGGGCCTTGAGATGATCTGGCGCTTCGCCGGTCAGCCGCCGGAAGGCTTCGAGGACGGGATCACCGTCTACACCACGCGGCCAGACACCCTGTTCGGGGCCGGCTTCCTCGGCCTGGCCCCCGACCACCCGATCTCCCAACGGCTGGCCGCGGAGAATCCCGAGGTCGCCGCCTTCGTCGCCGAGTGCCGCAAGGGCGGCGCTTCGACCGCCGACATCGAACAGGCCGAGAAGATCGGCCGGGACACGGGCCTGAGGGTCCTCCACCCCTTCGACGGGCGGGAAATCCCGGTCTGGATCGCCAACTTCATCCTGTCGGACTACGGCACCGGCGCCGTCTTCGGCTGTCCGGCGCACGACCAGCGCGACCTGGACTTCGCCCGCAAGTACGGGCTGCCCGTGATCCCGGTGGTGCGCCCCGACGGGGCCGGTGACGACTTCTCGATCGGCGACGAGGCCTACGTGGGCCCCGGCCGTCTGTTCCACTCGGACTTCCTGAACGGCATGGAGGTCGAGGCGGCCAAGGCCGCGGCCATCGCCCGCATCGAAGCCATGGGCCAGGGCGCCGGCGCGACCGTGTATCGTCTCCGGGACTGGGGCGTCAGCCGGCAGCGCTATTGGGGCTGCCCCATTCCGGTGATCCACTGCGACGCGTGCGGCGTCCTGCCGGTGCCGGGGGACCAGCTGCCGGTGGTCCTGCCCGAGGACGTGACCTTCGACGTGCCCGGCAATCCCCTGGACCGCCATCCGACCTGGAAGCACGTCGCCTGTCCCGACTGCGGCGGCGCCGCGACCCGGGAGACGGAAACGCTCGACACCTTCGTGGACTCCAGCTGGTATTTCGCCCGCTTCGCCGATCCGAACGCGGCGGAGCCCATCAATGCCGCCGCAGCGAACCGCTGGCTGCCGGTCGACCAATACATCGGCGGCGTCGAACATGCCGTGCTGCACCTGCTCTATGCGCGCTTCATCAGCCGCGCCCTTTCCGACGCCGGACTGATGAGCGTGAAGGAGCCGTTCGCCGGCCTGTTCACCCAGGGCATGGTCGTGCACGAGACCTACCGCACCGCCGACGGCCAATGGGTGGAACCCGCGGACGTCGACCTGACCACCGAGGCCGGAAAGCGGTCTGCGCGGCGCCTGTCCACCGGCGAGGCCCTGGCCATCGGCGACGTCGAGAAGATGTCGAAGTCGAAGAAGAACGTGGTGGCCCCGCAGGAGATCGTCGACCTGCACGGCGTCGACGCCGGGCGCCTGTTCGTCCTGTCCGACAGCCCGCCGGAGCGCGACGTCCAATGGACCACCGGCGGCGTCGAGGGCGCGAGCCGCTTCGTTCAGCGGGTCTGGGCCGAGTTCGACCGCGAGATCGGTCCGGGCGCGCCTGACGCCGACGTCGCCCTGCGTCGCGAGACGCACAAGACCATCAAGGCGGTCACCGAAGGCGTGGAACAATTCCGTTTCAATTCGGCGATCGCGAAACTGTACGGCTTCCTCGGGGCGCTCAGGGCCCATGAGTCCGCGGGCGGCGAGGCCCGGCGCGAGGCCCTGTCGGCCTTCGCCCGCCTGATCTCCCCCTTCGTGCCCCATCTGGCCGAGGAGTGCTGGACGCGGCTGGGCGAAGACGGGATGATCCTCGACGCGTCGTGGCCGGCCTTCGACCCGGCGCTGGCGGCCGACGATGAAGTGACCCTGCCGATCCAGGTCAACGGCAAGCGTCGCGGCGAGATCCGCGTCGCCCGAGGACTGGAACCGGCCGAAGTCGAGGCGATCGTGCTGGCCGATTCCGAAGTGCTGGCGCGGCTGGAGGGGCAGACGGTGAGGAAGGTGGTCGTGGTCAAGGACCGCATCGTCAACCTGGTGGTGGCGTGATCCGCCGCCCTGCCCTGATCGCGGCGGCGGCGCTGGGCCTGTCCGCCTGCGGCTTCACGCCCCTGTACGGCGAGGGCGCGGGCATGGCGCTCTCGCGCGTCGCCGTGTCGACGCCGGACGATCGCTTCGGCTATCGCCTTCGTGAGGCGCTGGAAGACGCTTTCGGGGCCGATCTGGGGGCCACGCCGGCCTGGCGCCTGGAGACGGCCGTCGAACAGGACCGCCGCCCGGTCGGCCGCCGGATCGACGACACCGCCGCCCGCTATGAGCTGACCGTCCGCATGGCCTGGGTGCTGACGCCCACGGCCGGGGGCCGGCCGGTGACGGGCCTCGAAACGGCCGTCGTCACCTACGCGTCCGCCGACCAGCCCGTGGCGGCCATCGCCGCCCAGGAAGACGCGGAGGTCCGTGCCGCCGCCGAACTGGCGCGGGAAGTCCGTCTGGACGTGCTGGCCGCGATCGCGGGGCGTTGATCCCGTGATCCTGAGCAAGCGCCCCGAGGTCGAGCGCTTTCTGAAATCTCCTGACCCTGCCGTCCGGGCCGTCGTCATCCATGGCCGCGACCGCTCCGGCGTGGCCGAGCGGTCCGAGACCCTTTGCCGGATGGTCACCCCGGACCTGAACGACCCCTTCAACGTCAGCCTGCTGGCGGACGCAGACGTCGACGCGGGAGACGGGCGTCTGGAGGACGCGCTCGCCGCCATGTCCCTGATGGGCGGCCGCCGGCTGGTCCGCGTGCGTCTTTCGGCCGAGAAGGCGGCGACCGACAAGGCCTTGGCCGCGGCCCTGAAGGTCCATGCGGAGGGCGGCTTCAATCCTGACGCCCTGCTGGTCGTGGAGGCGGGGGCCCTGGGCCGCGATTCCGCCCTGCGCAAGGCGGCCGAGGCCAGCCCGAACGCCGTCGGAATCGCCTGTTACGAGGACGAAGTCGGCGACGTGGCCCGCATGACGCGGGAGGCGCTGGCCGCCGACAAGGTCGGTCTGACCGGAGACGCGCTGGATCGCTTCGTGGCCCGCCTGCCGCGCGAACGCGGCCTTATGCGGCAGGAGATCGAGAGACTGGCCCTGTTCATCGGCCCCGGCAGCGGGCGGACGATCGACGTGGCCGAACTCGAACAGCATCTCGGGGTCGAGCCGGACGCCAGCCTTCAGGACGCTGCCCAGCAGGCCTTCGGCGGAAAGGCCGCGCCGGCTCAATCCGGCCTGCGCCGCGCCTTTCTGGAGGGCGAGGGCGCCGTCGCCGCCCTGCGCGCGATCGGCCGGCAGCTGCAGGTCCTGATCCGGGTGCAGACCCTGGTCGGCGCGGGGGCCGGGGCCAAGGAGGCGACGAAGGCGGCCGGCGTCTTCTGGAAGCAGGAGGCCGAGGCGCTGCGGCAGGTGAAGTCGTGGACCCCCGAGGCCCTGGACGCCGTCATGGACTCCCTGAACGCCGCCGAACTGGCCTGCCGCTCCACCGGCTCCCCCGACCAGCTGATCGCCGAGCGTCTGGTGCTGGAGATCTCGGCCCGGGCCCGCAGACTGGGGCTCTAGCCCCGCTTGGACGCCCGCCGGAACGCGGGCTTGTTCAGCGCCGCGTTCTGGCGCTCCACCACCTTCTCCGCGTGCTGGCCGGGCTTGAAGCCGCCGGACTTCGGCGCCAGGGCGCCCGCGCGCTTGGCGGCGAGGGCCCTCTTCATGGCCTCGGTGGTCGGATTGCCCGGTTCGTCGGTCATGGCCTCAGTCTGACGCATTCCGCCGCGCCGTCCAGACCCGTGCGCCCTCGTCGTGCAGGTGGAGCACCTTTTCCTCGATCCCGACGAAGCCCGCCTGCGCCAGTCCTTCGCGGTACTCCGCCGGATCCAGGCTGGCGTGATGCAGCGGCCGGCCCATCCACTCGCCCATGGCGACGCCGCGCCTCGGGCCGCCGACGAACATCAGGATTCCGTCCGGCCTCACGTGGCGGGCATAGACCCCGGCCATGGCCTCCTGGGCGTCAGCCGTCAGATGGAAGCTGGACCACCAGGCCAACACGCCGTCGAAGCGGCGCCCCAGATCGAGGCCGCGCATGTCGGCGGCGATCCAGTCGTGCTCCGGAAAGGCCGCGCGGCATCGGTCGATCAAGGCAGGCGAGACGTCGACGCCGGTCAGGCGGAAGCCGCGTGCGATCAGGGTGGCGGCGATGGGCCGTCCTGAGCCGCAGCCGAGGTCCAGCACCGCGCCGCCTGCGGGCAGCGCCGCCATGAAACGATTCAGATGGACGGCTTCGTCGGGTCGCAGCGTCACGCCGCGCGCTGCGGCCCATGCGTCGGCATGGCGGGAATAGAGCTCGCCGATCTCCGCCGCGGCCGCGTCGTCGCTCAGGCCTTCATCAGGCGTCGGCACAGGTCGTCCAGCTGGTCGAGGCTGCGCCACTGCAGGGTCAGCTCCCCCTTCTCTCCCGGCCCGGCGGACAGGCGCACCTTCAGGCCCAGGGCGTCGGCCAGATCCTGCTCGAGCGCCGCGATGTCGGGGTCGGCGTCGGCGCCGGCCGGCGTGACGCGGGATTTCGGGGGCGTCGGCCGCTCCCCTTCCGTCGCCCGACGCGCCAGCGCCTCGGTCTGGCGGACGTTCAGCCCGTCCATATAGGCGCGGTCGGCCAGGGCGCCGGGATCCGGCGTGTTGATCAGGGCCCGGGCGTGCCCGGCGGAGAGCTTGCCCTCCCGGACGTAGGTCAAGACCCTTTCCGGCAACTGCAGAAGGCGCAGGGTGTTGGCCACGTGGCTGCGGCTCTTGCCGACGACCCCGGCCACGGCGTCCTGCGTCCGGCCGAAGCGGTCCATGAGGACGCGATAGGCCTCCGCCTCCTCAAGCGGGTTGAGGTCGGCGCGCTGGACGTTCTCGATGATGGCGACTTCCAGCACCGCCACGTCGTCCAGAACGCGCTCGACGATCGGCACCTCCGTCAGTCGCGCCTGCTGCGCGGCGCGCCAGCGGCGCTCGCCGGCGACGATCTGCCATGCCCCCGGCTCGTCGGGGTGGGGCCGCACGAGGATGGGCTGCAGCACGCCGCGATCGCGGATGGAGCCCGCCAGCTCGTCCAGATCCTCCTTGGCGAAGATTTTTCGCGGCTGATCCGGATTGGGCTTCAGCGCCTCGATCGGCACGCTGCGCACGCCGGCCGGAACCGGTCCCCCGTCGACCGGCGCGCTCTCGACCACCTGTTCGCCCAGCAGGGCCGACAGGCCCCGCCCCAGGCCGCGCTGACGTTCGCTCATCATCCCCTCCAACTCCTCAGGCCGCCTGCAGCCGGACGCGCTCGCGCGCCACCACTTCCCGCGCCAATCTCAGGTAGGCCTGACTGCCCGCGCATTTCAGGTCGTAGATCAGCGCCGGCTTGCCGAAGGACGGCGCTTCCGAAACGCGGACGTTTCTAGGTATGACGGAGTCATACACCTTGTCGCCGAAATGCGCGCGGACGTCGGCTTCGACCTGTCCCGAAAGGGCGTTGCGGCGATCGTACATGGTGAGCACGAGGCCCTGGATCTCGAGCTTCGGGTTCAGGCTCTGCCTCACCATGTCCACCGTTTTCATCAGCTGGGTGAGGCCTTCGAGGGCGAAGAACTCGCACTGAAGCGGAACCAGAACGGCGTCGGCGGCCGCCATGGCGTTGAGCGTGAGCAGGTTCAGCGACGGGGGGCAGTCGATCAGGACGTAGTCGAAAGGGGCCCCCTGCCCCGCCGCCTGCGCCGCGAGCGCGTCGCGCAGACGGTACGATCGGCGGTCGGCCTGGCTCAGTTCGATCTCCACGCCCGACATGTCGGCGTCGGCCGGAATGATGTGCAGACCGGGAACGGCCGTCGGCACCGCCGCGTCGTCCACCGGGCGGCCGTCCACGATGACGTCGTAGATGGTCACACGGCGTGTTTCACGTGGAACGCCGAGCCCCGTCGAGGCATTGCCCTGCGGATCCATGTCGACGATCAGCACGCGCTGGCCAATGGCGGCCAGGGCGGTGCCGAGGTTGATCGCGGTGGTGGTCTTGCCGACTCCGCCCTTCTGGTTCGACACGGCGAGGACGCGGCTATTGGCGGACACGGCGAAGACTCCGGACGGACACCACGCGTCCCCGCGCGTCGCTGCGCGACGGGAACAACTGGCTTTCGAAATGCCAGACCTTGCGGGCCTCCGCCACCTCGGCCTCGGCCTTCTCCCCCTTGAGATAGAGGCCCGCCGCGCCCTTCTGGTGATAAGCCTGTGCATAGCCGAGCAACTTCGTCAGCGGGGCGACCGCGCGCGCCGTGACGACGTCGACCCTGGCGGCATGCTGCTCCGCGCGGCCCCAGACCACGGTCGCCGGCAAATCGAGGGCGTCGACGACCGACTGGAGGAAGCGGCAGCGCTTCTGCAGGCTGTCGATCAGATGCACATGCCCGCCGCGCGGCTTCATGAAGACCGCGAGCACGACGCCGGGCAGGCCCGCGCCGGCGCCCAGATCGGCCCAGGTCCGGGCGTCCGGGACGTGCGGGATCAGTTGGGCCGAATCCAGCGCGTGGCGGTTCCAGAAATCGGCCAAGGTGTCCGGCCCGACGAGGTTCATCACCGCGTTGCTCTCGATCAGCATGCGGCGATACGCGTCGAGGTCGGCGACCACCGCGTCGGTCGCGTCCGTCGCGGATTGGAAACCGGCGGCGTCGAGGGTCACGCCGCGACGCGCCGGACGTGGGCCAGCAGCGCCGTCAGGGCTCCGGGCGTCATCCCTTCGATGCGGCCGGCCTGACCCAGACTGAGCGGTCGGACGCGCTCCAGCTTCTCGCGCACCTCGTTCGACAGACCGCCGACCGCGGCGTAGTCCAGGTCGACCGGCAGACGCAGGTCCTCATCCCGCTTCAGCGCCGCCGCGTCCGCGGCCTGTCGGTCCAGATAGCCGGCATAGGCGGCGTCGACCTCGACCTGCTCGCGCACCTCCGCCGACCAGTCGGCGATCTGCGGCAGGACGGAACGGAACTGATCCAGCGTCACGCCGGGGTGGCCCAGAAGGTCCCGGATCGAGCGGCGGCGACCGTCGGCGTTCACGACCACGCCGAGCTCCGAGGCCTGCCTGGGCGTGAAGGACGTCTCTCGCGCCGCCGCCAGAGCCGACAGGACCTGCGAACGCTTGTCGGCGAAACGCCGGCGGCGGTCGGCGCCGACGATCCCTGCCGCCTCGGCCACAGGCGTCAAGCGTTGATCGGCATTGTCGCTGCGCAGGTTCAGCCGCCATTCGGCCCGGCTGGTGAACATGCGGTAGGGCTCGGTCACGCCCCGGGTGACGAGGTCGTCGATCATGACGCCGACGTAGCCCTGGTCGCGGCCGACGACGACCGCGTCCTGCCCGCCCGCCTTGCGCGCCGCGTTGAGCCCGGCCATCAACCCTTGGGCGCCCGCCTCCTCGTAACCGGTCGTTCCGTTGATCTGGCCGGCGAGGAACAGGCCGGGGCGCGCCTTGACCTCCAGCCCGGGCGTCAGCTCGCGCGGATCCACGTAGTCGTATTCGATGGCGTAACCGAAGCGGAACACCTTTACGGCCTCCAGCCCGGGAATGGTGCGCAGGAACGCCGTCTGGGTGGCGTCGGACACGGAGGTGGATATGCCGTTCGGATAGACGGTCGGATCGTCCAGACCCTCGGGCTCGAGAAAAATCTGGTGGGAGGTCTTGTCGGCGAAGCGGACGACCTTGTCCTCGATCGAGGGACAGTAGCGGGGGCCCCGTCCCGACAGGCGCCCGCCATAGACGGCGCTTTCGCCGAGGTTCTCGGCGATGATCCGGTGCGTCTCTTCCGTCGTCGCCGTGATGCCGCAGGCGATCTGCGGCACGGCGATGCGATCGGTCAGGAAGCTGAAAGGCACGGGCTCGTCGTCGGCCGCCTGCATCTCAAGCCGGTCCCAGGCGATGGTCCGGCCGTCGAGCCGCGCGGGCGTGCCGGTCTTCAGCCGCCCCAGAGCCAGTCCGGCGGCGCGAAGGTCGGCGGCCAGGCCGATCGACGGCGCTTCGCCGTGGCGGCCGGCCGGGATGCGGGCGTCGCCCTTGTGAATCACGCCGTTCAGGAAGGTGCCCGTCGTCAACACGACGGCGCCGGCGGCGATCTCCTCGCCGGCGCCGGTCACGACGCCGACGACGCGGGCGCCGGCCAGCATTAGCCGCTCGGCGGCGCCCGCCAGACGCGTGAGGTTCGGCGTGGCCGCCAGTTCGGCCTGCATGGCCTCGCGGTACAGGCGCCGGTCGATCTGGCTGCGCGGGCCCCGCACCGCCGCCCCCTTGGAGCGGTTCAGCATGCGGAACTGGATGCCCGACAGGTCGGCCATGCGGCCCATCAGGCCGTCCATGGCGTCGATCTCGCGCACCAGGTGGCCCTTGCCCAGGCCGCCGATCGCGGGGTTGCAGCTCATCTCGCCGATCGTCTCCAGCTTCTGCGTCAACAGAAGCGTCCGGGCGCCCGCGCGCGCGGAGGCCGCCGCGGCCTCGCAGCCGGCGTGGCCGCCGCCGATGACGATGACGTCGAAGCTGGTCATGGGACGCGGGACATAGTCGAAACCGCCGCGAAATTCCACCCGGCGCGGCGTTTCACGTGAAACGTCACTTGCCGATGCAGAAGCTGGCGAAGACCTCGCCCAGGACGTCCTCGACGCCGATCTCCCCCGTCACCTGGGACAGGGCGGTGGCGGCCCGTCGCAGGTCGTCGCCGGCCATCTCCGGCGCGAGACGGAGCGCCCGCCGCCCGTCCTGCACGGCCGCCAGGGCCTCGCCCAGCCGCCGGCGGTGGCGGGAGCGGGTCACAGCCGGAAAGTCGGCGCCGGTCAGGTCGCGACGGAGCCGATCCGCGAGGGCCGCGTGCACGGAGTCGAGTCCCAGACCCGTCGCCGTCGACACGGACAAACCCGCGCCGTCCGGCGGCGCCAGATCCGCCTTGGTCCAGATCACCAGATCGTCGTCCTGGACGAAGGCCGCAGCGGCCCCTTCGGGATCGCCGGGCGCCCGTACCCACAGGCGCAGATCCGCGCCCGCGGCGCGGGCCCGCGCGCGGCGCACCCCCTCCGCCTCGACCGGGTCGTCGGACTCCCGCAGCCCGGCCGTGTCCGAAAGCGTCACGGCGTATCCTTCGATCACCAGTTGGGCGTCCAGCACGTCCCGCGTCGTGCCGGGGATGGGGGTGACGATGGCCGCCTCGCGGGCGACGAGGGCGTTGAACAGCGAGCTCTTCCCGGCGTTCGTCTCGCCGATCAGGACGACGCGATACCCCTCGCGCACCCGCTCTCCCCGATCCGCATCCGACAGGGCACGGCGCAGGTCGTCCGCGAGGCGATCCAGAATCGGCCCGGCCGTCCGGGCCAGGTTCTCCGGGATCTCCTCGTCGGGAAAGTCGATTTCGGCCTCGACCAGGGCCAGCGCCCGCAGCAGGTCGGCCCGGAACCCCGAGTAGACCGCGCTCAGGGCGCCGTCGAGCTGGCCCAGCGCCTGCTTCGCCTGTGCCGCGCTCTCCGCGTCGATGAGGTCGGCGACGGCCTCGGCCTGTGCCAGGTCCATTCTGCCGTTCTCGAACGCCCGGCGCGTGAACTCGCCCGGTTCGGCGGGGCGAAGTCCGAGATCGGACAGGGCCGACAGAACCCCTTCCACGACGGCCCGACCGCCATGGAGATGGAGCTCGGCCACGTCCTCGCCCGTGTACGAGGCCGGGGCCGGAAACCACAGGACGAGGGCCTGATCCAGACGGGCCTCGCCATGGCGAAGGGTCCTCAGGGTCGCCAGACGGGGCCGGGGCGAAGACCCCACGAGCGCCGTCAGGGCCGCCTTCGTCTTCGGCCCGCTGATCCGGACGACGGCGATCGCACCCCGTCCGGCCGGCGTCGCCAGGGCAAAGACGGTGTCGGCCACCTCAGCCCTTCGTGGCCGCTTCCATCAGACGGCGGAACTGATCCTGAGCCTGAAGGCCGAAGCTGGTCCAGGTCTTCATCAGTTCGTCCGGCTGCATGGCGGCGACGTTGGCCTGCATGCGCGACTGCATCTCGGCGATCATGGCCTCGTTAAGAGGCGTGACGTCCGGGAGACCCAGGAAGGCGCGCGCCTCGGCCGGAGTGCAGTCGATCTCGACGTTGACCTTCATGCGGCCGTCCCCTGTTTCACGTGAAACGCCTTGGGCGCGTCAGGTGTTCATAGACTGGAAGAAGTCCGCGTTGTTCTTCGACTGGCGCAGCTTGTCGAGCAGGAATTCGATCGCGTCCTGCGGACCCATCGGGTTCAGAATGCGGCGAAGGACATAGGTTTTGGCCAGCTGGTCCTTCGGGGTGATCAGGTCTTCCTTGCGGGTGCCCGACTTCAGAACGTCGATGGCCGGGAAGATCCGCTTGTCGGCGACCTTGCGGTCCAGCACGATCTCGGAGTTGCCGGTGCCCTTGAACTCTTCGAAGATCACCTCGTCCATCCGGCTTCCGGTGTCGATCAACGCCGTGGCGATGATGGTCAGCGAACCGCCCTGTTCGATGTTGCGGGCGGCGCCGAAGAACCGCTTGGGCCTCTGCAGGGCGTTGGCGTCGACGCCGCCGGTCAGCACCTTCCCGGAGGACGGCACGGTGGCGTTGTAGGCGCGGCCCAGACGGGTGATGGAGTCCAGCAGGATCACCACGTCCTTCTTGTGCTCGACCAGGCGCTTGGCCTTTTCGATCACCATCTCGGCCACCGCGACGTGGCGGGTGGCCGGCTCGTCGAAGGTCGAGGCCACGACCTCGCCCTTCACCGTGCGCTGCATGTCGGTGACTTCCTCAGGGCGTTCGTCGATCAGCAGGACGATCAGGAAGACCTCGGGGTGATTGGCCTCGATCGACTTGGCGACGTTCTGCAGCATGACCGTCTTGCCGACGCGCGGCGGGGCCACGATCAGGCAGCGCTGGCCCTTGCCGAGCGGGGCGACGATGTCGACGACGCGACCCGTGCGGTCCTTCAGGGTCGGATCCTGGATTTCCATGTGCAGCCGCTCTTCGGGATAGAGCGGCGTCAGGTTGTCGAACAGGACCTTGGTCTTGACCAGTTCGGGGTCTTCCAGGTTGATCGTGTCGCACTTCAGCAGGGCGAAGTAGCGCTCTCCCTCGCGCGGGCCGCGCACGGCGCCGTGGACGGTGTCGCCCGAGCGCAGGCCGAAGCGGCGGATCTGGGACGGCGAGACGTAGATGTCGTCAGGGCCCGGCAGATAGTTGGCGTCGGGGCTGCGCAGGAAACCGAAGCCGTCCGGCAGGATCTCGAGGACGCCGTCGGCGATGATCTCGACCTCCTCCTCGGCCAAGGCCTTAAGGATGGCGAACAGCAGGTCCTGCTTGCGCAGGTTTGAGGCGTTCTCGATTTCCAGCCCTTCGGCGAACGCCACCAGATCGGCCGGCGTCTTCTCGTTGAGCTCGGCAAGGGTGATGCGGCCGTTGGGCACGATCGGCTCGCCGTCGTCCTCGTCCTCCTCGTCGGCCTCCTGATCGACCATCGGCAGATCGGCGGCGGAGACTTCGTCGCCCCGGACGGCGTCCAGGGTTTCGGCTTCGGGAGCGGTCGGATCGGTGTCGCGGACGTCGGTCATGGGTCTTCTTCAGGCAGACGCGGTCAAGCGCTCGCTAGGGCGAGGCTCGAAGTCGCGGGAATGTCCGGCCTCACGGCCGCAGGAGGGACGATGGACTCCGCCTCTCTCGAAGGAAGCGGCATCGTCGGAAGGAGAGGGACCGTCCGGCCGGGCCAGGATCGGTTCGCCGCCAGCGAAACCACGCCGCCGCCGTCAGGTCAACCGAAAGTCCATTCCGTGGTCACCGAGAGCACCATGACGACCGCGATCACGAAGGGGATCTCGTTGGTCATGCGCCAGAAGCGGCCGGACCTCCTCGACGTCCCGGCATGGATGCGCTTTCGTTCGCCGGCAAGAAAGCCGTGCCACGCGCTGAGGGCGATCACGCCGGCCAGCTTGGCCAGCATCCACGGCTGCACCAGGAACTCCCAGCCGCGCGTCGTGCCGTCGATCCAGATCAGCCAGCCCCCGAAGATCCACGCCGCCGTCATGGCCGGATTGACGATGATCTTCAGCAACCGGGTCTGCCACGTGCGGAGCAGGTCCCGCATCCCGGACCTCAGAGGTTCCGGCTTCTCGGCCTGTTCGGCGTCGTAGGCGTAGAGCCGCGGCAGGAACAGCATCCCCGCCATCCACGCGATGACCGCAAGAATGTGCAGGCCCCGCGCAAGGTCGTAGGTCGTCATGCCGCACGCCTTTCCGTCTGACACGGACACGCCTTCCAGTCTTTGCGGCAACCGGGCCCGTGGGGCGCCGTCCCCTCGCGTCCGAGGGCCTCCGTCACCGCGGCGGCCAGTGCGCCGATGAAATCGGGCGCGACGCCCGCCGCCGGCGCGCGCAGATAGGGCGCCACGCCCAGGCCGTGGGCCAGCTCGGCGTACTCGACGTCCAGCTCCACGAGGGTTTCTATGTGTTCGGACACGAAGGCGACCGGCGTCAGCAGCACCCCCACCCCATCCGCCGCGGCCTTCCCGATCGCCTCCGGCGTGGACGGACCCAGCCATTTCAAAGGACCCACCCGGCTCTGGTAACAGACGTCCCAGCGGTCGCCTCGCGGGCCGAGGTCGAGCCGGGCGGCCAACGCCGCGCAGGTGGACTCGACCTGCTCCTGGTAGGGGTCGCCCTTGCCCGAGACCAGCTTCTCCGGGATGCCGTGGGCCGACATCAGGACCCGCACGGCCGCGTCTCCCGCTTCCGCGAGCCTGGCCGAAATCGCGCGCGCCTGCGCCTCGATCCAGCCGTCGGCGACGGGCCAGCAGCAGACCGTGCGCGACCTCCCCGGTCCCCGATAGGTCTCGCGCCACAGCTTGAGCGACGACTCCGTCGTCGTGGTCGAAAACTGGGGATACAGCGGCAGCAGAACGATCTCGTCCGGCGCGAAGGCCGCCACCTCCGCCGCGACCTGCTCCGTGAGCGGGCGCCAGTAGCGCATGCAGACGAAGGCGTGGATCTCCTCACCGGGGAGCTCCGCACGCAGCCGGGCCTCCAGCGCGGTGGCCTGGGCCCGGGTGCCGGGCAGCAGCGGCGAGCCGCCGCCCATCAGGGCATAGTTGGCCTGGGCGCTGTTTTCCCGCCGGGAGGAGATCAGGCGGGCCAGAGGCGTGCGCACGAATCCGGGCAGACCGATGATGGCAGGATCATTGAACAGATTGAAAAGAAAAGGCTTCACGTCGGCGGGGCCGTCCGGCCCCCCGAGGTTGAACAGGACGACGGCGATCCGCCGTCCGGCCCCTTCCGTCCGTCCGCTCATTGCGCTCCAAGTCTCCGCAGCACCTGCTCGACGTGCGCGATCGGCACGTCCGGCAGGATGCCGTGGCCGAGGTTGAAGATCCACGGACCCCGTCCCCAGGCTTCGGTCAACTGGTCGACCCTGCGGTCCAGCGCCGCGCCCCCCGCTCTCAGCAGCAGCGGGTCCAGCGCGCCCTGGATCGGCTTGATCGCCTGCACCCGTCGGCCGACCTCAAGCGGACAGGCGGTGTCCAGCGCCACGGCCTGAACGTCGCAGGCGCTCGCATAGCGCTCGGCCAGCGCCGCCGAGCCGCGGGGGAAGCCGATCAAGGGGAGGGTCACGCCCAGTTCGCGGACCCGGGCGACCAGTTTCTGGTGCGGGCGCAGGACCAGCCGCTCGAACAGGTCGTCCGGCAGGCCCTCGGCCCAGCTTTCGAAGATCTTCAACACCTGGGCGCCGGATTCGGCCTGCATCTTGAGATAGTGCGCCGTCGCCTCGACGAGGACGTCCAGAACCCCGTCGACGAGCTCCGGCTGCTCATAGGCCCAGGTCCGCGCCTGCGCCCGCTCGCCCTTGCCGATGGTGCGGGCCTCGCCGTCCAGCATGTAGGTCGCCACTGTCCACGGCGCGCCGGCGAAGCCGATCAGGGCGCGCTCCGGCTCCAGCTCCCTGCGGACGATGGTCAGCGTCTCGCCGACCTGCGACAAGGCGCGGCCCGCGTCGGCGGTCAGGGCGCGCATGGCCTCGACGGGCGGCAGGGCGCCGAGACGCGGCCCCTCCCCCGCCTCGAACCACACGTCCTGTCCAAGAGCCCGGGGGATCAGCAGGATGTCTGCGAAGACGATGGCGGCGTCGAAGCCGAACCGCCGCATGGGCTGCAACGTCGCTTCCGCGGCCTTCTCCGGATCAAGGCAGAACTCGATGAAGCCCGGCGTCGTCGCGCGCAGAGCCCGGTACTCGGGCAGATAACGCCCGGCCTGGCGCATGAACCACACGGGCGGGCGGTCCGGGGTTTCTCCGGCCAGAACGCGCAGAAGGCGGGGGGTCGTCATGCGACGGACTTACGGGCTGACGCGTCTGCGCTCAAGCCGACCTCTTTCCTTCCCAACCCTTCCCTTGAATCGAAAGAAGGGAAGTAGGGAGTTGGAGGCGGGAAGGCGGGGATGAAGAGGCGGTCCATGGCCGCCGTCCCCGGGTTCTCCACGGAGAGCGCGCCGGCTCCGTGGGCTGGGGATGAACCGGGGCGCCGTCGGCCGTCGAGGGTTAATGAAGCCTTAACGTCGCCGCGCGGCGGGGCGTCGGGCGTGCCGCGCGCCTGTGGGCGATTGACCCCTCGTTGGAGGTTTCCCCAGGCAGGCGAACCTGCGGCGGTCCCCCGTGGACAATTCGCGGTCAGGCGCGCCGATCGTCCCCGGTCATCCCCGCTCGCCCCCCGCCGGGCGCTCGGCTATAGGATTCCTTGACCGAAACCCCGCGGACGGCGCCCCGATTGCCCCAGGATTTCTCCCCAGGATTCCCTCGAACCTTCCCCGGAGGAGCGAAGCGGTGACGCCGGCCCGTCCGGGCCGGCTGGCCACCTACTTCCACGTCCACCTGGTCTCGGATTCCACCGGGGAGACGCTGAACGCCATGGCCAAGGCCGTGACGGCCCGATTCGACGGCATCATTCCGATCGAGCACATCTATGCCCTCGTCCGGTCCTCGAAGCAGATGGACCGGGTGCTGGAGGAGGTCGCGGCGGCGCCCGGCGTGGTCCTGCACACCCTGGTCGACGCCGAGCTCAGGTCCCAGCTGGAGCAGGGGTGCCGCCGGCTGGACATGCCTCAGATCGCCGCGCTGGATCCCCTGGTGGGCGCCCTTTCGCGCTATCTGGGCGCGGCCCTGTCGACGCGCGTCGGCGCGCAGCACGCGCTGGACCATGAATATTTCAACCGCATTTCGGCGCTCGACTTCGCCATGGCCCACGACGACGGCCAAGGCACCACCGAGCAGCTGGAACAGGCCGACGTGGTGCTGACCGGCGTCAGCCGGACGTCAAAGACCCCGACCTGCATCTATCTGGCCCACCGGGGCATCCGCGCCGCCAACGTGCCGCTGGTGCCGGGCCAGGAGAACGGCGAGCGCCTGACCACGCTGAAGCGTCCGCTCGTGGTGGGCCTGACCGTCTCGCCCGACCGGCTGGTGCAGATCCGGCGCAACCGTCTGGAGGGCCTGAACGCCGACCGGGCCTCGTCCTACGTCGACCACGACGCCGTCCGGGAGGAGACCGTGAAGGCCCGGCGCGCCTTCGAACGGCGCGGCTGGCCCGTCATCGACGTGACGCGGCGATCGGTGGAGGAGACGGCGGCGGCGGTGGTCAATCTGCTGCAGGAACGCCGGGCGCGCGGCGAGGCGCCCCGATGATCGTTCTCGCTTCCGCCAGCGCGACGCGACGACGCATCCTCGAGGACGCCGGCGTGGACTTCGAGATCGACCCGGCCGACGTCGACGAGACGGCGTACAAGACCCCTGAGGCCCGGCGCGATCCGGCCGCGCTTGGCGTGACCCTGGCGCAAGCCAAGGCGCTGGACGTGTCCCGGCGGCGTCCGGAGGACTGGGTGATCGGTTCGGACCAGATCCTGGCTTTCGACGGCGGCCTCGTCTCCAAGGCGCGGTCCATGGAAGAGGCGCGGGGCAGGCTGGAGGCCATGCGCGGGCGGGAGCACGTGCTTTGGTCCGCGGTCGCCCTCGCCCGTGCCGGTCGGATCGTCTGGTCGGACCGTGAGCCGGCCACGATGACGATGCGGCACTTCTCGGACGCCTTCCTCGACGCCTATCTGGCCGCCGAGGGCGAGGGTCTGCTCGCCTCGGTCGGCTGCTACCGGATCGAGGGACGCGGCGCCCAGCTGTTCGCACGGGTCGAGGGCGCCCAGGCGACGATCATGGGCATGCCCCTTTGGCCGCTGCTGGAAGCCCTGCGGACGAACGGGGCGCTGCCGTCATGATGCTCGGCGGAGTCGTCGGTTGGCCGATCGGCCATTCGCTCAGCCCCCTGATCCACGGGTCCTGGCTGTCGGCTGCGGGCATCAAGGGCGTCTACCAAGCCTTGCCGGCGATGGACGAACCGGCCTTCGACGCCCTGATCGCACGCGGCAAGGCGGGGATGTTCCGGGGACTGAACGTCACCGCGCCGTGGAAAATGAGGGCGTTGCGGGCCGCCGGGGCGGGGGCCTCGGACATTGCCCGGCGGGCCGGGTCGGCGAACCTCCTGACCTTCCAGGACGGACAGGTCCACGCCGACTCCACCGATGGAGAGGGCCTTCTGGCCGCCCTTGGGGAGCAGGCGCCTGGCCTGAAGCTGGCGGGAGCTCCGGTGAGCGTGCTGGGCGCGGGCGGCGCGGCGCGGGCCGCGGTCGTCGCCCTTCAGGGGGCCGGGGCCCAGGTGGGCGTGGTGAACAGATCCGCCGAGCGCGCGGCCCAGCTGGTCGCAGCGATGGGCGTGACTCATCAGACGACGGAGCAGCTGCGTCTGGCCGACCTGGTGGTCAGCGCCCTGCCGGTCGATCCGGGACTGGACGTGTCGATCCTGAAGCCCGGCGCCGTGGTCATGGACATGGGCTATCGTCCCCTTCACACGCCGCTGCTGGCCGCGGCGAGGGACCGCGGCCTGACGATCGTCGACGGCCTGGCCATGCTGATCGGGCAGGCGAAACCGTCCTTCGAGGCGATCTACGGCGTTCCGCCGCCGGCCGTCGACGTGCGCGCCCTCTGCCTGAGGGCGCTGGGCGTCGCCACATGATCGTGCTCGGCCTGACCGGATCGATCGGCATGGGGAAGTCGACGACCACGCGACTGTTCGCCGGGGAAGGCGCGGTGACCTGGAACGCCGACGAGGCCGTCCACGCCCTCTATGCCCGCGGCGGCGCGGCGGTGGGGCCGGTCGGCGAGGCCTTTCCCGGCGTGGTGGTGGACGGGGCGGTCGACCGCGACCGGCTGGCCGGAGCCCTGGGCGACGACCCCGACGCCTTCCGCAGGCTGGAGACGATCGTCCATCCGCTGGTGGCGCAGGGTCGTCTGGCGGAGCTGGAGGCGGCGCGTGACCGGGGCGAGACGCTGGCGGTGCTCGACATCCCCCTGCTGTTCGAGACCGGCGGCGACCGCGCCGTCGACGCCGTGGTGGTGGTCACGGCCCCGCCGGAGGTTCAGGCCGAACGGGTGCTGTCCCGCCCCGGCATGACGCGCGAGCGCCTCGACGCCATCCTGTCACGACAGACGCCGGACGCGGAGAAGCGGGCCCGGGCTGACTTCGTCGTCGACACCTCACGTGGGATCGACGCCGCGCGCGCGCAGGTCCGGGAGATCGTGGGGACGGTTCTTGATCCGGCGTGGACGCCGCGGCGGGCCGGCCTTCCTTCGGACTCCGAACCGGGTCAGTAAGAGGCATGGCCCGCGAGATCGTTCTCGACACCGAAACCACCGGCTTCGATCCGAAGACCGGCGACCGCCTGATCGAGATCGGCTGCATAGAGATCGAGGATCTGCTGCCGACCGGGAGGACCTTCCACCGCTACGTCAATCCGGAGCGGCTGATCCCCGCGGGCGCGATCGCCGTGCACGGCATCACCGACGACAAGGTGAGGGACGCCCCGAAGTTCCGGGAGATCATGGCGGACTTCCTGGAGTTCGTCGGCGACGCCCCGATCATCGCCCACAACGCCAATTTCGACCGCGCCTTCGTGGAGTGGGAATGCACGAACTGCGGCGGGGAGATCATCCCTGCGGAGCGCTGGATCGACACGCTGCAGCTGGCCCAGCAACGGTTTCCGGGCATGCCCAACTCGCTGGACGCCCTCTGCCGGCGCTTCAGGATCTCGTTGACCGAGCGGACGCTTCACGGCGCCCTGATCGACGCGCGCTTGCTGGCCGAGGTCTATCTGGAACTCAAGGGCGGCAAGGCGCGGAAGCTGGACCTGTCCATGGCCGCCGCGGTGACCGCGACCGCCGAGGTCGGCGGCGCGACGCACGGCGCGCGGCCGCGCCCTCTGGCTCCGCGCCTGAGCGGGCTCCAGGTCGCCGCCCACCGGCTCTTTCTCGAGACCGAGATCAAATCCACGACCCTGTGGGACGCGGTCACGGGCGCGGAAGAGCGCGCGGCCTGATCCGGCGGCGAGACGGCGCGCGAGCGAAAGGGCTGAAGAAGGTCAGGCCTGCGCCGCCGTGCGCTCCATCTCGGCGCGGCGCTGCATGTAGATGGCGGCGAAGTCGATCGGCTCCAGCAGGAACGGCGGCGTCAGGCCGCCGTCCGAGGTGGACTTGGCGATGATTTCGCGCGCGAACGGGAACAGATAGCGCGGGCATTCGATCAGCAGCATGGGCTCGATGTCCTGCTCGGCCACGCCCATCAGCTGGAACAGGCCGCCGTAGACCAGTTCGACCGCGAAGATCGGGCCGGAGTCGACCGACGCCTTGACCGACAGCTTCAGGTCCACCTCGAACAGGCCGTCCTTGCGGCCGACGGCGTTCATCTCGACGCCCATGTCGATCGCCGGCTTGCCTTCCGCGCGCAGGCTTTCCGGCGCCTTGGGATTCTCGAACGACAGGTCGCGCACGTATTGCGCCAGAATGCGGAAGCCCGGCGCGGCCGGCTGGCCCTGGGTCGGTTGCTCGCCGTTGGTCGGGGTCGAGGGCGTGGCGTCGGTCATGGGTCGCGGGCATCCGGAATGTGGCGGCGGCGTGGCGGCCGCCGGAAGGCGCGGCGACTATCATGCGCGGCGTCCGGTCGCAACGCCGTCGGGCGGGCCGGCGTGGGTGTGCCGCTTGCCCCACCCCATATGACCGCCTAATCCTGCCCCCTCCCCCGCCTTCAGGGATGCCCCGTGCCCGTCCAGTTCCAGATCGTGCTCTTCGCGGTGATCGCCGCCTTCGTCCTGTTCCAGCTCTATAACGTGCTCGGAAAGAAGGTGGGCCGTCAGCCCGAGGACGACGTGCGGGCCCAGCCCGTGCCCGCGTCCCCGGCCGCCGGCGCCCCGCCGCAGGCCCCGCCGGTCGACAGCCACACGCTCGCGGCCATCCAGGGCCTGAAGGCCCGCGATCCGGGTTTCGATCCGCACCGTTTCCTAGAGGGCGCCCGCACCGCCCACGACACCATCGTCCAGGCCTATGCCACGGGCGACCGCGAGGCGCTGAGGCCCCTGCTGGCACCGGCCGTCATGGCTTCGTTCGAAGAGGGAATGAAGGCGCGCGAAGCCCGCGGCGAGACCGACAGGGTCGAGTTCGTGCATCCGCCGCGCGCCGATCTTGAGCTGGCCACGGTCGACGGCGATCGGGCGGTGGCCCGGGTTCGCTTCCTGGCCGAGCTGCGCTCGATCTCCGCCGGCGAGGGTCGCGAGGACCGCATCGAGGAGCGCCGCACCGCCGAGATCTGGACCTTCCAGCGTCCGCTGGGCGCCAACGACCCCAACTGGGTTCTGGCCCGGGTGGAGCCCGCCACGGCGTGATCCGCCGGCTCCTTCCGCTGCTGGGCCTGCTCGCCGCCGCGTGCGCCACGGCCCCGCCCGCCCCGTCACCGCCGCCGGTCGAGCGACCCGTTCCGCTCCCGCCGACGGGCCCGGCGGTCGAACCCGGTCCGGCGTCGCGACCCCTGCCGGCCGGGTCCGTGCCCCTGTCGGTCCTGCCCGGCTGGGCGCGCGAGGATCACGCCGCGGCTCTGCAGGCCTACGGCGCCGGATGCCGGCCAGCCGCCGATCCGATGTGCGAGAGCGCCCGTGCCGCCGCCGCGCAGAACCCCTCGCGTGAACGGGCCAGGGACTGGTTCGAAGCCAACTTCGCCGCCGTCGAGGCGCGCACGCCGGACGGATCGCCGGGCCGCCTCACCTCCTATTTCGCGCCGGAGTATCCGGCCCGCCGTTTCCCGGACGCCGAGTTCTCGGCCCCCGTCCTGCCGCCTCCGCCCGGCTGGCGTCGCGGCGACGTCGGCCCGACGCGGGCCGAGATCGAGGCCCTGCCGGCGCCGCATGCGCTCGCCTTCATGCGCGCCGAGGACCTGTTCTTCATGCAGATCCAGGGCTCCGGCTACCTGACGTTCGAGGACGGGACGCGCGCCCGCGCCGCCTATGCCGCAGATAACGGGCAGCGCTTCGTCGGCATCGCGACGCCCATGGCCGAGCGCGGCCTCTTGCCCCGCGACGGCACGTCGGGCGAGGCGATCCGCGGCTGGCTGGCGGCCAACCGGGGCGACCGGGCGGCCGAGGTCATGGCCCTGAACCCCCGCTACATCTTCTTCCGCATGGACCCGGACGACGGCGGCCACCCGGCAGGGGCCGCCGGCGTGCCCCTGACCGCGCGGCGCTCGATCGCCGTGGACCCCGCCTACTGGACCTACGGCACGCCGGTGTGGATCGAGGCCGACGCCGGCAATCTGGTCGGCGCCCGCTCCGGCTATTCCGGCCTGGTCATGGCGCTGGACACCGGCTCGGCCATCCGCGGCCCGGTACGCGCCGACTTCTACATGGGCCGCGGCGACGCGGCGGGGGACGAGGCCGGGACGGTGCGGCATCCGCTCAGGATGTGGCGGGTCGTTCCTCGTCCCTGACCTTGGGCACGAACAGCGGCGCCGCAAGCAGCCCGAGCAGGAAGCCGCCGAGATGGGCTTCCCACGCCAGTCCGCCCGCGCCGCCCTGCGACCGCGCGAGCGCAAACAACAGACCGAAAAGCACCCCGTTTGAAATCGTGAAGTCACGCAGGCCGAGAAGGACCTCGCGTGACGCCAATGGCCTGAGACGCCGACTCTCAAGATCGGACCGGACGAGCAGACCCCAAAGGCCGCAGATCGCGCCGGAAGCTCCGACCATCGGCAGGCCGTCGTCGGCGTGGATCGCCAGATACGCCGCAGCGGCGGCCGCAGCAGAAGCGACCAACAACGCGACGTACCGCAACCAGCCCGCGGACCTGCGACCGAGCATCATTCGGACCGGCAGCGACATGGACAGCAGCGCCCCACAGTTCATCCAGAGGTGCCAGTGACCAGCATGGGTCGCCGGGTGAGTCAGAAGAACCCACCATCTGCCGTTCGACAGCGCCTCTCGCGACACGCCCAGCGCCGCAGGGCCGCCGATGAACCATTCCCCGACGTACGCGGCCACCAATGCTGCGGCCGTCAGAAGGCCGGGCAGCCCCCCTGCCCGGACGTCTTCGGCCAGAAGAGCACGCCAGCTCAACGGACCTAGTCGGCCGCTTGCGGCACGCTGGAGCGTGGTCGGCCGGCCGGCGTGATGACTCACCGCCGCTTCAGCCCACCCAGCACGCCCCGCAACAGTTCCCGCGTGATCGTGCTGCCCGCCGTGCGCAGCACGGACTTCGTAAGCGCCTCCACCGGGGTCTGACGGTTCGATCGGCGGGCGGGCGCGCGAGCCCGTTCGGCCTCGCGGTCCAGTCGGGCCTGTTCCTTCTCGCGGGCGGCGGCGGCCTTCTCGGCTTCCTTCGCGGCGGCCGCGTCGGCCCTGGCGCGGGCCTCGGCCAGTTTGGCGTCGGCGGCGGCCTGGTCGGCTTCGCCACGGCGGGCGGCCAGGACTTCCTCGGCGGACTCGCGGTCGACCGGGGTGTCGTACAGCCCGCGCACGGGGCTCGAGGCCATGATCCGGGCACGCTCAGCGTCCGTCGCCGGGCCCAGGCGACTGTCCGGCGGGCGGATCTTCGTGCGGCCGACGACGCGCGGCGCGCCCTTCTCGTCCAGCGTCGAGACCAGCGCCTCGCCGACGCCCAGACCCTGGATCGCCTCGGCGGTGTCGAAGGCGGGGTTGGGGCGGAAGCTCTGCGAGGCGGCCTTCAACCCCTTCTGCTCCGACGGGGTGTAGGCCCTCAGCGCGTGCTGGATGCGGTTGCCCAGCTGGGCGAGCACGCTGTCGGGGATGTCGGCCGGGTTCTGGGTGACGAAGTAGACCCCGACCCCCTTGGACCGGATCAGCCGCACCACCTGCTCGACCTTCTCGCGCAGGGCGGCGGGCGCGTCGGTGAACAGCAGGTGCGCCTCGTCGAAGAAGAAGACGAGACGCGGCCTGTCCGGATCGCCCACCTCCGGCAGCTGTTCGAACAGCTCGGACAACAGCCACAGCAGGAAGGCGGCGTAGAGACGCGGCGAGTTCATCAGCCGCGTCGCGTCCAGCACGTTGACCTGGCCCCGCCCGTCCAGAGACGTCCTCAGCATGTCCTCCAGCCGCAGGGCCGGCTCGCCGAAGAAGGCGGCCCCGCCCTGCTGCTCCAGCTGCAGGATCGACCGCTGGATGGCGGCGATTGAGGTCGGCGCCACGTTGCCGACCTCCCGCCCGATCCGCCCGGCGTTCTCGCCGACGTGGGCCAGCAGGGCGCGCAGGTCGTCGAGGTCGAGCAGCAGCAGACCCTCCTTGTCGGCGACGTGGAAGACCACCGACAGCACGCCCTCCTGCACCTCGTTCAGGTTCAGCATGCGCGCCAGCAGCAGCGGGCCGATCTCCGAGATCGTCGTGCGGATCGGGTGGCCCTTCTGCCCGTACAGGTCCCAGAACACCGTGGGCGCCGCCCTCGGCGTCAAGGTCAGACCCATCTCCTGCGCCCGGGCAAGCAGCTTGTCGTTGGGGCTGCCCGGCATGCAGATGCCCGACAGGTCGCCCTTCACGTCGGCGCAGAAGACGGGCACCCCGGCGTCGGAGAACCCTTGCGCCATGATCTGGAGGGTCACGGTCTTGCCGGTGCCCGTCGCGCCCGCCACCACCCCGTGCCGGTTGGCCCGGTTCAGCAGCAGCGTCTCGGGCCGGTCGGACTGGCCCAGGAACAGGGCGGGGGCTTCGGTCATGCGGCGTCCTTTCAGGAACCGCGACGGTTCCGCGGCGCTCATGCTTCACCGGGGCGGACCGGGGATCAAGGCCCGTTGACGCCGCCCCGCCGGACCTTGACCATATGCCGATGAAACCGCCCACCGTGATCCCCGCCTCGGCCGTGTCGAGAAACGCCCTTGTGGTGATCGCCGCCGTGGCCGGGTGCTGGGCGGTCTATTGGCTTCGGGACATCCTGACGCCGCTGGCCATGGCCATCTTCCTGCTGATCATGATCGGCGGGATGCAGCGCTGGCTGGAACGGCACGCGCGCCTGTCGCCCCGCTGGGCGGGCGCGGCGGCGCTGATCCTCGTGATCCTCGGCTTCTTCGCCTCCATCGCCATCATTCTGGACGGGGCGCTGGGCTTTTTCGGCGAGGCCTCCGGCGTGTCCCAAAGGATCGGGCCGCGGCTGGACCAGATCCTGACCGACGCCTACGCCCTCGTCGGACAGACCGAACCGCCGACGGTGACGGAGCTGCTGTCGCAGCTGGACCTGCGCGCATGGATCGGTCAGGCGGCCATGCAGGTTCAGAACGTCCTGACCGGCTCGGTCTTCGTCCTGATCTACCTCGCCTTCCTGCTGGCGTCGCAGTGGGGGTTCCGGCGGAAGCTGGTCGGCATGTTCCCCGAACGGAAGGCGCGCACCGAGGCGATGGAGGTGTTCGAGCGCGTCCGCGGCGGCGTCGAGGGCTATCTGTGGGTCCAGACCGTGACGGGCCTGATGATCTGCGCGGCCGCCTGGATCCTGATGCGGGCGGTGGGGCTTCAGAATTCCGAGTTCTGGACCTTCGTCATCTTCGTGGTGGGCTTCATTCCGGTGCTGGGCGGCGCCATCGCCGGCCTCGCTCCGCCCCTGTTCGCCCTGGTGCAGTTCGAGAGCTACTGGCCCGCCATGATCCTGCTGATCGGGCTGCAGACCATCCTCTTCATCTCCGGCAACATGATCCAGCCGCGCATGCAGGGCGACAACCAGAACATCGACCCGGTGGTGGTGCTTCTGTCGCTGGCCTTCTGGGGCAAGATCTGGGGCGTGGTCGGCATGTTCCTGTCCACGCCTCTGGCGGTCATGGCCATGGCCATCCTGGCCGAGTTCCGGGGCAGCCGCTGGATGGCCATCCTGCTGTCAGGGGACGGCGAGCCCTATGCCGACGAGGCGCCGCCGGCCCGCGACGACTCGCCGCGCCCGCGTCGGGGAGCGAAGGGCGCCGGCGGGGCTTGAACCGGGGCGGTCGCTTCCCACATCCGCATCATCGCCGCGGTTCCCTCCCCTCCACCCGCGGCGCATACAAGGCCGGCGCCTCCCTCCCCCCTCCCGGCGCCGTCCCGGCAAAGGCCGTCGAAGTTCGCTTCGGCGGCCTTTCGCATGACGGTCCCCGATCACCCTTGTGGCGATTTGGTCACACGGCCGCGCCGTGTGCGGCAGACCGGCGATCGCCCCGGAACGGCCACGGTGATGGCCACGTTGAGGCGCCGTGGGAGGGCTCCACACCATGAGGCGCGACCCTTCGTGCCGGACTCTCAGAGGATTTCATGAAGATCAAACATGCCGCCGCCGCCCTGGCCCTGATGGCCGCCGCCGGCGCCACCCCGGCCCTGGCCCAGTCCGCTCCCGACTGGAGCGGCTTCTACGTCGGCGTTCACGGCGGGTTCCTGGACAGCCACGAGGACAAGAACGAGACGCTGGTCTTCGACCGCGACTTCGACGGCGCCTTCGACGACACCGTGGTCCTGAGCGGCTCGGGCGCCGACGCCTTCAGCCCGGGTTTCTGCGCGGGCCAGTCTTCGAACACCACGCCGGCCGGCGTTTGCGACCGTGACGGTTCCGGCGTCGCCGGCGGCGCCCGTGTCGGTTACGACATGCAGTTCGGCAACTGGGTCGTCGGCGCGGTGGCCGAGATCCAGGGAGTCGACGCCGAGGATTCGGTGACCGGCTTCAGCACCACCCCGGCCCGCTACTCGTTCACCCGGAACCTGGAGCACACCGCCGGCCTGCGCCTGCGCGCCGGCTACGCCATGGGTCCGGCGCTGTTCTACGGCACCGGCGGCGTCGCTTACGGCAAGATCGAGAACAAGTTCATGACCTCGAACGGCGCCAACAGCTTCACCGTCCGGACCGACGAAGACGACGCCGACGGCTTCCAGTACGGCGGCGGCGTGGAGTGGCGTCTGGCCCCGAACCTGACGCTGGTCGGCGAGTACCTGTACACCGACCTCGAGGCCGGCGACTACGTCGTGCGCGCCGGACCGGGCACCGCCCCGGCGACCAACCCGTTCATTCTGCCCCCGAACACGGCCGGCACGGACATTTCGCGGTCGAACCCGGACTTCAAGACCCACGAGTTCCGTCTGGGCATGAACGTCCGCTTCTGATTCACGACCGAACGCGGAAGGGCGCCGGATCCGGGAAACCGGGTCCGGCGTCTTCTTTTTGCGCCCGGCCTTCCCCTTTCCCGACGCCCGCTCTAACCATCGGCCAAAGAGCGGTCGGGAGGACCGCGTCCGACAAGAGAGCCCCCATGGCCGCCCAAGCCGAAGCCGCCCCGACGTCCGCCGAACGGATGGAGGCGCTGGCGCGGGACTTTGCGCGCGCGGGGGGCGGCGCGGTCGGCGCGCTGGAGCGGGAGTTCCTCTCCCAGGCCCTGGAAGACTGGTCGGCCGACGAGACGCCGGAGATCGGTCTGGCGGACCTCGGCGCGGTTCTTGCCGGCGTCTGGACCGCGACCGCCGTGCGGAAGTCCGGAGAGCCGCCGCGGGTCGCGATAGGGCCCCTGGCCGGGGCTGACGGCCGGGCGACGGGCTTCGACCTGATCCACATCGTTCAGGACGACGGACCTTTCCTCGTCGACAGCATCATGGGCGAACTGGCCGACGCCGGGGTGTCCGTCCGGGCGATGTTCCATCCGGTGACCGCCACCGCGCGTGACGCGCGCGGCGCCCGGATCGGAGCGACGACGCGCGAGTCGGTGGTGGTGGTGGTGGTGGATCCGCTGCCGCAGGAGCGTCGCGACGCGCTGAAGGCGGGCCTGATCGCCACGCTCGAGGACGTGGGCGCCGCCGTGGGCGACCACGCCGCCATGAACGCCGCCATGTCGGGGGCGATCGACCACCTGCGCACCGGCCCCAAGGGCGTGGATCCCTCCCTGGTGGCGGAATCGATCGCCTTCCTCGAGTGGCTGAACGCCGACCACTTCGTCTTCCTCGGCGCCCGCGACTACGACTATCCGCGCGACGAGACGGGCGCCTACCAGGCCGAGGCGCCGCTCTCCCAGGCGCGCGAGGGTCTGGGGGTCCTGCGCGACCCCGAGCGCACCGTCCTGCGCCGTACGAACGAGCCCGCCGTCCTGACCGGCGCGATGAAGCGCCAGATCGACCTGTCGGACCCCGTCACGGTGGCCAAGGCCAACGCCCGGTCGCGGGTGCACCGCCGGGCGTACATGGACTACGTCGGCGTGAAGCGGTTCGGTCCGGACGGCCGGCCCTCGGGCGAGACCCGGTTCGTCGGCCTGTTCACGGCCGAGGCCTACGACCGGCAAACCTCGGAGGTGCCGTTGATCCGGCGCAAGGTCGCCAACGCCCTGACCCGGGCGGCCAAGGCCGAGGGCAGCCACAGCCACAAGCGCCTGAAGAACATCCTGGAAACCTATCCCCGGGACGAGCTGTTCCAGATCCGCGAGGACGAGCTGCTCGACATCGCCCTGGGCATCCTCCACCTGCAGGACCGGCCGCGCATCCGCAGCTTCACGCGCAAGGATCCGTTCGACCGGTTCGTCTCGGTGCTGGTCTTCATCCCCCGCGACCGTTTCCACGCCTCGGTGCGCGAGCGCATAGGCCGCATCCTGGCCGAGGCCTGGGGCGGACGCCTGTCGGCCTGGTACCCGGAACTGTCGGACAACCCGCTGGTCCGCATCCACTACATCATCGGCGTGACGCCCGGCGCGCACGCCAGCCCGGACATGGCCGAGCTCGAGCATCGGATCGCCGAAGCCGGCCGCGGCTGGAAGGATCGCTTCGAGGGAGCCCTGCGCGCAGCGGCGGTCGACGACGTCGGCGTGGGCCCGCTCAGCGAGCGGTGGGCCGAGGCCTTCGGCGCCGGCTATCGGGACCGCTACGACGCCGCCGAGGCGGTGCGCGACCTGCAGGCCTTCGACCGCCTGAACGACGACGGCGCCGTGGGCCGGGGAGAGCCGGTCGGCGTCCGCGCCTTCCGCAACCCCGGCGACACCCCGCTGCAGTTCCGGTTCAAGCTGTACCGGCGGGGCGGGGCCGTGCCCCTGTCCGACATCCTGCCGATCCTCGCGGACATGGGGTTGAAGACGCTGGAGGAATGGGGGCACGCGGTGAAGCCGCTGGGCGAGGAGCCGGTTCACGTTCACGAGTTCCTGCTGGAGGATCCGCGCGGAGAGTCGCTGACCTTCGACGCCGTCGCCGGACCCTTCGAAGCGGCGGTGCAGGCCGTTTGGAGCGGTCTGACCGAGAGCGACGGCTTCAATCGTCTGGTGCTGGAACTGGGCGTCGGCTGGCGTGAGGCGGCGCTCATCCGCGTCCTGGCGCGCTATCGTCAGCAGAGCGGTCTCGATCCCAGCCAGGCGGTGCAGGAGGAAGCGCTCGTCCTCTATCCCGAGGCGGCGAGGACGCTGCTCGAACTGTTCGCGGCCAAGTTCGACCCGACACGCGGTGAAGTGGCCGCTCGCGAGGCCGAGGTCGGTCGCCTGAACGACCGGACGTCGGCGCTCCTGCAGGGCGTGAAGAGCCTGGATCACGACCGCGCCCTGCGCCGCATGGCCGCCCTGATCGGCGCTATCAAGCGGACGAACTTCTTCCAGAGCGCCGCCGACGGCGGGCCGAAGCCGCACATCTCGATCAAGGTGGCCTCGCGCGAGCTCGACGACCTGCCTCTGCCCAAGCCCTATCGCGAGATCTTCGTCTGGGCCCCGCACGTCGAGGGCGTGCACCTGCGCTTCGGCCCGGTGGCCCGCGGCGGCCTGCGCTGGTCGGACCGGCGCGACGACTTCCGCACCGAGGTTCTGGGGCTGGTGAAGGCGCAGCAGGTCAAGAACGCGGTGATCGTGCCCGTGGGATCCAAGGGCGGCTTCTACCCCAAGAACCTGACGGCCATGGTCCGCGCCGGCGCCGACCGCGACGCCCAGCAGGCCGAGGCCATCCGCGCCTACAAGACCTTCCTGTCCGGATTGCTGGACGTGACCGACAACATCGCCGCCGACGGCGCGGTGGTGCGTCCCGCGCAGGTGGTGGCCTGGGAAGACGACGACCCCTATCTGGTCGTCGCCGCCGACAAGGGCACGGCCACCTTCTCCGACATCGCCAACGGCGTCTCGGCCCAGTACGGCTTCTGGTTGGGCGACGCCTTCGCGTCGGGCGGCTCGGTCGGCTACGACCACAAGGCCATGGGCATCACCGCCCGCGGCGCCTGGGAGGCGGTCAAGCGCCACTTCCGCGAGATGGGCAAGGACATCCAGACCGAGCCCTTCACCGCGGTGGGCGTCGGCGACATGTCCGGCGACGTCTTCGGCAACGGCATGCTGCTGTCGAAGGCGACGAAGCTGGTCGCCGCCTTCGATCACCGGGACGTCTTCCTCGATCCGGATCCCGATCCGGCGACGTCCTGGGCCGAACGCGACCGGCTGTTCCAGTTGCCGCGCTCCTCCTGGCAGGACTACGACCGCTCGAAGATCTCGAAGGGCGGCGGCGTCTTCTCGCGCGGCGACAAGTCGATTCCGTTGTCGCCCGAGGTCCGCGCCCTGCTGGGGGTCGAGGACGAGGCGCTGGACCCCCCGTCTCTGATGAAGGCCATCCTGAAGGCGCCGGTCGAGCTGCTCTACCTGGGCGGCATCGGCACCTATGTGAAGGCGCCTCACGAAACCGACGCCCAGGCCGGCGACAAGGCCAACGACGCCCTGCGCATCGACGGGAACGACCTGCGGGTGAAGGTGGTGGGAGAGGGCGCCAACCTGGGCCTCACCCAGGCGGGCCGCATCCACTTCGCCCTGTCGGGACGCGGCGCGGGCGGCGGGCGGATCAACACCGACGCGATCGACAACTCGGCCGGCGTGGACACTTCGGACCACGAGGTGAACATCAAGATTCTGACGGGGTCGGCGATCATGTCCGGCGCGCTCAGGCCCGAGGACCGGGACGCCCTTCTCGCCTCGATGACCGAAGAGGTCGGGCTGAAGGTGCTTCGGCACAACTACGATCAGACGCTGGCCCTCACCCTGCAGCAGGCCGAGGGGGCCGACGCCCTGGATTCTCAGCAAGGCTTCATGCAGGCGCTGGTCGCCAAGGGGCGGCTCGATCGCCGCGTCGAGGGCCTTCCCGACGACCTGAAGCTGGCCGAGATGAAGGCCACCGGATCGGCTCTGACCCGGCCCGAACTGGCGGTGCTGACCGCCTATTCCAAGATCGAGCTGTTCGACGAGATCGTCGCGTCGGCGGCGCCGGACGACCCCTTCTTCCACGCCACGCTGGTGAACTATTTCCCGGCGGCCCTGCATGGCTTCGAGACGGAGATGCGCGGCCACCGCCTGCGACGCGAGATCGTTTCGACGGTGCTGGCCAACGACATCGTCAACGCCTGCGGCGCCACCTTCCCGCTGCGCCTGCGCCAGAGCGCCGAAACCGGCGCGGGGCCCATGGTCCTGGCATTCGCCGCGGCGCGCCGCATCTTCCGCCTCGACGAGGCATGGGACGCGGTCTCGGCCCTGGACCTGAAGATCCCCGCCGACGCCCAGACGGCGCTGTACCGAGAGATCGCCCTGGTCATGCGCCGCCAGACCTTCTGGCTGACGCGTCGCGCGGCGCGCGCAGGCAGCACCGTGCAGGGGCTGATCGACGCCTATCAGCCCGTCGCGGACGCCCTGAGGCCACACGGCGGCGAAGTGCTGTCGCGCTTCGAGCAGGCGCGGCTGCAGGCCCGCATCGACGCCTTCCGCGCCGTGGGCGCGCCGGACGGTCTGGCGCGGTCCGTCGCCCTGCTGCGCCCGACCGTCGCCACCGCGGACATCGGCGACCTGGCCGGGGAGGCCGGATGGGACGCGCCGTCGATGGCGCGGCTGTATCACCAGGTCGGCGCCGCCTTCGACTTCGATCGGCTGCGCGCCGCCGCGGGGGGGGTGCCCTCGCACGACCGCTTCGACCGCATGGCGGTGCGCCGCCTGATTCAGGAGCTCAAGGCCGAGCAGCTGGACCTTACGCGCGCCGTGGCCCGCTCGTGCGACGCCTCGTGCGGCAAGGACGAGTCGACGGCGGAGCAGGCCGTCGACGCCTGGATCGGGCCGCGTCTCTCGATCGTCGAGGGCGTTCGCGCCTCGGTCGACGAGATCGAGGCCTCGGGCGCCGGCTGGACCTTCGCCAAGCTGACCATCGCCAACGCCACCATCCGGGAGATCGCCGCAACCGCGCGGTGACGCCGACAGGGGAGGGGCCGATGCCGCGCAAATTTCTGGTCGTCGCCGACGAGAGCCCGGAGTTCGACGCCGCCCTGCGCTATGCCGCGCGCCGGGCACGGTCGACGGGCGGACGCGTGGCCCTGCTGCGCGTCGTTCCGCGCGGTTCCGACGCCCACTGGGCCGGCGTGCGCGACGAGATCCAGCGTGAGTTGCGCGAGGAGGCCGAGCGGCTCTTGAACCGGCTCGGGCAGGAGGCGCAGGAGCGGTCGGGCGCCGCCCCCCAGTTCCTGATCGAGGAAGGCGAACCGGTCGAGGCCATCCGCCGCGCCGTCGAGCAGGACCCGGAGATCAAGATCCTCGTCCTCGCCGCGGCCACCGGCGGGAGGGGCCCCGGTCCTCTGGTCACGGCCGCCATCCGGGGCTTCGGCGGACGCAAGCTGCCCGTGACGATCGTGCCGGGCGAGCTCAGCGACAAGGACGTCGAGGACCTGGCCTGACGCCGGCCCTGAGGCTCGCGTCGCCGGGGCCCGCTGATTGACGGCGGGGTTGAACGCGCGGCCGTCCGGGCGCATCTGCGGGCCATGTTCATCCAGACCGAGCCCACCCCCAATCCCGACGCCCTGAAATTCCTGCCCGGCCGCGTCGTGGCGGAGGGAGCGGGCATGGCGTTCGACGACGCCGCCTCGGCGGCGGCCTCGCCTCTGGCGCACGCCCTGTTCGGCCTGCACGGCGTCGCGGGCGTCTTCTTCGGCCCGGACCACGTCGCCGTCACCCGGTCGCCCTCCGGTCCCGACTGGACCCAGCTCAAGCCGCACGTGCTGACCACCATCATGGATCACTTCATGTCGGGCGCGCCGCTGCTGCGAGAGGGCGCGACGGGCGCGGACCACGCCAGTTCGGACGCCGACGACGAGATCGTCGCCGAAATCAAGGCTCTGCTCGATTCCCGGGTGCGCCCCGCGGTCGCCCAGGACGGGGGCGACATCCTGTTCGAGGCGTTCGATGCGGAGACCGGCGTGCTCACCCTGCGCATGCGCGGCGCCTGCGCCGGCTGCCCCTCGTCGACGGCGACGCTGAAGGCCGGGGTCGAGCAGATGATGCGCCACTACGTGCCGGAGGTGACGGCCGTCGAGGCCGCCGCCTGACGGATTGAAACGCTTCCGTCGCGCGGCGACGCGCGGCATGATGCGGGCATGGGCGGATTCCGCGGCGACGAACGGGCGACGGAGGAGGCGCGGCGGCTGGGCGAAGCTCTCGCGCGCCTGCGCCGGGAGGCCGGCCTGAACCAGGCCGAGGCGGGCGCCCGCGCCGGCATGACCGGGCAGGGCTGGGGTCTTTACGAATCGGGCAAGCGGCCCGGCCTTTTCCGGCCGGACGTCCAGCGCCGCCTGACGCTGGCGCTCGGCTCGGATCCGGAAGGTCTGGCTCGCGCCACCGCGGGGAACGAGCCGCGGCCCCGGCCGGCGGCGTCGGGCGTCGAGAGCGCCGGACGCGGCTTTCGTCCGGAAGCCCGGGGGCCTGCGGCCCCGCACCTCTCCCAGGTCGTCCTGACCGACGACTGCCTCGACCCGTGGGCCGGGGCCGGCACCGTGATCGACTATGATCCCGACCGGTTTCCCCGGCGCGGCCAGGGATGCGTGGTCGAGACCGCCGACGGCGGGACGTCGGTGTGGATCTTCGACGGCGCGGACGCGGAAAGACTGCACCTGCGCGGCGGAAGCGGGGGGCTGACCGACGCGGTCAGGCTGGACCGGAAGACGGTCAGCCGCGTCTGCGCGGTCGTGGCCCGGCGCGACGGATGAAACTCTTTCGTTGCAATCTTCGCGTGTCTGTGAAACGTCTTCGTCTCAATCCTGACGATGGAGCGGCTCATGGGCGCGCGCGACAGCACGGAGATCGACCGCGCCCTGGGGGGGCGACTGGCGGCGCGACGGGCCGCCCTGGGCATGACCCGTCTGCAGGTCGCCGCGGCGGCGGGCGTCAGCGTCCAGCAGCTGGCCAAGTACGAGGCCGGCGCGAACCGCATACCGGCCTCGCGGCTGGTGCTGCTGGCCGAGGCGCTGGGCCTGCCGGTCGGCGCGCTTCTGCCGTCGCGCGAGTCGGCGTCGGCGGCCGAACGCGACGGGGCGCTGTTCGACCGTCTGGTCGCGCGCATCCCCGACCCGGCCGTGAGAACCGCGCTGATCGGTCTGGCGGCCTCGTTGGCGGAGTGACCTCGGCGGGATGCTACCGATGAGGCTGCTGGTCATCGACACGGCGCTGGGTCTGTGCACGGCCGCGGCGTCCGACGGCGGCCGCATCGTGGCCCGGTCCGAACCGATGGCGCGCGGACATCAGGAAGCGCTGGCGCCCCTGGCCCGGGCCGTCATGGCCGAGGCGGGGCTCGCGTTCGGGGACCTGGACGGGATCGGGGTCACCGTGGGGCCGGGATCCTTCACGGGCCTGCGCGTCGGCCTGGCCTTCGCCCAGGGACTGGGCGCGGCGGTGGACCGGCCGGTGGTCGGCCTGTCGACGCTGGACGCGCTCGCCGCCTCGGCGGAGTCCGACGACGGCCCGGTCGCCGCGATCGTCGACGCGCGACGGGGCCAGGTCTATGCGCGGCTGTTCGCAAGCGACGGTTCCCCCCTGGACGCGGCCGAGGCCACGCCCCTGACGGCGCTCGGGGGCCGGCTGGACCAAGCGGGGGCAGCGGGTCGGCTGGTCGGGACCGGCGCGCGCCTCGCGGCCGAGGCGGCCCCCCTCTGGACAGCCCTCGATCTTGCCGGGCCGACGCCGCGGGCGCTGATCCGCCTGACCGAACGCGCCCTGTCGCGCGGCGAGTTCGGCGCGCCCAGGCCCCAGTACCTCCGTGCGCCGGACGCGACCCCGCCCACGCGCCTGCCGGGCCAACCGCGCCCGGTCCGCCGATGACCCCCGACGCCGCTCGTCTGGCGGAAATCCACGCGGCCGCGTTCGACGTGGCGTGGGACGCCGAGGCGTTGCGATCCCTGATCGATCGGCCCGGCGCCCTGCTGGAGGCGGAGGCGGAGGGCTTCGTCCTCATGCAGATCGCCGGCGACGAGGCCGAGGTGATCACGCTCGCGGTCCGCCCGTCGGCGCGTCGTCGCGGCCACGCGCGAGGTCTCATGGCCCGCGCCTCGGCGCGCGCCGCCGGAGAGGGCGCGACGCGACTGTTCCTCGAGGTGGCGGAGGACAACGTGGCCGCCCGCGCGCTCTACGCCGATCTCGGCTTCACGGAGGCCGGGCGTCGGCCGCGCTACTATGCCCGACCGGACGGCTCCCGGGCGGACGCCCTGCTACTGGCTCTCAACTTGACTGGAGCGCTTCCCTAGGAGGCGGGGCGCCCCTATTCTCGCCGGTCATGGACCGGATCGAGAAACTCTGCGCCGAGCGCGGCATGCGCATGACCGAGCAGCGGCGCGTCATCGCGCGCGTGCTGTCCAGCGCCGAGGACCATCCGGACGTCGAGGAGCTTTACCGCCGCGCCTCGGCCATCGACCCGCACATCTCGATCGCCACCGTCTATCGCACCGTGCGCCTGTTCGAGGAGGCCGGCGTGGTCGAGAAGCACGACTTCGGCGACGGCCGCAGCCGCTATGAAGAGGCCGGCGACGACCATCACGATCACCTGATCGACACGCGGACCGGCGAGGTCATCGAATTCTTCGACGCCGAGATCGAGCGGCTGAAGACCGAGATCGCCAAGCGGCTGGGCTTCGAGCTGGTCGGCCACAAACTGGAACTGTACGGGAAGGCCATCCCGGGCGCCTCGCCCGAGGACCGCGAAGGTCTGGTCTACAAGCGCCACGCCGCGAGGGTCGATCCCGGATCGGTCGACGCCTGACCGCGCCTTGCCGTCGCCCGGTTGGACGACCATAAGCCCAGCATGACCGAGACCCTCGCCCCGCCCCCGGTCGAGCCGGCGCCCAGGCGCCTGTTCATCAAGACCTATGGCTGCCAGATGAACGTCTATGACTCCGAGCGCATGGCCGACGTCCTGCGCCCGCTCGGCTATGCGCCGACCGAGACGGTGGAGGACGCCGACTTCGTCATCCTGAACACCTGCCACATCCGCGAAAAGGCGGCGGAGAAGGTCTACTCCGAACTCGGCAAACTTCGGATTCTGAAGGAGGAGAAGGCCGGCGCCATGACGATCGCCGTGGCCGGATGCGTCGCCCAGGCCGAGGGCGAGGAGATCATGAAGCGCCAGCCGGCGGTCGATCTGGTGGTCGGGCCGCAGGCCTATCACCAATTGCCGGAATTGCTCACCCGCACGGCGCGGGCACGAGGCGAGCGGATCGGCGCCGACTTCGCCCCCGACGACAAGTTCGACGCCCTGCCGCAAGCGCGCGGCGTGCAGGGGGTGACGGCCTTCCTGACGGTGCAGGAGGGCTGCGACAAATTCTGCACCTTCTGCGTGGTGCCTTACACGCGGGGGGCCGAGTGGTCGCGGCCGGTCGCGGCGGTGGTGGCCGAAGCGCGGGAGCTGGCCGCGCGCGGCGTGCGGGAAGTCACCCTGCTGGGCCAGAACGTCAACGCCTATGACGGCGCGGGCGCGGACGGCTCGCCGTCCAGCCTCGCGCGGCTGGCGTTCGAGCTGGCGGAAATCCCTGGGCTGGACCGCATCCGCTACACCACCAGCCATCCGAACGACTTCAGCGACGATCTGATCGCCGCGCATCGCGACCTGCCGCAGCTGATGCCTTATCTGCACCTGCCGGTTCAGTCGGGATCGGACCGCATCCTGCGCCTCATGAACCGCAAGCACGGGCGCCAGAAGTACTTCGACCTGATCGACCGCATCCGCGAGGCGCGGCCGGACCTGGCGCTGTCGGGCGACTTCATCGTCGGTTTCCCCGGCGAGACCGACCGGGACTTCGAGGACACGATGGATCTGGTCCGGCGCGTCGGTTACGCGAGCGCCTTCTCCTTCATGTATTCGCCGCGCCCCGGCACTCCGGCGGCGACCATGGCGGCCCAGGTGTCCGACGACGTCTCGCGCGCGCGGCTTCATGCGCTGCAGGCCCTGCTGACCGGACAGCAGGTCGCGTTCAACGCCGCGCAGGCGGGCAGGACGCTCCCCGTCCTGTTCGAACGGAAGGGGCGGCATGGCCGCCAGGCGATCGGCCGCTCGCCGTATCTTCAGTCGGTGCACGTCGAGAACGCCGCCCATCTCATCGGCCAGGTCGTCCCCGTGCGCATCCTCCGGGGCCAGCAGAACAGCCTGACCGGCGAACTGATCGCGGAAGGCCACGTTTCGTCGCCCGGGGCCGCGCGGGCCCGACCGACGGGAGACGCGTGACCTTGGCCAGAGACACCGAATTCCTGGCGCTGGGCGACGACGCCCTGCGCGCCGTGGTGGGGCCGGGGAGCCGGCACCTGGCGCTGATCGAAACCGCCTTCAAGGTGTTGATCGAGGCTCCGGGCGGCGGCGTGACCGTGAACGGGAGCCCGCGCGACCGGGCGCAGGCGAAGCGGGTCGTCAGGACCCTGGCCGAGCGCGCAGAGACGGGCGCCGAGATCACGGAGGCCGACGTGCGCACCGCCCTCGGCGCCGCCGTCGCGGCTCCGCGCCCGGACGGCGGGCGCAAGGCGGACAAGGCCGTGGCGGCGGCGGTCGCCCTGCCGGTCGGCCGGCGCGGCGCCATCGCGCCCAAGACGGCCGCCCAAGCCGAGTACATGTCGATGCTGGGCCGTTGCGAAGTCACCTTCGGCGTCGGGCCGGCGGGCACCGGCAAGACCTTTCTCGCCGCCGCCTATGGCGCGTCGCTGTTGCGGCGCGGCGAGGTCGACCGGCTCGTCGTCACGCGACCGGCGGTCGAAGCGGGCGAAAAGCTGGGCTTCCTGCCCGGCGACCTGAACGAGAAGGTCGATCCCTATCTCGCCCCGATCTGGGAGGCGCTGAACGACATCCTGGGCGCCGACGACGTCCGCCGTCGCCGCGACAAGGGCGAGATCGAGGCCGCGCCCATCGCCTTCATGCGCGGCCGGACGCTGAGCCACGCCTTCGTCATCGCCGACGAGGCGCAGAACCTCACCCGCCTGCAGATGAAGATGGTGCTGACCCGTCTGGGCGAGGGCGCGAGGATGGTCGTCACCGGCGACCCCAGCCAGATCGACCTGGTCAACACGCGGGATTCCGGTCTGGCCCACGCCCTGCGCATCCTCGAAGGCGTCGAGGGCATCGGCGTCCAGCGCTTCCTGGCGCAGGACGTGGTGCGCCATGCCATGGTCGAGCGCATCGTGCGCGCCTACGACGCCGACGCGGCGCGGGGCCGCGGAGAGGACGCCCAGTGAGCCTCCATGCGATCGACGTCGAGATCGAGGCGGGGAACTGGAGCGAGATCGCCGACGTCGAGGCGGTGGTGACGCGAGCGGCGGTCGCGGCGCTGGGAGACGCCGGGGGCGCGGTCACGATCCTGCTGACCGACGACGCGGCGCAGGGGGAGCTCAACGCCCGCTTCCGCGGTCGTGACCGCGCGACCAACGTGCTCAGCTTTCCCGCCCCGGAGAGCGCCCGGCCGCATCTGGGCGACGTGTCGCTGGCGTGGGAGACCTGCCGGGCCGAAGCCGAGGCGCAGGGGAAGGCAGCCGCCGACCACCTGAGCCATCTGGTCGTCCACGCCCTGCTGCACCTTCTCGGGCGAGACCACGTCGACGACGCCGAGGCCGAGGCCATGGAGGCGGAAGAGCGCACGATCCTTGCAGGGCTCGGGATTCCGGACCCCTATCGTGCCGAGGCGAACCAGACGTGACCGAACCCGAAGCCCGGACGGCCTCGCGCCGAACCCGCTCCCCTGCAGGGACGTGGGGCTGGGCCGTGCGCGTCGTGCTGGCGCTTCTGGCCGGCGCCGCCGCCGCCTTCGCGCATCCGCCGTTCGGCGTCCTGCCCGGGCTTCTGGGTTATCCCCTTCTGCTGATCCTGGCCGAACGGTCGCGGACCGTGCGCGGGGGGTTCTGGATGGGGTGGCTGGCGGGTTTCGCCTATTTCGCCGTGGGCTGCTGGTGGGTGGCCGAGGCCTTTCTGGTCAATCCGGCCCAGGCCTGGATGGCGCCCTTCGCCGCCAGTCTGCTGCCGGCCGGGCTGGGCCTGTTCTGGGGCGGGGCGACGGCCCTGCATCGCCGGTTCGGCGCGGGGGGCGTGCGCGGCGTCCTGTCCTTCGCCGCCTTCTTCTGCGCCATGGAGTGGCTGCGCGGCCACGTGCTGACGGGCTTCCCCTGGAACCCGGCCGGGGCGACGTGGGAGGCGGGGTCGGCCCCGTCCCAGTTCGCCGCCGTGGTCGGCGTCTACGGACTGGGCCTTGTGACGGTGCTGGCGGTCTGCGCCTTCGCACCCCTTCTGGGACCGGGGCCGCGGAAGCTCCGCGTCGGAGCCGCGGTCGCGGGCTTCGCGACGCTGGCGGCGCTGTTCGTCGGCGGGGCGATCCGGTTGACCGGCGCCGAGGTCCGGGCTTCGGGAACCATCGTCCGGGTCGTTCAGGCCGACGTGGATCAGGAGTCGAAGTGGTCGCCGGAGGCCTATCGCGACATCGTCCAGCGCTACGTCGCCCTGACGTCGCGGCCGGGCGCGCGTCTGCCTGACGTGGTCGTGTGGCCCGAGGGCGCGCTGCCCAACATCGCCAACGCGGTGTTCGCCCCGGGGGCGTGGGAGGCGCAGGCCATCGCCCAGTCGCTCCAGCCGGGCCAGACGCTGCTGGCCGGCCTCAGCCGCGGCGAGCCGGATCCGTCGTCGTCCAGGGGCGGGCGATACTTCAACAGCCTGATGGCCCTGAAGCGCCTGCCGGGCGATCAGGGCATGCGGATCGAGGACGTCTACGACAAGCACCGTCTGGTGCCGTTCGGCGAGTTCCTGCCCGCAGGCGCCCTGATGAGCCGGCTGGGGGTGCGCAGCCTGGTGCACGTGCCTGCGGACTTCAGTCATGGCCCGCGGCCGCGGACGCTGGAGCTGGAGGGCCTTCCGAACGTCCAGCCGTTGATCTGTTACGAGAGCCTGTTCCCGGGCTTCGTCGGTCGCCGGAGCGGCGCGGCGTGGATCGCCAACGTCTCCAACGACGCCTGGTTCGGCCGAACGTCCGGACCGCTCCAGCACCTGAACCTGGCGTCCTACCGCGCCATCGAGACCGGCCTTCCGGTCGTGCGCGCCACGCCCACCGGCACGTCGGCCGTCATCGACCCCTGGGGCCGCGTGGTCGGCGACAAGCGGCTGGACCCCGGCGAGAGCGGCGTCATCGACGCGGCCCTGCCGCAGGCTCTGACCGCGACGCCCTATGCCCGGGTGGGCGACCTGCCCTGGCTGGCGGGAATTCTCGCCGCCCTCCTGATGGGCCTTCGGCCCCGCCGCCCGGCCGTCGCCGCCTCCTGAATCTCAACGTCGGCCAGCGTACAGAACGGCCATTTTTCTCCGTGACAGGGGCTGTCGAGGGGCGCATTCAACTTTGAACCGCAACTCAGCGGTGGAGGCCGTCATGGCGCGAGGCAAATCCGTGGAAGACGGTCCCCATCCAGTGGACCGGCACGTCGGGCGCAGGGTGTGCGAGAAACGCATCGCCCTGGGCTATAACCAGAGCGACCTCGGTCGCGCGGTGGGCGTGACCTTCCAGCAGATCCAGAAGTACGAGAAGGGCGCGAACCGCATCTCCGCGTCGAAGCTGTTCGAGATCGCGCGCTTCTTCCATACCGACATCGGTTACTTCTTCCAGGGCTTTCAGGGCGCCGGTCAGTCCGGCGTGGCGGAAGAGGGGGCCGGGTTCGACCACGACTTCCCCGCCACCCGTCAGTCCGTCGAGATCGCCCGTCTGGTCCCCCAGCTTCCGCCGCAGAAGCAGAAGCTGGCCCTGGACCTGATCCGCGCCCTCCACGCCGCGAAGGACGACTGACGCCCGTCAGTCCGCCCGGCGACGCCCGAACGTCGGCGCGGCGGTCTTCTGCTCCGCCCAGTAGGCGGCGCCCTCGCGCGGCTTGAACATGGTGCGCGCCGACCCGTTGCGGTCGACCACGGCGAAGGTGTTGGTCGAGGCCTGATATAGAAGAACGTCGCCGTTCGGCCGCTCGGCCCGCTCCACGTCCGCGGGCGGATTGCGTGTGAAAGCCGTCACCTTGGCGAGATAGTCTTCGGCCGACGTCGCCCCGAAGTCGGCGCCGTTGCGCTCGTAGAGGCGCTGAATCTTGGCGTCGACCGTCTCGCGCCGGTTGGCGGTGATCGGCGCGACCTCGACCTTGGCCACCGTCTCGGCCGACGCCGTTTCGCCGGTCGCCCCCGTCTGGGCCACGCCCGACGCGTCCGCGGCGCGATCGCGCGTTTCGACCGCCGAAGCTCCATCGTCGCAGGCCGAAAGCGCCAGAGCGGCGCAGGCCGTCAAAAGAAGTCCCCTCATCCAACCCTCCGTTGAAATACCCGCGTTCGGACTCGTGACACAGGATTCATGTTCTTGCAATGTTCCATTTCGCCGGGCCGTCCGGACCGCTATCTAGGGCCATGACCTCCGCCTCCGCCCGGCCCCGTCGCGTGCTGTTGATCGTCGGCGGCGGCATCGCCGCCTACAAGTCGCTGGAACTGGTTCGGCTGTTCTCCAGATCCGGCGTCGAGACGCAGGCGATCCTGACGAAGGCGGGCGAAGAGTTCGTCACCCCGCTTTCGCTGGCGGCCCTTACGGGGCGGCCGGTGCGCCAGTCGCTGTTCAGCCCCGATGACGAGACGGCCATGGGCCACATCGAGCTGTCGCGCTGGGCCGATCTGGTGGTCGTGGCGCCCGCGACGGCCGGGCTGATCGCCAAGGCGGCGAACGGGCTGGCGGACGACCTGGCCTCGACCACGCTGATGGCGACCGACAAGCGGGTGCTGATGGCTCCGGCCATGAACGTGCGCATGTGGACGCACCCGGCCGTGCAGGCGAACGTCGCGCGGCTGAAGGACTTCGAAGGTCTGCACGGGGTCGTCTTCGTGGGCCCCGACGAGGGCGAGATGGCCTGCGGCGAGTTCGGGCCCGGTCGAATGGCCGAACCGCCGTCGATTCTGGAGGCGGCTCTGGCCCTGCTCGACGGTCCCGACGGCCGTCCCCTGTCCGGCCGCCGCGCCGTGGTCACGGCGGGGCCCACGTTCGAGCCGATCGACCCCGTCCGCGGCCTGACCAACCGGTCCAGCGGCAAGCAGGGCTATGCGGTGGCGCGGGCGCTGTCCGACCTCGGCGCCGAGGTGACCCTGGTGTCCGGCCCGGTCGCCCTGGAGGCCCCGGCGGGGGTCAGACGGGTGTGGGTCGAGACGGCCGAGCAGATGCGCGCGGCCGTCGCCGCCGCGCTTCCGGCGGACGTTGCGGTCATGTCCGCCGCCGTGGCCGACTGGCGGGTGGACGGCGTCGCCACCGGCAAGATCAAGAAAGCGCCGGGCGGCGCGCCCAAGCTCAGTCTGATCGAAAATCCGGACATCCTCGCGGAGACGTCGCGCAACGGACCTCGACGGCCGAAGCTCGTGGTCGGCTTCGCGGCGGAGACCGGCGACCTGATCGCCCTGGCGAAGGCCAAGCTGTCGCGAAAGGGCTGCGACTGGATCGTCGCCAACGACGTTTCGGCCGACGTCTTCGGGGCCGAGGCCAACGCCGTCACCCTGATCCGGGCGGACGGCTCGATGGAGGCGCTGGACCGCCGCTCCAAGGCCGAGATCGCCCGGGCGCTGGCCGCCCGCATCGCCGAACACTTCACGGAGTCCGAATGACGACCCTGCGCGTCCGCCGCCTGCCGCATGGCGAAGGCCTGGCCCCGCCCGCCTACGAGACCGCCCTGTCCGCCGGCATGGACCTGAGGGCGGCGGTGCCCGCCGACGCCCCCGTGACCCTGGCCCCCGGCGATCGCGCCCTGATCCCGACGGGTCTGCAGATCGCGCTCGAACCGGGATATGAGGCCCAGGTCAGGCCCCGCTCCGGACTGGCGCTGAAACACGGGATCACCTGCCTGAACAGCCCGGGCACGATCGACGCCGACTATCGCGGCGAGGTCGGGGTGATCCTGATCAATCACGGCCGCGAGCCCTTCGTGATCGCGCGGGGCGAACGCATCGCCCAGATGGTGGTGGCCGCCTTCGTTCAGGCGGCGCCCGTCGAGGTGGACGTTCTGGACGAGACCGCGCGCGGCGCGGGCGGCTTCGGCTCCACCGGCCGCTGAACCTTCTTTGGGCGACCCGCGTTAACCCAACCGGCGGCCAAGCTTGGCCGGACGGAACGGAGACATGGACATGGAGTCCCTGATCGACGCGATCGGCGGTTTTCTGGTGGGCCTGTGGGCCCTGGCCCAGTCGGGCTTCGACGGCGTGAACCAGGTGGTCGGGCTGATCATCGCGCTGGTGGCGGCCCTGATGATGCCGGCCTGGCGCGCGCTTTGGGCCACGGCGGCGGGCGCCACGGTGGTTCATCTGATCGTGCAGGTCATGCGGCCCGTGATGGACGGCGGGGCCTTCTCCCTCCCGCCGGTCATGACCCTGTCGTTCTGGATGACGGCGCTGGCCCTGTTCCTGGGCTTCTCGGTGGTGATCGCCGTCTTCTTCCTGATCAAGAGCCTGATCCCCGGACTCGGCCCGAAGCGCGCCCACGCGCACTGAGGCCGTTCCCCGACCGTCGCGGGCTGGCGCGGGCAGGCGCCGGCCTGCTAAACCGCGCGCGTCAGTTTCTTGAGGAAATGCCTGCCCATGCGCGACATCACGCACTTCATCGACGGCGCCGCCTTCACGGGGGCCTCGGGCCGCTTCGGCGACGTGATGAACCCCAACACCGGCGAGGTCCAGGCCCGCGTCCAGCTGGCCACCGCTTCGGAGGTCGATCGCGCCGTGCAGGCCGCGCAGAACGCCTTCGAGGGCTGGTCCTCGACCAATCCCCAGCGCCGCGCCCGCGTGCTCTTCGAGTTCAAGCGACTGGTCGAGGCGAACATGAACGAGCTGGCCGAGCTGCTGAGTTCGGAGCACGGAAAGGTCATCGCGGACTCGAAGGGCGACATCCAGCGTGGGCTGGAGGTCATAGAGTTCGCCTGCGGCATCCCTCACGCCCTGAAAGGCGAATACACCTGGGGCGCGGGGCCCGGCATCGACGTCTATTCGATGCGTCAGCCGCTGGGCGTGGTCGCGGGGATCACCCCGTTCAACTTCCCGGCCATGATCCCGATGTGGATGTTCGGCGTGGCCGTCGCGGTGGGCAACACCTTCGTGCTGAAGCCGTCGGAGCGCGATCCGTCCGTGCCGGAGCGTCTGGCCGAGCTGATGATGGAGGCGGGCGCCCCCGCGGGCGTGCTGAACGTGATCCACGGCGACAAGGCGGCGGTCGACGGCATCCTGACCCACCCGCTGGTGCACGCCGTCAGCTTCGTCGGCTCGTCCGACATCGCCCACTACGTCTACCAGACCGGGGCGGCCAACCATAAGCGCGTCCAGGCCATGGGCGGCGCCAAGAACCACGGCGTCGTCCTGCCCGACGCCGACATGGACCAGGTGGTCAAGGACCTGGCCGGCGCGGCGTTCGGGTCCGCCGGAGAGCGCTGCATGGCCCTGCCGGTCGTGGTGCCCGTGGGTCAGAAGACCGCCGACGAGCTGCGCGAACGCATGATCGCCGAGATGCGCACGCTGAAGGTCGGCGTCTCGACCGACGCTGACGCCCACTACGGCCCCGTCGTCACCGCCCAGCACCGCGAGCGCGTGGCCGGCTGGATCGAGAAGGGCGTCCAGGAAGGCGCCGAGCTGGTCGTCGACGGCCGCGACTTCGCCCTGCAGGGGCACGAGAAGGGCTATTTCATCGGCCCGTCGCTGTTCGACCGCGTGACGCCGGACATGGAAAGCTACAGGGAAGAGATCTTCGGCCCCGTGCTGCAGATCGTCCGCGCCGACAGCTTCGAGGAGGCGCTGAGCCTGCCGTCGAAGCACCAGTACGGCAACGGCGTCGCCATCTTCACCCAGAACGGCCGCGCGGCGCGCGACTTCGCCGCCCGCGTCAACGTGGGGATGGTCGGCATCAACGTGCCCATCCCGGTGCCCGTCGCCTATCACACCTTCGGCGGCTGGAAGCGCTCGGCTTTCGGCGACATCAACCAGCACGGCATGGAGGGCGTCCGCTTCTGGACCAAGACCAAGACGGTCACCGCCCGCTGGCCCGACAGCGAGCTGGAACACGCCGACAGCGCCTTCGTCATCCCGACGATGCGCTGAGGCGGGCCTCGGAAGCGGCGCGGGCGGCGTGTCCTCCGCGTCATGTTTCCGATCGGCGTTCGATGGTAAGCGTCGCTTTCGACTGAAACGGACCCGGGCCCTCGCATGCGTCGCTTCTTCGTCTGGTCGGCCCTCGCGGCCCTCGTCGGCCTGCTGATCGCGGGCGGCGGCTACTGGGCCTACTGGCAGTTCCACGCCCGGTTCCAGCCTGTGACGATCACGCGGCACCAGGGGGCCATCCAGACCCTGCTGGACGGCTCGGGCTGGGTCTCCGGCGGCGGCGGAGGCCAGCAACTGTGGATCGTGGGCTATCGCGACAGCGCCGCCATGCAGCGCTACGAGCGGGAGGAGGGGCCGAAGCTGCGCGCCGCGGGCGTGGAGGTCCGCGTCGTGGTCTTCGCGCGTCCGGATCGTGAAGGGCTGGAGCAGTCGACGGCGGCCGAGCGGTCCACCGTGGCCGAGCTTTGGCTGACCCGGGACTGGTCCCTGTACCAACGCTGGACGGCCACGCCGACGGCGTCGTGGACGGCGGCCGGTCTGCCGCAGGCGGACGGCAATCTGGCCCGCATGGCGGTGGTCGAGGCGGGGCGCAGTTTCTCGGGCGATCTTTCGGACCTGCTGTCCGCGTCGGGCCTGCAGACCCGCTGGCCGCTGGTGATCTGGCGCGACCGGGACGGCTTCCTGAAGGCCTGCGCCTGCACCGATACGCGCTCCTGGGCCTTCATCCGTGACGATCTCGGCGCGCCGGACCGGGTGGACCCCGACGCCCCGCCCGGGCCGGGCCTGCCGCCCGCTCCGGTCGACGGCGTCCCGCCGGGCGGTCAGGGCCAGCCTTTGCCCTATCCGACCCTGCCCACGATCCCGCCCGCCGACGCCCCGACCTCTCAGCCGGGCGCCACGCCAGCGCCCTCGGGTCAGACCCCCGCGACACGTCCGGCGCCCGCAGCGCCGCCTCAGCCGCGCAAGGCGCCGGCGCCGACGAAGCAGGAAGACACCACCTTCTATTGAGGCGTCACAGGGCCGCGCAGGCGGCGATCAGGCGGTCGAGGTCGGCCTCGTCCTGATACAGGCCGAAGCCGAAGCGGATGACGTCGTCGCGCACGTCGGTGACCACGCCGCGGGCCAGCAGGGCGTCGGACCAGGCCCTGGCCCTGGGATGGCGCAGGGCCAGGAAGCGGGCGCGGGCAGGTTCGTCGGGCATGACCGGATTCAGGATTTCCGCCTCGCCCGGAAGCCCGGCGCGACCTTCGACGACCGCCCCCTGGAAGCGCCCGGCCAGCGCGGTCGCGTGCCCGGAGATGGCGGCGGTGGTGAGTCCCTCGGCGTCCAGCATGCGGCGCGCGGCGTTGAAGCGGTAAAGGGCCGAGACGTCGAAGGTGGCGCCCCAGAAGCGGCCGCCGTCGGTGCGATAGCCGACGCCGCCCGGCGGCCCCGCCAGGTCGCCGAACTCGGCGAACCAGCCGGTGGCGACGGGTCGGGGACAGAAGCCGTCGGGCGCATGCAGGAAACAGGCCCCCTCGCCCGACATGGCGTATTTGTAGGCCCCCGCCGTATAGAAGATCCGGTCCGCGATCTTCGACAGGTCGGTCGGGCGCGCCATGAAGCCGTGGTAGCCGTCGATCAGGACCCACGGCCCTTCGGGCCGGGCCAGGGCCGCCAGATCTCCGAGGGCCTCGAAGGCCTGCCCGGTGCGGAAGAAGACGTGGCTCACCACGATCCAGTCGTGACCGCCGGCGCGCGCGGCCCTCAGGAACCGTTCGGAGAACGTCGCGAACGGCTGCAGGGGGACCCGTTCGACCACCGCCTGTCCCGCCTCCTCCCAGCGCTGCGCCTGCCGCCGGAAGGAGTGGAACTCGCCGTCGGTGGACAGGATGCGGACGGGCGTCCTCTCGAAACCGGAGAAGATCCGCAGCAGGAAGTCGTGGGTGTTGGACGAAAAGGTGATCGTGGTCGGGTCGGGCAGGCCCAGCTCCCCCGCCACATGACCCTGAGCCTCGGGGATCACCGCGCCGAAGACGTGGTCCCACTTGCGGTCGGCGTGCCGCGCCGCGTCATCCCACGCCCGCACCTGCCCCTCGAACCCGGCGTCGGGCCAGAGGTGGTGGCTGTGCGCCGCGAAGTGCAGCCGGCCCGGCGCGGCGGACAGGGAGCGGGAGAACAGGTCCTTGCGGCTCATGTCCTGACTTTCCAGCCCGGCCTGCACACTGTCCATGGTTTCCGGGCCGGATTGTCCAAGGAAGTGCAGTCCGTCCGACGTCAGACCAGCGCGCCGTGGCAGTGCTTGAACTTGCGGCCGGATCCGCACGGGCAGTCGGCGTTGCGGCCGGTGCGCTCCCACCCGGGCGGGAGGGCTTCGACGGGCAGACGGGCCCGGTCGTCTCCCTGCAGCGCCCCTTCGGGCAGCTGGGCGGCGGGATTGGCCATCTCGTTCTCGCCGGTCTCCGGGTTCAGGTGAATCTCCTGGAACTCGGGCATCTCCATCTGCGGGGGCGGCTGGAAGCGGAACTCGACGGTCATCAGCCAGCGCGTCACGTTGTGGCGCAGCTGGGTCAGCAGACCCTCGAACAGGTTGAAGGCCTCGGTCTTGTACTCGTTCAGCGGATCGCGCTGGCCGTAGCCGCGCAGGCCGATGACGCCGCGAAGGTGGTCGAGGTGGACCAGATGCTCGCGCCACTGCAGATCGATCATCTGCATCAGGAACTGCTTCTCCAGCCCGCGCATGCGCTCGGGCGTGACCGCCTGCTCGCGCTCGGCGGCGCGGGCGTCGGCGGCCTGGACCAGCCGCTCCTCGATCTCCTCGTTGGACACGCCTTCCTCGGCGGCCCAGTCGTGAAGCGGCAGGTCGAGGCCCAGCGTCGACTGGACCTTCTCCTTCAGCCCGTCGATGTCCCACTGCTCGGCATAGGCCTTGGGCGGCATGTGCTGTTCGACCAGATCGGCGATGACGTCGTGCCGGAACTCGGTCACCAGTTCGGAGTGATCCTCGGCGTCGAGGAACTCCTGCCGCTGCTCGAACACCGCCTTGCGCTGGTCGTTCACGACGTCGTCGTACTTCAGCAGGTTCTTGCGGATGTCGTAGTTGCGCTGCTCGACGCGCTTCTGCGAGGTCTCGACCGCCTTGTTCAGCATCGAGTGGCTGATGGCCTCGCCCTCTGCGACGCCGAAGGTCTTCATGATGGCGTCCAGCCGTTCGCCGGCGAAGATGCGCATCAGGTCGTCTTCGGTGGACAGGAAGAATTTGGACGTCCCCGGGTCGCCCTGACGGCCGGTGCGGCCGCGCAGCTGGTTGTCGATGCGGCGGCTCTCATGACGCTCGGTGCCGAGCACGAACAGGCCGCCGGCGGCCAGAGCCCGCTCCTTCTGCACCGCGATCTCGGCCTTGATCTCCAGTTCCCGCGCGGCCTCGCTCTCCGGCGTGACCTCGACGCCCAGATTGCGCTGGTCCTGGCGCCAGCGCTGCATGCGCATTTCCAGGTTGCCGCCCAGCTGGATGTCGGTGCCGCGGCCGGCCATGTTGGTGGCGATGGTCACCGCGCCCGGCAGACCGGCGTCGGCGACGATGTAGGCTTCCTGCTCGTGCTGGCGCGCGTTCAGCACGTTGTGGGGAATGCCCCTGCCCTTGCGCACCTCGACGTCGAAGTCCTCGTCCTTCAGCGCCTGGTAGGCCTTGCGGGCCGCCGCGCGCTTCTTGGGATCGTCGGAGCGGACGTCGATCTCCAGCTGACGATGCTTCTCCTTCAGCGTCTTCAGCTCGACGGCGTATTCATAGGTCTGCAGAAGTTCCGACAGGCTCTCGGACTTCTCGATCGAGACGGTGCCGACCAGCACGGGCTGGCCGCGCACGAAGCACTCGGCGATCTGTTTGGCGATGGCCTGGTTCTTCTCGCGGGCCGAGCGATAGACCTCGTCATCGTGGTCGATCCGCTTGATCGGCCGGTGGGTCGGGACCTCAAGCACGTCCATCTTGTAGATGTCGAGGAATTCCTGCGCCTCGGTCGCGGCCGTGCCGGTCATGCCCGAAAGCTTTGAATACAGACGGAAATAGTTCTGGATCGTGACCGAGGCCAAGGTCTGGTTCTCAGGCTGGATCTTGACGCCTTCCTTGGCCTCGATGGCCTGGTGCAGGCCTTCCGACAGGCGCCGGCCCACCATCATGCGACCGGTGAACTCGTCGATCAGCATGATCTCGCCGGAGCGGATGATGTAATCCTTGTCGCGCTGGTACAGGGTGTTGGCGCGCAGGGCCTGGTTGATGTGGTGAACCAGGGTGATGTTGGCGGCGTCGTAAAGCCCGGTGGTGTCGGGCGCGAACAGGCCGCGCTCCTCCATGATCTGCTCGATCTTCTCCGAGCCTTCCTCGGTCAGCAGCGACTGGCGCTGTTTCTCGTCGAGGTCGAAGGTCGTCGTGTCCTTGATCAGATCCTTGATGATGGCGTCGACCGTCACATACAGGTCCGACCGGTCCTCGGTCGGGCCCGAGATGATCAGGGGCGTGCGCGCCTCGTCGATCAGGATGGAGTCGACCTCGTCCACGATGGCGAAGTTGTGCCCGCGCTGGACCATCTCGCGCCGGTCGTAGACCAGGTTGTCGCGCAGGTAGTCGAAGCCGAACTCGTTGTTGGTGCCGTAGGTGATGTCCGCGGCGTAGGCGGCCTGGCGCTGGCCCTGCGACAGGCCGTTGACGATGACGCCCACTTCCATGCCCAGGAACCGGTAGACGCGGCCCATCCATTCGGCGTCGCGGCGGGCCAGGTAGTCGTTGACGGTGATGACGTGGACGCCCTTGCCCTCGAGCGCGTTCAGGTACACCGGCGCGACGGCGACCAGGGTCTTGCCCTCGCCGGTCCGCATCTCGGCGATGCCGCCCTCGTGCAGGATCATGCCGCCGGTCAGCTGCACGTCGTACTGGCGCTGGCCCAGAACCCGCTTGGACGCCTCGCGGACCACGGCGAAGGCCTCGTTCAGCAGGGATTCCAGCTTTTCGCCCTTGGCCAGACGATCCCGGAAGACGTCCGTCATCATCCGCAGTTCGTCGTCGGAAACCTTGGCGAACTTCTCTTCGAGCGCGTTGATGCGGGTCACCTGACCCATGAACTCGCGGACCCTGCGGTCGTTGGAGCTGCCGAACAGTTTCTTGGCGAAGCCGAGCATGTGGGATCCGGTATGCGGTCGAGCGGGCGAAGGCTCTGGGACGGGGCTCTCTGGCCTGATGGCGGGCCCCGGTCGGGGCGGTCGCGCCGGTCTCGGGTCCTTCGGCGTCGCGCGACCCGGACCCGGCTGAAACAGCGGCGCGGCGAGGGCGCGCGGACCGTCGAAAATCCCTCGACTTGAACGCAGGCGGGACTTAAGCACCGGCCTTGACCCTGTCAACGCGAGGGGCTTTTGCCGCGGCCCGGAAAACCCCGTCGCGGCGGCCCTTCCGCCCGGAGCCGAGCCGCCCATGCCACAGCGCCCGACCTCCCTTCCCGCGCTTCTGGCGGCCTTCGCCCTGCTGACCCTCGCCGCATGCGGCGGCGGCGGCGGAAACGACCGCCCGCCGGAGCCGGGCGACCGCGCGGTGGCCCGCGTCGCCGGCGAGACCATCTGGGCCTCCGACGTGAAGCGCGAGGCCGTGGCCCAGGGCCTGATCGGCGAGGGCGAGCCGCTGGACGTCACTTCCGGCCTGTTCCGTCGGGTGCTGGACGAGGTCATCGACCAGAAGCTTCTGGCCCGTGAGGCCGAGCGCCGGGGCCTGGACAACAGTCCGTCGGTCCAGCGTCGCCTGGCCACGACGCGCGACCGCATTCTCGGCGACGTGCTGGTCGAGACGGTGGTGAACGGCACCATCACCGACCAGGCGGTGCAGACCCTGTACGACGAGCAGCTGCGGCTGGCCCGCACGTCGGAGGAGGTCCGCGTGCGTCAGATCGTGTCGCGCACCCAGGCCGAAGCCGCGCAGGTCGTCGGCATCCTGTCCGCGGGCGCGGCCTTCGAGGCGGTGGCGGCGGAGCGCTCGATCGACGAGGCGACGCGCTATTCGGGCGGCGATCTGGGCTATTCGACGCTCGACGTCATGCCCAAGGCCTATGCCGACGCCCTGCGCGACCGGCCGGCGGGCTCGACCATCGGCCCCTTCCAGGTCGAGGGCGGCTGGGCCGTGGTGCGCATCGAGGATCGCCGCCGCGAGACGCCGCCGACGCTGGAGCAGGCCCGGCCGCAGATCGTCCGCTACCTGACCTACGAGGGAGTGCGTCGCCTGCTCGAGGATCTTCGGGGCCGCGCCGACGTCGAGGTTCTTCTGGGGTCGTCGACCGAAGGGGGCGGCCAGGAGCCGGCCTCGGCGCCGCGCACGGCCACGCCCGCCCCGACGCCGCCGCCCGCCTCCGCGCCGACGTCGGGCCAGACGCCGGCCGCCACCGCCGCCCCGAAGGCCCGGCCTTGAACGGGTCCGGAGGGGGCCGCTCCACCGGCCGCAAGATCGAGCAGGCCATCGGCAAGGCCCTGGATCCGCTGGCTTCGGCGCTGAAGCCGAAGAGCGGAGGGACGCCAACCGCGGCGCCGGGCAAGCCGGGGCTGCAAGTCTCGCCGCTGGCCGTGCCGTTCCCGAAGATCGGTCCCGTCGGCGGCGTCCAGATCGCCACCGCCCGCGCGGGCTTCTACAAGCACGAGCGCGACGACCTGACCGTGTTCCGCTTCGCCCGCGGCACCACCTGCGCCGGGGTGTTCACGCGCCACAAGATCGGCTCGGCGCCGGTCGACTGGTGCAGGCGACACCTGGAAGCCGCAGACGGCGGCTCCGACGTTCGGGCGCTGGTGATCAACGCCGGGTGCGCCAACGCCTTCACCGGCAAGGCCGGGGCCGACGCGGCGCGGCGCACCGCCTCGGAAGTCGCCAAACGCTTCGGTTGCCGCCAGCGCGACGTGATGCTGGCCTCGACGGGCGTGATCGGCGTGGTGCTGGACGACCGCAAGATCGCCGCCCGCCTGCCGGACGTCGAGGCCGCCCTGGACGCCGACGTGCCCGCCGGCGAGCAGTGGGCCCGCGCCGGGCTAGGCATCATGACCACCGACACCTTCCCCAAGGGATCCTACGCCGAGGCGCGCATAGACGGGGTCAAGGTGCGCATCGCCGGGGTCGCCAAGGGTTCGGGCATGATCGCGCCCGACATGGCGACCATGCTGGCCTTCATCGTGACCGACGCCGCCATCGCTCCGCCGGTGCTGAAGGCGCTGCTGGGTCTGCACGTGCGGACCACGTTCAATTCCGTCACCGTCGACGGCGACACCTCGACCAACGACACCTGCCTGCTGTTCGCCACCGGCGCCTCGGGCGCGGCGCGCATCGGCCGCGTGGGCGACCGCCGGTTGAAGGAATTCTCGGCCGCGCTGGACAAGGTCATGCTGGACCTCGCGCACCAGCTGGTGCGCGACGGCGAGGGGGCGACCAAGTTCGTGCGCGTGACGGTCGAGGGCGCGGCGAGCCCCGCCAGCGCCCGCAAACTCGCCAAGTCGATCGCCGACAGCCCGCTGGTGAAGACGGCGCTGGCCGGAGAGGACGCCAACTGGGGCCGCGTGGTCATGGCCGTGGGCAAGACCGACGAACCGGTCTCGAAGGAGCGTCTGGCGATCCGCTTCGGCCCCCACGTGGCGGCGGTCGAGGGCGCGCCGTCGCCGACCTACGACGAGGCGAAGATGAGCGCCTACATGAAGCGGGCCGAGATCGACGTCACCGTCGACGTCGGCATGGGCCGGGCCTCCGCCACCGTCTGGACCTGCGACCTGACCAAGCGCTACGTCGAGATCAACGGCGACTATCGCTCGTGAGTCCGCCGACCGTCCTCGTCGTCGCCGTGGCCCTGATCGACGCGGACGGGCGGGTGCTCATCGCGCAGCGGCCAGAGGGCAAGCAGATGGCCGGCCTGTGGGAGTTTCCGGGCGGCAAGGTGGACCCGGGCGAGCGGCCCGAGGCGGCCCTGATCCGCGAGCTGAAGGAGGAGCTGGGCATCGACGTGACCGAGGCCTGTCTGGCCCCGTTCGTGTTCGCCAGCCACCCTTACGAAAGCTTTCACCTGTTGATGCCACTGTATCTGTGCCGACGCTGGTCGGGCACGGTGACGGCGCACGAACATGCGGCGTTGAAATGGGTCAGGCCGAGCGCTCTGGCCGACTGGCCGATGCCCCCCGCCGACGCGCCCCTGGTCGCCTGGCTGCGCGACCTCCTCTAGCCTTCGAAGGGAGGCGTGATGCGACTGCTGCGCCGTCTCCTGAAGGACCGCTCCGGGGCGACGTCCCTGGAATACGGGCTGATCATCTCCCTGATGTTCCTCGTGATCCTGACGGCGCTGGTCGCCTTCGGCGACACCTCGACGGGCATCTTCAACGGGGCGATGAACGCCCTCCGCAGCGCCATGGGCGGCGGCTGATCTAGTCGCCCTTGTGCTCCACCACGCCCAGGGCGTCGGCAAGCCGGACCTTGGCAGAGCCGCGGGGCAGGGGCTTCTGCTGGCCCTCGTGGGGGGCCCAGCCGGACAGGAAGACGATCTCGAACGTGGCCGGCAGTCTGCCGTCGGCGCCGGCGAACCGTTGGGCGTAGGTTTCGGCGGCCCGCATCAGCACGTCGCGCCGCAGGGGGCGGAGGGGACCGGCAGGCACGGCCGTCTCGCCCATCGCGCGCAGATCGCTCATCAGCGCGACCGGGTCGTCATAGCGCACCGTCACCCTGTCCACGTCGCACACGGGCAGGGCGAGGCCGGCCCGCTGCAGCAGGGCGGCTCCGTCGAATCCGTCGGCGAACGGCGAGACTCGCGCCGACGCCCCGCCGGTGATCTCGAGCTCGGCCGCCGTCAACGCCTGGCGCAGCTCGGTCAGCGTCGCCCCGCCGAACATGGCCGCCAGGAACAGGCCGTCAGGCTTCAGCGCCCGCCGCGCCTGCGTCATCAGTCCCGGCAGGTCCTCGACCCAGTGCAGACCGAGGACGGAGACGATCAGGTCGACGGAGGCGGGGGCCAGATCCAGATCCTCCGGCCCCATGGGGGGAGGGACGACGATGGGGACGCCGATCCGCTCCGCCGCGTCGGACGCGGCGAGGGCCCCGGCGAAGGCGGCCGGGTGGGGCGACAGGTCGACGACGGCCGGAAAGTCGCGCAAGATCGCTTCCAGGCTTTCGACCAGTCCCAGCGCGGCGCGGCGATGCAGGAAGTCGGCCCCGGCGAACAGGGGCCGGCTCCGCTCAAGACGGGCGGCGCGTCGGGCGGGGTCGAACAGGCGGGGAGGGGTCATTGTCGTCACAGGATGGGGCCTGGACCCGCGCCTGGGAAGCCGCCCGACCCCGTCTGGCCCACTTCTGTCGCGGCCTCGCCGACCTGGTCCTGCCGCCCCTCGCGCACGATGCGGCGGAGGCCATGGGGGCGGCGGGCCTGACGGCCGGGGCGTTCAGCCGCGTGACCTTTCTGGAAGACCCGGTCTGCGACGGCTGCGGCGCGGCGTTCGAACATGACGGCGGAGCCTTCGCCGAGGTGCGGTGTGCGGCCTGCGTGGCCAAACCCCATGCCTTCGCGCGCGCCCGCGCCGCCTGCGTCTACGACGACGCCTCGCGAATGATGATCCTGCGGCTGAAGCACGGCGATCAGCAGCAGTTCGCGCCCCTGTTCGCGCGTTGGCTCGAGCGGGCCGCCGCGCCCCTGCTGACCGACTGCGACGCGGTCGCGCCCGTGCCGCTCCACCGGCTGCGTCTCCTGTCCCGGCGCTTCAACCAGGCGGCGGAGATCGCCCGCCCCCTCGCGAAGGCGGCCAACCGCCAGTTCCTGCCCGACGCAGTGATCCGGACGGTCCGCACCGCCAGTCAGGGCGGCAAGTCCGCGCGCGGGCGGCGGCTGAACGTCAAGTCGGCCTTCACCGTGACGCCGGCCGGAGCGCGGGCGGTGCACGGCCGCCGCGTCTTGCTGGTCGACGACGTGCTGACCACCGGCGCCACGGCCGAGGCCTGCGCCGGGGTCCTGCTGAACGCCGGCGCGCGCGCCGTCGACCTGGCGGTCGTGGCCCGGGTGCGCGCGGCGCGCACCTTGCCTACATGACCCCCGTCGCGTCCCCGTGCGTTGAAGCGGGACGGGAAAAGGAGATCCGAATGGCCGACGTCGTCATCTACACCAAACCGGGTTGCCCCTACTGCTCGATGGCCGAGGCCCTGCTGGCGCGGAAGGGGGTCGATTACACCGAGATCGTCGCCTCGAACGACCCGAAGAAGAAGCAGGAGATGATCCAGCGCTCGAACGGGCGGATGACCTTCCCCCAGATCTTCATCAACGACCGGCACGTCGGCGGGTCGGACGACCTGCATGCGCTGGACCGCAAGGGCGAACTGGACGCGCTGCTGGCCGCATGAGCGAAACCCTGCGCGTCGCTCTGGTGCAGACCACGACCCCGGCCGATCCGGCCGAGGGGCTGGCCCACGTCGCGCCGCTGATCCGCCGCGCGGTCCAGGGCGGGGCGCGGCTGGTCCTGACGCCCGAGGGGACCAATCTTCTGGTGCAGGACCGGGATCGGCGCGAGGCCCTGCTGGCCGACGAGGGCGACGACGGGGCGGTGGCGGGGCTGAAGGCCCTCGCGGCGGAGCTTGGCGTCTGGCTGCTGATCGGCTCGGCGATCGTGAAATCCGGCCGGGCCGACGACGCCCGCGCGGCCAACCGCTCCCTGCTGATCGACGACCGGGGCGAAACCGTCGCCCGCTACGACAAGCTGCACGTCTACGACGTCGACCTGCCGACCGGCGAGCGCTGGCGCGAAAGCGCCGCGGTGCGGCCCGGCGAACGGGCGGTGGTGGCCCCGACCCCTTGGGGCGGACTTGGCCTGACCGTCTGTTATGACGTGCGGTTTCCGCACCTGTTCCGGACGCTCGCCCGCGCCGGCGCCGACATGATCGCCGTGCCCGCGGCCTTCACCGTGCCGACGGGCGAGGCGCATTGGGAGACCCTGCTGCGCGCCCGCGCCATCGAGACGGGCTGCTTCATTCTCGCCCCCGCGCAGGGCGGGAGCCACGCCGACGGGCGCCGGACCTGGGGCCGGTCGACCGTGGTCGGGCCGTGGGGCGAGGTGATCGGAAGGCTGGACCACGACCGGCCGGACGTGCTTTTCGCCGATCTGGACCTGTCCGCCGTCGGCCGCGCGCGACGGGCCGTTCCACAACTGACCCACGATCGCGACTTCGCCCCGCCCGAGCCCCGCGTCTGAGATGATTCGCTACGCCCTGAACTGCGACGATGGCCATGAGTTCGAGGCCTGGTTCGGCTCGTCGTCCGAATGGGACGACCAGTCGGCCCGCGGTCTGGTCGAATGCCCCTTCTGCGCCTCGACGCGCGTCTCGAAACAGATCATGGCCCCCGCGGTCGCGGGCACGAAGAAGTCCGCAGCGCCCGACCCGACGGCCCTGCGAACCATGATGATGCAGGCCGCCCGCGAGGTGCGCAGCCACGTGGAGGCCAATTTCGACTACGTCGGCGACGCCTTCGCGCGGGAAGCCCGCGACATCCACGAGGGACGGTCAGAGAAACGCGAGATCTACGGCGAGGCCACCCCCGCCGAGGTCAGGAAGCTGAAGGACGACGGCGTCCCGGTGGCGCCCCTGCCGCCTGATCCGGCCAAGGCCCACTGAATTGGAGGCGGAGGAGCGCTATCGGGAGTTCGATCCGCCCGAGGCCCTTCGCCCCTGGGTGCGGACGATCTGGACCTATGCCGCGCCCGATCCCAGCCCAACGATCCAGCGCATCGCGCCCGACGGCTGTCCCGAGCTGATTCTCGACCTCGGTTCTCCCTACGCGGAGCAGGGCGACGACGGCGCCTTCCGGCTGCAACCCCCGGCCATCTTCGCCGGCCAGATGACCCGGCCCTTGGCCATGCGTCCTGCCGGTCCGATCGAACTGTGCGCGGTCCGCTTCCACCCCGACGGCGCGCGGGACTGGCTGGGCGCGCCGCTGGCGCTGGCGACCGACCGGCGGCTGGACATGGTCGAAAGGCTGACGGGCCTGTCTCTGCCGGAGGGCGACCCCGGGACGCAGGCGCGGATGATGGGCGACTGGCTGGACGCGGAGCGTGGACGCCACGGCGGCTGGACGCTGGATGCCGCGGTTCGGGCCGAAGTGACGCGACTGGAATCCGGGGAGGAGAGCGAACCGCGCGACGCCGCCGCCCGGCGCGCCCTTCAGCGGCGATTTCTCGACCGGGTGGGAGTCTCTCCCCGCCTGCTGCGCTCCATCTTTCGCTTCCGGCGCGTGTTCGATCACGCGCGGCGCCCGGACGCGGCAGTGGACTGGCTGGAGGCGGGATTGCGGGCGGGCTATTTCGACCAGCCGCACATGGCGCGCGATTTTCGCCGGTTTCTGGGGTGCACGGCCAAGGTCTGGGCGCGGGAGCAGGTGGAACTGGCCCGGGCCATCGCGTCGCAATCCTACAAGACCGGTCTCGGGTCAGTGACCTAAAGGTCAAGCCTCAACCGAGGGGTCCGATCATGCTCACAGCCGTCGTCTTCGCCGCCGCCGTGGCCGCCGCGCCCGATCCCGATCTGTCGTGGATCTCGGGATACTGGCTCGACTGTTCCGACGGACGCGAGGTTTCCGAAACCTGGAGCGACCCGCGCGGCGGACTGATGGTCGGTCATGCGGTGACCCTGGGCGGGAATGGCCGCGTCTCGTTCGAGATGGCCCGGATCGGGCCGACGGCCCAGGGCTTCGCCTACGTCGCCCAGCCCGGCGGAGGCGCGCCGACGGCCTTCACGCTTTCCGAAAGCGGCCCGGCGCGGGCGGTGTTCGTCAACGCGGAGAACGATTTCCCGACGCGGATCATCTACGCGAGGGACCGCGACGTCCTGACCGCCCGCATCGAGGGCACGATCGACGGTCAGCCGCGATCGATGGACTGGACGTTCAGGGCCGCGCCGCTGAACGCCCGCTGCCCGTCCTAGTCGTTCGTGCGGGTCCAGCCCTTCTCGGACATGCACTGGATGAAGGCGGTGGTGCCTTCGCGGTCGCCGGCGCGCTCGCGGCACTGGTCGCGGGCCGAGTCGAAGGGCTGGGCGCCCTGTCCGGTCCAGGCGTAGTCGCCGCCGTCGCCGGCGTCGATCACGGTGACGCAGGCGCTGGTCGCGAGGGCCGCGGCGGCGAGAGCGAGGACGGTCAGTTTCTTGTGCACGGGAAGGCTCCGTTCGGGGAAAAGAGATGGGCCTCCCTCCCACGGCGCCGCTTCGAAATCCCGTTACAAGCCCGCAAGCTAGGTGAAATCGGCGTAATCAGCCGCGTGTGCCGACCATGAAGAAGTTCACGCCGGCGTCGGCGCTCTGATCCCAGCGGTCGTTCAGCGGGTCATAGGCGACGCCGAAGGGTCCCGACACGGTCAGCCCCGTGCCCTCCAGCATGGCGGCGACCTCCTCAGGCCTCGGGAACTGGCGCCAGTCGTGGGTGCCGGCGGGCACCCAGCGAAGCACGTACTCCGCCATCACCTTGCCCAGTGCGAGCGACTTCAGCGTCCGGTTCAGGGTGGCGACGACCAGCAGCCCGCCTGGGGCGACCATGGAGGCGCAGGTCTTCAGGAAGGCGTCCGGGTCGACCACGTGCTCGACGATCTCGAGCGCCAGCACCACGTCGAAGGTCCGGCCCTCGGCCGCGACCTGCTCGGCCGTGGCGGCGCGATAGGCGATGTTCAACCCCATCTGTTCGGCGTGCGCGCGGGCGGTGCCGACGTTCTCGGTGGAGGCGTCGACGCCGGTGACCGCGAACCCCAGCCGCCGCATCGGTTCGGCGATCAGGCCGCCGCCGCAGCCGACGTCGATCAGGCTCAGGCCCTCGAACGCGCCCCGCCCGCGGCGGTCGAACCGCGCCTCGAACCGGTCGCGCAGGAAGGCGAGGCGGGCCGGGTTGAAGCGGTGCAGCGGGGCGAACGGCCCCTTCGGATCCCACCACTCCGCCGCCTGGGCCGAGAAGCGCGCCACGTCGGCGGGGTCGATCGACGGCCCCTCCGCCGCCGATGCGGCTTCGGTTTGGGGATTGCGCGCCCCGGACCCATCGCTAGAACCGACCATGACCGGAGGCATGGACCGCCGGCCCCTTTCCCGCAAGCCGGAGCCCCCCGTTTCACGATGACGCGCCTGGTGATGAAGTTCGGCGGCACGTCGATGGGCGACCTGGAACGCATCAGGCGCGCCGCCCGCATCGTCGCCGCCGAGGTGGCGCAGGGAAACAAGGTGGCCGTGGTGGTCTCGGCCATGGCGGGCAAGACCAATGAACTGGTGGCGTGGACCGACGGCGCGGGGCGGCCCGCGCAGGGCATCGAACCTTCCGACGACGAGTACGACGTGGTCGTCGCGTCCGGCGAGCAGGTGACCAGCGGCCTGCTGGCCCTGACCCTGCGCAACATGGGCGTGAACGCGCGCAGCTGGATGGGCTGGCAGATTCCCATCCTGACCGACGACGCCCACGGTCGGGCGCGCATCGAGGACGTGCCGGGCGAGGTGCTGGGCAGGGCGCTGGACGGCGGCGAGGTGGCTGTGGTGCCGGGCTTCCAGGGCGTGACGCGGGACGGGCGGATCACCACGCTGGGCCGCGGCGGATCCGACACATCGGCGGTGGCGGTGGCGGCGGCGCTGGAGTGCCCGTGCGACATCTACACCGACGTGGACGGCGTCTACACGACGGACCCCCGCATCGAGAGCCGCGCGCGGCGCATCGAGAAGATTTCCTATGAGGAGATGCTGGAAATGGCGTCGCTGGGCGCCAAGGTCCTGCAGACCCGCTCGGTCGAGCTGGCCATGGCGAAGCGCGTGCCCGTGCGCGTCCTTTCCAGCTTCATCGAACCCGACGAAACCGGCCGCCTGCCCGACAAGGGCGGCACCCTGATCTGCGACGAGGAGGAGATCGTGGAGAAACGCATCGTGTCCGGCGTGACGATGAGCCGGGATGAGGCCCGCATCACCCTGCTCGGCCTCAACGACCGCACGGAGACCCCCGCGGAGGTCTTCACCCTCCTGGCCGAGGCCGGGGTGAACGTGGACATGATCGTCCAGAGCCAGTCGCGCACCGAAGGGGCGGTCAACCTGACCTTCACCACGGGGCGCCGCGACGCCCCGCGCGCCGCCGAGCTGATGCGACAGGCCCAGGACGCCCTTGGCTTCTCCGACATCCGCGTCGACGAGGACGTGGCGAAGGTGTCGGTGGTCGGCGTCGGCATGCGCAGTCATGCGGGCGTGGCCCAGACCATGTTCCGGGCCCTGGCCGACAAGGGCATCAAGTTCCAGGCGATCTCGACCTCCGAAATCAAGATCAGCGTCCTGATCGACGCCGCCTACGCCGAACTGGCCGTCAGGGCCCTGCATTCGGCCTACGGGCTGGAGGCGGTATAGACGTCAACGGCGCCCGCACGGGGGCGCGAACCGGAGCGGTCATGCCGACAGGACCGGCCATGACGACGAGGGGGCCGCGAAACCTCCTGCGTCAAATCCGCGAGGCCATGGCCGGCGCGGCCCCGGCCCAGGAGCGGCTGGACGGCGTCGTGCGCATCATCGCCCGGTCGATGGTCGCCGAGGTGTGCTCGATCTACCTGCGCCGCGCGTCGGGCGAGCTGGAGCTGTTCGCCACCGAGGGCCTGAACCGCGAGGCGGTCCACAACACGCGCCTGCGGCCGGGCGAGGGTCTGGTCGGCGAGGTGGCGCGGCTGGCCCAGCCGATCAGCCTGTCGGACGCGCCGACCCACCCCAGCTTTTCCTACCGGCCGGAGACGGGCGAGGATCCGTATCACGCCTTCCTCGGCGCGCCGCTGCTGCGCGGCGGCCGCGCCATCGGCGTTCTGGTCGTCCAGAACCGCGCAGAGCGCCGCTATGACGAGGACGAGGTCGAGGACATCCAGACCATCGCCATGGTGCTGGCCGAGACCGTCGCCTCGGGCGAATTGCTGGCCCAGGAGGAGCTGCGCGACATCGAGGTGGCGCCGCACCGGCCGGAGCGGATCAAGGGCCAGAAGTTCGGCGACGGTCTGGCCTTCGGGCACGTCGTTCTGCACGAGGCGCCCCTGCCGCCCGAACGGCTGCTGGCCGAGAACCAGCAGGTCGAGGAAATCCGGCTCCGCGAGGCGCTCAACCGTCTGAAGTCCGACGTCGATCACATGCTGGAAGGCGGTCTGGGCAACCTTGCCGGGCCCTCGTTCGAGGTTCTCGAGACCTATCGCATGTTCGCCGACGACCGGGGCTGGAACCGGTCTCTGGAGGAGGCGGTGCGCAACGGCCTGACCGCCGAGGCGGCGGTGGACCGGGTGCGTAACGAGCACCGCGCCCGCTTCGCCCAGGCGCGCGATCCCTACATCAAGGAGCGGCTGCACGACTTCGAGGATCTCGCGAACCGGCTGCTGCGGATTCTGGCCGGCGACAAGCCCGGCGAGCGCGATCTGCCGGACGACGCCATTCTGGTGGCCCGCAATCTGGGGCCCGCGGATCTGCTTGAGTATCCGAGGCACAAGCTGAAGGGTCTGCTGCTGGAGGAGGGGTCGGCCGCCAGCCACGCCGCCATCGTCGCGCGTGCCCTCCAGATCCCGTGCGTCGGCCGTCTGCAAGGCCTGCGCGACCGGCTGTCGGAGGGCGACCTCGTCATCGCAGACGGCGAGACCGGCGAGGCGCACCTGCGGCCCCGTCCCGACATGCTGCAGGCGGTGCGCTCGCGCATGGAGGTCCGCGACCAGCGGCGCGCGGAGTTCATTCGCCTGCGCGACGTTCCGGCGGTGACGCTGGACGGCACGCGGGTGACGTTGCTGACCAATGCGGGCCTGGCCGTCGATCTTGAGAATCTGAACGAGACGGGCGCCGAAGGCATCGGCCTGTTCCGCACGGAGTTCCAGTTCATGGTGTCGGACGAACTGCCCCGTCTGGACGTGCAGACGGCGCTGTACCGGCTGGTCCTGGACGCCGCGGGCGATCGGCCGGTGACCTTCCGGACGCTGGACGTCGGCGGCGACAAGGTGCTGCCGTACCTCGACCAGGGCGAGCGCGAGGAGAACCCGGCCCTGGGTCGCCGCGCCATCCGCCTGGGACTCGACCGGCCGGCGTTGCTGCGCATGCAGCTTCGGGCCTTGCTCGCCGCGGGCTCAGGGCGCGAGCTGCGGGTCATGTTCCCCATGATCGCGACGGTCGACGAATTCCGCGCGGCCCGCGAGATGGTGGACGAGGAATGCGCCTGGGCGCGGCGGCGCGGGCGGACGCTTCCGGCGGTGCTGCGCGTCGGGGCGATGGTCGAATGCCCCTCGCTGCTGTGGCACCTCGACGCCCTGCTGCCGCTGACCGACTTCATCTCGGTCGGGACCAACGACTTGCTGCAGTACATGTTCGCCGCCGACCGGACGAACCCGATGGTTTCGGACCGTTACGATCCCCTGTCGCCCCCCGCGCTGCGGGCCCTGGCCGAGATCCAGCGGAAGTGCGTCGACACCGGCACGCCCGTGTCCGTGTGCGGTGAACTGGCCGGGCGGCCTCTGGAGGCCTTCGCCCTGCTGACGCTGGGCTTCCACCGTCTGTCCGCGCCGGCCGGCGGCGTCGGCCCGGTCAAGCGGATGGTGCTGTCCGCCGACCTGACGGCCGCGCGGCGGGCCATGCCGGGCCTGCTCGGCTCTTCCGCCGGTTCCGTCCGTAACGAGATCGAATCCCTGGCCCGGAAATTGAACGTCGCCCTCTGAATCGTCCCGGCACGGGACGGCACGACGTCGTTAACGAAGTCGTTGAACGGGCGGGCTTCATGGGTTATCCACAGGACGAGACGGGCGCCGGTCGTGGGGGACGCGATTTCCGTCATGGTTACCTTGTATTCGGCGACCCGTGTGTGCGTGACGCCTCGGCCGGACCGGTCGGGGCGAGTGTGGGGTCGGGCGTAATGGCGCTGGATACGGGGAACGTCCCCGACGAGTTCAGGGCGCATCCGGATTGGAAGGACCCCGTGCCTCCGATCACCGAGGCGCCGACTCTGGGCGCCGGTCTGCGCGCCGCCCGACTGGCCTCAGGCCGGTCGATGGCCGAACTTTCCACCGCCACTCGGGTGCACGTCCGCTATCTGACGGCGCTGGAGGAGAACGACTGGTCGGTCCTGCCGACCCGGGTCTTCGCCATCGGCTACGTGCGCGCCTACGCCCACGCCCTGGGCCTGGACGAGCAGCTTGCGGTGGAAAGATTCAAGCGCGACGTGCCGGACGGCTCCGTGCCGCTGCAGCCGCCGGTCGGGGTCGCCTTCGAGGAGGTGCGTCGCCATTCCCCGCGGGTCATCGCCGCCGTGGCGGTCGTCGTGGTGGCGGTGCTGGGCTGGAACGTCTTCCAGCGCCTGAACCTGCTGGACGCGCCGTCGCGGTCCGACCTGGTCGCCGTGCCGGAGACCTGGAGTCTGGGCGGCGTGCTGGGGCAGGACAATCCCGCCACGCTGGAGGCCCCGCGTCCCGCGCCGGCGGAGCAGACCGTCCCGGTTCTCTACGTCACGCCGGGTCTGGAAGAGCAGTTGACGGGCGCCGCCCCGGTCGAGGGGGCCCCCGAGGCGTCGACCGGCCCCGTGGCCCGCGCCTTCAACCCGCGCGGCGCCGTGCATGGCGCGGCCGCCGGATCGTCGGACGTCATCATCCAGGCGCGCCGCCCGGCCTACGTCGTCGTGCGCATGCCCGACCAGCGCGTCCTGTTCGCACGCCAGATGGCCGCGGGAGAGGCATGGCGCGCGCCTCGCGGCGTCACGGCCGTGATCGACGTGGCCGACCCGGCCGCCTTCGACGTCTACATGTTCGGCGAGCATGCCGGGACCCTGCCGACCGCCCAGACCCAGGTCGGGACGCTGAACGGGCAGGCCCAGGCCAGGGCCCGTCAGACCGCCGCCGCCGCGGAAGCCGCCGCCCGGGACCGCGCCGCGCGCGAGGCCGCCGCCGCGCCGCCGTCGGCGACCGCTCCGGCCCCGACCACGACCGCCGCGCGTCCGGCCGCCCCCGCCGCAGAAGGGCCGGGCGTCGCCTACGACTCCCTGACGCGCTGATCCGCGCCTCGCGGACATGGTTTTGACGAGGCGTTGCGCCTATCTTCGCCGTCCATGACCGCCGACCACACGCACGTCCGCCCCTGGCGCCACATCGAGCGCCGCAAGAGCCGCCAGATCCGCGTCGGCGACGTTCTCGTGGGCGGCGACACGCCGATCACCGTCCAGTCGATGACCAACACGCCGACGTCCGACGCGAGGGCGACGATCGACCAGATCCGCAAGCTGGAGGAGGCCGGCGCCGACATCGTGCGCGTCTCCTGCCCGGACGTGGAGTCCACCGTCGCCTTCAGGACCATCGCCCGAGAAGCGCGCGTCCCGCTCGTGGCCGACATCCACTTCCACTACAGGCGCGGCATCGAGGCGGCCCAGGCGGGCGCGGCCTGCCTGCGCATCAATCCGGGCAACATCGGCAGTCCGGACCGGGTGCGCGAGGTCGTCCAGGCGGCCAAGGACCACGGCTGCTCCATGCGCATCGGCGTCAACGCCGGCAGCCTGGAAAAGGAACTTCTGGAGAAGTACGGCGAGCCCTGTCCCGAGGCGATGGTCGAAAGCGCGCTGAACCATGCGCGCATCCTGCAGGACCACGACTTTCACGAGTTCAAGATCTCGGTGAAGGCGTCCGACCCCTTCCTGACGGTGGCCGCCTATCATCAGCTGGCCGAGGCCATCGACTGTCCGCTGCACGTCGGCGTCACCGAGGCGGGGCCGCTGCGCACCGGGACGATCAAGTCCTCGATCGCCATGGGCAATCTGCTGTGGGCCGGAATCGGCGACACCATACGCGTGTCGCTGGCCGCCGATCCGGTCGAGGAGATCAAGGTCGGCTTCGACATCCTGAAGTCGCTGGGCCTGCGCCATCGCGGCGTGAACATCATCGCCTGCCCCAGCTGCGCGCGGCAGGGCTTCGACGTCATCAGGACGGTCGGCATCCTGGAGGAGCGGCTCGCCCACGTGACCACGCCCATGTCTCTGTCGATCATCGGGTGCGTCGTGAATGGCCCCGGTGAGGCCCTGTACACCGACGTCGGCTTCACCGGCGGTGGCGCGGGCTCGGGCATGATGTACCTGAACGGCGCGATCGCCCGAAAGCTGGCCAATGCCGACATGGTCGAGGAGATCGTCGACATGGTCGAGCGCAAGGCCGCCGAACTGGAAGCCGCCCGCGCGGCGGAGAAGGTCGCCGCCGAATGACGCCCCGCCTTCACGTCACCGTCCCCTCGCCCTATGCCCGCAAGTGCCGGATCGTGGCGCGGGAGAAGGGGCTGGCGGTCGAGGAGATCGCGGTCGATCCCTATGCCTCCGATCCGCGCCTGGTCGCGGCCAATCCGATCGTGCAGGTGCCGGCGCTGGAGACCGACGACGGCGTCCTGACCGACAGCCCGGTGATCTGCGAATGGCTGGACGTCACGGGCGCCGGCCCTCGCCTGCTGCCCCCCGACGGCCCGGAGCGGTGGCGGATAAAGCGGCTTGAGACCCTGGCCGCCTCGGGCCTCGAGATGGGCGTGAAGCGGGTGCTGGAGCTGCGCCGGCCGGAGCACGAGCGGTCCGCCTCGTGGATCGCGCGCTGGACCGATAATCTGAATCGCGTGCTGGACCGGCTGGAGGCCGATCCGGGGATCGCGCCGGGCCTGCCGCTGGACATGGGACGGATCACGGCGGGCGTGCTGGTCACCTGGGTCGGCTTCCGCCACCCGGACCTCGACTGGGCCGACGGCCGGCCGAGGCTGGTCGCGCTGCAGACCGAACTGGAGCCGCGTCCCAGCTTCGCGCAGACGCGGCCCGACGCCGCCTAGGCGACGACGCCCGCCACCTGCAGGCCCTGAAAGATCGACAGGCAGATCAGCAGGCCGCCGACCGCATAGCTCAGCGCCCGCTGCGGCACCCGCTTGACGATGTGCCCGGCGAAGGGCGCCGCGATCAGGCCGCCGACCACCAGTCCGCCCACCGCCGCAGCATGATCGTGCAGCGCGCCGACGTCGCTCCAGCGACCGGTCAGAAGGGCCCATACGAAGGTCGCCGAGATGGTGCAGGTCACGAGGAACTCCGCCGAGTTGACCGTGCCGATGACCCGCCGCGCCTCAGCCCCGGCGCCCATCAGGGTCGACGACACCGTCGGACCCCAGCCCCCGCCTCCGATCGCGTCGAACAGGCCCCCGACCAGACCCAGCGGCGCGGTGATCCACGCCGGCCGCATGCGCCGCGTCTCGCGCCCCTTGCGGGTCCGCCACAGAATCCAGGCGCCGATGACGGCGAGGTAGGCGATGATGAACGGCTTCACCGCGTCGCCGTCGATGCCGGTCAGAACATAGGCCCCCAGCGCCCCGCCGATCATGCCGGCGGCCGCCAACGGCACGAACACGCGCCAGTCTACGTTGCGGTGCGCGACATGGCTGCCGGCCGAGGCCGCCGTGGTGAACACCTCGGCGCCGTGCACGCTGGCGCTGGCGGTCGCGGGCGGCACGCCGAAGGCAAGCAGCACCGAGGTCGAGATCACGCCGTAGGCCATGCCCAGGGCGCCGTCGACGGCCTGCGCCAGCAGGCCGACCAGGAGAAACAGCAGGAAGGTGTCCATTCAGCCCCCGGAACGCCTCTTCAGCCGGTCAACGGCCAAGGTGGCGCTTCGGGTTCCGGTCCGCAGCCCCACTGACGCGAACGTGACCGCATGGACGCCCGCCCGCGCGTCCGCTATCGCTCCGGCCCGATTTCCGCAAAGGACGCCGCCGCTTGCGCCTGCCCCAGGCCCGTCTCGATCAGGTGCTGGACCGTTTCCACGAGGTGGAGGCGCGCATGGGCGCGGCCGCCGACGGGGCCGAGATCGTGCGCCTGTCGAAGGAGCACGCCGAGTTGAAGCCGGTGGCCGACGCGGTCCAGGGCCTGGCCCGCGCCCGGGCCGAGATGGCCGATCTGGAGGCCATGCAGGCCGATCCCGAGATGGCCGAGATGGCGGCCGAGGAATTGGAACGCCTGAAGGTGCGTCTGCCCGACCTCGAGCGTGAGGTCGCCCTGCTTCTGGCCCCGCGCGACGCGGACGAAAACGCCTCGGCCGTGCTGGAGGTCCGCGCCGGCACCGGCGGCGACGAGGCGGCGCTGTTCGCCGGCGACCTGTTCCGCATGTACTCCCGCTACGCCCAGGCGCGGGGTTGGAGGGTGGAGATCGACTGCGTCTCCGAAGGCGAGGTCGGCGGCTACAAGGAGATCGTCGCCACCGTCACCGGGGACGGCGTGTTCGGCCGGCTGAAGTTCGAAAGCGGGGTGCATCGCGTGCAACGCGTGCCGGCGACCGAAGCCGGCGGGCGCATCCACACCTCGGCCGCCACCGTCGCCGTCCTGCCGGAGGTCGAGGACGTCGAGATCGAGATCCGCGATCAGGACCTGCGCATCGACACCTATCGCAGCTCCGGAGCGGGCGGGCAGCACGTGAACAAGACGGATTCCGCCGTGCGCATCACCCACCTGCCGACCGGGATCGTTGTGACGTCCTCGGAGAAGTCGCAGCACGTGAACCGCGACAAGGCGATGAAGAACCTGCGCGTGCGCCTGTACGACATGCAGCGGCAGTCCAAGGACGCGGCCCGGTCGGACGCGCGCAGGTCGCAGGTCGGCTCCGGCGACCGGTCCGAGCGCGTCCGCACCTACAACTTCCCGCAGGGCCGCGTGACGGACCACCGGATCGGCCTGACCCTGCACAGCCTGCCGCAGATCCTCGAGGGCGACCTCGATCCGATGCTGGACGCCCTGATCGCCGAGGATCAGGCTGCGCGCCTGGCCGATCTGGAGGCGGAGTTCGCCTAGGCGGCCGCGGACTGTCGGCGCAGCGCCGCGCCCGCATTGATCGCCATGACGGCGGCCGGGATGGTGAGCATGGCCCCCACGAGGAACGGCCAGTCGTGGCCGAGGCCGGAGAACAGGGCCCCCGCCACGATCGGACCGATGATCCGCGCGATCGAACCCGCCGCCATGTTCAGCCCCAGCATGGCGCCCTGCCGGTCGGGCGCGGTCGAGCGGCTGATGACGGCCGAGATGTTGGGCATGGCCAGCGACATCCCGCAGGCTCCGATGACCATGCAGAGGGGAACGATCCATCCCTGCACCACCGGCAGGACGAAGAGGCCGAGATCGATCCTGAGCGAAGGAAACCACGCAGGCGGGGCGATCACCTGAAGGATCAGCGAAATGCCGAACATCAGCATGCCCGCGGCCAGCACCCGCGTCTCGCCGAAGCGGCGTGCCAGCCGGCCGGTGAAGATGCCCTGGTTGAGGGCCGAGACGATCCCCACCACCATGAAGCTGAGGCCCACCTCGCGCGCGCCCCAGGCGTAGCGGTCCTCGGCCCAGATGCCGAAGACGCTCTCCATCGCCGAAAAGCCGGCCATGTAGATCAGGGTCACGGTCAGAACGCGGGAGATCACCGGATTGTCGCGCGCGTCGCGCAGCCCCGACAGGAAGGCCGGGCGCGGCGCGGCGGGATCGACCTTCGCGCGGCTTTCCTTCAGGAACAGCACCACGCCGACCGCCGCCAGCGCCGCCATGCCCGAGGCCACGAAGATCGGCAGCTGGAATCCGACGTGACCCAGCTGCGGCTGGGTCAGGACGCCGCCGAGGCCCGGCCCCACGATGAAGCCCATGCCGAAGGCCGCGCCGATCAGGCCCATGCGGCCGGCCCGCTGCGCCGGCGGCGTCACGTCGGCGACGTATCCCTGCACCGTCGAGATGTTGCCGGCCCCGAAGCCCGTGAACAGGCGGATGAAGACGGCGATCCAGATGTTCGGCGCGAAGGCCAGCGCCAGATAGCCCACGGCGTTGGCGATCAGGGTGATCAGCAGAACCGGCTTGCGCCCGATCCGGTCCGAAAGCCGGCCCCAGAAGGGCTCGGCGAAGAACTGGCCCAGCGAATAGGCCGAGAACATCAGGGTGATCTGCCACGCCGACGCGTCCAGGCTGCGCGCGAAGAAGGGCAGCAGCGGCACGACCAGGCCGAAACCGACCAGATTGATGAAGACGGTGGCGAACAGCACGGCCAGAGCCGGGGTCTTCACTGGAGGCGACGGCGCGTCGGCGGTGATCATCCGGCAACGCTTAGAGAAAGCGACGGCGGCGTCTAGCGTCTTCCGATCCGCCGCTTCAGCAACCGGTCCGACAGGGCTTCGGCGTGCTTCAGGGTGAAGGCCAGGGCGGCGGGGTTGCCGCGTCGAGGTCCGATCGTGTCCGCCACCACCGCACCTCGATCGCCGATGGCCCGGGCCGGGCCGGTGGTCGTGTCCACGGCGGTCTGGTGTTCGATCTCGGCGTTCAGTTCGGCCCCCATCAGGATGATCTGCACCGTCAGCCAGGTCCACAGCAGGAAACCCATCATCGCCGCCAGCGGGCCGTAGGAGGCGGTGCGCACGAAGTTGGTCAGGAACCAGCTGAAGCCGAACGACAGGACGAGGCTGAGCAGGGCGGCGGCGATCGCGCCGGGCGTCAGCCACCGCCAGCGGGCCCGGGCCCGGCACGGTCCCATGCGATAGATCAGGGTCAGGACGCCGACGTAGACGGCCAGCAGGAGCGGCCACCGCAGGGGCGCCAGGTGGGCCCATTCGTCGAGCAGTTCCAGCGGTCCCAGAACCACCGGCGTGGCCACGACGAGAGCTGCGGAGAGCAGAACCGCGGCCAGTCCGACGACGGTGAAGGCCATGCATTGCAGGTTGTACCTGACGATGTTGCGCTTCTCGACCTCGTGATACGCCACGTTCAGACCGTAGAAGAGCACCTTGACCGCCCCGTTCGCGGTCCACAGCGACAGGGCCAGGGTCCAGACCAGGGTGAAGGTCAGCTGCGTGTTCGAATTGGCGGCCAGCCTGTCCATCTCGCCGGACAGGAACTCCGCCACTCCAGGCGGGAGCACGGAATAGAGATAGTAGAGGCGTGAGGCGGCGTCGGCGGGATCGGCGAACAGGCCGTAGATCGTGACGATCACGGCCAGCGTCGGAAACAGCGACAGCATGACGAAGAAGGTCACGCCGCCGGCCACGAAGCCCACGCGGTCGCCGAAGTAGGACGCGCCCCAGCGCCAGAAGATGTCGGTCCACCCCTTGCGCGGGATGCGCTCCGGCCGGTCCGCCAGGCGACCCCGGCCGGGCTCCCTGTCCTCGAAATCCTGCGGTTGCGGCGGGCCCAGCTCCGGCGGATCGGGTCGGAAGACCCGCAGGTCCATGCCGAACTTGTGGCCCCGCGTGTAGAGCAGATGGGCCGCCCCCGCGCCGGCGGCGAGGCCGCCGAAGGCGGCCCCGAGCCACAAAAGCGGCGAGGCGCGACGGGATTTGGGTCGTTTCGACGGGCGTGGGCCGGACATGAAGACGCCAACGGTGAAGCTGGCGACCCCGTTCCTTCACTTTTCTTGCGCGGGCGGAGCGCCTATCTCGGCGCCCATGTCCGAAGCGCCCACACTGCTGACCGCCTGGAAGTCCGCCCAGGCCCGCCTGAAGGAGGGCCGGATCGACAGCCCCTCGATCGACGCCCGCCTGTTGCTCGAAGCGGCGACCGGCGCCACGCGCACCGACATCCTCACCGACCCCTATCGAGCCGTGACGGCCGAACAGCTCTCGACCCTCGACGGCTTCGTCGACCGGCGGCTGCGGCGCGAGCCGACCTCCCGCATCCTCGGCCGCAAGGGGTTCTGGAAGATCCTGCTGAACGTCACCCCCGACGTGCTCAGCCCGCGTCCGGACACCGAGGCCCTTCTCGACGTCGTCCTGCCGGCCTTCCCGGAGGGCAAGGCGTTTCGGATGATCGATCTGGGCACGGGCTCCGGCGCCATCCTGCTGGCCGTGCTGGCCGAGCGCCCGGCCGCGACCGGACTGGGCACCGACGTGTCGGCCGAGGCGCTGGCCGTGGCGCGGGAAAACGCGGCCAACCTCGGGCTGGAGGGCCGCGCCGCCTTCCTGCGCACCGACTGGACCGCCGGTCTGGACGACGCCTCGTTCGATCTCGTGGTGTCCAACCCGCCCTACATCGCCTCGGCCGAGATCGAGACGCTGGATCCCGAGGTCCGAGACCACGACCCGCGTCTGGCCCTCGACGGCGGCGAGGACGGGCTGGACGCCTATCGCGTTCTGGCTCCGGAAATCCGGCGGGTGTTGAAGCCGGGCGGCGTCTTCGCAGTCGAGATCGGCTGGACCCAGGGCGAGGCGGTCAAGGCCCTGTTCGAGGCGGCCGGCTTCGAGGACGTGAAGATCACCCTCGATCTGGCGAACCGCGCGCGGGTGGTGACCAACGGCCCGGACCCGCGTGCGGCGCCCGTCAGTCTCTAGAACGGTCCCCCTTCCCAAGCGGGGCCCGGCGCGCTAAGTCTGCCCCGTCTCCCACCCAATCGCACCTTCCCGGGCCGGTTCGCCCGGCGACGCGCGAGCGGTCGAAGCGCCGATGCGCCGGGGCGACGCGCCTTTTTCCGCAACATCGACGACGGGTTCCGCCCGAAGCGAACGGAAAGACCACCCGGCGACCGGACGAGCCCAGGGCTCGCGGCGCCCCCAGGACGGTAAGCCTGCATGAGAGATTTCAAGGGCATGAAGCGTCAGCGCGGACGCAACCGCAAGGCCGGCGGCGGCGGCGGCGCGAACAGCGCCAACCCGAACCGCTCGTGGGATTCGCAGGGCCCTGAGAACATCAAGGTCCGCGGCAACGCCCAGACGGTCTATGAGCGCTACATGCAGCTGGCGCGCGACGCCTCGTCGGCCGGCGACCGGGTTCTGGCTGAGAACTATCTGCAGCACGCCGAGCACTATTTCCGCGTCCTTCGGGCGCTTCAGCCCCAGCGTCCGGCCAGCGAGATCGCCCAGCGCGAGATGGCGGGTCAGGGTTTCGACATCGACTTCGAGGACGAATCCGGCGCTCAGGCGGCCGCTTTCCTCGCCGCCCAGCAGGCCGCCGACCGCGCGGCCGAAGAGGAGCGCCGTCGCGAGCAGCAGCGCAGCGAGCAGCGGCAGGACCGCGACCGTCCCGAGCGTCAGGATCGCGAGCGTCAGGATCGCGGCGAGCGCGACGGCGAGGACGGCGAGGCCCGGGCCGAGGGCGAGGGCGGCGGTCGCCGCGAAACCCGCCGGGAACGCTGGGAGCGCCGCCAGCAGGAGCGCCAGCGCCGTTTCGCCGAGGAACGCGGAGAGTCCGTCGCCGCCGAGGCTCCGTCGGACGCGGGCGAAGACCGTCCCACCGAGCCGGCCCCGGTCGCCGGGACCGTGCCCGACGACGAGGCGGAGACGGGAGCCCTGCCCGGCTTTCTGACGCGCCGCACCCCGTCCCGGGCGGCCGTCGAGACGGCGTCCGGGTCCGACGAGGTCGCCGCCCAGGCTCCGGCCCCGAAGAAGCGCGCCCCGCGCCGCAAGGCCGAAGTCGCCTCCGACCAGTAGTCGAACCGCCGTCAGGCTGCGGCGTTCGACCCTTGACGGGGCCGGGCGCACGCTTTCTCGTCGCATCGTCGTCGAGGAGTTTCCGCATGCGCGTCGCCGTCCCCCTTCTGTGCCTGGCCCTGCTGACCTCGGCTTGCGCGTCGGCCGGCGGGACGGCCGGTCCGGGCACGCCGCCCCCGCCCCCGCCCCCGCCGGGAAGCGGCGGCGTCCTTACCGACTGGCGCGGACCGATCACGGCGGGCGACCGCGACCGTCTGAACCGGCTGGACCGGGCCTGGTCGCAGGCCCTGACCGAGGCGCGCCGCGACGAGGGTTCGGGCGACCTGGCCTCGGTCGGAAACCTGATCGATCCCGACGCGGCTCGACCGGGCGCCGAGCCGCCCGTGGGCGACTATCGCTGCCGCACGATCAAGCTGGGCAATCAGGGCGGTCGCGGAGGCCTGGGCTACGTGGTCTACGGCTGGTTCGATTGCCGGATCGAGCGGACGGCGAACGGCCTGCGCTTCTCCAAGCTGACGGGATCCCAGCGCCAGACGGGCCTCCTGTTCCCGGAGTCCGCCGAGCGGATGATCTTCCTCGGCGGCCTGGCTCTGAGCACCGAACCGAACGCCAGCTCCTACGGGCAAAATCCGGAGCGCGACATCGTCGGGGTCTGGGAACGGTTCGCGGACCGCCGCTGGCGGCTGGTGATGCCCTATCCGGTCTATGAATCGACGCTGGACCTGCTGGAGGTCGTCCCGCGCTGAGTTGACTTCCTTCGCCCCGGCTGATCGCCTTGCGGTTCGCAGCCACGGAGGATGAGATGCGCGGAATCGGGTCGATGCTGGTGCTGGCCGGGCTGGCGCTGGCGGTGGTCGTCGGCGTCCTGCTGGGCCTGCCGACCTATAACGTCTACCGCAAGCAGATGGCCGGCAAGGCGGCCTATGAGCAGGCGGTGCAGGACCGTCGCATCCGCGTGCTGGAGGCGCAGGCGGCGCTGGATTCGGCGCGGCTGACGGCGCAGGCGGAAGTCGAGCGGGCGCGCGGAACGAACGAGGCGAACCGCATCATGGCCCAGAGCCTGGGCGGGCCGGAGAACTATCTCCGCTGGGCCTACATCGACATGCTGAGGGAGACGGCGGACCAGCAGGACCGCCAGATCATCTACATCCCCACCGAGGCGGGCATGCCGATCCTCGAGGCGGGCCAGCGAGGGTCGCGACCCGCGACCGGCGGGAATTGATCCGCGCCGGCCGCCGGGCCGGACCAATCAATAGCGGTAGTGGTCCGGCTTGAAGGGGCCTTCGGCCGGGACCGAGATGTAGTCGGCCTGTTCCTTCGTCAGCTTCGTCAGCTTCGCGCCCAGCTTCTCGAGGTGGAGCATGGCCACCTTCTCGTCGAGGTGCTTGGGCAGGACATACACCTGGTTCCGATACTTCGACTTGTTGGTCCACAGCTCGATCTGGGCCAGCGTCTGGTTGGTGAAGGACGCCGACATGACGAAGGACGGGTGGCCCGTGGCGTTGCCCAGATTCACCAGACGGCCTTGGGAGAGCAGGATGATCTTGTTGCCGCCCGGGAACTCGATGTGGTCGACCTGGGGCTTGATCTCATCCCACTTGAAGTTGCGCAGCCCCGCGACCTGGATCTCGGAGTCGAAGTGGCCGATGTTGCAGACGATCGCGTTGTTCTTCATCCGCCGCATGTGATCGACGGTGATGACGTCCTTGTTGCCCGTGGCGGTGACGAAGATGTCGGCCTTGTCCGCCACGTCGTCCAGCGTCTGGACGTCATAGCCTTCCATCGCGGCCTGCAGGGCGCAGATGGGATCGATCTCGGTGACGATCACGCGGGCGCCGCCCTGACGCAGCGAGGCGGCCGAGCCCTTGCCCACGTCGCCGTAGCCGCAGACCACCGCGACCTTGCCCGACAGCATGACGTCGGTGCCGCGACGGATGGCGTCGACCAGGCTCTCGCGGCAGCCGTACAGGTTGTCGAACTTGGACTTGGTGACGCTGTCGTTGACGTTGATCGCGGGGAAGGGCAGCTCGCCGCGCTCGGCCATCTGGTACAGGCGGTGCACGCCCGTGGTCGTCTCTTCCGACACGCCGCCGATGGCGTCGCGGATGGCTGAATAGAAGCCGGGCTTTTCGGCCAGGTAGCGCTTCATGACCTTGTAGAGGGCCTCTTCCTCTTCATTGGTCGGACTGTTCAGGACCGACGGGTCCTTTTCGGCCTTGGGGCCCAGAACGCACAGCAGGGTCGCGTCGCCGCCGTCGTCCAGGATCAGGTTCGGATAGCCGCCGTCGGCCCATTCGAAGATCTTGTGGGCGTACTCCCAGTACTCCTCCAGCGTCTCGCCCTTGGTCGCGAAGACCGGCGTGCCGTTCGCGGCGATGGCGGCGGCGGCGTGGTCCTGGGTCGAGAAGATGTTGCACGACGCCCAGCGAACCTCGGCGCCCAGCGCTTCCAGGGTCTGGATCAGCACGGCGGTCTGGATGGTCATGTGCAGGCTGCCGGCGATGCGGGCGCCCTTCAGCGGCTGGGCCGCGCCGTACTCCGCGCGCAGCGCCATCAGGCCCGGCATCTCGGTCTCGGCGATGGCGATCTCCTTGTTGCCGTAGGGGGCCAGGGAGATGTCGCGGACGATGTAGTCGGTCATGGCTCTGCTTTCGCGAGGAGTGAGGTCGCGCGCCTATAGCCGCTCCCCGCCCTCGCGGCAACATCGCATAAGGATATCCTTATATGATGCACTCGCCGTCGCCCTCCCGTCGTGCCATCGTCCAAAACGGGGAGGAACGGACATGATCGCAGCAGACCGTCGGGGCGTCCTCGCGGGGCTGATCGGCATAGCCGCGACGGGGCCAGCCGTCGCGCAGGACGGCACGGATCGCGTGGGACGTTCCACCGTGCCGGTCAGGCTCGACGGTCGCGATCTGATGTTCGCGCTCGACACCGCGGCGACGGCGTCGGTCGTGGCGTCGGATCTCGTCGGCCAGCTCGGGCTGACGCCGGCCGGACGCACCATCATGCACACCGTCGTCGGGGCGGAACCCGTCGAGCTGGTGAGGGCGCCGTCCCTCGTGAGCGGCGCCCTGAGCCGTGAGGGCGTTCGGCTGGCGGTCGGCGCGCGCAGCGGGCTCATCGGACTGGACGGGCTGCTGGGCCTGGATCTTCTGGCCGGACAGAGAGTCGACCTGAGACTGCGCGGTCGGCGGGGCACGTCCATCGGCCGGCCCCGGATGGACGACGACACCTTCCTGCAAGCCGAGAGGCCGCGCGTCACCTTCACCCCGCCGCCAGCTCCGCCCGGCGCTCCGGCGAGAGGCCTGATCACCCTCGACATGATGGTCCGCGGGCGGCGGGCGAAAGGCGTCGTCGACACCGGCGCGGCGGTCAGTCTGATCAACCCGGCGCTCGCCGAGGCGGCGCAGGCGCGGCCGTTGACCCTCGTCGACGCCTCCGCCGGACGCAGGGTGCAGTCGCCGACGGGCGCGTCGGCGGCCGCACAGCCGATGTCGGTCAACTCGGTCCGCATGGGCGGCATGGTCATGGATCGCCTCGGCGTGCTGATGGGCGACTTCCACATCTTCCGTCACCTGGGCCTGGCCGAGGAGCCGGCCATGCTGATCGGCGTCGACGTCCTGGGGGTGTTCGGCCGCGTCATCATCGACCTCGACCGGGGCGAGCTCATCCTCGAGATCTGACGGCTTAACCCGACGTCAAGCGGGGTCGTGCAGTCTGGGCCGATGGACAGACGCGCTCTTCTGGGACTCCCGCGTGACCTAGCCGGCGGCCGGGGAGGCGGCGGCCCGGCCACCTACGTCCGACTGTCGACCGTCACGGCCAACGCCCGGCGCGCGGGCGGAGGCAGCGGCGTCATGACGGTGGAGACCGGCGTCGACGTGCCCGACGCGGCCCTTCGCACACGAGCGACGCAGTCGGCTCCACGCCTGCGCGCCGCCTACAATGGCGTGGTGCAGAGGGCGGCTTCGGCCCTGTTGCCCGGCGCCCCGCCCGACGTGGACCGGCTGGCGCGGGAACTCCAGTCCGAGACCGACCGCATTCTCGGCCGCGCCGGCGCCCGCGTGCTGCTTGGAACGGTGATGATCGTCTGACGGCCCTCAGTCCCGCGTCGGATCGGGCCGCGAGACGTCGCCATAAGTCAGGGCGACGAAGACGTCTTCGAGGTCCGGATCCTCGGTCGAGACGTCCTGGATGGTCACCCCCGCGGCACGTACGGCCGCCAGCACCCTTTCCACCGAGCCCTGGCCCTTGCGATAGGTGACGGCGAAGGCGCCGCCCGGCCGCGGCGCGACTTCGAACCCGTCCAGCGCCGGCGTCGCCGCCAGCTCGCCCTCGGGCACGACCACCACGTTGCGGGTGTCGAGCCGGCGGAGCAGCACAGGAGTCGGTTCGCAAGCCACGACCTCGCCCCGATTGACGATGGCGATGGTGTCGCAGAGTTCCTGCGCCTCTTCCAGATAGTGGGTGGTCAGGATGACGGTGACGCCCGCGGCGTTCAGTTCGCGCACATAGGCCCACAGCTGACGCCGCAGCTCGACGTCCACGCCGGCGGTCGGCTCGTCCAGGATCAGGATCGGCGGGTTGTGCACGAGCGCCTTGGCCACCATCAGCCGACGCTTCATGCCGCCCGACAGGGCCCGCACATAGGCCCCGGCTTTGTCCGCCAGGCCCAGAGCCGCCAGCAGCTCGTCCGAGCGCCTCCGGCTCGCCGGCACGCCGTAGAAGCCGGCCTGAACCTCGAGCGCCTCGCGCGGGGTGAAGAAGACGTCCGCCGAAATTTCCTGCGGCACCACGCCCAGAGCCGCGCGGACGCCGCGGGGATCCCGATCCAGGTCGCGGCCCCAGACGACGACCTCGCCGCCCGACTTGTTCACCACGCCCGCGAGAATGTTGATCAGCGTAGATTTGCCGGCGCCGTTGGGTCCCAGCAGGCCGAACATCGAGCCGCGCCGAATGGTCAGGTCGACGCCCTTCAAGGCCTCCTTGGGCGGCGACGACTTCGAACCGGCGTAGGTCTTGGTCAGGCCGCGGATGCGGACGGCGTCGGCGGGAAGGGCGGAAGGATCGGACATGGGAGCCTTGGGCTGCCGCCGGGCCGTTTGACGCCGCGCGGGGGGCCGCATAGGTATGCCGCCGACCCCGTCCCGCCAAGTCGTGAGCCCCGAATGACCGCGCGCGTGCCCGCCATCGTCTCGCCGGAGGCCCTGCCCCCGCCGGAACAGTTCGCCGTCACCGGCCACCGCGTCGCCTGTGACGGCGGCGGCGGCGCCCTGGGGCATCCGCTGGTCTGGCTGGAACTGGGCGAAAAACCCTTCGTTGACTGCGGCTACTGCGACCGGCGCTTCGTGCGTCAGCAGGGCAAGAAGGCGCCCAGGGGCCTGAAGGCCAACTATGAAGACCCGTCGCCCCGTCACGCCGGCGACCATTGAGTCACACGAATTGACCGGGGATTCGCCCCGGGCGGGCTAGAAGGCCCGGGCCTCCCCTCCCCGGAAGAGCTCATGCGCTATCTGCACACCATGGTCCGCGTGAAGGACCTCGACGCCGCCCTGCGCTTCTGGTGCGACCTGCTGGGCCTGCAGGAAGTCCGGCGCATGGAAAACGAGGCGGGGCGTTACACCCTCGTCTTTCTCGCCGCGCCGAAGGACCTCGACCGCTCCGCCGCGGAGCGTTCGCCGGAATTGGAACTGACGTACAACTGGGACTCCGAGGACTACACGGGCGGCCGCAACTTCGGCCATCTGGCCTACCGGGTGGACGACATCTACGCGGCCTGCCGGCGCCTCTTGGCCGGGGGCGTGACGATCAACCGCCCACCGCGCGACGGCCACATGGCCTTCGTCCGGTCTCCCGACGGGATCTCGATCGAGCTGCTTCAGGAAGGCGAGCGTCTGCCGCCCGAAGAGCCTTGGTCGTCCATGCCGAACGTGGGGTCGTGGTGAGGCGCGCCCTCGCCCTTGCCCTGCCGCTGCTGCTGACGGCCTGCGCCTCCACCAGCGAGACCTATCCGGGTCGCACGGCGACCGAACAGTTGCTGGTCGCGCGCGCCGCCGACGACGCTGTGGACGGCCTGACCTTGCCGGTGCCCAAGGCCTCGCGGGTCTTCGTGGACGACAGCTACTTCCGGGCCGAGAACGCTCCGTATGCCGTCAGCGCCATCCGCGAGTCCCTGTCGAAGGGGGGCCACGCCCTCGCCCGGACGCGGGAAGAGGCGGACGTCATCTTCGAGATTCGCGCAGGGGCCCTGTCGCTTGAGCAGATGCGGCGGGTGTTCGGCGTGCCGGAGATGCGCATCCCGATCAACGACAGCTTCAACGTGGTTTCGCTGCCGGAACTGTCAGTGTACAGCCGCCGCGACCGGGTCGGCGTGGCCGAGTTTTCGGGATTTCTCTACGACGCCAAGACCGGCGCCCCTCTCGGCGTGATCGATCCGATGACGGGCCAGTTTCGGATCCGGAGCCACAAGCTGTTCATGATCTTCTCGTGGGGCCAGCAGCGCCTGGACCCGGGCGAGCGCGACCCGGGCGACAGCTGGCGCGAGTTCTGACCGGCAAGTTGTCCGGAGGCGGCTGACGCGGCGGCGCGCCCCGCCTATGTTCCGCCCATGACCGACGCCGCCCCCGAGATCGACCGCCCCCTGACCCAGGACGGCCCCGCGCTGCGGCTGTGGATGATCGACGCCTCGGCCTACATCTTCCGCGCCTACCACGCCCTGCCGCCGCTGACGCGCAAGTCCGATGGACTGCCTGTGGGGGCCGTCCAGGGCTATTCGAACATGCTGTGGAAGCTGTTGCGGGACATGAAGGGGGAGGACGGGCCGACGCATCTGGTGGCGATCTTCGATCATTCGGAGAAGACGTTCCGGAACGAGATGTACGATCAGTACAAGGCGAACCGGAGCGCGCCGCCCGAGGATCTGGTGCCGCAGTTTCCGCTGGTGCGCAGGGCGACGGCGGCGTTCGGGGTGCACTGCGTGGAGCTGCCGGGCTACGAGGCCGACGACCTGATCGCCACCTATGCCTGCAAGGCGCGCGACAGGGGCGGCGAGGCCGTCATCGTCAGCTCCGACAAGGACCTGATGCAGCTGATCGGGCCGCAGGTCGTCATGTGGGATCCGATGAAGGACCGCCGCCTGGCCGAAGACGCGGTGATGGAGAAGTTCGGCGTCACGCCGGACAAGATGATCGACCTGCAGGCCCTGATCGGGGACAGCGTCGACAACGTGCCGGGCGCGCCGGGCATCGGTCCGAAAACGGCGGCCCAGCTGCTGGACGAGTATGGCGACCTGGACACGCTGCTGGACCGGGCCGGCGAGATCAAACAGCCCAAGCGGCGCGAGACGCTGATCACCTTCAGGGACCAGATCCTGCTCAGCCGCGAGCTGGTCAAGTTGACCTGCGACGCGCCTGCGCCGGAGCCGATCGAGGAATTCGCCGTGCGCGATCCGGACCCGGAGGTGCTGGGGGCATTCCTGGACGAGATGGAATTCCGCTCCCTGCGCGCCCGCGTCGGCGACGGCAAGGCCCCGGTCAAGGACGGCTCGGCCTTCGCCGCCCGGCCCAAACCCCTGACCGCCCCGGTCGCCAGCCCGCGCTTCGCCCCCGTCGACGCCGCGCCCGTCGCCGCGCAACCGTTCGACCACGACGCCTATCGCTGCATCCAGACGCTGGAAGACCTCGACGCGGTCATCTCGCGGGCACAAGAGGCTGGAATCGTTGGGTTTGACTGCGAGACCGACGCCCTGTCGGCGACGCATGCGGGGCTGTGCGGGGTGTCGCTGGCGATCGGGCCGAACGACGCCTGCTACATCCCCCTGACGCACGAGCATCCGCCGGCGGAGGGCGCGGGCGGGCTGGATTTCGGGGGCGAGGCGGACGCCCGGGAGCCCCTGTCCCAGCTGGACAAGCCCACCGTGCTGGCCCGGCTGAAGGTCCTGCTGGAGGACCCCGGCGTGCTGAAGGTGGTGCAGAACGGCAAGTACGACCTGGCCGTCATGGCCCGCCGCGGCATCCGCGTGGCGCCGATCGACGACACCATGCTGATCTCCTACGTGCTGGACGGCGGCAAGCACCCGCACGGCATGGACGATCTGGCGCGCCGCTGGCTGGGCCACGACCCCATCCCGTTCAAACAGGTGGCGGGCACGGGCAAGTCCCAGAAATCGTTCAGACACGTCGAGCTGAAGCCGGCCACCTGCTACGCGGCCGAGGACGCCGACGTCACCCTGCGCCTGTGGCGCATCCTCAAGCCCCGTCTGGCCGACGAGGGTCTGGTCACCGTCTATGAGACGCTGGAGCGCGGCATGCCCGCGGTGCTGGCCGACATGGAGCGGGCGGGCGTCCGCGTCGATCCCGCGCGGCTGAAGCGGCTGTCTTCCGAATTCGGAATGAAGATGGCCGAGCTGGAGCAGCAGGCCCACACCCTGGCCGGCCGCCCCTTCAACGTCGGCAGCCCGCGCCAGATCGGCGACATCCTGTTCGGCGAGCTGGACCTGCCCGGCGGCAAGAAGACCGCCAGCGGCCAGTGGGAGACGGGCGCCGCCACCCTGGAATCCCTGGCCGAGACCCACGAACTGCCGCGCGTGCTGCTGGACTGGCGCCAGCTGTCCAAGCTGAAGGGCACCTACACCGACGCCCTGATCGAGGCCGCAGACCCCGAAACCGACCGCGTCCACACCAGCTATCAGCTGGCCGCCGCCTCGACCGGGCGTCTGGCCTCCAGCGACCCCAACCTGCAGAACATCCCCATCCGCACCGAGACGGGCCGCCAGATCCGCAAGGCCTTCATCGCCGCGCCCGGCCACGTTCTGATCAGCGCCGACTATTCCCAGATCGAGCTGCGCCTGCTGGCCCACATCGGCGACATTCCGGAGCTGAAGCGCGCCTTCGCCGCCGGCATCGACATCCACACCGCCACGGCGTCGGAGATGTTCGGCGTGCCGGTGGACCAGATGGATCCGGAGACGCGCCGCCGCGCCAAGGCGATCAATTTCGGCATCGTCTACGGCATCTCGGCCTTCGGCCTGGCCGCCCAGCTGGGCATCGACCAGGGCGAGGCCGGGGCCTACATCAAGACCTATTTCGAGCGCTTCCCCGGCATCCGCGCCTACATGGACGCGACCCGGGCCGAGGTGCGCGCCGCCGGCCACGTCTCGACCGTGTTCGGCCGCCGCATCCACATCCCCGCCATCCAGTCCAAATCGGCCGCCGAGCGCCAGTTCGGCGAGCGCGCCGCCATCAACGCCCCCATCCAGGGCGCCGCCGCCGACATCATCCGCCGCGCCATGATCCGCATGCCCGCCGCCCTGGCCGAAGCGGGCCTGAGCACCCGCATGCTGCTGCAGGTCCACGACGAACTGGTGTTCGAGGCCCCGGAGGCCGAGGCCGAGCGGGCCATTCCGGTGATCAAGCGGGTCATGGAACGCGCGGCCGAGCCGGCCGTGGCGCTAAGCGTGCCGCTGGTGGTGGAGGCGCGGGCGGCGGGGAACTGGGACGAGGCGCATTGATCGCGCCGTTGGCGCGCTAAAGCTTCAGGGGTGCTACTGCTCTTCCACCTGCTCCTGTCTAGCTCGATACAAGGCACGCGCACCGGGAGCGTCATGTCTTCGAGGGCGACATAGGAGCTTCATACTGCAACGGTCGCCTCGAAGAGACACGGTTGGGCCAGCGATCGTTTGATCGCATGGACGTTTTGACATGGGCAGAAACAAGAAACGCCAGATCGATCCTACTGAGCAGCTTGGCGTGAAGGCGCTCGAGTTCGCGCTGACGCGATTTGGATGGGTCGCGCGAGCTCAGTATGTGGGCGATTTCGGAGTCGATGTTCATGCCGAAACCGCACGTGCCGATGGAACGGCGAGCGGTCGTCTCATCGCCATCCAAGTAAAGTCGGGATCATCCTACTTCGCAAAGGGCAATGCGGCCGAACTTCACTTCTATGCCAACGCGGATCATCATTCCTACTGGGAGGGTCACTCCCTTCCCACGTTGATCGTCTTCTACAACCCTGACACCGAGCAGATGCTTTGGCAGTGGACGTCAGAAGCCAAACGCAAGGACAAGACGTGGCGGATTACGGTCCCTAGAACGCAAGAGTTCAACGAGTCCGTCAAAGCCACACTGGCGAAGGTTGCCGACGAAGGGAAGCGGCTCACTGCAGAGGAGGCCTCGAAGCTAGAGTCCAAACTCTCTGCCGAAGTTAAATCTGCCGCTTCGGTTAAGGCCCCTCAATCCGACGGTGTTGCCTACTCGGCCGCCGGTACCGACATCCGGCCACTCCTCGCCGCCGATGTAGGCCAAGGATTATCGCAAGAATCGCTCGCCCAGATCGCCAAGCTCCTAGACGACAAGCTCAAGCCCTTACAGCCCACCGGCGTGGAAGCATCAGCCGGCTCCTCCAGCGACCCGCGCCGGGCGGTGGAGAGCGAAGCGTTGCATGCCCAGATCGACCAACTTCGGGACATCAAGAACGAAGGCGACCCCGCCATCGCGCATCGGAAACTTGAAGCGCTTCTCCCCAAGATCGATCAGGCGGCGACGCCATTCGCCTACTTCCGTGTAGTCACAACCTTGGCGGCCTGCTCCCTAGATCTCGGCCGCAGCGACGAGGCCAAGGCCGGGTTCGAGGAAGCCTACCGACTGCAGCCTGACGATGTCCTTGCGGTTACAAACCTAGCGCTGGTGCGGCTACTCGAAGGCGAGCACCAGGAGGCGTTCGATCTTGCAACTGCCGCGATCAAGAAAGGGGGCTATCCGACCCATACCCTTACAATCCTGATCGGCGCGTCCGCCCGACTGAACCCCGATGTGACGCCGGAAGAGCTTGTTCCGGAACGCGACTTGGGAACAGCGGCGGCCGACTTTTCGATTGCCGAGTTCTATCGTGTCACGAACAATCGGATCTGGATTGACAAGGCCATCGAGGGGGCCACCAGTCATCCCGACGATACCTCATTCCGCAGACTGCATGCGCATGCCGTTCTAGAGGCTGCTACGACAGACAAGCAGTTCGTCCAAGGTGGGCAATCTCGTGTGAGCGTCGCCGATGTGGCGAAGGTCGCCGAGACGTTGCGGAGGGATGTCGAAGCAAAGCTGGCCGGGGGGCTTGCGGACAAGGAAGACTTAGCTAACGAGGCCGCTAACGTGGCCATCGCTTACCGGGTGATTGGGGACTTCCGACCGGCCATTGCGCTGCTTGAGAACGTCTTGGCCTACACGGGGCACCAACCCAACGTGATCCGCTTGCTTGGTCTTCTTCAAGGCCTTGCGGATGATGAGCCTGCCGCCATCAAGACCTTGGCTGCGATACCGGAAGACGGTGAAGCGCAATTACTGCGGGCAGAAATGGTGGGCCGGGATGATCCGGCGGCGGCCCTCGATCAAGTCAGGTGCCTTCCCGAGAGCATCATCCCAAGTCATCACAGGACCACTCGTTGGTTAGTGGCAGCGAACCTAGCTCTGGCGGCTCGGGATGAAGTCGCCCTCAACGAAGCGCTCGAACATATTCGTGCCGATGCCGAAGTGGCGCCCTATGCCGATGTCCTAGACGCCCGGCGTCAATCGAATGCCGGAGTGCCCGCAGACGAGATCGCGCGAAAGTTGAGTGACGTCGCCGACAAGCTTACGCCCGACACGCCATTCGCGGTTCGCATCTCGATAGCAAAAGCACTCCAGAGCTACGATGCTGACCTAAAGGCGTCTCGCGTCCTAGACGGCACCGTTGAACTCGGACGAGACACGGAAGCGACCCGACTTTACCTTGAGGTCCTTACGGCGGGCGGCCGAGACAAGGACTTCCTGAGTGCTGTAGAACAAGTGCCAAATGAGATGCTGGACGACGCACAAGTGGTCTGGCTCCGCGCTGTACATGCGTTCAATCGCGGAGATCTGAATGCGGCAGAAAAATTTGCCCGGCAGCTGAGGGCGCTCCACCCTAATGATCTCCGGTCGCTTATGCTGCTGCTCGAGACGCTCGTTCGTCGTCGTCGCGATCCGGCGATCAAGGAAATCCTCAACAGCCGCGTCGAGGATTCTGCCGTTGGTACGTTGAAAGACCGCATCCGACTTGGGCGACTTCTCGTCGGATTTGGATTCGTTGAACGCGGCCAAGCCTTCCTCTATCGGCTGCTGCTGGAGCACCGAGATGATCCCACTCTGTGGGTCAATTTCGGTGCCGCCGTTCTGAATGCGGGCCGGAAGCGCGATCAGCACTTAGACGTGACCAAGGTTGGCGATGATGTCTTTGTCAGGCTTGAGCTCGGCGGCGGCGGAAAAATCGAGTTTGTCGTTGAACCGGATTCATCGTTGCGGCGGCTGGACGCAGACGCCCGGGAGCCGACACACCCTGATGTTCTCGCGGTCGTTGGCCTATCGACGGGCGCGGCCTTCACGCTTCCAGACGGCAGAGCCGGCACCGTAGGCGACCTGCGGCATAAGTTCGTTGCCCGCATGCAGGCTGTTCTTCAGGAATTCGAACAGCGCTTTCCTGCGGCGGATGGATTTCGGAGCTTCAAGATCGATCTGGAAGCCGAGGGCGGCCTGGACGCGATCAAGTCACTGGTCAAAGACCGGGCAGACTTTGTCGACGACCAAGCTAACGCGTACGAAGCTGGGGCACTGCCGCTTGCGGTCTTCGCGCACAATATCGGCGTTACGTCGATCGACGCTGCGATGGGGCTCGCCTCAACCGGGCGCAAGTTCCACGTGGCTTTTGGAAACGAGCAAGAGAGGGCCACAACGACCAGCGCTCTCCAAGCAAATGCGCTGCGCGGCATCGTCGTGGACGCACAGACTTTTTCGACAATCTGGGATCTTGGCGTCGCAGATCTTCTAGAGGCGCTGCTTGGGAAGTTCCACTACTCGGCGAACACGCTTTATGAACTTCAGCGAAGGTTGGAGCAGTTTGGCGAGCCTGATGACCACGACACGCGGGACTCGATTTCCTACCGGGAGGGAAGGCTGGCGCTCCAAAGCGTCCCGGCATCAACAGTCCATGAAGCGGCAAGGAATCTACAGAACGCGATCGCTTGGCTAGATTCTAACGGTGTCCTCGCGCCTGCGATGATTCCCAGCGAGCTCCCTGACGACACGCGCGAACTCTACCTCCAAATGCCGGCACCACTTCTTGATGAGATATTCATTGCCAAGGACCGTGACCTGCTTCTCCTAGTGGACGACCTCCGTCTTCGGCATTGGGCCAAGGGATTCGGCGTCGAGCGTTCCTCGTGGCTTCAGTGGGCCCTTGCCTACGCGGTCGATGAGGGGCTCGCGGCGATGCGGGCTTATGCCGATTGGAACGCCAAGCTTCTGGAGGCCGGTCAGTTCTACATCGGGCTCGCACCTGTCGTCTTTTTCGCTGCGATTGAGAGAGATGTTGAATCCGGCACACGGAAACCCGGACCAACGTTTGACGCGCTGGCAACATCTCTTGGCGGAAGACACGCCGACATGGATTCCCACATTAGGGTCGCGGCCCAGATCATTCATGGACTTTGGACGAGACGGGGTCTGCAGCCACTTCGCGAGCCCGCGACTGGCATCATCCTCACGGCCCTGTTGGCGGAGCGCCACACCGATTATCGCGTGATTTTGGGCCTGCTCGTGCGCGTCTTTCGAAGGCTGCCGCTGGTCAAAGAGTACATTGCCGGATGGACTCGGGGGCACTTTCTCGAAGCTTGGTAAGGGCCAAGGCAGCATCGCTGGTGGCCCCCCCAATACGCCAGCCAAAATATTCTTTCACACCCCCTGACTCCTGCTGCCGTGGGGGTTTGCGGGGCGCGGGGGGCGATTTTCCGACGTCAGTCCCGGACCGTCCTATGCAGGGGGCATGGGGACGCACTTCAACTGCAGGCTGGATGACGGGACGTGGCGGGCGCTGTTCGGGCGCTGGCACGCGGGGGAGGACGCGCGGGCGCTGAGGCGGGAGGCGGGGGTGTCGGCGGACACCTGGTCGGCCAACGCCAGGCGGCTGGGGATGCGGCTGCGCGACCTGCCGCCCGATCATCCGCGCCGGCGGGCGCCGCCGCACGCCGCGCGGGCCGACGACTGGAAACATCCGCGCAGCCGGCTGACCGAGGGGGAGTGGCGGGCGCTGTTCGTGCTGAGGGCGCAGGGGGTTCCGGATGTGGCGCTGTGCGCGCGGTACGGGGTCGCGCCGTCGACGATCTGCTCCCAGGCCAAGGTGCGGGGGCTGAAGCGGCCGCGCGGGCTGGCGGGGACGGGGCGGACTGCGGCCGCGGTCGACCCCTCCACCGCTTCGCGGTCCCCCTCCCCATCGCGTGGCGATGGGGAGGAGACGGGCACACCCTTGGCCGGGGTGGAGATCGTGATGGGGGATCCGGCGCGGACCCTGGCCTCGTTCGACGGGGCGATCGCGGAGGCGGGGCGGCGGGCGGACTTCGCGCGCGTGACGGAGGCCTGCCGGGCCAAGCTGTCGGTGAAGCGGGCGCTTTTTGGGGAGGGGGCGAGGGGGATGGAGGATGGGGCGCCGGGGCCCTCCCACCCGGTCTCGGCTTCGCCTCGACCACCCTCCCCTGTCGGGGAGGGAGAGGCCGTGGCGCCGCTGGTGCTGCGGGCGGCGCAGCGGGCGCCGGAGGGGGACTGGTCGACCTGGCTGTTTCTGGGCGGGCGCGGGGCGGGGAAGACCCTGGCGGGGGCCAGCTGGCTGGCCGACCGGGCCGAGGCCCTGGGGGCCGGCGGGCGGCTGGCTCTGGTGGGGCCGACGCTGCACGACGTGCGCGAGGTGATGGTGGAGGGGCCGTCGGGCGTGCTGGGCCTGCCGCGCTGGGATGAGGCGCGGTTCGCGGGGCGGCGGCCGGTCTATGAGGCCGGGCGGCGGCGGCTGGTGTTTCCCAACGGGGCGGTGGCGCAGGCGTTCTCGGCCGAGGATCCCGACAGTCTGAGGGGGCCGCAGTTCGCCGCGGCCTGGGCCGACGAGTTCTGCGCCTGGCGCGAGGGGGAGGCGACCCTGGCCCTGTTGCGGATGGGGCTGAGGCTGGCGGGCGGGGCGGGGGAGGCGCCGCGCCTGTGCGTGACCACCACGCCGCGGCCGACGGCGGCGCTGAGGCGGCTGAGGGCCGAGCCGGGGCTGGTGCAGACCCATGCGGCGACGCACGACAACGCGGAGCATCTCGCGCCGGGCTTCGTCGCCGGGCTGGAGCGGCTGTACGGCGGCACGCGGCGCGCGGCGCAGGAGATCGAGGGCCGGGTGGTGGAGGCCGAGGGCGGGCTGTTCACGGCCGGGATGATGATGGAGGCGCGGAAGAGGGCGGAGGAGGTGGAGGGCGCCCCCGGGCGGGTGGTCATTGGAGTCGATCCGACGGCGACGGCGGGGGGCGACGCCTGCGGCATCGTGGTGGTGGGGCGCGTGGGCGAGGCGGCCGTGGTGCTGGCCGACCGCACCGTGGCGGGGGTCAGTCCGCGGCGCTGGGCCCGGCGGGTGGCGGCGGCGGCGGAGGAGTTCGGGGCCGTGCGCGTGGTGGCCGAGGTCAACCAGGGCGGCGACATGGTGCGCGCCGTGCTGCGCGCCTCGGGCTGCGCCGTGCCGGTGCGCGAGGTGCGGGCCACGCGCGGCAAGCGGCTGAGGGCCGAGCCGGTGGCGGCCCTGTACGAGCAGGGGCGGGTGGCGCACGCCGCCGGGCTGGGGCCGCTGGAGGAGGAGCTGATGGCGCTGGGGCAGGAGGGGGCGGGCAGTCTGGACCGCGCCGACGCCCTGGTCTGGGCCGTGACCGACCTGCTGATCGACGGGGCGCGCGGGGCGGGGCGGCCGGGGGTGCGGGCGCTCGACCTGGGCGTGCGGCCCGGCTGGGGGCTCGCGGGGCGGGGCGCGGGCTGGTAGGGGCCGGGGATGGCAGGCAGCGAGCTGGACGTCCTGATCGTCGGCGCCGGGGCGGCGGGGATGATGTGCGCGGTCGAGGCCGGGCGCCGGGGCCGCGCCGTGCGCGTGATCGACCATGCCCGCGCGCCGGGCGAGAAGATCCGCATCTCGGGCGGGGGCCGGTGCAACTTCACCAATCTGGAGGGCGACCGGGTCGAGCGGTATCTGGGGCGGAACCCGCGCTTCGCCACCTCGGCGCTGAAGCGGTTCGGGCCGCGCGACTTCATCACCCGCGTCGACCGGGCGGGGATCGCCTGGCACGAGAAGACCCTGGGCCAGCTGTTCTGCGACGACTCGGCGAAGCGGATCGTCCGCATGCTGACGGACGACATGGCCGAGGCGGGGGCGCGGCTCTCCCTCGGGGTCTCGGTCGAGCGGCTGGAGCGGGTCGGGGACCGGTTCGAGGCGGCGCTGTCGGACGGGACCACGGCGCGGGCCGCCTCGCTGGTGCTGGCCACCGGGGGCAAGTCGATCCCGAAGATGGGGGCCACGGGCTGGGCCTGGGACATGGCGCGGCGCTTCGGCCTGACGGTGACGGAGACGCGGCCGGCGCTGGTCCCCCTGACCTTCGACCCGGACTGGCTGGCGCGCTGGGCCCCGCTGAGCGGCCTGTCGGTCGACGCGGTGGTCGAGGGCGGCGGCGCGCGCTTCCGCGAGGGGCTGCTGTTCACCCACCGCGGGCTGAGCGGGCCGTCGATCCTGCAGATCAGCTCCTACTGGCGCGAGGGGGAGGCGATCACGCTGAGCCTCGCCCCGGACCGGGACGTGGGCGCCGAGATCCGGGCGGCCAAGGTCGGGAACGGAAAGCAGATGCTGCACACGGCGCTGGGCCAGATCGTGCCGCGCCGCCTGGCCGAGGCGGTGGCGGCGCACGAGGGGCTGGGCGGCAAGCTGGCGGAGATCGGGGACAGGAGGCTGGCCGCGCTTGACGCCGCGATCAACGGCTGGCGCGTGAAGCCGACGGGCTCGGAGGGATACCGCACCGCCGAGGTGACGCTGGGCGGGGTGGCGACGGACCAGCTGGACCAGCAGACGATGATGGCGAAGTCCGTGCCCGGACTGTTCGTGATCGGCGAGGCGGTCGATGTGACGGGCTGGCTGGGCGGCTACAATTTCCAGTGGGCGTGGTCGTCGGGCTGGGCCGCCGGGCAGGTGTGCTGATCCGTCGCCTTGACCCGGCGTCAGGACGCCCCAGATTGGTCAAGCGGGACGGGCCCCTCTGGCGCGTCCGGGCCGGTTCCCCTCCACCGGCGCCGGGCGCGTGATGTCGGACCGCTTCGGACGCCCCGGCGTTCGTCCGGCCCCAACCGCGGCGCCGGGCGTCCGAGCCCCCCCTTCCTGTCTCCGGAGCCCGAATGCCCCTTCTGATGTGCCCCAACGACGACGCCCCCATGCAGACCGTGGAGCGGTCGGGCGTGCAGTTCGACATGTGCCCCAAATGCCGGGGCGTCTGGCTGGACCGCGGCGAGCTGGAAAACCTCATGCAGGCCGCCGTCGACGACGCGCCCCGCGCCGCCGCGCCGCAGCCGGCGGCCGCCCCGCCGCCCCGGCAGGCCCCGCCGCCGCAGCCCCAGCACTGGGGCCATGGCGAGCGCGGCGAGTACGGGGAGCGCGGGGAGTACGGCGAACGGGGCGAATACGGCCACGGTTACCGCAAGAAGCGGCCGTCGATCTTCGACATCTTCGACTGAGGTCGTCCGTCAGGCGGCCAGGCCCGCCTGACGCATCAGCGCCTTGATGGGGGCGACCTCGTCGGGCGCGGCCCCCAGGGCGCCCCGCACCTCGGGCGCGCGCAGCATCTTCAGGACCTCGGCCCTGGCCCGGTCGGCGCAGGGGCCCGCCGGTCCGGTCTCGCCCGCCGCCAGTTTCAGCAGCACGCGCAGGCGGGCGGGGACCGGCGCGGACGAGCGGACCAGCTGGGCGACGATCCGGGCCTCGGCCTCCACCGTGCCGCCCACCGCGCCGATGGCGGTCAGGATGGCCTCCTCGTCGCCGGCGGACAGGGCGCAGGCGCGGACGGATTTCTGCAGGGCGGCCAGGGCGGCGAGCGCGTGCGAATGGCCGTCCGCGTGCCGTCGCATCTCGCTTTCGAATCTGAGGGAGCCGACGCAGGCGGACAGCCACCGCGCCGCCGACCGCTTGTTGGCCGTGCCGGTGACGTTCTCGCACAGCCGCGTCAGCTGTTCGGCCTCGCACAGGACGGTGTCGCAGTCCTTGACGTAGGCGGCGACGAAGTCCGCCGTCACCAGGCTCTTCGAGCGCTCGGTGAAGGCGTTCTGGATCTCGTCCAGCGTCAGCAGTCGTCCGGCGGTGGCGGTCAGCGTCAGCGCCAGCCCGCGGAGGATGTCGATCTCGCCCGCCGCGTCGCGGGGCCGCAGGCGCCGGGGGCTCATCAACTCGCGCAGGACCATCCGCGCCAGGGCGGCGCTCAGCAGGGGGAACTCACCCGCCTGCAGCCGGGCGCCGAGGCGGGCGGCCGGACCGTCGACGGTGGGGATCAGCAGATCCAGGCGCGGGTCCTGGGAGATCAGGGCGTCGATCTCGCGCGGGGCCACCATGCGCACCACGGCCGCCAGACTGGCCCCCTGATCCAGCGACGGTCCCAGCACCTCGGCCAGTCCGGTGCGCGAGGACAACAGTTCGCACAGAATCTGTTCGATCACGACCATGACCAGAGCCCGGGGCGGGCCCTCCATCGGCGCCGCGTCGGCGAGGGTCATCAGGCCGTCCAGCCGCGCCCGCGCGCCCTTCAGATCCTTGAGGGCCCCCGAGACGACCCCGCCCATGATGAAGGCGCGATCGGACGTGCCGGCCAGCCGATGGGCCAGGTCGGCGAGGCTGCGGTCCTCCAGTCCGGGAAACAGCTTGCGTCGTCCCGCCGAGACGAGACGCTCGATCACCTGATCCGCCAGCTTCTGATAGTGACGCATCAGCTCGTGGACGGGCTGGCCCACCGCCTGGCTTTCGGGCACCGCCACCTTCTGCACCGCGTGCTGAAGCTCCACGCCGGCCGCTTCCAGACGTTCGGCCAGATCCGGGCGATGCAGCAGCTCGAAGGCGGTGACGCCCTGACGCTGAAGCCAGTCCTCCAGAACCCGGCCCACGAGTTCGCGCGCCTGCGGCGAGTACAGGTCCTGCGGCCCGCCGCAGCGCGGCCCGGCCTCGTCCTCGGGCACCACGCGCTTGCGCACCACCTCCGGCGCGCCCCGGTTCAGCACCGTCAGGCTGGTGAATTCCAGGGTTTCGGGGTCCAGCGTCTCCTTGGTGACCCGGACGGCGGCCGCGCGGTCGTCGCGCAGCAGGTCCTCGGCCGTCTCCAGGGCGACCTTCCGGTCCTCCGTGGCCATCAGCAGGCTCCACGGCGCCGGCGCCGTCTTGCGGATGAAGACCTCGTAGTGGACGGCCCCGGACATGAACGCTCTTCCTACTGAGCGACCGATTCTACCGCCCCGGCCTTAAGGCGGGGTTTCGATCCGCCCGGGCCGCGCCTACCTTCCGCCTTGCTCTCGCCGCGGAGGGACAGAACGGTTACGCTTCCCGCGCGTTGACACGCCACGGAGGGGGCGAGAGGCCCCAAGGAGACGGACTTGGCCAACATCACCCTGGTGGACGACGACGAGAACATCGTGGCTTCGGTGTCGCTGGCGCTGGAAAGCCACGGCCACAAGGTGACCGCGTATCACGACGGCGCCACGGGTCTGGAGGCGCTGGAGGCCAGCCCGCCGGATCTGGCCATCCTCGACGTGAAGATGCCCCGCATGGACGGGATGGAGGTGCTGCGCCGGCTGCGCCAGACCTCGACCCTGCCGGTCATCATCCTGACGTCGAAGGACGAGGAGATCGACGAGATCCTGGGCTTCAACCTGGGCGCCGACGACTACATCCACAAGCCGTTCAGCCAGCGGCTGCTGATCGAGCGGGTCAAGGCCCTGCTGCGGCGCACCGGCGCGGAGGGCGCAGAGCCCGAAGGCGCCGGCGACTCCGCCTCGCGCGCCATCAAGCGCGGCAAGCTGACCATGGACCCGGCCCGGCACGAAAGCACCTGGGACGGCAAGGCGGTGAAGCTGACCGTGACGGAGTTCCTGCTGCTGCAGGCCCTCGCCCAGCGCCCCGGCTTCGTGAAGAGCCGCGACAATCTGATGGACGCCGCCTACGACGACCAGGTCTACGTCGACGACCGCACGATCGACAGCCACGTCAAGCGCATGCGCAAGAAGTTCCGGATGGTCGACCCGGAGTTCGACGCCATCGAGACCCTGTATGGCGTCGGTTATCGATACCGCGAGAGCTGATCGTCAGGAGACGGACGAGGGTCTGAGGCCGAAGCTGCGGCTGGTCGGCTCGCGGCTCGGCGCCCTGATCCTGATCCTCAACCTGCTGAGCCTGCTGATCCTGTTCGGCGGGGCGCTGGCGCTGAACGAATGGCGGCGCGGCCTGGTGGAGGCCCGGCAGGAATCCCTGCTGTCCCAGGCCGAGCTTCTGGCCAATGTGCTGGGCGAGCTGGAGATCACCCGAGGCGAGCCCCGACCGGTGCTGGACGAGCTGGAGGTGCCGAAGTGGCTTCGCGACACCTTCATTCCCGCCGGCCAGAGGGCCAGCGTTCACAACGCCGACGGCCTGTTCGTGGCCGACAGCTTCCAGGTGTCGGACCAGATCCCGGGCCGGCCCCTGCCGCCCGTGGGCTCGCGCGAGATGGAGCGGATGGAGGCCGCGGCGACCTCGGAGGAGGATCCGCAGGTCCAGCGGGCCCGCGCCGCGCTGGCCGCCGAGGTCGAGGCCGCCCTGCGCGGAGAGCCGCAGATGGGACTGCGCCGCTCCGAAACCGGCGACCGCGTGGTCTCGGTCTCGGTGCCGATCCGCCACGTGCGGCAGGTTCTGGGCGTCCTGACGCTGGAGGCGGCGGACGTGGACGCCATCCTGGCCGCCCAGCGCGCGGCCCTGATGCCCTTCGCCCTCGTCGCGCTGGCGGTGTCGCTGCTGTCCTCCCTGCTGCTGCACATCTTCGTGGTGCGGCCGATCATGCGGCTGTCGGCGGCGGCGGATCAGGTGCGGATGCAGCGCGCGCGGGCCATCTCCTTCCCCGACCTGGAGGGGCGTCGCGACGAGATCGGCGACCTGGCCCGGTCGCTGGAGACCATGACGACCACGCTGTCGGAGCGGATGGACGCCATCGAACGCTTCGCCGCCGACGTGTCGCACGAGATCAAGAACCCGCTGACGTCGATCCGATCGGCGCTGGAGACGCTGGAACTGGTCAAGACCGCCGAACAACGCGAGCGCCTGACCGCACTCCTGCAACAGGACGTGCGCCGGCTGGACCGTCTGATCACGGACATCTCCAACGCCTCACGCCTGGACGCCGAATTGGCGCGCGACCGGCTGCGGGTGGTCGACCTCAACGCCCTGCTCGGCGAGGTCGTCGGCGTCTATCGCGACTCGCCGCGCGCGGGGGCCGTGCCGGTGGAGTTCCGGTCGGACGTCGCCGGAGCCGCCCGGCTGACCGGGCGGGACGGGCCGCTGGGCCAGGTGTTCCGCAACCTCATCGACAACGCCCTGTCGTTCAGCCCGCCCGACGGGACGGTGCGCGTGGCGCTGGCGCGTGATCCCGACGGCTGGCGCGTTACGGTCGAGGACGACGGCCCCGGCATCCCGGCCGAGAATCTGGAGACGGTGTTCGAGCGGTTCTACACGTCGCGGCCAAAGGGCACGGCGTTCGGGGGCAACTCGGGACTCGGCCTGTCGATCGTGCGCCAGATCGTCGCCGTGCACGGTGGACGCGTCTGGGCCGAAAACCGGACCGGCGCGGACGGCGACGTCGAAGGCGCCCGCTTCACCGTGGTGCTGCCGGCGGACGGCGCCGCGACGTGACGCGCCGGCCCCTGCACGCCACCTGCGTGGCCCTGTTCGGACCGTCCGGCTGGACCGGCGTGCTGCTGACGGGCCCCTCGGGCGCCGGCAAGAGCGATCTGGCCCTGCGGCTGAGGGAGGGCGGGGCGCGACTGGTGGCCGACGACGCGACGCTGGTGTGGCGCGACGGCGACGCCCTTCACGCCGCCTGTCCGGAGACCATCGCCGGCCGCATGGAGATTCGGGGCCTCGGCATCCTGGCCGTTCCGGACCGTGTCGTGGTCCGTCTGGGACTGGCGGTCGGGTGCGGCGCGGGCGCGCCGGAGCGTCTGCCGGACCCGCAGCGCTGGACCCATGCGGGCCTCGACCTGCCGTTGCTGGAAATCGACGCCCGGGCGCCTTCGGCCGCCGCCGTGGTGCGACACGCCGTCCAACGGCTTTGATCCTGGCGCGCTTTGGCCTATCAAGCGCCGCTTGCGGGCCGGATTGGGCCCGGTCGCGGGGATCGCTCCCTTCATGATCGGTCTGGTGATCGTCACCCACGGGGGACTGGCGTCGGAATTTCTCGCCGCCATGGAGCATGTGGTCGGGCCCCAGCGCGGCGTGGCCGCGATCTGCATCGGGCCGGACGACGACATGGAGCGTCGCCGCCGGGACATCGTCGACGCCGCCCAGGCCGTGGACGACGGGCAGGGGGTGATCCTGCTGACCGACATGTTCGGCGGCACGCCGTCCAACCTCGCCATTTCGGTCATGGAGGAGACCCGGGCCGAGGTCATCGCCGGGCTGAACCTGCCGATGCTGATCAAGCTGGCCGGCGTCCGTGGCCGCGAGCCGATGGAGGCCTGCGTGGCCCACGCCCAGGACGCCGGGCGCAAGTACATCTCGGTCGCGTCCTGGGTGCTGGCGGGGGACAAATGAGCGAAGCGGCGTGGGTCCGGCGGACAGTCGGAATCTGCAACCAGCGTGGGCTGCATGCCCGCGCCAGCGCCAAATTCGTGAAGCTGGCCGCAGCCTATGAGAGCGAGATCCGCGTCACCCGCGACGGCACGACGGTGAACGCCCTGTCGATCATGGGCCTGCTGATGCTGGGCGCCGGCAACGGCTGCGGGCTGGAGATCGCCGCACAGGGTGCCGACGCGGAGGCGGCCGTGGCGGCGCTGGCCGATCTGGTCGACCGGAAGTTCGACGAGGGCGAGTGACGCCGTTCAGGTGTGGATGGCGTCCACCTCGGCCAGCCGCCGGAGCAGTTCGATCGCCGTCGCCGGGTCGCGCGTCGCGGTTTCGACCGCGTCGCGCATCAGCGGTTCGGCCTCGGGCGTGACGCGGGGCACGGCCATGGACCAGTCGGAAAAGCCGCGTTCCGCGACCTGACGGCGCAGCACGACCTCGAGGTCGGCGTGACGGGGGTCGGCGCCCACCCGCCCCAGCAGACGCTCGATCGATTCCGGCCGCCCCTCGACCGTCTGGAAGAAGCGGCCGTCGGCATAGACCAGGGCGCCGGTGATCCCGTCACGCCAGTTGTTGCGTTGGGACACCGCGAGGATCTCGGCGATGGTCAGGAGATGGTCCATCGGCGCGGTCGCGCGGCTGACGTAGGCGACCTGGCACAGTTCCGGCATCTGGACGCTCCCTCTCCGCGACTCCAACGCACGGCCGGGCCTGGCGGCTCCCTCGCGACACGGGATCACTTCTCCGGAAGGCGCCTGGTGGAGCCGAGGGGAGTCGAACCCCTGACCTCGTCATTGCGAACGACGCGCTCTACCAACTGAGCTACGGCCCCGGTTTCCCGGTCCAGGCGAGGGCGCGACATAGGCGGGCGTCCGGGGGCGTGTCAACGGGACGCGCGGCGGAATCCTTTGGACGCGGCGGCCCGGGCGGGTAGAAGCGGCGGAAGGCATCACTCGGACGGGTTTCTCTCATGGGCGGCGGCATCGCGGGTTTCATCTGCTTCCTGGTGGGCACGGCCTTCAGCTTCCTGTGGTGGGCGATCATCGGCACGGTCATCCTGAGCTGGCTGTTCGCCTTCGACGTGATCAATTACCGCAACCGGTTCGTGTCGCAGATCGCCGGCTTCCTCGACGCGGTGACGGCGCCCGTGCTGGCGCCGCTGCGGTCGATCATTCCGCCGATCGGCGGGTTCGACCTGTCCCCTCTGGTGGCGCTGGTCCTCATCTCCGGCATCCAACGGTACATCCTGCCGATGTCCTGCGCCGCCCTCCACGACCTGTTCGGCGGCTTCTGAGGCTTTCCCGCCCTTGCGCCCATGGCCCCGCCTTCTAAGGTGCGGCCGACGGGCGGGGCCGTCCGAGATCATCCGGAAGTCATGAGTTCCATCCGCACAGTCTCCATCCTCGGCGCCGGCCAGATGGGCGCCGGCATCGCCCAGGCCGTGGCCGTGGGCGGCTATGAGGTGCGCCTCTACGACGTCGATCCCGCGCGGGTCGCCGCCGCGCGCGCCGAGATCGGCGCCAGCCTGGCGCGACAGGTCGAGCGCGGCGCGATCACCGCCGAGCAGGGCGGAGACGCCGGCGCGCGCATCACGGCGGCGGGCTCGCTGGCCGAGGTCGGCGCCGCCGATCTGGTGATCGAGGCGGCGGTCGAGGACGAGGCGGTCAAGAAGGCCGCCTTCGCGGAACTGACGCCGCATCTGGCCGCCGGAACCCTGCTGGCGTCGAACACCTCGTCGATCTCGATCACGCGGCTGGCCTCGTCGACCGACCGGCCCGAGCGCTTCATCGGCCTGCATTTCATGAAGCCGGCCCCGACCATGAAGCTGGTCGAGATCGTGCGCGGCATCGCCACCTCGGCGGCCACCTACGACGCGGCGGTGGCCTTCGCCGAGAGCCTGGGCAAGACGACGACGAACGCCGAGGACTTCCCCGCCTTCATCGTCAACCGCATCCTGGCGCCGATGATCAACGAGGCGGTGTTCACCCTGTACGAGGGGGTGGGCGACGTGGCCTCGATCGACGCGGCGCTGAAGCTGGGGGCCAACCATCCGATGGGGCCGCTGGAGCTGGCGGACTTCATGGGGCTGGACGTCGTGCTGGCCATCATGAACGTGCTCTACGACGGTCTGGCCGACAGCAAGTACCGGCCCTGCCCCCTGCTGGTGAAGTACGTCGAGGCCGGATGGCTGGGCCGCAAGGCCGGGCGCGGCTTCTACGACTATTCCGGCGCGACCCCGGTCCCCACGCGATGAAGGTCGATTTCGAGGACCCGAAGAGCCTGCCGGGCCGCGATCCCGTGGCGTGGAAGCGGTCGACGGCCGCCCTCGTGCTCGCCGCGGTCGCCGGGATCCTGTGGCCGCCGCTGTGGCTGACCCTGCTGATCTGGCGGCCGACGACCTGGTTCCGGGGCGTCGACACCGACTGGCGGCTGATCGTGCTGGCGGTGGGGGTGGTCGCCGTGCCGGCCCTGCTGTGGTGGCTGCGCAAGGAGCATGCGCGCACGGGGCGGCCGGGCACGCGGCTGGGGGTGGTGTGGCGCTTCATGTTCTACGGCGGCCTGCTGGCCGTGGCGCTGCAGGCCCTGCTGGCCCTGATCGTGTCGGTTTTAGGCTGGGTCACCTCGGCCGACGTCGGGCAGGCGGTCGGCTTCACCGAGACGGCGCTGCTGCTGTTCGGCGTGGGCGGGCTGCCGCTGGCGGCGGTGGTGGGCGTGTCCTACGCCCTGTGGGCCGGCCTGTGCGCCGCCTTCATCGCCGTGGAGCCCCGGCCGGAGGTCAAGGACCGGCTGGGCGTGCTGCAGCGCTATTGATCCCGTGAGGCAGGCCGGTCAGGCCTGCATGGTCCAGCCTTCGACGCCCATGGCGGCCTGACGAACGGCTTCCGAGCGCGTCGGGTGGGGGTGGCAGATGCGGGCCAGATCCTCGGACGCGCCGCCGAAGGCCATCAGCACGCAGGCCTCGCCGATCAGTTCGCCGGCCTGCGGCCCGTAGATGTGCACGCCCAGAACGCGGTCGGTGGCCTTGTCGGCCAGCACCTTCACGAAGCCCTCGCCCTCGTGGTTGATCTTCGAGCGGCTGTTGGCGGTGAAGGGGAACTTGCCTTTGGAATAGGCGACGCCCGCGGCCTTCAGCTGTTCCTCGGTCTTGCCGACCCAGGCCACTTCCGGCGTGGTGTAGATGACGCTCGGCACCAGATCGTAGTCGACGTGCCCGGCCTTGCCGGCGATCAGCTCGACGGCCGCGACGCCGTCCTCCTCGGCCTTGTGGGCCAGCATCGGGCCGTGGGTCACGTCGCCGATCACCCAGACGCCCTCGGCCACCTTGAAATGATCATGGGCGACGAAGCCGCGCGCGTCCGGCGCGGCGCCGACGGTCTCCAGCCCCACGCCCAAGGTGTAGGGACGGCGGCCGATGGCGACCAGCACGACGTCGGCCGTCAGCGTCTCGGCGTCGCCGCCCTTCGCCGGCTCGACGGTCAGGGCGACGCCGTTCGCGTCGGCGCGGGCGGACGTGACCTTCTGGCCCATGCGGAACTTCATGCCCTGTTTGGTCAGGCCCCGCTGGAAGGCGGTGGCCACCTCGGCGTCCATGCCGGCGCCGATGGCGTCCAGATATTCGATCACGGTGACCTCGGCCCCGAGGCGGCGCCAAACGGAGCCGAGCTCCAGCCCGATGACGCCGGCGCCGATGACGACCATCGACTTCGGCACCGCCGGAAGCGAAAGGGCGCCGGTGGAATCGATCACCTTGCCCTCGACGAACTCCACGCCCGGCAGCGGGGTGGGCTCCGACCCGGTGGCGATGATCACGTTCTTCGTCGTGTAGGACGTGGCGGCGCCGTCCGGCCCTTCGACCACGACCCTGCCCGGGCCGTCGAGGCGGCCGCGCCCCTTCAGCCAGTCGACCTTGTTCTTCTTGAACAGGAACTCGATGCCCTTGGTCAGGGCCGTCACGCTGTCCTGCTTCTGGGCCATCATCTGGCCGAGGTTCAGCTTCGGCGCGACCTCGATGCCCAGACCGGCGAAGTCCTTCGACGCCGCCTCGAACAGCTCGGACGCGTGCAGCAGGGCCTTGGACGGCATGCACCCGACGTTCAGACAGGTCCCGCCCAGGGTCTCGCGCATCTCGACGCAGGCGACCTTCAGCCCCAGCTGGCCCGCGCGGATGGCGGCGTTGTAGCCGCCGGGGCCGCCGCCGATGATGATGACGTCGTAGGCGGGGGTCTGGTCGGCCATGGGGTCCTCGGGCGTCGGGAGAGCGCGCGCCGGGAACCTAGCGATCACGGGCGCGGAATCAACCGCGCGGGCCGCTCAGATCGCCAGTTGGCCGGGCGTGCGGGCGCGACGGCGGCGGCGGGTGGCCGCGAAGATCAGAAGGCCCAGAACGATCAGCCCCCCCAGAACCAGCCAGACCGGATCCACGCCCAGCGAGGCGCCCAGATCGCCCGGAGCGGCGGCCGGCCCGCCCTCGCTCATCGACGGACCGGCCGAGCGGGTGGTCATCTCACCGCCGCCCCGACCCCGGTCGATGGCCAGACGCAGGGCCGCGTCGGCGAGGAAGCCGAGGAAATAGGCGACGGCGGCCCGGGGATTGCCGGCCCCCAGCATGCCGGCGGCGATCAGATAGAGCAGGACGGCGCCGATCCACAGCCCGGCCGTCAGGGTTCCGCCCGCGCCCACCTCGGCCCCCATTCGGGTGATCGCGGCGCCCGGGTCGGCGCCCTCCAGCAACGGAGAGACGAAGGGCCAGGCCAGCCAGCCCGCATAGGCCAGCACCGCCAGCAGCAGCACGACGCGCAGGATCTTCATGACCGGGCCTTTCCCATTTCGGGACGATCAAACCCCAAAACGCGGCGGACGGCGAGTCCGTCAGGCGGCGGCGGGCAGGTCGACGGTCACGGTCGCGCCGGCGCCGGGCGTCGAGTCGACCGACAGGGCGCCGCCGGACTGACGGGCGAAGGCGTGGGCCTGGGAGAGGCCCAACCCGGCCGCTCCTTCCTTCGTCGTGAAGAAGGGTTCGACGGCGCGACGGGCGACGTCGGCGTCCATGCCCGGACCGTCGTCGCGAACGGTCAGGCGCAGGGTGGCGTCGTCGGGATGCGACAGACGCACGGCGACCGAGCCCCGCCCCCCCGTCGCCTGCGCGGCGTTGGTGACAAGGGCGGCCAGCGCGCCTTCCAGCGCCACGGGATCGACGCGGGCGACCATGGGGTCGGCCGGGACCTCGATCATCAGGTCGACCGTCGGCCCCGCGACCAACCTCAGCTTGCCCTCCATGCCCCGAACGACGGCGCCCAGATCGATCATCTGCACCGGCGCCGCGGCGTCGCCCTCGGCGAAGGCCGCCAGACGGCGCGTCAGCGTCTCGCCCCTCTGGCCGGCGGCAAGGGCGGCGCGACCGAGCCGGCGCACGCGGTCGGCGTCGTCGGCCTGGCTGACCATTATGTCCAGCGCGCTGGTCATGACGCCCAGCAGGGCGTGGAAGTCCTGGCTGACGCCGCCGGTCAGGCGACCGACGCCCTCCAGCCGGCGCGCGGCTTCCAGCTCCGCGCGCGCCTCGGCGCGGGCGCGTTCGGCCTCGGCTTCGGCGGCTTCGGCGCGGGCGCGCAGGGCGTCCAGCTCGGGCCGCAGGTCCTCGACGGGGCCGATCCCGGCGGCGGCTTCGGACGCCGGTTCAGGGTCCGGCCCCGCCCGTTCCCCGGCCGCCAGCAGCGCCTCGACCGCGCCCTCGTCGGACAGGAGCGGCAGCAGGCGCCAGCGCGTCCCCGCGGCGCGGCCGCCGCGCACCTCGAGCGGCTCCGCCTCTCCGACGGGCGCGGTCAGGGCGGCGCGCAGCGACTGGCGCGCCTCCACCCGCTCGTCCTCGGCCGCGAACAGGTCGGCGAAGTCTCCGCCCAGGATCAGGTCGTCGCGGCCGCTGAGGACGCGGGCCACGGGGTTGGCTTCCCGGACACGACCCTCGGGATCGAGGATCACGAGGGCGCTGGAGGCGGATTCGAACACGCGGCGGACCAGTCCGTCCGAGGCCGGGGGCTCCGGCACGACGGGCCTCTCGGGTTCGGGCGCCGGCTGGGTGAGGCCGTCGGTCTCGACGATGGCGGCGGTGGAGCCGATGATCTCGCCGGTCGCCGTCTCGATCGGCATGGCGGTGACCGAGACGAGCATCTTGCGGCGGGTCGCGGGGTTGGCCAGCAGGTGCTGGAATCCTTTCACCGTCTGGCCGCGCAGGGCGCGGGCGCTGGGCAGAAGGTCCGGCGGAACCGGCCGGCCGTCCGGATAGGTGATGCCCCAGGTCGCCGAATGGAAGCGCAGGCCCAGCAGCTCGGCGTCGCGACGGCCCAGCAGCTGGTGCGCGGCGCGGTTGGCGAAGACGAACTTGCCCTGTTTGTCGGTCTCGACGAGGGCGACGGGGATGGCGTTGAGGATTTCGAGCGTGCGGCTCTCGGCGGCCTCAGCGCGCCGGACGGCGGCGTCCAGCGCGGCGCCGGTCGCGTCGGTGCGGCCGCGCCGGGTCAGGCCCCACAGCCAGGCCGCGATCGCCAGCAGGAAGCCGAGGACGGCCAGGCCGGCGAACACCAGGGTCCAGTCGATCTGCCCTTCCATGACCATGACGACGCGCGCTCCATCCCGAAATGAGGCGCCGGATGCGCCCGTCCGGGGTTCTTGCAAGAGGCGAACCGCTCGCCCCGAAGGCGACTAGAACGGGCCGCATCCGCGGTCCAGCTTCGTCGTCCCGTTTCGGCACGAACAAGGGGCCGGGCGTCGCCGCCCGGCCCCTCGAGGGTCCGTCGTCCGTCGCGGATCAGAAGGCGACGCGCATCACCAGCTGATAGACCGGGCCGGCCTCCTCGGTCTCGACCTCGTACTCGTCGTAGTCGCGGGCGATCTGGTCGCCGACGTTCTCGAACTTGTCGAAGGTCTCGTCCTTGGACGAATCCAGCAGATTGGATCCGGTCAGGCGCACGATGACGTTCTCGCCGAAGCGCTTCTCGACGAAGATCTCCAGGTCGGCGCCGTAGGAGGTGTGGACCTCTTCGGCCAGAACGCGGTCGAAGGCGTCGCCCTGCTTGCGGTAGGTCGCCCCGAAGGCCGCGCCCCAGGTCGGCAGGTCCTGGGTGAAGCCGCCGCTGAAGACGTAGTCCGACTGGCCGTTGAAGCGGCGCTCGCCCATGAAGTCGGTGATCTCCGAGTCCAGCCAGCTGTAGTTCACGAACACGCCCGTCGACTCCATGCCGATGAAGTCCAGCGGGGTCGAGAGGTCGAACTCCACGCCGTAGACCTTGCCGTCGCCGACGTTGTCGACGGTGTAGATGAAGGTGCCGGGTCCGCCCGAGCCTTCCAGACCGGTGTTGGTCTCTTCCACCAGGTCCTGGACGTCGCGCCAGAAGACGTTGACGCCGGCGACGCCGCGACGGCCCAGACGGCGCTCGAAGCCGAGGTCGAAGCCCGTGGCGACCTCCGGCTTCAGGTCGGGATTGCCGACGAAGTCGCTGTCGCCCAACTCTTCCTCGAGAAGGGCCGGGGACAGGCGGTTGAAACCTGGACGGCGCACGGTGCGCGCGGCCGAGAAGATGATGCGGTCGTCTTCGCTCAGGGCCCAACGCAGGCTGAACGAGGGCAGCAGTTCCGCGTCGTCGGTTTCGCTGACCTGATCGGCGGGGGCGACGGTGCGGTCGGTGATCGTGGTCTCGGTCGTCTCGTAGCGCAGGCCGGCTTCCCAGCTCAGGGCGCCGGCCTCGCCCGACAGCTTGACGTAGGGGTCCAGCCGCGCTTCCTCGATGGTCACGTCGCCGCCGGCGACGGGGCTGGACGGGCCGAAGGCCGGAACCGCCGGACGCGGCGCCGGGGCGTTCGGCACGTTGAAGCGGATGCGCGGCGTCTCGGTGACCAGGGCGTCGCGAGTCTTCCAGTTGCCCTGCAGACCGAACTCCAGCTCCAGACCGTTCGACAGGTCGATCTCGTGCTCGATCGCGGCCTTCCACTCCTCGTCCTGGACGTCGGTCGAGATGGTGTCGAGGGTGAAGCGGTCCTCGTCCGGGAAGGGGGTGGCGTCGCGCAGGTATTCGGACTCGGCCTCGAACTCGTACTGCTGGTCGTCGATGTTGGCCCACGCGAGCTTGAAGGTCGTCTCGCCGCCGAACATTGCGCGCTCGTAGCGGGTGCGCAGCGACAGGTTGTCGGTGCGGATGTCGAGGTCATTGTCGTTCAGCACGGCGAGGTTGGCGTCGTTCTCCACGCCGTCGCGATATTCGATCGATTCCTCGTCCTGATAGCGGTCGGTGCGGACGAAGACGCCGGCGATCTCGAAGGTCCCGCCGGCCATGTCGGCCTCATAGGCGGCGTTGAAGGCGTAGTCGGTGCCGTCCCGCACGTCGGTCTGGACCTCGGTGTTGTCGATCGTGCCGTTGGGCTCGTCGTAGCGGATCGAGTACTTGTTCTTCGGATTGCGGCGATCCTGGACGTTGGCGCCCAGCAGGACGCGGCCGCCCAGCGCCTCGCCGCCCCAGACCGCGCCGTAGGTGCCGCCGAACCGCCCGTAGTCGCTGTCCGGAAACAGGATGCCGCCCAGACGCACGTAGCCGCCGTCCAGCGACAGGGCGTCGCGCAGGACGATGTTGATCGTGCCGGCCACGGCGTCGCCCGAGCGGTCGGCCGAGGACGAGCGCACCACCTCGACCCGTTCGATCAGTTCGGCGGGGATGCGGTCGACGAAGAAGCTGCGGTCCAGGTTGGCGCCGGGGACCTCCTCGCCGTCGATCAGAATCTTGGTGTAGCCGGGCTCCAGGCCCCGCAGGCGGGCGCCGTCGGATTCCAGAACGTCGGACAGGAAGGTGACCGAGGGCACGCGCTTCAGGGCGTTGCCCACGGTCAGCGGCTCGAACCGCTGGAAATATTCGCGGTCGTAGGACAGCGTCGGGGCCACGTCGTCGGTGCGGTTCCGCAGGACGGGCCGGCCGGTGACGATGACGTCCTCGACGGCCGTGACCGGACCCTGGACGTCCTGGGCCTGGACGGCCGTGGCGATGGCGAGCGGCGCGAGCGCGACGCCCATGAACAGCTTGATGCGCATGTGAATGGAATCCCCCGAGCGCCGGGCGACCTTTCGCCTGGGCCTCGGAAATCGCCTCTAGGCCCGCTCCACGACGCTCCGGCGAAGCTTGCATGACGGCGGAGTCTCAGAACGATCATCGTTTGGTGACGAGCGCTCCGGACGCTTGACGACGGGGGGCGGGCGGTGCGACCCGGCGCCGAAACGGGGGATCACCACCATGCGCCTGCTCGTCCTGACCGCCGCCGCGGCCCTGCTGGCCGCCTGTTCGACCGTCGAGGACCGGGGGCCGCAGGGCATCATGGCGCCGGGCGACCCGGCCAGGGCCGTCATGGCGGCGGTGGAGACGGTGGTGACCACCGATCCCGAGGTCGACGCCGACGATCCGGCCTTCTGGGCAGATCCCCGCGATCCGTCGCGCGCGGTCATGTTCGGGACGGACAAGTCGGACGGTCTCTACGTCCACAACATGGACGGAACGGTGCGGGAATTTCTGCCGTCCGGCCCGGTGAACAACGTCGATCTGCGCCCGGGTTACCGGGTCTGGGCGGGCGAGCGTGTTCTGGTGGGGGCCAGCAACGACGCGCCCGGAGCCAACGGCGTGAACCTCTACCTGTTCGACCCGGCGACCCTGTCGACCACCAACTACTGGTTCATGCCGACCGCCTACGAGCCGTACGGCTTCTGCATGGGGCGACGCGGCGAGGTGTTCTTCCTCGTCGTCACCACCAAGGCCGGCACGGTGCACCAGATGACGATCGAGGCGGGACCGACCGGGCCGGTGATCGGCGCGCCGCGCGTCTTGACCCTGGGCGGCCAGTTGGAAGGCTGCGTCGTCAACGACGCGACCGACGTCCTGTATGTGGGCGAGGAGGACGTCGGCGTCTGGCGCTTCGACTTCGATCCCGCCGGGCCGACGACGCCGACGGAGGTCGCCCGCGTCGACCGGGTCCGCGTCAAGGACGACGTCGAGGGCCTGACCATCATGCGAGACCGGGGGGTCGAGTATCTGATCGTCTCCAGCCAGGGCGACAGCACCTATCCGGTGTTCCGGATCGAGGGGGACCGGCACGTCTACGTCGGACGGTTCGCCATCGTCGACGGCCCGACGATCGACGGCGTGACCCAGACCGACGGGCTTGACGCCTTCTCCGGCCCGATCGGCCCCTTCCCGGAAGGGGCGCTGGCCTTCCACGATCATGAGGACGCGCCCAATCCGGGACAGCAGAACTTCAAGATGGTCGACTGGCGCGACGTGAAGGCGGCGCTGGGGCTCTAGGCGGCGGGGTCCGGCCCCGCGGCGGGTTTGCGCTTCAGGCCGTAGTACAGGCCGATGCCGGCCGGGATCAGCCAGTAGGCGAAGCCGGGCGCCCAGGGCGCGGCGGCCAGCAGGGGCGAGGCGGCCAGTCCGGCCGAGACCAGCCCTGCGCCCACGCACATCAGCCAGACGTCCCGCGCCGCGCCCAGCGCCGCGCGCGCCGCAGGGTCGCGCGCCTGCGGGCGGCCCACGTGGTTCAACAGGGCGTAGAGGCCGCTAAGGAAGGCGAAGCCGATCCCGTAGGAGACGAAGATGCCGCGCAGGTCGCCGATCGAGCGGATCAGCTCGCCGCCCGGCAGGCGCCCTCCGGAAATCCAGCCCATGCCCGACTCGGTCAGCAGGCGCAGCGGGAAGACGTAGACCAGCACGGTGAAGACGATGGCCAGGCTGATGAGGCCGATCGCGCCGCCGCGCGCGGTCGTCAGCCGGCCGAAGCCCCGATGCGCCGACCAGAACATGGTGACGAGGGCGAAGCCGGCGGCGAAGGCCGGCACGTGCGCCAGCGCCCGCCCCAGGTCCGCGAACCCGGTCAACGGCTCGGCGCCCGCGATGATCAGCAGGGTGACGGCGAAGGCGAAGGCGGCATCGACGAAGGCGTCCAGCCGCTTGCCCGCCTCGCGCTCGACCGCGTCGGAATGATCCATGCCCGCCTCCCGTCCCCGGGAAAAGCTGACGCATGCGCGAGCCGAAAACAAGAAAGGCCCCGCCGGGGCGGAGCCTTCTTTGGTCTCTGACTGGAGCGGGCGAGGCGATTCGAACGCCCGACCCTCACCTTGGCAAGGTGATGCTCTACCCCTGAGCTACGCCCGCGCTCTCAGTCGAGAGCGGGGCGTATAGCGGACCCGCCACACGCCCCGCAAGGGCCTTTTTGGACCTATTCGCGGTTGCCCATGAACGACAGCAGAAACTGGAACAGGTTCACGAAGTTGATGAACAGGCTCAGCGCGCCGAAGCCCGTGGCCACGCCCAGCGCCGCCTGGTTTCCGCCCAGGGCGTAGTAGGTCATCTTCAGCCGCTGGGTGTCGTAGGCGATCAGGGCCGAGAAGATCAGCACGCCGGCGGCCGAGATGATCAGGCCCAGAGTGCCGGAGCCCACAAACATGTTCACCACCGAGGCGATGATCAGGCCGATCACGCCCATGATGAGGAAGGTGCCCAGCGGGCCGAGGTCGCGCCTGGTCGTGTACCCGTAGAGGCTCAGCGCGCCGAAGGCGGCGGCGGTGACGAAGAAGGTCGAGGCCACCGAGGACGAGGTGTAGATCAGGAACACCAGACCCAGGCTGGCGCCGATCGAGGCCACGACGGCCCAGTACAGCAGGTTCACCCCGCCGGCCGTCGGGTTCTTCATGAAGAACATGGAGCCGAACAGCAGCACGAGCGGCGCGAACTGCACCACCATGCCCAGCATGGTCAGGCCGACGCGACCGTCCGGCGTGGCGGCGAAGAACAGCTGCTGCACCGCCGGGACGTTGCCGGTGACGTAGGCCAGCACCCCGGCGACCACCAGCCCCAGCGCCAGCTTGTTGTAGACGCCCAGCATGAAGGCGCGCAGGCCGGCGTCGACGGACATGTCGGCCGTCTGCGGCAGCGGGCGGGCGTATCCGTTGTTGAAGTCGCTCATCGCGAGTTCGATCTCCCAAATCTTCCCGGAATGTCCGGGTTCAGCCGGGGAATATCGGTGCGGCGCGGGGGTGACGCAAGGAAAACCGGACTTGGGATCGGCGGCGGTCGCCGCTACCAATGGCCGCATGATCCGGCTCTTCACGGCCCTTTCCCTGCCTCCGGAATTGGCCGAACCCCTGGCGCGGCGGCAGACGGGCCTGCCCGGCGCGCGCTGGCGTCCGACCGAGGCGCTGCACGTCACGCTCGCCTTCTACGGCGAGGTCGGCGAGCGCACGGCCGACGACCTGGCCGCCGAGCTTGAGCGCGCCGCGACGGGCGGGCCGTTCGCCCTGTCGCTGTCCGGCGTCGGCGCCTTCGGGGAGGGGCATCGCACCCACGCCGTCTGGGCCGGAGTGGCGCCGAACGAGCGGTTGAACGTGCTGGCGGGCCGCTGCCGCGCGGCGGGCGAGCGCGCGGGGCTGAGGCTGGAGACGCGGGCCTACAGGCCGCACGTGACGCTGGCCTACCTGAAGCCGCAGACCGACCCCGCGCGCATCGGGGCCTGGATCACGGGACACAATCTTCTGGAGTCCCCGCCCGCGCGGATCGACCGGTTCGGACTGTACTCCAGCGTGCTCACGCGGGATGGCAGCCACTATGAACTGGAGCGGGAGTATCTTTTGTGACCGATTGGATCGCCCCGGGGCCGACGCTGGAGACGGAGCGGCTGATCCTGCGCCCGACCGCCATGGCCGACTTTCCGCGCTGGGCGGAGATGATGGCCGACCCGGAGGCGGCGCGGTTCATCGGCGGCGCGCAGCCGGCGCCCGCGGCGTGGCGCGGCCTGATGACAATGGCCGGGGCCTGGGCCCTGACGGGCGTCGCCATGTTCAGCCTGGTCGAGAAGTCGACGGGCCTGTGGGTCGGCCGGCTGGGGCCGTGGACGCCCGAGGGCTGGCCCGGAACGGAGGTGGGCTGGGGCCTGCATCCCGACGCCCAGGGCAGGGGCTACGGCGTGGAAGGCGCCGCCGCCACGCTGGACTACGCCTTCGACGTGCTGGGCTGGACCGACGTCATCCACTGCATCGACCCCGACAACGTCCCGTCGCAGCGGCTGGCCGAACGTCTCGGGTCGAGCAACCTCGGGCCGACGAAGCTGCCGCCGCCGTTTCAGGACGCGCCGGTCGACCGCTGGGGCCAGACCCGGGAACAGTGGCGGGCGCGGCGCAACCGCTGAGGGCCTTCGCCCGTATCTGGCGGGTCGGATGAGAGATGGAGACCCTGATGCGTCATGCCCTGATCGCCGCCCTCGCCCTCACCCTGCTCGCTCCGGGAGCCGCCCACGCCCAGGTGTCGGGCCTGGACCTCGACCGCTTCGACGGTCGCTGGTTCGAGATCGCGCGCAGCCCCAACGACGTGCAGAAGGACTGCAGCCGCGCCCAGATCGACTTCACCGGGACGAACCGGGCCGACCGCTACGGCATCACCGTGACCTGCACCCGCCGCGCGGACGGGCGCGTCGAAACCCTGCGCGCCAATGCCAACGTCGACCCGGCCAACAACGCCAAGTTCCGCTTCACCCTGCGCGGCCTGCTGAGCTTCGGCGGACTGGCCGGACAGAACTACTGGGTTCTGGCTCACGCGCCGGACTACAGCTGGGCCATCCTGTCCCTGCCGAACAAGTCCGACTGGTGGATCTGGCACCGCAGTCAGAGCCCCTCGGCCGCCGTCCGCAGCCAGACCCTGGCCCGCGCGCGCCAGCTGGGCCTCGACACCTCGCGAGTGGTGACGACCGGCGGGTGACGCCGCCGTCTCCCGCAGGCTGTGTACGGTGGCGGTCTATGTTCCGCCGGGCCGACGCGGTATAAGGGACGCATCGAGGGCCGGTATTCTGGGCGCCCCCGACTGGAAGAGATCGGTGACGCACGCCGCACACTCCCCCCTTCTTCACAGGCTCGGGAGCGTGGTCTTGACCTTCATCTGTTTCGTGGAATCCAACGTCTCGGCCGTGCCCCACATGGAGCCGCTGACGGCGATGACGCCGGAAGAGGCGCGGGACGAGGCCCTGAGGCTGCTCCGGAACCATTCCAGCGGCGTGGCCGCGCATGTGTATGCCGGCGACGATCACGTCTACAGCGTCAAGGCCGGCGAGCTGGCCTGATGCCCGCGCGGCGCGCGGCGGTCCCGGCGGGTTGACCTCCGGAACACAACCGGAACATATGCCGCCATGGCGGTTTCCGCGCTCCAGATCGATCTCGTCTTCTCCCGGCCCGAGACCACGCTGGCCGTGACGCGCGGAGCGGCGCGGCTGCTCGTGGACATGGGCTACGCCCCCCTGCTGGAGGTCGGCCTGCCGAACGGGCGGCGCGCCGACGTCATGGCCCTGAGCCCGCGCGGCGAGATCGTGATCGTCGAGGTCAAGTCCGGGCTGGAGGACTTCCGCTGCGACCAGAAATGGCGCGAGTACGGCCCGTTCTGCGACGCCTTCTTCTTCGCCGTCGACCCCGGCTTTCCCCACGACCTGATCGAGAGCGACTGCGGCCTGATCGTCGCCGACGGCTTCGGCGGGGCGGTGCTCCGCGAGGCGACGGCGACCCCGCTGGCGCCGGCCCGACGCAAGGCCTTGACCTTGGCGTTCGGGAGGCTGGGGGCGATGCGGGCGCTGAAAGGGTAGGGCTTGGGGGTAGGGGCTTGGGGCTAGGGCTTAGGGCTTAGGGCTTAGAGAGGGGCATGAAGGGCTACCGCGATCTGGTGATTTGGCAGCGTGCAATGGGATTGGCGGAGGCCACCTACCGGGTCACGCGTGGCTTCCCCAGCGATGAGCGGTTCGGACTCACCTCTCAAGCCAGACGGGCCGCCGTGTCAGTGGCCGCCAACATCGCCGAGGGCTACGGGCGAGGAACCCGCCCGGCCTACGTCAGCTTCGTCCGCATCGCCCAAGGTTCGCTCAAGGAACTGGAGACCCACCTCATGCTCGCGGAACGCATCGGGCTCTGTCCTGAGGGGGCGACGGCCGAATTGCTCACGGAAGCCGACGAACTTGGCCGCATGGTGCGAACGCTCCTCACGCGCCTAAGCCCTAAGCCCTAAGCCCTAAGCCCTAAGCCCTAAGCCCTAAGCCCTAAGCCCTAAGCCCTAAGCCCTACCGCGGCGCGCGCTTGGCCAGGATGCGCTGCAGCGTCCGGCGGTGCATGCCCAGGCGGCGCGCGGTCTCCGAGACGTTGTGGTCGCAAAGTTCGTAGACGCGCTGGATGTGCTCCCAGCGCACGCGGTCGGCGCTCATGGGATTGTCCGGCGGCTCGGGCGCCTCGCCGGTCATCAGCAGGGCCTTGACCACGTCGTCGGCGTCGGCGGGCTTCTGCAGATAGTCGACGGCGCCGGCCTTCACCGCCGCCACGGCGGTGGCGATGGCGCCGTAGCCGGTCAGCATGACGATGCGGCTGTCCTCGCGCCGCTCGCGGATCATCTCCACGACCTTGAGGCCGTTTCCGTCCTCCAGCCGCATGTCCAGAACGGCGAAGGCGGGCGGACGTCCCGCCACGGCCACTCCGGCCTCGGCCACCGAAGCCACGGTGACGACCTCGAAGCCGCGGCTCTCCAGCGCCCGGCCCATCCGGGTCCGCAGGGCCTGGTCGTCGTCGAGCAGGAGCAGGGATCGGTCCGGCAGCGCCGCGACGCGGGCTTCCTGGGCGGAGGGATCGGCGGTCTGGTCGGTCATGGCGTCTCCTGTAACGCCGATGTCGGACCGTCCGGTTCCGTTCGCAAGCCTTTCAGGCCCCCTGCGACGATTCGAGCGCGGGGCGGGGCCAGCGCACGGTGACCCGGGCGCCCTTCATCGGCGGCTCGGCCTGCTCCGCCGAGCCGACCGAGACCACGCCGCCGCTCCGTTCGAGCAGGGTGCGCGAGATGAAGAAGCCCAGGCCCATGCCCCCCTGGCTGGGGGCGACCGGCTCGGCCTGCGGCGGCGGAGCCCTGCGCCCGCGGCGGCCGCCGGCCGCGGCCTGGGCGGCGGCGGCGATCTGGGCGGTCAGGGCGCGGCGCGCCTTGCCGTGCGGGCGGCTGGTCACATACGGCTCGCCAAGACGCGGCAGGACGTCGGCGGCGAAGCCGGGACCGTCGTCCAGCACGGAGATCTCGATCCAACCCGCGTCGACCACCGCCTCCAGCCGAACCGCGGCCGAGGCGAAGTCGGCCGCGTTCTCGACCAGGGTGGACAGGCCGTGCACGACCTCGGGCAGGCGACGCACCTGCGGCGGGCGCTCGCCGGAGCGGGTCCGCACCACGGCGGCGAAGTCGAGGTCGAAGCCGCGGTGGGGCTGGATGACCTCTTCGAGGAGGGCGCGCAGGCTGACCGAGGCGGTCAGGGCCCCGTCGTCCTGGGGCGCCTGGCTGAGCCGCTTGAGGATCTCGCGGCAGCGCTCGGCCTGCTGCAGGATCAGCTCGGCGTCCTCCGTCAGGGCGGCGTTGCCCCGCGCCGCGCGGCTCAGCTCCTTGGCCACGACCTGGATGGTCGCCAACGGCGTGCCCAGTTCGTGCGCCGCCGCGGCGGCCAGCCCGCCCATGGCCGCCAGCCTCTGCTCGCGCTGCAGGACGTCCTGGGTCGTCGCCAGCGCCAGCTCCAGCTTCTCGGCGTCGGCGGCCACCCGCCAGGCGTAGGTGGCGGTGAAGACCACCCCCGTCACCAGGGCCAGGCCGATGCCGACGCGGTAGAGGGGCGGCAGGTCGAGCTCGGTGCCCTTGGCCCACGGCAGGGGCAGAGACCAGTAGAACAGGGCCACCGAGGCGAGCAGGGCCATGAAGCCCAGCCCCAGAGCCTGCCGCGCGGGCAGGGAGGCGGCCGCCACCGTCACGGGCGCGACGAGCAGCAGGCAGAACGGGTTCCTCAGGCCTCCGGTCAGCGCCAGCAGGACCGTCAGCTGCAGCATGTCGAAGCCGAGGTGCAGGGCGGTGCGACGCCCGTCGGTCGGGTTCGGGTCCAGCGTCTTCAGCTCGGACGCGGCATAGAGATTGAACAGGACGCCGGCGGCCAGGGCCGCCGAACAGGCCAGGAGCGGCAGGTCGAAATGCAGGATCACCGTGGCGGTGAAGATGGTCGCGCTCTGACCCAGCAGGGCCATCCATCGCAGGATGATCAGGGTGCGCAGCGACAGGCCCCGGCCGCGGCGTTGCAGATCGCGCCACCCCTCCGGGGGGGTGCGTTCCTGCGGCGCGGCGTCGGCTTCCACGGGGCTCATGACCCTCCTATAGACCGGCGCGTCAGCCCTCACGAGACATTGGAGCCGCGATGCCGCGCCGCACCGTCATCCTGTTCGCCGCCGCCGTGTCCGGCATCGCCCTGGCCCTCGCGCTGGTCACCATGCTGGTGGTCGGGGCGCGCGACCGGGCGGCGCCCGCACAGGGCATGGCCGGCAGCTCGGTGCAGGCCGGCGGGACCGGTCAGCCGCAGGTCGGCGGCCCCTTCACCCTCGTGGATCAGGACGGGCGCACCGTGACCGAGGCGCTGCTGAAGGACCGCTGGAGCCTGGTGTTCTTCGGCTTCACGTACTGCCCCGACTACTGCCCGACGACGCTGGCCATGATCGACGCGACGAAGCGTGAACTGGGGCGCGAGGGCGAGGACCTGCAGGTGATCTTCGTCTCCGTCGATCCCGAGCGGGACACGCCGCAGGTCCTGAAGGACTATCTGTCCAGCCCCGGCTTTCCGCAGGGCGTGACGGGTCTGACCGGCACGCCGGACCGGATCGCCGCCACGGCCCGGGCCTACGGCGCCTATTTCGAGAAGGTGGGCGAGGGCGAGGGCTATACGATGAACCATTCGCTGGCGATCTGGCTGATGGGGCCGGACGGCCGGTCGCGGCTCAGCCTGAACCACCAGCTGGGCCCCGAGCGGACGGCCCAACTGATCCGCAGCGCCCGCGCGAGGGGGTGACGGCGACGGGTCGCTTGCACATATAAGGATATCTTTATATGAGTGCCCGCCTCGCCGTCCCCAGGAGCCGTCCGTGAGCCGTTCGTCCTTCCATTTCACCTCCGAGAGCGTCTCGGAGGGGCACCCCGACAAGGTCGCGGACCGGATCTCCGACACGATCGTGGACCTGTTCCTGGCCAGGGATCCGGAAGCGCGGGTCGCCTGCGAGACCCTGACGACGACCAACCGCGTGGTTCTGGCCGGGGAGATCCGCGGCAAGGGCATCTGGGAGAACGACGGCTGGGTCGGGAACATCGAGCAGGAGATCGAGGACGCCGTGCGCGCCGCGGTCAGGGACATCGGCTATGAGCAGGACGGCTTCCACTGGAAGACGTTCGAGTTCGCCAACCACCTGCACGGCCAGTCGGTCGACATCGCCGTGGGCGTCGACGCCGCCGGCGACAAGGACGAGGGCGCGGGCGACCAGGGCATCATGTTCGGCTACGCCTCGAACGAGACGCCCGAGCTGATGCCGGCCACCCTGGCCTACAGCCACGAGATCCTGCGGCGTCTGGCCGCCCTGCGCCACGGCGGCGAAAAGGCCCTGGAGCCCGACGCCAAGAGCCAGGTCACCCTGTTCTACGAGAACGGCAAGCCGGTGCGCGCCACCTCGATCGTCGTCTCGACCCAGCACGCCAGGGGCCTGTCGCAGGCCGACGTGCGCAGGGTCGTGGAGCCGGTGGTGCGCGAGGTGCTGCCCGCCGACTTCATCACCGAAGAGACCGTCTGGCACATCAACCCCACCGGCATCTTCGAGATCGGCGGACCCGACGGCGACACCGGCCTGACGGGCCGCAAGATCATCGTCGACACCTACGGCGGCGCGGCCCCGCACGGCGGCGGCGCCTTCTCGGGCAAGGACCCGACCAAGGTGGACCGCTCGGCCGCCTATGCGGCGCGGTATCTGGCCAAGAACGTGGTCGCCGCCGGTCTGGCCGACCGCTGCACCATCCAGCTGTCCTACGCCATCGGCGTGGCCCAGCCCCAGTCGGTCCACGTCGACCTGCACGGCACCGGCAAGATCGACGAAGAGGTGCTGGAGCGTGAGCTGCCGGGCCTGATCGGCGGCGCCACGCCGCGGTCGATCCGCACGCACCTCGGCCTGAACAAGCCGATCTACGCCCGCACCGCCGCCTACGGCCACTTCGGCCAGGCGCCCGACGCCGACGGCGGCTTCAGCTGGGAAAAGACCGATCTGGTCGACAGGCTGAAGGCGCTGGTCTGATATTCGACGGACCGGGGGCCGGGGATCGGCGAGCGCCGCCGCACCTGCCTCCCCGGTCCTCAATCCCTAGTCCCCAATGCCCCGGGCGCGTATACGCCGCCCCCATGTCCGAGCCCGCCTCCCCGAACCATCCCCCGCTCCGCTCCTTCGGCCGCATCAAGTCGCGGGCGGTGAAGCCGCGGCAGGCGGCGCTGTTCGACGCCCTGCTGCCCTCGATCCGCCTGCCCGATCCCAAGGCGGGGCCGATCGATCCGGCGGCCCTCATGCCCGGCGCGGCCGAGGTCTGGCTGGAGATCGGCTTCGGCGGCGGCGAGCACATGGCGGCCCAGGCCGGGCGGCGGCCGGACGTGCTGGTCATCGGCGCCGAGCCCTTCGTCAACGGCGTGGCCTCTGCCCTGCGCCACGTCGACGAGGGCGGGCTGAAGAACGTCCGCCTCCATCCCGACGACGGCCGCGACGTGGTCGCCGCCCTGCCCGGCGCCTGCATCGACCGGGTCTTCATCCTGTTCCCCGACCCCTGGCAGAAGGCGCGGCACAACAAGCGCCGCCTGCTGCAGCCGGCGTTTCTGGCCGAGCTGATGCGCGTGCTGAAGCCGGGCGGACGGCTGCGCTTCGTCACGGACTGGCAGGACTATGCCGACCAGTCGCGCGATCTGCTGGACGCGACCGATGGGCTGACGCGCGTCCCCGACGTCGGCGGCGACCCGGAGGACCGCACCGCGCCCGCCGACCACGTCGTCACGCGTTATGAGGAGAAGAAGCTGGGCGACTGCGCGCCGGTGTTCCTGGACTACGTGCGGGGCTGAGGCGCGACCCGCCGCCACGCCTTGAGCGCGGCGAGCACCAGCAGCGACTTCACCGCCGCCCCGATCAGGAAGGGCCGGACGCCGCCCGCCCAGGCGTCGGCGGAACCGATCTTCGTCGCCAGCCAGGCGCCGCCCATGCCGAGCAGCAGCAGGTGCAGGACGAACAGCGTCGCGGCCCCGACCGCCCACCCGTCCAGCAGGCCCCGACGCGCCGCCAGGCCGGCCAGCCCCGCCGCGATCGGAAAGGCGACGAGGTAGCCCGCCGTCGCGCCGGTGAAGGGCGCCGGGCCATGCGCGCCCTCGGACAGCACCGGCAGACCGATCGCCGCCGCCGCCAGATAGATCGCCACGGCCGCCACGCCCCGGATCGGCCCGAGGGCGGCCCCCGCCAGCAGGACGGCGAAGCTCTGCATCGTCATCGGCACCGGGTGCATCGGCACGTCGACCTGCGCCCCCAGCGCCATCAGGGCGGCGAAGGCGAGGGCGAGAAGGGGGTGGGCGACGGCCGTCATCGCGCCTGCTGACCATTCCCCGACGGACGGGGCAAGCCGGGCCGTCGACGATTGGGGCTGACAAGGCGCGTCGGCGCGTCTATATGACCGCTCACATCGTTGGACCGGCGGCCTGACGGCGCCGATCAAGCGGCGTCCGGATCGGGCGCCGCTTTTGTTTTGGATCGCGCCCGCCTTGAAGGCCAAGACCGCCGAAGATCGCCAGCTGCTGGAGCTGATCGAGCCCGTCGCCGAGACGCTGGGTCTGGCGATCGTGCGCGTGCGGCTGATGGGAGGGACCCAGCGTCGCCGCCTGCAGATCATGGCCGAACGCCCGTCCGACCACGACATCTCCGTCGAGGAATGCGCCCGGCTGAGCCGCGCGGTGTCGGAGGTGTTCGACGCCGCCGATCCGATCGCCGGCGAGTATCTGCTGGAGGTCTCGTCGCCCGGCGTCGACCGTCCGCTGACGCGGCTGGAGGACTTCGACACGTTCGAAGGCTACGAGGCCCGTCTGGAGACCGACCGCATGGTCGAGGGCCGCAAGCGCTTCAAGGGCGTGCTGGCCGGGATCGAGGACGACAACGTCCTGATCGACCTGGAGGGCGAGGAAGACACCGCCCTTCTGCCCTTCGCCTGGCTGGCCGACGCCAAGCTGGTGCTGAACGATCAACTGATGAAGGCGGGGGCCGAAAAGCGCGCCGCCCGCACTGAAACCGAAGAAGACTGAGGACTTTACGCATATGGCAGTCGGCGTTTCCGCGAACCGTCTCGAACTTCTCCAGATCGCCGACGCGGTCGCGCGCGAGAAGAACATCGACCGCGAGATCGTCATCGAGGCGATCGAGGAGGCCGTGCAGAAGGGCGCCAAGTCCCGCTACGGCGCGCATCACGACATCCGCGCCAGGATGGACCCCAAGACCGGCGAGATGGCCCTGACCCGTCACGTGACCATCGTCGAGGACGACTGGCAGCCGGAAGACGAGCTGGAAGAGTTCAACGACAGCGCCATGGTGCGCCTGAAGGACGCGTCGAAGCGCGACCCCGAGGCCTTCGTCGGCAAGGAGTACGTCGAGGACCTGCCCCCGTTCGAGTTCGGCCGCGTCCAGACCCAGATGGCCCGCCAGGTCGTGATGGGGAAGGTCCGCGACGCCGAGCGCGCCAACCAGTACGAAGAGTTCAAGGACCGCGTGGGCGAGATCGTCAACGGCACGGTCAAGCGCGTCGAATACGGCAACACCATCGTCGACCTGGGCCGCGGCGAGGGCATCATGCGCCGCAACGACTCGATCCCGCGCGAGGTGTTCAACATCGGCGACCGGATCCGCACCTACATCTACGACGTCCGGCCCGAGGCGAAGGGGCCGCAGGTCATGCTGAGCCGCGCCCACCCCGGCTTCATGGCCAAGCTGTTCGCCCAGGAAGTGCCCGAGGTCTATGACGGCGTGATCGAGATCCGCGCCGCCGCCCGCGACGCCGGCTCGCGCGCCAAGATGGCGGTGCTGTCGAACGACAGTTCGATCGATCCGGTCGGCGCCTGCGTCGGCATGCGCGGCTCGCGGGTTCAGGCGGTGGTCGCCGAGCTGCAGGGCGAGAAGATCGACATCATCCAGTGGAACAACGACGAGCCGACCTTCATCGTGAACGCCCTGGCCCCGGCCGAGGTGTCGAAGGTGGTGCTGGACGAGGAGGCCGACCGCGTCGAGGTGGTGGTGCCCGACGAGCAGCTGTCGCTGGCCATCGGCCGCCGCGGCCAGAACGTCCGCCTCGCCTCGCAGCTGACGGGCTGGCAGATCGACATCATCACCGAGTCGCAGGACAGCGAGCGTCGCCAGCGCGAGTTCGCCGAACGCACCCAGCTGTTCCAGGAAGCCCTGGACGTCGACGAGGTGATCGCCCAGCTGCTGGTCACCGAAGGCTTCGCCACGGTCGAGGACCTGGCTTACGTCGAGCCGTACGAGATCTCGGACATCGAGGGCTTCGACGAGGAGACCGCCGAGGAGCTGCAGGCCCGCGCCCGCGACTGGCTGGACAAGCTGGCCGCCGAGCAGGACGCGAAGCGCAAGGAGCTGGGCGTCGAGGACGGCGTGCTCGAAGTGCCGGGCGTGACCCTGCCGATCGCGGTGGCGCTGGGCGAGGGCGGCGTGAAGACCGTCGAGGATCTGGCCGACCTGGCCACCGACGAGATTCGCGGCGGCCACGAGATGAAGAACGGCGAGCGGGTGAAGGTCCCGGGCGTGCTGGAGGCCTTCAACCTGGCGCAGGAAGACGCCGAGATGCTGATCCTGCAAGCCCGCGTCGCCGCCGGCTGGATCGACGCCTCGGAGCTGCCGCAGCCCGAGCCGGAATACGAGGAAGAGTACGCCGAGGGCGAATACGACCCCGACGTGGTCTTCGGCGGCGGCGACGCCGAAGCGGGCGAAGCGGAGGCCCCGGAAGGGGCCGACGACCAGCCCCAAGACGCGTGATGGAGGCCCGGACCGTCCATGGGGCTGCGCGACGCCACGGCAGATAGGGAACGCCGCGACCTGGTCACCCGCCAGGTCATGGACGAATCTCGTCTGATCCGCTTCGTCGCCGCCCCGGACGGTTCGGTCGCCCCTGATCTGGCGCGGAAGCTGCCCGGCCGCGGCCTGTGGGTGGAGGCCACCCGCGACGCCGTCGCCCAGGCCGCGTCGAAGAACCTGTTCGCCAAGGCGGCCAGGGCGCCGCTGAAGCCCGCCGCCGACCTGGCGGAGACGGTCGAGACCCTGTTGTTCCGCCGCTGTCTGGATCAGCTGGGGCTTGCCCGTCGCGAGGGCGTGCTTATCTCCGGCTTCGAGAAGGCGGCCGCCGCGATCCGATCGGGCAGGGCCGCCTGGCTGGTCGAGGCGGCGGACGGGTCCGCCGACGGCCGAGGCAAGCTTCTGGCGCTGGCGCGTCACCAGACGCCGCCGCCCAAGGTCTGCGGGCTTTTCACCGCCGACGATTTGGGTTTGGCCCTGGGGCTGGAAAATGCGATACACGCCGTCCTGCTTGAGGGCGGGCGGGCCGATCGCTGGACCACCGAGGTCGAACGACTGGCGGGATTTCGACCGTTGACGCCCCCCTCGTGGCGGGGCGACGCGGCTGAGGACCCGGATGGATTTTCAGACGGGCGGGGTTTCGCTCCCTAACGGGGCGGGGCGCCGCACGGCTTTTTGTGTTTGAGGACGACGGTGGATGTCCCGCCGTCAGAATAAAGCGACCGGATGACCGACGAGAACGACAAGACCAACGACGGCAAGACGACCCCGACCCCTTCGGCGACGGGGCCGCGCGCGCCGCTGAGCCTGAGGCCGCGCCAGGCGGGGGCGGTTTCGGCCGGCACCGTGAAGCAGAGCTTCAGCCACGGCCGCTCCAAGACCGTGGTGGTCGAGACCAAGCGGCGCGTCGGCGCACCTCCGGGCGGCGGTCACCAGCGCCCGCAGGGCTTCGACGTCGCGCGTCCGCGCACCGAGGCCCCGGCCGCGCCGGCCTCGCGTCCGGCCGCGCCCGCCGACGCCGGCGGCCTGTCGCAGTCCGAGCAGGAGGCGCGCCGCCGCGCCATCGAACTGGCCACCCGCCAGCAGGCCGAGCGCGAGCGTCAGGCCGCCGAGGAGCGCGCCCGCAAGGACGCCGCCCAGAAGGAACAGGCCGCGCGCGCCGCCGAAGCCGCCCAGGCGGCCCAGGCCGAAGCCGCCGCGGCCCGCGCCGCCGCCGAGGCCGCGCGTCAGGAAGCGGCCAAGCTGGGCGCCGCCGTGCCGGCTCCGGAAGCCGTCAAGGCGAAGCCCGCGCCCGCGCCCGCTCCGGTCGCCGAAACGCCCGTCGAGGCCCCGGCGCCCGCACCGCGGCCGGCCGCTCCGGCCCGTCCCGCCGTCAATTTCGGCCAGCGCGCGCCCAAGCCGGGCAACCCCGGCCGCGCCCCAGTCGAGCGTCCCGCCTTCGGCGGCCGTTCGGCCCGCGAGCAGGCCATGGGCGGCGGCGAGCGCAGCTATTCGCCGCGCCCCGGCGGAACGACCGGCGCCGGTCCGGCCGGTCGCGCCCGCACGCCGGGCGAGCCCGTCCGCTATTCCGCCGTCGCGCCCAAGCCCGCCCCCGGCGCGCGCGGCCCCGGCGGCCCGCGCACGGGTCCGGCCGGCCCCCGCGGCGCCGCGCCCCCGGCCCAGCCCGAGGTCGCCCGTCCCGTCCGCGCCGGCTTCGGGGCTCCCCGACCCGCCGGCGGAGGCCGCGACGACGACCGGGATCGCCGTTTCTCGGAGTCCGGGCCCGGCAAGGCCGTCAGCCGCACCCGCGGCGAGCCCAAGCGCCGCGAAGGCCGCCTGACCATCCAGGCCGTGGCCGGAGGAGACGAGGACGCCGCCGAGCGCATGCGCTCGCTGGCCTCGGTCCGCCGCGCCCGCGAACGCGAGAAGGAAAAGCGCAAGGGCGGCTCGACCGACGCGCCCAACCGTCCGCGCGAAGTGATCATCCCCGACACCATCACGGTCGGCGAGCTGGCCAACCGCATGGCCATCCGCGGCGCCGACGTCGTCAAGTTCCTGATGCGTCAGGGCCTGATGATGAAGATCAACGACGTCATCGATTCCGACACCGCCGAACTGGTGGCCGAGGAATACGGCATGGCCGTCAAGCGGGTGTCGGAGTCGGACATCGAGACGGGCTTCCTGTCCGAGGCCGACGACGCCGACGCGACGGAGACCCGCGCCCCGGTCGTGGCCATCATGGGCCACGTCGACCACGGCAAGACGTCGCTGCTGGACGCGCTGCGCACCACGGACGTGGCGGGCGGCGAGGCCGGCGGCATCACCCAGCACATCGGCGCCTACCAGGTGCGTCTGGGCGACGGCCAGCGGATCACCTTCCTGGACACGCCGGGCCACGCGGCGTTCAGCGCCATGCGCGCCCGCGGCGCCAACGTGACCGACATCGTGGTTCTGGTGGTGGCCGCCGACGACGGCGTCATGCCGCAGACCATCGAGGCCATCCAGCACGCCAAAGCGGCCAACGCGCCGCTGATCGTGGCGGTCAACAAGATCGACAAGCCGGACGCCAACTCGCAGAAGGTCGTCAACGAGCTGCTGCAGTACGAGGTCATCGCCGAGAGCCTGGGCGGCGACACCCAGATCATCGAGGTCTCCGCCAAGGAGAAGACCAATCTCAACGGTCTTACCGACGCCATTCTGGTGCAGGCCGAGATCATGGATCTGCGCGCCAACCCCGACCGCTCGGCCGAGGGCGTGGTCATCGAGGCCAAGCTGGACAAGGGCCGCGGCCCGGTCGCGACCGTTCTGGTCAAGCGCGGCACGCTGAAGCGCGGCGACATCGTCGTGGCCGGCTCGGCCTGGGGCAAGGTCCGCGCCCTGCTGGACGAACGCAACGCCCAGCTGACCAGCGCCGGCCCCTCGGTCCCGGTCGAAATCCTGGGTCTGGACGAGGCTCCGTCGCCCGGCGACGTCTTCGCCACCGTCGAGAGCGAGGCCCGCGCCCGCGAACTGACCGAGTTCCGCGCGCGCCAGAAGCGTCAGAAGGCCGCCGGCACGGGCGCCTCCGGCGCCTCCCTGGCCGACATGATGGCCAAGCTGGGCTCGAAGAAGATTTCGGAGCTGCCGGTCGTCATCAAGTCGGACGTCCAGGGCTCGGGCGAGGCCATCGCCGCCTCGCTGGAGAAGATGGGCAACGAGGAGGTCCGCGCCCGCATCGTCATGCAGGGCGCCGGCGGCATCACCGAGAGCGACGTCAACCTGGCCAAGTCCGCCGGGGCGCCGATCCTCGGCTTCAACGTCCGCGCCTCGAAACAGGCCCGTGACCTGGCCGAGCGCGAGGGCGTGGAGATCCGCTACTATTCGATCATCTACGACCTGCTGGACGACATGAAGGGCGTCCTCTCGGGCATGCTGGCGCCGATCCAGCGCGAGACCTTCCTGGGCAACGCCCAGGTTCTTCAGGTCTTCGACATCTCCAAGATCGGCAAGATCGCCGGCTGCCGGGTCACCGAGGGCGTGGTCCGCAAGGGCGCCAAGGTCCGCATCGTCCGCGACGACGTCGTGGTGCTGGAACTGGGCACGCTGCAGACGCTCAAGCGCTTCAAGGACGAGGTCAACGAGGTGCCGTCGGGCCAGGAGTGCGGCATGCACTTCCAGGGCTTCACCGACATCAAGGAAGGCGACTACATCGAGTGCTTCACGGTCGAAGAGATCAAGCGGTCTCTTTGACGTAAGCGCTACCGCTCGACGCGCGGCGTCTCGCTGCTTGAGCGCGGTGCGGATGTCGGGAAAACCTGCGGCGGGATCGGGTCAGCCCCGGTTCCGCCGCAGTCGTTTCGGAGGAAGGGCGCATGAAGAAGGCGATCGTCGCATTCCTGGCTGTGATCCTCGCGGCGACGCCGGCCCTGGCCGACGTGCGTCTGTGGTCCTATGACGCCGCCGACCGCGTCACCCGCGCCCTGACGCAGGGCCTGACCTTCGAGGTCCGCCGGGGTCTGTTCGGGGCCGTGTCGGTGCTCAAGATCCACGCCACCACCAGCCGGGGCTCGGCGGAGGTCAAGTGGGGCGGTCCGGCCGAGACCCTCTCGGTCCTGCCCGCCGGCGCGCGCGAGCGGGACGTCTACCAGATCGTTCCGGAAGGCGAGGGTCGCGGCCTGGTGCGCGCCCTGTGTCCCTCGGCCGACGCGGCCTGGCTGGTCATGGGCCGGGTCCGGGCGGGGCGGCCGCTGACCATGCACGCGGTGGGCCTCTGGGCCGACGGCCGCTATCGTCACTGCGTCCAGCTGAACTACGCCTTCCGCGGCGACTGGACCGCGCCCGAGCCCGGCCGCCCGGTGATCGACTAGGTTTCGCGCGGAACGCGACGGACCTATCGCGGTTCGCCCCGGACCCCTAACCTGGACCCATGCGCGAGCCGGGCCCGTCGACATGTTGAAGAAGCTGGCGGCCCTCCTCGGCGTGCTGTGCCTCGTCCTGCTCGTCATGGCATTCGACGAGGGTCAGGTGAAGCGCGGCGTCGACGTGATGCGCACGAAGATCGAGCCGGCCGTCGAGCGCCTGCGCGACCGGGCGCCGATCCTGCGTCCCGCGTCCAGCCCGCCCGCCGTCGCGCCCGGAAGCCGCGCGATCGTCGGCGCGTTCGCCGCCCCGGCCGGCGCCCCCGGCGGCGACCTGGACGTAGACGGCGCCGTGCTGAGGTTCGAGGGCGCGCCCGCCCTGCGCACCCGCCCCCACCGCATCGCCTTCGGCCGGGAGCCGGTCGTGCGCGGCATGGGCCGGGCCGCCGACCGGCAGATCGAGCTGCGCGAGATCGTGCCGCCGGACGCGCGCACGCCGGTCGCGGCCTCGCCCCTGTGCGACGGCGGCAAGCCGGGGTGGCTGGCCGTCGTCCGCGAAGGCGGGACGCTTCATCTCCAGATCTGGGCCGCCGGTCCGGTGCCGGACGCCCCCGGGGCGGTGGTCTGCGGCCGGTTCGCCTATAGGGGCGTCGGGCGGTGAGAGGCGTCCTCGTCGCGGCCCTGTCGGGACTGATGGCGGCGCTGTGGACCTGGACCCTGCCGGGCGATCCGGCCCTGCGGACCGACGCGGACGGCGTGCCGGTGCTGGTCCTCGACAACGGCTTCCACACCGACCTGGCCCTCCCTCGCGCGGCGCTCGAGGCACGCCCGGGGCCTCTGGCCGGGGCGGTGAGCTCGCTGGGGCCGGGGGAGTGGATTCTGGTCGGCTGGGGCGACGCCGTCTTCTACGTCGACCAGCGCCCGATCGAGAGCCGCCTGCCGGACGGGGCGCGGGCCTTCTTCCGGCCGGGCAATCCGTCCGTGCTGATGCTCGACCCCCACGCCGGCGACCCTTCCGCCCGCATCCCTGCTGCCCGCAAACGAACCCTGCGTCTGCCGGCGGCGGCCTTCGACCGGCTCGCCGCGCACGTCGAGGCGACGCTGGCGCCGGACCGGGGACGCGCCAGGCCGGTGACCCCTCGTCCGGGCGACGACGCGCGCTTCTTCGCGGCTCGCGGGCATTTCTGGATCCTGAACCTGTGCAACAGCTGGGCGGCCCGGACGCTGAACGCCGCCGGGCTGCCCGTCCGGCCCTTGCGGTCGGTCACGTCGGCGGAGGTGCTCGCCGCGGTCGATCGGTTCGAGCGGGCGGGGACGGAACTGGACACCCGGCCCGGCGGAGACTAGACCGCGCCCCTTCGCTTTTCAGCCGGGTCCGATCCCCGGCGGGCGACACGGAAGGAGCGCGACATGGGCCGCAAACAGCACACCCGCAACGCGTCCGGTCCCCAGGGCCCCAGCCAGCGCCAGCTGCGCGCCGGGGAACTGATCCGCCACGCCCTGGTCGAGGTGCTGCGGGAGGAGGAGATCCACGACGAGGCGCTCGCGGGCGTGTCGATCACGGTCACCGAGGTGCGACTGAGCCCCGACCTGAAGCACGCCACCTGCTTCGTCGAACCGCTGGGCGCCGGCGTCGAGGCCGCGCCCACGGCCGGCCATGTCGGGGAGATCGTCAAGGCGCTCAACGCCCACGCCAAATTCCTGCGGGGCGTGCTTGGCAAGCACATCGACATGAAGTTCACGCCCGATCTGCGCTTCCGCCACGACGAGAGCTTCGACGCCGCCGGCCGCATCGACCGCCTGTTCGACGACCCCCGCGTCCGCGCCGATCTGGAACGCCACGACGACGGGGACGATCAGGCGTGAGCCGCCGCAAGCGCGGCCAGCCCGTTCACGGCTGGGTCTGTCTGGACAAGCCGCTGGGCATGGGCTCGACCCAGGCTGTGTCGGCCGTGCGCCGCCTGTTCGACGCGAACAAGGCCGGCCATGCGGGCACGCTGGATCCGTTGGCCAGCGGCATCCTGCCCATCGCCCTGGGCGAGGCGACCAAGACCGTGCCCTTCATGATGGAGGCCCGGAAGGTCTATCGCTTCGCCGTCGAATGGGGCGTCTCGACCGACAGCGTGGACCGCGAGGGCGCCGTGACCGCGCGCTCGGACCAGCGCCCGACCGTGGATCAGGTGAAGGCCGCGCTGCCGGCCTTCGTCGGCGAGATCGAGCAGACGCCCCCGGCCTTCTCCGCCATCAAGGTGGACGGACGGCGCGCCTATGACCTGGCGCGCGAGGGCGTGGAGGTGGAGCTGAAGCCGCGCCCCGTCGTCATCCATTCGGCCGAGGTCGTCGCCGCGCCCGACGCCGACCACGTCGAGATCCGGATCGAGACCGGCAAGGGCGTCTACGTCCGTTCGCTGGCGCGCGACCTGGCCGCGGCGCTGGGAGCGGAAGGTCATGTCTCGCTGCTCCGGCGCGAGCGCGTGGGGCCCTTCGACCTGGAAAACGCGGTGACGCTGGATTCTCTGGAGCAAATGGTGCATAGGGGCGCCGCCTCGGAAGGTTTGCTTCCCGTCGCGACCGCCCTGGACGACATCCCGGAGCTGGCCGTGACGGACCAGGACGCCTTCCAGCTTCGGCAGGGACGGCCGATCGTTCTGCTCCCCCGTCAGGTCGAAACGCTGAGGACCCGCCTTGCGGAGGGTTCGCGGACCGTTTCAGCCTTTCAGGACGGAACGCTCGTCGCGCTCTGCTCGATGCGGGCCGGTCGGCTCGAGCCCGACCGCGTGTTCAACCTCCAATAAGGAGACACCCGATGTCGATCACTCCCGAGCGCAAGGCTCAGGTCATCAACGACAACGCCCGCGGCGCGGGCGACACGGGCTCGGCCGAGGTCCAGGTCGCGATCCTGTCGGAACGCATCGCCAACCTGACCGAGCACTTCAAAACCCACAAGAAGGACAACCACTCGCGTCGCGGCCTGCTCAAGATGGTCTCGCAGCGTCGTCGCCTTCTGGACCACCTCAGCAAGGTCGACCGCGAGCGCTACACGGCGCTGATCGGCAAGCTGAACCTGCGTCGCTGAGGCGCGGGATCGCGAAGAGCTTCAACGGGGCGCGGGCCATGTCCGCGCCTCTTTGTGCATGAAAAGACCGGCGCGCCGCCGGACGTACGGCGCATTTTCGACGGAGGGCCCGAGGGTCCTCGATCACCCGCCCGGCCTCATTCGGATGCCGGGTCCACTGGGACCGACGGACTGAACCCCTGACCGCCCGCCCCCGACGGCAATACGGCCGCGGGACGAGAGAAAAGAAAAATGTTCGACATCAAACGCAAGACGATCGACTGGGCCGGCCGCCCGCTGACCCTGGAGACGGGCCGCATCGCCCGCCAGGCCGACGGCGCCGTGCTGGCGACCTATGGCGAGACCATCGTTCTGGCCACCGTCGTCTACGGCCGCGCGCCGAAGCCGGGTCTGGATTTCTTCCCCCTGACCGTGAACTACCAGGAGAAGACCTTCGCGGCCGGCAAGATTCCGGGCGGCTACTTCAAGCGTGAAGGCCGTCCGACCGAGAAGGAGACGCTGGTCTCCCGCCTGATCGATCGTCCGATCCGCCCCCTTTTCGTCAAGGGCTTCAAGAACGAAACCCAGGTCGTCGTCACCGTGCTGCAGCACGACATGGAGAACGATCCGGACATCGTCGGTCTGGTCGCCGCCTCGGCCGCCCTGACGTTGTCGGGCGTGCCCTTCATGGGCCCGATCGGCGCCGCGCGGGTCGGCTACATCGACGGCGAGCTGGTGCTCAACCCGACGCTGGACCAGATGCCGACCTCCGACCTGGACCTGGTCGTCGCCGGCACCAACGACGCCCTGATGATGGTGGAATCCGAGGCGAAGGAACTGTCGGAAGAGACCTTCCTGGACGCCCTGATGTTCGCCCACCGCGGCATGCAGCCGGTCATCGAGGCCATCATCGAGCTGGCCGAGCACGCCGCCAAGGAGCCGTTCGACTTCCAGGCCGAGGATCACTCGGACGTCGTCGCCTCGATCAAGAAGCTGGTCGGCGAGGACATCAAGGCCGCCTACACCCACGCCGGCAAGTACGACCGTCGCTCGGGCGTCGACGCGGCGAAGAAGGCCGCCGCCGCCGCCCTGGTGAAGACCGACGAGAACCCGGACGGGGTCGACCCGGCCAAGTTCGGCGCGGCCTTCAAGGAGTGCGAGGCCGAGGTCCTGCGTCGCGACATCATCGAGAACGGCCATCGCGTCGACGGCCGCGCCCTGGACAAGGTCCGTCCGATCGTCTCGGAGGTCGGCGTCTTCCCGCGCACCCACGGCTCGGCCCTGTTCACCCGCGGTGAAACCCAGGCCATCGTGGTCGCCACGCTGGGCACCGGCGAGGACGAACAGTACGTCGACGCCCTGTCGGGGACGTACAAGGAGAAGTTCCTCCTGCACTACAACTTCCCCCCCTACTCGGTCGGCGAGACCGGCCGGATGGGCGGCGCGGGCCGTCGCGAGATCGGTCACGGCAAGCTGGCGTGGCGGGCGATCCGTCCGATGCTGCCGTCGTCGGAGGAGTTCCCCTACACGATCCGTCTGGTGTCCGAGATCACCGAGTCCAACGGCTCGTCCTCGATGGCCACGGTCTGCGGCTCCTCGCTGGCGCTGATGGACGCGGGCGTGCCCCTGAAGAAGCCCGTCTCGGGCATCGCCATGGGCCTGATCCTGGAGCCGTCGGGCGAGTTCGCCATCCTGTCGGACATCCTGGGCGACGAGGATCACCTGGGCGACATGGACTTCAAGGTGGCCGGCACGCGTGACGGCATCACCTCGCTGCAGATGGACATCAAGGTCGCCGGCATCACCGAGGAGATCATGAAGAAGGCGATCGCCCAGGCTTCGGCCGGCCGCCTGCACATCCTCGACGAGATGGACAAGGCCATCGACGGCGCCCGCACCGAGCTGGGCGAGTTCGCGCCCAAGATCGAGCAGATCAAGATCCCGGTCGACAAGATCCGCGACGTGATCGGCACCGGCGGCAAGGTGATCCGCGAGATCGTCGAAAAGACCGGCGCCAAGGTCAACGTCGAGGACGACGGCACCATCAAGATCGCCGCCTCCGAGCAGGAGAAGATCGACGCCGCCCGCGACTGGATCAAGTCGATCACCTCGGAGCCCGAGGTCGGCACGATCTACACGGGCAAGGTCGTGAAGGTCGTCGACTTCGGCGCCTTCGTGAACTTCTTCGGCGCCAAGGACGGTCTGGTCCACGTGTCGCAGATGGCCCTGGAGCGCGTCGCCAACCCGGCCGACGTCGTCTCGGAAGGCCAGGAGGTCAAGGTCAAGTTCCTGGGCATGGACGACCGCGGCAAGACCAAGCTGTCGATGAAGGTCGTCGATCAGGAGACCGGCGAGGACCTCACGGACAAGATCAACGCCGAGCGCGCCGAGCGCGGCGAGCCCCCGATGTCGGAAGACACCGGCGGCCGTCCCAAGCGTGAGGGCGGCGACCGTGACCGCGGCGGCGACCGCGGCCGTCGTCGTCGGGACTGATCTCCCGGGTCATCGGTGAAATGAAGAGCCCCCGCCGGATCGCTCCGGCGGGGGTTTTGCTTTCCTGCGCCCCGTCGCCCGGCGTGCGACGCCCCGCCGCTGGGAGCTAGAGCAGATCCACCGGCAGGATCTGGCTGCCCAGCAGCATCTCCATCGTGCCCCAGTGGTCCGGGCCCTGCGCCTCGACCCAGTCCTGCACCATGTCGCGGCCCAGGCTGTAGTTGATGATGTAGCTGCGATAGGCGTCGATGAAGCGGATGCGCCGCTCGGCCGAGGCGCGGCTGTGCAGGCCGTACTTCATCAGGTTCTGGATCGTCGTCTCGCGGTCGGCGCGGCCCGACAGCCAGTCGTCGGCGATGGTGTATTCCGCCCGGGCCAGCTCGCGCATGACCGACAGGATGCCCTCCTGCACGTCCACCCCGGCGGGGTTCAGCCCGGCCAGCGGATACAGGACCCGACGCTCCCACTCGCCGCGCGTGGCGCCGGGGAAGGCCAGGTCGATGCCATAGTTGGCGCTGCCCTCGGCGATCAGGCTCATCGGGCTGTAGAGCGGATAGACGCTCATCTCGACCCAGCCCTTCTCGCGGACGAAGGTCTTCTCCAGCAGCATGTTGTAGACGTGGTGGCCGGGATAGCCCTCGTGGCAGCCCAGATCGACCGCCCGCTCGATCGAGATCGGCTGGTCGACGTTGATCTGGATCAGGCTCTGCGAATTGCCCTGATACCAGTTGTAGCCGCTCCACGGCTTGTCGGTGACGAACTCCAGGGTGAAGGTCTCGTTTTCCGGCAGATCGATGTGCTGCTCGGTGCGCGCCTTGCACTCGTCGATGGCGGCGCGCATCACCGCCTCCTGTCTGTCGCGCGGCACGGCGGCGCCGACGCGGAAGGCGGCCAGCCGCTCGTTGATCGAGCCCTCGCCCGGCAGCAGGGCGTCCAGCCGCGCCAGCACCGGATCGAAGCTCGACAGCGGCCGCGTCTCCGGCCGCACGCCGAACAGGGCCTCGGCCTCGTCGGCGAAGCTGAACTTCTCGCCCTCGATCATGCGCAGGCGGGCGTGGGCGGCAGAAACGTGGGCCAGCAGATAGGCCTTGCGGCGTCCCACCTCCGCCGGCGCCGAGGCGGGCACGTCGACCGCCTCCAGGCGCCGCGTCAGGTCCTCGGCACGCACCTTCAGTTCGGCCGGCGTCTCCTTTACGGCCTTCGCCTCGGCCTGCCACTCGGCCGGGCCGTAGTAGGCGTCCACGTAGCCTTCCTCGATCTCGCCCACGTCGAGGATCAGCCGGACGTAGTCCTCGGCGATCGCGTTCAGGTCGTCGCCGACCGGGCTGACGGCGCCGGGCGCGGGCGCGCAGGAGGCCGCGATGAGGGCGAGGGTCGACAGGATCAGCACGCGCATGGGGCACTCCGCGAAGACGTTTTCGGCCCGCACGCTAGAGCCGTATCGGGCCGGGGGGAAGCGCGCTTCCCTTCCGCTCCGGTTTCCCCTAGGAAGGCCGCCGGCCCAAGCACCCGTAGCTCAGCTGGATAGAGCGTTGCCCTCCGAAGGCAAAGGTCACACGTTCGAATCGTGTCGGGTGCGCCATTTTCCTCCGGAGGTCGGGGTCAGCGCGTGCGGCTGGAGGGCTCGCCGTTGATCTTGCAGACGAAGTCGCGTTCCGGGGCGCCCGAGACGCTGGCGCCGCTGGCGGTCAGGTCATTGGGCGTCAGGATGCCGCCTCGCGCGCGACAATCCTCGGTCAGGCGGTTCAGTTCGCTGGAATAGCTTTCGTTCATCCCGGAGCCGCCCGCGCAGGCCGCGACGGCGAAGAGGGCGGCGGCGGCGAGGCCGCGGAGGGCGAGGGCGGTCATGTGCGTCTCTCCATGTCTGTTTCGAGGAAACGGGATCGAAGCCTGGCCGTTCCTTTGACGCCGAGCGTGCGCCCCCTTCGCCCGCCCGGCAAGTCCGCTTGACCGACCGGCCGCATGCTCTAGGCAGGTCCGACTGAATCGAGGAGCGACCATGAAGGTTCTGGTTCTGGGCGGCGACGGCTTCTGCGGCTGGCCCACGGCGCTGCACCTGTCGGCGCGCGGATGGGACGTCGCCATCGTCGACAACCTGAGCCGGCGCGCCATCGACCAGGAACTGGAGGTCCAGTCCCTGACCCCGATCCGCCCGATCCTCGACCGGATCGCCGCCTGGAAGGAAATCTCCGGCCGCGAGATCGGCTTCGTCGACCTCACGGTCGGCAAGGACTTCGACGGTCTGGTGGCCCTGATCCGCGACTGGGCGCCCGACAGCGTCGTGCATTTCGCCGAGCAGCGGGCCGCGCCCTATTCGATGAAGTCGGCGCGGCACAAGCTCTACACCGTCGACAACAACCTGAACGCCACCAATCACCTGCTGGCCGCCATCGTCGAGAGCGGCCGCGACGTGCATCTCGCGCACCTGGGCACCATGGGCGTCTACGGCTACACCACCGCCGGCCTGCGCATCCCGGAGGGCTATCTGACCGTCACGGTCGACACCGACTTCGGCCCGACCCAGCAGGAGATCCTGTTCCCGCCGAACCCGGGCAGCATCTATCACATGACCAAGACGCAGGACGCCCTGCTGTTCCAGTTCTACGCCAAGAACGACGGACTGCGGATCACCGACCTGCACCAGGGCATCGTCTGGGGCACCCAGACGGAAGAGACGCGCCGGGACGAACGGCTGATCAACCGCTTCGACTACGACGGCGACTACGGCACCGTGTTGAACCGGTTCCTGATGCAGGCGGCGGTGGGGCATCCGCTGACCGTGCACGGGTCGGGCGGTCAGACCCGGGCCTTCATCCACATCCAGGACACGGTGCGGTGCGTCGAACTGGCGCTGAACAATCCGCCGAAGGCGGGCGACCGCGTGAAGATCCTGAACCAGATGACCGAGAGCCGTCGCGTCCGGGATCTGGCCGCCATGATCGCGCAGATGACCGGCGCCGAGGTGCACAACGTCGCCAATCCGCGGCAGGAGGCCGACGAGAACGAGCTGGTCGTGGCCAACGACCAGTTCCGCGACCTGGGTCTGAAGCCGATCACCCTGGCCCAGGGCCTGATGGACGAGGTCACGGACGTGGCGCGCCGCTGGGCCGACCGGGTCGACATGACCAAGATCCCCTGCGTCTCGGCGTGGAACGCCAAACGCGAGCTGGCCCTCGCCGAGGGCAAGGCGCCGGTTCCGCCCGCGCGCGCCGTCCGCCGCGCCTGATGGCGACAGGAGAGCCGACGCGCCTGCTGGTGTTCGGCGGCGGACGGCTGGGCCGGGCGACGGCCCGGCTGGTCCGCGCGGCCGGCGGGACGGCCGCGGCCACCTCGCGCGAGCCCGACCGCCGCGCGGCGCTGGAGGCGGAAGGGATCGACGCCGTGGACCCGGCCGCCCCCGAGGCGCTGGCGCGGGCCGTCGCGAATTGCTCTGCCCTGCTGGTCACCGCCCCGCCGGACGTCGACGGCTGTCCGGGCCTGCGGGCGCTGGAGCCGTGTCTGGGCGGCGACGTCTGGCCCGACTGGATCGGCTATGTCTCGTCCACGGCCGTCTATGGCGACCGCGACGGCGGCTGGGCCTTCGAGGACGACCCCCTGCACGCGGCCACGCTGGAAGGGGCCCGCCGGGTGCGGGCCGAACGGGCCTGGCTGGAGATCGCCCAGGGGCTGGGCCTGACCGTGCAGATCTTCCGCCTGCCGGCCCTTTACGGTCCCGGCCGCTCGCCGTTCGACCGGCTGCGCGCCGGCACGGCCCGGCGCGTGCGCAAGCCCGGTCAGGTCTTCAACCGCATTCACGAGGAGGACGCCGCGCGGGGCTTCCTGGCCTCCATGGCGCGGCCGCGGCCCGGCGGCGTCTACACCCTGTGCGACGACGAACCGTCGCCGGCCGACGAGGTCGTCGACTGGGCCGCCGCCCGTCTCGGCCTGCCGCCGCCGCCCGAGGTCGACTGGACCGATCCCGAGGTGTCCGACGAGATGCGCCGCTTCTACCGCGACTCCAAACGTCTCTCGAACGCCCGCGCCAAGGCCGAGCTGGGCTGGCGCCCGCTGTATCCCGGCTACCGGGAAGGGCTGGAGGCGGTGCTGAGCGCCGAATCCCGCGCATAGCGCGGCGCCCTTCAAGCAGCGAGCGCCCGCGGCGCGAGCGGTAGGGCCAACCTAAAAAGGCAGCAGGTTCCGCTGACGGCTGTAGGCCATGGTGCCGACGTTGGCGCCCAGACGCAGGCCGACGCCAGTGCGGATGGGGGCCAGGATGATGCCGTCGGCCTGCTGGTAGTTCACGCCCAGACCGCCGACCAGATAGGCCGAGCCCTCGACGCCGGGATAGCGACGGTAGATCATGTCCGGATAGTACAGGCCGTAGACCAAGGTGAAGACGCGGCTGGCGTTTCCGCCCACGTCCCAGCCGATCGAGATGCCCTGCCAGAACACCTCCTGGCTGGCCGAGAGGTCCTTCATGTGCAGGGCGCCGCGGCCGTAGCGCGCGCCGACCCCGAAGGCGCCCGCGCCCTCCTCGCCGGCGATGTAGGCCGTCGGGCTGTCGCCCTGGTCGGCGAAGATGCGCTCGATGGCGCCGCCGATGGCTTCGGCCGCGATTCCGAGTTCGCGCGATCCCGCCGCGATCAGCTCTTCGGAGGTGTAGGCCGGGGCCTGACGGTCGCGGTCGATCGGATAGTTGGTCGTCGGCGCCGCGTTCGGCGTGGCGCAGGCGGCCAGCCCGGAGGTGGCGCCCAGGGCGAGGCCCGACTGGATCAGGTGACGACGATGCATGGCGAAGCGGGCCCCGTTCGGCGAATTCAGCGACGGCGCAGCCTCGCCGTCCAATGCGTCAGCCTTGCGGCGGCAAAGTTAACGGAAACTTGCCGCCGACGGGCTTCAGCCCCTGAGCGTCGCGCCCAGCCTGGCCGCCGCCGCCGTCACCTTGCCGGTCAGCGCCTCGATGTCCGCGTCCGACAGGGTCGCCTCGCGCGGCTGAAGCACCACCTCCAGGGCGATCGAGGCCTTTCCGTCCGGCACGCCGGCGCCGCGATAGACGTCGAACACGCGCACCTCGGCGATCAGCGCCTTGTCCGCGCCGGCCACGGCCCGCACCAGATCGCCGGCCGCCACGCCGTCGTCGACCACGAAGGCGAAATCGCGGGTCAGGGGCATGAGCACGGGCAGATCGGCCGACCCGCGCGACTTCGACTTCTGCCCGCGCGGCTCCGGCAGGGCGTCCAGCACGATCTCGAAGCCGTACAGCGGGCCGTCGGCGTCCAGCGCCTTCAGCACGCGCGGATGCAGCTGACCGAACTCGGCGACGATCGTCTTCGGCCCCAGCTGCAGCCGCGCCGAGCGGCCGGGGTGCCACCAGTCGCGGTTCTGGCCCTGCGCCAGCTGCAACGAGGCGACGGGCGCGCCCATCCGGTCCAGCACGGCCGTCAGGTCCCCCTTGACCGCGAACAGGGCGTCCTCGCCCTTGCCGGACCAGTGCCGCGCGGCGCGGTCGGACATGACCCCGGCCAGAACGGTGCGCTGGTCGGTCGGTCCGTCGCCCAGGTAGATCGGGCCGATCTCGAACAGGGCGACGTCGGCATGGCCGCGCGCGGCGTTGCGCGCCGCCGCCTGGATCAGGTTCGGCAGGACCGAGGGCCGCATGCAGTCCAGATCGGCGGCGATCGGGTTCTCCAGCAGCAGCCGGTCGTCGCCGCCGCCGAACAGTCGCGCCGTGTCCTGCTTCAGGAAGGACCAGGTCACCGCCTCGAACCAGCCCAGGGCCGCCATGGCCCGACGGGCCGTGCGGATCCGCGCCTGACGCGGGCTCAGCACGCCGCGCGGCGGCGCCCCGAGGTCGGGCAGGGGCGTGGACGGCAGGGAGTCGTAGCCGACGATGCGGGCGACTTCCTCGACGAGATCGGCCGGGCCTTCCACGTCGCGTCGCCACGTAGGCGGCGTGACCGACCACGGCGAGCCGCGGGCGACGCCGAAGCCCAGGTCGGTCAGGATCTCGGCGATCCTGTCCTCCCCGACCTCCAGCCCCGTCAGGGCCGCGACACGCGCAGGGTCGAAGGCGAAGGGGAGGGGCGCGGCGGGGGCTTGACCGGACAGGGTCGTCGCCGACGCCTCGCCGCCGCACAGGTCGAGGATCAGCCGCGTCGCCAGCTCGACGCCCGGCACGAGCGAGGCCGTGTCCACGCCGCGGGCGAAGCGGTACTGGGCGTCCGACGCGATCGACAGGTCGCGACCGGTCTGCGCCGTCGCCAGAGGGTCGAACCAGGCGCTCTCCAGAAAGACGTCCGTGGTGGCGTCGTCGCACCCGGTGCTCTCGCCGCCCATGACGCCGCCCAGACCGATGGGGCGCTCGCCCGCCGCGTCCGAGATGACGCAATGATGGGGGCCGACCGCATAGGTCTTGCCGTCCAGGGCGATCAGATGTTCCGGCTCGCCCGTGTCGCGGGCGACCTGACCGCCGCGAACCACGATCTCCGACCCGACCAGCTTGGCCATGTCATAGACGTGCAGCGGTCGCGCGCGGTCGTAGGAGATCAGGTTGGTGACGTCGACCAGACGGTTGATCGAGCGCAGGCCGATCGCCGTCAGTCGCCGCTTCAACCACTCCGGAGAGGGCCCGTTGGTCACGCCGCGGATGACGCGTCCGGCGAAGGCGGGGCACAGCTGCGGCGCGTCCAGCCGCACCGTCACCGGATTGTCGAAGGTCCCGGGGACCGGAACGATCTCCGGCGTCTTCAACGTGCCCAGTCCGGCGGCGGCCAGATCGCGGGCGATCCCGGCCACGCCCAGCCAGTCCGGGCGGTTGGGCGTCACCTCGAAATCGATGACCGGTTCCGCGCCGAAGACGCCGGCGGCCGGTTCGCCGACGCGGACGTCGTCGGCCAGTTCCAGGATGCCGTCGCTCTCGTCGGCCAGTTCCAGCTCGGCGGCGGAGCACAGCATGCCGTGCGAGACCACGCCCCGGACGGGCTTCTCGACCAGGGTCACGCCCAGGCCGGGCACGAAGGCGCCGATCGGCGCATAGATGGTCGTCAGGCCCGCGCGCGCGTTGGGCGCGCCGCAGACGATCTCCTTCATGCCGTCGACGGTCTCGACCTGACAGACCTGCAGCCGGTCGGCCTGGGGGTGGCGTTCGGCCGAGACGATGCGCGCGGCCGTGAACGGCGCCAGCGCCGCGATCGGGTCATGGACCTCCTCGACCTCAAGACCCGCGCGCGTCATGGCCTCCGCCACGGTGGCGACGTCGGCGTCCGTGTCGAGATGGTCCTTCAACCAGGACAGGGTGAATTTCACGCCTGCGGCTCCGTCTGCGACAGCGACTGCACGCCGCGCAGGTCTTCCAGCAGTTCGTCGGAACCGGTGAAGCCGACCTGAACGAATCGGCAGCGCACGAACTTGCAGTCAGCCACGCCGACCACGCCGGCCAGCTTCTGGCCCTGCGGCTTGTAGAGCAGGTTGTTCATGTCGCTGGTCGTGCCCATGGCGCAGCCGTCGAACGTCGTGCCCGTCATCACCGCCATGACCGCCGGCCCCTCGATGACGCAGTCCGTGAAGGTCTTGCCCCTGATCGCCATCTCGCCGGCGTTCCAGTGGTGCACCGCCAGCAGGGGCAGCCAGACGGCCTCCTTCTCGAAGGCGGTGCGGGCCACCAGTTCGCGGCCGTAGGCCTCGTCCGGGGAGAAGGCGGCCTGGGTCTTGTCGGTCATGATCTCGGTCTTTCTCGCGTGCGTCAGTCCGGCCGGACCTGGTCGGCCAGCGTCTGGAGCAGGGTCTCGTTTCCGGTGAAGCCCAGGTTGTGGAAGCGGCAGTTTCGGAAGGTGCAGTCCCGCACGGGGATCGATCCGACCGCCATGGTCCCGTTCAGCGACCGGAACAACATGCCGCGCACGTCGCCGTCGCACGGGCCGAAGTCGACGCCGTCGAACGTCGTGCCGTCCAGCACGAGGACCAGGGCGGGGCCGTCGATCACGCAGTCCACGAAGGTCCGCCCCTCGATCACGCCGCCGCCGCCCGCCTGCGTCAGGGCCCGGTAGAGGTCGGACAGGGCGAACCGTCCGCCCCGGAATTCCCGGGCCCGGGGGTCCATCTCGCGCGCCGCGGGGGTCTGCAGCAGGGTCGGTTCGGTCATGACAGGCCTCCGGCCGAGGACGGCGCCGCGAACGGCGAGAAGCCATAGTGCGCCAGCCAGCGCACGTCGGCGTCGAACATGGGGCGCAGGTCCGGGATGCCGTACTTCAGCATGGCCAGGCGGTCCACGCCCATGCCGAAGGCGAAGCCCTGCCATTCCTCGGGGTCCAGACCGCAGGCGCGCAGGACGTTGGGATGCACCATCCCGCAGCCCAGGATCTCCATCCAGTCGTCGCCCTCGTTCAGCTTCAGCGTGCCGCCGGAGCGGTCGCATCGGATGTCCATCTCGGCCGAGGGCTCTGTGAAGGGGAAGTGGTGCGGGCGAAAGCGGGCCTGGATGCCGTCCAGCTCGAAGAAGCGGGCGACGAAGGTCTCCAGCGTCCACTTCAGGTGGCCCATGTGGACGCCCTTGTCGATCACCAGGCCCTCGACCTGATGGAACATGGGCGTGTGGGTGGCGTCCGAGTCCTTCCGGAAGGTGCGGCCCGGCGCGACGATGCGGATCGGCGGCGTCTGGCTCATCATCGTCCGCACCTGCACCGGGCTGGTGTGGGTGCGCAGCACCTTGCGCTCGCCCGTCTGCGGGTCGGGTTTCAGGAAGAAGGTGTCGTGCATCTCCCGCGCCGGATGCTTGGGCGGGAAGTTCAGGGCCGTGAAGTTGTGGAAGTCGTCCTCGACGTCCGGCCCCTCGGCCACGGCGAAGCCCATGTCGGCGAACAGGGAGATCATCTCCTCCATCACCTGCATGGTGGGGTGGACCCCGCCCTTGCGGCGCGGCCGCGCCGGCAACGACAGGTCGACGCGCTCGGCCTGCAGCCGGGACTCCAGCTCGGCGGCCTCCAGCTCGGCCTTGCGGGCGCCCAGGGCCGACTGCACGCGGTCGCGCAGACCGTTGATGACCGGCCCCTTCTCGCGCCGCTCCTCCGGGCTCATCGCCCCCATGCCCTTCAGCAGGCCCGAGATCGTGCCCGACTTGCCGAGGGCGGCGACGCGCAGCTCCTCGACCTCGGCCGCGGTCTCCGCCGCGCCGATCGCGTTGATCAGATCAAGTTCGAGCTGGTTCAGGTCGGTCATGTCGCGCAGCCTGTAGCGGCCGCGAGGCGGTTCGTCATCCCCGGCGCCGCGTCGCGGGCGTCGTCGCCCGCTCAGTCGACGGGATTGTGCTCACCCAGAAACCGGACCGTCTCGGCCAGCACGCGCCGGCGCGTCCCGGTGTTCGACAGCCAGTGGTCCTCGCCGGCGAGCTCGATCAGCTCATGAGGCTTGCCCGCGCGTCGCAGAGCCTCCGCCATCGCCCGGCTCTGGAAGATCGGCACGACGGTGTCGTCCCGGCCGTGGATCAACAGGATGGGCGCGTCGGCCTGCTCAGCGAGCCTCGCCGGAGACCTCTCGTCCAGCGAACGATCGCCCAGGCGTTCCGCGCCCATGAAGCGGCTCCAGTAACGGACCGTGTCGTTGTCGCGGCGCGATCCCATCGCGGCCTCGTGATCCACCATCCGCCGCAGGTCGGAGACGCCGGCCACGGCGACGGCGCATCTGTAGACCCCGCGGTCCAGCGTCGGGCCCGCCATCGCCGCATATCCTCCATAGCTGGCCCCGACGATGCAGACGCGCGACGGATCGATCACGCCCGCGCCGGCCAGATGGCGGACCCCGTCGGAGAGGTCGGTCTGCATCTTGCGGCCCCACTCGCCGTACCCGGCCTCCATGAAGGCTTGGCCGTAACCGGTCGATCCGCGGAAGTTGGCCTGCAGGACGGCGTAGCCTTCCGCCGCCAGCGCCTGTCCCCACCAGTCGAACCCGGCGGTGTCCCGCGCGGCGGGTCCCCCGTGGGCCAGAACCACCAGCGGCAGGCCCTGCGGCTCCTTGCCCGACGGCAGCGTCAGATAGCCGTTGATCTCCAGTCCGTCCGCCGCACGATAGGACAGCGGCATGATCTGGGCCACATGGGCGGGTTCGATGTCGGGATAGGCGGCGCCCACGTCGGTGAAGGCTCCGAGTTCCAGATCGACGAAGTGGTACGATCCGGAATCTCCCGTCCCGCTGGTGAACGCCACCGCGCTCGTCAGGTCGTCGCTCCAGCCGACCAGTTCCGGCGCCCGGCCGGGCAGCGCCTTCTCCACGGCGTCCCACAGCACCAGCGCCGCGTCGTCGAAGAAGGCATAGCGCATTCCGTCCTCCTCGACCCGCCTCACGCCGATCAGCCGCCGCGTCGCGGGGTGAAACAGCATCCCGGTCGGGTCGAACTCGAACCGCAGCGGTCGCCACTCGCCCGATTTCATGTCGACGTCGAAGAACCGGGTCGGCGTGCGCCCGCCACGATCCAGATCCGGGCGATCGGCGACCACGATCACGCTCTCGCCCTCGAGGCCCAGCCCGACCAGTCCCGGCAGGTCGACCGGCGCCTCGGTCCGCCAGACTTCGCGGTACCCGTTCCCCTCGCGCAAATGCAGGCTCCAGACCTTCGTGCGCTGGTCGTACTCCGAGCGGGCGACGGCGCGCCCGTCGACGCCGAGCAGATAATCGTCGACCTCGCGGCCCATGCGCTCGGCGAGCCGGGCGCGGCCGCTTTGCGGATCGACGCGGTACAGGTCGATTCCCGAGGTGAACGAGTGGGCGCGGACGAGCAGCGTAGCCCCGTCCGTCCCGACCACCTCGGCGGGGCCCATCAGCGCAGGGAACATGTCGGGGTCCCGCGCCAGCATCGGCGTGACCCGCTCGGCGGCGGGTTCGAAGACCCGAGCGAAGAACAGCTCCTCCTTCACCAGTCCGAGGTCCGGCAGGAACTCGGTCGAGGACACGGTGACCAGCACCTGCTCCTCGTCGATCCACTGGACGTCGCGCACCTTCACCTCGCCGATTCCGGCCCGACCGACCACCGTCCGGTCGTCCATGTCGACCACGGACAGCACGCGCGTCTCGCCCGAGACGCCCACGAACGCCAGACGACGCCCGGTCGGCGACAGGGCGACCAGTTCGACCGCCGGCAAGGCGCCGTAGGCCGACAGGGGCGGCTTGCTCCCGGTGGGCGGCGGGGCTTGGGCGACGCAGACCGCGGGGGCCAGGGCGGCGATCATGGCCGCAAGGCCGAGCCGAAAGACTGAACGCATGACGCACCCCCCGAACTTCGCCCGTTATTCCACAGTCCCGGGCAATCTCAACCGGGGCGCGCAATGCGAAAAGCCCCCCGGCGCGGGCCGGGGGGCTTTTGCGGTTTCCGTGTCCGGAATGCCTTAGGCCGCGGCCTTCTTGTCCAGCGCTTCGCGGACCTTGCCGGCGATGGCGGCGAAGCCGGCGTCGTCCGCGGCGATCGCGGCCATGACCTTGCGGTCCATCTCGATGCCGGCCAGCGACAGGCCGTGCATGAACTGGGAATAGGTCATGTCGTGCAGGCGGGCGGCGGCGTTGATGCGCTGGATCCACAGGGCGCGGAACGAGCGCTTCTTGTTGCGGCGGTCGCGATAGGCGTATTGCCCGGCGCGGTCCACGGCCGCCTTGGCGGCGCGGATGGTGTTCTTGCGGCGGCCGTAGAAGCCCTTGGCCTGCTTCAGGACCTTCTTGTGCTTGGCGTGGGACGTGACGCCCCGGGTGACGCGAGCCATGATGTTTCTCTTCGAGAAGGGCCCCTACCGTTCGCCGCGCGGCGGCTCACTGCTTGAGGGGCGTGTGTTCAAATTCAGGGTTGAGGATCAGTCCTTGCGCGCGCCGGTCAGGCGTACGGCATGTAGGTCTTGATCTTCCTGGCGTCGGCGTCCGACATCACCGCGGTGCCGCGGTTCTGACGGATGTACTTCGAGTTGTGGCTGATCAGGCGGTGGCGCTTGCCGGCGACCCCTGCCTTCACCTTGCCCGACGCGGTGAATTTGAAGCGCTTCTTGGCGCCCGACTTCGTCTTCAGCTTCGGCATTTTCACTCTCTCATTTTGAGAGGCCATCGCCTGTCGGCCACTTGAGCCCGACGGGACGACGACCTTGATTTAGGACCGCCCAGGCATGCCTGTTCGCCCGGCGGTCCGGTACGCGAAGGCGCGGCTTTTAGAAGAAGCGGCCGCCGAACGCAATGGGACTCGCGAAAACGCCCCGCCGGGCGGGCGGGGCGTCGTGGGTCCGGTGATCGCGAGGGCCTACTTCGGCGCCAGGATCATGATCATCTGGCGGCCCTCCATGCGGGGGGCGTACTCGACCTTGGCGACTTCCTCGAAGTCGGCCTGCACCTTGTTGAGCAGCTTCATGCCCAGTTCGGGGTGGGCCATCTCGCGGCCGCGGAAGCGCAGGGTCACCTTGACCTTGTCGCCCTCCTCGAAGAAGCGCGTCATGGCCTTGGCCTTCACGTCGTAGTCGTGGGTGTCGATGTTGGGCCGGAGCTTGATCTCCTTCAGTTCGACGACCTTCTGCTTCTTGCGGGCGGCGGCCTTCTTCTTCTGCTCCTCGAAGCGGAATTTGCCGTAGTCGAGGATCTTGCAGACCGGCGGCTCGGACGTCGACACGATCTGAACCAGGTCCAGGCCCGCCTCCTCGGCGGCCTCCAGCGCGGCCGACAGGGGCATGACGCCCTGCTTCTCGCCGTTCTGGTCGATCAGAAGCACCCGCGGCGCGCGGATGTCCTGGTTCATCGGGGGGCCGTCCTTCACGGGCGGCGCTTGCATCGGTCTACGAATGGGCGTCGGTTCCTTGTCTGTTCAATCGCGGTGAGCGGCGGGCGCGCGTGCGCCTGCGGTCCCTCTCCGCCCGTCCAATATGCCGTCGCGCGGCCTTTTCTTCAAGGCGGGCCCGGATTCAGGCGCGCGGGAAAGCGTCGTGGAGCTCGATCACGGCCGAAAGGACACGGTCCACGGTGAGGTCCTCGATCGGCGCGAACTGGCCGCGGACCTCGTTCGAGGCCACGGTGCGCGTGCGGGGACCCCACGGGCCGTACAGCCACCATTCGGTCGGTCCGAACAGGCCCAGCGTCGGGCGGCCCGCCGCGGCCGAGACGTGCATCAGGCCGGAATCGTTGCCGACGAACAGGGCGGCGCGGTCGATGGCGGCGGCCGAGGCCAGGATGTCGCCCTTGCCGACGAAGTCGATGCCGCGCGGTCCCGCCGCCTCCAGCGCAGGGGTCGCCGGCGGCCGGTCTCCGGGCCCGCCGACGGGCATGAAGCGCCAGCCGTCGAAGCGCGGCTCGACCTTCAGCTTCTCGACCAGGGCGCCCCAGCGCTCCGCCGGCCAGCTCTTGCCCGGCTGATGGGCTATGGGCGCCAGCGCCAGGATCGGCCCCGGCCCCGCGCCGCCCGCCAGTTGCGGGTCGATCACCGCCGCCGCCTCGGCGCGGGCGCGGTCGTCCAGAAAGATCTCGGGGTGCAGCGGCGCGGCCGCGCCCATCATGGCCGTCGCCGTCTCGACCTTGCGGCGGCCGGTCTCCAGCTTTCGGGAATAGACCACGCGGCGCTTCGCGTTCAGCGCCCAGGCCAGGCCCGAGCCGCGCACGTCGATCACCAGATCCCAGCGGGTGCCCCGCGCCCGCTTCCAGAGCTCGACCCAGTGTCCCGACAGGGGCTTCTTGTCCAGGGGGATCACCTCGACCACCCCCGGCGCCGCGCGGAACAGGGGCGAGGGCGGGCGGCCGCAGGCGACGGTGATCTCCGCGCCGGGCAGCTGCCGCCCGATCTCACGGATGACGCCCGAGGAGATGACGCAGTCGCCGATGCGGTTGGAGGTGACGAACAGGACCTTGGGCGCGGACATGACCGGCCCGGTCTAGCCGAGGGTGACGGCGCCGGGAAGTCGGGGCACAAGGCGGCCATGAGCGAGATCGAACGCCTGACCCGCCCCGACGGCGAAACCCTGGCATTCCGGCGCGTCGTCGGCGACGGCCCCACCGTGCTGTGGATCGGCGGCTTCCGCTCCGACATGGAGGGGACCAAGGCGCTGGCTCTCGACGCAGCGGCGCGGACCCGCGGCTGGAACTTCGTCCGCTACGACCACTTCGCCCACGGCGTCTCGTCCGGCGACTGGGAACGGGCCACCGTCGGCCGCTGGCGTGAGGACGCGATCGCCCTCGTCGATCATCTTCAGGGGCCGGTGCTGCCGGTCGGCTCGTCGATGGGCGGGTGGGTGGCCCTGCTGCTGGCGCAGGCGCGGCCGGAGCGCATGTCGGGACTGGTGCTGATCAATCCGGCGCCCGACTTCACCGACCGGCTGATGTGGCCCTCGCTGGAGGATCACGTGCGGCAGGCCATCCTGCGCGACGGCCGGGCCGAGATCGAGGAGCCGGGGCTGGGCCGCTATGCCCTGACGCGCCGCATGTTCGACGAGGCGCGCGACTGGACGCTGCTGGACGCGGATATTCCGATCGCCTGTCCGGTGCACGTGCTGCAGGGTCGCAGGGACGACGTGGTTCCGTGGACCCATCAGGTCGCGCTGCTGGAGCGGCTGCCTTCCGCGCCGGTGCGGCTGGAACTGGTCCCGGAAGGCGACCACCGGCTGTCGACCCCGGGCGATCTGGCCCGGCTGGTCGACGTGGTGTCGGAGATGCGCGGAGTTCAGGCCTTGGGCGCGACCAGCTGGGAGGCCTGACCCGCGCGGCGCTCGCCGCCGGCCAGGATGATGCGGTCGATGCGGGCCTTCTCGGCCCGGAAGGCGGTCAGCTCGGCGCCCGACAGGATCGTGCCTTCCTGGGTCTTCACCCCGGCCGGATTGATCCGCTGTCCGTTGCGCCAGATCTCATAGTGCAGGTGCGGGCCGGTGGAGGCGCCGGTCGAGCCGACGTAGGCGACGACCTGTCCCTGACGCACGCGTTGGCCGGCGCGGATGCCGGGCGCATAGCGCGACAGGTGGCCGTAGCCGGACTCAAGACCGTTCGAGTGGCGGATGCGCAGCCAGTTGCCGTAGCCGCCCCAGCGCCGCGCCTCGACCACCACGCCGTCGGCGGGGGCCACGATCGGCGTGCCGGTGCCGGCGGCGAAGTCGATGCCCTGGTGCATCCGGCGATAGCCCGAGATCGGGTGACGGCGATACCCGAACGAGGAGCTCATGCGATAGCCGCCGGCCAGCGGCGTGCGCATGAAGGCCGAGCGGGTGTTCTTGCCCGAGGCGTCGAAATACTGGGTCTCTCCGCCGCCCACGGGCTTGTAGCGATAGAAGACCTGGCCCTTCAGCTCGGCGTAGAGCAGCTCGCCGGTCTCGACCACGCGGCCCGTCTCGGTGACGGTGCGGGCGAAGACCAGGGTGAACTCGTCGGAGCCCTTGATGTCCCGGTCCATGTCGAACTTGTGCGAGAACAGCTGCACGGCCTTGCGGGTCACGGCGCCCGAGGCGCCCATGCGCTGGGCCGTCGCATAGAGCGAGCCCTTGACCTCGCTCTTCAGCACCACGGTCTCGTGCGTGACCTTCTCCTCCAGCGCGCGCAGGCGCAGGGCGCCGTCGAAGGTGCGCGACACGGTCAGCTGGCTGGCCGGACCGGTGCGCATGGTCAGGCCGATCAGGCGGGTGTCGCCCCGGCCGCCGCGCGGGCGGGCGATGGCGGTCTCGAACTTCAGGCCGGCGCGCAGCTGGCTGACGTCGAAGGCGCCGGCGATGGTGGCGACAACGGCCTGGACGTCCGCCACGCCGATGCCGGTGCGGCGCAGGGCCTGTTCGAAGGTCTCGCCGCTGCGGATCTGGACGGGGACGGCCTCGGGCGCGGTCAGGCCGGCCTGGGCGCCGGCGTTGGCCATGGCGCGGGCCTCCAGCGCTTCCAGCTGCTCGGCGGTCATCGGGGGGAGGGTTTCGGCGCGGACGGGCTGGTAGACCTTGCCGGCCAGCAGCGTGACGGCCACGGCGGCCAGAACGGTGAACACGTGAGGAGCCAACCGCATGGGCTGGCGACGTGGATCGAACTGAGCCATCGGTACCCGGCAAACGACGACGCCCGGCGGCGCCAAACCACTAAGAAGCAAGGTTCGCGCCGGCCCGGTCCCCCCGGAAGCGCGTCTCGCCTATACCCTCTCGGGGACCCTGTGTGAAGCATCTCCATTACCATTCGTTAAACCGGAAGCCGGGCTTGTGTATTTCCAAGGTTCGGGAACAGAACATCGAGGCGATCCGGCAGTGAAAACGGCAGAACGGCACGTGAACGTCAGCGCCCGGCGCCCCTTCTTCAGGCCCGGCTTGGCCGCGGGATTGAAAGTGACCTTTGCGCCACTTGGCCGTGCCCGAAGCGCCACGGCGTCTGCGCACGCCTCCTCTGGCCCGCGCCCGTGACCGTGACCGAAACGGAACAGCGTCCCCCTGCGCCGCGCCGCCGACGTCGGGTCGCCGCGGCGCGGGTCGCGGTCGCCGTGCTCGCGATCCTGCTGGTGCTCGCCTTGGCCGCCTGGCTGGGCCGCCGCACCCTCGCGCGCGAGGCGGTCGTCTTCTGGCTGGAGCGGCGCGGGGTGGAGGCGGACGTCCGCGTCGACCGGCTGGAGCTGAACGGCATGGTGGGAGCCGTGACGCTCGGCGACCCGGACGCCCCCCAGGTCACGGCCCCCCGGGTCGAGATCGACTGGACCGTCGGCGCGCCGTGGCGGGCCGGCGGCATGGGACCGACGCCGACGCGCGTGCGGCTGGTCGCGCCGGTGGTCCGGGCCCGCTGGACGGGCCGGCGTCTCAGCTTCGGACGGCTGGACCCGCTGATCGACGAATTCGCCCGCCGCCCGGCGCGCACCGATCAGGTCGGGCCCGTGATCCTGATGGAGAAGGCCACGGTCCGGCTGGATTCCGACTGGGGCCGCACGACCCTGCTCGGCGACGCGAGGGTGACGGACGGCGAGCTGGCGTCTCTCGACGCCGTGCTGCCTGCCGCGGACTACCGGCGCGGCGACCGGTTCGCGCGCGGCGTCGAGGGACGCGTCGATCTCGCCACGGTCCAGGGCCGGACGCGGTTCGACCTGACCCTGGCTTCGACCGAAGTCGACCTTCCGGGCGTCTCCGGGTCGGGACTCAAGCTGAACCTGCGGGGCGTCGCGGCCTACCCCGACGTCGGTCGCCGTTCGGCCGACGGTCCGGTGCGGATGGACGGCGCCGTCTCGCTGGATCGCGTCGCCGCGGGGGGGTGGTCGGGACGCGGGATCGACGCGTCCCTGTCCTTCGTCGGCGAGGCCTCCGGCGCGGGCGAGGAGTTCGCCCTGAGCGGCCTGACCACGCTGGAAGTCGACGGAGCCGCGGTCGCCGGCCCCGTCGAGGCGACCGGGGCCCGCGTCGGAGCGTCCGGCGCCCGCGCCCGTCTGGCCTTCGACGACGGCGCGCCGCTGTGGCGTCTGGACGGCCCGATGACCCTCGCGTCGACCACGCTGCGGGCCGACGGCTTCCGCGGACGCGGTCTTTCGCTGGTCTCGGCCGATCTGACGCTGGGCGGACGCGGAGGCGCGGTGGAGGCGTCGGGTCCCGTCCTGCTGCGGGCCGCCGGGTTCGAGGCGGGTGGGCTGACCCTGACCGGCGTCGCCTCGCGCGGCGCGCTGGACGTCGTCATGGACGGCCCGGTGCGGCTGGGCTTCGGCGGCGCCTTGACCGCGTCCGGAGGGCGCTGGCCCATCCTGGGCGCCCCTGCCCGTGACGACGTGCCGGAGCTGGCGACGCTCAAGCGGGCCCTGTCGGATTTTTCCCTCGGCGCGCCCACCCTGTCGCTGGCGGTCGGACCGGGTGGAACGACGCTGGACCTGCCTCGCGGCGTGACCGTCCGGCCGCGCTCGGGCGGGACGGCGGTGGTGACCCGGGCCGGGGGCCCGGTCATGGTCGCCGCGCCCGGCGCCGCGCCGCGCGGAGCCTTCGATCTGGCGCTTCAGGGCGGCGGCCTGCCCGAGGCCCGCGTCCGCGTGTCCGGCTGGCGGATGTCGGGCGCGGGCTTTCAGGCCGACCTGTCCGGCCGCGCCGCGCTGGACTTCGGCCTCGGCCGCGGCGTGACGCTGGACGCCGCCGGGCGGCTGGCGACGACTCCGGCGGGCCTGACCTTCACCGCCTCGCGCTGCACGCCGCTGTCGATCGAGCGGCTGGAGCTGGGCGAGAACGACGTCACCGACCTGACCGGCGGACTTTGTCCGGCCGGGCGACCGCTCGTGACCGTCGCGGACGGCGGCTGGCGCGTCGACGGCCGGCTGACCGACGTCTCCGCCCACGCCCCCTTCCTCGCCCTGCGCTTCGCCGACGCCCAGGGGCCCCTGGCCGTGCGCGGCTCGTCCGCGGGCCTGGGCCTGACCGTCGGCGTCGACCGCGCCCGCGTGATCGACGCCACGGACCCCCTGCGCTTCCACCCGATGGAGGCCACGGGCCGCGCCGCTCTGGGTGGTCAGCGCTGGACCGGCGACTTCGACCTCTCCCGCGAAGGCGCGCCGGTCGGCCGCCTGGCCCTCGCCCATGACGGCCCCTCCGGCGTCGGCGGCGTGGAGATCGTTTCGGAAGACCTGATCTTCGCCGAAGACGGCCTGCAGCCCTCGGACCTGACGCCGCTGGCCGCCGAACTGATCCGCTCGCCGGTGACCGGCCGCGTCCGCTTCGACGGCCGCGTCGACTGGACGGCCGAGCCCGACGGCGGGACCAGCGGCGGGCTCCTGACCCTCGACGACCTCGACTTCGACAGTCCGGCCGGCCCGGTCGAGGGCCTGTCCGGGAACGTCCGCCTGACCGGCCTGGCCCCGCTGGAGACCGCGGCGGACCAGTCGGTGACGATCGAGAAGGTCGCGGCCCTGACGGACGCGACGGACCTGACCCTGACCTTCGACCTGGACAAGGCGACGCTGAACCTCGACGCCGCCTCGGTCGCCGCGGCGGGCGGCACGGTGACGCTGGAGCCCACGGCCCTGCCGCTGGCCCCGGACCAGCCCTGGACCGGCGTGCTGGTGCTGGACCGCATCCAGACCGGCGACCTGATCTCGACCACGGGACTGGCCGACCGGGTGGCGATCGACGCCGTCGTCTCGGGCCGCGTGCCCTTCACCTGGACCCCGGGGCAGGGCGCGACGGTGCAGGGCGGCAGCCTCTATTCCGTCCAGCCCGGCCGCCTGTCGATCCAGCGCGAGGCCCTGTCCGGCCTCGACGCCGGCGGCGGCGGCGACGCCGTCCCGCCGGGCGCGGTCGAGCAGCTGGCCTATCAGGCCATGGAGAACCTCGCCTTCGACGAGTTGACCGCCGCCATGGACAGCACCGACGGCGGCCGGCTGGCCCTGCGCTTCCACATCCTCGGCCGCCACGACCCGCCCGTGCGGCAGGAGCTGCGGCTGGGCTGGCTGGAGCTGATCCGCCGCGATTTCCTGAACCGCACCGACCTGCCGCTGCCGTCCGACACCGGCATCGACCTGACGCTGGACGTGGACCTGAACATCAACCAGCTGATCAGCGACCTGCTGGCCGTGCAGCGGGCGCGGGAGGGGAACGGGAACTCCGATTGAGGCCGTCGCGTTCGCCCATTCAGACCGCGTTCATCCCTGGCTTGGCCTTATGGCGGCGAACGCACTTTCAGGATGACCGCCCATGAAGTTCGACATGAAGCGCGCCGCCGCCCACCTGGCCGTCGGACTGACCGCGGTGACGATCGCCGCCTGCACGCCGACCGTTCGGCTGCAGGTCGATCCGATCCAGATCTACGCCAAGCTGGACGCCGACGTGCGCGTCCGCCTGGACCGCGAACTGGAGCAGTTGCTCCAGGAAAACCCCAACCTGTTCTGAACGTGACCGGGGGAGAGAGACCATGACCTTCCGCAAGACCTTCGTCGCCGTCGCCGCCGTGGCCGCCCTGGCCGTCGCCGCGGCGGGCGCCGCCTTCGCCCAGTCGGCCGAGCAGAAGGCGCTGGTCGACCGCGCCAAGGCCGAGGGCACCGTCGGCGAGCAGTCCGACGGCTATCTGGGCTTCCGCGTCGCCTCGACCGACGCGGGCCTGCAGACCGCCGTGCGCGTCACCAACGACGGCCGCCGCGCCGCCTACGCCCGCGCCGCCGCCGAGACCGGCGTCAGCGTCGACGTGGCCGCCGCCCGCGCCTTCGAAACCATCGTCCAGCCCCGCATCTCGTCGGGCCAGTGGTGGCGAAACGCCTCGGGCCAGTGGGTCCGGCGCTGACCTCGGCGGCATTCTGAACTAGGGAACGGGCCATGACCTCGCGTCTGGCCCGTTTTTTTCTGACCTTGCTTCTGGCGCTGCTGACCGCGGCGGCGGCCACCTTCGGCGCGGCCGCGGCGTGGCGGGCCATCGGCGGGGCGGCCATGTCGGTGCACGGCTGGGTGGCGCTGGGCCTCGGCATGGTCGGCAGCGTGGCCCTCGCCTGGGGTCTGATGGCGCTGGCGTTCAAATCGTCCCGCGAGGGCTGGGACGACCGCGTCGACAACACTCTCGATCCGGGCAGGGAGCGGGAGGAGGACTAGGCCGCGGCGCGGCGCCCCGCCCCGGGCCTCAGCAGGCCTTCCGCCAGCGCGCGCACCACCGGCACGGCCACGGCGTCGCCCATCAGCTTCAGTCCGGCCGAGGCGGACGCGGGCAGGCGATAGCCGTCCGGCACGCCCATCAGCCGCGCGGCCTCCACCGGGGTCAGCCAGCGCAACCGCGTCCGGTCGCCCTCGACCACCGCCACGATCTGGCGGGAGGAGCCCCCGGCCGGCGTGCGCAGGCAACCCGCCAACCCGTCGAAGCGCAGTTCCAGCCGCTGGGTCCGGACGCCCTCCTCGATCCGCACCCGGCGATAGCCCGCGGCCACGCGCCGTGCGCCCGAGGCCCGCTCCGCCTCCAGCCGCCGCCGGTGAAGGGGCGACAGCAGGGCCAGCGCCGCCGCCGTCCGGTCGGACGGGAACCAGTCGACGCGGTCGTCCGGCTCGAGCACGCCCGACAGATCCAGGTTGCGGCGCGGCGGCGCGGCCAGAGCCCACCACGCCCAGTTGGCCTTCACGGCGTCCGGCAAGCGGTCGTGTGCCGCGATCAGCCGGCTCGAGTGGAACGGCGCGACCGGCTCCGCGACCTCCGGCGGGGCCACTCCCCTCACCCCGACGACGAACAGTCGCGGCCGCGACTGCGGGAGCCAGTGCGCCGCGTCGATTTCCAGCGCCCCCACGCGCCGTCCTCCCTCGGCCAGCGCGGCGCAGACGGCAGCGAAATCCGCGCCTCCGCCGGAGGTCAGCAGGCCGCAGACGTTCTCGACGACGATCCGGTCGGGCCCGCGCCCCTCGGCCTCCAGCGCGCGCATCAGATCCGTGAAGCCCCAGAAGGCCCCCGAGCGTCGGCCCGCCAGCCCGCCGCGCGCGCCGGCCAGGCTCAGGTCCTGACAAGGCGACGACGCCCAGGCGAGGTCGGCCCGACCCGGCACGTCGCGGGGCATGAGGGCGCTCACGTCGCCCTCATGGAACGGAACGTCCGGGTGGTTGCTGCGAAACGCGCGGGACTTGGCCGGGTCCAGATCGTTGGCGAAGCCCACGCGCCAGCCGTGCAGACCCAGCCCGGCCAGACCGCCGCCCGCGAAGAACTCCCACGCGACGGGCGCGTTGTCGGCGACGTGATTCGTCATTCCCGCACCCTAACCCGAACCACCGCCCTTGACCTGCGTCCCCCGTCCGCGTCGGATGGCGCCGGTTTCCGGAGTTCCCCATGCGTCTGATCCTGCTCTCGTCCGCCGTCCTGACCCTCGCCGCCTGCGGCGAGCCCGCGCCGCCTCCGGAGCCCGCGCCGGCGCCGCAGCCCGCGCCCGTGCTGGGCGGCGTCGATCTGGGTCAGCCGGTCCGCGCGCTGGGAACCGAGCCGTTCTGGGGCGTCGACATCGGCCCGGACGGCATCGCCTATGAGGGGGTCGACGTCCCCCGTGAGGTCGCGCCGCGCGGGGAGGTGCAGCTGATGGGGACCATGGCCGTCTTCACCGGCCAGACGGACAAGGGCCGGGCGATCACGGTCACCCTGATCGACACCGATTGCTCGGACGGCATGAGCGACCGGCTTTACCCGCTGACGGCGCGGGTCGAGATCGGCGACAAGACGCTGCAGGGCTGCGCCGCCTCGCGCACCGCCGTCATGACGTCCGGCGAAAGCGGCCCCGTGGTCGACGCGCCGACGCCGGCGAACCAGCCTTAAGCTTTCCCAAAGCGGTTTGAGGGCACGATGGCGGCATGACCGCCGTGCCCTCTCCCGACGAAGCCGGTCCGATCGCCCCGGCGGACCTGCGCCCCCTGACCGCGCTGCGCTTCGTCGCGGCGGCCTGGGTGGTGCTCTATACCTGCTGGCCCTTCCTGGACGTCGGCTTCACGCCGCATCTGGCGTCGAAGGGCTATCTGGGCGTCGAGCTGTTCTTCGTCCTGTCCGGCTTCATCCTCAGTCACGTCTATCTGGAGGCGTTCGGGACCCGCCGGTTCGGCTATCGCAGCTTCCTCTGGGCGCGGATCGCGCGGGTCTATCCCCTTCATCTCGTCACCCTGCTGGGCGTCATGGCGTTGGCGCTTGGCGCCGCGGCGGCGGGCATCGCCATGCAGGCCCGGGTCATCGACTGGCCGTCGCTGCCGGCCAACCTGCTGATGCTGCACGCCTGGGGTCTGGCGCCCGAGGCGGCCTTCAACCATCCGTCCTGGTCGATCTCGGCGGAATGGTTCGCCTATCTGACCTTTCCCGTCTTCGCCGCCGGGGCGTGGGCCCTGCGCGCCCGCCCGTGGCTGGCGGTCGCCGCGGCCTCCGCCGCGCTTCTGGCGCTCTACGTGGTCTTCCAGAGCCTCGCCGGCTTCCCGCTCACCCAGGCCACCATTCGCTGGGGCGCCTTGCGCATCGTGCCGTGCTTCGCCCTGGGTTGCGCGCTCTATCTCGTCCACCGGAAGGGCGGCGTGCCGCGCCCCGGTCTGCTGTCGGCGCTCTCCGTCGTCCTGATCTTCGCCACGGCCTCGCTCCAGATCTGGGACGGCGTGATCGTCCTGTTGGGCGGTCTGCTGATCCTGTCGCTCGGGTCGCTGGACAACGTCCGCGCCGGGCCCCTGTCCAGCCGTTTCGCCGTCTGGCTGGGCGAGATTTCCTACGCCCTGTACATGGTGCTGATCCCGTGGACGCTGGTGGCGGTGAACGGCCTCGCCCGGGTGACCGGCTCCGAATCCAAGACCTTCGGTCTTCCGCTCTGGCTGGGGATCGTTCTGGGGGCCGTGATGACCGCCGCGCTCGCCCACCATCTCGTCGAAAAGCCCGCCCGCACGTGGCTTCGGAAGCTGCCGAAGCGTGAGCGGGACGCCGATCACGCGAAAGTCAGGCAGGAAAAATCGCCCGCCCGGGTTTCCCCCGCGGGGTGAATTCGGCTACCCAAGGCCTCGGTTCAACAGAACGAAGCACGCCTCATGCTGAAACGGCTCGCGGTCGCCCTGGTTGCAATGGTCGTCGGTTTTTCACCGCTGACCCCACAAATCGCCCGGGCCGACGCGCCGTACTGGCAATGCGTGACCTTCGCCCGACTGACCTCGGGCATCGAGATCCGGGGCGACGCCTGGACCTGGTGGCAGAGCGCCCAAGGCAATTACCGCACCGGCAGCGAGCCCGAGGTGGGCTCCGTCCTGGTGTTCCGCCCGACCGGCCGCATGACCCGCGGCCACGTCGCCGTGGTGTCCGAGATCCTGACCGACCGCGTCATCCGCATCACCCACGCCAACTGGGGCGGCAGCCGCGGCAAGATCGAGGAGAACGTCACCGTCGCCGACGTCTCCGACGCCGGCGACTGGAGCGCGGTCAAGGTCTGGTACGCCCCGATCAATGACCTCGGCTCGTCGGTCTATCCGGTCTACGGCTTCGTCCACAACGAGCGTCTGGGCGGCTCCACGCTGATCGCCTCCCTGCCGTCCGCCCTGGGCTGATCCCCCGCACATGATCCGGCTCCACCGGCGCGGCGAAAAGGGATGCCGCGCCATTGAGGCGTCGTCGCCCGGCACGATCGACCCGGACGTGCTCTGGATCGATCTGGTCGCCCCGACCCGCGAGGAGGAGCTGTCGATCGAGCGGGCGCTGGGGGGATTGCCCCTGCCCACCCGCGAGGAGATGGCCGCGCTGGAGGCGTCCAGCCGCTTCTACCGTGAGCGCGGCGCCACCTACGTCACGGTCGACCTGCTTCATCGCGGCGACGAGGAGGTCCCGTTTCTCGACCCGGTGACCTTCGTGGTCACCCCGGGACCGCTGGTGACCATCCGCTATTTCGATCCCCGTCCGTTCGCGATGCTGGAGGCCGCGCTGGGGCGCGACGAGACCGCCTGCGCCACGGCGCCCGGCCTCGCCCTCCATCTCTTCGAGATGGTCATCGACCGCACCTCCGACGTGCTCTCGCGCAGCGTCGCCCGGGTGCAGGAGGTCGGAGAGGAAATCTTCGCCGAGCGCGGCCGCGCCACCAGTTTCGAGCCCTTCATCAACCGTCTGGGGCGGGCCCGTCTGGCCAACGCCCGGCTTGAGCAAAGCCTTGCGGGTCTGATGCGGGCCTTCGTCTTCCTCGGCCTGGACGACCGGGTCGAGAAGGATCCGGAGGCGCGCGAACATCTCGCCTCGCTGACCCGCGACGCGCGGAGCCTGACCGACCACAATCACGCCGTCGCGGCCTCCATCGACTTCCAGCTGAATGCGGCGCTGGGCCTGATCAACATCCAGCAGTCGTCGATCATCAAGATCTTCTCGGTCGCCGCCGTCGCCTTCCTGCCGCCGACGCTGATCGCCTCGATCTACGGCATGAATTTCGACCACATGCCCGAACTGGCCCGGCCGTGGGCCTATCCGGCGGCGCTGGTCGCAATGGTCGTCTCCGCCGTCCTGCCGCTGGCCTGGTTCAAGCGACGCGGCTGGCTGTGAGTCTTGCGCCCGTGCGGCGCGGACGCGACAAGGCGCCATGACCGACGCGCGCGACATGACCTACGCCGGCTATCTGGATCTCGACGTCCTGCTGTCGGCCCAGAAGCCTCTCTCCGAGCAGCACGACGAAATGCTGTTCGTGGTCATCCACCAGACCAAGGAGCTGTGGCTCAAGCAGATGCTGCACGAGGTGGCGCTGGCGCAGGCCCTGGTTCGCGCGGGGGATCTGGTGCCGGCCTACAAGAGTCTGGCCCGCATCAGCCGCATCCAGGCCGTGATGACCCAGAGCTGGGACGTTCTGGCCACCATGACTCCGGCCGACTACCTGAACTTCCGCGAGGTTCTGGGCTCGTCCTCCGGCTTTCAGAGCGACCAGTTCCGCCGCTTCGAGGCCATGCTGGGTCTGAAGGACGAGAAATTCCTGAAGTTTCACGTCGGCCGGCCCCACGCCCATGCGGCGTTGAAGGCGGCGATGGACGCGCCCAGCCTTTATGACGACGCCCTGAGCCGCCTCGCCGCCTCGGGCCTGCGGGTCCCGGCCGCGGTGCTGAACCGCGACGTCTCGCGTCCCTATGAACCTAGCCCTGAGGTCGAGGACGCCTGGCTGGAGGTCTACCGCCGCCCGCGCGAGTTCTGGGACCTGTATCAGCTGGCCGAGAAGCTGGTCGATCTGGACGACGCCCTGCTGACCTGGCGGCACAAGCACGTGGTGACGGTCGAGCGGATCATCGGCCGGCGCATGGGCACCGGCGGCACCGCCGGCGTCGCCTATCTGGCCGAAACCCTGTCGCGCCGCTGCTTCCCGGAACTCTGGTCGCTCAGGACGCGGCTGTAGGTCGCGGCGAAGTCCATAAGGTCAAGCTGAAACTCCAAAGGGTTTCCAGCGCTTTGTCCATAACTGTGCAGCAGTGAAAGGACACGCCATGACCGACGCCAACCGACACGACATCGACGCCCTGAACAGCCTGATCGAGACGACGCTGGACAGCGCCGACGGCTATGAAGAGGCCGCCAAGGAGACCGACGTGGCCGCCTATCGCGACCGCTTCGTCAAGCGCGCCGGCGAACGCCGCCGCGTCGCCGCCGACCTCCAGACCGCCGTGCGCGGCCTGGGCGCGGAGCCCGAGGACGACGGTTCGATCCTGGCCAAGGCCCACCGCGCCTTTCTTGACGTCAAGCACGCCCTGCTGCGCGACGAGCAGGCCGTGGTGAACTCCGTCGAGAACGGCGAGGACTTCATCAAGGGCAAGTTCGAGCGCGCGCTGGAGGACGACAGGCTCTCGGCCACGACGCGCGAGGTGGTGCGTCGCGCCTACCTGACGATCAAGGACGGCCACGACGAGATGCGCGACCTGAAGCACGCGCTGGAGGGCGCCGACGGACGTCCGGTCGCCACCACGACCCCGGACGGCCGCCCGCTCTCGATGTGAGGCTCACGCGCCGAAACGAAGAAGGCCCCCGGTTCGCGCCGGGGGCCTTTCATGTTCGTGCGGTCGACCCCGCGATCACTCGCCGGCCGAGATCTCGCGATAGCGTTCGGCGATGACGTTGATGTCGCCGTCGATGGGCTCGATGCCCTCCGCCAGGGTTCCGTCGCAGGCGTAGGCCATGATGACCGCGCTGGTGGCGGTCATGTTCACCGCTTCCCAGTCCTGGTCGTCGTCGATCCCGCCCATGAAGCCGCCGTCCAGACCATAGGCCGAGGCGCCCGGCGTCTTGAAGGTGCGCTGCGAGCACTGGAAGCGATAGGCCATGTCCAGACGGGCGATGCCGTCCTGCACCGAATCCGCGGCGCTGACGACCGAGATGGTCACGCCGGCCTCGCCGCCCTGACGCACGCGCGTGCCGCCGGCGGCCAGGATCACGTTCTCCTCGGTCACGTCCATGATGTAGTACGGGCCCGAGTTGGGCAGCGGATCCTGCGCCATCACGGGCAGGGCGACGGCGGCCAGGGCGGCGCCGGCGAGAAGGGCGGGGAACAGGCGCATTTCAGTCTCCAGGGATCGAGGGCCTTCTGGCTTGGCGCCACCCTAGCGCGCCCGGTTTTTGCCGCAATCCCGTTCGCCTCACGCGTCATGTCCCGTCAGGAACGACGAAGGCCCGGACCGTCCGGTCCGGGCCTCCTGAAATCGTGAACCGGCGGAGCCGAACTCAGGCCTCGGTTGCCTCCGGGGCCGCGTCGGCGGCGCCTTCGGACGGCACCTCGACGCCCTTCTTCTGGGTCTGGCGCTCGGCGATCCGGGCCGACTTGCCGCGACGGTCGCGCAGGTAATACAGCTTGGCGCGACGCACGACGCCGCGGCGCTTCACCTCGATGGCGTCGACGTTCGGCGAAAGGATCGGAAATTTCCGCTCCACGCCCTCGCCGAACGAAATCTTGCGGACCGTGAAGGTCTCGTTCACGCCGCCGCCGTCACGGGCGATGCAGACGCCTTCGAACGCCTGGATGCGCTCGCGCTCGCCTTCCTTGATCTTGACCATGACGCGCAGGGTGTCGCCCGGCTGGAAGTCCGGAATCTTGCGGTCGCCCAGGACGCGGGCTTTCTCTTCGGCGGCGATCGTCTGCAGAATGTTCATCTCAGTCTCCTCGAGCTTTTGCGCTCTTTGCCTGTAAGTTGGCGAGATGCCGCTCCCAGAGGTCCGGTCGCCGCTCCCGCGTGGTGATTTCCCTCTGCTCCTGACGCCAGGCGGCGACCTTCTTGTGGTCGCCCGACAGCAGGACCTCGGGGATGTCGAGCCCCTCGAACGTCCGCGGTCGCGTATACTGCGGATGCTCCAGAAGCCCGTCCTCGAAGCTCTCCGAGCTCAGGCTTTCGGCCTGGCCCAGCACTCCGGGGATCAGTCGTACGCACGCCTCGATCGCCACCATCGCCGCCGCCTCGCCACCGGCCAGGACCGCGTCTCCGACGGAGACCTCCTCGAACCCCCGGGCGTCGAGCACCCGCTGATCCACCCCCTCGAACCGGCCGCACAGCACGACGACGCCGTCGCCCGTGGCCCAGTCCTTGACGCGCGCCTGGGTCAGGGGCCGACCCCGGGCGCTCATGTACAAAAGCGGCCGCCGCGGCCCGGAAAGCCCGTCAAGAGCCCTGGCCACCACGTCCGCCTTCAACACCGCTCCCGGTCCGCCGCCCGCAGGGGTGTCGTCCAGGAAGCCGCGCCTATCGTCGCTGAAGCCCCGAATGTCAACCGTTTCGAGCGCCCACAGGCCGCGCTCGCGCCAAGCCGTGCCGATCAACGACACGCCGAGCGGCCCCGGGAAGGCTTCGGGAAACATGGTCAGGACGGTGGCGGTGAAGGGCATGGCGTTCCCTGGTTCAGGAAATGGACCGGAACCGGGCGCCGTCCAGCCACCAGCCGTCGTCGTCCCTGCGGACCCGCAATACCGCACTGTGCCCCAGGCCCGGCCCGAGAGACAGGGAGGCCGTGATCAGCGCGCCGCCGGAATCATAGTCGGGACGGCCGAGCGCGATCGAGGTGCGGCGGCGCGCCTCGGCCGCGCCGCTCCGTGGGGGCGACGGGCCGTCCTGCAGGTCGAATCCCCATCCCGAACAGTCACAACGCGGCCAGTCTTCACCGACGAGCGTCACGAAGGCCCGCTCCTTGCGGCGCTGCGGCTCTCCGAACCAGTCGCGCAGGACGGCGGCGGCCACGGCGCAGTCGTCCGGCTCCGGAGCGGGCCGCGCGTCGTGCTCGGGCTCGGCCGGGCGTGCGCCCGGCGTCTGGTCCAGGCGCCCGAACATCTCCAGCGCGTCGGGGTGCGGGCGCCGGGCCATCGTCACCCTCCGCGCATCCCGCTGATCGTCCGCCCCGGCGCGATGTCCTCGGCAGAGGTGATCAGGTGGACCAGCGCCGGAACCCGACGGGCGATCGCGGCGTCTCGCGCGTCCTCCAGGGCGGCGGGGAAATCCTCGGTCGTCTCACAGCGGACGCCGTATGCGCCGAAGGCCTTGGCCCACAGGACGAAGTCGGGGTTCTTCAGATCGGTGGCGATGACCCGCTCCGCCCCCGGGTAGTGCCCTTCCTGATGCATGCGGATGGTGCCGTAGGTCCCGTTGTCGACCACGATCACCACCGGGTTCAGCCCGTGCTGGACCGCGGTGGCCATCTCCTGACCGGTCATCAGGAAGTCGCCGTCGCCGGCTACGCAGACGACTTCACGCTCGCGGTCCACCGCCTTGGCCGCGATCGCGGCCGGCCAGCCGTAGCCCATGGCGCCCGAGGTCGGGGCCAGCTGGGTGCGGCAGGCGCGGTGGCGGTAGAAGCGGTGCAGCCAGGCGGCGAAGTTTCCGGCGCCGTTGGTGACCACGGCGTCCTCGGGCACGGCGTCCATCAGGTGCGCCATGCATTCGCTCATGTTCACCGCGCCGGTCACCGCCACCGGGGTCGAGAAGGCCCGGAAGTCGGCGTGCGCCTGCTCGCCCTCGGCGCGCCAGTCGCGGCCCGGCTCCAGCGTCGTCAGGGCCAGCGCCGCCAGCGAGTTGTCCGCCACGCCCGAGATCAGCGTCGGCCACACCCGGCCCAGCTCCTCCGGCCCCGGGTGCAGGTGGACCAGCACCCCCGCCGTGTGGTCGCGGTCGAACAGGGTGTAGCCCTGCGTCGGGTTCTCCCCCAGCCGCGCGCCGATGGCGATGATCAGATCCGCCGCCTTCGCCCGCGCCGTCAGCTTCGGATTGCACCCCAGTCCAAGGTCGCCGGCATAGTTGGTCCGGTCGTTGGAGATGATGTCCTTGCGCCGGAACGAGCCGGAGATCGGGATCATGTGCCGCTCGGCCCAGTCGGCCAGGGCGTGGCTGGCTTCGGTCGACCAGCCGGAGCCGCCGACGACGATCAACGGCCGCTCCGCCGCTTTCAGACGCTCCCCGATCTGGGCCAACACGGCCGGATCCAGCGCGGCCTTGGCAGGGACCACCGCCCGCTGCGGGGCCGGCCCGCCGTCTGCATGCAGCAGGTCCTCGGGCAGGGCCACGACGACCGGCCCCGTGCGGCCCTGCAGCGCCGTGGCGAAGGCGCGCTCGACGACCTCCACCGTGCGCTCCGGGCTCTCCAGCTCGGTCGCCCACTTGGCCAGGCCGCCGAACACCTCACGATAGTCGACCTCCTGAAAGGCGCCGCGCCCACGGTCGGTCAGGGCGATCTGGCCGACGAACAGGATCATCGGCGTGGAATCCTGATGCGCCGTGTGCACGCCGATCGAGGCATGCGTCGCGCCCGGACCGCGCGTGACCATGCAGACGCCCGGCTTGCCGGTCAGCTTGCCGTAGGCCTCGGCCATGTTGGCGGCGCCCGCCTCGTGGCGGCAGGTGATCACCTCGATCCGGTCGCGCACGTCGGCCAGGGCGTCCAGCACGGCCAGATAGCTTTCGCCCGGCACGCAGAAGACCTTGTCGATCCCGTTCACGACCAGGGTTTCGACGAGGCGGCGGGCGGCGGTGTTCTGCGGCTGGCTCATGCGGAGCCGTTAGCAGAGGGTGCGGCGGTTTGGCGATGGGGGCGGCGCAACCCAACGGCCACGCTTGGCGTTCACGGCGCAGGTTCAACCCATCGGAGACTCGTCCCATGAAGAAGATCGTCACCCTGACCCTGATCGCCGCCGCCATGGCCGTGTCGGCCTGCAACACCATCGCCGGCGTCGGCCGCGACGTCTCGGCCGCCGGCGACGCCGTCACCGGCGCCTCCAACGAAGCCCGGAACTAAGCCTCTTCGCCCTCAACCAGCGAGCGCCCGCGGCGCGAGCGACAGGGTGAACGTCAACCGTACTCGACGCCCGTCAGATACAGTCCGTCGCTCGGGGCCACCGGCCCGCAGGCGGATCGGTCGCGGGCGTCGAGCGCGGCCTTCAGGTCGTCGGCGGACCATCGCCCCAGACCGACCTCGACCAGACTGCCGGTCATCGACCGCACCTGCCGGTGCAGGAAGCTGCGCGCCGCGAACGTCAGTCGCACCTCCTCGCCGACCCGCTCGACCGCGGCCACGTCCAGCGTCTTCTCCGGCGAGGCCGACTGGCAGTTCACGTCCCGGAACGTGGTGAAGTCGTGCCGGCCGACCAGCGCCTGCGCGGCCGCGTGCATGGCCCCGGCGTCCAGCGGCTTCTTCATGTGCCACACGCGCGACGCTTCCAGCGCCGGCGGTCCCGGCCGGTTCAGGATGCGGTACAGATAGCGCCGCCCCGTCGCCGAGAACCGCGCGTGCCACTCCGGATCCGCCTCGATGCAGTCCAGCACCGAGACCGCCTCCTCGACGAGATGGGCGTTCAGGGCGTTCATCACGGTGCGCGCCGGCCAGGCCTTGTCCAGATCGAAGCCGATCACCTGACCGGTGGCGTGCACCCCCGTGTCGGTCCGCCCCGCCGCGAACAGCCGCACCGTCTCGCCGCAGAAGGCCGTCAGCGCCGTCTCGATGGCCCCCTGCACCGTCGGCTGGCCGAGCTGGACCTGAAACCCGTTGTAGGCCGAGCCGTCGTATTCGACCGTGAGCCGGTACCTCGGCATCGCATTTCTCCCCTACCGCTCGCCGCGCGGCGGCTCGCTGCTTGAGGGGAGGACCGTCCCGGGCGCGATGGGGAAACCGCGCAGCATCTCGTCGGCCGCCTGCGCCGCCTTGCCCGCGCGCTGGACGGTCAGCAGCCGCACCACGCCCTGGCCGCAGGCGACCCGCAGCTCGCCGTCCAGCACCTCGCCCGGCGCGCCGGCCCCGCGCGCCGAAACCCGGCTCATCAACGCCTTGATCCGCACCGGACCCTCGGGGCCGGGCGCCTCGAACCAGGCGCCGGGCGCGGGCGACAGGCCGCGGACATGGGCGTCGACCTCGGCCGCCGGGCGGGTCCAGTCGATGTGCGCCTCGGCCGGGGTGATCTTCCGCGCATAGGTGGCCTCGCCCACCTGCTCCACCGCTTCCAGCCCGCCGCGCTCCAGCGCCGCCAGCGCCCGGGGCCACAGGCCCGCGCCGGCATGCGCCATGCGCTCGCCCAGAGACCCGGCCGTGTCGTCCGGGGCGATGTCGATCACCTCGCTCAGCAGGATCGGCCCCTCGTCCAGTCCCGCGCTCATGCGCATGATCTGCACGCCGGTCCGGCGATCGCCGGCCATGATCGCCCGCTGGATCGGCGCCGCCCCCCGCCAGCGCGGCAGCAGCGACCCGTGCAGGTTCAGGCATCCCAGACGCGGCGCCTCCAGCACCTCGGGCTTCAGGATCTGGCCGTAGGCGACGACGCAGGCGGCGTCGAGGTTGAGGCTGCGGAAGGTCTCGATCGCCTCCGGCGCCTTCATCGTCTCCGGCGTGAAGACCGGCAGGCCCATGGTCTCGGCGAACGCCTGCACCGGCGACGGCGTCAGCTTCTGCCCCCGCCCCCGCGGCCGCGGGGGCTGGGAATAGACGGCGACCACCTCATGCCCGGCGGCGACCAGCTCGGCCAGCGACGGCACGGCGAATTCGGGGGTTCCCATGAAGGCGAGGCGCATGGCCGTGGCTTTGCCCCAGAGGGAGGCGAGGGACAAGGCGCGGCGGAGTCAGCCCGGCTCGACGACCTCGATCTCGAACAGTCGGGGCCAGTATTTGCCGGTGACGAAGACGCGGTCGGCGGCGGCGTCCCAGGCGATGCCGTTGAGCACGTCGGCGTCGGGCGCGGGCGCGCCGCCCTGCTGCAGAAGCCCGGTCAGGTCGATCCAGCCGACCACGACCCCCGACCCGGGGTCGATCCGCGCGATCAGGTTGGACTGGTAGATGTTGGCCCAGACCTCGCCGCGGACCCATTCCAACTCGTTCAGCTTCTCGACCGGCTGCCCGTCATGGGTCACGGTCAGACGGCGGCGTTCCGCGAACGTCTCCCCGTCCAGAAACCGCAGCTGCGCGGTGCCGTCGCTCATGATCAGTTCGTCCGGCGAATGCGTCAGCCCCCAGCCCTCGCCCGCGTACCGAAAGGTTCTCAGGGTCGAGAGCCCGTCACGCTCGAGGACGTAGCCGATCCCCGACTGCCAGGTCAGAACGACGAGGTCGTCTTTCCAGATCGTCATGCCTTCGCCGAACACGTCGTCCGGCAGGTCCACCGATTGCAGAACCGCGCCGGTGCCCGGCTCGACCCGCCGGACGGTCGAGGCGCCGTACTTCCCGGTGCTCTCGTACAGCTGGCCGTCGACCCAGATCAGGCCCTGCGTGTAGGCCGCGGCGTCGTGCGGGTACGCATTCACCACTCGGAAGCCGTAGTACGGCGTGGCCTCCGCACCGCACGCGGCCAAGCCCGCCGTCGCCACCGCTGCGGCCAGTCCCCGGGCCCAGGTCCGCAAGAAATGCGATGTCTGCATCAAGGCCCCCGGCTCGCTCTCGGCGCCCAGCCTACACGCGGGGGAAGTCGCCGACCACGTCGCGGGTGCGGGCAGGTCGGAAGGCGGACTCCGCGTCTCGCGCGCGTTCGCTCAGTCCCAGCGCGTGAAGACCCCGCCGCCCTCGTCCCACTCGCCGCCGGCGTCCAGCGCGTCGTCGAAGCTGAGCAGGCGGTCGATGATCATGCCCGCGACCACGCCCGCGAGCGCCACGCCGACGAGGGTCACGAGCCCGGCCACGCCGACCTTCTCGTTGCGGGTCAGGCGGCGACGGCCGCGGGGGTCGATGATGCGGTCGGGGCTGCGCTTGAGACGGGGCATCAGGCGGCCATCCTCGCGGCTTTCCTGACCTTGGCCATGGCCCGGTCGCGTCGCAGCCGGGACAGGTGGTCGATGAACAGCACGCCGTTCAGGTGGTCCAGCTCGTGCTGGAAGCAGACGGCGTACAGACCGTCGATCTCTTCCTCGACCGTGCGGCCCTCTCGGTCCAGATAGCGGACGCGGGCGCGGGCGGGGCGCTCCACGCTGTCGAAATACTCGGGGATCGACAGGCAGCCCTCTTCGTACGGCAGGGTCTCCTGCGACGCCCACAGCACCTCGGGATTGACGAAGAAACGGGGGTTGGGGACGCGGGCGGGCTCCTCGCCCTCCGGGGTCTCGGCGTCGGGATCCGGCGCGCCGTCGCCCAGATCCATGACGACCACACGCTTCAGCTCGCCGATCTGCACGGCGGCCAGACCGATGCCGGGGGCCGCGTACATGGTCTCCAGCATGTCGTCCATCAGGGCGCGCACGCCGTCGTCCACGGTCTCGACGGGGGTCGAGACCTGCTTCAGCACCGCCAGGTCGGCGGCGTTGTCGACGGTCAGGATGCGGCGCACGGTCATGCCGTCGAGGTAGGCTTCGCGGCCCTCCGGGTCAAGAATTCGCGGCGTCGCAGGCCGTTCTGGCGCTGGCGGAACCGCGCCCGGACGGCTAAGGGCGCGCCATGACCCAAGCTTCCGCCCCCGCCCGCTTCGACGTCTGCGCCGTCGGCAACGCCATCGTCGACGTCCTCGCCCCCTGTGAGCCCGCCTTTCTGAAGGCGCAGGGGCTGACCCCCGGCTCCATGCAGCTGGTCGACGCGGACCAGAGCGCGGCGCTGTACGACGCCATGGCCGCGGGGGTCGAGGCGTCGGGCGGATCCGCCGGCAACACGGTCGCGGGCGTGGGCAGCTTCGGCGGACGCGCCGCCTATCTGGGCAAGGTCGCCGACGACCAGCTGGGCGAGGTCTTCGCCCACGACATCCGGGCCGCCGGCGTGCATTTCGACGTGTCGCCTCTGGTCGACGGCGCGGCCGCCGGCCTGGGCACCGGCCGCTGCCTGATCAACGTCACGCCGGACGGGCAGCGCACCATGTGCACCTTCCTGGGCGCCGCCAACCAGCTGACCGTGGCCGACGTCGACGCCGGGCTGATCGGCGACAGCGCCGTCGTGTATCTGGAGGGCTATCTGTTCGACCCGGCCCCGGGCCGCGCGGCGTTCGAGGCGGCGGCGAAGGCCGCGCACGACGCGGGGCGCAAGGTGGCGATCACCCTGTCGGACGCCTTCGTCGTCCACCGTTGGCGCGCCGACCTGCTGGACTTCATCTCCGCGTCCGCCGACGTCGTCCTGGCCAATGAGGCCGAACTGGCCGCCCTGTTCGAGACCGAGGACTTCGACGCCGCCGCCGACCGGCTGGCCGCCATGGTCGAGATCGCCGCGGTCACGCGCGGCCCGGACGGCTCAGTGATCGTGTCGGGGGATCAGCGCGTCCGGGTCGCCGCCGTGCCCGTCGACAAGGTCGTCGACACCACCGGCGCCGGCGACCAGTACGCGGCCGGCTTCCTGCTGGGCCTCGCCCGCGGCCTGTCTCTGGAAGACGCCGGCAAGCTCGGCTCGCTCGCCGCCGCCGAGGTCATCGCCCACTGGGGGCCGAGGCCGATGGTCTCGCTGGAGGCGCTGGCGAAGGACGCGGGTCTCAGGCTCGCCTGATCGTCACGTACAGCGCCCCGTCGCCGCCGTGCTTGCGGGCGGCGGGGGCGAAGCCGGAGACGACGCCCCGCAGGGCCGGCCCCGTCAGCCATTCGTGCACGCTGGACTTGATCACCCCGGTCCCGCCGCGCCGTCCCTGGCCGGTGATGACCAGCACCGCCCCATGCCCGCGCGCCTGCGCGCCGATCAGGAAGGCGGTCAGGGCGTCCTGGGCCTGGAAGCGGCCATAGCCGTGCAGATCGATGCGGGCGTCGATCGGATCGCGCTCGCGCGACAGGCGGCGCTGGCGGCGCGGCTCCAGCTCTTCCGGCGTGCCGCGGGCGCGAGGCGCGGCGAGCTTCGGCGCGGCGAGGGGCGGGAGCTCGACGGGCCGGGGCCTGGCCTTTCCGGGAGGCGGCGCTTTCGGGGCGGGCGCCGGGTCGTCGACCGTCGAGGTCAGCGGGGCCTTCTTGCGCCGGTGTGGCGTCGCCGATCCCGCCACCCGCGCCCAGATGCGGCGATCGTCGGGCGACAGGTCGTCGCGCCGGCTCATGATCGGGGGCTCATGCCTCGCCGTCGTCGCCGCCCGGCTGCGGCCCCGGCTCGTGGCCCAGCAGGTCGCCGGGCGTGCAGTTCAGCTCGCGGCACAGGGCGTCCAGCGTCGAGAAGCGCATGGCCCGCGCCTTGCCGGTCTTCAGGATCGACAGATTGGCCACGGTGACGCCGACGCGGTCGCTGAGCTCGGTCAGCGACATGCGGCGTTCCGCCAGCAGTTTGTCGAGTTGGACGCGGATGGCCATGGCGCGCTCTTACACCGGGTCGATCAGATCGTCAGTTCGGATTCGCGGCGCAGGCGCGCGCCCTCGCGGAACACCTCCGCCAGCACGAAGACGACCAGAACGGAAAAGGCGGGAGTCACCAGGTTGAACAGGCTGGGCGGATCCATGATCCCGCGGGCCAGTCGGGAGACCAGCATCTGGCCCACCCAGACGCCGCCGGTGACGGTGGCCAGGATCCAGCCGATCTGACGCAGCCGCGACACGTTCTCGGGCTGGAAGGGATCGCCCAGCGTCAGGGTCCGGAACACCCGGCGCAGGTTGCGCAGGATCAGGGCGAAGCCGGCGAAATAGCCGATGAAGGCGCCGACCCCGAAGAGGGCATGGGGTCGGGGCAGGGGGATCTGGGCGCCGCCGGCGTCGTCGGTGACGTTCAGGGCCAGCTGATCCATGGGAATGAAGGCGACCGTGACGAACAGCAGCGCGCCGAGCGCGGTCAGCAGGATCAGCACGGCGTAGGCGACGTCCAGCGCGGTCTTCAGCAGGCTGGACACCGACCCCGGCCCCAGCGCGCGCAGGCCCTTGATGGGCGGCATGGCGAGGCGTCGGGGCGACAGGGGCATTCTAAGTCCTTATGACGGTCGGGGCCGGATCACCGCGCGGGGTTCGCACGAACCGCGCGCGGCTCCAGCATCGCTTCGACTGTCATTCCGGTCAAAGTCCCGCCGCTCAGAAGGCTTGCAGCAGGATGGCGACCATGGCGGTCGGCAGGGCGGCCAGCAGGGCGCCGTTGATGACGGCGTGGCCGAACTTCTCGATGAACATGGTGGCGTTCAGGGCTTGCATCGTTTTTCTCCGTTTATCCTGAGTGAGGTGCGTCATTGCTTGTTTTCGTTCGCCGCTGCATTCCGATGCCCTTTGGGAGCCTTCGGGAGAACGATGCGGCCTGTCGTTCTTGAGATCATAGATAGGACGTGCCGTATGAGAATGCACGTTACATATCGTTTAACGATATTAAACTTAGGCAAGGTTGGCGGATCAGGGATCGGCGCTCGATGAAACCCAGGCTTATCAAGGGCATGCGGCTGGTCGCCGGGACCCACAATCCCGGCAAGGCGCGCGAGATCGCGGCCCTGCTGGACGGAAATTACACGATCGTCACCGCCGGTGAGCTGAATTTGCCCGAACCGGACGAGACCGAGAGCACGTTCGTCGGCAATGCGGTGCTCAAGGCGCGCCATGCGGCCGAGCGGTCGGGCCTCCCGGCGCTGGCGGACGACAGCGGCCTGTCCGTCGCGGCGCTGGGCGGCGCCCCGGGCATCTTCTCCGCGCGCTGGGCCGGGCCCGACAAGGACTTCGCCCACGCCATGGCCCAGGTCGAACGCCGGCTGGAAGAAGCCGGCGGCGACGACCGCGCGGCCTGGTTCACCTCCGCCCTCGCCGTGGCCTGGCCGGCCGGCCCCACCGTGGTGGTCGAGGGCCGGGTCGACGGCACGGTGACCTTCCCGCCCCGCGGCTCCCGCGGCTTCGGCTACGATCCGATCTTTCTGCCCGCCGGCTTCACCGAGACCTTCGGCGAGATGGATCCCGACGCCAAGGATGCCATGAGTCACCGCGCGGTGGCCTTCGCCAAGCTCAAGGCCGCGCTGGTTGACGACTGAGCCGCCCGATCCCGGCACGGACGTCGCCCTCTACGTCCATTGGCCCTTCTGCGTCCGCATCTGCCCCTATTGCGACTTCAACGTCGTGCGGGCCCGGGGGAAGGAGGACCGGGCGGCGACGCTGACGGCGGCGATCGTCGCGGACGTGCGGGCGCAGGCCGCGCTCGTCGGCCCCCGACGTCTGGCCTCGGTCTTTCTGGGCGGCGGCACGCCCTCCCTGATGGATCCGGCCGACGTGGCCACCGTGGTCGAGGCCGCGCGGGCCCTGTTCCCCTCCGGCCCGGTCGAGATCACGCTGGAGGCCAATCCCACGGACGCCGAGGCCGACCGCTTCGCCGCCTTCGCCGCCGCCGGGGTGAACCGCCTGTCCATGGGCGTTCAGGCGCTGGACGACGCCCAACTGGCGTTTCTGGGCCGCAACCACTCGGCGGAGGAGGCGCGTCGCGCCGTCGCGGTCGCCGCCCGCGTCTTTCCGCGCCTCTCCATAGACCTGATCCACGCCCTGCCCGGCCAGTCGGTCGCCGACTGGCGCGCGGCGCTGATCCAGGCGCTGGACCTCGGCTTCGAACACGTCTCGCCCTATCAGCTGACGGTCGCTGCCGGCACGTCCTTCGCCCGCGCCGTCGGCCGCGGCGACTGGTCGCCGCCGGACGAGGAACTTGCCGCGGCCCTTTACGAGGCGACGCAGGAGACGCTGGGGGCCGCCGGTTTCGACGCCTATGAGGTTTCCAACCACGCGCGCGGCGTCGCGGCCCGCTCGGCGCACAACCTCCACGTCTGGCGCGGCGGCGACTACCTGGGCGTCGGCCCCGGCGCCCACGGCCGCCTGACGCTCGACGGCGTCCGCACCGCCACCGTCGCCCACCGCGGAATCGACGCCTACGTCGGCGGCTTGGAGGCGGGCGACCCGTGGGAGGAGCGCGCCGCGCTCTCCCCGCGGGAGGCCGCCGAGGAGCGCGTCCTGCTGGGCCTGCGGACGGTCGAAGGCGTCCCGGTGTCGGTGCTCGACGTCCTGCCCGCGGCCGCCCGACCGCTGGCCGAGATGGTGGAGGAGGGGTTTCTGGTCGTGACCGACCGCCGCGTGATCGCCAGCGCCACCGGCCGCCCCCTGCTGGACGCGGTCCTCGGCCGTCTGCTGACCGCTTGAGCCCGCCGCCCCCGGCTGGCACGGTCCCGGCCATGCCCGAGCCCAGCCCCTTTCCCCCCGCCGCGCCGCCGCCCCGGCCGGTGACGCCGGGGCTGTATCTGGTGGCGACGCCCATCGGGAATCTGCGCGACATGACGCTGCGCGCGCTCGACGTGCTGGCCGCCGCCGATCTTGTGCTGGCCGAGGACACCCGCGTCTCGGCCAAACTGCTTTCCGCCTACGGACTGAAGGCCAGGCTCGAGCGCTGCGACGACCACGCCTCCGAGCGCGCCGCCCGGATCGCGGTCGAGAGGATCGCCGGGGGTGAGGTCGTGGCGCTGGTTTCCGACGCCGGCACGCCGATGGTGTCGGATCCCGGCTACGTCGTGGCCCGCGAGGTGATCGGCGCCGGCCTGCCCGTCCACCCCATCCCGGGCGCGTCCAGCCTTCTGGCCGCCCTGTGCCTGGCCGGTCTGCCCGCCGACAGGGTGCTGTTCGCCGGCTTCCTGCCCCCGAAATCCGCCGCGCGGAAGACGGCGCTGGCGGAACTTGCCGAGCCCGGCCGCACGCTCGTCTTCTTCGAAAGCGGCCCGCGTCTGGCGGCCAGTCTCGCCGACATGGCGGAAGTGCTGGGCGATCGCCCCGCCGCCGTCACGCGCGAGCTGACCAAGCTGCACGAGGAATGCCTGCGCGGCCCGCTGTCGGAACTCGCCGCGCATCCGGGCGCCCAGGCGCCGAAGGGCGAGATCGTCGTCGTGGTCGGTCCGGGCGACGCCGTCGTCGCATCGGCCGACGACGTGGACGCCGCCCTGTCCGAGGCCCTGACCCGCCTCGCCCCCGGCCCGGCGGCCGCCGAGGTGGCGAGGCAGACCGGCGCGAACCGCAAGGCGCTCTACGCCCGCGCGCTGGAGATGAAGGCGGGCCGATGAGGCGCGTCGACCCCGCCCGCAGCCTCAAGGGCGGCGCGGCCTGGCGTCAGGGTCACGCCGCCGAATGGCTGGCCGCCGTCTGGCTGATGCTGACCGGCCACCGCATCCTCGCCTTTCGCCTGAAGACGCCGCAGGGCGAGATCGATCTCCTGGCCCACAAGGGTCGTGAGCTGATCGTGGTCGAGGTCAAGCGCCGGCGGCTGCGCGACGCCGCCGAACTGGCCCTGACGCCGCAGCAGGCGAAGCGCCTGCTCGCCGCGGGCGAGGCGGTGCGCCGCTCGCGCCCGGCGCTGCGCGCCCATGCTTTGCGCATCGACCTGATCGCCCTGGCTCCCGGGCGCCTCCCGCGCCATCGGAAACGCCTCGCATTCGACGGCTGAGCCTTGCGGTTCCGCGGCCGCGCGCCCATTCCCTTCGCACCCAACCTCAGGAGCCGCGCATGATCCGGGTCGCCGTCCAGATGGACCCCATCGAACAGGTGAACCCGCACGCGGACACCACCTGGCTGATGATCCAGTCGGCCCAGGACCGCGGATTCTCCGTCTGGACCTACGATTTCCGCACCCTGGCTCTCGAGAACGGCCGACTGTCCTGCCGCGCGCGCCGCACGACGCTGAAGGGCGACCTCGTCGACCTGGGCGATTTCGAGAAGCTCGACCTGCACTCAGACGTCGACGTGATCCTGATGCGGCAGGATCCGCCCTTCGACATGGCCTACGTCACCGCCACCTACCTGCTGGAGGCGGTCCGCGAGGACACGCTGGTGTTGAACGACCCGGCCGAGGTGCGCTCCGCCCCCGAGAAGCTCATGGTCACCCGGTGGCCGCAGCTGCAACCGCCGACCCTGATCTCCTCGGACGTGGAGGCGCTGGAGGACTTCCACGCCCGTCACGGCGACGTGGTGCTGAAGCCCCTGCACGGCGCCGCCGGCTCGGGCGTGGTGCGGCTCAAGACGGGCGACCCCAATCTGGCGGCCCTCGTCGAAATCCACGCCACCGGCAGCCGGGACCCGCTGGTGATCCAGAAATTCGTCCCCCAGGTCTCGGCCGGCGACAAGCGGATCATCCTGATCGAGGGCGAACCCGTCGGCGCCATCAACCGCGTGCCGCTCAAGGGTCAGGTCCGCTCCAACCTGCGCGTCGGCGGCACCGCCGTGGCGGTCGAACTGACCGCCCGCGACCGCGAGATCTGCGCCCTGATCGGGCCGGAACTGAAGGCCCGCGGCCTGCTGTTCGTCGGCATCGACGTGATCGGCGACTACCTGACCGAGATCAACGTCACCTCGCCCACCGGGGCCCAGCAGCTGAAAACCTTCACCGGCGTGGATGCGGCGGCCTTGATGTGGGACGCGATCGGGAAGCGGCTCGCGTAACGGCGCTTGCCAACCGGCGTCAGTTCATGTTCTGTTCCGACGGGTGAGCGGAGGCGGACATGGTCGCGCGGGCTGTGACGGTGGCGTTCGACGGGGTGGACGCGCGGCGCGTGGACGTCGAGGTCCAGCTGGTCGGCTCCGACGGTCCGCTGGTGTTCAACATCGTCGGCCTGCCCGACAAGGCCGTGGCCGAAAGCCGCGAGAGGGTGCGCGGCGCCTTCGCCGGCATCGGCCTGGCCCTGCCGCCCAGGCGCATCATCGCCAACCTGGCCCCCGCCGATCTGCCCAAGGAGGGCAGCCATTTCGACCTGCCGGTGGCCCTCGCCCTTCTGGCCGCCATGGGGGTGATCCCGCTGGACGCGCTAGACGGCTGGTGCGCGGTCGGCGAACTGGGCCTGTCGGGCCAGATCGCGCCGGTGGGCGGAACCCTTCCGGCGGCCGTGGCGGCGTCGGCCATGGGCTTGGGCCTGATCTGTCCGGAGGCCAACGGGCCCGAGGCGGCATGGGCCGGCGACGCGCGGGTTCTGGCGCCGCGCTCGCTGATCGGCCTGATCAACCACTTCAAGGGCACGCAGCGCCTGTCGCAGCCGGAGCCGGGGCCGCTGAAAGCCGGGGAGGCCGTCCGCGACCTGCGCGAGGTGAAGGGTCAGGAGGGGGCCAAGCGGGCGCTGGAGATCGCCGCCGCCGGCGGCCACAACCTGCTGTTCGTCGGGCCGCCCGGATCGGGCAAGTCCATGCTGGCCCAGCGCCTGCCGGGCCTGCTGCCGCCCCTGACCCCGCAGGAACTGCTGGAGACCTCGATGGTCTGGTCCGTGGCTGGCATGATCGAACGCGGCGCCATCGCCCGCGACCGCCCGTTCCGCAGCCCCCATCACTCCGCTTCGATGGCGGCCCTCACCGGCGGCGGCCTGCGCGCCCGGCCGGGCGAGGCCTCGCTGGCCCACAACGGCGTGCTGTTCCTCGACGAACTGCCGGAGTTCACCGCCATTATGGAGCAAACACACCTAGCGGTGGGGTGACTAAGTATCTGTTCTTGCTACGTTCTTCGTCATGAAACACGAAGGTTATGATCGGCCGAGAACAATCGCGGGGCTTGTGGCCAAGCGGGCGGAACTTGCTCGGCTATTGAAGCAATTGCGGGCAGACGAGCGCAAGGTGATCTGCGACCTCGACCACGTCGATGCCGCCATCCGGCTGTTCGACCAGAACGCCGACACCACGAAGATCGTGCGGTATCCCACCAAGCACCGGGCCAAGAAGGGCGAGGTGGTCAGGCTTGTCGTTCGGATGCTCAGGGGCGCAGATCGCCCACTGACGTCGCTCGACATCGTCCACCAGCAGATCAAGGAGCGGGGGCTCAAGGCCGACGAAGCCACGGTCGTCCTGATGCGGAAGCGCGTCGGCGCTTGTCTCACCAAGCTCAAGAGCCACGGCCATGTGCGGGTGGTGCCGCAGGCGGGCCTCTATCAGGGCTGGGAGTGGGCTCGATGAGCGCCCGCCGATCCCCGGAACCCATGCGGTTCTGGCGGGGTGCCCGGTTGTATCAAATCGCTCATGTCCACGATGGCGATGGCTTTATGGGCCTGCGCGACGGGCGGGTGGTGGCTACGGCGCCGGATCGGCCTTCGGTGATGCGTGCGATCCTCATGACAGCACAGTGGGGCCGCCTGATTCGCCCTAGCGGCCCTAGGGATGCTGCCGTCCGCGATTGATAGCCTTCTGCTTGAGGCGCTTGGCTATCGTTTTCTGCTTGCTAGGCTTGTGGGCTGAGTAATCGGCAAGGGCGTGGGCAGGATTAGCCGCGAGATCGCCCGCCGCCGGCAGAGGGTCAGATACGCAGGGCAGAGCCTCCGCACCGAACTCCGCGACATTGACCGCGTAAACCGCGACCGATTCAAAGCCATTCGAGGTGTAGAGCGAGTGTGAGTCTGCCGCTGTTGTCAGGCTTGAGCGATCAACTGATAGCTTGTTGTCGTCCTTGACGCTCGGTTGGAAAGGCTGGCTCGAAAGCTGCCCGTCCACCACGAAGTTCGGATGCACTTGACGAAAAAGGAGTTCGTTGTCGTCGTCGAGTTTGTCAGCCATTGGCGCCCTGCTCAGCCAGCTTGGCGTCGAAGACCTCAACGAACGCGTCATTGATGCCGTCGAAGTTTTGCGGCTCCATCTCGTCGGGGCCGTCAATCTGAACGCCGAACATTTCCACGCTGCCGTCGGCAGCGATTTCAACGGAATAGTCCCACCCGTTTTGTTCGATCTCGAAGAGAATGCCGCCAGCCACGGTAGGGAAGATGAGGTAGTGCGCAGCGAACAGCGGGCGCTTGTCCAAAAGGCGTTGAGCCGCTTGGTCGGCCGCTTCGGAGACACCTAGGCCCTCGCCGTCATACCAACCATCTTCGAGCTTGCGGAGTTCGGCTAGGCGTTCTCTCCGTTTCAGAAGATCGGCGACAATTTCCTCGTCAATAAGATCCACGTCGAATGAATCCACGACACCTTTGAAGACGTCGTTGTTGTCCAACTCGATCATGAGATCGAACTGAACCTGAGCGTTCATGCTACCGTCGAACTCGAATTCGACACGCTCGGCATCCAGCGCAATTGCGATCTCGCCGTGCTGCTCCGTTTCAACCCTAATGTGGCCGCCAATGCCGTCGGCGTTGATGACAGAGCCAAGGAGCCGACCTATGCCCTCATATCGGCTTCGGTAGCTTCCTCGAGTGTGGGTGATGATCCGCTTGCGGCGCTCGGTGTCCAGGAAGATGACTTCGCCTTCGTTGTCCGCGCTGCCCTGAAACTCGATCTTCTCACCGTCGCGCAATCCTGCGCCGAACTTGTTGAGCGCCCGAACCTGTTCCGAAGACAGCGCCACAGGGAAGTTGTCGTTTCCGGCGGCCTCGACAAGGTCCAGAACTCTCTTGTAGGCGCGATCGACTACCTCGGAGAGCTGGTCGGTAAGGCCCGGCAGGTTCGCTTGAGCGGTCTCGCGATTCCATTCGAGCTTCGGAACTGCGCTACCTTCTTCGATCGCGATGAGATCGAAAGAGAAACTCTTGTCGAATCCCCTCGGCAGCCTCTGCTTCTCGCGGTTTGCGGCTCTCCATTCGGCCTTTGCGAAAGACACGAGTAGATCGCGAAAAGCCGGCAGGTCAAACAGGACGTCAACAGGCAGGCGCGCGTCGTGGAAACGAGCACCGACATATCTCAAACCGAACGTCTGGTTCTCGCCAGCCATGTCCTTCTTTGCGTTGAGGTCCCTAGGTCGTCAACTGAGGCGAGAGTGCCGTTGACTGGTTAACGGCATCCAAAGCTACCGGCAGGGCGCTGAGAGCAGGCCCGGCCGGCGGTCGCCCGCGACCGATTCATCGTCGCCCAAGCCGGCGATGAATGCAAGAAACACGACATTAGTCGCAGTCCGGGCGCTCCGGGTCCTGCTTGCACAGGTTCTGGGTAATCCTGCCCATGATTGTCTCGAACGATTCAGGGGCCGTCGGATTCAAGATCGTGTTCATACGATCCCGAAGTTCCTCGCCCGACACGGAGCGCCCTTGATGCTCAATGTAGCCGGCGCACCCCGACGAGACCCAAACGGCGTCGGTCGGCCTGAGGTCTTGCTCAACCCACCCTTGGCCTCGCTGGTAGATGGTTCTCGTCGGACGATCGGCGACATGGCCCTGACCGCAGGTGACCACGGCGTCGCGGCCTTGGAACGTGTAGTAGCGCATCGCGTCCTGCGCCGAGGCGCCACCGGTCAGCACGACGGCCGCCATGACCCCACCCGCCAAAGATCGCATCTGAGCCTCCCGATCCGCAATAATCTGTAGGCTATAACCCGTGGTTTAACGGCTCCTGAATCTGTCGGCTACGCCCATGAACGGGCGGACGCTGGTCGCATGGAATCTGAGGCGGCTGAGGACCGAGCGCGGGGTCTCGCAGGAACGGCTCGCCGCAGACGCCGGCGTGGACCGCGCCTACATCAGCGAGCTTGAACGCGAGCGGGGGAATGCCAGTGTCGATCTGCTGGACCGGCTCGCCGGAGTGCTAAGCGTTCAGGTGAGCGAGTTCTTGAGGGTGCCGCCGACGGGGTCCGAGAAGGTCAAGCCACTGCGAGCTGGTCGGAAGCCGACCACCCGCTGAGGACACCCTAATCCTCGTCGGCGTCGGACGGCGTTCCCATCACCTTGTAAATCTCGGCGACTATCTCGTCCTTCGTGTGAGGCACGCTGTCGTGCCGAGCCTCCGGGCCGGTGAAGCCCATCATGCCTGCCTCTAGCGTCAGGTTCCGAACCCCTAACGCCACCAAGCACTGCACCCAGAAGGCGGCGCTGAACGTCCCGCGCATCACCTTGTTGCGCAGGTTTCGCTCATTTTCCTCGACGCCAAGAACGCGTAGGCGGCTCTCAAGATCGGCGTAGCTGAGGCCGTGTTGAGCCATATGCGCACGTATGGTGCCGATGAGCCATCGGGTGAGTTGGTCGTCGTCCACGCATAACCTCTGGCGCTAAAGCATCGAAAATGATGCGAACGCATTGACATTGATGCGCGCATCTGTTTCGGTGCGGACGCATCAAAAACGATGCGTCCGCACTAGATACGTTTGTCGCAGCATTTTCTCCTTTCTGCAAAGGCGCGATCTCTCAGCAGCACCCAAGTCGCTCGCATGAGCGAGGAGGAGGCGAGAGCCGCGTTTCGTGCAGTTCGGTTCGCCGACAGCGGCGGGAGGCCAGTATGCCCCCGCTGTCAGTGCGACGCTGTGCATGAGTTTCAGTGCCGGCCGATCTTTAAATGCAAGGCCTGCGAGCGGCAGTTCTCTCTCACGTCCGGCACCGTCTTCGACCGCCGCAAGATGCTCTTTCGAGACATCCTCACGGCCATCGCGCTTTTTGTGAACGGCGCCAGCGGCGTGAGCGCGCTCCGCCTGACCCGTGAGATCGACTGCTCCTACAAGACCGCCTTCGTCCTTTTGCACAAGCTGCGGGAGGCGATGGGTTCCATGCGGGTGGATCGGATGCTGACCGGCGTCGTCGAAGTGGATGGCGTTTGGGTGGGTGGTCACTTCAAGCAGAAGAACGTCAAGGCGGAGCGGCCGGACCGGCGGGTGAAGAACCCCAAGCGCCTGTCGGTGGTGACGATGCGAGAGCGCCGGCCGGGCGGTCGGACGATTTCGGTGATCGTGAAGCAGGAGACCGAGGCATTCAACGCGCTGCTACAGCACATCGACCCCTCCGCGAGCATCCGCACAGACGAAGGCTCCGCTTGGACGGCCCTGCATATGTTCTTCGACGAGCACAAGCAGATCAATCACAGCGTCCGTTACGCCGAGCCCGGCGGCATCCACACGAACTGGGCGGAGAGCTTCAACGCCCGCCTTCGGCGGGCCGAACGCGGTGTCCACCACCGCATTTGGGGCCGATACCTTCTCGCGTATGCGCAGGAGCTAGGTTGGCGCGAAGACTTTCGGCGCGTGGACAACGGCCGGCAGTTCACGTTGGTCGTCGGCGCGGCTGCGAACAGCCCAACCTCTAGGCTGAGCGGTTACTGGCAGCGGCACCTGCGCGCCGCCTGATAGACCACCGGGCTGGCGGCCCCTCGTGGCGCTCTACCAACCCTCGCACCAATGATCTCTGGCAGGCGCCGTTGGCGATGTGAGCCAACCGGCTCTTCTCCCGGTGATCTGGTTCGGCGATGCCAAGCTCGGCTGCGATCGCCCTGCCAATTTCCCACGTCGTCAGAGGCCGGTCGGCGGCCTTGAGCACGCGATAGGCGGCCTTGGCTCCCTCGCCGTGCTTTCGGGTGCGTGGCTTGGTGATGATCGGCCTGACCGCCTCGGGGTCCCAGTGGGGCTCGAATGCGCGGATCGCCGCGACGTATGCGCGGGCCTGTTCAAGCATCTTCCTCTTTCGGCGCTCGATCTCCAGTTGCTTCTCGATGATCGCGGCGACGCCCATGACGGGCTCTACCTCGTGGTCGATCACCTGCAAGGCGCCCATCAGCCGGGCGTATTTGTCTTCGAGTTGGGTGGGGGCGTGTTGTCTGGCCATAACCACGAGCTTCGCCGTCAAGGCTAAACGACGGGTGATGCGTGATGGTAAACTAAACGCTGATAAGTTGTGGATAGGCGGAACAAGCCCGGAACATCTCGCTTGTCGCGCGCACCCAAATCAGACCAATCAGAGCGAACCTTGCCGCGTTCGCTCCCACTGTCCACTAGATCGTGTGATTTTTTCGGACATACCCACAAGATAGGGGTTGCGGAATCGAAAGTGGCAGTCGAGTGTAATGAGTGCCAGCGCGAGGCACGGTCGCGTAATCATGTGTTGGAGATTGGGATGGCCAAATCGCCCCCCAAGGGACCGCACCGTTCAGCCTCGACGGGCAAATACGTGACGACTGGAACAGCCGTCCGTAACCCGAAGGGCACGGTGTCGGAACCCCGCAAGAAGTAAGTGGGCAGTGCTCGTCTAGGCTGGCGTGATGCGGCCGAAAACGAGGCGTTTGAGAGGAGGAGTCGGTTCCGAAGTTTGGTAGCCGAGGAAACCCGACCCTCCCCTCATTTCACCATCAGGCGTTCAATCCCGATGATTCGGGCAGGTTAGAATCAGAGTCCTTGCCGAATCAACCTGCACAGCAGGTGGGAACTTACGAACGCCGTTCGTTCGAAAGAAAATCAATATGACTCCCCAACGCCCATCCGTTCCGAACGGGCCTCTCCCGAGCCGCCCGTCGTTTCCGCAATCGCCACAGCGGCCGTCTTACCCGCCGCGTCCGTCCGCTCCTCCGAGCCCCCGACCGGGCCGCTGGTAGCTGAACTCCGGCGCGCCGAGGGCGGGCCGGCCTTCTTCAACATTATCGAGAACACAAATGGCAGACGTCCAAGTTAGCTGCATCAACAAGCAGCCCCGCAACGACCCCTACGAAGGCATCACCCATCTAGGGGGGACAGCCGGCGGTGGCTGGAAGTGGACCCGGCAGCAGGTCATCGACTCCATCGAAGCCAAGACGAACACCTTCTACACGCTGGTGAACGGCAATCACGGCAACATAGGTGTCGTTAACGGCCCGAATGGGAAATACGTCCGCACCTATGCGGACGGGAAGTGGAACGACAATCTGCTTTCCCTGCCCGAGTGCCGGTGAGACCATTCAGTGGTGTAGGGACGCGAACGCCGTTCGTGTCCCTACATCCGCAACTTGGGGCGATCCGGGGAACTCATGGATATAAGTTCGGGACTTGCAGCAGCGGGCCAAGCGCTAACGCTGGTGAAGGGCCTCATCGAGGTGAACGCACAGCTTGACAAGGCTGAGCTAAAAGCCCGGCTGGCTGAAATTTACACAAGCCTTGCCGATACCAAGATTGCCTTGGCCGATGCGCAAGCCGCACTTGCGGCAAAGGATGCGGAGATCGCCCGTCTGACAACCCGCGAGCGCGAAAAGCCCGCGACGGTCAGCTATCGTGGCTACACGTTCGGACTGAACGCAGACGGAACGCCCATAGGGCGCCCTTACTGCCCCGTGTGTGAGCAGAATGGCCGGCTGATTCAGCTTGTGAGGGCCACCAGCACACGAGACCTCTGCCCGAGTTGCAAAGCACCCTACAACGGCCATCCTTGGCAACTGCCGAAAGAAAGGTGGCCGAGTTCAGCCGAATAAACCGCTAGGTGTGTTTGCTCCATAATGGCGGAGTTCACGCCGCAGGCGCTGGATTCGCTGCGCCAGCCGCTGGAGACCGGCGAGGTCACGGTGGCCCGCGCCAACGCCCACGTGCGGTATCCGGCGCGCTTCCAGTTGGTCGCCGCCATGAACCCGTGCCGCTGCGGCCTCGGCGGGGCGGGCAAGGGGGCGTGCGGCAAGGCCCCGCGGTGCCAGCGCGACTATGCGGGACGCATCTCCGGGCCGCTGTTCGACCGCATCGACCTGACGGTCGAGGTGCCGGCCGTCACGGCCGCCGACATGGCCCTGCCGCCGCCCGCCGAGGGCACGGCCGAGGCCGCCTCCCGCGTCGCCGCCGCCCGCGAGGCCCAGACCGCGCGCACCGGCGGGATCAACGCCCGGCTGGAAGGCGAGGCGCTGGACCGCTTCGCCGCGCCGGACGAGGCGGGCAAGGCCCTGTTGACCCGGGCGGGCGAGGCGGCGGGCCTGACCGCGCGAGGCTGGACGCGGACCCTACGGCTGGCCCGCACCATCGCCGATCTGGACGGCGCCGACGGCATCCGCCGCACCCACGTGGCCGAGGCCCTGCTCTACCGCCGGTCCACCGTCGCGGCCCAGGACGATTTCGACAGACGGACCACGGTCCCCGCCTTCTGACGGCTCAGTGCCCGCCGGTCGGATAGGGGGTGGTGACGCCCGAGCTGATCATCCCCGGGATGGCCTCCGACAGGCCCAGCAGAATGAACTGGATGGCCAGGGCGCACAGGATCAGACCCAGCACCCGCACGATGATGGCCATTCCGACCTCGCCCAGCAGGCGGCTGATCGGCCCGGTCAGGGCGAAGCAGATGAAGGTCACGAACGCGGCGGCGGCGATGGCGACGTAGCCGGCCACCGTCGCCGCCGGCCCGATCTTGGCCGCTTCGCCGGCCTGGATGATCATGGTCGAGATCGCGCCCGGCCCGATCATCAGGGGCATGGCGAATGGCACGACCAGCCGCTGGAACCGCCGGCGCGCATAGCCGCGCACGTCGGTGAGATCGGCGCCCGCGTCGGCGTCGGTGAAGCTCTTCAGGAAGTCGTCGCCGGTCATGTGCAGCCCGAGCAGCAGCAGCAGGATGCCGCCCGCGATCCGGAACGCCGCCAGCGAGATGCCGAAGAACTGCAGCAGCGACAGGCCGGTCAGGAAGAAGAAGGCCAGCAGGAAGGCCGCGAAGATGCAGATCAGCGCCGCCAGCGACGCTCTCTGGCGAAGGCTGGCCCCCGCCGTCGCCGCCGCGAAGATCGGTATGTTGCCGATGGGATCGACGAGCGCGAACAGCGCCACGAACAGGTTGACCCCCAGATCGACCGCGTCCATGACGTTCCCTTGCCCCACAACTCAGCCCGAGCGCCCATAAGGGCGGACGCGACCGCGCGCGTCCACCCCCCGGCGCCGAAAGGATTTCCATGACCTCGCCCCTGCTCGCCGACCCGCGGCTGATCGTCGGTCTGGACCTGCCGTCGATCGACGCGGCGCGCGCCATGGTCGACCGGCTGGCGGACGGGGTGGAGAGCTACAAGGTCGGCCTTACCCTGCTGGCGCGCCCCGGGGGCGTGGCCTTCGCCCACGAACTGCGGGCGCGCGGCAAGATGGTGTTCCAGGACTGGAAGCTGCACGACATCGGCGCCCAGGTCGAAGGGGCCGCCCGCGCGGTGGCCGAAGGCGGCTGCGACCTGCTGACCGTCCACGCCCATCCACAGGTGATGCGCGCCGCGGTGAACGGACGCGACGCCGCGGGCGCCGACACGAAGATCCTCGGCGTCACCGTCCTGACCAGTCTGTCGGACGCCGATCTCGCCGACCTCGGGCACGCGGAGGACGCCGCCGGCCTCGTCGAGCGCCGCGTGCGTCAGGCGCTGGACTGCGGCATCGACGGCGTGGTCTCAAGCCCTCTCGAGGCGGCGCGGGTGCGCGAGATCGCGGTTCAGGCGGGGCGCCCCGACTTCCTGATCGTCACCCCCGGCGTGCGACCGGCGGGGGCCGACGCGGGCGACCAGCGGCGGGTGGCCACGCCCTCCCGCGCGCTCGCGGCGGGCGCGACCCACGTGGTGGTGGCGCGCCCCATCGTCGGCGACCCCTCGCCGCTCATGGCCGCGGCGCGGATCGCGGCGGAGATGCTTCAGCCCGCGGCCTGAGCCTCAGCGGTCGTCCAGGATCGTGTAGCAGTCGCAGCCGCGCTCGTATCGGTCGCGCCGACGATGGTCCCTGCCGTAAGGCGGACGGTCGTCGTGATAGCCGTCGCGCTCATAGTAGCCGCGCCGGTCGTGCCCGACGCTGTAGCCGTAGCGGCCGCCCCGGTCGTGCCCGCCCCAGGGCTGATAGCGGCCCCAGTGACCGCGGCGATCCGACCAATGGGTGGTGTGCGAGTAGGCGTATCCGCCGCCGTAAGCATGCCCCCCGCCACAACGGTCGTGACACCCGTGGGTCGGAGGGGGCGGCGGCGGGGGCGGGGGATAGTGCCCGCCGCACCGGTCGCGGCAGCCCCGGCCGTAGCGGTCGTCGTAGCCATAGGCGTAGCTCTCGTAGCCGTAGCCGGAGCGGCCGTCGGCATAGGCGCCCGTCGCCGCATAGGCCGCGCCGCGCGTTTCCACCGCGACCTGCCCGCCATAGGCGTAACGGTAATCCTGCACCGTCGGCTGCCCGTAGGTGACGTAGCCCTGGCCGCCATAGGACGGCTGCCCGTAGGTGACGTAGCCCGACTGGGCCGTGGCCGCGCCGGCCAGCCCCAGAACGGCGGCGCCCGTCAGGGCTCCGAAGACGATGCGGCGCATGGGTCCCTCCTCCGCGCGGTTGCGGAAACGTTAACGCCGTTCGGGCCGACGGGTTCGGAAAACCTGATCCAGGCGAGCGGCCGTCCGCGATTTCGCGCTGCGGGCGATCAGAAGTCGATCGCCAGACCCTTCTTCTCCCAGTCGCCGTAACGCGTGGGCTCCGGGCCGCGCGGGCCGCCGTCCTCGGGCGCGAGCTCGACCGGGGCCGCGGCCAGTCGCCGGGCCTCGGCCTCCATCAGCGCCGCCCGCTCCACCGCCGTCAGGACGCGGTCGGGACGGGCCCCGGGAACGTCGGGATTGAGGCCGGGCTCCGGCATGGTGGGCGCTTCGGTCACAGGGTCGGTCTCTTGAGGCGGAGGGGCGCGATCTCATTTAATGGGCCTCCTCGCCCGGCGCGACCCCTGGACCCGTGATGAACCACCTCAAGACCTTCGTCCTGCTGGCTGCCCTGACCGCCCTGTTCGGCGCCGTCGGCCTGTGGATCGGCGGCTTCAACGGCATGCTGATCGCCCTTGCGATCGCGGCGGCGATGAACCTGTTCAGCTACTGGAACGCCGACAAGATCGTGCTGCGCCTCTACCGCGCCCAGCCCGTGGACGAGACCCATCCCAACGCCATGGTCCGCGCCTACGTCGACGACGTGCTGGAGATGGCGGCGGGCGCCGGCCTGCCGCGTCCGAAGGTGGCGATCATCCCCTCGGACCAGCCGAACGCCTTCGCCACCGGACGCGACCCGAAGAATGCGGCCGTCTGCGCCACCACCGGTCTGCTGGACTTGCTGACCCGGGAGGAGGTCCGGGCCGTCATGGCGCACGAACTGGCGCACGTGAAGAATCGCGACACCCTGACCATGACGGTGACGGCGACCATCGCCGGCGCGATCTCGGCCTTGGCCAACTTCGCCCTCATCTTCGGCGGCGACCGCGACCGGCCGGGCGGGATCGTGGGCACGATCGCCCTGATGCTGCTGGCGCCCATGGCGGCGGCGCTCGTTCAGATGGCGATCAGCCGCTCGCGCGAATACGAGGCGGACCGCGTCGGCGCGGAGATCGCGGGTGATCCCCACGCTCTCGCCCGCGCCCTGCAGAAGATCGAGGCTCACGCCCGGCGCATCATGAACCCCACGGCGGAGCGCAATCCCGCCTCGGCCCAGCTGTTCATCATCAATCCGCTGGCGGGCAAGGGGGCCGACAACCTGTTCTCGACCCACCCGGCCACGGGCAACCGCGTCCGCGCGCTCATGGAGATCGGCGAGCGGTCGGGCCTGCGGCCCGGCCCGGCGGCGTCCGCGGCCGCGGCGTTCACCGGCCCCACGGGAACCAGCGTGCCGACGACGTCGGACAGACCCCGCGGCCCTTGGGGCTGAGCCCCCGCCGCGTCATGATGGGGCGATGATCCGCCCGCCCGAGTCAGAACTGGAATTCCGCTTCTTCCGCGCCGGCGGCCCCGGCGGCCAGAACGTCAACAAGGTGTCGACGGCGGTGCAGCTGCGCTTCGATGCGCGCGGATCGCCCAGCCTGCCGGAGGACGTGCGCGCGCGCCTGATGCGGCTGGCCGGGTCGCGGCTCACCACCGACGGCGTGATCGTGATCCAGGCCGTCCGGTACCGGACCCAGGAGCGCAACCGCCAGGACGCCCTGGACCGTCTGCACGACCTGATCGACCGCGCAGCGGTGCGGCCGGTGAAGCGGGTCGCCACGCGGCCGACCCGCGCCTCGAAGGAGCGGCGTCTCCAGGCCAAGTCGGTGCGCTCGGGCATCAAGTCGGGTCGCGGGCGCCCCGACCTCGACTGAGGCCTCACTCGCCCGGCGCGGCCTCGGGCGTCTGTTCGATCGGCGGGGCCGGGCGGAACAGCAGGGCGGCGATCTTCCCGGCCTCGTCGAAGCCGACGACCCACTGCGTGTCCGCCTGTTCGAAACGGACCAGAAACAGGTCGGCGCCGTCGCGATGCTGGAAGAATTCGACGCTCTCCAGGGCGCCGAGACCCCGGATGATTTCGACGGCCTGGGCCTCGCCCGGCTGGAGTTGGGCGGCCAGGTTCGGCGTGAAGGCGTTCCAGTCGACCGTGCCGGTCTGAAGGCCGCCGATGAAGGCCCGGATCGCCGGCTCGGCGCGCGGATCGGCCTCGGTGCGCTGCTGCGTGGCGACAGCGGTCTGCCGCCCGCTGGCGTCGAAGGTGTTCTGGATGCGCCCGGCGGCGACGGTCTCTTCCTGCGCCGCGGCGGCGCCGGCGAGCAGCAGGGTGGCGGCAAAGGCGCCGACGGCGAGGGTCTTCATGGGGACGGAACTCCTGAACGCGGCCCTGATCGTCAGAGGATGCGCGGCCAAAACGACAGAACGAGGGCGGACGCTCCCGCCAGCAGGGCGAGGACCGCGACGATTCCGGGCCATCGCGGGTCAGGGCGGGTCTCGACGACCACCGCCGGAGCCGGCGGCTCCTGGGCCTGACGCGCCAGAGCCTTCAGCACGGCCCGGACCTCCTCCAGCAAGTCGCGGACCTGGGCCTGCGGACCGAGCTCCCGCCGGATCCAGGCGGCCACCACGGGCTGAGCCGCCGCCCACAGGTCGTGGTCCGGATTCAGCCGGCGCGCCACGCCCTCGACCGAAACCATCGTCTTCTGCAGCAGGATCAGCTCCGGCCGCAGGCGCATGTCGAACAGATCGGTGATCTCGAACAGCTGGCCCAGAAGGCGGCCCATCGACACCTGCGACGCCTGCTTGCCGATGACCGGCTCGCCCACCGCGCGCAGGGCCTGGGCGAAAGCCTCGACGGAATGTTCCGGCGGCACGTATCCGGCCTCGAAATGCACCCGGGCGATGCGGTCGTAGTCGCGGTTCAGGAAGCCCCACAGGATCTCGGCCAGATACTTCCGCTCCGCCGGGCCGAGGCGTCCGACGATGCCGAAGTCGACCGCGGTAAGTTCGGCCGGGGCGTGACAGAACAGGTTTCCCTCGTGCAGGTCGGCGTGGAAGGTGCCGTGATCCAGGGCCTGGATCAGGAAGGCCCGCACCACGTTGTCGGCCAGGGCGTTGCGGTCGACGCCCGGCTGTTCGGCCGCCGCGGGGTCGGTCATGGGCAGGCCCGGGGCCCATTCCAGCGTCAGCACGCGCTTGCCGACGCCGTCCCAGATGACGGCCGGCGCCGACATGTGGGCCCGCCCCTCCGCGCGGGCCTTGCCCATCACCTCGCCCAATTCCGACGCCGCGGCGGCTTCCAGCCGCATGTCCAGCTCGATCTGCATCGAACGGGCGACGATCTCGACGAAGGCGCGCGGCTCCAGCCGGCGAGAGGGCTCGACGAACCGCTCGGCCAGACGGGCGGCCAGCCGCATGGCGTCCAGTCCGCGCGCCACGCGCCGCTCGACGCCGGGGCGCAGGACCTTGACCGCCACCTTCCGCCCGTCGGCGAGGAACGCGGGGTGGGCCTGCGCCAGCGAGGCGGCGGCCACGGCGGGCTGCAGGTCCGTGAACAGGCTTTCGACCGGACGGCCCAGCGCGCGCTCGATCTCGCGCCGCGCCTCCTCGACCGCAAAGGGCGGCAGGCGGTCCTTCAGCCGGCCCAGATCGCGAGCGAACTGCACGCCGAAGATGTCGGCCCGGGTGGCCAGCACCTGCCCCAGTTTGATGGCGACCGGACCGAGGCTCTCGAAGGCGCGACCGACGCGTTCGCCGGGGCGACCCGTCCGGGACTGCGCCCCGGCGAACAGGTGGAAGAGCCGCGCCGCCAGCCGGGCCGCGGGCGGGAGCAGAGGCGTCACCTCCCGCGGGATCAGGGCGTCGTGGCGCAGCAGGACCCAGCCCCAGCGCAGCAGGCGGGCGAAGGCGTCGAGCGGCCGCCGCACCGGCTGGGCGGCCGGGACGGGCGGCGGCGTCGCGACGTCGGTCAGACGGGTCAGATCGCCCACCCCTGATGCAGGGCGGCGACCCCGCCCGACAGGTTGGTCACCGACACGCGGCCGAAGCCCGCGGCCTCGATCATGGCCTTGAACCTCTGCTGGTCGGGGAAGCGGCGGATGCTTTCGACCAGGTAGACGTAGCTGTCCTCGTCCCTGGCCACCCACTTGCCGATCCGGGGAATGGCGTGGAAGGACCAGGCGTCGTAGGCGGCGCGGATCGCCGCGGCGGTCGGACGGCTGAACTCCAGACACAGGAATCGCCCGCCCGGCTTCAGCACGCGGCGCGCCTCTCGCAGGGCCTGGTCCACGTCGGCCACGTTGCGTATGCCGAAGCCGATCGAATAGGCGTCGACCGAGGCGTCGGGGAGGGGAAGCCTCATGGCGTCGCCGACGACCCAGGTCAGCTCGGGCTCGGACCCGCGGGCGATGCCGGCGCGGATCATCTCCGCGTTGTAGTCCAGCACGATGACCGAGGCGTCGGGCCCGCCGTTGCGCTCCTGTGCCTTGCGGGCCAGCGCCGCATAGCGCCGCGCGAGGTCGCCGGTGCCCCCGGCGACGTCCAGGATGGTCTCGCCCGGCCGCGGATTCATGCGCGCCGCCACGGCGTCCTTCCACAGCCGATGCACGCCCCCGGACATGAGGTCGTTCATGCGGTCGTAGCTGGGAGCGACGGATTCGAACACGCCGCGCACGGCGCGCACCTTCTCGTCCGCCTCCAGATCGCGGAAGCCGAAGGGGGAGGTCTTGCGGGAGCCTGCGGCGGCGTCGGTCATGGGCGCGGTTTAGCCGCCCCGACGGGCCGCGTCACGCGTCCTCGGGGTCGCGGCTTCAGCCGAACTTGGGCAATGGCACGCCCAGATCGGTCGAGACCGCGCGCATCATGCGGTAGCAGCCGCAGGACGCCTTCTCGAGTCCCGGCCGGTTCAGGATTTCGACCCAGCCCCGACCGCGGGCGATCAGCTTGCGGTCTTCCAGAAGGGCGCCGATTTCGCTGACGGTCGCGCGGCGCACGCCCAGCATGCCGGCGATGTCCTGCTGGGTCAGGTCGAAGCGGTCGGAGTCGGCGCGGTCGTGCAGGGTCAGCAGCCAGCGGGCCAGCCGCTCGTCAAGGCGGTGCTGGGCGTTGCAGGCGGCGGTCTGCTGGACCTGGGCGAGCAGGTTTTCGGTGAAGCGCGACAGGGCCGCACGCATGGGTTCGCTCCTGGACAGGGCGTCGGAGAAGACGTCCGCGGGGCAGCAGGCCGCGGAGCCCTCGATCTGCGCGATCGCGCGGCTGGAGGCGCGGGCGTTCAGGGGGCCGCAGGTCACGCCGACGAGGCCCTCGCGGCCGATGGCCGCGGTCTCGACCATGCGGTCGTCGGCGAGGACCGTCATCAGCGACACGACCCCATCCAGCGGAAACCAGACCTCGTCCACCGCCTCGCCGGCGTCGAACAGAGTCTGACCCTGCACGAAGGGCCTTTCGTTCAGATGCGGCTCGATGCGCCGCCGGTCGGCGGGCTCAAGCGCCTCGATCCATAGATTGCTCATGACATGACCCCGTTACGGCGACGTACGGCAACGCTCCAGCTTGGCCGCGCGTTCCGCCGCGCTTGTCGGCGCGTCCTCACGAGGCTAGGCCGGAGCAAACGGAGGACGCCATGGCGGACAGGCTGAACGTGGACGCGGTTCTGAAGGACCTGCCGCTCTGGCGCGCGGAGCCGGGCGACCGGCCCGCGATCCGACGGACTCTGAAGTTCGCCGACTTCAACGCGGCCTTCGGCTTCATGACCCGGGTGGCGCTTCATGCCGACAAGGCCGACCACCATCCGGAATGGTCCAACGTCTACAACGGTGTGGAGATCGTTCTGACCACCCACGACGCCGGCGGCGTGACGGACAAGGACGTGACCCTGGCCCGCTTCGTCGACGAGACCGCCGCCGCCATGGGCGGCAAGTGATGGCCGGTCGCGTCGCGGGCAAACGCGCCCTGGTCACGGGCGGCGCCGGCGGGCTGGGCCGCGCCATGGCCAGGATGCTGGCGCGCGAGGGAGCGAAGGTGGCGATCACCGACGTCGACGGCGCGGCGGCCGACGCCCTGGCTGAAGAGATCAACGCCGAGGTTCCCGGCGCGGCCTTCGGCTTCGCGCACGACGTCGCGGACGAAGCCCGATGGGCCGAGGTCGTCGCCGACGCCGTCGAGGCCATGGGCGGCCTGTCGGTGCTCGTGAACAACGCCGGGATCGGCGGCGACCTCGTGTTCGTCGAGGGCGACACGGCGGCCAACTGGGACCGGCAGTACCAGGTCAACCTTCGCTCCGTGATGTTCGGCTGCAAGCACGCCATGCCGCATCTCCGCGCTGCGGCGCCGGCCTCGATCATCAACATCTCGTCGATCGCCGGCCTCGCCGCCGGGCCGGGGATGGGGGCCTACAACGCCACCAAGGCCGGGGTCTGGATGTACACCAAGACCGTCGCGCTGGAGGCCGCCAAGGCCGAGTGGAACGTGCGCTGCAACTCGGTCCACCCCGTGTTCATCAAGACCCCGATCCTGGACCCCTTCGTCGCCATGGCCGGCGGCGACGAGGGCGCGGCGCACCAGAAGCTGGCGCGCGGCATCCCGCTGAAGCGCATCGGCGAGCCGGACGACGTGGCGTTCTGCGTGCTCTACCTCGCCTCGGACGAGTCGAAATTCGTCACCGGCGCCGAGTTCAAGATCGACGGCGGCATGACCGCCCAGTGAGCGTCACCCCAGCGCCGCCCGCTGCAGGGCGAACAGCTCGGCGCAGCCGCCTTCGGCCAGGCTGAACAGGCGCTCGAACTCGTCGCGGGTGAAGCCGCGCTTTTCGCCGGTCGCCTGAATCTCCACGATCGAACCCGAGCCCGTGAGGACGAAGTTCGAATCCGCCTCGGCCGAGGAATCCTCCTCGTAGTCGAGGTCCAGCACCGGCACGTCCTGAAACACGCCGCAGCTGACGGCGGCGACCTGATCGAGGATCGGATCGGACTTCAGCACGCCCTCGGCGCGCAGGTACCGGAACGCCGAGGCCATGGCCGTCCAGGCGCCGGTGATGGCGGCGGTTCGGGTGCCGCCGTCGGCCTGGATGACGTCGCAGTCCAGCGTCACCTGCCGCTCGCCCAGCGCCTTCAGATCGACCACGGCGCGCAGGGACCGGCCGATCAGGCGCTGGATCTCCTGGGTGCGGCCCGACTGCTTGCCGGCCGCGGCCTCTCGCCGGCCGCGCGTGTGGGTGGCGCGGGGCAGCATGCCGTACTCCGCCGTGACCCAGCCCTGGCCCTTGCCGCGGAGCCAGCCGGGAACGCCGTCTTCGACCGAGCAGGTGACCAGCACGCGCGTGTGGCCGAAGGAGACGAGGCAGGAGCCTTCGGCGTGGCGGTTGACGCCGGTCTCCAGCGTGACGGCGCGAAGCTGGTCGGGGCGGCGGTCGGAAGGGCGCATGGACAACCTTGGAGAATCGGATGGAAAGCGGATGGAGATCGCTTGGACGGAGTCCGCGCGCTGCTTATCCTGAAAGCGTGAGCCCGGATACCGTCACCCTGAGACCCGCAACGGCCGCCGACGCCCCCCTGCTGGCGGCGTGGGACCGGCAGCCGCACGTCATCGCCTGCTCCAGCGACGACCCGGACGCCGAGGTCGCGTTCGACGGCATCGACTGGGCCGACGAGCTGTCGAACTCCGCCTATGAGCTCACCTATGTGATCGCCGAGGTCGCGGGCGAGCCGGTCGGCGTCATGGCGGTGTGCGATCCGCACACGGAGCCCAGCCATTACTGGGGTGAGATCGAGCCGGATCTGCGCGCGGTCGACATATGGATCGGCCCGCCGGAATGGCTGAACCGCGGCGTCGGCACGCGGATGATGACGCAGATGCTGGATCGATGCTTCGCCGAGCCGCGGGTGAAGGCCGTGGTGATCGACCCGCTGAACTCGAACGTGGCGGCGCACCGGTTCTATCGCCGACTGGGCTTCCGCGAGGAGGGGCGGCGGACGTTCGCCGCGGACGATTGCCTCATCATGCGGCTGACGCGGCAGGATTGGGAGGGGCAGGCATGAGCTACCTCGGCGCTTCCGCCCCCCTGACCGTGCTGGACCAGCGCGCGCGCGACATCTTTCGGCGCATCGTCGAGACCTATCTTCAGACCGGCGAGCCGGTGGGGTCGAGAACGCTCTCGCTGAGCGGGGTGGCGCTGTCCCCGGCGTCGATCCGCAACACCATGCAGGACCTGACGCTGGCGGGACTTCTGGCGTCGCCGCACACGTCCGCGGGACGCATTCCGACGCATGCCGGATTGCGGCTGTTCGTAGACGGCCTGCTGGAGGTCGGGGACGTCGGCGCCGAGGAGCGGCGCGAGATCGACGCGCGGCTGGCCGGGCGGGGGCGCGGCTTCGACGAGGTGCTGAACGAGGCGTCCGCCCTGCTGTCCGGTCTGGCCGGCGGGGCGGGGATCGTCGCCAGTCCGGTGCGCGACGCCGGGGTCAAGCACGTCGAGTTCGTGGCCCTGGGTCACGATCAGGCGCTGGCGGTGCTGGTCGGCGACGACGGCACCGTCGAGAACCGCCTGATGCCCCTGAAGGCGGGGGTGACGCCCTCGACGCTGCAGGAAGCGTCGAACTTCCTGAACGCCCGGCTGAAAGGGCGTCCGCTGCACGAGACGCGCACCGAGATGCGCGCCGAGCTGGACGCGGCGCGGCAGGAACTGGACGCGGCGGCCGCCCGCCTGGTCGAGGACGGACTGGCGGCCTGGTCCGGCGGCGGCGAGCGCGAGCGGGCCCTGATTGTGCGCGGCAGGGCGAACCTGCTGCAGGACCGCGAGGCCGTGGAGGACCTGGAACGGGTGCGCGTCCTGTTCGACGATCTGGAGCAGAAGGAGCAGCTCATCGGCCTGCTGGACGGGGTGTCGTCGGCGCAGGGCGTCCGAATCTTCATCGGCTCGGAGACGCGACTGTTTTCGCTTTCGGGTTCCGCCGTGATCGCGGCGCCCTATATGACCGGCCGGCAGCGGGTGATCGGGGCTCTGGGAGTCATCGGCCCCGCGCGGCTGAACTATGCCCGAGTGATCCCGTTGGTGGACTACACCGCCCGGGTGCTGGGCCGGATTCTGGACGGACAAGAGACGTGAACGAACCGACTGACGACCCGCAAGACTTCGATCCCGAGCTGGAGGCCGACGCCGAGGCCGGGCTGAACGCCCATCCGGGCGAGGACCTGGGTCCGATCGACCAGCTGATCGCCGAGCGCGACCAGTGGAAGGACCGCGCCCTGCGCGCCGTGGCCGAGGCGGAGAACACCAAGAAGCGCGCCGAGGCCCAGAACAACGACGCCCGCGCCTATGCCATCCAGCGCTTCGCGCGCGACCTGCTGGGCGTCGCCGACAATCTTGAGCGCGCGCTGCAGGCCGCGCCCAAGGACGCGGAAGGCGCCGCCGCCGGCCTGATCACCGGGCTGGAGATGACGCAGAGGTCGCTGCTGTCGGCCTTCGAGGCCAACAATCTGGTGCGGGTCGCCCCGGCGGCCGGCGAGGCCTTCGACCCGCATCTGCACCAGGCGATGATGGAGCAGCCGTCGACCGAGGTGGACGGCGGCAAGGTGATCCAGACCCTGCAGGCCGGCTACGCCCTGTTCGGCCGCACGGTGCGCCCGGCCATGGTCGTGGTGGCCGCCAAGGGTTCGAACGCGCAGGCGTCGGCGTCAGATCAGGTCGCGGGCGCCGCGGCCTATGCGAAGGCCAGCGACCAGGGCTGACGGCTCAGGGCGCGTCCGTCCAATCGATCTGAAGCCAGGTTTCCCCGACGCTGCCCGGCGCGTAGGTCCAAGCCAGCGTTTCCCCTCCCGCTCCGGTCATGCGCCGAGTGCCCGGGACGCCGGTCTCGAGCGGTTCGAGCCCCCGGGCGGACGCCGCTTCCACAAGCGCCGCGTCGATCGCATCGAGTGCGTTGGCGTGAGCCCGGGTGGCGACCCTGCAGGGCGGACCGACATCGCTTCGCAGCCAGCCTGATTCCAGACCAGCCTCGACGTACCCGGCATCGGCGGGCGCCGGTCCTTTCCAGCAGACGTGGGCGAGCCACGACGTCATGAAGGCGGCATGCGTCGGCGGCGGCGGAGGCGGATCGCTGCGTGGGGGGCGCGGCATCGCCGTCGCCGGCGTCGAGGCCTGAACGGCGGGACCGGGGGCGTGCGGGGCGGCGCAGGCCCCGGCCAGCAGGACGGCGGCAGCCCCGATCGGCGCGATCGCCTTCATGTGCGGCCCGCCCGGAAGAAGGGCGCGATGGCCCGGCAGCTGAAATGCGACTCCCTCGGCGCGAGGTCGCAGTTCTCAATCAGTCCCTTGCATTCCCAGTAGCCTTCCCGCTCGGCCAGATTGCAGTTCCGCTCCACCAGCGCCTTGCAGGTCCAGTAGTCGGTGCGTTCCGCGAGGCTGCAGTTCCGATCGACCAGGGCCTTGCACAGCCAGTAGTGGGCGCTTTCGGCCAGATTGCAGTTCCGCGCCTCCAGAGCCCGGCAGAACCAGTACTGACCATCGGTCACGAGGTCGCAGTTCATCGCGGGCTCCTGGGCCGAGGCGGTCGCCGGAGTCGGGCCCCCGGACAGCCAGAGAGCGGCGACCAAGGCCGCGAGGGTCCGGCCGGGGGAAGAGACGACGTTCATGGCCGGATCACACATCCGGCGGTGGCCAAGGTCAACGCGCGTCTCCGCTCACGTCAGATGCCGTCAGCGGCGTCAGGCCTTCAGCCGCGCGTCGAAAAGCTCCAGCAGCCGCCGCCAGCCGTCGCGGGCGTCGGCCTCGCGGTAGCTGTCGCGATAGTCCGCGTGGAAGCCGTGCGGCGCGGCAGGATAGACGTGGATGCCGCTGTCCGTGCGGCCCGCGCGCTGAAGCGCGGTGTTCATCTGCTCGACGGACGGCAGGGGGATGCCGCGGTCCGCCTCTCCGTAAAGGCCCAGCACCGGGCATTTCAGGTCGTCGGCCAGATCGACGGGCCACGGCTCGCCGGCGACCCTCTGTTCGGGCGTGGCCTCGGCCGACGGGGCCAGACGACCGTACCAGGCGACGCCGGCGTCCAGCGACGCGAATCGCGCGCAGGCCTGCCAGACCACCTTGCCGCCCCAGCAGAAGCCGGTGATGCCCATGCGGTCGTCGCGGACCCACGGCTGGGTCGACGCCCATTCCATGGTCGCCGAGACGTCGCCCATGACCTGCGGGTACTTCGCCGCCGCGACGATCTCCTGGACCCGCGCCATGTCGGACAGCGGCGCCGGATCCTCGACGCGGACGAAGAAGGCGGGAGCGATCGCGGCGTAGCCCGCCTTGGCCAGCCGGCGGCAGACGTCGCGGATGTACTCGTGCACGCCGAAGATTTCGGAGACGACGATCACGACCGGGAACGGCCCGTCGCCCTGCGGTCGGGCGACGTAGGCCGGCAGCTGGAATCCGTCCGGCGCCGGATAGGTCACGTCGCCGACCTGCAGTCCCTCCGCGTCGGTGCGGATCGGCGCGGCCTGCGCCGCCAGCGCCGCGGGCGCATAGCCGGCGAAGAACAGGCTTCCCGCCGAGACGCCCGCCAGGGCCCGGCGGCTGAGGGCGAAGTCCTGCGGCTCGGAGCCTTCCGGGCGGGTCAGTCGGACGGTCATGGGCGCGCTCCTGTGTCGACCGGCGGACCTTGGCGGCAGGACGGGAGGGCGTCGAGTCCCGATGCCGTGACCGATCAGCGCGTCAGATACCAGTCGGCGATGCGGCAGACGTCGACGCCGGGCCGGTCGAGCGTCTGGCCGTTCGTCAGGACGGCGCGGACGGTGAACCGGCAGGCGCCGTTGCCGGCATCGATCAGGAGCGGGCGGCTGCGGCCCGGCTCGAGCGCCTCTCCCGCCAGCAGGTCGGGACCGAAGGCGCCGCCCGTCTCGGCGACGCTGAGGCTGCGCACGGCCACGCCGGTCTGGTTGTGCACGCGCACGCGGCGATTCTCGGCGTCTGCGGACCGGGCCTGGGCGCACGCCTGACCGGCCAGGGCCGCGGCCGCCACGGCCACGGTCACGATCAGGGCGGCGCGGGCGAAGGGGGACATGGCGGGCTCCGGGCGAAGGCCGTCATCCTGCCCCGGAGCGGCGGCCGGTTCCAGTGACGGCCCCTGACGAAAAGGCCTTGCGGGAGGGGGCGGGCTTCCCATATGCCGCCTGACCCGAGAAACCCCGCGATCGCTGGGGCTTCTCATAAACAGACACCAAACCCACGGGGGCGGTCACGCGCGGCGCTTGATCCAAGGCCGCCGCATCGCCCGCCGAAACGGAGACGAAGACCAGACCATGGCCAAGATCATCGGTATCGACCTCGGCACCACCAACTCCTGCGTCGCGGTGATGGAGGGCGGCTCGCCCAAGGTCATCGAGAACGCCGAGGGCAACCGCACCACCCCGTCGGTGGTCGCCATCCAGGACGGCGGCGAAATCCTCGTCGGCCAGCCGGCCAAGCGTCAGGCGGTGACCAACCCCGCCAACACCTTCTTCGCCATCAAGCGCCTGATCGGCCGCAACTTCGACGACCCCGTCGTGGCCAAGGACAAGGGCATGGTGCCCTATGAGATCGTCAAGGGTCCGACCGGCGACGCCTGGGTCAAGGCCCACGGCAAGGACTATTCGCCCCAGCAGGTCTCGGCCTACATCCTAGGCAAGATGAAGGAGGCCGCCGAGGCCTATCTGGGCGAGAAAGTGACCCAGGCCGTCATCACCGTTCCGGCCTATTTCAACGACAGCCAGCGCCAGGCCACCAAGGACGCCGGCAAGATCGCCGGCCTCGAGGTCCTGCGCATCATCAACGAGCCGACCGCGGCCGCCCTGGCCTACGGGCTTGAGAAGAACGACGGCCAGAAGATCGCGGTCTACGACCTGGGCGGCGGCACCTTCGACGTCTCGATCCTGGAGATCGGCGACGGCGTGTTCGAGGTGAAGTCCACGAACGGCGACACCTTCCTGGGCGGCGAGGACTTCGACCTGCGCCTGGTCGACTACCTGGCCGACGAGTTCAAGAAGGAGCAGGGCGTCGACCTGCGCCAGGACAAGCTGGCCCTGCAGCGCCTGAAGGAAGAGGCCGAGAAGGCCAAGAAGGAGCTGAGCTCCACGACCCAGTACGAGGTCAACCTGCCCTTCATCACCATGAACGCGTCGGGCCCGCTGCACCTGAACATCAAGCTCTCGCGCGCCAAGCTGGAGGCCCTGGTCGAGGATCTGGTCCAGCGCACCATCGAGCCGTGCAAGAAGGCGCTGGCCGACGCCGGCATGAAGGCGTCGGACATCGACGAGGTGGTGCTGGTCGGCGGCATGACCCGGATGCCCAAGGTGCAGGAGGCCGTGAAGGCCTTCTTCGGCAAGGAGCCGCACAAGGGCGTGAACCCCGACGAGGTCGTGGCGCTGGGCGCCGCGGTGCAGGCCGGGGTGCTGCAGGGCGACGTGAAGGACGTGCTGCTGCTGGACGTGACGCCCCTGACGCTGGGCATCGAGACCCTGGGCGGCGTGTTCACGCCCCTGATCGAGCGCAACACGACCATCCCGACCAAGAAGAGCCAGACCTTCTCGACCGCCGACGACAACCAGTCGGCCGTGACGATCCGGGTCTTCCAGGGCGAGCGGCCGATGGCGCAGGACAACAAGCTGCTGGGCCAGTTCGACCTGATGGGCATCCCGCCGGCGCCGCGCGGCATGCCGCAGATCGAGGTCGCCTTCGACATCGACGCCAACGGCATCGTGCACGTGACGGCCAAGGACAAGGCCACCAACAAGGAGCAGTCGATCCGCATCCAGGCCAACGGCGGCCTGTCGGACGCCGACATCGAGAAGATGGTCAAGGAAGCGGAGGCCAACGCCACCGCCGACAAGGCCCGCAAGGACCTGGTGGAGGCCCAGAACTCGGCCGACGCCCTGATCCACTCGACCGAGAAGGCCCTGTCGGAGCACGGCGACAAGATCGGCGCCGAGGAGAAGACGGCCATCGAAACCGCCTTGACCGACCTGAAGGCGGCCAGGGACGGCGCCGATCCGGAAGCCATCCGTGAGAAGACCAACGCCCTGGCCCAGGCCTCGATGAAGCTGGGCGAGGCCATGTATGCGGCCCAGCAGGGTTCGGGCGAGGCCGCCGCCGAGGGCCAGCCGGCCGACGACGGCGTGGTCGACGCCGAGTTCGAGGAAGTCTCGGACTCCGACGACAAGAAGAGCGCCTGAGGCGCCTGAAATCCGGGAACGGCCCCGCTTGTCATCCGACGGGCGGGGCCTTTTCTTAAGCCTTGCATCACCGGATCGGGTTCCCATGTCAGCCCGGTCATCGCCGGTCCTTCAGACGTCGGAACGACGCGGGGACGGGCGGAGAGTCAGAGGATCCCCGCCGCATGGCGCAGCGCGACTATTATGAGGTTCTGGGCGTCGAGCGGACGGCCGACGCCGCCGTTCTGAAGGCCGCCTATCGCAAGCTGGCGATGCAGCATCACCCCGACCGCAACGGGGGCTGCGAAGAGTCCTCGGCCAGGTTCAAGGAAGTCTCCGAGGCCTACGCCGTCCTGTCGGATCCGCAGAAGCGCGCCCATTACGACCGCTTCGGCCACGCGGGCGGCCCCGGCGGCAATCCGTTCGGTCAGGGACAGGGCTTCGCCGACGTCAACGACATCTTCGCCCAGGTCTTCGGCGACGCCTTCGGGGACGTGTTCGGCGGCCGCGCCGGCGGCGGCGCGCGGGGCGGCCCGCGCCGGGGCTCCGACCTGCGCTACGACCTCGAGATCACGCTGGAGCAGGCCTATCAGGGCGCGGAGGTGGAGATCTCGGTTCCCGCGACGCTGACCTGCACGACCTGCGAGGGCTCGGGCGCCAAGGCCGGCACCCAGCCCGTCACCTGCACCACCTGCGGGGGGCAGGGCCGGGTGCGCACCGCCAACGGCTTCTTCCAGATGGAGCGCACCTGCCCGCGCTGCGGCGGCCAGGGCAAGATGATCGCCGAGCCCTGCACCAGCTGCATGGGTCACGGCCTGGTGCGCAAGACCCGCACGCTGAACCTGCAGATCCCCGCCGGGGTCGACGACGGCTCGCGCATCCGCCTGACGGGCGAGGGCGACGCCGGCCAGCGTGGCGGCCCGCGCGGCGACCTCTACGTCTTCCTGTCGGTGACGCCGCACGACCTGTTCGAGCGCGACAACCTCGACCTGCTGGTCACCGTGCCGGTGCCGATGACGGTCGCGGCGCTGGGCGGAGAGATCGAGGCGCCCTGCCTGGTCAGCCAGGCCTGCGACGGCAATTGCAAGGCGCCCGTCACCGTCCCCGCCGGCGCCCAGACCGGCAAGACCGTGCGCATCAAGGGCAAGGGCATGCCGCACCTGAACGGAAAGACCCGCGGCGATCTGGTGGTCGAGCTGTTCGTCGAGACGCCGACCGACCTGACCGCGCGTCAGAAGGAGCTGCTGCAGGAGCTGGCGGATTCGCTGGGCGAGACCCAGACGCCGCGCAACTCCAGCTTCACGGGCAAGGCCAAGCGGTTCTGGGCCGACATCCTGGGCAGCGGCGAGACGGCCCAGTGAACGGGGTGCTGCACGTCGGCATCTCCGGCGCCCGCGGACGGATGGGCCGGGCCGTGTCGGCGGCGCTGGACGCGCGGGACGACGTGGTGGTCGCCGCCCGCTTCGACCGGGGCGAGACGCCGGACCTGTCGCGCTGCGACGTCGTCATCGACTTCTCCACGCCCGAGGCCTCGCTGGAATTGGCCGAGGCGTGCGCGGCGCGCGGCGGGCCGGCGCTGGTGATCGGCTCGACCGGCTTCACGCCGGAGCAGCTCGCCGGGATCGAGGCGGCGGCGGAGAAGGTCGCCGTGGTCCGCAGCGGAAACTTCTCGCTGGGCGTCAACATCCTGATCGGTCTGGTCGAGCACGCGGCGCAGAGGCTGGACGCGCGCGACTGGGACGTCGAGGTGCTGGAGGCGCACCATCGCCGCAAGGTGGACGCGCCGTCGGGCACGGCCCTGATGCTGGGCGAGGCCGTGGCGAACGGTCGGGACGTGGATCTGGCGGAGGTGCGCGCCGCGCCGCGCGACGGCGTGGGACAGGCCCGCAAGGAGGGCGAGATCGGCTTCGCCGCCCTGCGCGCCGGCGGCATCATCGGCGAGCATTCGGTGATCTTCGCCTCGGACGACGAGACGCTGACGCTCAGCCACTCGGCGGTCGACCGCAGCCTGTTCGCCAAGGGCGCGGTGGTCGCCGCGGCCTGGGTCCGCAGCCGAAAGCCGGGCCTCTACGACATGCAGGACGTGCTGGGCTTCCGGCAGGCCTGACCTAGAAGCCCTGGCTGCGCGCCAGCGCCTCCTGATGGAAGGCGGCGTCGCCCAGCAGTTCGTTCAGGACGCGCACCCGCTTCATGTAGAGGCCGACGTCGAACTCGTCGGTCATGCCGACGCCGCCGTGCATCTGCACCGCCTCCTGCACCGCCAGCTCGGCGACGCGCCCGGCCTTGGCCTTGGCGACGGAGGCGACCAGACCCGCGTCCTCGCGGCCCGCGTCCAGCGCCTGCAGCGCGGCCAGAACCGCGGCCTGGGCGATCTCGATCTCGGTGAACAGGTGGGCGGCGCGGTGCTGCAGCGCCTGAAACTCGCCGATCGCCTTTCCGAATTGCTTGCGGGCGCGCAGGTACTCCAGTGTGATCTGGAAGGCCTGATCCCCGGCCCCGACCAGGGAGGCGGCGGCGCAGGCGCGGCCCAGGTTCAGGGCGGCGGTCAGGGGGGCCTCGCCCCCGTCCACCGCCCCGATGACGGCGTCGGCGTCGACGCGGACGTCGGTCATGGTGACCCGCGCGGCGTTGTGGGCGTCGACCATCACGGTGCGCTCGACCTCGACGCCGTCCGTCTTCGGATCGATCAGGAACAGGGTCAGGCCGCCGTCGGTCTTCGCCGCCACGATCAGGGCGTCGGCGACGTGGCCGTCCAGCACGAAGCCCTTGGCGCCGTTCAGGACGAAGCCGTTGCCCTGACGCCGCGCCGTCGCGGCGATTCGCGCGGGCGCGTGCTTGGGCCCCTCGTCCACGGCCAGCGACAGGATCGCCTCTCCGGACGCGATGCGGGGCAGCCAGGCCTTCTGCGCGTCGGATCCCGCCTGCGTCAGCACGGTCGCGGCCAGCACGGACGATCCGAGGAAGGGCGAGGGCGTCAGGGTGCGGCCCAGGCTCTCGGCGATGACGCCGGCCTCGACGGCGCCGAGGCCGGAGCCGCCGTCGGCCTCGGGGATCACGACGCCGGCGAAGCCCATCTCCCCGAAGGCGGCCCACAGCTCGCGCGAGACGCCGTCGGGGTCGCGGGAGTCGCGCAGGTTCCGCAGATGGGCGATCGGCGCGCGCTCGCTCAGGAAGCCGTCGGCGGCCCCCTTCAGCATGGTCTGTTCGTCGGTCAGGATCAGGGGCATCCGCTCACGCCCCCGGCAGCTGGAGGACGTGCTTGGCGAGGATGTTCAGCTGGATCTCGCTGGTCCCGCCCTCGATGGAGTTGGCCTTGGTGCGCAGCCAGTCGCGGGCCATGGCGCCGTCGCGCGACCGCTCCCCCTCCCACTCCAGCGCGTCCGAGCCGCCGGCGGCCATCAAGAGCTCGTGCCGCCGCTTGTTCAGTTCGGAGCCGTAGTATTTCAGCATCGACGCCAGCGCCGGGTGCGCCTGCTTCGCCTTCATGCGGTCGCCGGTGCGTTCCAGCGCAAGGCGGAAGGCCGCGGCGTCCACCTCCAGCTCGGCGATCCGTGCACGGAGCATCGGGTCCAGCAGGCGGCCGTCGTCGCCCACACCGATCGCGCCGGTCGCGACCTGGCCCAACGGCCGGCCCCCGCCGATCTCGCCCATGGCGCCGATCATGGTCCGCTCGTGCGCCAGCAGGTGCTTGGCCACGTCCCAGCCGCGGTTCAGCTCCCCGACCAGATTTTCCTTCTCCACCCGCACGTCGTCGAAGAAGGTCTCGCAGAAGGGCGACTTGCCCGAAATCAGCGTGATCGGCCTGGTCGTCACCCCCGGCGTCGCCATGTCGAACAGGACGAAGCTGATGCCCAGATGCTTGGGCGCCTCCGGATCGGTGCGCACCAGACAGAAGATCCAGTCCGCCTTGTCGGCATAGCTGGTCCACACCTTCTGACCGTTGACGACCCAGTGATCGCCGCGGTCCTCGGCGCGGGTCTGCAGGCCGGCCAGATCCGATCCCGCGCCCGGCTCGGAATAGCCCTGGCACCAGCGGATCTCGCCGCGCACGATCGGCGGCAGGAAGCGCTTCTTCTGCTCCTCGGTGCCGAACTTCAGCAGGGCCGGGCCCAGCATCCAGACGCCGAAGCTGTTCAGCGCCGGCTGCGCCCCGAGCCGCGCCAGCTCCTGCGCCAGCACCTTGGCCTGTTCCCGCGACAGGCCGCCGCCGCCGTACTCCACCGGCCACTCCGGCGCGGTCCACCCCCGCTCGCCCATGACCTTCAGCCAGCGTTCGTGGCCGGGCGTGGCGAAGACGGCCTTGCGCCCGCCCCAGATCACCTCGTCCTCGGACCGCACGGGCCCCCGCACCTCGGGCGGACAGTTCGCCTCCAGCCACTGGCGGGTGGAGGCGCGGAAATCGTCGAGTTCGCTCATGCCGGAGAGGGAGCCACGGTTACGTCGGGGGAGGCAAGGGTGGAGGACGCCATCATCATGGGACGATCGCGCGTCAGGTTTCGGGGGTTGGTGTCACGGCCGGGCGGTGCGCAAGTTTCGCCAGCTGATCCGGAGAGATGACCATGTTGAACGTGATGAGCCTCGTCGGGGCTCTCGTCATGCAGGATCCGACTTGGGAGCTCTTCTGCGTCTCGGACGCCACGGGAACCATCGAGCCTGTCGTGGCGGCTGAAGCGCAGGACGGATCGTGGCGCACGCTTTCCGAAGATTCGAATTTTCCGGCCGAGCCTTCGGATCTGCCCGGCGCGAGAACGAAACAATGGTTCGCCTACGGGACGGAGATCGAGTGGGCCGGCGTACGCTACGTACCCTCCGGAAGTCCGACCGGCGTAACCGCGTTGAACCGCTACCTGCGTCACCAAGGCGTGCTCGACGGTGTGCCGGTCTACTCGTGGTGGCCCGGGGGGGATCGGGACCTGGCCTTGCTGGTCGATGCCCGCGGCTGCGTCTTTCAGACCTACTCGCCCGTGTCAGAACGACGTGACCACTCAGCCTAGTCCACCACGCCTCCCACGGCCTGGCAGTGCTGCGTGAGCTTCGTCATCAGGTGTGAGACGCGGCGAGCCCGATGCTCAGTGTCGACCCAGAGAAACCCTTCTCCCCCGTCGGTTCGCATCCGGATGCCCGGCGCCGGGCCGACCAGATAGGGTTCGGCGGTCGCTCGCCGCCACTCCACCGGCGAGACCGTGCGCCCATCCGGCTGACCCGCCGCCGAGTGACTTTCGACAAGTCGCGCCTGGCACGGGCGTCCCTGTAAGGTGTAGCGGAAATCAAGGCCCGCGGCGGTCCGACGTATCGCCTCCAGTTCGAGCTTGAGCGATTGAAACGCGTCGACCGCCCTCTCCTCCGCGCTGAAGGACGCCCCACGAGATCTCGTGGCCGCATCCGCGCAGGCGTCGATGAGGAAGGCCAAATGAGCCTCGACATTGGTCCGCGCTCTGACCGAGCCGGCTGAGAAGGTGAAAGCGCCATCGGCAGGGCTGACGAACTCCACAGTGTGGTAGCCGCCGTCTTCCTCGTAACTTCTGACCGTCGCGTGCTCCAGAGAAAGGGGCTGGGACGCACCGGTCGAACCGTCACTCCAGATTTGAACCAGGGTCGGCCGACAGGCGGCGCCGATCAAAGTGTAACTCTGCACCCGATCATCGTCCCGGACCCGGACCTGCTCGAACGCCGCCTTGCTTTGGCGGAACGCCTCAGCTGTGCCCAGCTGCGACTGGGCAAGACACGGCGGCGCGTGCATGGCCGCCAAGGCCAAGGTCATCTCAAGCAAGCGGCGCATCAGGCTCTCTCCGTCGTCCAAAGGGCGCATGACATCAGCCCGGCTCCACCTGCCAGACCGTGCACCTGGCGATCCAGTGCTCAAGCTCGCGGACAAGGGTGGGATACGAGCGAGTTTCAAACGCGTGCATGCACCGTCCATCAGAATCGAAATGCAGCGGTACGTGTTTGATCCGACGCCCCTTGGGCGAGCGTGGCCAAGGCTGGTATCCGACCGTCAGGTGAAAGACGCCGTGGACATCGAATTCGGGTCGCAAATCAACGTCGATGTTGAATCGGCGCGCGGCGTTCACCGCGTGAAACAGCGTCGCCCCGCCGACCTGGCTCAGGTCGTCGTCCATCGCGAGCCGCAGCTTGTTGACGGCGATCAGCCAGCCGCCCGGGATGCGCAGGGGCTGCATCAAGCCGTAGGCGTCCGACGCAGGATATAGCTCGTGATCCGGGGGGATGCGCAATCGACGGCTCGTCAGCCGTCGGATCGGGGCGGCAAGGCGGCGCGCAGTGCCGTGCACCAAGCCTGCCCGCGCTCATCCAGTTCGTCGCAGCGCCTCTGAACCACCGCATGGCACAGCGCTCCCCGATCCAGCGGGACGTAGGAGCAGTACCGCTGGGTCAGCCCGCGGCACAGGCTCTGTCCCGCATCGTCCGCGATCAGGGAACAGGTCGCCGTCGTGACGGCCCGGCAAAAGGAGACGCCGTCGCCGGTGGCCAGGCTGCAGTTTCGCGCCAGCAAGGCCTCGCACAGCGCCGCGTCGGAGTCACGGAGCGGGCTGCAGACCGACACGCCCTTCGGGTCCTGCAATTCTCCCCGGCTCGGCGAGGCGAGCGAGGGCGACGGCCACAGGCCGACGCACAGAGCAAGGACGGCGGCGCAGCGGGCCAGGACTTGAAACATGGGCGCTCTCCTTGCGACCCACTATAGATGCTGACGGCGGCGCGTCTTCTGACGAAAGCCGACTTGGGGCCATCAGGGACCGTCAGATCGAGAGGCTTGATCGCCCATCGGAAATCGCCGTTACTCTCACCATCGAATGGGAGGAAGGCATGATCAAGCGCAGGATGATCGCGGCGGCGGGCGGGCTTCTCATGTTGAACGGGTGCGCCGTCGCGGACTGGATCTCCGCGCCGTGCTCCGACCCGTGCACGCCCTACCAAGCCCCCCAGCAAGTCTACAATCCGTACACGGGCACTTCGAGCTATGTGTACGGCGCGCCGCCGCAGCAGCAGGTCTATGTTCCGATGAGCCAGCCCGCTTCGTCGGCGACGGCGCCGGCGCAGCCGTTCGTGCCTCAGGAGGCCTATTCCGACGGCACGCCATATTCGACCGCCCCCCAAGGGACCGGCAACGGGCCGGCGATCATCGTCGATCAGAATTGGCCATATAGCCAGCCGCAGCAGCCTGCAGCCCCGACTTGGACACCACCGTCTTCGACGCCGTCGGCCCCGCCGGCGGAAGGACCGATAAGGCAGCCGTGTTACCCGACTTCCTGCGTGAATCCCCAGTAGCCGACGAACGTCGTCGTTGGCCGGACAAAAAAGGGCGGGCCCGTCGCCGGACCCGCCCTCTTCGTTTCAACCTGAGCTGGGCGTGGGACTTAGAAGTCCATGTCGCCCATGCCGCCCATGCCGCCGCCCGGCATGCCGCCGGCGCCGGCCGAGGCCTTCTTGGGGGCGTCGGCGACGGCCGCTTCGGTGGTGATCAGGATGCCGGCCACCGAGGCCGCGTCCTGAAGCGCCGTGCGGACGACCTTGGCCGGGTCGATCACGCCCATGGCGACCAGGTCGCCGTACTCTTCGGTCTGGGCGTTGAAGCCGAACGACTTGTCGGCGTTCTCCAGCACCTTGCCGACCACGATCGAGCCTTCGACCCCGGCGTTTTCCGAGATCTGACGGATCGGGGCCTGGATGGCGCGGCGGATGATGGCGATGCCGGCGGTCTGGTCGGCGTTGTCGCCGGTCAGGCCGTCCAGAGCCCTGGTCGCCTTCAGCAGGGCGATGCCGCCGCCGGGGACGATGCCTTCTTCAACGGCCGCACGCGTGGCGTTCAGGGCGTCGTCGACGCGGTCCTTCTTCTCCTTGACCTCGACCTCGGTCGAGCCGCCGACGCGGATGACCGCGACGCCGCCGGCCAGCTTGGCCAGACGCTCCTGCAGCTTCTCCTTGTCGTAGTCCGAGGTGGTGTCCTCGATCTGCTTCTTGATCTGGCCGATGCGGGCCTCGATGGCGTCCTTCTCACCGACGCCGTCCACGATGGTGGTGTCGTCCTTGGTGATGGTGACCTTCTTGGCCTTGCCGAGCATGTCGAGGGTGACGTTCTCGAGCTTGATGCCCAGGTCCTCGGAGATGACCTGGCCGCCGGTCAGGACGGCGATGTCCTCCAGCATGGCCTTGCGGCGGTCGCCGAAGCCCGGCGCCTTGACGGCGGCGACGCGCAGGCCGCCGCGCAGGCGGTTGACCACCAGGGTGGCCAGGGCCTCGCCCTCGATGTCCTCGGCGATGATCAGCAGCGGACGGCCCGACTGCACCACGGCCTCCAGGATCGGCAGCATGGGCTGCAGGCTGGACAGCTTCTTCTCGTGCAGCAGGATCAGGGGCTCTTCGAGCTCGGCCTGCATCTTGTCGGCGTTGGTGATGAAGTAGGGCGACAGGTAGCCGCGGTCGAACTGCATGCCCTCGACGACGTCCAGCTCGGTCTCGGCGGTCTTGGCTTCCTCGACGGTGATGACGCCCTCGTTGCCGACCTTTTCCATGGCGCGGGCGATCATCTCGCCGACCTCGGCGTCACCGTTGGCGGAAATCGTGCCGACCTGGGCGATCTCGGTGTTGGCCGAGACCTTCTTGGACGACGCCTTGATGTCGGCGATGACGGCGGCCACGGCCTTGTCGATGCCGCGCTTCAGATCCATCGGGTTCATGCCGGCGGCGACCGACTTCAGGCCTTCCTGGACGATCGACTGGGCCAGGACGGTGGCGGTGGTGGTGCCGTCGCCCGCCTTGTCGTTGGTCTTGGAGGCGACCTCACGGATCATCTGGGCGCCCATGTTCTCGAAGGCGTCCTCCAGCTCGATCTCCTTGGCCACCGAAACGCCGTCCTTGGTCGAGCGCGGGGCGCCGAAGGACTTCTGGATGACGACGTTGCGGCCCTTGGGACCCAGGGTGACCTTCACCGCATTGGCGAGGACGTTGACGCCGCGCAGCATCTTGTCGCGCGCGTCGGTGTTGAACTGAACGATCTTGGCGGCCATGTGCGGCTGCTCCTTATCTGTCTGTTTACGGGAGTGAAATCAGGCGCCGGGTGCTTAGGACAGCACGCCCAGGACGTCCGATTCCTTCATGATGATCAGGTCTTCGCCGTCGATCTTGACCTCGGTGCCCGACCACTTGCCGAACAGGATGCGGTCGCCGGCCTTCAGCTCCAGGGCGTTGACCTTGCCGCTGTCGTCCCGGGCGCCGGGGCCGACGGAGACGACTTCGCCTTCCTGCGGCTTCTCCTTGGCGGTGTCGGGGATGATGATCCCGCCCTTGGTCTTCGATTCCTCTTCCACGCGCTTGACCAGCACGCGATCGCCGAGCGGACGAAACGCCATCTGTAGTTCTCCCTTCAGGGCCTCTGATGATTGAGCGCCCCCGGACGCCGGCGCTTTTGGCAGCCGCCGTGCCCGAGTGCTAACGCGCGGCGGAAGTAGGTCCGGCGCGGTCGGGCGTCAAGGGCGGGAAGGCCGATTCAGTCGGGAGATTTCGCCAACCAGGCGGCCTGGACGAGGCGGCGGAACAGCGGGGCCGCGCGGCGGGTGGGGTCGCCGCCCTCCAGCCGCCGTCCGTCGCGCCGGAACAGGGCGTCGCGCGCGGGCCTGAGCACGGCCAGCGCCTCGTCCGCGCGACCGGCGCGGGCCAGGAAGCCGCCGTGGTCCGCGGCCTGGAAGACCGCGTCCGGGTGCCCCGCCGGCTGACGTGCGGCCAGGATGGCGCCGGCGCGGATCATCAGGGCCTCGGCCTCGGCCGGGCGGTTCAGGCCGATCAGGGCCTGACCGTAGCCGTCCAGCGTGGTGACCAGATCCGGGCTGTCGGCGCCGAGGCCCGCCTCCAGCACCGGCAGGGCGGTCTGGAACAGCGGCAGGGCCTCGGCGTGACGGCCCTGATCGACGAGGCTGAAGGCCAGATTGGCGGTGGCGACGCCGGTGAAGGGGTGGTCCGGGCCGACCAGTTCCAGCGCGATGGCCAGCGACTGCCGGAACGCCGGCTCGGCCAGATCGCCGCGGCCGGTCAGGTGCAGCAGCCAGCCGTGGTTGGTCAGGGTCTGGGCCAGAAGCACGGGATTCTCCACCCGCTCGGCGATGGCCACCGCGCGGCGGTGCGACCGCTCGGCCTCGGCCATCCGCCCGGTGCGGCGCAGGATGTTGCCCAGGTTGCTGAGCGCCAGCGCCACCTGCTCGTCCTCGGCGCCGTAGGCCGCCTCGTAGATCACCAGCGCCCGCCGCTGGTGCGGCTCGGCCTCGGCGTAGCGGCCCTGCGCCATCAGCGCGTTGGCCAGCTGGTTCAGAGCGTCGCCGACGTAGGGGTCGTCGGGGCCCAGGCGATCGGTGCGCAGCGCGATCACGGTTCGCGCGGAGGTCTCGGCCTCGGCGAAGCGCCCCAAAGCGTCGAGGTTCTTGCCGCGCTCATAGGTCAGGTCGGCGACGTGGTCGGGCGCCGTCGTCAGGGCGAGAGCGCGGTCGGCCACGGCGAGAGCATCCGCGTGGCGGCCCTGAACGTAGCGCATGCGGGCCTGCGTCAGCAGCGCGGGGACCAGCTGCGTGGACTGTGGGCCGAGGCCGGATTCGACGATCGCGACGGCGCGGCTCACCGCGGCGTCGGCGTCGTCCTCGCGGCCCAGACCGGCGCGGGCCTTGGCCACCTCGATCCAGGCGGTCGAGGCGGCGACCGGGTCGCCGCGCGCCTCCGCCTGCTCGGCCGCCGCGACGTACAGCGGCTCGGCCCCGGCGAGGTCGCCCGCCTCGGCCAGCGCCCGCGCGTCGGCGATCCGGACGTCGGTGGGGGGCGGCGGAGGCGGCGGAGGCGGGGGCGGGGGCGCGACAGGAGGCGGCGGCGGGGGCGGCGGCGGGACGTCCTGCGCGGTCGCGCAGCCGGCCAGCGCCAGCGCCGCCAGCAGGGCGGCCCCGGTGAACCCTCGTCTGAAGCCGCGCCACATCCGCATGGGCGGACCGTGCCGTTCCTTGCCTCGGGCCGCAAGCCGCACGGCATGAACGCCCGCTGAACGGCCGATCCCCGGCAGGTTCAGGCCGCCGGGTGCAAGCTGCGGACATGCCTCATGAAAGGAGCGCCGACATGAAGACGAAGATGGTGATGACGGCGGCCGCCCCGCTGGCCGCCCTGATGCTGACGGCCGCCCCCGCGGCGGCGCAGGACTATCGCTACGACCGCGATCGGGACCGGAACGACTCGACCCGCGACGCCCTTCTGGGCGCGGCCGTCGGCGCCGTGGCCGGGGCCGTGATCGGACAGGGCGACGGCGCCTACATCCTGGGCGGAGCCCTCGCCGGCGCGGCGGTGGCCGCCACGAGCGGCGGCGACGACTGCGGCTACCAGCGCGACGGCCGCTGCTGGCGCAACCAGGGCCACTGGGAGCGCGAGCACGGCATCAACAGCCGCGACCGCTACGGCTACCAGTCCGGCTACGGCTACGACCGGAGCTACGTCGACGGGCGGACCTATCAGGGCCGGGGCTACTACCGCGACGGCCGCTTCTGGCGGAACCACGGCGAGTGGCGCAGCGCCCAGAACCGCCGAGACCGCGACTATCGCTACGACCGTCGCTGGTAGGCCGGACTAGTCCTGCGGCTTCTTGCGGGACAGGAACGAGGGGCGCGCTTCCCGGGCGGGAGCGCGCTCCTTTTCCTTTTTGACCTTGTCCGGCTTCGACTTGACCCCGGGCACAGGCGCGGCCTTCGACGCCGGGCGGGTCGCCAGCCGGATCAGCAGGGCGGCGGTCGAGGGATCCAGATCCACGGACGGCGCCCCCGCCTCCGCGTCGGCCAGCAGGCTGCGCGCCATGGCCTTGCCCAGTTCCACGCCCCACTGGTCGAAGCTGTTGATGCCCCAGATCACGCCCTCGACGAAGGTCTTGTGCTCGTAAAGAGCCAGCAGCGCGCCCAGAGCGCGCGGCGTCAGGGCGTCCATGACGAGGGTGGTCGAGGGCCGGTTCCCCGGAAAGGTCTTGTGCGGCGCCAGCCGGTCGGCCTCCTCCGGCTCCATGCCCAGCTCCAGCATCTCGGCGCGCGCGTGATCCTCCGTCTTGCCCACCATGAGGGCGCGCGCCTGGGCCAGGGCGTTGGACCACAGCGGAGCCTCGGAGCCGCCGCCGTCCAGGGTGTCGCGCACCACGACGAACTCCGCCGGCACGACCTGCGGGCCCTGATGCAGCTGCTGGAAGAAGGCGTGCTGTCCGTTGGTCCCGGGTTCACCGAAGACGATGGGGCCCGACGCCGCGACCGGCGCGCCCTCCAGCGTCACGCCCTTGCCGTTCGACTCCATCTCCAGCTGCTGCAGGAAGGCGGGCAGGCGCCGCAGCCCGTGGGCGTAGGGGGCCACCGTACGGGCGCCGCGGTCCAGGCCGGCGACGTTGAAGACCTGGGCCAGGGCCATCAAGACCGGCGCGTTGGCGTCGAGCGGCGCGGTGCGGAAGTGGGCGTCCATCTCCGCGGCGCCGTCCAGCATCTCCGAGAAGACCTCCCAGCCCAGACCGACGGCGCACGACAGGCCCACCGCCGACCACAGGGAGTAGCGCCCCCCGACCCAGTCGCGGAAGGCGAAGGTGCGGCCGCAGCCGAAGGCCTCGGCGCGCTCCGGCGCGGCGGTGACGCCGACGATGTGCCGGCCGAGGTGTTTCGTCGGGACGGCGGTCTTGAGCCAGTCGCGGGCCAGCTCGGCGTTGGCCAGGGTCTCCTGCGTGGTGAAGGTCTTGGACACCACCACGACCAGGGTCGCCTCCGGGTCCAGCCCGGCCAGGGCTTCGGCCATCTCACGCGGATCGATGTTGGCGACGAAGCGCAGGTCGACGGTGGGCTCCACGGGGCGCAGGGCGTCCCACACCAGCCGCGGCCCCAGATCAGAACCGCCGATGCCGATGTGCACGACGGCCTCGAACGGCCGGCCGCCCGTGCCGGTCTCGCGCGCCGTGCGGACGTCCTCGGCGAACTCGGCCATGGCTTCGCGCACCGCCTCGACCTCATGCGAGACCGGTTCGCCCAGCGCCGTGAAGGTCGCGCCGTCGGGCGCGCGCAGAGCGGGGTGCAGGACGGCGCGGCCCTCGGTCGGGTTGACGACCTCGCCCCCGAACAGAGCGGCGCGGCGACCCTCGACGTCGGCGGCGCGCGCCAGATCCAGTGCGGCGCCCAGACCCGCCTGCGACCACGGCTGCTTCGACAGGTCCAGCGTCAGACCTGCGGCTTGCAGCGTCATCCGCTCCAGCCGGTCGGGCTCCTTGCCGAACCAGTCGACGATGGGCGTCCCGGCATCCGCCTCGGCGGCGCGGCGAAACGCCTTCCAGGCCTTGTCCAGGGCGGCGGGGCGGGCGGTCGGCATCATCGGCTCCGAAGGCGGCGTAAGCGTCCGTTTACGGGTGGGGCGTACCCCCTTTCAATGACCGATTCGCCAGTCGCGCGAGATCGGAGAAGAAGGAACGCCGCCATGTCCTGCGGTCTGGCCCTCGCCGTCGCCCTGTCCCTGACCGATCCCGCCGTCGCCACGGCCGCCGCCCGGCCGGCGTGGACGCCGGGCGACCCCGTGACCGTCGCCGAAGAGCCGCTGTTCCTCGACATCGTCGCCCGGGCCGGCAAGCTGAAGACCACGGCCGAGGGCTGGGCCGCGATGGATCTCGTCGCCGTGCTGGGCGGCCCGGACTGGACCGCGTTCAAGGCCGACGCCCTGGCGCTGGCCGAGCGCGACATGCAGGGGCATCTGGTGCTGAAGGAACGCGGCGTCGACGGCGACCTGAAATGCATCCTGCGCGGCATTTCCGAGGACATCCCCGTCCGCCTGACCGCGCTGGAAAGCGCCGCGACCCCGGAAGAGCGCGCCTCCGCCCTGTCGGAACTGGTTCACCTGTTCGACGACAACGTGGCGGTGATCACCGCCCCGCCGCAGCCGGAAGTCTAGGCCTCGGCCTCCACCGTCTCCGGATACTTGATCGAGCAGCCGTAGGGCTGGGCGAAGGGCGTCGCGACGGGGCGGCCGGCCTCGAGGTCCGTCAGGGCCGCGCGGACGAAGTTGTTGGCGCCTTGCAGATCCTCGACCTTGTTGGTCGGGCGGTCGTCGATGCCGCCGACGTAGACCAGACGCCCCTCCGGATCGATGATCCGCATGTTCGGCGTGGTCTTCGCGTCGTAAAGCTTGCCGACCTGACCGGTCGGATCGAGCAGCAGATGGGTCCACGCGCCGTCGTGCTTCGCCTTGAAGGCCCGGGCGGCCTCGCCTTCGACGAAGCCCTGCGTCCCCGGCGCCGAGGAGATGATCGTCAGCCAGATGACGCCGTCGGCCGTCGCTTCGCGCTGCAGCGCCTGCATGGCGCCCGCCGAATAGTGCTTCTGGACATAGGGGCAGCCTTCGTTCGTCCACTCGATCACGACGGTCTTGCCGCGGAAGTCGGCCAGGCTGCGCTGGACGCCGTCGGAATCGACCAGGGTGAAGACCGGGGCCGCGGGCAGGGCCGCGGTCGAGGCGGCCGCCGTCTCCGTCTTCGGCTCGGGCGTCTCCGACGCGGGCGAACAGGCGACGAGGGCCAGGACGGCGGCGCAGGCGAGGGTCACGCGGATCATCGGGCGTCTCCTTGGGGTCAGCGGGCGGAAGTCTCCTGAAGGGCGCGGACGACCGTGCCCTCGGTCAGCAGTTGCGGCAGGATGCGGGGCTCGCCGCCCCCGGCCGGATAGAGCAGATACAGGGGAACGCCCGAGCGGCCGTGGCGGGCCAGCTCGGCGGCGATGACGTCGTCGCGCCGCGTCCAGTCGCCGACCAGATAGACCGCGTCCGCCGCCTCCAGCGCCTGCGCCACGCGCCCGGACGTCAGGGCGGCGCGCTCGTTGATCTTGCAGGTCACGCACCAGTCGGCCGTGAAGTTGACCAGCACGGTCCGGCCCTCGGCGCGCGCCGCGGCGACGGCGTCGGCGGACCAGGGCCGCGACGACAACACGGAGGCGGACGTGGCTCCTTCCGCCCCGGTGGCCGGCGCGGGCAGCATCGCCGACGTTCCGGCCAGACCGCCGCCGCCAAGCAGGGCGAGGGTCGCGGCGACGGCGCTCAGGATGGCGGGCCGCCCCTCCGTCCGCGCCGCCTGGTTCACACCCGCCAGCCACAGGCCGAAGGCGACCATGAGGGCGGCGGCGAACAGCAGCGCCAGGGCTTCGGCCCCCGCCTGACGGCTGAACACCCAGGCCAGCCACAGGGCCGTGCCGTACATGGGGAAGGCCAGCACGCCCTTCAGCCGTTGCATCCAGGGCCCCGGCCGCGGCAGCCGGCGCAAGACGGCCGGGCTGAAGCTGACGGCGACGTAGGGCAGGGCCAGTCCGAGGCCCAGCATGGCGAAGACCAGCAGGGCGACGGGCCACGGCATGACGAGCGCGGCGCCCAGCGCCAGGGCCATGAAGGGCGCGGTGCAGGGCGCGGCCACGACCACGGCCAGCACCCCGGTGAAGAAGGCGCCGACCCCGCCCGGCAGGCGCGACAGCGGGCCCGATCCGGCGGCCGCCTGCAGCCCCGCGCCGACGTGATAGACGCCCGACAGGTTCAGCCCCACCGCCAGCATCAGCAGGCTCAGGCCGGCCATGACGCCCGGCGACTGCAGCTGGAAGCCCCAGCCGACCGCCTGTCCCGCCGCCCGCAGCGCCAAGAGCGCCCCGCCCAGCGCGACGAAGGCGACCAGCACCCCGGCGAGGAAGGCCAATCCGTCGCGCCGGGCGCGCGGGGCGTCGTGCGCGGCCGAGGCCAGCGAGGCGGCCTTCATCGCCAGAATCGGAAAGACGCAGGGCATCAGGTTCAGAATCAGCCCGCCGATCAGGGCCAACCCCAGCGCGGTCACCACGCCCACGGCCGCGCCGCCGCCCGGCCCCACCTCCTCCGCCAACGCCCCGCCGCCCGAAGTTCCGGGCAGGAGCTCGCCGGGCTGGGCCGTGATCTCGAAGGCGCCGCGGTCGGTGTCGAGCACGCCCGCCAACGGTCGCGCCTCGGTTCCGAAGCCCCGCCCCGGGGTCAGCGTCAACGTCAGGCCGTTCGGACCGCGGGTTCCGGTCTGCGCCGCCGCATGGTCCAGCAGCCCGCCCTCGAACGGGAAGAAATAGCCCCGGGTGACGCCCTCCAGCTCCGTGCCGGCGGCGGTCAGCACGGGCCGGCCGTCGTCGCCGAGGGTGATCCGCGCCGCGATCGGCGCGGGGCGAGGACTGGTCTCCAGCACCCGGCGGATGGCCCCGGCGTGTTCCGTGTCGGTCGCGGCGCCCGGCGCCACGGGCAGCGCCAGCGACAGCTCCAGTTCGTCCGGGACGCACATCTCTGCGCTGCAGACGAGGAAAAGGGCGGTGACGGTGAAGGTCTGTCGGGATCCCGGCGCGGCGTCGGCGGGGACCTGGACGGGCACGGGCAGGTAGACGACGCCGGAATAGCCGTAGTTCATCAGCTCGCCGAGGCGTTGCCGCTCCGGCAGGGGCCAGACGATCCCGCCGGCGGAAAAGCCGCGGGGGAGGCGCCAGTCCAGCGTCGTCGCCCCGCCCGAGTCGCCGGGATTGCGCCAGTAGGTGTGCCAGCCCGGCTCGATGTCCTGCCGCACCGCCAGCATCAGGGTCGACCCCGGCGTCGCCCACGCCGACATCGAGACCAGCTCGGCCTCGATCCGCTCGGTGGACTTCGGCTGGGCCGCCGCCAGCGTCGGCCACAGCAGGATGGCCAGGATCAGGGCGAGCAGGCGGCGCAAGCGGACCTCCGGAGGGTTCGCCTCCGTCCTACCGGTCCCGGGGCCCGGGTCCAAGCGGCGGCGACGCCGCAGCCGCCGTCAGCGGGGCCGAGCCTCGATGAAGACCTGGGTGCGGCGGCGCAAAGGCTCCATCGTGCCGTCGGGCGTGACGGCGCCCGCGTCGCCGGCGGCGTCCAGCTGAAACGCCGGGGCGGGCCAGCCCTTGCGCCCGAACTCCGCCGCGACGGTCTGCGCCCGGCGCTGGGAAAGGCTCAGGTTCGCCTCCGGCGTGCCGGTCGCGGACGCCAGGCCGATGACGGTCACCCTGGTGATGTCGCAGGCGGCCATCTGGTCGGCGACGAGGTCGATGGCCTGACGCGCGGGTTGCGTCAGCTGGGCGGCGCTCTCGGCGAAATAGACCTCGAAGCTGCGGTTCCCGCAGGTCGAGGGCTCGACCACCAGCTGGTCGCGGGTCATGGGTCCCGAGGCGCACGCGGCCAGCGTCGCGGCGGTCAGCGCGAGGATCGAAAGCGGTCTGGATGCGGTCATGACGTCCCCCTTGTCTTTCGAGGTAACGTCGATTCGCCGGCGCGGTTGCCGCCAAAGCTTCGCCATATGCGAAAACGCCCGCCCCTCTTGCGAGGGACGGGCGAGATCTTCAGCCGTGTCCGCGGCTTAGCGGTAGCGGCGGCCGTCCGGATAGTAGCAGTCGCCTTCCGGATAGCAGTAGATGCCGCGCGCCTGGTCGTAGCGCTGGTTGGCGCGGTCCTGCTGCGAGCCGCGGATGGCGCCGGCGGCGCCGCCCACGACGGCGCCGATGGCCGCGCCGCGACCGGCGTTGCCGTCGCCGATGTTGTTGCCGATGACCGCGCCGGCCACGGCGCCGATGCCGGCGCCGATGGCGCCCTGACGCACGGTTTCATTCGAGCCGTAGGGGTCGCTGGCGCAAGCGGCGGTCAGCAGGCCGGCTCCGGCGATGGCGATGAGAGCCTTTTTCATGTTGGTTTCGTCCTCTGGAAGAATCTCTGGTTCGCCCCGGGGGTGAGAACGCTGGACCGACTTGGCGGTTCCGCGATTAGGCTTGACCTTAAGGCCCGGGTTATAAGGTTAACGTCCGGAAGCGGACAGGACCGGGGTGGGCCGGGAACAAGGTTGGGGGTTTGTTGAATGATGCGTTTTCCTGAGATCGCGCGGATGGCGGACGACGGCGCGGGCCCGGTGTGGGCGTCCAAGCGTCGCCGAGGCGGCAATCCGGTCGTCGGATTCATCGTCGGGCTGCTGGCGCTGTTCGGCGTGGTGATGCTGGTCCTGTCGATCATGGACCGCTCGGTGGCCGAGGCCGGGGCACGGATGGACGGCTGGATCGCCACGGCGTGGAACACCGTCAGCGGCAAGACCGAGGAGGCCGTGGACGCCGTTCCGGTCGTGGCCGGACAGGCCGTCGACGAGACCGGCAAGGCCGCGGAGAAGACCGGCGACGCCTTGGAAGCCGGCGCGGCCAAGACCGCAGAAGAGCTGAAGAAGGCCGCCTGATCCGCCGGAACGCCCCGCCGCGCGGGACGTTCGGCAGGCATGAGCGAAACCTTTGCCGTGGATCCCGCATCCGGTGAGCCGGAGGCGCGGGAGCTGACCCCGCACGTCCCCCTCGGTCGTGTGCGGATGATCGTCAACCCGGCGTCGGGGAGCGTCGACGCCGGGGCGGCCGAGGCCGCGCGCGGGATTCTGGCGGAGTACCCGCTCGACGACGCCGAGGTGATCGAGCTGCAGGCCGGCGCCTTCGCCGAGGGGATCGCCGAGGCGCTGGACGCCGGGCCGGACCTGCTGATCATCCTCGCCGGAGACGGCACGGCGGGCACCATCGCGTCGTCGACGGGCGACGACGGACCCATGATCGCGCCCCTTCCCGGCGGGACCATGAACATGCTGCCGAAGGCGCTTTACGACACCACCGACTGGCGCAAGGCGCTGCGCGAGACGCTGGAGCGGGGCGAAATCCGCCTCGTCTCGGGCGGCGAGGTGGAGGGGCGGGCCTTCTTCTGCGCCGCCATCTTCGGGGCGCCCGCGCTGTGGGCGCCCGCGCGCGAGGCGGTGCGCGAAGGGGACTGGCGGCTGGCCTGGCTTCATGGGCGGCGTGCGCTGCGCCGCGCCTTCGGCGGCCGGCTGCGCTACCAGCTGGACGGTGGCCCGGTGCGTCGCGCGGAGGCGGTGGCCCTGATCACGCCGCTGATCTCGAAGGTGATGGACGTGGACAAGGGGCTGGAGGCCGCGGCGATGAGCCCGGCGGGTGCGGCGGACGCCTTCCGGCTGGCCGCGCACGCCCTGTTCGACGACTGGCGGCACGACCCGGCGGTCCTGACCCAGACCGTTCGCAAGGTGACGATGCGGGCCCGGTCGCGCATCCCGGCGGTGGTCGACGGAGAGCCGATGCGGCTGGACGCCGAGGCGATCGCGACCTTTCGCCCTCGCGCGTTCAAGGCCTTGGCGCCCCGCCTCGACCACGCGGGGATAGAGGCGTGAGCGGACGCCTCGTCCAGGTCTCCGACGTTCACTTCGGGCGCGAGAACGCCGCCGCCGCCGAGGCGGCGATGGAGCTCACCCACACGCTGAAGCCCGACCTGACGCTGGTCACCGGCGACGTCACCCAGTCCGGGCAGCCGGAGGAGTTCGAGGCCGCCTCACGCTGGATCGACAGGCTCGCCAATCCGACCTTCGTCGTGGTGGGCAACCACGACGTGCCCTATTTCAACGTCTGGCACCGGCTGTTCTCGCCGTGGAAGGCGTTCGAAACCGTCATCGGTCATCCGGCGCACGACCACCAGTTCGTCGGCGATCGCGTCATGGTGCGCGGCGTCACCACCGCGCGCGGCTGGCAGGCCCGCCTGAACTGGTCCAAGGGCGTGATCGACCTGGACCAGACGCGCCGCGCGGCTCAGGCGCTGGAGGCGGCGCCCGCGGGCACGCTGCGGGTGCTCGCCTGCCACCATCCGCTCATCGAGATGATCGGCACCCCGGTCAGCGGCGACGTGAAGCGGGGCGAGGCCGCGGCGATGATCTTCGCCGAGGCCGGGGTCGACCTGATCCTTACGGGCCACGTGCATGTGCCGTTCGCCACGCCCATCCCGCTGGCGGACCACTGCTCCTACGCCGTCGGGTGCGGCACCCTGTCGGACCGCATCCGCGGCACGCCGGCGAGCTTCAACCTGATCGACTGGGACGACCGCGAGATCACGGTGACCGTCATGGCCTGGATGGGCGACAGGTTCGAGAAGAACCAGGTCTGGCGCCTGCCGCGTCGTGGCGGCCCGGCGGTCGTCCCGGCGGCGGCGGCGGGATCGCCTGTTCCAACCGGCGAGCCGACGCTCTAGGGTTCGCGCGCTTTCCACCCCGCGCGAGTCCCATGCCCGACCAGACCGACAAACAGACCTTCTCCGACGACGAGGCGCTGGAGTTCCACCGCGTCCCGACCCCGGGCAAGATCTCCATGGCCCCCACCAAGCCGATGGCGACCCAGCGCGACCTGTCGCTGGCCTATTCGCCGGGTGTGGCCGTGCCCGTGCTGGCGATCGCCGGGGACGTGGACAAGGCCTACGACTACACGGCCAAGGGCAACATGGTGGCCGTCATCTCGAACGGGACGGCCATCCTGGGCCTCGGCAACCTGGGCCACATGGCGTCCAAGCCGGTGATGGAGGGCAAGTCCGTCCTGTTCAAACGCTTCGCCGACGTCGACAGCTTCGACGTCGAGGTGAAGACCACCGACCCGGACGAGTTCGTCACGGTGGTCAAGAACATCGGCGACACCTGGGGCGGCATCAATCTGGAGGACATCAAGTCTCCGGAATGCTTCGAGATCGAGACCCAGCTTCAGGACCTGCTGGACATCCCCGTCTTCCACGACGACCAGCACGGCACCGCCATCATCTCCACCGCCGGCCTGATCAACGCCTGCCACATCGCCGGCAAGAAGCTGGAAGACGTAAAGGTCGTGCTGGTGGGCGCCGGGGCCGCGGGTCTGTCGTCGATCGGCCTGATGAAGGCCGCCGGCGTGAAGGCCGAGAACACCGTGATCCTCGACCGCGACGGCGTGGTCTGGAAGGGCCGCCCGAACGTCGACCAGTGGAAGGCCGCGCACGCCACCGACACGCCGCACCGCACGCTGGAAGAGGCCATGGTCGGCGCCGACGTGGTCCTGGGCCTCGCCGCCAAGGGCGCGATCACCAAGGAGATGGTGGCGTCCATGGCGCCCAATCCGATCATCTTCGCCATGGCCAATCCCGACCCGGAGATCACGCCGGAAGACGTGATGTCGGTCCGGTCGGACGCCATCATCGCCACGGGCCGGTCGGACTATCCGAACCAGGTCAACAACGTGCTGGGCTTCCCCTACATCTTCCGCGGCGCGCTGGACGTGCGGGCGCGTCAGGTGAACCACGAGATGAAGGTGGCCTGCGCCCACGCCCTGGCGGCGCTGGCGCGCGAGGACGTGCCGGACGAGGTCGCCGCCGCCTATCGCGGGCGCAAGCTCAAGTTCGGGCCGGACTACATCATCCCCTCGCCGTTCGATCCGCGCCTGATCTGGTACATCCCGCCGTTCGTGGCGCAGGCCGCGATGGACACGGGCGTGGCGCGCAAGCCCATCCCCGACATGGACGCCTATCGCGCCCGGCTGCGCGAGCGGGTCGATCCGTCCGCCGCCCTGATGCAGAAGATCAGCTCGGCCGTCCGCGGCGCGCCGAACAAGCGGGTGGTCTTCGCCGAGGGCGAGGAGGCGTCGGTCATCCGCGCCGCCTGGCAGTTCAAACAGGCCGAACTCGGCACGCCGATCCTGATCGGGCGCGAGGATCTGGTGCGCCAGAACGCGGCCGAGGCGGGTCTGAACTTCGACGACCTGGGCATCGAGATCGTCAACGCCCGGGTCTCGCACCGCAACGCGGAGTACGTCGACTTTCTGTACGGCAAACTGCAACGCCGCGGCTGGCTGCGTCGGGACGTGCAGCGCATGGTCAATCAGGACCGCAACTATTTCGGCGCCGCCATGCTGGCCAAGGGCGAGGCCGACTGCATGGTCACCGGCGTCACCCGCAATTTCAACATGGCGATGCGCGAGGTCGGCCGCGTGCTGGACGTGCGCGGCACGCTGATCGGTCTGTCGATCGTGCTGGCTAGGGGGCGGACCCTGTTCATCGCCGACACCACGGTGCACGAACTGCCCGACGCCGAGGATCTGGCCGACATCGCCGTGCAGGCGGCCTCGACGGTGCGCCGCCTGGGCCGCACCCCGCGCGTGGCCTTCATGAGCTATTCGACCTTCGGCAATCCGCCGGGCGACCGGGGCGAGAAGGTGCGAGAGGCGATCCGCATCCTCGACCGCCGCGGCGTCGACTTCGAATACGAGGGCGAAATGCCGCCCGAGCTGGCGCTGGATCCGGAGGCGCGGGCCAACTACCCCTTCATGCGGCTGTCCAAGGACGCCAACGTCCTGATCATGCCGGCCGTCCACTCCGCCTCGATCTCGACCAAGCTGGTCCAGGCGCTGGGGGGCGCGACCGTGATCGGCCCGCTGCTGGTGGGGCTGGAGAAGTCGGTGCAGATCGTCAGCCTGGGCGCCTCGGTCAGCGAGATCATCACCGCGGCCACCTTCGCGGCCTACGAAGAGGGCGTGATCGAGGAAGGGTGAGGCCCTTCCTCGTTTCACCTCACGACGGCTGGGCCCCGGCCTTCTCTTCCTCCGCGCGGCCGGCGGCTTCGGCCATGACGGCGGGCTGGCGCTTCGCGACGTAGAAGGCCAGCAGGATGGCGAAGACGCCGATCACCGTCGAATAGAGGAAGAAGGTGAAGTAGCCGGCCCCGAGGCCCTGCACGGTGGTTCCGCTCTTGGCCGCGCCTTCGACCAGAGAGCCCTCTGGCAGGGCGGTGAAGAGGCCCTTGAACGCCGCCTGGGGCCCACCCGCGTCCGCCGACCGGGCCGAGGCCTCGATGATCTTTCCGGACTGGGTGGCGATGATCTTGCCGGGCAGAGCGTACAGCGAGCTGAACAGCGCGTACTGCGTCGCGGTGAAGCCGATCGAGGTCAGGCTGGACATGTAGGCAATCAGCGCGGTGCCGGCGATGCCGGTCGCCACGTTGTCGATGCCGATGGCGACGAACAGCGCCGACAGGTCGTGCCCCTGCGTCGCCAGCCAGGCGAAGATCAGGTTCGAGACCGGGCTCATGAAGGCGCCGATCACCATGGTCCGGATCAGGCCGAGCTGCGCGACCATCCATCCGCCGATGACGACGCCGATGGAGGTCATGACCACGCCGAACACCTTCCGCACCTCGGCGATCTCGATGAGGCTGAAGCCGAGGTCGATGTAGAAGGGGTTCATGATGTTCAGCACGAAATCCGCCAGCCGGTAGAGGCAGATCAGGGCCAGGATCGGCAGGGCCAGCCGGCCGAAGCGCAGGAAGAAGTCCTTGAGCGGCTCGCCGAAAGATCCGGCCAGATAGGCGCCGGGGCGGGTCCGGAGGCCCGGAAGGGGCCAGCAGGCGGCGGTCAGGACGAGGAAGCCGCCGATCACGTAGCTGAACTGGATCAGCACGCCGGTGGCGTCGCCCAGCTTCAGGCCGGCCGCGACGGACGCCCGCGCCGACTCGTCCATCGCCCCGCCGAAGGCCCACACCAGGGCGTCAGGCTTGTCTGTCAGTCCGGTGCCGATGATCAGGGCGGCGACCGCGATGAGCGCGAGGCGCACGACCCATTCGACGACCTCGAAGCCGGGCCGGGAGGGCACGTCGCCCACGGGGATCGGGCGGATCACGTGCTGCTTCTCGCGGGGGGCCATCAGGACGCCCAGCACGCCGAAGCCCATCAGGGCGGCCATGACGGCGTAGGAGAGGTTCCAATTGTAGAGCTCCGCCAGCACAAGCGGCACGGCGCCGGCGATGATCTGGGCCACGCGCCAGCCCAGCTGATAGGCGGCCGCCATGGCCCCCTGACGGCTGTCGTCGGCCGCCTCGATGCGCCAGGCGTCTATCGCGATGTCCTGCGTCGCGCCGAAGAAGCCGACGATGACGGCGAACAGGGCGACCATGCCGAGGGCGCTCCGCGGGTCCGAGCCGGAGATCAGCCACAGCCCCAGGATCAGCACGGCCTGCGTCGCCAGCATCCACGAGCGGCGATGACCCAGCCACTTCGTCAGAACCGGAATGTTCGTCCGGTCCAGCAACGGCGCCCAGACGAATTTCAGCGCATAGGTCAGGGTGGCCAGGCCGAAAAAGCCGATGACCTCCAGCGAAACCCCGTCGTCGCGCAGCCAGGCCGACAAGGTGTCGAAGATCAGCAGGTTCGGCAGGCCCGAGGCGAAGCCGAGCAGCAGCATGACGAAGGTCCGCCGCTCGCCATAGACGGCAAGGCCCCCCAGGCCCCGGGCGGGTTTCGCGGCGTCGGTCATTCGGGCGTCCCTCTCCGTACGCCCCCCACGGCGTCGATCAGGCGACCTTGGCGCGGACTTCGCGGTTCGTCCAGCGGGCCAGGGCCGCGCGCAGCGTCCCGGGCTCCAGCGGCTTGGGCATCCAGTCGTCCATTCCCGCCTCCAGACAGGCGCGTCGGTCCTCCTCGAAGGCGTTGGCGGTCAGGGCGACGATGGGCGTGCGGTCGCCGCCGGCGCGGATGGCCCGCGTCGCGGTCGGCCCGTCCATGCCCGGCATCCGCATGTCCATGAAGACCAGATCGTAGCGGGCGCGCTTCAGCGCCTGAAGCGCCTCGTCGCCGCTGGCGGCCGTCTCGACCGTGCAGCCCTCGCGCTTCAGCAGGGTCTTCGCCAGCAGGGCGCCGACGGGATTGTCCTCGACCAGCAACACGCGCGCGGCGAAGGCGCGCGGCGGGGCCACCCGGTCGTCGTCGGGGACCACGGCCGCGGCCTGCGGTCCGCGCTTCAGGGCGGCCGTCACGCGCTCGGCCAGCGAGCCGCCGCGCAGCGGCTTGATCAGATAGCCGGCCCAGCCAGCGCCGCGATAGCGGGCGATCAGATCGCGGTCGGTCGGGCGCAGCAGGATCAGGGCGGGTCGATCCGGCCGCTCCGCCAGCGCGCGGCCGGTCGCCGCCGCCTCGGCGTGGTCGACGAGCAGCACGTCCGCCTGCTCGCCGATCAGGGCGCCGCAGGCCCGCGCCTGGGCCTCGGCCGCGCGACGCACGAACGGATCGGGGCTGCGCACGGCGACCGTCAGCCCGGCCAGGGGCGGGGCGGCGGCGATCTTGACCGGCGCGGCGTCGAACTCGGCGACGAAGATGAACCGGGCGCCCGGACCGTCGGGCCGGTCCTGCACGGCGACCGTGCCGCTCATGGCTTCGGCCAGCTTGCGCACCACCGCCAGCCCCAGCCCGGCGCCGTCGACGCGCACGGCGTCGCCGGCCTCGGCATGGCCGAATTCCTCGAAGATGCGGGCGCGGGCCGCCTTGGGCACGCCCGGGCCGGTGTCGTCGACCGTCAGGGTCAGCCGCGCCCGGCCGCCTGGCAGGGTCTTCGTCGTCGCCTTCACGGCCACGGCCCCCGCCCCGGTGAACTTCACGGCGTTGCCGGCCAGATTGAACAGCACCTGCCGCAGCCGGCCCTCGTCGGCGGACAGGCGCACGGCCGGCCCCTCTGACCAGCCGACGATCTCCAGCCCCTTGTCGTGGGCGCGCGGCGCCAGCAGCTCGACCACCTGACGCACGAGCGCCTCCGGATCGACGGGCGCGAGGTCGAACTCCAGCTTGCCGGCCTCCAGCCGGGCATAGTCCAGCAGGTCGTTGACCAGCCCCAGCAGGTGCTCCGCCGAGGCCCGCGCCGCCTCGGCATAGGCGCGCTGGGCGCCGTCGAGGCGGGTCCGCTGCAGCAGGCCCAGCATGCCGATCGCCCCGTTGAGGGGCGTCCGCATCTCGTGGCTCATCAGCCTCAGGAACTGACGCTCCGGAGAAAGCTCGACGGACGGGGCGTTACGCTTGCTTGGACGCGACATGGGGTCAGCCTGCCCCGGCATCCCTTGAGATCGGGCTTGCGAAGATGGCTAACGCTTCCCCAAGAAGAGCCGGTCGACGACGTCGGGCATGCCGCCGCCCGCCGCCTTCAGCCGGCCGACATACAGGTCCACGACGCCGTCGCCGTCGAAGTCCGCGACCTCCAGCGCCACGTTCGGGCCCGCGACCGGTTCGGCGAAATGACGGGCCGTGGCGTCGCTGAAGCGGCCCTCGCCGTCGTTCTCCCACACCGTGACGGGGCCCAGGTCCGCGCGGATCAGGTCGAGGTCGCCGTCGCCGTCCAGATCGACGAAGGCGGCGTCCACGGTGGTGCCCTGCTCGGTCGGGAGGGCGTCCGAGATGACGAACCGGCCCGTGCCGTCGTTCAGCGCCAGCCGATCCTGACCGGCACGGCCCTGCCAGGCCACGTGGGCGAAGAACAGGTCGAGGTCGCCGTCGCCGTCCACGTCGGCGGCCCGCACCTTGCGCGCCTCGACGTCGCCAGGATCGGGCAGGCGGTCGGACGCGTCGTCGAAATGCCCTCGTCCGTCGTTCAGCCACAGGCCCCAGCCGCCCTCCTGACCCAGCACGACGTCCAGATCGCCGTCGGCGTCCACGTCGACGACCTCGGCGTCCTGGGTGGTGCGGTCCTCCGCCGGCGCGCGGGTCGCGGTCTCGTCGGTGAAGTCGCCGTTGGCGTTGATCAGCACCCGGTCCTGACCGGCGCCCGCGAGGATGAGGTCGAGGTCTCCGTCCCCGTCGAGGTCGCCATGGGCGACGGCGTCGGCCTCCGTGTCGGGCAAGGCGAAGGCGCGGGCGTACCGCCCGTCCGCCGCGCGGTACCCTTCGTGCACCCCGCTCCGCCCGAACTTCACGTCGTCCTCCTGGACGATGATCAGGTCCAGCCGGCCGTCGCCGTCGAAATCGGCGATGGAGACGTCCTCGCTGTCGTGGCCGGCGCCGGGAAACTGCAGTTGCGGCGGGCCGCCGGCCATCTCCTCGGTCGTCAGGGGCTCGAACAGGTTCGAGGCGTCGACGAACCGGCCGCCCTCGTTCTTCAGAATCCGGTTCAGCCGGAACTCCTGCGGGAGGACCAGGTCGAGGTCGCCGTCGCCGTCCAGATCGGCGGAGCCCACGTCCATCGTCCAGTGACCGCCGAAAGCCGGCAACCGGTCGGTGGCGTCCTCGAAGCGGACGACCTGTGCGGCGGCGGGCGCGGCGAGCGCCAGCAAGGCGGCGGCGCATACGAGCGTCTTCATCAGTGCAATCCTCCCTTCCGGCACGCTATCCCAGCGCCGGCGCGGCGCACGTGAAGGATCGGTAAGGCGTCAGATCCGCTTCAGTCGCCTCGCATGGCCGCCGACCATGTTCAGCGCCCAGCGGTCGGGAAGGTGTTTCGCGAGCCCGGCCAGCACGTTGTTCATCAGGCCCGGCGTCGCCTGCGCCTTGTTGGACTCGCAGGCCTCGTATCCGACGCGCGCGACGTGCTCCGCCGTCTGCCACATCCAGGCGGGATAGGCCGAAGACACCTCCTGGCGGGTGCCGTTGACGTCGTGAAACTCGGTCAGCGTATAGCCGGGACACAGGGCGGTGACGTGGACGCCGGTTCCGCGCAACTCCAGATGCAGGCCCTGCGACGCCTTGATCAGGAAGCTCTTGATCGGCCCGTACAGGGTGTCGCCGCCGGTCGCCGGCATGCGCCCGGCCAGAGACGCCACGTTCAGGATGCGGCCGAAGCCGCGCCGAACCATGCCGGGCGCCAGCCGCCGGGCCAGTTCGACCGGCGCGCCCAGCATGACCTGCACCATGGCGCGGTGGTCGGCGGGATCGGTGTTCAGGAAACCGGAGGTACGGCTGAAGCCGGCGTTGTTGCACAGGCCGTCGACGTGCAGCCCGCGCCGCTCGATCTCCGCGACCAGCCGCGCGGGAGCCGCCGGGTCCGAGAGATCGTCGAGGAGCACGGCCACCGCCGCGCCGGTTCGTGCCAGCTCCTCCGCCAACGTCGTCAGCGGCCCCTCGCGCCGGGCCGTCAGGATCAGGTCCCAGCCGTGCCGGGCGTACTCGCGCGCCAGCGCCGCGCCGATTCCGGCCGAGGCGCCGGTGACCAGCGTCGTGGGCCGCACCTCCGACGGCAGGCTCACGCCGCGACGGGACAGGAGGAATGCGGGGCGAAGGGCCGCAGGCTCTCGGGGTCCTCGGCCAGGAGGTCGGCGATGGTGATCTTCGACAGCGCCTCTCCGGCCGCGACGTCGGCCGCGGTCAGGGCCTTGGCCACCTGCCGGGGGATGTGCTCGCCGACCGGGCAGCCCTTGGCCCCTGCGGGCGTCGAGCCCAGATGGGCGCAGCCGTTCACCGCGCGCAGCACCTCGTCCAGCGAGATGTCCTCGGGCCTGCGCAGCAGCCAGGCTCCGCCGGACGCACCGGGCCGCGTGGCGATCAGGCCGGCCTTGGCCAGAAGCGCGGTCACGCGACGGACGACCACCGGGTTGGTCGGCACGGACGCGGCCAGGACGGCGCTCGGCGCGGCCGCCTCCGGCCCATAGGCGCCCTTGTGGGCCAGATAGGCCAGGGCGTGCGCGGCGACGGGAAATCTCTGGCTGTCGGACATGGCGGCTCCAGCCCCTGATTTAGGAGGTCGGGCGACGAATCACAAACGGCGCAACCCTGGCCCGCGGCGGATCGTTCCGCGCCCGCGATTGATGCGCCGCGAGAAAGGGCGTAAGGCCCCGCGGCTTTCACGGACGGACCGCCTCCCCGCGGATCCCGGAGACACTGAATGGCTGGGGTCGAGCCCCGCGACGAGGCCCTTCCGCCCGCCGCTTCCACCACCACCGCCGCGCCGTCGGACCCCGGTCACGGGGACGGGCACGCGCGTTCCGGCAAGGCCGCCCTGGTCGTCGGCGCCATCGGCGTCGTCTTCGGCGACATCGGCACCAGCCCCTTCTACGCCATGCGCGAGGCCCTGGCCCACAGCCGCTCGGGCGGCCAGGCCGAACTGGCCGTGCTGGGCGTGGTGTCGCTGGTGTTCTGGGCCCTGATCCTGGTGGTGACGCTGAAGTACGTCGTCTTCCTGATGAAGGCCGACAACAAGGGCGAGGGCGGCACCCTGTCCCTGATGGCCCTCGCCCAGCACGCCGTCGGTCGGCGCAGCGCCCTCATCTTCATCCTCGGCGTCTGCGGCGCGGCCCTGTTCTACGGCGACGGCATCATCACGCCCGCCGTGTCGGTGATGGGTGCGGTCGAGGGCTTGAAGGACGCGCCCGGTCTGGGCGGGCGGGTGGACGCCTTCATCCTGCCGATCGCGGCGGGCATCCTGATCGGCCTGTTCCTGATCCAGTCGCGGGGCACGGCCAGCGTCGCCAAGTGGTTCGGGCCGCTGACGACGGTCTGGTTCCTCGTGCTGGGCGCGCTGGGCCTCTACCACATCTTCGACGACGTCTCGATCCTGCGGGCCCTGTCGCCGCATTACGGCGTGCTGTTCCTGATCGACAACGGCTTCCTGGGCTTCGTCATCCTGGGCAGCGTCTTCCTGGCCGTCACCGGCGCGGAGGCGCTGTATGCCGACATGGGCCATTTCGGAAAGGCGCCGATCCGTCAGGGCTGGCTGTTCTTCGTCCTGCCGTGTCTGACGCTGAACTACCTGGGTCAGGGCGGTCTGGTGCTGTCGGACCGGTCGGCCGCCGAGAATCCGTTCTGGATGATGGTGCCCGAGATGGCCTATTGGCCCGTCTTCGTCATCGCCACCATCGCCGCCATCATCGCCAGTCAGGCGGTGATCACGGGCGCCTTCTCCGTCACCCAGCAGGCGGTGCAGCTGGGCCTGCTGCCGCGCATCAGCATCCTCAACACCTCGGAAAGCCAGGCCGGCCAGATCTTCGTGCCGGCGGTCAACATCATGCTGATGGTCGGCGTCCTGTTCCTGCTGGCCATGTTCCAGACCTCGTCGAACCTCGCCGCCGCCTACGGCATCGCGGTGACCGGCTCGATGTTCGTCGACAGCCTGCTGGCCTGGTTCGTGGTCAGGAAGCTGTGGAAGTGGTCCCTGCCGCTGTCTCTGGTGGTGCTGACGCCGTTCGTGGCGCTGGATCTCGTGTTCCTGACCTCGAACCTTCTGAAGATTCCGCAGGGCGCGTGGTTCCCGCTGGTTCTGGGCGCCGGCCTGCTGATCCTGATGTGGACCTGGGTGCGCGGCACGCAGATACTGACCGCCAAGACGCGCAAGGACTCCCTGCCGCTGACCGATCTGATCGAGATGCTGCGGGCCCGACCGCCGCACCGCGCGCCGGGCACGGCCATCTTCCTGACCAGCGACCCCGACGTCGCGCCCGTGGCCCTGATGCACAACCTCAAGCACAACAAGGTGCTGCACGAGAAGAACGTGATCCTGACGGTGCGGACCACCGATCGGCCGCGCGTTCCCGAGGAACAGCGGATCAGGATCGAGCCCATCTCGGACGACTTCAAGAAGCTGACCATCAGTTACGGCTTCATGGAGCAGCCGCACGTGCCGCGCGCCCTTTCCGTGTGCCGCAAGCACGGGCTGAAGTTCGACATCATGTCGACGAGCTTCTTCCTCGGCCGCCGCTCTCTGGTGCCGTCGGCGCAGCAGGGCATGCCGCTGTGGCAGGACAAGCTGTACATTTTCCTGATGCGCAACGCCGCCAACCCGACCGACTTCTTCCACATCCCGCCCGGGCGCGTGGTCGAACTGGGCGCGCAGGTCTCGGTGTGAGCGAGGCCGAGCCCGGGATCGAGGCGCGCCGCGTCGCCGGCGCCCTCCTGGAAGGCGCCCTTTCGGGACGCGACGGACTCGCGGCGGTGCAGGCGGGCAAGCCGTTCAACGCCCTGCCGCCCCAGGACCGGGCCTTCGCCAGGGCCGTCGCCATGGGCGCCCTGCGGCGTCTGGGAGAGATCGACCGGGCCCTGGACGCCCGGCTCAAGACCGCGCCTCCCCAGCAGGTCCGAACCCTCCTGCGCGTCGCCCTGGCCCAGCGGCTGGCGCTGGACGTGCCCGCCTTCGCCACCGTCTCCACCGCCGTGAAGCTGGCCGAGCGCGAAGCCAAGACCCGACCCTACAAGGCTCTGGTCAACGCCGTGCTGCGCGGGCTGGAGCGTGACGGCCTGCCGGACGCCGACCCCGTGGCCAACCTGCCCGGCTGGTTGCAGGCCCGCTGGACGCAGGTCTGGGGCGTGGATGCGGTGATCGGAATCGCCCGAACCGCGCGCGAGGAGCCGGCGACCGACCTCAGCCTGAAGCCGGGCGTCGACGCCGCCGCACTGGCCGCCGCGCTGGACGGCGAGGTCTTGCCCGGCGGCTCGGTGCGCACGCGCCGCCGCGGCGACCTGACGACATGGCCCGGCTACGACGCCGGGGACTGGTGGGTGCAGGACGCGGCCGCCGCCGTGCCCGTCCGGGCGCTGGCCCCGCAAGCCGGCGAGAGCGTGCTGGACCTGTGCGCCGCGCCGGGCGGCAAGACGCTGCAACTGGCCGCCTCAGGGGCGTCGGTGGTCGCGCTGGACCGCAATGCCTCGCGCCTGAAGCGGGTGCACGAGAACCTGACCCGCACCGGTCTGACGGCCGAGGTCGTCGCCGCCGACGCCGCGGCGTGGGACGATCCGCGCACCTTCGACGCCGTGCTGCTGGACGCGCCCTGCACCGCCACGGGCACGCTTCGCCGCCATCCGGAGGCCCTGCACGCCGTGCGCCCCGCCGACGTGGCCAATCTGTCGGACGTGCAGCATCGCCTGCTGGACGCCGGCGCCGACCGGGTGAAGCCGGGCGGGCGGCTGGTCTACTGCGTCTGCTCGCTGGAGCGGGAAGAGGGCGAGGGCCAGGTCCCGGCCTTCCTGCGCCGCCGCCCCGACTTCCGCCTGACGCCCGTCGACCCCGCGGCCGTCGGCGCGCCGGACGACGCGCTCGGCGACCACGGCCTTCGCCTGCATCCCGGCCAGTGGCCTGAGCGCGGCGGCCTGGACGGCTTCTTCGTCGCCCGCTTCGACCGGATCGCCTGACGCGCTTGCCCCCGCCCCCGGCCCGGCTTAAGCCCGGGGCATGGCCGCGCCCCTTATCTGTCCGTCCATCCTGTCCGCCGATTTCGCCAAGCTGGGCGAGGAGGTCGCCGCCATCGACGCGGCGGGCGCCGACTGGATCCACGTCGACGTCATGGACGGTCACTTCGTTCCCAACCTGACCATCGGTCCGATGGTGGTGAAGGCCCTTCGGCCGCACTCGAGGAAGCCGTTCGACGTGCACCTGATGGTCGCGCCGGTCGATCCGTGGCTGGAGGCCTATCGTGAGGCGGGGGCGGACATCCTGAGCGTCCATCCCGAGAGCGGTCCGCATGTGCATCGCACCCTGGGGCAGATCCGCAAGCTGGGGGCGAAGGCCGGCCTGGTGCTGAACCCGGCCACCCCGGTCGAGGTGGTGGCCGAGACGGTCGATCTGCTCGACCTCGTCCTGATCATGTCGGTCAATCCGGGGTTCGGCGGGCAGGGTTTCATCGAGTCCTCCCTGCGCAAGATCGAGCGGGTCCGCGCCATCTTGGACGCGGCGGGGTCGAAGGCGACGCTTCAGGTCGACGGGGGCGTGACCGCGTCGAACGCCGGGGCCTGCGTCGCGGCCGGAGCAGACGCGCTCGTCGCCGGAACGGCGGCCTTCAAGGGCGGCGCGAGCGCCTACGCCGCCAACATTTCGGCGCTCAAAGCCGCGGCGTGAGCGCCGGACCCGACATCCCCGGACTGCGCGGCGCGCCGATGCGCACGCCCGTGAAGCCGACCGGCGCCGCCTCCGGTCCCGAACTCTGGCCCGCGCTGGCCGGGCGAATGCTGACCCGTCAGCTGTGGATCGAGCTCTACGGCCTCCCCGGCTACGGCGGCACGCTGGGCGGGACGAAGGTCGCCGCCTTCGCCTGCGCGCCGAAGGATCCGCGCCCGGTCGACGCGACGCTGGGCAGGTCGGTTCTGGACGGTCGCTTCGTTCTGGCCGGAACGGCCATGGACGCCGCCGCGCCCGAGGATCCGTGGAACCGCCCCAGCCCGTCGCAGCCCTTCGCGGCCCAGCTGCACGCCTTCGCCTGGCTGCCGCACCTGATGGCCGAGGGCGAGCGAGGCGCGCGCGAGGCGCTGCGGCTGGTGCGGGGGTGGGAGGCGGTCTTCCGCCGCTGGTCTCCGTTCGTCTGGGATCCCGACCGGCTGGCCCGAAGGGTGTTCAACCTGTCCTGCGCCGCCCGGCGCCTGGGCTCCGTGGCGGACGAGGCCGACCGTCTGGCGCTCGCCGTCAGCCTGTCGCGGCAGGCGCGGCAGCTGCTGCGCGCGCCCGATCCGACGGCCCGCCGCGCAGAACGCCTGACGGCCGCGGCCCTCGCCGGCTGCGTCCTGACCGGACCCGTCGGCGCCGGTCTGCGTCGTCGCGCCCTGAGCCGGCTGCCGCGCGCGTTGGTCCAGGCCGTCGGAGACGACGGCGGTCACGCCCTGCGCAGTCCGGAGGCGGGTCTGGAGCTTCTGCTGGACCTCGTCGCCCTGTCCGACGCCCTGGGCCAGATCGGCGAGCCGGTTCCGGAGCCGGTGACCCAGGCCGTGACGCGGCTGGGCAAGGGCGTGCGCACCCTGGCCCTGCCCGACGGACGCATGGGGTCGTACCACGGCGGGGGTCCTTCGAATCCGGCTTCGGTCGTGGCGGCGCTGGGTCCGGTCGAAGCCTCGGAGCCGGGCGTCGCGTGCGCCGGGTTCGCGCGGCTGCAGAGCCCGCTTCTGACGGTGCTGGCCGACGTCGCCGCGCCGCCCCGCGGAGCCTGGGGCGCGGAGGCGTGCGCCCAGCCGATGGCGCTGGAGATCGTCTGCGGCAAGGACCGGCTGGTCACCGGCTGCGGCTGGACCCCGCTGGCGTCGGACCGTCAGGGCCTGCGCCTGACGCCGGGTCATTCCACTCTGACGCTGGGCGAAAGCTCGCTGGGCGAGCCCCTGTCCGGATGGCGGGCGGAGGTGCTGGGCGCACGACTGGCGGGCAAACCCTATGCCGTGCGGACCGAACGGCGCGACGGCGACGGCGCCGTCTGGCTGGAGATCGAGCACGACGGCTGGACGCCGCCCTTCGGACTGACGCACCAGCGCCGCCTGTATCTGGACCAGCGCATGGACGAACTGCGGGCCGAGGAACGGCTGTTCCCGACGCCCGGCCGGCCCGACGTCACCCGTCAGATCGCCGCCCCCTACGCCATCCGCTTCCATCTGGAGCCGGGCGTGCAGGCCTCGCTGGCTCGCGATCGCCGCTCCATCCTGCTGCGGGGCCATTCCAGCCGCGGCTGGTGGTTCCGCACCGACGGGCCGGACGTGGCCATCGAGCCCTCGGTCCACGTCGATGGCGGCCTGACGCGACGGTCGCTGCAGATCGTGGTGCGCGGCTCGGCGCGAACCGACGCCGAGACCAAGGTCCGCTGGAAGCTGAGCCCGGCGGGCGGGGCGGGGGATCCGGTGTAGCCCCTCACGTCTCCTCGCCATTCCTTCGGGACGGGAGGAGACGTCAACCGAGACGTCTGCTAAGCCGCCCGGCGTCCCGCCCCTCCCCAGCCGCCGAGACCGCCCATGCCCGCCGCTCCCGACTTTCCGCCCGCGCCCGACCGGGTCGCGCCCGCGCGCGCGCTGCTCTCCCTGTCCGACAAGACCGGGCTGGAGGGCGTCGCGCGCACCCTGCACGGCCTGGGCGTCGAGCTGGTCTCCACCGGCGGCACGCGCGCGGCGATCGCGGCGCTCGACCTGCCCGTGAAGGACGTGGCCGATCTGACCGGCTTCCCCGAAATGATGGACGGAAGGGTCAAGACCCTGCACCCCGTGGTGCACGGAGGCCTGCTGGGCGTGCGCAACGCGCCGTCGCACGCGGCGGCGATGGGCGAGCACGGCATCGGGCCGATCGATCTGGTCTGGATCGACCTCTACCCGTTCGAGGCGACCGTGGCGTCGGGCGGCGGGTTCGAGGCGGCGATCGAGAACGTCGACATCGGCGGCCCGGCCATGATCCGCTCGGCGTCCAAGAACCACGGCCACGTCGCCGTCGCCGTGGACGCGGAGTCCATCGGCTGGATCGTCGAGGCCCTGAAGGCCGACGGCGCCACGTCGCTGGACCTGCGCAAGCGCCTGGCCGCCCGCGCCTTCGCCCGCACCGCCGCCTATGACGCCGCCGTGTCCGGCTGGTTCGCCGGCCAGATCGCCGACGCCGCTCCGGCCCGCAAGACGATCGCCGGCACGCTGGCCCAGACCCTACGCTACGGCGAGAATCCGCATCAGGCGGGCGCCTTCTACCGCACGTCCGAGACGCGCCCCGGCGTCGCCAATGCGCGCCAGCTGCAGGGCAAGGAGCTGGGCTACAACAACATCGCCGACGCCGACGCCGCCTATGAGCTGGTCGCCGAGTTCGAGACCCCGGCCTGCGTCATCGTCAAGCACGCCAATCCTTGCGGCGTGGCGACCGGCGGAGACCTGACCGAGGCCTATGTCCGCGCGCTGGAGTGCGACCCCGTCTCGGCCTTCGGCGGCGTGATCGCCGTCAACCGGCCGCTGACCGGGGCGGACGCGCAAAAGATCGTCGAGATCTTCACCGAAGTGGTCATCGCGCCCGGCGCCGACGACGCGGCGAAGGCGGTGTTCGCGGCGAAGAAGAACCTGCGTCTGCTGCTGACCGAGGGTCTGCCCGACCCGCTGGCGCCCGGCGAGGTGTTCCGGAGCGTCGCCGGCGGCTTCCTTGTCCAGTCGCGCGACGTCGCGCGGATCACGGCCGCCGACCTGAAGATCGTGACGAAGCGGCAGCCGACGCCGCAGGAGATCGAGGACATGCTGTTTGCCTTCACTGTGGCCAAGCACGTCAAGTCGAACGCGATCGTCTATGCCAGGGACGGCCGCACCGCCGGCATCGGCGCCGGCCAGATGAACCGGCGGGACTCCGCCCGCATCGCCTCGCTGCGCGCCGCCGAGGCGGGCCACGCATTGGGCCTGCCCGCCTCGCTGGCCCAGGGGTCGGCCTGCGCGTCCGAGGCCTTCTTCCCCTTCGCCGACGGTCTTCTGGAAGCGGTGGCGGCGGGGGCCACGGCGGTGATTCAGCCGGGCGGCTCCATCCGCGACGACGAGGTCGTCGCCGCTGCGGACGAGAAGGGCGTCGCCATGGCCTTCACCGGCACGCGGGTGTTCCGGCACTGAGGCGCCGGGCAGCGCTCAGCGGCCGGTGAGTTCGGCGCAGGCGGCGGCGGCGAAAGCCTCACCCACCGCGCGGCGGCGCGCGTCGACGTCGTCCGGAATCGGCGACAGCTCGACGGTGACGGGAAAGCGCGCCAGTACCCGACCCGCCGCGTCCTTCACGTCGACGCTGCCCGACAGGCGGCCGTCGGACAGGTCGGAGCCGCGATCCAGCGCGTGGACGAAGACGGTGGCCGTGGCCGGGGTCTCGCCCGCCAGGCAGGCGTCGGTGCGCGCCGTGAAGGCGGGCCCGAACGCGCGGGAAAACCCGTCCGGCGGGTCGTAGTAGCTGCTGCGCACCTCCACGCGGTCGATGCGGAGACGTGCGGCCGCCGCCGGCTCGATGGTGATCCGCGTCGGCGGGTTCATCTCCCAGAACGACGCCGAGCAGCCCGTGACGAAGAGGGCGGCGGCCCAGATCAGGGCGCGCATCAGTCGGGCGTGGCGTTGTGCGGGCCGGGACGGCGAGGGTTTCGGGCGAAGGCCGCGTCGCACAGGGCGCGGCCGAAGGCTTCCGACGCGATCATCTGGCGGTCGCCGAAGATGCCGGCGACGCGGCCGCCCGCCGGCACGTCGACCACCAGCGGATACCGGCCGACGATCAGATTGTCGCGGCGCGGATCGACGAGTTCTGCGGTCGCGCGGATGGTGTGCACTCCGTCCCCGTTCAGCGCCACGCCCAGCCGACCCGCGCGGCGCACGTCCTCGACATGCAGGCGCAGATCCAGCGGATAGGTGCCGTAGGCGCACATCTGCATTTCCTCGTCGACCTCTTCCACGAAGGTGTCGGAGAAGTCGTCCTCGACCTGCAGCCAGTCGCTGGACATGTAGACCGTGCCGATCTGTGCGGTCTCGGCCAGACCCGGCGGCAGGTCCATAGGCGGGCCGCCCTGCACCACGGGGGCGCAGGCGGCGGTGGCCGTCAGCGCGGCGGCGATCAGGGCGGGAGCGAGCGTCTTCATGGCGGCGGTTCCGGACGAACGAGGTCTCCCATCGATGCCGTGCCGTTCGGCCACAGACCAGTGACATTTCAGCAATCCAGATGACTTCGCCGTAAGGTCAGTTCAACCGAAGCACTTCCGCCAGCAGGCGCGCCTCCGCGGCGCGGCTGGAGCCCTTGCGCCAGGCCACGACGATCTCGCGGCTGGGCGCGCCGCCGGCGCCGCCGGCCAGCGGACGCACCACCACGCCCGGCGCATCGGCCAGGCCGGCGCGGATGGCCATCTCGGGCAGGAAGCTGACCCCGAGGCCGGACGAGATCATCTGCACCAGGGTGTGCAGGCTGGTCGCGGCGAAGACGTCCTCGCCCTTGGGCGCGTCCAGCGACAGGGCCGCCAGCGCCTGATCGCGCAGGCAGTGGCCGTCCTCCAGCAGGATCAGGTCCTCGGACCTGAGCTGACCGGACTTGACCGGTCCTGATCCCGCCAGCCGATGGTCGGCGGGCGCCACGGCCAGGATGGCGTCGTCGCCGATCCGCGCGTGATCCAGACCGGCGGCGGCATAGGGGAGGGCGATGACCGCCGCGTCCAGCCGGCCGGCCTTCAGTTCGGCCACCAGGCGCGGGGTCAGGTCTTCGCGGATGAACAGCTTCAGGTCCGGGTGCGCGGCCTTCAGGCCGGGCAGTCGCGCGGGCAGCAGGAAAGGCGCGATGGTCGGGATGACGCCCAGACGGAACCGGCCGGACAGCGGCTTGCCGGCGTTCCGCGCCGCCTCGACCAGATCCTCGGTGCGGGCCAGCACGTCTTCGGCGCGCCGGACGGCTTCGGCCCCCACGGCGGTCAGGGTGATCTGGCCGCGCGTGCGCTCCACGACGGGCGCGCCCAGAATGCGCTCAAGCTCCTGCACCCCGCTGGATAGGGCCGGCTGGCTGACGTGCGCGGCCTCGGCGGCCCGGCTGAACGAGCCGTGCTCGGCCAGAAGTTTCAGATACTGCAGCTGTCGAAGGGTCGGGAGCATGGCGCCGGACATAAGACCTTCCTATGCCCGACGCCACGCCGATCGGTTCAGACTCAGGCCTGACCCGCTTCCTTGGCCTTCTTCCGCGCGCGAGGCAGGTCGTACCGGTCGTTCTCCATCACCTTGACCCAGGCGGAGACGAAGTCGCGCACGAACTTCTCGCCGGCGTCGGAGGAGGCGTAGACCTCGGCCAGAGCCCTGAGCTCCGAGTTGGAACCGAACACCAGATCGGTGCGCGTGGCCGTCCAGCGCTTCTCGCCGGTGAGGCGATCCGAGCCGACGAAGGTCTCGTCGCCGGAATCGTCGACCTGTTTCCAGGCCGTCCGCATGTCCAGCAGGTTGACGAAGAAGTCGTTGGTCAGCTGGCCCTTGCGGTCCGTGAAGACGCCGTGGGCGCTGTCGCCGTGGTTGACGCCCAGCACGCGCAGCCCGCCGACCAACACCGTCATCTGCGGCGCCGTCAGGCCCAGCAGCTGCGCCCGGTCGATCAGCAACTCCTCCGTCGGGACGTTGAAGCGCACCTGCAGATAGTTGCGGAAGCCGTCGGCGCGCGGCTCCAGCACCTTGAAGCCGTCGACGTCGGTCTGCTCCTGCGTCGCGTCGGTGCGGCCGGGCGCGAACGGAACGGTGACTGCGTGACCCGCCGCCTTCGCCGCCTGCTCCACCCCGACGCCGCCGCCCAGCACGATCAGGTCGGCGATCGAGACGTTCAGGCCGGACGCCGCCTTGATGTCCTCATAGACCTTGAGGACCTTGGCCAGCTTGTTTGGTTCGTTGACGTCCCAGTCCTTCTGCGGGGCCAGGCGGATGCGCGCGCCGTTGGCGCCGCCGCGGTGGTCAGAACCGCGCCATGTCGCCGCCGAGGCCCAGGCCGTGCGGACCAGGTCGGCGACCGACAGGCCGGACGCGGCGATGCGGTCCTTCAGCGAGGCCACGTCCGCGTCGGTCAGCTTCGGCCCCGTATGCGCCGGGATCGGATCCTGCCAGATCAGGTCCTCCGCCGGGACCTCCGGGCCAAGGTAGCGGGCCTTCGGACCCATGTCGCGGTGGCACAGCTTGAACCAGGCGCGGGCGAAGGCGTCGCCGAAGTAGGCCGGATCCGCCCGGAACTTCTCCATCACGGCGCGATAGGAGGGGTCGACCTTCATCGCCAGGTCGGCGGTGGTCATCATGGTGGGCACGCGCTTGCCCGGCGTGTGGGCGGCGGGGGCCAGCGTCTCCGGCGGATTGCCGACCGGCTGCCACTGCTTCGCGCCGGCGGGGCTGCGGACCAGCTCGTACTCGTGGTCCAGCAGCATGTCGAAATAGGACATGTCCCAGGTGATCGGCGTCGGCGTCCACGCGCCCTCGATGCCCGAGGTGATGGTGTGGTCGCCCATGCCGCTCTCGTGGCCCGAGACCCAGCCCAGCCCTTGCTGCGCGATGTCCGCGCCCTCGGGCGACACGCCCACCTTCTTGGCGTCGCCGGCGCCGTGCGCCTTGCCGAAGGTGTGGCCGCCGACGGTCAGGGCGACGGTCTCCTCGTCGTTCATTCCCATCCGGGCGAAGGTCTCGCGGATGTCGCGCGCCGACTGCAGGGCGTCGGGATGCCCGCCCGGACCTTCCGGATTGACGTAGATGAGGCCCATCTGGATGGCGGCGAGGGGTTCTTCCAGCGCCATCTCCTTGTCGGGCTGGATCCGGGTCTGGCTGGTCTCCGAGCCGACCCACTCCTCCTCGGTGCCCCAGTAGACGTCCTTCTCGGGCTCCCACACGTCCGCCCGGCCGCCGCCGAAGCCGAACACGGGCCCGCCCATCGACTCGATGGCCACGTTTCCGGCCAGGATCATCAGATCGGCCCACGACAGGCTGGCGCCGTACTTCTGTTTGATCGGCCACAGCAGGCGGCGCGCCTTGTCCAGGTTGCCGTTGTCCGGCCACGAGTTCAGCGGGGCGAAGCGCTGCTGGCCCGCGCCGGCGCCGCCACGGCCGTCCCCTGTGCGATAGGTGCCCGCCGAGTGCCACGCCATGCGGATGAAGAAGGGGCCGTAGTGGCCATAGTCCGCAGGCCACCACGGCTGGCTGTCGGTCATCAGGGCGTGCAGGTCGCGCTTGACCGCCGCGTAATCCAGCTTCCTGAACGCCTCGGCATAGTCGAAGTCGTCGCCCATCGGGTCGCCCGACTTGCCCTGCTGGTGCAGGATTTCGGTCGACAGGTGATTGGGCCACCAGTCACGGTTGGTGCGGCCCAGGAGGCTGCGGAGCGCCGCCGGCTTCTTGTTCGGGTCGCTGAGGGGGCTGCGGTCGTTTCCGTCCATGACTGGCCTCTTGTGGCTGAGGGTTGGGCGTTCACCCTGGGCGGCCCGGACCTCAAAGCCAAATCGATAGTTCTCATGATGAGGCACGGTTCAGTTTATGGCCCCTCCATAAGCCCAGTTTTTGTGCGAGTGCGAAACGATCCATTTGACTTCGCAGGCGCAGCAATCCATCTAGGCGTCGACGGCGGCTCCCCCCGCCGAACCTCTTCATCGAAAACGGAGTTTCCCATGCTGGGCGTCGGCCAGACCCTGCCTGATTTCAAGATCATCGGCGTGAAGCCGGGCTTCAACAGCCACGAGGAGAACGGCGTGTCGGCGTTCGAGCCGATCACGAAAGAGTCGTTCGAGGGCAAGTGGAAGGTCATCTTCTTCTACCCGAAGGACTTCACCTTCGTGTGCCCGACCGAGATCGCCGAGTTCGCCTCGCTGGCGCGCGAGTTCGACGACCGCGACACCGTCGTCCTCGGCGGCTCGACCGACAATGAGTTCGTCAAGCTGGCCTGGCGCCGCGACCACGCCGACCTGAACAAGCTGCCGATCTGGCAGTTCGCCGACAATGGCGGCGTCTTCGCCCGCGCGCTGGGCGTGCTGGACGAGGCCGAGGGCGTCGCGCTCCGCGCCACCTTCGTCGTCGACCCGCACAACGTGGTGCAGCACGTCTACGTCACCAACCTGAACGTGGGCCGGGCCCCCGCCGACACCCTGCGCGTGGTCGACGCCCTGCAGACCGACGAGCTGTGCGCCTGCAACCGCCCCGTGGGCGGCGAGACCCTGGCGGCCTGAGCCGGTCGTCGGGCCTGAAATCGAGGGCGGCGGCGGTCACCGTCGCCGCCCTTTCTCATCGCATCTGAAGGACTGCCCCATGTCGCTGGACGCCCTGCGCGATCTGATCCCGGCCTACGCCAGGGACATCTCCCTGAACCTGTCGTCGCTCGCCAATGAGACGACGCTGAACGACCAGCAGAAGTGGGGCTGCTTCCTGGCCTCGGCCCACTCGCTGGGCGTCGCGCCGCTGGTGAAGCTGATCGAGGCCCAGGCCGCGACCGTGCTGACGCCCGAGGCGATGAACGCGGCGAAGTCCGCCGCCGCCGTCATGGGCATGAACAACATCTACTACCGGTCTCTGCACCTCATGCAGAACGGGGAATACCGGACGATCCCGGCGCGCCTGCGTATGAACGTGATCGCCAATCCCGGCGTGGTGAAGATCGACTTCGAACTGTGGTGCACCGCCGTCTCGGCCATCAACGGCTGCGGCGCCTGCCTTGACGCGCACGAGGCTGAGCTGCGCAAACACGGCGTCACCGCGCCCCAGGTCCAGGCCGCCCTGCGCATCGGCGCCGTCGTCCACGCCGCCGGCAGGATCGTGGCTTCGGAAGCCGCGCTGGCCGAAGCCTGAGGTCAGCGCCCGGCGGCGGCCAGCCCGTCCATATGGGCGATCCAGCGGGCGAAGCCGCCGCCCATGACCGCGTCGACCGGCTCGGCCATGGCGCCCACGCCCGGCCCCTCGACGACGAAGGTCCATGTCGGCGTGACCACGCCGTCCACCAAAGGATAGGTCACGACCAGATCGGCCCGGGTCGCCATGGACCGCAGCGGACCGAACGGCGCGTGAAAACGCATCTCGTCCGGCTCGACCGACAGGGTCCGGCCGTGATCGAAGTCGGTCCCGTCCTCCAGCTTCTCGCACCAGCAGCCGCCGACGCCGAGGTCGAGGCTCAGGTTGTCCGCGTCGCCCGAATAGCTGTGCGCCGGATCCCACCAGAGCGGCAGCTGCGACAGGGCCTCAGGAACGCCAGCGGGGCCGAGCGTCGTCCGCCCTCTGAACTTGAGCATGAAGGCGTTCTCGCTCCGCGACACGATCTCGGCGGCGGCCGGCGTGCCGACGGCGGCGATCAGGGCGGAGAGGGCAAGGATCAAGGTGCGCATCAGGTTCCTCCGACGCCATCCAGCGCGCGCCGAATGCGGCCGTCAAGCCGGGTCGAACGTCAACGGGGCGCCCCAGAACCTCGACACGCGCTCGCTCTGTGGTCCGGCCTTGCCCGTGGTCAGGAAGACCCGTCCGGCACCCGCGCCCAGATCGTATTCCGGGTGCCGCGTCACATACCGTTCCAGCGCGTCGGCCACGGCCGAGGGCTGGTGGATCAGCGGCGTGCCCTCGGGCAGTTCGCGGGCGAAGACGTCCGCCACGATCTCATAATGGGTGCAGCCCAGGATGGCCTTGTCCGGATGCCGCCCGACCCGGCGGCGCAGGGCGTCGACGTGGTCGCGGACCACGACTTCCAGCTCCTCGTCCGGCGCGCCCAGCTCGATCAGGCCGGCCAGTCCCGGGCAGGGTTCCGAGAACACCGCCAGGTCGTCGCGGCGCTTGTCGATCTCGATCTCATAAACCCGGCTCATCGCCGTGGCGGCGGTGCAGAAGACGCCGGTGATTTCCAGCGATTCCCGCTTCTCGCCCTCCTCCCGCAGACGCTCTGCCTCGTAGGTCCACGGCAGTCCGGTCGCCGCCTCGATGGTCGGCACGATGATGCCCAGCACGTTGACGGGCCGGCCGGTGCGGGCCCTCACCTCGGGAACCCAGGTCTGCTGCAGCCGGCGCAGGGCGATGGCCGAGGCGGTGTTGCAGGCCAGGACGATCAGGCTGGCGCCGGCCTCGACCAGCCGCTCGCAGCCGGCGCGCGTCAGATCGACGATCTCCTCGCCGCCGCGTCCGCCGTACGGAGCCATGGCCTGGTCGGCCAGATAGACGAAGTCGGCGGTCGGGAACCGCCGCGTCAGCTCGCGGTGAACGGTCAGTCCGCCCACGCCGGAATCGAAAACGCCCATGGCCATGGGGCGCCGTTTAGCGGCGAAGCGCCGCACGCGCCATGGCCGAAGATTACGGCCCGTTCAGGTGACAGTCAGGCTCGCCCGGTCCAAGGTCCGCCACCGAGACAGATGCGGAGAGCCTTCGTCATGCAAAGACGCCATTTCCTGATCGCCGGGGGCAGCCTGCTGGCCCTCACCGGCTGCGCCACCGCCGGAGCGGGCGCGGGCGGCACGCCCGTCGCCACGCTGGAGGCCGAGGCCGCCGAGGCGCGGGCCGTCCTGCCGGTGCAGACGCCGCGGGCCGAACTGCTTCAGGAATGGACCGGTCCGTTCGAGGGCGTGCCGCCGTGGGACAAGGTCACCGCCGACAAGCTGAAGGCCGCCATCCTCGAGGGCATCGAGCTGCAGCGCGCAGAGTACGCCGCGATCGCCGACAATCCCGCGCCGCCGACCTTCGCCAACACCCTTGTGACCAACCAGATGGCGGGAGAGCCGCTGGGCCGCGCCCTGTCGCTTTTCGGCGTAATGACCGGCAACATCGGCACGCCGGACTACCAGGCGGTGCAGCGCGAGGTCGCGCCCCTGCTGACCCAGGCCGGCAACGAGATCACCTTCAACGAAAAGCTCTTCGCCCGCATCCGCACGGTGGCGGACAACGCCGACGCCATGGGGCTAACGGCTGAACAGAAGCGCATCGCCGAACGCAGCCGCGACGCCTTCATCCGCAACGGCGCCGCGCTGGACGCCGCAGGCAAGGCGGAACTGGGCCGCATCAACACCGCCCTGTCCCAGGCCTTCACCAGCTTCAGCCAGAAGGTGGTCGCCGACGAGAACGCCTGGACGCACATCCCGAACGAGTCCGGCGTCGCCGGCCTGCCGGCGTCCGACAAGGCGGGGGCCGCCGCGGCCGCGCGCGCCCGGAACCTCGAGGGCTGGGCCATCGTCAACACCCGCTCCAGCGTCGATCCCTTCCTGACAATGGCCGACGACCGCGCCATGCGTGAGACGGTGTGGCGCAAGTTCGTCAACCGCGGGGACAACGGCGACGCCAACGACACCAATGCGACGATCGCCGAGATCGTGCGTCTGCGGGCGCAGCGGGCGAAGCTGCTGGGTTACGCCAACCACGCCGAATGGCGGATGCAGGACACCATGGCCAAGACGCCCGAGGCGGCCATGGATCTGATGATTCGCGTCTGGCGTCCGGCCGTCGCCCGCGTGGCGGAAGAGGTGGCCGACATGCGGGCCATCGCCGGCCACGACATCGAGCCGTGGGACTATCTCTACTACGCCGAGAAGGTCCGGAAGGCGAAGTACGACCTCGATCAGAACGAGATCAAACCCTACTTCGAGCTGAACGCCGTCAAGCAGGGCGCCTTCTACATGGCGGGCCGGCTGTACGGCTTCGACTTCGTCAAGCTGGCGCCCGGCACGGTCCCGGTCTTCCATCCGGACGTCGAGGTGTTCGAGGTGAAGAACAGGTCCGACGGCAGCCACGTCGGCCTGTTCTACTCGGACGACTTCAACCGCACCGGCAAGCGCTCGGGCGCCTGGGCCACGACCTACCGCAGCTATTCGACCTATGACGGCGTCAAGAACGTGCTGTCGTCCAACAACAACAACTTCAACAAGGCCGAGGGCGGCGCGCCGCTGCTCATCTCGCTGGACGACGCCGAGACCCTGTTCCACGAGTTCGGCCACGCCCTGCACAGCCTGTCGTCGAAGGTGACCTATCCTTCGCTGGCCGGCACGCCGCGCGACTACGTCGAATACCCCTCGCAGGTGCACGAGCACTGGGTCCTGAGCCGGCCCATCCTCGACGGCTACATGAAGCACGTGGAGACCGGCCAGCCGATGCCGCAGTCGCTGGTCGACAAGATCGAGGCCGCGGCCACGTTCAACCAGGGCTATGCGACGGTCAGCTATCTGTCGTCGGCCCTCGTCGACATGGACCTGCACACGCGGGCCGAACCTCCGACGGACATCGACGCCTTCGAGCGCGAGAGCCTGGCCCGCTACGGCATGCCGAAGGAGATCGTGATGCGGCACCGCCTGCCGCAGTTCAATCACCTGTTCACGTCCGACGCCTACTCGGCCGGCTACTACAGCTATCTGTGGTCCGAGGTCATGGACGCCGACACCTGGGCCTATTTCGAGGAGTCGGGCGACGTCTTCAATCCGGACATCGGCCGCCGCTACAAGGAGATCATCCTGGCGGAGGGCAACACCACCGACCGCGCCGAGGCCTACCGCCGCTTCCGCGGCCGCGACCCGGACGTGAGCGCCCTGCTCAAGGTCCGCGGCTTCCCGACGTCCTAGATGGCGCTGACGCTCGGCTCGCGGAGCCTCGCTGCTTGAGCGCCGGGCAGGCGCGGTCGCCCTCAAGTAGCGAGCGACCGCATCGCGAGCGGTAGGGCACGACAAGAAAGGCCCCGGCGGTTTCCCGTCGGGGCCTTTTCGCGTCCGTCGACCGGATCACCGCGCGTCGGTGGGCACACGCACCGTCAGCAGGTCGGTCGCCCGCACATAATCGGCGCGGGCGCGCAGGGGCAGGGCGGCCATCACCTCGGCGCGAACGCCGGCCTCGCAGTAAGCCCGATCCGACAGGCGGCTGCCGGGGCGGCGGGCGTCGCGGCACAGGGCGTCGGCGGCCGCGTCGATGCGGGCGTCCAGTGCGGCCGCTCCGGAGGGCGTGCCCAGGTCGAGGTCGGCCAGCGAGATGCGCAGCGGGTCGGCGGCCATGGCCGGAGCGGCCAGCGAAAGGGCCGCGGCGGCGGCCAGGATCAGCGTCTTCATCGGGGTCTCCTGAGGAGGATGCGTCGCTCTTGCCGGCGACCCCGTTTCAATGGCGACGCTTCGTTGCGGCATGTTGCGAATCCGAAGGCGGAATGGTGACGCCGGGTGAATTCGGCGAAAGCTGAACGGCGATCAGTCGGCGCGCCCGGCTCGCCTTGTCTTCGTCCGGCTTTTCCGCCATAAGCCCCCGCTTCCGGCGCAATTTCCCTCGCGCCTCCTCCCGGACGACCCCTGCAGCATGTCAGGACGAGCCGGGAGAGGACCCCAGTCGACGTCATACGTCCACTGGGGCTGAGGTCGTTTTGCGCCCTGAAAGGGATTGAATGTTCGAGGCTCTGAACGAGCGGCTGACAGGCGTCTTCGACCGGATCACCGGCCGCGGCGCCCTGTCCGAAAAGGACGTGGCCGAGGCGATGCGTGAGGTTCGCGTGGCCCTGCTCGAGGCCGACGTCGCCCTGCCGGTCGTCAAGGACTTCATCGCCTTCGCCACCGAGCGCGCCACCGGCGAGGAGGTCATCCGCTCGGTCAAGCCGGCCGATCAGGTGGTCAAGATCGTCTATGACGGCCTGATCGAGATGCTGGGCGGCGACGAGCCGGTCCCGCTCAACGTCAACGCCACGCCGCCGGCCGTGGTGCTGATGGCCGGCCTGCAAGGCTCGGGCAAGACGACGACCTCGGCCAAGCTGGCGCTGCGCCTCAGCAAGTTCGACCGCAAGAAGGTCATGATGGCCTCGCTGGACACGCGTCGTCCGGCGGCGATGGAGCAGCTGGCCACGCTGGGCAAGCAGATCGAGGTCGCGACCCTGCCGATCGTGGCGGGCGAGAGCGCGGTCCAGATCACGAAGCGCGCGCTGCAGTCGGCGAAGCTGCAGGGCTTCGACGTCCTGATCCTCGACACCGCCGGCCGCATCACGCTGGACGAAGGCCTCATGGCCGAGGTGGCCGAGGTCGCCGCGGTGTCGAAGCCGGTCGAGACCCTGCTCGTCGCCGACAGCCTGACCGGTCAGGATGCCGTGCGCACGGCCAAGGCCTTCCACGAGCGTCTGCCGCTGACGGGTCTGGTCCTGACCCGCGCCGACGGCGACGGGCGCGGCGGGGCCATGCTGTCGATGCGGGCCGTCACTGGCCTGCCGATCAAGTATCTGGGCGCGGGCGAAAAGGTCGACGCGCTCGACGTGTTCGACGCCCGCCGCGTCGCCGGCCGCATCCTGGGTCAGGGCGACATCGTGGCCCTGGTCGAGAAGGCCAGCCAGGAGCTCGATCAGGCGAAGGCCGAGAAGATGGCCCGCAAACTGGCCAAGGGCCAGTTCGACCTCGACGACCTGATGGGCCAGCTTCAGCAGATGAAGCGCATGGGCGGTCTGCAGGGCATCATGGGCATGCTGCCCGGCGTGGCGAAGATGAAGGCCCAGATGGCCGACAGCGGCGTCGACGACCACATGATCGCGCGCCAGGAGGCCATCATTTCCTCGATGACCAAGGCCGAGCGCAAGAAGCCGGACCTGCTGAACGCCAGCCGCAAGAAGCGCATCGCCGCCGGCGCCGGCGTCGAGGTGCAGGACGTCAACCGGGTGCTCAAACAGCACCGCCAGATGGCCGACATGGTGAAGTCCCTGTCGCGCGGCGGCCCGAAGAAGATGCAGCAGATGGCCGCCATGCTGGGCGGCCTCGGCGGCGGCCCCGGCGGAATGGGCGGCCCCGACATGGCGCGCCTCAAGGCGATGGGCGGCGGCAAGATGCCCGAACCCTCGGCCGACGAACTTAAAGCCATCCAGGACCGGCTCGCCGGACTGGGCGGCGGACAACTTCCGGGGGGACTTCCGGGTCTGCCCGGCTTCCCTCGCAAGAAATAAGACCGACTAGAGAAAGAGACCGAAAATGCTGAAGATTCGTCTGGCCCGCGGCGGCGCCAAGAAGCGCCCCTACTACTACATCGTCGTCGCCGACTCCCACTCGCCGCGCGACGGCAAGTTCATCGAGCGCGTCGGCACCTACAACCCGATGCTGCCGCGCGACGGCGAGCAGAAGCGCGTCAACCTGAAGGTCGACCGCATCGCCGAATGGCTGGGCAAGGGCGCCCAGCCGACCGACCGCGTCGCCCGCTTCCTGTCGCAGGACGAGACCCTGGGCGCCAAGGTCAAGTGGACGCAGGGCCAGAACATGAAGAAGGCCGAGCCGGGCAAGAAGGCCCAGGAACGGGCCGCCGAGCGCGCCCAGCGCGAAGCCGACCGTCTGGAAGCTGAAGCCGCCGCCAAGGCCGAGGCCGCCGAAGCCGCCGCCCGCGCCAAGGAAGAGGCCGCCGCCGCCGCCGAAGCCGCCAAGAACGCTCCGGCTCCCGAGCCCGAGCCGGAAGTGACCGAGGAGGCTCCGGCCGCCGAAGCCGCTGCGGAAGAGGCCCCGGCCGAAGCCGCCGCCGAGGAAGCGCCGGCTGCGGAAGCGACCGAGGAAGCCCCGGCCCCCGAGCCGACCGAGGAAGAGAAGACCGAGGCCTGATCGCCTCATCTTCTCCAGAGATCGAAGGGCGGCGTCGTTCGGCGTCGCCCTTTCTGCTATCCGGCGCGTCGCATGACCGATCAGAACCTCATCCTCGTCGCCCAGGTCGCCGGCGGCTTCGGCGTGAAGGGCGAGGTGCGCGTCACCGCCTGGACGGCGGACCCCATGGCGCTGCTGGCCTATGGCCCCCTGCTGCGCGCCGACGGCTCCGTCGGCCTGACCTTGACCTCCGGCCGGCCCGAGAAGACGGCGATCGTCGGCCGGGCCAAGGAAATCACCACGAAGGAACAGGCGGACGCCCTGCGCGGGTTGAAATTGTTCGTCCCACGCGACCGCCTGCCGCCGCCCGAGGACGAGGACGAATTCTACCTCACCGACCTGATCGGCCTTTCCGCCCGCGACGCCGACGACCGCGTGATCGGCACGGTGAAGTCGGTCCCCAACTTCGGCGCCGGCGACATGCTGGAGATCGCCCCCGCCGAGGGCGGTCCGACGTGGTACCTGCCCTTCACCCGAGACGCCGTGCCCGAGGTGCGCCTGACCGACGGCTGGCTGCGCGCCGTCCGCCCGCCCGAGGTGGACGAGCGGGACGAAGCCTAGGGCGCCTCGCCCTCCGCCAGCCAGCGCATCCGGCAGGCCATGATCGCCGTCTCGCCCAGCCGCTCGGTCAGGCGCCAGTTGACCACGGCGCCCACGGGCACGCCTATCACCGGCAGCATCTGCGCCAGCTTGGCCAGGTCGATGTGATCGCGGTACTCGATCTGGAAGGTGCGCCAGTCGTAGTCGGCCACCAGATCCGGCTGGTTCACGCCGGCGATCCAGTCGTCCAGGGCCTCCAGCGCCCGGGGCCGCCGCCGCGCGCTGGCGAAGGCCAGGTGGAAGACGTGCAGCAGGAACAGCCGCTCCCGCGCCGAGCCGCCGCTCCAGCCGTGAGCCGCGACGATCTCGGCCAGCATGCGCACCTTGATGGCCATCAGGGCGGGAAAGTCCGCCGCCGCCAGCAGGAAGCCGCCGGCCCCGGCTACGCCGCCCTCGACGCTGGCGGCGTTGCGGTGCGCCTTCAGGACCGCCCGCGACCGCGCCTCGGCGGCCGCCAGCGAGCCGCGCGGCGCCGGCCGGGCCAGCACGTCGGCGCCGGTCAGAATGCCCTTCGTCATGGCCTCGACGCCCGCCGTGACCGTCGCGTGCACGCGCTCCGGGATCGCCCGGTTGATGCGGTCCTGCGTCCCCCGCGTCGCCCGGTCCCACAGTCCCGGCGGTCGCAGCAGGCGCGCCCGCCAGGCCTCGACCTCGGCCCGCACGGCGCGCGCGTCGGCGACCTTGACCAGATCGGTCGGCACCTCCCCGGCGGGGACGATTTCGGACGGAGCGGCCATTGCGCCGGCATGGTTGCAGGCACGACGTGCGGGGTCTAGACCCGCGCCCAACCTCCCCATGGAACCTTCGGAGACGTACCCTATGGCACGCGCCAAGATCGCCCTCATCGGCGCCGGCATGATCGGCGGCACCCTGGCCCACATCTGCGCGCGCGAGGCGCTGGGCGACGTGATCCTGTTCGACATCGCCGAGGGCACGCCGCAGGGCAAGGCGCTGGACATCTTCCAGGGCTCGGCCGTCTTCGGTCAGGACGTGTCGTTGAAGGGCGCCAACGACTACGCCGACATCGCCGGCGCCGACGTCTGCATCGTCACCGCCGGCGTGCCGCGCAAGCCGGGCATGAGCCGCGACGACCTGATCGGCATCAATCTGAAGGTCATGAAGGCCGTGGGCGAGGGCATCAAGGCGCACGCCCCGAACGCCTTCGTCATCTGCATCACCAACCCGCTCGACGCCATGGTCTGGGCCCTGCAGAAATTCTCGGGCCTGCCCAAGGAGAAGGTCGTCGGCATGGCCGGCGTGCTGGACTCCGCCCGCTTCGCCGCCTTCCTGGCCGAGAAGACCGGCGTGTCGATCCAGGACGTGCACGCCTGGACCCTGGGCGGTCACGGCGACGACATGGTGCCGATGGTTCGCCACTCCACCGTCGGCGGCCTGAGCCTGCCCGACGCGGTCAAGGCCGGCTTCCTGTCCCAGGCCGATCTGGACTCGATCGTCGAACGCACCCGCAAGGGCGGCGGCGAGATCGTGGCCCTGCTGAAGACCGGCTCGGCCTTCTACGCCCCGGCGGAATCGGCCGTCGCCATGGCCCGCTCCTACCTGCTGGACCAGAAGCGCGTCCTGCCCTGCGCCGTCTGGGCGTCGGGCGAATACGGCCTGAACGACCTCTACGTCGGCCTGCCCGCCCTGATCGGCGCCGGCGGCGTCGAGAGGATCGTCGAGTTCACCACCGACGACGCCGAGAAGGAGATGCTGGCGAAGTCGGTGGCCTCGGTTCAGGGCCTGATCGAGGCGTGCAAGCAGGCCGACCCCTCGCTGGCCTGACGGAACCCGGAGTCGCGGAGAGACGCTGGAGAGGCATGCCCTCCAGCGTCATCCGCAGCTTCCGCTATGACCCTGAAGCCCGCCGCCTGAGGATCGTCTTCACCTCCGGCGACGTCTACGACTACGACCGGGTGCCGCCGGAGCTGGTCGAGGACTTCCGTGCCTCCCGCTCGAAGGGGCGCTTCTTCGGGCCGCACATCCGCGACGCGTTTCCCTATCGGCGGGTGGGGCGGGGCGAGGGCCGACCCTGAGCCTCAGCCCTCCTCGTCCGCCGCCATGCCCATCATGTGGAAGCCGGCGTCGACGTGGATGACTTCGCCCGTGGTCGAGAAGCCGAGGTCCGAGCACAGCCACAGGGCGCAGCCGGCGACGCCTTCCATGCTCGTGTCTTCCTTCATGGCGCTCATCTCGCGGCCCTTGCTGAGCATGCCGCGCCCGCCCGAAATGCCGGCGAGCGACAGGGTGCGCATGGCCCCCGCCGAGATGGCGTTCACCCGGATGCCCTTCGGCCCCAGGTCGCGCGCGACGTAGCGGGTGGCGGCCTCCAGCCCGGCCTTGGCCACGCCCATGGTGTTGTAGTTCGGGATGGCCCGCTCCGAGCCCAGATAGGTCATCGTCACGATCGAACCGCCGTTCGGCATCAGCTTTGCCGCCCGCTTCGACACGTCCACGAAGCTGAACACCGAGATGTTCATGGCCAGCAGGAAGCTGTCGCGCGTGGTGTTGTCGACGAACGAGCCCTGCAGCTCGTTCTTGTTGGCGAAGGCGACGGAGTGGACCACGAAGTCCAGCGTGCCGAAGGTCTTTTCCAGCTCGGCGAACAGGGCGTCCATCGAGGCGTCGTCGGTGACGTCGGCCGGCAGGATCAGCCTGGCTCCTACGCTTTCGGCCAGCGGGCGCACGCGACGCTCCAGCCCCTCGCCCAGATAGGTGAAGGCCAGCTCCGCGCCCTGCGCGGCCAGCTGCTGGGCGATGCCCCAGGCGATGGAGTTGGCGTTGGCCACCCCCATGATCAGGCCCTTCTTGCCCTTCATCAGCTCGCCCGCGGGCATGTTCCAGCCGGACTCCGACGCCATAGGTCTTCTCCTCGAAAATCAGGCGGCGAGGGGTAGCAGGACGCGCCGCGCCGGGAAAGTCAGCCCGCCCTGGCCGTCCGCCACCGGGCAAGCCGCTCCAGCAGCGGCGTCGCCGTCACGCCGTGGATGACGATGGACGCCAGAATCACGAAGCCGACCACCGCCCACAGCCGCTCGCTGTCCCCGAACCGACCGTGGTTGAGGCCGTAGGCGACGTAGTAGACCGAACCCACGCCCCGGATGCCCAGAAAGGCGAGCAGGAGCTTCTCCCGGAACGGCTGGCGCGCGCCGACCAGCGACAGGAGGCCGGCCACGGGCCGCACCACCAGCAGGATCGCCATCGCCACCGCCGCGTCGACCCACGTCAGGCTGACCAGCAGTCCATTGGCCAGCGCCCCGCCGAACAGCACCAGCAGCAGCATGATCAGCAGCCGCTCGATCTGGTCCGACAGATCGTGCATCTCCTCGTGGAAGTCGTGGTCCCGCTCCCAGTTGCGGATCGTCACCGCCGCGACGAACACCGCCAGGAAGCCGTAGCCGTGCGCCAACTCCGTCGCCGCATAGGCGATGAAGGTGGCCGCCAGCGCGATCAGGCCGTCCCCCAGTTTCGACAGCTCCCGCTCCGACCCCCGGAACAGCAGCCAGCCGAACGCCGCGCCGACCAGCCAGCCGACGCCCAGTCCGGCCAGGATCTTCCAGCCGACCTTGACCAGTCCCCAGTCGAGCATCGCCTGCTGCGACGCCAGCCCGCCCAGCGAGGCGAGGATGGCCAGGTGCACGAAGGGAAAGGCCAGCGCGTCGTTCAGACCCGCCTCGGACGTCAGGCCGAAACGCACCTCGTCCTCCTCGCCCGAGCGCGGGGGACCGACCTGGACGTCGGCCGCCAGAACCGGATCGGTCGGGGCCATGGCCGCGCCCAGCAACATCGCCATCGGCAGGGCGAACCCCAGCCCCCAGACTCCCAGCACGGCCACGGCCACGATGGTCAGGGGCATGGCGACGGCCAGCAGTCGCCAGGTCGTCGACCAGCTCTTCCAGCCGATCTTGCGGTCAAGTTTGAGGCCGCAGCCCATCAGGCTGATGATGACCGCCAGCTCGGTCAGCTTCTCCGTGGCCGTGTCCCAGGTTCGCGGGTCCGGGTCGAACGCCAGCAGGCCCGACGAAAACACCCCCAGCCCGATCGCGACGCACAGGATCGCCAGCGTCAGCGGCAGCCGCCGCAGCCCGACCGGCGCCCAGCTGACCAGCAGGACCACCAGCCCGAGGCCCAGCAGGAACAGGATGTAGGGATCGGCGGTCAGGCGGCGGCTCCTGCGGCTCGGGACCGACTATAGCGCGCGTCGATCGTCGGCGTTCACACCTTCGACAGGATCAGGCAGCCGTTGGTGCCGCCGAAGCCGAACGAGTTGGACATGACGTGCGTCAGCTCGCCGTCGTGGCGTTTCCGCAGGATCGGCATGCCCTCGAACTCGGCGTCCAGGCTCTCGATGTGGGCGCTCTCGGCGGCGAAGCCGTGCTTCATCATCAGCAGGCAGTAGATCGCCTCCTGCGCCCCGGCGGCGCCCAGCGAGTGGCCGGTCAGGGACTTGGTCGAGGAGATCATCGGCAGGGCGTCGCCGAAGACGTTGCGGACCGCGCCCATCTCCTTGCTGTCGCCGACCGGCGTGGAGGTGCCGTGCGGGTTCAGGTAGTCGATCTTCGGATTGCCGGCCATCTCCAGCGCGATCTTCATGCAGCGCTCGGCTCCCTCGCCCGAAGGGGCGACCATGTCGTAGCCGTCGGAGTTCGCGCCGTAGCCGGTGACCTCGGCGTAGATCGTCGCGCCGCGCGCCACCGCCCGCTCGTATTCCTCCAGCACGACGATGCCCGCGCCGCCGGCGATGACGAAGCCGTCGCGGTCCTTGTCGTAGGCCCGCGAGGCGACCGACGGCGTTTCGTTGAAGTTGGACGACATGGCGCCCATGGCGTCGAACATGTTCGACATCGACCAGTCGATGTCCTCGACGCCGCCGGCGAAGACGACGTCCTGCTTGCCCCAGGCGATCTGCTCGGCGGCCGCGCCGATGCAGTGGGCGCTGGTCGCGCAGGCCGAGCTGATCGAATAGTTGATCCCCTTCAGCTCGAACCAGGTGGCCAGAACCGCCGACGGGCCCGAAGCCATCGCCTTGGGCACCGCGAACGGGCCGATGCGCTTGGGCGAGCCTTTCTCGATCGTGGTCTGGGCGGCCTGCAGGATGACCTGGGTCGAGGGGCCGCCCTCGCCCACGATGAGACCGATGCGCTCGTCCTTGATCTCCTCCGGCGTCAGGCCGGAATCCCTCAGCGCCTCCTCGAAGGCGATGTGCCCCCAGGCCGTCCCGTTGGCCAGGAAGCGCGCCGCGCGGCGATCCACGTGCGGGGCCCAGTCCTCGGCGGTGTGCCCCAGCGACGGCGGCGCCCAGACCTGCGACCGGAAGCCGTGCTCCGCGTGGTCCGGCGCGAACCGCACGCCTGACTTCGCCTCGCGCAGCGACGCGGCGACCTCGTCCTGGCCGGTGCCGATGGAGGAGACGATGCCCAGTCCGGTGACGACGACGCGCCGCATGTTTCAGTCCCTTGTCTTCAGCTTCGGTCGCCGCTCTTGGGGCGGCTGACCTTGAACGCGCTCAGCCCTGTTCGGACGCGCCGAACAGGCCCACGCGCATGTCGGTGGCCGTATAGATGGGGACGCCGTCGGCTTCGAGAACCCCGTCGGCGATGCCCATGACCAGCTTGCGGTTGATGACCCGCTTCAGCTCGATCTTGTAGGTGACCTTCTTCACGTCGGGCAGGACCTGGCCGGTGAACTTCACCTCGCCGACGCCCAGCGCCCGGCCCTTGCCCGGACCTCCGATCCAGCCGAGGTAGAAGCCGACCAGCTGCCACATGGCGTCCAGGCCCAGACATCCCGGCATCACCGGATCGCCGATGAAGTGGCACTGGAAGAACCAGAGGTCCGGACTGACGTCCAGCTCGGCCTCGATCCGGCCCTTGCCGTGGGAGCCGCCGGTGTCGTCGATGTGGACGATGCGGTCGAACATCAGCATCGGCGGGGCCGGCAACTGGGCGTTGCCCGGTCCGAACAGTTCGCCGCGACCCGAAGCCAGAAGCTGGTCGTAGTCGTAGCTGGAGCGGCGGTTGGCCGGGTCCGACATTGGGGTCGAAATGCTCATGCGCGGGGATTGCACCCCGACGCGGGCGCGGTCAACCGGCGGCCCCCGCCGGACGGCGCCAGTCGCACTGGGCCCTGGACGCGGCGCCGAATACGGCGGCCTCCTGCACCCAGCCCTTGAGCCGGCCGTCGCGGACCTTGCACCAGCCGTCCTCGCAGTCTTCAGCGGCGATCAGGCTGCGCGGACCCAGGCGCGCCTTGATGGAGGAACTCGCGTCCCGGCCCGAATGGATCGGCACGGGCTCCTGGCCCATGTTGAACACGCGGCGTCGCCCGCTGGTCACCGTGCGGTGAATCCAGACGACGGACCCCTCGGGATCGCACACCTTCCGCCACTCGCGCGTTTCGGCGATCACCTGAACCGGCAGGCCGCGCGCCGTGTACTTCCACAGGATCGGATGGTCGGTGCCCGGCCCGCGTCGCGCGTGGACCTCTTTCGAGCTCAGCGCGATCCAGCGCGGCACCTCGAAGCCGGTCGGCGTCGGCCGGCCGTCGGGCATGGCGGTTCCGGCCCCAAGCGCGACCGCGACGCCTGCGAGCAGCAGCTGGCGTTTGATCGCACGGACGGCTTTGCTAAGCGTGGGCGGCGACACCGGCGCGCTCCGGACGAAAGGATTCCGCCGCAGATGTCGGCCCGCAGCCTTAAGGTCACCTTAACCCGGCGGCTGCCGGACGCGGTCGAGACCCGCATGCGCGAACTGTTCGACGCGCGCCTGAATCTGACCGACCGCCCGATGACGCGCGAGGAGCTGGCCGAGGCCATGGCGACCTCCGACGTGCTGGTCCCCACCATCACCGACCGCATCGACGCCGGGCTGATCGCCGGCGCGTCCGAGAGCCTGAAGATGATCGCCAATTTCGGCGCGGGGACGGAGCACATCGACGTGTCCGCGGCCCAGGCGCGCGGGATTCTGGTGAGCAACACGCCCGGCGTCCTGACCGAGGACACGGCCGACCTGGCCATGACGCTGATCCTCGCCGTGTCCCGTCGTGTGGTGGAGGGCGCCGAGGCCCTGCGCGCGGGCCGGTTCGAGGGCTGGACCCCCACCTGGATGATGGGCCGCAAACTGTGGGGCAAGCGGCTGGGCATCGTCGGCATGGGCCGCATCGGTCAGGCCCTGGCCCGGCGCGCCCGCGCCTTCGGCCTGCAGGTGCACTATCACAACCGCAAGCCTCTCGGCCCGATGATCGAGGAAGACTTGGGCGCGACGCACTGGGACGATCTCGACGCCATGCTGCCCCGCATGGACCTGATCTCGCTGAACACCCCGGCCACCCCGGAGACGCATCACATCCTGTCGGCGGATCGCCTGTCGCGCCTCCAGCCGCACGCCATCGTGATCAACACCGCGCGCGGCGAGCTGATCGACGAGGCCGCGCTGGCCTCCGCCCTGAACGGGAACCGTCTAGGCGGCGTCGGCCTCGACGTCTTCGAACACGAACCCGCCGTCCACCCCGGCCTGCTCCACCATCCCCGCGCGGTGCTCCTGCCCCACCTCGGCTCGGCCACGGTGGAGTCCCGTCAGGACATGGGCGACCGCGTGATCCTGAACGTCATGACCTTCGCCAACGGCCACCGTCCGCCGGATCGGGTGCTGCCGGCCGTCTGAGGACTTGACCGCTCTGCCGCCTCAGGTTGTGATCGTCGCAGTTCGGGGGAGTTCCAGATGAGTGAGACGCCGCGGCGTCGCGTCGGTCCGGTGGCCACGCGCCGGCAGATGATCGTGGGCACGGCCGCGCTGGGGCTCGTCGCCGGAGCCGGGCCGGCCTGGGCGCGCCGCGCGGCCTATCCGATCGAGGCCTTCTTCCGGCCGGAGCGCACCGTGGGCGTCGCCCTGTCGCCCAACGGAAAACGGCTGGCGGCGCTGGAGCAGATCGGCACGCCCGCCGCGCCGCACGGCGTGATCGACGTGGTCGACGCCGACGATCCGGAGGGTCCGCGAGGCCGCATCGACATCGGTCCGCTGGACGTCCAGAGCGTCGCCTGGGCCAACGACGCCCGGCTTCTGGTCCGGGTCCTGATCAAGACGACCGTCACCGGCCGCGCCCCGACGGGCAGCAACATCCGCTCCGACGATCTGGAACTGACGCAGCGCCGGGTGCTCTCGCTGGACGTGGAAGGCGCGTCCCCGCCCGTGGTCCTGTTCCAGGATCAGCGCCGCCGCATGCGCCAGAACTTCGATCTGGGCCGCATCGTCGACATGCTGCCGGCCGAACCGAACCACGTGCTCATGACCTCGCGCGAAAACGACGGGGTGCTGGGCCTGCACAAGGTCGACGTGCGCGACGGCAGCGCGGTCCGCATCGAGCGCGGCCAAAGCGGCACCTACGCCTGGCGCACCCAGGCCGGCGTCCCCGTGCTGCGCCACGACATCAACTCGCGCGGCAACATGGAGACGGTCTACGGCCGGGCGCCGGGCGAGCGGGAGTGGAAATTCCTGCGCCGGAACTGGGTCGCCGACGCCCCGGACTTCTCGTGGGTCACGGAGACGGACCGTCCCGGCGTCGTCCTGGTCACCGCGCGGCAGGACGGCGAGGACGTGGAGTCCCTGCGCGAACTGGATCTGCACACCCTAACCTTCGGTCCGCCCCTGCAGTCGCGCGAGGGGCGCGATGTGCTCGCCGGCGTGACGGATTCCGCCGGCCGGCACATCGGCGCGGCCTTCTACGGCGACCGCCTGGAGTACGACTTCGTGGAGGACGGGCTGGCGGCCCACCACCGGGCGCTGGACCGGTTCTTCGACGGCGCCTGCGACGTGCAGATCCAGGCGGTCGACGCCGCGCGCAACCGGTTCCTCGCCCTCGCCACCGGCCCGCGCGAGCCCGGCAGCTGGTGGCTGTACGACCGCGCGGCCCGATCCATCACCAACATCGGCTGGCGTCGGGATCTGGAGCCCGAGCGTCTGGGGGACGCCGAGGTGCTTGAGGTCGCGACCCGCGATGGAGCGCGGATCGAGGCCTATTTGACCGCACCGCCCGGGGCCGCTCCCGGTCCGCTGATCGTGCGGGCCCACGGCGGACCCGAGGTTCGCGACCACCGCGGATGGGACCGGCAGGCGCAGGTGCTGGCGGCGCAGGGCTGGTGGGTGCTGCAGCCCAACTTCCGCGGATCCGGAGGATATGGCCGTAGCTTCGCCCAGCAAGGCTGGAAACGCTGGGGCGAACGGATGCAGCACGACGTCGAGGACGCCGTGGCCCATGCCGTCGCGGCGAGGGGGCTGGACGGCGCCCGCGTCGGGATCATGGGCACAAGCTACGGCGGCTATGCCGCCCTGATGGGCGCCGTCCTGCGACCGGACCTCTACAAGGCGGCCGTGGGCATCTGCGGCGTCTACGACCTGCCCGACATCATGGAGTGGGAGAAGCGGCTCGACGACACGCCCGGCGCGCAGATCGTCGAGTTCTGGACGCAGAGGATCGGCGATCCCCGGGCGGACGGCGCCATGCTGGAAGCGGCCTCGCCCCGCCGGCGCGCGGCCGAGGTCTCCTGCCCCGTCATCCTCGTGCATGGGGCGGAGGACGGCGTGGTCCCGGTGGCCCAGTCCCACCGCATGCGCGACGCCCTCCGCGCGGCCCGCAAGACCGTCGACTACGTCGAAATCCCCGATTTCGGCCATGCCGACTGGGAGGCCGAGCAGGAACTGGCCCTGATGCGGCGCTACGTCGACCTGTTCAGGACCGCCTTCGCCTGACCGCAGGCGGGACAGTGCGGGTCCGCGGCGACCCGCACCGTCCGCGCCGAGCCCGACAGTCCGTCGAACACCAGCAGCCGCCCGGTCAGGGGCCGGCCCGCATCGGCGATCAGCTTGACGGCCTCAAGGGCGCAGAGGCTGCCGACGACGCCGGCCAAGGCGCCGATCACCCCCACCCGGGCGCAGGTCTCGGCCTCCGGCGGCGACTCGGGAACCAGACAGGCCCAGCACGGCCGACCGACGAACACCCCCACCTGGCCGCTCCAGCGCCCGATGGCCCCGGAAACCAGCGGCGTCCCCAGCTCGAGGCAGGTCGAATTGACGGCGCGACGCACGGCGAAGTCGTCCGTCCCGTCGATCACCGCGTCGGAGCCGGCCAGCAGGGCCCGTGCCGTCGCCGGCGTCAGCGCCTCGGTCCGCGTTTCGATCGCCACGTAAGGATTGAGCGCCGCCAGCCGCTCCGCCGCCGCGTCCACCTTGGGGCGGCCGACGTCCGCGGTGGAGAACTGCACCTGTCGCTGCAGATTGGACAGCGAGACGACGTCGGGGTCGATCAGCCGCAGCGTGCCCACGCCCGCCGCGGCGAGGTCCAGCGACGCGGGCCCGCCCACGCCGCCCACGCCGACGATCGCAACGCGCGCGGCCTTCAGCCGGCGCTGGCCGACGCCGCCGACCTCGGCCAGCATCAGGTGCCGCGCATAGCGCTCGATCTCGAAGTCGGAGAGGCTCACCGCCTCGACATAGGGCGCGTGGCCGTCGCCGTCACGCGGCCAGGCGACGCTCCAGCACGGCCTCGGCCATTTCGGGCGTCACGAGGGACAGACACGGCAGCTTCACCGCGCGCAGGAAGGCCTCGGGATCGTCGCACAGAACCATGGGCTCGGTCAGGGTCCGCGACGTGACGACGGCGTCGACGATGATCTCGACGTCGGTGTGGCGCGGGTCGGCCTTGATGCGCTCCAGCGTGCGGCCGACCTCATGCGCAGGGCCCTCAAGCGCCTGAAGGATGCGGTCGCCATGGATCACCATGCCGCTTCCGACCTGATCGCGCCGGTTGTTGCGCTCGCCCGCGCCCAGGATGTGCGCCAGCGACACCGTGCTGAGCCCGGCGGCGCCGATCGATCTACTCGTGAACACGACACGTCGCAGCATTCAGATTCCCTGCATTGCCGTAATCTTGGGTGGAATGTGTTCTTGTAACGGTTTACATTGGTGAAAATGTGACTCTCTTGTGGCGCTGAAATCGCTCAGCTTTCGCTTGAAGCGCCGCATTTCCGTCGCCATCTCCAACGGATGATGAATTCCAGCTTCCCGGACTGGCACGGCACGACCATCCTCGCGGTGCGCAAGGACCGCCGCACGGTCATCGCCGGCGACGGCCAGGTCTCGATGGGTCCGACCATCGTCAAGGGCGCGGCGCGCAAGGTCCGCGTGCTGGCAGGCGGCAGAGTGCTGGCGGGCTTCGCCGGGGCCACGGCCGACGCCTTCACCCTGATCGAACGGCTGGAGGCGAAGCTGGAGCAGTTCCCCGACCAGCTGGCCCGCGCCTGCGTCGATCTGGCCAAGGACTGGCGCACCGACCGCTACTTGCGGCGCCTCGAGGCCATGCTGCTGGTCGCGGACAGGACGTCGATCTACACGGTCACCGGCGTCGGCGACGTGCTGGAGCCCGAGCACGGCGTGGCCGCGGTCGGCTCCGGCGGGAACTTCGCCCTCGCCGCCGCGCGCGCCCTGATCGAGAACTCCGACCTGGACGCCGAGACCATCGCCCGCAAGTCCATGGCCATCGCGGCCGAGGTCTGCGTCTACACCAACGGCAATCTGACGGTGGAGACGCTGGAGGGCTGACCCCTACCGCGAATTCACCTGACAGCCGGCGCCCTTCGCGTCTTCATGGGGGCATGCGCGCGCTCGCCCTGGCCCTCGCCCTGTCCCTTCCGGCCGTCGCGGCGGCCCAGACCCCCGACGCGGCGGAGGTGGTCGCGGCCGAGCGGGCCTTCGCGGCCGACTATCCCGGCCTCGGTATGGGCGCCAGCTTCCGGAAATGGGCTGAGCCCGGCGCGATCATGATCGCGGGCGGCCGCGCCCAGACGGTGGAGCAGGTGTTCCCTCCCGAGGCGCCGCCTGACCCGCAGGAACCGCTTCTGGAATGGTGGCCCAATTTCGCCGGCATCTCCCGCTCGGGCGACCTCGGCTTCACCACCGGCGGCGTGTCCGTGAACGGCGAGCGCGCCGGGCACTATTTCACGGTCTGGCGCAGACAGCCGGACGGAAGCTGGAAGTGGGTCTACGACGGCGGTGCGGGCGCCTCGGCCGCCGATGTTCCGGGGCGAGACAGCGAGCCGGAGTTGCTGCCGCTCGGGCCTGAATTCGTCATGGTCTGGAGCCCGCGGGACGGCTCCAATCTTTCCACCATCGCCATGCGCGACGTGCGGGAGATGGAGGCTCAACTGGCGCGCGCCGTCGCTCGTGACCAGGTCGAGGCCCATCTTGCGGTGCTGGCGGATCGGGGCCGCGTCTATGTCGCGCCGTTGGCCCCGGCCGTCGGTCCGGCTGCGGCGGCCTCCAGCCTCAAGGCGTGGCCCGAGACGTTCGAAGTCGGCCCCATGGAGGGCGGTGGCGCGTCGGAGGCGGGAGATCTGGTCTGGACCTATTCGCCTGCGCTGTGGTCGCACGAGGAGCAGCCGCGAACGGGACATTTCGTCCGGCTATGGCAGCGACAGGACGCGGGCTGGAAGCTGGTGCTGGTCCAGCTCATCTTCGGTCCGCCGCCTCCGCCTCTTCTCGTGGCGCCCCCTCCCCCCGGAAGCTGAGCGCGCCTATCTGCGGGACATGACAGACCTTTCCCCCCGCGAGATCGTCTCCGAACTGGACCGCCACATCGTCGGTCAGGCCGACGCCAAGCGCGCCGTCGCCGTGGCCCTGCGCAATCGCTGGCGCAGGAAGCGGGTCGACCCGGCCCTGCGCGACGAGGTGACGCCCAAGAACATCCTGATGATCGGCCCCACGGGCGTGGGCAAGACCGAGATCGCGCGGCGTCTCGCGAAGCTGTCGGGGGCGCCCTTCATCAAGGTCGAGGCGACGAAGTTCACCGAGGTCGGCTACGTCGGCCGCGACGTGGACCAGATCATCCGCGACCTGGTCGAGGCCGCGCTGGTCATGGTGCGCGACCGCCGTCGCGCCGACGTACGGGCCAGGGCGGAGGCCGCGGCGGAGGAGCGCATCCTCGACGCGCTCGTCGGACCGGGCGCCCAGCCGGCGACCCGCGACAGCTTTCGCACCAAACTCCGGGCCGGCCAGATGGACGACAAGGAGATCGAGATCGCGCTGGCCGACACCGCCTCGCCGATCCAGGGCATGGACCTGCCCGGCGGCAACGTCGGTCTGCTGAACCTGTCCGAAATGCTGGGCAAGCTGGGCGGCGGCCGCACGAAGACGGTCCGCACCACCGTCCGCGAGGCCGTCGCGCCGCTGACGTCGGAAGAGGCCGACAAGCTGCTGGATCAGGACAGCCTGACGCGCGAGGCGGTGACGCTGGCCGAGCAGGAAGGCATCGTCTTCCTCGACGAGATCGACAAGGTCGCCGCCCGGTCCGAGGCGCGCGGCGCCGACGTGTCGCGCGAGGGCGTCCAGCGCGACCTGCTGCCCCTGATCGAGGGCACGACCGTCTCGACTAAGTACGGCCCGGTGAAGTCGGACCATGTGCTGTTCATCGCCTCGGGCGCCTTCCATGTCGCCAAGCCCAGCGACCTGCTGCCCGAACTCCAGGGTCGCCTGCCCATCCGCGTCGAACTGCGCGCTCTGACGCGCGAGGACTTCGCCCGCATCCTGACCGAGCCCGAGGCCAATCTGATCCGCCAGAACCAGGCCCTGATGGCCACCGAAGGCGTCGACCTGACCTTCACGGACGAGGCGATCGAGGCCCTCGCCGACGCCGCCGTGGCCGCCAACACCGCGGTGGAGAACATCGGCGCCCGCCGGCTCCAGACGGTGGTCGAGCGCGTGCTGGAAGAGCTCAGCTTCAACGCCCCGGACCGCTCCGGCCCCTTCGTGGTCGACGCCGACCTGGTCCGCGCGCGCGTCGCCGATCTGGCGAAGGACGCCGACCTCGGCCGCTACATTCTCTAGGCCGCGGGCGGCGGCGTCGTCCGCCACCAGCCGGTGACCGAGAACCGTGGGACCGGCGCGAAGTCGGCGACCTGGGTCACCAGATGCGGCTGGGGCACGCGGAACACATTCAGCGTGCCGAAAGCGGGCACGAATGCCTCCGACACCTCCGTCCAGTCGTCGAGAAAGGCCAGCAGTCCCCCCCACTCGACGCGCCAGCGCGGCGTCAGGTTCAGGACGTAGGCGTACAGTCGCCCCGCGTCCTCGTGCCGGTCGTCGTGACCGTTCAGGAAGTGGCCGGGCAGATAGCGCGTCGCCTGGGCGTCGACGTAGGCGATGCGGTCGTCTCCGGTCAGCGCGTGCGCCCAGTCCCGCCACTCCGCTCCGTTGAAGAGGTCGTGCAGCCCGTCCAGCGGCGCGGGAAGGGTCAGGCCCATCGCCCGGGCCTGACCCAGCCGCAGGCGGTCGTAGATGAACTGGAATCCCTCGGCGGCCTCCTGATGCACCATGGCGACCAGCCGCGCCTTCTCCACCGGATCCTGGGCGTCGAAGACGGCGGCGGGCACGTCGGTGCCGAAGGGCGTGCGGATGGCCCGGTTCCAGACCATGTCGGGACCGGCCAGCGCCGCGTGCAGGCCGCGGGTCATCTCCTCGCCCAGCGGCATCTCGACCCGCACGCGGCCGGTCGCGGCCAGCCGCTCCACCGCCTCGGCCGGCGGCGGCGTCATTCCACCGTGACCACGATCTTGCCCAGCGCCGAGCGGTCGCCCAGCGCCCTGATGGCGTCGGCGGCCCTCTCCAGCGGGAAGGTGCGGCTGACGCGCGGCTTGATCCTGCCCTCGCTCCAGAACCGCATCAGATCCGCCACATTGGCGGCGTGACCCGCCGGATCGCGCATCACCGCGGCGCCCCAGAAGACGCCGACCACCGACACCGACTTCAGCAGGGTCAGGTTCAGCGGCAGACTGGGGATGCCCGCCGGGAATCCCACGACCAGATATCGCCCGCCCCAGTCCATGGCCCGCAGCGCCGGCTCGGCGTAGTCGCCGCCCACCGCGTCATAGACGACGTCGGCGCCGTCGCGTCCGCTGGCCAGCTTCAGCTCTCCCGACAGCTCCTTTTGCGCCGCCTTGTCCATGGGGCCGGTCGGGTAGATGAGGCCGTTGTCGGCGCCCGCCTCGAGCGCGAACTGCACCTTGTCGTTGGTCGACGCCGCGGCGATCACGTGCGCCCCCATCGCCTTGCCCAGCTCGACCGCCGCCACCCCCACGCCGCCGGCCGCGCCCAGCACCAGAAGGCTTTCGCCCGCCTTCAGCTGCGCCCGGTCCTTCAGCGCGTAGTAGCTGGTGCCGTAGGTCATCAGCAGGGCCGCGCCCTCCTCGAACGACATGCCGTCGGGCATCTTCACCACGGAGTCGGCGCGCACCGCGATGCGCTCGACCAGGCCGCCCCAGCCCGGCACGGCGATGACGCGATCGCCGCGCTGGATCCCCTTCACGCCCTCGCCGACGGCGTCGACCACGCCCGCCACCTCGGCGCCCGGCGAGAACGGCCGCTGCGGCCTGAACTGATACCTGTCCTCGATGATCAGGGTGTCGGGGAAGTTGATCCCCACGGCCTTCACCTCGATCACCACCTCGCCCTTCAGCGGCGTGGGATCCAGCGCCTCCTCCACGACCAGGGTCTCGGGTCCGCCGGGGGCTTTGGACAGGACGGCGCGCATGGGAATCCTTCGGCTTGCGTCGGGGAGGAGGCCGACGCTAACGGTCCCGCACGCTTCCGCAAAGGCCCGCTCCCGATGAGGCACGCATGACCCGACCCGCCCTGATCCTCCACGGCGGCGCCGGCGCGCGCCGAAGCAAGGACTATTCGGCCGAGCGGGAACACATGGGCGAGGTCGTGGCCTGCATGGCCGAGCGGCTGAACGCCGGAGCGGCCGCGCTGGACGTGGCGGTCGAGGCGACGGTCCTGCTGGAGGACTCGGGCCTGTACGTCGCCGGGCGCGGCGGCTCGCCCAACCTCGCCGGCGCCTTCGAGCTGGACGCCAGCCTGATGGACGGGGAGACGGGCAGGGTGGGGGCCGTCGCGGCCCTGCAGGGCTTCCGCAACCCGGTCGTCGCCGCCCGCGCCGTCATGGAGCGCACGCCGCACGTCCTGCTGGCGGGCGACGGCGCGGCCCGCTTCGCCGGCGCCCAGGGCCTGGCGCGCGTCGACGACGTCGACGCCTGGTTCACCCGCGCCGGACAGGGCGAGGACAACCACCCGCCGGGGACGCTGGCCCACGGCACGGTGGGCTGCTGCGTGCTGGACGACCGGGGCCGGCTGGCCGCCGCCACCTCGACGGCCGGCGTGTTCGGCAAGGCTCCCGGGCGCGTCGGCGACAGCCCGATCGTCGGCTGCGGCGTCTGGGCCGACGCAAGGGTCGCCGTGTCCTGCACGGGGCAGGGCGAATACTTCATGCGCACGGTCGCGGCCGCCCGCGTCGGCTGGTCGGTCGAGGCCGGGGCTTCCGTGGGCGACGCCGCCCGCGCGGCCGTCGGCGTCGTGGGCGCCCTCGGCGGGGACGGCGGCCTCATCGCGCTGGACCGCTCCGGCCGCGTCGCCCACCCCTTCAACAGCCAGGGCATGAAGCGCGCCTGGCTGACCCCGGAAGGCGAGGTGCACGTGGCGGTGTTCGAGCAGGAAGCCGGCTAGGCCGACAGACAGACGACCTGGGCCACCCGCAGGTCCCGCCTCAGGGCGTCGGCCACGCGGCCGTAGTTGTCGGGCGTCACAGGCTCGCCCAGCGCAGGTTCGTCGGCACGCTGGATGCCCCGCACGGCCGGCAGGAAGGTGTCGGGCGAAGTGGTGTAAACCCGTCCGCGCCGCGGGGCCTCCGCGATGGTCACGCCCACGACGTTGCCGAAGCGGTCCAGCGCCGGCGCGCCCGACAGGCCCGACAAGGTCCCCCGCAGACCGTCGGTCCGGGCGATCTCGGCCCAGGCCAGAACCGGCTCGTCCCGGGCCCCGCGGCCGCGCACCTTGAAGGTCTCGCGCCCCAGCAGCCGCGTCGTCACCTCGCCCGGACGGCCCTGCGGAAAGCCGGGGTGGAAGGCGCGCTGACCCAGTCGCAGGGGCAGGTCCGTCGGCACGTTCAGCGCCGGCGGTCCGCCGTCGGTCAGCAGCAGCGCCACGTCGGCGCCCGGCGCCAGCCGTACGTCCGCGGCGACGGCCCGTCCGCCCCCGACCACGATGGCCGGCCTGCGACAGCCCTCGACGACGTGCCGCGCGGTCACCCAGCGGCCCTCGCCGGCGATGGAGAAGGCGGTCCCGGCCGCCGGCTGAAACGGAATGTCGGGCGCGTTCACGGTCACCGCCGCGTCGAACGGGGTCACGGGACCCAGCAGGGCGCCCTCGGCCTCCCCGGGCGGCGGCGGAGCGGGCGGGGTGTAGACGTCCTCGCGGACCGAGGCCGCGGCGACGGCCAGGGCCCCGATGACCGAGGCGTAGACCAGCCAGTCCGGAAGTTTCATCGTCTCAGGCCGACAGGGCGGCGGCCAGAACCAGCGCGGTCGCCAGCTTGGCCCCCACCAGCAGCACGGCGGCCGAGACCTCGCCGTCGCGGATGCGTTGCGGCAGACCGGTCAGGATCATGTCGACGATGCGGAAGGCCAGCAGCTGGATGACGACCGTCGCCAGCCCCCACAGGCCGATCTCGCGCAGGGAGGTCGAGGCCGTCAGGGAAACCGCCAGCGGGATCGCCAGACCGACGAGCACCCCGGCGAAGGCCACCGCGGCGGCGGCGTTTCCCTCGCGGATCAGCTCGATCTCCCTCCACGGCGTCAGCGCGGCATAGATGACCGCGCCCAGCACCAGCAGACCCAGCGTCGCCGCCAGATGCAGCAGCATGGTGGGGAAGCCGCTGGCGAAGGCCTGGACCTCGGCGCTGGCGAGCAGATCGGAGAGGAAGGATTCCATCGGAACGGGAGCCGGCGGCGCCCCAATGCGCCGGTTCCGGACATGCCTCAATCGCGCCTGAATCCGCAAGCGCCGCCGGGACACACCCGGTGACGGATGATTACAGCGGGCGGATCAGCCGGCTTACGCGGCGTCCCGCTCGGCCTTTCTGAGCGCGCTGGCCCGCACCTTCTCGCTTTCGCTCTTCAGCTGACCGCACGCCGCCAGAATGTCCCGCCCACGCGGCGTGCGGATGGGGCTGGCGTAGCCGGCCTTGTTCAGGATGGCGGCGAACCGTTCGATGGTGGCCCAGTCGGAGCACTGGTAGTCGGTTCCCGGCCACGGGTTGAACGGGATCAGGTTCACCTTGGCCGGGATGCCCTGGATCAGCTTCACCAGCGCGCGGGCCTCTTCCGGGCTGTCGTTGACGCCCTTCAGCATGACGTATTCGAACGTGACCCGCCGGGCGTTGGACAGGCCGGGATAGGCGCGGATGCCGGCCATCAGCTGGTCCAGCGGGTACTTCCTGTTCAACGGCACCAGCACGTCGCGCAGGGCGTCGTTGGTGGCGTGCAGACTGATCGCCAGCATGGCCGCGGTGCGGTCGCCCAGCGCCGGCAGCTGCGGCACCACGCCCGACGTCGAGACCGTGATCCGGCGCCGCGACAGGGCGATGCCCTCGTTGTCCGAGATGATGTCGATGGCGTCGGCGACGTGGTCCAGATTGTACAGCGGCTCGCCCATGCCCATGAAGACGATGTTGGACAGGCGGCGGTCCTCCTTGGGCGACGGCCATTCCTCCAGGTCGTCGCGCGCGACCTGGACCTGGGCCACGATCTCGGCGGCGGTCAGGTTGCGGACCAGCTTCTGCGTGCCGGTGTGGCAGAAGGTGCAGTTGAGCGTGCAACCGACCTGGGAGGACACGCACAGGGCGCCCGCGCGGCCGACGTCGGGGATGTAGACGGTCTCGATCTCGATGCCGGGCGCGGTGCGGATCAGCCATTTGCGCGTGCCGTCCTTCGACACCTGCCGCTCGACGATCTCGGGCCGGGCCAGGGTGAAGGCCTCGGCCAGTTTCGCCCGCGTTTCCTTGGCGACGTCGCTCATCATCGCGAAGTCGGTGACGCCGTAGTGGTGGATCCAGCGCCACACCTGACTGGCCCGCATCTTCGCCTTCTCGGGCGGGCAGACGCCCGCGTCGATCAGCGCCTGACGCAGGCCCTCGCGCGTCAGACCGGTCAGGTTGACGGGGGCGCTCGGCGCCGGCGTGGCGCGCGTCAGGTCGAGGGTCAGGCTCAAGGAAGGTCGATCCGCGTTCGAGGAAGGCGGGGCTTATAGCACGAAAGGCGGCGAAGGCGTGTCAGCGCCCGCCCAGCCGCTTCAACGCCTCCCGCGCCAGTTCATGGTGCCGTTTTCGGACGTTGCCGCCCAGGGTCGCCAGCAGCGCCGCGAACACCGCCGCGTCGTCGGTGAAGCCGATGCCGGCGAAGATGTCCGGAATGGCGTCCACCGGCAGGACGAAATAGGCCAGGGCCGCCAGCATGATCCCCTTGGCCGCCGTCGGCGTCTCCGGATCGCGCGCGGCGTACCAGACCGACAGGGCGCGGTCGGCGAAGGGCACGCGGCTGGCGACGCGGCGCATCTTGGGCCAGAAGCCGCGCGCCACACGGCGCTCGTTGACCTTCTGGACCGAGGGGACCAGCGCCCGCCTGGGGTCCAGCACCTCTTCCGGGTGGATCGGTTTGGCATCGGCGGGCATGGCCGCTAAACCCTCGCGCAACTCAACGGTTCAGGCCGAACATAGGGACTCCTTCCATGAAACTCGACGGGTCGATCGCGGCGGTGGTGACGGGCGGGGCCTCGGGGCTCGGCGAGGGCACGGCCCGGGCGCTGGCGGCGAAGGGCGTTAAGGTCGCCATCTTCGACCTTAACGCTGAGCGCGGCGAGGCGATCGCGGCCGAGATCGGCGGGGTGTTCTGCGAGGTGAACGTCACCAGCGACGAGAGCGTCGCCGCCGGCTTCGCCAAGGCCCGCGCCGCGCACGGCCAGGAGCGCCTGACCGTCAACTGCGCCGGAATCGCCACGGGGCAAAAGACCGTCTCCCGCAATCGCGAGACGCAGGAGCCGCGGGCCCACGACATGGCCCAGTTCGAGCGCACGGTGTCCATCAACCTGTTCGGCACCTTCCGCGTGCTGTCGCAGTCTGCGGCGGGAATGGTGACGCTGGACCCGCTCGAAGACGGAGAGCGCGGCGCGATCGTCAACACCGCCTCGGTGGCGGCGCAGGACGGCCAGATCGGACAGGCCGCCTATTCGGCCTCCAAGGGCGGGGTCTACGCCATGACTCTGCCGATCGCGAGGGACCTGATGAACGAGGGCGTGCGGGTCAACACCATCCTGCCCGGCATCATGTGGACCCCGATGATGGCCGGCATGGACCAGAAGGTTCAGGACGCCCTGGCCGCGATGATCCCCTTCCCGAAGCGTCTCGGCACCCCGGCCGACTATGCGGCGCTGGCGATCCATCTGGCCGAGAACGTCTACATCAACGGCGAGTGCATCCGGCTGGACGGCGCGATCCGCCTGGCGCCGCGCTAGTCGACGACGGTGAAGCGGCGGGCCTCGAAGACCTTGAGCACGACCTCAAGGTCGCGCCCCCGCTTCAGCACCTGACCGCCTGAGCCGTAGACCGCCCACTGTCCCTGCCGTCGCTGCAAGGCCGGCCGCTTCTCGATGCGGTACAGCGGCGCGTCGCCCGAGCGGTGGAAGATGGCGAACTCCGCCGCGTCGTCGTGGCTGAGGACCGAATAGTCGCGCCATTGGCCCGCCGCGATGCCGCGTCCGTAGACCCGCAGGATGCGCTCCAGCTCGCGCCGGTCGAAAAAGACGGGGCCGCGCTGCGGTTCGGTCAGGGCCTCGAGGCTCATGAGGGGAGAGTGGGGTCGATTCCGCCCCGGCGCCAGCCCTTCCCGCAAGTCACGAAATGGCCCCGTTTCGGACTTTGACGCGCCGCCTTGGCCGATGAATGTCGCCTCATCGGCTCGCCGGGGTTCGGAGTGAACCTGGATCCTGAACAGCCCCCCCAGCCCCCCGGTTCATTCCGTCCAGGGCTCCGGCGGGCCGATGCTTCCTCAAGCGAGACGTCCGCCCCGCCACCCCTCCCCCCCCTCCAGGCGGCGGCGGGCGTCTTCGTTTCGGGGCCTTTCCTCAGATCGTGACCTGAAGCTCGTCGCCGCCTCGGCGGACCGTGAGTGCGCGCGCGCCGCCGACCTCGAACAGGGACGCCGCCGACAGATCGGCCGCGGGGGCGCCGTCCACCGCAGTGATTACGTCGCCGGCCCTAAGCCCGCCGGCCGCCGCGGTCGAGCCGCTCTCGACCGACTCCACCAGCAGGCCGGGAACGTCGCCCGACGAGAGGGCTAGGGTCGCTCCGCGCGCCACCACCCGGTCGGCGCCCAGGACGACGGCGCTCGGCGCCGCCATGCGGACCTGCACCTGACCGGTCATCTCGACCCCGTCGCGCAGCCAGACGATCGCCAGGCGCGTGTCCGGCGCGGCGACGCCGACGGTGGCGAGGACCGAGCCGGCGTTGGCCACCGGCCTTGAATGGATGCGGGTCACCACGTCGCCGGCGCGCAGTCCCGCCTGCTCGGCCGGCGAGCCGGGGGCGACGTCCAGCACGACCGCGCCGCGGACGATGCCGAGGCCCAGCTCACGCGCCCGCTCCGCGGTGAGCGATCCCAGGACGGCGCCGATCTCGCCGCGGCGGACCTCGCCGAACTCGCGCAACTGACCCACCACGACCATCATGATCCGCGTCGGCACGGCGAAGGCGATGCCGTCATTGCCCCCGCCGCCGCCCGACAGGATGGAGGTGTTGATGCCGATCAGCCGGCCCCGGCTGTCCAGCAGCGGGCCGCCGGAATTTCCGCTGTTCACCGCCGCGTCGGTCTGGATGTAGTCCTCGACCGCATCGCCCAGGCCCGAGCGGTTCAGTCCGGAGATGACGCCCATGGTCACCGTCTGGTCCAGACCCAGCGGATAGCCGACGGCGAAGGCCACGTCGCCGGTGCGCAGGGTGTCGCTGTCGACGATTTCGACCTGCATCAGCCCGGGGGCGTCGATCTTGAGCACGGCGATGTCGGTGGCCTTGTCGGCGCCGATCAGGGTCGCGTCCAGCAGGCGGCCGTCCAGCATGTCGACGGTGAACTTCGTACCGCTCTCGACCACGTGCTGATTGGTGACGAGGATGCCCTGACCGGCGTCGATGATGACGCCGGACCCGGTGCCGATGACCCGGGGTTCGCGCGCGCCGGACGACGGGCCTTCGGACTGGCCCAGGGTGGTGACCTGGACCACGGCCGGCAGGGACTTCTCAAGGCCGGCGGCGAAGGTGAAGACGCCGCGCTCGGCGTCGTAGGGCGCGGCGGTCGTCTGGGCGAGGACCGCCGAAGCGGGCAGGGCGGCGCCCAGGGCCAGGGCCAGGCCGAGCGAGAGACGGACGGTGCGACGCATGCGGGATCCTCGATTTGGCGACACGCTAGCGCGAGAACGTGGCCGTGACGACCGTGCCCGGATCGGCCGGACCGACTTCCAGCGTGCCGCCGTGTCGCCGCATCACCGCGCGGACGAAGGGCAGGCCCATGCCGTGGCTTTCGCCCGCCGCCGGGCTCTCCCCGCCGAAGCCGGGCCCCTGATCGGCCACGGTCAGCACGGCGCCGGCTGCCCCCGCTCTCGCCGTCAGCGTCACCATCCCGCCGTCGGGCGAGAATTTCACCGCATTGTCCGCCAGGTTGACCAGCGCCCGCTGGACCAGCGAGCGCACGCCGAGGATGGCGCAGGGCTCCACCTCGACCCGGACGGTCACGCCGCGGGTCTCCGCCAGCGGCTCGTAGAGCTCGGCCGTGGCGCGGACCAGCTGGGCGAGGTCGATCCGCTCGAAGGCCCAGGCCTGGCCGTCGCGCAGCATCAGGGTCTCCGCCATGGCTTGGCTGAGCCGGCCCAGGTCGGCGCGCGCCTCGCCCAGCAGACGACGTCGCTCCCCCGCGTCCGCCTCCTCCTCCAGCGCCTCGAGCCGTGCGGTCGCCCGGGCCAGAGGCGTCCGGAAGTCGTGGGCCAGCTGGTCCGAGGAGTCGCGCAGCCACGACATCAGCTCGTCGAGACGATCAAGCGTCCGGTTCACGTGGCGCGTCAGCTCGTCCAGCTCGGGCGCGACGCCTTCTTCCGGCGCGCGCCGGGACAGATCGCCGACCGCAGCCCCCTCCAGGGCGCCGCTCACGGCGTCCAGACCGACGGTCAGACGGCCCCGGGCGATCACGGCGCCGGCGAGGGCGGTGATCAGGATCAGGCCCGCGGCGCCGGCCACGGTGATCACGGCCCAGATCCACGCGTCGCCCATCGGGGCGACCACCCGGCCGACGCGGATGTCCAGCGCCCCGACCGACTTGGCCACGACCACCACGTCCACGGCGCGCCGGGGGCACAGTTCCCCCGGCGCCAGATGCACGGCCCAGACGTCGTCGCCCAAGCCCGGCAGGCGCGTCGCCGGCGCCGCCTCAAGCGCGGCCAGACCGGCCGGCTTGCCGACGGGCGCGCGGATCAGGCGGACGCCAGCGCCGCCCCGGCCGGTGCGGCAGGTCTCCTCGAGCGTCACCTCGTTCTGCGCGGCGGCCGGCCCGTCCTGGAAGGCGGCGAGCCAGGTCGAGAAATAGGCGGCGTCGGCCTCGGTCACCGAGCCCTCGGCCAGACCCGCGTCGCCGCCCAGCTTGGACGCCATGGCGGCGTAGTCGGCCAGGGCGGCCAGCGCCGCCTGCTTGCGCTGCTCGGCCCGGACGGCCAGCCCCGTGACGACCAGCGAGCCGGTCAGGGCCAGCGCCGCCAGCACCCCGACGGCCACCGACAGCTGCGCCAGGGTGCGCCGCCCCAGCCAGGCCCGGAAGCGCGCGCCGATCACCTCAGGAGTCCGGTCCGAGGTCGCGGAAGACGAGGCTCTGGCTGCGGGCCGAGACGATCAGGGGGTGCATTTCCTCGGGCAGCTCCGGGCACTGCTCCTTCAGCCGCTTGCGCAGGGCCGAGATGCGGGCGTCGATGATGTTGACGAAGTTGTCGGGCAGGAAGTTCCACTCCACCCAGCAGCGGTCCCACAGCATGGTCTTGGTCACCGGCTGGCCGCGTGCGCCCATCAGTTCCGAGACGATGGCGAACTCCAGCGGCGAAAGGTCGACGACGCGGTCGTGGCATTTGAGCGTGCGCGCGCCGGGGGAGAGCCGGAAGGGGCCGTTGACCAGTTCGGACGGCGCGGCCGGCACGGCGGCGCGGGCGGAGCGACGGAGCTGGGCGGCGATGCGGGCCAGCAGTTCCTCGTCGCCGACGGGCTTGGCCAGATAGTCGTCGGCGCCGGACAGCAGGCCGTCGACCTTCTGCCGCTCGCCGCCCAGCGCCGTCAGCATCAGGGCCGGGGCCTGGGCCGAGGGGCCGGAAGAGGCGCGCAGGCGCTTCAGCGTCTCCAGCCCGTCCAGCCCGGTGGTCAGCCGGTCGAGGATCAGGACGTCGTAGGCGTGCCCGGCCGCCGCGCCCAGAGCGTCCTCGCCGGCGTCGAACCGGTCGACCCGCGCGAAACCCGCGCGCCGCAGCCGCGCCTCCACGTGCTCGGCCAGCGCGGGATCGTCCTCCAGCAGCAGGGCCGAGCGCCCCGCGAACACCGGCCCCAGCAGGGCGAAGGCGTCGTCCTCGATCGCGGCGTCGGTCATCACGGCACTCCCCTGAACTCCGCCGTGACGATGGCGCGGGACGGTCAGGCGGGCAAGCAGACGGTTTCTGACGTCAGAACGCGCTTTCGCCCGTGATGGCGCGGCCGAGGATCAGGGCGTGGACGTCGTGGGCGCCCTCGTAGGTGTTGACGGTTTCCAGGTTCATGGCGTGGCGCATGACGTGCATCTCGCCGGTGATTCCGGCGCCGCCGTGCATGTCGCGGGCCTCGCGCGCGATCGCCAGCGCCTTGCCGCAGTTGTTGCGCTTCATCATCGAGATGGCCTCGGGGCACCAGTCGCCATTGTCGAGGCGACGGCCCAGAGCGAGGGCGCCTTCGAAGCCCAGGAAGATCTCGGTCTGCATGTCGGCCAGCTTCTTCTGCACCAGCTGGCGCGCGCTGAGCGGACGGCCGAACAGGGTGCGCTGGGCCACGTAGTCGCGCGTGGCGTGGAAGCAGAACTCGGCCGCGCCCATGGCCCCCCAGGAGATGCCGTAGCGCGCCTTGTTCAGGCAGGAGAAGGGTCCCCGCAGGCCTTTGATCCCCGGCAGAAGGTTGTCCTCGGGCACCAGCACGTCGTTCAGGCCGATGTCGCCCGTCACCGAGGCGCGGAGCGACAGCTTGTCGCCGATCTTGTCGGTGGTGAAGCCGTCCATGCCGCGTTCGACGACGAAGCCGCGGATCTCGCCGTCCAGCCTGGCCCAGACCACGGCCAGGTCGGCGATGGGGGAGTTGGTGATCCAGTATTTGGCGCCGTTCAGGCGATAGCCGCCCGCGACCTTCTCCGCCTTCGTCTTCATCGAGGCGGGGTCGGAGCCGCCGTCGGCCTCGGTCAGGCCGAAGCAGCCGACCAGCTCGCCGGCCGCCATGCGCGGCAGCCAGCGCATGCGCTGCTCCTCGGAGCCGAAGGCGTAGATCGGGTACATGGCCAGGGAGCTCTGAACCGACATGGCCGAGCGATAGCCGCTGTCGACCGCCTCGATCTCGCGCGCGATCAGGCCGTAGGCGACGTGGCTGGCGCCCGCCCCGCCGTACTGCTCGGGCAGGGTGGCGCCGAGGAAGCCCATCTCGCCCAGCTCGGTCATGATGGCGCGGTCGAAGGTTTCGTCGCGGAAGGCGGCGACGATGCGGGGCAACAGCCTTTCGCGAGCGTAGGAGCGCGCCGCCTCCTGGATCATGCGCTCGTCGTCGGTCAGCCGGCCGTCGAGGTCCAGCGGGTCGTCCCAGCGGAAGGATTTGCCCGAGTTCGCGGCGCCGTCGGCCATGGTCGTCTTTCCCTGCTGCCCGGGGCTTCCGGCGACCGTGCGCGAGCGTGACGATCAGAGCCCCTTAATCTGGCGCGCGGTTTAGGCCAGAATGGGCGCTCGGGACAGGGGGCGCGCCCCCGCAAGACACTCAGGGTCATGAGCCGCACGCTGAAACGCCTGTTCGTCGACCATCCGCGCGAGGTCGAGGAGACCTATTTCGAGCACATGGCCGCGTCGTCGCGATTCGGCCTCAAACTGCTTCGGCTGGCCGGTTGTGCCTTTTGCCACGCCCTGGTGCCGGGCGTGTTCAGGACGACCGTGTCGGATGAGATCAAGGCCACGGCGCGGACGATGACTCACCGGGCCGACGAGGCGCGCGAGTGCCGCATGCGCGACGCGGGAGTCTGGGACCCGGGTTTGTAAGGGCCGAAGCCGGGAGCTAAGCAGGGCCATGACCCATGGCCCTCTTCACGGCGTCCGCGTGCTCGACCTGTCCCGCGTGCTGGCCGGGCCGTGGGCGACGCAGACGCTGGCGGACCTGGGCGCCGAGGTGATCAAGATCGAGCGGCCGGGCGCGGGCGACGACACGCGCCTGTGGGGGCCGCCGTTCACGACGAGGACGGACGGGACGCGCGGGGACGCCGCCTATTTCCTGTGCGCCAATCGCGGGAAGAAATCGGTCGAGCTGGACATCGCCAGCCCCGAGGGCGCCGAGGCCGTGCGGAAACTGGCCGCGACCTGCGACGTGGTGGTGGAGAATTTCAAGACCGGCGGGTTGGCGAAGTACGGGCTGGACTGGCCGTCGCTGGAAAACGTCAATCCGCGGCTGGTCTATTGCTCCATCACCGGCTTCGGCCAGGACGGGCCGGATGCGCACCGGGCGGGCTACGACTACATGATCCAGGCCATGGGCGGGCTGATGTCGATCACCGGCCAGCCCGACGGGGCGCCGGGGGCCGAGCCGCTGAAGGTCGGCGTCGCCGTGGTCGATCTGTTCACCGGCCTGTACGCGTCCAACGCCATCCTCGCGGCCCTGATGCACGCGCGGGCGACGGGCGAGGGGCAGCACGTCGACGTGGCCCTGTTCGACGTGCAGGCGGCCATGCTGGCCAACCAGGCGACCAATTTCTTCGTCTCGGGCAAGGCCCCGACGCGCATGGGCAACGCCCATCCGAACCTGGCCCCCTATCAGCCCTTTCCGTGCACGGACGGAATGGTCGTGATCGCGGTCGGCAACGACGGGCAATTTCGGGCGCTGTGCACGGCGCTGGGCGCGCCGGGCATGGGATCGGATCCGCGTTTCACGACCAATGCGGTGCGCATCGAGAACCGGGCGACCCTGACCGCCGAGCTGTCGGCCCTGACCGCCGGTCACGACATGAAGGCCCTGATGGCCCTGCTGGAGGCCGCCGGCGTGCCGTGCGGGCCGGTGAACACGGTGGATCAGGTCTTCGCCGAACCGCAGGCCCTGCACCGCGGGCTGGAGGTCGAGCAGACGCGCGCGGACCTGTCGGCGCCGGTGCGCACCGTGGCCAGCCCCATCCGCCTGTCGAAGACCCCCGTCCGCTACGACCGCCCGCCGCCCGCGCTGGGCGCGGACACGGAAGAGGTGCTGGGGGAGGTCAGCTCCGCCACGGCAACTGCAGGAGCCACGTAAGCGCCAGCGCCGCGACCAGCACGAAGCCGATCCAGTGCACCGGCTTCATCCGGCGCGGCAGGCTGGTTCCGGAGAAGCCGCCGACGGCCCACGTCGCGAGGGCCAGCACGCCGCCGGCGGCATGGGAGGGAACGTCGCGCGGCGAGAGATCGTCGCCTTCGTCCATGGCGAACTCCCCGGACCGGGCGCGCGCCAGCAGCGCCAGCGCTTCGGCGCGCTGAGCTTCCGGGGCCATCACGCGCACGCCCAGCGCCCGCTGCAGGATGGGATCGATCGAGGCGTGACCCCGACCTTCCAATTCGGCCTCGATGCCATGGGCGCGCAGGAACGCCAGCGCGAGGTCGCCCTCGACGAGGTCCTGAAAGCGGGCGATCTCGATCAGCGCCATCGCCCGGTCTCAGATCACAGATCCAGCAGGAACCGCTGCGGGTCTTCGAGGTGCTCCTTGATCCGCACGAGGAAGGTCACGGCTTCCTTGCCGTCGACGAGGCGGTGGTCGTAGCTGAGGGCGAGGTACATCATCGGGCGGATGACCACCTGACCGTTCACAGCCACAGGCCGCTGGACGATGTTGTGCATGCCCAGGATGCCGGACTGCGGCATGTTCAGGATCGGCGTCGACATCAGCGAGCCGTAGATGCCGCCGTTGGTGATGGTGAAGGTGCCGCCCTGCAGCTGGTCCAGCGTCAGGTCGCCGTCGCGGGCGGCCTTGCCCAGGTCGGCGATGCCCTTTTCGATGCCCGCCAGCGACAGCTGGTCGGCGTCGCGCAGCACCGGCACGACCAGCCCCTTGTCGGTGCCGACCGCCACGCCGATGGCGTAGTGGTTCTTGTAGATGACGTCGGTGCCGTCGATCTCGGCGTTGACGGCCGGAATCTCCTTCAGCGCCTCGACCACGGCCTTCACGAAGAAGGACATGAAGCCCAGCTTGATGCCGTGGCGCTTCTCGAACGCGTCCTTGTACTTCGTGCGGATGTCCATGACCGCCGTCATGTCCACCTCGTTGAAGGTGGTCAGCTGGGCGGCCGTGTTCTGGGATTCCTTAAGGCGGCGCGCGATGGTCTGGCGCAGGCGGGTCATCTTGACCCGCTCCTCGCGCGGGCCGAGGTCGCGCGGCGCGGCCGCGGCGGCCGGAGCAGGGGCGGGCGCGGCGGCCTTGGGCGCGGAGGCGGCGGCCACGGCGTCGGCCTTGGTCACGTTGCCCTTGGGCCCGGTCGGCGTGATGGACTTCGGATCGACGCCGGTCTCCGAAACGACGCGCTGGACCGCCGGAGACAGATGGGGATCATCGTCCGACCGGATCTGGGCCGAGCCGACGTTGGCCGGGGCGGCGGCGGGCGCGGGTTCGGCCTTCGCCCCGGTCTTCGGCGCCTCGACGGGCTTCGCGGCGGCGGCCCCCTCGGTCACGACGCCCAGCACCGTGCCCGGCACGACGGTCGCGCCCGCCTCGGCCCTGATCTCGGACAGGACGCCGTCGGCGGGGGCCACGACCTCCAGAGAGACCTTGTCGGTCTCCAGCTCGACCAGGATTTCGTCCTTGGTCACCGCCTCGCCCGCGGACTTCGTCCACTTGGCGATGGTGGCCTCGGTGACGCTTTCACCGAGGGCGGGGGTCAGGATGTCGGCCATGATCGGGTCTTTCGGGGAGGTGTCTGTTCAGCTTAAGGGGCGAAGGCGTCGGTCAGGAAGGCGTCCAGTTCCTTCAGGTGGCGGCTCATCAGGCCCGCGGCGGTGGAGGCCGAGGCCGGGCGGCCGACATAGCGGGCGCGTTTGGACTTCACGTCCAGCTTCTCGAGCGTCAGCTCCAGCCACGGATCGACGAAGGTCCAGCCGCCCATGTTGCGTGGCTCCTCCTGGCACCAGATCAGCTCGGCGTTGGGGAAGCGGGCCAGTTCGGTCATCAGCGACTTCATCGGCCACGGATAGAACTGTTCCAGGCGCATCAGATAGACGTCGTCGATCTGGTCGCGCTCGCGGCGTTCCAGAAGGTCGTAGTAGACCTTGCCCGAGCACAGGACGACGCGTCGGATCTCGGCGTCCGGCCTGATCGTCACGCCCGCGACGTCCGGACGGGTCTGGGCGTCGTCGTGCAGGACGCGGTGGAAGCTCGAGCCCTCGGCCAGCTCGGCCAGGGTCGAGGTCGCCTTCTTGTGCCGCAGCAACGACTTGGGCGTCATCAGGATCAGCGGCTTGCGGAACGGCCGCTGCATCTGGCGACGCAGGATGTGGAAGTAGTTGGCCGGAGTCGTGCAGTTGGCGACCTGCATGTTGTCCTCGGCGCAGGCCTGCAGGAACCGCTCCAGCCGGGCCGAGGAATGCTCCGGGCCCTGACCTTCATAGCCGTGCGGCAGCAGCATCGTCAGGCCGCACATGCGCAGCCACTTGCGTTCTCCCGACGAGATGAACTGGTCGATGACGACCTGGGCGCCGTTCACGAAGTCGCCGAACTGCGCCTCCCACAGCACGAGGGTGTTCGGATCGGCCAGCGAGTAGCCGTATTCGAAGCCCAGCACCGCCTCTTCCGACAGGGCGGAATCGATCACCTCGAACGGGGCCTGGCCCTCGCGCAGGTTGTTCAGCGGCGAATAGCGTTCCTCCGTGGTCTGATCGACGATGCCGGAGTGGCGCTGGGAGAAGGTGCCGCGCACCGAATCCTGGCCCGACAGGCGGACGGGGAAGCCCTCGTCCAGCAGGCTGGCGAAGGCCAGGCTCTCGGCCGTGGCCCAGTCCAGCCCTTCGCCGCTTTCGATCGCGGCGCGGCGGCCGTCGATGACGCGCTTCAGGGTCTTGTGCACGTCGACCGAGGCAGGGATCGATGTCAGCCGGTCGCCGAGCGCCTTCAGCTTCTCCAGCGGCACGGCCGTCTTGCCGCGGCGCTCGTCGTCCTCGGGCAGGCCGACGCCCTTCCACTGACCGTCCAGCCAGTCGGCCTTGCTGGCGGCGAAGGACTTGCCGGCGTCGAACTCGGCGTCGAGGAACTGCTCGAAGCGGGCGATCTCGGCCTCGACCTCGGCGGCGGTGGTCACGCCCTCCTCGACCAGACGGCGCGCATACAGTTCGCGCGTCGACGGCTGGGCCTTGATCTTCGAATACATCAACGGCTGGGTGAAGGTCGGGTCGTCGCCTTCGTTGTGGCCGAAGCGGCGGTAGCAGAACATGTCCACGACCACGTCCTTGTGGAACCTCTGCCGGAACTCGGCCGCCACCTTGGCGGCGAAGACGACGGCTTCCGGGTCGTCACCGTTGACGTGGAAGATCGGCGCCTGGACCATCAGGGCCACGTCCGACGGATAGGGCGAGCTGCGGCTGTTCCGCGGGCTGGTCGTGAAGCCGATCTGGTTGTTGACCACGAAGTGGACGGTGCCGCCGGTGCGGTAGCCCTTCAGCCCCATCAGGGCGAAGCATTCGGCCACCACGCCCTGGCCGGCGAAGGCCGCGTCGCCGTGGATCAGCAGGGGCATGACCTTGGTGCGGTCCAGCACGCCCTGCGGCTCGGTGACGCCGGCGTGGGCCTCGCGGATGTCGAACGCCTGCTTGGCGCGCGCCTTGCCCAGCACGACGGGATTCACGATCTCGAGGTGCGACGGGTTGGCGGTCAGCGACAGGTGGACCCTGTTGCCGTCGAACTCGCGGTCCGAGCTGGCGCCCATGTGGTATTTGACGTCGCCCGAGCCCTCGATGTCCGACGGCACGGACGAGCCGCCCTGGAACTCGTGGAAGATGGCGCGATAGGGCTTGCCCATCACCGCCGCCAGCACGTTCAGACGCCCCCGGTGGGCCATGCCCAGCACGATCTCGTCGACGCCCAGGGCGCCGCCGCGCTTGATGATCTGCTCCAGTGCGGGGACCATGGCCTCGCCGCCGTCCAGGCCGAAGCGCTTGGTTCCGGGGAAGCGCTTGTGCAGGAAGCGCTCGAAGCCCTCGGCCTCGATCAGCTTGTTCAGGATGGCCAGCTTGCCTTCCTTCGAGAAGCCGGTGCGGGCCTGCGAGTCCGCGCCCTCGAAGCGCTGCTGCAGCCAGGATTTCTCCTCCGGCTCGGCGATGTGCATGAACTGCACGCCGACGTTGCCGCAATAGGTGGCCTTCAGAATCGCCAGCACCTCGCGGATGGTGCCCGTCTGCAGGCCCAGTACGCCGTCGAGATAGATGGGACGGTCCAGGTCGCCGGGGCCGAAGCCGTGGAATTCGGGCGTCAGCTCGGGGTTCTGGACGGGCGGCTCGATGCCCAGCGGGTCGAGGTTGGCCTGCAGATGGCCGCGCACGCGATAGCTGCGGATCAGCATCAGGGCGCGGATCGAATCCCGGGCCGCGGCGCGGACGGCGTCGGCGGACGGCGCGGCGGCCCCGGCGGGCGCCGACTTCGCCGCCTTAGGGTCGGGCTTGGCGGCCGGCCAACGGCCGTCGAAGGGGGCCGTCTCCTCAGTGGGCTCGCGCGTGACCGGTCGGCCCCATGCGCCGGCGCCGGCCGACGCCTTCACCGCGTCGGCGTGGTCGCGCAGCTGGTCGAAGAAGGCGCGCCATTCCTCGGACACCGACGACGGATCGTCGGCCCAGCGGGCGTGCAGATCCTCGATGAAGGCGGCGTTGGAGCCGTACAGGAAGCTGGTCTCGGCAAAGACCTGGTTCAGCCGTCCGGCGTCGTCAGCCATCGTCTCTTCATCGTCCCATGAGCCCGCGCGCGCACGTCTGCTGCCGGGCCGGCGCTCATATAAGCGTCATTCGCGCACAGGTCATGACCGAAGCTTGGCGAAAAGCGCGGAATTTCGCGCTCTCGGGGACGTCAGCCCTTCAGCGCCGCCAGCAGGGTCTCGCCCAGCGCGGCGGGCGACGGCGACACGCGGATGCCCGCCGCCTCCATGGCCGCGATCTTGTCGTCGGCGCCGCCCTTGCCGCCCGAGACGATGGCGCCGGCGTGGCCCATGGTGCGGCCGGGAGGGGCGGTGCGGCCCGCGATGAAGCCGGCCATCGGCTTCTTGCGGCCCTTCCTGGCCTCGTCGATGAGGAACTGGGCGGCGTCTTCCTCGGCGCTGCCGCCGATCTCGCCGATCATGATGATGGATTCCGTGGCGTCGTCCGCCAGGAACATCTCCAGCACGTCGATGAACTCGGTGCCCTTGACCGGGTCGCCGCCGATGCCGACCGCCGTGGTCTGGCCCAGACCGGCATTGGAGGTCTGGAACACGGCCTCATAGGTCAGGGTGCCGGAGCGCGAGACGACGCCGACCGAGCCCTTCCTGAAGATGTTGCCCGGCATGATGCCGATCTTGCACTCGCCCGGCGTCAGAACGCCCGGGCAGTTCGGCCCGATCAGGCGCGAATTCGACGCGTCGAGGCGGGCCTTGACCTTGACCATGTCCAGCACCGGGATGCCCTCGGTGATGCAGACGATCAGCGGCACCTCGGCCTCGATGGCCTCGAGGATGGCCGCGGCGGCGAAGGGCGGCGGCACGTAGATGGCCGAGGCGGTGGCGCCGGTCTTTTCGACCGCTTCCTTGACGGTGTCGAACACCGGCACGTCCTCCAGAACCGTCATGCCCCCCTTTCCGGGGGTCACGCCGCCGACGACCTGGGTGCCGTAGGCGATCGCCTGCTCGGTGTGGAAGGTGCCCTGGGCGCCGGTGATGCCCTGGGTGATGACCTTGGTGTTCTTGTCGACGAGGATGGACATTCCGGGCCTTCGGATCGCGGCGGAGGGAGGTCGGCGACCGGCGTCGCCGGGCGGGTGATTAGGCGATCCCGCGGCGGGACGCCACCCCCGCGCCGGAACGAAGAAGGGCGGACGCTTCGCCGCGCCCGCCCCGGGTCGTCATCCCTCAGGCGCGCGGACGCGCCAAGGGATCAACGCAGCTTCGGCTGCATGTACATGACCATCGTCACGTCGCCTTCCTCGCCGACCATCAGCATCCGCATGTCGCCGCTCATGGCCGCGACGCCGAGGGCGTCGACCGACATGGCGGGGTCGACGGGGGTCGGACGGCGGTTCTGCATCATCACGCCGTATCCGCGGAACTCGGGGGTGTCCATGTCCGGCAGCGGGGCGGTCGCGCCGGTCCAGGCCTTGACCTCGGCTTCAAGCGTGCCGAGCTCGGCGGGCTGGGCGCCCACGGCGCAGACGGACATGTCCATCTGTCCCATGCCGTCAATTTCCTCGGCCATGTCGCCGGTCATGACCAGGCGGAAGCCCGCGCCTTCCATCTTCATCCAGGCCTGCATGTTCTGGAAAGGAGCGTCGTTTCCGAACATGGCCGGGTCCAGCACCATCCAGCCGCCGTCGGCTTCTACCGCGGCGGCGGCGGCGGCGGCGGAGCCGTCGCCGGCGATGCAGACGGTGCGGAATTTCTCGAATACGGGATCCTGTGCGACGGCCGGCGCGGCGAAGGCCAGGCCGGCGACGGCGCAGGCGGCCAGGACGCCCGTCTTCAGGGGCGAGCGGAAAGCGAACATTGAACAGCCTCGATGATGGTTGCGAACCGGTCCCCCCGGTCTCGCCGCCATCCTAACCGTCCACAGGCCGGCCGCAAAGCGGAGCCGTTTGCGCCTATTCCGTCGACACCCGCAGCAGGCTGAGGGCCGCCGCGTCGGGGCCGCCGATGACGTTGACGAGCATGATCGGACGCTCGGCGCCCAGGGCGAGGCCCGCATCCGCCGATCCTGTGCCGACGAAGGCGGCGGTCTCGTTCACGAATCCGTCCCGCCGCGTGCCGGAGACGATCCAGACCAGACCCTGGCGGGTCGGCTGACCCGGGAGGCCGATGACCCGGCCCGCGGCCTGTCCCAGCGCCTGACGACCGGGGGCCGACGTCGCGGCCGGCTGGACGATGCAGGTGCGCACGACGAGGCCGTCGGGCATCTGGTCCGGCGGAGAGGCCGAAGTCATCAGCTGCGCGCCGCCGTCCGGCGCGTCCCAGACGGCCATGTCGACGGCGTTGGGGGACGCCTCCGGGGGCGCGCCGGGCGTCCAGCCGGCGTCGGCCGCGGCGGCCCGGACCGCCTCGCGCTCGCCGCCCGTGTCGAGGCACAGGCGGGTGAAGTCGGCGACGTAGGCGTCGACGACGGCGGTCTCCTGGGCGACGGCGGGTCCGGCGATCGCGGCGGTGAGGACGGCGGCGGCGAGAAGGGGCTTCATTTCAGGGTTCCGTACATCAGGCCCGCTCCCGTGCCGAGCGGCAGGACGGCGAAGATGGAGACGGGGCGTTGGCGCGCCACCTCCGCGATGCGGGCGTCGGACGACCCGACCAGCTGCGGCTCGGACCGCCACACGTCTGGCCCGCCGGTCAGATACCACATGGGCGCGCCGGCGGCGCCGTCGGTGAAGGCGGGGAAGCCCAGCTTCGCCTCCAGCCGCGTCTCGGCCGATCCGGCGTCGAGGGCGGGGGCCACGACGATGCAGGTCGTGCCGGTCATGGCGCCGAAGTCCTCGCGCGGGGCCGTGCCGGCGATGAAGATCTCCATGGCGTCGGCCTCGCCCCGCGTCAGGGGGACGGCGTCGGGGAAGTCGGGCAGCCGGAAGGTCCGCGCCACCTGTTCCGGCGCGTCGGCGAAGCCCGCCGCGCGCGCCTTCGCCTGGGCCGCCGCCACGTCGCCCGCGGGCGCGACGCACAGTTCCAGGAAGTCGTCGTAGGGATCGGCCGCCGCCGGCGTGGCCAGCAGCAGGGCGGTCAGGGCGAGGGCGGTCTTCATCGAAAGCGGCTCCGTTCGTCGTGCGATCAAATCCGCCCCTGACGGCGAAAAGGCGGCGTCAGGCCGCCTTCACCGCCTTGACGATCTTCTCGGCCGCGTCGGCCAGGTCGTCGGCCGGGATGACGTTCAGGCCGGAGTCGCGCAGGATTTGCTTGCCGAGCTCGACGTTGGTGCCCTCCAGACGGACGACCAGCGGCACCTTCAGCCCGACTTCCCTGACCGCCGCCACCACGCCCTCGGCGATGATGTCGCAGCGCATGATGCCGCCGAAGATGTTGACCAGAATGCCTTCGACGTTCGGATCGGAGGTGATGATGCGGAAGGCCGCGGTCACCTTCTCCTTCGAGGCCCCGCCGCCGACGTCGAGGAAGTTGGCCGGCTCGGCCCCGTACAGTTTGATGATGTCCAGCGTGGCCATGGCGAGGCCGGCGCCGTTGACCATGCAGCCGATGGTGCCGTCCAGCGCGATGTAGGCGAGGTCGTGCTTCGAGGCCTCGATCTCCTTCGGATCCTCTTCGGTGACGTCTCGCAGGGCCTGGATGTCCTTGTGGCGGAACAGGGCGTTGCCGTCGAAGCTGACCTTGGCGTCCAGCACGCGCATGCGGCCGTTCTCCATGACGATCAGCGGATTGACCTCCAGCATCGACATGTCCTTCTCGACGAAGGCCTTGTGCAGCGCCGGGAACAGGGTCTTCGCGTCCTCGCGCGCGGCGCCCTCCAGCTTCAGGGCGTCGGACAGGGTCGCCACGTCGGCGTCGGTCACGCCGGCGACCGGGTCGATGACCACGGTCCGGATGCGCTCCGGCGTGTCGTGGGCCACCTGCTCGATGTCCATGCCGCCCTCGGTCGAGACGACGAAGGCGACCTTTCCGTGGGTGCGGTCGACGAGGATCGACAGGTAAAGCTCGCGGGCGATGTCGGCGCCGTCCTCGATGTAGAGGCGGTTCACCTGCTTGCCGGCCTCGCCGGTCTGGGCGGTGACCAGGGTGGCGCCCAGCATCTCCCTGGCATGCTTGACCACGTCCTCGATCGAGAAGGCCAGGCGGACGCCGCCCTTGGCGTCGGGGCCCAGCTCCTTGAAGCGGCCCTTGCCGCGACCGCCGGCATGGATCTGGCTCTTCACCACCCAAAGCGGCCCGGGCAGCTGCCTGGCCGCGGCCTCGGCCTCGTCGGCGGAGGTGATGGCGACGCCCTCGGCGACGGGCACGCCGAAGCCCTTGAGGACCTGCTTGGCCTGGTATTCGTGAATGTTCATGGAGCGCGCCGCCGATCGGGGAGGAGGAAGTCGGGGCGCTTATAGGCGGCGGGTCGAGAGCGGCGCAACCGCTCCCGACCCGGGATCGCTCAGTCCACCCAGTCGCGCTTCAGCGTGCGCGAGGCGCCGATCAGCAGCATGGCGGCCAACAGGTAGAAGCCCATGCCGGTGTAGATGGCCCAGCGCAGGCTTTCGTCCCCGAACCGCGGCTGCAGCAGGTCCGACACGGCGCCGAAATAGTAGAACCCGACGGCGATGCCGAGCAGGTTGTTGATCAGCAGGAACAGGGCCGAGGCCGTGGAGCGCATCGGCGCGGCGACCAGATGCTGGACCGAGGCCGTGATCGGTCCCAGCCAGGCCAGGTTCAGCCCCGTCGGGATCAGGAAGATCAGGAAGGCCACGGTCAGGGCCTGCACCTGGGTGCCGCCGCCGGGGATCAGCTGGGCGATCAGCCAGTCGGAGTTCATGGCCAGGATGAAGCAGGGCGCCGAGATCAGGAAGGCGACGGCCGGCACCAGCGGATAGGCGCCCTTGCCGCGCTTGCCCAGCTTGTCGGCGATCATGCCGCCCAGCCATATGCCGGCGATGCCGCCGATCAGGGCGATGCCGGAGTAGTACCAGCTGACCTGACGCAGGCTGAGATCGAAACTCCGCATGAAGAACAGCGGCAACCAGCCGGCGACGCCGTACCCGCAGACCGAGGACGAGGCGGCGCCCAGCGCAAGCAGCCAGAAGCTCTTCTTTCGGACCACGACCGAGGCGGTGACCTGGGCGATCAAGACCGAGACGCCGATCACGAGAGCCAGCAGGCCGGCGAAGCCGAGCACCGCCGCGCTACCGATCGCCACTCCGCCGAAGCGGTTCAGGGCCGCGAGCAGCAGGAGGCCGACGCCCAGACCCAGCATGCCGAGCGCGACCTTGCGGCCGAGGGCGCCGGAGCCGGCGGCGGGGGCGGCGGACGGAACCGGGGCGGCGTCCGCGGGCGCTCCTGCGTCGGCGGTCGCGACCGCCTTCGCGACGTCCGTGCCGCCGCGCTTCGGATCCCGAACCGTCAGACGCATCAGCGGGGCGAGCACGACGCCGAGCACGCCGACCACGATGAAGGCGGTGCGCCAGCCGTACTCCGCCGCGAGCAGGCCGCCCACGAGGGTGCCGGCCGCCGTGCCCAACGGGATGCCGAAGGCGAAGCCGGCCAGGGCACGCGCCCGCTGGTGCGGGGGGAAGTAGTCGGCGACGAGGGAATAGGCCGGGGCCACGCCGCCCGCCTCGCCGACGCCGACGCCCATGCGGTAGAGGAACAGCTGGCCGAAGCTGGTCGCCGTGCCGCACAGGGCGGTGAAACCGGACCAGACGGTCAGCGCTCCGGTCATGATCCAGACCCGGCTGAAGCGGTCGGCCAGCCAGGCCAACGGGATGGCGAGGGTGGAATAGACGCTGGCGAAGGCGATGCCGCCCAGCAGGCCGAACTGGCTGTCCGTCAGCTGGAACTCTTCCTTCAGCGGGGCGGCCAGGATGCCGATGATCTGCCGGTCCAGAAAGTTCAGCATGTAGACGATGATCAGCACCGCCAGCACGTAGAAGCGGTAGCCGGGGCGTTCGGTCCTCACCGTGGCGTCGGTCATGTGCGCCCCTCCCCGGGCAGGTGTCGGACGACCCTAACGCGTCGTCCCGCAAAGAAAAATGGGCGGCGATCCGCGAGGAACCGCCGCCCAGTCGTTCAGGAACTCAAATGGGTCAGAACTTGACGGTCACAGAGGCCGTCACGGTGCGCGGCGGGCCGTAGTAGCCGATCACCGAGTTGTCGAAGAGGGCGCCCGGGAAGTTGTAGCCGCCGACGCGGTACTGTTCGTCCGTCAGGTTCTTGCCGTAGACGCCGACCACGTAGCGATCGTAGGTCCAGGTCGCCGACAGGTCGACCAGGGCGAAGCCTTCCTGATCCAGGATCGGGTTCGGGAACTCAAACTGGCTGTAGTCGTCGCGCCACGAGACCTGCGGGATGATCGTCAGGTCGCCGCCGGCCAGTTCGCTGTTCCAGGTCAGACCCAGATAGCCGGTCCATTCCGGGGCGTTCTGCAGCACCACCTGGTCCGAGATGTCCTCATAGACGCCGAGGGCCAGGTTGTAGCGCAGGAATTCCTCGAAGTCGGAGTTCAGATAGCCGACCGCGAAGTTGGCGGTCAGGTTCTCGGTCAGGGACAGCGAACCTTCGAACTCGGCGCCGTAGAAGGTCGACGAGCCGACGTTGTCGACGAAGCTGGCGATGCCGCCCACGGCCGGAACCTGGGTGGTGACCTGCTGGTCCTGGTACTCGTTGTAGAAGATCGCCGAGGCGAACGAGAGCGGGCCGACGCGGCCCTTCAGACCGGCCTCGTAGCTGTCGACCGTCTCGGGGTCGTAGCCGTTGACGGTGTTCGGCGTGAAGATCGCGTCGCCGCGCATGTCGAAGCCGCCGGACTTGAAGCCCTGCGAGAACGAGACGTAGCCGGTGACGTCGTCCGAGATGTCGTAGGACAGGGCGACCTTGGGCGTGAACTGGTCGAACGACTTGGAGTTGGTGTAGTCGGTCCGCAGCAGCAGCGGGGCGCGCGGCGTGCCGCCCAGCAGCGGCGAGCGCGTGGCGCCGAGGTAGTTGGCGCGGAACACGTCGCCGGTCTTGTCGTCCAGGGTGTAGCGGCCGCCCAGCGACAGGTGCAGGCGGTCGGTGAGGTCGAAGTTGACGTCGACGAAGGCCGAGATCGACGTGGTGTCGACGTAGCCGCCCGTGCCGATGACGATGCCGGCGTTGCCCAGGATGGTGTCGAAGGCGCCCTCGGCGTGACCGTCCAGATAGAACAGGCCCATCACGCCCTGGATGCGGTCATAGTCCCACAGGGCCTGGAATTCGAGCGTGGTCTGCTCGTCCTCATAATAGGCCGGGATGTCCAGCGTCGGGCGCGGCGTGTTGTCGAAGTCGATGACCGTGTCGGTCCGTCCGTCGCGGCGGGCGGCGATCGCCTTCAGCGTCCAGTTGTCGTTGACGCGGCCCTGAACGGTCATGGACCAGCCCTGGGTCTCGACCGAGTTCGTGTCGCCGACGCCGGCGTTGGTGTCGAAGACGCTGCCCAGAACGGCGCCGTCAGGCAGGGCGCCGGCCAGTTCGCGGTGGCCGTGGCGCGGGTTGGAGTCGTCGTTCATGACGTCATAGGCGAAGCGAACCAGCACGTCGTCGTTCGGCGACCACTCGGCCGACACGCGGAAGGCCTCGACGTCCTTGTTGTAGTGTTCCGCACCGGTGTTCACGTTCGTGCCGAACCCGTCGCGGGTGTACTTGGCGAAAGCGCCGCCGATGCGAAGGGTGTCGGTCAGCGCGCCGCCGCCCATGGCCAGGAAGTCGACCTGGTTGAAGCTGCCGAACGAGCCCTTGAGCATCAGCTCCTTTTCCGGCGACAGGCGCTGGGTGACGTATTTGATCGCGCCGCCGACGGTGTTGCGGCCGTACAGCGTGCCCTGCGGGCCGCGCAGGACCTCGATGCGCTGGACGTCGAACACGTCCAGCACCGCGCCCTGCGGGCGGGCGACGTAGACGTCGTCGATGTAGAGGCCCACGCCGGGCTCGAAGCCCCACAGCGGATCCTGCTGGCCGACGCCGCGGATGAAGGCGATCAGGGTCGAGTTGGAGCCGCGGGCGACCTGGACCGTGGCGTTCGGCGTCTGCTGCTGCAGGGCGGTGATGTCGGTCGCGCCGGTCTGTTCCAGACGCTCTTCCGACAGCGCCGAGACGGCGACCGGCACGTCCTTCAGCGCCTCGTCGCGACGACGGGCGGTGACGATGATCTCGTCGACGGTGGCTTCCGGCTCCTGGGACGGCGCGTCCTGCGCGGCGGCCATTCCGGCCATCGCGCTCCAGGCGGCGCCCGCGAGCAGGGCGGCTTTGACGAATTTCTTCATGATGAACCCCAATTCCTGATGTTTCGACCCGGACGCTTTTATTCAGCGTTCAATGATTTTCGCGGAAGGTAACCGCTTTCAGGGGCCTGTCAAACGGTCCCGCTTGGCGGGGCTCGCGTGACGGCGGCACTGTGGCGCCGTTGCACACCGGAGTTCGCCGGGCCAAGGATGCGGCATGACCAAGCTGGACGCTCCGCCCGCAGACGCCGCCCCCGCCCGCCGCGGACGCCCCCGCAAGGCCCAGGCCGCTGCGTCGGGCGACACCTCGGCGTCCATTCTGGATTCGGCCGAGGACCTCTTCTCCAAGCACGGCTTCTATGGAGTCACCATCCGCGAGGTGGCGCGCGAGGCCGGCGTCGACACGGCGCTGGTGCACTATTACTTCGGGTCGAAGCGCGAGCTGTTCGACGCCGTCTTTCAGCGCCGGGCAGAGCTGTGGAACAGCGAGCGGGTGGCGGCGGTGGACCGCTACGCGCGAGAGGCGGGGCCCGACGGGATGACGTTGGAGGGTCTGCTGGAAGCCTTCCTGCGGCCCCCGTTCCAATGGTCGCTCAAGGGCGGGCCGGGCTGGAAGCACTATTCCGCCCTTGTGGCCCAGACCAACGCCAACCCAACCTTCGGCGGCGAGACCATGGCCCGCTATTTCGACCCGGCGATCCGTCGGCTGATCGAGCTGATCAAGCAGGTCCTGCCCGACGCGCGGGAGGTCGACCTGTACTGGGCCTATCACAACCTGTCCGGCGCCCTGACCCTGACCCTCGGGGAGACGGGAAGGCTGGATCGCCTTTCGGGCGGCCTGTGCCGGTCCGGCGATCTGGAGAGCGCCTGCGACTACATGGTGCGGTTCGCGGCGGCGGGGTTCCGGGCGGTCTGCGCGCCGGCGGGGAAGGCCTGACCTAAGCCGCCTCGTCGGCGGGCGCGTCGACCTTCTTCGACTTCTTGCCGCCCTTCGCCGGCTTTTCGGCCCTCGCGGGCTTCTCGGCCTTCTTCGCGGCCTTCTCGGCCTTGCGGAGCTCCTTGAGGCGTTTCTTCTCGGCCTTGGCCGCCAGTTTCGCCTGCTCCGGCGCGGCGTCGGCCGCCGCGGCCAGTTCGGACAGGGTTTCGAGGAAGGCGTCGCGCCGGGCCTTGGGGAGCATGCCCATGATCCGCTTGTCGGCCGCCTGGACCCGCGGCCGCGCGGCTTCGAGCAGGGCGGCGCCCTCGGGCGACAACCGCACGGCCATGGCGCGGGCGTCCAGAGTCGAGCGCTCGCGCTGCAGCAGCCCCTTCGACGTCATGCGCGACACCAGGTCCGCGAGGGTCGAGCGGTCGATGCCGGTCGCCTTGACGAGATCCGTCTGGGTGAGGCCCGCCTGGACCGACACCGCCTCAAGCACCGCGAACTGGCGCTGGGTCGGCCCGTCCGCGCCGACCTCTTCCGCATAGACGTCGAGCGCGAGCTGCAGGGCGCGATGCATCTGGTGGCTGGGCGAGTCGGCCAGGGCCCCCTGCCGTCGCGCCTGTTTGCCGGACTTCACCATGCGCCTGATCCCCGTACTGAACGCCGGCATGGCTAGCAGGGCCGTTTTACGGTTTGACGACGGACGATCCGGAAAGCGTCAGAGACCGGGGTCGGGCGAGGCGGGTTCGACGTCCCGGTCCTCGTCCTTGATCAGGTGCTTCATGATGAAGAAGACCTGCCAGATGCCGAAGGCCGCGGAGGCGATCCACAGCCCGCCGCGGAAGGCGACCCAGACGTCGTCCGTCTGGGTGCGCCAGACGACCTCGTTCACGATCGCCACGGCGGCGAAATACAGGCCGTAGCGGAGGGTCAGCCCGCGCCAGCCGGCCTCGGTCAGGCGGAAGGCGCTCTCGAGCAGGTATTTGAACGGGTATCTCCCGAACGGGAGGGAGCCGAGAAGCACGGCGGCCAGCAGGCCGTTCTGGATGGTCAGCTTGAGCTTGAGCAGGACCGGGTCGTTGAAGATCAGCGTCAGCGCGCCGAACAGCAGGGCGAAGCCACCGGCCAGCAGCGGCAGGGGCGCCAGCCGCTTCTCCACGATCCAGCCGACCAGAAGCGCGATCGCCGAGGCGCCGACCAGAACCCATGTGGCCTGGACCAGCGCCTGATCGCCTTCCAGTCCGCGCACGAACCGATTCACCGCATAGGCGGCCATGAAGGCCAGAAGGGCGCCGAAATCCACAAGCTGGCGGACGGTCGAGGCCGTCCTGTTCGCCGGTCCGCTCACGCCGCCTCCTCCAGACCCACCAGCGAGCGCGAAAACGCGCGCGCGTCGAACGGTTGCAGATCGTCGATCCCCTCGCCCACCCCGATCAGCTTGATCGGCGCGTCCGACGCCTGGGCCACGGGCACCAGAACGCCGCCGCGCGCCGTGCCGTCCAGCTTGGTCATGACCAGGCCGGACACGTAGGCGGTCCGGCCGAAGATCTTCTCCTGCTCCAGCGCGTTTCGGCCCACCGTGGCGTCGAGCACCAGCAGGGTCTCGTGCGGGGCGTCCGGATCGATCTTCTTCAGCACGCGCACGATCTTCAGCAGCTCGTCCATGAGGGCGGCTTTGTTCTGCAGTCGACCAGCCGTGTCGATCAGCACGACGTCGAACCCTTCCGCCTTCGCCCGGGTGTAGGCGTCGTAGGCCAGGCCGGCGGCGTCGGCGCCGTCGCGGCGGCTCTCGAAGGTCGCGCCCGAGCGTTCGGCCCAGACCTTCAGCTGTTCGCGCGCGGCGGCGCGGAAGGTGTCGCAGGCCACGATCATGACCCTGGCCCCCTGCGCGGTCAGGTCGGCGGCGATCTTGCCCAGGGTGGTGGTCTTGCCCGAGCCGTTGACGCCGACGAACAGGGTCACGAACGGCTTCGGACCGGACAGCGGCTCATAGCGCGCCTGATGGTTCGCCAGCTCGGCGTGCACGGCGTCGGCCAGCGCCTCCTTCACCTCGCGCTCGTTTGCCCCCGCGTTGAAGCGCAGGTCGCGGAAGCGGGCGACGATGCGGTCGGTGGCGGCGGGCCCCAGGTCGCTTTCCAGCAGATGCTCCTCCAGCCCCTCCAGCGCGGCTTCGGACAGCGGCTCCTTCACGAAGGCCGAGACGACCTGATCGGTCATCTGCTTCGAGGAGCGGCTGAGCCCTTCCGTCAGCCGGGAGAACCAGCCCTTCTTGGGTGCGTCGGTCATGATCCGCATGTAGCGAGGCGAACGGACGCCGTCACGCGTCGTCATGGCGCACGACCGCGTTCGGCTCTAAATGAGCACAAGCTTCAGGAGCCCGACGTGTCCAAGGCCCACACCTTCTTCAGCCCCCGCACCCACGGCTTCGTGCGCGTGGCCGCCGCCACGCCGGTGGTGCACACCGCCGACCCGGTCGCCAACGCCGACGAGCACATCCGCCTGATCGAACAGGCCTCGGCCGAGGGCGTGGACCTGATCGTCTTTCCGGAACTGAGCCTGACCGGCTACGCCCTGGACGACCTGCACATGCAGGCGGCCCTGCTGGACGAGGTGGAGCGGCAGGCGGTGCGGGTCAGCGGCGCCACGAAGGCGGCGGCACTCACAGCGGTGTTCGGGGCGCCGATCCGAAATGGCGATCGGCTCTACAACTGCGCGGTTGTGGCGACGAACGGGAATGTGTGGGGCGTCGTCCCGAAGACCTATCTGCCGAATTATCGCGAGTATTATGAGAAGCGCTGGTTCACGCCGGCGTCGGCCGAAGATGCCCATGGTTCGATCCTCCTCGAGGACACGCGACACGCGTTCGGGGCCGGATTGATCTTCGAGGCCGAGAACCGGCCCGGCTTCTCATTCGGCGTGGAGATTTGTGAGGACTTCTGGGCGCCCGTCCCACCGTCGACGCGTCAGGCACTCGCCGGCGCCCGCATCCTCCTGAACCTCTCGGCTTCCAACATCGTCATCGGCAAGTCGGATGAGCGGGCCCTGCTGTGCGCCAGTCAGTCGGCGCGAGCCATGGCCGCCTATGTGTTCACCGCGTCGGGCTGGGGGGAGAGCACCACGGACCTGGCCTGGGACGGCCAGGCCACGGCGTTCGAGCTGGGCGCCAAGCTGGCGCAAGGCGAGCGGTTCGGGATGACCGGCGGGTTGACCGTCGCGGACGTGGACGTCGATCGGATCGGTCTGGATCGGCTGCGCAACGGCACATTCGCCGATTGCGCCCGGCGCGAGGGTGAAGGCGACGACTTCGAGCCCCTGTCGTTCTTCGCCGATGGCGAGGACATCCCCTCCGACCTGCGCCGCCCCCTCGATCGCTTCCCCTTCGTGCCGGACGACCCCGCGCGGCTGGATCAGGACTGTTTCGAGGCCTTCAACATCCAGGTTCAGGGCCTGATGCGTCGGCTGAAGTCGACGAACGGCAAGACGGTCGTCATCGGCGTCTCGGGCGGACTGGATTCGACGCAGGCCCTGCTGGTCTGCTGCCGCGCCTTCGATCGGCTGGGGCTGCCGAGGACGGGCATCCGGGCCTACACCATGCCCGGCTTCGCCACCTCGGACGGCACGAAGTCGAACGCCTGGGCGCTGATGCGGGCGCTGGGCGTCACGGCCGAGGAGCTGGACATCCGGCCGACCGCCGAGCTGATGCTGAAGGAGATCGGCCATCCCGCCGCCGAAGGGCAGGCGGTGCACGACGTGACCTATGAGAACGTGCAGGCGGGCCTGCGCACCGACTATCTGTTCCGGCTGGCGAACCTGCACGGCGGCTTCGTGGTCGGAACCGGCGACCTGTCGGAGCTGGCGCTGGGCTGGGCCACCTACGGCGTCGGCGACCACATGAGCCATTACGGCGTGAACTCCGGCGTGCCCAAGACCCTGATCCGCCACCTGATCCGCTGGGTCGCCGACAAGGGTCTGGTGGGCGCGGCGGCGACGCCGACCCTGCGCGCCATCCTGGCCACGGAGATCTCGCCCGAACTGGTGCCCGCCAAGGCTGGAAAAATCCAGTCGACGGAAGACGCCGTCGGCCCCTATGCCCTGAACGACTTCTTCCTGTTCCACATCAGCCGCTACGGCTTCACGCCCTCCAAGGTCGCCTTCCTGGCCTGGCAGGCGTGGAAGGATCGGACGACCGGCCACTGGCCCGCCGGCACGCCGGACGACGAAAAGGTCGAATACGACCTCGCCACCATCAAGCACTGGCTGCGGAAGTTCCTGGTCCGCTTCTTCCAGACCAGTCAGTTCAAGCGCTCGGCCCTGCCCAACGGACCCAAGGTCGTCACCGGCGGCTCGCTGTCCCCGCGCGGCGACTGGCGCGCCCCGTCCGACGCCTCGGCAAGGGTGTGGCTGGACGAGCTTGAGGCGAACGTGCCGGACTAGGGCACGTCCGCCAGAAACTCGAAGATCGCCCGTTTCGCCTCGGGCTCGTCCAACATGGGCGCGTGGCCGACGCCCGGGACCTCGGCATAGGCCATGGTCGGCGCGCGCTTGCGCATCTTCGCCGCGATCTCCGGGCTCAGCAGGTCCGACGTCGCGCCCCGGATCAGCAGGGTCGGCCGACCCTTCGCCAGCCGCCCGAACATGGGCCACAGGTTGGGGACGAGCCCCTTGGTCCCCATCGCCTTGATCGGCACGGAGATGTCCGGGTCGTAGTCCAGGATCGGGGCGCCGTCCGGCCCCTCGCGGAAGACGCGGCGGGCGAAGGCGTCCCAGTCGGCGTCGGAATAGTGCGGCAGGGCGACGGCGTTGTGGCGCTTCGCGTACCCGGCGGCGGCGGCCCACGTCGGCGTCTCTACCGGCTGACCGGCATAGGCGGCGATGCGGGCCAGACCCTCCTTCGCCACCTCCGGGCCCACGTCGTTGATGATGGCCGCGGCGATGACCCTCGACCGGACGGCCGCGAGCGCCATGGTGATCAGGCCGCCCATGGAGGTGCCGAGGAACACCGCCCGCTCGATGCCCGCCTGCTCCATCAGGGCCAGCACGTCTTTCGCGTAGACCGGCGGCTGATAGGTCATGGGGTCCGGCGCCCGGTCCGACAGGCCGCGGCCGCGCACGTCCACCGCCAGCACGCGCCGACCGGCCCGGGCCAACTCCGGCGCGATGAAGCCGAAGTCGGCGGAGTTCCGGGTCAGGCCGTGGATGGCGATCACCGGAAGCTTCGTCTGGCCCGCACCCGGCGCGTAATCGCGGGCGTAGAGGCGCAGCCCGTCGGGGCTGGTGAAACGGCGGTCGACGTAGGGCTGGGTCATGGCGGCCACCCTATTTCATCGCCCGCTGAAATCGAGCGGACTTTTCTGACGCGGCCTGACCCGCGGTTCAGCCGCCGAACAGTTCGTGGACGTAGTCGTCCAGGTTTCCGCCGTCGAACCTGAAGCCCGGGATGCCCGCACGCCGCGCCGCCTCCTGGTCCGAGGGCTGGTCGCCGATCATGAAGCTGCGCGACTGGTCGATGCGGTGTTCGGCCATGGCCCGCAGGATCATGCCGGGATTGGGCTTGCGCTCGGGGTGGTCGGGGTGCCGCCACTGATCGACCGTGGCGTCGGCGTGGTACGGGCAGGCGTAGACCGCGCCTATGATCGCGCCCCTGGCCGCCAGTCTGCGCACCAGAAGGGCGTTGAAGGCCTGCATCTGCTCCAGCGAGAACATGCCGCGCGCCACGCCCGACTGATTCGTGACGATGACGCAGAGATAGCCGAGCCGATTCAGGCGACGCACCGCCTCGGGCGCGCCGGGCATGAAGCGCAGCTGGTCCTCCCGATGCGGATAGCCCACGTCCTCGATCAGGACGCCGTCCCGATCCAGAAAGGCGGCGGGAACGACCGGTCCCGCGTTCGCCGATTGAGTCACTCTGAGACCTTTGAAACCTGAACGCGCCCCCGACCGCTCCTAGCGCATGATCGTTGCAACCCGCAACGCGAAGTGACCTCCTGCGGTTTGGCGGGTCCGGACGGTTCGCGGTAAGGCCGCGCGCGATTTTTGCAGGAGACGACCATGAGCATGGCGTTCATCGACCTTCAGGCCCAGCGCAAGCGCCTGAACGGCAGGATCGAGGCGGCCGTGATGGCCGCGGTCGAGGGCGGCGCCTGGGTGATGGGGCCGCAGGTGCGGCAGTTCGAGGAGGAGCTGGCGGCCTTCGGCAAGGCGAAGCACGCGCTGGGCTGCGCCAACGGCACCGACGCCCTGATCCTGCCGCTGATCGCCTGGGGCGTGCGCACGGGCGACGCCGTGTTCGTGCCCAGCTTCACCTTCACCGCCACGGCCGAGATCGTGCCGTGGCTGGGCGCGACCCCGATCTTCGTCGACGTCGATCCGAAGACCTACGACATGGATCCGGCCAAGCTGGAGGCCGCCGTCGCGGCGGTGAAGGCCGAGGGTCGTCTGACGCCGAAGGTGGTCATCGCCGTCGACCTGTTCGGCCAGCCGGCGGACTATCCGGCGATCAGGGCGGTGTGCGACCGGCACGGGATGAAGCTGATCTCGGATTCGGCGCAGGGCTTCGGCTGCACGATCGGCGGCGAGCACCCGATCAGGTGGGCGGACGTGACCACCACCAGCTTCTTCCCGGCCAAGCCGCTGGGCTGCTACGGCGACGGCGGCGCGGTGCTGACCGACGACGCCGATCTGGCGCAGGAGATGGACAGCCTGCGCGTCCACGGGAAGGTCGTGGCCAAGGACCTCGGCGCCAGCGCCGCGGAGTTCGCCCACGATCCCAAATACCTCGCCATGCGCATCGGCATGAACAGCCGGTTGGACACGATCCAGGCCGCCGTCCTGATCGAGAAGCTGAAGGTCTTCCCGCAGGAGATCGAATGGCGGAACCGGATCGCCGCCCGGTACAACGACGGCCTGCGCGCCCACGTCGCCGCCGTGCCGGACGTGCCGGCCGGGAGCGTCTCCAACTGGGCCCAGTACACGATCGAGCATGAGGATCGCGACGCCCTGGCCGCGCACCTGAAGGACCGCGGCGTGCCGACCGCCGTCTATTATCCGGTGCCCATGCATCTTCAGCCGGCCTATGCCCGCTTCCCGCAGGGCGCGGGCGGCCTGCCGGTGACCGAGCGGCTGAAGGACGTGGTGATCAGCCTGCCCATGCACGCCGACCTGGACGAGGCGACTCAGGACCGCGTGATCGAGGCGGTCGCCAGCTTCGCGGGCTGAGGCTAGAAGAGGCGCATGATCGCACACTTCCCCCCGCTCAAGGTCGGCGTCGCCGGCGCCGGCGTCATGGGCCGCAACCATGCCCGCGTCCTGTCCGACATCCGCGACTTCACCCTGACGCACGTCTTCGACGCCGACGCCGTGACCGCCAAAGGCGTGGCCGAGGTCTATGACGCCGCCGGCGTGGACTCCGTCGAGGCCTTCGCGGGGGCGGGACTCGACGCGGCCGTCATCGCCACGCCGAACCGCACCCACGGCGACGTGGGCGTGGCCCTGCTGGAAAAGGGCGTCCACGTTCTGGTCGAGAAGCCGATCGCCGCCACCGTCGCGGACGCCCAGCGCCTGATCGACGCGGCGAAGGCCAACGGCCGCGTGCTGATGGTCGGCCAGGTCGAGCGGTTCAATCCCGCCGTCGAGGCGGTCAAGCGCGCCGTGGCGGACGAACAGATCATCTCCATCCAGATCACCCGCGTCGGCCCCTTTCCGCCGCGCATGGGCGAGGTCGGCGTGGTCATCGACCTGGCGGTCCACGACATCGACATCATCCGCCATCTGACGGACAGCGAGATCGTCGAGGTCCAGCCCCAGCTGGCCCGCACGAAGGCGGAGCGTGAGGACACGGCCCTGCTGCAGTTCCGGCTGGCGAACGGGACCATCGCCCACATCACGACCAACTGGGTCACGCCCTACAAGACGCGGACGTTGCAGGTCGCCACGCCGAACAAGTTCGTGGTCGCCGATCTGATGACGCGTCAGGTCACCGAATATTTCGGCCAGCAGCCGGACGGCAGCTATTCCACCCGCGGCGTCATGAGCTGGCCGAACGAGCCGCTCAAGAAGGAACTCGAAGCCTTCGCCCACGCCATCCGCACCGGCGAGGCCCCGGCGGTGACCGGCGAGGACGGGCTGCGGAACCTGGAAGTGGCGTTGAGGTGTCTGGGGGAATGAACCTGGTCCCCGCGGTTCTGGAGAACCGCTTCGTCCGGCTGGAGCCGCTGGACGACGGCCACAGGGAGCCGCTGCGCGCGGCCTGCGACGCCGATCCGGAGCTGTGGCCGGCGCTCTACTACAACTCCTTCGGCGGCGAGCATTTCGACGGCGGCTGGGCGATGCTGCGGGATCAGCAGGCCAGCGGTCGACGCCTCCCCTTCGCCGTCATCCGGGGCGGCGAGGTGGTGGGCATGAGCAGCTTCATCGACATACAGCCGGCCAACCGCGCAGTGGAAATCGGCACGACCTACTATCGCCCCGACATGCGCGGCGGGCCGGTCAATCCGGCGACCAAGCGGCTGATGCTGGAGCACGCCCACGCCTGCGGGGTCGACCGCGTCGCCTTCAAGGTCGACGACCGCAACCTGCGCAGTCAGGCGGCCATGACCAAACTGGGCGCCGTCCGCGAAGGCGTGCTGCGGCACGACCTGATCACCTGGACCGGCCATGTGCGCAGCTCCGTGGTCTTCTCGGTCCTGGCCGATGAGTGGCCGGTCGTGCGGGCGCGGCTGGACGAGCGGCTGGAGGGGTTCGGCGAGACCCGCGCGACCTAGCTTCGTCCCCTCGCCCGGAAGGTGAGCTGCGCGCGCAGGCCGCCGGGGGTCCAGTCCATGTCGGCGACGCCGTCGAGGTCTCCCCTGACGCTCGTCGATATCAGACGGGAGCCGAAGCCGCTGCGGGTCGGGGCAGTCACTGCGGGTCCGTCGCGTTCAAGCCAGTCCAGAACGTTGAGACCGTTCGCATCCGCTTCGGTCCAGGCGACCAGAACAGAACCGCCGCTGACGCTGAGCGCCCCGTGTTTGGCGGCGTTCGTGACGAGTTCATGCAGGATCATGCCCATGGCCAGCGCCTGCGCCGGCCCGAGGATCACATCGGGCCCCTGCAGGCGGAACTGTTCAGGAGAGTAGGGCCGCAGCTCCTTCTCGAGCAGGTCGCGCAGAGTCGCCTGCTCCCACCCCTGGGCGGTCAGCAGGTTGTGGGTTTCCGACAGGGCCATCAGCCGGGCCTGGAACTGGGCGCCGAACTCCTCGACCGAGGTGGCGCGCCGGGCCGTCAGGGCGGCGATCGACTGGACCGTGGCCAGGGTGTTCTTCACCCGGTGGTTCAGCTCGTTGATCAGCAGCTTCTGACGCCGTTCGCTGGTTTCCAGTTCGTCGAAGGCACGTTTCCGGTCCGTGACGTCCCGGACCACCCCCGCCAGCTTGAACGGGCGGCCCGCCCGCGTGCGGACGAGCGAGCCGTAGGCCTGCACCCAGCGGCCGCTGGCGGGGAAGAAGTATTCCACGTCGTAAGGCGCCTCTCCGGCCAGCGCGCGCCGGAGCGCTTCGTCGCGTCTGGCCCGGTCGTCGCCCTGAAGCCCCTCCGGCTCGTCCACGGGATAGCCGCTGACGCCGGGCGGCAGACCCAGGAGTTCCCGACCTCGCTCGGAGAAGCGGACCGTCCGGTCCTTCAGCGACAGTTCCCAATAACCGACGCCGCCGGCCTCGATGACGTCCAGCAGCCGCGACTTCTGATCGGCGATGGACGCGCCCAGGGCCATGAACAGGATCGACGCCGTGACCGCCGCCACGCCGACGGCCAGGGCCAGCGGCGACGCCCCGCCCTCCGTCGCCGCGCCGGTGGGGACGAGAACCATCGCGGCCATGCCGGCATAGTGCATGCCGACCACGGCCAGGCCCAGCGCCGCGGCCGCGCCCAGCCGCCACACCGCCGACGTCTCGCGCTTCGACGCCCACAGCGCGGCGAAGGAGGCGGCGACGGCGATCACGGCCGACAGCACGACCAGAGGCGGCTTCCAGCCGACGGTCGCCGTGGTCCGCATGGCGGCCATGCCGACGTAGTGCATGGCGGCGATGGCCCCGCCCATGGCCGCGGCCGACAGCGGCAGGCGGAGCCGGCCCAGCCCCGGACGCGCGGCGGCGAAGAAGGCGGCGCCCGTTCCGATCACCGCCAGAATGAAGCTGAGGGCCGTAAGGCCGGGCTCATAGCTGACCGGCGCGCCGGGATCGAAGCCCAGCATGGCGATGAAGTGCATGGCCCAGACGCCGCCGCCCATGGCCAGGGCGGCCACGGCCAGCCAGCGGATGCGCGCCCCACCGTCGCGTTCGCGGACCCGCCCGAAAAGGTCCAGTGCCGTCCAGGCGGCGAAGGCCGCGACGGCGTAGGAGAGCAGAACGAAGACGACGCCGTGGTGTGCGTGCACGGGACTGCCGAGAGTGAGCGGGAAAGGCTTTATCGACCATGCCGCCGGAAGACGCCACCCGTCAGGAAACGATCTGCATCCCCAGCCACTCGGCGATCAGGGCCGGCTTGTCGGCTCCCTCGATCTCGACCGTCAGCTCGTGCTTCAGCAGCCAGCGGCCGCCGCCCTTGTCCTCGGCGGACAGGAGCTTGAACCGTCCCCGGATCTTCGACCCCGCCGGCACGGGGGCCAAGAACCGCAGCTTGTCGAAGCCGTAGTTGACGCCCATCACCACGCCCTCCAGCGGCTTCACCGCGTCGTAGCTCATGGCCGAGGCGAGGCTGAGGGTCAGGAAGCCATGGGCGATCGTGCCGCCGAAGGGCGTCGCCTTCGCCGCCTGCGGATCGACGTGGATGAACTGCTCGTCCTCGGTGATCTTCGCGAAGGCGTCGATACGGGCCTGGTCGACCTCGAACCATTTCGAGACCCCGACCTCCTGGCCGATCAGGGATTGCAGCTCGCTGGGCTTGGTCATGGGACGAAGCGCTCCTGGATGATGTCGGAGAACAGGCCGGGGTCGACGTTGCCGCCTGACAGGACGATCGCGGTGGTGCGGTCGCGGGCGTCGACCCTGCCGGCCAGCAGCGCGGCAAGAGACACCGCGCCGCCGGGCTCGACCACCAGCTTCAACGTACGGAAGGCGACGCGCACGGCCTCGGCCACCTCGGCGTCGGTGACGGTCACGACCTCGCGCAGGCGCCGGTTGACGGGAAAGGTCAGCTCGCCCGGCCGGTCGGTCATCAGGGCGTCGCAGATGGACGGCTTGTCCACCGGCGGATGGGTCATGCGCTCGCCGGCCGCCAACGAGCGGCGCGTGTCGTCATAGGCCGCGGGCTCGACCCCGATCACCGGCACGTCGGGCTTCAGCGCCGCCATGGTCAGGTTGATCCCGGCGATCAGACCGCCGCCTGAGGCGCCGCACAGCAACTGGTCGATCTCCGCGCCGATCCCGGTCGCCTGCTCCACGATCTCCAGCCCCGTGGTGCCCTGCCCCTCGATGACGAAGGGGTCGTCGAAGGGGCGGACCAGCACGCTGCCGCGCGTGGCCGCGATCTCCTCGCCGATGGCCTCGCGGCTTTCGCGATAGCGGTCGTAGCTGCGCACCTCGCCGCCGAAGGACAGGACGCCCTCGACCTTCACGCGCGGGCTGTCGGCCGGCATGACGATGACGGCGGACGTCCCCATCATCCTGGCCGCCGCCGCCACCGCCTGGGCGTGGTTGCCGGAGGAGTAGGCGACGACGCCGCGCTTCAGCTCGTCGGGGCTGAGGCGGCTGATGCGGTTGTATGCGCCGCGGAACTTGAAGGCGCCGGCCCGCTGCAGGTTCTCGCACTTCAGGAGCACCCGCCCGCCGAGGCGGTCGTTCAGCGCGGGGCTTTCGATCAGCGGCGTGCGCACGGCGACGCCGGACAGCTGGCGGGCGGCGTCGCGGACGCCGTCGAAGGAGGCGGTGTGCATGCGCGCACTTAACCCGACGGCGAAGCCGCGCGTAAGGTGCCGGAATGAGCAAACTGATCCTCGCCATCGACCAGGGCACCACCTCGACGCGCGCCATCGCCTTCGAGACCGCGCCGGAAGGGGGCCTTCGCCCGGTCGCGGTCAGCCAGATCGAGCTGGCGCAGCACTTTCCGCACCCGGGCTGGGTCGAGCACGACGCGGGCGAAATCTGGAACGCGACGCTGCAGACGTGCCGCGAGGTGATCCGCAAGGCCGGCGGCGTCGGCCGCTTCGCCGCCGTGGGCATCACGAACCAGCGCGAGACCTCCGTGATGTGGGACGCCGCCACCGGCGAGCCGCTGCACAGGGCGATCGTCTGGCAGGACCGGCGCACGGCGGACGCGACCGGCAAGCTGGCGGCGGCGGGCGAGGAGCCCGGGGTGCAGGCGGCGACGGGCCTGATCCTTGACCCGTACTTCAGCGCCTCGAAATATGCTTGGCTGCTGGACGCAGTGCCGGGCGCGCGCGCGCGTTCGGAGGCCGGCGAGGTCAAGCTGGGCACCATCGAGTGCTGGCTGATCTGGAAGCTGACGGGCGGGGCCAGCCACGTCACCGACGCGACGAACGCGAGCCGGACCTCGCTGATGGAGCTGACGACGCGGGAATGGCGCGCCGACCTTTGCGACCTTTTCGGCGTGCCCATGGCGGCCCTGCCCGAGATCCGCGGCTGCGCCGCCCTGCTGGGCATGTGCGAGGCGTCGGCGCTGGGCGCGGCCCTGCCGATCCATGGCGCGGCGGGCGATCAGCAGGCGGCGCTGGTCGGCCACGGCGCGCTCAAGCCGGGCGAGGCCAAGATCACCTACGGCACCGGGGCGTTTCTGGTCGCCAACGTCGGCGCGACGCCCGTGGCCTCGAGCAGCCGGTTGCTGGGCACGCTGGGCTACGCCGCCGCCGGTCAGGTCGCCTATGCGCTGGAAGGGTCGATCTTCTCGGCGGGGTCGGCGATCCAGTGGCTGCGCGACGGCCTGGGCGTGCTGGAGGAGAGCCGGCGCTCCGAGGCGATGGCGCAGGGGCTGAAGGACAACGGCGGGGTCTATCTGGTGCCGGGGTTCACGGGACTGGGCGCGCCGTGGTGGGCGCCGGACGTGCGCGGGGCCGTGGTCGGGCTGACGCGCGATTCGGGTCCGGCGCATTTCGTGCGGGCGGCGCTGGAGAGCCTGGCCTATCAGACCCGCGACCTGCTGGACGCGCTGGAGAAGGACGGGGCCCCGCCGCTGGAGGTGCTGAAGGTCGACGGCGGCGTCACGGCCAACGCCTGGGCCATGCAGTTCGTCGCCGACGTCTGCGGCGTGACGGTCGAGCGCCCGGCGTTTCAGGAGATGACGGCGCTGGGCGCGGCCAAGCTCGCGGCTCTGGGCGTCGGCCTGATCGGCGACCTGGAGGACCACCCGGTGGAGGCGCCGGCGCGGTGGCAGCCCCGGATGGGGGCGGACGAGCGTGATCGCCTGCTGAAGGGCTGGCGCGCGGCGGTGAAGGCGGCCATCGTCGCCGTGCCATGACAGACGCTTCGCAGACGGATGCCCAGTCCACCTTCTCCGGCACACGCGAGGTCGATCCGCGCCACGCGCTGGATTCCGGCGCGCTGGACGCCTGGTTGGCGGCGAACGTCGAGGGCTACGGCGGGCCCCTGACGATCCGGCAGTTCAAGGGAGGCCAGTCCAATCCGACCTACGAGCTGACCACGCCCGACCGGACCTACGTGCTGCGTCGCAAGCCGCCCGGCACGCTGCTGGCCAGCGCGCACGCCGTGGACCGGGAGTTCACCGTGATCTCCGCCTTGCACGCGCAGGGTTTCCCGGTGGCGCGCCCTTATGCTCTGTGCACGGACGACGCGGTCGTGGGCTCGATGTTCTACGTCATGGAAAAGGTCGAGGGGCGGGTTCTGTGGGACCTGAAGCTGCCCGGCATGAGCCCGGCGGAACGCCGCGCGATCTACGACGCCCAGGTCGACACGCTGGCGGCGCTCCACGCCTTCGATCCCGCGGAGATCGGCCTGTCGGATTACGGCAAGCCGGGCAACTATTTCGAGCGGCAGGTCGGGCGCTGGACCAAGCAGTACCGGGCTTCGGAGATCGATCCGATCCCGGCGATGGACCGGCTGATCGACTTCCTGCCCGCCACCCTGCCGCCGCAGGGGCCGACGCGGATCGTCCACGGCGACTTCCGGCTGGACAACCTGATTCTCGCGCCCGACACGCCGGACGTGCGCGCGGTGCTGGACTGGGAGCTGTCGACGCTGGGGGATCCGATGGCGGACTTTTCCTATCTGCTGATCGCCTGGGTCATTCCGGCGACGCAGCGGAACGGGCTGGCGGGCGTCGACGTCGCGGCGCTGGGCATCCCCTCCGTCGAGGAGACCGCCGCCCGCTATGCCGGGAAGGCCGGCATCGCCCCGCCGACCAATCTCGACTGGCTGTTCGCCTACAACCTGTTCCGGCTGGCGGCGATCTGTCAGGGCATCGCGGGCCGCGTCCGGGACGGCACCGCCGCCAGCGCCCACGCGAAGTCCATGGCCGCCCAGGTCCCGCTGCTGGCCGACGCGGCGTGGAGTTTCGCGAGGAAGGCGGGGGCCTAGGGAGCCCCGACCAGCGTGAAGGCCGCCCAGTAGGCCGGGTGCCGCCAGCGCGGTTCGGCGCGCACGGCCAGAGAGGCGTCGCGCAGCGCGCGGGCGCGGGCGGCGGGGTCGGCGCCGAGGGCGTCGAGACCGGAAAAGGTGCGGCCGATCAGGGCCTGCGTGGCCTGGTCCGACACGGCCCAATGCGACACCAGAACCGCGCGACCGCCGGCGTAGAAGAAGGCGCGGGCCAGACCCGACAGTCCTTCCGCCCCCGGACGACCATCGGGCGCCGCGGTGTTGCAGGCCGAGAGGACGACGAGGTCGGCGTTCAGCCGCAGGCCCGCCGCCTCGGACGCCGTCAGATAGCCGTCGTCGATCGCGCTGGCCGTCTCGGGCGGGGTCAACACCAGTCCGGGTTCGGCGAAAGCCGACCCCGCCATGAGGCCGTGGGTGGAGAAGACGACGAAGCGGGCGCGCGACAGGGCCACGGCGTCGGTCGACTTGACGGCCGTCTCGGTGGCGGCGGCGCCGATGCGGACGACGCCCGAAGGATAGCTGGCCGACAGTGCCTCCAGCTCGGCCTTCGAGCCGGGCAGGGACGGCAGGGCGCGCAGCTTTGCGGGGTCGGCCAGCGGACCGTCGCCCCGGACGGCGTCGGCGTCGGTCGGGGCCCCGCGCGGGCCGGACACTGCCGCGCCGCCCAGCGTCGGCGCGCCGTAAGCGACCAGCGGCAGGCGCGCGCCGACGTCCCGCGTTCCGGGGCCCGCCGACAGGGCGGGAGGGCACCCGGGGTGGCGGGCCGGGCCGACGACCAGATGGCAGCGCAGGGACTTCAGGCTGGACGCGGCCGGCAGGGTGGCCAGGGCGTAGCGGTCGATCAGCCAGCCGGCGTCGTCGGCGGTCCCGGGCGCCGCGGTGGACAGGACGGCGAGGGGCAGGCCCGTCAACGGGCCGGACACCACCGACAGCAGGGTGGTCTTGCCCTCGAAGGCGCTCTCCACCGGCTCGATCAGCGCCTTGTAGAGCCGGTGCGCCTCGGCCCGGTCGAAGGTCAGTCCGCCGCGCCCGGCCCAGATCATGGGGTCGACCGTCGGATCTCCCTCGTCGCGGCGCGCGCCGGCGGTGGTGAGGGTGGAGCGCAGCCGGCCGACGGAGCGCGTCATCTCCGCTTCGCCCAGATCCGCCGCGCGGGCCCAGACGATCCGGTCGCGCGAGACGCCCCAGACGTAGGTCGCCTCCGGATTGACGAGGATCAGCAGAAGGGCCTCGTCGGGGTTCAGCAGGGCCTGGGTCTCCTCGACCGACAGGGCCCGCGGGGCGACCAGTTCGGCGTAGGCGGGGAAGCGGGCGTCGATCTGGGCCTCGACGGTCTTCAGGGCGTCCAGCCCGGCCTCGTAGGCGTCGGTCAGCTCGGCGCGGCGGGCGCGCGCGGTCTCGCCGTCCGTGCCGTACAGCGTGGCCAGTTCGCGCTCCTGCGCGTCGCGCTCGGCCAGCAGCCGCTCGCGGCGCTCGGCCAACTCGCCCAGCTCGCCCTGCCCCTCGGCATAGCGGGCGGACACGCGGGCGAGGGCGTCGGCGGCGTCGGACGCCATGGCCCACTGGGCCGCCTCCCAGGCCTCGGCGCGCAACGCCTCCGGCGAGTTGTCGGGGTCCTGAGATCCGGCCGGGCCGGCCAACAGGACGACCGCCGCCAATCCGGCGGCGAGGTGGGCCAGCCCGCGCATCAATTGCTCAGGATCTGGACGCGCGTCCAGATCGCCCCGCCGTTGGTCACCTCGATGCGCACGCGACCCGTCCGGGGGCGGACGGTGCAGACGGGATAGTGGTCCACCAGTCCGCTACGGCAGAGAACCCGGTTCCCCTCGCGCACCACCAGATCGAGCGGGGCGTCGCCGTCGCCGATGCCCGCCACGCGAAGAATCTCGTTCGGCCGCGCCACCGCGTCGAAGCCATAGGCCTCGCGCGCCCGCATGGTCTTCACCGTGGCGATCGGGCCGTCCCCATAGGGGCTGGAGACGACGCCGCGAGTCGGATCCTGACGCACCACGGCGATGGCGGCGGCATAGGCCGGGTCGCCGTCGGCCATGGCCAGCGCCTCGTCCAGCAGGGCGTCGGCGGTGAAGAAGGGGGCGGCCTCGCCCTGGGCGCGCACGGGCACCTCGCCGACCATGCGCGCGGCGAGGATCAGGGCGCCGGGGTCGTCGCGCTCGCGGCCCCAGTCGGCCAGCTGGGCCGCGGTGGCCAGCCGCGCCACGCCCCGGGCGGCGCCCGGCTCATCCTGAGCGACGGCGCCGACCGCCGTGGCGGCCCAAAGCAGGAGCGCCGTCAGACCGGCTTTCAGTCCCGCGCGCACGCCCATGCCACAACTCCCCGTTCACCGACCATCATGCCGTGACAGCGGACGGGCGCAAGCCGCGCCAGTGATGGAAGCTGATTCAGCGCCGCGCGGCGCCGAGGATCCTGCGGTCCTGCCGCGACTGGACCAGCACGGCCACGCCGTCGTCCGCGTCGAGGCCGTCCGGCAGGGCATAGGACCGCGACCCGCCGGACCACGGGCCGAGGCGCACCACCGAGCGCACGACGTTGACCTGCCGCACCGTCTTGCCGCGGTTGTCGCCGCTGCCCACCCGCACGCTCTGGACGCCGGGGGTGAAGACGACCGCCACGACGTCGGCGCCCCCGGTCGGCGGGCGCCCGGCGCCGATGCGCACGGCGTCCGCTCCGAAGGCCACCCGGGGCGGCGCGTCGCCGTCGGCGGCGGCTTCGGCCACGGCGACCTCCAGCAGGCCGGGCGTGGCCGCAACCGTGCGGCGCCCGTCGACGATGAGCTGCGGCGTGGCGGGCGCGCGCAGGCGCAGGGCCTCGACGTACTCGCGCTGGCGGGCGCTGAAGGCCGGCTTGGCCAGGGTGTCGCGCCAACCCATCCAGTCCCAGTAGTCGACGGGCCAAGTCAGCAGGATCACCCCCGCCTCGTCGGCCAGTGGCTCCACCACGCCATTGGCCTCGGGACAGCCGGCGCAGCCCTGGGCGGTGAACAGCTCGACCACCACAGGCGCGTCGGCGGCGACGGACGCGCGCGCGCCCGTCTGGGCCGACGTCTGCGCGCCCCCCAGAACCAGCGCGGCGCAGGCCGCGGCGATGACGCCCCCGATCCTCATGGGCGGGGACCCTAGCGTCCCCGCCGCCCGGCGCCGCTCATAATCCCGTGAGGGGTCCGTGACCCCTGTGGATCAAGACGGGGATCAATCCATCAGCTGCTGGGCCAGATAGACGTAGTGCCGGGCCCATCGACGGGCGTTGGCGACCGGGTCGGCGTCGTTGGAGTGGCCGCCGGACGTGTCCTCGAAATAGAGGTGGTCGTGCCCCTGCGCCGCCAGCCGCGCCGCGAACTTGCGTGAATGGCCCGGATGCACGCGGTCGTCCCGCGTGTTGGTCGTGATGTAGACGCGCGGATAGTCCACGTCGGGGCGCAGCTGCTGATAGGCGGAATAGCGCGCGATGAAGGCGGCTTCTTCCGGAATGCGCGGGTCGCCGTATTCGCCGATCCACGAGGCGCCTGCGGGCAGCAGATGGTAGCGCAGCATGTCGATCAGCGGGCTCTCGATCACCGCGGCGTTGAACAGCTCCGGATGCTGGGTGATCGACACCGAGGTGAGGACGCCGCCGTTGGACCGGCCGTAGATGCCCAGCCGGCGCGGGCTGGTGATGCCGCGGTCGATCAGGTCCTGGGCCACGGCCGCGAAGTCGTCGAAGGCCAGCTGGCGGTTTTCCTTCAGCACGGCCTGGTGCCAGCCGGGGCCGAACTCGCCCCCGCCGCGGATGTTGGCCTGGACGAAGACGCCGCCGTTCTCCAGCCACAGCTTGCCCATTTCGGGCTTGTAGGCGGGCGGGAAGCTGACCTGGAACCCGCCGTAGCCGAACAGGATGGTCGGGGCCGAACCGTCCATGCGCAGATCGCGCGGCATGACGACGAAATAGGGGATCTTCGTGCCGTCCGTGGACGTGGCCTCGAACTGCCCCACCACGTGGGTAGAGGCGTCGAACTTGGGCGACGCGGCGCGGAGAGGGCGAGGGGCGGTGTCCGTCGGCGTGAGCAGACCGAGGGACGGGGGCGTCAGAAAGCCTTGGGCCGAGACGAAGACGCGGCCGGATTTTCTCGAAGAGTCTCCAAGCCCGATCGCGCTGTTGGCGGCGACAGTGACTTCCTGGCGTTCCCAAGCGAACTCGCCGCGGTCCTGAAACCGCGCGACACGGCCCACCACGTTGTCGGAGTAGGCGACCAGCACGTGGTCGTTCATCACGCGGACGTCCTCGACGGACTGCCTCGGTCCCGGCTCGAAGATCACCTCCGAGTCCAGGGTGATCGTCTCGACGACCTCCCCGGTTCCGGGCGATTCCAGCGGCACCAGATTCTCAAGATCGACGGAGAGCAGGGCGCCAGCTGGAACGGCTTCACCTTCGGTGGGCCTCTCGGACGACTGGAACATCCGGTATGTCCAGGCCTCTTCGGCGGTGAAGACGAGCTCTGCGCCCTCCCCTTTCCCCATGACTCCGTGCAGCGAAGCGCGCTCCGGCAGGCCCAGCTTCACCGGTTGGCCGTCGCGCCACCACCACCGCTCGCTGCGGAAGGTGTCCAGCGGGCGGTTGAAGATCACCGCCTGCACCGCGCCCTCGGCGTCGCGGAACACGGAGGCGGAGACGCCGTAGCCGCCGTCGGATTGGGCCCCGCGATAGACCTCGGTCGCCTGGGCCAGGGTCTGGCCGCGCCTGAGCGACTTGACGATGTAGGGATAGCCGCTTTCGGTCAGGGTGCCCGGTCCGAAGTCGGTGGCGACCAGAAGCGTGTCGGCGTCCAGCCAGCTGAGGCGGTGCTTGCCCTCGGGCAGGACGAAGCCGTCGGCCACGAAGGCCTTCGTGGTCAGGTCGAACTCGCGCACGACCACGGCGTCCTTGCCGCCGTCCGAGAGCGAGATCAGGCAGCGAGTCTCGTCCGGCGCGAGGCACGAGGCGCCCTTGAAGACCCAGTCCTTGCCTTCCGACCGCGCGAGGGCGTCGATGTCCAGCAGGGTCTCCCAACGCGTGTCGGCCGAGGCGTAGGAGTCCAGCGTCGTGCGGCGCCAGACGCCCTTGGGATTGGCCGCGTCCTGCCAGAAATTGCCGATGCCCTCGCCGAGGAAGGACGGCGCCGGGATGCGGTCCGTCGCCGTCAGGATCGCCTCGGCCTCGGCGCGGAAAGTCTCGTAGCGCGGGTCGCCGGTCAGGACGGCCAGCGCCTTCTCGTTGGACTGACGCACGAAGGCCATGGCCTCGGCCCCGTCCACCTGCTCCAGCGCCAGATGGTCGTCGGCGGCGGCGACGCCCTCGGGGGAAAGGTCGGCGGGGAAGTGCGGCGGGGGAGTCCGGGGCATCGCCAGAGGGCGGGCAACCGTGTCCGGATCGACCATCGGCGCCTGAATCTGCGGCGAGGCGCAGGCGGTCAGGGCCAAGGCCGAGGCTGTGAGAAGGAGGGCGCGCATGAGAACTCCAAGACTTGTCTGTTCGAACCCCGATCGACTCCCTGCCCCCCCTCGAGGGGGGGAGGGCTTCCCGGATCAATCCATCAGCCGCCGCGTCAGATAGGTGTATTCCAGCGCCAGACGTCGCGCCGTCTCGCGCAGGTTGGCGCCCGCCGCGTGGCCGCCGTCGGTGTTCTCGTAGAACAGGACGTCGTAGCCCAGCTCCTGCATCCGGGCCGCGGCCTTGCGGGCGTGGCCGGGGTGGACGCGGTCGTCCTTGGTCGAGGTGTGGATGAAAACCTGCGGATAGGGCTGCCCCGCGCGCAGGTTCTGGTACGGCGAATAGGCCGCGATCCAGGCGCGCTCTTCGGGAATGTCCGGGTTGCCGTATTCCGCGATCCAGCTGGCGCCCGCCAGCAGCTTGTGGAAGCGCAGCATGTCGAACAGCGGCACCTGGATGACGGCCGCGTTGATCAGGTCCGGACGCTGGGTCAGCATGGCGCCCATGAACAGGCCGCCCTGCGAGCCGCCCATGATGCCGAGGCGGCGCGGCGACGTGATGCCCCGGTCAATCAGGTCCATGGCCACGGCCTGGAAGTCCTCGTGCGCGCGCTGGCGGTTTTCCTGCAGCGCCGACTGGTGCCAGTTGGGCCCGAATTCGCCGCCGCCGCGGGTGTTGGCGATGACGTAGACGCCGCCCCGCTCCAACCACAGCTTGCCCACGTTGGCGGAATAGCCGGGCAGCAGCGACGACTGGAAGCCGCCGTACCCGTAGAGCAGCGTGGGGTTGGACCCGTCGGTCGCCATCGCCTCGCGGCCCACCACGAAGTACGGAATCTTCGTGCCATCGGCGCTGGTCGCCTCGAACTGGCGGACCTCCAGACCCGTGGCGTCGAACTTGGCCGGCAGGGACTTCACGCTGTTCGCCGCGCCCGTGCCGGCGTCGACCAGCCACAGCGACTGCGGCGTCAGATAGCCGGACACCGAGGCGAAGACGCGGTCGTCCTGGTCCGAGGCGGAGCCGAGGTTGACCGAGACGTTCTCGGGCAGGTCGACCTTCGTCGCGGTCCAGCCGCCCGCGCCGTCGGGCGCATAGGAGATCAGGCCGCCGCGCACGTTGTCGTACAGGGCCACGACGACGCGGTTGCGGGTGACGGTCACGCCCTCGATGGCCTGGCGATCAGTGGGGCGCAGGATCAGCTCGACGGGCGCCTGGGTGCGGCCCAGCAGGCCGTCCAGGTCCCAGGCCACGAGATCACCGGTCCTGAAGCCGCGGCCGCCGTGGGTCCAGTCCTGTTCGAGGGTCAGGATCACCTTGCCGCCGACGAAGCCGGAGATGCCGGACTTTGCCGGCAGCGGCAGCTGCGTGGTCGTGCCGTCGTCGTTCAGGACCCAGGTCTCGCCCTCGTAGAAGGTGACGCCGCGCCGAAGCATGACGGCGCGGAGCGTCCCGTCCGGATCGCGGAGGGTGAAGCCCGAGGCCGAAACGTCGGTCTCCTGCCCGCGGAACACCTCAACCGCCTGATCCATCGGCGTGCCGCGCGTCCAGCGCTTGACCACCATCGGATAGCCCGACGTGGTCATGGTGCCCGGACCGAAGTCGCGCGATATCAGCAGGGTGTTCTCGTCGATCCAGGTCACGCCGCCCTTGGACTCGGGAAGCACGAAGCCGCCCTCGACGAAGGTGCGGGTCTCGCGGTCGAACTCGCGCACCGTCACGGCGTCCTTGCCGCCGTCGGACAGGGTGACGAGGCACATCCGGTCGTCGGGCGACAGGCAGTTGGCGCCGCGCCAGACCCAGTTCGCGTTCTCGGCCGTCGACAAGGCGTCGACGTCGATGATCGTCGTCCATTCCGGCTGGTCGGTCAGGTAGGAGTCGACCGTCGTCATGCGCCAAAGGCCGCGCACGTTGGTGGCGTCCTGCCAGAAGTTGGAGATGCCCTGCGCCTCGCCCTCCAGCCCCGTGGCGAAGCCGGGGTTGGGGATGCGGTCGCGCGCCTCGAGGATGGCCAGGGCCTGATCGTGCAACGGCTGATAGCGGGGATCGCCCTGAAGCGTGCCCAGGCTGGTCTCGTTCTGCGCCTTGACCCAGGCCATGGCCCGCTCGCCCTCGACCTCCTCGAGCCACAGGTAGGGGTCGGCGGCGTCGGACCGGGCGAAGCCGGCGGCGGCCGCCTCCTGCGCGAGGACGGGCGCGGCGGCGGGCAGGATGAAGGCGGTCGTCATGGCGAGCAGCGCGAGCCTGGTCTTGAGCATGGAAGTCTCCCCGAAACTGCGGGGCACCTTAAGGGCGCACGCCCCGGCGGCAAGCGGGATCAGCGGTGCCCCTCGTCCGGAATGCACAGCAGATTGCCGCAGGCCTTGCAGTGCACGGCGTCGGGATCGTGCACCTGCAGCCCGCAGCGGTCGCAGGGGTGGCGGACCTTGTGCGGACGCAGCAGCGTCTGGCCGAGCCGCACGAACAGGGTCACGCCCATCAGCATGATGGCGATCGAGACGATCCGCCCCCAGGCGCCGGGCAGCAGGATGTCGCCGTATCCCGTCGTCGTCAGGCTGGTGACGGTGAAATACAGGGCGTCGATCCAGCCGATCATCCCCTCGGCCTTCTCCAGGAAGAAGGTGTAGACGAAGCCCGTGGCCACGAAGACGAAGGTGATCAGGGCCGTCAGGGACTTGGTGACCTCCTCCACCCGGGTGTCGTCGTAGCGCCGGCCGATGGTGCGCCAGAAGAAGTCGGAGTTGATCAGGGTCCACAGGCGCAGGACGCGCAGGAAGCCGAGGTTGAACAGCCAGGCCGGAAACAGCAGCGTCGCCAGGATGAACAGGTCCATCCAGACGATCGGCTTCTTCAGCCAGTCACGAACGTCCGAATAGCACAGGGCCCGCGCCGTGAGGTCGGCCGCCAGGATGAAGGCGATCACGTAGTCGATGACGTAGAAGGCCAGCGGCTGGTGCCGCAGCAGCGGGGCGGCGATGAAGAAGGCGACGATGATCAGGTCGATCACCAGCACCGCCACCCGGAAGCGGACCGCCGTGGGCGAGGCGCCGTGGTACAGCGCCCGCAGACGGGCCCTGAGCCGCAGGCCGTCCTTCTCGGAGATCGCGTCGTCGGTCGCCATGAGACCGGCATAACGCGCGTCGCTCGCATCCGGAACCGCCGGCTTCTATATCGGGCGCATGAGCGGACGGCCCTTCGTCAAGATGAACGGTTGCGGCAACGACTTCGTGGTCGTGGACGCCCTGTCGCGGCCCTTTGCGCCGACCTCGCACGAGGCGCGGGCGATCGCCGACCGATCAGCGGGTCAGGGATGCGATCAGCTGATCGCCATCGAACCTTCGCCGACCGCCGACGCCTTCATGCGGGTGTGGAACGCCGACGGAGGAACGGTCGAGACCTGCGGCAACGCCCTGCGCTGCGTCGGCTGGATGCTGATGGAGGCGGGCGGCCGCGACCGGGTCACCATCGACACCCTGGGTGGACCGACGGTCGCGAAGCGCGCCGGCGCCCACCGGGTCACCGTCGACATGGGCGCCCCGCGACTGGACTGGACCGAGATCCCCCTTGCCGAGGAGATGGACACGCGCGGCATCGAGCTGCAGGTCGGACCCATCGACGCGCCGGTGCTGCACACTCCGGGCGCGGTGAGCATGGGCAATCCGCACGTCGTCTTCTTCACCGAGAGCGTGCCCGCCGACGACTTCGTGCAGGGCGCCGGCTCCCTGATCGAGAACCATCCGCTGTTTCCCGAAGGGGTCAACGTCGGCTTCGCCCACGTCGAGGCGCGCGACCGCATCCGGCTGCGCGTCTGGGAGCGGGGCGCCGGGCTGACCCAAGCGTGCGGCACGGGCGCCTGCGCCGCGCTGGTGGCCTGCGCGCGGCGGGGCCTCACGGACCGCGCCGCGACCGTGGCCGTCGACGGCGGGGAACTGGAGATCGTCTGGGACGAGGCGACCGGTCACGTGCTGATGACGGGGCCGGTCGAGGTGGAGCGGACCGGCGTGCTCTAGAGGACCTTCTTCAGGATCGGCCTGAGACTCACGGCTCCCGCGCGGAAATCGGCCCAGGGGTCGGGCTTCTTCAGCAGGGCCGGGGCGTCGTGCAGGGTGAAGGCGCGGGGGTCGAGGCCGGATTTCACCTGCCCCCAGGACAGGGGGAAGGCGATGCCGGCGCCGGGCCGGGCGCGCGGAGACCAGGGCGCGACGGCGGTGGCCATGCGGCCGTTGCGCAGGTAGTCGAGGAAGATCTTTCCGCCGCGCGCCTTCTTGGCGAGGGTGGTGGTGAAGCGATCTGGCCGGGCGACGCGGACGCGCTCCGAAACCGCCTTGGCGAAGGCCTTGCACTGGTCCCATTCGATGCGGCTGCGGGCGTCGGTCCGGATCGGCACGACGACGTGCAGGCCCTTGCCGCCGGTGGTCTTGACGAAGGGGTTCAGGCCCAGCGCCTCCAACTCCTTCTTCATCACCTTCGCGGCCGCGATGACGTCGGCGAAATCGAGGCCCTCGTCGGGGTCGAGGTCGAAGGTGATCTGCTCCGGCGTCTCGGGATCGTCGGGGGCGCAGCCCCACGGGTGCAGCTCCAGCCCGCCGGACTGGCCGATGGCGACCAGGCCTCCGACGTCGGCGACGGCGACGTAGGGCGCGCGCTCCTTCACGTCCATCAGCTTCAGGCGGGGGTTGGATCCCGGCATGGCGTGACGCTGGAAGAATTTCTGGCCGGTGATGCCGTCGGGCGCGCGGATGATGGAGACGGGGCGGTCGGCGACGTGCGGCAGGATGCGGTCGGCGGCCATTTCGTAGTAGCGCGCCAGCTCGCCCTTGGTGATCGCCGGGCGGCCGTCGACGGCGGGCCACAGGATCTTGTCCGGATTGGATATGGCCACGCCGGCGACGATCAGCCGGCCCTTCTTGCCGGCTTTCGGCGGGGGCTCGCCGGGGACGTGGAGGCCGGGCGCGCCCGAGGTCTTGCCGGTCTTCGCCGGGGCCTGCGGGCGCTCGGTGACCTCGGCGGCGGGCTTGTCCTCGCGCAGGCCCTTGAACGCGGCGTGGCGCAGGGTCCCGCCCTCGGTGTAGCCGCCGTGCTCGATCTCGGCGACCAGCACGGGCCTGACCCAGTGAACGTCCTTGCCGCCGCGCGGGGCGCCCTTGCCGGTGAAGGGGTTCCTGTCGGACGCCGCCCCCTTCAGCGCCGGGAGCAGGGTCTTCATCAGGGCCTGGGAATAGCCGGTGCCGACGCGGCCGAGGGAGCGCAGGCCGCCCTCTTCGCGCACGCCGACCAGCAGGGAGCGGAACCGCGTGCCGCCCTCGGACGACCAGCCGCCGATCACGACCTCGTCCCCGCCCCGGCATTTGGACTTCAGCCAGGTGTTGGAGCGACCCGCGACGTAGGGGGCGTCCAGCTTCTTGGAGATGACGCCTTCCAGATCCATGCGGCAGGCGCTGTCCAGCACGGCCTGACCGGTGGTGGCGAAGTGGTCGACGTAGCGGACGCGCTTGCCGGCGGCCTTGGGCACGCGGTCCAGATGGGCCTGCAGCCGCGCCTTCCGGTGCGCCAGCGGCAGCTGGCGCAGGTCCTCGGTTCCCTCGGCCAGCAGGTCGAAGGCGAAGTAGACGAGGTCGGCGGTCCTGCCGTCGGCGATGGCGGCCTGGAGCGCCGAGAAGTTCGGCATGTGGTCCCCGTCCAGGGCGCAGACCTCGCCGTCGATCACGCCGTCGGGCCAGTCCGCGGCGTCGGCGGCCAGCTCCGGGAACTTGGCCGACCAGTCGTGGCCGCGGCGGGTGTAGACCTTCGCCTTGCCGCCGCCGGTCGCGATCTGGACGCGGTAGCCGTCGAACTTGATCTCGTGCGCCCAGCCGGCGCCGCCCGGGGGATGGTCGGCGACCTTGCACAGCTGGATCGGGACGAAGGCGGGCGGTCTGGTCAGCTTCGCCTCCCGGTCCTCGGGTTCCGGTTTCTTCGGCCCCTTTTTCGCGACGAGTTTCGACGAGGTCCACCGCTTCCTGCCGCCGGCGATCTCGGCCAGCGAGCGGCCGGTGGTCACGCTGGCGTCGATCTCCAGATTGGCGTCGCCCTCGCCCGGCACGGCGTGCTCGTCCTTCTCCTTGATCAGCAGCCAGTTGGCGCGCTTCGACGGCTTGCCCCGGTCGCTCTTCAGCCGGACCAGGGCCCAGCCGCCCTGCAGGCGTTCGCCCGACAGGGTCATCTTGATGGAGCCGCGCGCCCAGTCTTCCGACAGGGTCTCCGGATGCTGCGGTTCCCACGTGCCGCGGTCCCACATCTGCACCGTGCCGGCGCCGTAGTTGCCCGACGGGATGGTCCCCTCGAAGCCGCCGTAGTCGAGCGGATGATCCTCGACCTCCACCGCCAGCCGCTTGACCGAGGGATCGCGGGAGGGGGCCTTGGTCACGGCCCAGGACTTCAGCACCCCGTCGACCTCGATGCGGAAGTCCCAGTGCAGGCGGGTGGCCGCGTGGCGCTGGATCAGATAGGCGCCCCCGGCCTTGCGCGCCTTGCCCTTTCTGCCCTTCGGCTCCGGCGTCTCGCCGAAGCGCCGCTTGGCCTGATAGGTCTTCAGTTCGCCCTTCGCCATGCGGGCGGAACGCCCAAGGCCGGGATTCGCTCAAGACCGTCGTGAAGCCGCTCAACGCCCAGACCAGCCGCACCATGAGCCGCGTGCGGTCCACCGGCACCACGCCCGAGACGCGGACGGGCGAGGCCCTGCGCGCGATCGGGGTGAAGTACCGCAAGCACGTGCGCGCCCTGCCCGGCACGCCGGACTTCGCCAACCGGACGCAGGGGTGGGCCGTGCTGGTCCACGGCTGCTTCTGGCACCGTCACGGCTGCAGGCGGACCACCACCCCGGTGCACAATGCGGAGCACTGGGCCGCCAAGTTCGCGCGCAATCAGGCGCGGGACGCGCGGGTCGAGGCGGCGCTGGCGGCCCGGGGGCTGAAGGTGGTCACGGTGTGGGAATGCGAGACGAAGGACCGCGCGGCGCTGGAGGCGCGGCTGCGGGAGGAGCTGGGTTCTCAGGGCGGGCGGCCGGCCTGACCGGATGGAAAAACGGGGTCCGGACAGTCCGGAGAGTCCGGATCGGGGGCGCCGTGGATCCGGCGCCCGGCCTGGTCCTCGGCGGCGAGGAAGCGCGCCAGCTCGGCCTCCTCCGCGTCCATGGCCAGACGGACGCGACGCCAGCGCAGGGCCTCGACGGCGTCGCCGCGCATCGCCGCCCGCATCATCCGGCGCGCGGCGACCCACGACAGCTGGCGCGGATCGACGCGGTCGAGGTCGCCGTCGACGCTGAGCTCCAGCGCGCGGCCCTCGTCGTCGGGATCCAGCCGGTCGGGCGGCGTCCACGGCTGGTCGACGCGACGCCAGCCCTCGCGCGCGGCGCGGTCGCGCAGGGTGCTCAGGCCGACGCCGTGCCGCCGGCACACCTGCGGCGCCGACAGGCCCGCCAGATAGTCCGCGCGCGCCTGCGCCCAGACCGCGTCCGGGGCGATGCGCGGGTTGGCCCGCGCCGGGGGGGATCCGTCCGCCATGCCGCCTCCTGCCGATGGGGTGAGCGGAGACTGGCATGCGGCTGCGTCAGGATCGGTCGGAGGGGTAACCCAAGGGTGGCGTCGAGTAGGTGGATTTTGAGAACCCGTGTTATCTCACACGGACGAACTTGGAGGGAACAATGGTCGCCAAGGTGCCGAAGCAGTCGGATTCATATGCCGATGTGAACCAGCGCTACGCGGGCTATGTCGATGTGAAATGCAGCCTGGACTCGTTGCTTTGGCAGAACCACGCTGCGCTCGTGGCGATCACTGCCCTCGGTGCGGGCGCACTGGGCGCCGTCCTTGAAACCGAACTCAGACTCGGCTCCGTCTCGCACCAACGCACCGTCGCCGCCGTGTTCTTCCTGCTCTCTCTGCTCTATTTTCTGACCGCCCATTCTTCGAGCCGCCTCAAGCACTGGCACTCGGTTGCTGAGGAGGAACTCCAGAAACTCGAGCCTGACGGCTATTTCCACCGCCGCGCGCCGCGGACCGCCCACCTGAAGTCGGCCTCATCGTGGCTAATCTACATCTACTTCGGCCTGTCGGCGGCCTGCCTGTTCGCCGCCGTGGATTTCACATGGTGACCCCTCCCCTTGCAGGCGCGATCAGCCCGTCCGAGGCGCTCCGGGAACATGGGGTCCGCACCCATCACAATCGGTTCGAGTCAGGTGAAGTGCGGTTCCGGCTGATGAGCTCGGACGGAAACGGCTACATCCTGACCCGGGCCAGCCACGATGGATGGCAGAACAGCCACGTCCACTATCGCACACAGGAAACCTACATCGTCGAGGCCGGGTGGATGGTACTGGCCGTCGAAGGCCCGCGAGGTGTGGAGACATCGTGGTTGGGGCCGGGAGACATCGTCACGACTCCGATCGGCCAAGTCCATAACGTCTATCTCCCGGCCGCGGCGATCATTCACACCGTCAAGCATGGCGCGCGCGGCGGCGATCAGGACCGCACGCCAGTCCCACGCTTCGACGAGGTGTTGGCTTCTCTGGGGCCAAGTCTGATCGAGGCATCCCGAAGGCCATAGATCCAAGCTGAAAGGTTCCGCCGCGGCCCGGACGCCCCCATCTGTCCGCCATGACCGACGCCGCGCCCCCCGCCCCGACCCGCACCCTGAAGATCGACTTCGTCTCGGACGTGGTCTGCCCGTGGTGCGTGGTGGGGCTGGGCGGGCTGGAGGCGGCGCTGGCGCGGCTGAAGGCCGAGGGCATCGGGGCGGAGATCACCTTCCGGCCGTTCGAGCTGAACCCGCAGATGGCCCCCGAGGGCGAGAACATCGTCGAGCACATAGGCCGCAAATACGGATCGACGCCGCAGCAGTCGGCGGCGAACCGGGCCATGATCACCGAACGCGCGGCCGAGGCCTGGCCCGGATTTGAAATGCGGATGGGCGAGGAGAGCCGCATCTGGAACACCTTCGACGCCCACCGCCTGCTGTGTTGGGCGGGGACGGTGGGGCCGGAGGCGCAGCGGGCGCTGAAGGCGGCCCTGTTCCGCGCCCACTTCACCGAGGGGCGCCGGCTGACCGACCCCGAGGTCCTGGCCGACGCGGCGGCGGCGGCGGGGCTGGATCGCGCCCGGGCCGTCGAGGTCCTGGCCGACGACCTGTACGCCGCCGAGGTCCACGCCGAAGAGGCCCTGTGGCGCGCCCGCGGCATTACCGGCGTGCCCGCCGTGGTGGTGGAGGGGAAGTGGCTGATCAGCGGCGGCCAGCCGGCGGCGGTGTTCGAGGAGGCGTTGCGGGGGATTGCGGGGGAGCCACTTTAACGCGGCGATTGCTCTAGCTGGCCGGAGCCAGATACGGTCACTCCATGCTTACGCGCATCGAAATCGACGGGTTCAAGACTTTCGAGGATTTCGCCCTCGACCTTCAGCCGTTCTCGGCGGTCGTGGGGCCTAATGCGAGCGGTAAGTCCAACCTGTTTGACGCAATCAAGTTCATATCTCTGCTGGCCCAAGGAGACGTACGAAGCGCTATGCTGGAGCTTCGCGGCGAGCCTGAGGAGCTTTTCCGCTGGACGCCCAGTCGTCGCTACCAGCAAATGAAATTTGCTGTTGAAGCCTTCCTGTCTCCGACGGGGTCCGACGCTTTCGGGAAGAAGTATCGGATTAAGGCCCAGCGGCTCCGGTACGAGCTTCGCTTAACAATGAAGCTCGATGCGGGAGGCTATCCAGCCGGGGTCTACGTATCCCACGAAGCTTGCCATCCGATCGCCAAGACCTACGATCGGGCTGAGTATCTGAAGCAGGAGAAGGCCGCTACTTCATACCGAAGGAACCCGTTCATCGACATGGACCTTGACGACAAGGGCCAGCCGACGGCTTTCAATATTCGCCAAGACGGGCCAGCTAACGACGCGGGCACATCTAAGAGAGGACGGCCAGTTAAGTTGCCTGCGTTTGAGGCTGGTCGCACGGCGCTCTCAACGATTGCGACTGCTGAGTTCCCTCATCTCTACGCTTTGCGTGATCTCCTGACTTCGATCCGATTTTTGGAGATCAATCCGCGTGCCGCCCGCAGAGCAGTTGATCGCTTCGACACAAAAATACTCAAATCTGACGCGTCCAACTTGGCGGCCGTGTTGGCTCGACTTCAGCAAGAGACCGGCAGCGCAATGCGACCGGCGGGTGTAATGTCCGACATCGCTGCTGACTTGAGTTCTTTAATTCCGTCAGTTCGGGCCATTGAGATTCACGACTATGATGGAGCGAAGGAGCACTCGTTCAGCGTCCGAATGGCGGACGATCTGACTTTCAGCTCACGTGTTATATCTGACGGCACGCTAAGACTTCTCGCACTTCTCGCTTTACTTGACGACCCTGACAGAAAGGGGATTCTTTGTTTTGAAGAGCCCGAAAACGGCGTGCATGAAGGCAGGATTCCAGCCCTAGTACAGCTGCTCCGAGATTCTGTCTGGCACGCAGGGGACGCGGTCTTTGGCTCGCTGTTTCAGGTTCTGGTCAACACGCACTCGCCTGCGGTTATGGCTGCGCTTCAGGACAGCGAGATCATCGCTGCCGACACGGTGAGCAGCATCGAGCCTGCCACTCAATCGAAGTCCACACGAACTCGGATGCGAACCGGTATTGAATCCGGGAAGCTTGACCTTGACCCGGAAACTGATCTGAGCCGTCGCGAGATCGGGGCACTGCTAAAGAAGCTGAGCGAAGAGGCGTGACTTACCTTTCTTGGGCAGCCTTCTGTGAAGGCCCGTCGGACCATGCATATTTTGATGTGCTTCTGCCGCGCCTGATGGACGAGATTTCGCGGGTCGATGGCCAACGAAACGTGGTGATTCCGGATTCGCCTGTGGCGGTGAGAGCCTCAGACCGTAGTGGGCAGGCCATTGCCGAAGAAATTTGCCGAAACGCCGACGCGATCCGAATTGTATTTGTACACGCCGATACAGGGGGGCGTGCTGCAGTGGGGACGCTCCATGCTCGCAGCCACCGCGTTTGTGAAATAGCAAACGAGCGTTGTAGCTGGTCACGGGACCATTGTGTTGTGGTGGCCCCCTGCCATGAGACCGAAGCATGGGTGTTGGCCGACTCCGACGCAGTGCTAGACGCTCTAGGTTATACCGGCCCAGCGGCTGATCTAGGGCTACCTGCTAACGCCACACTGGCCGAGGCATTGCCGGACCCGAAATCTGTTCTTTCCGCCGCTATTGATTCAGTAGTTGGTCGGCGCAGGCGACCCGGACCAAGCCTGTACTTTGCCCGTATCGCGCAGGTTCAGTCTTTCGATGCACTGAGACGGTCTAATTCCTTCCGTCAGTTCGAAGCAGATCTCCGAACCGCAATGAGCTCGTTTGGCGTCTTCCGAACTTGAGGCCTCACACCTTCACCTCGATCTCCCCGCCCCCTGCGCGGAACTTCTCGCTCATCGCCGCCATGCCCGCCTCGGCGTCGGCCAGCGAGCCGCCGGCGTCGTTCTGGACGCGCGCGGCGTCGCGGATGTCCTGGCTGATCTTCATGCTGCAGAACTTGGGGCCGCACATGCTGCAGAAGTGGGCGGTCTTGTGCGCCTCCTTCGGCAAGGTCTCGTCGTGGTACTGGCGCGCCGTCTCGGGGTCGAGGCCGAGGTTGAACTGGTCTTCCCAGCGGAACTCGAACCGGGCGCGGGACAGGGCGTCGTCGTGGGCGCGGGCGGCCGGGTGGCCCTTGGCCAGGTCGGCGGCGTGGGCGGCGATCTTGTAGGTGATGACGCCGTCCTTGACGTCCTGACGGTCCGGCAGGCCCAGGTGCTCCTTGGGCGTGACGTAGCAGAGCATGGCCGTGCCGAACCAGCCGATCATGGCCGCGCCGATCGCGCTGGTGATGTGGTCGTAGCCGGGCGCGATGTCGGTGGTCAGCGGCCCCAGGGTGTAGAAGGGCGCCTCGTGGCACCACTTCAGCTGCTCGTCCATGTTCTGCTTGATCTTGTGCATCGGCACATGGCCGGGGCCCTCGATCATGACCTGGCAGCCGTGGTCCCAGGCGACCTTCGTCAGTTCGCCCAGGGTGCGCAGCTCGGCGAACTGGGCCTGGTCGTTGGCGTCGGCGATGGAGCCGGGGCGCAGGCCGTCGCCCAGCGAGAACGACACGTCGTAGGCGCGCATGATCTCGCAGATCTCGTCGAAGCGCTCATAGAGGAAGCTCTCCCTGTGATGCGCCAGGCACCACTTGGCCATGATGGAGCCGCCGCGCGAGACGATGCCGGTGACGCGGTTCGCCGTCATCGGCACGAAGGGCAGGCGCACGCCGGCGTGGATGGTGAAATAGTCCACGCCCTGTTCCGCCTGTTCGATCAGGGTGTCGGCGAAGACGTCGAAGGTCAGGTCCTCGGCCACGCCGCCGACCTTCTCCAGCGCCTGATAGATGGGCACGGTGCCGATCGGGACGCTGGAGTTGCGGATGATCCAGTCGCGGATGTTGTGGATGTTGCGGCCGGTCGACAGGTCCATGACGTTGTCGGCGCCCCAGCGGGTGGCCCAGACCAGCTTGTCGACCTCGTCGTCCACCGAGGACAGGACCGCCGAGTTGCCGATGTTGGCGTTGATCTTCACCAGGAAGTTGCGGCCGATGATCATCGGCTCGACCTCGGGGTGGTTGATGTTCTGGGGGATGATGGCGCGGCCGCGGGCGATCTCCTGACGCACGAACTCGGGCGTGACGAAGTCGGGGATGGAGGCGCCGAAGTCCTCGCCGTCGCGGACGCAGGGGGCGGTCTGCTCACGCCGCAGGTTCTCGCGGATGGCGACGAACTCCATCTCGGGCGTGATGATCCCGGCGCGGGCGTATTCCAGCTGGGTCACCGGACGGCCGGGCACGCCCCTGAACACCTTGTGGCGGCTGACGTCGAAGCGGGGGGCCAGGTGCTTGCCCGACGCATGGCCGTTGTCCTCGGGCTTGACCTCGCGCGGGTTGGCGACGGGCGCGACGTCGCCGCGGTCCAGCCGCCAGGAAGACATGACCTTCGGCAGACCCTTGGTGATGTCGATGGTCGCGTCCGGGTCGGTGTAGGGGCCGGAGGAATCGTACATCGTCACCGGCGGCTCACCGGCCGAGGGGTGCACGGCGACCTCGCGGAAGGGCACGCGGATGTCGGGGTAGAGTTCGCCGGAGACGTAGACCTTGCGCCCGCCCTCGCGCGGACCGACGGGGACGCGGCCGGCCTTTTCGGCGACCTTGCGGCGGGCCTCGGCCAAGGGAAGGGTCGAGGACTCGGGCTCGGCCGGGGCGGCGGTGGGGACGTGGACGTTCATGGCGGCCTCTTTCGACAAGAGGGACCGCCGGCGCGGTGTGAGACTCCGGCTGGCCGGAGCGTGTCTCGTCCCTTCGCCGGCATGACCCGGATCAGGTTCGGCCGGTCAGAGGGACACCTCTATCTCAGCGGCTCGGGCCGCCCCCGGGAGAACGCGCGGACGATAGGCGCATGCCGGGCGCGGTTCAACCGAGCGTCGGCCGGGTCTTCGCGGTGGTCGGCATCAGCAGGGCGATCACCGCCAACAGGGCGAACCACGCCGCGCCGAGGCCGGCGGCCAGGGCCAGGAACCAGAAGAACCTGCCCGTCATCCCCGCCAGCACTATCAGGCCGAGGCTGGCCGCGGCGCACAGGACCGCGAGGCCCAGCATCATGCCGGTCGACAGCAGCCGGTTGCGGATCGCGCCGGGCGCATACTTGCCGCAGCGCGGGCAGCGGACGATGGCCATGTCGTCAGCCGCCTGCTGGCGGGCCAGCTCGACGTCGGCCTCGGCGACCTCATGCCGGGGACGCTCGGTCGACAGCACGCGGTCGTATTCGTACCGGGCGCCGCAGCGGGCGCAGGCGCACTTCTGCGTCACCGTGCGCGAAAAGGTCGCCTTGTCGGACATGCGCGGCCCCTCCCTGACCCGGACGACCCTGCGTAGCGGCGGCGGGCGGGGCCGGGCAAGCCCACGGAAGCTGACGGGATCAGGGCTCCGACCAGCCCCTGACGACGGGGGCGGCGCCTGCGGGGTCGGCGGGGACGATCAGGGTCAGGCGCGCCTTGCCGTGGCCGGCGACGTAGTCGGTCTCCGCCTCGGACCCCATGAGGGCGACGCGGGCGCGGGCGGCGGTCTCGTCGCCGCGGTTGACGATCTCGATCTCGGCGGCCCAGCCGTCGGCCAGCGGGCGGGCCTCGACGACGTGGGCGGTCAGTTGCGGCGGGGCGGTCTCGCCTCCGGCGTCCTTGAGCAGCAGGGTCAGGGTGACGAGGACCACGGCGGCGCCGAGCGCGGCCATGACCCACTCCAGCACGGGCGGGCGCGGCGGGGCTTTCGGCTTCGCCGCCATCAGACCAGCAGCCGCGCGGCGGCGGCGCCGAGGCTGGCCGGGAAGCCGAGGACGACGGCGAGGCCGGCGATCTCGTGGGCGCCCTGACCGTCGGCGCGGCCCAGCAGCCAGAGGACGTAGAGGCAGGTCAGCAGCACCAGGCCGTAGCCCGCCAGGGTGAAGTGGAAGAAGGCGAGCCCGGGCCGGCCGTGATCCTCCTGCCCCGCGAAGCCGACGGCGTAGACGAGGGCGTGCATGACGATCAGGGAGGCGAGCAGCAGGGCGGCCGTCTGCAGCGGGCCGATCCGCCAGGCGATCAGCGCCATCTCCTCGGTCGGCGCCATGTTGAGCGCCAGGAACAGCGCGCCGACGATCATCAGGAACAGCTCGGCCGGGTAGGCGCGGGGCTCCTCGCGATCGGCCGCGCCGCCGCCCAGCTGGCGCCGGGCCAGAAGGGCTCCGACGGCGGCCGGCACGGTCTGCAGGGCGACCTGCCCGAGCCAGACGTCGGCGGGCAGGTCCACCCCCAGCGCGCCGACGGCGACGAGGACGGCGGCCGAGACCCCGAAGCCCAGCGCCACCGCGGTCAGGGTCTCCAGCGCATGATCCAGCCAGCCGCCGCCCTGCCGCAGGCCGACGGCCCACGACAGGCCGAACAGCAGGGGCAGTCCCGAGGCGAGGAACAGGGCCAGCCGCGGCCGGTCCATGGCGTGGCCCAGGGCCCACATCTCCATGGTCATCAGCAGCGGCACGGCGAAGATCAGGGCGCCCGCCGCGCCGCGCGCCAGGTCGCGGGCGAAGGCCAGGTCGGACGGGCTGCGCGGGACGGCGGCGGCGCTCATGAAGCGGCAACGCCCGGGCGGACGACGGGCTCCCGCGCCTCCCCGGACGTGAGTGTACGGAAGCGGACTTATCCATGAAAGTCAGCCAGTTGTTTGCATGTGGCCCGGAAAACCGTCATTTCTCAAGCTCCGAAACCGAAGGACCGCCCCGGGATGCGTCTGGAACGGCTGATCTACGAGAGCACGGCGACCGGCTCGACCGGCTCGCTGGGGAACCTGGCGGTGATCCTGGCGGAGTCGCAGCACAACAACTCGCGCACCGGCCTGACCGGCGCGCTGGCGGCCCATCGGGATCGGTACATCCAGGTGGTCGAGGGCCAGCCGGAGGTGCTGGACGGGCTGCTGCGGCGGCTGGAGGACGACCCCCGGCACAAGGACATCCGCCTGATGCACCGGGAGCCGGTGGAGGAGCGGCTGTTCGCCGGCTGGGCCATGGCCAGCGCGCGCGTCACGCCCGAACTGGAGACCTCGCTGGACGCCCTGATGTCGGAACGCGCGCCGTCGCCGTCGTGGATCGTCATGGCGCTGCACGAGGCGGTCGTCGGCCGCGCCGCCTGACGGGCGCAGCGACGGCCCGGCCGACAGGGTGAGGGACCGGGCCGCCGCGGCCGGGATCCGGACCGAAGTCCGCGCGCGCCGACCCCGATCACACGTGCGGGGAGGGACGATCCGTCGCTTGCGTCGGCGGCGCGGCGGGCGTTCCCTGTGGCGGACAGAGGGAGATCCGACATGACCGCCGCCCGCCTGACCGCCGCAGCGACGCTCGCCGTCCTCGCCGCAAGCCCGGCCCTGACGCAGGACGCCTGGCCGCAGAGGATCCCGGCGTCGGGGGGCGAGGTGATCATTCCCGACGCCGGTTGGCGCGGCGCCTATGACGGCATCGGCTATGCGCCGGCGCGGCGGGTGGGCGACACGCTGTACGTCTCGGGCGTCATCATCGGGCCGCGGCCGGGCGAGGCGATCGACGCGGCGGGCTTCGAGGCCCAGACCCGGCGCGCCTTCGGGCAACTGGACCAGATGCTGAAGGCGGCGGGCGCGAGCTTCGACGACGTGGTCATGATCAACAGCTTCCACGTCTGGGAGCGCGAGGACGTGGCGGTCACGCGGATGCAGCAGATCGAGATCATGAACGCGGTGCGCGCGGAGTTCACCACGGCGCCGCATCCGGCGTGGACGGCGGTCGGCACGACCGGCCTGCTGAGCCCGACCGGCGTGGTCGAGGTCCAACTGATCGCGCACGTGCCACAAGGCTGATAAGCGGGGGGCGTCACCCAGCCCGGAGCCCGTCCATGCACCTTGCCCGCTTTCCCCGCGTCCGCCTGGCCCACCTGCCGACGCCGCTGGAGCCCCTGCCGCGGCTGGGGGAGAAGCTGGGGCTCGATCTGTGGATCAAGCGCGACGACGCCACCGGGCTGGCGGGCGGGGGCAACAAGACGCGCAAGCTGGAATTCCTGCTGGGCGACGCCTTCGAGCAGCGCGCCGACGTGCTGGTGACCCAAGGCGCGACGCAGTCGAACCACGTGCGCCAGACGGCGGCGGCGGCGGCGGCGCACGGGCTGGGCTGCGCCATCATTCTGGAGGCGCGGACGGGCTCGACGGCGCCCGACTACGTCGGCAACGGCAACGTCCTGCTGGACCGGCTATTCGGCGCGTCGATCCGCACCGTGCCGGCGGGCACGGACATGAACGCCGAACTGGAGGCCGAGGCGGAACGGCTGCGCGGCGAGGGGCGGCGGCCCTACGTCATCCCCGGCGGCGGCTCGAACCCGATCGGGGCCCTGGGCTACGTCGACTGCGCGCGCGAGATCGTGACGCAGGCCGACGATCTGGATCTGGCGATCGACCGCATCGTGACGGCGACGGGCAGCGCGGGCACGCACGGCGGCCTGGTGGCCGGGCTGGCGGTGATGGGCGCCGACGTGCCGGTGCTGGGCTTCGGCGTGCGCGCGCCGAAAGCGCGTCAGGAGGCCATGGTCCTGAAGCTCGCGCGCGAGACCGCCGCCCTGCTGGGCCGCCCGGACGCGGTGACGGAGGAGATGGTGGTCGCCGACTGCGACTACGTGGGCGAGGGATACGGCCTGGTCGATCAGGGCGTGATCGACGCGCTGGTGACGGCCGCGCGGACTGACGGGATCCTGCTGGACCCGGTCTATTCCGCCAAGGCGATGAAGGGGCTGATCGCGCGGGCGGCGGAGTTCAAGGGAGAGACGGTCGTCTTCCTGCACACCGGCGGCGCCCAGGGGCTGTTCGGCTATCAGAGCGTGCTGGAGGGGGCCCTGGGGTGAAGCTCGCGCCGGTGGTCCGTGCCCGGAACCGCCGCGCACACCGGAGCGTTGACCCCGTCGGGAGGGGTCAGTGACACAATTGACGGATGATGCGGCCGCGCTGCTCGAAGATACGCCGGCGCTGCTCTGGCGTGGGGACGCGCAAGGTCGGTGCGTCTATCTGAACCGGGCCCAGCGGGAGTTCTGGGGCCTGGACGCGGCGCCCGACGGCGATTTCGACTGGTCGACGACGCTGCTAGAGGAAGATCACCCCAAGGTCTTCGGCCCCTTTCAGATCGGCATGCGGGATCAGGTCCCCTTCATCTGTGAGGCGCGCTATCGCCGCGCCGACGGCGAGGTGCGGGTTCTGCGGACGCGGGCCCGGCCCTATCACGACGCCCACGGCCGGTTCGCCGGCATGATCGGGGTCAACGAGGATCTGACGGAGCTGCGCGAGGCGGAGGCGGACCTGACGCGCTTCAACGACCGCCTGAGGGACAGCCTGGAACAGGCGCGAGTGGTGACGCGGCGACTGGAACTGGCGACGCAGATTTCCGGCATCGCCATGTCTGAGCACGACGAGTCCCTGCGCTACACGTGGGCTCAAAACCTTCCCGAAGACGCCATGGGCCGACGTCCGAGCGACCTTGTGGGCGAGGACATAGGCGGGCCGATCGAGGACGTGCTGAGGTCCGTGCTCGAGACCGGGGTTCCTGCGACCAAGGAGGTCGTCTTCTCCGTCGACGACCAGAGGCAGTGGTGGGAGATTCAGGCCTGTCGCACGACGACGGTGGAGGGAAGGCCGGCGGTCCTCGCCAGCGCACTGGACGTCACGACGCGAAAGCTGAATGCCGAGAAGCTTGAGATCCTGGCCCGGGAACTGAACCACCGCGTCAAAAACGTCTACGCCGTCGTTCAGGCGGTCGTGCAACAGTCCGCGCGATCGGCGGGGGCCTCACCGGAGTTCGCCGAAACGGTGTCGCGGCGCCTTGCCACCCTGGCGCGGGCGCAGGATGCGCTGCTGACTTCCGGCAGCGACGGGGCCGGCCTGTGCGCCCTGCTGTCCCAGCATCTGGCGCATCTCGAGAGGGTCGAGATCTCCGGCGCCGATGTGACGCTTCCCGCGCGCGTCGTCCCCTATGTCGCGCTGGCGATGCATGAACTGGGCACGAACGCCCTGAAGTACGGGGCGTTGGCGACGCCCGCAGGCAGGGTCCGGGTGTCCTGGCGAGAAATGGAGCCGGGCCTCCTCGAACTGACCTGGGCCGAGAGCGGCGGGGCCGCACGGACGGGCGACGGCAATCCGGGCTTCGGAACAGCCCTGCTCACGCGCGTCTTCGCGGCGGCCACCGACGGCACGGCCGAGCGCGGCTGGAGCGACGGCGGGTTGCGGTGGGTCGCGCGCTTTCCCTTGACGTCGCGCCTCAGCGCCGGTTGACCGGCAGGCGGATCCAGCCGCTGAAGCGAGAAAAGCAGGTCATGAAATCCCTCGGCATCCTCGGCGGCATGGGGCCGGCGGCCACATTGGCCTTCCTCCAGCGCATCCTGGAGCTGACGCCCGCGCGGGAGGACGAGGATCATGTCCGTGTGCTGATGGACATGAATCCGCAGGTGCCGAACCGGCATCGGAATCCTCCGGGCGCGAAGGCAGAACTGGGGGCCATGGCGGCGCGGCTGCGGGACATGGGGGCGGAGGTTCTGGCCATGCCGTGCAACACGGCGCACGCGCACGCCGACGCCATCCGGGCGGCGGGGGTCCCCTTCCTCGACATGATCGAGCTGACGGCGGCGGAGGCGGCGGGCCAAATCTCGGGAGGGGGCGCGACGAAGGTCGGCGTGCTGGCCACGCCGGGCGGGCAGGACCTGTACGTGGCCGAGCTGGAGCGGCGCGGACTTTCGCCGCTGACGCCTGCGGTCGGGGGGCGGCGCGCGTTTCTGGACCTGGTGTTCGCCATCAAGGCGGGCGACGTCGGCGACGACCGGCGGGCGGAGATGCGGTCGTTGGCGCAGGCGCTGATCGACGCCGGGGCCGAGGCGATCATCGCGGGGTGCACCGAGATTCCGCTGGTCATGGGGCCGGGCGACGTGAGCGTGCCGCTGATCGACTCCGCCGAGGTGCTGGCGCGGGCCTGCGTGAGGGAGTGCGCCTAGAACCCCAGCTCCGCCCGCAGCTGCGCCGGGTCCATGCCCCGTTCCCGCAGTGACTGGAGCGTCTCGGCCTTGTCGCGCTTGGCGAGGCGGCGGCCGGAGGCGTCGAGCAGCAGGGGGTGGTGGCGATAGACGGGCGTGGGCCAGCCCATCAGGGCCTGGATCAGGACCTGGACATGCGTCGCCTCGAACAGGTCATGGCCGCGGATCACGTGGGTGACGCCATGCAGGGCGTCGTCGTGCGTCACCGCCACGTGATAGGCCGTGCCCGCGTCCTTGCGCGCCAGCACCACGTCGCCGGCGGTCTCGGGCCGGGCGGGGATCAGTCCGCGCTCGCCGTCGGGACCCGCGCCCTCCTCCACGAACGACAGCTGCGCCCAGGCGCGATCGCCGAGGGCCGCGCGGGCGCGGTCCAGCGACAGGCGCCAGGCGAACGGGCGGCCCCCGGCCAGAAGGGCGGCTTCCTCTTCCGCCGGATGCGGGCCCGGGCGGGCGGCGTCGGCGGGTCCGTGCGGCGCGTCCCCGATCGCGTCGAGGATTTCCCTCCGTGTACGGAAGCACCGGTAAAGCAGGCCGCGCCGGTCCAGCACGTCGACCACGCCGGCGTACTCGTGCAGGTGATCCGACTGGCGACGGACGGGGCCGTCCCGGTCCAGGCCCAGCCAGTCCAGGTCGTCGAGAATTCCCGTCTCGAACTCCGGCTTGCAGCGCGTCGGGTCGATGTCTTCGATGCGCAGCAGGAATCGTCCGCCCGCGGCCCGGGCGGCGGTCCACGCCGTCAGCGCGGACAGGGCGTGGCCGCGATGCAGCCGTCCGGTCGGCGACGGGGCGAAGCGGGTGACGAAGTCCGCCACCGTCACACGCGACGCAGGGCGCCGGCGGCCAGCAGGCGGTCGACGGCGGCGCGCAGGTCCTCTTCGGGGACGAAGTCGAACTGGGCGATCACGTCCTCCAGCGCCACGCGGGACTGGGTCAGGATCCAGTCCATGGCCACGGTGGCCGGGCCCGCCACACGGGGCGCGGCCCGACCGGTCGGGGCGAGGAAGGTCAGCTGCGTGCGGACGGGCAGGCCATAGGCCGGGGCGCGCGGCGTCAGGCGGGTCTGCGCCATGGCGATTTCGTCGGCGAAGGCCGGACTGGCGGTCAGGGCGGCGAGGCGGGCTCCGAGGTCCGCCAGCTGGGCCTTCAGCGGCGCGCCGCCCCCTTCCGCCGCGGGCCGCAGCCATCTGCGGAACGCCGGGTCCTGAAGGGCCGCGGATTCCAGCAGGCGGAACAGGATGCGGCCGTAGAGCGGCGTGACGGAGAAGGTGGCGTGCAGCGAGGCCCCCTCGGTGGCGAGGGCGTCGTGGAACTGACCCCGCGGCAGATACAGGACGTCGCCGGGCTTCATCCGCACTTCCTGCACCAGCTGGCCGCGGGCGGCGTGAAGGCGCTCGCGGGCGCGGCCGTCGGAATCGTCGGGCAGGTCGACGGGATCGGCCTCACGGTTCGAATACAGCCGCCAGGTCTTCTCCCCCTCCAGCTGGACGGCGAAGACGTGGTGGAGGTCGTAGTGGCTGCCGAAGGCCTGGACCCCGCCGAAGGAGCAGTAGAGGTTGACCCCGACCTGGGCGGCGAAGCGGCGCGAGAGGTCGGAGGACAGGGCGCGCAGCCCGGGCGTCAGGCTTTCGACGTCGCCGAGGATGACGCTGGCGCCCATGGCCATCAGGGCCTGAACCTTGCCGGGCGAGGGTCGCGTGACCGTGCCCGACTGGGTCTGAACGAGAACGCAGTACTGCTCCGGCGGGATGGGCCGGTTGTCGTGCACCATCTTCAGCGTCGCGGCGTTCCAGATCGCCGACTGATCCAGCAGGGCGTTGAAGTCGTCCCAGTTCAGCAGACAGCGTCGGGGCGCATCGTCGGCGGCGGGGACGTGCAGCGGTTTCCGGTCGTCGAAGTCCCGATGGAAGACCTCGGGGGTGATCGGGGCCAGAAGATCGTCCAGTGTGCGCATGCGGCGACGCTAGTGCGCCGGTCAGGGACCGTCCAGAAGTGCCTCAGCCTCCGAGCCCAGCAGACCTGACCGCCGCGCGCGCGAGGCTGGTCGCCGCCGACCCGGCGCTGGCGCGGGCGGACGCCGCCGTGCCGCCGTTCGAATGGCGGGTGCGGACGGGCGGGTTCGAGGGCCTGCTGCGCATGATCGTGGAACAGCAGGTGTCGCTGGCGTCCGCGGCCGCGATCTGGAAGCGGGTGGTCGGGGGACTGGACGGAGATCTGACCCCGGCCCGCGTCATGGACCACGAGATCGCGGCGTTGCGCGGCATGGGCCTGTCGATCCAGAAGGCGACCTATGCCCATGAGATCGCCCGGGCGCACGTGGAGGGCAGGATCGACTTCGACCATCTGGAGCGGCTGTCGGACGCGGAGGCGGTGGCGCGGCTGACGGCGATCAAGGGCGTCGGGCTGTGGACCGCCGAGACCTTCCTGATGTTCTGCGAGGGCCGGCTGGACGTGTTTCCGGGCGGAGACGTCGCCCTGCAGGAGGCCATGAAGTGGGCCGACGGGCTGGAGGCCCGGCCGAGGGAAAGGGTCGCCTATGCCCGCGCCGAGGCGTGGCGCCCGCACCGCGCGGTGGCCGCGCACCTGCTCTGGGCGTGGTACGGGCTGGTGAAACGGGGAGACGCGACGATATGACGACCGCCGTCCTGACTCCCGAGATCGTCGCGCCGGAGCGCCTGCTGGCCGTGCTTGACTTCGCCGGGGTGGCGGTGTTCGCCGCGACCGGGGCGCTGGCGGCGGCCCGGCTGAAGCAGGATCTGGTCACCGCCGCCTTCTTCGCCGCCATCACCGGCGTGGGCGGGGGCACGCTGCGGGATCTGCTGATCGGGGCGCCGGTGTTCTGGGTGCAGGACTGGCGCTACGTCGCCGTCTGCATCGCGGCGGCGGTCGCGGTGTGGCTGATCGGCGCGCGCGAGTGGCGGTTCCGGGCGCTGCTGTGGCTGGACGCGGTCGGACTGGCCGCCTACGGCGTGCTGGGCGCGGCCAAGGCGGAAGCGTGGGGCGTGCCGCCGCTGATCTGCGTGGTCATGGGCGCGCTGACCGCCTGCTTCGGCGGCGTGGTGCGCGACCTGCTGGCGGGCCAGCCGTCGATCCTGCTTCGGCGGGAAATCACGGTGTCGGCGGCGATCCTGGCGGCGGCGGTGTACGTCGTCGCCACGCGACTGGGCCTGGGCGACTGGCCGGCGGCGGTGCTGGGGTCGGTGCTGGGCTTCGCGCTCCGGGCCGGCGCGCTGAGGAAGGGATGGAGCCTGCCGGCCTTTCCCACGCGGGGCTGAGCGTCATGGCGGCGTCGTCGAATCAGGCGTAGGCTGGAGGCGTCGGAGGAGACGCGTCTTCAGTCAGCTTACCCTGCACGCCCGATATCTGAACGGAGCCCCCAGGTGAGGGTGTCCGAGCGACCGCCTTCCGGTTGGCCGGCCCTGGTGCTGAACGCCGATTTCCGGCCGCTCTCCTATTATCCCCTGTCGATCTGGCCCTGGCAGGAGGTGGTCAAGGCCGTGTGGCAGGACCGCGTCGACGTGGTCTCGGTCTACGACAAGACAGTACGCAGCCCGTCCATGGAAATGCAGCTGCCCAGCGTCATCTCGCTGAAGAGCTACGTCGATCAGGACCGGGCCCCGGCGTTCACGCGGTTCAACGTGTTTCTGCGCGACGACTTCCGCTGCCAGTACTGCGGCGAGACGAAGGAGCTGACCTTCGACCACGTCATCCCGCGCAGCCGCGGCGGGCGCACGACGTGGGAGAACATCGTCGCCGCCTGCGGGCCCTGCAACCTGAGGAAGGGCGGGCGCACGCCGGCGCAGGCGGGCATGCCCATCCGGCGCGCGCCGCACCGGCCGAACGCCTGGCAGCTGCAGGATGCGGGGCGGCGCTTTCCGCCCAACTACCTGCACCAGAGCTGGCTCGACTATCTGTACTGGGACATCGAGCTGGAGCCCTGAGGGTTCAACCCACCCACCAGCCGCGCGGATTGGGCACGGGGCGGCCGCGGGTCAGCAGGAAGACGCCCCAGGCGCCGCGGATCACCAACCAGCCGACGAGCACGAACAGCACGAAGACGCCCAGGTTGATGACGATCAGGATGACGCCCGCCACGGCGGCGATGGCGGCGGTCCAGAGGGTGCGCAGCTGATAGACGTGGTGGCTGCGGAACGGCTCGTCCGCCGGCGCGTCGCCGAACATGACGGCCAGCAGGCCGACCACGGCCGAGACGCCCAGGGTCGGCACGGCGAACAGGATCAGGGCGTAGACCGCATACAGGCCCATGGGCGCCTCGACGACCGGTTCGCGGTCGCGGCGGCCGAAGGCGGGAGACGGCTCCGGCGCGGCGGGCGCCGGCTCGAAGGCGGCACGGGCGTCGACCGGTTCGCGGGCCGGCTCCGGCGTCACCCCGACCACGGGTTCAGGTTCGGGTTCGGGCGCACGGGGACGGCCGGCCAGAGAGGCGGGCGAGGCGAAGCCGACCAGATCGTCGGGATCGTGGTCCGGCGTCGGGTCCTTCGGAGGCTGGCGGTCGCCGGTGTCGGTCATCATCTACCCTTGCAGAGCGCGGATCATGCCGGGCGGGCCGTCGCGGCGCAACGCCGCCTTAGCCTCGCGACAGCCGGACCTCGCAGCCCGCGGCCTGGGCGCCGCGCAGGGCGCCCGGCTTCTCCACCCGCACGGCGACGGCGCGCACGCGCGCGTCGGCCAGGCAGGCGCGGGCCAGACGCTCGGCGAAGGTCTCGATCAGCTCCATGTGTCCCTGGGCGACGAGGTCCAGCGCGGCGGCGCGCACGGTCTCGTAGTTCAGCGTGTCGGACAGGTGCGCGACCGGGCCGGGCGTCAGCTCCAGCGACACGTCGACGTCCAGCGGCTGGGTGATCCCGCGTTCGTGGGCGTGGACGCCGATCTCGGCCGCCAGAGACAGGCCGCGGACGAAGACGGTCAGGCCGTCGCGGCGGAAGTCCTCGGTCATGGCGTCAGTCCTGCACGTCGGGTGTGCGCCAGGCGAGGTGCTGGCCGGAATCGACGGCGATCGTCTGGCCGGTGACCCGGTCGGCGGACGCGAGCCAGATCACCGCGGCGGCCACCGCCTCCGGCGTGACGACGCGTTCCAGCGGCACGTTCGACCATTCGGCCTCGAAGTCGGCGTCGGACTGGTGCGTGGACTTCAGCGTCGGGCCGGGGGCGACCGCGTTGACGCGGATCCGGGGCGCCAGCGCCTGCGCCATCGTCGTGGTCGCCCAGTGCAGGCCGGCGCGCGACAGGGCGTAGGAGAAGAAGCGCGGGTCCGGCTTCAGCACCCGCTGGTCCAGCAGGTTGACGATGCAGGATTCGTCGGGCGCCTGGGCGGCGAAGACCTGGGCCAGCAGCACGGGGGCGCGCAGGTTGACGTCCATGTGCAGGGACCAGCTGTCGCCCGTGATCGTCTCCAGCCGGTCTTCCTGAAAGACCGAGGCGTTGTTGACCAGCAGGGTCAGCGGACCCAGCGCCTCTGCGGCGCGGCCGGTCAGGGCGTGGGCGGCGGCGACGTCGGTCAGGTCGGCCTGAAGGACCGTGGCGCGGCGCCCCACGGCCCGGACCTCGTCGGCGACGGCTTCGGCGTCCCCCGGCGAAGACCCGTGGTGGATCGCCACGTCCCAGCCCGCGCGGGCGGCGTGCAGGGCGATCTCGCGCCCGATGCGGCGGGCCGCGCCGGTGACCAGGGCGGCCCCGCGGGCCGGATCAGTCAACCCGGCCGAACTCGATGAAGTTGACGGCGGCCAGGACGGCGACGAAGCCGAGGATGATGTAGAGGGCCAGCATGGGAGTCTCCGAATGGTCGGGGCGGGAATACCGGGGCGGCTTCGCGCGTTCAAGTCGGCGCCGTAAGGATCGAACCCATGAACGCCAACCTCTTCGCCATGTTCGCCGTCTTCGCCGCCGGGGCCGCCGCGGCGGTGCAGGGGCCCACCAACGCCCGGCTGGCGCAGGGGCTGGGCACGCCGCTGAACGCCGCGCTGGTGTCCTTCGCCGTCGGCACGGCGACCCTGCTGGTGCTGGCGCTGGCCATGCAGCACCGGCCCGAGGGGCAGGCGGTGCGCGAGGTCCCGGGCTGGGCCTGGATCGGCGGCCTGTACGGCGCGCTGTTCGTGGTCGTGCTGGCCTGGGCGACGCCGAAGCTGGGGGTGGCGACGTCGCTGGCGGCGGTGGTGGCGGGTCAGCTGGTGCTGGGCCTGCTGATCGATCACTTCGGCCTGATGGGCGTCCCGCGCCAGCCGATCAGCCTGGCCCGGCTGGGCGGCACGGCCATGGTGATCGGCGGCATGCTGCTGGTGCGGCGGGGGTGAGGTCCGCCTATATTCGCCGGCGATGACCGAGGCAGAACCGGCCCCTGAAACCGATCTGAAGGCCGCCGAGCTGATCCGCGACGAGGCGCGGCGGGCGCCCGACAAGCCGGGCGTCTACCGCATGTACGGCGAGGACGGGGCGTGCCTGTACGTCGGCAAGGCGCGGTCGCTGAAGAAGCGCATCATGCAGTACGCGCAGGGGCGGTTCCACACCCAGCGCATCGCCCACATGGTGTCTCTGACCCGCGCGATGGAGCTGGTGGTCACGGCGACCGAGACCGAGGCGCTGCTGCTGGAATCCAACTTCATCAAGAAGCTGAAGCCGCGGTTCAACGTGGTGCTCAGGGACGACAAGTCCTTCGCCGAGCTGATGATCCGGCGCGACCACCGGGCGCCTCAGGTGCGCAAGCACCGGGGCGCGCACACCATCAAGGGCGACTATTTCGGGCCGTTCGCCTCGACCTGGGCGGTGAACCGCACGCTGACCACGCTGCAGAAGGCCTTCCTGCTGCGCTCGTGCTCGGACAGCGTCTACGAGAGCCGCACGCGGCCCTGCATGCTGCACCAGATCAAGCGCTGCTCGGCGCCGTGCACGGGGCTGATCTCGCTGGAGGACTACGCCGAGCTGGTGGACGAGGCCGAGGCCTTCCTGCGCGGCAAGTCGCGGGCGGTGATCGGGCGGCTGTCGAAGGAGATGCAGGCCGCCAGCGACGACATGGACTTCGAGACCGCCGCCCGGGTGCGCGACCGCATCCGGGCGCTGTCGGCGATCTCGATGGAGAACTCGGTGTCGGCCGAGGGCGTGGCGGAGGCGGACGTGTTCGCCCTGCACTCCGACGCGGGGCAGGCCTGCGTGCAGGTGTTCTTCTATCGCGGCGGCCAGAATTGGGGCGGGCGGGCCTATTTCCCGCGGGTCGACAAGAGCGACACCGACGCCGACATCTTGGGGGCGTTCCTGGGCCAGTTCTATGAGGACAAGCCGGTCCCGCGCGAGATCCTGTCCAACGTGATCCCGTTCGAGAAGGAACTGCTGGAAGAGGCCTTCTCGATGATGGCCAAGCAGACCGACGGACGGCGCGTCGTCTCGATCGAACGGCCGATGCGGGGCGACCGCAAGGCGCTGGTGGACCACGCCCTGACCAACGCCCGCGAGGCGCTGGGGCGGCGGCTGGCCGAGAACTCGGCGCAGGGGAAGATTTTGGACGAAGTCGTCGAGGCCTTCGGACTGGACGGGAGGCCGGAGCGGATCGAGATCTACGACAACGCCCACATCCAGGGCTCGAACCCCGTGGGGGCCATGGTGGTGGCGGGGCCCGAGGGCTTCCGCAAGAACCAGTATCGCAAGTTCAACATCCGCGGCGAGGAGCTGAGCCCCGGCGACGACTTCGGCATGATGCGCGAGGTCATGCGCCGACGGTTCAGCCGTCTGGTCAAGGAGGAGGACGAGGGCGAGGCCCCGGAACGCCCCGACCTGCTGCTGATCGACGGGGGTCCGGGCCAGCTGTCGGCTGTGCGGTCGGTGCTGGACGAATTGGGCCTGGAGGACATCCTGGCCGTCGGCGTGGCCAAGGGACCCGACCGGGACGCGGGGCTGGAGAAGTTCATCATCCCCGGCAAGCCGCCGTTCATGCTGCCGCTGAAGTCGCCGGCCCTATATTACATCCAGCGGCTGCGCGACGAGGCGCACCGCTTCGCCAACGGGGCCCACGCCAAGCGGCGCTCGATGGACATCAAGAAGAACCCGTTGGACGAGATCGAGGGCGTCGGACCGGGGCGGAAGAAGGCGCTGCTGCACGCCTTCGGCTCCGCCAAGGGCGTGGGCCGGGCGTCGGTGGTGGATCTGGAAAAGGTCGAGGGCATCAACCGGGCGCTGGCCGAGCGCATCCACGCCTTTTTCCATCCCGTCGGCCGGACGTAAGGTGCGCGAATGAGCGATTTCGCGGAGGGCACGGTGCATCGGGCGGCGGACGACCTGAAGACGGCGATCCGCGCGGACGCCGACGTGCTGGCCCTGTGGCAGGGGCTGACGCCGCTGGGGCGCAACGAGTTCATCTGCTGGGTCGAGGACGCCAGGCAGGCGGCGACGCGCGAGCGCCGCATCCGCCGCACGATCGAGGAGATGCAGGAGGGCAAGCGCCGCCCCTGCTGCTGGCCCGGCTGCCCGCATCGCGACGACAAGCCGCCCAGCCGCTGGCAACAGGCCATGGCCGCGAAGAAGGACGCCCGATGACCGACGCCGACCCGCTGTTCTCCGGCTATCGCCGCTTCCGTCAGGACCGCTGGCCCGGGGCGAAGGCCGAGTATGAGGCGCTGGCCGCCGACGGCCAGACGCCGCACACCCTGGTGATCGCCTGTTCGGACAGCCGGGCCGATCCCGCCCTCATCTTCGACGCCGCGCCGGGGCAGCTGTTCGTGGTGCGCAACGTCGCCAATCTGGTCCCGCCCTACGCCCCGGACGGCCATCTGCACGGGGTCTCGGCGGCGCTGGAGTTCGGGGTCAAGGTGCTGAAGGTGCGGCGCATCCTCGTGATGGGCCACGCCCACTGCGGCGGCGTGGCGGCGATGCGGGGGGGCGCGCCCGAGAGCTGCCGCGACTTCCTTGCGCCGTGGATCGCGCAGGGGGCGCCGACGGTGCGCCGCGTGGCCGAGGCGGTGGAGCCGGATCAGGTCGAGCAGGCCAGCGAGGAGGCGGTGGTGCGGTTGTCGCTGGACAACCTGCGCACCTTCCCGTGGATCGCCGAAAGGGAGGCGGCCGGTGAACTGGAACTGGTCGGCCTGCATTTCGGCATCGCCGAAGGGCTGCTGCGCAGACTGGCGAGCGCGGGGCCGTTCCAGCCGCTCGCCTGAACGGAGAAAGCGTGGCATCTCAGGCCATCAGCCCGAGGACGCCATGACCACCGCCCCGCATCCCAACGCCAACCCCATCCCCAACATCCTGACCGGCCTGCGGCTGGCGGCGGGGGTGGTGATGTTCCTGATCCTGGCCGGCGCCACGGGGGGCATCCCCTATCTGTCCAGCTATCTGAGCCCCGAGGACCAGTTCGCCCTCTACCGCGCGGCCTTCTTCATCTTCGTGGTGGCGGCGTCGACGGACTGGATCGACGGCTATCTGGCGCGGCGCTGGCACGCGACGACCCGATGGGGCGCCATTCTGGACCCGATCGCCGACAAGGTGCTGGTGACGGGGGCCATCCTGGGCGTGTTGACGAGCGGCTCGGTGCCGCAGATCGCCATTCCCTGCGGCCTGATCCTGTTCCGCGAGTTCGCCGTCTCGGCCCTGCGCGAGACCGTGGCGGGCAAGGTCAAGCTGCCGGTGACGCTGCTGGCCAAATGGAAGACGACGCTGCAGCTGGTGGCGCTGGGCGCCCAGCTGTTCGCGCGCAACTGGGACGGCTTCGGGCTGGAGTTCGACTGGCTGCCGCACTTCCAGCTGTTCGCCGACCTGCTGATCTGGGCCGCCGCGGTGATCACCGTCTGGACCGGCTGGCAGTACTTCGAGAAGGCGCGGCAGAAGATGAGCGCGATCTAGGGGTAGGAACCAGGGGTAGGCGGCGGGGCGACGCGGACCTCCATACCGCTGACGCCCAGCCCTGCCCCGCGCTTCAGACCCCCAGCTCCGCCAGCAGGTGATCCATGCCGTAGACGTCGCGGAGCGCCACCGTGACGGCGCCCGTGGTGACGATGACCGAGCGGTTGACGTTCGGATCGTAGCCGTAGGCGTTGCGCTGGGTCAGGATGGTGGAGTCGAAATTGGCCCCGACGATCTCGCCCGCCGCGTTGACCGCCGGGGAGCCCGACGAGCCGCCGATGGTGTCGGTCGACACGGCCATGTTCAGCACGGTGTCGGCCGGGATGCGGTCGCGCGCCGCGAGCAGCTTCGGCGCGACGTCGAACGGCGCGGCGCCGGTCATGCGGTCCCACAGGCCGGCGAAGTCAGTGAAGGCCGGCACGGTCTGGCCCTGCCAGGTCCAGCCCTCGACGCGGCCCCAGGTCAGCCGCAGGGTGCCGGTCGCGTCGGGATAGACGCTGTCGCCATAGGCGCCGAAGCGGGCGCGGGCCAGGGTTTCCGAGGCGCGGTCGGTCGGGCCGACGACGCGCTCCTCCCACTCGGCGCGGGCGGCCCGGCTCTCGTCCTGGATCGACAGGACCCACTGGATCAGGGGATCGTCGGAGGCCTCGATCGCCTCCAGCCCGCCTTCCCACAGGGCGCGGCGCACCGCCGGATCGGCCAGCTTCGTGCCGCCGATCACGCGGGCGGCCAGACCTTCGGGCGACTCGCGACCCAGCAGGCCGCGCACGCGCGGATCGTCGACGGTCAGCCATTCGCGGGTCTTGGACAGCCACCAGCTGACCTGCATCTCTTCCAGCTCGGGATAGATCGGGCGCTCGGCCATGATGCGCGACTGGGCGGCGCCGAGGCGGCCGTCGACGTATTCGGGCAGGCGCTCGCCCGAGGGTTTGGCCCGCTCCTGCGCCGCACGGACCAGGGTCCAGGCGTAGCCGAACAGCACCGAGCCGCCGCCGGCCCGCGCCTCCAGCATCGAATAGGACGGATACAGCGCGCGCTGGATCGGCTGGATCGCCGCCAGCTCGCCCCACGGATCGCCCACCTCGGCGGCCAGCGCCGGGTTCGCCGCCACGCGGGCCTTGAAGTCGGCCTCGTCGGCGGCGCGCCGGGCCATGAAGTCGACGTCGATCAGGGCGCGCATGCGGCCGATGCCGCGCTTGTAGGTGTTCTCCAGAGAGACCAGCGGGTCCATGACCTGGAAGGCGTGCTCCGGGCTCTTCTCGCCATAGCGGATCATGCGGCCGCGCAGTTCGGACGTGATCAGCTGGTCCATCGGCAGGACGACGTCGCGGACGGTGTAGAGCTGGTCCTGGGTCAGCAGGCGCTGGGTCGCGCCGGGGCTGCCGGTGACGAAGATCGGCTGGCCCTCGACCGGCTTCGACGCGTTCCACTTGAAGTGGACCGGCGTCGCCGCCGGAGCGCCGTTCTCGTACAGCCGGATGAAGGCGGCATCGATGGCGAAGCGCGGGAAGTTGAAGTTGTCCAGGTCCCCGCCGAAGGTCGCGGCGCGGTCTTCCGGCGCCCAGGCCAGACGCACGTCGGAGTAGCGCTTGTAGGTGTAGAGCTTGAACTGGCCGCCGCGGTACAGGGTCACGACCTGGCAGCGGCTGTCGGTCTTGCCGGCGCAGGCCTCGGCCTCGATGGCGGCGGCCTCGGCGTCGCGGGCGCGGACGAAGGCGGCGCCCGACTGTCCGGCGCCGGCGGCCTGCATGCGCCCGGTGACGTCCGAGATGTCGGTCAGGATCTCGGCCGAGGCGCCGGGGCAGCGCTTCTCCTCGGCGCGCGAGGCGGGCAGGAAGCCGGTGGCGGCGTAGTTGACCTCGGGCGTCGACAGCTGCGCCACGCACGAGGCGACGCAGTGGTTGTTGGTCATCACCAGCCCTTCGCCCGAGACCACGCCCGCCGAACAGCCGCCGAATTTGACCGACGACAGCCGCACCCGGTCCAGCCACGCCTGGTCGATGTTCGTGCCCAGCGTCGCGTTGACCCGCGCGATGGGGAAGTTGTCGAAGGTCCACATCCCCTCGCCCGCCTGCACGGCGGGGGCGGCGATCAGGGTGAAGGCGGTCGCGGCGGCGACGATCCGGCGGCCGAGGGTCATGCTGGGGCTCCGACACGAAAACTGACGCGGCGGACATTGGCGGGGGGAGGCGAGCCGCGCAACCGTCATGGCGTCGGACGGAGCGCGCAAGAAAAAGGGCGGCCCCCGCGCGGGAGCCGCCCTCTCCTGACCAGGGCGACCGTCAGTCGACGGGGCGCTGGCGTTCGACGCGGCGGCGGTCCCAGCGGCTGACCATCACCGTGCCCGAGGCGTCGGCCTGCAGATCGGCCGAGGCGGCGGGCACCGAACGGACGACGCCGTCGGCCGTGCGGATCATCACGGTGCGCACGTAGCCGCGGGCGTCGCGGGTGGTGCCGACCACCGAGCCGATCAGATCGCCGTCGCGGGCCCGGACTTCGGTGCCGACGGCGACGTCGGTCTGGGTCGAGACGCGGCGCGGGCGGGCCGAGGCCTCGACGCCGGCGCGGCCGTCGACGCGGACGTCCGCGCCGGGCAGGGCGTCGCGGGTCGACCTGACCGTGTCGCGTCCGAAGTCGCGGGTGTCGCGGATGGTGTCGCGGACGCCGAGGTCGGGGCGCGAGACGCCCACGCCGACGTTGCCCGAGACGTTGCCTCCCACATTGCCGCCCAGAACCTGGGCTGCGGCGGGGGCCGCCGACGCCAACAGGGCGGCGCCGGCCAGAAGCATGAGTTTACGCATGGGACTTTCCCATCTGACGCCGGTCAGGGAGGCGACCGGCCCATGCTTAACGTCGCGGAAGCCCCGGCGTTCGACTTGGCCGTATGCGATCAGTCCTCGCGGACGCGCTTCTTGCGGAACGAGGGGTTCAGCACCTGCTTGCGCAGGCGGATCGACTTCGGCGTCACCTCGACCAGTTCGTCGCTCTCGATGTAGGCGATGGCCTGTTCCAGCGAGGGGCGGCGCGGCGGGGTCAGGCGCACGGCCTCGTCCTTGCCCGAGGCGCGGACGTTGGTCAGCTGCTTGCCCTTGATCGGGTTGACGTCGAGGTCGTCCGAGCGGCTGTTCTCGCCGATGATCATGCCCTGATAGGTCTTCTCGCCGGCGCCGACGAACATGACGCCGCGCTCCTCGAGGTTCCACAGCGCATAGGCCGCCGTCTCGCCGTCGGAGTTGGAGACCAGCACGCCCTTCTGACGGCCCTCGATGGCGCCCTTGTGCGGCTCGTAGTGGCTGAACACGCGGTTCAGCACGCCGGAGCCCCGCGTGTCGGTCAGGAACTCTCCCTGATAGCCGATGAGCGCGCGCGACGGGCACATCAGCTGGATGCGCGTCTTGCCGGCGCCCGACGGGCCCATGTCCTTCAGCTCGGCCTTGCGCTGGCTCAGCTTCTCGATGACCACTCCGGTGAACTCGTCGTCGACGTCGATCATGACGTCCTCGATCGGCTCCAGACGCTCGCCGTTCTCGCCGGTCTGGTAGACCACGCGCGGGCGGCTGATCGACAGTTCGAAGCCCTCGCGGCGCATGTTCTCGACCAGCACGCCCAGCTGCAGTTCGCCGCGGCCGGCGACCTCATAGGCGTCGGCGCCGGCGGTTTCGGTCACGCGGATGGCGACGTTGGCCTCGGCCTCCTTCAGCAGGCGGTCCCGGATCACGCGGCTCTGCACCTTGTCGCCCTCGCGGCCGGCCAGGGGACTGTCGTTGACCGACACGGTCATGGAGATGGTGGGCGGGTCGATCGGCTGGGCGTCCAGCGCCTCGGTGACCTCCAGCGCGCACAGGGTGTCGGCCACGGTGGCCTTCGACATGCCGGCGATGGCGACGATGTCGCCCGCTTCCGAACCGGCGTCCAGCGGCTGGCGCTTCAGGCCGCGGAAGGCCAGCACCTTGGTGATGCGGCCCTGTTCGATGGTCTTGCCGTCGCGGTCCAGGGCCTTGATCGGCATGCCGGGAACGGCCTTCCCGCTCTCGATGCGGCCGGTCAGGATGCGGCCCAGGAAGGGGTCGCTCTCGATCAGCACGTTCAGCATGCGGAACGGCTTGTCGACGTTCGCGGACACCGCCGGCGGCGGCACGTGGTCGACGATCAGGTCGAACAGCGGCGCCAGGGTCTCGGACTTCTCGTTCAGGTCCAGCGTGGCCCAGCCGTTCCGGCCCGAGGCGTAGATGTGCGGGAAGTCCAGCTGTTCCGGCGAGGCGCCGATGGCCTCGAACAGCTCGATCGTCTCCAGATGCACCCGGTCCGGGTCGGCGTGGGCGCGGTCGACCTTGTTGATGCACAGGATGGGACGCAGCCCCATCTTCAGCGCCTTGGTCAGGACGAACTTGGTCTGGGGCATGACGCCCTCTTCGGCGTCCACCAGAATGACGCAGCCGTCGACCATGCCCAGGATGCGCTCGACCTCGCCGCCGAAGTCGGCGTGGCCGGGGGTGTCGATGATGTTGATGCGCGTCTCGCCGGCCTTGCCGTTCCACAGCACCGACGTGGCCTTGGCCAGGATGGTGATGCCGCGTTCCTTCTCCTGATCGTTGGAGTCCATGGCGCGCTCGACCGTCGCCTCGTTGGCGCGGAACACGCCCGACTGGGCCAGGAGCTGGTCCACCAGGGTGGTCTTGCCGTGGTCGACGTGGGCGATGATGGCGACGTTGCGCAGGTTCATTCAGATAACGGGGAGGGGCGGCCGGAAACGGTCGGGCCGCGAGGTTTCGTGCGACGATGCGGGGAGGCGCGCGCCTCATACAGAACAAGCGGGCGAAACGCCAGCGTGACGCCGTCCGCGGAATCGGCTTGAACGGCGGCCATGGACGCGGACCGGAACCTGGAAGAGCGGCTGATCGCGGCGGTGCGGGGCGATCCCGACCTGATGCGGGTGCTGGAGACGACCGCGGGGCTGGGCCTGAACGACTGGCTGATCTTTTCCGGCAGCGTCTACCAGTGCGTCTGGAACGCCGTGACCGGGCGGCCCGCCGGGCATGGGATCAAGGACTTCGACCTGGGCTACTTCGACGAGGACGTCAGCTGGGACGCCGAGGACGTGGTGATCCGCCGGGTGGCGGAGGCCTTCGACGAGCCGCTGAGGAGCCGGGTGGAAGTCCGAAACCAGCGGCGGGTGTCGGAGTGGTTTCCGGCCAAGTTCGGCGAGCCCTATCCGCCCGTCGCCCGCACGGCCGAGGCGCTGAACCGGTTCGTCGCGCCCGCCTTCGCGGTCGGGGTGCGCCTGGAGGCCGACGGACGGATGTCGGTCGTCGCGCCTTTCGGGCTGGAAGACACGTTCGCCATGATCGTGCGGCCGAATCCGAATCGGCCCCTGGCCAAGGACTGGGATCGGGTGGTCGCCGGTCTGCGCGCCCGCTGGCCCGAACTGAGAGTGGAGACCGCCTGATGCGCCAGTGGACCGTGGACGCCTTTGCGGCCGGGCCCTTTCTGGGCAATCCGGCCTGCGTCGTGGAGCCGTTCGACCGGTGGCCGGACGGCGGCTGGATGCAGGCGCTGGCGCGAGAGAACAATCAGGCGGAGACCGCCTTCCTGCGCCGCACCGCCGACCCGGCCCGGTTCGACCTGCGCTGGTTCACGCCGGGGCAGGAGGTCGATCTGTGCGGCCACGCCACCCTGGGCGCGGCCCACGCCCTGTGGGCCGAGATGGGTTCGGACGCGCCGGGCCTGGCCTTCGACACGCGCTCGGGACCGCTCTTCGTGCGGCGGATGGGCGACCTGTACGAGATGGACTTCCCCGCCGACGTTCCGCGCCCGTGCGGCGTTCCGCCCGGACTCACCGAGGCGCTGGGCACGACGCCCATGGAGATTCTGGCCGGCCGCTACCTGGTGGTCGTCCTGCCCGACGCGGCCGCGGTCGACGCCGTGTCCCCGGATCTGAAGGCCCTGGCGACGGTGCGGGGCGAGGCGGGGGAGGCGGGGCACGTCATCGTCTGCGCGCCGGCCGAGCCCGCCGACGACGTGGACGTCGTCGACCGCTTCTTCGCTCCGGGCTGCGGCGTGGACGAGGACCCGGCGACGGGATCCGCCCACTGCATCCTGGCGCCCTTCTGGGCCGGGCGGCTGGGGCGGGCGACGGTGCGGTTCCGGCAGGTCTTCCCGACCCGCGGCGGCGAGATCGAGACCGAGGTTCGCGGCGACCGCGTGCTGCTGCGCGGCCGGGCGATCACCACGGTCGAGAGCCGCCTGCGGGTCTGAGGCATGAAGAAAGGGCGCGGACCCTTTCGGATCCGCGCCCTCGTACCTCCGGATTGGGGGTCGGAGGTCTTCGCGACCGCTTACCAGCGGCCGCGGTTGCGGTGATCGCGGTCGCGGCGCTCGATCCGGACGCGCTGCGACAGGCGGTCGAAGCGGTAGTCGAGATCGCGGGCTTCCTGACGCGACAGACCGTTGCGCGAATACTGGCGCTCCAGACGGACCAGGGCGTTCAGCTCGGCCCGCAGGCCCGAGGCCTCGCGGCGGGTCAGGGCGCCGTTGCGCACGCCCTGGTCGATGCGGCGATCGAGGTTGGCCACGCGACGGTGGATCGGCCGCCAGTTGCGGTCGTAGCCGTAGCCGGCGTTGCCGTAGCCATAGGCCTGGCCATAGGCGGGGGCCGTCCCGATGGTCACGCGAACCTGGGCGGCGGCCGGGACCGCGACCGAAGCCGCGGCCAGAGCGAGGGCGGGGATCAGGAACTTCTTCATGGTGCGGTCTCCTTCGAAACGCTCGCCGGCCGGGGGGCCGACGTTGACCACAGAAAAGCGCAGCGCGCCTGAGCCGGGTCTGAACGATGCGGTTAAGGGACGGTTCATCTGCATGAATTGTTCGAGAGGTCTCCCTCCGCCCTTTCTCGCGCGCGAGGCGGACGGGGTTGGGAAAACCCTGAAATGACTCTAGACCCGGCGTTCAGACGCCGTTCAGAGCCGCGGGGTCAGAAAGTCCGACATGATCCGCCTGACCGCCCTTTTCGCCGCCGCCCTGCTGACCGCCGCCCCCGGCGCGGCGCAGGCGCGCGCCGCCGCGCCCGAGGCGGCCCACGTCCAGGCCCAGGACCCGCAGGCCGCGATCCGCACCGTCGAGCGCGGCCGCCCCGGCCGTCGCGTGGGCGTGCGCGTCGACGGCCAGAACGTGGTCGTCGTCTGGGAATACCCCGGCGGCCGCGTGGTCGAGATCGTGGTCGACGGCCGCACCGGCCGCATTCTGGGAGAGCGCGGATGAGGGTCCTTCTGGTCGAGGACGACGTCGACCTGTCGCGCCAGCTGAAGGGCGCGCTTTCCGACGCCGGCTATGCCGTGGACCACGCCGCCGACGGCGAGGAGGCGCATTTCCTCGGCGACACCGAGCCCTATGACGTGATCGTTCTGGATCTCGGCCTGCCGAAGATCGACGGCGTGTCGGTGCTGGAGCGCTGGCGCCGCGAGGGCCGGACGACGCCGGTCCTGATCCTGACCGCGCGCGGGGCATGGTCGGACAAGGTGTCGGGCTTCGACGCCGGCGCCGACGACTATCTGACGAAGCCCTTCCACACCGAGGAGCTGCTGGCGCGCCTGCGCGCCCTGCTGCGGCGCTCGGCCGGCATCGCCTCGGCGACCCTGACGTGCGGCGCGCTGCGTCTGGATCCGCGCGCGGCGCGGGCCAGCGTCGACGGCGAGCCGCTGCGCCTGACAAGTCTGGAATACCGCCTGCTGCACTATCTGATGATGCATCAGGGCCGGGTGATCAGCCGCACGGAGCTGGTCGAGCACCTGTACGATCAGGACTTCGATCGCGATTCCAACACCATCGAGGTGTTCGTCGGCCGGCTGCGCAAGAAGATCGGCGCCGACCGCATCGAGACCGTGCGCGGTCTGGGCTATCGGCTGACCCCCCTGCCCGGCGAGGCGGACGCGGCGTGACAGCGGCCCGGGGGGGCGCGCTGAACGACTGGGGGCGCTGGTTCGGACGCCCCGGCCGGTCGCTGACCCGACGCCTGATCTGGCTGGCCTCGGCGTGGATTCTGGCCGCCCTGCTGGCCACGGGGCTGGTCCTGACCCACACCTTCAAGGAATCGGCCCTGCGCCGGCTGAGCGCCGACCTGGCGGACATGCTGGATCAGGTGCTGCTGGCGACCGAGGTCTCGGCCGGCGGCGTGACGTCGCGCCAGCTCAGCGACCAGTCGACGCTGAATCTGTTCGGCGGCGCCTACTGGCAGGTGACGGAGCCGGTCGGGGAGGGCCGGCTGCGGCTGCTGACGAAGTCTGCGTCGCTGTGGGACCAGAGCCTGATCGTGCCGCCGGAGCTTCCGGGTATGCTGGCGGCCGCGGCGGGCGAGACCATCAGCTTCAACGCCGCCGGGCCGGACGGCGCCCCGCTGCGCGTCGCCGCCACCCAGAAGCGGCTGTCCGGGCGCGACCTGGTCTTCATGTCCGCCGTGGACCGGACCGCGGTGGACGCCGACGTGCGCCAGTTCTCGACCGTGGCGTGGACCGCGCTGGCGCTGCTGGGTCTGGGCCTGGTGATCGCCGTCTTCCTGCAGGTGCAGATCGGCCTGCGGCCGCTGTTCGCCCTGCGCAACGAGATCGCGGACGTCCGCAAGGGCAAGGCCTCGCGCATCGCCGGGGACTATCCGCTGGAAATCGCGCCGCTGGCGCAGCAGGTGAACCGGCTGCTGGACCACAATCAGGACGTGGTGGAGCGGCAGCGCACCCACGTCGGCAATCTGGCCCACGCCCTGAAGACGCCGCTGTCCGTCATGCTGACCGAGGCGGAGGGCCGCGGCGACCAGCTGGCCGAGGTGGTGCGCCGCCAGAGCGAGGCGATGCGCGGGCAGGTCGAGCACCACCTGCGCCGCGCCCGCGCCGCCGCCCGGGCGCAGGGGCTGGGCGAGCGGACCCCCGTCGCCGAGGTGCTCGACGAGATGGCCGTGATGCTGGAGCGCGTCTTCCAGTCCAAGGGGGTGGAGATCGACTGGCGCGCGCCGGACGATCTGCATTTCCTCGGCGAGCGGCAGGATCTGCAGGAGATCCTGGGCAATCTGATCGAGAACGCCTGCAAGTGGTGCGACCGTCGGGTCCGGGTCTCGGCCGGCGGCACCGGTCTGGGCTGGATGGTGGCGGTGATCGAGGACGACGGCCCGGGCGTGCCCGCCGACCGGCTGGAGACGATGCTGAAGCGCGGCGAACGGATGGACGAGAGCGCCCCGGGGTCGGGGCTGGGCCTCGCCATAGTCGACGACCTGGCGCGGGCCTATGGCGGGCGGCTGGTGCTGGGGGCCAGCGATCTGGGCGGGCTGAAGGCCACGCTGGACCTGCCGGCCGCCGAAGCTTGACCGTTTCACTTCCTTAACCCTGTCGGTTCACCCTGCGGGCCTCCGGGTTCCGCGCCCGGCCGGTGGAGTGAGGAATGGCGGCGCTTTCGACCGCGCACAGGGCGGCTCTGACGGCCCTCGTCGACCAGTGTCCGGACGCGGTCCTGACGCGGCTGGTCCGCGTCGTGCCCCAGATGGGCGGCGGCGAGCGCGCCGGGGAGCTGATGGCCATCCTCGAGGAGGCGATGCGCAACCGGCGCCGCCGGGCCGTGGCCTTTTCTCCCCTGTTGCCGCTGTTCCAGCCGCGCGAGGACGGGGTCGAGGGCCTGACGTTTCCGCGCGTCCTGCTGGGCCGGCTCTGGTCCGCGGGAGTTCAGGGCCAGGAAGCCCACCTGCCGCTGCTCGACGAGCGCGACGGGTCGGCCGATCGCGTCGCCGACCGGCTGTGCCGCGCCGCCGCCGGCGCCCTGCGCGACCGTCCCGAGCAGATCTGGCCGACCGGCCTGACGCCCGAAACCCGCGAGCGGGACCTGGCCGAGCTGGCCGGCTGTCTGGACCTGGCCCCGCTGGCGCGTCAGGCGGCCCGGCAGTTGCCCGACTGGCTGAAGGCCGGCGGCGACGACCGGACGGACCTGCGCCTGCTGCTGAAGGACGCCGCGGCGGTGGCTCCGGACGGCGCGACCCGGCTGATCGAGATCCTGTTCGCCCATCTGGCCGAGGCGCCGGCCATCCTGCGCATCGTCACCCGCAGCTCGGCCGCCGCGGCGCGCGAGGAGTTTCTCGAGGGCTCGGAACTGGCGGACTTCGTGGCCCGCATCGTCCGCGCCGTGCGGGTCCGCACCGAGGGCGCCGTCTTCGACCCGGACGGCGGGGAGGAGGCCGTGGCCGCGACGGTGGACGGCCTGCGCTGGGCCGCCGACGCCCTGACCCAGATCGACATCAGCCTGGAGACCGATCCGGCGGGCGACTGGAGCCGCGAGATCGGCGTCGTGCGGCGGGGACTGACCGCGCGGCTGGGCGTCTGGATGCGCGACGCGGACCGCGCCGTCCGCGCCGCCGCGCCGCGCGCGCGCGTACGGCTGGGCGGCGGGAGGAACAGCCGCCAGGCCCCGGATTTCGAGACCCCGCTGGACCCTGCCGCGGCGCGACGGGCGGTGGCCCATGCCGCCTTCCTGTCGGCGCTGCGCGGGCCGGCGGCCACCTTCGGCTGCGAAGGCGACCGCAAGTCCAGTCTGGAGGCGGCGACCAGCGAACTCTCGGACTGGGCCGACGAGGCGATTCACGCCGTCAACGCCGGCGACGTCCCGGACGAGGACGCGGCGCTGGCGCGGATCGCGCACGTGGCCGACGTGCTGGCCGCGCTGGAGGCGGCGGACGCCGCCCGGACCGTGCGGCGGCGACTGGCGGTGGCCGGCGCGCATCAGGCCGAGGCGCGCTCCGCCTGAGGCCGCCGGGGTGCGACGCCGGGCCGTTTCCGTCCGTCGCCCGATTGGTCTAGAGCGTCGCCCATGTTCGCCTTCTGGGGCCTGACCGGCCTGGCGGCCGCAGGGGCCGTCCTCCTGATCCTGAGCTTCGCCCGACGCGCCGAACTGGCGCGCGACGCCGCCGTGGCCGACGACGGCCCGGCGCGCGAGCTGGCCGAGCTGGAGCGGCTGAAGGCGCGCGGCCTGCTGGACGAGGCGGGCTTCGCCCTGGCGCGGACCGAGGTGGCGCGGCGCGCCCTGGCCGCCGAACCCGAGACGGCGCCGGCCGCGGCGGGCGCGCGGACCCGACGCTGGATTCCGGTCGGGGCCGCCGCCGCGGTGCTGGCGGCCGGGGCGCTGTACGTCTTCCTGGGGCGCCCCGGCATGCCGGATCAGCCCATGACCGCCCGGGTGGCGCAGTGGGCCGCCGCGCCGCAGACGCTGGACGCCCCCCGGGTCGCGGCGGTGATGGCGGAGGCGGTGCGGCGCGATCCCGACGACCCGCAGGCCCTGGCCCTGCTGGGCGCGGCGCGGTTCGAGGCGGGCGATCCGGTCGGGGCGGCGTCGGCCTTCCGACGTCTGCTGGCCCTGCGGCCCGAGGACGCCCAGGCTTGGGCGCGGCTGGGCGAGAGTCTGGTGCGCGCCGCGGAAGGTCGCATCGACGGCGACGCCGAGGCCGCCTTCCGCGAGGCGCTGCGGCTGGACCCGAACCAGCTGGGCGCCCGCTATTTCCTCGGCGAGGCGGCGCTGGAACGCGGCGATGCGGCGGCGGTGCGCGACGTCTGGGGGCCGCTGATCGCCGCCCTCGACCCCGCCGACCCCCGGCGCGCCGATCTGGTCGCGCGGATGCCGGGGGGCGGGTCGTGAGCTGGTTGCCGAAGTCGCCGAAGGCCCGTCGCCGCCTTTGGGTCGTTCTGGCGGTCGGTCCCCTGCTCGCGGCGGCCGTCGGCCTGTCGCTGTGGGCCATGCGCGACGGGGTGACCTTCTTCGTCACGCCGTCGGAGGCGACGGTCGAGGCCGCGCCGGCCGGGCGGCACGTGCGGCTGGGCGGGCTGGTCGAGGCCGGCAGCGTCTCGCGCGACGCCGACGGCACGGTGCGGTTCCGGGTCGGCGACGGGGCCGCGACGACGCAGGTCGTCTTCCGGGGCGATCTGCCGGACCTGTTCCGCGAGGGACAGGGCATCGTCGCGGAGGGCGCCTTCCGCGACGACCGCAGCTTCGAGGCGACGCAGGTGCTGGCCAAGCACGACGAGACCTACATGCCCCGTGAGGTGGCCGAGAAGCTGAAGGCGCGCGGCGAGTGGCGGCCCGAGACCGGGAGCCCCGAACTGTGACCGCCGAGTTCGGGTCCTTCTGCCTGATCCTGAGCCTGACGCTGGCCGTGGCCTGGACCGGGTTCGCCGTCGCGGGACGGATGCGGAACGGGGCCCTGATGACCGGCGCGGCGCAGGGAGCGGCGATCGCCTGCTTCGGCGCGCTGACGCTGGCGTTTCTGGCGCTGATCCTCGCCTTCTGGACCTCGGACTTCTCGCTGGCGGTCGTGGCGAACAACAGCCACGTCGACAAGCCGGCGCTCTACAAGGTGGCCGGCGCCTGGGGGAACCACGAGGGGTCGCTGCTGCTGTGGTGCCTCGTCATGGCCGGCTTCGGCGCCCTGCTGGCCGGCGCGCGCGGCCTCAGCTTCCGGCTGAAGACGTCCGCGGTCGCGGCGCAGGGGGCGCTGACGACCCTGTTCGTCGGCTTCGCCGTCTTCACCTCCAGCCCCTTCGCCCGGCTGGACGATCCGCCGGTGGTGGGGCTGGGGCTGAACCCCCTGTTGCAGGACCCGGCCCTCGCCCTGCACCCGCCGCTCCTTTACGGCGGCTACGTGGGTCTGTCGGTGTGCTTCTCGCTGGCGGTCGCGGCGCTGATCGAGGGCAGGGCCGGCTCGGCCATGTGGCCGGCCTGGGGGCGTTGGGTGCGGCCGTGGGCGCTGGCGTCGTGGGCGCTGCTGACCGTCGGCATCGCCCTAGGCAGCTTCTGGGCCTACTACGAGCTGGGCTGGGGGGGCTGGTGGTTCTGGGACCCGGTCGAGAACGCCAGCTTCATGCCGTGGCTGGCGGCGGCGGCCCTGCTGCATTCGGCGGTGGTGACCGAGCGGCGCGGCGCGCTGGCGGGCTGGACCACATTCCTGGCCATCCTCGCCTTCACTTTCTCCATGCTGGGGGCGTTTCTGGTGCGGTCGGGCGTGCTGACCAGCGTGCACGCCTTCGCGGTCGATCCCGAGCGGGGGATGGCGCTGCTGGGCATCCTCGGCGTCGCGGCGGGCGCGGCCTTCGCCCTGTTCGCCTGGCGGGCGCCGAAGCTGACGCCGGGCGGCGCCTTCGCCCCCGTGAGCCGCGAGGCGGCGCTGGTGCTGAACAACCTGTTCCTGACCGTGGCCGCCGCGACGGTGCTGCTGGGCACCCTCTATCCCCTGATCCTCGAGGCGGCGACCGGCGAGACCATCTCGGTCGGCCCGCCCTATTTCGCCCTGACCTTCGTGCCGCTGATGACGGCCATGGCCCTGATCCTGCCGGCCGGTCCGCTGCTGGCGTGGAAGCGCGGCGACCTGAAGGGCGTGGGACAGCGCCTGATGCTGGCGGCCGGCCTGTCGGTGGCGGTGGGTCTTCTGGCGCTGTCCGTCTGGAGCCCGGCCCGCGCCCTGACGGCGCTGGGCGCCGCGGTGGCGGCGTGGCTGGTCCTGGGGTCGATCAGCGAGGTGGCCGACCGCGTCCGCCTGTTCCGCGCGCCGGCGGCGGAGACGGCGCGCCGGGCGAAGGCCCTGCCCCTGTCGGCGTGGGGCACGACGCTGGCCCACCTGGGACTGGGGCTGTTCGTGCTGGGCGCGGCGCTCGAGACCGGCCTGAAGACCGAGCGGCAGGCCATTCTGCCCGTCGGGGGCGAGATCGCGGCCGGTCCCTACGTCGCACGGGTCGAGCAGGTCGGCGTGGTCGAGGGGCCGAACTTCCTCGCCGAACGGGCGACCTTCACCGTGCGGACGGTGGATGGACGTGCGGCACGCACCGTGACGGCGGAGCGCCGCTTCTTCCCCGCCGGGGGGCAGACGACGACCGAGGTCGGACTGGATTTCCGCGGGCTGGACGACGTCTATCTGACGGTGGGCGAGCGGGCCGCGACGGCGGACGGCGATCGCGCGTGGAGCGTGCGGATGGCGCACAATCCGATGGCCCGGCTGATCTTCCTGGGACCGGCCATCATGGCGCTGGGCGGCCTGCTGTCGTTGCTGGACCGGCGGCTGCGCCGGGCGCCGACGCGGAGGCGCGGATGAGGATCGTCGCCGCCGCCGTCGCCCTGTTCCTGATCGCGGCCGAGCCGCTGCCTGCGCCCGACGCGCCGCTGCCCGATCCGGCGCAGGAGGCGCGGGCCCAGGCCCTGTTCGAGGAAATCCGCTGCGTCGTCTGCCAGCACGAATCGATCGCCGATTCGCCCGCCGGACTGGCCGCCGACGTGCGGGCCGAGGTGCGGGGCCGCATCGCCGCCGGCGCGACGGACGATCAGATCCGCGCCGGGCTGGTGGAGCGCTGGGGCGACTTCGTCCTGTTCCGGCCGCCGTTCGATCCCGGGACCCTGCTGCTGTGGCTAGGCCCGCTGGCTCTGCTTCTGGCGGGCGCCGCCCTGGCCCTGCTGCGGGCCCGCAAGGCGACCGTGGAGCCCGCGCCGCTGACGCCGGCGGAGGAGACGGCGCTGGCGAAAATTCTCAAGGCCGACAGGCTTCGCCATGAAGCCGCCGCGGACACGCCCGACGACGGTCGATGAACGCGGCCATCAAGACGCGCCGGCGCCGGTTGGGCGGAGGCCGCCGAACGGCTATATCGAAGGATCGCCGGGGCCGTCGCTCCGGACAGGGCCAGATTTCGGGGACGTCCGCGACCAGATGCTGAAGCGCAAGGAATTCATTCTCGGGGCCGCCGCCGGTCTGCTGGTGGCCGCCGCGGCCACCGCGGGCGGCTTCATGCGCTGGCCCGGCGGCGACGGCCTGCGGATCACGCCCAGTTCCGGCGTCGCGGGCGCGCCCTTCGCCCAGCCGCCCGGGGCCCCCGCCAGCTTCGCCGCCATCTTCGACCAGGTCGCCCCGGCCGTGGTCCAGATCGACGTGCGCACGCGCATCCCCGGCACGGCGCGCCGCATTCCCGGCCTGCCGTTCGAGTTCCGTACGCCGGAAGGCGAGCCGCCCGAAGAGGGCCAGCTGGCGGCCGGCGCGGGCTCGGGCTTCTTCATCTCGTCGGACGGCTACATCGTCACCAACAACCACGTGGTCGAGAACGCGGAGGAGATCGTCGTCCGTCTGGCCGACAACCGCGAACTGCGCGCGCGCCTGGTGGGCCGCGACGAGAGCACCGACCTGGCCGTGATCAAGGTCGAAGGCGGCGGCTTCTCCTACGTCAGCTTCGAGGATTCGGCCGAGCCGCGCGTCGGCGACTGGGTCATCGCGGTGGGCAACCCCTTCGGTCTCGGCGGCACGGCGACGGCGGGCATCGTCTCGGCCAAGTCGCGGGATCTGAGAGACCAGTCGTCCAGCGCCTACGTCGACTACATCCAGATCGACGCGGCCATCAACACGGGCAACTCGGGCGGGCCGACGTTCGACACGCGGGGCCGGGTGATCGGGGTCAACACGGCCATCTATTCGCCGACCGGCAGCTCCGTCGGCATCGGCTTCGCCATTCCGGCGGACACCGCGAAGACCATCACCGATCGCCTCATGCGCGGCGAGCAGATCGAGCGCGGCTACCTGGGCGTGGAGATCGCCGATCTGGGCCCGTTCCGGGAAGCGCTGGGACTGCCGACGGACGCGCAGGGGGCCCTGATCAACGGGGTGACCCCCGGCGGGCCGGCCCAGCGGGGCGGGCTGCAGCCCGGCGACATCGTGCTGTCTCTGGACGGACGTCCGGTCGCCGACTCGACCGATCTGACCCGGCGGGTGGGCGCGGCGCGCGTCGGTCAGGCGCTGCGCCTCGAGGTCCTGCGGGCGGCGGGGCGGACGACCGTGACCGTGCGGGCGGCGCGACGGCCGCCGGAAGCCGAACTGAACGCCGAACGGCCGGATCAGGGCGCCGGCCCCGACGCGCCGGCCTCGCCGGGAACGGAGGTGGCCGGCCTGGTCCTGGCGCCACTGACTTCCCAGCAGCGCGCCCGATACTCGATTCCCGCCGGCGTGACCGGCGTGGTCGTGACGGGGGTCGCCCGGGGCGGCGACCGCCGCTTCACGCCGGGAATGGTGATCAAGCGCGTCGGCATGGCCGAGGCGCGGACGGTGGAGCAGATCGCGGCGGAGGTCGGACGGGCGCGTTCCGCCGGTCGCGACTCCATCTTCCTGCTGGTGTGGACGGGCCCCGGCGACGTCTCGGTGGCGCTGGACCTGCCGCGCGAACGGTAGAACGATCACGGATGAACTGCGGCGCCGCGAATCGGCGCCGGACGAAGGGGTGAGGCGATGCGGATTCTGGTGGTCGAGGACGATGCGGACGCCGCCACCGCCATGGTGCGGGGGCTGACCGAGGCCGGGCACGAGGCGGTGCACGCGGTCGACGGGGCCTTCGGCCTGCTGGAGGCGCAGAAGGGCGGCTACGACGTCTACGTCGTCGACCGGATGATGCCGCGCCTGGACGGCATCGGCATGGTCGAGACCCTGCGCAAGGAGGGCGACCAGACGCCGGTCCTGTTCCTGTCCGCACTTGGCGAGGTCGAGGACCGGGTCACGGGCCTGAAGGCGGGCGCGGACGACTATCTGGTCAAGCCCTACGCCTTCTCCGAACTGATCGCGCGGGTCGAGGCCCTGGCCCGCCGGCGCGAGACGGGTTCGGTGGCGACCGTGCTCAAGGTCGGCGATCTGGAGATGAACCTGATCAGCCGCGAGGTGCATCGCGCCGGTCAGGAGATCGACCTGCAGCCGCGCGAGTTCCAGCTGCTGGAATTCCTGATGCGCCACGCCGGCCAGTCGGTGACGCGCACCATGCTGCTGGAGAAGGTGTGGGAGTACCACTTCGATCCGCAGACCAACGTCATCGACGTCCACATCAGCCGCCTGCGCGCCAAGATCGACAAGGGCTTCGACAGGGCCATGCTGCAGACGGTGCGCGGGGCGGGGTACAGGTTGGAGGCATAGCGCTCCGGCTTTATCCCTCCCCGACAGGGGAGGGTGGTCGCGAAGCGACCGGGTGGGAGGGGCACGGCGACATGGGCGCCATCGCCAAGGCCAGACGGCTCCGAAAAGCGCTGACGCCCGCCGAGGCGCGGCTGTGGACGCGATTGCGGGCCCTTCGTGCCGATGGTCTGCATTTCCGCCGGCAACACCCGGAGCGTGGGTACATTCTGGAACTCGTCTGCCTTGATCGCCGGCTGATCGTCGAAGTGGACGGCGAGTCGCACGCCACGGAAGATCGCGCTCGGAAGGATCGCGTCAGAGACGCCGTTCTTGGCCGGGAAGGATTTGTGACGCTGAGGGTGTCAAACGGGGAAGTTCGGGATGAGGTCGAGCGCGTGATGGAGAAGGTGAGGTCGCATTGCCTGGCCCTTCCCACCCGGTCGTCGCTTCGCGCCGACCACCCTCCCCTGTCGGGGAGGGAGAGCTGATCAGATGAAGCTGCCCTCCCTCTTTCGCCGCACGCCCTTCCGGCTGACGCTGCTGTTCCTCGCGCTGTTCGCAGCGGTGGCGGCGGCGGTGCTGGCCTACGTCTACGTGGCCTCGGCGCAGGAGGCGCGGACGCGCGCCGAACGCAGCGTGCGCGGCGAGATGGAAATCCTGACCGGCATCTTCCGCGAGCGGGGCTTCGACGCCCTGAACCGCGCCCTGATCGACCGCACGCTGTCGAACGGATCCTATCTGTACATCCTGATGACGCCGGACGGGCAGAAGATCACCGGCAACCTGAGCACCTCGCCGATCAAGAACTTTCAGGGCCCGCGGCAGTGGGACACCTTCCGCTTCACGGACGTCGACGCCGACGGCCGTGTGGTCCGCACCCAGTCGATGGGCGTGCAGGTCCGGCTGTCGACCGGCGAGATGCTGTTCGTCGGCGAGGACATCGGCGACATGGAGCGCTACCTCGCGCGGCTGACCCAGGCGCTGTGGGGCGCCATGGCGCTGGTGCTCGTGCTGGGCGTGGGCGGCGGCCTGCTGGTCAGCCGCAACGTCGAGAAGTCCATGGCGCGGCTGAACACGGTGGTGTCGGCGGTTCAGGACGGCGACCTGAAGGCGCGCGTGGCCGTGCGCGGATCGGGCGACGAGCTGGACGAGCTGGGGCAGGGGCTCAACCTGATGCTGGACCGGATGGAGGCGTCGATGGCCTCGATCCGGCACGCCGGCGACGCCATCGCCCACGACCTGCGCAGCCCGCTGACGCGCATGCGGGCCAAGCTGGAGGTGGCCCTGATCGACGCCGAGGCCGGGAAGATCGACGGGGTCGAGGCGCTGGAGATGGCGCTGGGCGAGGCTGACGACCTGCTGAAGACGTTCAACACCGTCCTGGCCATCGCCCGGCTGCAGGCCGCGGCGGGCTCCGGCCGCACGCCCGATCCCAGCCGCTTCGACGCCGCCGAACTGGCCGTCGACATGGCCGAACTTTACGAGCCCGCCAGCGAGGACAAGGGCATGGAGTTCTCGGCCGAGATCGAACGCGGCCTGATCGTCGACGCCAACCGCGCCTTCCTGTCCCAGGCCCTCGCCAACCTGCTGGACAACGCCATCAAGTACACGCCCGCCGGCGGGGCGGTGGTGCTGCGCGCGCGCCGGCGCAGTTCGGGCGACGTGGAGTTTTCGGTCACCGACACCGGCCCCGGCGTGCCGGAGGAGGACCGCGAGCGCGTCCTTCAGCGCTTCGTGCGGCTGGACAACAGCCGAACCGAGCCGGGCTCGGGTCTGGGCCTGTCCCTGGTGGGGGCCGTCATGGAGGCGCACGGCGGGCGCATCCAGCTGGACGAGGGGCCGGGCGAATACGGCGGGCAGGGGCCCGGCCTGCGCGTGGCGCTGATCCTGCCGGCGGCCGAGGCGTGAGATACTCCCTACCCGCTCATCCCGGCGAAAGCCGGGACCCAGCGTTTTTGGCGATGGGCGAGGCCGCGGAGACTCCGCAAGCGACCCCGCGACCGGCCGTGGGAAAGGACTGGATCCCGGCTTTCGCCGGGATGAGCGGGGAATGAAGAGGACGGCGATCAGTTTGACGCCCTGCGGACCCGTCGTGGACGAAGGCGCCGCGGACCGCGCGCACGAGCGGTTGGCCGAGGCGGCGGAGGCGCAGGGTTGGGCGGGTCTGCTGGACGCGGCGTGGCCCGCGCTGGCGCCGGTGTTCGCGGCCTCGCCCTATCTGTTCGGACTGGCGCGGCGGTGGCCCGACATGCTGCGGGACGTGCTGGAGCAGGGACCCGACGCACGCCGGGACGCCGTGCTGGCGCAGACCGGGGCCCTGACGGGCGGGGCCGACGACGTCCGGGCGCCGCTGAGGCGGCTGAAGGCGGAACTGCACCTGCTGACCGCGCTGGCGGACCTGGGCGGGCTCTGGGACCTCGACGCGGTCACCCATGCCCTGAGCCGGTTCGCCGACGCTTCGGCCGTCGCCGCTCTCTCCGCCGTCGCCCACGACCAGCGCGAGCGCGGCAAGCTGGTCTCCGCCGCCGATGACCCGCGCGGCCCGGTGCCCGGCCTGTTCGGACTGGCCATGGGCAAGCACGGGGCGGACGAGCTGAACTATTCCTCGGACATAGACGTCAGCCTGTTCTGGGATCCCGACCGGGTGGGCGGCGCCCTGGCCGAAGGCGTCGAGCCGCAGCGGTTCCTCGACCGGCTGACCCACGCCTTCGCCCAGCTGATGCAGGACCGCACCGGCGACGGCTACGTGTTTCGGGTCGATCTGCGGCTGCGGCCCGATCCGTCCTCGACCCCGCCCTGCGTCGCCGCTCCCTTCGCGCTGAGCTACTACGAGAGCGTCGGGCAGAACTGGGAGCGGGCCGCCTTCATCAAGGCGCGGCCGGTGATCGGCGATATGGAGGCGGGGCGGGCCTTTCTGAAGGCGCTGACGCCCTTCGTCTGGCGGCGCAGCCTGGACTATCAGGCCATCCTCGACGTCCACTCGATCAAGCGGCAGATCCACGTCCACAAGACCGGCGAGGGGCTGGAGGCGGCGGGCGCCAATCTGAAGCTGGGCCGCGGCGGCATCCGTGAGATCGAGTTCTTCGCCCAGACCCAGCAGCTGATCCTGGGCGGACGCGACCCCGCCCTGCGCGCGCCGCGGACGCTGGAGGCGCTGGGGGCGCTCGAGGCGGCCGGGCACGTGTCGGCCGAAGTCCGCGCGGACCTGTCGGACGCCTATGTGCGGCTGCGCGGGCTGGAGCATCGGGCCCAGATGCTGGACGACGAGCAGACGCATCTGCTGCCCGTGGACGCGGAGCGCCGTCGCGCCGTCGCGGCCCTGGCCGGGGACGGCGACCTGGCGACGTTCGACGCCGGGGTCGAGCGCCTGCTGACCGGGGTGAACGCCCGCTACGGCCAGCTGTTCGAGGACGAGGAGGACCTGTCGTCGCCCTACGGCAGTCTGGTCTTCACCGGCGTGGAGAACGACCCCGGCACGCTGGAGACGCTGAGCCGAATGGGCTTCTCCGCGCCGGGCGCCGTGGCGGACACGATCCGCGCCTGGCACCACGGGCGCATCCCGGCGACCCGGACCGCGCGCGGACGCGAGCTGTTCACCCGGCTGGCCCCGAAGCTGTTGACCGCCATGGCGGAGACGGGGGCGCCGGATGCCGCCTTCCGCCGCTTCGGGACCTTCTTCAGCGGTCTGACGGCCGGGGTGCAGGTGCAGGCCCTGTTCCTGAACCAGCCCGCCCTGTTCCAGACCATCGTCGGCGTCATGGCCCACGCGCCGCGGCTGGCGCGGACGCTGGGCCGCCGGCCCGCCATTCTGGACAGCGTGCTGGACGCCCGACTGTACCTGGACCTGGATCAGGACTCCGGCGTGGTCGGGCAGATGCTGGCCGAGGCGGCGGCCGCCGACTTCGAGGAGGCGATGAACGTGGTCCGTCGCGTGCATCGCGAGCAGGCCTTCCGCATCGGGCTTCAGGTGTTGACGGGCCGGGCCGGGGCCGAGGCGGCGGGCCGCGGCTACACCGCCCTGGCCGACGCGGCCTTGCACGCCCTGTCGGAAGCGGCCCTGCGGGAGGTGGTGCGGCAGGGCGGCGAGATGGACGGCGCCGTCGCCGTGGTGGCGCTCGGCAAGGCGGGTTCGCGCGAGATGACCGCCGGATCCGACCTCGACCTGATGACGCTGTATCGCGCCGATCCGGAGGCGACGTCCTCGGTCAAGGGATGGTCGCCCGACGTCTTCTACGTGCGGTTCACCCAGCGCCTGATCGCGGCCCTGTCGGCGCATACGGCGGAGGGGGAGCTTTATGAAGTCGACATGAGGCTGCGGCCGACGGGGTCCAAAGGGCCGGTCTCGCTCAGTCTCGGCGCCTTCCGGGCGCACCATCTGGATCAGGCCGACACCTGGGAGCGGATGGCTCTGACGCGTGCCCGGGTCGTCTGGGCCAGCGACGCCGACTTCGCCGAGAGGGTGCGGTTCGAGATCGCCACCGTGCTGCGCGCGCCGCGGCCGGGCGTGGATCTGGCGGGCGACGTCCGCGCCATGCGCGACCTGATGGACCGCGAGCGCGCGCCGTCCGGCTTCTGGGACGGCAAGCTGGTCGCGGGCGGCCAGGTGGACGCGGAATTCATCGCCCAGTTCCGGCAACTGGAGGCCGCCCGCGACGGCGGTCCGCTGACGACCTCGACCGTCGAGGCGCTGCAGGGCGACCCCGTTCCCGCGCGGTCATGGACCCTGCATCAGGCCGTGGGGCAGGTGCTGGCCTGCGCCTTCGACGATCGCCCCGTGCCGGAAGACGAGCCGCAGGGCATGCGCGACCTGCTTGCCCGCGCCGCGGGCGCGGCCGACTTCGACGCGCTGAAGGCCGAACTGGTCGCCATGCGGGCCCGGACCCGGGCCGAGCTGGAGCGGCTGCTGCCGCGTCGCGACGGAACCTCCGCGTCGTCCCGTTGAACCTTTCGACAGGGCATACCGGGCCGCTTGAAGCGGCCCTTCCGGAGACATCTGCGACATGAAGCGCACCCTCATCGTCGGCGGCCTGGCCGCCCTCACCTTGGCCGCGGGCGGCGTCGCCCTGGCCCAGCAGGCCCCGCAGGATCCGCCGCGTCACGCGCGCGGCGACAGGGACGGCGACGGCCGCATCTCGAAGGCGGAGTTCGTCGACGGCCGCGTCGCGCGCCTTGCGGCCGCGGACGCGAACGGCGACGGCACGGTCTCGGCCGAGGAAATGCAGGCCGGCCGGGAGGCGCGCCGCGCCCAGGGCGCCGACCGGATGTTCGCCCGCCTGGACGCCGACGGCGACGGGGCGATCACCCGGGCCGAGTTCGACGCCTCGCGCGCGGCCCGGGCCGAGCGCCGGGCCGAACGCGGCGAACGTCGCGGCGGGCGCGGCATGCGCCCGGGCGGTCGTCGCGGACCGGGCATGGACCGCGGACCCGTCGTGATCGCCGAGGCCCGTTCTCGCGCCGAACAGGGCTTCGCCCGACTGGACGCGAACGGCGACGGCTACGTCACCGCCGAGGAGCGTCAGGCCCAGCGCGCCGAACGCCGCGAACGCCGGTCGCGCCCGGCGCCCGCTTCGGAGTAGGGTTCATGCCGGGCGTGACGATCGCGATCGGCGGCCCTTTCCTCAAACGTGAGGCGGAGCGGCCGCGAGACGTGATCGTCGATCCCGATCAGGACCTGATCCGGCGCGTGGGCCGCGGCGACCCCGCCGCGGTCCAGGCGCTGGTGGCGCGCAAGCTGCCGCGCCTGCTGGCCTTGGCCCAGCGCATGCTGAGCGATCCGGTCGAGGCGGAGGACGTGGCGCAGGAGGCGATGCTGCGGGCCTGGAAGCAGGCCCCGCGCTGGACGCCGGGCAAGGCCCGGTTCGACACCTGGCTGCACCGGGTGGCGCTGAACCTGTGCTATGACCGCCTGCGTCGGCGGAGGGAGCGGCCGACCGACGCCCCGCCCGAGCAGGTTTACGAAGGTCCCGCGCCGGACCGGGGGCTGATGGCTCTGGACGTCGGACGGCGGGTGGACGCGGCCCTGGCCGCCCTGCCCGACCGCCAGCGCGAGGCGGTGGTCCTGTGCCACCATCAGGGGCTGGGAAACATCGAGGCCGCGGCCGCGATGGAGATCAGCGTCGAGGCGCTGGAGAGCCTGCTGTCGCGCGGGCGGCGCGCCTTGAGGACCGCCCTGGCCGACATCCGGCCCGGCGCGGAAGGAGAATGACCATGAAGCGCGAGCGCTTCGAAGACCTGGCCGGGACTTACGGCGCCGATCTGCGCCGCTGGCCCGAGGCCGAGCGCGCGTGGGCGGAGCGGCTGCTGGCCCACGCGCCCGAGCTTCGCTCCGTGCTGGACGAAGCGGCGGCGCTGGACGCCCTGCTGGACGCCTCGCCCGCGCCGTGGCCGTCGCAGGCCCTGCGCGACCGGGTGATCGCCGCGGCGCCCCGGCCGTCGCGCGTGCCGGCGCTGGCGGGCGTCGCGAGCTGGGCGGGCGTGCTGTCGCCCGCAGGCTGGAGCCGATCCGGCGTGGCCTTCGGCGCCGGCTGGGCGGCCGCGGCCTGCGCCGGCGTGGTGGCGGGGATGATGCTGACCCAGACGCTGACGGCGGACGTGCAGGCGGACGCGGTGCTGTATCAGGCCTCCCTGAGCGCTCTCGACGACGTGGACCTGCTGGGATGAGCACTCGCGGACTGAAGATCGCCCTTGTGGTTCTGGTGCTGGTCAACGTCTTCGCCCTGGCGGCGCTGGGCACGACCCTGGTGCAGTTGAACCGGGTGGAGGCGAGGCTGGAGGCCGAGCACCGGCCGAACGGCGAGCGGCGCTCGCCCCGGCAGATGTTCCGGGACATGGAGCCGGCGACGCGGGAGCGCGTCCAGGAGGCGCTGCGCGCCTCGGCCCTGGCGGCCAAGCCGGACTTCGAGGAGTCGCGTCGCTTGCGACGCGAGGCGGTGGCGGCGGTGGCGGCGCAGGACTTCGACGCGGCGGCCGTGGCGGCCCTTCTCGAGGGATCCCGGGCCGCCGAGCTGCGCGGCCGGCAGCGGCTGGAGCGCGACGCCCTTGCCCTGATGGCGACGCTGGAGCCGCAGGACCGCGCGCGTCTTGCCCCCTTGCTGGCGCGGTCGGGACGGAGCCGCGGCGGCGGCCGGGGCGACCGTCCGCCGGAGGCGAAGGCGGACTAGACCCGCTCGCTCAGCCTGATGGCGGTGCGGCAGCCGGCCTTGATGACCTCCGACAGCAGACGATGCGCCGGCGCCTCACGGCTGCCGCTGGCGACCGCGTGGTCGTGGTGGGCCAGTTCGTCGTCGCGGAACCGCTTCAGCTCGGCCGCCAGCTCCGGATCGCGGTCCTCCAGTTCGGCGATCTGGGACGCGTAGTGCTTCTCGATCACGCTCTCGACCGCCTCGGTGCAGGCATGGGCGGCCTTCTCGCCCAGCAGGGCCGTCCCGGCCCCGAGCGCCCCGGCCGCCAGCCGCCAGATCGGCAGAAGGGCGGTCGGCGCGACCCGGTTCTCGGTCAGCAGGGCCTCGAACCGCGACAGGTGCACCTGCTCGTGCGCCTCCATGTCGATCAGGTCCGCGGCGACCGCGGCCTTGCCGGCGCGGGCCTCGAACACCGCGCGCTGGGCGCGATAGATGTGAACGGCGGCGTATTCGCCGGCATGATCGACGCGCAGGATTTCGGCCAGACGCCGCCGCGGCTCGCCCGGACCGGGACGGGGCAGCGGGGGCGGAGCGTGATCAGCCTCTGGGGGCACGGGCGTCCTTGGGCCGTTTGGCGGCCAGCAGGCTGAAGATCGCCAGACCGGCCGAGATCAGGGTGTTCCATCCTGCCATGGACAGGCCGGCGAAGCGCCACGTCACGGCGTCGCAGAAGACCGGCTTCGGCGCCTCGCCCGTGCCCAGGGCCAGAGCGGCAAGCGATTCCAGCGACGGCACGCCGGCGCCGCCCGAGCAGGTGGCCGGCAGTTCCCACCACTTCATCTCGCCGCCGGCGTGATAGGCGGCGGTGATGGCGCCGGTGGTGAAAACGGCGAACAGCAGGAAGGAAGCCACGCGCGGCGTGCCCCGGCTGGCGCGGCTGATCACGGCCCACAGGGTGGCGATCAGGGCGATGGCCACGGCGCCCCAATAGACCTCGCGTTGCTTGAGGCAGAGGTTGCAGGGAGCCAGCCCCCCGAACCGCTCGAAGGCGTGGGCGGCGCCGAGCAGCGCCAGCGACGCGGCCAGGGCGAAGGCGGTCCACCAGCGGGTCAGGAGGCGATACAGGCCGATCATCCGCCGTTCTTAGCTCCGCCTTGGGCGCGCGTCGATGATCAGGCGCCGACGCCGAAACGCGCCGCCAGACCCACGGCCCAGCCCGCGCCCAGCCAGAAGCCTGCGGCCACGGTCAGCAGGGCGACGACCCAGCCCGTCGCCACCGCGGCCCCGCCGAGGACGAACAGGCCGTCGCGCTGGATCAGGCCGACCGACAGCAGGGTCAGCGCCACCGACGGCACGGTGTTGGTCATCGGCAGGACGATGGTCAGGGTGGCCAGGATCATGAAGAAGGCCGCGGCCTGCTCGGCCCAGCCTTCGGCGAACAGGCTCAGGCGCGGGCGCGACAGACGCTCGGTCCAGCCCATGCTCTTGCTCGCGAAATCGGCCATCCGGTCCAGCCAGGGCTTTGAAACCGACCGCTTGAGGATCGCCTCGGGCAGCCAGGGCTCCTGTCGCCCCAAAAGCATCTGGCCGGCCAGCAGGAGGATGGGGATTCCGACGATCTGCGGCACGCCGTAGAGCGCCGGCACCAGGCAGGGCACCGCAAGGATAAGGATCATCAGGCCGAAGGCCCGCTCGTCCAGCCGGTCCCGGATCTCGCGCAGCGTCATCCCGTCCGGCCCGGCATTTTCCGACAGGCTGCGGATCAGGGCGATGAAGCCCTGGCCGGGGTCGTCGTGATGGCGGTTCGGGTGGGTCATCGGCGCTCCGGGTGAGGTCGTCGGGCGTTAGCCGATGCGGCCCGGCGTGACCAGCCGCCGATCACATGGCCGTGGCGCGGCTTGGCTTGGCGGTCCGGGGTCACTAGGTTCCGCCGCGAAACGGCCTTTTGAAGCCGCCCGCATTTCAGGAGACGCCCCATGGACGACGCCGCGCACCCGACCGCAGAGGCCATCGACCGCGAGAATCCTCTGGGCGTCGACGGCTTCGAGTTCGTCGAGTTCACCGGCCCGGATCCGGACGCCATGATCGCCCGGCTGGAGCTCATGGGCTTCACGCAGACGCACGTGAACCCGGCCACCGGCGCGGTGCGGCTGAAGCAGGGCGACATCACCCTGCTGGTCAACCGCACGCCGAAGGGCCAGGCCAAGGAATTCGCCGACGAGCACGGGCCGTCGGCCAACGGCATGGCCTTCCGCACCGCCGACGCCAGGGCCGCGTACGAGGGCGCGGTGGCGCGGGGCGCGCGTCCGGCCGAGGGCCACGACGGCGGGGCTCTGGGCGGCGGCTATCCCTACGTCCTGCAGGGCATCGGCGGCTCGCTGCTCTACGTCGTCGACAGGTACGGCGAGAAGGGCTCGCTGTACGACGGCTGGGACGAGATCGAGGGCTGGGAGGAGGCCGAGCGGAAGAACTCGGTCGGCCTGTTCTGCCTCGACCACCTGACCCACAACGTCCGTCGTGGGCAGATGCGCAACTGGTCGGGCTTCTACGGCCAGGTCTTCGGCTTCGAGGAGCAGAAGTATTTCGACATCAAGGGCAAGGCGACCGGCCTGTTCAGCCAGGCCATGATCGCGCCCGATCGCGCCATCCGCATCCCGCTGAACGAAAGCCAGGACGAGAACAGCCAGATTGAGGAATTCCTCCGTCGCTACAACGGCGAGGGCATCCAGCACATCGCGCTGGCCACCGACGACATCTTCGAGACGGTCGAGGAGATGAAGCGGCGCGGCATTCCCTTCCAGGACACGATCGAGACCTATTTCGAACTGATCGACAAGCGCCTCCCCAACCACGGCGAGGACGTGGAGCGGATGCGCAAGAACCGCATCCTGATCGACGGGTCTGACGAGGACGGGCTGCTGCTGCAGATCTTCACCCAGGACACCTTCGGTCCGATCTTCTTCGAGATCATTCAGCGCAAGGGCAATCAGGCGTTCGGCGAGGGCAATTTCCAGGCCCTGTTCGACTCCATCGAGCTGGACCAGATCCGGCGCGGCGTCATCAAGGTGGACGCCTGACGCCGCGGCGCGCGCCGCCGGCCTGGCTGCCCTTTCTGGGGCCGCCGCTGGCCGGGGCGGCGGCGGCGGGCGTCGGGCTCGGTCTGGACGGAGGCCTGGGGGCGTGCCTGCTGGCGGCCCTTTTCGCCGGCTTCGCGCCGATCGCCCTCAACGCCCTTTGGAAGTGGCGTTTGCGCCGCGGGGATCAGTGAAAGTCGCGTGAGCCCGGCAGGACCCGCACGTCGCGCGGGTGGCGCCCGCGGGCGGGCGAGTGTCCGGATCCCGGCGTCTGGTCCGGGCTGAGGCGCCCGAGCATGGGGGTCCAGTCCTCCAGCTGTTCGACGACCAGATGGGTGACGCCCTCCGCCGTCTGCACCCGTCCGGTGGCCAGCACCATGCGCGCGCCCATGGCGATGGGCCGGAAGCGTTCGAACACGTCGGGCCACACCACCAGATTGGCCACGCCCGTCTCGTCCTCCAGCGTGATGAAGCAGACGCCCTTGGCCGTGCCTGGCCGCTGGCGCACCAGCACCACGCCGCCGACCCTGACGCGCCGGTTGTTGGTCACCCGCACATAGTCCGTGGCCGGAAGGGCGCCGGCCTTCTGCAGCCGGCCGCGCAGGAAGGCGACGGGGTGCCCCTTCAGCGACAGGCGGATGGACTGGTAGTCGCCCACCACCTCCTCGGACGGCGACAGTTCCGGCAGGGCGTCGGGCGGGCGCCCGTCCGCCTCGATCAGGCCCATGGCCTCGAACAGGGGAGCGGGCGCGTCGGACGCCATGCCCCGCGCCGCCCACAGCCCCTGCCGGCGCGTCAGGGCCAGAGACTTCAAGGCGTCCGCCTCGGCCAGCAGGTCCAGCGCGCGGGCCGGCAGCTTCGCCCGCCGGCGCAGGTCGCCGAGGTCGCGGAACGCCCCGTCCTTGCGGGCCTGCTCGATCGCCTCGCCCCAGGCCTTCCGGAAGCCGTCGATCGAGCGCAACCCGAGCCGCAGGGCCCACGGCTCCCCGTCTCCCCGCGGCTCCAGAGAGGCGTCCCACCCGCCGGCGTTCACGTCTGGGTGGCGCACCTCGACCCCGTGCTCGCGGGCGTCCCGGACCAGCTGCGCCGGGGCGTAGAAGCCCATCGGCTGGCTGTTCAACAGGGCGGCGGTGAAGGCCTCCGGATGCCGGCGCTTCATCCAGGAGGAGATGTAGACCAGATGAGCGAAGGAGCAGGCGTGGCTCTCGGGGAAGCCGTATTCCCCGAACCCACGGATCTGGCTGAAGCAGTTGCGGGCGAAGTCGGGGTCATAGCCCCGCGCGATCATCCGCTCGACGAAGCGGGCCTCATGTTCGTGGATCGTGCCCATGTGCCGGAAGGTGGCCATCGCCCGCCTCAGGCTGTTGGCCTCGGCCGCGGAGTACTGCGCCGCCTCCATGGCGATGCGCATGGCCTGCTCCTGGAACAGCGGCACGCCCAGGGTCTTGTGCAGCACCCGTTTCAGCTCGTCCCGGTCGCCGTGCCCGGGCGCCGGATGGGGGAAGTCGATCTCGTACGCCTCGCCTCTCGCCTCGGCCTCGCGCCGCTCCTTCCGCCGCTGCAGGTACGGATGCACCATCCCGCCCTGGATCGGCCCGGGCCGGACGATCGCCACCTCCACCACCAGATCATAGAAGACCCGTGGCCGAAGCCGGGGCAGCATGGACATCTGCGCCCGGCTCTCGACCTGGAAGACGCCGATGGAATCGCCCCGGCACAGCATGTCGTAGACGGCCGGATCCTCGCGCGGGACGGTGTCCAGCCGCCAGCGGACGCCATAGGCGTCGGCGATCAGGTCGAACCCGCGTTTCAGCGCCGTGAGCATGCCCAGCGCCAGCACGTCGACCTTCATCAGCTTGAGGAAGTCGATGTCGTCCTTGTCCCATTCGATGAAGGTGCGGTCGTCCATCGCCGCATTGCCGATGGGGACGATCTCCATCAGGGGCGTCCGGCTGAGCACGTAGCCGCCGACGTGCTGGCTGAGGTGTCGGGGGAATTTGATCAGCTCGGCCGTCAGCTCCAGGGCCAGCTTCATCCGGACGTCGTCGCGGCTCAGACCGGTGCGGTCGACGTGCTCGTCCTTCACAGCGTCGCCCCATGAGCCCCAGACCGTGTCGGCCATGCGCGCGGTGACGTCCTCGGTCAGGCCCAGGGCCTTGCCCACGTCGCGGATCGCCGACCGGGGGCGATAGTGGATGATCGTCGCCACGATCGCCGCCCGGTCACGGCCATAGCGGCGATAGACGTACTGCATCACCTCCTCGCGCCGCTCGTGCTCGAAGTCGACGTCGATGTCGGGCGGTTCGTCGCGGTCGGCGGAGATGAACCGCTCGATCAGCAGGTCCTGCTCGGCCGGGTTCACGTTGGTGATGCCCAGGCAGAAGCAGACGACGGAGTTGGCCGCCGAACCCCGGCCCTGGCACAGGATCGGATCGTCCTGCGTCCGGGCCCAGTCGACGATGTCGTGAACGGTCAGGAAGTAGTTCGGATATTTCAGAAGCTTGATGAGCTTCAGTTCCTTGACGATGGTGTCGCGGATCCGGCGGGGCACGCCCTCCGGCCACTTCTCCCTGGCCCCCTTGAAGGCCAGACGGATCAGGCGGCGCTGGGCTGTCCAGCCGGGCGGCACCGGTTCGTCCGGATACTGATATTCCAGTTCCCGCAACGAGAAGCGGCAAGCGTCGGCCACCTCGAGGGTGCGCGCCAGCGCCGCCTCATGGCCCCGGAACAGCCGGGCCATGAGGGCCGGGGGCTTCAGGCTCCGCTCGGCGTGGGCCTGGAGACGCCGGCCGGCGGCGTCGATGGTCGTCCTCTCGCGGATGCAGGTCAGGACGTCCTGCAACGGCCGCCGGTCGGGGTGGTGGTAAAGCACCGCATTGGTGGCGATCATCGGCGCGCCCGTTCGCCGCGCCATGTCGGCCAGCCGGTTGAGACGACGCCGGTCGTCGCCGCGCCACAACGGCGACGCCGCCAGAAGCAGGTCGTCGGGCCAGGCGCGCCGCCAGGCGGCCAGACGCGCCTCGAAGGCCGCGTCGGCACGATCCGGGGCCGGAACGAGGGCTATCATCCCCGCGCCCAGACCGACGGCCTGATCGAAGGTCAGACGGGTCTCGGCCTTCTCGATGCGGTCGTCTTCGGGGTCCGCCCCGGCCTGGGGCACGACCTCGCTCTTGCCCAGGGTCAGGAGCCGGCACAGGCGTCCGTAGGCGGCGCGGTCGCGGGGAAAGACGATCAGTTCCGTCCCGTCGACGAAGCCCAGACGGGCGCCGACGACCAGGGGGACTTCCGCCTCCTCGGCGCCCATCAGGGCCCGGACCATGCCGGCCAGGGTGTTGCGGTCGGCCACGCCGACGGCGGCCAGCCCCAGCGACTTCGCCTGGCGCATGATCTCGCCGGGATGCGACGCCCCCTCCAGAAAGCTGAAGTTGGTCATCGCCCCCAGCTCGGCGTAGCGGCCGTCCCAGGCCCCGCTCACGGCAGCACTCCGTGCATCCACCACGACGGGGCGGGACGCGGGTCGCCGGGACCGGTCCAGTCGGGGCCGTACTGACCCTCGCGGAACATCCAGTAGCGGGCGCCGGCCTCGTCCTCGACGCGATAGTAGTCGCGCGTGCGGTCGCGTCGGCCGTCGGACCGGGGCCGCCACCACTCCGGCGACAGGCGCTCCGGGCCGTCGGCGCGGATCACGCGCCGGGTCACGCGCCGCCAGGTGAAACGGGCCGGCGCATGGTCGGGCAGTTCGGCGATGGCCTCGACCGGCTCGGGCGGATCGAACAGCAGGACGGGGCGTCGTCCGAAGTCCGCGGACGCCGTCTGCGGCCGGCGGCCCAAGGCCGGGACCAGCCGTTCGGCCCGTTCGGGAATCCAGCTGTCGACCGGGGCGGGGGTCAGCACGCCGTCCTCGCCGAGACGGGCGCTGAGCCGGTCGACCAGATCGGCCAGGTCCTCGCCCTGCCGCGCCTCGGCCTCGCCGGCCATCACGGCCTGCCGCGCCGCCAGCGGCTCGGCCGCGTCCGCGGTCAGCATCAGGGCGTCCAGACCGAAGCCGAGGTCCAGCCGGCCCGGTCCCGCCTCGCGGAACAGACGCAGCCAGATCTTCACGTCCCGCCCCGGCCGGCCCATCCGCACGGACAGCCGGGTCGTGCCGCCGTCGGTGCGGAAGCCGGTCAGGGTCAGGGCCGTGGCGCCCCTGCCGTCGCGCTCCAGCGCCGCGGCCAGACGGTCGGCCAGTCCGGGCAGGCGCGCCTCCACCCCCGCGACGTCGCCCAGCGGCTCGGCCCAGGCTTCCCACGCCCTGTATTTCGGCGCCGGACGCAAGGGCGTGAGGGCCTCGGCGACGAAGCCCAGCGCCTGGTCCAGGCGTCTGACCAGCCCCACCCCGTCCACCTCGCGGAAGCGGCGGGCCAGTCCGGCGCGGGGCATGACGTGGAGGTCGCCGACCCGCCTCAGGCCGAAGCGCCGGGCCGCGTTCAGGGTGCGGTCGTCGACGCGCAGGGCTTCGACCGGCAGGTCGGCCAGCAGGCCGCGCAGCGTCTCTTCCGTGGCGATTGGCGTCTGGCCCTCGCCGTAGCGCGCCAGGGCCCAGGCCGCGCCGGGCGTGGGCGCCAGGGCCAGACGGCAGGGCGCCCCGGCCTCGGCCAGCCGGGCGCGCATCCCCTCCAGCAGGGCCGTCTCGCCGCCGAACAGATGCGCCGCGCCGGTGACGTCGAGAAACAGGCCCTCAAGACCGTCGGGAGAGAGGTCGAGGCTGACCGAGGGCGACCAGCGCTCGGCCCACTCCGCCAGCGACGTCAGCGCCCGGGCGTCGGCGGCGGGGTCGGCCGGCTGGGCCAGCAGATGAGGGACCATGGCGCGGGCGTCGGCCTGACCCTGTCCCCGCGACAGGCCCAGCGCGCGGGCGGCGGGATTCAGGGCGTGCAGCACCGCGGCGCCCCGGCTGGTCTTCAGGATCAGGGCGAACGGATTGGCGGGATCGAGGGCGGGGTCAGGCGGCGAGGCCGGACGGCGCGCCCGTTCCAGCGATCGGCGCCTGACCGCGATCGGCCAGTCGATCAGCCAGACGGAGACGATGCGTCTCATCATCCTGCTCCAGCGTCCATCGTCCGGGGCGGCCGTTGCGGGCCCGGACCAGTTCGGCGCACAGCCGCGTCGCGCCCGGGGCGCGGGGATCGTCGGGGTCCGCCGCCCCGCTCTCCGCCGTGATCCGCCAGCGGCGGGCGGCGGCGCTGAGGCCGTCGAGGTCGCGCGGCAGCAGCAGGGCCGTCGCCCCGCCTTGCCGGGCGGCGAACTCCAGCCGTCGGGTCTGGGGCAGGGCCGCGCCGTGGATCGCGCCCACGGTCAGGGCCACCGCGCCGGAGCGCAGCGCCTGCTCCATGGCCCACAGGGCGTCGACCTCGCGCCGGACGCGGGTCAGCAGCAGACGGACGTCGCCCAGTCCGGGGCCATAGGGGCGGCCGTGCTCGTTCAGCCAGGCCGCCGTCGCCGCCACCAGAACGGGCCGCGCATCGTCGACCGGCCGCCGCGACAGGGCGAAGGCGAAGGTCGCCGCCACGTCGCGCGGCGCGGGCGCCCATGCCTCTTCCAGGGGGGCGGGCAAGTCGGGAAACGGGTGGGGGGCGAGAGAGGGGAGCATGGCGGAACCAACGTCGATGTTCCAGTTTTGTTCTCATGTCCGGCGGGAGTCAAACGGAGTCCGGAACACGCCTCTGGATTCTTTTTCACGGCCGTCCGACGATGGCTCGTCCCCCCCGAGGAGTCCGCCATGCGCCCCCTTCTGCCGTCCGCCGTCCTGTCGCTGGCCCTGCTGGCCCTCCCCGCCGCGGCGCAGGAACGGGCCGAGTGGTCCCTGGCCGTCCACGGGGGCGCGGGCGTGATCGAACGCGGCCAGCTGAGTCCGGAGCAGGACGCGGCCTATCGCGCGGCGCTGGACGACGCGCTGGAGGTCGGAGCCGAAGTGCTGGCCGGAGGCGGCAGCGCGCTCGACGCGGTCGAAGCCGTCATCCACGTGCTGGAGGACGATCCCCTGTTCAACGCCGGGCGCGGCGCTGTCTTCACCGCCGACGGACGCATCGAGCACGACGCGGCGATCATGGACGGGACCACGCTGAACGCCGGCGCCGTCGCCGGGCTGACCCGCACCCGACATCCGATCAGCGCCGCCCGGGCGGTGATGGAGAAGTCGCCGCACGTCTTTCTGATCGGCGCCGGGGCCGAGACCTTCGCCCGCGATCAGGGGCTGGAGGAGGTCGAGCCGGCCTGGTTCTTCACCGAGCGCCGCTGGCAGGGACTGGTGCGCCAGCTGGAGCGCGACGGCCTGCCCGTGCCGCCCCGGCCCGAGGGCGCGCCGCCGCCGGCGGATCGGTCGGCGGCCCTGGTCGCCCCGCCGCTGGACGAGAAGAAGTTCGGCACCGTCGGCGTGGTCGCGCTGGACCGCGAGGGGCGGCTGGCGGCCGGCACCTCGACCGGCGGCATGTCCGGCAAGCGCTGGGGCCGCGTCGGCGACGTGCCGGTGATCGGCGCCGGCACCTATGCGTCGAACGCCGAGGGCTGCGCCGTGTCCGCGACGGGCTCGGGCGAGTATTTCATCCGGGCGACGGTGGCGCGGGACATCTGCGCACGCTACGCCATGGAGACCGCCCATCCCGAGCTGGAGCAGAACCGGGTCGAGGCGGTGATCGACGCGTGCGAGGAGAGCGCCCGACAGGGGGACGTCTGCATGGCGCACGCCCGTCGTCCGATCTTCATCGCCGCCCGCGAGGAGATCGACGAGGTCGGAGAGCTGGGCGGCGAGGGCGGGGTCATCGTCATGACCGCCTCGGGCGAGGCGTGGTTCGAGATGAACTCCTCGGGCATGTACCGCGGCAGGGTGTCGGCGACGTCGCCCGCCTGGGTCGCCATCTACGCCGACGAGGGCCGATGACCGCGATCGACCTGACGGAAAAGTTCGCCGCCTTCGACGATCACTGGCGCCCGCGCGTCGCCGCCCGCCTGAACGGGCAGGACGTGCGGCTGGTCAAGGTGCAGGGCGTCTTCCCCTGGCACAGCCACGCCGACGCCGACGAGATGTTCCTGGTCTGGAAGGGCGGCTTCCGCGTCGAGTACCGCGACCGGATCGTGGAGATGGGACCCGGCCAGTTCACCGTCGTGCCGCGCGGCGTCGAGCACCGCACGGCCGCCGACGAAGAGGCCGAGGTGATCATCTTCGAGCCGTCGGAAGTGATCAACACCGGCGACGCGCCGCCTTCGGCGTTCACCGCGCCGCAGGGCGTGGAGGTCTGATGTCCGACCGCGACCATCCCGGCGTCATCGCCCCGCCGCCGCTGATCTATCTCGGCTTCCTGCTGGGCGGGTGGGGGTTGGGACGTCTCGCGGGCCTGCCCGGGATCGGCGGCGACGCGGCGGCGCGCATGGCGGTCGCGGGACTGCTGATCGGGTTCGGACTGGCGGTCGAGCTGTGGGCCATCGGGGCCTTCCGTCGCCGCCGCACGGCCGTCCAGCCGTGGAAGCCGTCGACGGCGCTGGTGGCCGACGGGCCGTACCGCTTCAGCCGCAATCCCATCTATCTGGGGTTCGCCGTGACCCATCTCGGCCTCGCCCTCGCGCTGAACTCATGGCTCGCTCTGGCGCTGCTCATCCCGTGCCTGGTCGTGGTCGATCGCGGGGTGATCGCGCGCGAGGAGCGATATCTCGCGGCGAAGTTCGGCGCGCCCTACGACGTCTATCGCGGGCGCGTTCGCCGCTGGCTCTGAACGTCGGGGTCCAGCCCGTCGTCGGGCGCTCCGACGCCGTGCTCGATGCGGCCCAGCTCGACCTCGGCGCGGGAGAAGACCTCCTCCTGTCCGTCGATCAGAAGCTCGTCCTCCGTGAGGTCGGGCTGACCCCCGGCCGCGGCGCGGGGGTCAGGTTTTGCCGGCGTCGTCACATCGCGCCCCGCAGCCGCTCGGCCTGCTGCAGATGAGTCTCGATCTTCGGCACGACTGAGCGGGCGTGGCCGGCCAGGCCGGGCGCGTCGGCGTTGTCCGAGAAGCCGCGATGCAGCGTCAGCGCCTCATTGTGCGCGGCCACCTGCTGGTCCAGCCAGACGCGGTCGAAGTCGCCCGGGGCCGCCGAGCGCAGATTGTCGATCAGGCCCTGACGGCGTTCGTCGAGACCGGTCGGCATTTCGACGTTCGACGCCTCGCGCGCTGCGATCGGCTTGAAGGCCTCGGAGGCGGCCGTGTGATCGGTGCGGATCATGTTGGCCAGCTCGCGCACGCCGGCGTTCTGGCTCTTCTCCAGCGCGATCTCCGCGGCCTGGATCTCGTACATGTCGCCCATGGCGGCGTTGGGCACGTAGCCCATGACCGTGTTGGCCCCCATGGTGGCGGCCGAGGTCTGGCCCACGACGGCCGCGGTCTTGTCCTGCACGGCGTCGACGGCCGGCGGCGACTGCTCCTGCTGGCACGCGGCGAGGGTCAACGCGGCGAGGGCGACGAGCGGAATTCTGGTCATGAGAGTCCTCCTGGGGATGGCGGTCAAACCCGCGCCGTCGTCGGACCGTTCCTGTGTCGGGGAGCCGACGCAGGCCGTCGGGCCTACGCTGGCGTCCGTGTCGCGGAGGGCCTAGGGGAGGGGCATGACCCCGCCCGAAGACGAACTGTCGACCATGGCCATGGAAGAGCTGGACGCCGCCCTGGACCTGTCGTTCGACGAGATGAAGCGCATCACGCCGTGGGGCGACAGCTTTCCGGGCTTTGCGCCGTCCGGCCGCGAGGTCGAGGTCGAGCGCCGCTATCTGTGGGCGCATGAGCCCGCGGGCGGCATCCTGGTCGAGGTCGAGGTGCGCGATCCGGTGCTGAAGGTGGGCGCCGAGGCCAAGGCCGTGCTGGCGCCCGAAGACTGAGGAGGGTTAGAACGGCCGCCCCAATCGTGAAGGTCGTTTCCATGCGTCTCCGCCTCGCCCTCACCGCCGCCGTCGCCCTGTCGGCGTTCGCTTCCGTCGCCGCCGCCCAGGACATGCTGATCTACGGCGGCACGATTCACACCGGGGTCGACGGCGCGGCGCCCGCATCGGTGGTTGTCGTGGACGATGGCCGGATCAGCTGGGTCGGCACGCCCGACCGCGCCGAGGTCCTGCCGGATGGCAGGACCCGCTTCCGCGCGGCCTCCCTGCCCGATGGACAAGTTATCATTTCGGACGAAGGTCGGACGTTCATCGACCTCAAGGGCGCGACGCTGTTCCCCGGCTTCACCGACGGGCACGCGCATCTGAACGGCATCGGCCAGCGCGAGCTGACGCTGAACCTCGAGGGCTCGGCCTCCGTCGCCGAGGCCATGCAGCGGCTGTCGGACTGGTCAGTGGCAAATCCCGACGGGCCGATCATCGGTCGGGGCTGGATCGAGACCCACTGGCCCGAGGGCCGCTTCCTGACGCGTCAGGATCTGGACGCCGCCGCGCCCGGCCGCATCGTCCTGCTGGGCCGCGCCGACGGCCATGCGGTGGTGGCCTCGTCCGCCGCGCTTCAGGCCGCCGGCGTCGACGCCGACACGGTCGCCCCCGACGGCGGCGAGATCCTGAAGGACGCGTCCGGCCAACCGACCGGCCTGCTGGTCGACGCGGCCGAACAGCTGGTCGCCGGCCTGATGCCGCGCGAGGACGAGGCGGCGACGCGGCGGGCCTACGACGCCGGCTTCCGCGTCTATTCCCGTTATGGCTGGACCGGCATCCACTACATGAGCGCGCCGTGGGCCGACGTGCCGCTGCTGGAGCGGATGGCCGAGGAGGGCGCCGCCCCGATCCGCGTCTACAACAGCGTGACCCCGGATGGGGCGCAGGCCCTGTTCGCCTCAGGCCCGCGCTCGGTGGCCGACGGCCGCGTCATCACCCGGGCGGTGAAATTCTATGCCGACGGGGCGCTGGGCTCGCGCGGCGCGGCCCTGTTCGAGCCCTATGCGGACCGCCCGGACACCACGGGCCTGATGCAGATGGGCGACGAGATCGTGCCGGTCTACGAGGCCGCCCTGCGCAGCGGCATCCAGGCGGCCACCCACGCCATCGGCGACCGCGGCAACCACTCGGTGGCGGACTGGTATGGACGCGCCATGGAGGCCGTCCCCGCCTCCGAGCGGCCGAACGGGGACGACGTCCGCTGGCGCATCGAACACGCGCAAATTCTGAGGCCGTCCGACTACGGATGGTTCGAGCGCCTTCCCCTCGTCGCCTCCATGCAGCCCAGCCACGCCATCGGCGACCTGCATTTCGCGCCGGCCCGCCTCGGCGACGCCCGGCTGGACGGCGCCTACGCCTGGCACAGCCTGACCGACCGCGGGGTGATCGTCGTCGGCGGCTCGGACGCCCCCGTGGAGCGCGGCGATCCGGCGATCGAATTCTACGCCGCCGTGGGGCGCCGCGACCTGTCCGGCTTCCAGGGCCCCGACTGGCGTCCCAACGAGGCGGTGGACCGGGCCACAGCCCTGAAGATGTTCACGATCTGGCCGGCCTGGGCCAGCTTCCGCGAGGACGAGCTGGGCACCATCGAGGTCGGGAAGCGCGCCGACTTCACCGTGTTCGACCTCGACCTGATGACCGTGCCGCTCGCCGACATCCCCAAGGCGAAGGCGGTCTACACCATCGTCGACGGCGTGGTGGTCTACGACGCCGAAGATTGAACCAGGGTTCCCTGGGCCGTCAGCGTGCCCTCGGCCGTCTCGGTGACGGTCAGGGCCAGCGGCTCGATCCCGTGCGCCCCGCGCAGGCCGGCGATCCAGCCGAACAGGGCCGGGGTCGCCGCCGAGGCGACGGTGAAGTCCAGCCCGCGATCGCCGGGCGAGAACCTGACCTCCAGGCCCATGGCCACGGCGGCCGGCTCGGCCCGCGCCTGAAGCGCCGCCGGATCGCTCGCCGCCGGCGGCGTCATGCGCGTCGCGGCGGCTTCGACCAGGGCGAGCCGGGCCTCGGAAACCGCCCGGCGCCCGGCCGCCGCCGCGCGCCACTCCAGCGACGGGGCGATCCCGCCGTACCACGCGATCAGCACCCCGATAAGCCCGCCCGTGACGGCGAGCATCGCGCGCTCCCGCGGGCTGCGTCCGTCCCACCAGGCCTTGAGTCGCGCCAGCCGCGCCTTCATCGCGCCGCTCCCACGATGACGTCCGAGGCCACGCGCCCGCCGTCGTCCACGGTGGAGACGTCCACCAGCGTCAGGCCCTGCGCCTCCATGGCCGTGCGGATCGCCTCCAGATCCTGATAGGCGGCATATCGCAACGAGGCGCGCACGCCCCCTTCCGGATCCACCGTCAGGCTGTCCAGTTCCGATTGCGGCACGGCTTCGAGCGCCGTGAACAGCGCCGCCGCCGCCGAGGCCACGCCGCCGGGCGGCGGCGACACCGCCAGCCGGCCTTCCGCCTCCGCGAGAGGATCCGCGGCCGACGCCAGGTCGGGGAAGATGCGGCGCGCCGTCGACGCGGCCCGGGCGTCGGCGTCGCGCGCCGCCGCGTCGTCGCGGACCGCCTCGGCCAGAATGAGGATCAGCGGCGACAGGGCCAGGGCGGCGGCCAGCGCCAGGGCGCGCCGCCACGGCTTCAGCCCTCCGGCCGTCAGGCGCACGGGCGCCGACAGGTCCAGCGCCGGGTTCATCGCCGCCCGGGCCAGCATGGCCTCGACCCTGCCCGAATCCTCCACGGCCAGCAGGGGGCGGCCGCCCGCGACGGTCTCGGCCAGATCGGGCTGGACCGAGACGGCGAGGTCCTCGGCCCGCAGCGCAAGATCGTCGCCGAACCGCACCGCCGTCGCCGCGCCGTCCGGTCCGGGCTCCAGCGCCAGGGCGTCGGGCAGCAGGACGGCGCCGGTGACGCCCGAGAGGCGCAGCCAGTCCGCCCAGGACGCGGCCACGGCCTCGTCGACGACCGCGACCCAGCTCCGCCCCTCCGCGTCCGTCGCGCCCACGGCCGCGCGCAGCCGCTCCGCCGGGGCCGCCAGATCGTCGCGCAGGGCCCAGAGGGCGGCCGCCCGCTTCTGCGCCGGATTGCCGGGCGGCAACGCCAGCCGCCGCATCGTGGCGCGCGCGCCGGGGACGATCGCCACGGACCGGGGAACGGCGACGGTCGCGGGGGCCTCCGGCGACAGACGTCCGCGCTCCAGCACCGCGCCGGAGGCGTCCAGCGTCATGAAGGGCGCGGCCTCTTCGGCACGGGCGGGCAGCAGGATCAGTCGGGTTCGGCTCATTCTTCGGGCGTCCAGCGGTGGACGACGGTGCGCACCGTCGCGTCGGGCATGACCTGCAGAGTCGCGCTGCGGACGGCGACGGCGTCGCCATGCCGGACCTCCACCTGCAGGTCGAAGAAGCGGGTGACCAGGGTCAGCTGGTCGTAGACCTCGGAGGGCGCCTGCGCGGTGACCAGCGCGGGCTGATCCCAGAACGCGTTCAGATCGGTCCAGCCGTCGGTCGGCCGGGCGGCGATGGCGGCGCGCGCCTGGGCCGGGGTGATCCGCCCCTCCACCAGCATGACCAGAAGGGGCGCGTCCTCGGGACGCAGACCGTTGGGATTGATCGGGCTCAGCACCGCCTCGGGCAGGGCGCACAGGTGCGGCCGCAGCCGGGCGTAGACCTCGGCGTCCACGCCCTTGACCGCGCGCAGTTCGCTGACCTCCGTCAGCAGCGTGCCTGAGGTGCGGTAGGGCCGGGGCAGGGCGGCGTAGGCGGCGTCTTCGGCCCCGCGCGGCAGCGCTGTGGAATCGCTGTCGATCCAGTCGGTCAGGGCCTCGGCCACGGCGCGCATGCGGCCCTCGTCGAGTCCGACGGCGCGCCCCAGCGCGACCAGCTGCGCCGCCGCCCGCGGCCGCGCCACCCAGGTTCCCGGCCCGCCCTGAACCACGCCGTTCAGGTTGAAGCAGGCCTGGCCGTCCCGGATCACGGCCGACATGGCCCCGCCCTCGTCGGTGGGGAAGGCCAGCGGCCGGCCGTTCCACTCGGGCTGGAAGGGCGTGCGGGCCGGGTTCTGCCGCGCCAGCCGCGCCAGTCGTTTGCGCGCCAGGGCCTCGGCGCCGATGGCGTACCACTGCGCCTGACTCATCTGGTCGGCGTTGGTCGCGCGGCGCAGGGAGAAGCGCACGTCGTCGAGCACGGCCGCCGCGACCGCCGCCATGACGGCGACCATCAACAGCACCGTCAGCAGGGCCATCCCCTCGCGCGCCCGCTTCACCGGCCCGACCCCACAAGCAGGAGCATCTCGACGGGGCCCGTGTCTTCCAGGGTCATCCGGACGCGGACGGCGTCGGGCGACAGCTGCATCGGCGGCCGAGGGAAGAAGACCGGCGTCTCCACTTCCAGCGAGACGAAGCTGACCTGAACGTCGGTCACGTCGCGCGCCACGACCTGGGCCGGTCCGACCGCGGTCCCGGTGACCTGGTCCGCCACGCGACGCTCCAGCCGGCCGTCGACCACCCGCCATTCGACCCGCTGCAGCGACGGGCGCCCCCGGTCGGCGGGGTTGGCCCAGCCTGTGCGGACCAGTTCCAGCATCACGCCGTCGCCGGACCGGATGGGGCCGACCGTAGGATCGTTCCGCCCCACGGCCTGACCGACGTCGGCCTTGAGCAGGGCGCGCAGCCGCTGCAGCTCGGCCGTGCGCGCGTCGGCGGCCCTGACCGCGAACCGGCCCTCGACGGCGGTCGCCATCACCGCCGTGCCGGCGGCGGCCAGCAAGGCGAAGATCACCAGGGCGATCAGCACCTCGGCCAGGGTGAAGCCGGCACGCGTACTCATTGCGCCCGCCCCCGGAACAGGATGGCCTCCGCTGCGGTCCAGACGCCGTCCTCCGACACCTTGACCTCGATGCGGAGCATGTCGGGATCGGGCGTGGCCGTGACGATGCGTCGCCAGCGCCAGTCCCGGCCGGCCATGGAGGCGGTTCCGGCCGTCTCGCCCTCGGCCGGCGGGTCGACGCTGGTCAGGGCCTGCACCGCCAGGTTGTCGGCGACGATGGCGGCCACCGTACGCGTCTCCACGTCCGCCGCCGCCCGGGCGTTCTCGCCGGACAGCTTCAGCAGCGCCAGCGCGGCGAGGCTGAAGACGGCCAGGGCGACCAGCAGCTCGATGAGCGTGAACCCTCTCCGGCCGGTCATCGCACAACCACCTCGCCGCCCGCGTCGACGGTCACGATCGCGCGGACCCCGTCGCGGGAGAGGGCGATCTCGGCGCCTTCCGCGACGCCGGTCGGGTCGAAGGTGACCCGCGCCTCGGCGGGGACGACGACGGCGATCGTGCCTTCTTCCCAGCGCTCCGGACCGAACGGTCCGTCGGTCAGGGGCGCCCAGTCGGCGCCGTCGAGGCGGGCGAAGCCGTAGCCGTCGCGCTGGAACTCCACCGTCGTCGCGCGCCCGGCCAGCAGGGCCTCCTCCCGCGCCGCCACGAGCCGAGCGCCCAGGCGCTCGGCCTCGCGATCCACGCCGGGGCGCGGATCAGGCGCGACGAGCACCACCGCCGTGGCGGCCAGGCCCACGACGGCGATCGTCACCAGCAGCTCGACCAGGGTGAAGCCCGGGCGCGACTGCGGACGGTCAGCCCTGCCAGTTGCCCAGGTCCGCATCCTCGCCCTCGCCCCCCTCGCGGCCGTCGGCGCCCAGAGAGAACACGTCGAACGCCTGACCGTGCGCGCTGGGCCGGCGGTATTGATAGGCGTTGCCCCATGGATCCTCGGGCAGACGGCGCACGTAGCCGCCCTGACGATAGCGCTCCGGCCGCGCCAGTCCGGCGGGGGCGGAAACCAGCGCCTGCAGCCCCTGTTCCGTCGTCGGAAACGCCAGATTGTCCAGCCGGTACTGCTCCAGCGCCGTCTCCAGCGTGGCCACGTCGGCGCGCGCCTTGCCGACCATCGCCCTGTCCTGGCTGGGGAGGACGTTGATCGCCACCACCGTGGCCAGAAGGCCGATGATGACGATGACGACCATCAGCTCCACCAGGGTGAAGCCGTCTCTTTGACGGACCCTGCCGCGCGCGCCGCGGGCGCTCGCTGCTTGAGGACGGCGCGGCGTCGCGCGGGTCAGGGCGTGAAGGAGGATGTTGCGCATGGCGTCTCTCAACCGGCGGCCAGGGTGTTGATCTGAAGAATGGGGAGCAGGATCGACAGCACGATCACGGCCACGACCCCGCCCATGACGACGATGACGACGGGCTCGAGCAGGCTGAGCATCACCGCCGTGAAGGTGGTGAACTCCCGCTCCAGATAGTCCGCGGCGCGATCCATCATCGGTTCCAGCCGCCCGGAGTTCTCGCCCGACGCCGTCATGTGGACGAGGATCGGGGGAAAGACGTCGGCGCGGCGCATGGCGGCGGCCAGACCGCCCCCCTCGCGCACCGCGTCGGCCATCGATTCGGTGGCCTGCCTCAGTTTCATGTTCGCGACCGTCCGAGCCGTGATCGTCAGCCCCTCCAGCACGGGGAGACCCGAGGCGATCATCGCCGCCAGCGTCCGCGCCATGGCCGCGCCGTGCAGGTCGCGCGTCAGTCGGCCGACCACCGGCAGGGTCAGGATCCAGGCGTCGGCCTTCAGCCGCAGCGCCGGCCGCCTCAGCGCGAGCCCGACGCCGGCCGCGACGCAGACAGTGAAGAGCGCCGCGATCCAGCCGCCCGTGCGCATGGCGTCGGACACGGCGATGACGATCCGGGTCAGCAGCGGCAGCGTCTGGTTCATGCTGTCGAACTGTTCGACCACCTTGGGCACGACCAGGGTCATCAGGGCGATCACGACGCCCAGCGCCACGACCGCCAGCACGGCCGGATAGACCAGCGCCGTGATCACCTTTCCGCGCACCTGCTGGTCGCGTTCCAGCCCGTCGGCCAGCCGCTCGAGGATGGGGCCCAGACCGCCCGAGCTCTCCCCCGCCGCGACCATAGCGCGATACAGCGGCGGAAACGCCTGTCCCTGACGCGCCATGGCGTCCGACAGGCGACGCCCCTCCAGCACCCCGGCGTGGACGCCTTCCAGCACGCGTCGCGCGGCGGGCCGGTCGGCCTGCAGCGCCAGCGTCCTGACCGCCTCCTCGACCGGGGCGACGGCGATCAGGGTCGCGAGCTGGCGGGTGATCAGGGCCAGCGAGCGGGCGGGCAGGCGGATACCCTTCCCCGTGGCCGTACCCGTCGTTGGCTGCTGCCGTGCGGGCTTCAGTTCCAGCGGCATCAGCCGCCGCTTCTCCAGCGCGCCGCGCGCGCGCGTCTCGTCAGCCGCCTCGACCGCGCCGGTGACGCGCCGCCCGCCGGCGTCCAGCGCCACGTAGTCGAACGCCGCCATCAAGCGGCCTCTTCCGACGCCGCCGCGGCGTCCTGCCGGATCACGCGGACGGCTTCCTCCAGGGAGGTCGTGCCGGCCAGCACCAGATCGCGCGCCCGCGACGCCAGATCCGCGCCCTTCTCGAACGCAGCGGCGGCGATGGCGTCCTCGGCCGCCTCTGCCGAAATCAGGCGGCGCACGCGGTCGTCGACCCGGATCATCTCATAGACGCCGACGCGTCCCTGATGGCCGGTGTGGTTGCAGGCCGGACATCCGACCGCGCGCCACACGCGCGTGCCGGTCTTCACCCCGATCAGCTTCGCGCTGGCCCCGTCGGCCGGTTCCTCGCGGCGGCAGGCGGGGCACAGTCGTCGCACCAGACGCTGGGCCACGATGAGCCGCAGGGTCGAGGCCAGCAGGAAAGGCTCCACCCCCATGTCGCGCAGACGCGTCACGGCGCCGGCGGCGTCGTTGGTGTGCACCGTCGACAGCACCAGATGGCCGGTCAGCGACGCCTGCACCGCGATGTGCGCCGTCTCCACGTCACGGATCTCGCCCACCATGACCACGTCCGGGTCCTGACGCAGGATGGCGCGCAGGCCCGCTGCGAAGGTCATGCCGACCTTTGGGTTCACCTGCGTCTGGCCGATGCCCTCGACGGCGTACTCGACCGGATCCTCGACCGTGAGGATGTTCCGCGTCGCGTCGTTCAGCAGCGACAGGCCGGCGTAAAGGCTGGTGGTCTTGCCCGAGCCGGTGGGTCCGGTGACCAGGATGATGCCGTTCGGCTCGCGCAGCGCCGCCTCGAACGTCGCCAGCGACGCGGGGTCCATGCCGAGATCGGCCAGACCCAGATCGCCCTGGTCCTTGTCGAGGATGCGCAGCACCACCCGTTCGCCCGCCCGCGACGGCAGGGTGGAGACGCGCACGTCCAGCGTCTTGCCGCCCAGCGCCAGCGGGATGCGGCCGTCCTGCGGCACGCGTTTCTCGGCGATGTCCAGCCGTGCCATCACCTTCACGCGCGACGCCAGCAGGGGCGTGATGCGGGGGTTCAGGCTCAGCGCCTCGCGCAGCACGCCGTCGATGCGGAAGCGTACGATCAGCGCGGTCTCATAGGGTTCAAGGTGCACGTCCGAGGCGCCGGCGCGGACCGCCTCGGCGATGATGCCGTTGATCATGCGGATGACCGGAGCGTCGTCCGACCCGTCCAGCAGGTCGGCGGCCGCCGGCAGGTCGTCGATCATGCCGTCCAGCCCGTCGGGCAGGGCCAGGTCCGCGTCGTCGCCAACGCGGTCGCCGGCGTAGACTTCGGACAGGCGGCGGTCGAACTCCGCCCGGCTCAGCCGTTCGACCAGCAGCGGCAGGCCCAGCGCCCGCCGCGCCTCCACGAGCGCGAGCGGGTCGGCGCCCTCGCGCAGACCCACATGCGCCGCCTCGCCCGCATCCAGCAGGACGACCCCGGCCTTGCGGGCGAAGGCGTAGGGCAGGAAGGGCGCGGCCAGACCGGTCATTGCAGGGGCTGACCCTCCACCGGCGCGACGGGAGCGGTCGGCGCTTCCAGATACTGGGGCGGCACCGGCGGCTGGGTGCGGATGTAGTCGCGCAGCAGCTCGTCCAGGCTCGGCTCCTGATCCGGCGCGACGCGCAGCTGCTGGTCGCGCATGTAGCCCCAGCGGTCGGCGGAAAGACGCTGGGCGTCCTGCGGCGTGCGGATGATGGTCGGGCGGATGAAGACCATCAGATTGGTCCGGCCGCGCTGACGGCTCTCCGACCGGAACAGGCCGCCGACCAGCGGCAGGTCGCGCAGGCCGGGAATGCCGTCGACCGAAACGCGCTCGTTCTGGTCAAGCAGGCCGCCGGCGACGGCGATGTCGCCGTCGTCGACGACCAGCGTCGTCTCGATCTCGCGCGTGTCGAACACGAGGTCGTTCGCGCTGTTCGACAGGATGCCGTTCACGCTCGACACCTCCTGGCGGATGTACAGGGTCACGCTGTCGCCGGCGTTGATCTGGGGACGGACGGTCAAGCGGACGCCGATCTCCTTGCGCTCGGTGGTGCGGAACGGATTGGTCTGACCGTCCAGCAGGACGTCGCCCGTCGTCACCGGCACCTCCTGCCCGACCAGGATGTTGGCCTCGACGTTGTCGAGCGTGATGACCGACGGCGTCTGCAGCAGGTTCGACCCGCTGTCGGTCTTGGCCGCGTTGATGATGAAGCCGAACAGGCCGTCGCCGATGCGGCCGGCGCCGCCGCCGACGAAGCCGTTGGCCCCCAGCAGGCTGTTCAGCGCCAGATCGCGCGCCTGCTCGAGCAGCGGGTCGTCCGCGTCCAGTTCCTCATTGGCCGCGACGCCGCCCAAGATCGGCAGCAGGGGCGCGGTGCGGTCGGAATAGTTGGTGAAGCCGACGGGGTTGCCGTCCTCACCGGCCAGCACCCACTGGACGCCCAGTTCCTTGACCGCGTCGTCCGACAGTTCGACCACGATGGCTTCGATCAGCACCTGCGGCCGGCGGCGGTCCAGCTGGGCGATGACGGCGGCCAGCATGCGCTGCGTCTCCGGCGGGGCCGAGATGATCAGGGCGTTGGCGCCCGAATAGCGGGCGATGGAGGCGCGCTGGCCGGTCGCCGTCGTGGCCGTCACCGCCTGCGGCGCCGTCTCTCCGTTCTCGGACGATACGGCGCCGGACCGAGCGGCGGGCGCGGCCCCCGCCACCGGCTGGCCCACGACCTGTTGCAGCACCGGCAGCAGTTGCTCCGCGTCGGCGTGCTCGAGGAAGATCACCCGCACGTCGTCGTTCTGCAGCGCCCGGCGGTCCAGATCGGCGATGAGGCCCTGCACGCGGGCCAGCGCCGCCGGCTCGCCGCGCAGGACGATGGAGTTGGAGCTCTCCACCGCCGTCACCGTGACCAGGCCCGTCCCCGGCTGGCCGCCCGGAGGGGCCAGCACGTCGTCCAGCACGCCGGCGATCTCGCGGGCGTTGGAGTTCTCCAGCGAGACCACCACGATCTCGGTGGAGTCCACGTCGATGCGCCGGACAAGTTCCCGCACGCGGCGCAGGTTGTCGGCGAAGTCGGCGACCACGATGGTGTTGCTGTTCGGGTTGGCCAGCACCTGGCCCTGCGCGCCGATCAGGGGTCTGATGGTCTCCGCGGCGGAGGCGGCGTCGATGTTCTTGAGCACGAACACCTCGGTGCCGAACCGCTCGGCTCCGACGGTGGCCGGTCCCTGGGCCGCGCCCTGGGCCGGAGCGATGCGGTAGGCGCCCGAACTGGTCGGAATGACCACCAGGCCGTTGGCGCGCAGGGTCGACAGGAAGACGTCGTAGACCTCGGCCCGCGTCAGCGGCCGGTCGCTGGTCACCGTCACCGTGCCCTGAACCGCCGGGTCGACGATGAAGGTGCGGCCGGTGGTGCGGGCGATGTCCTGGATGAAGGCACGGATGTCGGCGCCCTGCACGTTCAGGACCTGCCGCTCCTGGGCCATGACCCCGGTCGGGACCGCGGCGGCGCCCAGCATCAGGGCGGCCATGACGGAAACGGCGGAGCCCCTCAGGCCCGTCTTGAAACGTCGCATCAGCGCCCCGTGCGGATGGTGGTGGTCGAGACGCGCCCGGCGCGCTCGTAACGGATGTCCACGGTCACGGCATCGGCCAGTTCGGCGCGCAGGCCCGACAGGGCCCCCATGCCGTTCAGTTCGATGCCGTTCACCGCCAGGATGACGTCGCCGCTCTGCAGACCCGCGCTTCGCAGAGCCTGTCCGTCGCCGGCGGCCGAGACGGTGAAGCCCGACACCGACATGCCCTTCATGCGCGGGCGCAGCGAGGCCTGGCCGATCAGACGCTGCGGATCGACGACCGGCGCGGCGGCGCGCGCCTCGGCGGTCGGCTCGGACTTCGGCGGGGCCACCACCTGGGGAGTCGAAGGCGCGGGGGGAGGGGGCGGGGCCACCTCCGTCTCGCCGAATTCGATCCGGCTGACGGTCGGTCCGCGCGCCACGGTGACGTGGTCGGTCTCGACGGTGCGCAGGACCAGTCCGGGCGCGATCTCCTCGCCGACGCCGACCGAGAGCTGGCGGCCGTCCGGCAGGCCGAGGATGGCGGAGCCACCCCCGCCCTGACCGGCCCGCACGCCGAACAGGCGCAGGCCTTCGACCGGTGCGGTGCGGTCCGCGACGGTCGGCGCGCCCGTGGGGAAGAACGCGTCGGCGCGGGCGAAGACGGCGATGTCGGGTCGGGCGGCGGACGCGACCGTCGGCGGAGTCGAGGCCGCCGCGGCCGGGGAAAGAAAGGCCACGGCCAATCGCATGCCCTGGGCCGCGATGAGCACCGCCAGCCCGCCCTCGGCCATGAGGCGCAGGCGGTCGGGCCGCGTGCCCAGGACGGCGACGTGGGCGCTCGCCCGTCCGATTTCCTGTCGCATCCGACCGATCACGGCGACGCCCCGAACCACCCCTCCGACGGGGCGGCTCCGTCCTAGACGATGCGTCCGTGCACGGCGCTCATGCCTGTGTGACGTTTGGGCGGCGCTTCCGCGAAACTCGCGCCGATCACGGCGAAACCGTCACGGTACTGTCAGGCCCGCCGGCCCGCTCCCGGGCGGCGTGACGGCCGCGTCGCGAGCGACGGCTGCAAGAGAGATGATGGTGCCCCGGGTCGGGCTCGAACCGACACTCCTTGCGGAACCGGATTTTGAGTCCGGCGCGTCTACCAATTCCACCACCGGGGCGCGGGAGGGCGATGCCATGCCGCGCCGCGCGCGTCCAGCCTCGGCCTATTTGAGCTGGCTGTCCTTGCTGCCGCGGCGGTTGATGCCGGGGATCACGGCGCGCGCGTCGCGGCCGGACTGGCATTCCACGCAGGTGATCACGCCGGGCAGGGCGCGGCGCCGCGCTTCGGGGATGGGGTCGCCGCACTCCCGGCAGTGGGTCGCGCCCTCGCCGTGGGGCAGCCGGGCGCGAGCATGCAGCACGGCGTCGCGCACCGTGTCGTCGATCTGATCCTGCACCGCCCCGTCGGGGGCCCATCCGGTCGCCATGTGCGTCGCCTTTCCCGACCTTTGAAGTAGGAAACCGGCGGCTGAATCCAAGCGTAGCCGCACCTGTCGAAAACGTAACGCTCCGGCGCGCATCCGCGTCGCCCCTTCGCCGCCTCCTTCCCGCGAACGAAGGAGTCCGTCATGTCCCGTCCCCGCCTGGCCGTTCTGGCCGCCGTCCTGCTGGCCTCCTGCGCCGGCCCCACCCTGGTCATGGCCCAGGCCCAGGCGCCGCATCCGCATGCGGCCATCACGCTGGAGCACCGCATCCGCGCCCTGGACGTGCTGGACCGCCGACTGGCGCATTACGTTCACGCCGATCTCACGCCCGCGATCCGCGCTCGACTGGCCGAGCGCCGGCCGCACTACCTGACTCTGACCGACCCGGACGCGTTCCGCGGCGCGATCAACGCCGACCTTCATGAAGTCAGCGGCGACAAGCACCTCCAGGTCTGGGTCGAGGGCCGCAGCCGCGACGACGTGATCGCCGAAGGGCCGCCGCCGACCATGGAGCAGATGGCGGCCGAGGAGGCGCGCAACGGCTTCGGGGTGCGCGCGGCCCGGCTGCTGGACGACGGCACGGCCTATCTGGACCTGGCCTATTTCAGCGGACACCCGGAGGGCGGCGCGGCGATCGACGCGGCGCTGGCCCCCCTGCGCGACGCCCCGGCCCTGATCATCGATCTGCGCACCAACGGCGGCGGGGGGGAGGCGGCCCTGTTGCGGCTGATGGGACATCTGGCGCCTCACCCCCTGCCTCTGGAGACCATCTTCTTCCGCCACTGCGAGCCGGACCCCAATGATCGCGAGGGTTGTCTGCAGGACGGTCGTCGCGACGAGCAGATCCGCCGCGCCGACGCCGTGGCGGATCCCGCCTTTCCGACGCGCCCGATCTACGTCCTGACCTCCCGGGACACATTCTCGGCGGCCGAGGCCCTCGCGTACGGCCTTCAGGCCCAGGGCCGCGCGACCGTGGTCGGCGAGGTCACGGGCGGCGGCGCCAATCCGTCGATCGCCATGGACCTCGGTCCGTGGTTCACGGTCATCATGCCCATCGCCGTGACCGTGCACCCGTCGACCGGAGGCAACTGGGAAGGCGTCGGCGTCACGCCGGACGTGGTCGTGCCGGCCGATCGCGCGCTGGAGACGGCGCTGGCTATTCGACGAGGGTCGTGAGGCGGATCGTGACGAGGCGGTCTATGGGCGTCTCCGGCTTGAGACGCGACTCCTGCAGGGAACGGACGCTGGCGCGACCGAAACCGTAGCCGACGGGCCCCTCGGCCTCGACCTCGCAGTCGTCCAGCATCCCGCGCACCCGCGTCATGCAGGTGACCACGGCCCAGCCGGACACATGATCCCGGGTCGCCATTGCCGGAATGTGCACGCGGCCCCGACGCGCCCAGGAGTCGTCGTCGAGCCGCAGGAATTCCGCCTCGTCGCGGTCGCTGACCAGAGGCTGGCCGCAGGCGGTCAGCAACCCCTCGATCGGCGCCTCGTCGGCGGGCGGCGTCAGGTCGACGCCGGCGGCCCGGTCGCCGAACCCGAACTGGAAGCGGGCGTCGGATCCGGAGGCCAGTCCCCGCATCAGATGCGCCGGCCGGTCGGCGACAAGATATCTCCCGTCCTCGGACCGGGCCCACTTCACGTCGCGCACGCGGCCTTCGCCGAAGCGGACCGCCCCTTCGATCTCCGGCACCGCGAGCTGGACGCCCTGCAGCAAAAGCTCGAGGGTTCCGCTCTGGCAGCGGCCGATCATCGCCACGCCCTGATCGGGGAACACGGCGTAGGCCAGTCGCACGTCGCCCGACTGCTGGGCGGTCCAGACCGGGGCCTGTTGCGCCGCGACCGGAGTGGCGGCCAGAACGACGACCATCGTCGAAATCGCCGATATTCTCATCAGACCGCCTCCACCGTCTGTTCGATCGCGCCGAAGATCGAGTGGTGCTTCTCGTCCAGCATCTCGATGCGCACGACGTCGCCCGTCTTCAGGAACGGCGTCTCCGGCTTGCCGTGCAGCAGGGTTTCCACCGTGCGGAGCTCGGCGATGCAGGAATAGCCCAGCCCGCCCTGGTCCACCGGCTTGCCCGGCCCGCCGTCGGCGTCGCGGTTCGACACCGTGCCTGAGCCGATGATCGAGCCGGCGCCCAGAGAGCGGGTCTTCGCCAGATGCGCGATCAGGGTCCCGAAGTCGAAGGTCATGTCCACGCCCGCGTCGGCCTGACCGAACGGCTTGCCGTTCAGCTCGACCGTCAGGGCCCCGTGCAGCTTGCCGTCCTTCCACCGGTCGCCAAGGGCGTCGGGGGTGACGAAGACGGGCGACAGGGCGCTGGCCGGCTTGGACTGGACGAAGCCGAACCCCTTGGCCAGTTCCGCGGGGATCAGGTTGCGCAGCGACACGTCGTTGACCAGACCCACCAGCCGGATGTGCGACAGCGCCTCGTCGCGGCTCGCGCCCAGCGGCACGTCGCCGGTCACCACCACCACCTCGGCCTCCAGATCGCAGCCCCAGGCCTCGTCCTTCAGGGGGATGGCGTCGCGCGGTCCCAGGAACCTGTCGGACCCGCCCTGGTACATCAGCGGATCGGTCCAGAAGCTGGCGGGCATCTCGGCGCCCCGCGCCTTCCGCACCAGTTCGACGTGGTTCACATAGGCCGAGGCGTCGGCCCATTGGTAGGCGCGCGGCAGCGGCGCCGCGGCCTCGCGCTCGTGGAACCGGCCGCGCGGGGCCGAGCCGTGCTCCAGCATTTCCGCCAGATTGCGCAGTTCGGGTTCGCAACGGTTCCAGTCGTCCAGCGCCGCCTGCAGGGTCGGCGCGATGAGGAAGGCGTCGGTGTACCAGGCCAGGTCTTCCGAGACGACGACGAGGCGGCCGTCGCGACCGTGCTTCAGGGATGCGAGTTTCATGACCGAGGCTTAGCCCGGCTTCGTCACAGCCGCCACCCCGGCTGAGCCCGCGCCATCGCCCATGCCGCGCGCTGCAGCTTCTCCACCGTGTCGGTGTAGGGCCCGCCCAGATTGGCCAGGGCCGCGAAGGCATAGCCCCCGGCCGTGCGGCACAGGAAGGCGGCGGTGCCCGGCAGGATGCCCGTGTGCCACCAGGTGTCGTCTCCGTCCACCTGCCAGCCGTGGCCGAAGTCGGCCCCGGGATATGGAACCGTGGCCATCGACCGGGTGGTGTTCGCATGCAGGGAATCCGGCACGCCGACGAATCCGTCGATGCGCGCCAGCAGGCGCAGCAGTTCCGTCGGCGTGGCGGTCCAGCCTCCGGCCGCGCCCAGCCTCCGTTGATCGTGCTGATGCGGCGGTCCGCCGGAGATGGAGACGTAGCCGCTCTCGTCGCGCGCCGGCGTTCTGTCGCCGATGCGCATGTCCCCGGCCCCGGACGGCTCCAGCAGCTCGCGCCGCACCCAGGTCTCGTAGGCTTCTCCCGTCGCGACCTCGATCACCCGGCCCAGCAGGACGTAGCCGAGGTTGGAATACTGCTGTCGCGTGCCGGGGCGGGCGGTCAGCGGTATATCCGCCAAGGCCCGGGCGATCATCCGGTCGCGGCCAAGCCCGTCGATCCGCATGGTCGGATCGGTCCCGTCGTTGGTCCACCCCCCGCCCGTGTGGCTGAGCAGATGCTCGACCGTGATCTCCCGCGCCCACGGCGAGGCGGCGCCATAGGTTTCGCCCAGCCACGACCCCGGACCAAAGATCCGGTCGCCCATGCCGATCCGGCCCCGCTCGGCCAGGGTCATGATCGCCGCCGCCGTGATCGGCTTCGACAGGCTGGCGATGCGCAGCCTGTGACCCGGGGTCAGCCGTGCGCCTTCCGGTCCCGTGCGGCCCCAGGCGCGGGCGAAGCGGACGCGCCCGTCCCGCGCCAGCGCCACCGACATGCCGGGCGCGCCCGTCAGCCCCATGAAGGTACGCGCGGCGTCGTCCGCGTCCCGGGCCGCGGCGGGCGCGGCCACGCCCAGCGTCGCGGTGGCCAGTCCTCCGGCGAGGATCCTCCGGCGGCTGAGGCTCACCTGTCCCAGACCCGCTTGCCCTCATGGTGATGATCGTCGGCGGGATCGTCGTGATGATGACCCTTGCCGCCGTGTCCGCTCTCGCGCGGCGGCATACGCGACAGCGCCGCCCGCGCCGCCTTCAGTTCGTCGACCCGGGCGCCGGACTGCGACCAGTGGTCGTGGAAGGCGCGCACCGCCTTCGCGATGGCGTCGACCTGCTCGTCGTGGCTCAGCTTGCGCGTTTTGGGCTTGTCGGCGGCCGGATCTGCGGGCGCGGGCGAGATGACGGTGACCGTGTTCACGGTCACGGGCGATGCGGCCGCCGCGACCGGCCCGGTCTTCGCGCCGCCCGCGGGCCCCGGCTTCGCCTCCTCCTTCGCCTCCCCCTTCAGCGCTTCGTCCAGCGTCTTGACCTTGGCGCCCATGCCGTTGGCCACGGTGATGACCGGACCCAGCAGGTCCTCGATGACCGCGCGCAGGGCCTTCGCCTTCTCGTGCAGTCTGTCGCTGGGGGCCGACAGGGCCGCCTGCGCCGCCTTGAGGACCCTCTTGTGAATCTCCTTCGGGGCCTCGTCCGGCCCGTCGGCCGCGCCGTCCCTTCGGCCCATCAGCCATGCCAGAGCGGCCACGCCGAGCAACAGGAGCAGGAACAGCCCGGCCACGATCGGCTCGACGCCGAGGAACAGCGGCTCATCGACGCCGCCAAAGCCCGCGGCAGGGACTCCGAACTCGGGGGTGAAATCGCTCACCATGACCTCCTGCGCCGACGCGGGAACCATGTTGACCGAGGCGGGCCGGCGATCAAGCCGGGATCGCGCGCGGCGCGAGGCCTTCGCCGCCCTTGAGACGCCGCCTGCCGTGCGATAGACCGGCCTCAGGCCATCGCGGGCATGATGTAGTGGTAGCCTGGCAGCTTCCCAAGCTGCTCGTGCGGGTTCGATTCCCGCTGCCCGCTCCAGCCGCTCCCGTCGAAATCAGTCGAACAGGCCGCCGGTTTCCGGCCGCTTCGGCGGCTCGGTCAGGCCCAGGTGGGCATAGGCGCGGGCGCAGGCCATGCGGCCGCGCGGGGTGCGCTGGATGAAGCCCTGCTGCAGCAGGTAGGGCTCGATCACGTCCTCGACCGCGTCGCGCGCCTCGGCGATCGCCGCCGCCAGCGTGTCCATGCCGACCGGCCCGCCGCCGTAATTCTCGATCAGCGCCTTGAGGAAGCGGCGGTCCAGCGAATCCAGCCCCGCCTCGTCGACCTCCAGCCGGGCCAGCGCCCGCGCCGCCTCCAGCTTTCCGACCGACGTCGAGCCCTCGGCGTCGGCGAAGTCGCGCACCCGGCGCAGCAGGCGGCCGGCCACCCGCGGCGTCCCGCGCGAGCGGGCGGCGATCTCCAGCGCGCCGTCCTCGGTGACCGTCGCCCCCATCTTGCGCGCCGTGCCCATGACCACGCGCGTCAGTTCCTGCGGCGTGTAGAATTCCAGCCTCAGCGGAATGCCGAACCGGTCGCGCAGCGGCGTGGCCAGCAGCCCCGCCCGCGTCGTGGCGCCAACCAGGGTGAAGGGCGCCAGATCGATCCGCACAGACCGCGCCGACGGCCCCTCGCCGATGATCAGGTCCAGCACATGGTCCTCCATGGCCGGATACAGGATTTCCTCGACCGCCGGATTGAGCCGGTGAATCTCGTCGATGAACAGGACGTCGCGCGGCTCCAGATTGGTCAGGATCGCCGCCAGATCGCCGGCCTTGGCCAGGATCGGGCCGCTGGTGGCTCGGAAGCCCACGCCCAGCTCGCGCGCCACGATCTGCGCCAGCGTGGTCTTGCCCAGTCCGGGCGGGCCGAACAGCAGGACATGATCCAGCGCCTCTGCCCGGCCGCGCGCGGCGTCGATGAAGACCTTCAGATTGCCCTTGGCCTGCTCCTGCCCGACGAACTCCGACAGGGTCTGCGGCCGCAGGGCGCGGTCGTAGATTTCGCCGGGGCCGGGGGCGGCCGAGATGAGGCGCTCGTCGGTCACCGGCCCAGCTCCTGCAGCGCGGCGCGGATGACGGCGGACAGGTCGGCGTCGTCGCCCAGCCGGATCAGGGCCTGATCCACCGCGCGGCGGGCGTTGACCTCGGCGACGCCGAGGCCGAGCAGGGCGGACACGGCCTCTCCGGTCAGGCTGGGAACGGCCGGGGCCGCCGCCGCGACGTGCACGCCGGGCGCCGACGGCGTGAAGGACACGTCGCCGAGCGGCTTGCCCTTCAGCTCGGTGACGATGCGCAGGGCCAGCTTGGGCCCGACGCCGTTCGCGCGCGCCACCGCCGCCTTGTCCTCGCGCGCCACGGCGGCGGCCAGGTCGCCGGGGGGCAGGACGTCCAGAACGCTCAGCGCCGCCTTGGGCCCCACGCCCTGGATCCCGGTCAGGGTGGTGAAGGCCCCCCGCTCGGACCGGTCGAGAAAGCCGTAGAGGCGCGGCCCACTCTCGGCGTTCCACACGTGCTCCACGTGCAGGGTCGCCTCGTCGCCCGGCGCGGGCAGGCGCTGCAGCGTGCGCGATCCGCAGGCGACGACGTAGCCCACGCCGCCGCAGTCGACGACGCAGTGATCGGCCTCGACCTCCGCCAGGATGCCGCGCAGCCGCCCGATCATGCCGCCAGTCCCGGCGCGCGGCGCACCTGCGCATGGGTGATGGCGACGGCCAGGGCGTCGGCGGCGTCGGCCGTCACGTCGCCGGCGGCGGGAAGCAGCCGCTTCACCATGAAGGCGATCTGGCTCTTGTCCGCATGTCCGGCGCCGACCACGGCCTTCTTGATCAGGTTCGGCGCATACTCGGCCACCGACAGCCCGGCCCGCGCGGGCGCCAGCATGACGGCGGCGCGCGCGTGGCTCAGCTTCAGGGTCGAGCCGGGGTTCATGTTGACGAAGATCTCCTCGATCGCGGCCTCGCCGCATCCGTGCGCGGCGCAGACCTCGGTCACGCCCTCCATGAGGGCCAGCAGCCGGGCCGACAGCGGGCCGCTCTCCGGCGGCCGGACGACGCCGTGGGCGATCCAGCGCAGACGCGAGCCGTGCGCCTCCACAACGCCCCAGCCGGTGCGGCGCAGGCCCGGGTCCAGTCCCAGAATGCGAGTCGCTTCGTTCGCCATCCGTTCCAGTCATGCCCGAAGGATGCCTAACGGACAATGACCGGCTTCAGTCGTCTCGCGGATCGAGGCTGAAGGCGCAGACGCCCGGCGTCGACGACAGGCGCTCGGCCAGGTCGGACAGGTCCGGATCGGCGGCGCGCACCCGGTATCCCACTCGCCGGGTCCCGTCGACTTCAAGCCCGTGAAAGGTGCGCTTCAGCCGGCCGTCCAGACGCTCGAGCGCGGCCTCGATGTTGGGAAGCGCCTCGTGGTCTCCCGGGCGCCAGGTGATGCAGACGTCCACCATGGTCCGCGACGGCAGCCGCTTGCTGATCAGCCGGAGCGCGATCAGGATCGCCAGCGTGAGCACCGTGGCCGCGCCGCCGAGGGCGAACAGGCCGGCCCCGAACGCCAGTCCCAGCGCCGCGGTGATCCACAGCGACGCCGCAGTGGTCAGGCCGTGGATCGAGAAGCCGGTCCGGAAGATCACGCCGGCGCACAGGAAGCCGATGCCGGTCAGAACCCCGTGCGCCATGCGGGTGGGGTCGGCCACGACCTCCGCGCCGGCGATCGGCAGGAACCGCCAGGCGCCCTGGCTGACCGCCATCTCCATCAGCAGGGCCGAGGCGAGGCAGACCAGGATGTGGGTGCGCAGGCCTGCGGCGCGGCCCCGCCATTCCCGCTCCAGCCCGATCAGGCCGCCCGCCGTCATGGCGGCGATCAGCGGCAGGGCGAAGTCGGGCAGGTCGGCGAAATCCATCGCTCCGTCAACGGAGGCTCGACGACGCAGGTTCCCGCGACGTCAGCCGCCGTAGGTCTCCCAGTCCGCGTCCGACACGTCTTCGTTCGAATAGACCTGCTGCACGTCGTCCTCGGCGTCCAGCGCGTCCATCAGCTTGACCAGGGCGCCCACCGCCTCGCCCGACAGCGGCACGGTCGACTGCGGCTTCCAGACTATGGCCGTCGACTTGGGGTCGCCCAGCACCTTCGACATCGCTTCCGCGACCTCGTTGAGATCCTCGAAGGCGGTCCAGATGGTGTGCCCCGGCGCGTCCTCGTAGACGTCCGGCTTGACCAGATCGCTCTCGACGTCCTGGGCCCCCGCCTCGATGGCGGCCTCCATGACGGCGTCCTCGGTGCCCGCCTCGGCCGGATAGTGGATCTTGCCGACCCGGTCCCACATGAAGGTGACGCTGCCGGTCTCGCCCAGGGCTCCGCCGTGCTTGGCGAAGGCGGCGCGGACGTTCGAGGCCGCGCGGTTGCGATTGTCGGTCAGGACCTCGACCACGAACTGGACGCCGCCGGGACCGCGGCCCTCGTAGCGGATCTCCTCCATGGCGTCGATTTCGCCGCCGGAGGCCTTCTTGATCGCCCGCTCGATGTTGTCCTTGGGCATGGACTCGGCCTTGGCGTTGTTCACCGCCAGACGCAGGCGCGGGTTCATGGCCGGGTCCGGCATTCCGGACTTGGCCGCCACGGTGATCTCGCGCGAGAGGCGGCTGAACAGCTTGGACCGCACCGCGTCGGCGCGCCCCTTGCGGTGCATGATGTTCTTGAATTTCGAATGGCCGGCCATGGAAGTCTCTTGGTTGCCCTACCGCTCGCGACGCGGTCGCTCGCTGCTTGAGGGCGGGTTATGCGCGTGGCGACGGCATCTAGCGGAGGCCGCGGCGGCTGTCACGGCGCCGGAACCGTGACCGTTCGCCGGGCATTTGAGGAGGCGCACGCGAGGAGAGCGCCATGACCGCCCACGACGAGACCTGGATCGAGGACGACGAGGGCCAGGCCGACATCGTCGAATGGTACGAGGCGCGTCCCGTCACCGTCTCGACGGCCGCCGCCACCGGCTCCCTGATCGGCGCCTTCGCGCTGGGCGCCCTGGTGGCCGTGGGCGCCCTCGTGCTGATGGGCCGGCTGGACCTGGACTAGGTCTTCAGGCTCTCCAGAAATCCGCGCATCTTCTGGTCGACGGGAACGGGGCGCTTGGATTCGCGGTCGACGTAGACGTGGACGAAGTGGCCCACGGCCGCCGCCTCGTCCTCGTTGTTGCGGAACAGGCCGATTTCGTAGCGGACCGAGCTGGTGCCCACGTGCGCCACCCGCACGCCGGCCTGGATCTCGTCCGGAAAGGCCGTCGGCGCGAAGTAGCGGCATCCCGTCTCGGCCACCAGGCCGATGGTCTTGCCCTGCTGGATGTCCAGCAGGCCGTTGACGACCAGCAGCCGGTTCACCGCCGTGTCGAACCACGAATAATAGACCACATTGTTCACGTGGCCGTAGACGTCGTTGTCCATCCACCGCGTGGAGATGGCCTGGAAGCGGCGATAGTCCCCGCGTTTCGTCCGCTCGATCGTGCCGCTCATGAGTCTCCTTTGTGCCCTGCCGCTCGCGCCGCGGGCGCTCGCTGCTTGAGGGCGGATCGTTTCCCCTGACGCGTCTGCGCGCGTTCGGGGGCAGCCTTGGGCTTGACGGACGCCGCGTCAAGCGGCCCGGATGCGGCCATGGACATCCGCGCCGCCGTGCTGCGCGCCACGGGCGCCGCCAGACCCTATGCCGACAGTCGGCCGCTCTCGATCGAGACGGTGCGGCTGGATCCGCCGGGCCCGGAAGAGGTGCTGGTGGGGATCAGGGCCGCCGGGCTGTGCCACTCGGACCTCAGCGTCATCGACGGGAATCGGCCGCGCCCCTTGCCGATGGCGCTGGGGCACGAGGCGGCGGGGGTGGTCGAGGCGATCGGCGACGGCGTCGACGACCTGAAGCCTGGCGACCGCGTCGTGATGGTCTTCATGCCGTCCTGCCGCCATTGCGCGCCCTGCGGCGCGGGCCGGCCCGCCCTTTGCGAACCCGGCGCGGCCGCCAACGGCAAGGGCGAACTCCTGGCCGGCGGACGTCGCCTGCACGACGCGAGTCAGGACCTTAACCACCATCTCGGCTGCTCGGCCTTCGCCGAGAAGGCCGTGGTCTCGCGCCGCTCACTGGTGAAGGTGCCCGCCGACCTGCCGTTCGAGCACGCCGCCCTGTTCGGTTGCGCCGTGCTGACGGGCGTCGGGGCGGTGATGAACACCGCGGCGGTGCGGCCGGGTCAGTCGGTCGTGGTCGTCGGCCTGGGCGGGGTCGGTCTGGCGTCCGTCATGGGCGCGCTGGCGGCCGGGGCGTCTCCGGTGGTGGCCGTCGATCTGGCCGACGACAAGCTGGCGCTGGCCCGATCCTTCGGCGGCGTCGAGACGGTGAACGCCGCCGACCCGGACGCCGTGGAGCGGGTGAGGACCCTCGCGGGCGGAGGGGCCGACGTCGTTCTGGAAATGGCCGGGTCAGCCCGCGCGCTGGACGCCGCCTGGCGCATGACGCGACGCGGCGGGACCACCGTCACCGCCGGCCTGCCGCCGCCCGACGCCGTCCTGCCGGTCAACATCGTGCAGCTGGTGGCGGAGGCGCGGACGCTGAAGGGGTCCTACATCGGCGACGCCGATCCGGAGCGTGACGTGCCCCGGTACGTCGAGCTGTTCCGTCAGGGCAGGCTGCCCGTCGACCGCCTGCTGACGAAGACCATCACGCTGGACGGGATCAACGCCGCGTTCGACGACCTCGCCGACGGCCGAACCGTTCGCACGGTCGTCACCTTCTAGGCGTTCAGCCGTCCGTCGACCGAGTCCCCCGGAACGCACACGTCCGGATCGGGCCGCGCCGCCTCGTCTCCCAGCGCCCGCAAGAACAGGCGGATCACGTTGAGCCGCGCCGTCTTCTTGTCGTCGGTGATCACCGCCGTCCACGGCGCGAACGCGGTATGGGTCTCGGCCAGCATCCGGTCGCGCGCGGCGGAGTAGGCGTCCCACCGCTTCTGGGCCTCGGCGTCCAGAGGCGAGACCTTGAACCGCTTCAGCGGATCCTCGAGCCGCTCCTCCAGCCGCCGCGCCTGCTCCGCCCGCGAGATGTCCAGCCAGAGCTTGACCAGCACGACGCCGTCGTCCGTCAGCGCCTTCTCGAACCGTGGGGCATGATCCAGGAAGGCGTCGCACTGCCGGGGGGTGCAGAAGCCCATCACCGGCTCCACGCCGCCGCGGTTGTACCAGGACCGGTTGAAGATCACCGTCTCGCCCGCGGCCGGGAGGTGCGGAACGTAGCGCTGGAAATACCACTGGGTGGTCTCGCGCTCGGTCGGCTTGGGCAGGGCCACGACCCGCGTCTGGCGCGGCGCCATGTATTCGGTCAGTCGCTTGATCGCCCCGTCCTTCCCCGCCGCGTCCCGACCCTCGAAGACGATCACCGCGCGCCGGCCCGCCTCGATGAGCCGGTGCTGCAGGTCGACGACGCACTCCTGCAGGCGTTCCAGTTCGCGGTCGTAGTCGTCCTTCTCACCCATGCCGTCACCGTGCGCCGTCCCGCGCGAAATGTCATGCGCCCGACGTGCCGTCCGGGTTAGACAGGCTCATGACGCCGTTCTCTCCTCATCCCGACCGCCGCGCCGTCCTCGCCGCCGGCGCCGTCCTGGCCGCCGCGCCCCCGCCTGCGCCGGCGGCCGATCCGCGCGCCTACGACGACCAGCTTGACCTCAGCTTCTCGCGCGGCGGCGCCCCGGCGCTGGCCGGCATGATCGTGGGCCGATCGGGCGCCACCTGGATCGGCGTCCGCGGCGTGCGGCGCATGGGCGGCCCGGATCCCGTCATCCGCGAAGATCGCTGGCATCTGGGTTCCAACACCAAGGCCATGACCGCCGCGCTGTGGGCCCGGTCGGTCGAGGCGGGCAAGGCGAGCTGGGACATGCCGCTGGCGGAGGCTTTTCCCGACCTGGCGCCGCATGAGCGTCTGGCGGGGGCGACGGTCGACGACCTGATGCGTCACCGGGCGGGCCTGCTGGATGCGCCGTTGATGGAGCAGGGCTGGCTGCGCACCTCCCGCTCCGACCCCCGCTCCATGGTCGAGCAGCGCGCGGCCATCGCGACCCAGCTGCTGGCCGCCGCTCCGCCGGGGCGGCCAGGCGCCTTCGCCTACGCCAACGTCAACTACATCATCGCCGGCGCCGCGCTGGAGCGCATTCACGGCCGCCCGTGGGAAGAGCTGATGGGCGCCGAGCTTTTCGCCCCGCTGGGCATCACGACCGGCGGCTTCGGCGCGCCCGCCGACCCCGCGCCCTGGGGCCACCGCTCGGCCAACGGCGTCTCCGCGCCGGTCGCTCCCGGGCCGCTGGCCGACAATCCCGCCGCCCTGGGTCCGGCCGGCACGGCCCACATGACGCTGGCCGACTACGCCCGTTTCATCGCCGTCTTCCTCGACGCCGGGAAAGGTTGGCTCAGTCAGGCCTCGCTGGCCCGGCTGGCCACCCCGCCCGAAGGTCCGCCGCCGGCCTATGCCTACGGCTGGGGCACGATGCGCGCGCCGTGGGCGGGGCGGGACGGACGGCCCGGCTGGCTCCTGACGCACGACGGATCGAACACCTTCTGGTACCTCAGCGCCGCCGTCGCGCCCGAGCGGGGTCTGGCGGTGGTCACCGCGTCGAACGACGCCGGTCGGGGAACGGAGGCGACGGGCGACCTGATGGCCCGTCTGATCCGGTCGGCCACGACCTGAGGCGGCATGAAGCGGGACCTGGCCGACTTCTGGAACCTGCTGTGGGAGGCGGCCCTCGGTCTGGCGGCCGCCTTCATGCTGGCCAACGCCTTCGCCCCGCCGCAGGACCTTCCGTGGAAGCCGCTCGACCTCAGCCGGCCGATCGGCGCGGCCACCTCGGCCCAGGTCGCCGACTATGAAATCCGCCGCATGGCCGCGCCGGAGGAGGCCAAGGCCGTCACCGACGCCTGCATACAGCTGCTGCGGGAGGCGGGGGTCGAGGTCGAGCGGGCCGAGGACCGGGACGACGGCGGCTTCTGCGTCGTGCGGGGGGCGGTGCGCCTGACCGGCGGATCGATCACGCCGCTGGCCCCCGGGGGCCTGGTCATGCAGTGCCCGATGGCGGTGCGCTACGTCATCTGGGACCGTCAGGTGCTGCAGCCCGCGGCGCGCGAGTCGTTCGGCCAGTCCGTCGCGCGCGTCGACAACATGGGCACCTACGCCTGCCGCCGCATCTACGGGCAGGAGGACGTGAACGCCCGCCCCAGCGAGCACGCCCGGGCCAACGCGCTGGACGTCGCGGGGGTGACGCTGCAGGACGGTCGGCGAGTTTCTGTGCTGGCCGACTGGAACGGCGACGGGCCGGCGGGCGTGCAGGGCGGAACCTTCCTGCGCCGCATTCGCGAGGGGGCCTGCCGGGTCTTCGCGACCGTGCTGAGTCCCGAATACAACGCCGCGCACCGGGATCACCTGCACCTCGACGGGGCCGAACGGGGCCTTTGCTCGTAACCACGCTCGCCGTTCAGGCGAATCGGAATCCGGTTGACCGCGCGGAAAACGCGGGAGACAACGTCGGCGCAGTCCGGATTTTCGCGGTGTCCAAAGCCGCGTGCAGCTCCTCCTCGTGAACGAGCCTGTCCAGATGGGCTGACGGACGTCCCGCCGGGGCGTCTGCCTGGAAAGCGCGTTTACGGAGACGCACGATGGCGACCGGCACGGTCAAGTGGTTCAACCCGACGAAGGGTTATGGCTTCATCCAGCCCGATGGCGGCGGCAACGATGTGTTCGTGCACATCACCGCCGTCCAGAAGGCGGGCCTGATGGGCCTGGATGAGAACGCCAAGGTCGAATACGAACTGGAATCCCAGCGCGGCAAGACCTCGGCGGTGGACCTCAAGGTCCTCTGATCCGAAGCTGATCTACGAACCGGCGGGCGCGGGACTTTCGGGTTCCGCGCCCGCTTTCTTTTGTGTGGAGCGCTGCGCCAGCACCACCGCGCCCAGCACCAGGGCGCCGCCCAGCGCCTGAACCGGCGTCAGGGCCTCGGCGAACAGGACCCAGCCCAGGATCGCCGCCACCACGGGCTGCACAAGGATGGTCACCGCGGTGACCGAGGCCGGCAGCCGGCCCAGCGCCCAGGCCACGCCGCCCTGACCCACCACGTGCATGACGCCCAATCCGGCCAGGGCCGCCCAGCCGCCGGCGGTCTCCGGCGTCAGGTCCTCGCGCAACGCCAGCGCGGCGACCAGCAGCAGGGGCAGACCGATCCCGGTCGACCAAAGGGTGACCCGCAGGGCTCCCGCCGTCCGTCGCGCGGCCTGCACCGCCAGGAAATAGCCCGCGTACCAGAGCGCGACCGACAGGCTGAAGGCGTCGCCCAGCAGGGGGTTGGTTCCCTGTCCCCCGTCGGCGCCCGCCGCCATGGCGACGGCTCCGGCCATGGCCAACCCCAGCGCCACCAGGAACATGCGGCTGGGCCTCTGTCCCCAGACGATCCAGGCGAAGGCGGTCACCACCACCGGCGTCAGATTGCACAGGGTCGTCGCATTGGCGACCGAGGTCATGACGATGCCGTAGTGCCAGAAGCCCAGGTCCAGCACGAAGAACAGGCCCGCCAGCGCCATCCATTTCGAGGGCCGTCCCACGCCTTCGCCGCCGGGCCGCGCGGTCAGGATCAGCAGCAGCGGGATGGAAAAGGCGAAGCGCCACATGCCCGCCGCGGCCGGCCCGACCTCCCCCAACCGCACCAGAATGGGGGCCAGCCCCAGCACCACGGCCGCACCCAGGAGCACGATCAGGGCGATGCGGCGGTCGGCGGGCGAGACGTCCATGCCCCGCCTTACATCCGCGCCTAGAGGTTCACCACCTCGAACCCGTCCTCGCGCGCCAGCCGCGCGGACAGGATGCCCCGATGGCATTTCGCGTGATCGCCGCAGAAGCACAGGATCGCCGTAGGCCGGTCCCTCGCCGTCTCGCGCAGTCGCTCGAAATCCAGCCGGAAGGCCGGCTCCTGCATGTGGGCGCCGTAGATGGCATGCAGCTCGTCGCGTCGACCCGCCCGCGCCGCCTCGCGTCCGGCCTTGGGCGTGCCGACTCCGCGCAGATGCACGTACTCGATTCCGGTCTCCGCCAGAGAGCCGGCCAGCACGGTCTTGGAGAAGCCCGCGCGCCGCGACGCCGCCACCGCCCGCACGTCGGCCAGCACCTCGACCCCGGCGTCCTTCAGCCGGCCGATCACCGCGGCTTGCGGCTGGCCCTCGTATCCGATGGTGTAAAGTTTCATGCCCCGCACATGGGGCCGGAGCCGCTGATGATCCAGAGAGACGTTCAGACCGACGGCCTGACCCAGCGGGTGCTCGAATCCGGCCCCGAGAACGGCCCCCTGGTCCTGCTGATCCACGGCTTCCCGGAGCTGGGCGTCAGCTGGCGGGCCCAGGTCGCGGCCCTGGCCCAGGCCGGCTTCCGCGCCGTCGCGCCCGACATGCGCGGCTATGGCGGCACCGGCGGCCCGGCCGAGACCGGGGCGCACACGATCCTGCATCTGGTCGGCGACGTGGTCGATCTGGCACGGGCGCTCGGCCGGGACCGCTGCGTGGTCGTCGGTCACGACTGGGGCGCCCCCATCGCCTGGCACTGCGCCCTGATGCGGCCGGATCTGTTCACGGCTGTGGCCGGCCTCTCCGTGCCGTTCCAGCCGCGCCGCCCCAAGGGCCCGCCGACGCCAGCCATGGCCGCGATCTCGAAACGGGCCGGGCTCGGCGACCTCTACATCAGCCGATTTCAGGCGCCGGACGCCCATGAACCCTTCGACGCCGATCCCGCCACGGCCCTGCGCAAGATGTTCTTCGCCTACGACGGGGCCACGCCGGACCCGGGACAGTCGACCGGCTTTCTCCCTGCCGGCGTCGACCTGCTGGGCAGCATCGCCGACGACGCGACCCTGCCGCCGTGGATGTCGCCGGAGCATTTCAAGGAGTACGTCGACGCCTTCGCCGCGGGCGGCTTCAAACGGCCCCTCGACTGGTACCGCAACCTCGACCGCAACTGGGAGCTGACCGCCTGGTTGCAGGACCGGCGGATCGAACAGCCGGCCCTCTTCATCGTAGGCGAGCGGGACCCGGTCCGCCACTACGCCGGCGCGCATGAGGCGGGACTGAAGGACTGGCTGACCGGCCTGCGCGGTCAGCACGTGTTGTCGGGCGCGGGCCACTGGCTCCAGCAGGAAAGGGCGGACGAGGTGAACCATCTGCTGCTCGCCTTTCTGTCGGAAGTCGGCGCCGGCGATTGAACCGGATCGGCACCCCCGCGCACCTGACCTCCGACATGACCGACGACGCCGACATCGCCGCCGCCCGCGCCCTGGACGGATACTTCGTTCTGGCCGCCCGGTTGGGCGATCGGGCCGCGTTCCAGGGGCTGGCGGTGCGCTGGAATCGTCGGCTGGAGGCGCACGCCCGGCGCCTGCTGCGCGATCCGGAGGCCGCACGCGACGCGGTTCAGGCGGCGTGGCTGGAGATCGTGCGCGGGCTGGGCGGCCTGCGCGATCCCGCGGCCTTCCCGGCCTGGGCGTACCGGATCGTCACCCGACGGTGCGCCGCGGCGGTCGGGAGCCGCCGACGAGATCGTGAGGCCGCGGCCGACTTCGCCGCCGAAGCGCTGTCCGCGCCCGTGCCCCCCGCCCCGCAGGATGTGGCCGACGAGGAGGCGCGCGTCCGCGCCGCCGTGCGCGCCCTGCCGCCGGACCAGCGCGCCGCGATCGCGCTCCACCATTTCGAGGGCCTGTCCGTCGCCGAGACGGCGGTGGCCCTCGACGTCCCCGCGGGCACCGTCAAGACCCGCCTCATGCATGCGCGGCGCAAGCTGAAGCTCGCGCTGGAAGGAGGACGCCATGACTGACTTCGACCGTACGCTGAACGCCGCCCTGTCGGCGGAAGAGCGCGACCTGCTGGCCCGGATCGGCGACGAACCCGGCGTCTTCACCCAGATCTTCGGGCTCTTCCGCGGGCCGACCGCGTGGGTCAACGTCCTCATGATGGTGGTGCAGACGGTGCTGTTCCTGCTCGGCGTCTGGGCTGCCGTCGGGTTCTTCCAGGCCGACGACGCGCTTGAGGCCCTGCGTTGGGGCCTGCCCGCGGCGACGGCCATGCTGATGGCCCTTATCGTCAAGTCGTCGATGTGGCCGGTGGCGCAGATCGGTCAGCTTCGGCTGGAAATCCGGCGGCTGGAGGCGATGGCCTTGGCACGCCGGGGCTAGAGCCCCTTCGCTGCCTCCGCCGTGATCTCAAGGCTGCGGATGCGGGCGTCGACGTCGAAGATCATCCCGGTGGTCATGACCTCGTCGACGCCCGTCAGGGCGATGAAGTCGGCCAGCCGTTCGCGGACCCGCTCCGGCCCGCCGATCGCCGCGTGCTCGAGGCGCGACCGCACCGCCCCGATCTGGTCCGGCGTCAGATGCGCGGACACGTCGTCGACCGGCGGCTTCAGCCGTCCCGGCTTGCCCGTCACCACCGCGGCGAAGGCCAGCTGCATCGACGTGGCCAGTCGTTCTGCCGCCGCGTCAGTGTCGGCGGCGCAGACGTTCAGCGCGGCCATGGCGTAGGGCTGGGCCAACGCCTTCGAGGGCCTGAACCCCGCGCGGTAAGTCCGCAACGCCGGCAGCAGCAGTTCCGGCGCGAAATGGCTGGCGAAGGCGAAGGGCAGGCCCAGATGCGCGGCCAGTTCGGCCGAGAACAGGCTGGAGCCGAGCAGCCAGATGGGCACCTTCGAGCCCGCGCCCGGCCACGCCGTCACCGACTGTCCCGGGATCGGGTCGTCGAGAAAGGCCTGCAGCTCCATGACGTCGCGCGGGAACTGATCGGCGGAGTCGAAATAGCGGCGCAGGGCCCGCGCCGTCGCCCCGTCCGTGCCGGGAGCGCGGCCCAGCCCCAGGTCGATCCGCCCGGGGTGCAGCGCCTCCAGCGTGCCGAACTGCTCCGCCACCATGAGCGGAGCATGGTTGGGCAGCATGACGCCCCCCGATCCGACGTGGATCGTCGACGTGTTCGCCGCCACGTGCGCCAGCGCGACCGCCGTCGCGGCCGAGGCGATGCCCGGCATGTTGTGGTGCTCGGCCAGCCAGAACCGCGTGAAGCCCAGGCGGTCCGCCGCCTGGGCGTATCGCGTGGTCTCCTGCAGGGCGCGCCGCACGTCGCCGCCCTCGACCACGGGCGAGAGATCAAGAACCGAGAATCCCGTCATCCGCATCAGATCGTGATGCGGATCGCGCGTTCAACCCCTTGTCACACCGGATGCGTCTGGTCCGGCTTCACCTCCGGCGCCGGCTCGGGCGTGGACGGCACGTCGGGCAGGGGGATGAACTCTTGGTCGTCCTCGGTCGGCAGTGCCATCCGCCCGGCTTTCCAGTCCGCCTTGGCCTGATCGATCCGCTCCTGCTTCGAGTGCACGAAATTCCACCAGATGTGGCGCGGCCCGACGCTTTCGCCGCCCAGCACCATGACGGTCGACGGCCGAACGGCGCGAACCGTCGGTTCTGCGTGCGGCTCCAGGATCACCATCTGGCCCTCGCCGAAGGTGCGGTCGCCCACCTCGATCTCGCCCCGCGCCACGTACAGCGCCCGCTCGGCCATGCCGCCGGCGCCCTTGCCCGGCGGCGGCGCGGTGCGGACCTCGGCGTCCATCTCCCAATGCACGTAGAACAGGGGCGAGGACGTCGGCACGGCGGCCTTGGCGCCGTAGGCCTCGCCCGCCACCAGACGCGCGAACAGGCCCTGGTTCGAATAGCTGGGCTGGTCGCCTTCGCCGTGGTGATGAAAGGCGGGGTTCGTCTCTTCCAGATGCTCCGGCAAGGCGATCCAGGCCTGCATGCCGTGCATCGGTCCGCCGGCGCTCTTCTTCAGCGGATCGGTGCGCTCGGAGTGGACGATGCCGGAGCCCGCGGTCATCCAGTTGACCTCGCCGGGACGGATTGCCTGGGTCGCGCCGGTGTTGTCCCGGTGCATGATCTCGCCCTCGAACAGATAGGTCAGGGTCGACAGGCCGATGTGCGGATGCGGCCGCACGTTGATGGCCTCGCTGCCCGGCGCGAACTCCGCAGGACCCATCTGGTCGAGGAAAATGAAGGGACCGACCATCCGCCGCGCGTGGAACGGCAGGATGCGCCCCACCTCGAACCCGCCCAGATCCTTCTTCCGGGCCTGGATCACCATCTCGATCATGTCGAAGCCCCCTTCGTTGGAACCGTAACCGAAACTATTGCACGTGCGGCGTCACGATGCCCAGCGGCAGGGTGGTGACGTTCTTCACGCCGCGCGTGACGATGTGGCTCTCGCAGTCCGACACGATGCCCAGGGCCAGAAGTTTTTCCCTGAGGAACTTGTCGAAGGCGTGCATGTCGCTGGTGACGATGCGCAGCACATAGTCCTCACGCCCGGTGATGGTCGCGCACTGCACCACCTCGGGCCAGCCCGCCACGGCCGCCTCGAAACGTTCCAGGTTCTCGGTGGAAGGCAGGTTCAGCTTGACGATGGCGTAGACCTCGAAGTCCAGGCCCAGTTGCGCCGCGTCCAGCAGGGTGACGCGCTTCAGGATCAGTCCCTGATCCTCCAGCCGCTTGATCCGCCGCCAGCAGGGCGAGGCCGAAAGCCCGACCCGGTCCGCCACCTCGGCGACCGACAGACCCGCGTCGTGCTGCAGGATGTCCAGGATGCGGGCGTCGATGGCGTCGAGGTCTTCCGCCAAGGTGTTTCTCCGATTGATGATTCAGCGCAATGAAATAGCGTCAAAAGGCGATATGCAAGTCGGATTTGAGCGAGCCTTCCCGCGCGCCTCCGTGCTAATGCACGCTTGAGGAAACGCGGTCGGATCAACCGAACGGGATCGATGATGAAGAAGCCAAATGCCCCCGCGCTCAGCCTGCGCGTGCCCGAGCCTTCGGGCCGGCCCGGCGACGCTCCGGACTTCAGCCACATCAAGCTGGACGCCCCCGGCGCGGTGGATCGGCCGGCGGTGTCGACCGCCCCGTTCGACATGCGCGACCACGCCTTCAAGCTGGTGCGCGTGCTGGACGATCAGGGCAGGGCCGTCGGCCCGTGGGACCCGAGGCTGGACCCGGAGACCCTGCGCAGGGGTCTGAAGGCCATGATCCTGACCCGCGCCTTCGACGACCGGATGCATCGCGCCCACCGCCAGGGCAAGACCAGCTTCTACATGAAGTGCACGGGCGAAGAGGCCATCGCCGTCGCCCAGGGCATGATCCTGAACCGCGAGGACATGGGCTTCCCGACCTATCGCCAGCAGGGCCTGCTGATCGCGCGCGGCTATCCGCTCGTCGACATGATGAACCAGATCTATTCGAACGCGGCGGACCCGATCAAAGGCCGCCAGCTGCCGATCATGTACTCGTCCAGGGAGTACGGCTTCTTCACCATCTCGGGGAACCTCGGCACCCAGGTGCCGCAGGCCGTCGGCTGGGCCATGGCCAGCGCCTACAAGGGCGACGACAAGATCGCCATCGCCTGGATCGGCGACGGCGCCACGGCCGAGGGCGACTTCCACAACGCCCTGACCTTCGCCGCCGTCTATCGCGCGCCGGTCATCCTGAACGTCGTCAACAACCAGTGGGCCATCTCGTCCTTCATGGGCATCGCCGGCGGGCTTGAGACCACCTTCGCGTCCAAGGCCATCGGCTACGGCCTGCCGGCGCTCCGCGTCGACGGCAACGACTTCCTCGCGGTCTGGGCCGCGACCCAGTGGGCCGAGGAGCGCGCCCGCACCAACCAGGGCGCGACGGTCATCGAGCTGTTCACCTATCGCGGCGCCCCGCACTCCACCTCCGACGACCCCAGCCGCTACCGCCCCGGCGACGAGCATGAGAAGTGGCCGCTGGGCGATCCGGTCGAGCGTCTGAAGCAGCACCTGATCCAGCTCGGCGAGTGGTCCGACGCGCAGCAGGAAGAGGCCGAGAAGGACGCCGTCGAACAGGTGCGGGCCGCGGGCAAGGAGTCGGAGGCGATCGGCACTCTGGGTCAGTCGCGCCCGTCGGTGAAGACCATGTTCGAGGAGGTCTACGCCACCGAGGACTGGCGTCTGGTCGAACAGCGCCGCGAGGTGGGAGTCTGAGCATGAGCGACAACGCCACCTTCACCGAGGCCGACCGCACGGACGGCGTCGAGCCCGACATGGTCGACCAGAAGAACGCCCCGGCATCGACCGCGCCGCGGTCCGACGTCCAGCCCATGAACATGATCCAGGCGCTGAACTCCGCGCTGGACGTGAAGATGTCGGAAGACCCCGACGTCCTGTCCTTCGGCGAGGACGCGGGCTACTTCGGCGGCGTCTTCCGCGTCACCGACCACCTGCAGAAGAAGCACGGTCTGACCCGCAGCTTCGACGCCCCGATCAGCGAATGCGGCATCGTGGCCGCCGCCATCGGCATGGGCGCCTATGGCCTGCGCCCGGTCGTGGAGATCCAGTTCGCCGACTACATCTATCCGGCCTACGACCAGATCGTCAGTGAGGCGGCCAAGCTGCGCTATCGCTCGGGCGGCCAGTTCACCTCGCCGATCACCATCCGCAGCCCCTACGGCGGCGGCATCTTCGGCGGACAGACGCACAGCCAGTCGCCGGAAAGCCTGTTCACCCACATCGCGGGCCTGAAGGTCGTCATTCCGTCCAATCCGTACGACGCCAAGGGCCTTCTGACGGCCGCCATCGAGGACGACGACCCGGTCGTCTTCTTCGAGCCGAAGCGCCTCTACAACGGCCCCTTCGACGGCTGGCACGAGAAGCCCGTTTCGCCGTGGAAGGCGCAGGAGCTGGCCCAGGTCCCGACCGGCAAGTACGTCGAGCCGATCGGCAAGGCGCGCATGATGAAGGAAGGCGCCGACGTCACCATCCTGGCCTACGGCACCATGGTCTGGGTCAGCCTCGCGGGCGCCGAGCACGCGGGCGTGGACGCCGAGGTGATCGACCTGCGCACCCTCGTGCCGCTGGACATCGAGACCATCGAGGCCTCGGTGAAGAAGACCGGCCGCTGCGTCATCGTGCACGAGGCGCCGAAGACGTCGGGGTTCGGCGCCGAGCTGTCGGCCCTGGTGCAGGAGCGATGCTTCCACTGGCTGGAGGCGCCGATCGCGCGCGTCACCGGCTGGGACACGCCCTATCCCCACGCCTTCGAGTGGGAGTACTTCCCCGGCCCGCAACGCGTGGCCGACGCCCTGAAAGTCACGATGAGCGGGGGCCGCTGATGGGTCGTTTCGTCTTCAAGCTGCCCGACGTGGGCGAGGGCACCGCCGAGGCCGAACTGGTCGGCTGGCACGTCAAGGTCGGCGACGTGGTCGCCGAGGACCAGATCGTCGCCGACGTCATGACCGACAAGGCGACGGTGGAGATCACCGCTCCTGTCAGCGGCAAGGTCACCGCCATTCACGGCGAACCCGGCCAGATGATCCCCGTGCGCGGCCCGCTGGTGGAGTTCGAGGTCGAGGGCGCGGGCAACGCGTCCGCCGACGAACCGGCCCCGGCGCCCGCGCCGAAGGCCGAAGCCGCTTCGCCTTCGGTCGAGACGCCCGCGCCCGCTGCGGCGTCGACCGCGCAGCCGGCCTCGGGCGCCAACTACGTCTTCAAATTGCCCGACGTGGGCGAAGGCACGGCCGAGGCCGAGCTGGTCGGCTGGCACGTCAAGGTCGGCGACGCCGTGTCCGAGGACCAGATCCTGGCCGACGTCATGACCGACAAGGCGACGGTCGAGATCACTTCGCCCGTCTCCGGCGTCGTCGTCGCCACGCACGGCGAGGCGGGCCAGCAGGTGCCGGTCGGCGGCCCGCTGGTCAGCTTCCAGGTCGAGGGCAAGGGCAACGTCGCGGCGTCCGCGCCCGCTCCGGCCACCGCGCCCGCCCCGAAGTCCGAGCCCGCTCCGGCTCCAGCCGCCAAGGCCGCTGCTCCTGTGCCCGAGGCCGCGTCGCGACCGCAGGCCGAAGCCTTCACCACCCGCGTCGCCGGCCAACGCCCGCTGGCCTCCCCCGCCGTCCGCGCCCGCGCCCGCGATCTGGGGATCGAGCTGCAATACGTCCCCGGCTCCGGCCCGGCCGGCCGCATCGAGCACGGCGATCTGGACGCCTATGTCGCCTCCGGCGGACGCGGATCGTCCGTGTCCGGAGGAACGACCGGCTCGACCTATGCGAAGGCCGAGGGCGCGACCGAAACCCGCATCATCGGCCTGCGCCGCAAGATCGCGGAGAAGATGGCCGAGAGCGTGCGCCGCATCCCGCACATCACCTATGTCGAGGAGATCGACGTCACGGCGCTGGAGGAGCTGCGCGCCCATCTGAACGCCGAGGCGAAAAAGACGGGCAAGCCCAAGCTGAACGTCCTGCCCTTCATCGCCCGCGCCATCGTCGTCGCCCTGCGCGACCAGCCGACCATCAACAGCTGGTACGACGACGAGGCCGGCGTGCTGACGACGCACAACGCCGTGCATCTGGGCATCGCCGCCCAGACGCCGAACGGCCTGATGGTGCCGGTCGTCCGCCACGCCGAGGCGCGCGATCCCTGGGACACGGCCGAGGAGATCGCCCGCGTCTCCGGCGCCGCCAAGTCCGGCAAGGCCAGCCGCGACGAGCTGTCCGGCTCGACCATCACCATCACCTCGCTGGGCACGCTGGGCGGCGTCGTCCACACGCCCATCATCAACCACCCCGAGGTCGCCATCGTCGGCCCCAACAAGATCCAGGAGCGGGTCGTGGTGAAGGACGGCCAGATGGTCGTGCGCAAGATGATGAACCTGTCCTCCAGCTTCGATCACCGCATCGTCGACGGCCACGACGCGGCGGTGTTCGTGCAGCGGATCAAGGGGCTTTTGGAGCACCCTGCGACGCTGTGGATGGGGTGAGGGATGCGGGCCCTCGCATTGGTTGGTGTCCTCGCGTTGCAAGCATCGCCCCTGATCGCCTGCGAGCCTGCGGAGATCGACGTGAGGGCAATGGCGTCGGTGCGGGACGTGCTGGGCGAGGTCGAGTCCGTTCGCTTCGACGGGATCGTCATGCGGGATTTCCGGATCGTGCGGCGTTGGACGGCGACCGTGCGTCCGGTCAGCACACTGCGCGGAACAGAGTCGGCCGAGCGTTTCATTTACCGGTTTGACGACGAGCGGCCCGGATGTGGCTGGCGGGACTTTCAGGTCCGTCGTGGCTCGCAAGCGGTCTTCTTCTTCGAGCCCGCATCGCGGTCGCCCTATTGGGCGCTCGCCCGATCTGACTACCGACTGGCCCGGCCCTGACCCGTCGCGCTCAACGCTAGCTGCCTCAGCTGAGACATTTCATGACCCAGACCCTCACCCCCAAAGTCCTCATCATCGGCGCCGGCACCGGCGGCTACGTCGCGGGCATCCGCTGCGGCCAGCTGGGGCTGGACACCGTGCTGGTCGACGGCGGGGACGGGTTGGGCGGCACCTGCCTGAACGTCGGCTGCATCCCCTCCAAGGCAGTGATCCACGCCGCGAACAAGTTCGAGACGGTCGCCAAGGCCGCCGACGGCGGCACGCTGGGCATCACGGCGTCGAAGCCCGCGATCGACCTGAAGGCCACGGTCGCGTGGAAGGACGGCATCGTCAAAAAGCTGAACGGCGGCGTCGCGGCCCTGCTGAAGAAGGCGAAGGTCAAGGTGGTGAAGGGCTGGGCCGAGTTCAGCGACGCCAAGACCTGCACGGTCAAGACCGCCGAGGGTGACGTCACCATCACCGCCGAACACGTGATCCTGGCCACCGGCTCCGAGCCCGTCGAACTGCCCTTCCTGCCCTTCGGCGGCGACGTCATTTCCTCGACCGAGGCCCTGTCGCTGGACAAGGTGCCGGGCGGGCTGGTCGTGGTCGGCGGCGGCTACATCGGGCTGGAGCTGGGCATCGCCTATCGCAAGCTGGGCGCCGAGGTGACGGTGGTCGAAATGGCCGACCGCATCCTGCCGCTCTACGACAAGGCCCTGACCGACCCCGTCGCCAAGTGGATGGAAAAGCACGGCGTCACCCTGATGCTGGGCGCCAAGGCCGGCGCTTTCGAAAAGGGCGCGCTGAACGTCACCGACAAGGACGGCAAGGCGATCAAGCTGAAGGCCGACAAGGTGCTGGTCACCGTCGGCCGCCGGCCTCGCACGCAAGGCTGGGGTCTGGAGAACATGGGCGTGGCCATGGACGGGCCGTTCGTGAAGATCGACGACCGCTGCGCCACCTCGATGAAGAACGTCTGGGCCGTCGGCGACCTGACCGGCGAGCCGATGCTGGCGCACAAGGGCTCGGCCCAGGGCGAGGTGGTGGCCGAGATCATCGCCGGCCATGACAGGCGCTTCGACCCCGTCACCATCGCCGCCGTCTGCTTCACCGAGCCGGAGATCGTGTCGGCGGGCCTCGGCCCGCAGGACGTGCAGGTGCGCGACGACGTGATCCAGGCCGTCTTCCCCCTGTCGGCCATCGGCCGCGCGCTGGCCATCGAGGCGGGCGAGGACGGCGGTTTCGTGCGCGTGATCGCGTCCAGGGCCGATCACCGCCTTCTGGGCGTCCAGGCCGTCGGCCAGCACGTCTCGGAAATGTCCAACAGCTTCGCCCAGATGCTGGAGATGGGCGCGGTTCTGGAAGACGTCGCCGGCGTCATCCACGTGCACCCCACCCTGGGCGAGGCCTTTCACGAGGCGTCCCTGCGCGCGCTTGGCCACGCGATCCATATTTAGTGGGCCCTACCGCTCGCGACGCGGTCGCTCGCTGCTTGAGGGCGGTCGCCGTCTACCCTTCCGCTCGACCCGAATGTCTGTAGGCTGAGGGTCGCGGCGGGGAGGCCGCGCCCATGAAGTTCATCCGCACCGCGACCGCAGTGGTCGCCATGGGGGCGCTGGCGGCCTGCGCCTCCACGCCCCGGGGGTTCGTTCCGGTCATGTCGGTCGCGCCCGAGGACGCGGCGGCCTTCCAGACGGCGTTCGACGTCTGCGGCGCGGAGGTCGCGGCCGGGCGGCGCGAAAATTTCCGCGAGGGACGGGGCGGATCGGCGGCCGGGGGACTGGCCATCGGCGGCGCGGCGGCGCTGGTCACCGGCGCCTCGGCGGCGTCGGGCGCCGGCATGCTGGCGGGGGTGGCGGGCGGCATCGGCCTGACCGCCGGTCTGATCGTCTTCGCGCCCCTGGCCATGTTCGGCGTCTCGCGGATGCAGCGCGCCCACAAGGAGCGCGAGATCACCGCGGCCATGAGTGCCTGCCTGGCCGAAGAAGGCTACGTCGTCGACGACTGGCGTCTGATGGAGCAGGGCGAGACCGGCCCGACGTCGCCGACGGCGGCGGCCGGCGGCGGCGCGGCGCCCTGAAGACAGGCACCTTACCGCGCTTTCACTTGAGGCGCGGACGCCGGGGACGCATCCTGCGGGCTCAATCCTGGAGCCCTTCATGCGCCTCGCCCTGTTCGCCCTCGTCTCCCCGGCGCTCGCCGCCGCCCTCCTGACCGCCGGCGCCGCCGCGGCCCAGGATCCCTCGACGGACGGCGAGTACCGCGCCGCCCTGACCCGGATGCTCGTCGAGACGACGCAGGGCGTCTGTCCCGCCGACGTCATGGCCGACAGCCTGCTGGAGGCCTGTGAGGGTCAGATCACCCAAATGGCCCCCGCGCTGCAGTCGCTGGGCGGCATCTCCTCGATGGTGCTGGTGAGCGCCGAAGGCGAGGGCGCCGCCAAGGTTGAGCGCTACGAGGTCACCTACGACGCCGGCCCCACGCTGGTGTGGTTCATCGGCGACCGCGGCGCCGACGGCCGCTTCAGCTCGGCGGGAACCGGCCGCTGATGCGCGCCGCGCTCGCCGCCGCCGTCTTCGCCACCGCCCTGCTTTCGTCAGGCGCGGCGGCGGCCCAGGACCCGACGAAGGACGGGGAGTTCCGCGTCCCGCTGGAATCCATCATCGTCGGTCTGGCCGAGGGGACCTGCGACCCGGTCCACCTCGCGCCCGATTTCATTCCGTTGTGCGAGGAGCAACTGTGGGAGGTCGGTCAGGCGCTGCAGATGTTCGGCGCGATCACCGAAATGCGGTTGATCGACCGGGAAGGCGAGGGCGACGCCCGGCGCGAAATCTATGAGGTCGATTTCTCGTCCGGGCGCACCGTGAAGGCCGGCATCGGCGGCCGCATCGACGGCAAGTTCACCAGCCTGTCGTTTGACGGCTGATCAGGCCGCCTTCGCCTGCATGGCCTCGGCGTTGACGGCCGCGTCCGCGATCGTCGTCAGGTCCTCGTCGGTCTGCGACTCCTCGGTCAGCGTCTCGTCGAGCAGCTTCACCGCCTCGTCCATGCCCAGCACCTGGGCCCAGCGCTTCAGCGTGCCGTAGCGCGTGATCTCATAGTGCTCCACGGCCTGGGCCGCCGCCAGCAGGCCGGCGTCCAGAGCGGGCGTGTCCTTGTACTCCTCGGCGATTTCGTCGCCCTCGGCCAGGATGCCCTCGATGGCGTCGCAGGTCTTGCCGCGGGGCGCCTTGCCGATGATCTCGAACACGCGCTGCAGGCGCTCGATCTGACCCTCGGTCTGATCCTTGTGCTTCTCGAAGGCCGCCTTCAGCTCCGGGGCCTGAGCCGCCCGGGCCATCTTCGGCAGTGACTTCAGGATTTTCCGCTCGGCGTAATAGATGTCGCGCAGGGTGTCGTGAAACAGGTCGTCGAGGGTCTTCTCGGCCATCGTGTCCTCCATGGGGTGAGGCCCATGGAAAGCGCGGCGCGGACGCCGGTTCCTGTGTCCTCAAGCCGACTCTGGCTGCATGGACGCCTCTCCCAGAACGGCTTCCGTCCGCGCCCGGAGCATGGCGTGGCATTCGCACGACGCGCTCTCCAGACCAGCCCGGTCCAGGATGCGGATCGTGCCGCGCGCGTAGGCGATCAGCTTGAGCCGCTTGAGCGACGAGGCCGCCTCGCTCACGGTCGTCCGGCGCGCGCCGATCAGCCGGGCCAGTTCCTCCTGGCGGAATGTCAGAACCTGCTCCGGCGACAGGTCCGCCGCCGTCAGGATCCAGCGCGCCACCCGCTGGGGCACGGGGTGGGCGGCGTTGCAGGCCGCCGCCTGCGCCGCCTGCGCCTGATAGAGGTCCGTAAGAGTCAGAAGCTTCCTCATCAGCGACGGCCGCTCGGCCGCCAGAGCCCGCAGGGCGGCAGCCGGGCAGACCCACGCCTCGCCGGGCGACCGGCACCTCACCTCCCAGGCGCAGGGCCGGTCCGCCATGAAGGGCGCAAGGCCGGTCACGCCCTCCTGACCGATGACCGCGGTCTCGATCGCCCGCCCGTCAGGGAACCGTATAAGGTTGGCGAACTGGGCGTCGGCGGGAAAGTGCACGTCCGTGACGGGCGCATTCTGGCGCACCACCACCAAGTCCATTGGAACGACGACGCGGCGGAGCAGCGGCGCCATTGCGGCGCGATCCGACGGCTCCAGCTGCGCCAGGAAGCGGTTGTTCATGTTCGGGGCCATGGGGACTGAACGCGAACGGCCACGCCCGGCTCCCGAGTCGGGGAGCGGACATTGGAACCGGGCTTTCTCCGGCCCCGTTCCGCCGTCGGAGGAAATGAACATGACCGAGGATCCCGAGAGGCGACGTCGCCCCGTCCGCCCTACGACGCGGGAAGACGCCGACTGTCTTCCCGCGACACCGCAGACCTCGTGGCCGCTCTGGTCGAGCGCGGCTTCTACGTGATCGGAGGCTTGCCTGACGATGACCGCGCCGGAACTGACCTCGACCCTTCCCCCGACGACCGCCGCCCGGCTGAAGGAGATCATGGGCCGACTGGATGACGACGGGCTCAGGCTGGCGCTCGCCGAGAGTTGCACCGGCGGGCTGGTCAGCGCCGCCTTCTCGGGCGTCGAGGGCCTGTCGCATCTGCTGGAATGCGGTTTCGTGACCTATTCGGACGCGGCCAAACGCGCGGTCCTGGGCGTGCCGTCGTCCGTGTTGGAACGGGCGGGCGCCGTCTCCCGTGTCTGCGCGGTGGCCATGGCCGAGGGCGCGCTGCGCCGTTCGCGGGCGGATCTGGCCGTGTCGGTCACGGGCTATGCCGGTCCGGCCGGTCCCGACGCCGAGGAAGGTCTGGTCCATTTCGCCCTCGCCCGCGAGGGCCGCGAGACCGAGGCGCGGGAGGCGCATTTCGGGCCCATCGGCCGCGATGCGGTGCGCCTGTCCTGCCTGAAATGCGTGCTCGACCTGATCGAGATGAGCCTGAACGCGGACGCCCGCGCGGCCGCCTGACCCGAAAGGACCTGCCATGCCCCGAGGCGACAAGTCGAAATACACCGCAAAGCAGGAGCGCAAGGCCGACCACATCGCCGAGGGCTACGAGAAGCGCGGCGTCTCCGAAAAAGAGGCGGAACGCCGGGCCTGGGCCACCGTCAACAAGGACGACGGAGGCGGCAACAGGTCCGGCTCAGGGCGCGGAAAGCGGACGGGCAATCCCGCCGCGCACAAGGGCGGCCGGAAGGGCGGCGCCGCTTCGGCTTCGCGTTCGAAGGCCGACCGTTCCGCCGCCGCGAAGAAGGGTTGGGAAACGCGCCGCCGCAAGGCCGGCAAGTCTTGAGGAGAAGGTGATGGACAGTCTGCAGAACTCCCCCTGGCTGGCGGTGGTCGCGCTCGGGCCGCTCGCCCTGCTGGTCGCCTTCATCTGGGCCCGCGTGCGCACCGGCAAGCGGAACGACCGGCTGGATCCGGACACGCCTTCGGACGACCCGTCCAAGGGCATGCCCGGCCACGACTGAGAGAACGGTCACGGATGAGCGACGTCATCTCGCCGCCGTCAGCCACCGGCGCGCGCGGTCGCGACCTCCCCGCCTATCTTTCGAACGGCCTGATCGGCCTGCGCGTGCGCGAGGATTCCCTGACGCCCGGACTTTGCATCGTGTCCGGCTTCGTCGGCGAGCACCACGAGCGCCGGATCGAAGCCGCCGCCCCGGGCCCGTATCCGCTCGGCCTCGACGTGGCGCTGGACGGTCTGTGGGCCTCTGGTCAGGCCGGCGCGGTCGAGCCTCTGGATCAGACCTACGACTTCGCCACAGGCGAACTGACGACGAGGGTCCGGCTGCGGGTCGGGGATGCGACGGCGGTGGTCGAGACGGTCGCCTTCTGCAGCCGGACCCATCCGACCCTGGTGTGCGAACGCATCCGGGCGACGCCCGAAGGCTCGCACGAGGTCCAGGTGCGTCCCCGGGTGGCCATCGCCGCCCTTCGGGGCAAGTCGCTCGAGCGCCGCCTCGACACGCCGGGCGAGCCGGAGCCGGCGGCGGACGGGACCCTGCTGTGGGAGTCCGAAGGCGGCGCCGGTCGGCTGGGCGTCGCCCTGTCGACCTCGGCCCGCGAGCAGGCGGCGCGGACCCAGGAGCCCTGGGACGAGCAGGGCCCCCTGTCGACGACGTGGAGCTTCCCGCGCGTCGCGCGTCCGGCGAGCGTCGACCGGCTCGTCTCCCTCGTGCCCGAGGTCATGCACGCCCAGCCGCACCGCCAGGCGCTCCGGCTCGTCGCCCCCGGCGCCGAACTCGGCTTCGACGAGCTGCGCCGCCGCAACCGCGCGGCCTGGGAAGACCTCTGGAAGGGCCGGATTCGCCTCGTCGGCGCGGACCGGAAGTGGCAGGCCCTCGCCGACGCCGGCCTTTTCTACCTGAACTCATCCGTGCACAGAGCGTCGCCCTCGTCGACGTCGATCTACGGCCTCGCGACCTGGATCGACTACCACTACTATTTCGGCCACGTGATGTGGGACGTGGACGCCTTCGCGGTTCCGCCCCTCAGCCTGCTCCAGCCGGAAGCCGCCCGCGCGATGCTCGACTACCGGACCCGGTGCCTGCCCGCGGCCCGGATGAACGCGCGCCTGCAGGGGCGCGTCGGGCTGCAGTTTCCGTGGGAGAGCGGACCGCGGGCCGGGGAGGAGACCAGTCCCGGGGCCGGCTCGGCGGCGGTGCGGGAGGTCCACGTCAACCTGCACGTGGCGCGAGCCTTCGCCCTGCACGCCGACGCCACCGGCGACCCGCGCTTCCTCGCCGACCGCGCCTGGCCGGTGCTTGAGGGCGTGTGCGACTGGATCGTCGACCGGGTGACGCCCACGCGGGACGGCTTCCGCTTCGAGGAGCTGGGCGGTCCGGCGGAGAATCCGGGCTTCATCGACGAGGACGCGCTGACGACCCTGACCGCCCGGACGGTCCTGCGCCGCACGGTCAGGGCCGCCGAACAGCTGGGCCGCCCCACCCCTGCGCGCTGGGCGGAGGTCGCCGACGGCCTGCGGCCCGTGATCCGGTCCGACGGCGCGGTCGCCTCCCACGCCGACTTCCGCGTGGACGAACCCAAGGGCGCCACGCCGGGGCCGTTGATGGCGATCTTCCCCGTTTGGGCCGAGATGGACGCCACGACGCGGGAGCGCACGCTGGCCTTCTATCTGGCGCACTGGCGCGACTACGTCGGGTCCCCGATGCTGGCCGCGCTGTACGGCACGTGGGCCGCGTGGGCCGGGGACCGCGACCTGGCCCTGAAGCTCTTCGACGAGGGCTATGCCAAGTATCAGACCGGCCGCTTCGCCCAGACGCTGGAGTATCGGCTGGACAAGATCGGCGGCGTCGCTTCCGGACCCTTCTTCGCCAACATCGGGGGCTTCGTCACCGGCCTCCTGACGGGTCTGCCGCGTCTGCGCGTCAGCGACGCCGATCCCGCGACGTGGGCGCAGGATCGGGTCGTCCTGCCGACCGGGTGGACGGCGATCGAATGCGACCGCGTGTGGATCCGGGGCGAGCCGTGGCGGCTGGTCGCCCGCCACGGCGAACGGGCCGAGCTGACGCCGGCCTGAGGCTCAGGTGAAGGGCGGCGTGCCGGCGTCGCTGGCCGCGGCGCCCGGCGTGACCTCGGCCAGTTCCGCAGCCTGCGACTTCGCCGGCCCCGCGTTCAGATCGTCCTGGGTGGTGTAGTCGCCGACCGCCTTCACGCCCAAGACGCTCTCACCCGGCAGGGCCAGAGGCATGGCCGCGTCGGTGGCCTGGACGTCGGTCTCGGACGGCACGCGCACGATGCGGATCTCTCCGCCGCGCCCCAAGGTCACCTCATAGACGCGCATGGTCATGATCGCTCTCCTTCTGCTTGACGAAGGAGCGCCGGGGCGCGCGAGCGGTTCCGAACGTCAGCCGCGCTTCAGGTCCGGCGGCGTCGCCTCTTCGGTCAGGATGCGGATGGCCTCCTCGACGGTGACCACCTCCTGCGCCTGGCTGCCCAGCCGGCGGATCGCGACCTCGCCCTTCTCGGCTTCGTTGCGCCCGACCACGGCGATGACCGGCACCTTGGCCACGGAGTGCTCGCGCACCTTGTAGCCGACCTTCTCGTTGCGCAGGTCGGTCTCGACGCGCAGGCCCGCGGCGCGGAACCTGGCGGCCACCTCCTCGGCATACGGATCCGCTTCCGACACGATGGTCGCCACCACGGCCTGCACCGGCGCCAGCCACAGGGGGAAGGCTCCGGCATAGTTCTCGATCATGATGCCGATGAACCGCTCGAAGCTGCCCAGGATGGCCCGGTGCAGCATCACGGGGCGATGCTTCTGACCGTCCTCGGCGACGTACTCGGCGCCCAGACGCTCCGGCAGGACGTAGTCCAGCTGGATCGTGCCGCAGGTCCATTCCCGCCCGATGGCGTCCTTGACGATGAAGTCCAGCTTGGGCGCGTAGAAGGCGCCGTCGCCCGGCGTGATCACCGGCTCGGTCCCGGCGGCGCGCGCCGCCTCGGCCATCAGCGCCTCGGCCTTGTCCCAGAACTCGTCCGAACCCGCCCGCGTCTCCGGTCGGGTGCCCAGGCTGATGTAGGCCGTCTCCATGCCCAGGTCGGCGTGGACGCTGCGGGCCAGCTCGATGAACCGCGCCGTCTCGTCGACGATCTGGTCCTCGCGGCAGAAGATGTGGGCGTCGTCCTGCACGAAGCCGCGCACCCGCATCAGCCCGTGCAGGCTGCCCGACGGCTCATACCGGTGACACGCCCCGAACTCGGCCATGCGGAGCGGCAGCTCGCGGTACGACCGCTGGCCCTGATCGAAGATCTGCACGTGGCCCGGGCAGTTCATCGGCTTGAGGGACAGCTCCTCGCCCTCGACCGTCTCGCACACGAACATGTTGGGCCGGTATTTTTCCCAGTGCCCGGACGCCTCCCAGAATTTTCGGTCCAGCACCTGGGGCGTCTTGACCTCGACGTAGCCCGCGGCGTCCAGCCGGCGGCGCATGTAGGCCTCGATGACCCGCCACAGTACCCAGCCCTTGGGGTGCCAGAAGACCATGCCGCGGCCTTCCTCCTGCATGTGGAACAGGTTCATCGCCCGTCCCAGCTTGCGGTGGTCGCGCTTCTCCGCCTCCTCGATGCGCGCCAGGTGCGCGTCCAGGTCCTCCCTGGTCGCCCAGGCGGTGCCGTAGATGCGCTGCAGCTGCTCGCGCCTGGAGTCGCCCCGCCAATAGGCGCCGGCCAGCTTGGTCAGCTTGAAGGCCTTGCCGACGTGCCGCGTGGAGGGGAAGTGCGGCCCCCGGCACAGGTCGATCCACTCGCCCTGCTTGTACAGGGTGATCGTCTGATCCTCCGGCAGGTCCCGGATCAGCTCGGCCTTGAACTTCTCGCCCCTGGCCTCGAAGAACTCGATCGCGTCGTTCCGGTCCCAGACCTCGCGCTCGAACTTCGCGTCGCGGTCGACGATCCGGCCCATCTCCTTCTCGATGGCGGCGAAGTCGTCGGTCGAGAACGGCTCCTCGCGGAAGAAGTCGTAATAGAATCCGTCCTCGATCGCCGGGCCGATGGTCACCTGGGTGCCGGGGAACAGGGTCTGAACGGCCTCGGCCAGCACGTGCGCGGCGTCGTGGCGGATCGTGTACAGCGCCTCGGGGTCGTCACGCATGATCAGGCGGAAGTCGCCGCCGGTCTCCAGCTCGCGGCCCATGTCGCGCTGCTCGCCGTTCAGCTCGGCCAGCAGGGCCTTCTTGGCCAGAGACGGCGAGATGGACGCCGCCACGTCGCGGGCCGTCGATCCGGCCGGATACTGGCGCACGGCGCCGTCTGGGAATTTCAGTTCGATCATTCTTCTGGCTTCTTCGGCGGCACCGGATCGTAGCCCGATCCGCCCCATGGATGGCACTTACACAGGCGGCGCGCCGTCAGCCATCCCCCGCGGACCGGCCCATGGGCGATCAGGGCGTCGCGGGCATAGTCCGAACAGGTCGGCAGAAACCGGCACTGCTGTCCGAACACCAGGCTGAACGACAGCTTGTAGGCCCTGTGGGCCAGCCGAACGCCGCGTTCATAGGGTCCTTCGCCGGTCGCCATCGCCGCGCTTATCCCCGATGCCGGAGACGGCGGCTAGGTGGAACCGGCGCGGCGAGTTCGCTCGGCTTCCTGCTGTTCCCAGTCGGGCTCGGCATAGAAGGGCGGGCTCCAGGTCAGACGGTTCTCGATCGCGTTCTCGATGGCGTCGCACAGAGCCTCGATCGCCACCATGGAAGAGGCGTGCCGCGCCGGATAAGCCGCCACGGGCTTCAAGATCCTCAGACCTTCGAATCGGCCCGTCGGTCCCTCGCCGCCCGACTTCAGCATGTCGCGCATCGCATCACGGGCGGCCCGCGCCTCGGGCAGGGCCGCGCCGACGGCGTTCGCCCCGATGATCGACGCCGCGGCCTGGCCCAGGGCGCAGGCCTTCACGTCCTGGGCGAAATGCTCGACCATCGTGCCCCGACCGATCTTCACGTCGACGATCGCGCGCGAACCGCACAGCTTCGCCGTGCGCTGGCCCGTGCCGTGCGGCCATTCCAGCCGTCCGGCATGCGGCAGGTCCGCGGCCAGACGCAGGATTTCTCTGGAATAGATCTCGTCGATCATGACCGGAACATAGGGTCTTGCGGACCCGGGGGCGAGCCTACTGCAGCGAGCTCCAGGTCCGGCCGCCCGCGCCGGTCCCGTCGGCGGACCTTTGCCGGATCCACGCGAGGTTCGCGTCGGCCATCTCCGGCGGCAGGTCGCGGCGCAGCATCCGCTCGGCCTCGCCCAGTTCGCCCTTGAGCCCCAGCACCAGCGCCAGGTTCTGCCGCACCTTCAGCCCCGCCTCGGGATGGGCCGCGGCGCGCCGCAGATAGTCTTCCGCCGTCACCAGGTCGCCCGCCATCATGGGCCCCATGGCCATGTTGGTCAGGATGGCGGGATTCTCCGGCGAGAGGGCCAGCCCCTGCGCCCAGGCCGCCGCCGCGTCTTCCGGCCGCCGCGTCTGCTCATAGGCCACGCCCAGCAGCGAATGCGGCCGCCAGTCGCGCGGCGCCAGCCGCGCCGCGCGCTCCAGAGGAGCGATGCCGTAAAAGGCCTGACCGCGGGCGATGTGGGCCCGGCCCGCTTCCAGCAGCACCTCGACGTTGTCCGGCTGGACGACGAGCGCCCGCTCCGCCGCCTCGGCCGCTTCCTGATGCCGGCCCAGCTCGCGCAGGGAGCGGGGCAGGGCCGCGCCCGCCTCCGGATCGGCCGGGTTCTTCTCGAACTCCTGCGACCAGAACAGGCTGCGGCTCAACGGATCCATGCGCTCGTAGCTCGCCCGCACCTCGGCCGTGGCGGGCGCGGCCGTTTGCTGCTGAGCCAGCGCGGGAGTGGCCAGCAGGGTCAGGGCGGTTGCGGCGAGGAGGAGGGTGCGCGACATGATCGACGTCCAATCGGCGTGACGTCGAGAATCGCGCCGCCGCGTCAAGGGAGCGTTAACGCTCGCCGCCCGGAGTGCCCGCATGATCGCCGCCGCCGACGTCCTGATCGCCGACTCCGAAGCCGCCCTGCCGGTGCGCCCCGCGCGCGGCGGTTCGGGACTGGAGGGCGCGGTCGCCGCATGGGCCGCGGCGAACGACTTCGTCGGCAAGCCGGGCCAGCTGCTGATCGTTCCCGGCCCCGCCGGCGCGCCCGACCACGCCCTCCTGGGCGTCGGCGACGCGGCCGTGGACGCCATGGCGGGTCGGGCGCTGGCCGCGAAGCTGCCCGTCGGCGACTGGCGGCTGGAGGGGTGGGAGCCGGCCGAGGCCCACGGGTTGGCCCTCTCCTTCGCCCTCGGGGCGTACCGGTTCGACCGCTACAAGGCGAAGCCCGCAGTCCCGCCCCGCCTGGTGGGGCCCGAGGGCCTCGACCTCGCGGCCGCGCAGGCCGTCGCCGACGCCTGTTTCCGGGTCCGACGCATGGTCGACACGCCGGCGGCCGACATGGGCCCGGCCGAGATCGAAGCGGAGGCGCGCGAGGTGGCGCAGGCGCACGGCGCTTCGATCCAGGTCACGACCGGCGACGCCCTGCTGAAGGCGAACTATCCCGCCGTTCACGCCGTCGGCCGCGCCGCCGCCCCGCATCGCGCGCCGCGGCTGATCGAGATGGGCTGGAACCTCGACGCCGCAGACCGGCCGCTGGTCGCGCTGGTCGGCAAGGGCGTGGCCTTCGATTCCGGCGGTCTGGACATCAAGCCCGCCGCCGGCATGCGCAACATGAAGAAGGACATGGGCGGCGCCGCCCACGTGCTCGGCCTCGCCCGGCTGATCATGGGCGCGAAGCTGCCGGTGCGGCTGGTCGTGCTGGTCGCGGCGGTCGAGAACGCCATCTCCGGCGACGCCTTCCGTCCCGGGGACGTGCTGAAGACGCGCAAGGGCCTGACCGTCGAAGTCGGCAACACCGACGCCGAGGGGCGGTTGATCCTGTCCGACGCCCTGGCCCGCGCGGGCGAGCACCGGCCGGACCTGACCCTCGACTTCGCCACCCTGACCGGCGCGGCCCGCGTCGCGCTGGGTCCGGAACTGCCGCCGCTCTACACCGACGACGAGGCGTTGGCCGCCGACCTGCTGGCCGCCTCGGCCCGCGTCGGCGACCCCATGTGGCGCATGCCGCTGTGGTCCGGATACCGGTCCTCGGTCGAGGCCGAGATCGCCGACCTGCGCAACGATTCCGCCGCCTGGGCCCAGGCCGGTTCGGTCACCGCCGCCCTGTTCCTCCAACGCTTCGCGCCGGAGACCGGCGCCTGGGCGCACCTGGACGTCTTCGCCTGGAACCCGCGCGCGCGCCCCGGCTGGCCCGAGGGCGGCGAGGCGCAGGGAATCCGCGCCGCCTTCGACATGCTGGAGCGCCGCTATGCGTCGAGGGCCCAGGGTTTGGGAAAAGGCGGAGCCGCGGCGTCTCCAGGCCCTGATTCCCAAGCCCTGAGCCCTCCCCCGCGTTAACGGCCCTTTTGGCCTTACGCGTCAGGATCGGCGACGAACCGGACCCGCCGCTTGACGCACGATCTCCACACACCGGACCCGCGCTTCCTGCCGGCGCGCCCCGCCTTCGCCGCCCAGGCGCTGGAGGGAATCGTCCGCGCGCCGGAGTATCGCGCCGTCGAGGCCACGCGCGGCGCGACGGCCGCGGCCGACGTGCTGGACGACGCGGGAAACCTGGTCAGCCAGCTGCTGCATGGCGAGGCGTTCGAAGTCCTGCTGCGCGAGGGCGGCCGGGCCTGGGGCCAGTGCCGCCGCGACGGCGTGGTCGGCTGGATCGCCGCCGACGCCCTGGCCGCCGGAAGCGGCGCCCCGACGCACAGGGTGTCGTCGATCGGGGGGCGCCTGCCGTTGAATGCGATGGTCGACGTGGCCGGCGCCCCCGTCGGGGACGTCGCCCTCATGCCCATCGGCGAATTCGAGCCCGACCTGGCCGCGGTGGCCGAGCGTCTTCCGGGCCTGCCGCACCGGCTGGGCGGCCGGTCCGACCGCGGCATGGACTGCGCCGGACTGGTCCAGACCTGCCTGATCGCCTGCGGCCGCGCGGCGCCCCGCTATGCCGATGGGCAGGCGGAGATGGGACGGCCCGTCGAACAGAAGGGCCTGCGTCGCGGCGATCTGGTCGTCTGGCCGCATGGGAGGGGCGGGCCGGGCTGGAGCGGCCACGCGGCGATCATGCTGGACGGCGAAACCCTGATCCACGCTTCCGGGCGGGCAGGTCAGGTCGTGCGAGAGGCGCTGTCCGACGTCGATGCGCGACAGCGGTCCGAAGGCTTCGACGCCCCGACGTTCCGGCGCATCTGAGCCTCAAACGAGAACGCGGGCCCGAAGGCCCGCGCTCCGATCCTGAAACTCAGCCGCCCGTCGGGGCGCTGGTCGCGGCCGGCGGGGCCGCCGGCGTCGTCTGGGTCGCCGGGGTTCCCGGAGCGCCCGTGGTCGCCCCTGCTTCGGCGGCGCCCTCGGCCGGAGCCTCGCCCTCGGCCGGAGCCGCGCCTTCCGCCGGAGCGGCCGCGCCCGGCTGACGCGAGGGATCCGGCGCCGGGATGGCGAAGCCGCCGGAACCCTGGGCCCGCAGATAGGCGATCAGGTTGACGCGCGTCTCTTCGTCGCGCAGGCCGGCGAACGACATCTTGGTCCCGGGCACGTAGCGGGCCGGGGCCGTGATGAAGGCGTCCAGCTCGTCATAGCCCCAGGTCGGGGCTTCGGCCTTGTGCGCGGCCATGGCGTCGGAATAGGCGAAGCCGGCCGAGTGCATCACCGGGCCGCCGACCACGCCGTACAGGTTCGGGCCGATGCCGTCGGCGCCGCCCGCCGTGATGGTGTGGCACGCCTTGCAGCGCGCGAAGGCGGCCTCGCCCGCGGCCAGGTCGGCCGTCGGCAGGACCGTGCCCCAGTCGATCGGCAGGGCCTCGGCCGCGCCGCCGGCCGCCGCCTCTTCGGGCGCGTCGACGAAATAGCCCATCTTCTCGGGGGGCTCGGAGTGATAGATCGCGCCGGTCACCTGCTGCACGCCGATGATCACGAAGGCGGTCGCCAGGCCGGCGCCCATGATCTTGTTCCACTTCAGGTCGCCGCTCATCGCGTCGTCGCATCCCATGTCTTGATGACGCCAGACCGCGCGCGCGGATGCGCGGGCGGCCTCGCCTTGCGTGGGCGTCTCTGACACGGTAGCGCGCCCTTCGCAACCGGCCCGCGGGGAGACTCCGCCATGAACCCGCTCGTCATCATTCCGGCCCGCATGGCGGCGACCCGGCTGCCGGACAAGCCGCTGGCCGACATCGGCGGCGTGCCCATGATCGTGCGGGCATGGGAGCGCGCCGCCGCCTCCGGCCTGCCCGTCGCCGTGGCCGCGGGCGACCCGGAGATCGTCGACGTCGTGACCGATGCCGGCGGCGTGGCCGTCCTGACCGATCCCGGCCTGCCGTCGGGGTCCGACCGCATCATGGCCGCGCTCCACGCCCTCGATCCCGACGGCCGCCACGACGCGGTGATCAACCTGCAGGGCGACATGCCCTTCGCCGATCCGGGGCTGGCGACCGCCTGCGCCGCCTTGCTGCACGGCCAGCCCGACTGCGACGTCGCGACGCTGGTGGCCCCCGAGGCCGACGCCTCGGATCGGTCGAACCCCGACGTGGTCAAGGCGGTGCTGGCCATGGAGCCGGGCGAGCGCCACGGCCGCGCCCTCTATTTCACGCGCTCGACCCTGTACGGCGACGGCCCGGTCTGGCGACATGTCGGAGTCTACGGCTATCGCCGGGCCGCGTTGGAACGGTTCTGCGCCGCCCCGCCGTCGCCTCTGGAGAAGCGCGAGAAGCTGGAACAGCTGAGGGCGCTGGAGATGGGCCTGTCCATCTGGGCGTCGGTGATCCACGCCCCGCCCCTGTCGGTGGACAACCCCGCGGACCTCGAGGCCGCGCGCGCGCTCGTCTGACCAACGACCTCCGGCGGCGAGACGCGGCGCGTCGAGCGGCAGGCCCCCGAAGTCAGAGTCCGTCATTTGCACGGCCCCTGAGTCGCGCGCATGGTTCCCGACATCATCGGAGGGATTTCCATGCTTCGCCACGCCGCCGCCGCCTTCGCCGCGCTCGCCCTGACGGGCGCCGCCGGAGCCGCTTCCGCCCAGGACGCCACCGGCGCCGCCCTGGTCGACTACATCTTCGGCCAGCTGGAGGCCGAGTTCGGCATTTCGCCGGCCAGCCGCGCCACGGGCCGCCTGTCGGCCGGCGCCTCGACCACCGGCACCTTCAACGTCGCCTCGGGGGCGGCCTACATCGTCATCGGCGCCTGCGACGAGGGCTGCTCGGACCTGGATCTGGTCGTCCGCGACGCCTCGGGCAATGAGGTCGGCTCGGACTATGAGGACGACGACGCCCCCATGGTGGTCATCCCCGCCGGCTCGGGCGGCCGCTATACTTTCGAGGCTCAGATGGTGACCTGCAGCTCGAACTGTCACTTCGGCGTCCGGTCCTACAACGCCGGCAACTGAGGCGGATCAGGCCTCGAATCCTTCGACCCACGCCCGGATCAGCGTCCGGGCGATGGCGACGGGCGGCGGGGCGATCACCGCCGGATGGCGGCCGGCGAGGGCGTCGGCGGCCTCCTGACGCGTCAGCCACACGCCCTCCGCCAGTTCGGCCGGATCCAGCGTCACCGCGTCGCTCTCGACCGCGCAGACCAGGCCGATCATCAGCTGCGAGGGGAAGGGCCACGGCTGGCTGGAATGGTGCCGCACCCGGGTCACCTTCAGCCCCGCCTCCTCGAACAGCTCGCGCGCGCAGGCCTCCTCGATCGTCTCGCCGGGCTCGATGAAGCCCGCCGGCGCCGACATCCGCCCGGGCGGCCACGTCGGGCCGCGGGCGACGAAGCACCGTCCCTCGAACACCGGCAGCATGATGCAGACCGGATCCACGCGCGGAAAATGCTCGACCGCGCAGCCCGGACAGACGCGCTTCCAGCCGCCGCAGGCCGGCTCGGTCGCCGCGCCGCAGTTGGCGCAGAACCGGTGCCGCCGTCGCCAGTCGAACAAGCTCTTCGCGGCCCCCGCCATGGCCGCGTCCGCCGGGGACAGCGCCATCGCCGCCTCGCGCAAGGGCGCCCCGCCGCTCTCGACCTCCAATGCGAACACCGGCGCGTCCTTCCAGAGCCCGAGGAAGATCTCGTCGCCGACCGCGCCGGGGCGCGCGGCCGCCAGCGGCGTCCAGACCAGCCGCGGCCCCTCCGGCCCGTCCTCCACCACCGGCCCCGCCGCGTCGCAGCTCAGGGCGAGGGCCTCGGGATGAGCGACCATTTCCGCGATGAAGTTCGGATCGTTCCGCCGGTCTCCCGCCCGGTCCAGCGGATTGCCGGCGAACATGTTGGCGGGCGCGTCGCTCATGCCGCCTGAATAGCGCGGCCCCGCTTGCGTCCGCGACCGCGAAATCGCATATGTCTCCCCGGAGATCGCGGGCGAAGGCTTCGCCAACCTGGTCAGGGCCGGAAGGCAGCAGCCACAACGAATTCACCTTCGGGTCGCGGTCTCCACCTCCCTTCTTTTTCGCCCTACCGCTCGACGCGCGGCGTCTCGCTGCTTGAGGGCGGGCGCGGAACCTCCCGCGCGCTGGCGTCCTTCCTTCCCGCGACAGCGGAAGGAGCGCCCCATGAGCATTCTCGGAAAAATCCTCGGCCCGATCTGGGAGCGCGCCAAGGCCGGTCCCGGCCACAAGCCCGACCGCACGGCGACGCCGACCTCGGCCCCCGCTCCGCGGCCCACGCCCGCCCCGACGTCCGCTCAGGCCCAGCCCGCCCCAACGCCGGCCGCGACCGCGCCACAACAGGTGGACGTCGACGGCATCTTGGACTTCATGAACGAGCAGCGGGACCAGAAGCTGAACTGGCGCACGTCCATCGTCGATCTGATGAAGCTGACCGGCATGGACTCCACCTTGGACGAACGCCGCGAGCTGGCCGACGAGCTGGGCTATGCGGGCGACAAGTCCGACACCGCCGCCATGAACATCTGGCTGCACGAAAGGGTGCTGGAGCGCATCCGCGCCGACGGCGGCCAGATCCGCGACCTGACGGACTGATCCACCGTTCCGCCGCGCATGGGGGATGCGCGCGACGCCGACTCCGCGCTATGCCTTTCGGATGAGCGACGCCGGACCGAATCCCGACGGCCCGCCGTGGGACGAGGACGAGCCCTCGGACGCGGTCGAGGAGCGGGACCCCAACACCGAGGACATGTTCGGCGCGCCCGAACCCGAAGGCATGCGCGTCGCCGAGGCCCTCGCCGCGCCGGACGAAACCGCGGAGCTGGTCTCCGCGGACGCCCCGGCCCTGCCCCGGGCGAAGAAGCCCGTCCCCATGCCCGGGCCGGTCGAGGCCGCGTCCGAGTACACCGTTCTCGCGCGCAAATATCGGCCCCGCGCCTTCGAGGACCTCATCGGGCAGGAGGCGATGGTCCGCACCCTGACCAACGCCTTCGCCACCGGCCGCATCGCCCACGCCTTCATGCTGACCGGCGTGCGGGGGGTGGGTAAGACGACCACGGCGCGCCTGCTGGCCCGCGCCCTGAACAACGAGACGGAGACGATCGACCGCCCGTCGCTGGAGCTGTCGCCCACCGGCCGGCACGACGCGGCCATCATGGCCGGCCAGCACATCGACGTCATGGAGATGGACGCCGCCAGCCACACCGGCGTGGGCGACATCCGCGAGATCCTGGACAGCGTGCGCTACGCCCCGGTCGAGGCGCGCTACAAGGTCTATGTGCTGGACGAGGTCCACATGCTGTCGACGCAGGCGTTCAACGCCCTGCTGAAGACGCTGGAGGAGCCGCCGCCCCACGCCAAATTCATCTTCGCCACCACCGAGATCCGCAAGGTGCCGGTGACCATCCTCAGCCGTTGCCAGCGCTTCGACCTGCGCCGCGTGGAGCCGGAGGTGCTGGTGGGGCACCTGAACAAGGTGGCCGAGAAGGAAGGCATGGCCATCGAGGCCGACGCCCTGGCGCTGATCGCCCGCGCCGCCGAGGGCTCGGTCCGCGACGGCCTGTCGCTGCTGGATCAGGCGCTGGTCCAGGGCGAGCGCGGCGCGGTGGTCGAAGCCGAGACCGTGCGCGACATGCTGGGCCTGGCCGATCGCACCCGCACGATCGCCCTGTTCGAACAGATCATGAGCGGGCGGACGCCCGAGGCTCTGGAGACCTTCCGCACCCTCTACGGCTACGGCGCCGACCCGGTGCAGGTCATGGGCGATCTGCTGGAACACGCCCACGCCGCCTCGGTGTCCAAGATGCTGGGGCCGCAGGCGACGCGCCTGCCCAACGACCAGGCCCAGGCCCTGGCGGCCTTGGGGGCGGCGATTTCCGCCGGCGCCTTGTCGCGCGTCTGGCAGATGCTGCTCAAGGGTCTCGACGAGGTCCGCCGCGCGCCCAATCCGGCCGACGCGGTCGAGATGGTCATCGTGCGCCTGGCCTATGCCGCCGATCTTCCGGGGCCGGAGGAGGCGCTGAAAGCACTCCGCGACGGCGACGTCACCGGTGGGGCCGGCCCGTCGCGCGGCGGTGGGGGAGGCGGGGGTGGCGGCGCCTCGGCCGCCCTGGCTCCGCGCGTGGCCGCGGCGCCGGCTCTGCCGGACCCCCAGACGTTCGAACAGGTCGTCGGCCTGATCGGGGCCAAACGCGACGTGGCGCTGCAGATGGACGTCCAGCGCTACGTCCGGCCCGTCTCGTTCCAGCCGGGCCGCATCACCTATGAGCCGGTGCAGGGCGCCCCCGCCAACCTGGCCACGCGCCTCGCCTCGCGGCTGAAGGAATGGACCGGCAAGGTCTGGCTGATCGCCGCCAACGGCCAGGGCGGCGGCGAGACCCTGATCGAGATCGAGAAGAAGGCCCGCGCCGCCCAGCGCGCCGAGGTCGAGGCCGACCCCTTCGTCGCCTCGGTCCTGTCGATCTTTCCCGGCGCCAAACTGGGCGAGATCCGCGTCCCGCCTCCCGCGCCCGACCTGCCGACGATTCCCGACGAGGTCGAGGACGAGGACTGATGGCGCGCCGCGACTTCGATCCCGCGACGGTCACGCCGGACGGCCGGCCCGCGTCGAAATCGCGCCTGTTCGACCCTGTCGCGGAGGGCCCGTGGCGCGGAGGCGTGCCGGGGCTGCTCCAGCAGACGGGGATCACCGTCCTGGCCTACGGCACGGACGAGATCGGGGTCGGGCCGCGTCTCCACGTCCATCCCTATGACGAGACCTTCATCGTCACCCAGGGCCGCGCCCGCTTCTTCGTGGGCGATGCGGTGATCGACGCCGAGGCGGGCGAGGTGGTGCTCGGTCCGGCCTGCGTCCCCCACCGCTTCGAGAACCTGGGTCCCGGCCGGCTTCAGACGATCGACGTGCATCACTCTCCGGAGTGGATCCAGACCGATCTGGACGAGGCCTGACGAAACCCGACGCCGGGGACCGCGGAGCTGGCCTTGTGGCGACGTATGGCGTCATGGTCTCCGCACGAAGGGGAGGCTCACCATGCGTTCGATGATTCTGGCCGGCCTGCTGGCGGGCGCCGCCCTGCTGTCCGCGCCGCAACCCGCGGCGGCCCAGATCGTCGCCGTCTCGGCGGAGGATCAGGCCGCAGTCCGCGAGGCCGTGAGTCAGCTGGACGCGGAGATGGCGCGGCTTGCCGAGAGCCTCGGCGTCGAGGCCCCACCGCTGGCGCCGTTGATGAAGAACCTCACCACGACGCTCTTCCACGGCCTGCCGGACGACGACGACTTATCCTTCGCCATCGGCTTCCGCCTCCGCAGCGAGCGGATCGAGGGAGGGGAACCGGATGCCGCCCTTCCCTCCGTCCTGCCCGACTCCGGCGCCTGCGCCGCCGCGAACCCCGGCCTGTCGGTCGTCCGGTTCGAGCGGCTGGATCGCGACGGCCTGACCGGCCACCGCTGCATTCTGTCCGGACCTGACGAAGACGATCCGAACGCCCACGCCCTCGTCTCCGTGACGGTCATGGTCGACGGGCGCCGGCATCTCGAGAACCGCGTCGCGGGGGCCGCATCGTCCGACATGCCGGGCCGGGCGGCGGAGGTGATCACCTCCCAGACCACGACCTTGTCGCGTCTGGCCGAGGAGATGGACCGCACGACCGCCGATCTGGTCTTCGCGCTGGACTGACCGGCTTCTCCCGCCGCCCCCGACGCCCTATCTAGGGGCCATGAAAGACCTCACCGATCTGATGAAACAGGCCCAGGCCATGCAGCAGAAGCTGCAGGAGGCCCAGGCCCGGATGGCCGAATCGACCGCCGAGGGCACCTCGGGCGGCGGGCTGGTCACGGTGGCCCTGAAGGGCCCCGGCGAAATCACGCGCGTCGCCATCGACGACAGCCTGATGCAGCCGGGCGAGGGCGAGATCCTGGCCGACCTGATCGTCGCCGCCCACGCCGACGCCAAGCGCAAGCTGGACGAGGTCAACGGCGAGCTGATGCGTCAGGCCGCCGGGCCCATGGCCGGGATGAACATCCCCGGCATGCCCAAGCTGTTCTGACGGCGTGGCCGCGTCCGCCGGACCCGAGATCGAGCGGCTGATCGGCCTGCTGGCCAAGCTGCCGGGCATGGGGCCGCGCTCGGCGCGGCGCGCGACGCTGGCCCTGCTCAAGCGGCGCGATCAGCTGCTGCTGCCGCTGGGCGAGGCTCTGGCGGACGTGGGGGCCAAGGTGAAATCGTGCTCGGTCTGCGGCACGCCCGACACCCGCGATCCCTGCGCCATCTGCTCGGACCCCGCGCGCGACGGCCGCCTGATCTGCGTGGTCGAGGAGGCGGGCGCCCTGTGGGCCATGGAGCGGTCGGGCGCCTTCCGCGGCCGCTATCACGTGCTGGGCGGCCTGCTGTCGGCGCTGGACGGCGTCGGCCCCGACGCCCTCCGAGTCGCCGAACTGGTCGGGCGGGTGAAGGGGGGCGAGGCGACCGAGGTCGTCCTGGCCCTGCCCGCCACCGTCGACGGCCAGACGACGGCCCACTATCTGGTCGAGCGGCTGGCGGGGGCGGGGGCCGAGGTCACCACCCTGGCGCGGGGCGTCCCCGTGGGCGGCGAACTGGACTGGCTGGACGACGGGACGATCGTGCAGGCGCTCAGGGCGCGACGCCCGGCCTGATTCCACGCGGGAATTCGTGATCGATCCGGCGCCGGTCGGGGGCGGCCATATCGCTCGGGTCGGCCATGTGGGTTCCGGGAACCCGGCGCCCCCGTCTTCTCCGCGAAGCCCACGGAGTCCACATCCGACCGATTCTGACGTGAGGGGAGCCGATGGTCCGTCGTCGCGACTCCCGCTAAGGAACGGAGCATGAACGCAGAATTCGCCTTCGCCCTCGCCCCCGCCGTGGTCGCCGTGGTGGCCCTCGTCTGGGCCCTGATGGAGCGCCGCCGCGCCGGGGCCGCCGAGACGCGGGCGTGGGAGCTGCGCGAGCGGTTCGCCGACACCGAGGCCCGTCTGCGTCTGGCCGAGGATCAGGCGGCGACGCAAGCGGAGTTCCTGCGCGCCCAGGCGGGCGAGCAGGCGCAGGCCGCGGCCGAGGCCCTGCTGAAGCGCACCGACGAGACCTTCCGCAATCGCGAGCTGATGGCCCAGCAGCGGCTGGAGGCGCAACTGAAGCCCGTGGCCGAGACCCTGGCGCAGTTCCAGCAGCACGTCGCCGCGCTGGAAAAGACCCGCGCCGACGAGACCGGCGGGCTGAAGGAGCAGCTGGCCCATCTGATGACCGCCTCGGCCGCCACCCGCGACGAGGCGCGCAAGCTGACCGAGGCCCTGCGCGGCAACACCGGCCGGCGCGGGCGCTGGGGGGAGCAGACCTGCCGCAACGTGCTGGAGGCCGCGGGCATGGCGGGGCGCTTCGACTTCGTGGAACAGACCTCGGCCGCCGACGACGCGGGGCGTCAGCAGCGTCCCGACTTCCTGGTGCGCATGGCCGGTGGCGGGCGCTTCGTCATCGACGCCAAGGTGCCGCTGGCCTTCGCCGACGAGGGCGAGGGCGACGACGAGGCGCGCGCCCGCGCCGCCGCGATCCGCACCGCCGCCAGCCTGAAGACCCACATGCGCCAGCTGGCGTCCAAGGCCTATCAGGACCAGTTCAGGCCCAGCCCGGACTTCGTCGCCCTGTTCGTGCCGTCCGACGCCTTCCTGTCGGCGGCGCTGGATCACGAGCCGGATCTGTTGTCGGACGCCATGGCCAGCCGGGTGGTGATCGTCACGCCGTCGACCCTGTTCGCCCTGTGCAAGGCCGTCGCCTACGGCTGGCGCGCCGAGGAGCAGGCAAGGAACGCCGAGGAGGTCGCGAAGTTGGGGCGCGAGCTTTACAAGCGCCTGTCAGTCATGGGCGGCCATGCGGCCGCCGTCGGCCGGGCGCTGGACACGGCGGTCGGCAAGTACAACCAGTTCGTCGGCTCGCTGGAGAGCCAGGTCATGGTGTCGGCCCGGCGTTTCGAGGACCTGCACGTCGACCACGAGGGCAAGGACCTGCCGGAGCTGGCGCCCGTCGAGCCGACGCCCCGCGCCCTTTCGCGGCCGGAACTGCTCGCTCCGCCGGCGGACGCGGCCGGGTAGAGACGACAAGCCTTGCGGACTTTATGACAAGGGCGCTTGACACGGGCGGCGGTCGATGTAAAACATCCTTGTCAAATCGACGCGGGAGCTTGTCATGACGGACCGACCCATACGCAAACGACGCCGCCTCGGCTACGTGGGCATGCTGGGCGTCAGCGCTCTGGTCGGCCTCGCCGTGGGCGGGCTCTCGGCCCTGATCGACGCCTTCGGCGGCGCCGCCGCGACCACCTTGCGCATCGCCCTGCTCACCGTGGGCGTCGCCGCCGTGTCCTGGATCTGCGTCGCCTGGTGGCGCAGCGCCGACGAGGCCGTGCGCGAGGCGCACAAGTGGGCCTGGTACTGGGGCGGCTCGACCGGCATGGCCTCCGTCATGGGCCTCTTCGCCCTGTCGACCTGGGGCGTCATCGACGTCACCCTGCCGCCGCTGGGGAGCGGACCGGACGACCTCATCATGACGGGGATCGCCCTGACGGTCGGGGCCCAAGGGGTGGGCTACGGGATCGCCTGGGCCCTCTGGTGGCTGCGGCATCGGTAGGGGCGCCCCATGAACAACCGCCTCAAGGTGCTGCGCGCCGAACGCGACTGGTCCCAGGCCGAGCTGGCCGACCGCCTCGGCGTCTCCCGCCAGACCGTCAACGCGCTCGAAACCGGCCGCTACGACCCGTCGCTGCCGCTCGCCTTCAAGATCGCCCGCGTCTTCGGACAGCCGATCGAAGCCATCTTCACGGAGGACTGACATGACCGAAGATCGTCCCCTTCCGCTGCCGCTCCGCATCGCCGGCATGGCTCTGCTGGCCGCGGCCGGCGCGGTCACCGGCGGCCTCGTCGCCCGGTTCGTGGACGCCGGCGGCCTGCCGCCCGACGACGCCCTGAACCTGTTCATCGCCGTCGTCCTGGTCGCCATGGCGGTGGTCAGCGGGGTCGTCCTGACCCTCCGGCCCTCGCGCTCGCCCAAGGGATGCGGCGTCCTTCAGGTCGTCGCCATGGCGCTGGCCGGGATCATGCTGATGATCCCGCTCTACGCCACGCGCTGGGTCTCGTCGGAGCTGGCCTTCGCCCTGGTCCTGGCCCTGCTGGCGGTGCAGACCGTCGCCAACCTCATGCTCTGGCGCCGCGCCGACGAGATGTTGCGCCGGATCATGGTGGAGACCGGCGGTCTGGCCTTCTGGACCCTCCAGCTGGCCCTGTTCCTCTATGCCGCCGGCGAGCGTCTGGGCCTGACCGGCGGCGTCACCGCCTGGGGCATGATCGGCGTCCTCATGGCCGTCTATCTGGTCGCCTCCGCCGTCGTCGCAGCCCGCCGCGGCATCAAATGAACCCTCCTTCACCCCACGCCCCCCGCTCCGCCTTGAAAGGACCTCCCATGACCCTCGCCTCCCGTCTCAGGACCTCCGCCGCCGCCCTGACCCGCTCCGTCGCCGGGGCCGCGCTGGGCCTCGGCCTCGTCGCCTCGCTCGCCGGCTCTCCCGCCGCATGGGCCCAGGAGATCGCGGTCGTCCCCGTCGTCGTGCCGCAGGCGCCCGCCGGCTCCGGCCCGGCCTTGTGGGTCATCAAGGACGCCGACTCGACCATCTATCTGTTCGGCACCGTCCACGTCCTGCGCCCCACGACCGCCTGGGGCAGCCCTCGCGTCGACGCCGCCTTCGCCGAGGCCGACGAGGTCTGGTTCGAGATCACCAACCCGGACGACCAGGCCGCCGTCCTGCCGCTGGTCATGGAGCACGGCATGGACCCGTCGCGCCCGCTGAACACCCTGCTCAGCGAGGCCGAGTACGCCAAGCTGGGCGAAGCGGCCGGCGTCATCGGCATTCCGGTCCAGCAGCTTAACGTCATGCGCCCCTGGCTGGTGGCCCTGACCCTGTCGATGGCCCCGCTGACCAAGGCCGGATACGACCCCAACTCGGGCATCGAGCTTGTCCTGCGTGCCCGCGCCGAGGCCGAGGGCAAGCCGGTCAAGGGGCTGGAGACCATCGAGGAGCAGGTCCGCATCCTCGCCGGCTTCCCTGAGGACGCCCAGCTGAACTTCCTGCGCCAGTCGCTGGAGACCTATGAGAACGCGGCGACCGAGCTCGACTCCCTGGTCGACGCCTGGTCGACCGGCGACCTCGACGGCCTGGCCGGCTTCGCCCACGAGATGCGCGACGGCGACGCCCGCGTCTATGACGCGATGCTGACCCGCCGGAACACCAACTGGGCCGGCCAGATCGAGACCATGCTCCAGGGCTCGGGCACCGCCTTCATCGCCGTCGGCGCCGCCCACCTGGCCGGCGACGACTCGGTCCAGGTCATCCTCGGCAAGCGCGGAGTCACCGTCGAACGCGTGCAGTGATCGCGGACGGCTGATCGGCACAGGACGCCCGCTTCCCTGCCCGGAGGCGGGCGTCCTCGTCTGCGGCGACGCTTCCTGTTGCATATGACAATGCTTCGCAATAGACGTGCGCGCCCTGTCGTCAATCGCCGTCGAGCCCATGCGCAACCTGTTCCTTCTGTCCGCCTCCCTGGCCGCCGTCGCCGGCGCCGCCCACGCCCAGCAGGGCCCCTCCGACCCGGGAGCCGCCGAGGTCGAGCCCATCGTCGTCACGGGCCGCGCGCGGGGCTATCAGGCCCTCGACACCGTCACGGCGACCAAGACCGACACTCCCCTGATCGACGTGCCTCAGAGCGTGTCGGTGGTCACGGCCGAACAGATCGAGGACCAGGGCCTGCGCTCCGTGGGCGACGTCCTGCGCTACGTGCCCGGCGTCACCGTCGGGCAGGGTGAGGGGAACCGCGACCAGATCACCCTGCGGGGGCAGAACACCACGGCCGACTTCTTCATCGACGGCGTCCGCGACGACGTCCAGTATTACCGCCCGCTCTACAATCTGGAGCGCATCGAGGTGCTGCGCGGCCCCTATGCCCTGATCTTCGGGCGCGGCGGCGGCGGCGGCATCGTCAACCGCGTGCAGAAGGCGCCCAGCGCCGACGCGGCGTTCGGAGAGGGGCGGGTCTTCGCCGACAGCTTCGGCGGCTACGGCGCCTGGATCGACGTCAATCGACCGCTGGGCGACCGCGTGGCCTTCCGCCTGAACGCCATGGTCGAGGAGAGCGAGAGCTTCCGCGACTTCGTCGACGGCTCGCGCTGGGCCGTCAACCCCTACCTCGCCGCCGAGATCGCGCCGGGCTGGAACCTGGGTCTGTCCTACGAGCATGTCGACGACGACCGCGTGCCGGATCGCGGCGTGCCGTCGTATCTGGGCGTGCCGCTGGAGGGTTATGACGAGCTGGTCTTCGGCGTGCCGGGCGTGAACCGGACCACGCTGGACGCCGACGTCGCCAAGCTGCGTCTGGACGGCCGCATCGCCCCGGGGCTGAGCCTGAACACGACGCTCGTCTACGCCGACTACGACAAGGTCTACGCCAACGTCTATCCGAACGGCCCCGCCACCTCGCCGACCGGAACCGTGCCTCTGGCGGCCTACGTCGACACCACGGACCGGACCAACGCCCTGTTCCAGTCGAACCTGATCTGGGAGGTGCTGGGCGGCCCGATCGAGCACCGCGTCATGATCGGCGTCGAGCATGGCGATCAGGAAACGGACAACGTGCGCCTCAACGGAACCCTGTCCGACCCGACCTTCAGCCTGACCTCGCCGACGTATCCGACCGTGACCTTCGGCACGGACGCGCGCGACACCTTCAGCCGCGTGACCACCACTTCGGTCTATGCCCAGGACCAGATCGGTCTGGGCCGGTTCTTCGACGTCATTCTGGGTCTCCGCTGGGACCGGTTCGAGATCGAGGGGACGGACTTTCTGCCGACGCCCGACCGCGCCTTCGGCCGCACCGACGAAATGGTGTCGCCGCGCCTGGGCCTGATCTGGAAGCCGGCCGAGAACGCCTCGGTCTACGCCAGCTACAGCCGGTCCTTCCTGCCGCGCTCGGGCGAGCAGTTCGCCTCGCTGACGCCGACGACGCAGAACCTCGAGCCGGAGGAGTTCGAGAACCTGGAGGTCGGCGCCAAGTGGGACGCGCGGCCGGGCCTCTCGCTGACCGCCGCCCTGTTCGAGCTGCGCCGGACCAATGCCACCACGCCGGATCCGGCCAATCCCGCCGCCACGATCAACGTCGGCGAGACCCGCACGCGCGGGCTGGAGCTGGGCGTCGCCGGCCGCGTCACCGACCGCTGGACCGTGGCCGGGGGCTACACCTGGCAGGACGCCGTCCTGGACGGGAACGACTCCGTCGAACTGGCCCAGGTGCCGGAGCACAGCCTGTCGCTGTGGAACCGCTATGAGGCGACCGACCGGCTGGGTCTGGGGCTGGGCGTCGTGCACCAGTCGGACCAGTGGGCGGCGATCCGCACCGCGCCCACGACCACCCGTCTGCCCGGCTTCACCCGCGTGGACGCGGCGGTGTTCTGGGCGCTGACGCCGACCGTGGACGTGCAGCTGAACGTCGAGAACCTGCTGGACGAGGGCTATTGGGCCGACGCGCACAACAACAACAACCTGTCGCCGGGCGCGCCCCGCAACGCGCGCCTGACCCTGTCCGCCCGGTTCTGAGCCTGAGCGCACCGGACATGAAAAGGCCCCCTCCGGCGACGGAGGGGGCCTTCGTCATTCAGACCCGCGAAGCGTCAGCCGCGCACGCCCAGTTCGCGCAGCAGGCGCGGCTGGGGATAGACGACCCGCAGCGACTCCGTGATCGCCGCCGTCGACACCGACACCGTCCGGTTCAGGGCGGCGTCGTAGCCGAAGGCGCCGCCCAGCGAGTGGATGTTGCCGTCGAAGGCCGCGCCGATCACCTCGCCGCGCGCGTTGATCACGGGCGAGCCCGAGTTGCCGCCGATGATGTCGTTGGTCGAGGAGAAGTCGAAGACCAGATCCTTGTTGATCCGGCCTTCGGCCGCCAGGAAGCCGGCGGCGGCGTTGAACGGTTCAGCCCCGGTATGGCGCTCATACAGGCCGCCGATGCGGGTGAAGGCCGGAACCTCGACCCCGCGATAGGTCCAGCCCTTCACCTCGCCGTAGCTGATGCGCAGGGTGAAGGTCGCGTCCGGATAGATGTCAGAGCCATAGACGGCGAAGCGGGCCTGGGCCACGCGCTCGGCGGCCTGGGCGGTCGGGATGGTGACCTTCTGGTTCCACTCGCCGGCCACGGCCTGGGCCGCGGCGTCGTTCGCCATGACCCAGGCGATCAGCGGATCGGCGGCGGCCAGTTCTTCGGGCGTCATCGACAGGGCGGCCACGCGGAAGGCCGGGTCGCCCAGCCGGGTGCCGCCGATCACGCGGTCGGCCAGACCTTCCGGGCTCTCCTTGCCCAGCAGGGCCTTCACCTGGGGATGGTCGACCGTCAGATACTCGCGCGTCTTGGACAGCCAGTAGCCCAGCCGGATCTCTTCCATGTCGACGTAGATCGGCGTCTCTTCGCCCAGGGCCGCTTCGAGCTGCGCCTTGCGCTCGGAGGTCAGCTGACCGGCCGCGTTCTGGGCCGACGCCCGACCGATGGCGCGGGCATAGGCGAACAGCTGCGAGCCGCCGCCGGCCGAAGCCGCCAGCTGGCGGTACGGCAGGTACAGGTCGCGGGCGACGGACTGGATGGCCTCGAGTTCGCTCCACGGGTCGCCGATGCGCTGTTTCAGGGCGGGATCGGCGTCGACCGCCGCACGAAGGCGCGCTTCCTCCTGGCGCTTGGTGTTCATGAAAGAGGGGTCCAGCAGGGCCTGATGCTGGCCGTACTGGGCCTTGAAGCTGTTCTCCAGGCCGAAGATCGGGTCGACCGAGACGCGCCTGGCCTCGTCGCCCGAGGCGGCGTAGGTCAGGAACCGTCCGCGCAGTTCCGACGCCTGGATCAGGGTCACGGGCAACTGCTGATCGCGCAGCCGTTCCAGCTGGCTCACGGTCAGCAGGCGCGAGGTGGAGCCGGGGTTGCCCACGACGAAGGTCGGCTCGCCCTCACGCGGAGCGTCGGCGTTCCACTTCAGGTGGTTGGGCGTCTCGACCGGCCTGCCGTCCTCGTAGGCGCGCAGGAAGGCGGCGTCGAGCGCGTAGCGGGGGAAGTTGAAGTTGTCCGGGTCGCCGCCGAAGAAGGCCGCCTGGAACTCCGGCGCGAAGGCGATGCGCACGTCCTCATAGCGGCGGTACTTGTACAGGGCGAAACGGCCGCCGCGATAGAAGTCGACCACCTGGCAGTTGAACTTCGGGTCCCCGGCACAGTTCTCCTGGGCGATGCGTGCGACCTCGGCCTGGCGCGCCTGGGCGAAGGCCTGGCCTTCCATCCCCATGCCGGCCATCAGCATGCGGTCGGTGACGTCGGCGATCTCGGTCAGCACCTCGGCCGTCTGGCCCGGGCACTTCTTCTCTTCCTCGCGCGAGCCGACGATGAAGCCGTTCTTGACGTAGTCGGTCTCCGGCGACGACAGCTCCTGCAGGCATCCGACCACGCAGTGGTGATTGGTCAGGATCAGTCCCTCCGGCGAGACGAAGCTGGCCGAGCAGCCCTGGATGCGCACCGCGGCCATGCGCACGCGGTCCAGCCACGCCTGATCGAGGTTCAGGTCGTACTTCTCGTTCACCGTCCGCAGCGGGAAGTTGTCGAAGGTCCACATGCCCTCGTCGCGCGCCGCCGAAACGCCGGGCGCGGCGATCATCATGGGAGCGGCGGCGATCACCGCCGAGAGCGCCATCGAAAGGCGCAGGGATCGGAATTTCATGCGTGAAAGGCTCCGGGGCCGCGGACCGCCCGCGGCCAGACGGAGGCGACCATCCTCCCGTCGACGGTCGTCGACAAGGGGGTCCGTTACCCCGATTTAACTTGGCCCGACGGACCCTGACGGGGGATACCGTAACCCTGTCAGGGGAACTCGCGTCGAATGTCGCTCGCGCTCGCAACGCTGCTCTATGAGTGGCGCCGCTACATGGCCGCCGTGATGGCGCTGGCGCTGTCCGGCCTGCTGGTCATGGCCATGACGGGCCTGTTCATCGGCATCGGCCGCGGCTTCACCGCCCAGATCGATCGCGCCGGCGCGGACGTCATGGTGCTGGCCCCCGGCGCCAAGGCGCTGGGCAACGGTCCGTCGGGCGTGCCCCGCCGCTTCATCCCGCTGGTCTACCGCCATCCCGAAGTGGTCCAGGTCCGGGCCCTGTCCGGATGGGGCGGCCAGTTCCAGAGCATCAAGGAATACGATCCGACCGAATCGGCCGCCGAACGGGCGAAGCGCGGAGCCCCGCGTCAGGAACAGGTCCAGATCAGCGTCATCGACACCGCGCCCGGCGCCGTCACGATCCCGACCGACTATTCCGACGAGCTCGTCAACGCCCTGCGGCAGCCCTACACCGTCGCCGTCGACGAGACCGCCCTCCGAAGGCTCGGCGTCAAGCTGGGCGACAAGGCCCTGCTGAACGGCAACACCGTGACCGTCGCCGCGGTGACGCGCGGCTATCCCAACATGATGGTCGCCCAGATCGTGGTGTCGCGCGACACTCTGCGCATGATCGGCGGACCGAACGACTCCAGCCTGCGGGTGGGGCCGCTGATGGTGAAGCTGAGGGATCCGACGCGCGCTCCCATCGTCGCGGCGCAGTTGAACGAGATGGGCGGCGGCCAGTACCGCGCCTGGACCCGCGGCGAGCTGGCGCAGGCCAACGAGGCCTCGATGTTCGAGGAGGGCATACTCGTCGTCATCATCGGCGGCTGCGTGGTGCTGGGCACCATCATCGGCGTGGCCATCACCTGGCAGACCCTGCGCGGCGCCATCATGGCCAACATCAAGGAGTTCGCCTCCCTGCGCGCGCTCGGAGTCGGCATGGGGTCGCTCAGACGGATCATCATGGAGCTCAGCTTCTGGGTCGGCATCGTCGGCGTCCTGGCCGCGGTCCTCCTGACGTGGCTGGTGTCGATCCTCGCGCTCGCGGGAGCCGTGATCATCGCCATCACGCCAGGCATGCTGATCGTCGTCGGCGGGGGCCTGATCCTCATCGCCATGCTGTCGGGCATGCTCTCGCTCGGCGTCCTCAAGAACAGCCAGCCGGCGGACCTGCTGCGATGATGACGACCAAGGTCCACGGAAATCATGGCGACTTCGCCATCGAGGCCAAGGGGCTGCGCAAGCGGTTCAAGACCGGGCGCACCTTCATCGAGGTGCTGAAGGGCGTGGACTTCGACGCCCGCCACGGCGACCTGACCATGGTCATGGGCCCGTCGGGGTCGGGCAAGTCGACGCTGATCGCCGCCCTGTCGGGCCTGCTGCGCCCCGAGGAAGGCCGCGTGGACGCGCTGGACGTCGACGACCTGTGGAAGCTGTCGTCGGGCCGCATCGACAAGTTCCGCCTCGACCACTGCGGCTTCATCTTCCAGGGCTTCAACCTGTTCCCCGCGCTGACCGCCCTGCAGCAGGTCGAGACCGTGCTGAAGTTCCAGGGCCTGTCGGACGGCGACGCGAAGAAGCGGGCCAAGGCGGCGCTGGAGGAGGTGGGCCTGGGGCCGCGCCTGCACATGCGGCCCTCGTCGCTCTCCGGCGGCGAGAAGCAGCGCGTGGCCATCGCCCGGGCCCTGGCCAAGGATCCCAAGATCCTGTTCGCCGACGAGCCGACCTCGGCGCTGGACGGCGAGAACGGCCAGATCGTGATCAAGCTGCTGCGCCGCGCCGCCAGCGAGCACGGCGCGGCCGTCATCTGCGTCACCCACGACCCGCGCCTGGAAGCGTGGGCCGACCGCATCATCAAGATCGAGGACGGCGTCATCATCGACGACCGTCGTCACGTCCCTGACCCGAACGCCGTCCTGGCGTCGCATCACTGAGCCGCGAAAACCCATGGCCATTCCCGGAATCCTGAAGAAGAAGCGAGTCTTCATCGGCATCCCGCTGATCCTGATCCTGATCGCGGGCTTCTTCTTCATGCAGTCGCAGGGGGCCGCGAAGAAGGCCGCCGAGGAGAAGGCGGCGGCCGAGGCGCCGGAGAGCCCCTACGCCGCCGTGGCCAACGGCAAGGCCGACGTCGAGGGCGGCATCATCCAGGTCGCGGCACGCCGCGGCGGGGTGGTCAAGGAAGTCTACGTTCAGGAGGGCGACCGCGTCGTCGCCGGCCAGATACTGGCCCGTCAGGAAGACGACGAGGCCCGCCTCGCCTACGGCCGCGCCGCCGCCGAGGTGGCCCAGGCCGAAAGCCAGCTGGCCCAGATCCGCGTCGAGCTGTCGACCGCGCGCCGCGAACTGGAACGCCTGTCGGCCCTGGTCGACTCGAACTTCGTCGCCGCCCAGCGCATCGATCAGGCCCGCGACGCCGTGGCCTCGGCCGAGGCCCGCATGCAGAGCCAGAACGCGACCATCCAGACCGCCCGCGCCCGTCTGGCCGAGGCCGCCTACAACCTGGAACTGACGGTCATCCGCGCGCCCATGAGCGGCCGCATCGTGCGCCGCTACGCCAATCCCGGCGCGGGCGCCTCGACCCTGAACGTCTCGACCATGTTCGACCTGGAGCCGGACGCGCCCCGCATCGTCCGCGCGGAGATCGTCGAGAGCGACATTCCGAACATCACGATCGGCCAGCAGGTCGAGATCAGCCCGGAAGGCGACCCGTCCAAGGTCTACGTCGGTCGCGTGTTGCGCCGCGCGGCCGTGTTCGGGGCCCGCAAGCTGGCCTCCGACGACCCGTCGCAACGCTCCGACGAGCGGGTGGTCGAGGTGGTGGTGGCCTATGACGAGGCGCCGCTGCTGATCGGCCAGCGCGTGCTGGTCAAGTTCATGAAGCCCGGCCAGACCGCCGGCGCCGCCCGCCCCGCCCTCGTCGGCGTCGGCCCCGACCGGGCCATGAAGAAGGCCGGCTGACGGCTCAGGCCAGAACGGTCGCCCGCGCGGCCACATAGACGGCGACGATCAGGATCAGACCGGCGAACAGCCGGCGGGCCAGCGCCGCGCGGTCGGCCAGTCGGCGCGCCAGCGGCCGGCCGGCCAACGCGCCGCCGACGCCGCCCAGCGTCATCGCGCCGACGATCGCCCAGTCGATCAGGCCTGAAGCGGCATAGTTCAGCGACGTCGTCGCCCCGAAAGCCGCCACGCTGACCAGCGAAGACGCCTGCGCGGCGGCCAGCGTCATGCCGGTCGCGGCCGTCAGGCCCGGCACGATCAGAAAGCCGCCGCCGATTCCGAAGAAGCCCGACGCCGCCCCGACCCCGGCGCCCGACACGGCGAGGGCCGGGACCATGCGGGGGCCGATGCCCGCGGCCGGGTCGCCCTCGCTGCGCGCCGGGCGCAGCATGGCCGCGCCGACCACGGCCATGGCCGCGGCGAAGAAGATCAGCAGGCTCTGACCGTCCAACCGCTTGGCCAGGCTGGATCCGGCCAGCGCGCCCAGAAAGCCGAAGCCCGCGAAGGTCAGCGCGCAGGGCCACTTGACCCGATCGTCCCCGGCGTGGCCGGCCAGGCCGGTCAGGGCGTTCAGCGCCACGCCTGCGGCCGACGCGCCGATCGCCACGTGCGGGTCGCGCACGCCGACGACGTAGAGCAGCAGAGGCACGGCCAGCACCGAACCTCCGCCGCCGAACACGGTGAGCAGGAGGGACACCAGTCCTCCGCTGGCGGCCGCCAGCGCCAGCTGCACAGGATCTGTGATCATGGCCTCATGCCTTCGCCGGACGGTTCCATGGCGCCAGCGCCATTAGACGCGCCATGCCGCAGAAGCCGGTGGCGCCCGCGAAGAACAGGCCGGCGCCGACGAAGGCCGACAGGCCCCAGAAGCCGGGATGCACCGTCGTGCCCAGGGCCGCGCCCAGCAGGACCAGGCCGCCGGCCGTCATCTGCACCTGGCGCATGATCTCGATCGGCGCCTTGCGGTCCATCTCGACCTGAAGACCGGCGGACTTCCAGGCCTCCAGACCTCCGTCCAGCACATAGGCCTGACCGGGCACGCAGCCCGCCAGCCGGGACGCATTGGCCCCAGTGCGACCACCCGTACGGCAGGTGAAGATGACCTGGCCGCCGTCCACCTGAGCGCCGTCGAACCGCGACAGCGGCATCAGGCGCGCGCCGGGGATGTGCTCGCGCGCGGCTTCGTCGGGCTCGCGCACATCGATCAGCACCGCGCCGCGGCGCAGGCGTTCGGCCACTTCGGCCGGGGACAGGGGATGCAGAATGGTCAGTCCTCCTTGGGACAATAGATGTCGATCAGAACCGCGATGACCTTCAGCGCGGCGGGATCGGCGATGCGGTAGAAGATCGACGTGCCTTCTCGCCGGGTGGCGACCAGGCCTTCCTCGCGCAGCACGGCCAGGTGCTGCGACAGGGCCGACTGCGACAGGCCGACCTGGGCCTTCAGCTCACCGACCCCGCATTCGGCCTCGCCCAGCCGGCACAGCACCATCAGGCGATGCGGGTTGGACAGAGCCTTCATCAGGGCGGCGGCCCGGCCGGCGCTGGCTTCGAGGGCGGACGGATCAAAGGTGTGGGCGTCGAACATGGCGACAATATATGCGGGATTGCTAATTTAGCAACAACTAATATATAGTCGGCTCAACAAGGAGGCTCCCATGCCCGCATCGCCCACCGTCGACGCCTGGTTCGACCCCGCCACCCACACGATCACCTATCTGGTCTCCGATCCCGCCACCGGAGCGGCGACGATCATCGATCCGGTCCTGGACTTCGACGCGCCCGCCGCCCGCACCAGCACGGCCTCGATCGATCGCGTGCTGGCGGCGGTGGCCGCCCGGGGTCTGACCCTGACCCACGTGCTCGACACCCACGCCCACGCCGACCACCTGTCGGGGGCCGACGAGATCCGCGTGCGCACCGGCGTTCCCGTCGGCATCGGCGCCCGGATCACCAGGGTTCAGAAGACCTTCGGCGACCTGTTCGAGGCCGCCGACGTCACGCCCGACGGCGCCGCCTTCGATCAACTGTATGCGGACGGCGACCGCTTCATGCTGGGGTCGCTGGAGGTCGAGGTGATGCACACCCCTGGCCATACGCCCGCCTGCGTCAGCTATCGCATCGGCGACGCGGTCTTCGTCGGCGACACCCTGTTCATGCCGGACTACGGCACCGCGCGCTGCGACTTCCCCGGCGGCGACGCCCGCACCCTGTGGCGCTCGATCCAGAAGATCCTCGCCCTTCCCGTCGACACCCGCGTCTTCACGGGTCACGACTATCTGCCCGAAGGGCGGACCGACTTCCGCTGGGAATCGACCGTCGCCGAACAGAAGCGCGCCAACATCCACGTCGTCGGCCGGACGGAGGACGAGTTCGTGACGATGCGGGAGGCCCGCGACGCCGCGCTGAAGCCCCCGCAGCTGATCCTGCCGTCGCTGCAGATCAACATCCGGGCCGGGGCCCCGCCGCCGCCGGAACCGTCCGGTCGCCGCTTCCTGAAGGCGCCCCTGAACGCGATCTAGCGTCCTTCGAAGTCGGCGGGCCGCTTCTCCAGCGCCGCCGCCACGCCCTCGGCGTGGTCGTCCGTCAAATGCGCCAAGGCCTGCATGGCGGCGGTCATTTCCAGCATCTGGTCGAAGGTGACGTCGCGGCCCTGGCGCAGCAGGGCCTTGGCCATACGCAGGGCATGCGGCGCCTGGGAGGCGATCTGGCCGGCGACGTCCATGGCCTCGTCCATGAGCCGGTCATGCGGCACGACGCGGTTGACCAGGCCCCAGCGCTCGGCCGTCTCCGCGTCGATCGACCGACCGGTGAACAGCATCTCGGCCGCCCGGGCGTAACCGACGTGCCGGGGCATGAGCCATGCCCCGCCGTCGCCCGGCACGATGCCCAGCTTCAGGAAGGGAATGCCGAAGACCGCGCGGTCGCTGGCGATCTTCACGTCGCCCAGTCCCGCGACGTCGCAGCCCAGTCCCATGGCGGGGCCGTTGATCGCGGTGACCAGCGGAACCTCCAGCCGGTACAGGGACCGCACGATCCGGTGCACCACCCGCCGGTACCGCTCGCGAATCTCGGCGCCGGAGCCGGCGAACAGGTCGCGCCGGTCCTTCATCGCCTTCAGGTCGCCGCCGGCGGAGAACGCCCGGCCCGACCCGGTCAGCACCACGCAGCGCACGTCCATGTCGGCGTTCGCGGCCTCGCAGGCGGCGGCGAAGTCCTCGCCGTCCGCAAGGTCGGGCATGGCGTTCAGCCGGCCGGCCCGGTTCAGGGTCCAGACCTCCACGTGGCCCTCGCGCCGCCGCTCGATCAGATCGCCCATGCCCGCATCCCCTTGAACCGGCCGCGGCGCGTCCGATATGGAGGCCGCAAGAGAGGCCACGTCCTCCCCCGTCGAAGCGCGGGATTCAAGTCCGGGACGGCCCGGCGTTCCTCAAGAGGAGAACGCCCGTGGCCTGGATCTATCTCATCGTCGCCGGACTGCTCGAAGTGGTCTGGGCCTATCTGATGAAGCGCTCGGAGGGTTTCACCCAGCTGTGGCCGTCGATCGGCACGCTGGCCTTCATGGGCCTGAGCTTCGGACTTCTGTCGCTGTCGATGAAGTCCCTGCCTCTCGGCACGGCCTACATGGTGTGGACCGGCATCGGCGCGGTCGGCGCCTTCGTCGTCGGCGTGGCGGTGCTGAACGAGAGCGTCGGGCCGATGCGCGTGGCGGCGGCCCTGCTCATCGTGGCCGGCATCGTGCTGATGAAGCTGTCGTCCGACTGAAACGAAAAAGCCCCGGCCGCTCGGGCCGGGGCTGTCGTCATGCCGAACTTGACGTCCTCAGCGGCGCCTGGGCCCGAACAGGCCCTTCAGCGTCATCAGCGGCGTCCGCCGCGGCTGGGGATTGGGGTCGACCAGCAGTCCGCCGAAGTAGGCGAACGAGGTCATGGCGTGTTGGAGGTTTCTGCGTTCTTCGTTCATTTTTGGCGTCTCCTTTCACGGAACGAGGAAAAGAGACGCGGCGTGCTCCCAGGGATTCTCACCCTCTCAGTCGTTTCGCGTCACCATTCCATATGGGGGCACGAGGCGACGCTTGTCCAGTTTTTTGATCCGGTTTCGGAGCAAATGTCGTGAAATCGTGTCCTGAGCGCGACGGCCCGCCGAAGGCGATCGCCACCCCCTGCGTGCAGGTCTGCGCGGTCGACGGGGCCTCGGGACTTTGCCTGGGCTGCAAGCGGACCCTGCCGGAAATCGCCCGGTGGTCGCGCTATTCCGACGCCGAACGCGCCGCCATCATGGCCGAACTGCCCCGTCGTGAGACGCCGCTCTGAGCGTCAACCTTTCGTCAGCCACGTCCCTTCACCGCGTTCTCACCCGCTCGTCCTAGAACGGTCGAGTCCGCAGAAGCGGGCGCGTGAGCGAGGCGTGGATGCGACTGGGCGGTTCCAATCTGGCGGCGGCGGTCATGGCCATAGGCTCGGCTTTCACCGCGGCGTGGTGGCTGAACCAGCTGGAGGGCGCGTCTCCGGCGCAGGCGGCCGTGCCGATGGTCGTCCAGCAGGACTGGCCCCGCGACGCGGGCGGCGGCGCGACGCAGATCCTGCGGGGCCCGGACGGCCATTGGTGGGCGGACGCCATGGTCGACGGCCGGGCCGTGCGCCTCATGGTCGACACCGGCGCCACCGTGGTGGCCCTGACGCCCGAGGACGCCGCCCGCCTCGGCCTGAAGCTTTCCGCCCCGGACTTCTCGGACGAGATCCGCACCGCCGCCGGGCCCGCTCGCGCGGCCCGGGTCCGCCTCGCCTCTCTCTCGGTCGGCGCCGTGCGCGTGACGGATGTGGACGCCGTGGTGGTCGAGCGCGGCCTGCCGCACTCCCTCCTGGGCATGAGCTGGCTGGGCCGCCTGTCGGGCTTCGAGGCCTCGGCCGACGCCCTGACCCTCAGGCCCTAGAGGGCCTTGATCACGACGGCGCCCGCCGCGACCAGCAGGTAGACCGCGAACGACGATCGCAGGGTCCGCCTCGGCAGGCTGTGGGCCAGACGGGCGCCCCACGGCGCGACCAGGCCCGTCACGGCGCCCATGATCAGGGCGGCGGGCACGTTGACCCAGCCCAGCGACAGGGGCGGGCGGCCCTCCGCCGACCAGCCGAACGCCACGAAGCCCAGCGTCGCCGCCGCCCCGATGGCCATGCCGAAGCCCGACGCCGTCGCCACGGCCTGATGGATGGGCCGCCCGCACAGGGTCATCATCAACCCGCCGAAGCTGCCGCCGCCGATGCCCATGAGGGCCGACAGGCCGCCGATGACCGAGCCGACCGTTCTCCGCGACCACCCTGTCGGCAGGTCGGGCGCGAGCCGGAACCCTTCGGGCGTGAAGGCGAGCTGAAGGGCCACCGCCCCGAGACCGAGGCCGTAGACGATCGCCAGCCCCTCCATCGACGCCACGCCCGCGATCGCCGCGCCGATCAGGGCGCCGATCCCGACCCAGGGCGTCCACGCCTTCAGCACGGCCTCGTCCACCGCGCCGTGGCGCCGGTGCGCCGCCAGCGACCGCCAGCTGGTGATGACGATGCTGAGCAGGCTGGATCCGACGGCCACGTGCAGGTTGCCCTCGCCGCCCATCCCAAGCACCTCGAACGCATAGAACAGCACCGGCACGATCACCGTGCCGCCGCCCACGCCGAACAGGCCGGCGATCAGTCCGGCGAACACGCCGGCGCCGAGCATGGCGGCGATCAGGGTCAGGATCTCGGCGAGGTTCACGCCGCGCGCCGCGCCTCGGCCTCGCGCACGGCGTCCAGCGCGCGGTCGACGACGTCCAGCCCCGCGGCGGGACGGATCGCCTCGACCGTCAGGATGCGACGGAAGGCGCGGGCGCCAGGCCTGCCGTGCATCACGCCCAGCATGTGCCGCGTCATGGCGGCCAGCGGCACGCCCTCGGCCAGCCGCGCGGCCAGATAGGACTTGTGCGTCTCCACCGCCGTGAAGGCGTCGACGTCCGCCACGTCCTGACCGAACACCCCCCGGTCCGCCGATCCCAGCAGGGCCGGCTCGTGATAGGCGGCGCGGCCCAGCATGACTCCGTCCAGCGCCACCCCGTCGGCGCCCGGCGCCAGATGGTCGAGTGCGGCCTCCAGAGACGGCACCCCGCCGTTCAGGCAGATCGTCAGCCCCGGCCGCTCCGCTTTCAGCCGCCTCACCAGACCATAGTCCAGCGGGGGCACGTCGCGGTTCTCCTTGGGCGACAGCCCCTGCAGCCACGCCTTGCGCGCATGGACGGTGAAGCTGGTCACGCCCGCGGCGGCGCAGGCGTCGACCAGGTCGAACAGCGCGACCTCCGGCTCCTGATCGTCGACGCCGATCCGGCATTTGACCGTGACCGGCACATCCACAGCGGCGCGCATGGCGGTCATGCAGTCGGCGACAAGCGCCGGCTCGCGCATCAGGCAGGCGCCGAAGCGGCCGGACTGCACCCGGTCCGAAGGGCAGCCGACGTTCAGATTGATCTCGTCGTATCCCATGTCCGCGCCGATCCGCGCGGCCTCGGCCAGCTTCGCCGGATCGGACCCGCCCAGTTGCACCGCCACCGGATGCTCCATGGCGTCGAAACCCAGCAGTCGCTCCCGGTCTCCGTGCAGGACCGCTTCGGCCGTGACCATCTCGGTGTACAGCAGGGCGTGTTTCGTCAGCGCGCGGTGGAAGGCGCGGCAGTGCCGGTCGGTCCAGTCCATCATCGGCGCGACGGACAGTCTGTGCGCGGGAGGCGTCATGACGGCGGCCTCCTACACGAAATCCCGGCGCCGCGCGACGCGCCCCATTCCCGGCGCCGTCTCGCCCAAGTTGCAAGTCCGTCGCAACTTCGGCTAGGCTGGAGGCAGCTCCCGGCCAGACAGGCGGATCGGGAGCCGCGGTTTCGTCCGCCCGGCCTCGTCGTCACTCCGGGGCCGCCCACCTCCCCAATCGCCACGACCCAAGGACAGTACATGCGCATCGCCTTCCTCGCCGCCGTCTCCGCCCTGGCCTTCTCGGCCGCTCCCGCGCTCGCCCAGGACGCCACGACCGACGCCGAGCCCGCAGGCGCCGCCGCCCAGGCCGGCGACTTCACCGACGCCGAGATCGAAGGCTTCGCCGCGGCCATGGCGAAGATCGCGCCGATCGCGCAGTCGCTGAACGGCGCCGCGCCGTCGCCGGAGCAGCAGGCCGAGATGGTCGCCGCGATCGAAGCCGCCGGCCTGACGCCGGACCGCTTCAACGCCATTTCGACGGCGGCCCGCGCCGACCGCGTCACCGGCGGTCGCGTTCTGGTCGCCCAGGCGCCGGCCGGCGCGGTGGACGCGGGCGTCACCGACCAGGAAGTGGAAGCCTACGCCGCCGCCATGGCCAAGCTGACGCCGATCGCCCAGTCGCTGAACGGCGCCGCGCCCGACGAGGCCCAACAGGCCGAAATGGCCGGCATCGTCTCCGCCTCGGGCCTTTCGCTGGAACGCTTCAACGAAATCAGCGCCGCCGCCTCGGCCGAGCCGCGCCTGCGCGCCCGCGTCGCCCTGGCGGACGCCCGCGCCGGTCGCTGAGTCCGAACGGAAGACCCGACGAAGGGGGTCGCCTCGGCGGCCCCTTTTTTCATGCGCCTCAGGCCTCGGCCTTGTCGACGTCGTCCTCGTTCAGCAGTCGGCCCTCGCGCTTCGGCTTCATGTAGGGCTCGGGCTGGGGCGTCGGCATGTTGCCGCGCATCATGTGGCGGCCGGCCGTCAGGCCGCCGGCCAGTTGAAGCGTGAGGCGCTCGCGGTCGCGCCAGCGCACCTCCTCGACCGTCTCGTCGGCCTCGACCGGGTCGAAGCCCAGGTTGACCAGCACCTCGTGGCCGAAGACCAGGGCGCTCTCGAACGTCTCGCGGATCTGGTAGTCGACGCCCGCCTGGATCAGGCGGATGGAATGGCCGCGGTCGAAGGCGCGCACGAACAGCTTGGTCAGCGGGAACTCGGACTTCACCAGTTCCACGATGCGATCGGCCTGCTCCGGCTTGTCGACGCAGACCAGCACGGCCTCCGCCTTGTCGACGCCCGAGGCGCGCAGCACGTCCAGCCGGGTGCCGTCGCCGTAGTAGACCTTGAAGCCGAAATTGCCGGCGACCTGGATCATCTCCACGTCGTTGTCGATGATCGACACGTCCACGTCGCGGGCCAGCAGAGACTGACAGACCACCTGGGCGAAGCGGCCGAAACCCACGACCAGAACCCGCTCGCGCAGATCCTTGGCCCGTTCCACGCCCTCCGCGCCGTCCGGCGACAGGGTCTCCGCCGGCATGAAGCGGCCCACCACCATGGTCGTGAGCGGCGTCAGCACCATCGACAGGATGACGATGGCCGTCATCGACGCCGAGACGCGCGCGTCGAAGATGCCCGCCATGCCGGCCGCGGCGAACAGGACGAAGGCGAACTCCCCGCCCTGGGCGAACAGGACGGCGCGCTCCACCGCCTCCCGCTCGGTCGCCCGGAAGATGCGCGCGACGGCGTAGATGGCCACCGCCTTGACCGCCATGAAGGCGATGACCCCGCCGACGATGACCTGCCAGTCCGCCAGCACCACGCCGAGGTCCAGGCTCATGCCGACACTCAGGAAGAACAGGCCCAGCAGGATGGCGCGGAACGGCTCCACGTCCGCCTCGAGCTGATGCCGGAAGGTCGACTCCGACAGCAGCACGCCCGCCAGAAACGCCCCCATCGCCATGGACAGGCCGCCGGCGCCCATCAGCCAGGCCGCGCCGACGGCGACCAGCAGGGCGGCGAAGGTCATCACCTCGCGCCCGCCGTACCGCGCCAGCACGCGGAACAGGGGGTTCATCAGGAATCGGCCGGCCAGAAAGACCACGGCGATCGCGCCGACGGCCAATCCGACGGTGCGCCACAGCGGCGGCGCGGCGTCGCCCGAGGTGCCCAGAAGACCGCCGAGCACCGCCACGATCGCCAGCAGCGGCACGATGGCCAGGTCCTCCAGCAGCAGGATCGAGACCGACCTCTGCCCCAGCGGCGTGCCGAGCTCGCCGCGCTCGTCCAGCATCTGCATGATCACGGCGGTGGAGCTCAACACGAAGCCCATGGCCGCCACGAAGGCCACGGCGACGGACAGGCCGGCCGCCATGCCGGTCAGGGTCAGCAGCAGGCCGGCGGCGGCCACCTGGGCCGCGCCCAGGCCGAAGATGTCCTTGCGCAGGCTCCACAACCGCGCCGGCCGCATCTCCAGACCGATGATGAACAGGAACATCACCACGCCCAACTCGGCGACGTGCAGTATGGCCTCCGGCTCGCGGACCAGACCTATGCCCCACGGCCCGACCAGCAGGCCCGCGGCCAGGTAGCCCAGCACCGATCCCAGCCCCAGCCGTCGGAACAGGGGCACGGCGACGACCGCCGTCGCCAGCAGCGCCACCGCATGTCCCAGTTCCAGCCCGCCGCCCGCCTCAGCCGCCATGTCGTCGATCCCCAAGCTTCAGCGACAGGTAGGGCGCCCGCCGCGATGACGCCAGTTTCCGTCAGCAGGGCCGTGCTAGGCAGGGGCGTGGATCAGATGACCCTGAAGACCGCCCGCCGCATCGCCCTGGCCGCCCAAGGCTTCGGCCGCGCGCGCCCGGCGACGCCCGACCGGCGGCAGGTGCGCGATCTCGTGCGGCGCCTGGGCGTGGTGCAGATGGACAGCGTCAACGTCCTGACGCGCACCCACTACCTGCCCAAGTTCGCCCGTCTGGGCCCCTATCCGCGTGAGGCGCTGGAGGCCGAGGCCTGGGGCCCGCGCCGGTCGCTGTTCGAATACTGGGGGCACGAGGCGTCGCTGCTGCCGCTGGAAACCCAGCCCCTGCTGCGCTGGCGCATGGAGCGGGCGCGCGACGGCGCCATGTGGACCGGTCTGGCGCGCTTCGGGCGGGAGCGGCGAGACTACGTCGACGGGGTGCTGGCCGAGATCGAGCGGCGCGGGCCGGTCACCGGCGGGGACTTCGCCAGCGGTCCGCGCGGCGCGCCCGGCTGGTGGGAATGGTCGGACGGCAAGCGCGCGCTGGAATGGCTGTTCTGGGCCGGGCTGATCACCACGAAGACCCGCCGGGGGTTCGAGCGCGTTTATGACCTGACCGAACGCGCCCTGCCGGCCCGCATCCTCGAGCTGCCGACGCCGACCGAGGCCGATGCCCAGCGCGACCTCGTCCGCATCGCCGCGCGGACCATGGGCGTCGCGACCGAGGCCGACCTGCGCGACGTCTTCCGCCTGCCGGTGGCCGAGACCCGCGCCCGCGTCGTCGAACTGGTCGAGGCGGGCGAGCTGACGCCGGTGTTGGTGAAGGGGTGGAAACAGACGGGCTACCTCGCGCCCGACGCCCGCGCCCCGCGCAAGGTGACCGGCGACGCCCTGCTGTCGCCCTTCGACAACCTGATCTGGACCCGCGGCCGCACCGAGCGCCTGTTCGGCGTGCGCGTGCGACTGGAGATCTACACGCCCGCCCACAAGCGCGCCCACGGCTACTACGTCCTGCCCTTCCTGCAGGACGAGGCCCTCACCGCCCGCGTCGACCTCAAGTCCGACCGCAAGGCAGGCGCGCTTCTGGTGCAGGCGGCGTGGCGAGAACCCGACGCGACGCCGGAGACGCCCGCCCGTCTGGCGGCGGAGCTGGCGCGGATGGCGGGGTGGCTGGGGCTGGAACGCGTGGAAGTGGCGGGGAAGGGGGATCTGGCCCGGGCGCTGGACGACGCCCTTCAAGGTTGATCCACAAGTGCGACCGCTTCTGGCGCAGGCGTCGTGCAGGATGTCTCGATCAAGGCCGGCCGGCGGTGGGAGTAATGGGAGTCAATTTTCGGGACTCCCACTCCCATTCACACCTCGAACTTCACTCCCTGCGCCAGCGGCAGGTCGCGGCTGAAGTTCACGGTCTGGGTCTGGCGGCGCATGTAGGCCTTCCAGGCGTCGGAGCCGGATTCACGCCCGCCGCCGGTGTCCTTCTCCCCGCCGAAGGCGCCGCCGATCTCGGCGCCGGATGGGCCGATGTTGACGTTGGCGATGCCGCAGTCGCTGCCCCAGGCCGACAGGAAGGCCTCGGCCTCGCGCACGCTGTCGGTGAAGACGCAGCTGCTCAACCCCTGCGGCACGGCGTTCTGCATCTCGACCGCCTGATCGAACTCGCGCCAGGTCAGGACGTACAGGATCGGCGCGAAGGTCTCGTGCCGCACCACCGCCGTCTGCGCCGGCATGCGCACGATTGCCGGCCGCACGTAGGCGCCGTCGCCGCCCAGGCGCGCGCCGCCGACGATCATCTCCCCGCCCTCGTCCACCGCCTGCGCCAGCGCCCGGTCGAACGCCTCGGCCGCGTCGGCGTCGATCAGCGGGCCGACCAGCGAGCCCTCCTCGCGCGGGTCGCCGACGGGCAGGGACTCATAGGCGGCCTTCAGCCGCCCGATCAGGGCCTCGGCCACGTCCTCGTGAACCAGCAGGCGGCGCAGGGTCGTGCAGCGCTGGCCGCAAGTGCCGACGGCCGAGAAGGCGACGGCGCGCACCGCCATGTCCAGATCGGCGCTGGGCGTCACGATCATCGCGTTGTTCCCGCCCAGCTCCAGCAGGCTGCGCCCCAGCCGCGCCGCCACCGTCTGCGCCACCGCCCGGCCCATGCGGGTCGAGCCGGTCGCGGAGACGAGCGGGATGCGCGCGTCGGCCGACAGCGCCTCGCCCGCCTCGCGCCCGCCGATCACCACCTGCGACAGGCCCTCGGGCGCGTCGCCGCCGAACCGCGCCAGCGCCCGATCGAACACCGCCTGGGTGGCCAGTGCGGTCAGCGGCGTCTTCTCAGACGGCTTCCAGATCACCGGGTCGCCGCAGACCAGCGCCAGCGCCGCGTTCCACGCCCACACCGCGACCGGGAAGTTGAAGGCCGAGATCACGAGCACCGGCCCCAGCGGCTGCCACGTCTCGCGCATGTGGTGCCCCGGCCGCTCGCTGGGCAGGGTCAGGCCGTACAGCTGGCGCGACAAACCGACGGCGAAGTCGCAGACGTCGATCATCTCCTGCACCTCGCCCAGGCCCTCGGAGGTGATCTTGCCGGCCTCCAGCGTGACGAGCCGGGCGAGGTCGGCCTTGGCCGCGCGCAGCTCCTCGCCGAACAGCCGCACCAGCTCGCCGCGCCGCGGCGCGGGCACGCGACGCCAGGCGTGGAAGGCCGCAACCGAGCAGGCGACGATCCCGTCCAGGTCCGCCGTCTCCGTCAGCGCCGGACCTGCCGAGCCGTCGACCGGCGAGCGCGAGGCCCGGCCGGCCTCGGCCGTCCGCGGCGTCACGCCCAGACCCTTCAGGATGCTCCAAGCCTCGTCGATCGCCGTCATCGTCCGCTCTCCGTTCAACGCCCGCATAGCGGCCCGGACGAGGCCGCGGAACCCCGCGGCGCGCGCCGGGTTCTCAGGTCACCCCCGAAGCTTGAGAGGACAAGACCATGAAGGTGCGCGACGTGATGAGCCGGGACGTCCAGGTGGCTCGCCCCAACGACACCCTGCGCGAGGTCGCGGGGCGCATGCGCGCCGGCGATTTCGGCTTCATGCCGGTGGCCGACGGCGACCGCCTGCTGGGCACGGTGACCGACCGCGACATCGTCGTGCGCGGCCTCGCCGAGGGCGTCGGCCCCGACGCCACGGTGGACGGCTGCATGACGCGCGACGCCAAATGCGTACGGGAGGACGACGACCTGAAGTCGGCGCTGGAGTCGATGGGCGGCTCGCAGATCCGACGTCTGCCCGTGCTGGACAAGCACGAGCGCCTGGTCGGCGTGGTCTCCCTGGGCGACCTGTCGACCCGCGTGAAGGAGAAGTACGCCGGCGAGGCCCTGGAAGAAATCTCCCGTTAACCGGACGGGCAAACCGGGCGTTCACCCGCGCGCGTCATCCTCGTCGGTCGAGGATCGGAGACGTCGATGGCGCGCGCGCAGTTCCAGAAGGGTCAGAAGGTCTGGGTCGAGTGCGTCGGCGCCTGGGCCCAGGTCGAGAAGGTCCAGCCCGTCTGGGCCAAGGGCTTCGACGAGCCTGTCCGGGTGACCTACGACGTGGGTCTGGGCCGCGAGTTCCTGGCCCACGAGCTGTTGATGCCGGTCGAGGACGCGACCTCGCACGGCGGCGAGCACTGGCGCCTGCTGCGCGCGCGGAACAAGTGGCAACAGGCCGAGGACTGTCCCCATCACCCCTTCCCGGGGACCTATCCGGTGGTCGTCACCGATCCGACGGACTGGGGCGGCTGGCGCGTGCCGGGCGCGGAATATGACCGGGACCCCGACCGGATCGAGCGTCAGGCCCGCCTGATCGCGGCGTCCCCGGCGCTGGAAAAGCTGGCCCGCGAGCTGCTGGACGCGGTGGTCGAGGCGCCGGACGACGCCCCGCCCGCCATGCAGGAACTGGCCCGCCGCGCCCGTGACGTGCTGCGGCCCGTCGATGAGGTGCTGGCTCCGCCGGAGGCCGCGCGCGCGGCCTGAACGCGGGCGCTTCTCAGGGTCGACAAGATTCGGCGACGCAGCCTAGATTCGTCGCTCAGGGCAGTTTGACCGGAGGGCGCTTTGCGGGGCCAGGAGCGCCGCATTTCGGGAGACGGGCGCCGCGTGGCCGATCGCCGTCGCGGGCCGCCGCCGTGGGCGCGCATCCTCGTCCTGATCACCGCCGTCGGCCTGGGCCTCTATGCGCTGTGGGTGACCCGCGCCCACGGCATCTCGCTGAACCCCGGCGACCTGACGCGCGACGGCTGGATCCTGATGATCCCGGCGGCGGTCGGGCTGATGATGATCGGCCTGGTGCTGGCGCTGAACGCACGGCAGGCCGCCATCCGGCGGGAGTGGGCGGAAACCGAACAGCGCTTCCGCATCGCCGTGGAAGGCGCGCGTTGCGGCATCTGGGAATGGGACATGGCGACCGATCAGGTCGATCTGTCCGACTACATGGGGGCCCTTCTGGGTCTGGGCGGGGGCGTGCATTCCTCGGACGCGATCCTGTCCCGCGTGCACCCGGACTTTCGCGAGCCCCTCGTTCACGCCCTGCGGCAGGCCCAGACCTTCGGCCATTTCGAAGCGACCTTCCCCGTGCCGGACGCGCAGGGCCGTCCCCGCTGGATCGACGCGCGCGGGCAGGCGCAGGGCCGTCGCGACGAGATCGGCTTCACCCGGATCATGGGCATGGCTCTGGACATCACCGAGGAACGACGGGCCAAGGCGCAGGCCCAGGCCGCCGAGGGGCGGCTGCGCGACGGCATCGAGAGCGTCACCGACGCCTTCGTCCTGTTCGACCGTCATGGCCGCCTCATCCTGTGGAACCGGGCCTTCGAGGACGCTTTCGGCTTCGCGCCCGGGGCCGTGAAGCGCGGAGCCCTGAAGGACGAGCTGAACCGCATCGCGGCCCTGGCCGTGAAGTCCGATCAACCCGCCACCGGCGGCCGGGCCGGCGCGCGCGAACTGGAGCTGCACGACGGCCGCTGGCTGCAGGTGTCGGAACGCTTCACGGGCGACGGCGGCACCGTGGTCACCGCCGCCGACGTGACGGCCATCAAGCGTCAGGAGGAGGAGCGCCGGAAGTCGGCCGAGAACCTGCGGGTCATGGTCTCGCAGCTGGAGGCCAGTCAGGAAAAGCTGGCCCAGCTGGCGCGCAAATACGAGGTCGCCATGACCCGGGCCGAGGCGGCCAACCAGGCAAAGTCCGAGTTCCTGGCCAACATGAGCCACGAGCTGCGCACGCCGCTGAACGCCATCAACGGCTTCTCCGAGATCATGTCGGCCGAGATGTTCGGACCGCTCGGCGACCCGCGCTACAAGGGGTATGCCGCGGACATCCTGAGGTCAGGCCAGCACCTGCTCAGCCTGATCAACGACATCCTCGACATGGCCAAGATCGAGGCCGGCAAGATGACGCTGCACTATGAAACGGTGTCGCTGAAGGAGCTGTGCGACGACGCCCTGCGCCTCATGCGCGGCAAGATCGGGGAGGCGGGCCTGACCGCGACGCTGGACGGTCCGGACCTGCCGGACGTCGACGCCGACCATCGCGGCCTGAAGCAGGTGCTGCTGAATCTGATCTCCAACGCCGTGAAGTTCACGCCCGAGGGCGGGTCGATCGTCGTGGCTCTGTCGCAGCCCGACCGCGACCATGTGCGCGTCGCGGTGACCGACACCGGCATCGGCATCGCGCCGGAGGACATCGACCGTCTGGCGCGGCCTTTCGAACAGGTCGAGGGCCAGCATTCCAAGACCACCCAGGGCACGGGTCTGGGCCTGGCCCTGACCAAGGCCCTCGTCGAGATGCACGGCGGCGAACTGGGTCTGGAAAGCGAGCCGGGCAGGGGGACGACGGTGAGCTTCATCATGCCCGTCCGCAAGCCAGCCTCGGCCGCCGCCCTGGGAGTCGGAGCCACGGCCCGCGCGGCCTGACGCCGCATTACCGCACCGTAACTTTCGCCCCCTTGTCGCCCTGATAGGGTCCGGCCGACCCCTTCTCAGGAGCTTCGGCCATGATCCGTCCGCGTCCCATCCGCGCCGTCCTTCTCACCGCCTCGGCGCTGACGCTGCTGACCGCCGTGCCCGGCGCCGTGCAGGCGCAGGAGGCGGCGATGGCCGTTCCGCCGCTGCAGTACACGCATCGCGAATTGCCGAACGGACTAGACGTCTACGCCATGCCGGATCCGACCGCGGGCACGGTCACGGTCCAGGTCTGGTACGACGTGGGCGGCAAGGACGACCCGGAGGGGCGGTCCGGCTTCGCCCACCTGTTCGAACACATCCTGAGCCGCAAGACGGTCAACATCCCCTACGGACAGATCTCGACCTGGGTCGAGAATGCGGGCGGCAGCCGCAACGCCTCCACCGGCCAGGACTTCACCAACTACTACGAGACGGTCCCGCCCGAGTATCTGGAGACCATGCTCTGGACCCACGCCGAGCGAATGGCGCGGCCCGTGGTCGACCAGGCCGTGTTCGACGCCGAGCGGTCGATCGTGAAGGAGGAATTGCGTCAGCGCGTCTACGCTCCGCCCTATGGCCGGCTGGGCCGCTTCGTCATCGGCGACAACAGCTTCGACGAGAGCATCTATCGCCGCAGCGTGATCGGCTCGATCGAGGAGCTGGACGCCGCCACCATCGACGACGCCCGCGCCTTCCACGAGGCCTATTATCGGCCGGCCACGGCCACCCTCATCGTTTCCGGCAACTTCGATCCCGCCCAACTGGACCGCTGGGTCGACCAGTATTTCGGCGACATCCCGAATCCGGAGCGGCCGGTTCCGGTGTTCCAGCGCCCGGCCGAGACGCCGCGCACCCAGCCGCGAGATGTGGTGGCCTATGCGCCCAACGTGCCGCTGCCCGCGGTGGGTCGCATCTGGCCGGGCGTCGAGGCCACCCATCCGGACGCGGCCGCCCTGGACGTGCTGCAGGGGATTCTGTCGCGGGGCCAGAACAGCCGCCTGTACCAGCGGCTGGTCTACACCGATCAGGTCGCCACCAGCGCCTCGTTCGGGGCCAACACCATGGAGGAGGACGGGGTCATCTCCGGCACGGTCATCGTCGCCCAGGGCAAGTCGCTGGAGGACGCCGAGGCCGCGTACGACGCCGTGATCGCCGACATCCGGATGAATCCGGTGACCCGGGCCGAGCTGGAGGAGGCCAAGGTCGAGATCATCTCGTCGGAGCTGCGCCAGCGCGAGACGGCTTCGGGCCGGGCCTTCATCCTCGGCCAGGCGCTGGTCTCCGAGGGCGACGCCGGCGCGCCCGACGCGCGGCTCGCCGCGGTTCAGGCCGTCACGGCCGACGACGTCCTTCGCGTGGCGCGCACCTATCTGCGCGACGACGCCGTGGTGCGCGTCCGCTATCTCGACGAAAGCCAACGGCCCGAGGGCGTGCCGGAAGACAGCTGGCGCAATCCGGCGCCCGTGCCGACGTTCGTCACCGTGCCGCCGGCCATCCTGCCGCCCAACGAACTGCTGCCGGAAGGGCAGCGCATGGCGCCGCCGGCGCCGGGCGCGGCCCGGATCGCGGCGACGCCCGCCGTCGCCGAGCGCACCCTGCCGAACGGGCTTCGGGTCATCGTCGCGAAGTCGACCGACCTGCCGATCATGAACGCGCAGCTGATCATCGGCGGCGGCGCCTCCGGCGATCCGGAGGGCCGCATCGGTCTGGCCTCGGCCACGGCGAACCTGGCCCGCGAGGGCGCGGGCGGCCGCACGGCGCCCCAGATCGCCGCCTCGCTGGAATCGCTCGGCGCATTCATCGGCGCGGGGGCCAATCCCGACGTCACGACCGTCAGCCTGTCGGCGCCCATCGCGTCGCTGGACCGGGCCGCGCCCATCTTCGCCGACGTGGTCCTGCGCCCCGACTTCCCCGCCGCCGAGCTGGAGCGGCAGCGCGCCCGGGCGCTGAACGGCCTGCGCGTGGCGCTGCGCGATCCGGCGAACCTGGCCGCGGCGACGCTGAACCGCGTCGTGTTCGCCGGCGCCCCCTACGGCGCGCCCAACTCGGGGACGGCCGAAAGCCTCTCGGCCATGTCCCGCGACGACGTGGTCGCCCACCACGCCCGCTGGTGGCGTCCGGACAATGCCGCGCTGGTGATCACGGGCGGCATGGAGCCGGACGCCGCCTTCGCCTTCGCCGAGAGCGCCTTCGGGGGCTGGACGAAGCCTTCGGTCGCCCTTCCGACCATCGACGACCGCGCGGGTCAGGCCACGGCGCCGCGCGTCGTCGTGGTCGACATGCCCGGCGCGGGCCAGGCCGCCGTCGCCGTCGCCGTCCGCGGGCCGGACCGGTCCGACGCCGACTGGTATCCGGCCTCGATCGCCAACGCCGTCATCGGCGGCGGCAGCGGCGGCCATCTGTTCAACGAGGTGCGCGCCAAGCGTGGCCTCAGCTACGGGGCCTATTCCAACCTGGTCACCCGCGTGGACGGCTCGCTGTTCGCCGCCCAGACCCAGACGAAGAACGAGAGCGCCGCCGAGGTCGTGGAGCTGGTCCTGCTGGAGATCGACCGCCTCACCCGCGAGCCGGTGACCGATCAGGCCTCCACTGATCGGGAAAGCTTCGTGCTGGGCGGCTTCTCGCGCTCCATCGAGACCACCGGGGGGCTCGGCGGCTTCATCGGCGACACGGTGACCCTGGGCCTGCCCCTGTCCGAACTCCAGACCTATCCGGAGCGGTTGCGCGCGGTCGATCCGGCCGCCGTGTCGGCGGTCGCCGGCCGTTGGCTGGGCCGCGAGCGGGCCTATGTCGTCGTGGTCGGGGACGCCGCGCAGTTCATCGACCCGCTGCGCGCGGCCCACCCCGATCTGGTGGTGACCAAGGCCGAGGACGTCGACCTGAACGCCGCGGATCTGGGGATCGAATGATAGGGGAGGGCGTCAGCCCTCCCTGAACGCCTTTACCGCGTCGACGGCCGATCGGACGTGGGCGGCGATGCCGTCCCACTCGCCGGCCTTCACGGCCGCGTCGGTGATGAGCTTCGAGCCCATGCCGGCCGCGACGATGCCGCTGCCGAACCATCTGGCGATGCTCGCCGCGTCCGGGTCGACGCCGCCCGTCGGCATGATCTTGGTCCAGGGCATGGGGCCCAGCACCGCCTTGACGAACTCCGGCCCGCCCACGGAGGCGCCGGGGAAAAGCTTGACGATCTCGCAGCCCAGCTCCTGCGCCTTCAGGATCTCGGTCACCGAGCCGCAGCCCGGGAAATAGGCGGTCATCCGGCGGTTGCAGGTCCGCGCGACCTCTTCGACCAGTCCCGGGCTGACCACGAAGCGCGCGCCGCGGTTCAGGAAGGTCGCGGCCGTTCCCGCGTCGATCACCGAGCCGATCCCCAGCACCACGCCGGGGTCGGTCTTCTGCAGCTCGCGGGCGATCTCGGCGAACAGGTCGACGGCGAAGTCGCCGCGGTTGGTGAACTCCACCACCGGCGCCCCGCCCCGCGCGCAGGCCCGGATCACGTTCAGGCAAACCTCGGGGTCCGCGTGATAGAAGACCGGACACACCCCCTGCGCCTCCAGGGCGGTCAGAACGCTCAGACGGTCGTGGGGCATTCGAAAGTCTCCGTTGGCCCCTTGCTCGACCGACGGTCGTGTGGCGTCAAGTGACGACCTGTTTCGCATAGCCCAAGCCGTTGTCTCCCAAGGCGGCCCAAGGCATGGTCCATGGGTGTTGCGAGGCCTTCAAAAGGGTTTTGAACGCATGGCCTGGCTCGAGCGGTCCCGCCTTGAGCAGAGCGCGAGATGGGCTCGCGGCGGAGCGGCGCGAAGGATCGTCGATCTGCTCGGTCGAGACGTCAGGCTGCTGCGCTGGGCGCTCGCCACCCTTCACGCAGTGCTTTTGGCCGCGCTGCTGGTAGGACTTGCGAGGCCAGACCTCGTGAACGACGCCTTGGGTTGGGCCGTGCAGACCTCGGGCGTCCAGATGCCCGCATTCGACTGGCAAGTGAGCTTCTGGGGAGTCTTTCTGCTGACCTTGGTTCACTGGGGGCATCACGTTCTGATCAAGCAGCGAAACCTGCTAAGGGGGGAGGGCAGGCTTTAGAGGCCAGCCATCTCCACCACCCGCCCCACCATCCCGCTCTCCGCATCCCGCAGCGGGTCCAGCACGGTGAAGTGGTTCAGGCCCTTGAGCACCTCGACTTGCGTCTCCACGCCCCGCGCGCCCCAGAGCGTCGCCATGTCGCGCGACTGGCGAATGAACTCCGCGCTTTCCTCCCCGCCGACCCAGCAATCCAGCATGGTGCCGCCGGGCGTCGAGCCGTCCGGCACGGGCCAGTTGGTGACGCTCAGCGCGCGGGCCTCCGGCACGTCCAGGCCCAGGGCGACGTTCAGCGAGGTCGGGATCAGGGGCTCAAGGTCGAACACGCCGCTGATGGCCAGCGCCGCCGACGCGCGACCTTCAGACAGCATGGCCGCCGCCATGTGGCCGCCGGCGGAGTGGCCGAAGACCATAGGGCGCGCGCCGGTGCGGGTCCGCACCGTCTCCACCGCCGCGCGCGCCTGCATGAGGATGCGCCCCAGGCGCACCGACGGGGCCAGGTCGTAGGAGGGGAAGGCCACGCTGACGCCCCGGCTCACGAGCGCTGGCGCGATCCAGCTGAACCAGCTGCGGTCCAGCGCCTGCCAGTAGCCGCCGTGCAGGAAGACGGCGACGGGCGCGCCCTCGCCCGCCTCGAACAGGTCCATCACCTCGCGCGCGCCGGGGCCATAACGCAGCTCGACGGGCGGGGCCGCGGCCCGCGCCGCCTCACTGTTCGCCTTCCAGCGCAGCATGACCGTCTGGTGGTCCGGCACGCGGGCGCGGTTGTTGTACTCGGCTTCGAGATCGATCGGCTTGCCGCCCGCCGCGTCGTCCGCCACTAGAAGCCTCGCACCAAGGGAACCGCCGCCATGATGACCGCCATCTTCGTCTTCATCAAATGCGAGCTGGGTCACGCCAACGACGTGGCGGCCGACATCGTGGACGAGGTCGAGCACGTGTCGGAGGTCTATTCCACGTCCGGCCAGTACGACCTGCTGGCCAAGTTCAACCTGCCGAAGGACCTGGACATCGGCACCTTCGTGACGCGGTCCGTTCAGACGCGCCCGCACATCCGCGACACCTTCACCGTCATCACCTTCTCGCCTTTCCTGCCCACCCGGGGCTGAAGCTGCGGCAACCGCGCAACACCGGCGCCGCTTTCGATCCGGACCCGGAACGCCGCGACTCCCTGCCGCATTTCATCGGTCGAAGGAGTCGACTCATGCCCGCCGACAAGCCCCGCCTCCATGTCGTGGGGGACGCCGAAATCTACGACCTGATGCGCACCCCCGAGACGACGGCGGACCGCGTCAAGCGCCTGCAGATGGAAGCCCGGGCTCTGGCGCTGGAGGAGGTCGAGGATCTGGCCCGAACGCTGAAGGCGGCCGCGGAGATCGCCGGCCGCATCGCCCAGGGCGGCGAAGCCTATCCTGTAGGGGCCCGCGAACTGGCCTCGCGCCTGTCCTCCGACCTGCCCGCCAAGGCCGAAAGCATCCGCGCCATCGCGGCGAAGACGCTCTAGGCCGGGCGCGCCCGCGCGTCGCGCCAACGCCGCAACCGCCGCGCCAGCCGGAACACCAGCACCGCCAGCACGACCAGCAGCACGGGGATCAGGATCGGCGCCAGAAACGCCAGGATCACGGTGAAGAAGCTCAGCACGTCCTCGATCAGGCTCAGCACCGGATTGCCCAAGCCGGCCGTCGTGGCGGTCGACGCCACCCGAGCCCCGCCCTGCGCGGCATTGAATACAAGCGCCGTCGGCGCGCCGACGATGACGCCGGCCACCGCCGCCGTCGTGGGATCGACGCCGGCGAACAGGCCGCCCGCCGCGACCGCCGCCGCGACCGGCCGCGCCACCAGCCCCAACGAATGCAGGGCGTGATCGACGCCGGGGATCTTGTCGCCCACGAACTCGACCACCGCCGCGACGCCCAGCGCGATCATCGCGGCGTCCGACGTGACCCAGCTCCAGCCGTCGTTCAGCTGCAGGCCGAACAGGTTCAACCGCTCGACCCCCGCCATCATCAGCAGCGGCAGGAAGGTCCGCAGCCCCGTCGCGGCGGCAAGGCCGAGGCCCAGCAACACGGGCAGCACCCAGGTCACGCCCGCCTGACCCCACAGGCCCGTCAGCGTCTCGCGCGCCGCCTCGATCGAAACCCCGTCCATGTCGTGTCTCCGGCCCGACGCCTGAACGCGGGCGGCTTCATCCTGATCCGGTTCAGGAGTATCGTCGAGCCATGCCCGCCGCCCCGCGCGTCCGCGCCGTCGACGTCTTCACGCCCGAACAATGGGCGCCGTTCCAGTCGCGCGCCGGCTGGGTGGGGCCGCTGCTGGTGGCGCACTGCTGGGGCGTGATCGCGCTGGCCGTCGCCGCGGGCGTCCTCTGGCCCATCCTGATCCCCGTCTGCGTCATGGTGATCGGCACGCGCCAGCTGGGGCTGGCCATTCTGATGCACGAGGCGGCGCACGGCGGCCTGTCGCCGAGCCGGCGGGTGAACGACTTTCTGGGTCACTGGCTGTGCGCCGTGCCGGTGGGGGCGAGCCTGGACGCCTATCGCCCCTATCACCTCGCCCATCACAAATACGCTCAGCAGGCCGAGGACCCCGACCTGGTCCTGTCGGCGCCCTTTCCGGTCACCCGCGCGAGCCTGCGCCGCAAGATCATCCGTGACCTGACGGGGCAGACCTTCTTCAAGCAGCGGGTGCTGTTCGCCTTCAAGGCGTTCGGCTCACGGCGCGACGCCGACGTGGCCGAGGGCGCAGTGGTCACGGGCAAGTCGGTGGCGCCGTTCCTGTTGGTCAACGCCGCCCTGTTCGCCGGGACGGCGCTGGCCGGGGTCTGGTGGGCGTGGTTCGCCCTGTGGCTGCTGCCGCTGGCGACCTGGTTCCCGATGGTCACGCGGCTGAGGAACATCGCCGAGCACGCCTGCGTCGAGGGCTCGGCCGACGACCCCTTCCGCGCCGCCCGCACCACCCGCGCCTCGTGGTGGGAACGCGCCTTCATCGCCCCCTACTGGGTCAATTTCCACGCCGAGCACCACCTGTTCATGCATGTGCCCTGCTGGAAGCTGCCCGGCCTGCATCGTGCCGTGCGGGCGACGGAGCCGGGCCGCCGAATGGAGGTGGCGCCGGGCTATCTCGCCGTCCTGGAGCAGGCCTCTCGCGGCTGAGGGGGCGAACGAAAAGGGCGGCCTCCTTGCGGATGCCGCCCGTCTTCATTCCCGGTCCTGAGACCGATCAGGCCCGGCGCTTCACCAGACCCAGCAGGAACAGCAGGATGATCGCGCCGATCGTGGCGACGATGGTCGAGCCGATCCAGCCGCCCCAGGCGAACCCCAGCGCATTGGCCAGGAAGCCGCCGATGACGGCGCCGACGATGCCGACGATCAGATTGGTCAGCAGGCCGTGGCTGCGGCCCATGATCTGTTCGGCCAGCCAGCCGGCGATGATGCCGACGATGATCCAGAAGATGATGTTCATGTCGCTCAGTGCTCCCTTCGTGCCAAGCTGACGTAACAATGCACGGCGGACCTCAGGGTTGCCTTGACCATAAACAACCCCGTTCGGCGGGCGCCTTTCGACGAACGGCGTCACTCTCCCCTCGCGCGATCCCGGCATGTCCCTTGCCGCGTGGGGGGCGAGCCGTTCCGTTTCGGGACGGTCCGCGAAAGGGGACCTTGGGGCCATGGCCACCGACATCGATCTTCACCTCGGCCGCCGACTGCGCCGGCGCCGCCGTCTTCTGGGTCTGACCCAGCAGCAGCTCGCCGCCCAGGTCGGCATCCGCTTCCAGCAGATCCAGAAGTACGAATGCGGCGCCAACCGCATCTCCGCCGCCCGCCTGTGGCAGCTGTCGGAGGCCCTTGAGGCCCCGGTGAGCTATTTCTACGACGGTCTGACCGAGGCGCTGGAGCGCCGCGAAGTCGCCCAGACCAACCACGGCGGCGAGATGTACTCCCGCAAGGAGACGCTGGACCTCATCCAGGCCTACTACCAGCTGGACGAGAAGCCGCGCCGTCGCCTGCTGGACCTGGCCAAGTCGCTGCACGTCGAGGGCGACGCCGCCTGAGGCAGGTTCAGGCGTCAGGGGCAGGTGGTAGGGCAGTATTGATCCGAGCCCGCTTCCCTACCCCTGCGCCTATCCCTAAAGCCTCCGGGATGACCGAACTCGAAGCCTTCGCCGTCGATCTGGCCCGCGCCGCGGGCGCCGCCAGCCTGCCCCTGTTTCGTACCGGGGTCGGCTTCGACGACAAGAACGAGGGCGGGGCGTGCGATCCCGTCACCCGCGCCGACCGCGACGCGGAGGCGGCCATGCGCCGACTGATCGCGGAACGCTTTCCCGATCATGGCGTGATCGGCGAGGAGTACGGCGAGGACCGTCCGGACGCCGAGCACGTCTGGGTGCTGGACCCCGTCGACGGGACCCGCGCCTTCGTCGCCGGCCTGCCGCTGTGGACGTGCCTGATCGGCCTGCGCGTGGCGGGCAGGCCGACCGTGGGGGTGGTGGCCCAGCCCTATCTGGACGAGATCTTCCTCGGCGGCCCTTCGGGCGCGCGGATGATCCGCGGGGCAGGGGAGACCGCGTTGCGGACCCGCGACTGCTCGAATCTGAACGACGCCGTGATCGCCACCACCGACCCGGACATCTTCACCGGCGCCGAACTGGGCGCCTGGCGGCAGGTCCGCGCCGCCTCCCGGCTGGCCCGCCTCGGCTGCGACGCCTATGCCTACGCCATGCTTGCGGCGGGCCACCTCGATCTGGTGGCCGAGACCGGACTTAAGGTCTGGGACTGGACGGCGCTCGTCCCGCTGGTCGAGGCGGCCGGCGGGCGCGTCACGGACTGGCTGGGCGAGGCGCCGAACGACGACGGCCGCGTCCTGGCCGTGGGCGACGGGGCGCTGACGGATCAGGCGCTGATCGCGCTGAGAAGATCCGTCGTCTGATCCGCATTACCGACGGCGTCGCGCGGCGCCGTGCGGCTTCTCGGTGAAGGCTGCCGCCACCATCGTGGCCAGCGCCGGATTGCGCAGGAATATCCACCCTCCGGCCAGCGCGGCGACGGTGCCGAGGATGGGCCGCTGGCGGAACAGGGCGAAGGCGCGGGCGCCCAGGCCTTCCGGCTCGTCGTACTCGTCCTCTTCAGCGTCCGGCGCGCCCAGGAAAACGGCCGCGATCACCGCCGAGGCGACGGCGAAGAGCAGAAGCGTGATGGCGGCGGCGGCCAGGGGAACCACCACCAGGCACAGGGCGAAGTAGACCGTCGCGCCGAGGGCGACGACGGCGACGAAGGCCGCCGCGGCGGCCGCGGCGCCCGCGACCGCCTTCTTGATCAGGCCCCGTCCCAGCATCAGCGGCGGCGGCCGGCCAGCAGCATGCCGATCAGGACGCCGACGCCCAACGCGATGGCGGTCGACTGGACCGGGCGCTCCTGCACGCGCTCGATGACGTAGCGCTGGGCTTCGTCGAAGCGTTCGGCGGCGTCGTCGTAGACCTCACGGCCGCGCACGCGGGCCTGCTCGTAGTAGGCTTGCGCCTGGACCCGCGCCTGTTCCGCCTTGGCGCGGACGACCGCGTCGGCCTCCGCGGCCCTGGCGCGGATGCGGGCCTCGGTCTCCGAAGCCTTGGCGCGCAGGCGGGCGGCCTCCTCGCGGCCGGCGACCTTCACGTCCTCCTTGAGGGTCTTCAGGTCGTTCTTGACGTCTTCCCGAGCCTTGGTCGTGGCCATGTGATGCGCTCCGCTGTTCAAGCTTGACGGTTTAGATAGGGAACCCCGCCTGTCAACGCCATGACGGCATGTGAGTTCCGCATTGCAGCATGGTCGCGGGCGTCCGGCCTGCTAGTGTGCGCCCATGAGCGACTGGCTGTTTCCTCCCGCCCCGATCCCCTCTCTGCCGATCGCCGGAACGGACGCGCGGTTCCCGGTTCGGCGCATCCTGTGCGTCGGCCAGAACTACGCCGCCCACGCCCGCGAGATGGGCGCCGAGCGGGCCGAGCCGTTCTTTTTCTCGAAGCCGGCCGACGCGTTGGTGACGGACGACGCCGATCCGACCTATCCCACCGCCACCGACGATCTGCATCACGAGGTTGAACTGGTCTGCGCGATCGGACCGGACGGGATCGTCGGCTGGGCGGTGGGCTGCGACCTGACGCGCCGGGACCTCCAGGCGGCGGCCAAGAAGGCCGGGCGGCCGTGGGACGCGGCCAAGGGCTTCGACATGTCGGCGCCCTGCGGCGCGATCACCGCGGGACCGGCGCCTGCGCCCGGGGCGGCGATCACTCTTTCGGTCGACGGCGAGACGCGGCAATCCGGCCGGATCGGCGACATGGTGTGGGCGCCCGAAGAAGTGCTGGCCAAGGCGCGGAGCCTCTGGGACGTGCGGCCCGGCGACCTGATCTTCACCGGCACGCCAGAGGGCGTAGGCCCGATCCTGCCCGGCCAGAAGGTCGAGGCGACCATCGCGGGGCTGGCCCCCCTGACCTTCACCATGAGGCCCCGATGATCCTGCACGGTTACTGGCGCTCGGGCGCCGCCTACCGCGTTCGCATCGCCCTGAACCTGAAGGGCGTCGCCTACGACCGGAAGGGCGTCGATCTGCGGACGGGAGCCCAGCGCGATCCGGCCTTCCTCGCGCGAAATCCCCAGGGCCTCGTGCCGGCGCTGGAGGCCGACGGGGGCATGTTGACCCAGAGCCCCGCCATCCTGGAGTGGCTGGAGGAGACGCGGCCGGAGCCTCCGCTGCTGCCGCAGGACCCGGCCGACCGCGCGGCGGTCCGGGCCATGGCGGCCCTGATCGCGTGCGACGTCCATCCGCTGAACAATCTGCGGGTCCTGAACGCCCTCCGTGGCGATTTCGGCGCCGATCAGGCGCAGATCAACGCCTGGGCGGACCGCTGGATCACGGCCGGCTTCGACGCTCTGGAGCGGCTCGTGGAGCGCCATGGCGGCGGCTTCTGCTTCGGCACGGCCCCGACCTTCGCCGACGTGAACCTGATCCCGCAGATGTATTCCGCACGTCGTTTCGAGGTCGATCCGGCGCGCTGGCCGCGCCTGTCGGCGGTGGAGGAAGCGGCGCTCGCCCTGCCGGCGTTCGCCGAGGCCCATCCCGATCGCCAGCCGGACGCCGACTGACCGGCGGCAGGGTTAATCGGCCGTCAAGGTGTTGGAAAACCGGCCTTAAGCTTTCCGCGTCAGTGTCGGGCGGTGACGATCCCGTCGACCCGACCCGGCCCCGCGTCCGCCCTGGCTCTCGCCGTGGTGACCGAGCCGCTGCGCGCCGCGCCGGCCGCGCCCGGCGCACGGGAAGAGAATCTCCGGGCCCTGTTGCAAACCGCCGCCGACGGCGGGGTGCGCGCCGTGGTCAGCCGTCCGGACGGGGATCAGGAGCGGCTGCTGGGCCACGCCTGGCCCTTCCCCTCGCCGTTCGAGGTCACCGTCCTGACCGTCGCCTCGACCGAGGGGCTGGACCGCGTCGAGGCGCGCGCCCGTCGCTCGCTGGAGCGGATGGGTCTGCCGCGGGCGGGCGTGCTTCTGGTGTCCAGCGCCGCCGATCTCGCCGGTTCGGAGGGTCGCGCCCTCTGGGACCGGGTTCAGGGTCTGAAGGACCGCGGCCTGTTCAAAAAGGTCGGCTTCGTCGCCGAGGTCGACGACGGCCCGTCGTTGCTGGCCCGTCGTCTGTCGCCAGACGTCGTGCGGCTGCCGTGCAGTCTGCTGGATCAGAGCGCATCCAGGTCGGGCGAGCTGGAGGCCCTGAACGGCCTCGGCGTCGAGTTGCAGGTCTCCTCGGTGTTCGCGCGGGGCGCGTTGTTCGGCGGCGCGGCCACGCCCGAGGCCTGGCACGGCCGCGAACTGGACCTGTCCCGCGCGCGTCGCCGCCTGGCCGAGGCACGCGTCGACCCCATGCAGGCCGCCCTCGCCTATGGTCTGTCGCTGCCTGGCGAGCCGAGACTGGTCGTTTCAGTCGCCTCCGCGGCCGAGATGCGGGCGATCCTCGCCGCCGTCCACGCGCCGGCCCCGAACGTCGACTGGGCCGAGCTGGACCTTGGCCGCAGGACGCCGGGAGCCGAAGCCCCCGGCGCCCGCAGGATCACCAGCGCAGCCTGACTCCGACGAAGCCGGACCGGCCCGGCTCGCCGTAGCCCAGCAGCTGCTCGTAGGTCTCGTCCGCCAGATTCTCGATCCGACCCGTCAGTTCGACGCGTTCGGTGAGCCGCCACGTGGCGTTCAGGTTTGCCGTGACGAAGCCTTCGCGCTCGCCGCCGGAGTCGGGCATGTCGCCTTCCGCCCGCACGGTCAGGGCCGCCGTCAGACGTCCGCCGGTCCACGCCAAGGTCGCGGAGCCGGCATGTTCGGGCACGCGGAGGACCGGGGCGCCGGCGCCGACGTCCTCGGCGTCGGTCCAGGCATAGGCCAGGCTGAGGTAGAAGCCGCCGCCCAGCGCCGCGCGCCCTTCAAGCTCCACGCCGTCCGTCCGCGTCTCGTCGATGTTCACATAGTAGAACTCGAAGGTGCCGGGATCGAAGAAGCCGTCGATCTGATCCTCGACCTCCAGCCGATAGGCGGTGACCCGCCCGTCGAACCGGCCGTCGGCGGACCGCCAGCCCAGCGCCACCTCGCCGCCCCGCGCCGTCTCCGGGACCAGCGCCGGAACGACGGTCCCGGGCAGGACGAAGCAAAAGTCGCACACCGCCTGGCTGACGCTGGGTGCCTTGAAGCCGGTGCCGTACGCGCCCGACACGGTGAAGCCGCCGCCGAGGTCGTACGCGGCCGACAGCCGACCCGTGGTCTCGCCGCCGAAATCGTCGGTTGAATCGTGCCTCAGGCCGAGGGTCAGCGTCAGCCGGTCGGTCGCGCCCCAGCGCAGCGTCCCGAAGGCCGAGTCCACGCCAAGTTCCGCCGAGTAGCCGTTCAGGAAGGCCTCGGTTTCCTCGCGCTCCAGTCCGAAGGCGTAGCCGACGTCGGCCCCCGCCCGGCCGTCGGCCTGCCAGCGCAGCAGACGACGCTCCCCCTCATAGGTCGAGGGGAAGGCGCTGTCGGTGACGCGCTCGATGTCCGAACCGGCCGCCGTCAGCCGGTGGTCCAGCCCGAGCAACCCCACCGCGGTCAGGCGCACGAACCCCGAGCGATTGCGCGTGTCCGTCGTGTCCGGGCTGTCGACCGGGCCGAAGGCGTCGATCTCGGCGAAGACGTCCGACTGGCGGGCCCGCGCCTCCAGCGACAGCCGGTCGGTCAGGGCGAGGCGGCCGTTCAGGGCGATCGTCTCGGCCTCGACCCCGTCGGCCTCGGTGCCGGAGGCGGCGGCGGAGATGCCGTCGGTCTCGTAACGCGACCAGGAGGCGCCGAAGGCATGGCGCTCCGTCGAGACGCCCGCGGCCAGGCGACCCCGCACGGTGTCGAAGGATCCGGCCTCAACGTCGGCCTCGAGCCCGTCCACCTCGCGGCTGACGACGGCGATCACGCCGCCGATGGCGTCGGAGCCCCACAGGGACGACTGCGGCCCGCTCAGCACTTCGAGGCGATCGACGACCCCCAGGTCGAAGCCGGAGAAGTCGAAGCCGCCGGCGGGCTGAGAGGGATCGCCGACGGGCACGCCGTCGACGAGGACCAGGGTCTTGTCCTGGCTGGCCCCGCGGATGCGCACGGCCGTCACCCCGCCGGGACCGGCGCGATAGACCGACAGGCCGGGCACGTCGGCCAGAACGTCCTGGGCGAAGACGGCGCCGCGGAGGCGGATGGTCTCCTCGTCGATGACGCGGGCGCCGGGCGAGTCCTGAACCACGGCGGTCAGGCGGGTGGCGGTGACGACGACGTCGTCCACGCGGGTGGTCTCCTGCGCGAGAACGCCGGAGGGCGCGGCGAGGACGGCCGCGGTGGTCAGAAGGAGTCGCTTCATGGCGACGGTCTCCTCGGCCGGAGCATGCGCGACCCCGACGGATGAAAGCGACCGATCCGCCGGACCTCTCGGTTCGGACGGCGCACGGATCGGGTCGCTTCGAAGAGACAAACCTGTCCCCGCGCCTTCGTCTGGTCCCGGACGACGGGCGAGCGACGTCGGCGGCCAGGTCTCCTGGCTTGCGGGTCAAAAGCGGTCGTTCTCGCCTTCCCGGTTTCCCAGTGGCGCCGGATCCGAAGACCCGGAACGAACGACGGCCTCGCCGCCTACAGTTGCGGGCACAGCCGCGGTGTCTGACCGCGTTCCCTTAACCGCCTGCCTTCGCTGTGGACCGATGCCGTCGCGCGCGCAAGCCGGGAGCGCACGCCCTTGAGCGCCCGGGCGCGATCCGTCACCCTTCGGCCACGCATGAACGCCCGAGTCCCGCCAGAGCATTTCACGGCCCCCGAGGGCTCGACGCCCGTCATGGCCCAGTTTCTGGAGGCCAAGGCGCAGCACCCCGACGCCCTGCTGTTCTTCCGCATGGGCGACTTCTACGAGTTGTTCTTCGAGGACGCCGAGCGGGCGGCGGCGGCGCTGGGGCTGGCGCTGACCAAACGCGGCAAGCACCTGGGCGAGGACATCCCCATGGCGGGCGTGCCCGCCCACGCCATGGAGGGCTATCTGGCCCGCCTGATCCGTCAGGGCTTCCGCGTCGCCGTCTGCGACCAGCTGGAGGACCCGTCCGAAGCGAAGAAGCGTGGGTCCAAGGCGGTGGTGAAGCGCGGCGTGGTGCGCATCGTGACCGCGGGCACGCTGACCGAGGACGGTCTGCTGGACGCGCGGGCGGCGAACCGGCTGGCGGCCGTCGCGATCCGGCGCGGGAGGGCCGCGGTGGCGACGGTGGAGCTGTCGGCCGGGGCGGTGGAGGTCATGGCCTGCGCGCCCGGCGATCTGGGCGCGGCGCTGGCCTCGGTGCGGCCCAGCGAGGTGCTGGCGCCGGACCGGCTGTTCTCGGACCCGACGCTGAAGGCCGCGCTCGACGGGTCCGGCGGCGTGGTGCAGGCCGTCCCGCAGGCGCAGGCCGAGCCGGAGGCGGCGCGGGCCCGGGTCGAGCGGCTGTACGGGGTCGCTTCGCTGGACGGCTTCGCCGCCTTCGAGGAGGCGGAGGTTTCGGCGCTTGGGCTGATCGCGGCCTACGTCGAGCTGACGCAGGCGGGAAAGGCGCCTGCGCTGCTGCCGCCCCGCCGGCTGGGCGAGACCGGCCGGCTGGCCATCGACGCCGCCACGCGCCGCAGTCTCGAGATCGACCGAACGCAGTCGGGCGATCGCGAGGGGTCTCTGCTGGGCTGTCTGGACCGCACCGTGACGCCGGGCGGGGCGCGGGCGCTGGCTGACCGCATCGCGCGGCCGCTGTCGGATCCTCTGGAGATCAATCACCGGCTTGACGCGGTGGACTGGCTGCTGGAGCGGCGCGGCCTGCGGCGCACCCTGCGCGACGGGATGAAGGGCTCGGCGGACGTCGCGCGCGCGCTGTCGCGGCTGACGCTGGGACGCGGCGGGCCGCGCGATCTGGCGGCGATCCGCAGCGGACTGCACTGCGCCGAGAGCCTGTCGGCCTGTTTCCTGACCGGCGGCGACGGCTTGCGGCCGCAGCCGCGCGACATCGAGACAATTCTGGCCGACCTCGCCTTCCCGGCGGAGCTGAGCGCCCTGCTGGCCGAGCTGGACGCGGGCCTGTCGCCGGAGCCGCCGCATCTGGCGCGCGACGGCGGGCTGGTGAACCCCGGCTTCCGGCCGGAGCTGGATCAGGCGCGGACCCTGCGCGACGACGCCCGGCGGGTCATCGCCGATCTGGAGGCCCGCGCCTCGGCCGAGGCCGGCGTTCCGTTCAAGGTCCGGCACAACGCCGTGCTGGGCTATTTCCTGGAGACCACGGCGCAGAAGGCCGAGCCGCTGCTGCGCCGCGGACCGGACAGCCCCTTCATCCACCGTCAGACCCTGGCCAATCAGGTCCGCTTCACGACGGTGGAGCTGTCCGATCTGGACGCCCGCATCGCCCAGGCCGGGCACAGAGCGCTGGCCATCGAGGTCGAGACGTTCGAGGGCTGGCGGGCCGCCTGCGCTGCCAATGCCGCCGCGTTGCAGGCCGTCGCAGAGGCCTTGGCCGCATTGGACGCCGCCTGCGCCCTGGCGGAGTGGGCCGAGGAGACGGGGGCCGTTCGGCCGGTCGTCGACGCCTCGACCTGCTTCTGCGTGGAGGCGGGGCGCCACCCGGTCGTGGAGGCGGCCGTGCGGCGCGCGGGCGACCCCTACACGCCCAACGACTGCCTGCTGGACGGCGACGCGGCGGCCGGGCCGCGGCTGGCGCTGGTCACCGGGCCGAATATGGCGGGCAAGTCCACCTTCCTGCGCCAGAACGCCCTGCTGGTGATCCTGGCGCAGGCGGGGGCGTTCGTGCCCGCCCGTTCCATGCGACTGGGCGTGGTCGACCGGCTGTTCAGCCGCGTGGGTTCGGGCGACGATCTGGCGCGGGGCCGGTCCACCTTCATGACCGAGATGGTCGAGACGGCGGCCATCCTCAGCCAGGCGGGCGAGCGCAGCTTCGTGGTTCTGGACGAGATCGGGCGGGGCACGGCGACCTACGACGGTCTCGCCATCGCTTGGGCGGTGACCGAGGCCCTGCACGATCGGGCCCGCAGCCGCACCCTGTTCGCCACGCACTATCATGAGCTGGCGGCGCTGGAGGACCGGCTGAGCGGCCTCGCCAACCTGTCGATGCGCGTTCGCGAGTGGGAGGGCGAGCTGGTCTTCCTGCACGAGGCGGCGGCCGGCGCCGCGGACCGGTCATACGGCGTGCAGGTGGCGCGACTGGCCGGCGTGCCGCCCCAGGTGGTGGCGCGGGCGCAGGCGGTGCTGGAGACGCTGGAAGGGCGGGGCCGGTCGGCGGGCCGGCTCGCCGAGCTGCCGCTGTTCGCCGCCGTGGCCGAGAGCCCTGCGACCGCTGTCGGCCCCACGCCGCTGGAGCGGGCGCTGGACGAGGTCGAGCCGGACGATCTGTCGCCGCGTGAGGCGCTGGAGGCGCTCTACCGACTGAAGGCGCTGAAGACCTAGCCCGCGGGCGGTCCCATCGGCGTGGCGAAGGTCACGACGCAGATGGTCCGCCAGCGCGGGTGCGGGCCGCAGGCGGCGCCGACCATCTGATAGTCAGGGCTGAAGATGATCGCCCGATGGCCGCGGTCGGGGACGCCGTCGTCGACGATCAGCTGCATCACTGCGTGTTCCGGCGTCGGGCCGTAGGCGATGGTCTCGGCCGTCGCGCGCCACGCGCCGTGCCTGCGCATGCGCTGGTGCGGACTGGAACCGTCGGACCCCACGTGGCCGACCTGACCCGTCCGGCCTTGATCGCGCGCATGATCCGCGGCCGCCCGATCCAGCAGCGGCGACCGGGTCAGGGGCGGCAGGGGCGGCTGGGTCTCGAGGAAGCGGATCGCTTCGTCCACGGCCGCCACGCCCTCCTGCGTCACCACGGCGATCTCCCCGGGCCGCTGGAAGCGGTCGCCCCTGAACAGCGCGCGGAATTCCCGCGCGCGGCGAGCGTAGGCGCGCGGGTCGCGGCGCGCCTGGTTGAGCTCGGCCAGCATGGCCGGGACGTCTTCGGCGTCGGCGATCGAGGGGGCGTCGACCGGCCATGACGGGGCCGCCGGGGCGCAGGCCGAGCCGATCAGCAGCGCGGCGAGGGGCGTCAGGACGAGGCGGCGTATGCGGCGCATGACGCGACCCTGCCAGCGTCTGGTGCGGCGCGCCAGCGGGCGGTCTATATCGGGGCCATGAGCGACCGCCGCCGCGCCACGCCGACCACCGCCGCCGCCGTGGCCGACGCTTGGGCGGCCGCCGCGCGGGCCGCGGATCCGAGGGTCGTCGTCGCGCCGCTGGTGGGCGAGCTTCTGGCCGCCGGCAGGGACCGCGCGACGCGTCGGCTGGAGGCCGGCGGCGACGGCGTCGAGGTCGCGCGCCTGTACGCCCAGGCGGCGGACGAAGCCCTGAGCGCGCTCTGGCATTTCGCGGCCGACGGACTGTTTCCCGCCGCGAACCCGACGCAGGCGGAGCGACTGTCCCTGTTGGCGGTCGGCGGCTACGGCCGGGGCGTGCTGGCCCCGTTTTCCGACCTGGACCTGCTGTTCCTGCGTCCGTGGAAGACCACGCCGCGCGCCGAGCAGGTGACCGAGTTCGTCCTCTACGTCCTGTGGGACCTGGGGCTGAAGGTGGGGTCCGCCGCGCGGTCGGTGGATGAATGCCTGAAGCTGGCGAAGTCGGACATGACCGTGCGCACGGCCTTGCTGGAGGCGCGCCCGCTGGCAGGCGACGCGGCCCTGGCCGAGGAGATGATCGGGAGGTTCCGCGTCCAGGTGCGCAAGGCGGACCCTCGCCCCTTCATCGCCGCCAAGCTGGCGGAACGGGACGCGCGTCATGAAAAGGCGGGCGCAGTGCGGAACCGCGTCGAGCCGAACGTCAAGGACGGCAAGGGCGGGCTGCGCGACCTCAACGTCCTGTTCTGGATCGCACGCGGCCTGTCGCCCGAGAGTCCGGACGGCGAGGCGACCCTGGCGGACATACTGACGTCGCGGGAGCGGCGCCTTTTCGCAGAGGCCTTCGACTTCCTGTGGCGCGTCCGGCACCACATGCACCTGACGGCGGGGCGGGCGGTGGAATCTCTGACCTTCGATCTGCAGCCGGAGGTGGCGCGGCGGATGGGCTGGCGCGGCCGCGGCGACGAGCCGGCGGTGGAGCGGTTCATGCGCCGCTACTTCATCGTCGCCGGCGACGTCGGGGCCCTGACCCGCGCCTTTTCCGCCCAGCTGGAGGCGCGAGGTCAGAAGGCGACCATGACCCTGTCCCGCCTGTTCGCGCCCCGGCCGAAGAAACTGGCGACGGAGGGCTTTCTGACCGTCGGCGGGCGCCTGTCGGTGACGGGGGCCGAGGTGTTCGCGGCCGATCCGGTGAAGCTGCTGGACCTGTTCCGCGTCATGGACGCCGAGGATCTGGACCTGCATCCCGACGCCTTCGCAGCGGTCTCCCGATCGCTGCACCTCGTGACGCCGCAGCTGCGTCGAAATCCGGAGGCGGCGCGCGCCTTCCTCGATGTGCTGGCGCGGGGGCAGAGGCCGTATCGGGTGCTGAGCGTGATGAACGCGGTGGGCCTGCTGGGCCGGTTCCTCCCCGAATGGGGGCGGATCGTCGGACAGACGCAGTTCAACATGTACCACGCCTACACGGTCGACGAGCACACCCTCCAGGCGGTCGGCATCATCAACGACATCCAGCGGGGCAAGCTGAAGGACGACCATCCGCTGGCCAGCGAGATCGTGCACCGCATCGCCGATCCCGAGGCCCTTATGCTTGGCATGCTGCTGCACGACGTCGGCAAGGGCGGGGACCGGGGGCAGCTGGAAGACGGCGCCATCGCCGCGAGGCGCGCATGTCAGAGGCTGGGCGTGGACGCGCGCCGGATCGAGCTGGTCTGCTGGCTGGTGGCCAACCACCTGGCCCTGTCGGACGTGGCCCAGAAGCGGGACGTGTCGGACCCCGCCACGGTGCGCGCCTTCGCCGAGCGGGTGGGCGACCCGGAGCGGCTGCGCATGCTGCTTGTGCTGACGGCAGCCGACGTGCGGGCGGTGGGTCCGGGCGTCTTCAACAGCTGGAAGGGCGGGCTGATGCGCGACCTCTTCCTGCGGGTCGACGCCCTGTTCCGCGGCGAGGACGCCGACGAGCTGGATCCGACCGAGGGGTTCGAGGCCCTGCTGGAGCGTGCGCAGGCCGAGGGGGCGGCGGCCGACGCAGTCGTGGATTGGGAGGGCGACCGGCATGGCGGCCGCGCGACCACACGGGTGGCCGTGGCGGCTCCCGACCGGCCGCGCCTGTTCGCCGATCTGGCCGCCGTGCTGGCGGCGGAAGGCGCGGACGTCGTGGGCGCCCGGATCGGATCGGTCGGGGACGGTCTGACGCTGGACGTCTTCGAGGTGCAGGACGGCGCGGCCCGGCCCTACGGCCAGGACGAACCGCGCCGCCTTTCGCGCCTGCTGGAGCGGCTGACCGGCGCGGCGGGCACGAAGCCGGCGCGCCAGGCCGTCCCGCCCGCCGCCGCGCCCAGCGCGCGTCGGGCGACCTTCGAGGTGCGGCCGGTGGTGATGATCGACCTCGAGACGGTGGACGACGCGGCGGTGGTCGAGGTCTCGGGCCCTGACCGCCCGGGGCTTCTGGCCGCGCTGGCCGGCGCCCTGGCCGACGGAGGCTGGCAGGTGCGCTCGGCCCACGTCGCCGGCTTCGGCGAGCGGGCGGTCGACGCCTTTTACCTGACCGACCGCGACGGCGCGAAGCCGAAGCCCGGAAAGCGGCTGGACGCCCTGCGCGACGCGCTGACCACGGTCCTGGAGGCCGCGCCTGCCCCCGTCGCCGACGGTCGGCGGATCACCCCCGTGCGGGCGTCGACCCGCGACGTGTCGGACCTGTCGCGCGCGACCGTTTCGCGGCGGGGCAAAGCGGGATAAGCGGGGAGGGAACCTCTCCGACGGGACGCCCGGACCTTGACCATCACGCCCGTACCCCCGTCCGGCCCCACCGCCGCCGAGGCCCCCACCACGCCGGATCCGCAGCCGCCGAGGAAGGGCGGGGGCATGCTGCGCTCCTCGGCCATCTTCTCGGGCCTGACGCTGGTCAGTCGGCTGGTCGGGTTTGCGCGCGACGTGGTGATCACCGCCGCCCTGGGGGCCGCCGCCGGGCCCGCCGGCGACGCCTACAACACGGCCCTGAGCTTCCCCAACCTGTTCCGGCGCATCTTCGCCGAGGGCGCCTTCGCCGCGGCCTTCGTTCCCGCCTATACGAAGACGCTGAAGACCGAGGGCGAGGCCGAGGCCGACCGTGTGGCGACCCAGGCGCTGGCCGCCGTGGCCTTCGCCACCGTGCTTCTGACCGTGGCCGCCCAGTTGGCCATGCCGTGGATCATGACGGTCATCAACGTCGGCTTCCTCGACGATCCGGCGCGCTTCAAGCTTGCGATCGTCCTGACCCAGATCACCATGCCCTATCTCCCCTGCATGGCCATCGCGGCCTTGCTGAGCGGCGTGCTGAACGCCCGGGGCCGGTTCATCGTCTCGGGCGCCTATCCCATCCTGCTGAACCTCATCATGCTGGTCGCCGTCATCCCTGCGCAGGGCGGACAGATCGGCGCGGCCTACGCCGCCAGCTGGGCCGTGCTGGTCGCGGGCGTCAGCCAGGCGGGCCTGTGCTGGTGGGGCGCACGGAGGGCGGGCGCCGACGTGCGGCTGGCCCTGCCGCGCCTGACGCCGCCGGTGAAGGCCATCATCATCACCGCCATTCCCGCAGCCGTCGGCAATTCGGCGACCCAGATCAACGTCTTCATCTCCGGCAATCTGGCCAGCTTCGTGGACGGCGGGCGAACCTGGCTGGCCACGGCGGACCGGCTGTACCAGCTGCCGCTGGGGCTGGTCGGGGTGGCCATCGGCATCGCCCTGCTGCCGCGCCTTTCGGCCGCGGTGGCGACGAAGGACCACGCCCAGGAGCAGGCGGCCATGGATGAAGCGGTGATCCTGTCGATGGCCCTGACCCTGCCGGCGGCCGCCGCCCTGATGGCCATGCCTTATTTCCTGATCGACGGCCTGTTCACGCGGGGCGAGTTCCTGCAGCTGGACGCCCGCGCGACCGCGGCCGCCCTGTTCCAGTTCGGCTGGGGCGTGCCGGCGTTCGTGCTGATCCGCATCCTGTCGCCGGGCTTCTTCGCGCGAGGCGACACCCGCACGCCGATGACCTTCGCCCTCGTGTCGGTGGCGGTGAACGCCGCGCTGGCCTTCGCCCTGTTCTACGGCGGCATGGGGGTGCCGGGCATCGCCGCCGCGGTGTCGGGCGCGGCCTGGGCCAACGCCCTGCTGCTGGGCTTCACCCTGTGGCGGACCGGGCACTGGCGGCCGGGGCCGGCGGTGGTCGGTCGGGTGGCGCGGATCGCGCTGGCGGCCGTCGGACTGGCCGGCGCGGTGTGGGCGGCGCAGCTGGGTCGGCCGGCGGTCGAGGCCTTCGTCGACGCCACGTTCGGCGGCCTGACGCACGGTCATGGCGGCAAGGAGATCGCCCTGATCCTGACCACCGCCGCGGGCGGGCTGGCGTATGTGGCGCTGGCCTTCGCCACCCGGGCGGTGACGCCGGCCGAGGTCCGCAAGCTGATCCGTCGCGGCCGATGAGCTTGCGGGCGGGGCGGGGCTGAGGCAAAGCCGCAGCCATGTCCGAGACCGCGTCACCGTCCGCCCCCGCCTATTCCGGCCCGCGCCGCATCCTGTCCGGGATACAGGCGTCCGGCGCCCTGCACCTGGGCAACTATCTGGGGGCCCTGAAACGCTTCACCCAGCTGCAGGACCAGGGCGCGCCCTGTTTCCTGTTCGTCGCCGACCTCCACGCCATCACCGTGTGGCAGGATCCGAACCTGCTGGCGGCCCAGACGCGCGAGATCGCGGCGGCCTATCTGGCCTCGGGACTGGATCCCGCGAAGTCGGTGATCTTCCCCCAGTCGGCGGTGCGTGCCCACTCGGAGCTGGCGTGGATCTTCAACTGCGTCGCCCGCCTGGGCTGGCTGGACCGGATGACCCAGTTCAAGGAGAAGTCCGGCAAGCACAAGGAGCGGTCGTCGGTCGGCCTCTACACCTATCCGGTGCTGCAGGCGGCGGACATCCTGCTGTACAAGGCCACCGAGGTGCCGACCGGCGAAGACCAGAAGCAGCATCTGGAGCTGACCCGCGACATCGCCGCCAAGTTCAACGGAGACTTCGGGGTCCCGGGCTTCTTCCCCCTGCCCGAGCCGCTGACGCAGGGTCCGGCGCCCCGCGTGATGAGCCTGCGCGACGGCACGGCCAAGATGTCGAAATCGGATCCGTCCGACGCCAGCCGGATCAACCTGACCGACGACGCCGACGTCATCGCCGGCAAGATCCGCAAGTCCAAGACGGACATGGGCGTCATGCCGGAACCGGGCGAGAGCCTGGACGCCCGGCCCGAGGTGCGGAATCTGCTGACGATCTATGCGGCGCTCTCCGACCGCTCGCGCGACGACGTGACCGCGGAGTTCGCGGGGCAGGGCTTCGGCGCCTTCAAGCCGAAGCTGGCCGATCTCGCGGTCGAAAGTCTCGCGCCCGTGACCGCCGAGATGCGCCGCCTGATGGCCGACCCCGCCGAGATCGACCGCGTGCTGAAGGACGGGGCCGACCGCGCGGCGGCCGTGGCCGACGCCACGGTGGCCGAGGTCAAGGACGTCGTCGGCTTCTGGAAGGGCTGACGGCGGCCTTCGGACGTCGCGTTCCGCGGCGCCGCTGACGCCGGCGCCAAGCGTGGCTATATGCGGGCCATGCCGCATCCCCTCGACCGGCCGATCTGGAGTTCCCTGACGACGCGGCAGGCCCGTCTGGCCGTCGGCGGCGAGCGCGCGCTGCGCTTCGACCCCGACTACGCCCTTTTCGCCGCAGGCGCCGACGCCGGCGAGGCGGCGGCCGAAGCGATCGCGGGCCTGATCCCCGAGGGCGGCGTGGTGGGGCTGGTCGAGGCCGGGCCGGTCGCCCTGCCGGCGAAGGCGCGGGTGGTGACCGCGGCGGCCTGCGTTCAGATGACGCTGGAGGCGCTTCGGCCGGCGCGTGGCCGCGAGCCCGACTGGATCGATCTGGGCGACGAGGACGCCCCGGAGATGCTGGCCCTGGCCACGCTGACGGAGCCCGGTCCGTTTTTCTCGAAGACGCACCGGCTGGGCGACTTCGTCGGCGTGCGGATCGACGGTCGGCTCGCGGCCATGGCGGGCGAGAGGATGAAGCCGGACGGGTTCACCGAGGTGTCGGGCGTCTGCGCCCATCCGGCCTTCCGCGGGCGCGGCCTGGCCGGCGCACTGATGCGGATCGTGACCGGGCGGATCCTCGCGCGGGGCGAGACGCCCTTCCTGCACGCCTATGCGCACAAGCCGGAGGCGCTGGCCCTGCATCAGGCCGTGGGCTTTTCGGTGCGCACCCCGATCACCTTCACCGTCCTGAACCGGAGAGACGACGATGAGCGAACATACGGCCACGGTTGAGTGGAGCCGGGGCGACCAGCCTTTTTCCGACAACCGCTATTCGCGCGCCCACGACTGGCGCTTCGACGGCGGCGCCGTGGTGCGCGGCTCCTCGGCGCCGTCCAGCGTGCCGGAGCCGATGAGCGATCCGGCGGCGGTCGATCCGGAGGAGGCGCTGGTGGCGGCCGTTTCCAGCTGCCACATGCTGTTCTTTCTCGCCTATGCGGCGAGGGCCGGGCTGGTGGTCGACCGGTATTCGGACGCCGCCTCGGGCACGCTGGCGAAGGACGAGCGCGGCAAGGTGTCGATGACCGAGATCGTGCTGCGGCCACGGATCGACTGGATCGGCGACGGGCCTTCGGCCGAGGTTCTTGCGGAGCTCCACCACCGGGCGCACGAGAGCTGCTATCTGGCCAACTCCGTGCGCGGCGAGGTCCGGGTCGAGGCCTAGGGCGCGACCGCCACGTCTTCCAGCAGCCGGCGGAAGCGGTCCAGCGCCTGCGTGGTGAGCGCGTCGTCGTAGCGCATGGGCGGGGCGTTCATGGGCTCGTCGAAGCTGTGCGTGCCTTCGGCGATCCAGGTCTCGACGTCGGCGCCGCAGTCGCGGATCATGTCGTGCACCCGCTCGGCATTGCGCACGGTGGTCAGGTGGTCGCGCCGGGCGACGAGGGCGAGGGTGCGCGGACAGTGCCGCCAGGGCCTCATGCGGTTCAGCGCCGCGACCCCGACGTAGGGATAGGCCAGGAAGGTGGCCCGCACTCCGGACAGGTCGCAGGTCGCCGCGTCCTTCACGCCCAGCGCCCCGGGGCGAGCCGGATCGGCGCTCATCGCCTCCATGATGCCCCAGCCGCCGTGGCTCCAGCCCGCAAGGCAGAGGGCCGAGGCGTCGACGTCCGGACGCCGCGAGGCGCCATGCACCGCCGCCAGGACGTCGCCGCCGCGCTCCCAGCCGCGGAACATCAGCCCCGTGCAGACCGTGGCCATGGCCCATTCTCGCGACCAGCCGCGCGGCGCGTAGGAATCCACGATCGCCGCCCGCCAGCCGGCGCGGGCCGCGGCGTCGGCGTAGCGCGGCAGATGCGCGCGCACGCCGCCGCAGCCGTGGAACAGCAGGGCGATCGGGCGGGGCCGGTCGTCGTCCGGTCCGTGCCATGAGACGTGCGGTTCGAGCCTGGCCCAGCGTTCAGAAAGGGTGTCCATGATCCAGCAGTAGCGGTTTCTTCGGGTCAGGAGGAGCGGGGCGGACTTCCTGCCCACCCGCTTCGGACCCGGTCCTTCCCGGGAACCGGCATGACCGCCGCGTCCGTTGACCCGCCCGAAGGCGGGGCCGCGCGACGCCCGACGCCCCGTTGCCCCCCGGGCCGGCGAGACGCCCCTCGTCCTGCGGCGGACCCGGTGCCGGCCGTCCGTGACGATGAGACGCCCCGGACGAGCCCCCCGCTCGAACCGCTCCCGCCGCGACAAGCTCGCAAGGCCTTGCGCCCGTCCCCCGCGACGGAACCGCCCCGAGGTTGGCACGGGATCGGACCGGTCGCGGCGAAAAGGCCGAAGATTCCGGGCGGACGTTGATCGGATTGGGAAATCCGGCGCGGGCTGACGCAATCGGGCGGGATCGGCCGCCGGAAACTCGCCTTGGCCGCGCGAGAGATGAAAAAGGCCGGGGCGCACCCCGGCCAATCCCAGTCTGTTCGAGGTCTCAGCCCGCCGCGAGATTGCGCAGCACGTAGGGCATGACGCCGCCGGCGCGGAAGTAGTCGAGCTCGGTCTGGTTGTCGATGCGGCAGCGGACCGGGAAGCGGGCCATCTTGCCGTCCGAGGCGCGGAACAGCTCGACCCACAGGTCCTGACGCGGCTTCAGCTTGCCGACGTTGGCGTCGGACAGGCCGCGGATCGTGACGATCTCCTCGCCCGTCAGGCCCAGGCGGGTCCAGCCCTCCTGTTTGAACTGCAGCGGGACGACGCCCATGCCGATCAGGTTGGAGCGGTGGATGCGCTCATAGCTTTCGGCGATGACGGCGCGGACGCCCAGCAGGCGCGTGCCCTTTGCCGCCCAGTCGCGCGACGAGCCGGTGCCGTATTCCTTGCCGGCGAAGACGACCAGCGGCCGCCCCTCGGCCTGGTAGCGCATGGCCGCGTCGTAGATCGACATGACCTCGCCGGACGGGAAGTGCTTCGTCACGCCGCCCTCGATCTCGGGCGTGATCCGGTTGCGGATGCGGATGTTGGCGAAGGTGCCGCGCATCATGACTTCATGGTTGCCGCGGCGCGCGCCGTAGCTGTTGAAGTCCAGCGGCTCCACGCCGTGGTCGACGAGGTACTTGCCGGCCGGCGACGACGCCTTGATCGAGCCCGCGGGGCTGATGTGGTCGGTGGTGATGCTGTCGCCGAAGATGCCCAGGATGCGGGCCTCGACCACGTCCTTCACCGGCGCGGCCTCCATCGACATGCCCTCAAAATACGGCGGGTTCTGCACGTAGGTGGACCCCGCGTCCCACTGATAGGTCTGGCCGCCCTCGACCGAGATGGCCTGCCAGTGCCTGTCGCCCTTGAAGACGTCCTTGTAGCGCTTGGCGAACATGGCCGGGGTGACCGACTTCTTCTGGATGTCGGCGATCTCCTGCGACGTCGGCCAGACGTCCTTCAGGAAGACGTCCTTGCCCTTCTTGTCCTGGCCGAGCGGCTGGGTGGCCAGGTCGATGCGCATCGAGCCGGCGAGCGCGTAGGCGACCACCAGCGGCGGCGAGGCCAGGTAGTTGGCCTGCACGTCCGGGTTCACGCGGCCCTCGAAATTGCGGTTGCCCGACAGCACCGAGGTGGCGACCAGGCCGTTCTCGTTGATCGCCTTGGAGATGGCCGGGTCCAGAGGGCCGGAGTTGCCGATGCAGGTGGTGCAGCCGTAGCCGACCAGGTTGAAGCCCAGCGCGTCCAGATCCTTGGTCAGGCCGGCGTCGGTCAGATAGTCGGTCACGACCTGCGAGCCCGGGGCGAGCGAGGTCTTGACCCACGGCTTGGGCTTCAGGCCCAGCGCATTGGCCTTGCGCGCGACCAGGCCGGCGGCGATCAGGACGGAGGGGTTGGAGGTGTTGGTGCAGCTGGTGATGGCGGCGATCACCACGTCGCCGTCGCCGACGGTGAACTTCGCACCGTCCACGGCGGCGCGGGCGGCGTCGGCGGGGCGGTTGAAGGTGCCGGTCAGATGGCCTTCGAACTCGGCCGCGGCCTGGGTCAGCTCGACCTTGTCCTGCGGACGCTTGGGCCCGGCCAGCGACGGCACGACGGTGGCGAGGTCCAGTTCCAGCACGTCGCTGAAGACCGGCTCTTCCGAGCCCGGCTCGATCCACAGCCCCTGCGCCCTGGCATAGGCTTCGACCAGAGCCACGCGCGCCTTGTCCCGGCCCGTGGCGGTCAGATAGTCGATCGTCGCCTGCGAGGTCGGGAAGAAGCCGCAGGTGGCGCCGTATTCCGGGGCCATGTTGGCGATGGTGGCCTGGTCTTCCAGCGTCATGCCGGCCAGGGCGTCGCCGAAGAATTCCACGAACTTGCCGACCACGCCCTTCTTGCGCAGCATCTGGGTGACGGTCAGCACCAGATCGGTGGCGGTGGCGCCTTCCGGCAGGCGGCCGGTCAGCTTGAAGCCCACGACTTCCGGGATCAGCATCGGGATCGGCTGGCCCAGCATGGCGGCCTCGGCCTCGATGCCGCCGACGCCCCAGCCCAGCACGGCCAGGCCGTTGATCATGGTCGTGTGGCTGTCGGTGCCGACCACGGTGTCGGGATAGGCGACCGTCGCCTTGCCCTCGGCGTCGGTCCAGACGGTCTGGGCCAGGTTCTCCAGGTTCACCTGGTGGCAGATGCCGGTGCCGGGCGGCACGACGCGGAAGTTGTTGAAGGCCGACGAGCCCCAACGCAGGAACTTGTACCGCTCGATGTTGCGCTCGTACTCGCGCTCGACGTTGGCCTCGAAGGCGCCGGGCGTGCCGAAGTGGTCGACCATGACGGAGTGGTCGATGACCAGGTCGACGGGGTTCAGCGGATTGATCTTCGACGGATCGGCGCCCAGGCCGGTCATGGCGTCGCGCATGGCGGCCAGGTCGACCACGGCGGGAACGCCGGTGAAGTCCTGCATCAGGACGCGTGCGGGGCGGAAGGCGATCTCGTGCTCGACGGCGCCCTTGTTCTCGATCCAGGCGGCCACGGCCTTCAGATCGGCCTCGGTGACCGAGACGCCGTCCTCGTTGCGCAGCAGGTTCTCCAGCAGCACCTTCATGGAGCGCGGCAGGCGCGAGATGCCGGTCAGACCGGCTTCCTCGGCGGCGGGAAGGCTGTAATAGGCGTATTTCTTGCGCCCGACGGTCAGGTCCCGGCGGGTTTTCAGGCTGTCCAATGACGGCATGGGAGTGCTTCCTCTGGTCCTCGCCGCCCGAACATCCGGTCGCACCCTCCCGCGCATATCGACGGGGCGCACAGGTCCCCGCCGCGCGCGCTCAGGGCCTGCTGCGGCTGGGGCGGTCATAATCCGCGCGGGCGCGCCCGTCCATGAGTCCGCGACGCCGTCGTGGACATTGAGAACGGGTCGCAGATGATCGCGGCTTTGCACGTGTCCGACCTGTCGATCTCACGCGGCGAACGGCGGCTGTTCGCGGGGCTCTCGTTCGCGGTGAAGGCAGGCGAGGCGGCGCAGCTGACCGGGGCCAACGGGGCGGGGAAGACGTCGCTGCTGCGGGCTGTGGCGGGGCTGCTTCGGCCCGACGCGGGCGAGGTGCGGTTCGACGGCGCGGGCGGCCCGCTGGACGCGGGCACGGCGCGGTCGGGCGGCGTCCAGATGCTGGCGCACCAAGAGGGCTTTCGCCCCGGCCGCACGGCGCGTGCGGAGCTGACGTTTCAGGCGCGCTGGTTCGGCGCCTCGGCCGAAGCGGTGACGGCGGCGGCGAAGCGGCTGGATCTTGTGCCCCTGCTCGATCTGGAAGTGCGGGTGCTGTCCGCGGGACAGAGGCGCCGGCTGGCGCTGGCGTCGCTGGTGGCGGCGAACCGCCCCCTGTGGCTGCTGGACGAGCCGCTGGCCCCGCTGGACGCGCGGCGTCGGGCGCAGGCGGCGGAGATCATGGCCGAGCACCTGAACGGCGGCGGCCTGATCCTGGCGGCGGTGCACGACCCGCTCCCCGTCGCGGCGCGGGACATCGTCGTGGGGGCGGCGGCATGAGCGCGCTCCTGCTGCTTTATCGGCGCGAGGTGTCGCTGCTTTGGGCCGGGGGCGGCGGACCCCTGCTGGCCTGCGGCTTCGCCCTGGCGGTGACCGCGGCATTGCCGCTTGCGATCGGGTCGGAGCCGGTGCGGCTGGTCCCCGTGGCGGCGGGGACGACGTGGATCGTGCTGGCGCTGGCGTCGCTCCTTTCCCTCGAGCGGCTGTTCGAGCGGGATCACGAGGACGGGGCGCTGGACCTCCTGGCGCTGGGGCCGCCGACGCTGGAGGCGGTCTTCGCGGTCAAGACGGCGGCGCAGTGGACGGCGGTGGGTCTGCCCCTGTCGCTGGCTGCGCCGGTCGCGGCCCTGTCGCTGGGACTGGATCCGGCGCTGGCGCCGCTGACGGCCGGCGCGGCGGCGCTGGCGGGGCTTGCCTTCGCGGCGGTGGGCGCGTTGGCGGCGGCCCTGTCGCTGGGATCGAAGCGCGGGGGTCTGCTGGTCGCGGTGATCGCCCTGCCGCTGTACGCCCCGCCGGTGATCTTCGGCGCCGGGACCGTGACGGCCGCGCAGGAGGGAACGAGCCCCGGTCCGGCGCTGGCCCTGCTGGCCGCCTATGCCCTGTTCGCGTGCGCGCTGACGCCCTTCGCGGGCGGGGCGGCGATCCGGAACGCGCAGGGGTGAGCGGCCGCCGCGACGGCGCGTCGCTTGTTCCGCGCGGCGGTGAGGGGTAGAGCGCGCGCCATGTTCGGTCTGGCCAATCCCGAGCGCTTCATGCGCTTCTCGGCGCCGCTGGTCGGGCCGCTGTGGATCGCGGCCGGCCTGCTGCTGGCCGCGGGGAGCTGGCTCTCCCTGACGGCGCCGCCCGACTACCAGCAGGGCGACAGCGTGCGGATCATGTTCGTGCACGTGCCGGCCGCCTCCATGGGACTCATGGCCTATGCCGCGCTGGGCGTCAGCTGCCTGTTCTCGCTGGTGTGGCGTCATCCTCTGGCGGACGCCGCGGCGCGCGCCGCCGCCGTGCCGGGCGCCGCCCTGACCGGTCTGGCGCTGATCACCGGCGCGATCTGGGGCAAGCCGATGTGGGGCGTCTGGTGGACCTGGGGCGACGCGCGGCTGGTGTCGGTGCTGGTGCTGTTCCTGTTCTATCTGGCCTGGCTGGCGCTGAGGGCCGCGATCGAGGACGAGAGCAAGGCCGCGCGCGCCGCCGCGGTGCTGGGGCTGGTCGGCCTGATCAATCTGCCGATCGTGAAGTTCTCGGTCGACTGGTGGAACACCCTGCACCAGCCCGCCAGCCTGCTGCGCGCCGACGGGCCGTCGATGACGGCGGCCTATCTCACGCCCTTGCTGACCATGATGGCCGCCTACGCCGTGCTGTTCGCCGCCGTGTGGATCACGGGCGTCCGCACCGAGGTGATGGGCCGTCGCCTGCGGACCCTGCGCGCCCGCCGGGCGATGGAGGCATGATGCCGGAAGTCGCCCGCAGCTACGTCGAATACGTCGCAGCCGCCTGGGGGATCAGCGCGGTCGTGCTGGTCGTGGTCGCCGGACGGGCGCTCGTGGCCGCGCGGCAAGTGCGCGCCCGGCTGAAAGAACTGGAGGACGGCGAATGAGTCGCTGGCTGGCGTTCGCGCCCCTCGTGGTGCTGGCTCTGCTGGCGGCCCTGTTCATCGGCTGGTCGCTGAAGCGCGATCCGGACGTGAAGCCCGCCGCCCTCGTCGGCCGGCCGGTGCCCGAGACGGTGCTCCCCATGCTGGCGGCGGACGGCACGGGCGCCGTGCTGGACCTGAAGACCGCCGGGCGCGGGCGCCCGATGCTGATCAACGTCTTCGCCAGCTGGTGCGCGCCGTGCCGTGTCGAGCATCCGAAGCTGCTGGCGCTGAAGGAACAGGGCGTCACCGTGATCGGCGTCGCCTACAAGGACCGGCCGGAAGACACGCGCGCCTTCCTGACCGAGCTGGGCGATCCGTTCGCCTTCGTGCTGGTCGATGCGGACGGGCAGGCGGGGCTGGATCTGGGCATCACGGGCGCGCCCGAGACCTTCGCGGTCAACGCCATGGGCACGGTCACGGCCAAGCATTCCGGTGCCCTGATCGACGACGCCGACGTGGCGCGGCTGGTCGAGGCCATGCAGCACGTCGGGCCGCGCGAGCCGCGTTAACCGTTCCGCGACGGATTTCGTTAACCCTGAGGCCATGACCGCCATCGGCCCCGGCTTCGCCCCCGTCGTCACGCCCGCCCAGACCGGCGCCAGCCCCGGCGCCCGCGCGGCCCAGGCGGCCTTCTTCCGCGCCGCCATGGCGGCCGCCCAGAACATTCAGCCCGTCGCGCCCGTGGCCGCCCCCGCGCCGCAGGTCTGCGCCGCGCCGGTGGAAGAGACGGCCGAGGCGCGGCCGACGCGACCCGGCGCCCTGCTGGACATCCGCGTCTGACGCCTTCGCAAGACGCGCGGATCGTGGTTTCAGTCCGGCCATGACGACGCCCGCCCGATCCCCGTTCGTGACACCGGAGATGCTGCGCGGCGTGGCCGTGGCGGCGCTGGGCGGAGTGGTTCTGGCCCTGACCGGCGCCTTCCAGACCCATCATGCCCCGCTGTGGCTGCGGCTGGCCTACTGGATCTTCGTGATGATCACCGGCGGTGTGTGGGCGCACCTGGTTTCCCGCCCCGTCGAGCGGCGCATCGACATGTACGAGCGGCCCTGGCTGATGGTGGCGGCGCTGACCGCGCTCATCACCCTGCCGATGACGGCCTGGGTCTGGGCGGTGACCGGACCGGTGCTGCACGGGCACATGATGCCCGTCGAGGCCCTGCCGCACCTGTTCGTGCCGGTGCTGACGGTGACCGCCGCCTTCAGCGCCCTGAACGTCTTCCTGGGGCGGGGCAAGCCGGTGCAGACGCATGCCGGTCCGGTGGACGCCGGTCCGGCCCGTTTCCTCGACCGTCTGCCGCCGAAGCTGCGGGGCGCGCGGCTGATCGCGGTGCAGGCCGAGGATCACTATCTGCGCCTCCACACCGACCGCGGCTCCGACCTGATCCTGATGCGGCTGTCCGACGCCGTCGCCGAGCTGGAGGGGCTGGAGGGCGCCCAGACCCACCGCAGCTGGTGGGTCGCCCGCGACGCGGTGCGCGACGTCGACCGCGGCGACGGCCGGGCCAGCCTGACGCTGGACGGCCCCCTGATCGCCCCCGTCAGCCGGCGCCACGCCAAGGCGTTGCGCGCCGCCGGCTGGTGGTGAGCGTCACCCCTTCCACGTCCCGTGGAAGCCCGCCGGCAGCGCCACGTCGCCCCGCCAGCTGACGACGGGGCCGTCCGACACGCGGGCGGCATCGAGCACGTGCAGTTCGGTCCGCGCCGCGGCCAGGTTGATGGACGGCACGACCAGCCACGCGTCGCGCTCGGCCGTCCGTCCCGGTTTGGGCACGAACAGCGCCTCTTCCATCACATGGCCGTCGCCGAAGTCGAAGACGTCCGATCGGCCCGAATTCCAGTCGCGCACCGCCAGACCGGTGGCCAGCGGACGGTCGCCGCGTTCGCCGGTGACGTGGACGGTCAGCGACCGGCGCAGGCCGCGCCGGCGCGGATCGGCGCTGACGAACTCGGCGGTGACGTCCGTCCGCTCGAAGCCGGCGCGGCCGTCGGGACGCAGGGTCACCATGGACAGAAGGCTGGGAGCGCCGGGGACGCGACCCTTGCCCTCGACCAGAACGCGCGCGCCGTCGACCCCGAACTGCACGTCCTCGCCGGCCGGCACGTCGAAGCGGATCGTGCCGTCCGCCTCCTCCCAGGCGTCGCCCAGATGGAAGTGGCTGAAGGGCGGCAACTCGTACGTCCGCGTCGTCGACAGGTCGCCCTTGTCCACGACGGCGACCAGGGTCCCCATCTCAGGTCGCCAGTCCAGGCGGGCCGAGAACGGCATGGTGTTTCGCGCGAAAACCCACGGCTGCAGCACGAAGACCAGATGGCGGTCGGTGGCGGTGAAGTCGTGCATGTAGCTGGCGCGGGGCAGCTTCAGCATCCGCCCGTCGATCAGCCCGCCGTCGGGGCGGAGCGCCCAGATCACGGCCATGTCGCCGTTCGTTCCGACGTTCCAGATCGTGCCGTCGGGGTCCACGCGGGGGTGGGCCTGGAACGGCATGCCCTTGAGGTCGTCGCGCAGGGTCACGAACCCCTCGGTGGCCAGGGTGGCGCCGTCCATGGCCATGGGGGAGCCGCCCTCCCACAGGGCCCAGACCTTGTCGCCGACGGCCATCACCGCGGTGTTGGCCGCATTGGCGTCGTCGTTGGATCCGACCTTCGCCCGCGCGTCGCCGACGGTCCCGAAGCCCGGCGTGACCATGGCGTCCAGCTCGCTTTCCCAGCGGCGCTTGGGCGTGTCGGCGAAGCGGGCCTCCATCGTCGCGGCGCCGTCCGACACCCGGAAGGCGCGCATCAGGCCGTCGCCGTCGAACCAGTGGGTGACGCTGCCGCCGGGGCGGCGGAACTTCGCCGGGCCGTTGCGGAACAGCGTGCCCTCCAGCCCCGCCGGCGCGCGGCCGTGGAGACGGGTCATGGCATGGCGCGACACGTCGGCCTCGACGTCGCGGGTGGCCAGGCTCCAGTCGTGGGCGACGCGGTCCAGCACGGCGGCCCGCACCAACTCGGGCGTGGCGACCGCGGCCGACAGGGCGGCGCAGCCGGTGAGGAAGGAACGGCGGCTGGTCATCACTTCAGCTCGATGGCTTGGGTGACCGCGCCCTCGACGCGGAAGGCGGCGCGATCCCAGCCGGCAGGCCCCATGTTGCCGACCGCGTTGTTGGAGAAGGCGTACGGTTCCGTCGGCATGCCGAACGGGTTGACGTTCATCTCGCCGTCGCCGTTCACGTCGTGGAACGACCGCATGGCGTAGTCGCCGGCCGGCAGGTTCTCGAAGGTCACCACGGCGCCGTGGGCGCCCACCGGCGCCTGCTTCGTCGCCACGGGCGCGCCGCCGCCATAGGCCTCGGCGGAGTCGAACAGGGCGACCATCACGGCCCCTTCGGCGCGGGCCGTTTCGAACTCGAACGTGATCTTGCCGGGGTCCTGGGCCACGGCGGCGGTCGGGGCGGCGAGCAGCAGGGCGGCGGCGATCAGGGTCTTCATGGCGTGTCCTTCCGTGAGCGGCGCCGGGGCGGCGTCCGTCGATGGAGAAACCCTGCCGACGACCCGGGCGGCCCGCCACGGGACATGCGTCGCCGACCGCCCGGATTTCGCGGACGACCGCGTCCGGCCGTTCGCGCTTCGCCAATGACCGCGTCAGTCGGCCTCGATCGTGTCGATGTCGTCGTCGGTGAGGCCGAAGTGGTGGCCGATCTCGTGGATCAGGACATGGGCGACCATCTCGCCCAGCGTGACCTCCCCATGCTCGGCCCACTCGTCGAGGATCGGGCGGCGATACAGGAAGATGCGCGAGGGCTCCGCCGCCGGCCCCATGGAGTCGCGGGCGCCGAGGTCGACTCCGAAATACAGGCCCGTCAGCTCGAACGGGTCCTCCATGTCCATCATCTTCAGCGTCTCGTCGTCCGCGAAGTCGTCGACGCGGATCACCACGTCGCCCGCCAGCCCCTTGAAAGGCTGGGGCAGGGCGTCGAACGCCGCGCGCGCCAGCGCGGCGAAGTCGTCGAGTGAGGGCGCGGCGGCGTGCTTCCAGTCCATGCCGGGAAGTTAGCGGCCTGCGGGGGTGGACGGTAGGGAGGGGCGACCTGCGCCGTGCCACGCTGCCCCCGCCCCTAATGCCTAACCCTTCCCCCTGCGGTATGGTTACCGAATCAGGACGCCGGGAGCTGATCGAGGGGCATGGCCGACGCCGACATGGCCTATTGGGCGACCGCGGGGGCGGCCGGACTGGCGCTGGCCGTCGGGGCCTGGGCGTGGCGCTTCACCGGCCGGGCCCGCGCACGGCTGGACGGCCTCGCCCACGCCGTCGAGGCCGAGAAACGAAAGGGCGACCTTTGGCGGGCGGCGTTCGCCGCGGGGGGGGATCTGAGGCTTGGACCGTTGGGCGGCTTCGACGGACCTCGGCTTTATGGCTCCGAAGCCGTCGCGCAGGATCTGACCGGAGACCAGCGCCCCAGCGGTGAGGACGTGCTGGCCCGGCTGCGCGTGGAACTCGCCGGCGCCATCGACCTTCTCGAAGCGGAGGGACGGCCGTTCGACGCGCGCGTGGCCGCGGGGGAGAAGGCCTGGAGGGTCAGTGGCCACGTCGAGGCCGGTCAGGCCTGGCTGGCCGTGTCCGACGCCCCCGCCGCCCGGACGACCGACGGCGCCGCCGCGGGCTTCGTCGCGGAGGCTTCACCGGTGCCGACGTGGGCGCTGGACGGCGCAGGCCGGCTGGTCTGGGCCAACCGCGCCTGGCTGGAGACCGTCAAGGCGACCAGCGTCGAGGAGGCGGTGCGCCGCGAGATCAGCTTCGACCGTGGGGCCGACGCCCTGGCCATGGAGGCGGCACGGCTGGGTCAGCGCCAGGAGGGCTTCCGCTGGACCGCCGCCGACGGCCGCCGCCGCGCCTGGCGCATCGTGGCCGAACCGACGCCGGGTGGCGCGGCGACCGTCTATGCGCTGGAGGTGACCGAGGCGGAGGAGACCCGGGACACCCTGCGGCGTCACGTCGAGGCGCATGACGAGACGCTGAACCACCTGGCCGACGCCGTGGCCATCTTCGGGCCGTCCCGCCGACTGGCCTTCCACAACGTGGCCTTCCAGCAGCTGTTCGGCCTGGACCCGGCGTGGCTGGACGAACGGCCCACGCACGCCGAACTTCTGGACCGCCTCCGCCAGCGCCGCCTGCTGCCGGAGGTGGTGGACTATGCCGGCTGGAAGGCGGCGGAGCTGGACTTCTACGGCGCGGCCGAGGCGGGCCCGGACGACGGCTGGTCGCTGCCCGACGGCCGCACCCTGCGCGTGGTGCGCCAGCCGCACCCGCTGGGCGGCCTGCTGCTGCTCTTCACCGACATCACCGACGAACTGAAGCTGCGCAGCCGCTTCAACGCCCAGCTGCAGGTCCAGACCGCGACGCTGGACAAGCTGAACGACGCGGTGGCGGTGTTCGGATCGGACGGCCGGCTGCGGCTGCACAACGAGGCGTTCGAGAGCTTCTGGAAGCTGGGCGGGGACGAGCTGCGCGCCGCGTCGGACTTCGACGCCGTGGCCGAGCTGTGCCGGCGCGTGATGCCCGACCCCGGCCTGTGGCTGGGGCTGAAGGCGCGGATCGCCGACCCGGATCCCGAAAGCCGCGTGGCGGTGTCGGGCGAGGGGGCGACGGCGGACGGTCGGCTGGCGGCGTGGCAGACCCGGCCCCTGCCGGACGGGGCGACCCTCGTGGCCTTTTCCGACGTCACCGCGAGGCGTGGCCTGGAGCGGGCGCTGCAGGATCGCGAGGCGGCGCTGGAGGCCAGTCAGGCCCTCAAGCGCGAGTTCGTCGGCAGCGTTTCCTACGAACTGCGCACGCCGCTGACGACCATCGTCGGCTACTCGGAACTGCTGGAGATCGCCGGCGATCTGCCCGACCGGGCGCGACAGCACGCCGGCGCCATCCGCACCGCCGCGCAGCAGTTGGCGCGGTCGATCGACGACGTTCTGGACATGGCCCAGATCGACGCGGGCGAGATGGAGCTGGTCCATGCGGAGACGTCCATTCCGGTCTTGCTGGAGGATGCCGCAGAGCGTGTCCGGGCCAAGGTCGAGGGTCGCGGCGCGACGCTGGTGGTCGAGGTCGATCCCGGCGTCGGCGCCATCCAGGCCGACGGTCGTCGCGTGGCGCAGGCGCTGGATCATCTGCTGGAGAACGCGGCGCGCGCCGTCGCCGAAGGGGGGCAGGTGAGGCTGGAGGCGCGCGCGGGGCCGGACGAGGTGCGCCTGCGCGTGTCGGACACCGGGCGCGGCATCCCCTACCACCTGCAGGCCCACGTCTTCGACCGCTTCGTCCGGCGCGAGCGGGGCGGGCCCGGCGTCGGCCTGGCGCTGGTCAAGGCGCTGGTCGAGCTGCACGGCGGTTGGGCCGAGGTGGAGAGCGAGCCCGGCAAGGGCGCGACCTTCATCCTGCATCTGCCGCGCCGCGCCGCGGGCAAGGTGTCCGCTCCCGAACTGGAACTGCGGGCCTGACCCTCGCGGGACGGGGGCTCCGCGCCTATCTGCGCTTCACGTCGCGCAGGAGCTCTCCATGAAGACCATCGGTTACGCCGCCCAGTCCACCACCTCGCCGCTGGAGCCCTGGGCCTTCGAGCGCCGCGACCTGCGGCCCAACGATGTTCAGATGCGCATCGACTGGTGCGGCGTCTGCCACTCGGACCTGCATCAGGCGCGCAACGACTGGGGATGGTCGTCCTATCCGGTGGTGCCGGGGCACGAAATCGTCGGCGTGGTCACCGCCGTGGGCTCCGACGTCACGAAGTACCGCGAGGGCGACCGGGTCGCCGTCGGCTGTCTGGTCGACAGCTGCCAGCACTGCGACCAGTGCGAAAAGGGCGAGGAGCAGCTCTGCCGCGAGGGCAACACCCAGACCTACAACGGCCGCGACCGGATCACGGGCGAGCCGACCTATGGCGGCTATTCCAAGGACCTGGTGGTGCGCGAGGAGTTCGTGCTGCGCATGCCCGACGGCCTGGATCCCGCCCGGGCCGCGCCCCTGCTGTGCGCAGGCATCACGACCTGGTCGCCGCTTAAGACCTGGGGCGTGACGGAAGGCACGCGGGTCGGCGTCGTCGGGCTGGGCGGTCTGGGCCATATGGCGGTCAAGCTGGCCGTCGGCCTGGGCGCGCACGTCACCGTCATCAGCCGGTCGGCGGACAAGGCGGCCGACGCCGCGGAGCTGGGCGCGCACGCCCTGCTGGTTTCGTCGGACAAGGCGGCGATGAAGGCGGCGTCCGACAGTCTGGACCTGATCATCGACACCGTGCCGGTCGAGCACGACCTGAACCCCTATCTGCCGCTGCTGGACGTCGACGGCACCCTGGTGCTGGTGGGCCAGCTCGGGCCCATCCCGAACATGTCCAGCCTGCCGCTTCTGCTGGCGCGTCGCCGCGTCTCGGGATCGCCCATCGGCGGCATCAAGGAGACGCAGGAGATGCTCGATTTCTGCGCCGAGAAGGGCATCCTGCCCGACGTCGAGATGATCCGCATGGACGAGATCAACCACGCCTTCGAACGGCTGGAGAAGTCCGACGTGCGCTACCGCTTCGTCATCGACATGAGCACGCTGGACGCGGCGGCCTGATCGCCCGGTTTTGACAGCCGTCATGCGCGGGCCTAACGGCTCGCGCATGGCCCTGCTCAAGACAGCCCTGATCTACGACTTCGACGGAACGCTCGCGCGCGGCAACATGCAGGAGGTGACCTTCATCCCCTCCGTCGGCATGGGGATCGGCGACTTCTGGGGCGAGGCGGACCGGCTGACGCGCGAGGCCGACGGCGACAACATCCTCATGTACATGCAGCTGATGCTGCAGCGGGCGCGGGAGAACGGCGCGCCGATCACCAGGGCCACGCTGCGCGAGCACGGCCACGACGTGAAGCTGTTCGACGGGCTGAAGACCGACCTGACCGGTCAGGGGTGGTTCGACCGCATCAACGCCCTGGGCGCCGAGTGGGGCCTGGAGATCGAGCACTACATCGTCTCGGCGGGCCTGGAGGAGATGATCGAGGGCTGTCCGATCCGCGACGCCTTCACCCACGTGTTCGCCAGCCACTTCGCATATGACGCCGAGGGCGTGGCCGTCTGGCCGGCGGTTGGCGTGAACTACACCACCAAGACCCAGTACCTGTTCCGCATCAACAAGGGCGTGCTGAACCACTACGAGCATGAGGCGATCAACCGCTTCATGCCCGACGACGCGCGGCCGATCCCGTTCGAGCGGATGATCTTCCTGGGCGACGGCGACACCGACGTGCCGACCATGAAGATGATGCACACAAAGGGCGGCTTCTCGATCGCCGTCTACGACCCCCGCAACTCCGAACGGGACCAGCAGAAGATCTACTCGCTGATTTCGGAGGACCGCGTGAACTTCGTCGCGGCCGCCGACTATCGCGAGGGGCGGCCGCTGGACCTGATCGTCAAGGGTCTGCTGGGCCGCATCGCCATCACCGCCGGGACGATGCCGGCGGGAGTCTGATCGTCGCGCCCTTTCCGCGACGCCGCCCGGCGCGCTAAAGCTGGCGCACGGGAGAAAACGACGCATGACGACGCGAACCAACGCGCCCGCCTGGATGACCGGCTTCGGCAACCACTTCGCGACGGAAGCGGTCGCGGGCGCCCTGCCCGAAGGCCGAAACTCGCCGCAGCGGCACGCGCTTGGCCTGTACGCGGAGCAGCTGTCCGGCACGGCCTTCACCGCGCCGCGCACCGAGAACCGCCGGAGCTGGCTGTACCGCCTGCGGCCGTCGGCGCAGCATCCGGCCTATCGCCCGTTCGGGCAGGGCCGCGTCCGGTCGGGCCCCTTCACCGAGGCGCCGCCCAGCCCCAACCGCATGCGCTGGGACCCGCTGCCCCTGCCGTCCGAACCGACCGACTGGATCGAGGGGCTGGTCACCTATGGCGGCAACGGCGACCCGGAGGCGGGGGTCGGCACGGGCATCCATCTGTACGCCGCCAACCGGTCGATGACGGACCGCGTCTTCTACTGCGCCGACGGCGAGCTGCTGATCGTGCCGCAACACGGCGACCAGACCTTCGTCACCGAGATGGGCCGCATCGACGCCCTACCGGGCGAGATCGTGCTGATCCCGCGTGGGGTGCGCTTCCGGGTGGAATGCGGCGGGCCGATCCGCGGCTACGTCTGCGAGAACTACGGCGCGGCCTTCCGCCTGCCGGATCTGGGGCCGATCGGGTCCAACGGCCTGGCCAATCCGCGCGACTTCAGGACGCCGGTCGCCTGGTACGAGGACGTCGATCGCCCGACCGAGTGCGTGCAGAAGTTCGGCGGCCGACTCTGGGCCACGACCTTCGACCACAGCCCGCTGGACGTCGTCGGCTGGCATGGAAACTACGCCCCGTGCAAATGGGACACGGCGAACTTCAACACGATCGGCACGGTCAGCTTCGACCATCCGGACCCGTCGATCTTCACGGTGCTGACCAGCCCGTCGGACACGCCAGGCACGGCGAACTGCGACTTCGTGATCTTCCCGCCGCGCTGGATGGTCGCCGAGGACACCTTCCGCCCACCGTGGTTCCACCGGAACGTCATGAGCGAGTTCATGGGGCTGGTGTTCGGCGAGTACGACGCCAAGGAGGGCGGCTTCGCTCCCGGCGGCGCCAGCCTGCACAACTGCATGAGCGGACATGGCCCGGATCAGGCCAGCTACGACAAGGCGGTGAAGGCCGATCTCAAGCCGGTGAAGATCGAGGACACCCTGGCCTTCATGTTCGAGACGCGCATGCCGATCCGCACCACGGAATGGGCGCAATCCAGCCCGACGATGCAGCTGGACTATGACGACGTCTGGACCGGTTTCGACAAGGGAAGCGTCTGACATGAAGCTCGCCGCCGCGGCCGCATTCGCCTTGATCCTCGGCGCCTGCCAGCCCGTGCCGCCGGCGGAGGGGCCCTCCGCCGAGCGTCCCGAGGTTCCGACCACGGCAGAGGCCTGCCGCGCCGCGGGAGGAAGCTGGGGCCGGCAGGGTCTGCTTGGGACCGAGCAGTGCGTGATGCCAATGCCCGACGCGGGCAAGGTCTGCCGCGACGGCGACGACTGCGTCGGCGATTGCCGCGGGGATCCGGAAGCCGGGGGCGCCGCCCCCGGCGACCCCATGACCGGGAAGTGCCAGGCCACCACCAGCCCGTTCGGGTGCTACACCCGGGTCGAGAACGGCAGGGCCGAGGGCATGCTGTGCGTCGACTGACGCGATGATCCGAAGGAGAGGGCCGCGATGCGCTTCCTGCTGACCGCGACGGCTTCGCTGGCGATGCTCGCCGCCGGCGCCTGCACCCCGTCGATGACGCCGCAGCAGCTGGCCGAGCGCGACTGCGCCGCGCAGGGCGGGCAGATGCAGCGGGTGGGGCGGGCGCAGACGCTGCAGTGCGTGATCGCCTATCCCGACGCCGGCAAAACCTGTCGCGACGGCGACGACTGTCTGGGAGACTGCCGCGTGCCGGGCGGGGTGATCGTCGAGGACGGCCGGCCTGTCGCCGGCCAATGCGCCGCCACCAGCGACCGCTTCGGCTGTTACACCCGCGTGGAGGACGGCCGGGCGACGGCGGCGATCTGCGTCGATTGATCGGCGGGCACGGCGCATCCGGAAGCGTCGCCGTGGCGTTTCTTGAGGCATGACCGACGTCCTGATCCTGCTCGCCCTGAACCTGGCCTTGGTGGTGGGCGCCATGGCCGCTCTGTGGCTGGTCGCGTTGCGGCTGAAGGACGTCAGCTTCATCGACGCGGTCTGGCCCATGGCGATGCTCCTGCTGGCGCTGGCGACCTGGCCGCGCACCGACGGCGACGCGACCCGCAAGCTGCTTCTGGTCGGCCTCTGCGCCGCCTGGGCCCTGCGGCTGGGCGGGCATCTGTTCATCCGCTGGCGGGGCCATGGCGAGGACCGGCGCTACAAGACCCTTCTTCAAGGACGGGCGGAAGCGGGCTTCGGCTTCGCGTCGGCGTCCCTGCTGTTCGTCTTCCTGCCCCAGGGCGCCTTCGCGTGGCTGAACAGTCTGCCGGTCCAGCTGGGTCAGGTGGACGCGACGCCCGCGGTCGGATGGATCGGTTGGGCCGGAGTGGCGCTGGCCGTGTTCGGCATCGTCTTCGAGGCCGTGGCCGACGCCCAGCTGGCCGCCTTCCGCAAGGATCCGGCGAACAAGGGCCAGGTGATGGACCGGGGCCTGTGGAACTGGTCGCGGCACCCCAACTACTTCGGCGAAGCCTGCGCCTGGTGGGGCCTGTTTCTACTGGCGGCGGAGACGACGACCGGACTCTGGTCCGTCGCCGGGCCGATGTTCCTGACCTTCACCCTGACGAAGTGGTCCGGCATCGGCCTGACGGAGAAGGGCATGAGCGACGGCCGCCCGGGCTATGCCGGGTATGTTCGGCGGACGTCGGCCTTCATCCCCCTGCCGCCCGGGAAGGCCTGAATCCAAAGAGAAGCCCCCGCCGCTTGCGCGACGGGGGCCAGATCCTCCGATCCGTTTCCGGGGGTCATGACGCCCCGGAGCCGGGATCACATGGCCTTGTCGGCCGTGGTCGGCGAGGTGTTCGGGGTGTTCTCGGTGGTCGCGCCGCCGTCGGCGTTGCCGGCCTGCTGCTCGATCATGTCGGCCTTTTCGTTCAGGGCCTGTTCCTGGGCTTCGGTCGGAGCGGCCGCGGCCTGCTCTTCCAGGGCGTCGGCCTGCTTTTCAGCGGCGGCGTCCTGCGGGCTTTCGCAGGCGGCCAGACCGGCCAGGGCGAAGGTGGCGGCGGCGGCGACGATCAGTTTACGCATAGTGGGATGCTCCCTTCCACAGTGGAGCCTGTTGAATGCATTCACCCGCCAAGGGTTCACGCCTCCGTGAGAATTTCTGTGAGTTCCTTCACGTCCGGGCGAAGGCGACCCGCGCCGCGCCTAGCAGCGCCGCGTGCTCGTGCGTGATGACCCGGGTCGGAATGGCCCTCATGTAGTCGGTGAACCTGCCCTTGCGCTCGAAGCGCTCGCGGAAGGGGCTGACCTGCAGAAAGGGCAGGATCCGCTGGGCGATGCCGCCGCCGACGTAGACCCCGCCACGGGCGCCGCAGGTGAGGGCGATGTCCCCCGCCACGGCGCCGAGGATGGCGCAGAACCGGGCCAGGGTGTGGCCGCATGGGCTGTCCGGATCGGCCAGGGCGTCGCGGGTGATTTCGGCGGGATCGTCGATGTGGGTTTCGCGTCCGTCGATCTCGGCCAGGGCGCGGTGCATGTTGAGCAGGCCGGGGCCGCAGATCAGCCGCTCGATGGAGACGCGGTCGTAGCGGCGGCGCAGAATGCGCAGGATCTCGTCCTCGACCGCGTCGCCGGGCGCGAAGCAGGCGTGGCCGCCCTCGCTGGGCATGGCCATCTCTCCGCCGCGGCCGTCCCGGACGAGGGCGGACATGCCGAAGCCGGTGCCGGGGCCCAGAACGGCCACGGTGGAGTCCGGGTCGCCCTCCACGGGCTCACCCAGCCAGGCGAGATCGGCGTCGGGGACCACGGGCGCGCCCCAGGCCAGGGCCTCGAAGTCGTTGATCAGCTTGATGGGATTCAGGCCCAATGTGGCCAGCTCCGCCTCCGACACGCGCCAGGGCGAGTTGGTCAGGTCTATGGTTCCGTCCGTCACGGGCCCGGCCACGGCGATGACGCCGCCCGTCGGCTTCTCCTCGCAGCCGTCGATGAAGGCCTTCACGCCGTCGAGGAAGGTCGGATGGTCGGCCCCCTTGAAGCTTTCGAAGTGCTCCAGCACCGGTCGCCCCTCGATCATGTGGGCCACCGCGAAGCGGGCGTTGGTGCCGCCGACGTCCCCGACCAGCAGGGTCCTGTCCCAGTGTATCGTCATGACGGTCTCCTCAGGCGTCCACGGCGCGGTCGACGACGTTCGGGTCGGGCGGCACGTCGACGTGTTCGGGGGCGTGCGTCGGGGCGGCGAAACAGACGCTGGCGCCCTCTTCGGCGGTCGACACGGCCTGTCGGAACGCCCCGAACAGCTCGCGTCCATATCCCCAGGCCGAGCCTGCGGCGTGCTCTTCCGATCTTGCGGCGGCGGGCCGGGCGGCGAGGTCGCCCGCGCCCACGGTGGTCAGGACTCCGGAGACGGCGTCCAGCCGGATCACGTCGCCGTCGCGCACGTGGGCCAGCGGCCCCCCGGCCAGCGCCTCGGGCGAGACGTGGATGGCCGCCGGCGTCTTGCCCGACGCCCCGGACATGCGGCCGTCGGTGACGAAGGCGACCCTGAACCCCTTGTCCTGAAGCACCGAAAGGGCCGGCGACAGGCTGTGCAGCTCAGGCATTCCATTGGCGCGCGGTCCCTGGAAACGCAGCACCACCACCACGTCCCGGTCCAGCTCGCCGGCCTTGAAGGCCTCAAGCGCCGCTTCCTGGGTCTCGAACACGGCGGCCGGCGCCTCGATGATCCGATGCTCCGGCTTGACGGCCGACACCTTGATCACCGCGCGGCCCAGGTCGCCTTGCAGAAGGCGCAGGCCGCCGTCCTTCTGGAAAGGGTCGGAGGCGGGCCGCAGGATGTCGAGGTCCAGGCTCTCGCTCACCCCGTCGACCCAGACCAGCTCGCCGTCCTGCATCGTCGGCTCGCGGTAGTAGGCCTCGACGCCCTCGCCCATGATCGTCGTCACGTCGGCGTGCATGTGGCCGTTCTCGGCCAGCTCGCGAATGACGAAGGCCGTGCCGCCCGCCGCCTGGAAGGCGTTCACGTCGGCCGAACCGTTCGGATAGACCCGCGCCAGCAGCGGCGTCGCCGAGCTCAGCCGGTCCATGTCGGTCCAGTCGATCAGCACGCCCGCCGACCGCGCCATGGCCGCGAGATGGATGGCGTGATTGGTCGACCCCCCGGTGGCCAGCAGGGCCACGATCATGTTCACGATCGTACGTTCGTCGACCACGTCGGCCATGCGGCCGCGCTTCTCGGAGGCCAGAAGGATCGCCTGCTTCGCCGCCGCGGCGGTCAGGGCGTCGCGCAGACCCGTCTCCGGGTGAACGAAGGCGGTCGAGGGCATGTGAAGGCCCGCCATCTCCATCATCATCTGATTGGAGTTGGCCGTGCCGTAGAAGGTGCAGGTGCCGGGCGAGTGGTAGCTGCCGATCTCGCTCTCCAGCAGGGTCTGGCGGTCCACTTTCCCTTGAGCGTACTCGGCGCGGACGCGGGCCTTTTCGGCGTTGGGGATGCCGCTCGGCATCGGCCCCGCCGGCGCGAAGACGACGGGCAGGTGACCGAAGGCCAGGGCGCCCATGAACAGGCCCGGCACGATCTTGTCGCAGACGCCCAGCATCATCGCCGCGTCGAAGGCGTCGTGGGTCAGGGCCACGCCGGTCGACATGGCGATGACGTCACGGCTGAACAGGGACAGCTCCATGCCCGGACGTCCCTGGGTGACGCCGTCGCACATGGCGGGCGTGCCGCCGGCGACCTGCGCCGTCGCGCCCATCTCCCGCGCGGCCTGACGGATGACTTCGGGAAAGCGCTCGAACGGCTGATGCGCCGACAGCATGTCGTTGTAGGCGGTGACCACGCCCAGGTTCGGGGCCTTGCCGGCCATCATGGTCAGCTTGTCGGCGATGGTCTGGCCCGCGAAGGCGTGGGCCCAGTTGGCGCAGGACAGCTTGGCCCGGCCGGGTTCGTGGCCGGAGGCGGCGTCCATGCGGCGCAGATAGTCGGCGCGGGTCGCGGCGCTGCGCGCGCGGATGCGGTCGGTGATCTCGGCGACGACGGGGTTCAGGGGTTTCACCGTGCGCCCTCCGTCCACAGGACCTCAAGCGGCACGTCGGCGGCGATCAGGGCGGCGATGGGCGTGACATTCGGATCGCCCGCCGCGTCGCGCTCGAACACCGCGCGCTTCTGCCTGCCGGTGATGGCCAGAACCACGCGGCGCGCGGTCATCAGCCACGGCAGGTTCATCGACAGACGCTCGCGGCTGGGCGCCAGGCCGTCGCGGCCGGGCGGGACGCCGAGGATGGCGGGCCTCAGCGTGGGGGTGAGCAGGGTCTTCAGCGTCGGGCTTTGCGGGAACATGGAACAGATATGGCCATCCTCCCCCATGCCGAGAAGGACGGCGTCGAGACGATCCGTCGCCGCCGCCAGTTCGCGCGTCGCCATCGCCGCGGCGCGGTCGACCGTGACGGCCGGGTGGAAGAGGGGCACGAAGGCTGCGTCGGCGGCCCGCCCGACGAGCAACGTCCGCTTCAGCAGGGCGGCGTTCGACTCGGGGTGCTCCGCGGGCACGTAACGCTCGTCGATCAGCGTCGTCGTCACCCGCGGCCAGTCCACGCCGGCCGCCGCCATCCGCGCATAGACCGGCGCCGGCGTGGATCCGCCGGACCCCGCGAAGGTCGCCCGCCCGCCGTCCCCGATCGCTCGTGCCAGCGCATCGACCAGCCGGGCCGCGCAGGCGTCGGCCCAATCGTCCGGAGTGGCGAAGGGCTGGACCTCACGCATCGCCGACGTTCCAACTCCGGCCGGTGCGGGCCAGCAGGTAGGACGCCTCCTTCGGGCCCCACGTCCCGGCCTCGTACTCGATCGGCTTCACCTGACCCTCGGCCCAGGCGTCGGAGACCTCGTCGACCCATTTCCACGCCTGCTCCGCCTCGTCGCGGCGCACGAACAGGGTGGAGTCGCCGTTCAGCGCGTCCAGCAGCAGCCGCTCGTAGGCGATGCGGCGGCGCGGGGGCTTGGCGCCCTTGTCCTCCTGCCCCCACGACAGGGACATGCGGATGGGCTGCAGCTGCATCTTCTGGTCCAGCCCCGGGCGCTTGTTCATGACCGAGAGCGAGATGTCCTCGTCGGGCTGCAGTTCGATCACCAGCTTGTTGGCCTGGATCACGCCGCGCCCGCCGTCGAAGATGCTGTGCGGCACCTCCTTGAACTGGATCACGATCTCGGTGCGCTTTTCCGGCAGCCGCTTGCCGGTCCGCATGAAGAACGGCACTCCGGCCCAGCGCCAGTTGTCGATGTCCGCGCGCACGGCGACGAAGGTCTCGGTGTCCGACGGCTGACCCCGTTCCTGGTCATAGCCGGGCACGGGCCTGCCCTCGATCGTGCCGGCCACGTACTGGCCCCGCACGGTGACGCGGTCGGCTTCTTCCGGCGTGATCCGGCGCAGCGACCGCAGCACCTTGACCTTCTCGTTGCGCACCGAGTCCGGCTCCAGATCGCTGGGCGGCTCCATGGCCACCAGGCACAGCAGCTGCAGCATGTGATTCTGCAGCATGTCGCGCAGCGCGCCGTACTCGTCGTAATAGGGCCAGCGGTCGCCGACGCCGACGGTCTCGCCCACCGTGATCTGCACGTGGTCGATGTTCTGGCTGTTCCACAGCGGTTCGAACACCGTGTTGCCGAAGCGCAGGGCGATCAGGTTCTGGACCGTCTCCTTGCCCAGGTAGTGGTCGATCCGGAACACCTGCTGTTCGGAGAAGGCGTCGGACACCGCGTCGTCGATCTCGCGGAAGCTCTCAAGGTCGCGCCCGACCGGCTTTTCCAGCACCACCCGGTCGTCGGCCTCGGCCAGACCGGCGGCGCGCATGGCGGTGACGATGCGGGCGTACAGCGACGGCGAGACGGCGAGGAAGCTGGTGCAGGTGCCCGGACCGACCTTGTCCTTCAGAGGCTTCAGGCTCTCGGCCGAGGTCGCGTCGACGGCCAGATAGTCCAGTCGGGCGGCGAACCGCTCCCAGACGTCGTCCGACCAGGCCCCGTCGGCCTTGCCCTCCACGGCGGCCCTCACCTTGGCGACGTACTCGGCGGGCGTCTCTTCCGAGCGGGCGGCGCCGATGATCTTCAGCCCGTCGGGCAGCAGCCCGTCGTGCTCGAGGAAGTAGAGCGAGGGCAGCAGCATCCGCATGGCCAGATCGCCGCCGCCGCCGAACAGCACCAGGGCCGCCATGCACGCTCCTTTCCTTCGATGTCCCATCGCCTGTTAGGCCGCCGACCGCCGTCCCGCCAAGCTTTCGCCGGTCGGTGAAACAGCAAGTGACGGCCGCCCCTTGCCGAACCAACGTGGCGTCGCCGCATCCGTTGCCCCAATCCGCTTGGCGAGCGGCCACGCGGCGTCCTATCTGCCGGTCATGACCAAGGTTCTGATCGTCGGCGCCGGACATGCGGGCGGCTCGGCCGCGGCCCTCCTGAGGCAGTACGGCTTCGAGGGCGGGATCGTGCTGGCGGGGGCCGAGCCCGTCGCGCCGTATCAGCGTCCGCCGCTGTCCAAGGCCTGGCTGAAGGGCGAGGCCGGCGAGGAGGAGCTGCTGCTCCGTCCCGAAAGCTTCTACGCGGAGCAGGCCATCGATCTGCGCCGCGGCGTGACGGCCACGGCGATCGACCGGACGGCGAGGACCGTGACCTTCGCGGACGGAACGGTGGAGACCTGGGACCACCTGATCCTGGCGCTCGGCGCCGAGGCGCGGCGGCTCGAGGGCAAGGGCTGGGACGATCCGCGCGTCCTCGTCCTGCGCGACATGGCCGACGCCGAGGTGCTGAAGGCCGCGCTCGGGCCGGACCGGAAACTGGTCGTGGTCGGCGGCGGCTACGTCGGCCTCGAGGCGGCGGCCTCGGCGCGGGCCCTCGGGGCGCAGGCCGTGGTGCTGGAACGCGAGGCCCGCGCCCTGTCGCGCGTGGCGTCGGACATCGTCGGAAACTTCCTGTCGGCCTACCACTGGCGGCGGGGCGTCGAGGTCCTGCCCTCGACCAATGTGCTGGGAACCTATGGCGGCCAGAACCCCGGAGTGGCGACGGACGGCGCCGCGGTCTTCCCCTTCGACGTCTGTCTGGTCGGCGTCGGCGCTCGCCCGGTGACGGCTCTGGCCGAGGCGGCCGGCCTGACCTGCCGCGACGGCGTGATCGTCGACGATCAGGCGCGGACCAGCGACCCGGCGATCTTCGCCATCGGCGACATGACCCGCCGCCCGGCGCCGATCCTCGGTCTGACCGACGTCCGCCTCGAAAGCGTGCCCAGCGCCCTGGAACAGGCCAAACAGGCCGCGGCCGCCATCGCCGGCCGGGCGCCGCCCGCGCCCGAAGTCCCGTGGTTCTGGTCGGATCAGTACGACCTGAAGATCCAGATCGCCGGCCTGCCGGACGGCGCCGACGCGCGCGTGGTCCGCGGCGAGGTCGATCCCGCGAAGATCGGCGGCGGCTTCGCCGTCTTCCATCTGAAGGGCGACCGCATCGTCTGCGTCGAGGCCGTCAACGCGCCCGCCGAGTTCATGGGCGGCCGCCTGATGATCCAGAAGGGTCAGGCCGTGGACGCGACCAGACTGGCGGATACCGCAGTGCCCATGAAGGCGGTCGCCACCTGAACCCGGAGGCGCAGGCGTGAGGTCAACTGCTTGAAAAGAATGGTGGACGCGACAGGGATTGAACCTGTGACCCCTACGATGTCAAAAACCCCGAACGCATTTTTGCCACATTTCATCGCGTTTCGCCGCGTTTCAAGTTCAATATATCCAGTGCGTTAGATTGAAACGGCGTTTCAGGGCGTTTATCCCGAGTGCTGCGAAACGCGTCGCGGATGCCCCACTAGCTACCCCACCGGCGAAACGCATAACGGTCACAGGATTTTCGGCTTTCCTGAGCGGTTTCAGAGGCCTCTGAAATCCGCCCGAAAATGAGGGCCGAAAGGGCCCTCGTAGGGGTCACAGAAATCGCCCCACCCCCGCCCCACAAGGGTTTGCGGGTCACAGCCGCTTTTCTGGTGGGGCAGAATTAGCGGGTCATCGGGGCTGCGCATAGGGGGTCACAGGAGGAAGGGCGTCAGTGGGGCAGGAATGTGAAAGGAGCCCTACATGCCCTCGTCCAGCGGCCTGTCCACCGACCGTCAGATCTCGGCTCTGAAGCCCAGAGACAGTCCCTTCGAAGTCGTCTTAGCCGGCGCCAGGGGTCTCTATATCCGGGTGTTCCCCACGGGCGCACGCAAGTTCGAGTACCGCTACACCAGCAAAGGCGGCAGCCGACGACGGATGGTGCTCGGGGCGTGGCCCGACCTGTCTCTCTCCGAGGCGCGACTGCGGGCCTCGCAGCTGCGCCAGTCGGTGCATGACGGCGCCGACCCCGCCGAGAAGAAGGCCCTGGAGAAGCTGCAGGCCCGGACCGGCGAGACCTTCGCCGAGCTCGCCGACGCCTACTGGGCCGCCGCCGCACGGGGCCTGCATGGCGGCCGCCGACGGCCCAAGCGTGACGCCACAATCCAGACGGAGAAGTCCTGGTGGCGGACCCATGTGGAGAAGAAGCTTGGGCATCGCCGGTATCAGGACCTGCGGCGCACCGACATACGGCTCTTCATGAAGGCGCTGGTCATGGAAAGCCGACTGGCGCCCGCCAGCATCGCCGCAGTCGGGGCCCTCATTCAGTCGATCCTGCAATATGCGGTTCTCGAAGAGAAGATCGACGCCAACCCGGCAGCCGGTCTGGCGCGGCCGCTTGCCCTGACCTCGCGTGACCGTCTGTTCTCCGACGACGCCATGACGACGATCTGGAAAACGGCCAGAACCGCCGCGACGGAGCGTGATCCGACCCGGAGCCCCCGCGCCCAGCTCTCGCCGGAGATGGGTCTGGCGATCCAGTTCCTGATCCTCACCCTGACCCGCCGCGCCGAGACGACGGGCGCTCGCTGGTCGGAGTTCGACCTGAAGGCCGGGCTCTGGACCATCCCGGCCAGCCGCACCAAGGCGCTTCATACCCACATCGTCCCCCTGACCGAGCCGATGGTCGCGATCCTGGATGAGATGCGCAGACGCCATCCGGTTCGGGCCGCGGTGTTCCCGCCGCTCAGGGGCCGCGGCGATCATCTGGACCCCCATGCCCTCACGCGGGCCTTCGCACGCATCTGCGATCAGCATCGCCTGCCGGCCGGGTCGCCGCACGACGTGCGCCGCACGGGCGTGACGACCCTGATCGGCCGCTACCGCGTGCCGCGCATGATCGCCGGCCTGCTGCTGGGGCACACGATCCGGGAGGGTGCGGCGGCGACGAGCGTTTATGACCGGCACAGCTATCTGCCGGAGAAGCATGAGGCGCTGCAGATCTGGGGGCGGCACCTTGAGGCGCTCGAACGGGCCGACGCGGAGACCGGCGAGGGGTTCGGGGAAGGGGGCGCTGCGATCCCGGCCTCGGTCCCGGCTCTGCCCGCTCCCTGGTGGGAGGCGGGTCAGCGCCAGCGGTGAGTGCCGAAGTCCCGGCCGTCGTCGTCTCCGAAGAGCTGCTCAGTCGAGAATCGGGATTCGAGGCCGACCGACGAAAGGCTCTCGGAACGCCTGGCGAGCTCGACGTCCGCCCAGGCGAGGAAGGCGCGGACCCGTCCCTCCGGGGCCGGCCCCTGTTCCGCGTGAAGACCGGCCACCAGGCGACGCAGGCGGTCCAGGCTCTCAAGCTCTGCGAGGATGCCGTCGAGGGCCTTGCGTCGCCGCTCTTCCACCCAGGCGTTCCGCGCCGCCTCCTGGCGCCTCGCCTGTTCTTCCTGCCATTCCCTGTGCGCCGCCTCTCGGCGCAGACGCTCCTGAGTCTTGGCGGCGGCCAAGACGGCGAGACCGACGGCGATGTCGGCGACCATGGATTCGAGCGTCTGCGTCTTGCCGTCCCGGAACGCGCGGCGAGGGCTTGTGCGTCCCTGGACCCAGACCTCTTCGAACTCCAGACCCAGACGACCGCTGGGAACGTGCTCGAACTCAGGGATGACGGGGCGATCGGTCAGAAAGGACCACGGGTCGCGTCGGCTTGCGGCGGCGCGCTTCTTTTCCCATGCGGCCAGTTTCGCCACTTCGGCGTCGGTCGGCGTATGCGGCCGACGGTCCAGAGCCTCGGTGATGGAGAAGCCGATCGTTTCCGTGTCGGATCGGAAGCGACAGCCGCCCTCCGCCTCCTCGAGCTCAAACCCCTGGCGGGCGGCGGCGCCGAGAAGGGCCGGCAGAAACTCGGTCAGGCGGTCGACGGACGCAGTCGCCACGGTGCACCGGATGACGTCGGGGCCCTCCGCTGAGGCGAGAGCAGTCTTCCCGCCCGCCTTGCGCAGAGCCTTGAGCGTCCGGCCGATCGCCGGGTGCATGGCTGCGGCCGAACGCACGACGCCGGATGACGCCAGAACTCTCGCCTGTTCGCGCACCTCGGCGAGCACCGCGCCGCCCGGCGTCAGGTCCGGGCTCGCGATCACGATCTCCCCCGCATCGTCCGGCTGAGGCAGAGGGGTGCGTTCGACCGGCTTACCGGCCGCATGGCGGGCCCACCATCCGACTGGAGGCGTCGGAACGTCGTGCTTGCGGCAGATCTTGTGCAGCGCCACGTCCGACAGGGCGAATTCTTTGGCCAGCTGCGTCATGGGGCGGGACCAGACGAGGTCGTGGAAGGCCTGCCGCGTGTAGCGTCTTGCCATGGAGAGGGGGTCCCTGCGGCGCTCGGATCAGGCCGCGACCAATGACCGGACGACGTCGGCTCGGCGATTGACGAGGTCGATGAGCGCCTTCAGCACGGCGGGGTCCGAGCCTTCGGAGCCGAGCGTCTCAGCCACGCCGGGCGCGGCCGCTCGAGCCTGGTCGGCGAGGGCGCCGGCTCTGCGCCTGACCCATGGAGCCCCCACGCCGACCTGGGCCGCGAAGTCCGTAAGGGTCTGGCGGGTGAACTCTTCCAGACGACTTCGTCCGCCCATGCGCATGGCCATGTTGGCGTGAACCTCCGGATAGAAGGCCGTGCAGAGAAGGTCATAGAGCGGGGCAAGACGCAGCCCTTCGTCGGTGTGGAGCAGGCTGAAGTTCTTTCCGTGGGCGTCGGCGTTGCCGATGATCAGATTGAACAGGGCGGCGTCGAGCAGGGTCAGAACAGCCGGCGCCGGCGGACGGACCGTACGTCGGAGAAGGTCGAAGCTGCTTCTGAAATCAGGGCCGCGCTCGGAGGCGTATTTGTGCTCGGGCGTCACGCCCAGGGCCTGGCAGAAATCCTCCTGATGGAGCCGCCGCAGACGGCCGTCTGCAGTCTCGATTCGATCGTAACGCCGCACGAGAAGGCACCGCTGATCTCCTGCGAGAAGGGGGCGCGCCTCAGCGACCGGCAGACCCAGCGTCGAGGCCAGCCGCATGCAAAAGGCTTCGTTGTCGGGAAAGGTTGGATACTCCTTCGGGGCAGGCTTCAGGATATGCGTGGTGGGCTGGCCCCGAAGCGGAACGGCGAAGCCGCCGTCGACCTGGACCACCGGCAGCTTCGTCTGCGCGCCCGCAAGCGACAGACGCACGCCCCCTTCGCCCGCCATCAGAGGCCGGCGCGGCAGTTCGAGAAGGATTCGCTCCAGCTCGGCTTCAGAGAGAGCGACGAGCGACGCGCCGACCTCCTCGGAGGGCGGCGGCTCTCCTTCGGGCCACAGGGTCAGGGCCCCCGCGACGTCGCCCCCCAGACCTTCCAGAAGGCCGAAGTCGTTCTCGCGCGAGACGCCGAGGATGCGGGCGACCGCCTGGCGGGGCCCCTCTTCCGGCAGCAGGCCGGCGAAGAAGGGGCGGGTCTGGGCCCGGCCGAAGGGCCCATCCTGCTTCGGCAGGGACAGCGAAATCGGCGGACGGCGATCGTCGGCCAGCCAGGCCGCCTCGTACTGGAAGGCCAGATCGCCGTTCTCGTCCAGCCTCAGAACGCCCACGGGGGCGTCGTTCCACCAGACCGTGAGCGCCCGCGTCATGTCTCCCGCTCGCCGGCGGAGTCGTCCGACGACCGAACGTCCAGGGTCAGCCCGAGGGCCTCCAGCACGCTGAGCACCTTGTCGAGGCGCACCGTAGGCTTGCCGCGCTCCAGGTCCACCAGGAACCGGAGGCCGACGCCCGCGCTGGCGGCCAACTGATCCTGGCGCAGGCCGAGCCGTTTGCGTTCCGCGCGAACCCGAGATCCAAGAGCGAGAGGCGTCATGATGTTTTCCCGTTCGGGAATATCGGCTGCACTTCACCCCGTATCAAGCTAATTTTACTGATTGGGACATTTCTTGTCCCCTAATGACCATCGCACCACATTATTCCCGGTCGGGAAATTTAGGTGTCTAAAGCCTAGTCCACTCATCCGTCGTGTCGGCAGGAACGACCAAAGCCGCCGGACCGCCGATCAGCCACTTCGTGAGAGCAGGCGAGTGAGCGACCATATCCAAGCTGCCGCTCTGGACACGAGCCTGCCCCAGGGCACAACGCTGCCGGCCGACCGGCACCGTTAGCACGCCAGAGGCATCACACCTTCCCTTGCCGTGAGCAGCGCGGCTGGCGGAAGCTTATCTCCAGAACGACAAGGTCTCGGTCAACGAAATCGCCCTGTTGGTCGGCTATTCCGAGCCCGCGGCCTTTTCGCGGGCCTACAAGCGCTGGACGGGCCTGAGTCCTCGAATGGGTCGGAAGGCGCGCCTGCCGGGTGACCGCAGGCGATAGTCGCGCTGCCCGAGCGGAAGTCGGTCGGAGGAAGACCGTCGGTGCTCAGGGGCTGGGCAGTTCACGGAAGCGCCGGCGCGTGTCGAGCAGAGACCAGCTTCGTAGCAGCAATTCCCCGACGTCGTAGGGTTTGAGCAGAACGTCTTTGGCCCCGAGAGACAGGGCACGTAGACGGGCCTTCATGGTGGAGTCCGCCGTCAGCACGAGAATGGGCAGATAGCTGCTGTCGTCCGTCAGCCGCCGAAAGGCCTCAAGCAATTCATAGCCGTCCACACCGGGCATCATCAGGTCCAGAAGAACGAGGTCCGGCGGACGGGTCGCGAAATCTTCCAAGGCCGCTCGAGCGTCCAGAAAAGTGATCACGTTCTCGAATCCCTCTCTTCTGAAGGCGCGTTCGACGAGGCTGAGGTTCGCGGCTTCGTCGTCAACGGCCAGAATGCGCGCAGCCTTCAGTCTGTCGTCGCTCGGGACGATCCTCATCACGATTGTCCTCCGTTCGGCGCCGAGCGCGGCAGGTCGAGAATGAACGTGGCCCCCGGCCGACCGTCGCGCGAGGCATAGGAAAGGCGTCCGCTCTGAGCCTCGGCGAGGCCCCGCGAAAGCGCCAGTCCCAGGCCCGAGCCCTGCACGCCGCTCCAGCGTTCCGCGTCCAGGCGATCGAATGGCGTGAACAGGCGATCGACCATCTCGGCCGGCACGCCCGGGCCCTGGTCCGTCACCTCGATCGCGACGCGGTCCGTCCCCGCTGCGACGGTCAGGGTCACGATGGCGGACGCGGGTCCGTACTTGATCGCATTGGAAAGCAGGTTGAGCAGGATCTGCACGACGGCCCGACGGTCGGCCAGAACCCTCGCGTCGACGTCGCCTGTGACGCGCACCTCCACGCCTGCCTCCTGAGCCTGGGGCGCGATCAGATTGCGCACGTCATCGAGCACCGGGCGGACGTCCAGAGGTTCAGGAGCCAGGGCGTGTCCGCCGGCCTCGATCCGGGCGATGTCCAGAACCTCTTCGATCATGGCCAGCAGATGCCCCCCGGCCTTGGCGATCTGGTCCACCGCGTGGCGCTGGTCCTCGGTTAGCGCCTCCCGGTCCATGCCGGTGAGTTGATTGAACCCCAGGATGGCCGTCAGGGGCGTCCGCAGCTCATGGCTCATGCGAGACAGGAACTCGCTCTTGGCCCTGCTGGCGCGCTCGGCCTCGGCCCTGGCCTGACCCAGCGCCTGCTCGGCGCGCCGCCGGTCCGTGACGTCGCGCGTAACCTTCGAGAAGCCGGTCAGGGTCCCGGCTCCGTCGCGCAGGGCCGTGATGACGACATTGGCCCAGAAGCGATCTCCGTCGCGGCGGACGCGCCATCCCTCGTCTTCCACCCGCCCGTCGCGACGGGCGATCTCCAGCAGCCGGGGCGGCGTCTCGTCGCGCGCCTCAGCGGGATAGAAGACCGAAAAGTGCCGCCCGAGAATCTCGTCGGCAGTCCAGCCCTTGATCCGCTCCGCGCCGGCGTTCCAGCTGACGACGCGACCGTCCACATCCAGAGCGAAGATGCCGTAGTCGCGCACGCCTTCGATGACCCGACGATAGCGTTCCTCGCCCTCGCGCAGCGCCGCCTCCCGTGACCGTAGCAGCTCGCTGGCCTCGACCAGCCGCCGCGCAAGGCGGCCGATTTCGTCCTGGGCCTCGTCGGCGCGATCCAGCGGCTCCCCTCGCTCCAGTCGCTCGGCGTCCCGCTCCAGGCCTCGCACGCGCCGGACGATGCCGGTGAACAGCAGCTGGGCGGCGGCCAATCCGCCCAGCAGGCCTATGCCCGCCATCACCGCGGTCAGGATCCAGGTCCGTCGGCGCTCGGCGTCAGCGCGAGCCCGCCGTTGTTCAAGAAGTTCCGCTTCTCGACGCTGCATGGCGTCGATCTCGGCCCTGAGCTCGTCGAGAACGGCTTTGTTCGCGACAAGGGCTCGGGCCACGTCGGGCGCCTCAAGGCCTGCGGACGTGCCGGCCCCCGGCATGGCCGCCAGTTGCGCCAGCCCTTCGCGCTTAAGCACGACGAGGGCGTCGACCCGAGCCAGTCGGCTTCGGATCTCCGGGTCGCGCGCCGTCCGGCGCAGACGATCCAGCGTCGTCGGCAACAGGGCCTCCGCCTTCACGTAGGGCTCCAGAAAGGCCCGGCGCCCGGTCAGGCGGTACCCGCGAACGCCGCTTGCCGCCTCCGCCAAAAGGGCATGAACCTCGTGGATGTCGCGCTGGATGGCGAAGGTCAGCCGGACGCGGTCTTCGGCTTCCGCCTCGGCTCGCCCTGAAAGGTGCAGAGCGCCGATGCCGGCCAGAAGGATCGCCAGAGGCAGGGCGACCACGATCAGTCCCTTTGCTCCGAGACCTAGGTCCGACCAGGCCTTCGCGACGCGCCTCCCCACGGATCGCGCCGTCATGTCGGGGCCCGGGCGGCGAACACGGCAGCCTGGGTCCGGTCGGCGACGCCCAGTTTGGCGATGAGCTTCTCGACGTGAGCCTTCACAGTCCCCGGCCCTATGCCGAGCTTTCGGCCGATCTCCTTGTTCGTCATGCCCTCGGCGATCAGGGACAGCACTTCACGCTCACGCGGCGTCAGCCGCGCGAGATCGTCGGCGGTCGGACCTGAAGCGGGCGCCACGGCCATGCGCAGCAGGCCATGCGGCAAGGCGGTCCGTCCGGCCCCCACTGCGCGTACCGCGTGCAGCAGCTCCTCACGCCCGGCGTCTTTGAGCACATAGCCGGTCGCCCCGGCCGCGAGGGCGCTGCGGACATATTCCGGCGTGTCGTGCAGCGTCAGCAGCAGCACCCTCGCCGCGGACTCCGCGAGGATCCGGCTCGCCGCCTCGAGGCCGTTCATTCCCGGCCCGAAACGGACGTCGAGGACGGCGACGTCGACGTCGCCTTCGGCGCAGCGCGCGACGGCGGCTTCGGCGGTGGCGGCCTCGGCCACGACCTGCAGATCGGCCTCGCGCTCGAACACCGCCCGCAGGCCCGCGCGGGTCAACTCGTGGTCGTCGGCGATCAGGATCCGCACCGTCAAGTCCCCGTCAACGGCACGACCGCCCGCACGCGAAACCCGTGAGCGGTCGGGCCGGCCTCCAGACGGCCGGCGACGGCAGACAACCGCTCGCGCATGATGTCCAGTCCGAACCGCGGCGCGACGCTCCCTGAAGAGTCGATCGACCCAGGCCCGCCCGTGTCCTCCACGGTCAGGGCCACGAAGCCGCCATCCCCGTCCTGGGCGAGATCGAGCCGGACCGTCGCACCCGGCGCGTGCTTCGCCACATTGTTCAGAGCCTCCTGGCCGATGCGGAACAGGAGCGTTTCCAGCCAGGCCGGCAGACGCCCGGACAAGGCGTCCGAAACGCTGACCGCGTGCCCTTCCCCCTCCAGCCGTCTCGCTTCTTCACGCAGAGCGGCGGCGGCGCCCAGATCGTCCAGGCTGGGGGGGCGCAGGCCGGCGATGATGCCTCGCAGATCGGAGACGGCTCGCCGTGCTCCGTCGATCAGCGCGTCCAGCTCCCGAGCCTGAAGCGTCTCCGGCCCCGCGTCGAGGCGCAGAAGTTCCAACCTGCGATGCAGGGCCGCGACCTGCTGCGCCACGCCATCATGGAGATCGGCCGAAATCGCGGCCCTCTCGGCTTCCTGCGCCCCGACGACCTTGGACAAAACCTGCTCGAGCTCCCTCTCGCGACGTTCGAGTCGGCCGAGCAGTTCACTCTCCTTGCGGCCTTGCAGATCGACCGTCAGACGCGCCTCGATCATCTCGACGAGAAGGCGCAGCGTCTCCGCATCTTCGGGGGCGGAGATCGCGCCGGAGTTCAGCGGCCGGGAAAAGACCAGGCTGACCCCGGGACGCCCCTTTGCCGCCAGGGCGTCCAGTGGGACGACCAGAACGCCTTCGATCCCCGCCTTCGCTCCCTCGGAAATCATCCCGTCCGCATAGCCCGCGAACATGGCGGCGCGCCGCGCGGCATGGCTCAGGACGCGCTCCAGCCGATCCGGGCCGGCGCCCGCGAGATCGCGGCTGACCTCGATGAGCAGCCGCAGCCGGGCCGCGCGCGCTTCCGAGTCCCGAAAGAGGGAACGAAGGTCCGTGGTCAGGGCGGGGTCGGCGGACACAGCAGAGGCTCCGGACGGCGTCCAACCCTCCTAGCTCACCTGCGGCGAGCCGTCATATGCCGAGCGGCATAGGTCGTCCGGCCCGCCGTCAGGCCGATGTGGGCTTGGAGGCCGGGCGACATCTTCCCGCCGTCGCCGCGCCCTGCGGCTCACGAAAGGACGAACCGATGCGCAAGACCTTCGCTCTCACCGCCGTGGCCGGACTGCTGGTCGCCGGCTCCGCCTTCGCCCAGGCTCAGGGCCCCGTCGCCCAGACCAACGACGCCTATGCCGTCGCCAACCTGACCGGCTCCACGGCCGCCGCACCGATCACGGTGGCCGAAGTCGAAGCCGCTCAGCGCGCCTGGGGCGACGCCCTGGTGGCCATTTCCACCGAGTATGAGCGCAACGGCCATGCCGCCGCGACCCGGCTGGCCGGACAGGTCCTGGACGGCGCCTACGGCTATGGCTTGGGCCCCGTCGCCTTCAAGCCGACCCTGGCCTCGGGCGACACCACCTTCCGCACCTCGCGTGACGGTGCCCTTGCTTACTTCGTCGGCGGCGACGCCCGCTTCCCGGGCGACACCGGGTTCGCCCTGAAGGGCTGGCGCTCCTACGAGATCGACAATGCCGCGATCGTGATCAACGGCTCGACGGCCATCTCGACCGGCAACGTCATGCTGACCAACCGCGACGGTACGGTCACCACGGTCGACAAGACGTGGGGCTACGTCCGCGACCGCGACGGCGTCCTGCGCATCGTCCTGCACCACTCGTCGCTGCCCTACGCGCCGAACTGAACACTCAGAACGCCGGCCGCCGCTGCGCGCGGCCGGCGTTCGTCCTCTCAACCGGTGTCATCATGAAATTCCCCATCGCCGGCGCGGCGTTGACCGCCCTCGTCGCCTTGTCTGCCGCGCCCGCCCTCGCCCAGAACCCAGAGGGGCGCTTTCAGGTCAAGGGCTTCCTGACCGGCGTCCTTCCCGACGGAGAGATCACTGGGGTTCGGACCGACGCCATCGGCCTGCCCTCCGGTTCCCAAGTCAGCGCCTCGGATTCCTACGTCCCGACCGTCGCCGTCGAGTACTTCGTCACGCCGTCCTTCTCGGTCGAGACGATCTGCTGCGTGACGCCGCACGACGTCGAAGGCGAAGGCGCACTGGCCGGCGCGACGCTCATCGAGGACGCCATCATCCTGCCGGCGACGGTCACGGCGAAGTACCATTTCATCCTGGACGGCGGCTTCAAGCCCTATGTGGGCGGCGGCGTCACCCACTTCTTCATCTTCGACGAGGAAGTGGGATCCGACGCCGCTTCGCTGGGGGCCACGGACGTCGACCTGTCCGACGAGTTCGGCTTCGTGGTGCAGGCCGGCTTCGACGTTTCCATCAACGATCGCGGCCTCAGCTTCTCGGTGGACGCCAAGCGCTACTTCGTCGACACCACGGCGACGTTCCGTGCCGGTTCGGCGACGGCGCTGCAGACCGAGCATGCGCTCGACCCCTGGGTCATCAGCGCCGGCCTCAGCTACCGCTTCTGACGAAGAGGGCCGGAGAGGAAGGATTCTCTCCGGCGCCTTCTCCTTTGTGGCGAACGATCAGGTCGCCGCATCCCCCCATCCGAAAGACCCGACATGCACGCGCTGAAGCTTTCCCTGATGGCGGCCGGCTTTCTCGCCCTCGCCGCTCAGCCGGCGATCGCTCAGGACGAGGACGCTGAGCTTTGGTTCAATCCCGCCTTCGTCAAGACGATCGACGACCGCACCTCGGTCGAGCTGGAGACCGCCCAGCGCCTGCGGGCCGACCCGCGTCTCGACACCTATTTCGCCCGGCTTTGGTTGAACCGGGAGGACGGAAAGGGGCGCGAGTGGAGCTTCGGCGTGGAGCAGCGCTGGAACGGGCCCGACGAGCAGGAGATGCGCCTGCTGCAGCAGGTCGGCTATGACTGGGGGCCGGTGGAGTTTCGCACACGCCTCGAGCAGCGGTTCGTCGACGTCGATCCGCAGACCGGCTGGCGTCTGCGCCAAAGAATCGGAACCACCATTCCGCTGAGCGACGGCGAAGACGGGTGGGCCGTGACCGGGGACGTCGAGCTTTTCGTGACGCTTCGCAACACCGAGCCGGGCGGCCAGACCGGCGTCACGGGTCTACGCACCTTCGTCGGCTTCGAGCGCAGTTTCGGGCGCTACGATCTCAGCGTCGGCTACCTGCGCCAGCAGGACATCCGGGACGGCGTCGAAGACCGCGTCGGCCACGCGCCCTTCCTGGGCCTGACAGTTAACTTTTGATGAGAGCGTGAACCATAACGATCCGTGATGTCCGCGTTGCGCCTTTCTGATTGGCGCTCCGGCTGGCGCGTCACCAGACTGAACATGCGGTCCGGGCCCCTCTGGCGACTTCCCCTCAGTCGCGATGTCGGACCGCATCGAGCGCGCTCGATGCCGGCGTCAGCCTCCCCCTCCCTGCCGGCATCGGGGCGCTCCCAACCAGAGGAGCGACACATGACAAGAACCTACATCCACCGACTGCATGGGCGTCACGCCCTGCTGGAAAGCGCCCTGGCCCAGGAACTGCGGCGTCCGTCCCCCGACGCGGCGACGCTGGCGGCGATCAAGAAGCGCAAGCTGCAGCTCAAGGACCGGCTGCGGGCACTTGAAACTAGCCTCGCAAGGCCTCAACTGACGTCGATCTGACCTTCCCTCGACGCCTCGACCCCGCGGCTGAGATCAGGCTGCGGGGTCGCCTTTGCGCGTAGGACGCCATGGATTTCCTGACCCAAGAATTTCTGACCAAGCCCGTGTGGATGTGGGCGGCCTTCCTCACCATCGTCGCCGTGCTGCTGGCGCTCGACCTCGGCGTCCTGCACCGCAAGCATCGCGAGATCGGCGTGCGCGAGAGCCTCGCCCTGTCGGCGGGATATCTGACGCTGGGCCTCGCCTTCGGCGGCTGGGTCTGGACCTCGCTCGGCGCCCAGGCCGGCATGGAATACCTGACCGGGTTCGTCGTGGAGAAGTCGCTGGCGATGGACAACGTCTTCGTCATCGCGATGATCTTCGCCTACTTCGCCATTCCGCCTCACCTTCAGCATCGGGTCCTGTTCTGGGGCATCCTGGGCGTGATCGTGCTGCGGGCGATCATGATCGCCGGCGGCGCCGCCCTGGTCAGCGAGTTCGGCTGGGTTCTCTACGTCTTCGCCGCCTTCCTGATCGCCACGGGCGTCAAGATGCTGCTCATGGCGGACAAGGAGCACTCGCTTGAGGACAACGCCCTTCTGAAGCTCCTGCGCAAACGCCTGCGGGTCACGCCCGAGCTGCATGGCGAAAAGTTCTTCGTGAAAGCCCCAAATCCGAAAACGGGGAAGCTGGCGACCTTCGCCACACCTTTGTTCCTCGCGCTCGTCCTGATCGAGGTGGCCGACGTCATCTTTGCCGTGGACTCCGTCCCGGCGATTTTCGCCATCACCACGGACCCCTACCTCGTCTACACGTCCAACATCTTCGCGATCCTCGGCCTGCGGGCGCTCTACTTCGCCCTCGCGGCCATCATTCACCGCTTCGCATACCTCAAGTACGCGCTGGCCGTGCTCCTGATCTTCATCGGCTCGAAGATCTTCCTCGCCGACCTGTTCGGATTGGAGAAGTTTCCGCCGCAGGTCTCGCTTGGCGTGACCTTCGCCATCCTCGCGGCAGGCGTCTTCTGGTCGCTGTGGAAGACGCGGAGCGGGAGGGCGACGCCATGATGTCGGAAGTGGATCCGCTGATCGCGGGATTCGAGCGGGGTCTGGCCTCGACCCCGCCGTCCCGGATGCCGTGGTCGACGCCCCGACGACCGCACACGGCCGTCGTCGCCTGCTCGGACGGCGGCGCCGATCCGGAGCGGCTGTTCGACGCCTCCCCTGGGGAACTCTACGTCATCCGCAACCTCGGCGGCCTGGTGCCCGAGTATGCGCCGGACGGCGGCTGCCACGGGACCAGCGCGGCTCTCGAATACGCGGTGCGCGTGCTCAAAGTGCGGCGCGTGGTGTTGCTCGGACATGTCGGCTGCGACGGGGTCCACGCCATGATCAACGGACCGCTGAAGAACGCCCAGGATTTCGTCTTCCCGTGGATGGAACAGGCGGAAACGGTGATCTGGAATCTTCACCGACTGGAGCCGGGCCGCTCGATCCAGGACCAGCTTGAAGACGACGTTCTGCGGCTGTCATACGCGAACCTGCTGGGCTTTCCCTGGGTGCGCGATCGCGTTTCGTCCGGCAGTCTCAAGCTCGACGCATTCAAACACGACGCGAAGCGCAGCCGCCTCATCGCCGTGACGCTGGACGGGCGTCAGGTCGCGGCCGACTGAAGCGGCTACGACGTGGCTTGCGTAAAGCTTCCACGCAATCGAACGTGCCCTGGTGATCCGCAACACCCTCGACCTCGATCTTTTGCGCGCCTTCGTCACCGTCGCGGAGACGGAGAGCTTCACGCGCGCGGCGACGAGGCTGGGCCTGACCCAGCCGGCCATCAGCCTGCAGATCCGCCGGCTCGAGGATCACCTCGACCGCCGGCTGTTCGACCGGAACCAAGGCGGCGTTCATCTGACCGTGCAGGGCGGGGATCTGCTGCCTCAGGCGCGCCGTCTGTTGGCGGTGAACGACGAGATCGTGGCGGGCCTCGCAGAGACGGAGGTCGAAGGCGACGTCCGCTTCGGCGCGCCGGAAGACATCGCCTCAACGCACCTCCCCACCATCATCGCCCGCTTCGCCGAGCGGCATCCGCGGGTTCGCCTCTCGGTGACGTGCGACTTCACCGCCAACCTGATGACGGCCCTCTCTCAGGGTCGGATAGACCTGGCTCTGGTCAAACGGCGCCCCGCGCCCCGCGCCTCCAACGAACGGGTGTTCGAGGAGCGGCTGGTCTGGCTGGCCCGTGATCCCGGCCTGTTCGAAGCGCGCCCTGTTTCCCTGATCGTGGCCCCGGCGCCGGACGCCTATCGCGCGCGCGCGCTGGACGCCCTGCAGACTGCGGGGGTCGGCTTTCGGGAGGCGTTCGTGTCGCCCAGTCTGGCGGGACAGCTCGCCGCGGTCCGCGCGGGCCTCGGCGTGGCCATCGTGCCGGCGACCCTTGCGCCTCGCGACCTCGTGGTCGCGGGATCCCTGCTGCCCGAGCCGGAACCGGTCGAGATCGCTCTGCTTATTGGGAAGGGTCGTTCCGGCGGCGCGGTCGACATGCTGGCCCGCGAGGTGAAGGACGTCATATTCCGATGAGCCATAACATACCGTCATACGGCTCATCAGCTAGATAAGCTTGAGTTGGTATCCCCCGATCATCAGAAGCGGCCCCCGTCACTTGCCGGGAGCCGCGCCGCATGTCCTCCGCCTTCGATCTGCTGACCTCGCCGGCGATCCTGTTCTTCTTCATCGGCGTGATCGCGGCCCTGGCCCGATCCGACCTGGCCCTGCCGGAGCAGGCGGCCAAGACCCTGTCGCTGTACCTGATGCTGTGCATCGGCTTCAAAGGCGGGGTGGAGGCGCGCGCGGCCGGTCTGTCGGCCGACTTCGGCGTGGCCGCCACGCTGGGCCTCGCGCTCAGCGCCCTGATGCCGCTGGCGGCCTACGCCATCCTGCGGCGGGGCACTAAGCTCGACCGTCCCACGCTCTGCGCCATGGGCGCAACCTACGGCTCGGTGTCCGTGGTCACCTTCGCGGCGGGTCAGCAGCACCTGACGGCCACCGGCGTCGATTTCGGCGGCTACATGGCCGCGGTGCTGGCCCTCATGGAGACGCCGGCCATCTTGACCGCCCTGATCCTGCTGAACCGCGCGGGCCGCGGCATTCCCGGAGAGCGGACCAAGGTCATCAAGGAGGTCTTCGTCAACGCCGCCGCCGTGATGCTGATCGGCAGCTTCGTCGTCGGCGCGATCTCGGGCGAGCGCGGCATGGAGCGGCTGGAGCTCTTCGTCGGCCCGCTGTTTCAGGGGGCCCTATGCTTCTTCCTGCTGGACGTCGGCCTGATCGCGGCGCGCCGGCTGATGGCCGACCACCGCAAGATGACGCCCGGCGTGATCGCCTTCGCCGTCGTGTTCCCGGTGATCGCCGCGCTGGCGACCCTGGCCTCGTCCCGCGCGCTCGGCCTTGAGCAGGGCGATGCAGCCTTGATGGCCGTCCTCGCCGGTTCCGCCTCCTACATCGCCGTTCCCGCCGCCATGCGGCTCGCCGCGCCGCAGGCCGACGCCGGCGTGTTCGTTTCGTCCTCCCTCGCCGTGACCTTCCCCTTCAACCTCGTCCTCGGAATCCCCGCCTATGCGGCGCTCGCCGCCTGGTTCTGGGCCTGAGGACCTTTCCGAAGTTCCTTATGATCACGTTTCGCAGACGCCTGATAGAAACCGCGGCCTCGAGGGACTGAACGCCCCCGCCCTTCCCGTGACCGCCCCAGGCCGCCAGGGATCAAGATCGGGTCGGAAGGCCAGCGTCTTCCAGCGGCTGGGCGCGATGTCCAATCGGCAGGGGAAGCCTTCGGGTCGATCGCCGAACTCCGCTTCCCTCCTTGAGCCACGAGATCGCGAAATCTGTCGAACGCGACGGCCGGATTGCGAAGGATCGGACGAACTTCGTCGCCGCTTCACCGATCGGAAGACGTCGGCCGAGGCTCGGCGAAATCCGCCTTAGATTTCCCGTCGCCTATGCCGCGACGTTCCAGAAGTCGGCTTCCGGCCCGCTCCGTCAGATCTGATGCCTGGCGAAGATGGCTTCCCGTCACCGATCGCCGGCAGCCCGGCAGATCGGCGGGGACGCCCTGAAACACCACTTCGCCGCCGTCCTGACCCGCGCCCGGGCCCAGATCGATCACCCAGTCGGCGCTGGAGATGACGTCGCGATTGTGCTCGATGACGACTACGGTGGAGCCCTGGTCCACCAGACGATCCAGAAGACCGATGAGGGTGTCGACGTCGTTCATGTGCAGCCCGGTGGTGGGCTCGTCGAGGATGTAGACGCGCCCCGAGGCGCCGAGCTCGGAGGCCAGCTTCAGGCGCTGGCGCTCGCCGCCCGACAGCGTGGACAGCGGCTGACCGAGGGTGAGATAGCCGAGGCCGACGTCCTCCAGTCCCGTCAGGGTCCTTTGGATGGGCTTTTCGGTGAAGAAGGCGGCGGCTTCGGAGACGCCCATTTCGTAGACGTCGCTGATGGAGCGGCCGCGCAGCCGATGCTCGAGGACCTCGGCCTGGAACCGGCGGCCTTCGCAGGTCTCGCAGATGGTGATCATGGGATCGAGGTGGGCCAGGTCGGTGTAGATCACGCCGAGGCCTTTGCAGTCCGGGCATGCGCCCCTGGAGTTGGCGGAGAACAGGGCCGGGTCCTGTCCGGTGGCCTTGGCGAAGGCCTTGCGGATCGGATCGAGGATGCCGGTGTACGTCGCGGTGTTGGACCGGCGGGAGCCCGAAGAGAGGTTCTGGTCGATGATGACGGCGTCCGGGCAGACCAGGGGCAGGCAGCCCTGGATCAGGCTCGACTTCCCGGAGCCGGCCACGCCCGTCACGACGGTGAGCACGCCGATCGGGACGTCGACGGCGACGTCCTTTAGATTGTTCAGTGAGGCGTCGCGGATCTGTATCCAGCCGCCGGGGGTTCGCACGGACGTCTTGATCGACCGGCGGCGGGTCATGTGCCGGCCGGTCAGGGTGCCGCTGGTCAGCAGACCGGCGACGTCGCCCTCATAGACGACACGTCCGCCCTGGGATCCGGCCTTCGGCCCCATGTCGACGACGTGGTCGGCGATGGCGATCATCTCAGGCTTATGCTCGACGATGAGGACCGTGTTGCCCTTGTCACAAAGGGTGCGCATCAGGCCGGTGAGGCGGCCGACGTCGTGCGGGTGCAGCCCGACCGAGGGCTCGTCAAAGACATAGGTCATGTCGGTGAGCGCCGAGCCGAGGTGACGCGCCATCTTCACCCTCTGGCTTTCGCCGCCGGAGAGGCTGGAGCTCTCCCGGTCCAGCGTCAGATAGCCCAGGCCGATGTCTTCGAGCGTCTGGAGCCGCGCCCCCAGAGCGTCGATCAGCGGCGCGGCCTGAGGGGTTTGAAGGGCCCGAACGAGATGAAGAAGCTCGCCGACCTGCAGGGCGCAGAGCTCGGCGATGTTGTGGCCGTCGATCCGGCTCGCACGGGCCTCGGCATTGAGGCGCGCGCCGTCGCAGTCGGGGCAGATCGCGCGACTGAAGAGGCGGTCGTACTCCGCGCGCATGTGGGGCTGCAGGGTCTCGGGATCCTTGGCCCCAAGCGACCGCATCAGCCGGGGGATCACGCCCTCATAGGTGACGTTGATGCGGTTGACCTTCACCTTTCGGCCGTCGTCGAGGTCGAAGAGGTTCGCCCGCTCCTCGGCTGAATAGTCCTGAATTGGGCTGTCCGGATCGAACAGGCCGGAATGCAGATAGGCCCCCATCCACCAGCCCTCGACCTCGAAGCCGCGAGCCAGAAGGGCGCCCTGCCGGAGCGATCGAGACTCGTCGACCACGGCCTCCATGTTCAGGGTGACGACGCGCCCCACGCCCTCGCAGGTCGGGCACATGCCGCGGGGGTCGTTGGCGGAGTAGCAGCCCGGCGACGGCAGCGCCGGGACGGCGATGCGCGAGAACAGCACGCGCAGCACCTGCGCCATGTCGGTCACCGTGCCCACGGTGGAGCGGGCGTTGCCGCCCAGCCTCTGCTGGTTGACCACGATGGCGGCGGAGATGTTCTCCAGCCGATCCGCGTCCGGCTGGCCGTAGCGAGGCAGGAACTGCTGGACGAAGGCCGGATAGGTTTCGTTGATGAGCCGCTGGCTCTCCGCGGCGAGGGTGCCGAAGACGAGGGAGGACTTTCCCGACCCGGACACGCCGGTGAAGACGGTGATGCGCCGCTTCGGGATGTCCAGGCTGACGTTCCGGAGATTGTTCTCGCGGGCGCCGCGGACGCGGATCACGTCGTGAGGCTCTGACATGGCGTGGCGTCTCTCGTCTGAAGCGCGATGGAGACTGCCCATCGCATGAACTCTGTAGGGCGCACGGGGTTTACGAGTTATTCCGTACGGCGTAAAGCGTTGCGTCGGAGGTCTGATGGCAAAATTCGAAGGGCGAGGCGGGGATACGAAACGCGGCCTGGAGCTGCTCTGGGGCATCCGGGCCGGGCCGCGTCGCGGGCCGAAGGGGCGGCTCGACGTGCCCCGCATCGTGGAGGCGGCGATCGCCATCGCCGACGCCGAGGGGCTGGCCGCCGTCTCCACCCGACGGGTGGCCGAGGCGGTCGGGGTCTCGGCCATGAGTTTCTACACCTATGTCCCCGACAAGGCGGTGCTTCTGGACCTCATGCTGGACGCGGCGGCGGGGGACGAGGCCGCCCTGCCTACGGAGGCCGACGGGCCGCGTGACTGGCGCGAGGACGTAAGGCGGCTGGCGGTCGCCCAGCGCGCCTGGCTGCTGCGCCATCCCTGGATCCTAGAGGTCACGACCCATCGCCCCGGCGTCGGGCCGCAGGCCATCCGCACCTACGACCGAATGCTCTCGGTGTTCGCCGACCTCGGGCTGGACGAGGTCGAAATGGATCTCTCCGTCACCCTTCTGGTCGACTATGTGCGGGGCTCGGTTCGCAACCTCGTCCGCGCGGCTCAGGTGGCGCGCGACACGGGCCAGAGCGACGAAGACTGGTGGCGCGAGGTCGGACCGGTCCTCGCCCAGGTCGACCTGTCGCCCTGGGCGCTGGCGGCTCATGTCGGCGCCGTCGTGGGCGACCTGTACGGCGCGGGGGATCCGGAGCTGGCCTTCGCCTTCGGACTGGATCGGATACTGGACGGCCTGGAGGCGCTGATCGCGCGAAAGGGCGCGGGCGCGCCGGCTCGGCAGGATTGAGGGCCTCATGCTGTTTCGACGCGAGATCCTGGACCGGATCGCGACCGGCGAGGTGACCGTCGCCTTTCGGGTCTGGCGGCGCCCGACGGTCCGCGCGGGCGGACGGCTCATGACGGCGATCGGCGAGCTGGCGATCGACGCCGTGACGCCGGTCGAGATCGGGGCTCTCTCAGAGGCGGACGCGCGAAGGTCGGGCGCGGAGAGCCTCAGGGCGCTCGTGCGCGATCTGTCCGGCCGTGAGGGGATGCTCTACAGGATCGACTTCCGGCGAGCAGGGCCTGATCGGCGCGTCGCTCTTGCGGGACGACCGGCGGGCGCGCCCGAAGACCGGGCGGAACTGGACGAAGCCCTGGCCCGGCTGGACCGGGCCAGCCGTACCGGACCCTGGACGCTCGACCTTCTCACCAGGATCGACGGGCAGCCTGAGACGCCGGCTCGGCGGCTTGCCGACGAACTGGGCATGGAGACCCTCGCCCTGAAACGAAGGGTGCGGCAGCTGAAGGCGCTCGGGCTGACGGAAAGCCTGCGGACGGGCTATCGGCTGAGCCCTCGCGGCCGCGATCACCTTCGCGCCCGGATGAGGAAGGACTCGGGCTGATGGATTTTTGCACATGACGAGCGGCGCCGTTTCAGTCGCGGGCCTGGTCGCGGACGTCTCTGCGATCAGGGTCGGGGATCGTCCGGTCATCGTCGGCATCGACGGACGAAGCGGCGTGGGCAAGTCCACGCTCGCGCGGGCAATCGCCGCACAGACCGCGGCGACGGTGATCGGCGGCGACGACTTCTTCGCCGGCGGCACGACGCTCGTCGACGCTCCGCCGGAGCATCTGGCGGACCTCTGCATCGACCGGCAGAAGCTTCTCAGGGTTCTCGAAGACCTGCGATCGGGGCGGACCGCCGCCTGGCGCGCCTTCGACTGGGAGGCGTTCGACGGGCGCCTTGAGGTCGCCCTGACCCAGGCAGCGCCGGCCGACGTGATCATCGTCGAGGGCGTCTACAGCTGCCATCCGGACCTGCGTCCGGTCCTCGACCTGAGGGTGCTGGCGAAGGTCGCACCGGACGTCCGGGAAGACAGGCTGAAGGCGCGCGAGGGCGAGATCGGACCCTGGGATCGCCAGTGGCACGCGGCGGAAGACTGGTACTTCGCGACCCTGGCCCCCGACACGGCCTTCGACCGCGTCGTCGACACGACGGACGAGTACCGCCTCTGATTGCACGGCGCCCCGCTTGATCTCATGACGGGTTCGGACCGATAGTGTCCGGGCGTCGCGCTGCGACGCCGAGGCGTGAGAACCTCGCTTGAGACGACTTCACCGATCCGCGGCAGCGGCGTGGCGAGCGCGTATGTCCAGGCTCCTTCGGGGGCTAAAGGCGCCTGCGCATGCCTCAAGCATGTTCTCAACACCCGGTGCTTCGGCCGGGCTCGCCTCGAGATGGAGGCGAGCCCGTGTCGAACTCTGCAGACCCCCTGCCCTTGCCCGAGCCCGATCCGGTCGAGCCGGGCCCGGGGGCCGACATCCTGTTCCGGGGCCATGCCGGCTGGCTGCGGTCGCTGCTGCAGCGCCGCTTCGGGACCGAGGCGGCCGAAGAGCTGGTGCAGGACACCTGGGTCCGGGTCCTGGCCTCGGGACGCGTCTCGGAAATCCGCAGCCCCCGGGCCTTCCTCTGGCGGGTGGCGTCGCGGCTGGCGCTGGATCGGGCGAGGCGAAGCGCACGGCGGCCGCGTCCGACGGCGTGGCGCGAGGACGCCGGCCCCGGCGTGGCGGGCGAGCAGGCCGAGCGCCTGCTGCTCAAACAGGTGATCCTGGATCTGCCGGATCCGCTGCGGGAGGTGTTCCTGCTCAGCCGCGTCGGCGGACTGACCTATGAATCCATCGCCCGTCACTTGAATATATCCGTGAAGACGGTCGAATGGCGCATGTCCCGGGCTCTGGCCCGATGCGCCGAGCGGCTGGACGACTGAGGCGGAGGCGGATGACCCGATCGATCCCCGACGCGCGGATCCGCGAGGAGGCCGCCGACTGGTTCGCGCGGCTCAACGCCCGCACGGTCAGCGTCGGCGACCTGGAAGCCTTCCGGGCCTGGCGCGCGACGCCGGCCCATCGCGACGCCTATGCGGCCGTCGAGGCCGCCTGGGCGCGCGGCGGCGAGCTGCGCGACGACCCCGAGATCCAGGCGGCCCTGGCCGAGGCGGTGGTGCGTCCACATCGCGGGCCGCGCTTCCCCATGCGGGGCGTCGCGGTCGCGGCGGGGGTGGCGGCTCTGGCCCTCGTCGGGGCCGGCGGCTGGTGGCTGCAGACGCGTCCGGTCACCTACAGCACGGAGACCGGGGAGCGTCGGCTCGTGCGGCTGGAGGACGGGTCCGAGGTGCATCTGGACACCGCCACCCGTCTGATGGCGCGGCTGCGGGACGGCCGGCGCGACCTCGTTCTGGTGTCCGGCCAGGCCCTGTTCAGCGTCGCCCATGATCCCGCGCGACCCTTCACCGTGCGGGCGGGAGACGTGAACGTGGTCGCGCTGGGCACCCGCTTCGACGTTCGGCGCGAGGGGGAGGCGGTGCGGGTCACCCTGCTGGACGGCGGGGTCTCGGTGAAGGCGGAAGGGTCCCGGGCCGGCGACTGGCGCCTCGCGCCGGGACAGCGGATCGTCGCCGGAGGTCCGGCCGCGTCGGGTCAGGTGCGGGGGCCGGTGCGGGTCGACGTGCGCGCGGCCGTGGCCTGGACCGAGGGGCGGCTGGAGTTCGACGGCGTGGCCCTGTCGGAGGCGATCGCCGAGGTCAACCGCTATGAGACCCGTCCGCTGCGGCTGGCGGCGGGGGTCGACGCCGACCTGCCGATCAGCGGGGTGTTCGACGCCGGGCACGGGCCGGCCTTCGCCGAGGCCGCGGCCCAGCTCCACGGGCTGAGGGTGCGGATCTCGCCCGAGGAGATCCGGCTCGAGCCGGGGTCGGGATAATTTTTCTCGTCGGCCCGTCAGGGTGCGCCGGACCGACCGGCGTCTTTCTCCCTGCCGCCCCTTTGCGGCCAACGACGGGGAGACGCCCATGAGGCTCAGACGGATTTTGACCACCACCGCCCTCGGCCTCATGCCGCTGGGCGCCCTTGCCATCCCGGCCAGTCCGGCGGCGGCTCAGACGCCGGCCGAGGCCGTCGTCGACTTCGCCCTGCCCGCCGGGCCTCTGGATCGGAGCCTGCGGCTGGCCGGGTCGCAGTCGCGCCAGAGGCTGCTGTTCGATCCCTCGGCGGTGGCCGGGCGCACGGCCCCGGAGGTGCGGGGACGCATGACGGTCGACGCGGCCCTGGCACGCCTGCTGGCCGGGACCGGGCTCGAGGCGCGGCGCACCGCTTCGGACGTCCTGGTCGTTCGGCCGATCCAGATCGCGGAGGCGCTCGAGGTCACCGAGGTCGAGGAGATCGTCGTCACCGGCACCCTGATCCGCGGGGCCGGCGACGGCCCCTCGCCGGTGACCACGGTGACGCGGGCCGACGTCGATCGGCTCGGCTACGGCGGGGTCGCCCAGGCCCTTCAGGCCCTGCCGCAGAACTTCGGCGGCACCGGCAATGAAGGCGCCCTGCAGAACGGCGCCGACACCAGTGCGTCCAACGGCAGTTTCGCGTCGGGCGTCAATCTGCGCGGCCTGGGCAGCGACGCCACCCTGGTCCTGGTCAACGGACGGCGCATGGCCGGCTCGGGAGCCCGGGCCGACTTCGCCGACATCTCCACGATCCCGACGGCGGCGATCGAACGGATCGACGTCCTGCTGGACGGGGCCTCGGCCCTCTACGGCTCCGACGCGGTCGGGGGCGTCGTCAACATCATCCTTCGCCGCGACTTCGACGGCGGCGAGACCCGGCTGAGGGCCGGGTCGACGACCGACGGCCCGAGCGGGGAGTGGACCTTCGCCCAGAGCCTGGGCCGGCGATGGACCACGGGCGGGGGCTTCCTCAGCTATGAGCATCAGGACCGAGAAGCCCTGCCGGCCTCGGCCCGCGACCGCGCCGGCGACGCCGATCTGAGGCGGTTCGGCGGCAGCGATCGCCGCTCGATCTACGCCAACCCCGGCAACATCGTCAGATTCGACGCGGCGCGCGGCGGCTATGTGCCCCTGTTCGCCATCCCCGAGGGTCAGGACGGGACGGCGCTCAGCCCCTCGGACTTCCGCCCCGATCGCGTCAACCTGGAGAACACTCGCGCCGGGATGAACGTGCTCGGCCGTCAGACCCGGCACAGCGTCTTCGCCGCCGGCCATCAGTCGCTGGGCGAGCGGCTGACCCTGAGCGGCGACCTACGACTGGGATGGCGCGACTGGGAGACGGTGGGCACGCCGGCGCCGGCCCTGATCACGGTGGATGGGCGCAATCCCTTCTTCGTCTCGCCGACCGGGGCGACGTCGCACCAGATCGCCTATAATTTCGGGGAGGACATCGGCCGGGCCCGGATCTTCGGCGAGACGGAGAACGCCGGGGTCAGCCTGGGCGCCGAACTGAAGCTGTTCGGCGACTGGCGCGCCGACGGCTATCTGGCCTGGGCGCGCGAGAAGACGGAAGGCGGCTTCTCCAACCAGATCAACACCACCTTCCTGAACGAGGCTCTGGGCCGGACCGCCGACAATCCGGCGACAACCTACAGCGCGGCCCGCGACGGCTTCTTCAATCCGTTCGGCGACGGCTCGAACACGCCCCGGGCGGTGCTGGACTTCATCTCCCAGGGCGGGTCGCTGTCGCTCAACGAGTCGGAGGTGACGACGGCCAATCTGCAGGTCGATGGGACGCTCATGACCCTGCCGGGCGGCCCGCTCCGCCTTGCGGCGGGGGTGTCGGCGCGTCGCGAGATCCAGCGCGACGGCGGCTTCTCCTTCACCTCGGGCCTCACGCCCTCGCCCTACGCCTCGCGGGAGTTCACCCGCGACGTGGCCGCCGCCTTCCTGGAGGCCCGCGTCCCCCTGTTCGGCCCGGACAATCGCCGGCCGGGCTTGGAGCGTCTGGAGCTGTCGCTGGCCGGTCGGGTCGAGGACTATGACGACGTCGGCTCCTCGGCCAACCCCAAGCTCGGGGTGCTCTGGGATCCGACGGAGGACTGGCGTGTCAGGGCCAGCTGGGGGACGTCGTTCCGGGCCCCGGCCCTGGTGGAGCTGAACGACCGGCCCGCCAACAGTCCCAGCCTCCTGCCGCGTGGGGCGGGCCAGACCCTGACCATGCTCCGCTACGGCGGCAACCCGGACCTCGAGCCGGAGGAGGCCGAATCCTGGACGGCCGGGATCGAGTTCCGGCCCCGCGGCATGCCCGGCCTGAGGCTGTCGGCGAACTGGTTCTCGACGCGGTTCGACCGCCGGATCGGCCGGCCGGTGCTCGACAACATCCTGGGGGCGCTGAGCGATCCGGCGCTGGCCGCCTTCGTGCGTTTCATCAATCCTGCGTCCAGCGCCGAGGACCGGGCCCTGATCCAGTCCCTACTCGACGATCCGGCGACGCGGCTGGCGGGCACGTTCCCGGCCGACGCCTACGGGGCCATCGCCGACGCCCGCTACGTCAACACCGACCGGCTGGAGGTCGAGGGCGTGGATCTGTCGGGGTCCTGGTCCTTCGAGCGCGGTGAAGACCGGTTCACGATGAGCGGATCGGCGTCCTGGCTGCTGCGCTATGAGAGCCGGTCGACGCCGACCGCCCCGACGGTGGATCGGCTCGACACGCCCAACAATCCGCTCGACCTGCGTCTGCGCGCGGGGTTCGACTGGTTCCGCGGACCGTTCGGCGCGGGCCTGACGCTGAACCATGCGGACGGCTACGCCGATCTTCAGGGTCGGTCGATCGACGCCTCGACGACGGCGGATCTGCAGCTGCGCTGGACGCCCGAAGGCGGCCGGCTGGACGGGGTCTCGGCGGCGCTCACGGTGCGCAATCTGTTCGACGCCGATCCGCCTTTCTACGACGCGCCTCAGGGCATCGCCTACGATGCGGCCAACGCCGACGTGCTCGGCCGCTTCATCTCGCTGCAGGTCACGCGGCGATGGTAGGGGGCCGGACGTTCGCCGGCCTCCTCGCATCCCTCAGCCTGATGCTCTCCGCTCCCGCGGCGGCCCAGAACGGCCACAAATTATTCGCGGTCGAGGATCTGCTGGCGATGGAGGCCTTCGCCGGGGCGCGCGTCGACCGATCGGGGCGGTGGGTGGTCTGGGAGCGTCGTGGCCGGTCCGACGGGGCGGCCACCTACGCCTATGGGGCGCTCACGACGGACCTGCTCACCGACCTGGTGGTGGTCGACGCCTCCGGCCGCCGTCCGGATCGGGTGATCGGGGCGGAGGACACGGCCGGCTATCGAGCGGGGCCGATCTCGCCCGACGGTCGCCGGATGATGGTGCACCGGCTGACGGCCGAGGGCCGGACTCTGGGCATCCTCACCTTCGAGACCGGAGAGATCGTCTGGACCGACCTGTCGGTCGATCTGCCCATCCTCGGAAGGACGGCGGCGTGGAGAAACGACCGTGAGATCGTCGCCCTCCTCACCCCCGAAGGGCGCCAGCCCCTCTACTACCGCCTCGGCTGGGAGGTGCAGGCCCGGACGTCCGACGCCTGGGCCCAGGCGCTGGAGGGCCGCGAGAGCACGGCCCTGCAGGTCTGGAGCGGTCGGAACCGGGACCGGCGCCCGCAAAGGACCCCGGGGGCCCTGGCGGTTCTGGACGTCGAGACCGGAGCGGTGCGTCGCCTCGCCGAGGGCGAGATGTTCGACCTCGAGGTCTCGCCGGACGGGACGCGCGCGGCCGTGCTGGAGAACGGCGAGGAGGTGCAGACCGACGGCGGGCGTCTGGCGATCGGCGATCCGACCCGGCGCCGACGGCTGCGGCTGATCGACCTCGACGACGGCCGCATCGTCGAGGCCCTGTCCGATCTCGACGTGATGAGCCACCTGCTGACCTGGTCGCCGGAAGGGTCGGAGCTGCTCGTCTTCGCGCGTTCGCCGGGGGCAGACTGGGCGAACGGCGGGTTTCACCGGGTGAGTCGCGACGGCGGGAGCCGCGTCGTGGCTCTGGCCGGGGCCCGGCCGGCGGTCCTGCGTATCGGGGGCGAGCGCATCCCCATCGTGCGCGGGGGCTGGGTCGCCGGTCGGCCGGTCGTCCTGATCGAGGCCGAGGACGGTCCCCTCTGGCTCGATCCGGAGACGGGAGAGCGGCGGGCCCGGGACCGGTTCGGAAAGCTCGTGCGAGACGGCGACGAGACGCTGTTCGACGGGGGCGAGGGTCTCGGTCGCTGGGGCGGTCCGCTCGCCGAGGGGCTGCGGCTGGCCGAGGACGGGGCGACGCGCGATGGCGGGAGTCGGGCGAGCTGGAACCCGACCGGCGCGGCCGCCTCGACGGCGGTCGACGCCTCGGGGTGCCTGAGAGTGGAGCGGGGAGGCGAGGCCTTCTGCCCCGAGGGCCCGGGCCGTCGCGTGGCCGCCGCCGGGGCGACGGCCGTCTTCGTCGAGGCGCGGGACGACGGGACCACCCTGGTCCGGCTGCAGCGGCCAGACGGCGGTCGGGACCTCACCCGTCTCAATCCCGACCTCGCGGACGTCGCCTGGGGCGAGATCCGGGAGGTCGGTCACGCCGGGATCGACGGCCGTCCGCTGAAGAGCTGGCTGCTCGTGCCGCCGGGCGATCCGCCGGCGGCGGGATGGCCGCTGGTGGTGACGATCTATCCGGGGCGGACCCACGAGACCGCGCCGGCGGCGCTGCGGCCGGGATCGGAGGGCGGCTACGTCAACGCCCATGTCCTGGCCGCCGCGGGCTACGCCGTCCTCGTGGCGAGCCTGCCGCTGGAGGACGACGTCGACGGGGCCCTTCCGGACCTCGCCGCGCGGATCGATCTCGCCGTGGACGCCGCCCTCGCGCTCGGCGGCCTCGACGGCGATCGTCTGGCCCTGCTCGGCCACAGCTACGGCGGTCGTGGGGTGCTGGTGGCCGGGACCCAGACCGGGCGCTACCGAGCCCTGGTCGCCTCGGCCGGGGCGGCGGACTACGGCAGCGGCCTGCACGACACCCTGCACGCCCAGGCCTCGCCGGAGGACGGGATTCTGATCAATGCGGTCAGCGGCTGGTTCGAGGTCGGACAGGGTCGGATGAGGTCTCTGCCCTGGGACGATCCCCCCGCCTGGACGGGGGCCAGCCCCCTCTACCGGGCGGACCGCATCCGCACGCCGGCGCTGCTCATCCACGGCGACCTCGATCCTCAGGCGTATGAAGTCATGTTCGCGGCGCTCTACCGGCTCAACCGCGAGGCCTCGCTGATCACCTATAGAGGCGAAGGTCACAACCTCGCCAGTCCAGCCAACGTCGTCGATCTACACCAGCGCGTCCTGGCCTGGCTCGAAGAGCGGCTGGCCCCGCGCGGCGAGACGGGCGCGCCAGCGCCGCAGCCACACCTCGAGCACGAGACGGATGAGGACCATGTTGTAGGCGCCGTCGGCGATGAGATGGGCCGGGTCGAGGTCGGCGCGGAGGGCGTCGGGGTCGACCAGTCCGGCTGAGACCAGCGCCCCGTCGATCAGGAGGTCGTTCGCAAGGGGCAGGGTCCGTCGCACGACCTGGCCGTAGTAGGTGCTGAGCTCGCCCTTGCCCCGGCGGCTCAGCACCGCGTCCGGAAGGCGGTCGGCGAAGAGCCGCCGGGCGAGGTCCCGGTCGCGGCCGCCTTCGACGAGGACGTCGGCGGGGATGCCGAGACCGGCCTCCATGACGGGCTGCGTCAGCAGCGGATGAAGGAGCTCGGCGGCGCGGCGGCGCAGACAGTCGCCGTGGAAGACCTGGGCGTTGACCAGCTGGCGGATCTGGCCGCGCTTGGCCGGAGGGACGGCGTCAAGGTCCGTGAGCCAGGGATGAACCTCCGGGCCGGGCGAAGCGCCCGCTTCGGGGTCGGCGCGCATCCCCAGACCGAAACGATGGCGCACGGCGTCGCCGGCCACCCTCCAGGCCGAGCGGCGGGTCCAGCGCGCCAGCCGGTGCAGGAAGCGCGGATCGAGGCCCCGAAGACCGCGCCGGGCGAGGCGGTCGGCGGCGACCGCGGGCGTGCCGTACTGAAAGAAGACGGCGTCTCCGCCCTGCCCCGTCAGGAGCGCGGAGGCGCCGTGGTCGGCCAGCAGCCCGGCGGTCTCGGCGTCGTACTCCACGTCCAGGCCCTGAAGGCCGGGACGCAGGCCCTCGGCGAGACGCTCCAGATCCGTTCGGGTCAAAGCCGCCGGGCTCTTGGGGCGTTCCAGCAGCCGCAGGTCCGCCCGTTCCGCCACGGCCCGGGCCCAGGCGCGCTCGTCGCCCTCCGGCTCCATGGGATGGAAAGTGAGCCAGGGGGAGACGCCATCCGCGAGACCCAGCCGCGCCGTCGTGCCGGCGACGACGGCGGAATCGAAGCCCCCCGAGATCTCGCCGATGACGCGGGAATGGGGCGCGAGAAGGTCCCGGGTCGCGGTTTCGACGGCGATCCGGAGATCTTCGGGCGCCACGGCACGGGTCGCGGCGCGGGCGGGGGTCCAGACCTGCCGGACGTCCGGCGCCCCGTCACGGGTGAGCGTCAGGACCGCGCCGGGGGCGACCGCATGGATCTCGCGAAGGGCCGAGGCGCCCGAGGCGGCCGCCGGATGGGCCAGGATGAGGGCGAGGCGATCGAGGTCGACCTCGATCTCGTCCGGCAGGAGGTCGTCGAGCCCGGAGTGGGCGTCGGACGCCGCCACCCACAGCCGGCCGCGCCGCCAGACGAAGGCGTCGAGCGCCCCGGCCGGATCGCGGATCACCGTGACGGCCCCGTCGGCGGGGCCGCTGAGCAGGGCGACCCAGCCGCCCCAGCCGTCGCTCATGAGACGCGAGGCGAGGCGGAGGGGCGAGGTCGGCGCCGGACGGTTGGCCGGCGGCCCGTGACGGCGGCCCAGCAGCAGGCCGTCCGCCAGCGGAATGACCGGCAGGCGAGAGGCGGCGGACGTCCAGACGGCCGGGCGCCGTGAGACGCGCCGCCAGCCGGCCGCGGCGAGGCGCGGAGACAGGACGGCGAGCGCCGCCTCCAGCCGCGCGTTCTGCGGATCATGGGCTCCGATCGCCAGCCAGTCGGTCGGGCCCGGCATCAGACCGCCAGAATGGGCGTGTAGGCCGAGAGCCGTTCGACGTCGTCGTTGAGACAGACGTCCTCGCGCTGGACCCAGCAGTGGGCCCGGAAAGGCCAGGTGCGCACACCGAACACCCAGCGCGCGGTCAGACCGCGGCGCCGGAGAAAGGCGACGAGCAGGGCGGAGCGGCGCAGGCAGGCGCCCTCGAACGGCAGCCAGGGCAGCAGCTCGGAGAAGACATGGGCGGCGTCGTGGACCGCCGACGGGTCGCCGGCTTCAGGGGGCGGCTCGAGCGCGACGCGGTCGCGGGGCGCGGCCAGGGCCAGAAGCCGCGCCGTGGTCGGATCGTCGCCGCATCGCGCGAGGTCGACGAGGGCGAGGACGGCGGACAGGAGATGGTCGGCGCGAACCCGCGCCCGTGCCCTGTCGCGCAGGTCCCGCGTCGGGCGGGTGATCGGCGGCGAAAGGACGGGTTCGGCCGCATCGGCGTCGGATGCGAAGGGCACGACGTAGCCAGCGTCGCGAAGCGCCGCGGCGCCGGGGGCGGTCAGCTTCGGATCGCCGTGCGGCCCGTCGCGGTCCACGACGTCGGGAAGGCAGAAATAGGCGTCGGCGGCGAGGTCCAGGACCACGAGATCGGCGCCGACGGCGGCGAGACGGGGCGTTCCGGGCGGAGGGAGCGGCATGGGGCGCAAGCCGTGTCGGACGCCGGACCGAAGCCCGGCGTCCTGCGGATCAGCGGGACCAGCCCGCGACTTCCCAGAGACTGGTCGGGATCAGCTCGGGCACGCCCTTCTCCAGGTCGGCGCGGGTCCGGCGACGCGCGGCGCCCAGGGGAATGAGGGCGGGGGGTCGTGAGGTCTTCATCTCAGGTCTCCTTCAGTCGGTTTCGAGGGTGCGGAAACGGAAGACCGGAATCTCTTCCAGCATTCCGGTCTCCTGGTCGGCACGGGTCCGTCGGCGAGCGTCGCCGAGACGGATCAGGCGCGCGGGGGACGGCGTCATGATCGGCTCCTTGGGATGGGCCCGCGGGATGCGGGCCCGATCAGGGAGCGGCCGGCGCGGCCTATATTCAAACAATACCTGGGCTATATCTGCGCAGGTCACGCGCCTCTCTGCATGTGAAGCGCGATGCGGTCCGCCAGACCGCAGCGCTGGCGGTGGTGAGCGTCGAAGAGCTCCAGAAAGAGCGGCTCCTCGCCCGCGCGCGCGGCGGCCAGCAGGGCGTGAGCGTCCGGGGCCCAGTCGGGGCGAAGCGCCTCGGCGCCCCGGCGGATCGGCACGAGCCGCTCGGCGACGTGGGCGTGGGCTTCGGCGAGCGCCGCATTGCCCGAGCCGTCGACGATCGCCGAGAACAGGGCCTCGAAGCTCGCGCGGTCGACGGTTCCGGCGGCCTTCTGCAGGCGGGCGGTGCGTGGGCCGTGGAGCTGAAGGGCGGCGTGGACGTAGGCCCATTCCAGCTCCCAGAGATCGATGACGTCCGGCGCGGTCAGGGCCGGGAAGAAGTAGCCGCGCCCCCGGCGACGTTCGATCAGACCCTCGCCGGCCAGACAGGCCAGGGCCTCCCGGACCGGCGTATGGCTGTAGCCGATCTCTTCGGAGAGGTCCTTGACCACCAGGGGTTCGCCCCAGCCGAAGCGGCCGGAGGCGGCCAGATCACGGATCGCCTTCAGAGCGTCGCCATAGGGGTCTCGGGAGAGGGGCTCCATCCGTCGCACCGTTTCCGCGACGCGCCGAACACGGACAGGGGCGCGCCTTCCAGGATCAGGGTGGGCGGCTTCAAGACCACAGGGCAAGGGCGTCCGTCATCCTCGGCGCGTATCTCGAGCCTAACCCGCAAAGAAGTTGCGGGCGCCCCGCAAGAAGTCTGCGGGCCTGAGGCGGGCCTCTGGACAGGGTCGGCGACGCGCGTTCAGGTTGAGAGCATGACGCCGATCCGTTTCGCCGACGAGAGTCATCGCCAGGGCCTGTCGGCGGCGCTGAAGGCGGTGCGCCGGCGGCGCGGCAGGACCGCCGCGGAGGTGGCGGAGGTCATGGGCATGCCGCTACGCTCCTACGAGCATTTCGAGGCGGGTCAGGGGCGTTTCGACTTCGACAAGGTCCGGCGCTTCGCCGAGGTGCTCGAGGCCGATCCCTTCGCCATCCTGACCGCCGTGCAGATCGCGGCGCCGGCCTTCGCCGCCCGCTGCGCCGACAACAAGATGATGCTCGCCCTGCTGATCCGCCTGGAGGAGTTCCAGCGCGAGCTCGGCGAGACGGTGGCGGACCTCGACCCGGCCCTGGTGCTGGCGGAGTTGGGCGAGGCCTTCGGCCGGATGGACCGGGAACTGCGCCGCCGCGCACGGCTCGAGGAACGTCCGGCCGACTACTTTCCATGAGCATCGGTCGGTTCGGGCGGCGCCTGGCGGGCGCGTCGACCCCTCGCGGGCGACCGCTCAAAGGAGATCATGACCGCCGGGCCTGGCCCGCGTCGCCCGGCTGCGGGCCGCGGCGATCAGGCTTCGGTCGCCTTCCTCCCTCTCGATCTCCAGGGTGATCGAACCGATGCGCCAGACTTCGCTGCGGGTCAGTCCCAGGCGATAAAGGCCGACGAGACGCCAGCGCCGATCGTCCAGAAAATGGGAGATCTCGACCGGGCAGACGACCATTCCGGCGGCCCCGCCGACGGCGGGACGCGGATCGCCGAGTTCGTGGCGAAGGGCGTCCAGGCCCGGCACGGTTTCACGCCAGCCCCGCACCACCTCGTCCGCGCTCAGCCGTTGAGGCGTTCCCCCCAGAAGACCCACGTAGTCGAGATCCACGACCGGCGCGAGACGGCGTCGCGCCCCTTCGAAGTCGGCCACGTCAAGGGCGGCGAACAGCCCTCTGACCGCGGCGACGAGTCGGGCTTCGTCGGCTTCCCTCGTCATGACGGCGCCGCCCAGGACGGACCTTCACCGTCGTGCGGGCGACTGCGGGCCCCGACGGGGGCGGCCGGCACGCCATGGGGCGGGGCGATCGGAAGCGCGGCGCTCATTGTCCGCGCCACCTAGGATCGCCCGGGGGGCGATGCAATGCGGCGGAGCGTCATCGGCCCTGCCGAGCAACCCGTCGGCGCGGTTCCGGCACGGGACTGGCACGCTCCCCCGACCGGCGGCGCACTCCAAGCGCGATGGCCGTGCCACGAGCTTCCCACGCCGGCGCCTTCAATCGTCGTCTGTTAACGTCGTCACCGTGCGGGGCTGCCGGCACGGCCGGAGCGTCGGGATCACCCGTCTCAGGCCGAACCGGCCGCCGGGCGCGCCGTCATGACCCGACGGACGCCTCCGTGCCCGCCGCGTCGCCCCTCGGGTCAGGGCTCCAGCCGCGGTCTCGCGCCCGGGCCTCGGCGACGGCATCGGCGGTCGTCCCGGCGATGGACTCATCGACGGCGGCCAGCACCGCGGCCGGGGTCTCGGAGGACGCCATGCGCACCTCTCCGTCCGCTGGAGCCAGAGCCGCCAGCGCCGTGACCGTCCAGGCTTCGCCGGCCCGGCAGGCGAGGCCGCCCCAGCCGTCGCGCTCGGACTGGAAGGTCCGGCACCAGCGGCCGTCCACGTCCTGGAAAGTCAGGCCGACGGACAGCCCCTGCGCGTCCGCGCCGTCCGACGCCAGGCGCCGGTCCAGCACGCGCTGGAGGCCTGCGTCCGCGACGGTGCGATCCGGGCGCAGCGTCAGGCCCGCGTCGCGGTCCGCGATCGGGCCCAGCAGCAGACCGCCCACGAAAGCCGCCGTCGCGAAGGCCGCCCAGGGCACGGCGTGACGCGGCGCCAGCAACTCTCGGAACCGGGCGCCCAGGCCGGCGAGCGCCTGAGCTCTGGGGACAGAGGCGCCTGCGGCGGCGATGCGGCGGGCCAGGTCGGCGTCGCGCGGGTCGACGGCGATGGGGAAGGCCGCGGCCAGCGCCCGGCGGGACCGGGTCATGGCCTCCATGCGCGTGGCGAGCGCCGGGTCCGTGCGGGCGGCGGCCTCCAGGCGCGCGGCCGCGTCGGGGGACAGTTCGCCGTCGCTCCAGCGCATCAGGGTTTCGTCGTCGGGCCGGCTCATCCCGTCACTCCCTGTGCGGCGAGGGTCTCGATCAGGCTCTGCCGGCCCCGCACGAGCCGGCTGGTCAGGGTGCCGGCCGGCACGCCCAGGACCTGGGCGGCCTCGGCGTAGGACAGGCCTTCGATCAGCACCAGAGCGACGGCGTGCCTCTGGTCGTCGGGCAGGGCGTGGAGCGCGTCGCGGGCGGCGAAGCCGTCGGCCCGCAGCGCCTCCCCCGCCTGGGCGGGATCGGCCGCGCGGGCGGCGCCCTCCTCGTCGGAGGTCAGCAGGCGGCCCCAGCGCTGGGCCTTGCGGCCCTCGTCGATGGCGACCCGTCTCATGAGGGTGAAGGTCCAGCTGTCGAGTCGCGTCCCCGGTCGGAAGCCGGATCGGGACGCGAGCGCCCGTTCGACGGTCTGCTGGACAAGGTCCTGCGCGTCCGCATCCGCGGGCCGCAGGACTTTGGCAAATCGGCGCAGGCGCGGAAGAAGCTCCACAAGCCCCGTCTGAAATTCGTCCAAGAGCGTTCCTCGTCCATGAGGATGAAACGACCGGCGCGGGACGTTTCATCCCTGGCATATCGAGAATGGACGGCGTTTCATTGCAAGTCGACCGAGGAGCGGAGACGTGAAGGGATCAACGGCCTGGACGGGGGCTTTTGCGACGGTGATGGTGGCGCTCGCCTGCGCCACGCCGACGGCGGCGCAGATCGGGCCGCTGACGGCGCCCCGGCTGCCGGGCCTGCCGTCAGGCGTCACCGATCGGCTGCCGGAGGTCGGGCGGGTGGACGGTCTGGCAGACCGCCTGGTCGATGACGCTCTGAGGGCCCCTTCGCGGCTGACCGGGCTGGCACGGCGATCGCGCGGAGCGCTGGAGGTCGATCCTCTGGGCTGGCCGGTCGTGGCCTCAGAGATCGTGGCCATCGATCTGTCCGACGACGCGCGACGTGCGGCGGTCGAGGCCGGATACCGAGTGCTGCGCGAGGAACGGCTGGAGGCGCTGGATCTGACGACGACGGTCCTGGCCCCGCCGCCGCGCCTGTCGCTGGCGCGGGCCGTGACGCGGCTGCAGGCGCTCGCCCCCGGGGCGGAGATAGCCTTCAACCACGTCCACACGCCCGCCGGCGAGACCGCTTCGGCGGACGCGGCCCGCGCGAGGCCGGGACCGCCGCCGGGGGACGCGCGGCTCGGGCTCATCGACACCGGCGTCGACGCCGCTCATCCGGCCCTCGCCGGGTCGCGGGTCAGCCAGAGGGGCTTTGCCGGAGCGCCGCGCGTCGGGGCGCACGGGTCGGCCGTCGCCTCGTTGATGGTCGGGCGCAGCGGCGCCTTTTCGGGCGGCGCCCCGGGCGAGGCGCTGCTGGTGGCCGACATCTATGGCGGCGAACCGGCGGGCGGCTCCTCCACCGCCCTGGCCCAGGCGCTGGCATGGATGGTCGAGCAGGACGTGGCGGTGGTGAACGTCAGTCTCGTCGGGCCTCGAAACGGCCTGGTCCAGCGCGCTGTGGCCCGCGCCCAGGCGCGCGGCGTGATCGTCGTGGCGGCGGTGGGCAATGAGGGCCCGGCCGCCCCGCCGCTCTATCCGGCCGCATACGAGGGCGTCGTCGGCGTCACGGGCGTCGGGGCCCGCAACCAGGCGCTGCCAGAGGCCGCCCGTGGACCCCACGTCGATTTCGCGGCTCCGGGCGCCGACATGGCGGCGGCAGGAGCAGGGGGCGGCTGGACCTCGGTTCGGGGGACCTCCTTCGCCGCCCCGATCGTGGCCGGGCTGCTCGCGACGCGCGGCGAGGCTGTCCTCTCTGAACAGGCCGCCGATCTGGGCGCGCGCGGCCGCGACCCCGTCTACGGGTCCGGCCTGGTCGGGACGACGTCTCGCACCCCGCCGTCGAGCGTCGGCGCGCGCGGTCGCCTGCGACGCTGACGGGGGGCTCGCAACAATTCCCGACGGCGGGATGAAACGCCGAGGCTCGGTCGTTGGACTCCGTGAGGGCGAAGCGCCCCGGATCTTTGCAGGAGACGACGATGAAGAAGACCCTGATCATGGCGACCGTGGCTATCGGAATGGCCCTGGCCAGCGCCTCCCACGCCCAGGTGCTCGGGGGCTCGGGCGGCCTGGGCGGAGGCCTCGGCGGGGGACTGGGAGGCCAGTCCGGCGGTCTGGGAGGATCTCTGGGCGGGAACGGCTCCCTGAGCGGCGACCTGACGGGCGGGCTGGATGGGTCGCGCCTGCGCGACCGCGCGACCGGAGCGGCCACCGGCACTCTGTCGCGTGCGGAACGCCGGGCGGAGCGCGCCAGGGCGCGAGCCGAAGCGGAAGCCGAACGGGCGCGCGCTCGGGCGAGCCGGGCGGCGGGCGCGACGCGTGATAGCGCCGAAAGCCTGGCGGGAGCGGGCCAGGGAGAGGCGTCCGGGATGATCGGCGGAGCCGGTTCCGCGAGCGGCGCTCCGGGTCAGGCCCAAGGGTCGGGCATGTTCGACGGCGCCCTCTCCGGGCGGGATATCGATGGTCGGGGCGCGTTTGCAGGCTCCGGCGAGGCTTCGCGGTCGTCACGGGCGGAGGAGACGTCGGACGCCTCCGAACCGACCCCGCGGCGACGTGGCCGGGCGCGCTCGGACGCCAGTGCGGGCGGGACGGTCTCGTCCGATCGGGGCGGGGCCTCCGCTTCCGCAAGCGTCTCCGCGGGCGCCGACGCGCGCCGCGGAGACTGATCGCCTTCGACGTACGAACGGCGGGCCCCGTCACCCTGGTGGCGGGGCCTCTTCGGCTGAGGGTCACGTCCCCTTTGGGTCAGCCTCCGGTCGGCGTCTGCGACGTCGAGCGCTCGGTCAGGGTCCCCGCGCGGCTCTCACGGTCGCGCGCCGTCGATCAAGCCCGATCCCTCAGAGGAACTCAGCGGTCGGCTGCGCCCCCGGCTCGCCCACGCCTCTGAGCGCGAGATACCGACCGTCCACCAGCTCGTGGAACTTGAGATGTCCTCCGCCAGCGCGTTCGGCGTGTTTGCGACGCGAGTCCCTATTCTTCTCCCAGAACAGCATCATCGGGCCGTGGAGGCGTTCCTCGATGAGCAGGCTGAGCTGGTGATCGTCGAGGAGCTCATTGTCCATCATCATCTCCCAGTGGGAGAGGATGAGGTTCACATAGAGCGACTCCTTGTCGGACAGGGTGCGTCTGGCGCCCGACCAGACGTTGTGCAGATCCTGGTCATGGATCGAGAGCTTGAGCAGCTCCATGTGCAGAAGCCTGAGCTGCAGCGCAGTATTGCGCTTGGCGTCCTGATTCTGGACGTGCAGGGCGCGGCGCTGCAGATCGATGGTGTAGAGCAGGCCAAAGGCGGCGAAGCCTGAGAACAGGGCCGAGAAGAGCCCCAGAGCCTCGGAAATGTCGCGCGCTCGCGCCGGACTGTTCACGAACTGCCAGTTCACCGCCCCCGCCAGCACGAGCAGGTGGGCGAAGAAGAGCAGGACCAGGACCCCGAATATCCCCGCGAAGACGTACCAGGGTCGGTTGGACATCCCTCACCTCCGACATAGCCAGGCTCGGCGGCAGAATGTGGGATGGCCGTTGGATTGTGAAGCGTCCGAACGCCGTAAGGGCTGGGCTCGTTGACCTTAAGCCCTGGCCGCCGCGGCGATCAAACCGGCGGCGGTTCGGACCTCGGCGACGGTCGTGAAGCGCCCCAGGGAGAGCCTTAGCCCTTCATGCGCCGCGTCGGCCGACCATCCGAGGCTCATGAGCACGTGGGAGCCATGCATGACGCCCGAGGTGCAGGCCGATCCGGCGGCGACTTGGACGGTCGGCTGCAGCCGAGTGACCCAGTCCTTGGCGTCTCGACCCGGCAGGCGCAAATGCAGGCATCCCGGATGACGCGGCGCAGCCTCGCAGGTGATCACAAGGTCCGGCAGACGCTGGATCAGCTCGTGCGCCAACCGTTCCCTCAACGATTCGACCGTCGAGCGCTCTTCCTTGCTCAGCAAGGTCATTGCGAGCCCGAACCCGGCGCACAGCGGGGTCGGAAGCGTGCCGGGTCTCAACCCGCCCTCCTGCCCGCCGCCGAACATCAGCGGACGTGGACGCCATGGGGCGGTCGAAGACAGATAGAGCGCGCCCACGCCCTTGGGCCCGTAGAGTTTGTGGCTTGAGAAGCTCGCAGCGTCCACGCCCCAGTCGAGCATGTCCAAGTCCATGGCGAGCGGCGCTTGGGTCGCATCGGTATGCACGAACGCCCCGAACGGCTCCGCGCGGGCCACGACCTCAGCAATCGGCTGAATCGTCCCGATCTCATTATTGACCGCCATCACAGACACGACGGCGACGTCCTCGCCCATCAGATCTTCGAGGCGGTCGAGATCGACGAGACCGGTCGGCAGGATCGGAATCATGTCCACGGTGAAGCCGAGCGGTTCGCACGCCCGTGCGCATTCCAGGACCGCCTTGTGCTCGAAGGCCGAGATGAGGATGCGGCGACGATAAGGCGGCGCGCCGAGCGCGGCCCCGAGGACGCCAAGATTGTCGGCCTCGGTCGCTCCGGAGGTAAAGACGATCTCGCCGTCCGCCGCTCCAATGGCGGTGGCGATGCGTGATCGTGCCTGCTCGACGACGCTTGCCGCCGACCAGCCGCCCGCGTGATCCTCAGCGTGGGGATTCGCGAACGATGCGACCGAAACTGACGTAACGAGCTCCGACACCCGGGGGTCGATCGGGGTGGACGCCTGATAATCGAGATAGATGGGTGAGGGCGTCATTGTGCTCCTGGTGACGTCCACCAGTCCCGATTGACATAGCCCGAGAGAGGCGGTGTTATCAACTGGACAGGAGTTCCAGGCTCATGGCGCTAAGCCTTCTCGACATCGACGGCGCCCGGCTTCAGCTCGCCGGACACGAGACCTTCCCGCTCCGATATGGATGGCTAAAGAAGGCTTACGACGCCGTGGCCGAAGTTCAGGCGGGCGCGGACGGCGATCCTGTCAATGTCTTCGCAGACGAGGCGGCCATCGCGAGGTTCGGCGTCGGTCGAAACATGGTGCTCTCGATGAGGCACTGGTCTTTGGCAAGCGGCATACTGCGTCTGGATGAAAGTCATGCTGGGCGCATCCCACGAATACTGACGGGCCAACTTGGTGATTTTCTATTCGGCGACTCGCGCGACGCCCATTTGGAGCATCCCGCTTCACTCTGGTTGATCCATTGGAGTCTGGCCTCCACGCCGAGCCGAGCCGGCGCCTGGTACTGGGCATTCAATGAGTTCAACGAACCGTCGTTCGATCGCGAGCTCATGACGCAGCGGCTGGCGCGCCGGTGTCGCGAGCTGCAGGAGGCGGGGCGTCTGGACCGTGCCGCGAGCCCCGTCGTGCTTAAGCGGGACGTCGAATGTCTCGTGCGCACCTATCACGCCGCGGCGGCCACGGGGCGGCGCGCGCCTGAAGACAGCATCGAGTCGCCGCTCGCAGAGCTGGGATTGATTCAGCGGGCGGCTTTCGGCGACGCCTTTCGGTTCCGACGTGGCCCCAAACCCTCCTTGCCCGACGAGGTTTTCGCTTTTGCTCTGATCGACTTCTGGCGGCGGCTTCATCCGGGCCGAAAGTCCTTCTCGGTGGACTTTCTGACCTATGAGCGAGGCTCGCCGGGGCAGGTTCTCCTCCTCGACGAGGACTCGGTCGCCGAGCGTCTGTCCCGTTTGGAGGCGCTCACTGACGCAGGCCTGACCTGGGACGAATCTTCGGGCATGCGGCAGGTGTATGCGGCCCGTCTGGATGAGATCGACCCCTGGGCCATCCTGGCGCGCCTCTACGACCGCGACATGAGGCTGGCGGCATGACCGGCCGGCTCTCGGAGCGCATCCGGGTCGCCCGGCGGTTCACGCGTGCCGTTCGCGTCGACGACGGTCACGCCGATGGGGCCGCCCTTGAGGGCTACGTCTGCTCGCAGTCGGCGGTGGAGGCTCTCCTGTCCATGGCGCGCCACTCCGGCGAGACTGGGCACGGCGCCTTCACCTGGACGGGACCCTACGGCAGCGGAAAGTCGAGTCTGGCCGTCGCCCTGGCGACGCTCGCCGCCGGAACTCCGGCGGCCGCGGAGCCCCTCTTGGCGACCCTGGCACCTTCAAGTCGAGACGAGCTTCGCGGATTTTTCCGGCCGAGCGCGACGCCCTGGCGCGTCGCGCCCGTGGTGGGAACGCGCAGCGATCCCGGCGCGGAGATCGAACGGGCGCTCGGGGACGCGATCGGTCGCGACAAGGCGCTCGCGAGACGTGACGGCGAAGCTTTGGCCCGGTGGGCCATCCGCGTGTCGGCCGATCCGAAGACACATGGCCTCATCGTCCTCGTCGACGAGATGGGGAAGTTCCTCGAGCACGCCGCGCGCAGCGGCGGCGATCTGCATGTTTTTCAGGAGCTGGCGGAGGCGGCGTCTCGGGCGGACGGACGATTGATCGTCGTCGGCATTCTTCACCAGGCCTTCGACGAGTATGCGCAGCGTCTGGGACGGGACGCGCGCGACGAGTGGCGCAAGATCCAGGGCCGCTATCTCGACGTGGCCGTGAATCTCGCGGCCGAGGAGCAGCTGGACCTCATCGGACGCGCCATCGAGGGCGACAAGCCGGCGGCTGGGAACGCCGTGAAGACCGTCGCGGCGGCGCTGCGGCCGGCCCGTGTGGGCAGCGGTGCTCATGTGGAGGCAAGGCTGGCGGCCTGCTGGCCGCTGCATCCCGTCGCCGCGGCGCTGCTGGGGCCCATCACCCGGCGTCGGTTCGGACAGAACCAGCGCAGCCTCTTCGGCTTCCTGTCCTCGGCGGAGCCCTTCGGTTTTCAGGCCTATCTGCAAACTGCGGACGGCCGAGACGCAGCGCCCTACTCCGCAGCTTCGCTGTGGGATTATCTTCGGGCCAATCTGGATTCGGCGATCCTGGCCTCACCGGACGGCCACCGATGGGCGACCGCGCTTGACGCGCTTCATAGGGCGGAGGTGCGCGACGCCACTCCCCTGCACCTCGACGTCCTCAAAACCGTCGCCCTGATCGACCTCTTCAAAGACCGCTCAGGCCTGATCGCCAGTCCGGAGGTTCTGCAGACCGTCGTCCCCGAAGACGTCGACGTCGGCGGACTGTTGCGGGACCTGCAGACGTGGTCCGTGGTCATCCATCGCGCCCATGCGGGGGCCTATGCCCTCTACGCCGGCAGCGACTTCGACATCGACGCCGCCGCGGAGGCGGTGCGGCGCGCGGGCGTCACCGTCGACTTTCGTCGTCTCGCGCAGCAAGCCGCCCTACAGCCGATCCTGGCCAAGCGTCACTATGAGACCACCGGAGCCCTGCGGTGGTTCGAGGTGGAGTTGACCCCGCTTCAGGACGTCGAAGCGCGAATTCGCGCCTATGCGCCGGCTCCCGGAGCGGCCGGCCTGTTCGTCCTCGCCCTCAGCACCCAGGCGGAGAGTCAGAGGCAGGCCGCCAAGATGCTCGACGCCGCGCTGGAGCATGCCGGCTCTCAGCTGGTGGTGTGCGGATGGAGCCGGGACAGCCTGACGCTGCGCGAGATCGCCCTGGATCTCGCCGCGCTGGAGCATGTGCGCGCTCACAGTCCTGAGTTGGAAGGCGACGCCGTCGCGCGACGGGAGATCGACGCCCGTCTCGCCCGTCTGTCGGCCGACCTCGAGGATCGGTTGGGAGAGGCGATCAACAGCGTCGATTGGCGTCTTCCGGGCGAGGCCCGCAAGGTTCTGGACGTCCACGCCGCGGGGCCGGCAGGATTGAGCGTCCTGGCGTCTCGGCTGGCCGACTGGCGCTACCCCTTGGCGCCCCGGCTCCCCAATGAGCTCGTCAACAGGACCAAACCGTCGTCGAGCGCCCAGGCGGCGGTTCGAGCGCTTCTCTACGCCATGGCCGAGCGCGACGATCGCGAACGCCTGGGCTTCGAAGGATTTCCTGCGGAAGCCGGGCTTCATATCAGCCTGCTCGAGGCGAGCGGACTGCATCGGTTCGACCCTGGGGGCGGGCGTTGGCGGTTCGTCGCGCCCAAGGACGGCGACGCGGCTCGGCTTGCGCCTCTCTGGCAGGCGACGGACGCCCTGCTCGAGGCGGGTGACGCCCTCGTCGGTGCGGCGAGGATCTATGAGCTGTGGCGGTCGCCCCCTTTCGGGGTGAGAGACGGCCTGCTGCCGATCTTGCTGGTGGCTTATCTGCTGACGCGCGCCGGGCGAAGCGCCCTTTACCTCGACGGCGTGTTCCGGCCGTCTTTGGACACCTTCTTCATAGATCGTCTGCTCCAAGAGCCGGCGAGCGTCTCCCTGCGGTCGGTCGAGCTCTCGGAAGTCGACGTGGCCTACATCGCCGCCATGGCTGAAGCGCTGTCGTCGGAGGAGGAACGGGTGCCCCCCACCTCCCTGGAAGTGGCCCGCGCCTTGGTGCGCCAAGTGCGCGAGCTGCCGGTTTGGACCCTCAGGACGAGCCGGCTCAGTCCGTCGGCGATCCAGCTGCGGGATCGGGTGAAGGCTTCGAGCGATCCGAACCGTCTTCTGCTCGAGGACGTGCCCGAGGCATTGGGAGAGCCCATCGGGTCCCTTGCGGCGGTGACCATCGCGCGCAAGGTCTCCGCCTTGCTCGATGAGCTTCAGAAGGCCTATCCGGCCATGCTCCGCGATCTCGAGGCGGCCTTGAGGTCCGAACTGAGGGTGCGAGGGGACGGCGAGCTGCCGCTGGAGCGACTGCGTCGGCGATCGGCCAATGTGCTCGGCCTGGTCGGCAATTTCCGGTTGGACGCCTTGGCGACGCGGCTGATGAGCTACACCGGGCGGCTTGAGGAGGTGGAAGGTCTGGCCAGCCTGGCGGCCAACAAACCACCCCGGGATTGGGTCGACCGGGACGTCGACGCCGCTCGGGTCGAATTGGCGGCTCTGGCGCAGCAGTTTCTGAAGGCCGAGGCGCTCGGCCATCTGAAGGGCCGTGCGGACGGCCGGATGGGCGTCGCCGTCTACATCAGCGACCCCAGCTATCCGGAGCCGCAGGTTCAAGAGATCGACGTCAGCATCGCGGATCGCGAGCTCGCCGATGAGCTGGCGGGTCGTCTGCTGGCGGTCATGACCAAGGAGGGCGTGAGCCGGGACGTGGCGATCGCGGCCGTGGCCAGGCTCGGGCTGGGCCTGCAGGTCCTTGACGATCAGGGAGCCGCGCAGGTCGCATGATGGAGCGGCACGTCCTTGGGATATCGGGCGGGCGGGACAGCGCGGCCCTGGCCGTCTACATGCGCCAGCAGCGGCCGGAGCTCGACATCGAGTATTTCTTCACCGACACCGGCAAGGAACTGCCGGAGGTCTACGAGTTTCTCGGTCGCCTGGAGGGCTTTCTCGGCAAGCCGATCGAACGTCTCAACCCGGATCGGGACTTCGATTTCTGGCTCAAGGAGTACAAGGACTTCCTGCCCTCGCCCCAGACCCGGTGGTGCACCCGGCAGCTGAAGATCAAGCCGTTCGAGGCGTGGGTGAAGCCGTCGGTGCAGCGGGGCGACATCGTCCACAGCTATGTGGCCATCCGGTCCGACGAAGATTACCGCGAAGGCTATGTGTCGGGACAGTCCAACCTCAGGGTCCATCTGCCGTTCCGCGAAGCCGGGATCGACAAGGCGGGCGTCACCGAGCTTCTGGAAGCTGCTGGCGTCGGGCTGCCGAGCTATTATCGTTGGCGGTCGCGGAGCGGATGCACCTTCTGCTTCTACCAGCAGAAAATCGAATGGGCGCGGCTGCTCGAAGAGCATCCCGACGCCTTCGAGGACGCCAAGCGCTATGAGAAGACGGCGCTGGAGCACGGCTCGCCCTTCACCTGGAGTCATGGCGAGAGCCTCGAGCAGCTGTCGCGTCCCGAGCGCCTGGCGCAGATCCGCCTCGACCATGAGCGTCGCGTCGAACGGCTGAAGAAGAAGCGGCTGATCAACGCCCTTCACGACGACGCAATTGAGATGGACGAGGTCTACGGCTCAGCCGGGAAGATGTGCGTCACCTGCCACAAATGAGCGACCACCCTCTAGAGGATGTGCTCTAGGTCGTAGGCCGTCAGAATCGGGCGAAGAGCCGCGTAGGCTTGGTTACGGTTCTCCGCGAGGCCTGAGAACTCCGCCACCCGCTTCAGCTCCGCGGTGATGAGCTTCCTGGCCGCGCCGCTCTCGTCATGAGCGTCTTCAGGCAAAACCACGACATAGTCGTGGATGTGGGCGAGCGTCTTGCCCGGAGATCGGCGCAGGATGCGGCCCCGGCGTTGGATGAACTGGCGGGGATCGCGAGAACTGGCGAGGATGTAGGCCGTGTCGCAGGCCGGGACGTCGATCCCCTCGTCCAGGCATTTGATGGCGACGAGCCCGTCGATCGCCGCGGTCTTGAAGGCCTCGAGGATGAGATCGCGGTCGCGTCGAGACTCACGCGCGGTGAACCGCGACACCTTCCACCCCAGCCCGTCGAGGAGTCGGCTGACCGCTTCGATCTGGCGCATGGGCTGGCCTTCGTCCGCTACATCGCCCTCTTCGATGCCGTCGAGGTCGACCTGACCGTCGCCGCAGTAGAAGAGCGCATGCGGCGTGGGTTGCTTTCCGGCGAGCGTGTGCTCAAGCGCGCCCATCTTGTTGGCCGCAGAGCCTATGATGCGGGCCCGCTTCATCAGCAGAGCCGTCAGTGCGGCGCTCGGCGGACCGGAGCTCTTGTCCTCGCGGACGAAGGCGCGGGCGATGTCGTCCGAAAGGCTGATGAACTCGTCGGCCTCATCGGCCGTCAGGGGCACGACGACGGGATAGTAGTTGTAAGGGGTGAGCACCTTGTCGGTGATGGCCTGGGCCAGTGTGTAGCTGAACACGACGTCGCCGTAATAGGCCTTGAGCCGGTCGTTTCGCTCATCGTCCAGATAGTGCATCGGCGTCGCCGAAAGGCCGATCCGGTAGTCCGCGTTGGCCGGCAGGGACGAAGCGAGGGCTGCGGACCCGTGGTGGTGACATTCGTCGCCGATCCACAGCAGGCGGGTCTTCGGGACGCGCGCGAGGAGGGATTGAAACTCCGGGGATCGGAGCGTGCGGTTGACGACGACGATCGCCTGGAAGGCATCGGACCCGCCCTGCATGTCCAGCACGCGTCTTTGCAGCTCGTCGTGCCAAAGGTCTTTGGACACGTAGCACTGCAGCGGACGGATGTTGAACGCTTCCAGGATCTCGCACCATTGATCAGCGAGGCTCTGGTAGGGCGCTGCGATGACGACCGTCAGGCCCGGCACGCCCTTGGCCATCTGCACCACTGCATAGATCGCGGTGATGGTCTTTCCGGCGCCGGTGGCCAGGTCGAAGATCCCGCGATAGCCGTTGGCCTGCCAAGCGCGCAGAGCCTGACGCTGATGCTCGCGCATCTGGAAGGGCATGCCGTTGATAGTGGCCGGGGGACGCGGTCGGCGCGCGTCCGCATCGACCGAAGCGGCTTCCTGTTCGTCCCGCGCTTTGAGACGAGCTGCGATGAGCGCTTCGCGCTCGCTGTCGGGTGGGGCGTCCAGGGCGGCCGCGACCTCAAGCAGATTGTCTTTGAGAGCCGCGGGCAGATCGATCACGACCGTGCCGCGACTGCGATTGTCCCAAAGCCGTTCGAAGCTCTCCCGATGCGGCTCATGCCAAGCCGCCAACTCCGGCCGCCAGGTCGGGAAGACGTTGATGGATTCGTAGTTCTGCGTCGGCAGAAGCGCCGCGGCGCTCTCATTGGCCGAGCCGGAGAAGACGACGGCGTCGCCCGCTTCGTCCGAGATGATCCCGACCTTGTCATGGTAGATCCCGTTCGGGCGCAGAGCCACGCGGATCTCCAGGCGGCCTTGGGCGATGAGCCAGGCCAGGGCCTTGAAGCGGTGCTGAAACAGCTCGTCGTCGACGCCGGTCACCGCATCGACCATTTCGGCCCCGATCCGATCCGACACCTCCTTCAGCCGCAGGCCCTCCCGCACGGCGTCGACGTCGCCTTGAGCCGTGAAGGCGCCGACAACCAGGCGTATCCGGCCGTCGCCCTTGATGAAGACGGTGAGGGCCTGGGCGGCTTCGCTCAGCGAGGAGGCCGAGAAATAGCCCACCGCGCGGTCGTAGCGCTTCGCCGTGGCGAGGGCGGGGAAGTAGAACTGCCGCAGGATGTCGTCCTGATCGGACTTGTAGACGCCTTTGAGGGCAATGCTTCGCAGCATCCCTAGAAGGTCACCGCGCCAAGGTCGGGTTCGGGCGTCGCCGGCTGCAGGTGGCCGCGCTCCCGCAGCAGGGCCAGAAGGGCCTTGTCGGGGTATTCGCCGCCATTGCGCAGAAAATAGTCCTTGATCAGAGCCAGACCGCCGTTGGCGTACTCCTCGAAGATGGTGGCGCATCGCCCTTCTTCGCCCTCGCGAAGAATCTCGACGTCCTGCTCTTCGGCGACGGCCAAGGTCCACAGCAGGTCTTCCGCGGCGGCGTCGGCTTCGAACTGCTGATAGGAGATGTCCTCTGTGCCCTGCGAGCGATCGAGCGGGAGCCGACGACCTTCCGAGAAGCCAAGGAGGGCCGCGAAACACAGCACTTCGCGCAGGGTCGGAAACAGCTTCCGATCCGATCCGGGCACAGGCTGGCTGGCGAGCCGCTGGACGAGGTCCTCATAGACACGGCTGCGGTGGATGTTGGGAGCGCGGTCGGACATCAGCGGGTCACCCGAACGAAGGCGCTGCCGTCGTGTGGCGCGCCAAAGACGGCGGTTTCGACGTCCTTGCCGTGGAACTGCCGGACCTCGACCTTGCGGCCGTCTCGATCCGCCCGGTTGTGACGCACGAGCACGACCTCTTCGCCGATGCGGTCGCCGAGCGCCTCCATGACGGGACCCGAGGCCTGGGACTTGGACAACATCAGAACGACCTGCCCCGCCATCTGCGGGATGAAGGAGGCGGTGGTGCGTCGGTACTCCTCATCGAGCTGCCCGAACGGGGAGTCCAGAACCAGCGGCGCGACCGTGCCTTTGAGCAGCCGGCGGTCGGACGCGTTCTCACGAACCCGAGCGAACTCGACGAGGGCGGCGGTGAAGGCCAGGCCCAGGAGCTGGTTCTCGCCGCTCGACTTGGGCATCTGGGTGCCAGCGTGGTTGACGAGGCTGATGGCGTAGTCGTTGCTCATGCTCAGCTTGAAGGCCTTACGGCTGGTGTCGGCCAGGATGCGGTTGATCGAGGCCCGCAAGACCCCTCGGGCCTCCTCCTCCTCCCGCTTCAGGTCCAGTTCCAACTGCCCCTTGAGCCGCTCGCAGAGGGCGTAGCGGGTCATGAAGACGCGTGAGCCGGCGTCCTCATCCGCCAGCTTCTTCAGCTCGCGCTCGGCCGACGCCTTTTCCTGTTCGGCCGCTGAGATCCGGTGATCGAAGCCGCCCAGCTGCTGGCGCTTCAGGTTGGCTTCCTGGCGCAGTTCATTGCGCTTGGTTTCGCGCTCGGCGATATCGTCGAAATCGATGCCCTTCAGGCTTTCGGAGACGTCATCGAGTTCCTGCTCGTGGCGCGAGATGTCTTCGCGGGCCTCGTTGAGCCGCTTGTTGGCCGCGTCGAGGCGTGCGGGAGCCTTTTGGCGTTCCGACTTGAGCTGCGACAGGCGCGCCTTGACCTTGCCGATCCGGCTGCGAAGCGTGGCATTGGCCGCCTTGTGCAGGAGGCTCGACACAGCGGCGTGGGCGTCCGTGCCGGGTTCGAGGTCGGCGCCGCAGATGCAGCGCTTGAGATCCAGGATGTCGTGGACGAACTCCTCATTGTAGGGCGAGGGTAGCCGTCCCTTGGTCTCCTGCTGGTCCAGGTGGTCCATGGCCAGTTCGGTGATCTTGGTCGACACCAGGAACCGGCCGTTGTCGCCCAACCACTTCAGCACCTCGGTCTGGGCGTCCGACTCGCGCGCCCGGGCCCTCTTGAGCTCGTCCTTAGCTTTATCACGACGCGCCTGAAGGGTCTTGGCGGCCGCAGAGTTGCGCAGCTTGTCATCGATGTCGGCAATCCGCTGATCGATCGCCTCGATCTCACCCAAGAGGCCGTCCTTGGCGACATGGGCTGCCGTGATCTGACCAGCGAGCGCGTCGATCCGGGCGCTCAACGCATCCATCGACGACGACGCCTTGGTATTGGGCATCTGACGCCGATACCAGGTGGCGGTTTCCTCGAGGTCGCCGATGGCGGTTTCGATGAGCGAGCAGCCGAGGATGTCCTGCACCGCTCGGCGCACGGCACGGCGATTGTCTTCGCCGAGGAAGAACTCCGCGTGTTCGCCATCGAACAGGAAATGGCCAGCCATGCTCTTGGGGATGACCGTGTTGATGAAGGCGTCGGCGTTCGGCAGGGTGACGTGGCTGCCGCCGTCGATGCGCATTATGGTGAATTCACGGTCGCCGCCGCCGCCTTTCGTGAAGCGGCGGGCGCGGTAGCGGCTGGCATTGTGTTCGAAGAGCACTTCGACAAAGGCGTGCTGCGCGCCGGCGGCCCGGGCGTCGTAGTTGACCAGATCATCACGCTTCTCGAAGCGTTCCGTGGTCTGGCCGTAGAAGCACCAGAGCAGGGCATTGAGCAGCGTGGTCTTGCCGACGCCGTTCTCGGCATGGATCAGGGTGACGTTACGTTCGGGGTCTTGAGAGAACTCGATCGAATGCTCGCCGAAAAAGCAGCGAAAATCCTTTAGGGTGATCCGCGACAGCCACATCCTCAGGCGGCTCCCGAAGGGGTGGCCCGGTCGATGATGTCGCGCAGCCGCTTGCGACGCTCGTGATCCTTGCCCTTGTTCTCGAAGAAGTACTCGCGCTGCAGCTCGACGATCTGCTCGATCACGCGCGAGAGCTCCGCGTCCTTCGTTGGCTCTTCGCTCATGCTCACTCCCCCCACGGCGTCGGCGTCACGCCAGGCGCCTCGCCGCGTGCGGGCTGATACCATCCTGGCGATTGCCCGGTTGTAAAGAGGCGATCGGCGCAAAGTCGGATCGAAGACGACCTAAGGACCGATCCCTCTTTTTAGGCTCTGGTTTTCCGACCGGTTTCGTCAGATTGGTGCAACCTTTCTCTGTCGAAAGCTTCATGCCGAGCGTCCGGCCTACAACCCCAACTTGCGGCTTGATCGTGGTGCTCCTGCAGCGGCAAGGTCGGTTGTGCGAGCGGAAGGCGGCAGCAGACCTCGCCGGTGACGGCTGCGGAGATGGGCGAGGGCGGTGGGTCGCCATTGGGAGGGGACGATGGGTGAGATAGAGGAGCTGAAAGCCCGGCTGAGGAAGGGCGAACAGTCCTTCTTCGACAAGTTTTCGGCGCGGATCACCTACGTCGAGCGCCTTCGACCGATCTTTGGCTTCGTCGCCGTGGGTGGGGCGATGGTGGCCGCCATTGCGCGCTTCATTCCGGGCCCCTGGGGTTTGGGTCTGGTCGTCACCGGCGCCGTGGTCGCGGCCGCCGGTGGCGGCTTCGTCGTTCTCATGGACTTCAAGAAGCTCGAAATCTCGCAGGAGGGCCGAGACGCCCACAAGACGGCCGACGACGCGATCGAGGCCTTAGCCGCCAAGACTGCTGAGCTGGAGGCCGCAGAGGACCGCGTCAAACAGACAGCGGCTTTCGACCGGAAGCGGCTGGCGAGGATCGAGGCGACGCGGCTGATGATCGAAAGCGTCGAGGCCGCCTTTCTCAAGCAAGCCGACGTGCCGAAGTCCGCACAGCAGATGTTGGAGCGGGCCATATCGAACCTCAGGACCGCCGTCGATTATCAGGCCGGCGATTTCCTCACCTTCACCATCTTCCAGAAAACGGGATCCGGCGCGCAAGAGCAGATGACGCCCATCGCTCGAGAATGGACGGATGAGCGCGATGCGCTGCGCCTAGGCCGATCCTGGAAGCGTGGTCGCGGCTACACCGGGCATCTATGGAGTCTGGCTAGGGACAATCCGTTTGCGAGCGTCGTGGAACCCGACACGCGAAAGCGGGAAGCTCAGGAACGCTACAAGGTTGATAAGCCGGACGCTGCGCGAGAGTCGCGGTACCGGTCGGTGGCGAGCTTCCCGATCCTTATCGGTGCGGACAATGAGATCTGGGGCGTGGTGACCGCCACGAGCGATCGCGTGGGGGTGTTCGACCGTTCCGGGGATCTTCCGCACCAAGGCGTGGAGACCGTGCGCGACGTCGCCATGGTGGCGAGCCTCTTGGCGAAGTTGAGCGCTCCCTAGCGGGCCTCGCTTGTTGCGTCAGGACCCCTGTGGCATCATCTGAGAGCGTGAAGGAAAACACGATGTCGGAACTAGAGAAGCTCGAAGCGGAGTATCGTCGGCTCGCGACGAAGGTCATCTACGCGGGCTTCGAAGGCGGCGTAGACCCCGAGGATCAGGCTCGGCTGGAGCGCCTGTCGGAGGAGTTGCTCCGCCGAAACGCCATCGGATCGAGCGAAAGCGCCAGAGAGCCTGTGGCGGCCTAAGCCCGCGTTGGGCTCGAGCCCTCCCCTCGCCTACCCGTCATCTTGAGAACGCCGACCTCGCGCGGCGTCCAGAAGCAGCCGATTGAAAGGCCGACGGCGTCTTTCCGGAACCTGCGCGCGCGGGTGACCCGATTCCCGGTGTCCGAAGATCAGCGCGAACACCCCTCCACCATCAGCCTGTCTCAGGAGCGGCCAGCGTCCTGACAAGCTCGACCATGGCCCAGGTGTCGCGCTCGCAGTAGCGGAGCATCGCCTCGTTCAAAGCTTCGCGTCTCTCCGGCGGGGTGGCCCGGTCGACCGCCTCGATCCAGGCGCATTGGGCCGCACGACCGTCCTGGACCTCAAGATCCTCATAGGAGAGGTCTGGGACCGCGGTCGGGAGAACGTCCTTGATCGAGAACGACCCCCTCATGTCGGGGTGGTAGTAGTGGGCCCTCACCAGAGGAAGCAGGTCGACGAGGCGGTCGATCAGCGCCTGAAGCGCGGGGGCGAGGTCCGGACACCGCTCGGCCAGAGCTTTGAGCCCTCCCCGTTCGGTGGGCAGGTTGTAAGTGATGATGGGGCCGAAGTCGCCGAGCGCCGCGATCAGCGCTTCGGCGCAAGGGCGACTGGGATCCTCACCGCTGAGGTCGAGAAACTCCGAATGGGACATGGTCCCGTCCGCGCGCTCGGTGTGGCAGGAAAACTGGAACGGCAGCGCCTGATAGGGCTTCGAATCCGCCCAGATGGGGATGACCGGGGCGATGGTCTCGAAGTCGAGATAGTGGCGTGGCTGGCCCCATGCGGCGATCGCCGCGATCAGACCTTCACGATCATGATGCGGGCGCTGGTCGCGGGTCACCTGCAGGATCCGCTGCTGTATCGGGTCTTCGAGCAGCCCGTCCGGGACGTCTCGGAGGTCCAGATAGCCGGCCTCGGCCAGGCGACGGCCGGCCGCCTTTCCGGCGGCTCCCGGAAGCAGGGACACCGGGAAGTCCGGGGCGGCCGGGGCGCCGCGCGCGCAGTGGCTGGTGTAAGGGCACGCGGACGGCGAGCGGCAGTGATCGCCGATCGCCGTTTGCGGCTCCTCCAGGCCCAAGGCGGCGGCGCGCGCGACGAGGGCGGCGCGTCCGGCGAGAGCCTCCTGAAGCGCCTGGCCGCCTTCATGGTCCTTGAAGATGCCGGCGTATTCGCCGTCCCCTGCATAGACGAACCGGTTGTCGATGTGCCGCACGACGGCCCGGCTGACCGTCACGCCGCAGCCCTCGAGCACCCAGAGCTGGGTCGACAGGTCGGCGAAGTGATGGGCCTTCGGCTTGCTGCTGGCTTTCACTTCGGCCAGGCGCCAGCCGTCCTCCTCAGGGATCAGAAGATCGGCGCGGACATACACGTCGCCATGGTGGAAGGCGGCTTCAAAGATGGGCCGATCTCGCGCCGCCATGGCGTCCGCCGTCTCCGCCAGCGCCGCTTCACGGTCCTTCGCCTCGATCAGCCGCCCCTCCGGCAGCAGGCGTCGAGCGAGGTCGCCGACGCGGCGGCCGTCGGCGAAAACGTCGTCGTCGATCTCCGCCGCCAGATCGGGACGGTGGCGCGACAGCCAATGCCGGCGCTCGCACTGCTCCAGTTCGGCGAGAGAGGATTTGGTCAGAGGTCCCGGCATGGCCAGAACGATAGATCGTCGAGCCGTCAGTTGTCAGGGGGCTCAGCTCCTAACCGGCGTGGCCGCCGACCCGGCCGCACCGTCCGACTTCCGGCTTCACAGTCCGGTCGCGGCCTGAGAACCTTCCCGCATGTGCAACCTCTACACCCTCCGCAAAGGCCCGGCGGCGATCCTCGACCTCGCCCGCGCCATGCGCAGCGACGTGGGCAATCTCGAGCCTCGTGACCTCTATCCGGACTATCCGGCGCCCATCGTTCGCACGGGCGCGGACGGCGAGCGGGAGCTCGTGCTGGCCAGATGGGGGCTCCCGTCGTCGAAGAAGGCGCTGCTCGACGCCGCGACGAAGCGGGCCGACAGGCTCCGCGCCAAAGGCGGGGAGGTCGACTTCGGTGCCCTTCTGGCGATGGAGCCGGACTCTGGGACGACCAACGTCCGGAACACGTCGAGCAGCCACTGGAAACCGTGGCTGGGGCCGGCCAACCGGGCGCTCGTGCCCTTCACGGCCTTCAGCGAGCCGGGCCGCGACGCGGAAGGTCGCTACCGCCCGATCTGGTTCTCCCTGCCGGGGGATGAGCCGCTGGCCTTCTTCGCCGGAATCCAGGTCCCCCAGTGGACCTCCGTGCGAAAGATCAAGACCGGACTGGAGACCCTAGACCTGTTCGCCTTCCTGACGACGGAGCCCAATGCCGAGGTCGGCGCGGTCCACCCCAAGGCGATGCCGGTCATCCTGACGAGCGCGGAGGAGCGCGAGGTCTGGATGCGCGCGCCGTGGGAGGAGGCCCGGGCGCTGCAGCGTCCCCTGCCGGACGGCGCCCTGTCCGTCATCGACCGGCCATGATCGACCTCATCCCGCCCTGGCTGGAAGCGATCGCTGGGATCCTTGGCGTGTCGTTCGCCCTGTCCGGGATCGCGCGCGCGCAGAGGTTCGGCTGGCGGGGCCCGCAGGACCGCACGACGGCATATGGCCTGCTGATCCTCGGGGTCCTGCTCATGGGCGTCGGCCTGATCCGATGGGCCGGCCTTTAGGAATCCAGGCGGTCCTTTGGCTCATGGCCCTCGCGAGCATCACGCACGTGCGGCGGAGCCGATCCGTCAGGAGAAGACCAGAGCGGCCAGAAGGCCAAATGCCAGCCGGGCGGGCTGCCCATGAAGATCATCATGCCGTCGCAGCCCACCCGGCGGCAGCGCGTCGTGCGGCCCCACGGCCTGAACGCGCGCCCGTTCATCCTGATCAGGACCTCGTAGTCGCAGAGGAGTTCGAGCTGGCAGTGCAGACATCGCGTCCGCAGCCGCCAGCCGTCGCGCTGCATCTGACCCGCCTGGTTGTGTGGATGCAGCAGCTCCGACAGGTCTCGGCGCTCCGGTTTCTTGTAGCCCATCGCTGGCGGGTGAACGATACGGCTACCGGAGCGACCGACGGGCGTAGGCCGGCAGTCCGGCCGCGATCTCGGCGAGGAAGGCGCTGTAGGCGTCCGGCGACCGGATGATCTCCTGCGCTCGCTTGTCCGAGACCTGTGTGCTGGCGAGGCGCTCCATGAGTCTGTGCTGGTCGTCGGCGCGTGCGGGGAAAGGGATGCTGTGCTGCATGATGTCCTCCGAAACCCGACCCGGGGGCATCCGGCCGCGAAGGCGTGGGGTCGTCCAGCAGAAAGTTCTGGTTTTGTTCTGTCTTCCACAGCGATGGTTGCGTGCAGACCGCTGGCCGACGCGCATTGCGACGTGAAGGGTCGGCTGAGTGCCAAGACCGGACATTCTTCGCCGGCTTGAAAGCGGACCTTCGCGCTGCCGCTCACTCGGAGACCGTTTTCGACCCTCGCTGCATCGGCAGGATGACTGTGAGGAGCCGGGGCGGCGGCGGAGTGGCTACCCAAGATCCTCAACCACGACGTCGAGGACAAAGGCGTCCCCGCACTCCAAGACCTTCTGGAAGTAGTCGTAAATCCACGCGGCGATGGATTCCGGATCGCGCGCCGCCAACGTGACGGTCAGATGATTTGCCGCCTCGAAAGATGTGATGACGGCCGGACCCAGGGAGTAGAGCAGGTCATCTGACGGGGGCTCCTCGCCGAAGTAGGCGGCGTTGACGCTGTCGGCCATGTACTGGACCCAACGGTCGGCGTCGCCCTCCAGCGTGAGTGTCAGGCACATGCTGTCAGGCCCCGCGATCATGCGGGCAAGCACGGGCGTCATCCCGTCGATGAGATCGTCGCGATGAGGGCTCGAGGTCGGTTCGTCAGTCACTGCGTTGTCCCAAGCCGTTCGCTGCCGATCGCCTGCATCTGGCCCAGACGACCCTGCCAAGTCTGATGTCGACCCTCAAGGGACCGTCGCCCCGACCCCATTGCGGACGTGGCCCGATAGGTCCACCCTCCAGAGATGGGCTGGACGACGAGGACACGCACTGCAGTCCGAGGCCGGTCCCAACCGAGGCGGCGCGTTATGAGCAGTTTCAAGGCTCCGCTGAGCGATCCAGCTCAGCGCGAGCATCAACCGAACACCCCGTCTTGGGCAGTCGAAGAGGACCGGCGCGCGAGGCAAGAAAATCGAGCGGACGCCGCGGAAGGCCACTACTATGTCTGGCTCCTAGTCGGTGCCGTAGTTCCGCCATTGGCGGCCCTAGCTTGGCGGCTCGTATCGTAAGCATTTCTACTGGAGCAACTAGCCGGGGGCCGTCTCCTTGGCGCAATTCGTCTGGAAGCTGGGGGAGCAAGTCCGCTCCACGCCGACAGCCTAACGTTTGCAGACGACCCGTTGCGGACGGCTGCAACGTGATGGAAGCTGCCCCAATGAAACGTCTCATCATCGCAACGGTGGCCCTGCTCTCCGGCTGTTCCACGGTGACGCATACTTACACTGTCGAGACTCAGGATGCTGAAAGCCCGGTTGTGTCTGCGACGGTCTCGGTGTGCCGGCAGCCAACATGGACGCTTGAAAAATCAGGAACCCGCTTCGCTGGGGTAAACCGCAAACGTTGTGAGGGGTCCGGCTTGATCCGGATGACTCATCAGGACGGGACGACCACTGACTGCCAAGTCGGATACGTGACGACGATGGATCAGACATTAGCTTTCAACGTCAGAGGCCGGTCGTGCGAACCTCACCCTTAAACGTCCGCTTTCCACCCATAGCGGACGTTCGAGCTAAGATCGGCCGTGTCGTCGCCATCGCGCCAGCAGCGGACATCAGCTGCTGGCCTCAAAGCAGACGCTCAGATGCGGTTTCACATCGGCATCAGAGCCGCCATCGGGCTGAGCTCCATCACCAGCATCCAAACCGCCATGGCGATCATCATCAGGTTCTCCGTAAGCGACAGGAAGCCCAGCGGCACATTGCTGTCGCCGCCGACGCAGGCGCATTTCAGTTCGCGCTTGTCCATGTAGACGGCCTTGAACACCGAGACCGCGCCGATGCCGCCGATGAACAGGGCGATCGGGACCGACAGCCAGGTCAGGACCCCCGCCAGCATCAGGGCGCCGGCCCCGAACTCGGCGAAGGGGTAGATCTTGCCATAGGGCACCCACCGCTTGGCCAGGAGGTCGTAGTTCAGGAACATGGTCGAGAAGCTCTCGACGTTCTGCAGCTTGAGCATGGCCAGCGCCATCATCGACAGGGCGATGAACCACTCCGCCGCCTGAACCGTCAGGGGCGTTCCGTGGACCGTCAGGCTCAGCATCGCCGCCATCACCGCCGTGGTCAGGAACACCACCAGCACGGGCGTGTAGGTCAGCGCCTTGGGGTCGCGGACCTTCAGGCCCAGGAAGCGGCGCAGGTCGTCGTGGCCGCCGATGCGGCGGCCGTCGATGAAGACCTGGGGCGTGGTCGTCACGCTGTGTTCGGCTTTGAAGGCGTCGACCGCCTCGCGCGTGGTCAGCCAGCGGTCGTCGACGGCGTAGCCCCGGCTCTTCAGCAGATGGCGGGCCTTCAGCCCCCACGGACAGGTGTGGCCGGGCATGACCATCCGATGGAGGACGGCGGTTCGGGACGTGTCGGACATGATTCACTCCTTGGCTTGGCAATCCGGAGCGCTCTGCTTAGGTTCCGTACTCAAGTACGGAGTCAACCATGAAGGTTCGAACGATCGCGGGCCTGGCGCGCGAAGGCGGCGTGGGCGTGGAGACGATCCGCTTCTACCAGCGGCGCGGCCTGATGCCGAAGCCCGAGCGGTGGTCTTCCAGCGGCGTGGGCGAGGGCATTCGCCGCTATGGCGATGAGGATGTGCGGCGGTTGAAGTTCATCCGCTCGGCCCAGACGGCGGGCTTCACCCTGGAGCAGATCCGGGAACTTCTGTCGCTGGACGCCGGCGAGGATCGCGAGCGCGCACGTGCCCTGGCGGCCGAACGGCTTGAGGCGCTGGACAGGACCATCGCCGATCTGGAGCAGGCGCGCGCGGGGCTGAGGCGGCTCGCGGGCGCCTGCGCGTCGAAGGACAGCGGGCCGTGCCCGATCATCGCGGCCTTCCAGGGCGAGGCGGCCTGAGGGTCAGGCTCCGTTGTGGCGACCGAAAACAGTCGCCTCGCCCGCGCGATTGATCAGCAGGGTGACGTAGGGCCGGCGCCCCGCCGCCTCCATGCCGGGCGAACCTGCGGGCATGCCGGGCGCGGCCAGCGCCACGGCCGCGGGGCGTTCGCGCAGCAGGCGCTCCACATCGGCGGCGGGCACATGACCCTCGATCGCGTAGGGGCCGACCACGGCGGTGTGGCACCCGGCATAGCGGTCCGGCACGCCGTATCGCGCACGGATCGGGGTCAGGTCCTCGCGCTCAACCACCTCGACCGTCCAGCCGGCCTCGCGCATGTGCGCCACCCAACCGTCGCAGCAGCCGCACCACGGCGTCTTGTAGGCCGTCATCCGCCGATCCTTAGCCCTCGCCGCGCCTGCAGAGGCGAAAGCGACGGCGCCGCCCAGCATCAGGCGGCGGGTCAAGCGGGCCGTCATCAGTGGACCATGAAACGGACCGCGCCCGTCATCTCATGACCGTCCGCGCCTTCGGCGGTCCAGTTCAGGACGTAGTTGCCGGGCGACAAGGTCGGCAGGTCTGCCGACACCCGCGTCGTCGCGGCGGCGGCGGCGACCGGGACGGTCACGGGGGCCTGACCTTCGGCCGTCACGGTGATGGCCTTGAGCGTCATCGCGTGCGGAAAGGTCGCGGTGAACCAGTCCGGCGAGCCGTTGGTCATGGCGCCGTCCGCCGGACTGGTGACGACGCCGTGGGCGGCATGCCCGGCGTGATCGGCGTGCGCCGCGGCGGTGTGGCTGGACGGCGGATCCTGGTCGGCCTTCTGGCAGCAGCAGCAAGGAGCCGCCGCGTGCGTCAGGGAGGGGACCAGGAGGGTCAGGGCCAGAGCGGCGGCGGGGATGATTTTGCGCATGAACAGGTCTCCTAGAACCAGGCCTTCAGGCCGATGACGAACCGGGTGTGCTCGGGTTCTCCGCCCGCCGCGCGGGTGAAGTCGGCGGTGTCGCCGAGCTCCCGGCTCCACTCCACGCCCACATAAGGGGCGAACTCCTTGGCGATTTCATAGCGCAAGCGCACGCCCGCCTCGACATGGGTGAAGCCCGAGCCCAGTCCGAGCTCCGGCACGTCGGAGGCCGAGGCCTCGACCTCGACGCGCGGCTGCAGGATCAGCCGCTGGGTGACGCGCTGGTCGTATTCGGCCTCGACCCTCGCGGTCAGGTCGCCCTCGGTCGACAGGAAGGCGGCGGCGTCGACTTCCCACCAGTAGGGGGCCAGGCCCTGAAGCCCGAGCACCAGATGGGTCGGGTCCTCGCCGTTCTCCCGGAAGTCCTGGCGCACGCCCGCCTGCACGTCCCAGAAGGGCGAGATGGCGCGGCTGTAGAGCGCCTGGACCTCGCCCTCCGCCTCGCCGTCGAAGTCGCCTTCACCCTCGGACTTCCACCAGAAGCGGTTGATGTCGCCCCCGGTCCAGCCCGCGACGTCCCAGGCCCAGCCTTCCTCGCCGTCGTCGAAGCCGACCTCGAGCCTGTCGACGATGACGGCGGTGGCGCGCACGTCGCCGTTCTCGCGCCTCAGGACGTCGCGGGCGCCGCTCATCTGGTCCGCCCCCCAGATGGCGTCGGCGGCATGGGCCGGACCGGACAGGGCGGCGGGCGGCAAAGGCGGCTGGCGCGGACGGCCCTCGTCATCCGCGCTGGTCGGCACGTCGGGCGGCCCCATGTTCATCGTCGACATGTCATGCCCGGCGTGCGGGTCGGCTTGGGAGGGGCTCATCGTGGACATGTCGTGGCCCGCGTGCGGATCAGACTGGCTCGGCGCGGTGGTCGGCATGTCGTGACCCGCATGGGGATCGGCGGTCGAGGGCTGCGCGGGCATCTGGTGACCCGCGTGCGGATCGGCTGCGGGCGGAGCCTGCGCAGGCATGACGTGACCCGCGTGAGGGTCCTGCGCTGGCGGCCGGGCGGACGGATCAGGCGTGGCGACCGGCGCGGGCGCGGGTCGAGTCTGCGCCGACGGCATCCGGTGGCCGGCGTGAGGGTCTTGGGCCTGGGCGCTGAAGGCGCTGGCGGCAAGGATCAGCGGAGCGAGGGCGACCGAGAGGCGGTTCACGACGCGGCTCCGTCCATAGGCCGCACTGTGACGACATTGAACATGCCGGCGTGCATGTGCATCAGCATGTGGCAGTGGAAGGCCCAGTCGCCGGGCGCATCGGCCGTCAGGTCGAAGGTCACCTTGGAGCCTGGTGCGACGTTGACCGTGTGCTTCAGCGGCTGGTGCCCGGCAGGACCACCTGTCACCAGTTCGAAGAAGTGGCCGTGCAGGTGGATCGGGTGGGCCATCATGGTGTCGTTGACCAGGGTCACCCGCACACGCTCGTTCCGCTCGAAGCGGATCGGCTCGACGATCTCGGAGAACTTGCGCCCGTCGAAGCCCCACATGAACCGTTCCATGTTGCCGGTCAGATGGATTTCCAGCGCGCGGGACGGAGGCCTCTGATCCTTGTTAGGGGCCAGGGACACCAGGTCGGTATAGACCAGCACCCGGTGAGGGACGTCTTCCAGCCCCATGGGCCGCTCACCCAGGCGGTTGGCCGGGTCCGACGAGATCATGTCCACCCCGACGCCGACCGCCATGCCGGCGGGGGCGTTGTCCGGATTGCGCATGTCATGGTCCATGCCGCCGTGACCCATGGCGGCATGGTCGACCGGCGCGGCGGCAGGCCCCCCGTGACCCATGCCGGAATGATCCATCCCGCCGTGGCCCATGGCCGAGTGGTCCATGCCCGCCATGCCGCCCATGCCCATGTCGCGCATGGTGAGCGTCGGGACCTCGCGCAGCGGCGGGACCTCGGCCGTCATGTCCGGACGGGGCGCCAACGTCGCTCGTGCCATGCCGGAGCGATCCACCGACTCGGCCACCAGGGTGTAGGCGCGGTCGTTCATAGGCCGGACGACGACGTCATAGGTCTCGGCGACCGAGATCTGGAACTCGTCGATCTCGACGGGCCGCACGTTCTCGCCGTCGGCATTGACCACCGTCATGGCCAGGCCGGGGATGCGGACGTTGAAGATCGACATGGCCGAGGCGTTGATGATCCGCAGCCGCACCCGCTCGCCGGGGCGGAACAGGCCGGTCCAGTTCTCCTGCGGCCCGTGGCCGTTGATCAGATAGGTGTAGGTCGAGCCGTTGACGTCGGCGATGTCGCGCGGGTCCATGCGCATCTGGCCCCACATGCGCCGCTCCTCCAGGCTCATGCCGTCCTCGCCGGAGATCAGGCCTGACAGGGTCGTGCGCGAGCGGTTGAAGTAGCCGGGGCTCTTCTTCAGCTTGTCGAGAATTTCGTGCGGATGCATGAAACTCCAGTCCGACAGGACCAGCACATGCTCGCGGTCGTAGGCGATCGGATCGGTCCCCGCCGGGTCGATGACGATCGGCCCGTAGTGGCCCATGGCTTCCTGAAGGTTGGAGTGGCTGTGATACCAGAAGGTGCCCGACTGCCGTATCGGGAACTCGTAGACGAAGGTCTCGCGGGCCTTGATGCCGGGGAAGCTGACCCCCGGCACGCCGTCCATTTGGAACGGGACCAGCAGGCCGTGCCAGTGGATCGAAGTGTCCTCGTCCAGGCCGTTGGCGACCGACAGCCGCACGTTCTGTCCTTCGCGAAGGCGGATCAGAGGGGCCGGCAGGACGCCGTTGATGGTGATGGCGTGTCCCGTCCGACCGCCGACGGTGAAGGGCGAGTGGCCCACGGTCAGATCGACGTTCGGCCCGGTCAGGGTCGGGAGGTCGGCGCGCAGGCCCGCCGAACCCGTCTGCGCCCAGGCGGGCAGAAGTCCCGATAGGCCCGCCACGGCGCCGCCGGCGACGGCGCCCCGCAGAATCGATCGGCGATCGAGATTTGTCGTCATCATGCTTCAGGCGCGCCCTACAAACGTTTCTTGCGTCGTTGGTCCAGATACGCATGAGCGGCCCTGATCCCTTGTGTCAGGTCGCCGCAGCGTCTCCGTGTATGCGGATGCGCCTTCCCACCTTGGGAAGGTCAAGCGCCTGATCGCGGCGAGGCTTGCAGGGTGTCAGCTAGGCGGCGGCGCGCCCTTGCGATCCGCGTCTCCACGGCCTTGGTCGTTACTCCGAGGATCGCGGCGATCTCCGCGTGAGACCGCCCCTCGAATGCCGAGAGCAGCAAAGGCCCCTTCAGCGTGTCGGGCATGTCGACAAGCGCCCTTTGCATCTGCTGGTAGCGGCGCTGGGCATCCAGGCGGACTTCCGCCAGCGGCACATCCTCGCCGACCGCCGCCGCTTCCGGCGCATCCAGCCCCATCACGCCGCGCACCACGCGCCGGACAGCCCGGCGGCGGCCCCAGTCTCGGCATTTGTTTAGCGCGATCGACCGCAGCCAGATGTCGAAAGGTCGGGCCGGATCATAGCGTCGGATCGACAGCCAGGCGGCGGCGTATGTCTCTTGGAGCAGGTCGTGGCTCTCGTCCTCGTCTCCGACATAGCGGCGAATGAAGCGATACAGGTCCGCCTTCGTCCCCGTCATCAAGGCGCTGAAGGCCGCCCGATCACCGCTGGCCGCGCGGGCCTCGATGCTGTCCTCGACCCCCACCGCGTCGCTTAGTCGGTTTCGCGGCGCAGGGCGTCCACGACCGCGTCGTCAAACACCTCCGCCTGCGCGGGCGTCATGACCGAGCGCATGTCGTAGACGTGAGTGATCGTTTCCTTTTGCAGGTCGCCCATGGCGGCGTGGAAGTGATCCACCGCCGCCTGGACCTCCGCCGTGTTGCCATCGCTGGCCGCAATGGCGGCGGCGAGTTCGCGATGTGCCGCCTCCACCTCGGTCTCCAGAGCGGTGCGCCGCTCGGCAAAGCGGGCCTCGATGGCGTCGAGGCGGCGATCCTGTTCGGGGCTCAGGTCCAGCTCTTCATGCACGATGCTGTGCAGGCTGGGCGCCTGGCGCTCACGCATCATCCAGGCGGCGGTGGCCCAGGTGGCGCCGCTGCTGACGACCGCTGCCAGGATCGCCGTCAAAACGATCGATCTCCAGTGCGCCCTCATCCGACGCCGTCCAGTCCGCCAAGGGGTCCGAGGTTGGCCGCTACGCTGAAGACCTGCATCTCGGTGGGCTCGGGTTGACTGGCCAGCATCAGCCCGCCGTTCGTCGCGCCGACGCCGAGCGCGACCACCACGGCCACCACGCGGGCGTTTCGGCGACCTGACCGTGCCCGAAGCGCATCGACGCGCGCCCAGACGGCGGGTTCGAGATCCATCAGACCCGCCGCGCCCGACGGCGGGTCCATGGCCAGCAATTCATCCATGTCGTCAGTCATCGCGCACCTGCGTCACGCCCCACGGGTTCTACGCGCGCCAGCCCGACCTCCCTCATGAGGGGGCTAGGCGCGCCGCGCGTAGATAGCAGAGATCGATCGCGGAAGGCCGGGATCGCGCCGGGGGCGCAGATTGACGAGACATGGGGTCACGTCGGCGGCGCCGTTTCCGGACGCCCTGGAGCCGCTGACCGGCGTGAGGTTCTTCCTCGCGCTCGGCGTCGTGCTGTTCCATTTCCAGCTCTACTGGACCCTTCCGCCGGAGGCCGCAGGGCTGCTGAATCGTGCGCGACTGGGCGTAGACGTCTTCTTCATCCTGTCAGGCTTCATCCTGACCCACGTCTACCTGCAAGGCGAGCGCCCGCCGGACTACCGCCGCTTCCTCGCCGCGCGGTTCGCACGCATCTATCCGGCGCATCTGTTCATCCTGCTGGCGATGCTAGGCTTGGTCCTCGCGGGTCCGGTGTTCGGGATCGGGCTGGAGCCAGGCAGGTTTAACCCCGGCGACTTCGTGCAGACCTTGTTGTTGGTCCAGGCATGGTTTCCGCGTGACACCCTCGCCCTGTGGAACGGTCCGGCCTGGTCGTTGTCGGCGGAGTGGTTCGCCTATCTGGCCTTCCCCGCCTTCGCCTGGATCGCGATCCGGCTTCGACGCCGGCCTTGGGTGATCATCGGGCTCGCGACGGCCGCCTTCATCTTCCTCGACGCTATCTATCAGGCCTGGTCGGGCAAGGTCCTGCCTCGCGCGGAAGACAGCATGGGCATTCTCCGGATCATCCCGGAGTTCCTCTTCGGCATCGGCCTCTACTACCTGGGCCAGGGCTGGACCTGGTCCCGCAGCGTCGCGGCCGTCATCGCCTTGTCGAGCACGATGGTTCTGCTGGCGCTGATGCAGACCGGCGCGGACGACCGGCTGATCGTTCTGGCGGCGGGACCCTTCATCCTGTCGCTCGCCATGCTGGCGAAGAGCGGCGTGCGCACAGTCCTCTCTCACCCAGCGCTGCTCTTCGGCGGCGAAGCGTCATTTGCACTTTACCTCGTCCACATCCCGATCCTGATGGTCTGGCGCAACGCGGCCCAGGCGTTGTTCGACCTGCCGGGGGACTACAGGATGCAGCTTGCGGAACTGGCGGCGATGCTTGTGTTGACGCTCGTGGCGGCGGCGGCCATCCATGTGTTGGTCGAGCGTCCCGGACGAAGGGTCTTGCGCGGAATGTTCGCGCCGATGTCGTCGGACCCTTCGGAAGCCAGACGTTCGGTCCACAGCGATCAGGGAGAACCGCTATGAACGCCATCTCGATGTCGCGTCGCCTTGTCCTGGCGGCCATCGCAACTGTCGCGACGACCGGGGTGGCCTGCGCCAAGACGCCTCCGCCTCGTGACCTGACGGTCTATAAAACGCCGACGTGTCCCTGCTGCGACGGCTGGGTCGCCCACATGCGCGAGGCCGGCTTCACCACCGCCGTCACCGTGGTGGACGATCTCCAGCCCATCCGCCAACGCGCCGGATTGCCGGATGCTCTGGCGTCCTGCCACACCGGGATGATCGGCGGCTATGTCGTGGAAGGCCATGTCCCGGCGGCGGACGTCATTCACATCCTAGACCAGAGGCCGTCGGCCGTCGGTCTTACGGTTCCCGGCATGCCATTGGGGTCGCCGGGCATGGAGACGCCGCAGGGGCGTCGGCAGCCCTACGACACCTTGCTGGTGCTACGCTCCGGCGAGACCCGAGTCTTCGCGCGTCACAATCAGCCGGCCTGACACGGCCACCAAGATCAACATCCAACTCGGAGCCGTGATGTCCCGCAAATGTTTCGCCCTCTTCCTGTCTATCGCGGCGCTTTCGGCTGCGCCCGCCTTCGCCCAGGATCACGCCCATGGTGCTGATGCTGCGGCCTCCGTGGCGGCCGAGGCCACGGAGGCCGCGACGGTCGTCGACGCCTTCCACGCCGCCTTGCAGTCCGGCGACACGGCCGGCGCCCTGAACTTCCTGGCTCCCGACGTGATGATCTTCGAGGGCGGCGGCGCGGAGCGGTCGCGCGAGGAGTATGCGTCCCACCACCTGGTCTCCGACGCCGCCTTCTCGGCCGCCACCGAGGCGTCGGTCACGCGCCGATCAGGATGGGCGTCGGGCGACGTCGCCTGGATCGTCAGCGAGGGCCGCACGACGGGCCAATTCAATGCCCGCGCGGTGAACCTGCTGACCGTAGAGACCATGGTGCTGAGGCGCGGCCCCGAGGGCTGGCGCATCCAGCACATCCACTGGTCCTCGCGCACGCCCCGCTGACGGCGATCACATCGAGGCAGGCGGTGGCAGGGTGCCCATCACGGCGACGACCGCCAGGAGCATCGCGCCCGCCGCCGTTTCGAGGACGACGCTGCGACGCAGGCTCAGGATGACGGGTCCGGGGTCTTCGTTTTTCGCGAGCGCGGACCCCAGCGCCGGGACGTGTCGGTAGCGATTGTCGGCCGCCAGGACGGCCATCCACCCGAACAGCAGCAGCTTGACCACCAGCAGAGCGACATAGGCCCCGGCGCCGAACGCCTCTGGACTCGGAGGCCCGACCAGGAACGCGGTGTTGACGAGCCCGCTGACGACCAACAGGCCGACCGCTGCGGTGCCGATCCCGGAGAACCCGGCCAAGGCGCGGTGGATCGCCGGATCGTCCGACACCGATCGACGCGTCAGCAGGCATACGAAGGCGGCGAGCGCGCCCAGCCAGACCGACGCCGCTAGGGCATGGACGAGGTCGGCCCCCAGATGCAGCCAGCGCCCCGCGCCTTCGGTCGCCGCGCCATGCCCGGTCCAGGCGAAGCTCGCCGTGACGATTGCTCCGAGCACGCCCGCCAGCAGCCAGAGGGCGCGTGTGGGCCGCAGGATCAGGACCAAACCGAGAGCCACGATGCCCGCGATCGTCCGCACGACGTAAGCCTTGCCCAGGGCCGTGCCGGTGATCATGAACGACAAGGAAGAGGGCTTGAGCGCCTCGCTCAACGATCCCGCCATCACGGCAGTCTGAGCGGTCAGGCCCGCCAAGGACCCGACAGTGACGACCACCGCCGCCGCGATCAACGTCGGCCGCAGCCAGTTCAGGGCGAGCCGATCCGCACTGCGCAAGCCGTAGATGAGGAACAGCGGCACGCCCATGAGGACGACCGCGCCGACATACTGAAGCCAGCGCAGGGCGATGACTGCGAGGTCGAGCACCGCCTATCGCACCGTAAAGCTGTAGGTCCCGGTCATGCGGTGGCCGTCGCTGGACGCGATGCGCCACTCGACGCGATAGACGCCGGCCGCGAGCGGGCGTGTCATGGTTCCGGTCAGCGTCTTGCCGTCCTCGGACGCCGCGACCCGGATCGCGACCTTCTCGCCCGCCGCATTTACCACGTCGAAGCTGGAGAAGGCGGGCACGCTGCGCTCGCTGAAGGTCAGGCTGACCGTCCGCGTCGGGGCGATGATGGAGTTCGCCGCCGGGTTCGAGCTTACCAAGCGAGCGTGGGCGGAGGCTGGCCCAGCGGCGAGCGCCACGGCGGCGACGACCGCGACGAACGGGGCGGGGTGGAAGGGACGCATACTCAGTCTCCAGACATTTGGCCGTTTCCGACCTTCGGCTGATCTACGCGCGCTGGGCGCGTTTCCCTCATTCTCACTGGCACCATTGCCTGCGCGCTCATCCTATTGAATAGCCCGCGCGCTCAATGACTTCCCTGACGCGAGCCGCATCGACGTCGCCTTCGATGCGCACGGTGCCGCTCGCGATCTCGACCTCCGTGCGCGCCGTCGGCACCACTTCCAGAACGGCCGCTTTCACCGTTGCGACGCAGTGACCGCAGGTCATCCCATGGACTTTCAACTCAACCATCGTCGTCGCCTTTTCACTCGACGACGACACAGGTGGGGTCTCCCCCCATGGGAAGGTCAAGGGCGGATGATCGACGTTGCCGAACACAGCCCGAGCGGTTACACGGACCGAAGGAGCGTCGATCTTGCCGCAAGCCTTCCGCATCTTTTGCATCTGCCTCAGCGTCGCCCTTCTGGCGGTGTTGAACGTGCATGCCCTGGCGGAGACGCAACACGCCGCCGGCCACGGCGCCGGCTGGCCGCCTGTGTCGTTGACGTCCGTCGATGACAACCACGGTGTTCATGTGCATGTCGCGCCGGCCGAGGCTTCAGATGAAGACCCGGAGACGGACGGCGATCAACAACCCATCGGGCACCATCACCACAGCGGCGGTGATCCGCACGCCGCGATCCCGACGCTTTCGCGGTCTCCGGTTCATGTTCTCGCCTTGGCGGCCGACCCGCTGACGCCCGGCGCGGATCACGCCTTGGTTGGCTGGGACCGAGAAGGCCCGGAAGACCCTCCGAAACGGACGCTGACGGTTATCTGAACCGGCGCGGCCGAGCGGTCGCGCGCGCCCTTTTTCGGAGATTTCCTTGAGACACCCAACCGCCGGCTTGGCCGGACGGCGGGCGCGAGCCGCGATGGCATCCGCGCTCGCCCTTACCGCAGGCCTTGGCCTGCCCTGCGGCATGGCCTTGGCCCAGAACGCCGCGACCGCCGAGGCGCCGCTTCCGACGCTGACGCTGCCGGACGCGCTCGCCCGCGCGGCCCAGGCTGACCCGAGCATCGCCGGAGCGGACGCCCGCTCCCGTGCAGCCGAGGCCGGCGTCCGTCAGGCCGATGTGCGCACCAACCCCCGTCTCGGCGTCGCGGTCGAGAACCTGCCGACAGTCGGCGGCGGCGGACTGATCGACCGCACCGAGGTGCGCGTGACATATTCCCAAGAGTGGGAGCGCGGCGGGGATCGCGTCGCCCGCACGGGCCGGGCTCGCAGCGAAGCCGATCTGGTCGCGGCGGAAGCGCGGGTGAAGCGGCTGGACCGCCTGGAGCAGGCGCAGCTCGCCTACATCGAAGTGCTGATCGCCGAGGCCGAACTGGACGTCGCACGGCAACGGCTTGCCTTAGCGGAGCGGGTTCAGGCCGAGACCTCACGCCGGGTAGCGGCGGCGCGCGATCCCCTTTTCGCAGGGTCGCGGGCGGAGGCGGAGTTGGTCGAGGCCCAGATCGATCTGGACCAGGCGGAGACGAGGCTGCGCGTCGCCCGCATCGCCTTGGCGAAGTTCTGGGACGGCACGGTGGACTTCTCCATCCCGTCGGCCCTGTTTTACGACACTTCCGCCTCGCGGCTGCCTGTCGGCGACATCGCCCAGGCAGACCTGCTCGTGTTCCATGCGCGGCGCGATCTGGCGGCGGCGGACGCCGCCGTCCAGCGCGCCGCCGCCGTGCCCAACGCCACGGTCGACGTCGGCCTGCGGCACGACTGGGATACGGGGGGCGTCGGCCTGGTGATCGGCGGATCGATCCCGCTTCAGCGTTACGACCGCAACCAGGGCGCCATCGATCAGGCGGAGGCCCTGGCGACCGCCGCGACGGCGGACCGAAATGCGTTCCGCTTGGAGAAGGACCGCGAGGTCGCTCGGCTTCAGGTCGACATCTCGGCCGGCGCCAGCGAGGCCAGACGCCTGCGCGAAGACGCCCTGCCGCTGGCCGAGCGCGCCGTCGCCGAGGTCGAGGCCGGCTTCGCCAGAGGCGGCTTCACCTACAACGACGTGGTCTCCGCCCACCGCTCCCTGCTCGATCTGCGGCTGCGGCTGGTCGAGGTCCTTTCCGAACTCCATCGAGACGTCGCGCGCCGTGACCGGCTGACCGGCGCCCACGATCCCCTCATCCTGCAATCGGAGGCGCGCCGATGAGCCCGTCCAATCTCATCCGGGCGGCTGCGGCGGCCCTGTTCCTGGCCGGCGTCGTCGGCGTCGCGTCCTGCTCGGACGCCCCGTCCGCCGAAAAGGCCGAAGCCGAGGCCGGCGACTACGAGCGCGGCCCGCACAACGGCCGCCTTTTGCGGGATGGCGATTTCGCCCTGGAGATCACCCTCTATGAGGAAGGGCCAGAGCCGCTGTTCCGGCTGTATCCGTATCTGAAGGACAAGCCGCTGGACCCGCGCCAGGTTCAGGCCTCGATCGTGCTGACCCGGCTGGGGCCGAAGGTCGATCGGTTCACCTTCACGGCGGAGAACGACTATCTCGCCAGCCCCGGCGTGGTGTTTGAGCCCCACTCCTTCGACGTCGCGGTGTCGGCGACGCGGGGCGGCCGGCGATCCGCCTGGACCTATGCCTCCTATGAGGGGCGGACCACCATCTCCGCCGACGCCGCCCGCACCGGCGGGGTCACGGTCGAGCGCGTCGGCCCGGCGGTTCTCGGAGAAACCCTGCCGCTGACCGGCCGGGTCGAAATCACCCCGGAAGGGCAGGCCGAGGTCCACGCCCGCTATCCCGGCCGCGTCATGGCGCTGAACGTCCAGCTCGGCACGCGGGTGTCGCGCGGACAGGTGATCGCCCGCGTCGAGTCCAGCGAGAGCCTCCAGACCTATTCGATCACGGCGCCCGTCTCGGGCATCATCGTCGAGAAGAACGTCAACGTCGGTTCGATCACCGGCGGCGCTGACCCGATGCTGAGGATCGGCGATCCGACCCGGCTCCACGCCGAGTTCCTGCTCTACCCTCGCGACGCCGAGCGCGTCCGGGCGGGCCAGAGGGTCACGGTCAAGAGCCTGGCCGGCGACTACACCTTCAACGGGGCGATCGAGGCGGTCCTGCCCTCGACCGACCTGACCAGCCAGGTGATGATCGCCCATGTCGACCTGCCCTATCAGGGCGGCGTCTGGCGGCCGGGCCTGGGCGTCTCAGGCGAAGTCCAGGTGGGCGCGGGCGAGGTTCCACTGGCGGTGCGCACCCGCGCGCTCCAGCCCTTCCGTGATTTCACCGTTGTCTATGCCCGCTTCGGCACGACCTATGAGGTGCGGATGCTGGAACTGGGCAGGCGGACCCCGGAATGGACCGAAGTCTTGTCCGGCATCGACCCCGGCGTCGACTACGTCGTCGACGGCGCCTTCCTCATCCGCGCGGACGTCGAGAAGTCCGGCGCGAGCCATGACCACTAAAGGCGCGGACCATGCTTGAACGCATCATCGCGCTGTCGATTCGGTTCCGCTGGATCGTCATGGCGCTCGTCCTTCTTGCCTGTGCGGTCGGCGTCTGGAGTTTCCAGCGTCTGCCCATCGACGCCACGCCGGACATCACCAACGTCCAGGTCCAGATCAACACCGAGGCGCCCGGCTTCTCGCCGCTGGAGTCCGAACAGCGGATCACCTTCCCGGTCGAGACCGCCATCGCGGGCCTGCCGGGGCTGGAATACACCCGCTCCATTTCCCGCTATGGCTTGAGCCAGGTCACCGTCGTCTTCGAGGACGGGACGGACATTTACTTCGCCCGCCAGCTCGTCAACGAGCGGCTCCAGGCGGCGCGCAGCCAGCTACCCGAGGGTCTGACGCCCGAACTCGGCCCCATCGCCACGGGGCTGGGCGAGATCTTCATGTATACGGTGGAGGTGGAGCAGGGGGCGCGCCGTCCCGACGGCGAACTCTACACGCCCGAAGACCTGCGCACCCTCCAGGACTGGGTGATCCGGCCCCAGCTTCGGAACACACCCGGCGTCACCGAGGTCAACACCATCGGCGGCTTCGAGCGCCAGTATCACGTCACCCCCTGGCCGGATCGCCTCGCTGCCTATGGCGTGACGATGGCGGAGGTGGTCGAGGCGCTGGACCGCAATAACGCCAACGTCGGCGCGGGCTACGTCGAGCGGTTCGGCGAGCAGTATCTGGTGCGCGTGCCGGGGCAGGCGACCTCGCTCGAAGACCTCGGCGCCATCATCGTCTCGAACCGCAACGGCGTGCCCGTGCGGGTCGCCGACGTCGCCGATCTGATCATGGGCGAGGAACTGCGCACCGGAGCGGCGACCGAGGATGGCCGCGAGGTGGTGCTGGGCACCGTCTTCATGCTGGTGGGCGAGAACAGCCGGACGGTGGCCCAGGCCGTCGCCGCGCGGCTGGAGACGGCGGCCGAGGCCCTGCCCGCCGGCGTGCGCGCCGTGCCGGTCTATGACCGGACCGACCTGGTCGATCGCGCCATCCATACGGTGGAGAAGAACCTGGTCGAAGGCGCGCTTCTGGTCATCGTCGTGCTGTTCCTGCTGCTCGGGAACATCCGCGCGGCCCTGATCACGGCGGCGGTCATCCCCATCACTATGCTGATGACCATCACCGGCATGGTGCGGACGGGCGTGTCCGGCAATCTAATGAGCCTCGGCGCGCTCGACTTCGGCCTGATCGTCGACGGGGCCGTCATCATCGTCGAGAACTGCCTGCGTCGGTTCGGCGAGGCGCAGCACCGAAAGGGTGGCCTGCTGACCCGTGACGAGCGGTTCGCCCTGGCGGCCTCGGCCTCCAGCGAGGTGATCCGGCCGTCCCTGTTTGGGGTCCTGATCATCACCCTGGTCTATGTGCCGATCTTCGCCCTGACAGGGGTGGAGGGGAAGATGTTCCACCCCATGGCGATCACCGTCGTCATCGCCCTGACCTGCGCCCTGGTCCTGTCGCTGACTTTCGTCCCGGCAGCCGTTGCGATGTTCGTCACCGGCAAGGTCGAGGAAAAGGACAGCTTCGTCATGCGCGGCGCCCGGCGCTTCTACCAGCCGGCGCTGGACATGGCGTTGCGGATGAGGGTCGTCTTTGTCGCCGTGGCCGTGGCGCTGGTTGTCATCGCTGGGTTCGGCGCCAGCCGCATGGGCTCGGAGTTCATCCCGAACCTGGACGAGGGCGACATTGCGCTGCACGCCCTGCGCATCCCAGGCACCAGCCTGACCCAGGCGGTGCAGATGCAGGCGGCGCTGGAACGACGGCTGTCGCAGTTCCCCGAGGTCGAGCGGGTCGTGTCGAAACTCGGCACGGCCGAAGTCGCCACCGACCCCATGCCGCCGTCGGTCGCCGACACCTTCATCATGCTGAAGGATCGCAAGGACTGGCCAGACCCGAGGAAGCCCCGCGCCCAGCTTGTCGCCGAGATGCAGGAAGCGGTCGCCGAAGTTCCCGGCAACAATTACGAGTTCACCCAGCCGATCCAGATGCGGTTCAACGAACTGCTGTCGGGCGTCCGGGCCGACGTGGCTATCAAGGTGTTCGGCGACGATCTGGACGAGCTTTTGGAAGTCGCGGACGGGATCGAAGGCGTGGTCGGCGACATCGAGGGCGCCGCCGACGTCTCGACTGAACAGGTCACGGGTCTGCCGGTTCTTCAGATCACGCCGGACCGCGCCGCTCTGTCGCGGCTGGGCATCAGCATGGAAGATGTGCAGCAGGTGGTTTCGGCCTCCATCGGGGGCGTCGTCGCCGGTCAGGTGTTCGAGGGCGATCGGCGCTTCGATGTCGTCGTCCGTCTGCCCGAAACCCTGCGCCAGGACACCGAGGCGATCGGACGCCTGCGCATCCCGGTGCCGGGCGCGGGCGGACCCGCCTTCGTGCCGCTGGAAGAGATCGCCACCGTCGTCGTGGAGAAGGGACCAAACCAGATCAGTCGCGAGGACGGCAAGCGCCGCGTCGTCGTCACGGCCAATGTGCGGGGTCGCGACCTCGGCTCCTTCATCGCCGAGGTTCAGGAGAAGGTCGGGGCCGAGGTCGAGGTGCCGCCCGGATACTGGATCAGCTACGGCGGCACGTTCGAGCAACTGATTTCGGCTGCCAAACGCCTTCAATTTGTGGTGCCGGTGGTGCTGCTGCTAATCTTCGGCCTGCTGTTCGCCCTGTTCCGCTCGGTGAAGGACTCCGCGATCGTCTTCTCCGGCGTGCCCTTGGCCCTGACCGGCGGAGTGGCGGCCCTGGCGATGCGGGGCCTGCCGTTGTCGATCTCGGCGGCGGTCGGCTTCATCGCCCTGTCCGGCGTCGCCGTGCTCAACGGCGTCGTCATGGTCAGCTTCATCCGAGGTCTGATCGAGGAGGGCAAGCCGCTGGGCGAAGCCATCCGCGAGGGCGCCCTTACCCGGCTGCGGCCCGTGCTGATGACCGCCTTGGTCGCCAGCCTGGGGTTCGTGCCGATGGCCGTGAACGTGGGCGCCGGAGCCGAGGTCCAGCGTCCGCTGGCGACCGTGGTCATCGGCGGGATCATCTCCTCGACGATCCTGACCCTGCTGGTCCTGCCCGCCCTCTACAGCCTCGTCCGCGGCCGTCCGCCGCGCCCAGCCGGCACACGGCGAACTTGGCTGAACCGTCTTCCCTTCTACCGGAATGACGCATGACCGCCGCGCCCCCTCGATGGGCCGCCTGGCTGAGGACGCCCGCCGGCGTCCTCATACTGGGGCTGCTAATCCTGTTCCTGAACGGCCTGCTCACGGCCGCCTTCGCCCATGGCGTCGCCGATGGCGACAAGGGCTACATTCAGGAGACCTCTGGCTTCCTGTTCTGGCCGTTTCTGTATCTAGGGGCCAAGCACATGGTCACCGGCTACGACCACCTGCTGTTCCTGCTGGGGGTGATCTTCTTCCTCTACCGGATGAAGGACATCAGCATCTATGTGACGCTGTTCGCCGTCGGCCACTCCTCGACCCTGCTGCTGGGCGTGCTGACCGACGTCAGCGTGTCCAGCTATCTCGTCGACGCCATCATCGGCCTGTCGGTCGTCTACAAGGCGCTCGACAACATGGGGGCCTATCAGCGCTGGTTTGGGGTCCAGCCCAACACCAAGGTCGCGACGCTGGTGTTCGGCCTGTTCCATGGCTTCGGCCTGGCGACCAAACTCCAGGACTTCAACCTGTCGCCCGACGGCCTGATCGGGAACCTGCTGGCGTTCAACCTTGGCGTCGAGATCGGCCAGCTTCTGGCGCTAAGCGCCATCCTGATCGTCATGGGTTTCTGGAGGAAGACCTCCGGCTTCTGGCGTCACGCCTACACCGCCAATGTGGTCGTCATGACCCTCGGCTTCATCCTGGCGGGCTATCAGCTCGTCGGCTTCTTCGTCGCCTGACCGGAGACCTGACCCATGTATAGCGCCGACAAGCCCGACGCCTCCGAACTGCCCTCGACCGGCCAATTGCTGAAATCCACCGGCATCGCCGCCGTGATCGCATCGGCCCTCCTCGTCACCGTCGTCCTGCCGGCCGAATACGGCGTCGACCCCACCCGGATCGGCTCGGTTCTCGGCCTGACCGAAATGGGCCGCATAAAGATGCAGCTCGCCGCCGAGGCCGAAACGCAAGATGCGGGTCTGGCCGTGGCCGCGACTGCCCCAGCCGCCGTCACCACCACCGCCCCGGCCGAGACGACCTCTGCGACGAGCGGCCAGCGCTCGGATGAAACCGTCATCACCCTCGCCCCCGATCAGGGTGCCGAGATCAAGCTGGTGATGGCCGAGGGCGCACGCGTCCGCTTCACCTGGACCAGCAGCGGCGGTGCGATCAACTACGACACCCACGCCGACCGTCCCGGCACGCCCTACCACGGCTACGGCAAGGGCTCGGAACAGCGGGTCGAGGGCGAACTGGTCGCCGCCTTCGACGGCAGCCACGGCTGGTTCTGGCGCAACCGCACGGGTGAGCCGGTGACCATCACCCTGCGCACCGAGGGCGCGTATTCAGAGGTCAAACGGGTGGTCTAGATGCTCTACTTCGTCCTGAAGGCGGCGATCTCCGGCGTGCTCATCGCTGCGATCTCGACCGTGTCCAAACGCTACCCCGGTTTCGGCGCGCTGATCGCGTCCCTGCCTCTGATCTCGGTGCTGGGGATGATCTGGCTTTGGCGTGACCGCCCGGACGCGGAGAATATGGCCCACCATGCCGTGGCGACCTTCTGGTTCGTCCTGCCGTCCTTGCCGATGTTCCTCGTCACCCCGGCGCTTCTGAAGACGGGCTTCAATTTCTGGGCGGCCCTGATCGCGGGATGCCTGCTCACAATCGTCCTCTATAGCCTGATGATCTGGCTCGGACCGAGGTTCGGCCTGCGGCTGTGAAAGCGAGCCCCAAGCCCAGCGATCGGCATCTCGAACCGCCGAAGGCGGACATTCTGAATGTCGGAAACCATTCATCTTCAGAACTCTCCGTAAGCCGTCTCTAGTATCGTGAGGCGCCGCGGCAGGATGGCCTTGATCGCCTCGTGAGCCTCCGTGTGAAAGTCGGGCGGCATTTCGCCGAGCGCTCGATCCGGCGCCGTCCGGACCGCCTCCATGATCTCGTCGATGACCCTGCGCATAAGCGACGGACCCAGCCCTCCGGCCTTGCCGCTTTCGATGAAATGCCGACCCACCACGTCGTCGATCCGATAGTGCGGCGTGGCCCCCACGCTCATGGCAAGTCGATATTCCCTGTGACGGATCTGCCTGCGATCGAACGCCGGCTGGGCGGTCAGCACGTCGTAGAAGGGCGTCAGTTCAAAACGCCCGCCCGGGCGCAGGAACAGGCTGAAGTTCTTGGCATGACCGTCCGTGGCTCCGATCAGCCAGAACAGGATCTGGCTCCGGAAGAAGGCTGCCCTGTCCCGTGCGGGGTCGTCCGCCTCCTGGAGACGCTCGAGGATCTGCAGCGTGCCGGGTCCCCCTCTGTCCTGATACTTCTGGCTGGAAGGGAAAGACAGCGCCTGGCACAGGTCTTCCTGCGGAAGGCGAAGCAGTCGGCCGTCCGCTCGCCAGGTGCGATCGAACCGTTCGACGACCAGGGCACGTCTGTCTCCGAACGTGGCGATTTCCGTCGTGGCCGTCTGCAGCCCGAAGGCGCGCATCAGCGCCAGACAGTAGTGTTCATTGTCGACGCTGTGGCTGAGATCGATCTCGCCTGAAGCCGTCGGAATCCGACCGAGCTGGGGCTTGATGATGTGGGTGGTCGGCGTCGTCCCGACAGGTCGCTTCCATCGCCCCTCGTGGAACAGAAGAGCCGTCTTCTCCTGTGCCCCGGCGATGGAGATCCTGAAGCCCTCGTCGGGATTGATCCCCATGGGCGCCCGCGCAAGATTTGCGAGCAGGTGTTCGATTTCGGCGTCGCTGATGTCCTCCGCCCTGATGCCCCCAGAAACGTCAGCGTCGAGGCCGTCAGGCAGGAACTGCATCGCGCCGATGCAGTCTCGCCCGATCTGCTCCAGCAGACTGTAGGCGTCAGCCCCCTTCGCTCCGGTCTTCTCGGCCACCTGGCGGCGAACCGCCGGGCTGTCGGGCAGCAGGTTGTCGAATACGGCCGTCACCGCCGCGCCGCGCCGGGCGGACTTCTGGAGCGGCAGAGACAGGGACACCGGGAAGGCGTTCGACCAGTCGAGCCAGTCGCGATCGTACTGGAAACTTACGGCGCCGCCGGCATCCTTCTGCAGGTGGCCGACGAGACGACCGTTGATCAGGACATTGAGCGGGGGATGTGTCCTCGCTCGTCCCATCAGAAGAGGTCTGCGATGTCTTCAGACGAGCTCTTCGTCCGAGGCTGGATCGTCATCTCGAGGTCCAGGGCGGAAAGCACGGCGTAGATTGAGGACAGGCGGGTGCCCGGCTGGCCGCTTTCGAGCTTGGAGAGCATTTCCTGGCGCAGGCCCGCGAGGCCGGCCAGTTCGGTCTGGCTCAGACCCCGCTGCTTGCGATGTCGCTGGATCAGAACGCCCAGCTGTTTCGGCGATCGGGCAAACGCACTCATATCGCACCTCCTATTCGGTATCGCGCATACCGGAAGTTTATGCGTTTTTCAACATATTTTTACTTTATGCGGTTTAGCGCATAATGATGGATTATGCGCTAAACCGCATAAGCTGACAGGCGGCCAGCGCCGTTGAGCGGAGTCGAAACTCCCGGGACACCCTCCGAAGTCGGAGGGCTGGGGCTCCGACGGGAACCATGAGCCTACTGCCCCACCAGCACATTTTCAGTGCAGGGCGTTTCGCCGAAGTTCGCGCTGTTTCAGTTCTTCTGCCCCACTAGCGCCCCACTAGCCCAGAAACGCAATGCGCGGACGGGCGAGAGGTCGCCCCGAACCTCGCTAGATGGCTGATTTTCTTGAAGAAAAATGGTGGACGCGACAGGGATTGAACCTGTGACCCCTACGATGTCAACGTAGTGCTCTCCCGCTGAGCTACGCGTCCGCCGTGGCGGTTCCGGCGTCGCGCTGGGCGGCCCCGGAACGGGAAGGCGGGGTCCATAACCCGCCGGATCGCGGGCCGCAAGTCCCGCCCTTCGACCTATGGCCGTCAGGCGGCGATCATCTTCTCCACCTCGCCCACCAGGTCGCGCAGGTGCACGGGCTTGGACAGAACCTTGGCCTGGGGCGTGGCCTGGGCGGCCGAAAGGGCGACCGCGGCGAAGCCGGTGATGAACATGATGCGCAGGCCGGGCTGGCGCTGGGCGGCGACGCGGGCCACCTCGATGCCGTCGGCGCCGGGCATGACGATGTCGGTCAGAAGCAGGTCGTAGGGGCCGTGATCGAGGGCGTCGATGGCGTCGTCGCCGTTCTCGCAGTCGACCACCGAATGGCCGGCCCGCTCCAGCGCGCGCGTCAGGAAGCCGCGCAGCGAGGAATCGTCTTCCGCCAGAAGAATGCGCGCCATGTGTGGTTCGTGGTCCCCGATTGAGCCCGCACTCTAGCCGCGCATCCGTAAACCGGCCATGAAAACCGGCGGATTCGCAGGGGGTTGGAAAGACGGCGACGATGAATCAGGACGCGGGCGGACGAGGGGAGGGGCGGCCGGCGACGGCGTGGGTGTTCGCCTCTCCCCACTCGGGCGCCGCGGTTCCCGCCGACATGCGCGCCGCGCCGGGATTGTCCCGCCGCAGCCTGAGAAGCGCCGAGGACGCGCTGGTCGACCGCCTGATCGGGTCCGGCGCGGCCCGGGGGGCGGCCCTGTTGCTGGGCGGCGTCAGCCGCGCCTATGTGGACCTCAACCGCGGACCGGAGGAGCTGGATCCTCACCTGATCGAGGGGCTGGAACCCGGACGGCCGGTCTCGCCCCGGGCGGCGGCCGGGTACGGGGTGATCCCCAGGCTGTCGGGCGACGGACGGCCGCTGAACGGGGCGCGCCTGACGCGGGCCGAGGCCGAGGCGCGGGTCGCGGCCTGGCACGCCCCCTATCACGCCCGGCTCACGGCGCTGATGGAGGCCGCGAAAGAGGCGCATGGTCGGGCGATCCTGGTCGACTGGCACTCCATGCCGGCGTCGCGTGAGGCGGGCGCCCCGCAGGTGGTGATCGGCGACCGGCACGGCGAGGCGTGCGCGCCGGAGCTGACGCGACGGCTCAAGGGTCTGTTCGAGGCCGAGGGTTGGCGCGTGGCGCTGAACGCCCCCTACGCCGGGGGGTGGTCGACGCAGCGGTGGGGTCGGCCGGGCGAGGGGTTCGAGGCGGTGCAGATCGAGCTGGACCGGGGGTTGTACCTGGACCCGGCCACCCTGCGGCCCGGTCCGGGCTGGGCCCGATGCAAGGCCGGGGTGGAGCGCGTGATCGCCGCCCTGCTGCCCGGATGAAAAAAGGGCCGCGCCCGGGGGCGCGGCCTGAAAAGTCTATAGGGAGGAAACGCCCAGGAAGGGCATGACGCCCGAAGGCGTCACGGTGAAGTTAGGTTGCAGTGCACAATCCGTCAAGGCGCAATCGTCTGGCGCGGATCACGACGAGTAACGCGTTTTCGGTGCGCCGTTTCGAGCTGTAACCGATTTCATGCGCGAAAATCGTTCCGGGGCGACGCGGTCGCCGCATCATCGACCCATGTCGGGGTCCAGCAGCCGGCGGGCCTGACGGATGGCGCGGGCCGCGGGCGAGCCCGCCTGACGCCACAGCAGCAGGGCGAAGGCGAGGATGACGCCGCCCGCCAGCCACCATGGCCCGAACAGCCAGGCCGCCGCAGCCAGCGCGAAGTAATAGGCCCTCACCCCCTGGCTGAAGGCCGAGAGGGCCGGGTTCAGCAGGTCCGCCGCCGCGGCGCCCAGCGCCACCCGGTCCGCCTCTGTGTGGGCCTCCGGAGAGGCGCCGATCAGCGCCAGCGCATAGTTCATCTGGCGGATGGACCAGATGAAATCGAGCAGGCCGCGCACGAGGCACAGCAGGATCAACCCCAGCTTGATCTCCAGCAGGCGACGCGGGACGTCCTCCGCGCCGACGGCGGCGAAACCGTCCAGCGCCTGCTGGTCCCCGAACAGGATGCCCGCCACGGCGGCGATCAGGAGCAGGTTGGTCGAGGCGAAGAAGCCGCCCGAGTTGATGGTGTGGCCCATCAGCTGGCTGTCGACCAGACGCGGCGCCTCGCGGTGGCTCATGGCCGTCATCCACACGCGGCGGATGACCATCATGTCGTCGTTCAGCGTGCCCGTGCGGCGCGCGAGAAGGCCCAGCAGCGGGCCGTAGCCGAGCCAGCACAGGGCGAAGAGGGCCAGCGCGAAACCGTCCAGAAGGGTCATCCGCCACGCTCCATGGGCGCCGTGCGCGCCTTGCCTCCGCCACGACCGGGGACTATCACGCCCGCCTCCCCGTCTCGCAGTCGCACAATCAGGCCCGTCATGAACATCGACGCCATCCCCGTCGGCCCCAATCCGCCCTGGGACCTGAACGTCATCATCGAGATCCCGCAAGGGGGTCTGCCGGTCAAATACGAGATGGACAAGGCGTCCGGCGCCCTGTTCGTCGACCGTTTCCTGCACACCGCCATGTACTATCCGGCCAACTACGGCTTCGTGCCGCACACCCTGTCGGCCGACGGCGACCCCTGCGACGTGCTGGTGCTGAACCCGACGCCGGTGGTGCCCGGCTGCGTCATCCGCTCGCGCCCGATCGGCGTGCTGATCATGGAAGACGAGAAGGGCATGGACGAGAAGATCCTGGCCGTGCCGGTCGACGCCCTGCATCCCTACTACACCGACGTCGCCAGCTATCGTCAGCTGCCGGCCATCATGATCGAGCAGATCGAGCACTTCTTCCTGCGCTACAAGGACCTGGAGAAGAACAAGGACACCACGGTCAAGCGCTGGGGCGACGCCGGCGAGGCCGCCGAGCTGATCGCCCAGGGCATCCGGGCGCACAACGACAAGCTGAAGGCCGACGGCAAGTCCGGCGCGGCCAACGCGGCCTGACCGAATGAGCGCCCCGCCCGCGCCCCTGCCTCATCTGGAAGCGGTCGCCGGCGACTATGACGTGCTGTTCTGCGACGTCTGGGGCGTGATCCACAACGGCCGGGAGAGCTGGCCGGGGCCGTGCGAGGCGCTGGCGAGGTTCCGCGAGCAGGGCGGCAGGGTCGTGCTGGTTTCCAACTCGCCGCGGCCCTCCTCGGACGTGGTGGCACAGCTGGACCGGCTGGGCGTGCCGCGTGAGAGCTGGGACGCCTTCGTCACCTCGGGCGACGCCACCCGCATGGTGCTGGCCGACCGGGCGCCGGGGCCGGCCTGGGTGATCGGTCCGGACCGCGACTGGCCGCTCTACGAGGGGCTGGGTCTGAAGACGGCGCACGGCGCCGGGGACGCGGCCTTCATCTCCGTGACCGGTCCCTACGACGACGCCGTCGAGACGCCCGAGGACTATCGCGAGCGGTTCCTGCCCGCCGCCGCCCGCGGGATCGAGATGATCTGCGCCAATCCGGACAAGGTCGTGCGCAAGGGCGACGACCTGATCTATTGCGGCGGCGCGCTGGCCGACCTCTACGCCGAGCTGGGGGGGCCGGTGACGCTGGCCGGCAAGCCGTTCGCCCCGATCTACGACCTGTCGATGATCGAGGCCGAGCGTCTGCTGGGTCGCCCGGTCGATCGCGCTCGGGTGCTGTGCGTCGGCGACGGCGTCGTCACCGACGTGAAGGGCGCGAACGATCAGGGGCTGGACTGCCTGTTCGTCGCCGCGGGCATCCACGACGCGGCGGCCGACGACGACGGCCTGCTGGATCCGGCGCGGGCCAGGGCCCTGCTGGAGGCCGAGGGTCTGACGGCCAGGTACGCGGCGCTCGAACTCGCCTGGTGAGAGTGGCCAAAGCGGGCGGACGCGGCTAAGCCCGGCTCATGACCCAGAGCGTTCAGGCCCATCCGTCGGGCGGCTACATCCTCGAGGAACTGTCGGTCGGCATGACGGCCGAGAAGGCCGTTCCGGTGGACGAGGCGCGCATCCAGCAGTTCGCCGAGGCCTCGGACGACTTCAACCCGCTGCACGTCGACGAGGCGTTCGCCGCGAAGACCGCCTATCGCGGGCGCATCGCGCACGGCCTGCTTTCGGCGTCGTTCGGATCGGCGGTCGTGGGGATGATCCTGCCCGGCGCAGGGTCCATCTTTCTGAGTCAGAACACCGCCTTTCACAAGCCGGTGCGGATCGGCGACGTGGTGACCGCGCGCGTCACCGTGGCGGCGATCGATCAGGAGAGCGCGCGGGTGACGCTGCGCTGCGAGGGCCTGGTCGGGGACGACGTCGTGCTGGACGGCGAGGCCACCGTGCGCGTGCCGCGCCGACGCCGACCGGCCCGGGACTGAGAATGGCCGCCCGCATCGTCCGGGCCTGGCGCGACCTGCCGGCGGAGCTGAAGGGCGCGGCGGTGGCGGTGGGCGCCTTCGACGGCGTGCACCGGGGACATCAGGCCGTGATCGCGCAGGCGCGCGAGGCGGCCGAGCGCCTGGGCGCCCCCCTGGCCGTCGTCAGCTTCGACCCGCATCCTCGCCGCTGGTTCCAGCCGGACGCCGCCCCCTTCCGCCTGATGACGCCCGACCAGATGGCGCGCGCGCTGGGCGATCTGGGCGTCGCGACGCTGTTCCTGCTGCCGTTCGACGCCGAAATGGCGGCGATGACCCATGAGGCGTTCGCCGGGGACGTGCTGGCCGACGGCCTCGGCATTCGGCACGCGGCGGTCGGCTTCGACTTCACCTTCGGCAAGGGGCGCACGGGTTCGCCCGAGGCGCTTCGCGCGCTGGGTGGGCGGCTGGGCTTCACCGTCTCCACAGTCGACCGGATCGACGACGCCGGTGGGCTGAAGTTGTCGTCCAGCGCGGTGCGCGAGGCCCTGAATGCCGGAGACATGGCGCGCGCCGCCGCCATCCTGGGCCGGCCCTTCGCCATCGAGGGCGAGGTGATCCACGGCGACAAGCGCGGCCGCACGATCGGCGTGCCGACGGCCAACGTGCCGCTGGGCGACTACATGCGTCCCGCCTTCGGGGTCTATGCGACGCGGACGCGTCTGCCCGACGGCCGCGTCGTCGACGGCGTCGCCAGCCTTGGCGTGCGGCCGATGTGGCGGCTGGAGGAGCCGCTTCTGGAGGTCTGGCTGTTCGACTTCGACGGCGATCTGTACGGCCAGACGGTGGAGACGGAACTGGTCGCGTTCCTGCGCCCGGAAAAGAGCTTCGAGGGCCTCGACGCCCTGAAGGCCCAGATCGAGGCGGACGCCGCCGCGGCGCGCGAGGCACTGGCGAATGCCCCCCGCGGCTGATAGACCGCAGACACCATGACCGTCCGCGTGATCCGTGTGATTTCGATTAGCCGCCCGGCGTAGCGCCGCAGGGCCTTCCCCGCGCACGCCGGGATCATTTCGAACTTCACGCGAACGATCGAACGACGAGAGACTCATGGCCGACGCCGGCGACACTGCTGCTTCCCCCACGCGCGACTGGCGCGAGACCGTCTTCCTGCCGGAGACGCCCTTTCCCATGCGCGGCGGCCTGCCTCAGAAGGAGCCGGAGATCCTGGCGAAGTGGGGCGACCTGTACGGCGACCTGCGCAAGCTGCGGCAGTCGCAGGGCGCCCCGCTGTTCGTGCTGCACGACGGCCCGCCCTACGCCAACGGCGACATCCACATCGGCCATGCGCTGAACAAGACGCTGAAGGACTTCGTGGTGCGGTCGCAGTTCCTGTTGGGCAAGGACGTCGATTACGTGCCCGGCTGGGACTGCCACGGCCTGCCCATCGAGTGGAAGATCGAGGAGCGGTTCCGCGCCGAGGGCAAGCGCAAGGACGAGGTGTCCAAGGCCGCCTTCCGCGCCGCCTGCCGCGAGTACGCCGCCGGCTGGATCGACGTGCAGATGGCCCAGTTCAAGCGGCTGGGCGTGCTGGGCGACTGGGCGAACCGCTACGCCACCATGGACTTCTCCACCGAGGCGGCCATCGTCGCGGAGTTCCACCGCTTCAAGAACTCCGGACAGCTGTATCGCGGCTCCAAGCCTGTGATGTGGTCGCCGGTCGAGCGCACGGCGCTGGCCGACGCGGAGATCGAGTACCACGACCACGTCAGCCCCACGGTCTGGGTGAAATTCCCGGTGACGGGCGCGAGCGACGACCACGACGACGACCTGCTGGCCTTCCGCCACGCGACGCCCTCTGTGGTGATCTGGACGACCACGCCGTGGACCCTCCCGGCCAACCGGGCGATCAGCTATGGCCCCGAGATCGACTATGGCCTGTACGAGGTCACGGCGATGGAGACGGGGCTGGAGTTCGAGCCCTGGGCCAAACCGGGCGACCGGTTGATCGTCGCCGACAAGCTGGCCGAGGACGTCTTCAAGGCCGCGAAGATCGCGGCCTGGACGCGGATAGACGCGATCAATCCCTCGGGCCTGGAGTGCGCCCACCCGCTGGCGGCGCTGCATTCCGGCTACGGCTTCTCGGTGCCGCTCCTGGCCGGCGACCACGTCACGGACGACGCGGGCACGGGCTTCGTGCACACGGCGCCCGGCCACGGCGCCGACGACTATGAGGTGTGGAAGGCGCACGGCCATCATGAGGTGCCCGACACGGTGGACCCGGACGGCGCCTACTATCCCTCCGTCCCCCTGTTCGCGGGCCTGAAGGTCATCGAGACCGAGGGCAAGAAGGACAAGATCGGCAAGTTCGGCCCGGCCAACAAGGCGGTGACCGAAGCCCTGATCCAGGCCGGAAACCTGCTGGCGCGCGGCCGGCTGGAGCATTCCTATCCGCACAGCTGGCGCTCCAAGGCGCCGGTCATCTTCCGCAACACGCCGCAGTGGTTCATCAAGATGGACGCGCCGCTGAAGGGCGGAGACACGCTGCGGGAACTGGCGCTGACGGCCATCGACGACACGTCCTTCCATCCGGCGGCGGGCAAGAACCGCATCCGGTCCATGGTCGAGGGCCGACCCGACTGGCTGATCAGCCGCCAGCGCGCCTGGGGCACGCCGCTGGCCATGTTCGTGGACAAGCACACCGGCCAGCCGCTGAACGATCCTGAGGTGGACGCCCGCATCCTGGCCGCCGTGCGCGAGGGCGGGGCCGACGCGTGGTTCGAGCGGCCCGACGCCGACTTCCTGGGCGTGCACGACCCGGCCAACTACGAGAAGATCACCGACATCCTGGACGTCTGGTTCGACAGCGGCTGCACCCACGCCTTCACGCTGGAGGGTCGCGCCGACAGCCACTGGCCGGCGGACCTGTATCTGGAAGGGTCGGACCAGCATCGCGGATGGTTCCAGTCCAACCTGCTGGAAGGCTGCGGCACCCGCGGCCGGGCCCCCTATCGCGCGGTCCTGACGCACGGCTTCACCCAGGACGAGAACGGGGAGAAGATGTCCAAGTCGCGGGGCAACACCACCGACCCCGCCGTGGTCATCAAGGAATCGGGCGCCGACATCCTGCGCCTGTGGGTGGCGCTGGTGGACTATGCCGAGGACCAGCGGATCGGGAAGCAGATCCTGCAGACCACGGTCGACGCCTATCGCAAGCTGAGGAACACCGTCCGCTATCTGCTGGGCGCGTTGAACGGCTTCGACGAGGCCGAGCGGATCACCGACTACGACCAGTTCCCGCCGCTGGAGAAGTTCATCCTGCACCGCCTGTGGGAGCTGGATGGGCAGGTGCGCGCGGCCTACGCCGAGTACCGCTTCCAGGACGTCGTCCGGCCGGTGCTGGAGTTCTGCTCCGGCGACCTGTCGGCGCTGTATTTCGACGTCCGCAAGGACAGCCTGTACTGCGACCGCCCCGACGCGATCCGCAGGCGGGCGGCCCGCACGGTGATGCACGAGGTCTTCCTGCGCCTGACCGCCTGGCTGGCCCCGCTGACGCCCTTCACGATGGAAGAAGCGTGGGGCACGTTCGCGCCGGAGGGCGGCTCGAACTGCGCGCGGGTGATCCCGGAGACCCCGGCCGCGTGGGAGAATGCGGCCGAGGCCGGGCGGTGGGCGAAAGTCGAGACGGTGCTGGAAGTCGTCAACGACGCCCTCGAGGCCGCGCGCCGCGACAAGCGCATCGGCGGCGCGCTCGACGCATGGCCGATCGTCACCGGCCCGGCGGGGATCTTCGCACCATTCGAGGGGCTGGATGCCGCCGAGGTGTTCCGCACCTCGGGCGCCGAGCTCCGCGAAGGCGGCGACGCCGTGACGGTCGAGGTCCAGGTGGCCGGGCATGCGAAGTGCGCCCGCTCCTGGCGGCGCGTGCCGGACGTCGGCTCCGATCCCGAATACCCGGAGCTCAGCGCGCGCGACGCCGACGCCGTGCGGTGGCTGGACTCGCGGAAGGCCGCATAAGGCATGGCCGACGACAGCCCGCAGGAGGTCTTCAAGCGCGCGCTGGCCCATGCCGCGCGGGCCCTGGCCGAGCGGGCGGAGCTGGAGGTCAGCTACGGCTCCGACGGGCCGCGGCTGACCGCGGACGGGCTGGTCTTGCCGCATCCGCCACGCGATCCATCGGGGCCGGAGGCGGCGAACCTGCGGGGCCAGGCCGACCGCATGGCGCTGCGCCTCGCCAACCACGACGAGGCCCTCCACGGCCGCTCGCGACCGTCCGATCCGCAGGCGGCCGAGGTCTATGACGCGCTGGAGCAGGCTCGGGTCGAGGGATTGGGCGCGCGGGTCATGGCCGGAGTGCGCGCCAATCTGGACGCCGCCACCCTGACGCGGCTGGAGCGGACCGGCGCCCTGCGCGTCACCGACGCCGAGCGAGTGCCGGTGAACGAGGCCGTGGCCCTGATGGTGCGCGAGCGCCTGACCGGCACGCGCGCGCCGGACGGCGCCGGGGCGCTGCTGGATCTGGTGCGCGACGCGCTGGAGACGCGCGCGGGCAGGGAGCTGGACGCCCTGGTCGACGCCGCGGAGGACCAGACGGTCTTCACCGAGCGGATGAAGGCGGTGCTGCGCGCGCTGGACCTCGACCCCGGCGACGGTCAGGGCGACGACGCCTCGGACGACGCCGGCGAAGATGAGCCCGATCCCCAGGAGCCGGACGCGGCCGACGATCAGGACGAGGACGATGAGGACCCCGGCGGCGGCGACGGCCAATCGATGGAGGGCACGGCCGACGACGACCAGTCCGATCAGGAGCGCCAGTCGCGCCCGGACGGCAGCCCCGTCGAGAGCGACGGCGACGCCTCCGACATGGGCGAGGAGATGCCCGACGCCCCGCCGCAGCGGTCGGGCAAGGGCGCGAACGGGCCGGACCCCGCCGCCTATCGCGTCTTCACCACCGCCTTCGACGAGACGATCGACGCGGCCGACCTGTGCGATCCGGTCGAGCTGGGGCGGCTGCGCGCCCTGCTGGACCAGCAGCTTTCGGCCCTGTCGTCGGTCGTGGCCCGGCTGGCCAACAAACTGCAGCGCCGCCTGATGGCCCAGCAGAGCCGCAGCTGGACCTTCGATCTGGAAGAGGGCGTGCTGGACGCCGCGCGCCTGAGCCGCGTGATCGTCGATCCGACCAGCCCCCTGCTGTTCAAGGCCGAGAGCGACAGCCCGTTCCGCGACACGGTCGTGACCCTGCTGCTCGACAACTCCGGCTCCATGCGGGGCCGGCCGATCATGGTGGCGGCGGTCTGCGCCGACATCCTCGCGCGGACGCTGGAACGCTGCGGCGTGAAGGTGGAGATCCTGGGCTTCACCACCCGCGCCTGGAAGGGCGGGCAGAGCCGAGAGGCGTGGATCACGGCGGGCAAGCCGGCCAATCCCGGTCGCCTGAACGACTTGCGCCACATCATCTTCAAGGCGGCGGACGCTCCGTGGCGCCGGGCGAAGAAGAACCTCGGCCTGATGATGCGCGAGGGCCTGTTGAAGGAGAACATCGACGGCGAGGCCCTGCTGTGGGCGCACGAACGGCTGATGGCGCGCCCGGAGCAGCGGCGCATCCTGATGGTCATCTCCGACGGCTCGCCGGTGGACGACTCGACCCAGTCGGCCAACCAGCCGCTGTATCTGGACCGGCACCTGCGCGAGGTGATCGCGGACATCGAAAATCGCTCGCCGGCCGAGCTGCTGGCCATCGGCATCGGCCACGACGTGACCCGGTGGTACCGACGCGCGGTGACGCTGGCCGACGTGGAGCAGCTGGGCGGGGCCATGGTGGAGAATCTGGCCGCCCTGTTCGAGCAGGAATCGTCCACAGGTCGCCGCCGCGCGGCCTGACCCGTTCACCTCCGTTAAACCACGCCTGCACACCCGACGTTCAGCCGGGCCCCCTAGGTATGGGACGATGGCCATGGACCCGTCGCCCCGTCCGACCGCCTCCCGCCCCGCCGCGCGCGGACCCGTCCGGCTGTCCGCACTGTCGACGCTGGGCGTGCGGATGCTGCTGATCCAGACCCTTCTGGTCGCGTCGGTGCTTGCCGTGGTCGGCGCCTCGATGGGGTTGAGCCTCGGCGAGGACATGTTCCTGGTCTGGCTGGCCGTCGCGGGTCTGGTCGGCGCCGCCATGCTGACGCTCGGCAGTCTGGCCGCCTCCGGCACCGTGACCCGCCCGATCGACCGCCTGAACGACGCCGTGCTGGCTCTGCAGAAGGGCGAGCACGTCGAGGTCGAGGTCACGTCCGACGACGAGATCGGCCGCCTGTCGAAGGGCTTCAACGCCATGGTTTCGGTCCTGCGCGATCGCGAGGACAAGCTGACCCATCTGGCCCTGCACGATCACGAAACCGGCCTGCCCAACCGCCGCTTTCTCGAGCGCCAGTGCGCGCGGACCCCAGACGTGCGCGTCGTCGTCGTCGGGCTCGACCGCCATGAGGTCGTCCGGGGCGCGATCGGTCATGACGCCATGATCGCCCTGCTGCGCACTCTCGGCGCGCGTCTGGCCGTGCTGTCGGGCGGCGCCGCCATCGCCCGGATCGGCGCGGACGCGCTCGGGCTCGCCATGGCCGGCAAGGACGCCGACGCCGTGGAAGACATGGTCGCACGCCTGCTGCAGGCCTCGGAAAGCCCCATCATCGTCGCGGGCGCCCCCATCGACGTGTCGCTGCGCGTCGGTGTGGCGGGCCGGGGCGGGCCGGGCGCCAAGCTGGATTCCCCCATCGATCGCGCCGCCGTGGCGGTGGAACAGGCCCGCGCGGCCCATCGTCCCTGGGGCCGGTTCGACGAGGAGGCCTACGGCGACCCCGCCGCGGCCCTGTCCCTCATCAGCGAACTGATGTCGGCGCTGTCGCACGATCAGGTCGGCGTCGCCTATCAGCCCAAGTGGGACTGCCGCGCGCGCCGGGTGACGGGCGTCGAAGCCCTGATGCGCTGGACCCACCCCCGCCGCGGGGCGGTGCCGCCCGACTTGTTCATCGGCATGGCCGAGGAGACCGGCCACATCCGCGCCCTGACGGAATGGACCGTCCGCCGCGCCATCGACGACCAGCGCCGTCTGGCCGACGCGGGCCACCAGGTCTGCATGTCGGTCAACCTGTCCGGCCGACTGCTGGCCGACGAAAGCTTCGCCGAAACCCTGATCGTCGCCGCCCGCGGCGCTGCGGGCCGGCTGCGCGTCGAAATCACCGAAACCGCCGCCATGCACGATCCGGAGGCCGCGCTGCGCATCATCGACCGGCTGGTGGCGGGCGGCATCTCGGTCTCGCTGGACGACTACGGCTCCGGCCTGTCGTCGCTCGCCTATCTGAAGCGGATTCCGGCCGACGAACTGAAGATCGACAAGGCCTTCGTCATGGGGCTGGACCAGTCGTCTCGCGACGCCCTGCTGGTCAAGTCGACCATCGACCTGGCCCACGGCCTGGGCATGAAGGTCACCGCCGAGGGCGTGGAGACCGAGACCTCTCTGGCCCTGCTCAGCGGCATGGGCTGCGACATGGCCCAGGGCTACTACGTCGGCCGTCCGGTTCCGCTGGACGAGCTGATCGCCAAACTGGACGCCGACGCCGATCGCAGCGGCGGAAACGCCACCGCCGTGGCCTGACGGCCGCCCGACTTCGGGAAGTTCGCATTTCTGCCGCGCGAAACCGTCCGCGACCGTACGTGTTCGCCATCAGGACGCCGTCGGCGGTCACGGAGACGGACGCTCGCCCCGAAGCGTCCTGATCAGGTCGCGCTTGTCAGCATCCCGGGCATGGCGCAGGGTTTTTCCCGGATGAGGGAGGGGTCGGCCGATGCTCGCCTTGCTGCTGTCCCTGACGATCGCGTCGTCGGCGCAGGACCCGGCGCCGGGCGTGCAGGACCCGCCGCCGCCTGCCGCACCCCGGCCTGCCGCGGGAGAGTCCGCCGTGGCGACCCTCCAGGGCTGCGCCATGGAAGGGGAGCGCTGGGTCTGCCGCTACCAGATGCCGGAAATCCGGGTGGTCGAGCAGCCGCCGCGGAGTCTCTCCGTCCAGCCGGCGACCGCGCCCGCCGGGGCGCCCGCGGACGTGGGCGTGCTCAGCGAGGCGGACCGCGCGCTGGTGACCCGATGCGCCGACGCCGGGTGGTGGTCGCTTTGCCTTCCGGGAGACCGTCGGCGGGCCCGGGAACTCAAGGACGCCGCCGCCGCCTATGACGCCAGGAGGCGCGACGTGGCCGGGCTGCTGGCTGAAGGACGCTGCGAAGCCGCGGTGAACGCGGCGCTGCAGGCCGGGCATCTGAATCTGGCGCGCGAGGCGCGGGCCTTCTGCGGCCGCTGAGTTCCGCCCGTGAAAAAAGGCGCCGGTCGCCCGGCGCCTTTTTCGATCCCGGTCCGGATCACTCCGGCGCGACGCAGTCCGTGCGGTCGCGGCAGTCGGCGAAGCGCACTTCCGGCGGATCGATGATCACCTCGGACGGACGCACGATGACTTCCGGCCGCTCGATGAAGATCTGCGCCGGACGCACGCGCACGGGCGGGGCGTCGACGTAGACCGGCGGTCCGGCGATGTGAATCACCGGGCCGGCGACGTCGACCGGACGGCCGATGACGCGGATGCCCGGAGGCGTGATGCGGATGGGCGCCCCGGGCGAAACCGGACGATAGAAGTCCACCACGCGGGTGCACTCGCAGTATTCGTGGTCGGTATGCGGCCGCTCCGGGCAGCCGTGCGGGTCCGGCATGGCCATGCCCGCGGTCAGCGAAAAAGTAAGCGCCGTCGAAAGCAACTCGATCATGGACATCCCCTCCAGCCGAACCTCGGTATCCGAGATATGGTTAACGAGCATACGGTCAAGCCGGTCGTCAATCGCTCGTTCCGATATTCGCCTGAAAGGCGAGCGGACACCGTGCGAAGGGACGGCTCAGCCACGGGGAGCCGGCTTCGCCCCAGCGACGGGGCAGGTCTGCGGCCTTGGTGATGCCGATGCGCGGGCCGCACGCCAAGGCAGGGGACGCCGCGCCCGGCGTCAGCGAGAAAGGCGCCGCCAGCATCGGAGCGTGATCGAGCGAGGCGTCGACGCCCAGCGCCTGACAAAGCCGGGCCGGTCCGGAGCACAGCAGGCGCGCGGTCTCGACGCCCCGGCGCGCGCGCATCGCTTCCAGACCCTGCGTCGGTTCCAGCGCCCGGATCAGAACGGCCCCGCCCGGGCGGTCGCCGCAGACGAGGTTCAGGCACCAGTGCAGGCCGTAGATGCGGTAGACGTAGGCGTGCCCCACCGGCCCGAACATGGCCGCGTTGCGGGTCGTGGGACCGCGGAAGCTGTGGGCGGCGGGATCGCCCGCGTCATACGCTTCGGTCTCGACGACGCGGCCGCCGACGCCGTCGACCGACAGCATCGCGCCGATGAGCCGCCGCGCGACCTCGTCCACGGGCCGGGCGAAGTCGTCGGGTGAGAAGGCGTCGGGCATGGGCGTCAGGTGCGGCCCGGCCCGCGGCGGGTCAAGGCGGTTTGACCCGGTTCGCGCCCGGCCGCATTAAGCCGCCATGCCGAACGTCGCCTTTCCGACCCCCACGCCCGCCGACTGGCGCCTCCTTGCCGAGAAGGCGCTGAAGGACCGGTCGCCGGAGAGTCTGGTTCATCTCGATGCGGACGGCCTGGCCGTGCGGCCGCTTTACGCCGCCGCGACCGGCGTGACCCCGCTGTTCGCGCCCCGGCCTTCGGACGCCGACGGACGCGCCTGGGAACTGCGGGCGCAGGTGGAGTCCGACGATCCGGTCGAGGCGAACAGGCAGGTGCTGGCCGAGCTGGAAGGCGGCGCCGCCTCGGTGCTCCTGTCCGGCGCGGTGCTGGCCGACAGCGAGCCTCTCGGCCGCGCCCTGGACGGGGTGGCGCTAGAGCTCGCCGCCGTGGGACTGGACGCCGGTCTCCGCGGGCCCGACGCGGCCAACGCCCTGGCCGTGGTGGCCAAGGGCGCGCCGCGCGCCCGCCTGATGTTCCACATGGACCCCGTCTCCGCCTTCGCCGCGACGGGGGAGGCTCCGCGGACGCTTGAAGAGCACTTGACCCTGGCGGCCAACACCGCGGCGCGTCATGCCGACGCCTATCCCGAAGCGAGCTTCTTCCTGGCCTCCGGACGGGCGGCGCATGAGGCCGGCGGATCGATCGCCCAGGAACTGGCCTTCGCCGCCGCGAACGCCGTGGCGTTGGTGGAGGCCGCGCGCGGGGCCGGAATGTCGCCGGAGGCGGCGCTGCACGGCACGGTCCTCGGCGTGGCGGTGGATCAGGAATACTTCGACGGTGTGGCCAAGGTGAGGGCCCTGCGCCTGATGTGGCGGTCGATCTGCGTCGGCTACGGCGTCGAGCTGGACGCCAGCATCGAGGCGCGGTCGTCGCGGCGAATGCTGTCGGCGCGGGACCCCTGGCCCAACCTGCTGCGGCTGACCGCGGCAGGCTTCGCCGGGGCGGTCGGCGGGGCGGACGCCGTGGTTCTGGACGCCTTCACGCAGGCGTGCGGGGTCCCCGACGACTTCGGCCGGCGGCAGGCGCGGAACACCCAGTTGGTGCTCATGGAAGAAGCGAACCTCGGTCGGGCGGACGATCCGGCGGCGGGCAGCTGGTATCTGGACCAGCGCACGCGCGAATTGGCCGAGGCGGCCTGGGCCGAGTTCCTGTGGATCCAGTCCGAGGGCGGGGTCGTGGAATGCCTGCGCGGCCATCTGATCCAGCCGCGCGTCGCCAGGGCGCGTCAGACGCTCGAGGCGGCGCTGGCGAACGGCGGCGCCCATCTGGTCGGGGTGACGAAGTTCGTCGATCCGCATCCCCGACCGGCGGCGGCGACGCCCAAGCCCGTGGCTGCGCCGGACGGCGGCGGCGACGCCTGCGTGCCCATGACGCCCATCCGCCTCCCCGCCTCCCTCGAGGGGGGGGGCGCCCGATGAGCGCTCCGGATTTCTCGAAGATCGCCCTCGATCTGTCGCCGGTCGGCGCGGGTCCCGCGCGGGAGTCATGGTCCACCCCCGAAGGCATCGAGATCGCGCCCGCCTATGACGCGTCAGCCCTGAACGGACTGGACTTCATCCACGGTCTGCCCGGCATCGCGCCGTACCACCGCGGCCCCTATCCGACCATGTACGCCCAGAATCCGTGGACGGTGCGCCAGTACGCGGGCTTCTCCACGGCCGAGGAATCGAACGCCTTCTACCGGCGCAATCTGGCCGCCGGGCAGAAAGGACTGTCGATCGCCTTCGATCTGGCCACGCACCGTGGCTACGACAGCGACCATCCGCGCGTGAAGGGCGACGTCGGCATGGCGGGCGTGGCCATCGACAGCATCTACGACATGCGGACCCTGTTCGACGGCATCCCCCTGGACCAGATGTCGGTGTCGATGACCATGAACGGCGCCGTACTGCCCATCCTCGCGCTCTACGTCGTGGCGGCCGAGGAGCAGGGCGTCTCGCCCGAAAAGCTGACCGGGACCATCCAGAACGACATCCTCAAGGAGTTCATGGTCCGCAACACCTACATCTATCCGCCCCAGCCCTCGATGCGGATCATCGCGGACATCTTCGCCTGGACGGCGGCGCACGCGCCGAAGTTCAACTCGATCTCGATCAGCGGCTATCACATGCAGGAGGCGGGGGCGTCCGCCGATCTGGAGCTGGCGTACACCCTGTCGGACGGGATCGAGTACGTCCGGGCGGGCGTCGAGGCGGGCATGGACGTGGACGCTTTCGCGCCGCGCCTGAGCTTCTTCTGGGCCATCGGCATGAACTACTTCATGGAGGTGGCCAAGATGCGGGCCGGCCGCCTGCTGTGGGCCGAAGCGGTCGCCAAGTTCGGGGCGAAGAATCCGAAATCGCTGGCCCTGCGCGCGCACTGCCAGACGTCCGGCTGGTCTCTGGCGGCGCAGGACGTCTTCAACAACGTGTCGCGCACCATGGTCGAGGCCATGGCCGCGGCCGGCGGCCAGACCCAGAGCCTGCACACCAACAGTCTCGACGAGGCCCTCGCCCTGCCGACCGACTTCTCGGCCCGCATCGCCCGCAACACCCAGTTGCTGCTGCAGATGGAGACGGGGCTGACCCGCGTCATCGATCCGTGGGGCGGCAGCTTCTACGTCGAGCGGCTGACGCACGAACTGGCCGAAAAGGCGCGCGCCCACATGGCCGAGGTGGAGGCGCTGGGCGGCATGGCCCGGGCCATCGAGGCCGGCGTGCCCAAGCTGCGCATCGAAGCGTCGGCGGCGAAGACCCAGGCCAGGATCGACACCGGCCAGCAGACGGTCGTCGGCGTGAACCGCTACCTGTCCGACCAGATCGACGACATCCCGGTGCTGAAGGTCGACAACGCCGCCGTTCTGGCCGCCCAGATCGACAAGCTGAGGCGGCTGCGCGCCGAACGCGACGAGGCCGCGACGCGGGCGGCGCTCGACGCCTTGACGGCCGGGGCCAAGGGGGACGGAAACCTCCTGGCCCTGTCGATCGACGCGGCGCGGGCCAAGGCCACCGTCGGCGAGATTTCCGATGCGCTGGAGGCCGCCTTCGGCCGGCACGTGGCCACCGTTCAGACGGTCTCGGGCGTCTATGCGAAGGAGGCGGGCCGCGACGCGCGCTTCGCCCGGGCCCGCGACATGGTCGCCGCCTTCGTGGAGAACGACGGCGGACCGCCCAGAATCCTGATCGCCAAGCTCGGTCAGGACGGACACGACCGGGGCCAGAAGGTGGTCGCCACCGCCTATGGCGACCTCGGCTTCGAGGCGACGGCCGGCAGCCTGTTCCAGACTCCGGCCGAGGCGGCCCGGGAGGCTGTGGAGAAGGGCGTCCACGCCGTGGGGGCCTCCTCCCTCGCCGCCGGCCATCTCACCCTTGCGCCCGAACTGATCGCCGAGCTGAAGAAGCTGGGGCGCGAGGACATCATGGTCGTCGTCGGCGGGGTGATCCCGCCCGCCGACGTCCAGCCGCTGCTCGACGCGGGCGTGGCCGCCGTCTATCCGCCCGGCTCGGTCGTCGCCGAAACGGCCATCGACCTGATCGAAAAGCTGAACCGGCGCCTGGGCTACGCCCAGCCGAAGCCGGGCGGCTGACGCGTCAGGGGCGCAGCCGGGGCTCCAGCGCCGCGATCTCGCCCTCCGTCAGGCGGCGCTCGACGCGCGCCCGGCAGCGCGTGTCGTTCTCGCCCTGGAGTCCGGGGCCCGAGACGGCGATTTCGACGGAGTCGCCGACGCAGGCCCGTCCTCCGCCCGGACCGGCCGTCAGCGCGATGCTGCGGGCCGAGGACATTCCGCGGCAGAAGCCGCTGTTCAGTTCATAAACCTGCCCCCGTCCGGCCCGGACGTAGACCTGGGCGTCGCTGGCGGCGCGAAAGTTGCGGACTGTGTCCGGGATGAAGCAGGCGCGTTCGCCTCGTCCCCCGTCCACGGTGGCGGGCGGCACGTCGCCCGCCGCGCACGCCGAGAGGGCGAATCCGGCGATCGGCAGAAGGGCGGGGAGCAGGCGTTTCATTGACGGCCTCACGGACGTTGGTGGCTGGGCAGGGCGGCGATCTCTTCGGCGGTCAGCACGCGCATCACGCGGGCGCGGCAGACGTCGGTGGACGAGGACGCGCCGGGCGTGGCGATGCGCAGGGAGTCCGACGTGCACAGGCGCCCCCCGCCGATTCCGCCGGCGTCCGGCAGGAAGGCGAGCCGCTGCGCGAAGTCCAGGTTGTTGCAGCCGTAGGCTTCGATCTCGAACACGTCGCCGCTTGCGGCGCGCACGAACACCTGACCCGTCCGGCCCTGACGGAAATTGCGGACCTGGTCGCTGCTGAAGCAGCGGGTCTCGGCCCGGGGCGAGCCGTCTTCGGTCATTCCGTCCGTCGTCGGCGCGCAGGCCGATGCCGAGACGGCGGCGGCCGTGGCCGCGATGAGCAGGATGCGCATGATCTGTTCCTCCGCCTTCCTCGCCTTAACGATCCTTGCGATCACGCCGTTCCGCAAGCCGGACCGGCGACACGCGCGTGGCCAGTCGCGCGGGAAGGGGGGAGGGCGCGCCGACCGCCAGGGCGGCGACGTGCTCGCCCAGCAGAGGGGCCAGGGCGAAGCCGCGTGAGCCCAGGCCCCCCAGCACGAAGACGCGGTCACCCAGCGCGCCTGCGACGGGCAGGCGGTCGGGCGTGGTCGCGCGGATCGCCGCTCGCGCGTGCCGGATCGTCGTGCGGCCGACCTGAGCGGCGAGGTGCGGCAGGCGCGCGGCGAGGGCGTCCAGATTGCGCTTGGTGTCCGCCGGGTCGACGCCGACGTCGGTGCGATCCCGATCGTGCGTCGCGCCGAACAGGAGGCCGTCGACCGTGGGCGCGACGTAGCCGCCCCACGCGGCGACGGGGCCGCCTGGTCCCTCGATCCATTCCGCCTGTCCGCGCACGGGACGCAGTCCCAGCTCCGGCGCCAGGGCGTCCAGGCCCCATCCCGCGGACAGAACGACGGCGTCGGCCTCCAGGGTCGCGCCGTCGTCGCTCCTGATGAGGACGCCCCGACCCTGAGTCTCCACAGCGATCGCGCGCAAGCGTGCGAGCTCGACGCCGGCGGCCCACGCCTCCAGCACCATGGGCGGGCGGACGACCATCGCCCGAGCCATGAGCAGTCCCCCGTCCGCCCGGGGTCCGCCCAGCCGGCGGGCCGTCTCATCCGCAGACAGCCGGGTCATCGCGCCCGCGGGCCAGAGGTCCTGCACCGCGACCTTGTCGTAGCGCGCGCCGTCCCGGGCCGTCTGCTCGAGCTGGATCACGCCCCGCGCCAGAACCGCGCCGTCGACGGCGTCGTAAAGGTCACCCGCGCGCGCGAGGGACTGGGCGAACAGGGCGGCGATGTCGCGGTCGCCGACGTCGAGCCGCGGCGTGACCAGGGCGGCCGGGAAACCCGACGCGCCGGCGCCCGGCGCCTCCGCCTCGATCAGGATCGGCTCGGCGCCCAGTTCGAGGAGCGCGCGCGCCGTGGCGAGGCCGGCGACGCCGCCGCCGACGACCGCGACGCGCCGCTTGGGCGATGTTGGGGCGATCGTTCCCGCCGCCCGCGCCTCCAGCCGTTCGCGCTTGCGGCCATGGCCGGGGCGCTTGTCGACCGTGAAGCCGCGGTCCTGAAGGCCGCGCCGCACCGCGCCGGCGACGGTGAAGGTCGCCGCCGCCGCGCCGGGGGCCGAGCGGGCCGCGACGAGGTCGAGCACGGCGTGGCTCCACATCTCCGGATTGGCGGCGGGGGCGAAGCCGTCGAGAAACCAGGCGTCGGCGCGACCGCTCCAGTCCATGAGGGCGCCTTCGACGGGCGCCACCGCCAGATCGAGGGTCACGCCCCAGTCGCGCGGCAGGAGAAGCCGGTGGAAGCCCGGCGTCCCGGAAGGCCAGGCGGCGATCAGCGCGGCCGTGACGTCCGCCAGTTCGGGCCAGGCGGAAAGCGCCCTGCCGGCCTCCTCGCGCGACAGAGGGAAGGCCTCGACGGAGAAGACGTGCAGGCGACCGCCTGCCGGTCGCGTCCGGAGCCAGAGGTCGATCAGGGCGGCGACGTTGAGCCCCGTCCCGAAGCCCAGCTCGGCCACGGTGAACCGGTCGCGGCCGGCCCATCCGTCCGGCAGGCCGCAGCCCGACAGGAAGACCGCCCGGCTCTCGGCCAGCCCATCCTCGCGGGAAAAGTAGACGTCGCCGAAACGGCCGGAGACCGGCGCGCCGTCTTCGGTCCAGTCCAGTCGGGGGGAGCGGTCTTCGGTCATCGCGCTCGCGGTGCCACCACGAGCGCCTTTCGCGCAACGAAAAAGGGCCGCCCCGTGAGGAGCGGCCCTTTCCGTCAGAGGCCCGAAGGCCTCTTCAGCTCAACTTAGTGAGCGGCAGCCGGGGCTTCGGCAGCGGCCGGAGCGGCAGCGGCGTCGGCGGCCGGAGCCGTCGCGGCGTCGGCAGCGGCGGTTTCGGCGGTCGCGGCGGCGGCGCCGGCTTCGGCGGCGGCGGTTTCGGCCGTGGCGGCGGCTTCGGTGGCTTCGCCGGCGGCGGCTTCGGCTTCAGCGGCCTTGTCCTCGGCGGCGGGCTGGCAGGCGGCCAGGGCCAGGGCGGCGGCCGAAGCGGCGATCAGGGCAACGATGCGCATTTTGAAATTCCTTAAGGAGGATCACGGGGTCATGAATCCCCGCACCCCTGCAATAACGGAATCGTGAGCCCCCCCGCAAGCGAATTCTCACGGGTTCGTGATCCGTGGGAAGTCGCCTGCCGACGTCAGCGCGGCGGCGTCGGGGCGGAGGCGCTCGGCTCGACCGGCAGGACCGGCGGCGGGTCGCCCGGCCCCGGGTTGATCTGCGGAGGCGGCGTGCCGTCCTCCGGGGGCGGCGCCGGCTCCGGCTGCAGGGCGCCCGGCGGGGTCGGCTCGGGCGGGGCGGCGCCCGGTTCCGCGCCCTGCGGGACCGAAGCCCGGTCTTCCGCCGGTTGCCCGCAGGCGGACACGCCCGCGGTTGCGGCGGCCGCCAGGGCGATCAGAAGGGTCCTTCGCATCGCTCAGTTCTTCTTGTCGAGTTGAGGATTGGTGGGCGAATAGGCGTACGGCATGACCTGGCCCGTCTGGGTGCCGGCGGCCGCCTGGGTCTCGCGCGTGTTGCGCGAGGGCGCATCGGCGGGGATGGAACTGTCGACCTGGCCGGTGACGGCGACGGAGCCGGACGTGCCCGAGGTCGAACCGGCCGTGCCGCCGGTCGAGGTGGAACCCGAGCCGCCCGAAGACGCGCCCGACGCGCCGGACGTCGCGGCCGAAGATTCGGTCGAGCCGGAGGCCATGTCGCCCGTGGCCGTCGTGGACTCGGCGTCCATGGCGGCCTCGTCGACGGCGGGTTCTTCGGCCGGACGGTTGCAGGCGGAAAGGCTCAGGGCGGCGGCGCCGGCGGCGGCCAGCATCAGGGTGCGAGACGTCATGGAAACTCTCCCGTTCAGTCCGGCGCGGCGCCGGGACCTGCAGGAGATAACCCCGGTCGTCCGATGACGGTTCCGTGACCGCCCGTGATCGTCAGGCCTCGGTCGGAGCGTTCGACAGCGTCTCTTCCATCTCGGCGAAGCTGGGCTGGGCGCCGGAAGGAATGTCGCCGCGGCCGATCTCGCAGGAGATCTGGGCGGCGTTGCCGTGCAGGTGGGCCACCAGCACCGACTGGATGATCTTGTAGAAGGCGCCGTCGCCGTCGACGATCTCTTTCAGGCGGCTGGCCATCGGCCCGACCAGTCCATACGCCAGGAACACGCCAAGGAAGGTGCCGACCAGGGCGCCGCCGATCATGCCGCCCAGCACCTCCGGCGGCTCGGTGATCGAGCCCATGGTCTTGATGACCCCCAGCACGGCGGCCACGATGCCCAGCGCGGGAAGGCCGTCGGCCATGGTCTGCAGGGCGTGGGCGCCGGCGAGGCCCTCGTGGTGGTGCTTCTCCAGCTGCTTCTCCATGGCGTCCTCGATCTGGTGCGGATCCTCGAGGTTCATGGTCATCATGCGCAGGGTGTCGCAGATGAAGTCCGTGGCGAAGTGGTCCTTCAGGATCTTCGGGTACTTCTGGAAGATCGTGGACTCCGCCGGCTTCTCGATGTGGCTTTCCAGGGCGATCACGCCCTTGGACTTCATCGTCTTGGTCAGCTGGAACAGCAGCGAGAGCAGATCCTTGTAGTCTTGCCGCTTCCACTTGGGCCCGGCGAACACCTTGGCGAACCCGCCCAGCGTCGCCTTGATCGTGCCGACCGAGTTGCCGATGAGAAAGGCCGCGACGCCCGCGCCCAGAATGGCCATCAGCTCATAGGGCAGGGAGTGGAGGATCACCTCCATCTTGCCGCCGGCCAGGATGTAGCTGCCGAACACCATGCCGAACAGCAGGACGATGCCGATGATCTGGAACATGGGCGCGGAAAAGCCTTCGGCCGGGAGAGGGACGTCCGGCGAACATTGGCCCGTTAATGCTTAATCCGGAGTTGCCGGAGGCGCTTACAGCCGCGTCTCGCCCGTCAGGATCGCTTCCCGCGCCTTGGCCGACAGCTTCGTGTAGCCGTTCTTGCCGCCCTTGACCCAGACGCCGCCGGGGACGCGGTCGGGGTCGAAGCCGTCGGCGACGAGATCGGACTTGCGGTACTTGAAGGTGCCGGTGGTGTCGGCGGCCTTCAGTTGGCGCACGAAGCAGGGCCGGGCGTAGGTCGGCAGCTCGCGGTCCACCCATTCGGCGAAGGCGGCGGGCTCGAACTTGCCGTCGGTGACCAGGGCGACCATGCCGGCCTTGCCCTCCTGACCCGGCACGGGGACGCCGTAGGCCACGACTTCCTTCACCCCTGGCGCGTCGGCCAGACGTTGCTCGACCTCGGCCGTCGAGACGTTCTCGCCCTTCCAGCGGAAGGTGTCGCCGATGCGGTCGACGAAGTAGAAATAGCCCTGACGGTCCTGGCGCATCAGGTCGCCGGTGCGGAACCAGCGGTCGCCCTTTTTGAAGACGTCGGTGAGAACCTTTTTCTGGCTGGCGGCCTTGTCGGCGTAGCCGGAGAAGTCGTGCCGGTTGTCGTCGGCGATCAGGCCGATCGCCTCGCCGATCTCGCCCGGGCGGGCCAGACGGCAAAGGCCGTCGGAGCCGCGCACAGGCAGTTCGGTGTCGAGGTCGAACTCGACCAGGCGGATGTTGATCTGCTTCTTCAGGAAGCCCGGGACGCGGCCGATCGCGCCCATCTTGCCGTCGAAGTTGAAGACCGAGACGTTGCCCTCGGTCGAGCCGTAGAACTCCAGCACCCTGGGGATGTTGAAGCGCGGCTGGAACTCTTCCCAGACGTCCGGACGCATGCCGTTGCCGTAGGCGAGGCGCAGCTTGTGATCCCGCTCGCCCGGCGTCTCCGGCGCGTTGACCAGATAGCGGCACAGCTCGCCGATGTAGACGAACAGGGTCGCGCCCGAGGCCTTCACGTCCGGCCAGAAGTTCGTGCTGGAAAAGCGCTTGCGCAGCACCAGCCGCCCGCCGTTCAGCAGGGCCGGTCCCACGCCCACGAGGCCGCCGGTGGAGTGATAAAGCGGCAGGACGTTGAAGGTGACGTCCTTCTCCGTCGCCTCGGTGCAGCCGGCGAAGGCCCGCATGTAGGTGCGGGCCCGCGCATGGGTCACGCGCGCGGCCTTCGGCAGCCCGGTGGTGCCCGAGGTGTAGATGAGCAGGGCCGTCGAGCGGTTGGTCAGGCCATGGCGCAGGTTCCGCGGCGGGCGCACCGAACTGGCGCCGCGCACCGGCTTGTCCAGATCGCGCCGGTCGCTGGTCTCGTCGGCGTCGTTCAGGCCCAGCACCCACAGCATCAGATGCCGGTCGATGAAGGGGCGGGCCTCCTCGACCTGTTTCCAGCACGTCTCGTCGGCGACGACCTGGCTGGTGTTGGCGATGGCGATGCAGTGGGCCAGCGCCTGACCGGTCAGGTTGGTGTTGATCAGGGCCGTCGTCACGCCGACCTTGGAAAATCCGACCCAGGCCGCCAGGTATTCCACCCGGTTGCACATCATCAGGGCGATCACGTCGCCCCGCTTCAGATTGCGGCCCCGCGCCCAGTGGCCGAAGCGGTTGGCCAGCTGGTCGAACTCGCGGTAGCTGACGGCGCGCCGCTCGTCCTCGACGGCGATCCGGTCGCCGAATTTGTCGACCGCTTCCTCGACGTCGTCGCAGACCAGGTCGAGGCTGTCGAGCGACACGGGCTTGATGCGCTTCAGCAGGCGGCTGAGCCCCTTCGCGAACCGCACGTCGCGTCGGATGTCGGCGATCAGGCCCATCGGTCGGTGATTCCCTCGTGCCAAGGCTGCCCCTGACGTCGGTGATGACGGCGCCGTCCCCCGTGGTCAACCACCAGGGGAATGTCGATGGCGTTCGTCGCAGGCCTGTGACCCCTCCGGCACGACGCAGGGTAAACTTCGCCGTTTTTCTGCCCGACCCCGACAAGCAGTTCGCGGTTGATCGGCCACAATGCCGAAGCATTTCCAAAGAAACTGCGCAGGTTCAGCGTCGCCATAACTGTGGCACGCTCAAGGTATCTTGGCGGCTCGACTGGCGACGCCGGAACGTCCCTCCGATATCGGGGTTCAGTCAACCAACGCAAGGAGGAAGACCATGAGCGTCACCTATACCGACCACGAGTATGACCGTCGCGACGACGTCGTCGAAGAGGCCTACGTCCCCGTTTACGCCCGCAAGCGCGCCGCCCGCGGCCGTGCCGGGGCCCGCGGCTTCAAGACGTGGATGATCCTCGCGCCCCTGGGCGTGCTGGTGGTCGGCGGCGCCTCCGCCGCGATGCTGATGAACGGCGGCGAGGCCGAGGTCGTCGAGGCGCCGGCAGCGTCGGCTCCGGCCTTGGCCCAGGCTCCGCTGACCGATCTGATGACTTCGACCGCCGCGAGCGACCCCGCCGCCCTGACGGCCCTTCGCCCGGCGGAGCCGGTGGCGACCGCCCCGGTGGCCGCCGCCCCGGTCGCAGCGCCCGCTCCGGTCCGTCGCGCGGCCCCGGTCCAGCGCCGCACGGCGCCCGCCGCCGCTCCGGTCGAGTCGACCGCGGCCGACGATGCGGGCGACGAGGCCACGGCCGATCTGAACCGCGCGCAGGCGACGCGGAGCGCGACCGCGCCGACCTTCGCTCCCGCCCCCGTCGCCCCGACCGCGACGCCGCCGGCTCCGACGATCCAGGTCCAGCCGTTTCCGGGCCAGTGAGCCGTTCTCCGGACTGGAGAACCCTGAACCCCGGCTTCGGCCGGGGTTCTTCAATTGGTCGGCGCCGCCGGCGACACCCGCCAGATCACATTGCCGACGTCGTCCGCGACCAGCAGGGCGCCCCGTCCGTCGAAGGCGACGCCGACGGGCCGGCCCATGGCGCGGCCCTCCTCGTCCAGAAAGCCCGTCAGCACCGGGATCGGCATGCCGTCCGGCATGGCCCCGGCGAAGGGCACGAAGATCACCTGGTAGCCGTTCGGCGGTTTGCGGTTCCAGGATCCGTGCTGGCCCACGAAGGCGCCGCTCCGGAACCGCTCCGGCAGAAGCGAGCCTTGCGAGAACGCGAGGCCCAGCGACGCCGTGTGCGATCCCAGCGCATAGTCCGGCTTGATCGCCCGGGCGACCATGTCGGGATTGGCGGGCCGGACCCGCTCGTCCACGATCTGGCCGTAATAGCTCCAGGGCCACCCATAGAACCCGCCGGGCCGGACCGAGGTCATGTAGTCCGGGACCAGATCCGGCCCCAGCTCGTCCCGCTCGTTGACCGCGACCCACAGGGCGCCGGACGCGGGGTTCCAGTCGATGCCGACGGGGTTGCGCAGGCCCGAGGCATAGACGCGCCGGGCGCCGGTCGCGGGGTCGATCTCAAGAACGGCGGCGCGGTCGACCTCCTCGTCCAGCCCATTCTCGCCGATGTTCGAATTCGAACCGACCCCCACATACAGTCGCGCGCCGTCGGGCGAGGCGACCAGGCTCTTGGTCCAGTGGTGGTTCCGGCCGGCCGGCAGGTCGGCGACCTTGCGCGCGGCGACCGTGATCCGCGTCTGGCCCGTTTGGTACGGGAAGGCCACCACGGCGTCGGCGTTGGCGACGTAGAGGGTCGACCCGATCAGCGCCATGCCGAAGGGCGAGGTCAGGTCGGTCAGGAAGGGCGTCTTCAACTCCGCCGTCCCGTCGCCGTCGGCGTCGCGCAGCAGGGTGATCCGGTTGGCGCTCGGCACGCCGGCCCCGGCCTTCTTCATGAACAGACCCATGAACCAGCCGCGGACGCCGCCTTGCTTGTCCTCGGGTTTCGGCGGAGCGTTGGACTCGGCCACCAGCACGTCGCCGTTTGGCAGCCGGTACAGCCAGCGCGGATGGTCCAGCCCGCTGGCGAAGGCCTGGACCCGCAGGCCTTCGGCCGGCGTCGGCATGCGACCCTCAGGCCAGCCGATCGCGTCGGCGACCTTGACCTGCGGGATGAGGCTGGCCGCCGGCGCCGGCAGGGTGGGATTGGGGCCATACCCCGCCTCCGGCGGCAGCGCCTGCGGCCCGCCGCACGCGGCGAGGACCATGGACAAGGAAAGGCAGGTTGCGGCGGCGACGGCACGCATGGGCGACCTCACAGGGTTTCGGGAAACTCCAGCCGGCTCACATCATAGCCCAGTTCGCCCAGACGGCGGACGAGGCCGTCGCGCTCGGCGGTCGAGGGGACCTCGCGGGTGTAGATGAAGGCCTTGTCCAGCGTGGGGCTGGTGGCGATGAACCACGAATAGTCGTCGGCCCGGTCCAGCACCCAATAGTCCCAGGTCACGAAACCCCAGAAGTATTTCACGCGCAGTTTGGCGTTGGTGCCCGGATCGAGGATCTGGCCGGCGCCGTCGACCGCCTTTTCGCGGCCGGTCGGCGTGTCGACCTGACAGGTGTCTCGAACCTCGACCCGCGTCGGCGCGGTCAGCCGATAGTTCGAGGCGCCGGCCACGCAGCCGTCGGTGATCGACATCGGGGTGCGCGCGATTTCCAGCCAGCGACCCGACCACAGCCGCTCCGCGTCGACGGGCTTCGTCGGCTGGGGCGCGCGGTACTCGGACGGCGAGGGTGCGGTGACGCAGGCCGACAGGGCGAGCGCGGCGGCGGCGGCGGCGAGGGCGTTCAGGCGCATGGTCCACTCCGTTTCCGGTTCAGCGGCGAGCTACGGCCACGGTTCCCGGCCGGACGCGCGTCAAAGCACCTCACGCGGCGGGCGGATGCGGCGCCAGCGGGCCTCCACGAACGAGAAGGCCCCGAAGGCGATCAGGCCCAGAGCCATGGCCGACAACGCCCAGGGCCCCGCCGGCTGCCGCTCCACCGCTTCCAGCGCCGCGCCCAGACTCGTCACGTCCGAGGGTTGGGCGTGGAGGCCGGCCAGAACGACGATCGCGCCGAGGGGCAGGTAGGCCAGACCTCGGGCCATGTAGCCCCAGCGTGCCAGCGGGGCGACCTTGCGGCACAGGCTTTCGGAGCAGGCGAGATGCTGGGTGAAGTCCTCGCGCCAGGCCCGCGTGACGTTGGCGACGCCGATGCCTAGGATGGCCAGGCCGCCGGCCGCCAGCAGCCAGTCGCCCCAGGGCAGGGACATGACCGTTTCTGCGGTCTGACGGCTGGCGACGACCGCCTCGGCTTCCGCATCCTCCGGCTTGTCGAACAGCAGGCCCGACGCGCCGAGGGCCATGGCCGAGTAGCCGAGCGCGCTGAACAGCTGGCCCATCCGCGCCATCAGGCCTTTCCGGTCTTTGCCCTCGTGATCGGCGTCGAACACCGCCTGCATCAGGCGCCACATGACGAAGGCGGCGAGACCAAGGATCACCAGCAGCAGCCACAGCCGCCCGAACGGACGGGTGACCAGCCAGGCCAGTGCCCCGCCGGTTCCGACGGCCTCGCCCACCCCGAACACGCCCAGCAGCGTCAGCACGCCGACCGACAGGTAGACGAACCCCCGCGCGCCGAAACCGACCCGTGCCGCCCACTCGATCCAGTGCTTCAGCTCGGGCGTCCGGGCCAGGAACGGAACGCGCCTGCGCGACCAGGCGCCGAGACGGGCGAGGCGCGAGCGGACGGGCAGGGGGATCATCGTCATGGCGGCGTCGAAACGCGCGCGGCGGACAACCGCTCCGCTTGCCCTTGCGGAACATCCGGCGTGGCATATCTGCTCGGGACCGCGCGGGGAGGGGCCATGGCCGGCGTCATCGAAATCCGGGGTCTGACCAAGACCTACAAGTCCGGGCTGAAGGCGCTGGACGCCGTCGACCTGTCGATCGAGAAGGGCGAGATCTTCGCCCTGCTGGGACCGAACGGCGCGGGCAAGACGACGATGATCTCGATCGTCTGCGGCATCGTCACGTCCAGCGAGGGCTCGGTCACCGCCGCCGGCCACGACATCCGCAAGGACTATCGCAAGGCCCGCTCGGCCATCGGCCTGGTGCCGCAAGAGCTGACCACCGACGCCTTCGAGACCGTGTGGGCCACCGTCACCCTCAGCCGCGGCCTGTTCGGCAAGGCGCCGAACAAGCCGTTCATCGAACAGCTGCTGAAGGATCTGTCCCTCTGGGACAAGAAGGACGCGAAGATCATGACCCTGTCCGGGGGCATGAAGCGCCGGGTCATGATCGCCAAGGCGCTGTCGCACGAGCCCGACATCCTGTTCCTCGACGAGCCGACGGCCGGCGTGGACGTGGAGCTGCGCAAGGACATGTGGGCCATGGTGCGCCGCCTGCGCGAGCGCGGCGTGACCATCATTCTGACCACCCACTACATCGAGGAGGCCGAGGAGATGGCCGATCGGGTGGGCGTCATCCTGAAGGGCCGTCTGGTGCTGGTCGAGGAGAAGACCGCCCTGATGAAGAAGCTGGGCCGCAAGACGCTGACGCTGCAGCTGCAGGAGCCCCTCACCGCCCTGCCGCCCGAACTGGCGGAATGGACGCTGGCGCTGAACGCGGACGGGACCGAGCTGGAATACGTCTTCGACTCCAATGCGGAGAAGACCGGCGTGCCGTCCCTCATGCGCCGCCTGTCGGACCTGGGCGTCGGCTTCAAGGACCTGTCGACGAAACAATCGAGCCTGGAAGACATCTTCGTCGGTCTGGTCCACCAGTCGAGGGAGGCGGCGTGATGGCGTTCAACGGTCACGGCGTCTGGGCCATCTATCGCTTCGAGATGGCGCGGACCTTCCGCACCCTGTGGCAGTCGATCATCACGCCCGTAGTGACGACGGCGCTGTATTTCGTCGTCTTCGGCTCGGCCATCGGCAGCCGCATGGGCGGCGTGTCGGAGGTGCCCTACGGCGCCTTCATCGTGCCCGGGCTGATCATGCTCAGCCTGTTCACCAACTCCATCTTCAACGGCAGCTTCGGCATCTATTTTCCGAAGTTCACCGGCACGATCTACGAACTGCTGTCGGCGCCCATCTCGCCGCTCGAGACGGTGCTCGCCTACGTCGGTGCGGCGGCCACCAAGTCGGTCATCCTTGGTCTGGTGATCCTGGCCACGGCGGCGCTGTTCGTGCCGCTGCAGATCCTGCACCCCTTCTGGATGCTGGCCTTCCTGATCCTGATCTCGGCCACCTTCAGCCTGTTCGGCTTCATCATCGGCGTCTGGGCGCAGAGCTTCGAGCAGCTGAACTTCATCCCTATGCTGGTGGTGACGCCGCTGACGTTCCTGGGCGGCGCCTTCTACTCGATCGACATGCTGCCCCCGGCCTGGCAGACCGTCAGCCTGTTCAATCCGGTGGTCTACCTGATCAGCGGCTTCCGCTGGGCCTTCTTCGGCGTCGGCGACGTGCCGGTGGCGATCAGCCTCGGCGCGACCCTGATCTTCTTCTTCGTGCTGCTGGCCTTCGTCGGCTGGATCTTCAGGACCGGCTGGCGCCTGAAGAACTAGGGCCGGCCGCCGCCAAGAAATCGTCGGGATCGGGCGGCACGGTCGCGCGCTTCAGTACGCGTCCCGCCCGAGTGAGCCCGAATGTCCGACGACGAGCGTCGCCCGCCTTCCCCCGCGCCCATCGACTGGCGCCGTTCCGCCGCGCCCGTGTTCCGGGCCGGCCCGCTGCCGGGCGGGCAGAGACTGGAGCCGATCCCGCAGCCGCCCCGGCCGCAGCCCGCGCGGCCGGCGCCGTCGCGACCGGTGAACCTGTTCCGCGACTCGCTGGTGCCCCAGGCGCGCCCCGCCGCCGCGCCGACCCCGACGCCGGCGCCCGAGACCCCACCCAAGCCGACGCCGTCGCCGGACCTGACGGTGCGCCCCTTGCCGCCCACTTCGGCGCCCGACCTGCCCCGGGCCGCCCCGGCTCCCGCCGCGAAGGCCACGTCGGCGCCCGCCCCGACGCCCCCGCCGGTCGTGCCCGACGCCCCGGGTGAAGCGATCGTCGTTCCCGGCTTCGCACAGACGGCCCGGCGGCCCGGCCCTTCCCGTCCGGTCCTGATCGGCGGCGCCGCGGCGGCCGTTCTGGCGGCGGGCGTCGCCGTCTGGCTTCTGATCCCGCGCGCGCCCGAGGCGCCGGCGCCCGCGTCCCCGGTCGCCCTGCCCGGGGCCGGTGCGCCGGTCGCCGCGACGCCCGCCGGGACGGCGCCCGAAATCGTCGATCCGGTCGTTCAGCCCGTCGCGACGGCGTCGGCGGCGAGCCGGCCCCCAGCCGAAGAGCGGACCGCGACGCCTGCGCCCGTGCGGGCGACGGTCCCGCCGGAGGCCGCCCCGGTCGAGCCGGAGACGCCCGCCGCGGCGACGCCCTCGCCGCCGCCCGCGCCGGTCATCGAGACGGCGCCCCTGATCGAGCCGACGCGCCAGCCGCCGGCGGAGCCGCCGCCCGCCGATCCGACGCCGCGCACCGACGGGGAGACCATCGTCACGCGCCCGCGCTGACCGGCGTCAGGCCTTCAGCGTGACGTAGCCGCGCTCGACCATACGCCGCAGGCCCTCATAGGCCTCGGCCAGCTCCTCATAGGCCGCGCGAGCGGACGTCAGCCGCGCGATCTGGTCGGGCGTGGACGGCGCGCCCGATTCCGACTGGCGCAGGGCTTCGGCGACCCATCTCGCCCGGGCGGTCGCGGTCAGCACCGCCAGCCTCTGGAAGGTCGCGGGCTCCACCCCCTGAAGGGCCTGTCCGACGACCTCGCGGTTGGCCACGAAGGCGGAGTAGTCGATCTGTTCGAGCTGCCCCCGCAGCCGCCGCTGCTCCTGCGGATCGATGTCCTGCGGCTCGAAATGGTCGCGGGTGCGGCGGTAGCTCTGGGTCTGGATCGTGGACATGACGGCCATCCGGTTGCCTGTGAGGCGAAGGCTGCGCCGCGTCGCTTAACGGGGGGTTGCGCCCCTCCGGCCGGCTTGATACTTAAGTGAATGCTTCAACATCAGCCTCTGGATCTGGCCTTCCATGCCCTGTCGGACCCGACCCGTCGCCGGATGGTCGAGCGCCTGACCCTCGGCCCGGCCTCGGTCAGCGATCTGGCCGAACCCCTGCCCATGTCCATGTCGGCCGTGGTCCAGCATCTGAAGGTGCTGCAGGACGCAGGCCTGGTGACCTCGGAGAAGGTGGGGCGGGTGCGCACGTGCCGCGTGGATACGCACGCCCTGTCCGCCGCCGAACGCTGGATCGCCGAGCGGCGCTTGGCGATGGAAGGCCGGCTGGATCGCCTCGGCGCCTTCCTCGACGCGACGAAACCCGAAACGGAGCCCCGCGAATGACCGACCGACTGGCCCACGGCATGTTCACGCTGGAACGCCGCTACGACGCCTCGCCCCCGCGCGTCTTCCGCGCGTGGTCGGATCCGGTCGCCTTCCGGCGCTGGTTCGTGGAGAGCCCCGGCGCGACCATTCTCGACTGGGCTCATGACCTTCGGGTCGGCGCGCACGGCGGCGGCCGCTATCGCTTCGGCGGGCCGGAGACTCCGGTCGGCTTCAACGAGACGGTCTTCCTCGATCTGGTGGAAAACAGCCGCATCGTCCTGGCCTACGTCATGGGCCGGGAGCTGGGCGGGGAGCACCGGCGGGAGTCGGCCTCGCTGGCGACCGTTGAACTGCTTCCGGACGGCGACGGCACGCGGCTGATCTACACCGAACAGGGCGCCTACTACGGCGACGACGGCGGCGCCCACGTGCCCCTGCGCAAGGAGGGCTGCGCCGAGATGCTGGAGAACCTGGCCCGCGAACTGGAGGCGAACCCGTGAGCTTCACCCTCTGGCTTCATCCCTACGCCGGCTACGGTCAGAAGGCGTCGACCGCCGCCTATGAGCTGGGCGTGCCATTCACCCTTCGGGTGCTGGACCACGCGGACGCGGACCTCATGGCGGAGTTCGGCCGGCTGTCGCCCTTCGGAAAGATGCCGGTGCTTGTCGACTCCGAGGGTCGGACCGTCTTTGAATCCAGCATCGTGATCGAGTGGATGGATCGCCACGCCGGCGGCGGCCGTCTGATCCCCGCCGACCCGGACGCGGCGCTGGAGGCGCGGCTGATCGACCGGATCGTCGACACCTATGTGGGCGGGCCGATGAACCGGATCGTCTTCAACCGGCTGGGCCGGGCGGGAACCCCGAACCCGGTGGCGATGGAACAGGACGAGGCCGAGCTGGCGCGCGCCTGGGACTGGCTGGAGGACCGCCTGTCCGACGGCCGCGAATGGGGCGCCGGCGAGACCTTCTCCCTGGCCGATTGCGGCGCCGCGCCGCTCATGACCTATGCCCGCAGACTGGTTCCGTTCGGCGACCGGCCGAGGCTGCGGGCGTGGCACGCGCGGCTGAAGGCGCGGCCGTCGTTTCAGCGTGCGCTGGACGACGCCGCCCCGTACGGAAACCTCATGCCCGCGCCCCCTGCGGAGGACTGAGCAGCTCGTCCACCCATCGCGGGACTTCGACCGACGCCGGGCCGAGGCGGGATTCGTCGAACAGGTGCGTGCCCATCGACGGTTCGAGATTGATCTCCACCGTCCGCGCGCCCGCCGCCCGCGCGGCGCGCACGAAGCCGGCGGCCGGCCAGACGGCGCCGGAGGTGCCGATGGAGACGAACAGGCCGCAGGCCGCCAGCGCCGCCTCGATCCGGTCCATCTCCAGCGGGATTTCTCCGAACCAGACCACGTGGGGACGCATCCGGCCGGCCGGGTGATGCGGCGACGGCTCGTGCGCCGCCATGGGGCCGGGCCAGTCCATGACGACACCGGAGGCGGTGCAGCGCGCCTTCATGATCTCGCCGTGCATGTGGATCAGCTCGAAGCCCGCGCCGGGCGGCGCCTCCGCGTGCGCCCGATCGTGCAGGTCGTCGACGTTCTGCGTCACCAGCGTCAGCCGTCCCGGCCATCGCGCCGCCAGCTCCGCCAGCGCGCGGTGCGCGGCGTTCGGATGCACCGTCGGCAGGGCCGCGCGGCGCAGGTCATAGAAGCGCTGGACCAGCACGGGATCCCGCGCGAACGCCTCCGGCGTCGCCACGTCCTCGAACCTGTGCCCCTCCCACAGCCCGCCCGCGTCGCGGAAGGTCGGCACCCCGCTCTCGGCCGATATGCCTGCGCCGGTCAGGATGACGATGTCGTCCGTGCTCATGCCTCGGAGTATCAGAGCCCCAGCAGATCCCGCCAGCGCCAGCTGCCGGTACCCAGCGCCACCTTGGGGCCGGACGCCGTGCCGTCCAGCGAGACGACGGCCAGACCGCGCACCGTCTCGTCCTTGCAGGCGCGCGGCGCGAAGCCGACCTCCACCGCCACGGCCTGGCGCAGTCCTGCCAGGCCCTTGCCCGCCTGGCCGGGGCTCTGCAGCCAGTCGCCGTCCCAGACCAGCACGGCCTGTCCCGACGCGGCGCGCGCGGTCAGCGTCGCCGCCACGGCCCGGCGCAGGTCCAGATCGTCGCGCAGCGCCCGCTCCAGTCGCCCGACCATGTCGCAGGCTCCGCCCGCGCCGTCGCCGCCGGGTCCGCCGCCGCCCGCGCCCTCGCCCGATCCCCGGCCCCCCGCGCGCAGCGCGCCGGCCAGCCGGGCGCCGCCGATGACGGGGAGGTCCGGGACGGAAGGCGCGGCCTCGGGGGCCGCCGGGCGCGTCGGCACGTCGGCCGGGGGACGCGGCGTCTTTCGGGCCGTGACGGGCGGACGCGGCGCGGGCGAGGGCGCGCGGGAGGCTTCCGGCGCGGGCGCCGCGTCAGTGCTTTCCGCCGCCGGCCCCGCGGCCGCCGGTTCAGGATCAGGATCGGGAGCGGGCGGGGGAGGCGGCGGCTCCGGCGGGATCAACTCGATCAGCGTCACCGGGGGCTCCGCCGGCCGCGTGTCCGGCGGCCGCACCGACAGGCCGAGGATCATCGCCGCCTGCAGCCCCACCGCGACGGCCAGCGCCGCCGACCAGCGCCCCGCTCCGGATCCCTCGCTCGAAGATGTGGCGGGCCGTCTCATGCCTGTGGATGAAGCGGCGCCGCGTGTCAGGATCGTGGCCGCGCCCTTCCTGACCCGCCGCGTCCCGGCGGCGCCGCCCGCGACAATCCGCGTCGCCGCCCGTTTGTTCCGAACGGACACGAATCTTGCCGAAAACACGACATACCGCCGTTCGAAACGCCAAAACATTGCCCGGAGCACGCCATTAGGTCGCCCCGCCTGCTCCGGTAGCTGCCCCGCTTGCGCATGAGGGCCGAGGTGGCGCGCCGGCGATGATGGAGTTCTCCCCTTGACCCGATCCAACCTGCGCACGGCCCTCATGGGCGGCGCCCTGCTGTCTCTCGGCCTGGTCGTCAGCGGCTGCGCCAGCCACCGCTTCGTGCGCGACAACGTCGCCGTGGTCGACCAGCGCGTCACCGGCGTCGAAGGCCGCGTGACCCGGGTGGAAGGCACCGCCGGCGAGGCCCTGGCCCGCGCCGACGCCGCCCACAAGCTGGCCGAAGGCAAGTTCCTGTACGAAGTGGTCCTGTCCGACGACTCGGTGAAGTTCCCGAACGACGCCAGCGACCTCTCGCCGGAAGCCGAGGCCCGCCTGGGCGAGCTGGCCCAGCGCCTGAAGGCCGAGAACCGCAACGTCTACCTGGAGATCCAGGGCTTCACCGACGCGGCAGGCGAAGAGGCCTATAACATGCAGCTGGGCGAGCAGCGCGCCGAGGCGGTGCGTCGCTATCTGAGCCTGCAGGGCGTGCCGCTGAACCGCATGGCGACCATCTCCTACGGCGAGACCAACCCGGTCGCGGACAACACGACCCGCGAAGGCCGCGCCCAGAACCGCCGCGTGGCGATCGTCGTCCTGTCGTAAGGGCTGGCGAACCCTGCGGATGCCCCCTAATCGTCGGCGCGTCCGACGATTAGGGGAGCCCGCCCATGAAGACCCGCGCCGCCGTCGCCTTCGAGGCCAAACGCCCGCTCGAGATCGTCGAGGTCGATCTGGAAGGGCCGCGCGCCGGAGAGGTGCTGGTCGAGATCAAGGCCACCGGCATCTGCCACACCGACGCCTACACCCTGGACGGTCTGGATTCGGAGGGAATCTTCCCCTCGATCCTGGGCCACGAGGGCGCGGGCGTGGTCGTCGAGGTCGGGCCGGGCGTGACCTCGGTCGCGGTTGGCGATCACGTCATCCCGCTGTACACGCCGGAATGCCGCCAGTGTAAGTCGTGCCTCAGCCGCAAGACCAACCTCTGCACGGCCATCCGCGGCACCCAGGGCAAGGGTCTGATGCCCGACGGCACCAGCCGCTTCAGCTACAAGGGCCAGGCGATCGCCCACTACATGGGCTGCTCGACCTTCTCGAACTACACCGTCCTGCCCGAGATCGCGGTGGCGAAGATCCGCAAGGACGCCCCGTTCGACAAGGCCTGCTACGTCGGCTGCGGCGTGACCACGGGCGTCGGCGCGGTGGTCAACACGGCGAAGGTGGAGCCGGGCGCCAACTGCGTGGTGTTCGGCCTGGGCGGCATCGGGCTGAACGTCATCCAGGGGCTGAAGATGGTCGGAGCCGACATGATCGTCGGCGTCGACGTCAATCCGTCGAAGGAAGAGTGGGGCCGCCGCTTCGGCATGACCCACTTTGTGGACCCCGGGGATCACTCGGACATCGTCGCTCATCTGGTCGAGCTGACCGGGGGCGGCGCGGACTACACCTTCGACTGCACGGGCAACACCACCGTCATGCGTCAGGCGCTGGAGGCCTGTCATCGCGGCTGGGGCGAGAGCGTGATCATCGGCGTGGCCGAGGCCGGCAAGGAGATCGCCACCCGCCCGTTCCAGCTGGTCACCGGTCGCGTCTGGAGGGGCAGTGCATTCGGCGGCGCGCGCGGCCGCACCGACACGCCGAAGATCGTCGACTGGTACATGGACGGCAAGATCGAGATCGACCCGATGATCACCCATGTCCTGCCGCTGGAGCGCATCAACGAGGCCTTCGACCTGATGCACGAAGGCAAGAGCATCCGCAGCGTGGTGGTCTTCTAGGAGAAGCGCGATGGGGCGGTGGTACACCCGACCGGTGCTCTTCGTGACGGACGTCGACGCGTCGCTGGAGTTCTACCGCCGCATGGGCTTCGTCGAGGCCTGGAAGTTCGCACAGGAAGGCTCGCCCGCCGCGCCCCCGACCGGACGGGCGGAGGGGGCCTCGATCGTCGCCCAGACCAGTCTCAATGACTGCGAGATCGTCTTCAGCCGCCAGCGGCCCGACCGGGTCGGCAAGGGGATGCTGTTCATCGAGCTGGTCGCCGACGACTGGAAGGCCCTGCCCGCGGCGCTCGAGGCCGGCGGCGTCCCGTTCCGCGAGGGCTGGTGGGGATACCGCTCGCTTATCGTCACCGATCCCGACGGCAACGAACTGTACTTTCCGGACCCGAGTGATCCGGGCGTCGCCCTCTGAGCTCTTGCACCTCGCAGTCAGTTCGCTAAAACAACTGACAGAACTGCTCGGGAGGGATCGCATGTTCACCCACGTCACCGTCGGCGCGAACGACGTCGAGGCGTCGCGCCGCTTCTATGACGCCGCGCTCGGCGCGCTGGGCGTCGAGCCGGCCAGCGGGCCGGACGCCAAGGGCCGCTATTGGTGGCGCACCCGCATGGGGGCCTTCGCCGTCGGCACGCCCATCGACGGCGAGCCCGCCTGTCACGCCAACGGCGGCACCATCGGCTTTCACGCCAAAACGCCCGAGATGGTCCAGGCCTTCCACGACGCGGGCGCAGCCTCCGGCGGCACGGCCATCGAGGACCCGCCGGGCGAGCGGAATGGGCCATTCGGCAAGCTGATCCTGGCGTATCTGCGCGACCCGTCCGGCAACAAGATCTGCGCCATGCACCGCCCGCAGAACGCGGGCTGAACGATCTCAAAGCGCCCCGCACGTCCTCGATGGCGCTATGTTCGGCGGCCGCAGACATAGGAGCGCCGTTGTGAAGTTCGATGCCCAGAAAGCTCTGATCGCCTATTCCGGCGTGCTGACCGCCGTCATGGTCGGCGTCCTGGTATCAGGCGCCGCCCCCGACCGCTCGGCTGAATTCAGCCAGATCGACGTGCAACGCATAAATGTGCGCGAGCCGGACGGGACGCTCCGGATGGTCATTTCCAATCAGGCGTCGTTTCCCGGCATCCCGGTACGGGGGCGGGAATACCCGCACCCGAACCGCCGCACGGCCGGCATGCTGTTCATGAACGACGAGGGCACCGAAACCGGCGGCCTTATCTGGAGCGGGGGTGAGACCAATGGAGTGCGCCACTCGACCGGGAGCCTGACCTTCGACCGCTATGAGCAGGATCAGGTGGTGCAGCTGTTCGAGGATGAGATGGGCGGCGCCCGCTCGTCGGGCGTGCGGGTCTTCGACCGGCCTGACGGCAGCATGGGCTTCGACCAGCTGGAACGTATCGGGGCCCTACCGGCGGAACAGCAGGCGGCGGCCTATGCGGAGGCCGGGTTCGGCGGCAAGCCGCGCGGCTTCTTCGGGCGGCAATCCGACGGAGCCTCGGCCGTGGTCCTGCGTGACGGGGAGGGGCGACCGCGTCTGCGCATGACCGTGACGGCCGACGGCGCCGCGAAGATCGACTTTCTGGATGAAACGGGTCAGGTGTCGCGCACCCTGACGCCGGAGGACTGATGCAGACGGTCAAACAGCACGCCGTCCACGGCGGCACGCTGCGCTATCTGAAGCACGACAGCGCCGTCACCGGCACGCCCATGACCCTGTCGGTCTTCGTCCCGCCGGGCGAGGGCCCGTTCCCGGTGCTGATCTGGCTGTCGGGCCTGACCTGCACCGAGGACAATTTCACCACCAAGGCCGGCGCCTACCAATCGGCCGCGGAACATGGCTTGATCGTCGTCGCGCCGGACACTTCGCCCCGCGGCCCGGGCGTGGCCGACGACCCGGCTTATGACCTCGGGCAGGGGGCGGGCTTCTACGTCGACGCCACCCAGGCGCCGTGGGCGCCGAACTTCCGCATGGAGACCTACGTCACGGACGAGTTGATCGCCCTGATCGATGCGGAGTTTCCCACCACGAAGACCCGCTCCATCTCCGGCCACTCAATGGGGGGGCATGGGGCGCTGACGCTGGCGCTGAACCATCCCGAACTGTTCCAGTCGGTCTCGGCCTTCGCGCCGATCTCCAGTCCGACCCGCTGCCCGTGGGGCGAGAAGGCGCTGGGCGCCTATCTCGGCGACGACCGCCGCGCTTGGTCCCGCCACGACGCGGCGCTGCGGATCGAAGGCGGAGCGGCCCACGGCGTCTACGACGACCTCCTTGTCGACCAGGGCGACGCCGACCCCTTCCTGACCGAACAGCTGAAGCCCGACCTGCTGGTCGAAGCGGCGCGGGCCTCGGGCCAGAAACTGACCCTGCGGATGCAGCCTGGCTACGACCACAGCTACTTCTTCATGGCCAGCTTCATCGCCGACCACGTGGCGTTTCACGCCCGGCGGCTTAAAGGCTGACGGATGACCGCACCCGACCACACCGAGATGTTCGCCGCCCTGTGCCGCGAGGTGGGCTTCTGCCTGCACGAGAAGGGCGAGGCGCGCGTGATCGCCGCACTGCCCCAGGGACTGGACGCCGCCGTGCGCGCCGTTCTGGCGGCCGAGGGCGTGGACGAGCCGAACGCGCCGGGCGACCTGAAGCGCGCCATCCGCGACTGCCTGAAGGCCAACCTGCCGCAGGCCTGACCGGAACGGAATCCGGCCGCCGTCGCTTGGGTTTTCAGCCCCGGCGCCTATCTGCAGCGCCTCAGGAACCCCAAGAACGGAGCCTTCCCATGGCCTTCACCCTGCCGCCCCTGCCTTACGCTTACGACGCGCTGGAACCGGCCATCGACAAGGAGACGATGACCTTCCACCACGACAAGCATCACCAGACCTACGTCGACAATCTGAACAAGGCCGTCGACGCCGACCCGGCCCTGCAGGGCAAGTCGCTGGAAGAGCTGTTCGCGACGACGTCGAAGCTGCCCAAGGCGGTGCGCAACAACGGCGGCGGGCACTGGAACCACAGCCTGTTCTGGGAGCTGTTGGCGCCTGAGGGTCAGACCGGCGAACCGTCGGCGGAGCTGAAGGCCGCCATCGACCGCGATCTGGGCGGTTTCGACAAGTTTAAGGAAGACTTCAACGCCGCCGGCGCCGGCCAGTTCGGCTCCGGCTGGGCCTGGCTGATCGTCCAGGACGGCAAGCTGAAGGTCACCTCGACCCCCAATCAGGACAATCCGCTGATGGACGTCGCGGACGAGAAGGGGACCGTGGTCCTGGGCGCCGACGTGTGGGAGCACGCCTATTATCTGAAATACCAGAACCGCCGCGCCGACTATCTGAAGGCCTTCTGGTCGGTGGTGAACTGGAACAAGGTCAACGCGCTGTTCGCCGCGGCCTGACGTCGCGGGGGCCGGACCGTCGCGGAAACTTCACCGCGGCGGTCTGGCGCCGGGCCGAAGCCTGACCATATCGACTCCCGAACTCCTGGGAGGCTGATCCATGACCGCGCATTTCAAGCTCGCCGCCGCCGCCGCGGCGCTCTCGGCCCTGCTGGCCGCCTGTTCCCCCGCCGCCGAGAAGACGGAAGGCGCCGACACGGCGGCTGCGGCGGTCCAGGCCGGCGCCGACGTCCAGCCGTTCAAGGTCGGCGCGCTGGACGTCATCGCCCTGCGCGACGGCGGCATGACCGGCGTGCCCAACGACAACAAGATCCTCGGCGTCGGCCGCACGCCGGAGGAGGTCGCGGCCGTCCTGACCGCCGCCGGCCTGCCGGGCGACAGCTTCGACCTGTCGATCCAGCCGCTGCTGGTGCGCGACGGCGACGCCGTGGTCCTGATCGACGCGGGGGCGGGCGCCGGCATGGGCGCGGGCGCGGGCAAGCTTCCGGCGTCGCTGGCCTCGGCCGGCGTTCAGCCGGGTCAGGTCACGGACGTCCTGATCTCGCACGGCCACGGCGACCATGTCGGCGGCCTGGTCACGGCCGACGGGGCCCTGACCTTTCCCAACGCCACCATCCGCATGACCGAGGCCGAATGGACCGCGCTGAAGGCGGACGCGTCCATGGCCGCCGTCGTCGCCGCCATCACGCCGAAGGTGGAGACCTTCGCGGCGAACGCGCAGGTCACGCCCTCCATCAAGGCCTACGCCATCGACGGACACACGCCCGGCCACACCGGCTATGAGATCGCCTCAGGCTCCGAGCGGCTGCTCTACATCGGCGACATGGCGCATCATCACGTCATCTCGGTGCAGCGCCCCGACTGGCGCATCCAGTTCGACGGCGACGCCCCGACCGCGCAGGCCAGCCGCAAGGCCGTCTTCGGCCGCGCCGCCGACGAGAACCTGCGCCTCTACGCCGTCCACTTCCCCTTCCCGGGCCTGGGCCGCGTGCGCCGCGAGGGCGAGACCTTCGTCTGGGTCCCGGAAACGCCCGCCCAACCTTGACGAACCGGGGCGGGGCCGTCATAAGCCCCGCCTTCACGCCACCGACCCCGTCGGCGGCGCGAGACCACTACGGACGATGCGTGGACCGCCGTTGAGATCGCATTCCCACTCCCGGGGATGCCGGGCCGCATCAGCATAGAGAGACGACGTATGTCGAAGCGCCACAGCGCCAAGTACAAGATCGACCGCGCCATGGGTGAAAACCTGTGGGGCCGGTCCAAGTCCCCGGTCAACAAGCGCAGCTACGGCCCCGGCCAGCACGGCCAGCGCCGCAAGTCCAAGGTCTCGGACTTCGGCCTGCAGCTGAAGGCCAAGCAGAAGCTGAAGGGCTACTACGGCAACATCACCGAGAAGCAGTTCGCCAAGACCTATGAGCTGGCGGCCCGCAAGAAGGGCAACACCGCCGAGGCCCTGATCGGCCTGCTGGAAGCCCGACTGGACGCCGTGGTCTACCGCGCCAAGTTCGTGCCGACCGTCTGGGCCGCGCGCCAATTCGTGAACCACGGCCACGTCACCGTGAACGGCAAGAAGGTGAACATCGCCTCCTACTCCGTGAAGATCGGCGACGTCGTCGAGGTCAAGGAAAAGAGCCGCAACATGGCCCTGGTCCTCGAAGCCCAGCAGTCGTCGGAACGCGACGTGCCGGACTATCTGGAGATCGGCGACCGCGGTTTCTCGGTCCGCTACGTCCGCGTCCCGGAACTGGCCGACGTGCCGTTCCCGGTGAAGATGGAGCCGAACCTGGTCGTGGAATACTACGCTTCGTAAGGCGGCCAGATCGAAGAACGCGAAAGGCCCTGCTCCGGCGGGGCCTTTTTCGTTTCCGAAGGTTCCGTCGGGGCCGGAATCCGGGCATGTTGCCGCTACGTCAGCGTCTCGTCGGGGAGATCGCCATGCGCGCCGCCAGCTTCGCCCTCGTTGCCCTTTCCGCCGTCGCCCTGTCCGGCTGCGGCCTGACGCGCCTGCTGGATCGCGGCGAGCCGGCGCCGACGGCCGAACTGGACCCGGCCGTCCACGCCGCCGCGGTCTCCGGCGACCGCGCCGTGGTGTGGGTCGCGTCCAACGGCTGCACCGACAAGGCAAGCCTCAGCGCCGTGGTCCAGCGCCGCCACGACGGCCCGCAGCTGGTGCTGTCGCGCCTGCGCCCCGACGACTGCGGCCGGCCGCAGTCGGTGGAGATGACCTGGACGTTTGAAGAGCTGGGGCTGAAGTCGGGCGAAAGCCTGACGATCGCGAACCCCTATCGCCGTCCGCCCGACGCCATCGACGTCGCCGCCCGCTGACGCGTCAGGCGCGCTCGAAGGCGGGAAGCATGTCCGCGGGGATGCGGTGCGGCCGCATGGTCGCGGCGTCCACCAGCACCCATTCCGTCACGCCCTGGGCGCACAGCCGGCCCTCGCCGTCCTCGATGCGGACGTAGCGGTTGAAGCGCGGACCCTGCGGCTCGCCCACCCAGGTGCGGGCCTTGACCCCGGTCGCGTCCGGGGGCAGCGGGCGGAAATAGTCGACCTCATGCCGCGTGCCGACCCACGACCACTTCGCCCGCGTCTCGGCGTCGAAGCGGGCGTTCCAGTGCGCCGTGCCCGCGTCCTGCAGCCAGCCGACGTAGACCACGTTGTTCACGTGCCCGTTCTCGTCGATGTGCTCGGGCCGGACCTCCAGCGGCAGCTCGAAGATCTCCCTGTCCGGACGCGGCTCCAGCTGCGCGCGCGGCATCCGGCGTCAGGCCTCGCCGAGGGGCACGCCCTTGTCGTTCAGCAGGGCGGTCAGCTCCCCCGCCTGGAACATCTCGCGCACGATGTCCGATCCGCCGACGAACTCGCCCTTCACGTACAGCTGCGGGATGGTCGGCCAGTCGGTGAAGACCTTGACGCCTTCGCGCAGGGCGTCGTCCTGCAGCACGTCCACGCCGACGAACGGCGCGCCGACGTGGTCGAGGATCTGCACGGCCTGCGCCGAGAAGCCGCAGCGCGGCGCGTCCGGGGTGCCCTTCATGAACAGCACCACGTCGTGGTCTCCCACGGTTTTCGCGATGAAGGCGTGGACGGGGTCGGCGGAAGCGTCGGTCACGGCAGGGCCTTTCAGGTTCGTGGCTCAGGTATGGAGGCGAGGCGGCGGGGTCAAGCGACGGAACGGCGCGCGTCACGGCCGCGTTTGTCGGCGGTCAATCCCGGAGAGCGCATGCCGACCCCAGTTCCTCGCAAGGGCATGCCCTCGCCCCGACTGAACCGCGAGGACTTCACCGCCCGATTCCTGAGCCGGTTCGCCGACCCGGCCTTCGGCGCCCTGGCGGCCGAGCTGGAGAAGATCGCCGGCGTGGCGTGGGAGGCCTACGACGAGGGGCGCAAGTCGCCGGTGACGCGCAAGGCGGGCCCCGGTTACGCGGATCCGGACTACCACCTGTCGGTCGACTGGATCGCCGCGAAGGAGATGATCGACCAGGCCCGCGCGCGCTTTGAGGATGCCGACGGCCCGCTGCGCGTCCTGCTGATCAACGGCTCGTCGCGCTCCGAGCACACCTGCCCCGGCGAGATGTCCAAGTCGTACCGCTTGGTCCAGCTGGCCGAGACGACGCTGAATGAAGCCGGGATCGAGACCACGATCCTGGACCTTTCGCGCCTGTCCAGCGAGTTCGGCCGCGACATCCACCCGTGCAAGGCCTGCTTCTCGACGGCGGCCGCGCTCTGTCACTTTCCCTGCAGCTGCTACCCGAACTATTCGCTGGGCCAGGTCCACGACTGGATGAACGACATCTATCCGATGTGGATGGAGGCCCATGGCGTCTTCATCGTCACGCCGGTCAACTGGTACCAGGTGTCCTCGCCGATGAAGCTGATGATGGACAGGCTGGTCTGCGCCGACGGCGGCAACCCCGACCCGACCCTGACCCACGGCAAGGACGCGAGGAAGGCGAAGGAAGAAGAGCTGAAGGGCTGGGACTATCCCCGTCATCTTCAGGGACGCGTCTTCTCGGTCGTGGTCCATGGGGACGTGGAGGGTGCGGAGAACGTGCGGCGCTCGGTCTCCGACTGGCTCAAGTTCATGAAGTTCACGCCCGCCGGCCCGGACGCGGAGATCGATCGGTACATCGGCTATTGGGAGCCCTACGCCACGAGCCACGACGCGCTGGATCGCGATCGGGGCATGCAGGCCGAGGTGCGGATCGCGGCGGAACAGCTGGGTCGCGCCCTGAAGGCCCGGCGCGCGGGCGAGCTGGTCACGACGTATGAGGGCCTGGAGAGTCCCCGCCAGAAATAGGGGTCAGGCCGCCGCCTTCGCGCCGGCCACGCGCGCCATCTCGATCTGGGCGGCCAGTCCGGGCGGCATGTCGCGGTCCGGCACCTCGGCCACGACCGCCAGCCGTTCCGCGCTGCCCGGACTGATGACCGCGCTCGAGACGCCCGGATCGGTCAGGACATAGGCGAGGCAGATCGTCTCCGCGGGCCAGCCCGGTGTCTGGTGCAGAAAGGCGAACGTGCCCGCGCCCGCCAGAGGATTGTCCGCCTTCCGCGGGCCGCCGAAGCCGAACAGCCCGGTCCTCTTCGGCTGGTTCACCTGCGCCGCCCTCTTCGCCGACTGGAATTCCTCGGGGAACCAGCCGTGGACGAAGACGGACATGTCCTGTTCCCGCGCAGTGCGCAGCCGGTTGCGGACCCGCCATTCCGAATTCACGTGATAGGGCGTCGACAGCACGTCGAAGGCGCCGGTCGAAACGTAGGCGTCCATCACCTCGCCCTCGCCGCTCACGCCCAGAAGGCGTACCCGCTGGTTGGCGCGCAGGGATTTCAACGCGTTCAGCGCCGTCTGCGGCAGCTCGTGGTCGGCCGGCTGGTCCAGCATCGCCACGTCGAACCAGCCCAGGCCGGAGACGCGCAACGCCCGGTCCATGGCCTCGGTCATGCCGTCCCCGGAGAAGTCGCGCTCGGATCCGCGACGTCCGTCTCCGGCGCCGAGCGTGATCGCCACCTGCACCAGCTTGCGGTCGACGTGTCGCAGGGCCTCGCCCAGCACCTCGGCGAGCACCGGGTCGGCGTTCTCCAGCCGGTAGGAATTGATGCCCGCTTCCAGCGCCGTGTAGATCAGCTCGCAGCCCGCTTGTGGGCCGCGCGCCAGATCGCGCTGGGACAGGCTGAGCGTCAGGGCCGAAACCGCCTGGCCGCCGTTGCCGAAAGGCCGGTATCGCATGCTCAGACCTCCTCGGGCGTCAGGGTTTCCAGCGCCAGCGCGTGCAGCTCGCCGCCCATCTGGCCCTTCAGGGCGGCGTAGACCGCCTGGTGCCGTCTGACGCGCGCCATGCCGGCGAAGGCCGGAGACACCACGCGGGCGCGGTAGTGATCGCCGTCGCCGGCCAGATCGACGATCTGGATGTCGGCGTCAGGAAACGCCTCGGCGATGTGCGCGCGCAGGGTTTCGGCGGACATGGGCATGCGGCGGACGCTCTCCGGACTTCGCCGCCAAGGGTGCCGGGTAAACCTTAACGGGCGGCTACGGGCGCGGCCGCTCAAGCAGGATCACCGGCTCGCCCCGATAGGTCGTGCGGACGTACTCGGCATAGCCCACGCGCTCCGCCAGCGCCCGCGACGGCCCGTTCTCCGGCGAGATCATGCAGACCGTGCGCGGCGCCTTCAGCACGCCGTCGCACCAGTCCAGCGCGGCGCGCACGCCTTCCCCCGCCAGTCCCTGGCCCTGGAACCGCGGCGCGACGCCCCAGCCCAGTTCGGGCACGTCGATGGGGGGATCGACCACGCGGCGATAGTCCAGCACGCCGACGCTGCCCACGTACTCGCCCGTCGCGGTCAGCCGCATGGCCCAGTTGCCGTAGCCGACGGCCGCCCAGTGTCCGACGTCGCGCAGCAGACGCGTCCAGACGTCCTCGGAACTCAGGCCCGCGGGAAAGATGTGCCGCACGAACTCCGGGTCCGACCAAAGGGCGCACAGCTCCGGCCACTCGGCCTCGGTCATGGGGGCCAGCGTCAGCCGCGCCGTCGTCAGCACCGTCATGCGAACAGCGCCCCGGCCCGTTCCATCCGGGTCTCGCCCGTCGCGTCCGTCACCGCGTAGGTGAACCCGGGTTGCAGGGCGAAGCCGCCCGCGCGCCCGCGCTTGTCCAAGGCCAGCAGCGCCACCTGACTGCCGGCCACCCTCGTGCCCCGCAGACGCGCCAGCCGCTCGATCACGCTGCGACAGGCGGCCGTCGGATCCATCCCGTGCCGCATCGCTTCGACGACCGCGTGGCTGCCCGCCACCCGCACCACGTCCTCGCCCACGCCGGTCGCCGTCGCGCCGCCCACCTCTCCGTCGACGTAAAGGCCCGCGCCGACGATCGGACTGTCGCCGACCCGCCCGCGCATCTTGAAGGCCATGCCAGACGTCGTGCAGGCGCCCGCCATCCGGTTCTGGCCGTCGATCGCCAGCAGGCCGATGGTGTCGTGATTGTTCGGCCCCCCCGGCATCGACGCCCAGCCCTCGTTCTCGCTGTTGGGGCGCGGGGCGTATTCGCTGCTCTTCAGCCACTCGCGCCACGCCGCCTCGGCCGCCGGGGTCAGCAGGCTCTGCGTCGGAAAGCCCTGCGCCACCGCGAACTCCCGCGCCCCGGCGCCGACCAGCATCCAGTGCGGCGTCCTCTCCATGACCTGCCGCGCGACCGAGACGGCGTGGACCACGTCCTCCAGCGCCGCGACGGCGCCGATGCCGCCCTCATGGTCCATGACGCAGGCGTCCAGCGTCACCCGCCCGTCGCGGTCGGGCATTCCGCCGAGGCCGACCGAACCGTTGCCGCCCTCCGCCTCCACCACCCGTCCCCCCGCCTCGACCATGTCCAGCGCGGCGCCGCCGGCGCGTCGACGCTCCAGGCCCGCCGCATTGGCCTGCCGCCCGAAGTCCCAGGTCGACACCATCACGGCGGGCGGCGGGTCGGAGAGGGCGGCGGGGGCCACAGGCATCAGAGCTCCAGCGGCCAGGGCTTCGCGTCGTGTGGCCATTTTCATCTCCGCTCATCCCGGCGAAAGCCGGGACCCAGTGCTTTGGGCGACGACCGCTTCCAAGTTGACGGACTGTCGATCCCCGACGCCTGCGCTTCAAGCAAAAGAACTGGATCCCGGCTTTCGCCGGGATGAGCGGGATGCAGAATTCACATCAACCCCAACTGCTTGAAACTGGCCACGCCCTCGCGCCCCACCACCAGATGGTCGTGCACCGTGAGCCCCAGCGCCCGCGCCGCCTCGACCACCTGCTTCGTCATGTCGACGTCCGCCCGGCTCGGCGTCGGATCGCCGGACGGATGGTTGTGCACGATGATCAGATTCTTCGCCGAGAGCTCCAGCGCCCGCCGCATCACCTCGCGCGGATAGACCGGCGCGTGATCGACCGTGCCCCGGTTCTGCACCTCGTCCAGGATCAGCTGGTTCTTGTTGTCCAGATACAGCACCCGAAACTGCTCGCGCGGCTCATGCTGCAGCGACAGCCGCACATAGGCCAGCAGCGAGGTCCAGCTGGAGATGACGGCGCGCTTGCCGGCCTCCTCCTTCGCCACGCGCCGCGCGACCTCGTGCAGGGCCGCCAGATCCAATGCCGTCTCGGCGCCCACGCCCTTGGTGCGGCCCCTCGCGTCCTCTGCCCGCACGGTCATCAGGTCCTCGACCGAGGCAGCCAGCACCGCCGCCAGCGAGCCGAACCGGGACAGCAGGGCCTTGGCGATCGGCTTCACGTCCCCCTGCGGCTGGCTGCGGAACAGGAACAGCTCCAGCAGCTCATAGTCCGGCAGGTGGTGGACGCCCGCGCCGCGCGCGCGGTCCCGCAGGCGCTCCCGGTGGCCCGCGTGGTGGGGCTTCCTGGCGGGCACGCCCTCGGCCACGTCAGTTCCCGCGCGGCCGGTTCGGGCTGTCCGGCAGCCACTGCGGCGGCTGGTCGGCGTCGGCGACCGCCTCGACCAGGGCGAACCAGAAGGTATGGAAGTCCGCCTGCGCCTGGAAGTCGATCGGCGTGGTGAGGTCGTCCTGCGGCGCGTGATAGCGGCGGCGGTACCAGTCCAGATAGGCGTCGTGGGCCGGGGTGCCGTAGTCGAGGCCGAACAGGAAGCTGACCGCCGGCACGCCCTTCTGCATGAAGGGCCAGTGGTCCGAGCGCCGCAGCAGACCGCGCTCCGGCTCCCGGTCGGGCCGCACCTCGATGCCCATGGGCCCGGCGACGTCGCGCACGGTCTGGCCCAAGGTCGAGTCGTCCAGCGCCAGGGTGGTCAGGATGGTCAGCGGATAAAGGGGTCGGAGCTGGTCCAGGTTCAGCACGGCCACCGGCGTCGGCGCGCCGGGCGTCGGGTGATCCGCCAGCCAGCGCGATCCCCACAGTCCCTTCTCCTCGCCGGTCACCGCCGCGAAGATCACTGGCCGTCGCCATCCCCGTCCCGCGCGTTCGTCGGCCAGCGTCATGAGGGTCGCCACATAGGCGGCGTCGTCGAACGTCCCGTTGTACAGGCCGTCGCCGTCCACCGGCGTGCCGTAACCATAGCCGTCCAGGTGGGCGATCAGCAGGATGGGCTGGTCGGCCAGCGCCGGGTCCGTGCCCGGCAGCACGCCCAGCACGTTGGCCGAGGCATAGGCGCGCTCGCGCGTGGCGAAGGTCGCCTGCAGGCGGGCCTTCAGTTCGAAGGGCGGCAGTGCCTCATTGCGCCCGCCCGCGGCCAGCACGGCGGCGCCGTCCAGGCCCGCGGCGGCGGCCAGCGCCTCGAAGGTCGGCGCGGCCATCCTCAGCGACGGGATGGTCGCCGCGCCCGGGGTCATTTCGGCCAGGATCACGCTGCGGGCATAGGCCAGCGGCCAGCGCGGCGGTTCGACCGTGAAGCTCATGTCGTCGACGTTGACGATCGCCACGGCGCCCGCTTCCGTCGCCGCGCGCAGCCGGCCGCCGCCGGTGGTCTGCCCCTCGCGCCGCGCGCCCAGGCAGACGACGATCTTCTCGGACACGTCGGCCATGTCCTCCGGCCGGCACCAGCCGCGCCAGACCATCGGCGCGTCGAGGCTCGCCGCCAGATCCCACTGCGGACCCACCGAGATCTCGTGCAGGAAGCGCAGCGGCCGGCGGGTCCCGTCTTCGTGCAGGACCGTCAGGCTGGTGCCCTCGGCCGTCACCTCCACGTCCTTGAAGGCGATGTTCTGGAACCAGCCGCCGTCGTCGCCCGCCGGCCTCAGCCCCGCCGCGTCGAACCGCTCCGCGACCATGGCGGCGGCGCGGTCGTAACCGGGGGAGCCGGTGTCGCGCCCCTCCATCTCGTCCGAGGACAGGGCCCTGGTGGTCTCCCACCAGTTCGCCGTCCGCGCGTCCAGCGCGGGGCCGCCCGCGCACCCCGCCAGCGTCAGGGCGGCCAGCGCCGGCATCCAGAATTTCCGCATGATCGACGTCCTCCAGCCCACGCGACGGTGACCCGCCGCCCGGCCGGGCGTCAACCGCTCAGAATTTCGGCCGGAACAGGCCCGCGGGGCTGGCGGTGAACAGCTCGACCCCGTCCTCGGTCACGCCGACGGTGTGCTCGCACTGGGCCGACAGCGACTTGTCGCGGGTGACGGCGGTCCAGCCGTCGCTCAGCACCTTCACGTGCGGCTTGCCCAGGTTCACCATCGGCTCGATGGTGAAGAACATGCCGGTCTTCAGCACCGCGCCCTCGCCGCGCCGGCCGTAGTGCAGGACGTTCGGGCTGTCATGGAACAGCCGGCCGATGCCGTGGCCGCAGAAGTCGCGCACGACGCTCATGCGGTTGGCCTCGACCACTTGCTGGATGGCCCAGCCGATGTCGCCGAAGGTGTTCCCCGGCTTCACCATCGCCAGCCCCGCCTCGAGCGAGTCATAGGTGACGTCGATCAGTTTGCGCGCCCGGGTGTTGATCTCGCCGATCGCGTACATGCGGCTCGAGTCGCCGTGCCAGCCGTCCACGATCACCGTGTGATCGATGTTGACGACGTCGCCTTCCTTCAGCACCCGGTCGCCGGGAATGCCGTGGCAGACGACGTGGTTGATCGAGGTGCAGACGGTCTTCTCATAGCCCTTGTAGCCCAGGCAGGCGGGCAGGGCCCCGTGGTCGAGGGTGAACTCGCGGATGCGGTCGTCGATCTCCTGCGTCGTGATGCCGGGAACCGCGAACTCCGTGATCATGTCCAGCGCCTGCGCCACCAGCTTCCCGGCCGCGCGCATGCCCTCGAACGCCTCCGTGTCATGCACACGGATCTCGTGGGTGCGGACCAGGACGTCGTCGTCCAGCTCGGGCGTCTCGTACATTCAGGAAGTCTTCGTCAGGCGGCGGAGGGATGCAGGTGGACACGATAGCACATTCGCGCAACCGCGGGATCGGCTAGACAGGCGACATGACGACGCCATCACCCACCGCCGCCGTTCTGGTCATCGGAGACGAGGTCCTGTCCGGACGGACGCAGGACACGAACACCCACACGATCGCGCGCTTCCTGTCGGCTCTCGGCGTCGACCTGATCGAGGCGCGGGTGATCGGCGACGACGTCGAGCGGATCGTCGAGGCGCTGAACGCCCTGCGCGCGGCCCACGACTACGTCTTCACCACCGGCGGCATCGGCCCGACCCACGACGACGTGACGGCCGAAGCGGCGGCGCAGGCCTTCGGCGTGGCCCTGCCGGAGCATCCGGCGGCATTGGCCATCCTGCAGAAGCGATACGGCGACGACTTCAACGCCGCCCGCCGACGCATGGCGCGAATCCCCGAGGGCGGCGTCCTGATCGCCAATCCGGTGACCGACGCCCCCGGCTTCCAGATCGGCAACGTCTTCGTCATGGCCGGCGTGCCGAAGATCATGACGGCCATGCTCGAGGACGTGGTCCCCCGCCTTCGCACCGGCGCCGTCGTGCATTCGCGCACCCTGCGCGTGAGGGGAGTGGGCGAGGGCAGCGTGGCGGAAACCCTGTCCGCCGCCGCCCGCGCGAACAGGGATCTCAGCTTCGGCAGTTATCCGTTCGGACACGGCTCGATCGGCGAGATCGGGACCAATCTGGTGGTCCGCGGACGGGAACAGGCCGCCGTAGAGGCGGGGGCGCGCGCCTTGGCCGAGGCGCTGCGCGCCGCGGACGTCTCCGTCGAAGCCGTGGGGGCGTGAGCGGATGCCGCCCCTCTCCCGCCGGGCCGTGCTGGCCGCGGCGCCCGCCGCACTTGCGGCCTGCGCCACCCTTCCGGGTCGGGTGCCCCCGGTGATCGGACTGCAGCTGTTCAGTCTCGGCGACATGGTCGAGCGCGACCTCGACGGCACGCTCGCCGCCGTCGCGTCGATCGGCTTCCGGACGGTCGAGACCGCGGGTCTGGCCGGTCGCACGGCCTCGCAGTTCCGCGCGGCGCTGGACCGTGCGGGTCTGGAAGCGCCGGCCATGCACGTCGGCTGGGACGCCCTGACCGGGGATCTCGAGACGGTGGCTAGGGACGCCCGGACGCTGGGGGCCGCCCACGTCGTCCTGCCCACCTTTCCCCCACCGGACGGCGCGTCGGGGGCGGCCGACGGACAGGGCTGGAGCGAGTGGATGGCCGGCGTCGGCGCGGCCATGACCGCCGACGACTGGCGCCGCCTCGCCGACAGGATGAACCGCATCGGGCGGGACCTCTCCGTCTCCGGCGTGCGGCTGGCCTATCACAACCACGATCCGGAGTTCCGGCCCTTGGGCGACGCCACGGCGCTGGACGTGCTGATGGACGCGACCGATCCGGCTCTGGTGGATTTCGAGCTGGACGTCGGCTGGGCCGTGACGGGGGGTCTGGATCCGGCCGCCCTGATCGCCGCGCGGTCCGACCGCATACGCCTGCTGCATCTCAAGGACGTGCGTCCCGAGGGGCCTCCGGGCTTCGCTCTTCGGCTGACCTCGGTCGCCGCCGGCACGGGCGTGGTCGACTGGCCGCGCCTGCTGAACGCGGCGCGCGCCGCCGGCATCGCCCTCATGTTCCTGGAGCAGGAACAGTTCGACCGCCCCCGGCTGGAGGCGGTCGAAGCCGGCTTCGATTTTCTGACGAGGGCGGCGGGCTAGATCAGCCCGCCTTCTGGCCGCCGTACCCCTTGCCGCCGTTCGACGGGCGGCGACGGCGCGGGCGGCGCTTCAGCTCGCCGACGGGCCTGGGCTCGGCCGAAGGCGCCGGGCGTTCGCCGGCCATCGGATCGTAGGTCTTCACCGCCGCCGGACGCTCGGCGTGATGCGTCCGGTCTCGCTGGCCGCCCGGCTTGCGCGCCCGATGCGGCTGGCCGCCGCTCTCGGGGCGCTCGCCCTGACGGCGGTTGCGGCCGCGGCCGCCGCGGCCCTGCTGCTCCTGACGTTCGGAGACGCCGGCCGAGTCGATGCTCGCCTTCTTGCCCACCCCGGCGGCCATGATGGTCGCGTCCAGCTGGGCCAGTTGCTTGTCGTTGCGGCGGTCGATGGCCGGGATCTTCTGGCGGGTGGTCTTCTCCACGTCGCGCAGGAGCTTCATCTCGTCGCCCGCGACGAAGCTGATCGCCGTGCCGTCCTTGCCCGCCCGCGCGGTGCGGCCGATGCGGTGGACGTAGCTTTCCGGCACGTGCGGCAGCTCGAAGTTGACGACGTGGGTCACCTTGTCGACGTCGATGCCGCGCGCGGCGATGTCGGTGGCGACCAGCACGCGCAGCTTGCCGTCCTTGAAGGCCTGAAGCGCGCGCTCGCGCTGCGGCTGGCTCTTGTTGCCGTGGATGGCCCCGGCCTCGACGCCGCCGGCTTCCAGGTAGGCCGCGACCTTGTCGGCGCCGTGCTTGGTCTTGGTGAAGACCAGGCAGCGCGTATAGGCGGGATCGCTGAACAGCTCGGTCAGCAGGGCGCGCTTCTTGCCCTGTTCGACCCAGATCACCGACTGCTTGATGCGCTCGACAGTGGTCGCCTGGGGCGTCACCTGCACGCGGACGGGGTCCTTCAGCAGGTCCGACGCCAGCTTGCCGATCTCCGACGGCATGGTGGCCGAGAAGAACAGGTTCTGGCGGCGCGCCGGCAGCTTCGCCGTGATCTGGCGGATCGGCTTGATGAAGCCCAGGTCCAGCATCTGGTCGGCTTCGTCCAGGACGAAGATTTCGGTCTGCGACAGGTCGACGTTCTTCTGCTGGATGTGGTCCAGCAGGCGACCCGGCGCGGCGACCAGGACGTCCAGACCCTGCTGCAGGGCGCGCTCCTGCGCCCCGTACTTCACGCCGCCGAAGACCACGGCGACGCGGAAGCCCAGGTTCTTGCCGTAGGTCTTGAAGCTCTCGGCGATCTGGGTGGCGAGTTCGCGCGTGGGGCTCAGCACCAGGCAGCGCGTGGTGCGCGGCACCGGCGGGGTGCGGTTGGCGGCCAGCCGGTGCAGGATCGGCAGGGCGAAGGCGGCGGTCTTGCCGGTGCCCGTCTGGGCGATGCCCAGCAGGTCCTTGCCCGCCATCACGTCGGGGATGGCCTTGGTCTGGATCGGGGTGGGCGTCTCATAGCCCGCGGCCTTCAGCGCGCTCAGCAGCTGCGGGTTCAGGCCGAAGGTCTCGAAGTTCGATTGCGTCACGTGGCGTCTTTCATGTGCGAAGACGCGCGCGGCCGGACGGTTGTCGGGCATCGACGCACGCCTTCGGGCCCATGCCGGGCCTTCAGTGCGGGCGTCGCCCCGCGTGTCGTGGCGACGAATGATCTTGAGGAACCGGCCGCTGCTACGGAAAAGCCCGGGAAGGGGCCCACACGCGCCGGAGCGCCGGTCGTCGCGAGGGTGCGACGGCCCCGCAGATGGGCGTCCAATGGGGCCAAGTCAAGGCAAGGAGGCCGAGCCGCCGCGCTTCCGCCCGGAACCTGTCTCCGAATTCACCCACCTTGCCGCCTTGTAACTGGAGGGCGGAGACGGCGCGGTCCACTCAGGCTGCCGACAGGGAGAGGGACGATGAAGACCATTCTGACGACGGGTGCGGCGATCTGCGCGCTCATGGCCGGAACGGCGCAGGCGCAGGTGATCCAGACGCCGACTGCCGACCCGACGTCCGCCGCCGACCAGACCGGCGTGCTGGTCTTCACGCCTGACTTCTTCGCCAACGCCTCGCCCAACACCGCGCTCGACATGATCGCGCGCCTCCCGGGCTTCCAGTTCAATCCGGGGAACAACGGCACGCGCGGCTTCGCCGGCGCGGCGGGCAATGTGCTGATCGACGGCGACCGGCCGTCGTCCAAATCCGACGGGCTGGAGGGCGTCCTCCGCCGCATCTCGGCCGACAGCGTGGAGCGCATCGAACTGATCCGCGGCGGCGCGCCGGGCATCGACATGCAGGGCCAGACGGTGGTCGCCAACGTCGTGCTGAAGCGCACCGTGACCACCGAGCGGGTCCTGGAAGCCAACGCCTACTTCTATCCGGACGGTTATGTCGGTCCGGTCCTGGCCGGCCAGTGGTCGCGCCGCGAGGGCGAGACTCAGACCGAGGCCAGCTTCTCGGCCACCACCGACCGCACCGACGGCACCGGCGACGGCTTCCGACGGCGCTACGACGTCAACGGGAACCTGATCCAGGACGCCGACCTGGTCCTGTGGGACCGCTTCCGCAACATCCGCGGCACGGGCGCGATCCAGCGTACCGTGGCCGGCGGGCGCCTGCGCGTGAACGCCCTGCTGGGCTGGGGCACGCACGAGTTCGAACAGGACCTGCTGATCCGTTCCGGCCCCGGCGCCGACAGCTTCAACGTCGAGGAGAACGAGGAGCTCGACGGCGAGCTGGGCGTGAACTGGTCGCGCGATCTGAGCCCGCGCACCTCCCTCGAACTCACCGCCCTGCAGCGCTACGGGCAGGAAGAATACGTCGGCGATTCCGCCGGATCGGGCAACACCTCGACCTTCACCGCCGACGCCACGGCCGGCGAGTCCATCGCCCGGGGGGTGCTGCGCTTCCGCCCCAACGACCGCTGGGCCTACGAGACCGGCGGCGAGGTGGCCTACAACTTCCTCGACAGCGACACGGCCTATTCCGAGAACGGCGTCCCTGTGCCGCTCGGCAACGCGTCGGTGAAGGTCGAGGAGCTGCGCGGCGAGGTCTTCGGCCAGGCGACGTGGCGCCCCTCGGACCGCTGGACCATCGAGGCCGGCCTGCGGGTCGAGGTGTCGGAGATCAGCCAGTCGGGCGACACCGACCTGTCGAAGTCGTTCGTCTATCCCAAGCCCCGTCTGCAGGCGACCTTCACCCCCGCGCCGGGGCACCAGTTCCGCCTTCGCGTGGAACGTGAGGTGGGCCAGCTGGACTTCGGCGACTTCGTCGCCTCGGCCGACATCGACATCGGCCAGGTCGAGGCCGGAAATCCGGATCTCGAGCCGCACAAGGCGTGGGAGATCGAGGCCGTCTACGAACGTCGCTTCTGGGACAAGGGCGTCTTCGACGTCACCTACCAGCACGCGGAGGTCGAGGACGTCATCGACATCATCCCGCTGGTCGGCGGTTTCGAGGGCGTGGGCAACATCGGCGACGGCACCTCCGACTTCTTCCAGCTGCGCCTGACCCTGCCCACGGACCGGCTGGGCGTTCCCGGCGGCCGCCTGATCGCCCGCGGAAGCTGGTCCTGGACCGAGGTCACCGATCCGCTGACCGGCGAGCCGCGCCGCTTCCAGGGCAACCAGTATTTCGGCTGCGGCGTCGACTTCAATCAGGACCTGGCCGGCGGCCGATGGTCCTGGGGCTTGCAGCACGGGTGCAACGTCGACCGGGGAACCAGCTTCCGCATCCGCGAGGTGCGTGAAGGCTACTCCGAGCCCTTCGTCACCCTGTGGGGCCAGTGGAAGCCGGACGACCGCACGACGGTCCGCCTCGACCTCGGCAACGCCACGGACCGGCAGAACGGCTACGACCGCGACATTTACACCGGCCCCCGCGACGTCAGCCCCGTCGCCTACCGCGAGGTGCGCCGCACGAAGATGAGCCCTTGGCTGTTCGTCCAGGTCCGCCGCACGTTCTGATCCGCGACGCCGGGCGCCGCGTCAGTTCCAGGGCTGCGCTCCGCGGCAGTACGGACGGCCGTTGTAGAGGAAGCAGTATTCGACGCCGCCGGCGGTGACGATCCAGGCGCTGTCCCCGGAAGCGGCGTCCTGGGCGGGCTGGGCGGCAGCGGCCGTCCGGGCTTCGGCTTCGGCGCGCGCGGTCAGCCCGGCTCCGCCGACCACGCCGGCCACGCCCGCGACGACGGCGGTGACGATCAGGGTTGCGGTTTGCTTATGCATGGATGCTCCTCCTGGAAAGGGAAAGCGTCGCCAGGTGGCCGGAATGCGTCAATCCGGGCGGGCCTGACGATGTGTGACGGTCGCGCCGCCCACAAAAAAGGCGGCTCCGTCACCGGAGCCGCCCTCTTCGTTTCAGCGGTGATGCGCGATCACAGCGTGGTGGTCTGCGGACGGGCGACGTTGCCGTCCTCCTGACCCCGATCGGTCAGCGTCGGTCCGGGGTGGTTGTCCGGATCGTTCACCCCGTGGGACCACTTCTTGATGAAGAAGCTGATCAGGATGAAGCCGATCCCGATCCCCACGCCCCACAGGCCGATCATGTTGAAGGTGTCGAGCGAGGTCTGCAGCGCGGCCTCGGGGTTGGTCACCTGGCCGCCCACCGTCTCGGTGCCCGCGGCGGCGGCGATGATGCCGCCGACGAAGTGGGCGATCGACGACGCCATGAACCAGACCGCCATCATGAAGGACACGATCGAGGCCACCGAGAGCTTGGTGATCTCGGACAGGCCGACGGGGCTGAGGAACAGCTCGCCGGTCGTGTGCAGCAGATAGAGCAGCCCCAGCAGCACCAGCGGCGTGCGGAAGGCGTCGTCCACCATGCCGGAGTTGGCGCCCCAGACCACGACCAGGAAGCCCAGGCCGACCTGGATGATGCCCAGGCCGAACTTCACCACCGGGTTCGGGTCCATCTTGCGCGAGGCCAGGAAGGCCCACAGCGCCGCCAGCACGGGCGCCAGGATCAGGATGAAGCCGGCGTTGAACGACTGGGTCTGGGCCGCGGTGATCGAGGTGTCGATCCACAGCCCGCCCGTCGTGGCGATGCCCGCGGCGGCCAGCTGATCGGGCGTGCCGTAGGGGATGCCCAGGATCGTGCCGGCCGTCTGCGTCAACGACAGGTCGACGTTCCGGTCGGCGAACAGGTTCAGCGACGAGCCTGCCTGTTCGAACAGGGTGAAGAACACCATCGAGCCGAAGATCAGCACCATGGCCAGCATCATCCGCTCACGGGCCACCTTGTCGCCCCGCAGCTTGAAGACGATGAACCAGGTGATGAACGACAGCGAGGCGATGATCGAGGCGATCAGGCCCCAGCCCACCAGCCCGTGGTTCGGCACGACGAAGTACAGCGCCGCCACGCCGACGAAGCCCAGCAGATAGATCAGCCATTCGCGGTTGATCGGCCCGAGCACGGGCTTCTTGATCAGTTCGGGATAGGGGCTCTCGCCCTTGCCCTGCAGCAGGGGCTTGCCCAGCCAGAAGACCAGCAGGCCCAGCGCCATGCCGACGCCCGCCAGGCCGAAGCCCCAGCTCCAGCCGTAGTTCTGGCCCAGGTAGCCGCACAGCACGGCCGCCCAGAACGCCCCCAGGTTGATGCCGTAGTAATAGAGGGTGAAGCCGGAATCCCGCCGCGGATCGCCCTGCTTGTAGAGCTGTCCGACCAGGGTCGAGATGTTGGGCTTCAGGAAGCCCACCCCCATGATGATCAGCGACAGGGCCAGATAGAAGGCCATGACGCCGTTCTGGTCGCGCTCGGCTTCCAGCTCATAGCTGCCGCTGGGCAGCACGTTGGGCAGGGCGCCGCCGGGGGCCAGGCCCTCGATCGTCAGGCCGTCTTCGCCGGATGTGTACTCGTACGCCTGGCCGTCGACCAGCAGTCGCGTTTCGCGGGCCGCCGCGCGGCCTTCGATCTGGACCGAATACTCCTGACCGCCATAGGTCAGGGTCTGGGTCGCCGGACGCCCCTCGAAGGCCATCAGTCCGTGGCCCATCACCAGAAGGACCGCGCCGAACATGATCGCCTTGCGCGTCCCTATGTAACGGTCCGCCACGATGCCGCCGATCAGCGGCAGCAGGTAGACCAGCGAGCCGTACGTTCCGTACTGGCCGCTGGCGAAGCCGTCGTCGAACAGGAAGTGCTGCGTCAGGAAGAAGATCAGCAGGCCCCGCATGCCGTAGAAGGAGAAGCGCTCCCACATCTCGGCGAAGAAGCAGATGATCAGACCCCTGGGATGCCCCTTCAGGATCTGCATCAGCACGGGCAAGCCCGTGACGAGGGTGATGATCACCCCCAGCAGAATGACGACGTTCATGCCTACCCTTGGACTGCCGGGCTTGCGCCCGTGTTGAACCCTCGCGGATCACGCCAGCGCGCGTCCGCCCCCATGTCGCGCGGATAAGGCCATCGCAAAACCGTCATTACAAGCCGCAACATGGCGTGAAGCCGGCGGCGGGGGCCGGACACGGCGCCGGGACGGGCCTCGTTCGGGCGAAACCGGCTATGGTTCGGAAAATCTCCGGGCGCCGGACGACGGGGTCGGTCGGCCGCTTGACCGTGTCCGTGCGATGTCCACGAAAGTGCGGCCGGACTGTCCAAGGGTGTCCAAGGGCGGATCAGCCCCGACTCACCCCCTGGGTCGGGCCCGCAGTTCGTCGCGGATTTCCGCCAGCAGCGCCTCGGTCGGCGTCGGCGCGGCGGGCGCCGGGTCCGGCTCCGCGGCCTTCTCACGACGCAACTTGTTGATCGCCTTGACCATCAGGAAGATCACCGCCGCGACGATCAGGAACTGGATCAGGGTGTTGATGAAGGCGCCGTACTGGATGGCCACCTCTTCGACCGCGTCGGTCGCGGGATCTTCCGGGGCCAGCACCCACTTCAGCCGCGAGAAGTCGACGCGGCCCAGCGCCAGGCCGATCGGCGGCATGACGACCTGCTCGACCAGACTGGTGACGATCTTGCCGAACGCCGCGCCGATGATGACGCCGACGGCCAGATCGACGACGTTGCCCCGGCTGATGAACTCCTTGAACTCGGAGAACAGCCCCATCAGGCGTCGCCGCTCGCGTTCAGCCGCTCGCGCAGCTCCTTGCCGCTCTTGAAGAAAGGCACCGACTTGGCGGGCACGTCGACGGCTTCGCCGGTGCGCGGATTGCGCCCCGCGCGCGCCGGACGGTCTCGCACCGAGAAGGCCCCGAAGCCGCGGATTTCCACCCGGCCGCCCTGGGACAGGGCGTCGGTCATCCCGTTCAGTATGACGTTGACGACGCGTTCGACCTCGCCGTGAGTCAGGTGGCGGTTCTCCGCCGCCAGCTTCTCGATCAGTTCGGACTTGATCATGCAGGCCCCCGCCCGTGAGTCCCATGTCCGGAACCGTACGTGGTCGCCCGGTTCCGACGCCACCCTAGACCTCGCGTGCGGGGCGAGAAAACCCCTCGGGCGCCGAATAACGTCGTGATCGTGGTGAACTTTCGCCGACGGGCACGAAAAAGGGCGGCGGAATCTCTCCCGCCGCCCTTCTTTCTTGTGGTCTGCCGCGCGGGCCGCGGGCCCTCGCTGCCTGAGACCGGGCCTCAGGAAGCGAGCGACCGCGTCGCGAGCGTCAGGCCCTGGACGAGGCCCTATTCTTTCGAGCCGGCCTTTTCGCGGAGCGCGGCGCCCAGGATGTCGCCCAGCGAGGCGCCCGAGTCCGAAGACCCGAACTGCTCGATGGCTTCCTGCTCGTCCTTCATCTCCAGCGCCTTGATCGACACCGAGATGCGGCGCGAGGCCTTGTCCACGGCGGTGATCATGGCGTCGACGCGGTCGCCGACGGCGAAGCGCTCGGGGCGCTGCTCGTTGCGGTCGCGCGACAGGTCCGACTTGCGGATGAAGGCCGAAACCGGGGCGTCGTCCTCACCGAACTTCACTTCGATGCCGCCCGTCTCGATCGACGAGACGGTGACGGTGACCTGCTGGCCGCGCTTGTAGGTGTCGCCCTCGCCGATCGGATCGCCGCCCAGTTGCTTGATGCCCAGCGAGACGCGTTCCTTCTCGACGTCGACGTCCAGCACCTTGGCCTTGACCATCTCGCCCTTGCGGTAGCGCTGGATGGCTTCCTCGCCCGAGACGTTCCAGTCCAGGTCGGACAGGTGCACCATGCCGTCGATGTCGTTGTCCAGGCCGATGAACAGGCCGAACTCGGTGGCGTTCTTGACCTCTCCCTCGACCGTCGAGCCGATCGGGTGATTGGCCACGAAGGCGTCCCACGGATTGTCCTGGGCCTGCTTCAGGCCCAGCGAGATGCGGCGCTTCGAGGCGTCGACGTCCAGCACGACCACGTCGACTTCCTGCGAGGTCGAGACGATCTTGCCGGGGTGGACGTTCTTCTTGGTCCACGACATTTCCGAGACGTGCACCAGGCCTTCGACGCCGGCTTCCAGCTCCACGAAGGCGCCGTAGTCGGTGATGTTGGTGATGCGGCCCGTCATCTTGGCGCCGACCGGATACTTGGCTTCCACGCCGTCCCACGGATCGGTCTGCAGCTGCTTCATGCCCAGGCTGATGCGCTGGGTGTCCGGGTTGATCTTGACGATCTGCACCTTGACGGTGTCGCCGACCGCCAGGACCTGCGACGGGTGCGAGACGCGCTTCCACGACATGTCGGTGACGTGCAGCAGGCCGTCGATGCCGCCCAGGTCCACGAACGCGCCGTAGTCGGTGATGTTCTTGACCACGCCTTCGCGGACTTCGCCTTCCTGCAGCTGGCCGACCAGCTCGGTGCGCTGTTCGGCGCGGGCTTCTTCCAGGATGGCGCGACGCGACACGACGATGTTGCCGCGCGGACGGTCCATCTTCAGGATGGCGAACGGCTGTTCCTTGCCCATCAGGGGGCCGACGTCGCGGACCGGACGGATGTCCACCTGCGAGCCCGGCAGGAACGCCGAGGCGCCGCCCAGGTCGACGGTGAAGCCGCCCTTCACGCGGCCCACGATCACGCCGTTGACCGGCTGGCCGTCGGCGAACACCACTTCCAGACGCGTCCAGGCTTCTTCACGACGCGCCTTGTCGCGGCTGATGACGGCCTCGCCCAGGGCGTTCTCGACGCGCTCCAGATAGACCTCGACGTCGTCGCCGACCTTGGGGATCACGGCGCCTTCGCCGATGCCGAACTCACGGGCGGCGATGCGGCCTTCGGTCTTCAGACCGACGTCGATGATGATGATGTCCTTCTCGACGCCGACGACGCGGCCGTGGACGACCTGGCCTTCGCCAAGGTCGCGCTCGCCGAGCGTGTCGTTCAGAAGCGCGGCGAAATCGTCGCGGGTGGGGGTCAGGGTGTCGGTCATGAAGCTCTGGGGTTGAATGAAAGGCTGGGGCGCGCGACCGGACGGTCCCGCGCGGGGTTGAGATGTCGGAAGTCAGGTCGTCAGGATGCGAGGCCGATGGCCAGGGCGCCCGCGGAGATCGGCGACCTACGCGTTGGATTTGCCCATTCGGGCGCGCGCGGCCTCGATGATGCGGCGGGCCGCATCGAAGGCGGCGTCTATATCCAACTCGGTGGTGTCGAGCAAGACCGCGTCGGCTGCCTGCACCATGGGCGCGGCGCCCCGGCCCGCGTCGCGCTCGTCGCGCCGCAGGATGTCGGCCAGCATGTCCTCGAAGGCGATGACCTCGCCCCGGCCGGTCAATTGCTTCCAGCGCCGCGTCGCCCGAACCTCAGGCGTGGCCGTGACGAACAGTTTGGCCGGGGCGTCCGGCGCGATCACCGTGCCGATGTCGCGCCCGTCCAGCACCGCCCCGCCGGGCCGTGCCGCGAAGGCCCGCTGGTAGTCCAGCAGCGCCGCCCGCACGCCCGGATGCCCCGCAACCCGGCTGGCCGCCTCGCCCGCGCCGCGGTCGGTCAGGCGCTCCACGTCCTCCAGATGGGCCGCGTCGATCTTTCGCGCCGCCGTCTCGGCCGTCGCCGCGTCGTCCAGATCCCCGCCCGCGTCCAGCACCGCCAGGCCGACGGCGCGATACAGCAGGCCGGTGTCGAGGTAGGGCAGGCCATAGTGCCGGGCCAGCCTCGCGGCCACCGTTCCCTTGCCCGAGGCGGCCGGGCCGTCGACGGCGATGATGAGGGCGCGGCTCATCCGACGTCGGCTCCCAACTCACGCATCATCTGCACGAACCCCGGAAAGCTCGTCGCGATCATCTCCGGCTCGTCCACGGTCACCGCCCGTTCCGCGGCCAGACCGAGGATCAGATGGCTCATGGCGATGCGGTGGTCGCCGTGGGTGGCCACGGTCGCGCCGCCCGCCACGCGCCCGCCGGTGACGGTGAAGCCCTCCGGCTCCTCGACCACCCTCACCCCGCACGCCTGAAGCCCGGCGGCCATCAGGGCGATGCGGTCGCTCTCCTTCACCCGCATCTCGCCGATGCCGCGCATGACCGTCTCGCCGCGGGCGAAGGCGGCGGTGGCGGCCAGGATCGGATACTCGTCGATCATCGAGGCGGCCCGGTCCGGCGGGACGACCACCCCCGTCAGGGCCGAGTGTCGCGCCGTCAGGTCGCCGACCTCCTCGCCGCCCGCCGCCCGACGGTTCGAGACCATCAGGTCCGCGCCCATCTCCAGCCACGTCTCGAACAGGCCGGTCCGCAGCGGGTTCAGCATGACGTTCCGCACCGTCACCTCGGCCCCCGGCACGATCAGCCCCGCCGCCAGCGGGAAGGCCGCGGAGGAGGGGTCGCCGGGCACGGAGACGTCCGTTGCGGTCAGCGTCTGTCCGCCCTCCAGCGTGATCCGCCACCCGGCGCCCTGGTCGTTGACCTGCACGTGCGCGCCGAACGCCGCCAGCATCCGCTCGGTGTGGTCCCGGCTCTTCTCGGGCTCGGCCACCACGGTGCGCCCCGCCGCGTTCAGCCCGGCCAACAGGATCGCCGACTTCACCTGGGCCGAGGCGACCGTCTGCGTGAACGTGAGCCCGGACAGTCCACCGCCCGTCAGCGTCAGCGGCAGCCGATCCTCCTCCGCCGCCCACTCGAAGCGCGCGCCCATCTCCGCCAGCGGCGCGGTCACCCGCTTCATCGGCCGCTTCCGCAAGGACGCATCGCCGTCGAACGTCGCGGTGATCGAATGCCCCGCCGCCGCCCCCATCAGCAGGCGCACGCCAGTGCCGGCGTTGCCGCAGTCGATCATGCCGGCGGGCTGGCGAAATCCGCCGCGCCCCGTCACGCGCCAGCGCCCCGGCGCCAGCCGCCGCACGTCCGCTCCGAACGCCTCGACCGCCCGCGCGGTGGCCGCCACGTCGTCGCCCTCCAGCAGGCCCTCGATCTCGGTGACCCCCGTCGCCATGGCCCCCAGGATCAGCGCGCGATGGCTGATCGACTTGTCGCCCGGCGCCGTCACGACGCCGCTCAGGGGCCGTCCGGGACGCGCGGTCAGGGTGTCGGGCGAGGTCGCCAAAGTGCGGAACCTCCGGGCTTTGCGGGACGGGGGTTTTGACAGCGGCCCCGCGCGGTGGCAAGGGAGCGCCCCGCTTTCCGGCAACTCCTTTTCCAGGGTCTCCCCGTGGCCAATCCCGAACTGGGCGCCAAGCAGGTCTGTCCGAACTGCCAGGCCAAATTCTACGACCTCAACCGCCGTCCGGCGCACTGCCCGAAGTGCGCCACGGAATTCGACCCGGAAGAGGCGCTGAAGCTGCGCAACCGCCGCGGCCGTCCCGCCGGCCTGCCCGACGCCGACGACGAGGCCGAGGATCAGGTCAAGGACAAGAAGGCCGACGGCGACGAGGACGAGGAAGAAGAGACCGTCGTCACCCCCGAGATCGACCAGGAAGGGCACGAGCCGATCCTGACGCCGGACGACGAGGACGAGGACGCCAAGGATCCGACCGAGGAGTCGGGCATGGGCGAGGCCGGCGACGACGATCTGTCCGACGACGACGACGATTCCGTGCCCTTCATCGAGGACGAGGACGACGACGATTCCTTCGAGGACGAGATCGTCAAACCGGGTGACGACGAGGACTGAATCCGGGTCGAAAATAAAAGGCGGAACCGGGCTTGATCCTCAAAAAGCCCTGACATAGGTTCCGCCGCCTCGCCGGGGGGCGACACCAATCCCCGGCGAACCGACCTGCGAGGGTTCGGGGCTATAGCTCAGTTGGTAGAGCGCTTGAATGGCATTCAAGAGGTCAGCGGTTCGACTCCGCTTAGCTCCACCACAACGGCCGCTCCCTGACCGGGAGCGGCCGTTTCCAATTCCGCCTCAGGCGTGCACGGGCGGGGGCTGGAGGCCCAGGACGGCGACGACCGCCAGCAGTGTAACGGCGATCAGGACCTCCAGCGTCAGGCTCCGCGTCAGGCGGTCGAAGGCGGGCCGCGGTTCGCCCTTCGCCTGCGCCCTCGCCAGGGCCGGCGTCAGCCGCCACCGGTTCGACGCCGCCAGCGACAGCAGGGCGGCGAACAGGGCCAGCTTGACCACGAGCAGTCGTCCCCAAGCGCCCTCCAGCGTCTGATCGATCCGCTCGACGCCGACCAGGAAGGCGGCGTTGACGAGGCCCGTCAGCGCCAGCGTCGCGACCGCGACGGTCCCCACCGATGAAAAGGCGGCGAAAGCCTCCGGCGTCGCCGGATCGCGGGCCGCTTCCGGTCTTCGGCAGATCAGGGTGAGCGCCGTCAGCGCCCCGAACCAGATCGTGGCCGAGATCGCGTGCAGGGCGTCTGCAAGGGGGTGCAGCATCGCGCCCACCCCTTCCGTCGCGCCGGCATGTCCGCTCCACGCGAAGCTGCCGACGGCGATCAGGCCGAACGCGGTGGCGGCGCTCCAGCGCAGGCGCCCGGGACGCAGGGTCGCAGCCGCCGCCACGGCCATCGCGGCCGCCGCACGCACGAGCATGGAGAGTCCCAGCCCTGTGTGCAGGGCCACCATCAAGAGCGCATCGCGGTTCAGGGCGTCCGCCCACGCCCCCGCCATGACCGCGGTCTGCGCGAGGACGGCGAGCAGGGCGCACGACGCCGTGGCCACGGCGCCCGCGACCACCAGGACGCCCGCCCCGGACAGGCTCAGGCGCCTTCCCGCCGTCAGCAGGAACACCGGCACGCCCAGCAGCAGGCACGCGCCCGCGTACTGGACCAGCCTCAGGCCGATCAGAGCATCTTCGCCGCTCACCGAACGGTGAAGGTGTAGGACCCCGTCATGCGATGGCCGTCGCCGGAGGCGATGCGCCAGTCGACGCGGTGCACGCCCGGCGCAAGCGGCCGCGACAGGGTCCCGGTCATCGACCTGCCGTCGTCGCCGTGCGCGATCCGCACCTCTGCCTTCCGTCCCTCGGCGTCGACGACGTCGAAATCCGAGAACGTCGAGACGATGCGGCCGCTGAAGGTCAGGCCGACCGTCCGGGTCGGCGCGACCACGCTGTTCGGGGCCGGCGTGGCGGACGCCAGGTGCGCATGCGCCGCGGCGCTTCCCGTCGCCAGCGCCACGACGGCCGCGGCGACGAAGGGGAGGGTGCTGAACCGTGACATGGTCGAACTCCGCTGCATGACGACGCCGACTTCATGCCCGGACGTCGTGGCCATTCCAAGGAGGGACCTCGGCTCAGTCCGGCCGGCCGTGCCGGGCGACCCAGTCCGACTTCAGGGAATCGACCTTTCGGCGATCGACCTGTTCCGCCAGTTCGGGCCCGATGGCCTCCAGAATACGGGCCGCATAGGCGTCGCCCGCCTCGGACGCCAGTTCCAGATAGGCCGCGCCCAGCGTGGGGTCGGCGGCGCCGCCTTCGCCGGTGATCAGCATGCCGGCGAGTCCGCGCAGGGCGTGTGCCGATCCATGTCTCTCGGCGGCCCTGCGGTACCAGTCGCGCGCCTGGGCCGGGTCGGGCGCCGTCCCCTGACCGAGGGCCAGCATGACGGCGGTCGAGATCATCCCCTTCTCGTGGCCGGCGTCGCCCGAGGCGCGCACCCAGCGCCACGCCTCGCGCTCGTTCCGGGTCACGCCGTCCCCGTTGAGCAGCATCATCCCGATTTCCCACTGCGCTTCGGCGTCGCCCGCCTCGGCCCGGACCTTCATGTCGCGGTACAGGACTGCCGCCTCGGACGGGGTCTGCGCGGCCACCGCGGCCGGGGTGGCCGCCGCGAGGAACAGGATTGACGCGAGGATGGACCACCGCATGACTGGCTTCCCGGTGAAGGCGCGTCGCGCCGGATCACCGCAAGGGGAGGGGAGAAACGCATGAGCCGCAAGGGTTTGATCACCGGCCCGGGGCTGGACCGCTTCGCCGACGAGGCGATTCTGCTGCTGCGGCTCTACCTCGGCGTGTTCCTTGTCTGGGGCGTCTGGGACAACGTCACCTCCGCCGCGCGGATGGGGGAGTTCCAGGGCTTTCTGGCCGCCCTCGGCTGTCCCTTCCCCGCCGTGGCCGCCCCGGTGTCGGTCTACGCCCAGCTGCTGATCGGCGTCCTCCTCGTCCCCGGGCTTCTCGCGCGCTGGGCCGGCCTGCTGCTGGCGGTGAATTTTCTCGTCGCGGTCACTCTGCTCGCCACCGGCCTCGAGGCTCACGGAGAGGCCGTCGCCCGCGAGGTCTTCGGTCCCATGATGTGCGTCCTGGCCGGCCTGGTGCTGGCCACGCACGGGCCGGGACGGTGGTCGGCCGACGCGCGCCTCGGCCGCGGTTGAACCGGGGTCGGCGGCTTCCCATCTGAGAGCCTCGCCGGGCCTCGCCGATCGCGGGGGGCCTTGAGGCGGACGGCCTGCCTCGGGGGCTTGAGACCATGACGACGCGCACCCTCCTGTTCGACAGCCCCTTCCTGCTGGGCTTCGACCAGACCCGGGCCCTGATCGACCGCGCCCAGCGCGCCGCGGGCGAGGGCTACCCTCCCTACAACGTCGAGAAGCGCGGCGACGCGTCGGTGCGCATCACCCTGGCGGTGGCCGGCTTCACGCCCGACGACCTGTCGGTGACCGTTGAGGGCCGCCAGCTGACCGTCTCCGGCAAGCGCGAAGCCGCCGAGGGCGAGGCCAACGCCTATCTGCACCGCGGCATCGCCGCCCGCGGCTTCACCCGCGCCTTCGTCCTCGCCGACGGCCTTGAGGTGACCGGCGCGGTTCTGGAGCACGGTCTGCTTCACGTCGATCTGACCCGGCCGGAGGAACGACCGTCCGTCCGCCGCATTCCCATCTCGCAGGCATGAGCGCCCGCGAAGACAAGCCGCTTCAAGGAGCTTCAGGAATTTCCGCCATGACCCCGTCCATGACCAAAAGAGCCCTCGCCGAACTCGGCGCTCCGGACATGGTCTACGTGCGACAGGTCGCGGCGGCGGAGATCCTGGGCGACGCGCCCAAGGCGGCCCTGAAGGGGCTGGACATCGATCCGGACCAGATCCTTTACGCCGTGCACAGCGCCGACGGCGAACGGCTGGCCGTGCTCATCGACCGGGAGGCCGCCTTCGCCGCCGCCGTGGCCCACGAGCTCGAGCCCGTCTCGGTCCACTGAAAGTCTACGCCGCTTCGGCCTCCGACTGACGCAGCAGCAGGGCCAGCACCGCGTCCGGATTCTCCGCGCGGCGCAGTTCCTCGCGCAGTTCCGGAGCCCGCAGCGCGCGCGATGCCGCAGCCAGCGCCCTCAGGTGCCCGGCGCCGTCCTCCGGCGCCGCGAACAGACCCAGCAGCAGGTCGACCGGCCGCTCGTCCAAAGCTCCGAAGGGGACCGGCTGGTCGAGCCTGAGGAACACGGCGCTCACGCCCTGCAGACCCGGGATGCGCGCATGAGGCACCGCCACCCCGGCGCCGAGAGCGGTCGAGCCCAAGGCCTCGCGTTCGTTCAGGGCGTCATAGACCGCCTGGGCGTCCAGCCCGTAGGCGTGGGCGGCCGCGTCGGCCACCGCGTGCAGCGCCTGCCGCTTTGAGGTCACGCCGCCGCGAAGGTGAACCCCTTCGACGGGCAGCAATGCGCCGATGTGCATGATTTTCCCCGAACGCCCTACGCTCACTGCCGGCGCGGCCGCGGCCTCTTAGCCGCGAACCGGCGCCGAATGAAGACGAAATCCCGGCGCGGCTGCTCAGCCGCGTCCGTTCGCCCCGGTTCTGGCCGGATCGATCCAGCCGATGTTGCCGTCCGGTCGTCGATAGACCACCGACACGCCGCCATGGCCGGCGTTCTTGAACATCAGGACCGGATAGCCGGTCATGTCGAGCTCAAGCACGGCCTGACCCACGGTCATGACGCGGACGGGCGAGTGCCCCTCGGCGATGACCATGCCCGCAGGCGCCTCGCCCGGGGCGCCGGCGTCGCCGAACTCGTCGTCCTCGACCGTGTCGGGAGACCTGAAGACGGTGGCGGCCGCCATTTCCGTCTTCTCGGGCGAAAGCCCCGCGGGACCGGCATGGTGGTTCTTCAGCCGGCGCTTGTAGCGCCGCACCCGCTTCTCGAGCTTGTCGAGGGAATCAGAGAAGGCCGCATGGGCATCTCCGCCCAGCCCGGTGGTGACCAGCGTCTGCCCCGAAGCCAGTCGGACCCAGCAATCGACCTTGAAGCCGGGGCCGTCCTTGGAGACCACGACCTCGGCGTCCTGCCCGCCTCTTTCGAAGTATTTTCCAACCCCGTCGTTGAGTTCCTGGGAGATGCGGGAGCTCAAAGCGTCGCCGACATCCACGTGCTTACCGCTGACCTGGACTTGCATGTCCCTAGAACGCGACCGGGCGCGTTCGGTGTCAACGGACCTCACAAATTTGTGGTCAAGCTTCAGTTCGCCGCATCAGCCGGCGCGAAGCATGCGCTTCCGCTGCATCGAGGAGGGAATGCGCAGGGCTTCCCGATACTTGGCGACCGTCCGGCGGGCGATGTCGATGCCCGCTTCCTTCAGGATCTCGACGATGGCGTCGTCGGACAGCACGTCCTTTTCGGCCGCCTCCGCTTCGATCATCGTCTTGATCCGGTGACGCACGGCCTCGGCCGAATGCGACGCCTGTCCGTCGACCGACGCGATGGCGGCGGTGAAGAAGAATTTCAGCTCGAACAGGCCGCGCGGCGTGGCGATCCACTTGTTCGAGGTCACGCGGCTCACGGTCGATTCGTGCATGCCGATGGCGTCGGCGACGGTCTTCAGGTTCAGCGGCCGCAGACACTCCACGCCGAAGGCCAGGAAGGCGTCCTGCTGGCGCACGATCTCGCTGGAGACCTTCAGGATGGTCTTCGCCCGCTGGTCCAGCGACTTCACCAGCCAACTGGCCTGGGCCGCGCATTCGGCGACGAAGGTCTTCTCCTGATCCGACCGTGCGCCCGAGGCGACGACGCCGTGGTAGCGCTTGTCGACCAGCAGCCGGGGCAGGGTGTCGGCGTTCAGCTCCACGCGCCAGCCGCCGGCCGGATCCGGCTTCACGATCACGTCGGCCACAACCGTCTGCGCCGGCTCGCCGCCGAAGCCCGCGCCGGGACGGGGCGTCAGCGCCTTCAGCTCGCCGATCATCTCGGCCAGGTCCTCGCCGTCGACGCCGCAGACCTTCTTCAGGCCGGGCAGGTCGCGCTTCGCCAGCAGGTCGAGATTGTCCAGCAGCGCCTGCATCGCCGGATCCAGCCGGTTCCGCTCGGCCAGCTGCAGTCCCAGGCACTCCGGCACCGAACGCGCCATGATCCCCGTCGGCTCGAAGCCGTGGCAGACCTTCAGCACCGCCTCGACCCGGTCCAGACCGCAGCCCAGCCGGTCGGCCACCTCGTCAAGGTCGCCGCGCAGGTATCCGCCCTCGTCGACCATGTCGATCAACACGTGGGCGATCGCCAGATCAGCCGGCGACAGGCGCCCCGCCGAGGCCTGGGCCTGCAAATGCTCCCACAGCGTCGCCTCGCGCGTGTCAGGACGTTCCAGCTCGCCGTCCGGCGCCGAGCCGCCGGCGCCGACGCGGCTCCAGTCGTTCAGCCCCGCCTGGGCCTCGGCCGTCGGGGCGGCGGCGGTTTCCGAAGCGTCGTTCCAGCCGTCCTCTGCGCGAACGTCCATGGCCTCGTCGGCGGCGGACGAGCGCCCGTCCTCGAAGCTGAGTTCGGTTTCCGACGAAGCGGCGGCCTCGGCGGCCTCGGCGGGCACGGCCTCGCCCTCGCCCGGCGCGTCGGGCTCGTCGCGCTGCAGCAGCGGATTGCGCTCCAGCTCCGCCTCGACGAAGGCCTCCAGCTCCTGGTTCGACAGCTGCAACAGCTTGATGGCCTGCTGCAGCTGGGGCGTGACGACCAGCCCCTGCCCCTGCCTGACCTCAAGCCTCTGACCCAGCACGTCGTCGCTCCCGCATCCGGATGGCCCGGAACTTGCTGGGCCACGTTTGCGCCGAAGCGGTTAACGGGGGTCTAAGCCCGGCCTCACGCCGTTCTGTCGCTCCGCCCATTGCTGGTCGAACACGACGCGCGCCTCTGCCAATCCGTCGCGGATCACGTGCGTCTCCCGCTCGGTCATCCAGAAGCCGAAGACCGAGACGTAGAAGCCGATCGAAAAGATCAGGTGCAGGGCGCGGTGATCTCTGGCCTCGTCGTCATGGTAGAGCGGCGTCCCCGGCATGGCCCAGCGGAACCAGACCAGCAGTCGGCCGGGTGCGGTCAGCATCCATTCTAGGAATTCGAAGGCGCGCATCACGGCGTCATGCGCGAGGACCCATGAAGGGTCGGTCAGCACAGGCGGTTAACGGCTACCGGTAGCTGTCGCCCAGGTATACCCGCCGGACCTCGGGGTCGTTCACCACCTCGGCGGCCGTGCCTTCGAACAGCACGGCGCCGGACGAGATGATCGCGGCCCGGTCGATGATGTCGAGAGTCTCACGCACGTTGTGGTCGGTGATCAGGACGCCGATGCCCTGATCGGCCAGATATCGGATGACCTGGCGGATGTCGGCGATGGCGAGGGGATCGATGCCCGCGAAGGGTTCGTCCAGCAGCATGAAGGCCGGTTTGCCCGCCAGCGCCCGCGCGATCTCCACCCGCCGCCGCTCGCCGCCCGACAGGCCGGCGGCGGACGCCTTGGCCAGGTGCGACACGCCCAGCTCCTCCATCAGGCGGTCGGTCTCCTCGCGCACGGCGGTCTTGCCCGCCTCATGCAGTTCGACGACGGCGCGGACGTTCTCTTCCACGCTCATGCCGCGAAAGATGCTGGCCTCCTGCGCCAGATAGCCCAGGCCCATGCGGGCGCGCTGGTACATCGGCTGGGCCGTCACGTCCTGCCCGTCCAGCAGGATGCGGCCGCTGTCCGGCGGGATCAGGCCGGTGATCATGTAGAAGCAGGTCGTCTTGCCCGCCCCGTTCGGCCCCAGCAGGCCCGCGACTTCGCCCCGGTCCAGGCTCAGGGAGACGTCGCGCACGACCTGCCGCGGGCCGAAGCTGCGGGCGAGGTGCTCGACCCTCAGCCCCCGCTCGCCGCGCACGGTCTCGGGCGCCGCGTCGGGCGCGGTCTCCGGTTCCAGATTGAGGGCGGACAGTTCCTTGCGGGCCACGTTCGGGCGACCGGCCTCGCGGCCTCAGTCGTTCCCTTCCGGATAGAAGACGCCCTGCACCCGGTTGCCCGCCGCCGTCGGCGCGCCGGCCATGCGGCCCGTCTCGGTGCGGACGTTGTAGACCAGCCGTCCGCCGCGCACGACGTTCTCGCCCTGCGCCAGAATGACCTCACCGGTCACGACCAGCTCGTCGGTGTTCAAATCATAGACGGCGCGGTCGCCGCGCATGGTCTGGGTCGGCGTGACGAAGTAGACCTCGCCGACGGCCTCGACCCTCTCCACGCCGTTGGTCCCGTTGGAGGTCGTCAGGTTGACGCGGTTGGCGCGAAGCCGGTTCTGACCCTGGGTGATCTCGGCCCGGCCGATCAGCGAGAAGCCTCCCGGCGTGATCTCGACGTCGTCGCCGCCCCAGGCGATCGGCGCGTCGGCCGAGTTGCCCGGCGACTGCGCTCCGCCCGCCACGGGCAGGGCCAGGACGACGGCGGCGGCCAGTACGCCGAGTGTCTTGCGCGTGCTCATTCTCATCGATCCGATCCGGCGGGGTTGATGACCCCGCGCACCTTCTGGTCGCCCATGCCGCGGAAGCGGATCCGCTCGCCCTGGTCCTCGATCACATAGGCCGAAGCCTTGATGGTTCCAAGCGGCCCCGTCCCCTCGATGCCCTTGTTCCCGGTGACCGTGCCGGTCTCGGTGTTCATCACCGCCTCGGGCGTCACCAGGGTGAAGCCGCTCTCGCCGTCGGCGATGCGCACGTTAGGGCCGATGGTCACGGTCCGGGCGGCCTGATCGTATTCGCCGCCGTCGGCCGTCATCTCGGTCACCTTGCGGCCGCCGAGGTTGAGCCGCAACACCGGTCCCAACAGGCGATAGCGGCCCGTCGACGGGTCGCGCGTGGCGCCCTTGGCCCCGATCATGAAGGATCGGCCCTGATCGTCCTGGCCATGGAAGACGGCGTTGACCAGCGCCTGCTCCTGCCGCGTCTCCGCGTTTCGCTCGGCGCCCGATATGACGGTGCGCAGGGCGACCCAGGCGATCACGCCGCCGGCCAGCACCACGATCAGGATCGGCAGCACCCGGCGCAGCAGGCGCACCCTCTGCGAGCGCGCGCGCCACCGGGCCGCTTCCCGGCCGAGGCGACCGTCGTCGTCGGACGGGGGAGGAGAAGGACCGGTCACGGCTCAGGTGTGGGCGAAGACGTCGATTTCGTCCCACCCCTCAAGATCCAACCGTGCCCGCGTGTTCAGGAAATCGAAGCAGGCCTGGGCCAGGGCCATCCGACCCTCGCGCTCGAGCATGGCGATCAGCCGCTCACGCACCGCGTGCAGGTGCAGCACGTCGGACGCGGCATAGGCGAGCTGCTCGGGGCTCAGCTCCGCGGCGCCCCAGTCGCTGGACTGCTGCGCCTTGGACAGGTCCACGCCCGCCAGCTCGCGCACCACGTCCTTGAGCCCGTGTCGGTCGGTGTAGGTGCGCGCCAGCTTCGACGCGATCTTGGTGCAGAACAGGGGTGCGGTCTCGATTCCCAGATGCAGCTGGAACATGGCCACGTCGAACCGCCCGTAATGGAAGATCTTCAGCACGGCCGGGTCCGTCAGCACCCCCCGCAGGTTCGGACAGTCATAGGCGGGCCGGTTCAGCCGCACCACGTGCGCGTCGCCGTCGCCGGCCGACAACTGCACCACGCACAGGGCGTCGCGCCGGTAGCGCAGCCCCATGGTCTCGGAGTCCACGGCGACGATGGGGCCCAGGTCCAGCCCGTCGGGCAGGTCGCCCTGATGGAAATGCACGGTCATGGGAAGGCTCATACACGACAGGGCGGCCAGCATCACCCCGCCCTCAAGCGGCGAGCGGCCGCGTCGCGAGCGGTAGGGCGAGCGTCAGGACTCAAAACGGCGTCGCGATCGCTCGCGACGCCGTTTGAAGAATTGGTGCCCAGGAGAGGACTCGAACCTCCACGACCTTTCAGTCACTGGCACCTGAAGCCAGCGCGTCTACCAATTCCGCCACCTGGGCATCTCGTCCGGGCCGCCGCATGGGCTTCCCGTCGGAAGGCGCGGACCCTTAAGGCAGGCGCCCATGCGGGTCAACGGCCTTTTTCACGCCGCGCGTTTGCCCGCCGTGCGGTCCTCGTCTATCCCGCCCCCGAACGCCGCGCGCAGGGTGCGCCGGCCGACGCTTGCGGAGATTCAGCATGGTCGCGACCACCCAGGGTCTGGTCACCGTCTTCGGCGGCTCCGGCTTCGTCGGGGCCCAAGCGGTTCGGGTGCTGGCGCGTCGCGGCTGGCGCGTCCGCGTCGCGGTCCGCAACCCCAACCAGGCGGTTGAGCTCAAACCGGCCGGCGACCCCGGCCAGATCCAATTGATCCGCTGCGACGTGAACGACCCGGCCCAGGTGGCCGAGGCCTGCCGCGGGGCCAACGCCGTCGTGAACCTGATCGGCATCCTGTTCGAATCGGGGAAGCGTACCTTCGAGGCCATGCACGTCGACGCCGCCCGCCGCATCGCAGAACAGGCGCGCACCGCCGGCGTGAGCCGCTTCGTGCAGGTCTCGGCCATCGGCGCCGACGCCGAAGGCAAGTCCGCCTATGCCCGCAGCAAGGCGGCCGGCGAGGCCGCGGTGCGCGAAGTTTTCCCCGACGCCGTGATCCTGCGCCCGTCGGTGGTCTTCGGCCCGGGCGACGACTTCCTGAACCGGTTCGCCGTCATGGCCACCTTCGCGCCCGCGCTTCCGCTGGTCGGGTTCGGCAGGACGAAGTTCCAGCCGGTCTACGTCGGCGACGTGGCCGAAGCGATCGCCCGGTCGGTCGAGGACGTCTCCCTCGCGGGCCGCACCTTCGAACTGGGCGGGCCCGCGACCCTGACCTTCGAGGAGGTGCTGAGGCTGGTCCTGCGCGAGACCGGCCGCGCCCGGCTTCTGGCGCCGCTGCCTTTTTCCGTCGCGCGCGCGATCGGATCGGTGGCGCAGCTCAGCGCCTTCGTGGGCATCCCGCCCGTCCTGACGCGCGATCAGGTTCTGTCGCTGGAAACGGACAACGTGGTCGCCGACGGCGCCGAGGGTCTCGCTGCGCTCGGCGTGCAGCCCACGGGCATGGAGGCCGTCGTCCCGTCCTATCTGTGGCGCTACCGCCGCGGCGGCCAATTCGCGGAGAAGGCGACGTTCTGATCGGTCAGTAGACCCAGATCGCAAGCAGTCCCACGACGCCGACCACGATCCGCCACATGGCGAAAGGCGTGAACCCGTGCTGGCCGACGAAGTCGACCAGGAACCGCACCACGGCCAGACCGGCCAGGAACGCCGTCAGGAAGCCGATGCCGATGATCCAGCCGAAGCTGAAGTCCATCGTCTCGTACTCCTTCAGCAGGGCGTAGGCGAAGGCCCCGACCATGGTCGGGATGGCCAGGAAGAAGCTGAACTCCGCCGCCGCCGGCTTCTCCAGCTTCAGCAGGATCGAGCCCGAGATCGTGGCGCCCGACCGCGACACGCCGGGCACCAGCGCCAGGCACTGGAAGAGGCCGATCAGCAGCGACGTCCTCCACGTCAGCTTCATCGCGTCGAAATGCTGCGGCTGCGGCGCGAACCGCTCCACCGCCATCAGCAGGAAGCCCCCGACGATCAGCATGATGCAGATCACCTCCGGCGTCTCGAACAGGATGCGGGTGATGAAGTCGTACAGGAACACGCCGGCGAACAGCGAGGGCAGGAAGGCGATCAGCACGCTGATGGCGAAATGGCGGGCCTCCGGCCGCGTCGGCAGGCCGATCAGCACCTTCCACAGCTTCGTGAAATAGACGCTGATCACGGCCAGGATGGCGCCCAGCTGGATCATCACCACGAAGGTGTTCCAGTTCTGGCCCTGCAGGCCCAGCGCCTCGCGCAGAAGCAGCAGATGGCCGGTCGACGACACGGGAATGAACTCGGTCAGGCCCTCGATCAGGCCGAGTAGAATCGCCGCCAGCCAGTCCGCCATGAAGCCCCCGATGTCCGGATCGCCGGGTCAGTCGTCACCCGGCCGTGGCCCCACATAGCGCAACCGCGCCCGGATGGGCGAGCCCGAACGACGCTGGTCCAGCGCATGCCCCAGAAGTCCGGTCAGCCGGCCGAGCATGACCAGGTCGGCCGCCGCCTCCCGCGGGAGATCCAGCGCCCGCGTCGTCAGCGCCAGCGCCAGGGCCAGGTCGGCCGGCCGTCCGGCCGCGTCTTCGACGCGCCGGCGCACCGCCTCGAGGTCGGGCGGAAGGGCAAGGACCGAAAGCAGGGCGGGCCCGCGCGGATCGACGACGGAGAGGCCGTCCTCCAGCGGCGTCTGCGGATCGCGCCGGGCGGCGACCACGAAAGCGGTGGCCGCCTGCGTCCGGCGCATCAGCTCCGCCGTTCCCAGCGTGGTCAGTCCGGCCAGGGCCGCGCCGGCCATGCAGGCCCCGCCGGAAGCCGCGGTGCGGGTCGCCAGCGCCGCGGCGCTCATCCGTCCGTCAGCGCACAGGACCAGCGCCCGGCGCAGCAGATGGGCGTCGCGCTCGATCATCTTCCAGCCGCGGGCCAGCCGCTGATGGAAATGGGACCGTGGTCCGGGCCCGCTGGCGGCGTCGACCGCCTCGTTCAGCGCCGCCGCCGCCTCGGCGATCATCTCCGCGGGGTCGTCCCCGGCGCGGGGACCGGCCTCGCCCGCCCGGCGAGCCAGCGTGGCGAAGACCCGCGACCGGATCGTTCCCGCGGTGAACAGGTCGACGCGGGGTCTCAGATCGACGAACGGCTGGATGCCCCCCGCCGCCCACAACAGCCGCGCCGTCTCCTCCAGCGTGGCGGTCTCGGCCAAGGCCAGGGCGTCCCGCCCGCGGTAGTAAGGACGCCCGTCGATCTCGGTGCTCAGGCTGGACAGCAACTCCGCCTCGCCTCGCGCCGCGGCCTTCTCCACCGCGGGGCCGATCTCCCCCCGGATCAGGCGTTCGATGTCGGTCGAGGCGTACTGGCTCCGGCGCGGGTCGGCGGGATCAGGACGGGCGGTGATCCGACCGCGGCTGACGTAGGCGTACAGCGTCTGGGTCTTGACCCCCAGCCGCGCCAGCGCCTCGCCGCGCCCGATCCATCCGGTTCCGCCGTCCATCCGGAGGCACTCCGCATCCGTTCGCCGATCCAGATGACGGCGTTTGATGACGTTATCCCTAATGCGGGCCGAAACGGGGCCTTGGATCAGGCCGGAAGGCCGCTACAACCGGCCCATGAGCTCCGAAGTCGCCCCGTTGGAAAGCCGGCCCCGTCTGCGGCCGGTCGTGGCCCTGCTGTCGATCCTGATCGCGGCCTTGCAGGCCTTCGCGCTCGCCGCCACCGGATCGATCGCCGCCGGCGCGGCCCTGGTGGCCACGGCGCTTCACCTCGCGGGCTTCGTCGATCTGCTGATCGCCCGGGATCGCGATGGGCGAGGCGGCGGTCGGTCCTTTCTCGCGGGGATGGCGCTAGCCGCCTCGGGCCTTCTGGCCGCCGCGGCCGTGGCGCGGATCCTGTGGCCGCAGGCGATCACGGCCGGCACGGCGGGCGCCCTGGCGCTGGTCGCGGCCTCGGCCCTGGCTCTTGCGGGGACCTCGGCGCCCGGCCTGCGCCGGCGTGTCGGCTCCGACGACCCCGAAGCCGCCGCCGACCCCTCGGTCCTGCTGGTCGCCGCCGTCGGCCTGAGCGGCGCGGCGTTCCTCGGGTCTCCGGCGCTCGACGGGGCCGCCGCCCTGATCGTGGCCCTCTGGCTGGCCTGGGGCGGAATCGACGATCTGCGCGCGGACTCGCCGCGGTAAACGCGCCCTTAACGGCCCCATGTCATCGCTCGCCGGATGAGCGGCGTCCTGCACCACTTCGCCTTCGATCCCGCCTCGCGCGCCGCGCGGCTGGCGCTGGGCGAGGCCAGGGTGGCGTTCGAGGAGAATGCGGTGCGTCCGTGGGAGTCGGACTGCGTCGTGGCGACCCTGAACCCCTCGGGCATGCCGCCGGTGTTCGTCACGCAGGAGCGCGAGCGGCCTCTGACCCTGTGCGAACTGCCCGCCATTCTCGGCTGGATCGAGGACCAGTCGCCCGGCGCCCTGCTGCCGACGGACCCGGTCGAGCGGGCCGAGGCCCGTCGGCTGGTCCACGCCTTCGCCCGCCGCTTCAACGACGAGGTCGACGCCGTTCTTCTGCATGAGCGGCTGGAGAAGCCGCTGCTGCGCCTCGGCCCGCCCGAGGCCCGCGCCCTGCGCGAGGGACGCGAGAACCTGAAGGCGCATCTGGCTCTTCTGGAAGGTCTGCTGGCCCGACGTGACTGCCTCGCCGGCCGCCGCTTGTCGCAGGCGGATCTGGTCGCAGCCGCCCACCTGTCCGTGCTCGACTTCTTCGGCGAGGTGTCGTGGTCGAACTGGCCGGCGCTGAAGACCTGGTACATGCGCCTCAAGTCCCGCCCCTCCTTCCGCCCCCTGCTGTCCGACCGGCTGGCGGGCCTGCAGGCCGCGCCCCACTACACGGACCTCGACTTCTAGGACCGGAGGAGGGTAGGGGCCGCGGATGGCCGACTTCCGCGCCTTCATCCGCGACCGCGCGACCGAGCTGGGCTTCGACGCCTGCCGCTTCGCCTCGGCTTCCAAGCGGTGGGCGGCGGGCGAACGGCTGGCGCACTTCGTCGAGGCGGGCCGCCACGGCGACATGGTCTGGATGGAGACGACCCTCGACCGGCGAGCCCACCCGACGGCCATGTGGAACGGGGCGCGCACGGCGATCGTGCTGGGCCTCAACTACGGACCGGACGCCGATCCCCTGCCGGAGATGGCCGACCGCTCGGCCGGCTACGTCTCGGTCTACGCCCGGGGCGACGACTATCATGAGGTCATCAAGGGCCGGCTGAAGACCCTCGCCGGACAGATCGCCGCGCGGACCGGCGAGGAGGTGAAGGTCTTCGTCGACACCGCGCCCCTGATGGAGAAGCCCCTGGCCCAGCGGGCCGGCCTGGGCTGGCAGGGCAAGCACACCAACCTGCTCAGCCGCGAGCACGGCAACTGGCTGTTCCTCGGGGTGATCCTGACGGCGGCGGTGATCGAGCCGGACGCGCCCGAAGACGAGCATTGCGGCAGCTGCACCGCCTGCCTCGACGCCTGCCCGACGAGCGCCTTTCCCGCGCCCTTCCAGCTCGACGCCCGGCGTTGCCTGTCCTACCTGACCATCGAGTTCGCAGGGCCCTGGCCGGAGGAGTTCCGGCGCGCCACGGGCAGCCGCATCTACGGTTGCGACGACTGCCTCGCCGTCTGTCCGTGGAACAAGTTCGCCCGCTCGGCCTCGGAGATGCGGCTCCGCGCCCGTCCGGAACTGGCGGCCCCGCGTCTGGAGGACTTGCTGGCTCTGGACGACGCCGCCTTCCGCGCCGTGTTCTCGAAGAGTCCGGTCAAGCGCATCGGGCGCGACCGCTTCGTCCGCAACGCGCTTTACGCCGCGGGCAACAGCGGGGATCCGTCGCTTGTCGAGCCCGTGAGGGCGCTGGTCTCCGATCCCGATCCGGTGGTGGCGGACGCGGCGGAGTGGGCGCTGGCGCGCCTGTCCGCCTAGGGCCTCACCCCATCGCCACCGTCGCCGCCCGCTCGCCGCCCGGAGTCTCGGCCACGTCCAGCAGGCGGATGCGGAACACCAGCACCGCATTTCCCGGGATGACCGGCGGGGATCCCCGTTCGCCGTAACCCAGCGTCGGCGGGACGTAGACGATCCACTCGTCTCCGGGCCGCATCAGCTGCAGCGCCTCGGTCCACGCCGGGATGATGTTGCCGGCCGGCTGGCCTTCCGGCGTCGTGACGAAGGGCAGGTCGCGGGTGAACGAGCTGTCGAAGACCTCTCCGTTGGTCAGGGCTCCCTCGTAGTGCACGCGGACCAGATCGTTCCGGTCCGGCTGAAGGCCGGAGTTCGGGCCGCTTTCCAGCACCTTGTACTGCAGGCCCGATTCCAGCGTGACCACGCCCTCGGCGCGGGCGTTCGATTTCAGAAAGAACTCTGCGGCGCGCAAGGCCTCGGCGTCGGCGCCGCCCGCGTCCTCGGCGCCCGCGCCGCACCCCGCAAGCGTCAGCGCGAGCGCGGCCGCCGTGAGAACCTTACCGCCGAAGGGCATAGCCATGCTCCACCAGAGAATCGCCGATCTCCTCGGCATGCGCCCCGTCGCGCGTTTCCACCAGGATGTCGAATTCCGCGCCCTTGGCAGGCACGTCCAGCGACAGGCGATCGTGGACGATCTCGATGATGTTGCCGCCCAGTTCGCCGATGATCCCGGCCATGCGGGACATCATGCCGGGCCGGTCGTCGCCGATGATCCGGTACATGACCAGCCGGCGCTCGCGCACCAGTTCGCGGTTCAGCACCACGGCCAGCATGCGGGCGTCGATGTTGCCGCCGCACAGAACCAGCCCGACCTTCATCCCGCGGAACTTGTCCGGATGTGCCAGCAGCGCCGCAAGCCCGCCGGCGCCCGCGCCCTCGGCCACAGTCTTCTCCAGCGTCGCGAAGAAGGCCACGCCGCGCTCGAAGTCGGCCTCCTCGCAGACCAGCACCTCCTCGATCAGCGGCTCGGCGATGGCGTAGGGGATGTCGCCCACGGCCTTGATGGCGATGCCCTCGGCGATCGTCTGCCCGCCGCACTTCGGTTTCAGGCCCTGACGCCGCATGGAGAACGACGGATACATCGCCGCCTCCACGCCGAAGATGCGGACGTCCGGCTTCAACGCCTTGGCGGCGACCGAGGACCCGGCGATCAGCCCACCGCCCCCGATCGGGATGACCAGCGCCTCCAGCTCCGGCGCGTCCTCCATGAACTCGAGCCCGCACACGCCTTGCCCGGCCACGATGCCGGCGTCGTCGAAGGCCGAGACGAAGACGAAGCCCTCCTCATCGCGCAGGCGATGCGCCTCCTCGGTCGACCCGGAGAAGTCGAGCCCCTTGATCACGACCTTGGCCCCGTGCCGCCGAGTGCCCTCGATCTTCACGAAGGGCGTGCCCTCGGGCATCACGATCGTCACCGGCACGCCCAGCCTCGCGCCGTGATAGGCCAGCGCCTGGGCGTGATTTCCCGCGCTGGCGGCCACGACGCCGCGCCTGCGTTCGTCCGGGCTCAGCAGCGACAGACGGTTAAGCGCCCCCCGCTCCTTGAAGCTGCCCGTGTAATGAAGATTGTCGAACTTCACCCACACCTCGGCGCCGGTCAGCTCCGAAAGCTTGCGCGAATGCCGCACCGGCGTGCGGTCCACCTGCCCGGCGATGCGGTCGCGGGCGTCGAGGATGTCCTGAAAGGTGACCTGCATGGGCTCCCCGGGGCGTTTCCGCCGGGGTTCGGCCCCCGGTCGTTCACCGCCTTTTGACGCGCGGTCGATCCGGCCGCAACCTTGACCTTGGCGACCGCGTTGGGACTCATGTCGGCAGTCCCCGAAGTCTGTCCGGAGTTCCGCCATGTCCCGCCGCTCGCCCGTCCTTTTCACGCTCGCCGTTGCCGCGGCCGCGCTGACGGCGGCGGCCTGCGCCCCGACGACCGGCGGCCCCGGCTTGCCGATCCCCGTCGAGGACGACTCGTTCGACCCGTCGGACTTCGCCTGGTCGACCCATTCCGGATCCAGCTCGATCGACGGCCGCGTCGACTATCGTCCGGGTGGCGTGGCCTACCGCTGCTCGGGGTCCGTCGGCCTGGTGCCGGACACGCCCTACACGCGCTCGCGCTTCCGCGTGCTCTACGGCTCCACCGACCGGGCCGCCGTGCCGGAGGAGGTCGTGCGCGCGCGCAACGTGCCGGATCCGAACGCCGACTACCGCGCCTTCACCCGCTCGGACGCCTGTTCCGACAACCGCTTCGACTTCGCCGGCCTGCCCGACGGCAGCTGGTTCCTCATCGTGCCCGTGTCGGGCGCCGACGGTGGCCGCATGGTGCTGATGCGCCGCGTCGTGACCCGCGGCGGCCCGATCAGCGTGTCCCTCAACTAGGCCTTCCAGGAGCCCGTCCCATGAAGTCGTTCGCCGTCGCCTTCGCCGCCGCCGGCTTCATGCTCGCGGCGGGCTCCGCCACCCCAATGCCGGCAAATGCCCAGGTCATCGCCGGCTGGAACACCGCCGGCCAGTGGGACCGGGGCGGCGACTACCGCTGCGACGCCTATTGGGACGCGAACCGCACTGACTGCGACGCCGCCTGGCGCACGCCGCGCGGCGGCGCCCGGTACGACTATCGGGGCCGTGGTCACGGTTACGGTGACCGCTATGGCTACGGCTACGATCACTCGTCCTATGGCTACGGCCACGGCCGCCACGACCGCTGGCGGGGACACGGCCGCCAGTACGGCCACGGCTACGGATGGCAGGCGCCGGCCACGGCCTACCCGGCGGCCTACGGGCGGCCCGATCTGGTCTATGGCGGCTCCGATCACGGTTACGGCTACGGCGCCCGCGACCCGCGCCGCGTCGACTGGTGCCGGCGGAACTATCGTTCCTACGACCCCTACAGCGGCTACTACCGGGCGTATTCCGGTCGTCTGGTCTGGTGCGGCTGAAGTCTAACCGCGTTCGCCATCTTTACGCCTTTCGCGCCCGGTCCATGGAGCCCCTTGGATCAGTCGTGGGAGCGCGTTCATGTCCCAGCACAACATCGTCGGCTCGGAAGCCTTCCAGAAGCGGCCGCAGGTTTATCTGCGCTCGGTGAAGTCGGGCGGCGTGCGGCGGGTGCGCGCGCGCACGGCCCTGGCCTTCGGACTGGGGGTGGCCGTGACGGTGATCGGCGGCATCGTGGCCGCCGCCGCCGTCTTCATGCCGGCCATGGGCGCCTGAACCCTCAGGCCAGCCACACCATCCGGCGCGTGTCCGTCCAGTCGCCGCGCGCCTTCGAGAATCCCCTGCGCACCTCGCCGGTGTAGAGAAAGCCCGCCTTCTCAAGCACCCGGCCGGACGCCGGATTGTCCGTGAAGTGGCCGGCCGTCAATGCGCGCCGCCTCCAGGCCTTCTTCGCCCAGACCAGGGCGCCCTCCAGAGCTTCCGTCGCCAGACCGCGGCCCCAGTACGGCCGCCCGATCCAGTAGCCCACCTCGGGCGCAGGATCGGCGTCCTCGAACAGGCCGATCACGCCCACCGGGCCCGCCTCCTCATGGTCGATGACGAAGGTCGCGGCACGGCGCGGATCCTGCGCCTGCACGGCCTCGACGAAGGCCAGACCGTCGGCCACGCGATAGGGATGCGGCATGCGCAGCGTCATCCTGGCGACGTCATAATCCGACGCAAGCTCTGACAGGCGCGCGGCGTCGCGCGCCTCCGGCGCCCGCAGGGCCAGCCGCCGCGTCTCGATGACGGGGGTCTTCTCGATCACGCACATGGTCGCCTCGTCGGTCGTGCCGCCCCCTTGCGTCAGGGCTCGGGCGGCAGAGGCGGGGAAACGAAAACGGGGAGCCCGGTGATCCGGACTCCCCGCGGAAAACATTCCCTGGTCCGGATCGGGGCCTATTCGGCCTGCGCGATCCGGAAACCTGTTTCGGGATCGCTTATTCGGCGGCCAGTTTCTGGGCCGAGACGTCGTTGGCCGGAGCGGCCACCGACACGTAACAACGGCCGCCACGCTTGGTGGTGAACGTCACGGCGCCGTCGGTGAGGGCGAACAGCGTGTGGTCGCGGCCCATGCCCACGTTGGTGCCCGGGTGCCACTTGGTCCCGCGCTGACGAATGATGATGTTGCCCGGCACGACGCGCTCGCCGCCGAACTTCTTCACGCCGAGGCGCTTCGACTCGGAGTCGCGACCGTTGCGCGACGAACCGCCGGATTTCTTGTGAGCCATGGGTCTGTCCTAACTCGTCTTCAGTCTTACGCTTCGTCGGTCTTGGCGGCGGTCTTCTTGGCCGGGGCCTTCTTCGCCGGAGCCTTCTTGGCGGCGGGCTTCTCCTCGGCGGAGGCTTCGGCCTTCGGCGCGGCGGCCTTGGGGGCCTTGGCCTTCTTGGCGGCGGCTTCCTCCGAAACGCGCGGGGCCAGGCCGCGGGCGCGGGCGTTCATCTCGGCCTTGGTCATCAGCGAGGTCTCGCCGTCCCACTTGGCCTTTTCGCCGGCGCCCTCGATGCCGGTGATGCGCAGGACCGATTCCATCTGGCGATGGCCCTTGGTCCGGCGATAGCCCTGGCGGCGGATCTTCTTGAAGATCTTCACCTTCTCACCCTTGCGGGTTTCGACCAGCGTCGCGCCGACGAAGGCGCCGTCGATCAGCGGAGCGCCCAGGGTCACGCCCTTGTCGCCGCCCAGCATCAGGACTTCTCCGAACTTCACGTCCGAGCCCGCGTCGCCGTCGAGCTTCTCGACCACGATCACGTCGCCCGGTTGAACCCGGTACTGCTTGCCGCCGGTCTTGATCACCGCGTACATCTTGGAGCCTCAGCGTAACGCAAAAACGGATGCGCCCGCCGGGTGACCCCGCGGGCGAAGAGCGGCGACATATGCGGACCGCCCCCCTTGAGTCAAGGCGAAACGGGCCGCAGGAAGCCTTTCGGGGCGTTTTGTCGGCCGGGGATTCAGCATGAGCGCAGAACACGCCGCCCGCAAGGCGATCGCCCGTCTCGGCGCCGCGCTCGGCGCCGATCTGTCGGCGCGGCTCTGGACCGGTGAGATCGTGCCCCTGATCCCCGGCGCGCGGGACGATCTGGTCGTGGTGATCGCCGGTCCCGACGTGGTGAAGCGCATCCTGCTCGCCCCCGGCGCCGAGACCGCCTTCCGCCTGATGGCCGAGGGGCGACTGCGGGTCGAAGGCGGCTCCCCCCTCGAAGCGCTGGACCGGATCGACCACGGCCGGCTGGTGCACCTCCGCAAGGCGCTGGACCGGAAGGCGCTGGCGCGCGAGGCGTGGCCGCTCTTGTTCGTCCCGTCGCGGCCGCGCGAATCGGCGCCCTCGGCGGATCCGGAGACGGGCAGGGGTCGCGACCGCGCCGGGCGTGCGGACGCCGACTTCATCCGCTTCCACTACGACGTCGGCAACGACTTCTACGCCCTGTTCCTCGATCCGGAGCACGTCTACTCCAGCGCCGCCTTCTCATCTGAGGCCGACGATCTGGACGCCGCCCAGATCCGCAAGCTGGACCGGATCTGTCGCAAGCTGGACCTCAAGCCGGGGGACCGGCTGCTGGACATAGGCTGCGGCTGGGGCGCGCTGGCGATCCATGCCGCCACGCGCTTCGGCGCCTCGGTCCACGGCGTCACCCTGTCGCCGGCCCAGCTGTCGTTCGCCCGGAATCGCGTCGAGGCGCTGGGCCTGTCCGACCGCATCACGCTGGAGCTGAGGGACTACCGCGACCTGATGGGGACCTGGGACGCGGTCAGCCAGATCGAGATGTTCGAGCACCTCGGCTTCCGCAATCACGATCTGCATTTCCAGACCGTGCACCGCCTGCTGAAGCCGGGGGGGCTGTACCTGCATCAGGCGTCCGTCCGGCGCGGCGGCGTGCGGCCCGGACCCCCCGGCCGCCCGGCCCGCGCCATCACCCGCTTCATCTTTCCGGGGGGAGAACTGGACACCCTGGCCATGACCGTCGACGGCCTGGCCCGCCACCGGTTCGAGGTGCTGGACGTCGAGACCCTGCGCCCGTCGTTCGAGCGCACCCTGCGCGAGTGGTCGGCGCGTCTGCACGCCCGGAAGGCCGAGGCCGAAGCCTTGGTCGGACCGGCCCGCACCCAGCTCTGGCTGGCCTATTTCGCTCTGTTCGCCCGCGGCTTCGAGCGCGGCGTGGTCAGCGTGCACCAGACCTTGGCCCGGCGGCACAAGCCCGGCCGCCACGGTTCGATCTTCCGCTGACCTGCAGAAAATTTCTGTCGGCCTCTCGCGCGTTACAAAGTAACACTATATAGGCCGGGCCATGGTCGACGCCGCCGCCCATCCCCTGCTGCCCTCCCTGCTCGCCGGCGGCTTCGGCGTGGCCTTCCTTCATGCCGTTCTGCCGACCCATTGGCTGCCCTTCGTTCTGGTGGGCCGCGCCCAGCGCTGGAACGCGGGCATGACCATGGCGGCCGTGGTGGCCGCGGGTCTGGCCCACATCGCGTCGACGGCGTTGGTGGGCGGTCTGATCGCCATGGCCGGACTGGCGCTTGAGGGCTGGGTCGCGGGCCTGCTGCCCTGGCTCTCCGCCGCCCTGCTGTTCGCCTTCGGCATGTTCTATCTCGTCCGTGCCGCGGTCCGGCGACCGGTGCTGGCCGGCGGACCGGACGTCCAGACGCCCGAGCCGGGCGTGTCGGACCGCACCGCCTTCCTGGGCCTGATCGCCATGATGGCCGTCTCGCCCGGCGAGGTGCTGCTGCCCTTCTATCTGTCCTCGGCGGACCAGGGCGTCGCGGCGCTGGCCGCGCTCACCGTCGCTTTCGCCGCGGGCACCGTGCTGGGAATGGGTCTGTTCACGGCGCTCGCGCGCGCCGGCGCCTCGATCCTGCGACTTGAGCGCTGGGCCCGGTTCGAGGGCGCCGTGCTCGGTCTTGCCCTGATCGCCGTCGGTCTTCTCGTTGCGACCCGCGTCCACTAAGGCTTGCCCATGGCCCACGACGCCGCCCATTCACACGACCACGGGCACGACCATCACGGTCACCGGCACGATCACGGCCACCATCATCATGGCCCGGTGGACACCGGCGACTGGCGCTACGCCTTGGGCCTCGTCGTCAATCTCGCCTTCGTCGTAGTCGAGTTCACGGCCGGCTTCCTGTCCAATTCCACCGCCCTGATGGCCGACGCCGGCCACAATCTCTCGGACGTGCTGGGCCTCGCCATGGCCGGCGGCGCGGCCTGGCTGGCACGGCGCGCGGGGTCGCCCGACAAGACCTACGGCTACGGCAAGGCAACCGTGCTGGCGGCTCTGGGCAACGCCCTGTTGCTGATCTTCGCCTGCGGCGCCATCGCGCTGGAGGCCGCGCGCCGCTTCGCCGAGCCGGCCTCGGTGGAGTCGACCACCGTCATGATCGTCGCCGGCGTCGGCATCCTCATCAACTTCGGCACCGCCCTGCTGTTCATGAACCAGCAGCACGACCTCAACGCCCGCGGCGCCTATCTGCACATGATGGCCGACGCCGCCGTCTCGCTGGGCGTGGTCGTCGCCGGCGGCCTGATCCTGGTGACCGGTCTGGCCGTCATCGACCCGATCGTCAGCCTGATCATCGTCGCCGTCATCCTGTGGGGCACCTGGGGCCTGCTGAAGGACTCGGTCAATCTGGCGCTGGACGCCGCCCCGCGCGGCAAGGACGTCGTGGCGATCCGACAGGCGCTGTGCGACTTGCCCGGCGTCTCCGCCGTCCACGACCTGCACGTCTGGGGCCTGTCGACCACGAAGACGGCCCTCACCGCCCATCTGGTCCACGACGCCGATCCTGCCGGGCTCCTGGCCCAGGCTCGCGACCTGGCCCGCGCCCGCTTCGGCATCGACCACGTGACGATCCAGCTGGAGCCGACCGGCGCCCTCGATTGCGAAGGCTGCTGACGCCCTTTCGCCGCGCCCTGTCGCGCCCTAGATGACCGCCATGGAAAAGACCCCCGTCACCGTTCTCACCGGCTACCTCGGCGCCGGCAAGACCACGTTGCTGAACCGCATCCTCACCGAGGACCACGGCAAGCGCTACGCCGTGATCGTCAACGAGTTCGGCGAGATCGGCATCGACAACGATCTGGTCGTCGGCGCCGACGAGGACGTGTTCGAGATGAACAACGGCTGCGTCTGCTGCACCGTGCGCGGCGACCTGATCCGCGTCGTCTCCGGCCTGATGAAGCGCCAGCGACCGGGCAAGCCCGCGTTCGACGCCATCATCGTGGAAACCACCGGCCTCGCCGACCCGGGCCCCGTCGCCCAGACCTTCTTCGTCGACGACGAGGTGAAGGCCAGGACGCAATTGGACAGCGTGACGGCCCTGGTCGACGCCAAGCACGTCATGGCCCGGCTGGACGACTCGAAGGAGGCCCGCGAGCAGGTCGCGTTCGCGGACCAGATCATCCTCAACAAGATCGACCTCGTCTCCGCCGACGACCTGGCGGCCGTCGAGGCCCGACTGCGCGGCCTGAACCCCCTGGCCCCCATCGTCCACGCCGAGCGCGCGAACGTGCCGCTGGACCAGGTTCTGGGCCGGCACGGCTTCGACCTGGAGCGCATCAACGAGGTCCGACCGGAGTTCCTGAACCCGCCCCACGGCGCCGAGGGCCACGTCCACGACGAGCACTGCGGCCACGACCACTCGCATGATCATGGGCACGAACACGCCCACCATCAGCACCACGATCACGGCCACGACCACGGTCCGCGGGGCCATGCGCACGAGGACGACATCAAGGGCATAGCGCTGTCGCTGGACCGCCCGGTCGACGGCCAGCGGTTCACCCAGTGGCTCGACCGCCTGCTGGGCGAGCAGGGCCAGAACATCCTGCGCGCCAAGGGAATCATCGACGTGAAGGGCGAGGACCGCCGCCTGGTCTTTCAGGCGGTGCACATGATCCTGGAAGGCGACCTGCAGAAACCGTGGGGCGAGGCGGAGCGCCGCTGGTCCCGCGCCGTCTTCATCGGCCGCGACCTGAACGAGGCAGAGCTGAAAGCCGGTTTCGAGGCTTGCGCGGCCTAGGCGGTCGCGCGACGCCGCAGCGACAGGCACCAGCCGACCGTCACGGCGATGCCCAGCACGATGGCGCCGCATCCGATCAGGATCGCCTGATCCACCGGCAGCAGGGCGAAGGACGCGGCATAGATCAGGCCGCTGATCGCCAGCGACCACCCCGCCACCCGGTTGGCCGCCCGCGCCCGCGCGCCGGGCACGAACTTCTTGGGCGTGCGGTTGCCGTACCAGGCGATCATCAGACCGATGGCCACGAACACGATCCGCGTCGACGTGTCCGCGTCGATCATCCCGCGCCCCAGCGCCCAGTTGGCGGCCAGGGCAAGGCCGATGATGCCGCCCGCCCAGATCAGGCTGCCCGTGATTTCCTTGCTCATTTCGCAGGCTCCTCTTTTGCGGCCGGCGCCTCGGCGCCGCCGTCGAACGAATGGACGAAGCCCAGCAGTGCATCCTCGAGCACCGACAGCTTCAGGTGATAGATCACGGACTTCCCCACCTTTTCCGCGTGGACCAGGTCGGCCTCCTTCAGCACGGCGAAATGCGCCGACATGGTCGGCTTCGACACGTCGAACCGGTCGCTGATCTCCCCCGCGCTCATCGGCCCCGCGCGCAGCAGCTGCAGCACGCGGCGGCGTGTCGGATCGGACAGGGCCTTGAACACCGAGGTCATGATTTGATGTTTAGCCAACTATCGAAATGAGTCAAGCGGAGTCCTGACGGCTCCTGACGCGGGCGCGTCCGGCCACAATCGCGCCCGCATTCGCCGCCCAGCTTCACGCCCGGGAGGACCGAACCGAATGAAGCGCCTTGCCCTTATCGCCCTGGCCGCCGGCCTGCTGGCCGCCTGCTCCACCTACACCACGCCCGGCGCCGGGGTGGCTCTGGGCTCCATCATCGGAGCCGACGTGGCCGAGGCGATGGCGCGCGAACCCGCCGCCGTCTTCCCGTCGCGCATGGCGATCGTCCGCGTCGCCGCTCCCGGCTACGTCAGCCGATCCAGCGTCGGGGTGGGCGAGGGCGCCTTCAGCGTCGTCACCACGCGCGACATCGAGACGGACGAGAGTTTCCAGCGCCTCGGGCGCATGCCCGGGATCACGGCCGTCGCCCCCGTCAGCCGCCTGCTGGTCCCGGCGCACCTTGGCAGCGTCGCCGACCTGCGCGCCTCGGCCGCCCAGCTGCGCGCCGACGTGGTGCTGATCTACACCATCGACACGCGCTTCCGCACCGAGAGCGCCGAGCTGGGCCCGCTCCAGACCATCGCGCTGGGCTTCCTGCCGTCGAAGAAGGCCGTCGTCACCGCGACCTGCGCTTTCATGATCGTCGACGTGAGGACGGGCTTCATCTACGGCACGGGCGAGACCACGGCGATGCAGGACCAGCGCACCAACGTCTGGGGCACCGACAACGCCATCGAGGAAGCCCGCCTTCGCGCCGAGCGCCAGGCCTTTGAGGACGGATTGGGCGAGATCGAGAAGCTGTGGGCCTCGGTGATGCGCGAGCACGGGTGAGCCGGTCGACGACCCGCCCCCGGCGCCCTAAACCGCGCCCATGCAGCTGACCTTCGACGCCCAGCCCACCGCCGCCCTGTTCGACCGTTCAGGCGGGGTGTTCGCCCTGGGCGACGGCTCGATCCGGTTCGAGGGCGGGGAGCGCACCGACGCCCACGACGGCGCCGTTCTGTGCGCGGCGGTCCATCCGTCCGGCGACGGCGTGGTCACCGGCGGCGACGACGGCAAGGTGGTCTGGACCCGGCGCGACGAGGCGGTGGTTCTGGCCGACGCGCGGGGCAAGTGGATCGACGCGATCGACGCCTCGACCGAAAGCGGCCTGATCGCCTTCTCCCACGGCAAGACGCTGTCGGTGATCGACGCGAGGGATCCCGCCTTCCGCCGCGACTTCGAGCATGAGCGAACGGTCTCGAGCGTGGCCTTCGAGCCGAAGGGGCGCCGCATCGCCTGCTCGACCTACGGCGGGGCGGCCCTGTGGTTCGCCCGGATCGCCGACCAGAAGCCGACCTTCATGAAGTGGGCCGGCTCCCACACCGCCGTCGGCTGGTCCCCCGACGGCGCCTTCGTCGTCACCGCCATGCAGGACGCCCAGCTGCACGGCTGGCGCATCAGGGATCAGAAGAACCTGCGCATGGGCGGCTATCCTTCCAAGGTGCGGTCCTTCGCCTTCCTGTCGAACGGCCGGATGATGGCGACCGCGGGGGCGCAGGGCGCGGTGCTCTGGCCCTTCGTCGGTTCGGACGGCCCCATGGGCAAGGAGGCGACCGAGATCGGCTTCGACCAGAACGCGCTCGTGACGCTCGTCGCCGCCCGTCCGTCCAAAGGCATCTTGGCCGCCGGCCTCAACGACGGACGCGTCTGGACCGCCGACCCGGCTGCCCAGGGCCTGAACTTCGTGCGCGCCGACAAGGGCGCCCCCATCGCTGCGCTGTCGCTGAGCCCGGACGCCACGAGGGTGGCCTGGGCCGACGAAGACGGCAGCGCCGGCGTGAGCGAGATCGCTTGATCCGCACGCAAGCTTGACCATCATGGAGGCATGAGCGCGCCCCGTCGCCTCGGCTGCCTCGGCGCCGTCGGCCTCTTCATTCTGGTGCTGGTGCTGCTGCCGGTCGGCGGCGTGGCCATCCACGGCGTGGTGCCGCCGCTGACCACCTTCCTGATGGTCGAGCAGGGCCTGAAGGGGAAGAAGGCCGACTATCGCTGGCGCGGCCTGAACGACATCTCGCCCCGGCTGGTCGAGGCCGTCATCGCGGCCGAGGACGCGACCTTCTGTTCCCACCGGGGCTTCGACATGAAGGCCATCGAAAAAGCGCTCGAGTCCAACGCCCGTGGGCGGCGCGTGCGCGGCGGTTCGACCATCAGCCAGCAGACGGCCAAGAACGTCTTCCTCTGGTCCGGCCGCAACTGGCTGCGCAAGGGTATGGAAGCCGGATACACGGTCCTGATAGAGGCTTTCTGGTCCAAGCGGCGCATCGTTGAGGTCTATCTGAACGTCGCCGAATGGGCGCCGGGCGTCTACGGCGCCGAGGCGGCGTCGCAGAAGTGGTTCGGCAAGTCCGCGGCCGACCTGACGCCCCGCGAGGCGGCCCGCCTCGCCGCGATCCTGCCCAGCCCGCGTCGCTATCAGGCGGCCTCGCCGGGCCCCTACGTCCGGAGGCGCGCCTCGCGCATCCAGGCCGCCATGGGCACGGTCCGGAACGAGGGGCTTGCGGGATGCGTGCTGGACTGACCCGCCAAGCTTGACGCCACGGCTCCGCTGTCCTCCCTTGCCCGCCGAAACGACGCGGGTCAGCCGCGCGCCCATGGGAGACGCCTCGTGAAACGCACCCTTCTGAACTCCGCCGCCCTGATCGCCTCGGGCGCCCTGCTGGCCGGCTGCGCCGCCATGGGCATGGATCGCCCGGCCGCGACGACGGACTCGGCGCCTGCGGCCTCGGCCGACGCGGCGACGCGGTGGCCGATCTCCGCCCAGGGCGCCGCCGACTTCGTGGCCGACGCCGAGACGCGCCTCGCCGAGCTCAGCGAGTTCGTGGCCCGCACCCAGTGGACCCGCGCGACCTACATCACCTACGACACCATGTGGCTGGAGAGCCGCGCCAACGCCCAGTACACGGAACTGCAGGTGTCGCTGGCCAACGAGGCGGCGAAGTTCAAGGACGTTCCGGGTCTGGCGCCCGACGTGGCGCGCAAGCTGGATCTGCTGCGCCTCGGCATCGTCCTGCCCGCCCCGAACCGGCCCGGCGCCGCCGGCCAGCTGTCGGACATCACCACGCGCCTCGATTCGACCTACGCCACCGGCAAGTTCGACTACCAGGGCAGGCAGATCACGCTGGACGAAGCGTCGATCCTGATGGCCGAGAGCCGGAATCCGGCCGAGACGAAAGCCCTCTACGAGGGCTGGCGCACCGTCTCTCCGCAGATGAAGGACGACTATGCCAACATGGTCACGATCGCCAACGAGGGCGCCCGCGATCTGGGCTATGCCGACGTCGGCGCCCTGTGGCGGTCAGGCTACGACATGGAGGCCGACGCGTTCGCCGCCGAAACCGACCGTCTCTGGAACCAGGTGAAGCCCTTCTACGAGAACCTTCACTGCTACGTCCGCAGCCGCCTGCACGAGAAATACGGCGACGCCGTCCAGCCGGACACCGGCCCGATCCGGGCCGATCTGCTGGGCAACATGTGGTCGCAGCAGTGGGGCAACATCTACGACGTCGTCGCGCCGAAGTCGGGCGGCGAGGCCGGCTACGACATGACCTCCCTGCTGGAAGCCAAGGGCTACGACGCCGAGAAGATGGTCCGCACGGGCGAGGGCTTCTACACCTCTCTCGGCCTCGCGCCCCTGCCGGACACGTTCTGGGAGCGCAGCCAGATCACGCGCCCGGAAGGCCGCGAGGTGGTCTGCCACGCCTCGGCCTGGGACCTCGACAACCTGGAGGACGTGCGCATCAAGATGTGCACCCAGGTCAACGCCGACGACTTCTACACCGTCCACCACGAGCTTGGGCACAACGTCTATCAGCGCGCCTACAAGGACCAGCCGTTCCTCTTCAAGAACGGGGCGAACGACGGCTTCCACGAGGCGATCGGCGACTTCGTCGGCCTGTCGGCGCTGACCCCCACCTATCTGAACCAGATCGGCCTGCTGGACCGCGTGCCGGGTCCGGAGGGCGACATCCCCTTCCTGCTGCAGATGGCGCTGGACAAGATCGCCTTCCTGCCGTTCGGCCTGATGGTCGACCGTTGGCGCTGGGACGTCTTCTCCGGCGAGACCACCCCGGCCGAATACAATGACGCCTGGACCGCCAACATGCTGAAGTACCAGGGGCTTACGCCTCCGGGCCCGCGGCCGGCGAACGCCTTCGACCCGGGCGCCAAGTACCACATTCCCGGCAACACGCCGTACACCCGCTACTTCCTGGCCCACATCTACCAGTTCCAGTTCCACCGAGCGGCCTGCAAGCAGGCGGGCTGGACCGGGCCGCTGCACCGCTGCTCGATCTACGGCAACAAGGAGGTCGGCGCCCGCTTCAACGCCATGATGGAGATGGGCCAGAGCCGCCCGTGGCAGGAGGCGATGTACGCCTTCACCGGCGAGCGCGGGAACGACGCCACGGCCGTCGCGGACTACTTCGCGCCGTTGAACGTCTGGCTGACCGAACAGAACCGCGGCAAGGATTGCGGCTGGTAGGCGTTAACCCTCGGCGTTGGTCGAAGCCTTAACCGCGACCGGCGATCTTCCAGCCCGATGACCGTGGGCGATCCGCGCCCGCGCGTCAGGGGCGCGGACGCACGTGAAGAAGATCTGGACCCGGCTGAACGACCTCGTCCGGCGCCTGGCCGACGACGCGCGCGGCAACGCCGCCATGCTGTTCGGCCTCGCCCTGCCCGGGCTGATCCTCATGACCCTCGGCGGCGTGGACATCCACCGCGCCTCCACGGTGCGCATCAATCTGCAGGACGCGCTGGACGCCGCCGCCCTGGCCGCGGCGCGCAGCACCTACACCGCCGACGCCGACATCCAGCGGGTCGGCATGGCCGCCCTCCGCGCCAACCTGGCCGCCTATCCGGAGGTCACCCTCCTGACCGCCGGCACGACCTTCCGCCTGACCGACGAGAAGATCGTCGTCGCCGACGCGCGCGCCAACGTGAAGACCCTGGTCGCGAACATCTTCCTGCCGCCCTACGGCCAGTTCATGGACGACTACCTTCCGGTGGGCGCCCACTCCGAGGTCAACCGCTCGGCCCGCAACGTCGAGGTCGCCCTTGTGCTGGACACCACCGGCTCGATGGCCGGCCAGCGCATCATCGACCTGCGCGCCGCGGCCAAGGAGCTGGTCGACATCGTCGTCCAGGACCAGCAGACCCCCTGGTATTCCAAGGTGGCCGTGGTCCCCTATTCCATGGCCGTGAACGTCGATTCCTATGCCGCGTCCGCGCGCGGCGACATCAGGGGCTCGACGAACGTCACCAACGCCACCTGGACCACCGGTCCGGTGAAGGACATCAGCGGGGCGACCAAGGCCCGGCCGGTGGTCATCACCTCCAGCAACCACGGCTTCCAGAACGGCGACGTGGTGTGGATCACCGGCGTCAGCGGCATGACCCAGCTGAACAAGAAGGCGTATACCGTCACCAACCGGACGTCGAACACGTTCGAGTTGTACCGCAACGGCAGTCGCGTCGATGGTCGCGACTACAATTCCTATTCCAGCGGCGGCAAGATCCAGAAGTGCCAGACCAGCGACTGCTCGGTGGTCATCACTTCGGCCAACCACGGGCTGTCGAACAACGACTACGTCTACTTCACCGACGTGGGCGGCATGACCGAACTGAACGGCGACACATTCCTCGTCGGCAACGTCACCACCAACACCTTCACCATCGACATGCAGGCGTCGTCGAGCCTCAACCCCTACACTTCGGGCGGCAAGGCCTGGTGCGCCCAGGAAGGCTGCACCTACTTCGCCTTCGAGAACCGCTACGACGACCTGGTCACCCAGAAGATCTCGACCTGCGTCACCGAACGGACCGGAACCAACGCCTGGACCGACGCCTCGCCGACCCTGCACAAGGTGGGACGAAACTACCCCAGCTCGTCCAATCCCTGCCTGACGAACACCCTTCGCCCGCTCTCCAGCAACAAATCCGCGATCAAGACCTCGATCGACGGCCTGACCGCCTCGGGATCGACCGGGGGGCACATCGGGGTCGCGTGGGGCTGGTACGCGCTTTCGCCGAACTTCGGCGGCCTGTTCGGCTCGTCCGCGGGCGGCAGCTACGATCCGACCCGCACGCTGAAGGCCGTCGTGATCATGACCGACGGCGAGTACAACAGCGGATACTGCAAGGGCGTGATCGCCCGCAATTCGACCTCGGGCTCCGGCGACACGACGAAGCACATCAACTGCGACGCCCCGAACGGTCACCCGTTCGACCAGACGCTGGCCCTGTGCACGGCGATGAAGCAGGCGGGGATCGTGGTCTACACGGTCGGCTTCCAGGTCGTGGACGACGAGCGCGCGCGGACCATGGTCAACGACTGCGCCACCTCCAGCCGCCACGTCTACATGCCGACGTCCGGCACCGCCCTGTCCGACGCCTTCGCCGCCATCGGCCGGGACATCACCCGGCTGCGGATCTCGAAGTAGGCGTCAGAGCAGCCGGATCTCGCGCAGGCGCTCGGCCAGATAGTCGTCGGCCGTGATCGCCTTGCCGGCATAGCGGTCGGGATTGTCCGCCGTGATCGTCGACGGCAGGGTCTCGATCCGGAAGTCCGGATTGAAGTGGAGGAAGAAGGGCGTGGAATAGCGCGCGAAGCCGCGCCGCTCGGGCGCGGGATTGACCACCCGGTGGGTGGTCGACGGCAGGACGTGGTTGGTCAGGCGCTGCAGCATGTCGCCGATGTTGACCACCAGCGCGCCCGGCGGCGGGGCGACGTCCAGCCAGCTGCCGTCCTTCTCCTTCAGCTGCAGGCCGGCCTCCTCCGCGCCCAGCAGCAGGGTGATGACGTTGATGTCCTCGTGCGCCCCCGCCCGCACGCCCGGCGCGTCGGCCGGCACCGGCGGATAATGCAGCAGCCGCAGGACCGAGTTCCCCAGCTGGACCTTGTCGTCGAAATAGTCGTCCGCCAGCCCCAGATGCCGCGCGATGGCGCGCAGCAGCCTGCGCCCCAGAGCGTCCAGCGCCTCGTACATGCCGTAGACGTGCTCGCGGAAGCCCGCGACCTCGGTCGGCCACAGGTTCTGCGGCATGGTGGCGGTGTAGGCGTGGCCTTCCGGCAGCTCGCGGCCGGTGTGCCAGAACTCCTTCAGGTCGGCCGCCTTGGCGTCCTTGGCCGCCTCGACCCCGAACGGCGTCAGACCGCGCGCGCCGCCGGTGCCGGGGCGGTGATACTGGCGCTTCAGGTCCTCGGGCAGGGCGAAGAAGGCCTTGGCGTCCGCCACCGCGGCCTCGATCAGGTCGGCGTCCAGCCCGTGATCGGAGATCACGGCGAACCCGTAGCGCTCGAACGAGGCGCCCAGATCGCGGGCGAAGGCGTCGAAGTCGGCGTCGTAGCCGGTCATGGAAACGGGGCGGATGCCGGGGGCGGGGCTGGCGGAGTCGGGCACGGGCACGGATCCTGGAAGCGAAAAGGTCGCGGACGTCCTACGCCCCCTCGCCCCGACCCGCAAACGTCCGGCTGTCGCATTCCCCCCGCGCGGCGTTCATCCTGGATACAGGGGAACCTTCACCATAAGGGGACGTTCAGCGGCCATACCGGCTCAACCACGAAAGGCGTGCCTTCCATGCGCTCCAAGATCTTCCTCACCGGCGTCTGCGTCCTGGCCCTCGGGGCCGCGGCCTGCACCACGACCGATCCGTACAGCTCGACCCCGAACCGCAACAACACCGGCACCGGCGCGATCGTCGGCGCCGTCGGCGGCGCTCTGGTCGGCTATCTGACCAACACCTCAAACAGCGAGCAGGGCCGCAAGAACGCCCTTATCGGCGCGGGCGTCGGGGCCCTGGCCGGCGCGGCCGTCGGCCAGTACATGGACCGCCAGGAACAGGCCATGCGCGAGGAGCTGTCGGGCACCGGCGTCGGCGTCGTCCGTCAGGGCGACGTCCTGGTCCTGCGCATGCCTTCGGACGTGACCTTCGGCACCAACCAGGACGCCGTGAACCGCAACTTCTACGCCGTGCTCGACGACGTGGCCGGCGTGCTGCAGCAATACGACCGCTCGACCATCGACATCATCGGTCACGCCGACTCCGACGGCGCGGACGCCTACAACCTCGACCTGTCGCAGCGCCGGGCCTCGAACGTGGCTCGCTACCTGATCGACCGCGGCGTTCTGCCGGCGCGCATGTACGTCGAGGGCCGCGGTGAGAGCCAGCCGATCGCCTCGAACGCGACGGCCGAGGGCAAGGCCCAGAACCGCCGCGTCGAGATCATGATCCGGCCCTTCACCGGCTGATCCGACGGCGATCGACACGATCCGACCGGCCGGGGCTCCGCTCCGGCCGGTTTTTCGTCGATCGGCGTCATGTCACGCTTGCGGCTCGCGCCGGCCCGTGCTGTCTGCACGTGACGGGCGTGGAGTCGGGAGTCTTTTCGCGTGAATGGGGACGACAGGGGCTGGATCGAGGGCGCGCGGCTGACGCTGGTCGCCGTGATCAGCGCCTTGGTCGCCGCCACCCTGGTCATCCAGATCGGCTCCGCCGTCCGCGACGGCCGCCAGGTCCAGGCCCAGCCGCAGGTCGTCCTGACCTCCCACTGAGCGCGCCCCCTTGCCGCGCGACCCGGGGAATGCCACCCAGACCCCATGACGACGCCCGCGCGCGCCCTGTCGCCCCTGCTGCGGGCGCTCGAGGCCGAAAGCCTGCACATCCTGCGCGAGACGGCGGCCGAATGCGCGCGGCCCGTCCTGCTCTATTCGATCGGCAAGGACTCCGCCGTCCTGCTCCATCTGGCCAGGAAGGCCTTCGGGCCCGGCCCCCTGCCGTTCCCCCTGCTGCACGTCGACACGACTTGGAAGTTCCGGGACATGTATGCGCTCCGGGACCGGGTGGCGGCCGATCCGGACCTCGACCTGATCGTCCACCGCAATCCGGAGGCGGAGGCTAAGGGCGTCAACCCCTTCGACCACGGCTCGTCGGCGCACACGGACCTGTGGAAGACGCAGGGGCTGAAGCAGGCGCTGGACGCCGGCGGCTTCGACGCGGCCTTCGGCGGCGCCCGCAGGGATGAGGACGCCAGCCGCGCCAAGGAACGCGTCTTCTCGGTCCGCACGCCGGGTCACGGCTGGGATCCGCGTCGCCAGCGGCCGGAGCTCTGGGACCTCTACAACGCCCGCCTCAAACCGGGCGAGACGTTGCGCGTCTTCCCCCTGTCCAACTGGACCGAAGCCGACGTCTGGGACTACGTCCTGGCCGAGGACATCCCGGTGGCGCCGCTCTATCTCGCGGCGGACCGACCCACGGTGGTCCGCGACGGCAAGCTGCTGATGGTGGACGACGACCGCATGCGCTTCCTGCCCGGCGAGACGCCGGTCCTGCGTCGCGTCCGCTTCCGCACCCTGGGCTGCTGGCCCCTGACCGCCGCGGTCGAGAGCGACGCCGACACGCTTGAGGCCGTCGCCGCCGAGGCCCGGGCCGCCCGCACCTCCGAACGCGCCGGCCGCCTGATCGACAAGGACCGCCCGGGGTCCATGGAGCGCAAGAAGCAGGAGGGTTATTTCTGATGGCCCGCGCGCCCGGCGATCGCCTTCGCGTCCTGACCTGCGGCTCCGTCGACGACGGCAAGTCGACCCTGATGGGCCGACTGATGCACGACCTCGGCGCCGTGCCCGACGACGTGGCCGCCGCCGCGACTGGCCCCGACGGCGCGCTCGACTTCGCCTCTCTGGTCGACGGGCTGATGGCGGAAAAGGAGCAGGGCATCACCATCGACGTGGCCCACCGCTACCTGTCCACGCCCGGCCGCGACTTCCACCTGATCGACGCTCCGGGCCACGAGCAGTACACGCGCAACATGGTGACGGGGGCCAGCCAGGCCGACGTGGCCCTGGTCCTGATCGACGCCGTTCGGGGCATGACCGCACAGACCCGCCGCCACGCCCTGATCGCCGCCCTGACGCGCGTGCCCACGGTCGTCTTCGTGGTCACCAAGATGGACGCGATGGGCTGGGACCCTGAGCGGTTCGAGGAGCTGGTGCAGGACGCGCTGGCCTTCGCGTCGGCGCTGGAGCTCAAGGCCGTCCAGGTCGTCCCGGTCTCGGGCCTGACGGGGGAGAACGTGGCGCGCCCCGCCGCGGCGGCATGGGTAGAACGGGCGACCCTTCTGGACCGGCTGGAGGCCGCACCGGTCGCCTCGGCGACGGGCGGACCCTTCCGCATGCCCGTGCAATGGGTCCGTCGCGACGGCGTCGACCGGGCCTATGCCGGAAAGGTGGCCTCCGGCCGGATCAGGGCGGGCGATCTTTTGCGGGTCCAGCCGTCCGGCAGGACCGCGGCGGCGCTCCAGGTCGTGGGTTCAAACGGGGTCGTGGAGGCCGGCGAGGCCGGTCTGACCTGTTCCGTCGTGCTGGATCGTCCCGTGGACGTGGCGCGCGGAGACGTCCTCGTCGCCGCCGACGCGCCGCTGGAGACGGCCGACCAGTTCGAGGTCGATCTGGTCTGGATGGGCGACGATCCGCTGCTGCCCGGGCGCGTCTACGACCTCAAGATCGGCGCGCGCACCGTCCCGGCCCAGGTCACCGAGATCCGCCGCCGGGTCTCGGTCGAGGACCTGGTGCCCCTGGCGGCCAAGACGCTGGAGCTCAACGACGTCGGCGTCTGCAACCTCTCGCTCGGCGCCGAGATCGCCTTCGCCCCCTATGCCGAGGACCGGACGCTCGGCGGATTCATCCTGATCGACCGCGCCAGCCTGAACACGGTCGGCGCGGGAATGATCCGCTTCGCCCTGCGGCGGGCGCACAACGTCCACCGGCAGGCCCTGACGGTCGACGCCGCCGCGCGCGCGGCGGCCAAGGGCCAGAAGCCGACCGTGCTCTGGTTCACCGGCCTGTCCGGGGCCGGAAAGTCCACCATCGCCGACGCCGTTGAACGGCGCCTGCATGACATGGGGCGACACACCTATCTGATCGACGGCGACAATCTGCGCCATGGCCTCACGCGCGACCTGGGCTTCACCGACGCGGACCGGGTCGAGAACATCCGTCGCGCGGCCGAGGCGGCGCGGCTCATGGCCGACGCCGGCCTGATCGTTCTGGTCTCCCTGATCTCCCCCTTCGCCTCCGAGCGCCGCATGGCGCGCGAACTGATGGGCGAGGGTCGGTTCCTGGAAGTGTTCGTCGACGTGCCGCTTGCCGTGGCCGAGGCGCGCGACGTCAAGGGCCTGTATCGAAAGGCCCGCGCGGGCCAGCTGGCGAACTTCACGGGCCTCGACAGCCCCTATGAGCGGCCGGAGGCGCCGGAGCTGCATCTCCGGGCCGACGCGGAGACGCCGGAAGAGGCGGCGGACCGGGTGGTCGCCGCCCTGCGGGAGCGGGGCCGGCTTCAGGCCTGACCGGCGCTCGCCTTCCGGCGCCCCGGGCGACGCATCATCCGAAACGGCGAAGGGCCCGCCGGAGTGATCCGGCGGGCCCCTGCTTCAGTCTTTCGACGTGGCTTCCGTGCTTGGGGCTCAGAAGTTGATGTCGATGGTGGCGCGGCGGTTCAGCGGCTCGCGGACGCCGTCGGCGGTCGGACGGGCCAGCTCGCGCTCGCCGCGGCCGTCGACGCGCAGGACGCCGGAGTTGACGCCGCGGGCGACCAGGGCGTCGGCCACGGTGCGCGAGCGGCGCATGGCGAGGCCTTCGTTGTACTGGGCCGAGCCCGAGGTGTCGGCGTGACCGACGACCAGGATCGAGGTCGGACGACCCGAGGCGGCGTACTGGGCGGCCTGGGCGATCACGTTGTTGGCGTCGGCCGACAGGGCGGTCGAATCCCACTCGAAGTAGACCACGAACTGGCGGGGGGCCGGACGCGGCGGCTGCGGCGGGGTCGGCGGCACCGGGGCCGGCGGACGCACGACCGGCGGCGGCGGAACGACCGGCGGCAGCGGCGGCGGCACGACGACCGGCTCGGCGCCGAAGGCCCAGCGCAGGCCCAGGGTCAGCGAGTGGTCCTCATACGGGCCCTCGAAGTTGCCGAAGTTCACCGGACCCGAGGCGATCGAGTCGAACTCGAAGTCGGTCATCAGGTAGCGGTAGGTCAGGTCCAGGTCGAGACGCTCGCCCAGAGCCATCGACACGCCGGCCAGGGCCTGCGCCGCCAGCTTGGCGGAGGAGTCGTCGGCCGCGATGGTGAAGCCGCGCTGGCCTTCCTGGGTGCCGATGAAGTCCGTGTTGATCCGCGCCACGCCGGCGCCCAGACCCACGAACGGACGGATGCCCCAGCTGTCGTCGCCGAAGTCGTAGATCACGTTGACCATCAGCGTGGCCGCGTCGATCGTGCCGTCCGGGCCCTCGCAGGCGCCGGCCGGGCTCGGCTGGCAGATGCCGGTCGGCAGACCGCCGCCCAGCTTGTCGACCGTCTCGATGTCGGCGCCGCGATAGCCGCCTTCCAGCTCCACGCGCCAGTTCTGGTCGAAGCGGTAGCCCAGACGGCCGAACGCCGCCCAGTCCTCGGCCAGCTCGAACTCATATTCCGAGCCCGTGCCGTCGAAGTCCCACGCCGACGCGTCGGCCTTGTGCCAGCCCGCGTCGATCGCGCCGTACCAGCCCAGCGGATCCGCCGAAGCCGCGCCGGCCGACAGCGCCATGGCGGCGGCGGCGCCGGACGCCAGATAAATACCCTTGAGACGCATCGGAAATCCCTCAGCCCTGTTCACGATATGTGCGGCGGACACGCCGCCTCACAAGTTGCATACCAGCGCCGACGGCCACGGTCGAGCCAGAACGGCGCCGCTTCGGTTTAGGCGGAAGACCGTGGTTCCGGGGTCACGCTCACCCCAGACGGGCGAACAGAAGGGATTCGCACGCCGCGAACTCCTCGGCGGTGTCGACGTCCCAGGCGCGATCGGCGGGCAGGTCCACGGCCAGACAACCGGGAACCCGGAAGGTCCCGGCGGCGATCACGGCGGCGGGTCGGCCCACGTACACGGCGCCGTTGATTATCCGCACGTCTTCGACCTCGAGCCCGGGCGGCTCCAGCCGACCGTCGGCAAGGCGGCCATAGAAGGCGGGCGGCTTCGGCAAGGGCGAGGTGGCGATCGCGGCCGGCGCGCCGGCGTCCCGACAGGCCCGCACCACGCGATCGACGTCCGCCGCCGTGCGCAGGGGCGAGGTCGGCTGCAGCAGCACGACCAGATCCCAGTCCCCGCCCACCGTACGCAGCGCATGGTCCACGGCGTCGATCACCGAGGCGTCGGGGCCGCTGAGCTCCGCCGGGCGCAGGAAGGGCGGGGCCAGGCCCATCCCGGCGGCGACCTCCGCCACCGCGGGATCGTCGGTCGAGACCACGGTCCGGTCCAGGGTCGCGGCGCCGAGGGCCGCGTCCAGCGTCCAGGCGATCATCGGCCGGCCGGCCATCGGCCGCACGTTCTTGCCCGGCAGCCGCGTCGACCCCGCCCGGGCCGGAATGATCGCGATGGTCCCGTCGCTCATCGTCCAGAGGTGCCCACCGCGCGGGCCGGCGTCAACGGCGGCTTGCGCGCCCCGCCCCGGCCCCGCATCGTGCCGGCGTGAGTTCCGTCCGCGCCCTGCAGTCCCATTCCCGCGTCGTCGGCGCCCTGATGATGCGCGAGCTCATCACCCGCTTCGGCCGGGACGGCCTCGGCTTCCTGTGGCTGGTCGGCGAGCCGCTGCTCTTCTGCCTCGGCGTGCTGGGCCTGTGGGCGCTGATCCGGCCGGAGTACGAGCACGGCGTCCGGCTCGGGCCCATGGTCATGACCGGCTACATGGCCCTGCTGCTGCTCCGGCATCAGATCGGCTGGAGCCTGAACGCCCTCTCGGCCAACCAGGGCCTGCTCATGCACCGCGGGGTGGCCGTGCTGCATCTCTATCTCGCGCGCAATCTGCTGGAGTTCCTCGGCGCCACCGCCGCATTCGCCGCCGTCTACGTCCTGCTGGCGGCCCTCGGCCAGGTCGGGCCGCCGCAGGACTGGACGCTGATGTACGGCGGATGGGGCCTGCTCGGTCTCATGGGCTTCGGCCTGGCCCTGATCTTCGCCGGCCTGGCCCAGAGATATGCCGTCATGGAGCGGATCGTGCCGCTGCTGACCTACGCCATGATCCCGATCTCGGGGGCCTTCTTCATGGTGTCCTGGCTGCCGCCCGCCGTTCAGGAGGCGGTGCTGTGGATTCCCCTGCCGCACGCGGTCGAGATGCTGCGTGCCGGCGTCTTCGGCGAATTCGTGGAAACCCACTGGAATCCCGTCTATGCCTCGGTCTGGAGCGGGATCCTGATCCTTCTGGGTCTGGCCCTGACCGCCGGCGCCCGTGACCGGCTCGAAACGGAGTAGGGCGCGGCCCCGATGGCGGACCCCATGAGCGATCCCGAACGCCCCGCCGCCCCTGTGACCGGCCTCTTTCCCCGCATGGAGGCCGCGCGCCGCCGCTCGCGCCTGCCGTTCTCCGACCGCCGCCTGCCGTGGGGCTTTCTGCTGGTGGTCGCGCTGCCGACGCTGGTCGCCCTCGTCTACTTCCTCCTCGTCGCGTCACCCCGCTATGTGTCCGAGGCGCGCTTCATCGTCCGGGCGGGACAGCAGCCCACGCCGTCCTCCATGGGTCTCGCCCTGCAGGGCGTCGGCCTCGCCCCGGCCCAGACCGACGCCTTCGCCGTCCACGACTGGATGCGTTCCCGCGACGCCGTGGTCGAGCTGCGCGACCGCGCGCGGCTGGAGGCGGTGCTGGGCGCCCCGGGCGCCGACCCGTTTTCGCGCTGGCCCCGCTTCGGAGAGGGGCGTTCGGTGGAGGGCCTTCACCGGGCGTACCGCCGCTTCGTCACCGTCGGCTACGACTCCACCACGGGCATCAGCGTCCTGCGCGTCGAGGCCTATCGGCCGGAGGACGCGCGGCGTCTGGCCGAGAGCCTGCTTCAGGGCGGCGAGCGCCTGGTCAACCGGCTCAACGAGCGCGCCGCCGCCGACGCGGTGGCCGAGGCCACCCGCGCGGTCGACGAGGCCGAGGCGCGGCTGGCGCTGGCGTCCTCGCGCCTGACCGGCTTCCGCAACCGCCAGCGCTTCATCGACCCGCAGGGCGCGGCCGAGGCGGGTGGCCAGGTGATCGTGGCGCTGACCACCCAGCTGGCCACGCTCAGGGCCGACCGCGCCCAGCTGGCCGCCGAGGCGCCGCAGAGCCCGCAACTGCCCAGCCTCGACGGGCGCATCCGGGCTCTGGAACGCCAGATCGCCGCCGAGCGGGCCAAGATCGCGGGCGCCGCCGACAGTCTGGCGCCCCAGGTCTCGGCCTATGAGGACCTCGTGCTGGAACGTCAGTTCGCCGATCGCCAGCTGGCGGAGGCGACCACTGCCCTCGTCGAGGCCCGACAGGAGGCGCGGCGTCAGTCGCTGTATCTGGAACGCGTCGCCGGACCCCTGGCCGCGGACGAGGCGACCCGGCCCCGGCGCTGGCGCTCCATCCTGATCGTCCTGTTGTCCAGCCTGCTGATCTGGGGCGTCGGCCGGCTGCTGGTGCTGGGCCTGCGCGAGCACAGGCAGACGGCATGAGGGCCCTCGGCGCCCCGCCCGGACTGACCGTGCGCGGCCTCGCCAAGGCTTGGCCCAGGGCGGCGCGTCCGGTGTTCGCCGACCTCGACTTCGACCTGGCCCGCGCGGGACGGCTCGCGGTCCTCGGACGCAACGGCCAGGGCAAGTCGACCCTGATCCGCATCCTCGGCGGCGCCTGGACGCCCACGCGCGGCACGGTCGCCTGGCGCATGCGCCCGTCATGGCCGATCGGCTTCGGCGGGGGCTTCCAGGGCAGCCTTTCCGGGCTGGACAACGTCCGCTTCCTGTCGCGCCTCTACGACCGGCCCTTCGAGCGGACGCTGGAGCGCGTCGAGGACTTCGCCGAACTGGGCGCCGAGGCCATGAAGCGGCCGGTCAAGCATTGGTCCGACGGCATGCGCGCCCGCCTCGCCTTCGGCCTGTCGCTGGCGGTCGAGTTCGACTGCTACCTGATCGACGAGGTCGTGGCCGTCGGCGACGCCCGCTTCCAGGAAAAGTGCCGTGTGGAGCTGTTCGATCGCCGCGCCGACCGCGCCTTCGTCATGGCCTCCCACGACGACCGGCTCATCCGCGACCACTGCGACCGCGCCCTGGTGATCGAGGGCGGCAAGGGCCGGGTGTTCGAGGACGTGGGCGAGGCGCTGGACGTCTACGCCTGGCTGAGGGCGGCGTGAGCGAGGCGCTGGCCGAACGCGTCGCCGCCGCCGACGCGGCCCGCGACGCGCGGGACTGGACGCGCGCCGCCCGGCTCTACGCCGAGGCCCTCGAGCTCGACCCGACGCGCGACGACCTCTGGGTGCAGCAGGGCCATGCCCTGAAGGAATCCGGACGCCGCGACGCGGCGGAATCGGCCTATCGGCGGGCGCTCGCCCTCCGCCCCACCGTGGGCGACAGCTGGATGCAGCTGGGGCACCTGATGTCGCTTCAGGACCGGATCGACGAGGCGGCCGAAGCCTATGCCCGGGCCGCGTCACTGGACCGGTCGCTGTCGGACGCCGTCGGGGGTCTGAGAGGGGCGCTGGCGCGCGGCGCGGTCGTGCCGGACGACCTGCGGCGCGAGGCCGCCCGGGCCGTCCGTCCACCGTCGCGGCGAACGCGGCTGTTCTCGGCCGACGCCGCGGCCCTGTCCGGCGCGTTTCAGGAAGCGCTCGACGCCCTCGGCGACGACGCCCCCCGCGACGCCGTCGAGGCGGTTCGGGCCGGGCTGGAGGCCCTGCCCCGTTTGGCGCCGTCCCGGGCCGAGGGACCGATCGCCGTCTTCGACGTATCGGACCTGATCGGCTACTTCGCCCATTCGCGCCTGCCCACGGGCATCCAGAGGGTGCAGATCGAGGTCCTGTCCGCGCTGCTGAACGACCGGCGCACGGAGCCGCGTACCCGGGTCTGCGCCTTCGACGAAACCCGCGACGACTGGGTCGGGGTCCCGCCGGACATGTTCCTGGACATCGCCGAGGCCGCTCTCGGCGGCGGCGACCTGACCGAACCCGGCTGGCGCATGCGGCTCGCGGCTTTGCGCACCGAGCTGGCCCTCGCGCCCGCGCTGGACTTCCCGACGGGCGCCTGGCTGATCAACCTCGGCACCTCCTGGTGGCTGCAGAACTACTTCCTCAAGGTCCGCGAGGCCCAGCGCCGGTTCGGCGTGCGCTACGTGCCCTTCGTCCACGACATGATCCCGGTGATGGCGCCCGAGCACTGCGTCCAGCCGCTGGTGCGGGATTTCGTCAGCTGGGCGCTGGGCGTCTTCGCCCATGCCGACGCCTTCCTGACCAATTCCGAAGCCTCGCGCGCCGACCTGCTGGCCGTGGCCCGCCGGCTGGGCGTGGAGGTCCCGCCCGATCGGGTGCGCGCCGTCCGGCTGGACGCCGACTTCCGCAAGCCGGGTCAGGAGGGGGGAGATTCGGTTCTTGAGCGGCACGGCCTGACGCCCGGCGGCTTCATGCTGTTCGTGTCCACGATCGAGTCGCGAAAGAACCACGTCGAGGCGCTGGCCGCCCTCCAGCGTATGCTGGCGGCCCACGGCCCTTCGAGGACGCCGAAGCTGGTCTGCGTCGGCGGCAAGGGCTGGCTGAACGACGCCGTGTTCGCCCGCCTGCGGTCCGATCCCGCGCTGGCCCGACACGTGCTCATCCTGTCGGGCGTGCCGGACGCCGGGCTGGACCATCTGTACCGGACCTGCCGCTTCACCCTCTACCCCAGCCTCTATGAGGGCTGGGGCCTGCCGGTCACGGAATCCCTCAGCCACGGCAAGGTCGTCCTCGCGTCGAACCGCTCCTCGGTGCCCGAGGCGGGCGGCGACCTGGCGGTCTATTTCCAGCCCGGCGACCTCGACGGCCTGACCGAGGCGATGGAGCGTCTGAGCTTCGACGACGGGTGGCGCGGGTTGCTGGAGCGCCGCATCCGCGAGCGGTTCCGTCCGCGCCCGTGGAGCGAGCTGGGCCGGGACATGCTGGCGGCGATCGACGACTGGGCCGCCGCCGGAGCGGCGTCGCCGCGGGAATGGCCGCTTGCCGTGCCGGGCCGGCTTCACCGTCTGTCGAGGTCGCTGGCGCTCGGGATCGGGCCCGGCGACAGCGCCGACGAGATCTTCCGCGACGGCCCCGGCTGGGCTGCGCCCGAGGCGTGGGGATGCCGGGCGCTGGCCAGCGGCGCCGATCTGGTCTTCCGCCTCGGCCTGCCGAAGGGCACGCCGCTGCGGGTGCATCTGGGCCTGCACGCGCCGGGGGAGGGACGGGCGTACGGCGTCCGGCTGGACCACTGCGCCGCCACGACGGGTCACGTCCTGGCCGATGCGGTGAGATGGGTCGTGCTGGACGCCGTCGCGCCCGGACCCGATGGCCCGATCCGTCTGCGCCTGACCGCCGCCCCGGACGGCCGCGATCCGCATCGAGGAGAACGCGTCGAGATCGGCGTGATCGGATTCATGGTCTGCGCCGCCGACGACCTCACGGCCCGCGCCGATTTCCAGGCCGGAATCGCTTCGGGCGGCTGGGGTCTCCAGCCGCCCGAAGGTCGTCTCGCCTGACCTGACCCCTTACTGGAAGGCGTCGTGGGTCGGCAGCTGGTGCCAGCTGTCCTCGACGTCGAGGGCGGCGGGCTTCAGCGGGTCGGGGGTGAGGGCGGCCATCGCCTCTTCCAGCGCCAGCTCGGCGGGCGAGGCCGCGAACAGGGCGTCGAGGTCCAGACCGGTCTCGGCCGGCAGGATCTGCGCGCCGGCGTCCTTCGGCGTCACCGGCAGGAAGTCGTCGGCGGCGAAGACCGGCAGCTCGCGCGCCACGTCGCCGTCCAGACGGGCCGACAGCCCGGCCCACTCCCGACCGGCGTCGGCCGCCGGCATCGGCAGGAAGGCGTCGTCGTCCAGACCCGGCAGGACCTGCGGTCCGGCGTCCTTGGCGGAGACCGCCGCGTCGTCCGGCAGGCCCGGCAGCACCTGGGCGCCGTCCTCCTTCGATCCGGCGTCGGCCTCCAGCCCCGGCAGGATCTGCGGGCCGGCGTCCCTGGACCCCGAGGCCTCCGGATCGGCCGGCACGGTCTGCGGTCCGGCCCCGTCGTCCTTGCCGTCGTCGTCCAGACCCGGCAGCACCTGCGGCCCGGCCTCGTCGTGGACGATCTTCGCGCCGGTCTCGACCGGGGCCGGGGCGGCGGCCTGCAGCGAGACGCCGCCGACCAGGTTGGGCAGGTACAGGGCGCGGTGCTCGGCCGATTCCGACACCTCGGCCAGCATCTGGGCGCGGGTGATGGTCCCGGCGTTCAGCCCGGCCGTGTAGGCCGCCAGGCCGCCGGCGTCGGCGGCGCGGTTCAGGGCCGCCTGATAGACCGCCTCGACGAACTGGGCGTTGGACAGGCCGCCGTAGCGGGCCTGCCCCTCGGCCGAGGCGAGGAAGGCCGTGGCCACGTCCAGCAGGGTCGCCCCCCCGGCCATCGACGCCCGCCAGGTGACCAGGCCGTTCTCGTCCGGCAGGCGGTCGAACACGGTGTCGAACAACCGCGCCAGGCTCTCGGTCACGGCGTCGCCGACCCACAGGCCGGCCGACAGGGTCGACCAGGTCGCCGTGCGGCTCTCGGCCGACTCGGCGATCACCAGCATCAGGGCCTGACGGGTGTTGCCCGCGTTCAGATAGGCCAGCCAGTCGTTGATCTCGGCGTTGGACGGCTGACGGTCGAAGGCGTTCTGGTACAGCCGCTGGACGTACTGGACGTCGGTCAGGGTCCCGAAGCGGCTGACGAACTCGTCCGAGGTCAGGAAGCGCCGGGCCATCTCCGCCATCGACACCCCGCCCTCCAGCGCGTCCAGCTGGACGTGGAAGCCCTCCGCGTCCGGGGCCCGGTCGAAGGCCGCCGAATACAGCCGCATCAGCTGCGCCGCCTGGCTGTCGGCGTTGAACGTGGTCAGGCCGTCGACGAAGGCCGCCGCCTCGATCCCCGTCAGCGTGTCCGTCCCGCCCTCGCGGCCGCCCGCCACCGTCGTGGAGTTGACCGTCGCATAGCCCTTCCGCGCCCCGGCGTAGCCCGACACGTCGTAGCCGTCGCCGCCGATGATCGCGTCGTTGCCGCCGCGGCCGGTCAGGACGTCGTTGCCCGCGCCGCCGTTCAGCGTGTTGGCTCCGGCATCCCCGCGCATGACGTCGTTGGCGGTGCCGCCGATCACGGCTTCAACGCCGGACACGGTGGAGGCCGTGCCGCCGATGCTGATCGTGCCGGCCGCCAGATCGACGATCACGGCGCCCGCTCCGGTGGCGTTCAGGGTGTCGAAGCCGCCGCCGCCGTTGAAGACGTCGGAGCCGCCCCCGCCCGTCAGGTTGTCGTTGCCCTCGCCGCCGTTCAGCACGTCCGCGCCGACGCCGCCGACGAGGGAGTCGTCGCCGTCGTCGCCGTTCAGGGTCGAGCCGCGCAGGGTGATCGGGACGGGCGTCTGGCTCGGCACCGAGACGTGGATCGTGTAGGTCGCGCCCGCCGGCGGAGCGCCGGTCACCAGGGTGCCGCCGCTGCCGGAGACCCAGCGCGAGATCGAGATGTAGAAGGTCCCGGATTCGGTGGCCGTGTAGGTGATGGCGGAGTCGGTCGAGGCGCCGCCGTCGACGTCGGCGCCCGCCGCGTCGTCGTTGGTGACGAGCACCGTCTGGCTGGGGCCATAAAGCCTCAGCACGGTGTCGAAGCCCGCGCCGTCCACGTCGATGACGATCTGGTCGCCCGCCGTCACGGTGAAGGCGTAGAACTCCTGGGCGCCGTGCGACGTCCCGCGGATCGTCGAGTGGGGCACCGTCGTCGCGTTGCGGATGTCGGCGTTGCTCTGCAGGTCGAAGGTTCCGTTCAGGTCGACCGCCTCGAAGAAGGAGCCGTTGGCCGTGCCCTGGCCCTTCACCACGTCGTCGGCCGCCGACTCCGCCGGCGCGCCCGCGATCAGGGTGTCCGCGCCGCCGCCGCCGTTCAGCGTGTCGATGCCGCCGTTCCCGCGCAGGACGTTGGCGTTCCCGTCGCCGGTCAGCACGTCGTTGTAGGTGGAACCCTGAACGTCCTCGATGCCTGACAGGGTGTCGTTCCCGGCCGCGCCGCTCGCCGTCCCGGTCGCCAGGTTGACGGTCACGCCGCCCGAGGCGAGGCGATAGTCGGCCGTGTCGCGCCCGTTGCCGCCGTTCAGCGCGTCGTTGCCGAGGCCGCCGTCGAGAACGTCGTCGCCCTCGCCGCCGTTCAGCGTGTCGTTGCCAGAACCGCCGTTCAGGACGTCGTCGCCGCCCAGGCCGTTGATGGTGTCGTTGCCGGCCAGACCGCCCAGGTTGTCGGCGAACTCCGTGCCGTTCATCGTGTCGTCGGTCGGATCGCCGGCCACGGTCAGCCCGCCCGTCGGAGCGGCCGCGATGGTCTGGTCGGCGAATTGCAGGAACTCGACGTTGGTGATCGTGTCCGTGCCGTCCGGCCCCGTCACCGTGCCGATCTGGCCGTTCCAGGTGATGGTGTACTGGCTGCGGTTGCCGCTGAACACGACCGTGTCCGAACCCAGGCCGCCGTCGATGACGTCGTTGCCGGCCCCGCCCGTGATCCGGTTGTTGGCCGAGTTGCCGCGGATCTGGTCGGCGCCGTCGCCGCCGATCGCGTTCTCGATCACCGCGCCCATGGCGATCGCCACGTTGCCCACCAGAGCGCCGACGCTGGAGAAGGCGCCCTGCCTCAGGTCGATGACCTGGTTCTGGGCGTAGCCGGAGAAGTCGAAGGTGTCGATGCCGCCCGCATCCCACACCGCGAAGATCAGCAGGCTGGCGCCCGAGGTCGCGCTGAACCAGCTGCGGTCGGCGGTGGAGTTGAAGCCGTAGACGGTGTCGCCGGTCCGCGTCGTCATGTTGGCGCCGTACAGGCGCTGGGCCGCGGCGATGTCGTCCAGCAGCGGCACGGCCGAGTAGTATTGCTGGTTGCCCACGCGGTAGCTGGCGCCCGTGAGCGTCTCGGAGAAGTAGCTCATCAGCGAATACTGACGGCTGTCCTCGAAATAGACCGCGTGCTGGGCGTAGGTGATGCTGACGCCGGGCCCCGCGTTGTAGGCGGCCGGGTGGCTCAGGCCGATGGCGTGGCCGATCTCGTGCGTGAGCACCTGAAGGCCGTACTGCAGCGCGATCGGGGTCGCGTTGTAGCCGAGGCTGTTGTTCACCCAGACGTCGCCCTGGACCGCGCCGGGCAGCGCCGCGGCGACGGAACCGGCCGATCCCGGCAGATAGGCGAAGGCGGCCGCGCCTTCGGCGCCGTCCGCATAGTTGCCGAACAGGATCGTGGCGTTGTTCGAATACTCGCTGGCCGCGTCCTGAACGCGGTTGAACACGATGTTCGCAACGTCGGACCAGGACTGCAGCGCGGCCAGCGTCGCCGCGATCTGGGTCGCGTTGAAGGTGCTGAAGCCCGTCGTGCCCTCGGGCATCGTCGTCGGCGCGGTGCTGCGGAACGCGAACGTGACGGTGACGGGCTGGCCGATGCCGGCCGCCCAGGTCAGGTTCGATCGCGTGATCTGGGCCCCCGCGTCGGCCGGCGAAAGCGAGGGCTTGCCGTTCGGGCCCGTGCCGCCGCGGTCGTCGGCGTTGATGATCGCTCCCTGAGACCCGTCCTCGGCCGCTTCCGCCACGCCATGGAACCGGCCGCATCCGGCGCACAGGCCATAGCTGGAAATGGCGCCGAACAGGTCGGGCGACGCGTCGCCGCCTCCCTCCACGAACGGACCGCTGCGAACGGAGGCCTCGCGGCCCGAGGAGAAGGCGTCGAACATGGTGACCCACCCGGCATGATTACGTCTGGCGAACACCGTATCCCAGATGGACGGAACCACAAGCGCAGCGGTTGTCGCGCGCCGCCTTCCTAAGGCCGCGCCGGTCCGCTATGGGCGCGCATGGACGAGATCGAACGCCAGTCTGAAGAGCGCGGCTGGGCCACGGCCAGGACCCTGGCCGAGGCCTTGCCCTACATCCAGGTCTATGACCGGGAGACCGTGGTCATCAAATACGGCGGACACGCCATGGGCGACTCCGCCGTGGCCAGGCAGTTCGCCGCCGACGTGGTGCTGCTCAAGCTGATGGGCGTGAACCCGGTCGTGGTCCACGGCGGCGGACCCCAGATCAGCGCTATGCTGGACAAGGCGGGCGTCCGGTCGGCCTTCGTCGACGGTCTGCGCGTCACCGACGCCGACACCATGCAGGTGGCCGAGATGGTCCTGTCCGGCGCCGTCAACAAGGAGATCGCCCACTGGATCACCGTGGCCGGCAAGGAGGCCGACGTGCGCGGCATCGGCCTGTCGGGCAAGGACGCGGGGCTGCTGACCGTCGAGAAGACCCGCAGGACCAAGCGGGATCCCGACAGCATGATCGAGCACGAGGTCGACCTGGGCTTCGTCGGCGAACCGACCAGGGTCGACGCCAAACTGCTGACCCGGCTGCTGGAATCCGACGCCGACTGGGTCCCCGTCGTGGCCCCGATCGGCGTGGCGGAAGACGGCCTGACCTACAACGTCAACGCGGACACCGTCGCGGGCGCCCTGGCCGGCGAGTTGAAGGCCAAGCGCATGCTTCTGCTCACCGACGTGCCCGGCGTGAAGGGCGCGGACGGGCAGATCATCCGCCAGATGACGCTGGGCGAGGCGTCGCGGCTGATCGAGGACGGCGTCGCCACCGGCGGAATGATCCCCAAGCTGCAGACCGCCATGGCCGCCGTGCGCGCCGGGGTCGAGGCGGTGGTCATCCTCGACGGTCGTCGGCCCCACGCCATGCTGGTCGAACTGTTCACCGAGACCGGCGCCGGCACCCTGGTGAAGGCGGGATGAGCGACCTGCGGCACGTCACGTCGTGGGTCTTCGACATGGACGACTGCCTCTACCCTCGCGCGCAGGGCGTGATGCGGCTGGTGCAGGAGCGGATCAACGCCTTCATGATGGCCGCCGTCGGCCTGCCGAAGGACGAGGCCCGCGCCCTGCAGCTCCAGTTCCTGAACGAGCACGGCACGACCCTGGCCGGACTGATGGCCAACTACGCCGTCGATCCCGCCGCCTTCCTGCACGACGTCCACGACGTGCCGCTGGATTCGCTGGAGCCCAATCCCGAACTCGCCGACCTGCTGGGCCGTCTGCCCGGCCGCAAGTTCGTGCTGACCAACGGCGCGCGCATGCACGCCGATCGGGTTCTGGCCCGGATCGGCGTGGCGGGCCGCTTCGACGGCGTCTGGTGCATCGAGGACATGGACCTGGTGCCCAAGCCTGCGCCCGCCACCTTCCGCCGGTTTCTGGATCGCTACGACGTCGACCCGCACGCGGCCGCGTTTTTCGAGGACACGCCGCGCAACCTGATGCCGGCCAAGGCGCTGGGCATGGCCACCGTCCTGATCGGCGACGGCCACGGGCACGAGATCGGCGACTGGGTCGATCACCGCGCCGACGACCTGACCGACTTCCTTCGTCCGCTCGCTCTCAGAGACGCCGCATGACCGACCATCTGGAAACCGTGATCGAAGCCGCCTGGGAGGACCGGGCCGACGTCTCGGCCGCGACGCACGGCGAGGTGCGCGACGCGGTCGATCAGGCGCTGGAGATGCTGGATTCCGGCCGCGCCCGCGTCGCCTCGCGCGGCGCCGACGGGACCTGGACCACGCATCAGTGGCTGAAGAAGGCGGTGCTGCTGTCCTTCCGCCTGAACGAGAACGCCCTGATGCGCGCCGGCGATCGCGGCCCCAACAGCGGCGCGCCGGGGATCGGCCCCTACTGGGACAAGGTGCCCAACAAGTTCGGCGACATGACCCCGACGGAGTTCCAGCACGCCGGATTCCGCGCCGTTCCGGGCGCGATCGTCCGCAAGGGCGCGCACATCGCGAAGAACGTGGTCCTGATGCCCAGCTTCGTGAACATCGGCGCCTTCGTGGACGAAGGTTCCATGGTCGACGCCTGGGCGACGGTCGGCTCGTGCGCCCAGATCGGGAAGAACGTCCATCTGTCCGGCGGCGCGGGCATCGGCGGCGTGCTGGAGCCGCTGCAGGCCAACCCGACCATCATCGAGGACGGCTGCTTCATCGGCGCTCGCGCCGAGGTGGCCGAGGGCGTCATCGTGCGCGAGGGCGCGGTCCTGGCCATGGGCGTCTATCTGTCGGGATCGACGAAGATCGTCGACCGCGCGACCGGCGAGGTCTTCCGCGGCGAGGTGCCGGCGTATTCCGTCGTCGTGCCGGGCGCCTTGCCGGACCCCAACGGCGGGCCGAGCCTCTACTGCGCCGTCATCGTCAAGCGCGTCGACGCCCAGACCCGCGCCAAGACCGGGGTCAACGAACTGCTGCGCGACTGACCCCGGCGGCGGCTCAGGCTGCGGCGGCCGACGCCTTGCCGAAGTGCGGGTCCAGTTCGCCCGAGGCATAGCGCTTGGCCATCTGGGCGGTCGACAGGGGCTTGATCCTCGACGCCATGCCCTCGCAGCCGAACTGCTGGAACCGTTCCTGGCACAGCTTCCGCATCGCCTCCTTGGCGGGCTTCAGATAGGCGCGCGGATCGAACTCGCCGGGCTTCTCGGCCAGCACCTTCCGGATGGCGCCGGTCATGGCCATGCGGTTGTCGGTGTCGATGTTGATCTTGCGCACGCCGTGCTTGATGCCGCGCTGGATCTCCTCCACCGGCACGCCCCAGGTCTGGGGCATCTGGCCGCCGTACTGGTTGATTATGTCCTGCAGGTCCTGCGGCACCGAAGAGCTGCCGTGCATGACCAGGTGCGTGTCCGGCAGGCGGCGGTGGATCTCCTCGATCACGTTCATGGCCAGCACCGCGCCGTCCGGCTTGCGGCTGAACTTGTAGGCGCCGTGGCTGGTGCCCATGGCGATGGCCAGGGCGTCGACCTTGGTCTCGCGGACGAAATCCACCGCCTGATCCGGGTCGGTCAGCAGGGCCGAATGATCCAGCTTGCCCTCGAAGCCGTGGCCGTCCTCGGCCTCGCCCATGCCGGTCTCCAGCGACCCGAGCACGCCCAGTTCGCCCTCGACCGACACGCCGCAGCTGTGCGCCATCTGGACGACGCGACGGGTGACGTCGACGTTGTACTCATAGCTGGCGGGGGTCTTGGCGTCCTCTTCCAGCGAGCCGTCCATCATCACCGATGTGAAGCCGTACTGGATGGCGGTGGCGCAGGTCGCCGGCCCGTTGCCGTGATCCTGGTGCATGCAGACCGGGATGTGCGGATACAGCTCGACCAGGGCGTCGATCAGGCGTGCCAGCACCACGTCGTTGGCATAGCTTCGGGCCCCCCGCGACGCCTGGATGATCACCGGTGCGTTGACGGCCTCGGCGGCCTCCATGATCGCCAGGCCCTGCTCCATGTTGTTGATGTTGTAGGCGGGCAGGCCGTAGTCGTTCTCGGCGGCGTGATCGAGCAGCTGGCGCAGGGTGATGCGGGCCATCGCGGGCGTCTCCTGAAATGATCTTGTTCTTGCCGCCGGGCTTAGCGCCACAGGCCGCCGAAGTCACGCAATGTAACAACCCGGCCCGCGGTCCGATCCGTGGTGTGGCCTCAGGTCCGCAGGGCTTCCACGCCCGGCAGGGGCTTGCCCTCCATCCACTCCAGAAAGGCGCCGCCGGCGGTGGAGACGAAGGTCATGTCGTCCGCGACGCCCGCATGGTTCAGCGCCGCGACGGTGTCGCCGCCGCCCGCGACGGCGATCAGCGCGCCGGTGGTCGCCAGCTGGGCCGCCGCCTGCGCCGCCTTGACCGTGGCGGCGTCGAACGGCGGCACCTCGAACACGCCCAGCGGGCCGTTCCAGATCAGGGTGCGCGACAGCGCCATGCCCTTGACCAGCTTCTCGACGGTCAGCGGTCCCGCATCCAGGATCTTCTCCTCGTCGCCGATCTCCTCGCGGGCCAGGACGGTGCGGGTCTCCGCGCCCGGCTTTACCTCGGTGGCGACCACCACGTCGATCGGCAGCAGGATCTCGCAGCCCCGGGCCTCGGCCTCGGCCAGGATCTCGCGCGCGGTGTCGGCCATGTCGCGCTCGGCCAGCGAGCCGCCGATGTCGATTCCTTGCGCGAACAGGAAGGTGTTGGCCATGCCGCCGCCGATGGCCAGGCGGTCCAGCTTGCCGACCAGGTTCTTCAGCAGGTCCAGCTTGGTCGAGACCTTGGCCCCGCCGACGATGCCGATCACCGGCTTGACCGGGTTGCCCAGCGCGGCGTCCAGCGCCTCAAGCTCCCGACGCATGCTCTCTCCGGCATAGGCGGGCAGCAGGCGCGCCAGTCCCTCGGTCGAGGCGTGGGCCCGGTGCGCTGCGGAGAAGGCGTCGTTGACGTACAGGTCACCGACCTCGGCCAGCTGCTGCGCGAAGGCCGGATCGTTCTTCTCCTCGCCCGCGTGGAAGCGCACGTTCTCGAGCAGGATCACCCCGCCCGCGTCCAGCTCCGCGACCGCCGCCTTGGCCGCCTCGCCGACGCAGTCCTCCGCGAACCGCACCGGCGCGCCCAGCAGGTCCGACAGCGGCTGCACGACGGGCCGCAGGCTCATCTCCGGCACGACCTTGCCCCTGGGCCGGTCGAAATGCGCCAGCAGCGCCACCTTCGCCCCCGCGTCCCGCAGCCGCTGGATCGTCGGCAGGGCGGCGCGCAGGCGCGTGTCGTCGGTCACCTTGCCCCCCTCCATCGGCACGTTGAAGTCCACGCGCACCAGCGCGATCTGTCCGGCGAGATCGGAGGCGTCGTCGAGGGTGCGGAAGGTCATTTGGCCAAATTGCTCCAAATCTCAGCCTGCCCTGGGCTCAGAGTTTCGTAGAAGACTTCCCCTTCCCTAGGGCCGGGGATCAGGTCCGCAGCGAAGCTTGCCGCTCCGGCTGTGAGTGCCAGACCGAGAAAGATCCAGCGAGCGCGTCCTCGATGAAGCCGCGCGAGTTGGAAAATCGCCGCGAGCCAGACCCCGCCTATGAGGCCCAGAATAGTCGGAACAGTCCAATCGAGGACATAGGACTTCGGCTGGAAGGAGAACCACATGGCGTGGCCGACAGCGTAGAGCGCGCCGCCGGCGAAGGCGCCGAGCAGAACTACGACGATGGACACTGGCCAGAGCCAGCGCCGTCGCCCGGCTCCCCTCACAGGAACTTCGCCATCTCCAGCGCGGTGTCGCTCATGCGCGTGGCGAAGCCCCACTCGTTGTCGTACCAGCTCAGCACGCGGGCCAGTTTGCCGTCGACGACCTGGGTCTGGGGCAGGGCGGCGGTGCTCGACGCGGAGACGTGGTTCAGGTCCATCGACACGACCGGGTCGTCGGTCGTGTGCAGCACGCCCTTCATCGGGCCGTCGGCCGCGGCCTGAAGCGCCTTGTTGATCTCGTCGGCGGTCACTTCGCGGCCGGCCACGACCTTAAGGTCGACGACCGAGACGTTCGGCGTCGGCACGCGGATCGACGAGCCGTCCAGCTTGCCTTTCAGTTCCGGCAGGACGAGGCCCAGCGCCTTGGCCGCGCCGGTCGAGGTCGGGATCATCGACAGGCCGGCGGCGCGGGCGCGGTAGAGGTCCTTGTGCATGGTGTCCAGCGTCGGCTGGTCGCCGGTGTAGGCGTGGATCGTGGTCATGTAGCCGCGCTCGATCCCGAACAGGTCGTGCAGCACCTTGGCCACCGGGGCCAGGGCGTTGGTGGTGCAGCTGCCGTTCGAGACGATGATGTCGTCCTTCGTCAGGGTCTCGTGGTTGACCTTGAAGACGATGGTCTTGTCGGCGTTCTCGCCGGGGGCGGAGATCAGCACGCGCTTGGCGCCGGCCTTCAGGTGGGCCTCGGCCTTGTCGCGGGCGGTGAAGATGCCCGTGCACTCGAACGCGATGTCCACGTTCAGGTCCTTGTGCGGCAGGTTCGCCGGGTCGCGCTCGGCCGTGACCTTGATCTTGCCCAGACCGACGTCGATCCAGTCCTCGCCCGAGGTGACCGTGCCGGGGAAGCGGCCGTGGACGCTGTCGTACTTCAGCAGGTGGGCGTTGGTGGCCACCGGGCCCAGGTCGTTGATCGCCACCACCTCGACGTCGCGACGGCCGTGCTCGACGATCGAGCGCAGGACGAGACGGCCGATGCGGCCGAAGCCGTTGATGGCGACGCGGACGGTCATGGTGGGGGCTCCCGAGGCTGTGAGGTTCGTTGGGCGCCTCAATGGAACCGCGACGCCCGGGGATCAACCCCGGACGCGTAACAAGGCGTGATCGACTGTTTCGCTCAGGGCGTCCGCCGCACCCGCGACGACGGGCCGTTGACCCCCGTCAGGTCGAAGCCGGTGACCGCGCCCGACCCGTCGCGCAGGAAGACCACCCTCATGCCCGGTTCGCCCGCCCGCATGAAGACGTCGCCGCCCAGCGGGACCAGCCTCCACGCCGGCCGCCGTCCGCGGATCGCCCGCAGGCCCTCGACGTCCGCCGTGAGCGTCCAGTCGCCGTAAGCGCCGACGTAGGCCGCGAGATCGACCTCGACAGGCTCCGCGCGCAGCGCCTGCGCCGCCCACTGCGCATCCGTCCGGCCCGGCTCCTTCTCCAGGATCGCGTCCAGCGCCAGCAGGTGCGCCGTCTCCAGCGCCCGGTCCCAGGGCGTCGGCACGTCGGGGACCACGCCGGTCCCCTCCCAGTTGCCGCCGGTCAGCGGGTTCTTCGGCGACCCCGCGGACACGAACACCAGGAATCGCCCGCCGACCGGGACCATGCCGCCGGGGTTCGCCGCGCCGCCCGAAGCCTCGCCGACGACGGTCGCCCGATCCGCCGCCTGCAGGGTGTAGGGGAAGGCCTCGCCCGCCGACCCCGTCCGCCCGCTGGTCAGGACATAGACCGGCACGTCCGGCCGCGGCGCGGGGTGGAAGACCTCCGGCGCCTCGCGCGTCGTCCCTTCGCGGCTGTGGAAGACGTTGTAGACGTCGCGATCCGGCCCGACGAAGGCGCTGACCAGATAGCCGACCATCGACGGCGCCCCGCCGCCGTTATCGCGCAGATCGACGATCACCGCGTCGGTCCCCGACAGGAAGTCCAGCACGGCGTCGGCCCGCCTGCGCGCCGGATCGTCCGCGTCGCCGAAGAAGATGTTGGCGAACGACTTCATCTCGACATAGCCGACGTTCCCCGGAAGGATCCGGACGTCCGTGAAGCCGAAGTTGCCGCGCACCACCGCCGGCGGCGGCGCGGGCGGGGGACCGCCCTCAGACGGGCGGCGCAGACCGGGGCGAGGCAGGGGCGGGGCCGTCTCCGGCGCCTCGGGATCCCAGACGACGTTGAAATGGGCGTCCTCGGGCTTCAGCCGCCGCGTCAGGCTGGTCGCCAGGTCGCGCGGATCGGTCAGGGCGTCGAACGCGCCCGACGCGGCCTCGGCCTCCAGTTCGTCGGCGATGCGGTCGCCCTTGGCCGGATCGAAGTAGACGCCGCGGACCGCCCCGGCGACGGCGGCCACCGTCTCGCGCGGCGGCGGCGCCTCCTGGGCGAGGGCGGGTCCGGCCCACGTCAGGGCGCAGGCGACGATCAGGGCGCGCATCAGGCGGTCTCCTCGTGAAGCGGCAGGGTCAGTTCGGCGGACAGGCCGCCCTCCGGGCGGTTCTTCACGTTCACGTCGCCGCCGTGGGCGCGGGCGGCCTGCCGCGCCACGGTCAGGCCCAGTCCGGCGCCGCCCGTCTGGCGGCTGCGGCTGGGCTCCGCGCGGTGGAAAGGCTCGAACACGGCCTGAAGCTGGTCCTCGGGCAGGCCCGGCCCGTCATCCTCGACGCGCACCACGGCGCGGCCGTGCGAAACCTCGGTCGAGACCCTTGCCGACCCGGCGTATTTCAGCGCGTTGGCGATCAGGTTGGCGACGGCCCGACGAACGGCCGTCGGATCGGCCCGCACCCGCAGTTTCGGACCCGCCTCGAAGGTCACGCCCTCACCGGTCTCGGAGAAGCCGCGCGCGCAGTCGCCGGTCAGGGCCGTCAGGTCGAAGGTTTCCACCCGCTCCGGCGGCGCCTCGCCACGGACGTAGGCCATGGCCTGGGCGATCAGGGCGTCCATCTCCTCGACGTCGCCGGCCATCTTGTCACGCAGGGCCTCGGGCGCCTGTTCGGCCCGGAAACGGAGGCGGGTCAGGGGCGTCCGCAGGTCGTGGGCGATCGCGGCGACCGTCTGGGTCCGTCGCCGCATGTGATCGCGAAGGGACGCCTGCATGTCGTTGAAGGCGTCGATGGCGGTCCGCACTTCCGACGGCCCGGACGGCGTCAGGGGTTCCGCGTCCGGGTTCGCGCCCAGCCGTTCCGCGGCCGCCGCGAACACCCGGATGGGCCGCGTCAGCCGCCGCGCCATCCACCATGTCAGCGGCGCCAGCAGGAGCAGCGAGATCGCCAGCGCGAGCAGCAGCCGCGACTGCCACGGGGACAGCAACGCCCGCGGCGGCTCCACCGTGGCCCAGCGCCCGTCGTCCAGCCTCAGCGAGGCCGAAAAGGGCGCGAACGTCAGCCGGTCCGCCGTCACGGTGAAATGCCGCACCTCGGAGCCGTCGATCACTACCGTGCCGGCCGTGGGATGGCCGGCGTGGCGCGGCGGGACGGGCACGAGAGCGACCGGCGCCGGCGGCCGGGGGGCCTCGGGCGCCTCGCTCCACACGCCCTCCACCTCCGGCGGCCGGGGCGGCGGCGGCGGGGCGGGCGGCGCGACCGGGGCAGGCCCGGCGTCGCCCTTGCGCAGGACGTAGACGCTGCTCTCGGCGACCCGGGCCCGGGCCTCCATTCCGGCGGGCAGGCGGCGCTTGAACTCGTGCGGGCCGTCGGCCAGCAGCACGCGCACGTCCTCCGGCCGGGCGTCCAGCCGGGCGGCCAGCGCCGCGCTCAGGCCGGCCTCCATCGGGTCGCGGGTCCCGTCCGCGGCGGCCGCCACCGGCCGGGCGTCCAGCCGCCGCGTCAGCCGCTTGCCGTCGGCGGTGCGCGCGGGGCGGCCCTCCAGGGCGTCGGCGGCGGCCTGCAGGCTGAAGCCCGCCGGCGGCGGGTCGGGCGACAGCAGGACGACGGCGAAGGCGACGGCGTGCGACAGCATCACGGCCGCGGCCGCCAGCGCCGCCACCTGGACGAAGACGGGCAGGGCGCCGGACCGCCTCACCGCCGCGTCACCTTCGCGTCGAAGCGATAACCCTCGCCGCGCAGCGTGTGGATCAGCTCCAGTCCCGAGCCGTCGTCCAGCTTGCGCCGTAGCCGGCTGATGGAGACGTCCACCGCCCGGTCGAAGACGTCGGCGTCCTGCCCCCGCGCCTTCTCCAGCAGCTGGTCGCGCGTGAGCACCCGGCCGGCGCCTTCCGCGAAGGCGCGCAGCAGGGCGAACTCGCCCGCCGACAGCACCACGTCCTGGCCGTCAGGCCGCGTCAGCGAGCGTCGCATCAGATCCAGCCGCCAGCCGGCGAACCACAGGGCCGGACTTGCGTCGCCGGGCCCGGCCTCGCGCGGGCGACGCAGCACGGCCCGGATCCGCGCCAGCAGCTCGCGCGGATTGCACGGCTTGGGCAGATAGTCGTCGGCGCCGAGCTCCAGACCGACGATGCGGTCAGTGTCCTCGCCCATGGCCGACAGCATGACGATCGGCGGGCCGGCGCCGGCCAGCCGGCGCACGACCGACAGGCCGTCCTCGCCCGGCATCATCACGTCCAGCACGATCAGGTCCGGCCGCCTCGCCTGCAGCGCCCGGTCCATCTCGGCGGCGGAAGCCACGCCCTCGGCCTCATAGCCGTGGCGGGACAGGTAGTCGGTCAGCACCTCGCGGATGCCGGGGTCGTCGTCGACCACGAGGACGTGCGCGGAAACGTCGGTCATCGGCGGCATCATGGCCGCCCTTCGCGCCCGCGTCATTTCAGCGGTGAAACAAATCCGCGCGGGGATGAAACACGGGCGCAAGCGTCGCATGGTGGTCTCGGCTGACCGCGAACCCTCTCAGGATCCGACATGCTGTTCTCCCTGCCCCTCGCCGCCGCGCTGACCCTGGCCGTGCAGGATCCGCCGCCCGCTCCGCCCGCTCCGCCGGCTCCGCCTGCGGTCATGATGTTCAAACACGGTCCCGGCCTCGACAAGGACGGCGACGGCTTCGTCTCGCGTGAGGAGTTCGCCGCGCCCATGACCGATCACTTCGCGCAGATGGACAAGGACGGCGACGGCCGGCTGTCCACCGACGAGCTGCACGCCATGGGCCCCGGCGAGCACGACGTCATGATCCGGCATGCCGGACCGATGGTCTGGACCCGCGGTCCCGTCGTGACCGGCGACGGCGAGCGCCGCCACGTCTTCGTCATGGGCGGCCCGGAAGGCGGCGAGACCCGCACCTGGACCAGCGAGGACGGCCGCGAGGTCCGCGTCGAGACCGTCGTCATGCGCGGCGGCCCCGGTGCCCCGCCGATGCCGCCGCATCCCCCGCACCCGCCCCACGCCCCGGGCGCTCCGGTCATGATCCACCTTGAGGGCGGTCCCGAGGCCACCTTCTTTCGCGGTCCGGCCGAGCTCGACGCGAACGGCGACGGCCGCGTCACCGAAGAAGAATTCCTCGCTCCCATGCGCGAAGGATTCCGCAAGATGGACGCGGACGGCTCCGGCGCCCTGGAGGAGGGCGAGCGCGGTCACGGCGACGTCCGGGTGATCACCCGCCGGCAGGGCGCCCCCGCCGCCGAATGAGGCCGTGCGCGGTCCCGCTTGCGGGCGGGGCCGCGCCGACCTTATCGTCCGGTCCATGACGTCCGGACGCCGAACCGACATCCTGCGGGCCGCCCTGATTGGGGCGGCCTTGCTGGGCGCGCCCGTCGCCCATGCGCAGGAGACGGCCTCCGCCGCCGCCTCAGCCGCCGACGACGCCCAGCGCCGCGGCCTCAACGCCCGGGTCTTCGACCGGGTCTGGACCGAGGTGAAGCGCGAATACTACGATCCCTCGCTGAACGGCGTGGACTGGGAGGCGGCCCGCGACGTCTGGCGGCCGCAGGCCCTCGCCGCCACCGACGACGGCCAGCTGTACGCCGCCATCAACGGCATGCTCGATCTGCTGGACGACGCGCATGCCCAGGCCTCGTCGCCCGCCTCGGTGCGGCGGCAGAACGCCCAGCACCGCGACCGCGCCGTGCTCGGCGTCACGGTCGCCCGTCAGGACGACGGCGGCTACCGCGTCGAGGCCGTGCGCGACGGCTCGGCCGCGGCCGACGCCGGGGTCCGGATCGGCTGGCGTCTCGTCACCGACGCCGGCGGCTGGACGCCCGACCACGACGTGGTGGAGGGCAGGCCGGTCCACGTCGTCTTCGCCGACGGCGAGGCGCGCCACGCCTTCGACCTCACGCCGCGCGTCATGCCGCCGATCCCGGTGTTCACCGCGGACCGCTCGCGCCCCGGCGTGCTGGTGCTGCGCGCCCGCGCCTTCGACCCCGGCATGGGGCGCTGGATGGGCGAGGAGCTGCGCGACCTGCCGCCCGAGACCGACGTCGTTCTGGATCTGCGCGCCAACGCCGGCGGGCGCCTGTGGGAAGCCGAGGCCGTGCTGTCCTGCTTCCTGCCGCACGACATGCCTTGGGCCTGGCGCACGGGTCGGGGGGCCCCGCGCCGGCTGCTGAAGACGACCGCCCCCTGCGGGTCTCTGGAGGCCCCGATCCCGAACGACCTCGCCGTGCTCGTGGGGCCGGCCAGCCGCTCGGCCGCGGAGCTGACTCCCGCCGCCCTGCAGGAATCCGGTCGCGCCGTCATCGTCGGCGCCCCGACGTCCGGCGCCGTCCTGATCTCGCTGGACACAGACCTGCCCGACGGCGGACGCCTGACCCTCAGCCGCGCCGACTTCGTCACCATCTCGGGCGTCCGTCTGGAGAAGCGGGGCGTCCGGCCCGACGTGATCACCGCCACCTCGGACGAGGCGCTGGACGCCGCGGTCGCCGCCCTGGCCGATCCGGTGGAAGCCGCCGGCGCCGCAGGGCAGGAGGCGCCGTGATCCTGAGGCGGCTCGCGCCGCTTCTCGTCGCCGTCGCCTGGCTGGCGGGGTGCGCCCCGAACCTGCCGTTCGCCGTCGACGGGGTGGTGCCGCCGCCGGTGGTCGTCGCCGACGGCTCGCCCGAGCGTCGCGCACTGAACGCCCGGGTCTACGACGCCGCGGTCGGCTACGTCGCGGAGCATTACTACGACCGTGACCTGCGCGGCGTGGACTGGGCGGGCGAGGCGGCCGCGCGGCGCGAAGCGGCGATCGCTGAACCGACGGAGCAGGGCTTCTACGCCCGCATGCACCCGCTGTTCGACCTGCTGGACGACCGCCACACCAGCGTGACCTCGCCCAGCCGCCGCGCGGAGCTGCACGCCAGCCGTCTGGGTCAGTCGGGCGCAGGTCTCGGCCTGTCCGCGACGCGGATCGGCGACGACTGGATCGTGACCCGCGTGCGGGAAGAGGGCCCGGCCGTCGCCGCCGGCGTTCAGGTCGGCTGGCGTATCGTCACCGTGGATGGACGGCCCGAGCTTCTTGCCGTGACCCCCGCCCTGGGCCGGACCTACGCCTTCGTCTTCGAGGACGAGAACGGCGCGACCCGGGCGATGGACATCACCGCCGTCGACCTCCCGCCGCGCCCGTTGCAAGAGGCGACCCGGCGCGACGACGGCGTGGTGGTTCTCCGGTTCGACCGTTTCGACGACGCCGCGGTCGCGTGGCTGGAGACGCAGATCGCCGCCTTCCAGGCCGATCCGCCCCGCGGCGTGATCCTTGACGTGCGCGACAACGGCGGCGGCCTGCTGGCGTCCCTGGGCCAGATCGTCGCCATGCTGCATCGGGACCAGGTCGCCTATGCCCGCCAGAAGGGCCGCTTCATCGACACGGAATACGTCACCCGTCCGCGCGAGACGGTGTGGACCGGCCCCGTCGCCATCCTGACCGGACCGGCGTCCGGCAGCGCGTCCGAACTTCTGGCGGCCCATCTGCAGGAGTTCGACCGGGGCCTGGTCGTGGGACAGACCAGCGCCGGCGCCGTCATCGGCTCCCGCTACGTCGAATTGGCGGACGGCGGCGTGCTCTCGCTTAGCCTCAACATCATCCTGACCCCGCGCGAGCGCCGTTCGCTTGAGGGGGTGGGCGTGACGCCGGATCTGGTCGTAGAGCCGTCCCTGGCCGACCGGCGCGCCGGCCGGGACGTGGTGCTGGAAGCGGCGGTCGCCGCCCTGCTGGCCGACTAGACGGCGAAGACCTTCACCCGCGACGCCGCCTCGCGCGCCCGTTCGCGGGCCTGGTCCGTCGTATCGCCGCGCGCCGTGGCCACGCCCATGCGCCGCCGCTCGAAGGCTTCCGGCTTGCCGAACAGACGCAGGTCGGCGGTCGGGACCGACAGGGCCTCGGCGACGCCCTCATAGGCCACCCCGACGGCGTCCATGCCGCCGTAGATGACCGCGCTGGCGCCTGTGTCGCGCCGCGTCACGTCGACGGGCAGACCGAGAATGGCGCGGGCGTGCAGGGCGAACTCCGACTGCACCTGCGTCGCCAGCGTCACCAGCCCGGTGTCGTGCGGACGCGGCGAGACCTCGCTGAACCAGACCTCGTCTCCCTTGACGAACAGCTCCACGCCGAACACGCCCAGCCCGCCCAGCGCCTCCGTCACCTTGCCGGCGATGTCCTGCGCGCTTGTCAGCGCCGCGTCCGACATGGCCTGCGGCTGCCAGCTCTCGACATAGTCGCCCTTCACCTGCCGGTGGCCGATGGGATCGCAGAAGTCGGTGGCGAGGGCGCCGTCGCGCATCGAGCGGACGGTCAGCAGGGTGATCTCGAAGTCGAAGTCGATCCGGCCTTCGACGATCACTCGCGCCGCGTCCACGCGCCCGCCGGACTGGGCGTAGGCCCAGGCGTTCCCGGCGTCCTCCAGGGCGTCGATCATCGACTGCCCCTTGCCGCTGGACGACATCACCGGCTTGACGAAGACCGGCAGGCCGATCCGGTGCGCGGCCTCGCGCAGCTCGTCCGCCGAGCCGGCGAAGGCGTAGCGCGACGTCGGCAGGCCCAGCTCCTCGGCGGCCAACCGGCGGATACCCTCGCGGTTCATGGTCAGCTGCGTCGCCCGCGCGGTCGGGATCACAGTCGCCAGACCCGCCGCCTCGATCTCGGCCAGCACCTCGGTGGCGATCGCCTCGATCTCCGGCACGATGAGGTGCGGCGCCTCGGCGAGGATGACGCCGTTCAGCACGTGCGGGTCCGTCATCGGGATCACGTGGCTGCGGTGCGCCACCTGCATGGCCGGCGCGTTGGCATACCGGTCGACCGCGATCACCTCGGCGCCCAGCCGCTGCAGCTCGATGGCCACCTCCTTGCCCAGCTCCCCCGCACCCAGCAGCATGACGCGGACGGCTGTGTTGGAGAGGGGGGTGCCGAGGCGGGTCATTCGATTCCGTATTCCTTGATCCATTCTGCTTCAGCCTCCCGAAGCAGGCCAACAAGCTCGGCTGAAGCCCCCAAGGCTTCCGCCTCGTCGGCGGTAATGAACTGCGCCGAGCCGCACGCCATGGCCGCATGGGGGAGAGAGGCGAAATCCACACCGATGCGCCCGCTGTCCAGCAGCCAAATCGCCAGAGTTTCGTTCGCGGCATCGGAGCCGAAGTAGCCGTCGCATTGCTGAAGCCACGCCCCGTCGGTTTCCGGGGCTGATCGAACCTCGGCGCGATACCATTCAAGCAAGGCCGGTGACAGTGTCGTAGCCGGCATTTGTCCTGGCCATTCCGTGGACGCTGTGATCTCGGCTCCGGGCCACAGAGTCGCCCAATCCGGCACGCCGCCCGTCCTCCGGTCGAACGTCAGGCGGTACAGATCGACGGTCGGATGGGCGCCGCCGCAGTAGTAGCCTTCGTTGATTTCGATCGAGAGAAAGCGAGGGCCCGTGAACAACCGACCGACGGTTCGGGACCATTCAGCATACTGGTGACCTGAGCCCAGACAGTCGGCGCGGTTGCCCAGCGCAGCCTCATCCAGCTGAGTAAATAGGGCATTCAGCGGCTCTGACCCTTCCCCCGTCAGGCGGGGCATCAGCTCGAAATCGGGGTGCGGACCGTCCGGCCAGATCAGGCCGTCGGCGTCGGGCGCCTGGGCGCAGGCGGACAGGGCGGTTGCTGCCGCAAAAACGAGGACGCTTGCGCCCAGACCTAAGTTCAAGCCCCGCATCTTCACTTCCCTGCATCGAGTGACAGCCTAAGCTGGTTCCTTCTCCCGACGGGAGAGGGATCAGAGTCTGGACTTAACCGCCGCGACCACCGCCTCGGCGGTGATGCCGAACTTCTCGTACAGCACCTCCGCCGGGGCCGAGGCGCCGAACCCGGTCATGCCGACGAAGCCGCCGTCCTCGCCGATGAAGCGCTCCCAGCCCTGTTTGATGCCGGCCTCGACGGCGACGCGCACCGTGCCGCGGCCGATGACCGACGCCTGATAGGCGGCGTCCTGCCGCTCGAAGAGCTCGAAGCACGGGACCGAGACGACGCGGGTGGGCAGGCCCTCGGCCTCCAGCGCCTCGGCCGCCTTCAGCGCGACAGGCACTTCGGTGCCGGTGGCGAACAGGGTCGCCTTGGCCTCTCCCGACGCGCCGCGCAGCTCATAGGCGCCCTTGGCCGACAGGTTCTCCGACGCGGCCGTGGTCCGCACGGCGTCGGTCTTTTGTCGCGACAGGGCCAGGGCCGACGGCGCGGTCTTCGTCTCCAGCGCGACGCGCCAGCATTCGAACGCCTCCACCGTGTCGGCCGGGCGGAACACCAGCAGGTTCGGAATGGCCCGCAGCGCCGCCAGATGCTCGACCGGCTGGTGCGTCGGCCCGTCCTCGCCCACGCCGATCGAGTCATGCGTCAGCACGTGGATCACGCGGATGCCCATCAGGGCGGCCAGCCGGATCGAGGGTCGGTTGTAGTCCGAGAACACCATGAAGGTGCCGCCGTAGGGGATGACACCGCCGTGCAGCGCCATGCCGTTCATGGCCGCCGCCATGCCGTGCTCGCGGATGCCCCAGTTGACGTACCGCCCCTCATAGGTGGGCGCGTCCAGGATCGGCGTGCCGGCCACGAAGGTGTTGTTCGAGCCCGTCAGGTCGGCCGAGCCGCCGATCATTTCCGGCACGGCGCCGAACAGCCTGGCCAGGGCGGCGCCCGACGAGGCGCGGGTGGCCTGCGCCGGCTTCGTTTCGATCAGTTCGGCGATCCCGGCGTCCAGCGCGTCGAAGGCGTCGGCGGGCAGGTCGCCGTTCATGGCGCGGGTGAAATCGGCGCCTTGCGGATGGGCTGCCAGCCTGGCCTCCCAGGCCTTGCGGACCTTGGCCCCGCGACGGCCGACCTTCTTCCAGGCCGAGGCCACCGCCTCCGGCAACTCAAACGGATCATGGGTCCAGGACAGGCCCAGCCGGGTCGCGGCGATCTCGGCGGCGCCCAGTGCCGCGCCGTGCGTCTTGTGGCTGCCTTCCATGGTGGCGGCGCCGCGGCCGATCTTGGTCTTGCAGGCGATCAGGGTCGGCTTGTCCTGCCTGATCGCCCACTTCATCGCCGCGCGGATCGCGTGCATGTCGTGGCCGTCGACGGCCTTCACCGCCCATCCGGCCGACTTGAAGCGGCCCTTCTGATCGGTTGCGTCGGACAGTCCGACCTTGCCGTCGATGGTGATCTCGTTGTCGTCCCACAGGACGGTCAGCCTGCTCAGGCGATAGCGGCCCGCCAGCGTGATCGCCTCCTGGCTGACGCCCTCCATCAGGCAGCCGTCGCCGGCGATGACCCAGGTGCGGTGGTCGACCAGATCGTCGCCGTACTTCGCCGCCAGATGCCGCTCGGCCATGGCGAAGCCGACGGCGTTGGCGAGGCCCTGACCCAGCGGGCCGGTGGTCGTCTCCACGCCCGGCATGTGGCCGAACTCGGGGTGACCCGCGGTCTTCGATCCCCACTGACGGAAGTTCGACAACTCCTCCTTCGTCGCCGCCTTCACGCCCGTCAGGTGCAGCAGGGCGTAGATCAGCATCGAGCCGTGGCCCGCCGACAGGATGAAGCGGTCGCGGTCGGCCCAGTCGGGCCGGCTCGCGTCGAACTTCAGGAAGCGGCTGAACAGCACCGTCGCGACGTCGGCCATGCCCATCGGCATGCCCGGGTGACCCGACTTCGCCTTCTCGACCCCGTCCATCGCCAGCACGCGGATCGCGTCGGCCATCTGCTTCGGGGTCGCCTTGGATGCGGGTTCGGGACCGGTCACGGGGAGGACCTTTCGTCGGAGGGCGGAAAAAAGGGAGGCGGCGGCGCTTTACCGCGCGGGCGTGGCGGGTTCTATACGGATTCTGAAAGGAGGGCACATGGCCGACGCCGCCGCCGCCGCCCGGGAGAGGGTCGATCGGGCCCTGTCCCTGCTCGAGCGCAGGGTTCTGGACCTGAAAGCCCGCCCCGCCACCGCCCGTCCCGTGGCCGACGACGACCTGTTCGCGCCGCGCGTCGATCCCGTCCGCACCGCCGAGCTGGAGGCCGCCGGGCGCGAGGCGTCCGAGGCCCTGGCCATCGCCGCCCAGGCCATCCGTCACGCCCTGGGCGAAGACGGGGAGGCCGCCTGATGGCCACCGTCACCGTCGAAGTGAACGGCCGCCCCTACGCCGTCGGTTGCGCCGACGGTCAGGAAGACCGCGTCCGCATGCTGGCGCGCCAGTTCGACGACCACGTGCGCGGCGTCGCGTCCGAGGTCGGCCACGTCGGCGACATCCGCCTGTTCCTGATGGCCGCGCTGCTTCTCGCCGACGAACTGCACGAGACGCGGCTCGCCGGCGGGGTCGTCACCCCGGCCGGCGATCCCCCGCCCGCCGCCAACGACGGCGTGGCCGAAGCGCTCAACGCCGTCGCGGCGCGCCTCGAGAAGCTGGCCCAGACGATCTGACGCCTCGCGCAGCGAGCGGCCGCGTCGCGAATGACAGGGCGCAGGAAACCCCGCCATTGTTCCGCCCCTCCGTCGCGCCTATCTTCGTCCCCGGCGGGTCGGCTGCGGCTCTCGTCGAAGGCAACACATCCCAGCGACCTTAATCGTCTCTAAGGGAGCTGTCCCTGTCCGGGCTCGTGGGCCTGGGCACTACGGCGCCCACCTGGTTCGCCAGGTCGAGGGGATTGAACCGTCCTTCACGGCCCTCGCGGCCCCCGCCAACCTCTTTTTCTGTGGGCCTGACGCTCGCGCCGCGGGCGCTCGCTGCCTGAGGCCGGGCCTACCGCTCGACGCGGGCAAGGCGTATGGCTCGCCCGTGAGCCCGCATCCGACCGACAAGCGTGAACTGCGGGCCGCCATGCGCGCCGAGCGCAAGCGGCTGAGCGGGCTGGACGCGACGGTCGCCCATCGCGTCGCCGATCACGCCGGTGATCTGCCTCCCGCGGCCGTCGTCGCCGTCTACCGCGCCATCGGCACCGAGCTGGACGCCGCGCCGCTGGCGGCCGCCCTCGTCGCCGGCGGCCGCGAGCTCTGCTTGCCCGTGGTGGCGGAGCCCGACGCCCCGATGATCTTCCGCCGCTGGGCGCCGGGCGAGCCGCTGGAGCCCGATCTGGTGGGCGTGCCCGCCCCTCTGCCGTTGGCCGAACGCGTCGAGCCCGACCTGATCGTCACGCCCTTGCTGGCCTTCGACGCGCGAGGCTGGCGGCTGGGGCAGGGCGGAGGCCACTACGACCGCACCTTCGCCGCCCTGCCCGCCGCGACCCGCGTCGGCCTGGCCTACGCCGGGCAGGAGGTGGGAGGGCTGCAGGTCGAGCCCCACGACGTTCGTCTGCATGGCGTCCTGACCGAGATGGGCTATAGGCCCTTCGGATGAGACTGGCTTTTTTCGGCGACGTGGTGGGCAAGTCCGGCAGGGACGGAATCTCCGACCATCTGCCCGGGCTTAAGCGCGATCTGAAGCTCGACTTCGTGGTGATCAACGCAGAGAACGCCGCGGGCGGCTTCGGCATCACCGAACACACGGCCAACGAGCTGTTCATGGCCGGCGCGGACTGCCTGACGCTGGGCAACCACAGCTGGGACCAGCGCGAGGCCCTGACCTACATCGTGCGCGAGCCGCGCCTGATCCGCCCGCTGAACTATCCGCGCCTGATGGACGCCCCGGGCGCCGGGGCCAATCTGTTCGAGACCCACTCGGGCCGCACCGTTCTGGTCATGAACGTGCTGGGCCGCGTCCACATGGACCCGATGGACGACCCGTTCAGCGCGGTGGAGAAGGAGCTGGCCGCCTGCCCGCTCGGCATGGCCGCCGACGCGATCATCGTCGACATGCACTGCGAGGCGACGTCGGAGAAGATGGCGATGGGCCACTTCTGCGACGGTCGCGCCAGTCTGGTGGTCGGCACCCACACCCACGTGCCCACCGCCGACTGCCAGATCCTTCCGGGCGGCACGGCGTACCAGACGGACGCCGGCGGCTGCTGCGACTACGACTCGGTCATCGGCAATGAGAAGGAAGAGCCGCTGCGCCGCTTCACCACCCGCATCAGCGGCGGCCGCTACAGCCCGGCATCGGGTCCGGCCACCATCTGCGGCGTCTACGTCGAGACGGACGACCGCACCGGTCTGGCCACGCGGATCGAGCCGATCCGCGTCGGCGGGAGGTTGAGGCGGGCGGTTCCGACGCTGGCTTGATCCTCGTCATCCCGGCCGCAGCCGCGCAGCGGCGGAGAGCCGGGACGGGCATGGGCTTTCTTGTGCGCGCTCCGGGCGACCAAGGCGACCCGGAGCTAGGGTCGGCATTGGCCAGCCGTGGCCCGGCTCGCCGCTCCGCGCCGTCCGGGCGCTCCAAGGATGCACGCGACCGTCCCGGCTCTCGCCTTCGGCTCGGCCGGGATGACAATGGCGGACGGGCTGGTCACTCAATAGAGCCGGCGCCATTCTCGCCAAAGGTCAGGGAGCGGTGGGCATGGTCGCACCAGAAGTTGCCGAGGCTGTGGGCGGGGAAAACCATGGTCGGCTGGGGATGTCCGCCATCTTGCATGGGCTGGATCCGGCGATCGACTGGGCCAGCAAGCTCGGACTGACGCTCGCGGTCATGACCTTCGTCGTGGTGATCGTGGATTTGGCCATGCGAGGGCGCTTGAGACAGACCGCGTTCGCCTTCACCCATCTGTTGGCTTGTCTGCCTTTGATCGGGGCCCTCCACGCGGCGTCTCAGGGAACCGTGAACTACTGGCTTGCCGTTCCCGCGGACGACTCTCCTCTCGGCAATTTCCCGCTCATTCAGGCAGCAGTGGCGGTGCTGATGGGCAGCTTTCTGTCCGGCCTCGGCGTGATCCTGACCTTCGTTCTCCGGCTCGATGACGCGTGGCGCGGGCGGAAGGGCGATCACCCCCGCGCCACGAACCCGTAGCGCCGGTTCGACGGCTGCGGCCCCGCGGCCAGATAGTCCGCCTTGATCGCCGCGAACCGGTCGCCCGCCACGCGCGCTTCCACCGTCGGCACGTCCACGCCATAGAGCCGGGCGTTGTTGCCGCCGAAGACGGCGGCCTTCACCGGTCCGTCGGCGGCGCCCAGTTCGGCGAAGCCGTGGGCGCGACGCATGTCCTCGGGGATCTCCAGCCGGCGCAGCCCCTCGATCTGCCACTGGGGCGAGCCGGTCCAGACCGCGTCGGTGCCCCAGCAGACGCGCTCGACCCCCAGCCCCCTGATCAGCGTGCCCATGATGGCGGCGCACATGCGCGGCTCGGCGATCAGGGTCTGGGCGAAGATCTGGCCCAGGTCGCCGTGGACGTTCGTGACCCCGTGCTTCTCCGGGATTTCCGCCAGGTCGGTGACCCAGTCGATGCGGCCCGTTCGCTCGAACTCGGCCAGCGCCCACTCCGGATCGTCCAGCCGGTAGGCCGAGTGGTAGATGACGAAGTTCAGCCCCGGCCAGTCCTTCGCCGCCTGCGCCACGTCGTCGACGCGGGCAAAAGGCGCCAGGTCCGGGAACCTCTGGTCCGCCCCGCGCCCCCACAGTCCCTTGTGCACGCAGACGGTGGTCACCCCCGCCGCGGCCATCAGCTCATAGCCGCGATAGGTCTCTTCCGAATCCATGCGCCAGGGATGCTTCGCGGTCTCCTTGTGGGTGTTGTCGCCGACGGTGTAGCCCTTGACCGAGTCCGGCTTCAGCTCCAGCGCGGCGGCCAGATCGTCCAGCCAGCCGGGCGCGCCCGGCGTCATGATGGCGTGGCTCATCATCCGCACGCCGCCCGCCTCCGCGTTCACCTTCGCCCTGGCCTCGGCCATCTGCCGGTTGGTCAGGAACCAGTCTTCGGGAATGTCCGACGGCGCCGAGGAAATCAGGGCGATCTTGGTGTCGCTGTCGAGGAAGATTTCCTTGAAGTAGTTGTCGAACTTCAGGTCCTCGATGGTCTGGGCGCCCGACGCCGACAGCTGCGGGTTCCAGCCCTGCGCCGCGACCGACTCCCGCAACCGCACGAAGTTCGTCAGCCGCGTGTCGTCGCGCAGGAAATGGGTGTGCATGTCCATGATGAACTGGCCGGACAGGGCCCTCGCCCTTTCGTCCGCCAGCTCCGGCGTCGACGCCTCGGCCGTCCCCACATCGAACACGGGACCGAAGGCGCCGTTCAGGGCCGCGAACCCGGCCGCCATACCCGACGCCGTCTGGAAGAAGCGCCGCCGGCTCATGCCCAGCTTCGGCGCCACGGCGTCGGCCAGCGCGTAGAGGCGCATCTCCGCCTCGCGCTGCCTGCGGCTCTGCGCGACGGGTCGGTACTCCTCCGAAGACACCATCCGCACGGGCAGGGGCGTTCGCGGCTCGCTGCGCTCGGCCGGCGTCAGCGCCGCCATCTCCTGGTCGGACAGTCCGCGCATGGCTTCCTCCTCCGGTGATCGGCGAAGGCTAGCACCGCCCCCGGCGGGCGCGGAGCACGATTTCGTCAGGCCGGCAGGACCCGCGCATCGCCCGACTGGACGACCATCGTCGCGCGTGTCGAAAGCGTGCCGCCCTTCTCCGACACCTTGTCCAGGACCTTGAACTCGGTCCGCCACGCCTCCGGCGTCACGTCGCAGACGACGTAGCCGCGCTGGGCGTTGTTGAACTTCAGGAAGGGGTTGTCGGCCAGATAGCGGCGGCCGTCCGCGCGCTGGTCCTGCCCGTCGCCCGAGGAGCTGATCGACGTGGTCACGAACTCGCTGGCGATCGGCGCGGCCGACGGTTCGCGGCCGTTCAGATGCAGCTCGCCGGCGTAGTTCTGGTGCTCGTCGCCGGTCAGAACGACGACGTTCTTCATCCGCCGGTCCTGAATCCGCTTCAGCAGCCGGTTGCGCGGAATGCGATAGCCGGCCCAGGTGTCCACGTTGAAGCCGAGGTCCGGCCCTTCCTTGCGGTCCAGATCCATCATCATGATCTGCTGCGCCAGCACGTTCCACCGGGCGCGGCTCTGGTCCAGTCCCCGGTACAGCCACTGCTCCTGCGCCTCGCCCAGCACCTGGGCCTCCGAGGCGTCGACCGCCGCGCAGGTGGTCGCCCAGGCGTCGCCGCACGGCTGGTCGGTGCGATGCTGGCGCGTGTCCAGCAGGTGCAGGTCCATCAGGCCGCCCCACGACGCCCGGCGGTACAGCTGCGTCGCCGACCCCCGGGGGAAGGCGGAGCGCCTCAGCGGCATGTGCTCGTAGAAGGCCTGCATGGCCGCCTGCTGCCGCAGCATGAAGACGGCCGGGTCCGTGCCGTCCTGATCGAGGGCCGAGACCCAGTTGTTGTCGATCTCGTGGTCGTCCCACGTGCAGAACCACGCCGTCGAGGCGTGCGAGGACTGGAGGTCCGGGTCCAGCTTGTACTGGGCGTAGCGGCGGCGATAGTCGTCCAGCGAATAGACCTCGCCGCCCAGGTGCATGCGGGGGTTTTCGATGGTCCCGCCCGAGCCGGTGTAGGTCCGGTTGCCGCGGCCCTCGTAGATGTAGTCGCCGTAGCAGTAGATGAAATCGAGGTTCTCGGCCGCGGCCTTGCGGTGCGCGGTGTAGAAGCCCTGCTCATAGGCCTGGCAGCCGACCACGCCGAAGCGGGCGCGTGCGACCGCCGCGCCCGCCGCCGGCGCCGTCACGGCCCGGCCGTACGGCGTGCGCTCGCGGCCGGACGAAAAGCGGTAGAAATACTCGCGGCCGGGCTGCAGACCCTCGACCTCGACGTGGACCGCGTGCGCCAGTTCCGGCCGCGCGACGGCCTCCCCCGAGCGCACGATCGTGCCGAAGCCGCGGTCGGCCGACACCTCCCACTTCACCGGCACGGCCGCTGAGGGCATGCCGTGGCCGATCTCCAGCGGGCGCGGCGCCAGTCGCGTCCAGATCACGAAGCCGTCCGGCGTCGGGTCTCCCGCAGCGATGCCCAGTTGGAAGGGATATTCCGCCCAAACCGGATCGGCCAGCGCTCCGCGCGCCAGTCCGGACGCGGCCACGCCCCCGCCCAGCGCAAGGATCAGCGAGCGACGCGAAGGGACGGGCAGGCGCATGGGCAGGGTCTCCGGATTTCGCTCCCGGATACCGGCCGATCGTGACGGTTCTGTCTAGGCCCGGGCGCGCAGCCGCAGGCGGATGGGCCGGGCGCTGCGCAGCGTGATCTGGTGCACCGGCCGCGGCTCCGCCGGCGCGATGGGCTCGACCTCCGCCGCCTTGAGGATCGTCGCCAGCGCGATCATCGCCTCATTGAGAGCGAAGGTCGCGCCGATGCAGACGCGGGGCCCGGCGCTGAAGGGAATGTAGGTCCAGCGGTCGATGGCCTTGCGGGTCCGGGGCAGGAACCGTTCGGGCCGGAACTCTTGCGGCGCGTCCCACAGCAGCTCATGCCGGTGCAGCACCCAGGGCGATATCAGCACGGTGGCGCCGGCCTTGATCTCCTGCCCGCCGACCACATCGGGACCCAGCGCCCGACGCGCCAGCGTCGGCGCCGGGGGGAACAGGCGCATGGCCTCCTCGATCACCGCGCGCGTCCACGGCAGATGCTCGGCCCAGTCCGGGGCGTCCGGGTCGAACGGGTCGGCCTCGTCGCGCAGGCGCGCTGCGACGTCCGGCGCCCGGCTGATCAGGTGCAGCGCCCAGCCCAGCGTCCGCGCCGTCGTCTCATGGCCCGCCAGAATGAAGGTCAGCACGTTCGAGGCCACCTCGTGATCCGACAGGCCGTCGCCGCCGTCCTCGTCGCGGGCGTTCAGCAGGGCGGTCAGCAGGTCGTCGGCGACCCGCTCGCCGGCCTCGATCTGCGCGCGCCGCCGCGCGACGAGCGCCGACACGCGGGTTTCGAAGAAGCGACCGGCTCCCGCACCGGTGATGCGGCCCAATCGCGGGATCCAGTCCGGCGCCGCCAGCACGTCGAGCGGGTCGATCCGCGCGGCCAGGGAGAGGTAGGAGTTCAGCGCCTTCTCGAATCCCCGCGCGTCGCCGTCCAGCTGGTCGGAGAACAGGGTCGCCGACAGGATGTCGAACGTCAGTCCCGACATCTCGGTGTCGAGGTTCAGCACGCGAGGTCCCAGATCCAGCCGCCAGCCCTCGACGCGTCGCCGCGACCGATCCGCCATGCGTCCGGACATCGTCGCCGTGCGCGCCGGCGTGAACAGCGGCGCCAGGATGCGGCGGACCCGTCGCCACGCCTCCCCCTCGGTCAGCAGCAGGCCGTCGGCCAGCATCGGCCCCAGCACCCGGCGCTGCAGCGCGCCCTTCTCATAGTTGGCGGCGTTGGCCGACAGGACGTGACGCACGCCCTCCGGATGGCTGACCACCAGGATCTCGCCCAGGGCGGAGTCGCCGTGCAGCTGCGGCTCGCGGAAATGGCGCTCGGACCACATGCCCAGCGGATCGCGCCACCCGACCCACAAGAACGGGATCAGGCCCAGCGGCCTCGTCCGCCGCCGGGGCGTCCACGGGCGAAAGGCGGGAGAACCGTCGGCCATGCGGGGAGTCTAGGCCTGCCGGGTGACCGCGATAAGGCCCCGCGTCAGTTGGCCGCCGCCGGCTTCCACGCCCGCATCTCGGCGATCTCGCGCGTCTGGGCGTCGATCACGGCCCGGGCCATGCGGCGGATCTCGGGGTCCTTCGAGTTCGCCAGCGCCACCTCGGCCATCTCCACCGCGCCCTCGTGGTGCGCGATCATCTTGGCGATGTAGGCCTCGTCGACGGTGGCGCCCGAAGCGTCGGCCATCTTCCGATGCATCGAGCTTTCCGACGCCGCGAAGGCTGCGTCGCCTGCACCGGGGCTGGCCGGTCCGTGCCCGGTCGGGTGGGCGCCCGACGTCTCGCCGTCCTTCACCGTCGCGGCGTGGCGCTCGGCCGAGGCGTCGCGCATGGCCTGCTCGACCGGATCGCCGCCGCCCTCGCACGCGGTCAGCAGCAGGACGGGCAGGGCGATCAGCAGGCGCTTCATGGTCAGCTCCTCGGCGGCAGGGTCGACGACTTGGTGCGGCCGTCTCGGTGGGTCACGGTGGTCGGCGCCCGCTCGCTCTGCGCGGGGATCAGGCCGGCGATGCGGACGTAGACGCGGTCGGTCGCCGAAGCGCCTGCGGCCTGGACGCACAGGGTGCTCTCGCCCTCGCGGCCCCATGGCGTCTCGACGGCGTCGACCACGTCCTCGCTGCCGTCGACGAAGGCGACGATCCGCGCCCGCAGGTCGCGGTCGACGCCCATGGCGTAGCTGCCGAAGCTGACCTCGACGTCGCAGCCCTCGCGAACCGCCGGCGGCTCCGCCGTCTCGCAGCCCGCGAGGGTCAGGACGGCGATCAGGGCCGCGGCGCGGATCACGCCCGGCCCTCGATCCACGCCGGCAGCCAGCTCTCGTGCATCTCGCGCAGGTGGGCCAGCGGGATGCGGAACAGCTCGCCCTTCTCGCCGGCCGAAGCGAAGTCCGTGCCCTTGGCCCGGCCCACGACGCTGGCATGCAGGCCCGCGGCCTGGGCCCTGGCGATCAGATCGACCGGATCGGCGACGGCGGTCAGGTAGCGCGCCTGATCCTCGGCGAACAGCAGGACGTGCGCGTGGGCGTGGCTGGTCGCGTCCAGCTCCACGCCGCAGTCGCTGGCCAGGGCCATGTCCGCCGCCGCGCCGATCAGGCCGCCGTCCGACAGGTCGTGGACGCAGGTCAGGTCGCCGGCTTCGATCAGCCCGCGCACGAAGTCGCCCGTCCTGCGCTCCAGCGCCAGGTCGACGGGCGGCGGCGCGCCGTCCTCGCGGCCCAGCACCTCGCGCAGATAGATCGAGGCGCCCAGCTCCCCGTGCGTCTCGCCGATGAGCACCAGCACGTCGCCCTCGACCATGCCGCCGAAGCCGCAAACGGTGTCGTAGTTGGGCAGCAGTCCGACTCCGCCGACGGTCGGCGTGGGAGGGATCGCGGCCCCGTTGGTCTCATTGTAGAGGCTGACGTTGCCGCTCACGACGGGGAAGTCCAGCGCGCGGCAGGCCTCGGCCATGCCGTCGATGGCGCACACGATCTGACCCATGATCTCCGGGCGCTGCGGGTTGCCGAAGTTGAGGTTGTCGGTGATGGCGATCGGCCGCGATCCGACGGCCGTCAGGTTCCGCCAGGCCTCGGCGACGCACTGTTTCCCGCCCTCGTACGGGTCGTTCTGGACGTAGCGGGGGGTGCAGTCGCTGGTGACCGCCAGACCCTTGTCCGTCCCGTGCACCCGCACCACGCCCGCGTCGGCGCCGGTGGCGGAGTCGTGCAGGGTGTCGGCCATCACGTGGCGATCGTATTGCTCCCAGATCCAGCGCTTGGACGCCATGTCGGGACAGCAGACGACGCTCAGGACCGCGTCGGGCCAGCTGTCGGGCGCGGGCACCTCCTGCGGCGACAGGCGCGGCTGCAACTCGGGCTGCACCCAGGGCCGGTCGTACATCGGCGCGTCGTCGAACAGCGGCGCCAGCGGCACGTCGCAGACGACCTCGCCGTGATGCTTCAGCACCAGACGGCCGGTGTCGGTGGTCACGCCGATGGTCGCGGCGTCCAGGCCCCATTTCCTGAAGATGCGCTCGCCGTCCGCCTCGCGGCCCGGCTTCAGCACCGCCAGCATCCGCTCCTGGCTTTCCGACAGCATCATCTCGTACGCCGTCATGCCCTCTTCGCGCTGCGGCACGGCGTCCATGTTCAACTCGATGCCGACGCCGCCCTTGCCGGCCATCTCGACCGAGGAGCTGGTCAGCCCGGCCGCGCCCATGTCCTGGATCGCGGCCACCGCGCCCGACGCCATCAGTTCGAGGGTGGCCTCGATCAGCAGCTTCTCGGCGAAGGGGTCGCCGACCTGGACGGTCGGGCGCTTCTCGTCGGAATCCTCGTCGAACTCCGCACTCGCCATCGTCGCGCCGTGGATGCCGTCGCGGCCGGTCTTGGAACCGAAATAGACCACCGAGTGGCCCGCGGCCGGCGCGGCCGAGTAGAAGATGGCGTCCGACTTCGCCAGGCCCACGCACATGGCGTTGACCAGGATGTTGCCGTTGTAGCCGGCGTGGAAGTTGGTCTCGCCCGCCACGGTCGGCACGCCGACGCAGTTGCCGTAGCCCCCGATGCCCGACACCACGCCGCTCACCAGCCGCCGCGTCTTCTCGTGCGACGGGTCGCCGAAGCGCAGGGCGTTCAGCAGGGCCACGGGCCGCGCGCCCATGGTGAAGACGTCGCGCATGATGCCGCCCACGCCCGTCGCCGCGCCCTGGTAGGGCTCGATGAAGCTGGGGTGGTTGTGGCTCTCCATCTTGAAGATGCAGGCGTCGCCGTCGTCGATGTCTATGACCCCGGCGTTCTCGCCGGGCCCGCAGATCACCCGCGGCCCCTTGGTCGGGAACTTGCCCAGATGGATTTTCGACGACTTGTAGCTGCAGTGCTCCGACCACATCACCGAGAACACGCCCAGCTCGACCTGGTTGGGCTCGCGCCCCAGTCGATCCAGCACGATCTGGTATTCGTTCGGAGCCAGGCCGTACTCGGCGGCCAGCTCGGCCATGGACTTCTCGGGTGCGCTCATGGGCGGGCCTTCTAGCCCGCGTCGCCCCGCCTGTCAGCCGTGCGACGCGTCCGTGCGCTCCACGCCGCGCCTGAGCCCCATCGCGAGGATCACCGCGCCCACCAGGACCACGCCGGCGGCGCCCAGCGCGCCGAAGGCGAGCAGCGGGTTCCGCTCCTGCTCGGCCGCGAACACGGCGACCAGACCCCAGGAGATGGGCAGCGGATAGGCGAGGGTCCGCGTCCGTTCCGTCACCCACAGGCCCAGCAGCGTCACCGCCCCGACCGCCAGAAGGGACCAGATCACCGGGTCGACGCCGGCCGGGAGGCCGCCGTTGCCCGTCACGACCGTCAGCAGATTCACCGGCGAGGCCACCGTCAGCCATCCCGCCAGCGCCGCCAGCGGCCAGACCACGGTCGTCCTGTCCCGATCCAACCGGCCCAGCCCGCGGATCAGGGCCGCGTTGCCCAGCAACGGGACCAGGAGCACGATCAGAGAGCCGAAGATCAACAGGATCGTCGCCAGTTCCGCGTCCAGCGCCGCGGCCACGGTCCACCACCCGATGCCCAGCAGGGCCGCCACCGACGGCCACCCCATGCGCCGGATCGGCTCGCTCTCGCCCGTCTGCGGCAGCACCTGCCGGATCGCGTAGACCAGCAGACCGAGAAAGATCAGGCCCCAGATCGAGAAGGCGTAGCTGGCGACCCGCAGGTTCTCGTCGGAATCCTGCGAGAACTCCGCCGGACTCTGGCCCCAGCCGACCGCGTTGATCCCGTAGTTGACGATGATGGCGAACAGGGTCGCCGCCAGCACGACCAGGCGGCGCGTCTTCTGGGCGGCGGTGGGTCGGACGATCGAGGACATCTACGGCTCCGCTTGAGGCTCGCACAGATACGCGCGGGACCGTACGCGGGTTCAGATTTGTTTGCGGTGACGCTGGAACGGGGGCGATTCGCCGCGGTTCTCGCCTCGACGCCCGCACCTCCCCGAGGGCGCTTTCAGGAGAGAGACGAGAGATGGCCCAGGAAAACCAGACCCCGCAATCCCGGCCCCAGCCCGAGCGCGACGGCATGCTGGCCGCCCAGACCGACGCCGGGACGCTGAACAGCCAGTATGACGACGACGAAACCGCCGGTCTCGACGAGACGGTCGAAGCCAACCGCGGCCGCGAGCAGGGCCTTGGCATGGGCGCCCGCGAGCTGAACGCCCAGGCCGATCCGGGCGTCGACATGGCCGCCGACGAGGACGAGGTCACCGACCTCGACGACGAGGACGAGGAAGACGACGTCGAGGCGCTGGACGGCGACGTGGCCGTTCAGGGCGACGACGAAGACGAGGAAGACGGCGCCGGCGTCTGATCCGGCGACGGACCCGGGCCGCCTCAGCGGTCCGGGTCTTCCTCGGTGTCGGTGTCGTTGATCGTCACCCGGACCTCGCCGTCATAGGCGAACACCCGCGTGGCGTGGCGCTCCTGGCCAGTGGTCCAGTTGCTGGCGCCGTAGCCGGTGTAGATCACCGTCGTGTTGGTCCCGACGTTGATCGCGCTCTCCGTTCGGCCGACCCGGGACGGATCCGCGGACACCACGACGAAGGCGTCTCCCGGCCTCGGCCGAAACTGGACCGAATAGACCGGGCCGCGGCTGAACCAGTCCGAATCGACGAAGCCGCGGGTCTCGCGGCCCTCCGCGTCCAGCACGCGCACGCGCGGCGAAAAGATGCGGTCGTAGCCCAGCAGGCCTCCGACGATCAGCGTCTTGTCGTCCAGGTCGGTCGGCAGGGCGTAAACGACGTACGGCCCGGCGCCGCCTTCTTGGGAGAGGCACGGCGAGCCGTATCCGAGAGGCGTGGAGACGACGTGGACCGCCGTCTCCTTCTTCGGCGTCAGGCTGACCGTCCGGCCGAGATCGGGCGACGCGTCGCAGTCGGCCCGGTCCCACGCCAGCAGGGGCGGGGGCGGCGGCTCGACCGTGGTGGCGCATCCGGCGAGGCCCAGGGCGGGGACCAACCCCGCCAGCAGCAGTGCGCGCATGGCCGTCACCGCAGCAGCTGGGCCGAGGTCTCGGCCACCCGCTGAAGGGCGTCCTCGATGCCGGCCGCCAGACGCGCCTTGTCCGCCAGCAGGGCGCTGCGGTTGTTGAAGAAGAACTCGGGGTTCGGCGGAATGGTGATCACGCCTTCGACCACGTTCAGGGGATTGTAGACGATCTGGTTCTCCATCAGCAGGGAACCGTCCGCCGCGCCGACAAGCTTCACCTTGGCCCAGACGTAGGGGCGGAACGGCTGTCCCGCGCCGGGGGACATGTAGCCGTACTCGATCACCGCCACGTCCAGATAGGCGTCCACGCCCTCGGGCGCGCCTGAGTGCGCCGGCAGCCAGTCGCGCTTGGCGCGCGCGCCGCTGGGCAGTAGGGCGACCTCATAGCCCTCCTGACCGATCTCCCGCATCAGCAGGGTCTCCAGCTCCCCTTCGGCGTCGAAGGACACCTCGCGCAGCGCGTCGTTCACCGCATCCTGACGCTCGGCCTGGATGCCGGCGTCCACCAGGGCCCCGATCAGGCCGAAGTTCGATCCGACCGAGGCGACTTCGTAGGCGATCGCCTTTTCAGGCATCGCGTCGTCCATGATCACCATGCGGTCGACCTGCGACGCGGCGCGGTCGTACGGCGTCGCGACGTAAGGATCGGCGCACGCGCTCAGGCACAAGGCCCCCATGAGGCCCAGCAGCTTCAATTTCATCGATGTACTCCCCCCAGACGGTGCGACGAGGGGAACAGCGTGGGCGGCAGTCTGTCAATCACGGGTTTCGCGCCGGCGAACATTCGCCCCCAACGCGTCAGGCGGCGTTCAGCACGCTCTGGAACAGCACCGCCCCGTCGGCGGAGCCGAGTTCCGCCTCGAAGGCGCGGTCGGGGTGGGGCATCATGCCCAGCACGTTGCCGCGCGCGTTCTGGATGCCCGCGATGTCGGCCACCGAGCCGTTCGGGTTGTCGACGTAGCGGAACACGACCTGGCCCTCGCCCTCGAGGCGCGCCAGCGTCTGGGCGTCGGCGAAATAGTTTCCGTCGCCGTTGCCCTGCGTCATCACCACCTCGCGCCGGCCCTGATAGCCGCTGGTGAAGCGCGTCTGGCCGTTGGCGACCTGCAGGGTGATGGGCTTGCAGACGTACTTCAGCCCGGCGTTCCGGAGCAGGGCCCCGGGCAGCATCCCGGCCTCGCACAGGATCTGGAAGCCGTTGCAGATGCCCACCACGGCCACGCCGTCGTCGGCGGCCGTCTTCACCGCCTGCATGATCGGCGACTGCGCCGCCATGGCCCCGCAACGCAAATAGTCGCCGTAGGAAAAACCGCCCGGAAGAACGATCAGGTCCAGGCCCTTCGGCAGCTCGGTCTCCCCGTGCCACACCATCTCGACCCGCTCGCCCGTTGAGCGCTCCACGGCGACCTTGCAGTCGCGATCGCAGTTGGACCCGGGAAAGACGATGACGGCGGCGCTCATGGCGCGGGCGTGTAGCAGACCGCCGCGAGTCTGTCAGTCGCCCTTGTTCTCATAGGTCGCCGTGATCGACGCCTTGGCCAGGGTGTGGAAGTGCAGGTTGAATCCGTACTTGGCGCCGGAGTCCTCCGGCGTGACCGGCAATTCGTCCACGTCCACCGCGAACGCCGTGAAGACGTAGCGGTGCGGCCCATGACCCGGAGGCGGCGCGGCGCCGCCGAATCCGGGCTCGCCGTAGTCGGTGCGGCCCTCGACCGCGCCCTTCGGAACGGGGCCGCCCGTTGGGATCTCGCTCACGTCCGCCGGGATGTTCGCCACCGTCCAGTGCCAGAAGCCCGAGCCCGTCGGCGCGTCGGGATCGAAGCAGGTGATCGCGAACGACTTCGTCCCCTCCGGCGCGCCGGACCAGGCCAGATGCGGGCTGGTGTTCCCTTTCGCCTGCACCTGGGCGTCCGGCAGCACGCCGCCGTCGGTCAGGTCGTTGGAGGTCAGGGTGAAGGTCATGGCGCGCTCCGGTTCCTGGATCAGGAGGGAACGTGCCTCAGCCGACCTCGATCCGGTAGCCCTCGATCACCGTGTTCGCCAGCAGCGTCTCGCACATGCGTTTGACCTCGGCCTCGTCCGGCTCGGCCATGTCGAACTCGATCAGCTTGCCGACGCGGGCGTTGGACACGCCGGTCCACCCCAGACCGTTCAGGGCGCCTTCGACGGCCTTGCCCTGCACGTCCAGCACGCCGGGCTTCAGAAAGACGTGCACGCTAACCTTCGCCATCAGTGCAGTCCCCCCTGAATCACCGTCGGCATGCCCTTCATGATGCCCAGGCGGCGGGCCACCTCGGTGTAGCTCTCGATCACGTCGCCCAGATCACGACGGAAGCGGTCCTTGTCCAGCTTGTTGCCGGTGGCCGTGTCCCACAGGCGGCAGCTGTCCGGGCTGATCTCGTCGGCCAGGATGATGCGGCTGTAGTCGTTTTCCCAGATGCGGCCGAACTCGATCTTGAAGTCCACCAGGGTGATGCCGACGCCGGCGAACAGACCCGACAGATAGTCGTTCACCCGCACGGTCATGGCCAGGATGTCGTCCAGCTCCTGGGTCGAGGCCCAGTTGAAGGCGGTGATGTGCTCCTCGGTGACCATGGGGTCGTTGAGCTCGTCCTTCTTGTAGTAGAATTCGATGATCGAGCGGGGCAGGGGCGTGCCCTCCTCGATGCCCAGCCGCTGGCTCATCGATCCGGCCACCACGTTGCGGCAGACCACCTCCAGCGGGATGATCTCGCATTCGCGGATCAGCTGCTCGCGCAGGTTCAGGCGCTTGATGAAGTGATTGGTGACGCCGATCCCGTTCAGCTTGCTCATGATGAACTCGCTGATCTGGTTGTTGATGACGCCCTTGCCCTCCAGCGTCGCCTTCTTCTGGGCGTTGAAGGCGGTGGCGTCGTCCTTGAAGTACTGGATGATCGTGCCCGGCTCAGGTCCTTCGTAGAGGATCTTGGCCTTGCCTTCGTACAGCTTCTTGCGTTTCACGTTCATGTCGGTCCCGATCGGACTGGTCGGCCCGGAAACGCGGATCGCGCGCCGTCGGCGGAAGGGCTGACGGGGGCGCAGGCGGATTCGGACGTCGGGGGGAGGTATAGGTCGCCGCCCCCCTTAAACGAAGCGTCCCTGCGACACAATTCCGCGCTTTGCGGGGGACCCGTCGACTTTGGTTGCGTTGGAACGGGGAGGGGCTATAGACGCCCCATCGCGCGGCCGCGGCGGCGCTTCAGGAGCTTGCGTACGGGAATGACCACCTTCGACGATCGGGAAAAGGGCTTCGAGACCAAGTTCGCCCTCGATCAGGAGCAGGAGTTCAAGGCCATGGCCCGGCGCAACAAGCTGCTGGGGCTGTGGGCGGCCGAGAAGATGGGCCTGTCCCCGGAAAGCGCCGAGGACTACGCCAGGGCCGTGGTCCGCGCCGACTTCGAACAGCCCGGCGACGAGGACGTGTTCCGCAAGCTGGACCAGGACTTCCGCGGCTCGGGCATCAGCGTGTCGGAGGGCGAAATCCGGTCCAAGATGGACGAGCTGGCCTCCATCGCCCGCGATGAGATCCGCGCCGGAAGCTGATCCTCGCCACGACGAATCGAAAAGGCCGCGGTCGGCGTGACCGCGGCCTTTTCCTTTGGCGCGAGAGAGCGTCGCGCCGGGCCCGGGACCGCCTCCTCCTCAGGAGCGGCCCCGGACGAACGCCGTCAGTTCGGCATCACCACAGTGTCGATGGCGTGGATCACGCCGTTGGTGGCGGCCACGTCCGTGGTCACGACCCGCGACGTGTTGCCGGCCGCGTCGGTCAGGGTGACCGAGCCGTCGGCGCCGGCGCGCGCGGTCAGCGTTCCGCCCTGAACGGTGGTCAGGGCAGCGGAGCCGCCGCCCTGCTGGATCTGTTGGGTCAGCGCCGCGGCGTCCACCCGGCCCGGCACCACGTGATAGGTCAGGATCCTGGTCAGGTCTGCCTTGCCGGCCGGGGCCATCAGGGCGTCGCGCGTGGCGGCCGGCACCTTTTCGAAGGCGGCGTTGGTCGGCGCGAAGACGGTGTACGGACCGGGGCCCGACAGCGTCTCGGCCAGGCCGGCGGCGGTCACGGCGGCGACCAGGGTCGAGAAGTCGCCGTTGCCCTGGGCCACGGCCACGATGTTGCCGGTGGCGGCCGGCGCCTCGGCGGTCATGGCGCCGTCCGCCGGCGCGGCCGCGTCCGTGGCCGGGGCGGTTTCTTCGGTGGACGGCGAGCAGGCGGCCGCCAGCAGGGCGGCGGCGGAAACGGCGGCGAGGCCGGCGAAACGCATGGTCATTCTGAATCTCCTGAGCGGCCGCGTTGATCGCGGCGTGCCGGAGATACTGCCGAGCCGCCGAAAGGATGCGGCGGCGCGACATGAGACCGCAGGGTGGTCAACCCTCGCCGAACACCCGCCGGAACACCGTGTCCACGTGCTTGGTGTGGTAGCCGAGGTCGAACAGGGCCTCGAGCTCTGCATGCGGCAGGGTGACGCGCGCATCCGCCTTGAGGAAGTCGAGGAACGCCCCCTCGCCGCGCCAGACCTTCATGGCGTTCTCTTGCACCGCGGCATAGGCGTCCTCGCGACTGACGCCCGCCTGGGTCAGGGCCAGCATGACCCGTTGCGAGAAGACGAGGCCGCCCAGACGGTCCAGGTTCTTGCGCATGTTCTCCGGATAGACGTTCAGCCGCTCGATCACGCCCGCCAGCCGGTGCAGGGCGAAGTCCAGGTGGATGCTGGCGTCCGGCCCGATGCCGCGCTCGACCGACGAGTGGCTGATGTCCCGCTCGTGCCACAGGGTGACGTTCTCCATCGCCGGCACCACGGCCGAGCGCACCAGCCGGGCCAGGCCGGTCAGGTTTTCCGTCAGGATCGGGTTGCGCTTGTGCGGCATGGCCGAGCTGCCCTTCTGACCCTTGTCGAAGAACTCCTCCGCCTCCAGCACCTCGGTGCGCTGCAGGTGGCGGATCTCGGTGGCCAGCCGTTCGATCGAGCTGGCGACGACGCCCAGCGCGGCGAACCAGGCCGCATGCCGGTCGCGCGGGATGACCTGGGTCGACGCCGGTTCGACCTGCAGGCCCATCTTCTGCGCCACGTATTCCTCCACCGCCGGATCGACGTTGGCGAAGGTGCCGACCGCGCCCGAGATGGCGCAGGTCGCGATCTCCTCCCGCGCCGCGACCAGGCGTCGCCGCGCGCGCTGGAACTCGGCGTGGTAGCCGGCCAGCTTCAGGCCGAAGGTCACCGGCTCGGCATGGATGCCGTGGCTGCGGCCGACGCAGACCGTGTCCTTGTGTTCTTTCGCGCGCGCCTCCAGCGCCGCCAGCACGCGGTCGACGCCGCCCAGCAGCAGGTCGGTCGACCGCGCCAGCTGGACCGCGAAGCAGGTGTCCAGCACGTCCGACGACGTCATGCCCTGGTGCAGGAAGCGCGCCTCCTCGCCGACGGTCTCGGACACGTGCGTCAGAAAGGCGATGACGTCGTGCTTGGTCGTGCGCTCGATCTCGTCGATGCGGTCGGCGTCCCAGACGACGTCCTTGCCCTTGGCCCAGATCGCCTCGGCCGCCTCGACGGGGATCACGCCCAGCTCGGCCATCTTGGCGGCGGCGTGGGCCTCGATCTCGAACCAGATCGAATACTTGGTCTCCTGCGACCAGATGGCGACGGCTTCGGGGCGGGAATAGCGGCTGATCATGGGCGCGGGGTGTCGGAGCCGCAGCCCCCTGAGTCAAGCGCCGCTTGTGGATCGGCCCCGCAATCTCGGGCGTCGGCGGCTGGTCGCGCGCGGCGGTGGAAGCTATGCCGAACCCTCAATCTTCAGGAGGCGGCCCCGTGGAACTCATTCTCGGCAATCTGGAGTTCTCGACCTGGTCGCTGCGTCCGTGGCTGGTGCTGAAGCGCTGCGGCGCCGACTTCACCGTCACCGAGATCCCGCTCTACGGCGGCGACTGGAAGGAACGGCTGGCCGACATCTCGCCCTCCGGCAAGGTGCCGCTCCTCAAGGTCGACGGCGAGACGATCTGGGACTCCCTGTCGATCTGCGTCTGGGCCGCCGAGCGCTTCCCCGAGGCCGGGCTCTGGCCCTCGGACCCTCACGCCCGCTGGCTGGCCCGGTCCGTCACCTGCGAGATGCATTCCGGCTTCATGGCCCTCCGCACCGACTGCTCCATGGGCCCGGACGCCGACGGCGTCATCCACACCATGGTCGGCCCGGATCGCGCGCCGCCGCCGAAGGGCGAAGCGGTCGCCGCCGACGTGCGCCGTCTTGTCGAGATCTTCCGCACCATGCGCGTCCGCTTCGGCGCCGGCGGACCCTGGCTGTTCGGCGAGTGGTCGATCGCCGACGCCTTCTTCACCCCGGTTGCCGCCCGCATCCGCCATTATCAGATCGACCTGCAGGCGCACGGCGACGACGGGGCGGCCCGCGCGTACTGCGAAGCGCTTCTGGACCAGCCCGACTTTCTCGAGTGGGTCCGCCTCGCAACGGCTTCACGTTAACTGCTTCGTCGAACGCCGTTTTAAGGGAACGGCCCGCATCATGCCGCATTCAGGTCGCGAGCTCGTTCGCGTCCGAACCCTGGAGCCGACCATGCGCCCGCCGCTCGATCCCCGCAGCGCCTCACCCGCGGCTTCCGCCGGGATGAGCGTGTTCGTGGCGATCCTGGTCGCCTGCTGCCTTTCGGCGATCCTGCTGACCAGCCTGATCTAGAACCGCAGCGTCGGCTGCGTCGGCGGCGCGGTCTCCTCCGGCCGTCCCTCGACGGGCGGCGCGATCGGTTCCGGCACGAAGTCCAGCGACAGCGGAACGCCGTCCGCGCCCGCGGCCACCGCGTCCAGGGTGTTCAGCGGCCGTCCCTGGATGCGCTGATAGATCCAGTAGGCCGCCACCACCTTCTCGACGTAGTCGCGCGCCTGCGGCACGTCGATCGTCTCGATCAGCAGCAGGGGGTCGGCGTCGGGCCCCAACCTGCGGATCGCGCCCAGCATCGGCCCCGGCCCGGCGTTGTAACTGGGCACGACGCGCAGCAGATCGCCCTCGAACGCCGTCAGCCCCAGCATGCGCAGGATGTAGCCCTGGCCCAGCCGCAGGTTCACCGGCGCGTCCCACAGGCGGCGCGGGTCGGTGACGAAGCCGCGGTCGCCGGTCATCTCCGCCGCCGTGGTCGGCATCACCTGCATCATGCCGTAGGCGCCGGCGCTGGAGACCGCCCGCGGATTGAAGCCGGTCTCCTTGCGCGCGACGGCGTAGACCAGCGACCGCTCGATGGTGAAGCCGCCCTCCGGCTGCACGTCGGGGATGGGATAGCGCGCGGCGTCGATGCGCTCGGCCTCGCTGTTGCGCGGCGTCAGCTGGGGGGCCAGCACCCGGCCCAGTCCCCGCCACATCAGGGCGTCGTCGGGGTTCCGCGCGTCGCGCCAGCCGCGGGCGTACTCGACCCGCGCGTCCGTGGTGCGCCCGACCTCGATCAGGGCCACGGTCCGCCGCGCCTGCGCGTCGCGCTCCACGAACCGCTGCAGGGCCTCGACGCTCAACCCTTCGGGCAGACCTTCGAATTCCGGCGCGGCGACGCGGTCGGCGGCGTAGGGCCGCGGGCCGCCGCCCAGGTTCTCGATCACCGGCTCGACGCCCAGCCGGCGCAGGGCGATCTGGCCGTAGAAGGTCGCCGGCCAGCGCGCCGACAGCCGCAGCATCGGCTGGACCATGTGCGGCCGGCCGGCCCGTTCCGCCGCCCGCGAGGCCCAGAAGGCGGCGCCGGCCCGGACCCAGGCGTCCTCGACGGGATTCTCGGCCACCCGCTCGAAAGCCAGGTAGGATTCCTCGTACCGGCCCAGCCGCCAGGCCGAGAGGCCCGCCGTCCACCAGTCGCCGATGGCCACGCCCGTGTCGTAGGCGCCCGTCAGGTCGTCGGCGTTGAAGGCGACGCGGGCCGCCTTGCCGGCGTCCGATCCGGCCTCGGATTCCACGCCGCGCGGCCGTCGCGGCTCCGGCGCGCCGTCGGGCCGCCGCCGCATGGCCAGCGCATAGGCGCGCGGCGCCTCCGGAAGGTCGGCGTAGTCCTCCAGCCAGGCGGTCAGTTCCTCGAAGGTCGCCACGTGATCGGCGTGAAACAGCCGCTCGAACTCGATGGTGCCCAGCAGGATGCGGTCGCCCGCCGTCCGCGCCTGGTCGCGCGCCGCGTCCAGTTCGCCGCGTCGCAGGGAGTCGAAGGCGGTGGTGTAGCTCAGCCGGTCCGACGGGCTCAGCGCGCTGATCTGCGCCGCCGCGGGCAGGGCGGGCGCAAGGGCGGCGGCCACGATCAGGCCTGCGGCGAGTCGTCGGATCATGGCGGCCCTCCCCGAGCGGTCACCGGGCGTCCCGAAACGAACGGACCCCCTCACTTCGGCCGCCCTCGCGGCAAGCCGGGCGCCAGCCCGGCGCCCGTCCGAAATTCCGGCCCAATGGGGCGGTTTTGAGTCACTGCGCCGCGTCGAATCGCGCGGCGACGTCCAGCAGGTCGGCCCAAACCTCCCGCTTGGCCTGCGGCTGGCGCAGCAGGAAGGCGGGGTGAAGCGTGGGCATGACCGGCGCCGACACGTCGCCCTCCGCCAGCCGCCACTCGCCCCAGACGCCCCGCGCGCGGGTGATGCCCTCGTCGGTCTTCAGCACCTGCCGCGCCGCCGCCGCGCCCAGGGTCAGCACCGCCTTCGGCCGCATCAACTCGAACGTCCGCTCGAGGAAAGGCGCGCAGACCGCCTGTTCCTCGGCCGTCGGAGTGCGGTTTCCCGGCGGGCGCCAGTAGACGGTGTTGGTGATGAAGGCGCGATCGGTCAGGCCGGCGGCGGCCAGCATCCGGTCCAGCAACTGCCCCGCCTTGCCCACGAACGGCTGACCCTTCAGGTCCTCCTCCGCCCCGGGACCCTCGCCGACGACCAGCAGGCCGCCGGCCGGGTCGCCCCGTCCGAACACCGCCTGACGCGCGCCCATGGTCGACAGCGGGCAGCCCTGAAACGCCGCGATCGCCGCCTGCAGCTGCTCCAGATCCAGCGCCGCGGCCGCCGCCCTTCGAGCCTCGGCCATGGCGTCGGCGATCCCGCCGGTCGCGGCGACGCGCAGGGGCGACGCCGTCGCCGCTCCGCCGGACTTCGCCGCCGCCGCCGCCGGGCTGATCGGCCTCAGCCGGTCGACGGGCGCGTCCTCGAAGCACGCGTCCACCCCCGCCTCTGCCCAGAAGGCCATCAGCGCTTCGACGGCGCGCGAGTCGGCGGCGGGTGCGATCATTCCGCTCAGGACTAATCCTTGACCGTCCCTGCGTCACCTCCCGATAAGGGTCGAAACTCCGTAAACACGAGGACGCGGCCCATGACCGATCAAGAGCGCGAAGGCGGGGCGAAGACGGCCTGGCAGGACGCGGTGATCGACAGGCTGCCCGCGCTTGAAGCGCTGACCGGCGTCGAGCGCGAGGTCATGGAATACGACGTCGTCGTCGTCGGCGCCGGCCCGGCCGGCCTGTCCGCCGCCATCCGCCTGAAGCAGAGGGCCGCCGCCGCCGGCAAGGAGATCAGCGTCGCGGTGCTGGAGAAGTCGGCCGAGATCGGCGGTCACATCCTGTCCGGCGCGGTCATCGATCCGAAGGCGCTGACCGAACTGTTCCCGGATTGGAAGGATCGCGGCGCGCCGCTGGAGACGCCGGTCACGAAGGACCGCTTCCTGCTTCTCGGGCCGGCCGGCCAGGCCGAGATCCCGATGCCGCTGCTGCCGCCGATCATGCACAACGACGGCTGCTGGATCGCCTCCCTCGCCAACCTGACCCGCTGGCTGGGCGAGCAGGCCGAGGCGCTGGGCGTGGAAGTCTATCCCGGCATGGCCGCCAGCCACGTGGTCTGGGAAGAGGAGACCGGCCGCGTGAAGGGGGTCGTCGCCGGCATCTTCGGCGTCGACCGCGAGGGCAGGCCGACCGACGACTTCCAGCCCGGGATCGAACTGCACGGCAAATACGTCTTCATCGCCGAGGGCGTCCGCGGCTCGCTGGCCAAGACCATCATGGCCAAGCATCACCTCTGCGACGCCTCCGAGCCTCAGAAGTTCGGCATCGGTCTGAAGGAGCTGTGGCAGGTCCCGGCGGAGAAGCACCGTCCCGGCCTGGTCCAGCACACCACCGGCTGGCCGCTGGACGAGAACACCGGCGGCGGCTCCTTCCTCTACCATTTCGGCGACCGATACGTGGCCATCGGCTACGTCGTGCACCTGAACTACAGGAACCCCTGGCTGTCGCCGTTCGACGAGTTCCAGCGCTTCAAGCATCACCCGGCCATCGCCGAACATCTGGAGGGCGGCACGCGCGTCTCCTACGGCGCGCGCGCGATCACCGAGGGCGGCTTCCAGTCCGTGCCGAAGCTGGCCTTCCCGGGCGGCGCGCTGATCGGCTGCTCGGCCGGCTTCGTGAACGTGCCGCGCATCAAGGGCAGCCACAACGCCATGAAGACCGGCATGATGGCCGCCGACGCGGCCTGGGACGCCGTCATGGCCGGCCGCTCCGGCGACGTGCTCGACGCCTATCAGGCCGCCTACGAGACCAGCTGGGTCGCGAAGGAGCTCAAGCTCGTCCGCAACGCCAAGCCCTATCTGTCGAAGTTCGGCACCACCCTGGGCGGCGCCTTCGGCGTCATGGAGATGTGGCTGGGGTCGCTGACCGGCCTGACCGTTCCCTGGACCATGAAGCACGGCAAGACCGACGCCGCCTCGACCGGTCTGGCGAAGGATCACAAGCCGATCGCCTACCCGAAGCCGGACGGAAAGCTGTCGTTCGACAAGCTGTCGTCGGTCTTCATCTCCAACACCAATCACGCCGAGGACCAGCCCGCGCATCTTAAGCTGCTGGACCCGTCGATCCCGATCCGGGTCAACCTGCCGAAGTACGGCGAGCCCGCGCGTCTCTACTGCCCGGCGGGCGTCTACGAGGTCGTCTACGGCGACGAGGCGGCGAAGAGCGATCCGCGCTTCGTGATCAACGCCCAGAACTGCGTCCACTGCAAAACCTGCGACATCAAGGATCCGTCCCAGAACATCGTCTGGACCACGCCGGAGGGCGGCGGCGGGCCGAACTATCCGAACATGTGACCCCGATCCGGTGCGCGGCCTTGCGAATGCCGCGGAAAGCCGGTTCCTTCCGGCCATGACCGCGCGCCTGCTCCTCGCCTTCGCCTCAACGCTCGCCCTGGCCGCCCCGGCGTGGGCGCAGGAGCCGCCCGCCCCGGGACCCGGAGCGCCGGACATCCGACGGCCCGTGCCTGACGCAGCCCCCGACGGTCGGACGCCGGTCCCGCTGCAGGACGTCGAGCCCACGCCTCCGCCGCGCAGTCCCGAGATCTGGGAACCCGCGCCGATCGACGATCAGGGGCGCTCGGCCTACGGCCTGTTCCTGGCGGGCCGCCTGGCCGCCGCGCGCGGAGACGCCGGATCGGGCGCCGTCTACATGCGTCAGGCCCTGATGCTGACGCCGGAACAGCCCGTCGTGCGGGATCAGGCCTTCGCCACCAATCTGCTGGGCGGCGACCTGGCCTTCGCCGGCCGCGTGACGCCGGAAGGGGAGGGGGTTCCTGCCCTGGTCACCGAGGCCGGGCGGCTGGTCACCGTGGTTCAGGCCCTTGATCGCGGCGACGCCCGGGGCGCTCTCGCCCTCGTCGACGCCCGTCCGATCGCCCGACCGCACGCGCGCGCCGGACGTCTCCTGACCCCCTGGCTGGCCGCGTCCGCCGGGGACTGGGAGCGGGCCCTCGCGCCCGTGGCCTCGCTGGGGCCAGATTCCACCACCCTGTTCCTCCGCGCCGACCGCGCCCGCATGCTGGAGATGCGCCGCCGTCACGACGAGGCGGCGTCGGAATGGGGCGTGGTGATGGGGACGTCGCTGGGCCGGCGACTCTTCGCTCTCGACTACGGCGCCTTCCTCGAGCGGCGCGGCCGGCGTGCGGAAGCCGTGGCCTTCTACGACGGAGAGATCGCCGGCGGTCAGGCGGACGAGCGCCTGATCTCCGCCCGCGCCCGCGCCGCCTCGCGCGGTCGCCCGCCCGCCGTGGGCGACCTGCGACAGGGCGCGGCGGGCGCCCTGACCACCGCCGCCCTGCAGTCCAGCGCCGAGGGCCAGTTCGAGTTCGCCGCCGTCTACCTGCGTCTGGCCCAGGACGTGTCGCCCTCGGACCTGACCCTGCTCAACCTCGGCGACGCGCTGATGCAGGCGGGCCTCGAAGGTCCCGGCCGGGACGCGCTCGCCGGCATCTCGGCCGCCGACCCGTCCCTCTACGCCTCGGCCCAGCTGGCCGTCGGCGAAAGCCTCGTCCGCGAGGGCGAACACGAGGCCGCCCTGGTCCCCCTGACCCGCGCCGTGACGGCCGCGCCCTCGGCGCCGGCGGCCGCGCTCGCGCTGGCCGAGCGTCTCAACCACCTCGACCGTCACGCCGAGGCTCTGGAGGTTCTCGCCGGTCCCGCCTTCGGCCAGGGGGCAGCGTCGCCCGCCGCCTTGCGGGCCCGCGCCGTCGCCCTGCGCGCCCTCGGCCGCGACGCGGAGGCCGTGACGGCGCTGGAGGGCGTGCTCGCCGCCGCCCCGGACGACGCCGCGGCCCTCGGCCTGCTCGGCGGCATCTGGATCGATCAGGGCCGGGTGGAGGAGGGCGCCGCCCTCATCGCCCGCGCCGCCGAGGCGGACCCCGGGGACGTCGCCGTTCAGGGCGCCCTGGGCTGGTCGCAGTACCGTCGGGGCCTGTTCGAGGACGCCGTGTTGACGCTGGAGGCGGCGGTCGACGCCCGTCCGGGAGATGCGGTCGTCAACGATCATCTGGGCGACGCCTACTGGCGCGTCGGCCGCCGGCGCGAGGCGCGGTTCCAGTGGTCGCGCGCGCTCGTGCTGGATCCCGGCGCCGAGCTGGAGGCCGACCTGCGCCAGAAGCTGGAGGTCGGCCTGCCCGACGCGGCGCCGTCCGGAACCTGAGCCCGTGCGCCTGCGCGCCTTCGCTCCGGCCAAGATCAACCTGTTCCTCCACGTCGCCCCGCCGCGGGTGGACGGCAAGCATCCTCTGGCCGGTCTGACCGTCTTCGCCGACGCTGGCGATCTGCTGACGCTGGACACGGAGGGACCGCCCGGTCTGCGCGTGGAAGGGCCGATGGCGGACGGCGTGCCCACGGGGGGCGACAATCTCGTGGTGCGGGCGCTCGACGCCTTTGCGGCCGCGACGGGCGAAAACGCGACCCGGCCGTCGATCGTGCTCGAGAAGCGCCTGCCCGCGGCCGCCGGGATCGGCGGCGGGACGTCGGACGCGGGGGCGGCCCTGCGACTGGCCCGCGCGGCGATGGCTCCGGGCTTGCCGGACGCCGCCCTCATGGAAATTGCGGCGGGTCTCGGCGCCGACGGCCCGATGTGCCTTTTCCCGACGGCGACCTGGACCGAAGGACTGGGCGAGATCCTCACCCCCGAACCCCGCTTGCCGCCGCTGCACGCCGTGCTGGTCAATCCGCGCGTTCCCGTGCCGACCGGTGCGGTCTTCGCGGCCTACGACGCCGGCCCGGTGCGCGAGGCCGACAGGCCCGCGCCGCCGGACGACTGGTCGGTCGACGGCGTGCTGGCCTGGCTCGCCGGTCAGCGCAACGACCTGCAGGCGCCGGCGGAGGCGCTGCATCCCGTCGTCGGCGAGGTTCTCCGCCTCGTCCAGTCGCGTTCGGAGGTGGCCCTGACCCGGATGAGCGGGTCCGGCGCGACGGCGTTCGGCCTCTGCCGGACTGCGAAGGAGGCGGCGCGAGCCGCGGGCGGGCTCCTCCGGGACCGGCCCGATTGGTGGGTGGCAGCGGTCAGGCTTGACCAGGTCGACGGCGATCCGCGCCCGATTTCGGCGGGTTGACGTTCGAACAACGGCCATTCTGCCGCGATCACGCCCAGATCACGGCAAGCTCAAGGTCATGTCATGCCGACGATTACTGGCCCGGAACTGAACCGGAAATGAACGCATTGCTCGACCAAGCTTCCTGGACTGGGGGCTGATCCCAAGTGTTCCTCCCCTGAACCTTGGCTGTTCACTCTGGAAGGAGAACGACATGCTGAAGACCCGTCTCATGACGGCCGCCGCCGCCGTCGCCCTGTTCGCCGCGCCCGCCGCCTTCGCGCAGGAGGCGCCCGTGCCGCAGCCGACGACCCCGCCGGCCCAGGACCCGGCGCAGACGCCGCCGACCCTGCCGCCGACCACCCCGGCCGACGGCACGACGACGGCCCCGGCGCCGAGCGAGGCGCCGACCGCCGCCGTCACCGCGCCGGCCGGGCAGCCGAACTCCGTCGTCGCCGTGCTGCGCGCGGACGGGCGGTTCACCACCCTGCTGTCGGCGCTGGACGCCGCGGGCCTGACCGCCGTGCTGGAAGCCCAGCCCGCCGTCTCGATCTTCGCCCCGACGGACGAGGCCTTCGCGGCCCTGCCGGAAGCCGAGCGCACCCGTCTGATGGACCCCGCGAACCGTGAGGAGCTGCGGTCGCTGCTGCTCTACCATGTGATCGCGGCCGACGTTCAGTCCAGCCAGATCACCGGCGCCCGCGGCGGCGTCCCGACCGCGGGCGGCGCCCAGGTCCAGCTGGACGGCACCGGTGAGGCGATCAGGATCGACTCCGCCACGGTGGTGACGGCCGACATCGACGCCTCCAACGGCGCGGTCTTCGCCATCGACAAGGTGCTGACGCCCTCGGCCAGCCAGGCCGCCATGGGCGACGAGGAAGAGGTCGCTCCGGCCGGTCCGCCGGCTCCGGCCGCCGCGGGACAGTCGACCGAGCCCGCCGTCCCGGCCGAGCCGGCCTCGGACCGTCCCGTCGGCGTGACCACCACGACTGAGCCGGTCACCCCGGCCGCCGATGCGGCGGATGAGGCGACGGCTCCGGACCAGCCGGTGGCGGAGGGCCAGGAGCCGGCCGCGACGACCGCCGAGCCGGCCACCGACGACACCGCCACCCCGCCCGCCGGCGAGGAGGATATGGACGAGGAGCCGACCGACCCTCAGGCGTAAGACCGCCTCCGGCCCTTCGTCCTCGGGCCATCGGTTGAGTTGGGAAGCGGCGGGCCCTATCAGGGTCCGCCGTTTCCGCATGCCCGCTCCCCGAGGTTCCGTGGCCGCCGACAGACCCCTCTCGTTCCAGGACCTGATCCTGACGCTTCAGCGCTACTGGGGCGCGCAGGGCTGCGCCCTGCTGCAGCCCTACGACGTCGAGGTCGGCGCCGGCACCCTCCACCCCGCCACGGTCCTGCGCGCGCTCGGCCCGCGTCCGTGGAAGGCCGCCTACGTCCAGCCCAGCCGCCGCCCCGGCGACGGCCGCTACGGCGAAAACCCCAACCGGCTCCAGCACTATTACCAATTCCAGGTCATCCTGAAGCCCAACCCGGACAACCTGCAGCAGCTGTATCTCGGCTCGCTGGAGGCCATCGGCATCGACCCGAAGCTGCACGACGTGCGCTTCGTCGAGGACGACTGGGAAAACCCCACCGTCGGCGCCTGGGGGCTGGGGTGGGAGGTCTGGTGCGACGGCATGGAGGTGACCCAGTTCACCTACTTCCAGGGCGTCGGCGGCATCGAGGTGGACGTCGTCTCCGGCGAGCTGACCTATGGGCTGGAGCGGCTGGCCATGTACGTGCAGGGCGTGGATGACGTCTACGACCTGCGGTTCAACGACGAGGGCCTGACCTACGGCGAGGTCTTCCTCGAGAACGAGCGCCAGCAGTCGGAAGCCAATTTCCACGGCTATGACGTCGACGGGCTGAAGCGGCGCTTCGAGGACATGGTGGCCGAGGTCGGCCGCCTGCTGGAAATGCGCGGCCCGCAGGATCAGAAGCTGGTCCTGCCCGCCTACGACCAGGTGCTGAAGGCCAGCCACCTGTTCAACCTGATGGACGCCCGCGGCGCCATCGCCGTCGCCGAACGCCAGAGCTACATCGGCCGCATCCGCGACCTCTGCAAAGCCTGCGCGACGGAATGGGTCGAACAGGAAAGGGCGCGGGCGTGAGCGACGACCGCGTCGTCTCCCTGACGTCCCGCCGCGCGGACCCGAAGCCGCCCTTGGGCGCCTGTCTGGTGTTCGCCAATGATCGTCTGCGGATGCCGATGGAAATGGGTGCGCCCTGCCCGGTCTGGACCGTGTCGCCGTTCGTGGAGGCCGTTCCCACCGGACGCGACCAGCCGGTCCCGGTCTACGCGCGTTTCGGCATGATCGAGTACTCGCCGCACGGCACCAGTGGTGAGGTGTTCGAGACTGAGCATGGCATCACGGCCGACCTCTATTTCGAACGCGAGATCTTCGCCCTCCTGCAGGGCGCGGCTCTCTCGGCGGCCCCGCTGACGCTGTTCATCACCTTCTCCGCGACGGACGGTGCGCCTCCCACCCTGATGCTCTCCGTTGAGCGCCGGACCGACTGATGCCCCAGCTGCTTCTCGAACTGTTCTCCGAAGAGATCCCGGCCCGCATGCAGGCGGGCGCCGCGCGCGATCTGGAGCGGATGGCGACCGAGCGGCTGAAGGCCGCCGGGCTGGGCTTCGACGCCCTGACCACCTTCGCCGGCCCGCGCCGCCTGACGCTGGTCGTCGACGGCCTGCCCGCCGCCACGCCCGACCGCGAGGAAGAGCTGAAGGGGCCGAAGGCGTCGGCGCCCGAGCAGGCGCTGGAGGGCTTCCTGCGCAAGACCGGCCTGACCCGCGACCAGCTGGTCGAGCGCGACGGCGTGCTGTTCGCCGTCATCAGCCAGAAGGGCCGGGCGACCGCCGACCTGGTCCCCGCCATGGTCGACGAGATCGTGCGCGGCTTCCCCTGGCCCAAGTCGATGCGCTGGGGCACGGGCGCCCTGCGCTGGGTGCGCCCGTTGAAGCGGATCGTCTGCCTGTTCGACGGGGTGGTCGTGCCCTTCGACGTGGACGGCATCGCGTCGGGCGACGTGACCGAGGGGCACCGCTTCCTCGGCAGCGGCCAGCCGTTCGCGGTCCGGGACTTCGCCGATTATCGCCGGAAGCTGGAGCGCGAGCACGTCCTGCTGGACGTCGCCGACCGCAAGCTGCGCATCCTCGAGGGCGCCAAGGCCGCCTGCGCCGACCGCGGCCTGACGCTGGTCGACGACGACGGCCTGCTGGACGAGGTCGCCGGCCTCGCCGAATGGCCCACGCCGATCCTGGGCGACATGGACCCCGCCTTCCTCGACCTGCCGCCCGAGGTGGTGCGTCTGTCGATGAAGGTCCACCAGAAGTACTTCGCCGTGCGCGACCCCGCGCGCGACGGCTTGGCCCCGCACTTCGTCGTCGTCGCCAACGTCGAGGCCACCGACGGCGGCAAGGCGCTGGCCGCCGGCAACGGCCGCGTCCTGTCCGCCCGCCTGAACGACGCCCGCTTCTTTTGGGACGAGGACCGCAAGACCGGCTTCGACGCCTGGCTGAAGAAGCTGGAAGGGGTCACCTTCCACGCCAGGCTCGGCACGATGGCCCAGCGCGTCGACCGCATCGCCGCCCTGGCCCGCGAGATCGCCCCGCTGGTCGGCGCCGATCCGGATCAGGCCGAACGCGCCGCCCGTCTCGCCAAGGCCGATCTGGCGTCGGGCATGGTCGGCGAGTTCCCGGAGCTGCAGGGGGTCATGGGCGGCTACTACGCCCGCGCCGAACACGGCGACGCCGTCGCCGACGCGATCCGCGACCACTACCGGCCGCAGGGCCCCTCCGACGCCGTCCCGACCGCGCCGCTGACGGTCGCCGTGGCCCTGGCCGACAAGCTGGATACGCTGGTCGGCTTCTTCGCCATCGACGAGAAGCCCACGGGGTCGAAGGACCCCTTCGCCCTGCGCCGCGCCGCGCTGGGCGTGATCCGGCTGGTGCTGGAGAATGGGGTTCGGATGCGCCTGCCGGGTCCGGCAGTCAGCACCTTCTGGATGTTGCCTGAGGCCACAATGCTTCCGCCTGGCACGATGCCTGCGGCAGCTATCGACTTCATTAGTCGGGGCGAGCAGTTCCAGCGGGAAGTGTACGGTCCGATTGAACGAGAAATGCAGGCCTTCTTCGCCGACCGCCTGAAGGTCCTCCTCCGCGACCAGGGCAAGCGCCACGACCTCGTCGACGCGGTCTTCGCGCTGGGCGACGACGACTTGGTCCGCATCGTGCGGCGGGTCGAGGCGCTGGACGCCTTTCTGGCGACCGACGACGGCGCCAATCTGCTGGCCGGGCACCGCCGCGCCTCCAACATCCTCAAGGCCGAGGCGAAGAAGGGCGACGTTCCCACGGGCATGGTCCAGACCGGCCTGCCGAACCAGCCGCCCGAGGAGACCGCGCTGGCCTTCGCCGCCGCCGCCGCCCAGACCGCCGTGGATCAGGCGCTGGAGGCCGAGGATTTCGCCGCCGCCATGCGGGCCCTGTCGGCGCTCCGCGCGCCCGTCGACGCCTTCTTCGAGGCCGTGCTGGTCAACTCCGACGTCCCCGCCGAACGTGACAACCGCCTGAAGCTGCTCGGCCAGATCCGCGCGGTGATGGGCCGCGTGGCGGATTTCGACCGGATCGCGGGCTAAGCTGTCCTTCTCCCCTCGGGGGAGAAGGTGGCGGCCGAAGGCCGTCGGATGAGGGGGCTTTCACCGGATGCGTCAGTCGCCGGACAAGACCCGCCGCGCGCGCCGCCTGCGCCGCGAGTTGACGCTGGCCGAAAGTCGGTTCTGGAGCATGGTCCGCGACCGCCGACTGGACGACCTGAAGTTCCGCCGCGAGACCCTGCTCGCCGGCCTGACGGTCGACTTCTACTGCGCCGAACTGAAGCTGGTCGTCGAGCTGGACGGCGGGGTTCACCGCCTTCGGGAAGCCGAGGACGCGGCTCGCGACGAGCGCCTGTGCTCCGCCGGCTTTCGCGTGCTCCGGTGCGGCAATGAGGCTTTTCTCAACAATCCGGCCGTCCTGACCGGAGAGATCAGACGGCTGGCGGTCCAGATGCGCCGCCAGCCCCCTCATCCGTCAGGCTCCGCCTGACACCTTCTCCCCCGAGGGGAGAAGGGCTCTTCTACCGCACCAGATCATACACCCCGGTCACGTCGATCCGCACGGTCAGCTCGCCCGGGGCCACCGAGGTCGAGGCGTCCTGGGCCATCTCGGCGCGGGCGTACATCGGCATCGGGCGCGGCGGCTGGGGCGCATAGCCGCCGCCTTCGGTCAGGTTGCGGATGCCGCCCAGCGGCACGCCCAGGGCCTGGGCGTACAGCGCCGCCTTCTGCTGCAGCGAACGCACGGCCAGCAGGCGGGCCTCGTTCTCGGCGGCGGTCGGGTCCTTCAGGCCGAAGCCGATGCCGTCGATCTGGTTGACGCCGGCGGCGACGACCGCGTCCACGACCTGACCCGTCCGGGCGAGATCCTCGACGCGCACGGTGACGCGGTTGGACGCCTGATAGCCGCGCAGGCGGGGCGGATTGTTCTCGACGTAGTCGTACTGGGCCGACAGGTTCAGGCCCGAGGTCTGGACCAGCCGCGGCTCGATGCCGGCGCGGCGCAGGGCGGCGGTCACCTCGGCCATGCGGGCGGCGTTCTGGGCCATGGCCTCCTGCGCCGTCGGGGCCTCGGTGACGACGCCGAAGTTGATCGTGGCCATGTCCGGCGCGACCTTCACCTCGCCGTAGGCGGCCAGCGTCAGGGCCGGGCGGTCGACCACGGCCTGCACCACTATGGGCGCGCCGCCGTCGGGCTGCGACTGGGCCATGGCGGCCGGGGCGAAGGTCAGGGCGGCAAGGGCGGCGCCCAGGGCCAGGGATTTGCGGGTCATGCGGAGAGCTCCGGAGAGAGGGTTTGGACCGGCCGCACCTTGGCCGTTCCGTCCTGAACCGGAGCGTCGGGAAACGGTGCAGGTTCCGTTCATCGAGGTGAAATCCGCGTGGGAATCGCGGCCGCTTGGCGACCGCCCGCGCGCCTGCTACGCCCACGGTCCCGCCCGGCGGGCCCGTAGCTCAATGGTTAGAGCCGACCGCTCATAACGGTCTGGTTGCAGGTTCGAGTCCTGCCGGGCCTACCGCCGCCGGCGGCCGTCGTACCAGCGGTCGTCGCCGTAGGACGAGCGGTCGTCGATGTAGCGGCCTTCGCGGTCGTACCAGCCATAGCCCTGCTGATAGCCGTCATAGCCCTGCAGGGTGTAGCCGTGGTCCTCGTACGGAATGCCCAGCAGCGCCTCGTCCTCCTCGTACCAGGTCTGCGGATAGCTGCCGTAGGCGCACTGCCAGCCCTGGCCGCCGGTCCAGTAGGGCTCGTAGCGGCCGCGATAGCGCTCGCGGAAGCGGGCCCGGCAGACGTGCTGCGACCAGACGCGGTTGCCCGAGGCCTCCACCACGGCGCGCGGCTCGGCGTAGATGACCTCCCGCACCCGGGCGAAGACGTTGTCGACCACCACGGCCCGCCCCGAGGCGGCGGCCAGGCCCAGGGTGTCGGCCACGATGCGGCTGTCCTTCAGCGTCAGCTCGCCGTTGTACAGGACCACGCCCTTGTCGGTGCGGCAGATGTTGCTGTCCTCGATCTTCACCGAGGCGCCCTCGATGGCCACGCCCTCGACGTAGCCGCAGATCTTGGTGTTGGTCACCTCGACCCGGCCGTAGTCGCGGCCCGAGCGCACCACCATGCCGATGCTGCGCGGACCGAAGTTGTTGGGCACGCCGACGCCCTTGAGGGTCGAGGTCGAGATGGTGACCGTCTGGCCCGCGCCCGGCGTGACCTCCAGCCCGGACTGGGCCCCGAACACCACCATGTCGTAGGCGGTCATCGACGCGCCGTCGGCGATGATGGCGGGGCTGACCGTCTGGGCGTCGATCACCGCGTTGCGGATGTCCAGCAGGCCGCCGTCCATGTAGATCGCCGCCTCGTCGCCGACGTGGCGGAAGCCGACGCGGTTCATCTCGATCTGGGCGTCGTAGCCGATGACGCAGGCCGCGTCCCCGGCGTGGGGCGAGGTGAACACCACGTCGCGCACGTTGACCCGCACGCCGGCCGCCACCGTCATGCAGGGAAGGCCGTCGGGCGCCTGCAGGGTGATCGACGGGTTGCGGTCCCAGTCGCGCGGGTCGAACCCGCCTTCGCCCAGGATGGTCAGCGGCTTGTCGACGTTCAGCCAGCCGACGCAGGGCCCCCCGCGCGCCCGCAGGATCAGGGTCCCGCCCGGCCGCACCCGCCGCACCGCGTCCTCGACCGCGCCGGTGCCGGGATTGCCGCCGCAGTCGACCAGCACGACCTCTTCCTGACCGCCCGGCCGGATCGGTCCGGGATAGGCGGGGCCGGGGTGCCCGTATCCATGTTGCGGCCGGCTCCAGCGCCGGTGCGAGCCGCGGCGCGAGGCGCTGCGCGACGGCGGATCCAGCAGGATGCCGAAGTTCGGGCGCGTCGTGCTCTCCACGCGCGCGGCGTCCTGGGCGAAGGCGGCTTCGGGCGCCAGCGAGACGCCCAAGCCGGCGGCCAACAGGGCCGAGGCGGCGACCAGTCCGTGACGGAGGGTTTTGCGGGTCATGGGTACGCGCCCTCCTATCGGCGCTGCTGCGAGCGGGAGACCTGGGCCAGGACGGCCTGCAGGCGGGCGGCCGACGGGGCGAAGCCGGCCAGCGCCGAGTCGATCCTCAGCACCACGGCCTCGGCCTTGTCCTGATCGGCGACGCCGGCCACGCCCAGGGCGAAGTAGGACGACAGCGCGAACTTGGCCTCGGGGCTGCCTTGCCGCGCCGCCTCCTCGAACCAGTGGAAGCTGCGGGCGTAGTCGATCGGCACGCCGATGCCCTCGGCGTACATGACGGCCAGCACCAGCTGCGCCTCGGACGAGCCGTTCACGGCCGCCAGCTGGATCGCGCGCACCCGCTCCAGAAGCGACAGCCGCCCGTCCATCGGATGGCCCAGCACCGCCTCCAGCGTCTCGACCTCGCGCTTGCTCAGCTGCGTCGGCTGCGACGCCGCGATCTCGGAAATGCCGAGATAGCGCAGGGCCCGGCCCACGTGGATGAACGGCAGTTCGGTGATGCGGCTGGTGGCGTACTCGAAGGCGTCGCCGCGCGGTCGGCTCTCGTCCGAGAAGGGCACGCCCGACGCCGGCGCCTTGTTGGGATAGAATTCGAACGGCGGCACCCACTGGCGGGCCTTGGCCTCGACGAAGCGGCCGTACTGGGTCCGGTTCGGCGACGAGCGCTCGAAGTCCTTCAGCAGGACATAGGAGCCGACGTCCCCGGTCTGCACCGCCAGATAGTTGTACAGATAGGCGTCGACGTCGTTTCGGCGGAACAGGCCGGTCGCGGCCTGCAGCCCGTCGCGGCCGTTGTTGCGGCGTCCCCAGGCCTCGCGGCCCTGCGGGTTGTCCTGCGGCTCGCCGAACGGGCCGTACAGGCCGTCGTGCAGACGGGCCAGGGTGCGGAAGCCCGGCGCGTCCTGCGTCGACAGGATGTAGATCACCCGGTCGCGGACGGCCTCCTGCTCCTCCAGCGTCATGCGAGACAGCGTGCGGTCCAGCCGGCGATAGGCCGAGGCGCGCTCGTTGGCTCGGCAGTCGTCATAGCGCGACAGCGGCCGCCAGCCGCCGAACGGCCCGCGGTTGACCCGGTTGATCGGGGCGAAGCCTTCCTCGTTGGCCAGGGCCATGGCCAGCCAGGTCGCGCTCTCGATCGGATCCTCGATGTTCTTGTCGGTCGCCCGCTCGGCCGCATAGCGCGACCCCAGCTCCAGCTGGGCGAAGAAGTCGCCGCGGAAGGCCGCCTTGCGCAGCACGCGCAGGCCGCGCTCCTGATCGTTGAACTCGGCGCCCGTCAGCGAGGCCGGACGCGGGCAGCCCTCGTCGGCGTTCCCTCCGACGCGGCGGAAGAATTGCGGCGTCTGCTCGCCGCAGGCGGCCATGGCCAGAAGGGCGGTGACCAGCAGGACGGCGACGAGGGCGACGGCGATCGCGCGCCCCGGACCCCGGCGGCCGTGATCGCGTCCATGGGCGCCGCGCTCGGACATGTTCCCCTCATCCCCCACGCCACGACCAACGGCGGCCGTTAACCATTTCCCAAACCGGCGGTCCGGTCCAGTGAACTTGGCGATATGGTTAACGCCGAAAGCGACAAAGCGTTGCCGCACCAAGGCCGCAATGTGTCGAGAGACGCCGAAAGCCCTTGAGAAGCTACGCGGTTCGCCCGTCGCGCGAAGCTGGCGCAGGGCGTTTCCGACCGCCATATGCCCGTCTTGAGCCGAATCAGGAGCCGCCCGTGGCCTACGTCGCCCGCACCGACCGTCCCGCCGACAAGGCCGCGCGCTACCTCGAGGTCGAGGAGGAGATTCTGGCCGTCCTGGACGGCGAGCCGAATCTGACCGCGCGCATGGCCACCGTCGCCTCGATGCTGGCGGACGCCTTCGACGCCTACTTCTGGACCGGCTTCTACGTCGTCGATCCGGCGAAGCCGGGCGAGCTGGTGGTCGGACCGTATCAGGGCACGCTCGGCTGCCTGCGCATTCCCTTCGGCCGCGGCGTCTGCGGCGCGGCGGCGGCGACCGGGCAAACCCAGGTCGTGGCCGACGTCCACGCCTTTCCCGGCCACATCGCCTGCGATTCGCGCTCGGCCAGCGAGATCGTCGTGCCGGTCCGCGACGCTTCGGGCGCCCTGATCGCCGTGTTCGACGTGGACGCCACCGTGCCCGCCGCCTTCGACGCCGTGGACGCGGAGGCTCTGGAGCGCATCCTCGGCAAGGTGTTCGCGGCCGGTTGATCCGCCGCGTCCGGGGCCTATGGTCCCGCCCCGAAGGCAGGAGCGGCACATGGACCAGGGCGTCGTCGTCATCACCGGGGGGCAGGGGGCGCTGGGATCGGCGGCCGCCGAACTGGCGCTCGAGCGCGGCTGGGCCGTCGCCCTGATCGACCACGCGCCGGGCGACGAGGAGGCCCCCGACCGGTTCGTGCTCGGCGGCGTCGACCTGACCGATCCCGTGCGGGCCCAGGCCGCCATGGACCGCGTCGCGGACCGGTTCGGCCGCTTCGACGCCCTCCTGAACGTGGCCGGCGGCTTCGTCTGGCAGACCACCGAGGCCGACGCTCCGGCGCATGAGAAGATGTTCCGCCTGAACGTCCTGACCTGCCTGAACGCCACCCGCGCCGCCCTGCCGCACCTCAAGCGGTCGCCCGAGGGCCGGATCGTCAACGTCGGGGCCAACGGGGCGCTGAAGGCCGACGCCTGCATGGGGGCCTACGCCGCCTCCAAGTCCGGCGTGCACCGGCTGACCGAGGCGCTGGCCCGCGAGCTCAAGGACACGACGGTCACCGTCAACGCCGTCCTGCCGTCCATCCTCGACACGCCGCAGAACCGCTCCGACATGCCCGACGCCGACCCCGGGGACTGGGTCGCCCCGCGCGATCTGGCCGCCGTCATGCTGTTTCTCGCCTCGCCGGAATCGCGGGCCATGCGCGGCGCCCTGATCCCCGTCACGGGCCGCGTCTGACCATGCGGGCGCGCAGCGTCCTCTTTCTGCCGGCGTCGAACCCGCGCGCGGTGGAGAAGGCGCGAACGCTGGATTGCGACCTGGCCGTCCTGGATCTTGAGGACGCCGTCGCGCCCGGGAGGAAGTCCGAGGCCCGCGCCGCCGCCGTGGAGGCCGTCCGGGCCGGCGGCTTCGGCCCCCGCCTCGGCGTGCGGATCAACGGCGAGGGCACGCCCTGGCACGCCGACGACCTCGCCGCCCTCGCAGAGGCGGATTGCGACCTGATCGTCCTGCCCAAGGTCGAGGACGCCGCGATCGTCGTCCGCGCCGCCGGGGTCGCGCCGGGCGCCCGGCTGATCGCCATGATCGAGACCCCGCCGGCCCTGTTCCGCCTGCCTGAGATCGCCGGGGCCCACGCGGCCCTCGACGCCCTCATGTTCGGCGTCAACGATCTCGCCGCCGCGCTGGGCACGGGGCCGTCCGACGACCGGGAGCCCTTGAAGGCCTGGCTGGCCGCCGTCGTCGCCGCCGCCCGCGCGCACGGGATCGCGGCCATCGACGGCGTCTTCAACCGCTTCCAGGACGACGACGGCTTCGCCCGCGAGTGCGCTCAGGGCGTCCTCTACGGCTTCGACGGCAAGAGCCTGATCCACCCCCGCCAGATCGCGCCCGCCAACGCCGCCTTCAGCCCGTCTCCGGAGGCCGTGGCCCGCGCCCGGGCGATCGTCGCCGTCTTCGAGGCGCCGGACGCGCAAGGCAGGGGGGCGGTGTCGCTCGAGGGCGAGATGGTCGAACGCCTTCACCTCGACACAGCGCGCCGGACGCTGGCCCGGGCCGGAGGGTGATCACGCCGGAGCCCGCCTGGGCCTGCACGCCCGGCCTGCTGGGCCTGCCGCATCGCCGCGCGCTTTTGCCCGAGCACGCCTTCCGCGCCCTGCCGGGATCGGACGTGAAGGCGGTGCTGGGATGGGGCATGAAGCGCTCGTCCGCCCCCGGGCGCGCGTGGGCGCGTCTGACCGGCCTGCCCTACGTCTCGCTGGAGGACGGCTTCCTGCGCTCCGTCGGGCTGGGAGAGGCGGGGACGCCGTCAATGTCGCTGATCGTCGACGGTCTGGGAGCCTATTACGACTGCTTCCGCGGCTCCCGGATCGAGGGGGTCATCGCCGGGACGGCCACGCGACCCGAGCGCCTGCGCGCCCGCGCGCTGATGGAGGCCGCCGTCGCCCACGGCCTGTCGAAGACCAATCTCGGACGACCGCTGGACCCCGCGATCCTGAGGCCGGGGCGGCGCGTCCTGATCGTGGACCAGACGGCGGGCGACGCCTCCATCCCTCTGGGGCACGCGGGGCCGTGGAGCTTCGCCCGCATGCTGGCCGCCGCGCGTCAGGACGAGCCGGACGCGCAGTTGATCGTGAAGCGGCATCCGGCCGTGGCGGCGGGGCTGAAGCGCGGCTGTCTGGATCTGTCGGACGCGCGCGATCTGACGGTCGTGGACGACGTGCGCGCCGCGGACCTGCTGGACGCGGTGGACGCGGTCTACGTCGTGACCAGCGGCCTGGGGTTCGAGGCCCTGTGGCGGCGGATGCCCGTCCGCTGCTTCGGCGCGCCGTTCTATGCCGGCTGGGAGCTGACCCAGGACGACGTGACGCCGCCACGCCGCGGCGTGCCCCGCGCCGTCGAGGACGTGGTCCACGCGGCGATGATCGCCTGTTGCCGCTGGGTCGATCCGGTGACGGGCGAGGCCTGCGCGCCGGAGGAGGCGGTCGAGCGCCTCGCCGCCCTGACGCGACGCGCCCGGCGGCTGGAGGGGCGGTGGCATGCGATCGGCTTCACGCCGCCGAAGCGGGGGGCGGTGCGGCGGTTGATGAACAGCCCTCTCGGGGCGCGTGGGGGGATCGCGTTCCACCCCTCCGCCACCTCCGCCCTGTCCGCCGCCAAGTCGGACGGGGGGCGCTTGGTGGTGTGGGCGGGGAGGGAGCCGGAGCAGCTGGCGGAGCAGGCGAAGGCGATGGGCGCGGCTCTCTTCCGCATGGAGGACGGCTTCCTGCGGTCGCGGGGGCTGGGCTCGGATTTCACGCCGGCGCTGTCGGCGGTGCTGGACGGCACGGGCGTCCACTACGATCCGTCCGCGCCGTCGGATCTGGAAACGCTGATCCAGCGGGGCGTCTCCGAGGCCGACCGGGCGCGGGGCGCGCGGCTGCGGGCACGGATCGTCGCGGCAGGACTGAGCAAGTACAATCTGGGCGGCGCGCCGGCGCCGGACTGGCCGACGGACCGGGACCGCATCCTGGTCCTCGGCCAGGTCGAGGACGACCGCTCCGTCCTCCTGGGTTGCGAGACGATCCGCACCAACGCGGCCCTGCTGACGGAGGTGCGCCGTCTGAACCCGGACGCTTTCCTGATCTGGCGCGACCATCCTGACGTCCGCGCGGGAAACCGCATCGGCGTCCTGCCGCCGGACGCCGCGGCCCTCGCCGACGCCCGAGCGGACGACCTCGACGTCGTGGCCTGCATCGAAGCCGCCGACGCCGTCGCCGTCATGACCTCGCTCGCGGGCTTCGAGGCCCTGATCCGCGGCAAGCGCGTCCTGACCTTCGGCCGCCCCTTCTTCGCCGGCTGGGGCCTGACCCAGGACGCCCTCCCGGTCCCGCGCAGAACCGCGCGGCCGTCGGTCGACGATCTGGTCGCCGCAGCCCTGATCCTGCACCCGCTCCACGTCGCGCCGAACGGAGTTCCCTGCGAAGCCGAGGACCTGGTCACGGCTCTCGAAGCGGCGCCGGAACCGCGGCGGAGATCACGCGTCACGCGCGCCGTGACGACCGCCCTCGACCGGCGTCCGCCACCGGCCTATTGAAGGTCTTCAAAGACAACGAAGGTCGGCGGGGGCCGCCTCAGGGAAGACATGACCACATCCGTCATCGCCGCCACCGGCCTGTTCACGCCGGAGCAATCGATCACCAACGAAGAGCTGGTCGCCGCCTACAACGCCTGGGCCGAGCGCTGGAACGCCCGGCACGCCGACCGCATCGCCGCGGGCGAGCTGGAGGCCCTGACCCCCTCGTCGGTCGAGTTCATCGAGAAGGCGTCGGGCATCAAGAAGCGCTACGTGCTCGACAAGGCCGGCATCCTGGACCCCGCCCGCATGGTGCCGCACCTGCCGGAACGGTCCAACGACGAGCTGTCGATCCTCGCCGAAATGGCGGTCAAGGCGGCGGAACAGGCCATCGCCGCCTGGGGCAAACCGGTCGGCGAGATCGGCGCCGTCATCTGCGCCGCGTCGAACATGCAGCGTCCCTATCCGGCCATGGCCATCGAGGTGCAGCAGGCGCTGGGCATCGAAGGCTTCGCCTTCGACATGAACGTGGCCTGCTCCAGCGCCACCTTCGGCATCAAGACGGCCGCCGACTTCATCGCCTCGGGCTCGGCGAAGGCCGTGCTGATGGTCAATCCGGAGATCTGCTCCGCCCACCTGAACTTCCGCGACCGCGACAGCCACTTCATCTTCGGCGACGTCGCCACCGCGGTGATCGTGGAAAGCGCCGGGACGTCCGGGCCGGGCGGCTGGGACGTGCTGGGCACGCGTCTGAAGACGGTCTTCTCCAACAACATCCGCAACAATTTCGGCTTCCTGAACCGCGCCGCGCGCCACGACGCCGACGCGATCTCCGACCCGTCCCCCCTCGGCGACGGGAAGTCGGACAAGATGTTCGTCCAGCAGGGCCGCAAGGTCTTCAAGGACGTCGTGCCGATGGTCTCCGACATGATCGTCGACCACGCGCGGGACCTCGGTCTCGATCCCGCGTCGCTGGATCGCCTGTGGCTGCACCAGGCCAACATCAACATGAACGAGATGATCGGCCGCAAGGTGCTGGGCCGCGACCCGTCGCCGGACGAGAACGTCATCATCCTCGACGACTACGCCAACACCTCGTCGGCCGGTTCGATCATCGCCTTCCACCTGCATCAGCAGGGTCTCGAAACCGGCGACGTCGGCCTGATCTGCAGCTTCGGCGCAGGCTATTCGGCCGGGAGCGTCTTCGTGCGCAAGCGCTGATCCGATCACGATTTTGCGCTCACGCTTGCACCCGGCAGGCGTTTTTGCGAACGGTTCCTCGTCGAGAACAAGGGGGAACCCGAATGGCTCAGACGGCCCGCAATGCGCCCGTGAACGATCCGCTGGTGTGGGACATGGCCGAGGTGCTCAAGCGCTTCGGCGGTTCGGCGCACCAGACCGTGGTCATCGACTGCGTGGCGGCCATGCGACGACAGAGGGGCGAGGACGTGCGCAAGCCCGATCTCGCCGCCCGCATTCTTGAGCTGTTCGAGACCTGCCGCGACTTCTTCGTCCGCCCGTTCGGCGAAGGGTCCCAGCGCTGGGCGCTCGCGCCGGGCCTCGCCGTCTGACCGCCCGGCCATGAAGAAAGGGCGCGCCCTTGCGAGCGCGCCCCTTCCTGACGACCCTGGATCGCGCGATCAGAACTTGCGCACGTAGCCCAGCGACCAGACGTCGGCTTCGCCGCCGTCGTTGGTGAAGTCGCGACGGGTCCAGTCGGCGCGGATGCCGTTGCGGCCGTCGATGAAGTAGTTGGCGCCGACGCCGTAGTTCCAGCTCTCACCGGAATCGCTGGCAGAGACGCCCGCGGCCGAGGCCTTGATCTCGGTCGTGCCGTAGCCGCCGCGCGCGAACAGCTCGAAGTTCGGCGAGATCGGCAGGATGCCCACCGCGTACACGGCGGCGTCGTACTCGTGCTCGACGTTCACGGTCGTGGCGCCGACGGTCACGTCGTCGTCCGACACGCCGAACGAGGCTTCACCCTCGACGGCGAAGTTCGGGTTGAACTTGTAGCCCATGCGGCCGGTGACGGATCCCAGATCCACGCCCTCGACGTCGGCGGTGGCGTAGCTCACCGAACCGTAGACGTTGGACGCGTCCTGCGCCATCGCCGGGGCGGCGAACAGGGCCGCGGCGGCGGCGGTATAAAGAAAGACATTACGCATTGTTGCTCCAATCGTTGGATGCGGTGACTTCTCCGGTCACCGGCCCCACCCAGCGACCGACTAAATAGGCGAGCTTCGACGCTGTTCCACATTGCTTCTTCTACATGTTCGGCGATGTTGAAAACTTGACACACTCGACGTTACGCCAATCCCGGCGGGATGTTGTCTAAATCGGGGCGGCAGATTACCTTGCGCTCATCCTCACCGTCGGAGCCCGCCATGACCCGCATCGCCGCCCTCCTCGCCGTGCCCGCCCTCCTGCTGTCCGCCTGCGAGGACCCGGCCCAGGAGCCCGCCTCCGCGCCGGCCGACACCGCCGTCACGCCGGGCCCGGCGGCGCCGCCCGCGACCTCACCCGCGCCCGCCTCGACCCGCGTGGTCGGCCTGGACCCCGAGGGCCTGCGTCTGATCGATCGCCAGTCGGGCTCGACCGCCAGCCTCGCCTTCGGTCAACCTGCCGAGCAGGTGCTGGCCATGGTCGGCGCCTCCCGCGGCGCGCCGGCCGAACGCGGCACGAATTCGGAATGCGGCGCCGGGCCGCTGGACTTCGCCTCGTGGGACGACGGCCTGACCCTCTGGTTCCAGAACGGAAACTTCGCCGGCTGGGCGACCAACCGTCAGGGCGCCACCCTGATGACCGGCGTCGGCGTCGGCTCGTCGCGCGCCGACCTTGAGGGCGCCCACGCCGTCACCGTGGAGGAGACCACCCTGGGGACCGAGTTCACCTTCAGCGGCGTCTCCGGCCTGCTGGAAAACGGCCGCGTCTCCAACCTGTGGGCCGGCGTCAGCTGCAACTTCCGCTGACCGGAAACCGGCTGCACAAGGTCAAAGGAAACTCCAAGCTTGTGCAGCCCGATTGTCCAAGGCTGTCCAAATGATCAGCGATCCTTCTCTCGCGCCTCGCCGCCGCGGGCGACCAGCGCGGCCTGCGCCGCCGCCAGCCGCGCGATCGGCACGCGGTAGGGGCTGCAGCTGACGTAATCCAGCCCCGCCCCCTCGCAGAAGGCGATCGAGGCGGGATCGCCGCCGTGCTCGCCGCAGATGCCCAGCTTCACGTCCGCCCGCTCGGCCCGGCCGCGCTCGGCCGCGATGCGGATCAGGTCGCCGACCCCCTCCTGATCCAGCCGCACGAACGGGTCGGCCTCGAAGATTCCCTTGTCGAGATAGGCCTGCAGGAAGCGCCCGGAATCGTCGCGTGAGATGCCGAACGTCGTCTGCGTCAGGTCGTTGGTCCCGAAGCTGAAGAACTGGGCGTGCTTCGCCAGATCGCCGGCGCGCAGCGCCGCGCGCGGCAGCTCGATCATGGTCCCCACCAGATATTCGACCCGATCCCCGGTCTCGGCGAACACGGCCTCCGCCGTCCGGTCCGTCAGTTCGCGCAGGAACTTCATCTCCGGCCCCAGCGCGACCAGGGGATGCATGATCTCCGGCACGGGCGCCTCGCCCGAGGTCTTCTTCACCTCCAGCGCCGCCTCCAGCACCGCCCGAACCTGCATCTCGTAGATCTCGGGATAGGCCACGCCCAGCCGGCAGCCGCGGTGGCCCAGCATGGGATTGGTCTCGTGCAGATCCCGCGCCCGCTTCTTCAGCTTGGCGGCGTCCAGCCCCTGCGACGCCGCCAGGGCGTCGATCTCGGCGTCGGTATGGGGGATGAACTCGTGCAGCGGCGGGTCCAGCAGGCGCACGGTCACCGGCAACCCCGTCATGATGGTGAACAGCTCGACGAAGTCCGCCCTCTGGAACGGCGCGATCCGGGCCAGGGCCCTCCGGCGTCCGGCTTCGTCGTCGGCCAGGATCATCTCTCGCACAGCGGCGATCCGCGTGTCGTCGAAGAACATGTGCTCGGTCCGGCACAGGCCGATGCCCTCGGCGCCGAAGCCGCGTGCGGTCCGGGCGTCCAGCGGGGTCTCCGCGTTGGCCCGCACCTTCAGACGCCGCACCTGATCGGCCCAGGCCATCAGCGTCTGGAAGTCGCCGGTCAGCTCCGGCTCGATCATGGGGACCGCGCCCTCCATGACCTCGCCCTTCGACCCGTCGATGGTGATGACCTCGCCGGCGCGGAAGGTGCGGCCCCGCGCGGTGAAGGTCCGGTTCTTCTCGTCGATGTGGATCTCCCCGGCGCCCGAGACGCAGGGCCGCCCCATTCCGCGCGCCACGACGGCCGCGTGGCTGGTCATGCCGCCGCGCGCCGTGACGATGCCCCTGGCCGCGTGCATGCCGTGGATGTCCTCCGGAGACGTCTCCTCGCGCACCAGGATCACCGCCTCGCCCAGCTGGCTCATGCGCTCGGCCTCGTCGGCGTCGAACACGACCTTGCCGGTCGCCGCGCCGGGGCTGGCGGGCAGACCCGCCGCCACCACCTTGCGCTCCGCCTTCGGGTCCAGCGTGGGATGCAGCAGCTGGTCCAGCGCCGACGGCTCGACCCGCGACACGGCCTCTTCCTGGGAGATCACGCCCTCGGCCGCCAGATCGACCGCCACCTTCAGCGCCGACTTCGCCGTGCGCTTGCCGTTCCGCGTCTGCAGCATCCACAGCCGGCCCTGCTCGACCGTGAACTCGATGTCCTGCATGTCGCGGTAGTGGGCTTCCAGCCGCCCGACGACGTCGACGAACTGGGCGAAGACCTCGGGCATCGCCTCTTCCATCGACGGCTTGGTCTCGCCCATCTCTTCGCGCCCGGCCCTGGTCAGCGACTGCGGCGTGCGGATGCCGGCGACCACGTCCTCGCCCTGGGCGTTGATCAGGAATTCGCCGTACAGCTTCGCTTCGCCGGTCGACGGATTCCGCGTGAAGGCCACGCCGGTGGCCGACGTCTCGCCCATGTTGCCGAACACCATGGACTGCACGTTCACCGCGGTGCCCCAGCTCTCGGGGATGTCGTGCATGCGGCGGTAGAATTTGGCGCGGTCGTTCATCCAGCTGGCGAACACGGCGCCGACGGCGCCCCACAGCTGATCGTGCGGATCCTGCGGGAAGGGCGCCCCCAGCCGGTCCTCGACGACGCGCTTGTAGTCGGCGACCACCCTCTCCCAGTCCCCGGCGTCCAGGTCGGTGTCGACCGTCACGCCCAGGCGGTCCTTGTGGTCGTCCAGAACCTCTTCGAAGTCGTCGTGGCTCAGGCCCAGCACGACGTTCGAATACATGGTGATGAAGCGGCGATAGGAGTCGAAGGCGAAGCGCCGGTCGCCCGACAGGGCCGCCAGCCCCTCGACCGTTGCGTCGTTCAGGCCCAGATTCAGGACCGTGTCCATCATCCCGGGCATCGAGGCCCGTGCGCCCGACCGGACGGAGACCAGCAACGGATTGGCGGCGTCCCCGAAGGTCTTGCCGACGACGCTCTCGACCTTGGCCAGCCCGGCCTTCACCTGCTCCGCCAGATCGGCCGGATAGGTCTGGCCGTTGGAATAGTAGTGGACGCAGGCCTCGGTCGTGATCGTGAAGCCCGGCGGCACCGGCAGGCCCAGCGACGACATCTCCGCCAGGTTGGCGCCCTTGCCGCCCAGCAGGTTCTTCATCGACGCGTCGCCGTCGGCGGATCCTCCGCCGAAGCCGTAGACCCACTTCGTCATCCGTCAGCCCCTTGAGCTTGTCCGTTTCGGCCCTGCCTAACGCGCGTCGCTCCGGAAAGGTAGCGCGTGGATGAAACATTCCGTGACCGACGGCGCTCTCTCGACTTCCGCGACGTCATCACGGAATGTTACAGCCGAGCCAGCCACGGAGCCGCCATGCCCACCCTCGACCGCGCCGGACTTCAGGTCGACGCCGAACTGGCGACCTTCCTCGAGAAGGAGGCGATGGCCGGGCTGGGACTCGACCTCGGGGCTTTCTGGCGCGGCACGGCGGACGTTCTGGGCTGGGCGGCGAGGCGCGGCGGCCAACTTCTGGCGGTCCGCGACGAGATGCAGGCGCGGATCGACGTCTGGCATGAGGGCCGTAAGGGCGCGCCGCACGACCCGGCGGAGACGCGGCGGTTCCTGACGGAGATCGGCTACCTCGTGCCCGAACCTGCGCCGTTCACGGTGGGCACGACCGCCGTGGACGTGGAGGTGGCGTTGAGGGCCGGGCCGCAGCTGGTGGTGCCGTCCCTGAACGCCCGTTTCGTGCTGAACGCCGCCAATGCGCGCTGGGGGAGCCTGTACGACGCCTTGTACGGGACCGACGCCCTCGGCGAGGCGCCGCCGGAGGGTTCCTACGACGCTGCGCGGGGCGCACGCGTGGTGGCCCGCGCCAGGGCGTTTCTGGACGAGGCCGTGCCGCTGGCAAGCGGAAGCTGGGCCGACGTGACCGACGCCGACGCGCCGCTGGCCGACCCGTCGCAGGAAGTGGGCCGCACCTCCCGGGGCCGCCTGTTCCGCCACAACGGCCTGCACGTCGAGGTCGTGATCGACCGATCGCATCCCATCGGCGCCCCGGACCCGGCGGGAATCGCGGACGTGGTGCTGGAGGCGGCGCTGTCGACCATCGTCGATCTGGAGGACTCCGTCGCCGCCGTCGACGCGGCCGACAAGACCGCCGCCTACCGGAACTGGCTTGGCCTGATGCGCGGCGACCTGTCCGAGACGTTCGACAAGGGCGGCGAGACCCTGACGCGCGAGCTCGCGCCGGACGTCGAGGTGACGCGTCCTGACGGCGCGACCCTGACCCTTCCGGGCCGCAGCCTGCTGTTCGTCCGCAACGTGGGCCACCTGATGACGACGCCCGCCGTCCTGTTGCCGGACGGGTCGGAGGCGCCGGAGGGGGCGCTTGACGCGATCGTCACCGCCCTGTGCGCCGTCCACGACCTGCGGGGCCTGGGCCGGTTTCGCAACAGCCGCGCCGGCTCGATCTACGTGGTGAAGCCCAAGATGCACGGGCCGGACGAGTGCGCCTTCACCGACGCCCTGTTCGACCGGGTCGAGGACCTGCTGGGGCTGGATCGTCACACGATCAAGGTCGGCGTCATGGACGAGGAGCGGCGGACCAGCGCCAATCTGGCCGCCTGCATCCACGCGGTCAGGGACCGCATCGTCTTCATCAACACCGGCTTCCTGGACCGCACCGGCGACGAGATACACACCTGCATGAAGGGCGGGCCGGTGGTGCGGAAGGCGGACATGAAGGCCACGGCCTGGATCGCCGCCTATGAGGCCCGGAACGTCGCGATCGGCCTGCAATGCGGCCTCGGCGGACGCGCCCAGATCGGCAAGGGCATGTGGGCCGCGCCCGACCGCATGGCCGAGATGCTGGTCCAGAAGGCGGGCCATCCGAAGACCGGCGCCAACACCGCGTGGGTGCCGTCGCCGACCGCCGCGACCCTGCACGCGCTGCACTATCACCAGACCGACGTCTTCGCCCTGCGCGACGAGATCGCGGCGCGCCGGGCGCCCTCGCTCGACGACCTGCTGACGTCGCCGCTGGCGAGCGGCACGAACTGGTCGGAGGCGGAGGTCGTCGAGGAGATCGAGAACAACTGTCAGGGCCTCCTCGGCTACGTCGTGCGCTGGATCGACCAGGGCGTCGGCTGCTCCAAGGTGCCCGACGTGCACGACGTCGGCCTGATGGAGGACCGCGCCACCCTGCGCATCTCGTCCCAGCATCTGGCCAACTGGCTGATGCACGGCGTCTGCACCCGCGAACAGGTCGAGGCGGCCCTCTTGAAGATGGCGGGCAAGGTCGACGCCCAGAACGCCGGCGACCCGCTGTATCGCCCCATGGCGCTCGATCCGGACGGCAGTCTGGCCTTACAGGCCGCCCGCGCCCTGATCTTCGAAGGCGCCGCCCAGCCCAACGGCTACACCGAGCCGCTGCTGCACCGGTTCCGGCGGGAGGCGAAGGCCGCCGGCTGACCTACTGCTCGCTGCCCGAGCGCCACAGCCCGCGCAGCAGGGGTTCGAACAGGTACTGAAGCGCCGTCCGCTTGCGGGTCAGCACCACCACTTCCACCGGGGCGCCGGGCCTGACGGCCGAAGCGGCCCGGCCCAGCTTCTTCACTTCGGCTTCCGGCACGACGATCTCCGTGCGGAACCATCGGCGACCGCTCTGCGGGTCAGACAACACGTCGGCCGAGATTCGGGTGACCCGTCCCTCCAGCCGCGGCGGGCTGCCTTCGCGCAGGCCGGGGAACATGATCTGCGTCGTCTGTCCGATCGCCAGGTTGTCGACGTCGGTCGGCGCGATCTCGGCCACGATCACCGGACTCGCGTCGTCGGGCACGATCTCCATCAACGTCTGGCCGGCCTGGATCACCCCGCCCGGCGTGAAGATGGTCAACCCCACCACCTGTCCGTCGGCGGGCGCCCGGATCTGGTTGCGCGCGATCTGCGCCCGCACCGAGGCCAGCCGCGGCTGCAGCTCGTTCAGCTGCACTTCCACATTCTTGAGCTGGTCGGCCACGTCCTCGTTCAGGGTCGTGCCGACCGAAGCCATCTGCAGGCGGGTCTCGCCGATCTGTTCGCCGATGCGCGCGATCTGGGCGCGCAGGTTGCCGTCTTCCCCCGCGAGGCGCGCGACCTCGCGCTCAAGGGCGCGCACCCGGCTGAGCGGCGCATAGCCCTGCTCCGCCAGACGGCGCACGTCGGCCAGTTCGTCCTCGATCAGGCGCCGCTGCTCGGCGTTGGCGGTGAGTTGACGCTGGAACCCGGCCTGCTGCTGCTCCAGCTGGCTGACGCGCTGGGACAGCACGCCGCGCTCCGTCGACCGCCCGCTGCTGCGCGCCCCGAACTGGCGCCGTTGCAGCGCCAGCGCCTCGTCCGCCAGCGGTACGTCCTCCGGCGGCAGGTCGGCGAACTCCGGTGGAGTCGGCACCGCCCCCAGCCCGTCCCGCTCGGCGATCAGCCGCGACCGCTGCGCCAGGAGAGCCAGCACCTGGCCGGCCAGTCCGCGCTCCGTCGCCTGCAGCTCGCCGCCCGCCACCTCGACGAGCACCTGTCCGGCCTTGACCGTGTCGCCTTCGGCCACATGCAGGGCCGTGACCACGCCGCCGTCGCGGTGCTGCACCGCCTGCCGGTTGCCGGACACCGCGACCTGTCCGGTCGCATACGCGCCGGCGTCCAACGGATAGAAGGCGGCCCAGCCGAGGAACAGCACGAAGAAGGCGAAGACGACCGCCAGCCCGATGCGCAGCTCCATCCGGGGCACGTCGGTCAGGCCGTCGCGCGGCGTCTCGGGCGGCGGCGGCGCCTGCGGCGGGGTGATGGGGGGGAAGGACAGGTCGCTCATCGGCCCGCGGCCTCCTCGGAGGCGCCGCGCATGCGGGCCAGCACCTGCTCGCGCGGGCCCTCGGCGACCACCGTCCCGCCGTTCAGCATCAGCAAACGGTCGACCCGCGCCAGCACCCCCGCCCGGTGGGCCACGATCACCACCGCCGCCCCGCGGGCCGCCGCGTCCCTGACCGCCGTCATCAGCGCCGCCTCGCCGTCCTGGTCCAGGTTGGAGTTCGGCTCGTCGAGCACCAGCAGCACGGGGTCGCCGTACAGCGCCCGCGCCAGCGCCACGCGCTGCGCCTGACCCGCCGACAGCCCCGCGCCGTAAGGACCCAGCACGGTGTCGTAGCCCTCGGGCAGACGCAGGATCATCTCATGCGCGCCGGCCGCCTGCGCCGCCGCCACCGCCAGCCGGTCGACCTCGGACTGTGGCGTCCCGGTCGCCGCCGCGAACCGGCTGACGTTGTCCTTGATCGTGCCCGCGAACAGACTGGGAACCTGCGGCAGATAGCCGATGAACCGGGCCAGATCGTCGCCCTCGCGCGCCTCGTACTCGGCGCCGTCCAGACGCACCGTGCCGACCGTCGGTTTCAACGCTCCGGCCATGGCCCGCGCCAGCGTCGTCTTGCCGGATCCCGACGGTCCGACGACGCCCAGCGTCTCGCCGGGCTCCAGCTGCAGCGTCACGCCGCGCACCTGCGGCTGCTCCGTGCCGGGCAGGCGCACCGCCACTCCCTCCAGCGCCAGCCGACCGCGAGGCGCGGGCAGGGCGGTCACCGGCCGGTCCGCGTCCGCCGTGCCCTCGAACAGGTCCGTCAGCGTCTTCCATCCCGCGCGGGCGGCGACCAGCGACGGCCACGCCCCGACCAGCAGTTCGATCGGCGCCACCGCCCGGGTCAGCAGCACCGAGGCGGCGATGATGGCCCCCGGCGAAAGCTGCCCTTCCACCGCCAACCACGCCGCGCCGCCCAGCGACAGCGACTGGAGCAGCAGGCGCAGGAACTTGATCGCGCCGGTGTAGCGCCCGCCGGTGAACTGGGCGTCGGCCTGACGGTCCGCCGCCGCCTGCCGCTGGCGCACCTGCCGCGCGATGCCGGCCCGCCGCATGCCCAGCGCCCGAACCACCTCCGCCTGTTCGGCGACGGCCTGCTGGGCGGAATAGGCGTCGACCTGGGCGTCGTGGGCCTGCTTCAGGCGCGGACGCGCGTCGCGCTCGTTCATCACCGCCAGAACAACCAGCAAGATGGCGCCGACCAGGGTCAGCACGCCGATGAACGGATGCAACAGGAAGCAGGCCAGCAGATAGATCGGCGTCCACGGCGCGTCGAACAGGGCCAGCACGCCCTGACCCGACACCGCCGTGCGCACCGCGTCGAACTCGCGCAGGGCCTGGGCGCCGGAGGCCTTGCCCGGCATGTCGATCATCCGCGCCAGGATGCGGTCGGCGAGCTGCCGGTCGAGGCGCAGACCCGCGCGGATCAGGATCCGCGTCCTCAGCCAGTCCAGCGTCGCCAGCGTCGCCAGGGCGAACACGGCCACGGCCGTGATCCACAGCAGGGTGGTGATCCCGCCCGTCGGCACGACCCGGTCATAGACCTGCAGCATGTAGATTGTGGGCGTCAGATAGAGCAGGTTCACCAGCGCGCTGAACGCCGCGGCCCAGACCAGGTGGGTCCGGCAGGCCTTCAACGCCTCGGCCAGGGGCTCCACGCCCGGTCGGTCCGGCAACAGCTTGAACACGCACGCATCCGTTCGCCGCCCGGTCACGCGGGCCTCGGCCGCAACATAGACGCGCCGAACCCGGCGGAACAGCGGCGTCTTAGTGGAGCGTCTCGCCGTGCAGGGCGGAATCCAGCCCTTCGATCTCCTGCTCGCGGTCGACCCGCAGGCCCGTGGTGAACTTGCAGACGAGCAGGATCAGCCCGGTCCCGACGGCGCTCCACGCGATCACCGCGATCAGACCGATCGCCTGCTTCAGGATCGTCGCGCCCTCCGCCGCGCCGTTGATCGCCGCGTCGGCGAACACGCCCGTCAGCAGGGCGCCCACGATCCCGCCCATGCCGTGCACGCCGAAGGCGTCCAGACTGTCGTCGACCTTCAGCCACCGCTTCAGCTTCACCGCCCCGAACCAGCAGGCGACGCCGGCCAGAAGGCCGATCGCCATCGCGCCCTGGGGGTTCACCAGCCCGGCCGCCGGAGTCACGCCCACCAGCCCGCCGACAAGCCCGGACAGCATGCCGAGCAGGGTCGGCCGCCTGTGGTCGATCCACTCGACGACCAGCCAGCCCAGCGCCGCCGCCGCCGCGGCCAGGATGGTGTTCAGCGCCGCCACCGCCGCGATGCCGTCCGCCGCCCAAGCCGATCCGGCGTTGAAGCCCATCCAGCCGACCATCAGCAGGCCTGCGCCGATGGCCGTGAAAGCGAGGTTGTGCGGGGCCAGGTTGTCCCGGCCGAAGCCGTGCCTCGGTCCCAGCACGAGGGCGCAGACCAGCCCCGCCACCCCCGCGTTGACGTGCACCACGGCCCCGCCGGCGAAGTCCAGCACGCCCAGACCGCCCATCCAGCCGCCGCCCCAGACCTGGTGGGCGACGGGCGCGTAGACGATCAGGTGCCACAGGGCGAAGAACAGCAGGGAGGCCGTGAACTTCATGCGCTCGGCGAAGGCGCCGGCGATCAGGGCCGGTGTGATGATGGCGAACGTCAGCTGGTACGCGACCCACAGGAACTCCGGCAGGGCCGGCGCCAGCGCATGCGCCGTGTCGATCCGCACTCCGTTCAGGAAGGCCGCGTCCAGGCCGCCGATCAGGGCGTTGCCGCTCCCGAACGACAGCGAGTAGCCGACGGCGAACCACAGCACCGTCACCACCATGAAGGCCGCCGTGGAATGGGCGACGGCGCCGATCACGTTCTTGCGCCGCACCATGCCGCCGTAGAACAGCGCCAGTCCCGGCAGCGTCATCATCAGCACCAGGGCGGTGGACGTCAGGATCCAGCCGGTGGCGGCCGGATCGATCTGCAGGGCGGCCTGATGCGGCAGCAGGGCGGCGGGGTTCATGGGCGGCGACGTCTCCGGGCGAGCGGTCGGGGAGGTCGGCCGCGCCGTCTCTGCGGGCCGCGGAATCGGAGTGGATCGTATTGCGCCGCAACAGGCAATTCATTTCGTGTGCGGCTCTGTATTCGCAGAGACGTGCGCCTCGCCCTCCGCGGCGGCGCCGAGGGGCAAGTTTCGACCTTGACCATTTTGCGCGCGCGTCCCCGCAACCTCCGAGGTTACAAAACCGCAATGTGCAGGGCCTTGCGCGGGCGACCCGTGCGGGCATCAATGCGGCCCGGAGCGCCGTCGGCGCCGTCAGAGCCGTGTTTTCAGGGGGATTTCCATGAGCCTGCCCACCCTTCGCCGCCTGCTGGCCGGCGGTTGCTGCGCCGCCGCGCTGCTGTCCGGCGCCGCCGTCGCCCAGGAGATCGATCCGAACGCGACCTCGATCGTCCCGGTCGCGGCGGCCGATCCGGCCGAACCCGCGCTGCAGCAGTTGCCGCCCCTGCCGGACGTGCAGATCCCCTACACCCGCTACGTCCTGCCCAACGGCCTGACGCTGATCGTCCATGAGGACCGCAAGGCCCCGATCGTGGCCGTGAACATCTGGTATCACGTCGGCTCCAAGAACGAGCCCACCGGCCGCTCGGGCTTCGCCCACCTGTTCGAGCACCTGATGTTCAACGGCTCGGAGAACTTCAACTCGGACTTCTTCAAGGCGACCGAGCTTCTGGGCGCCACCGACCAGAACGGCACGACCAACAAGGATCGCACCAACTACTTCCAGAACGTTCCGACCTCGGCGCTCGACTCGATCCTGTGGCTGGAAAGCGACCGCATGGGCCACCTGCTGGGCGCCGTCGACCAGGCGCGCCTGGATGAGCAGCGCGGCGTCGTCCAGAACGAGAAGCGCCAGGGCGAGAACCAGCCCTATGGCCGCGTCTGGAACGCCATCACCGAGGCGACCTATCCCGACGATCACCCCTATGGTCACACCGTCATCGGCTCGATGGACGACCTGAACGCCGCCGACCTGCCGACCGTGCAGCAGTGGTTCAAGGACTACTACGGCCCGGCCAACGCCGTGATCGTGCTGGCGGGCGACATCTCGCCGGAAGAGGCGCTGGCCAAGGTCACGCACTACTTCGGCGACATCCCCCCCGGGCCGCCCATCACCCAGCCGGCGCGCATGATCGCGCCCATGGTCGGCGAGCAGCGGGAGATCATGTACGACCGCGTCGGCCAGCCCCGCCTCTACAAGGTCTGGAACGTCCCGCCCGCGGGCGAGGCCGACGCCGATCACCTCGGCCTGCTGGCCCAGGTCCTGACCTCGGGCCGCAATTCGCGCCTCTACAAGCGGATGGTCTTCGACGACCAGACCGCGACCGGCGTCTCGGCGTTCGTCTCCGAAGGCGAGATCGGCAGCCAGTTCGTCATCGTCGTCACCGCCAAGCCCGGGCAGGATCTGGCTGCGCTCGAGGCCGTGGTCGACGAGGAGCTGGGCCGTCTGTTGCGCGACGGTCCCTCGACCAACGAGCTGGAGCGCGCCCGCACCTCCACCGGCGCCGGTCTGGTGCGCGGGCTGGAGCGCATCGGCGGCTTCGGCGGCAAGTCCGATCGTCTGGCCCAGGGCGAGGTCTTCCACGACAACCCCGACGCCTGGCGCGAAAGCTACGCCCGTCTGCTGGCCGCGCGTCCGCAGGACCTGACCGCCGCCGGCCGCGAGTGGCTGACCGACGGCTCCTACACCCTGGAGGTCCGGCCGTTCGATCAGTACGCGGCCGCCGCCACGGGCGCCGACCGCTCGGCCATGCCGGTCCCCGGTGAGACGCCGATGGCCAACTTCCCTTCGTTCGAGCGTTTCGAGCTGTCGAACGGCCTGGACGTGGTGCTGGCCACCCGCACGGGCGTCCCGACCGTGTCGATGAACCTGATCGTCGACGCCGGGACCGCCGGAGAAGGCGCGGACAAGGCCGGTCTGGCCGTCCTGACGCCCGCCGTCATGACCAGCGGCACCGACGATCTGGACGCGCTGGAAATCAGCGATCGCCTGCAACTGCTGGGCGCGACGCTCGGCGGCTCGTCCGGAGTCGACACGACCAGCATCTCCATGACGGCCATCGACAGCCGGCTGGAGGAGTCCCTGGATCTCTACGCCGACGTGATCCTGAACCCGGCCTTCCGCCCCGACGACTTCGAGCGGTCGCGCGTGCAGCAGGTCTCCGGCATCCAGCAGGCCGACCGGAACCCCGGCGCCGTGGCAAACCGCGTGCTGGCGGGCTCGCTGTACGGCTATGACAACCCGTACGGCCGTCCCACCTCGGGCACCGTGCAGACCGTGGGGGCCCTGACCCCGGCCGACGCCGAGGCCTATCACGCCGCCTGGTTCCGCCCCGACAACGCCACGCTGGTGGTGGTCGGCGACGTGACCCGGGCCGAACTGGTCCCCCTGCTCGAGGACAAGTTCCGCGGCTGGACGGCCCCGGCATCGGCCCTCCCGGCACGGCAGCAGCCCACGGCGGTCGCGGCCGCCTCGGGCCCGGTGATCTACCTGGTCGACCGCGCCGGTCCGCAGTCCACCATCACCGCGGGCCGCCTGGTCCCCGCGCTGGATCCGGCCACCGAGCCGGCGATCACGGCCATGAACACCGCGCTGGGCGGCTCCTTCACCAGCCGGATCAACATGAACCTGCGTGAGGACAAGGGTTGGTCCTACGGCGCGGGGTCGGGCATCCGCAGCGCCCGCGGCGAGCGCCTCTTCCTGGTCTCGACCGGCGTCCAGTCGGACAAGACGGCCGAGAGCCTGCTGGAGATCGACCGCGAGCTGACCGAGATCCTGACCGGCCGCCCGATCAGCGACGAGGAGCTGGCGGCGCACAAGTCGAACCTGATCCTCGGCATGGCCGGTCAGTGGGAGACCAACGGCGCGGTCGCCGGCGATCTGGCCCAGATGGTCGTCTACGGCCTGCCCGACGACTACTTCGACCGCTCGGCCGCCGGCATCGTGGCCACCACGCCGGCCACCGCCTCCGAGGCGGCCCGGGCCATCGTCGGCGACGGCCCGACGGTCTGGGTCGTGGTCGGCGACCGGGCCACGCTTGAGCCGCGCCTGCGCGCGCTCAACATCGGCGAGGTCCGGGTGGTGGACGTCTACGGCGCCCCGGTCCAGTAAGGCGCATCCAGACCCGGCCGGTTCGCGCCGGCCGGGTCGCCCGCCTTCACGGACCTCCGCCATGACCGACGCCCCGCTGGACCTCCATCACTGGATCGGCGGGAAGAAGGTCGCGGCCGATCGTCCGTCCGAACGGCGCAACCCGTCGGATCTCGACGAGGTGGTGGCCCGCCTGCCCGACGCCGGTCAGGCCGAGGTCGACGCCGCCGTCGCGGCCGCCCGCGCCGCGTTTCCAGGCTGGAGCGAAGCGTCGCCCGAAGTCCGCGCCGACGTGCTGGACCGCGCTGGGCAGCTGCTGTGGGATCGTCGCGAGGTCGTCGGCCGCCTGCTCTCGCGGGAGGAGGGCAAGACCCTCGCCGAAGGGATCGCCGAAACCGGCCGCGCCGCCCGCATCCTGCGCTATTTCGCGGGAGAGGCCCTGCGCCTGCATGGTCAGGCTCTGGACAGCGTCCGCCCCGGCGTTTCCGTGCGGACCCGACGCCGCGCCGTCGGCGTGTTCGGCCTGATCACGCCGTGGAACTTTCCCATCGCCATTCCGGCGTGGAAGCTCGCGCCGGCGCTCGCCTTCGGCAACGCGGTGGTGATCAAGCCCGCCGGCCCGACCCCCGCGACCGCCGAGGCGCTGGTGGCCATCCTGCACGAGGCGGGCCTGCCCGACGGCGTGCTGAACCTCGTGATCGGTCGGGGTCGCGTGGGGCAGGCGTTGGTGGACGATCCCGACGTCGACGGCGTCAGCTTCACCGGCTCCCAGGGCGTGGGCGCGGGCGTCGCCGCCGGCTGCGCGGCGCGGCAGGCCCGCTGCCAGCTGGAGATGGGCGGCAAGAATCCGCTGGTCGTTCTGGACGACGCCGATCTGGACCGCGCCGTGACCGTGGCGCTGGACGGCGGCTTCTTCTCCACCGGCCAGCGCTGCACCGCCTCCTCGCGGCTGATCGTCCAGGACGGAATTCACGACCGCTTCGTCGCGGCGCTCGCTGAAAAGGCGGCCGCCCTGCGCGTCGGCAATGCCCTGGACCCGCAGACCCAGGTCGGGCCCGCCGCCACCGACGACCAGATGGAGACGGTCCACCGCTGGATCGACACGGCGCGGGACGAGGGCGGCCGCATCCTGTGCGGCGGCGATCGGCTGGACCTGTCGCCGCGCGGCTGGCACGTGCCGCCGACCCTCATCGTCGACACGGCCGCCGACATGAAGATCAACGCCAACGAAGTTTTCGGCCCCGTCGTCTCGGTGGTGCGCGTGAAGGACTATGAGGAGGCCTTCGCCGTCGCCGACGCGGGAGAGTTCGGCCTGTCGTCCGGCATCGTCACGCAGTCGCTGAAGCATGCGACCGACTTCCAGCGCCGCATCCGCGCCGGCATGACCATGGTCAACCTGCCCACCGCGGGCGTCGACTACCACGTGCCCTTCGGCGGTACGAAGAAGTCCAGCTTCGGCCCGCGAGAGCAGGGCTTCGCCGCAGCCGACTTCTACACCTGGACCCAGACGTCCTACGTCTTCGCCTGACCCAAAGAAAAGCGGCCGGCCCCGGGGGGACCGGCCGCTGAAGTCGTCGCTTCGTCCGGGATCAGAAGCGGGTGGTCAGGCTGACGGAGCCGCTCTGGCCCAGGTCGTAGCCGTTGGCGACGATCCGGGTTCCGAGCTCCTGATATTCCAGGTACTCCTCGTCCAGCAGGTTCCGCAGCTCGATCGACAGGCCCATGTCGCGGCCCGCGTACTCGAAGTCCTTGCGGTAGACGAAGTCCAGCATGACGCCCGGCTCCTGGATCAGGTCCGGCTCGCCCGGCCGCCCGCGGGCCGACGACCGCTCCGACACCCAGGTGACCAGGAAGGTCGCCTGCGACCGGGCCGCATCGTCCTCCCAGCCGAACTGCAGGTTGGCCACATGCTCCGACTGGCCCTGCAGGCGGCTGCCGTCGATGATGTAGTCCGACGCCGGCCGCGACGCGCCCTGGGCCGACAGCGGGAAGACCAGGTCGCCGGCTTCGACCTGCACCTCGGACTGCGTCCAGGTGTAGTTGGCCTGAACCAGCCAGCGCTTGTCGGCGATGAAGCCCCAGCCCGCGTCCGGGAACTCGAAGTACTTCTTCCCGTCGACCTCGACGCCGTAGAGGATGGCCTTCGGCGCGTTCAGGTAGGTCTGCTGCAGCAGGTTGCCTTGCTCGTTGATGGACGATTCGATCGGGTTCTCGAGGTCCTTGTAGAAGACGCCGGCCGTGACGTACTCGCCGCGGTCGAAGTAGCGCTCGAGGCGCGCGTCCAGGTTCAGGATCTCGGTGTCGACCAGGTACGGGTTGCCGAAGAACAGGCGATCGTTGTCCGGGTCGAGGTACTGCTGCGGAGCCAGTTCGCGGAACTGCGGACGTCCGATGGTCTTCGACGCGCCCAGACGCAGCTGGGTGTCCTCCATGAAATTCCACGTCAGGGTCGCGGACGGCAGCCAGTAGGTGTTCTCCAGCGACGTCGGCTGGAACACCAGGGCTCCGCCGAACAGGTCGCGCGGCGTGACGAACTGGGTGGCGTCCTCGTAGCGGACCCCGGCCGAGACGTTGACCAGCGGCACGACCTCGGCCTCGACCTGCACGTAGGCCGCGCGGGTCTCCAGCCCCGCCTCATAGGCGGCCGAGCCGCCCGACGGGGTGATCTCCTGCAGCTCCCACAGCAGCGGGCCGATGTTGAAGTCCGAAAACAGGTAGTCGACGCGGCTGTCCTGCACGTCCAGCGGGATGGAGCCCGCCGCGGCGTAGAAGCGGAAGTCGCGGCGTTCGGCGTCGCGGGTGTTGTCCATCCACGCCACGCCGGCGCGGACGGTCAGGTCGCGCGCGTCGGACAGCGGGGTGGTCCAGGCCAGGTCGGCGCCGGCGCTCAGGATCTCGTCCTCCAGCTCCGAGAAGCTGGTGGAGTTGCGATACTGCTCGCCGTCGTGGCGATAGACGCCGTCGACGCCGAGGCCGTAGCGGATCACCTTCTCATAGGGGGAGTTGCGCGTGGTCAGGGCGTAGGCGCCTCGCCACGACAGTTCCAGCGCGCCGTCCATCAGGTCGTGCTCGCCGGCCAGCTGGGTGGAGAACAGGTCGCGCTCGAACCACTCGGTGAAGTCGTCGCGGACCTGGTTGCCGTTGACGCCCGGCGCGTCGAAGTCGACGCCGGCGCGCGTCCGGGCCTCCTTGGTCGTGCGTCGGACGTAGAGGTTGGTCCACTTCAGTTCGTGCGACTCGCCGATCCAGCTCAGGCCGCCGAGGAAGTTCAGACCGACGTCGTTCTCGGTCGACTGCACGTCGTAGTCGGTCTGGACGACCAGGGCGCCGGCGTCGAGGCGACCCGACTGCTGGATCGCGGTGCGGGTGCGCCAGTCGTTGTCGTAGCTGGCAACGAAGATCGCGCCCAGATCGCCCCCGCCGACCGTCCAGGTCCGGCCGCCCGAAAGCTCCAAGCCGAGGTTCGGCTGCATGTAGTCCTGCGTCTGCAGCAGGTTCAGCGGCGCGTTGACGAAGTCACGGCCGATCGCCTGCAGTTCGGCGCCGGTGAAGTTCGGGCCGGCGGCGACGCGGTTGCCCGTCGCGATCGCCTCGCGCAGCAGGCCCGGCACGTCGCGGGTGCCGTCGTCGAAGCCGGTGAAATCGGTGCGCGATCCGTAGTAGATCAGCCCTTCCTTGCCCGTGGTCTCCAGATTGCCGCCCACCGAGACCTGCAGGTTCAGGAACGGCTCGCGCGGCGCGCCGACGGTGCGCAGGTCGATCACCCCGCCGCCGAACTCGCCGGGATAGTTGGCCGAATAGGTCTTCTGCACCGTGACGCCTTCCAGCACGGAGGCCGGGAAGAGGTCCAGCGGCACGACGCGTTGCAGCGGCTCGGGGCTGGGCAGCGGCGAACCGTTGAGCAGCGCCGAGGAGTAGCGTTCGCCAAGGCCGCGCACGTAGACGAAGCGGCCCTCGACGATCGACAGGCCCGTGACGCGGGTCAGCGCCTGGGCGGCGTTGTCGTCGCCGGTGCGCTCCAGGTCCTCTTCGGTCAGGAAGGCCGCGACCTCCGAGGTCTCGCGCAGGGGCTCGGGGATGTAGCGGCCCAGAACGACGATCTCGTCGACCTGGGTCTCGGGATCCTGTTCGGGATCCTGCGAGGCGACGACGGGGTCGGTCGGCGGGGTCTGGGCGAACGCCAGGCCAGGCGCGGTCAGCGCGGTGCCGGCGAGCAGGAGTGCGCCCCAATTCCTGGAAAGCGTCTTGGAAAGCGTCTTCATGATCGGCGCCTTGGTCCTATGGGTTCGACGTGGAACGACATGAGGGGCGGCCGCGGGTGCGGCCGCCCCCCGGGGGCGCGGGATCAGCAGGTGGAGCCGGCGGCGATGCCGCAGGACCAGCCGGCGTACCAGGTGTCGGCGCTGTCGCGGACGGCCCCGACGTAGGTCGTGTTGACGAAGAACGGGTTCAGACCGGCGACCGGGGTCGGGGTCCGGCCGGTCTCGTTCGCGCCGTTGACCACGCCGTTCAGGGTCGAGGCGCCCGAGCCGTTGTTGGCGCCCGTGGCGAAGATGCCCGCGGTCGCGGCGTCCTGGTTGCCGTCGACGCGGAAGGTCGTCGCGCAGCTCAGATAGACCGAGTTGAACGTCGGCCCGTTCGTCACGGTGGCGGCGTCGTCGATGTCGAAGCAGGTGCCGGGCCCGGTGATCACCGAGTTGTACAGCTGCATGGCGTGACCGGTGTTCAGCAGCACGCCGTCGCCGCCGCCCGCGCGGCCGATGGCCGTGACGTTCGAGATGATCGGACGGGTGAACAGGGCCTGGTTGCCGGCCGACGACGATTCGAACATGCGGTCGCCGCCGTTGGCGCGCTGGCGAACGATCATGAACTGGACGTTGCCGCGATAGCCGGTGTCGGTGTCGAAGCTGTCGTCGTCGTTCCCGGTCAGAACCACGTACTTCAGGTTCACCGTGCCGCCGAACGGCTCGATGCCGTCGTCCGACGAGTTGTGGACCTGGATGTATTCCACGACCGTGCCGGAGCCGACGCCGGCCATGGTGATGCCGTTCAGCTCATTGCCCGGCAGGATCTGGAAGCCGGAGTGCTGCAGACGCATGTAGCGCAGACGGCCCGAGCTGTCGGAGGCGGTGTTGCCGCCGTAGAAGGCGTTGGTGCCCTCGACCTGGGCTTCACAGGCGATGTTCGGCGGGGTCACGCCGGCCGGGCAGGCGGCGATTGGCGCGCGGCCCAGAATGACCAGACCGCCCCACTGACCGATCGAGTCCTCGTTGGTCGTGCCTTCGATCGACTGGCGGCTGGTGAAGATGACCGGGCTGGTCGAGGTGCCCTCGGCGAAGATCTGCGAGCCGCGGTTGACGACGATGTAGTCCAGACCGCCCGAGCCGAAGACGCGGACGCCCGGCTCGACGGTCAGGATGCCCTGCTGGGCGCCGGCGATCGGGGCGGCCGGGTTCGCGCCGCGGTCCTGACCGACGTCGGTGCGTCCCGAAACCGAGTAGATCACGCCGGTGGTGTTCGACAGGACCAGGTTGCCGACGATCAGCGCCGGCAGCTGGCAGTTGCGCAGGACCGCGCCGCCCGCGGCCGTGATGGTGCCGACGTTCGAGGTGCCGGTCGGGCAGCTGGCCGGGGTCGTGCCGCCGCCGCCCCCGCCGCCGCCGCCGGTGCCGCCGCCGGTGCCGCCGCCGAAGTTGCCCTCGCCGGGGGAAGCCACTTCGGCCGAACCGCAGGCGGCCAGGGCCAGGGCGGCCGCGCCGGCCATCAGGATCTTGGTGAAACGCATCGTCGGTAACCCCTCGGAATGAATGAGCGGGTCACCCGTGCATCGTCTCGCCCAGCAACCCCGGGACGCTCGATTAGTGCGGCTTTGCGATGTGAGCGTGACGTTTATGTAATGCAGTGTGTAGATCGATCCGGAGTCAGACGTATCGTCACATTCGACTGAGCGAATACTTGAGACGGTGTTATGACTATCGGTCCGTCGTCGGAGCAAGCGTCGCCGTCAGAACCTGCCCGCCGCGCCGGTAGCGAACCTCGAGGGCTCGGCCCGACGAAAGCGTCTCGCCCAACTCCGCGACCCGCTCCTCGCTGGTGAGCGGCTCGCCGCCAACGCTCAGAATGACGTCGCCCTCTCGCAGGCCCAGGCCGCTCAGGGCGCCGCCCGCCGCGCCGCGCCGCCAGACGAAGCCCTCCACCACGCCGTCGCGCAGCTGCGGCCGCAGGGCGGCGGCGTACACGTCCTGTTGCGGCGCGCTCCGCCCCATGGTCGCGGCGACCTGGGCGGCTTCGGCGTCCAGCGCGGCCGCGCCCGGCGGCGCCGGCGGCGGAGGGGGAGCGGCGCTGAACTCCAGCCGGATCTCGCGGCCCCCGTCGACCAGCACCACGTGGTCCGTTCCGACGGCCCGCAGCTCCGGCGCCCCCCGCACCCCCTCGCCGCGCGTGAGCACGATCTGCACGCCGTCCGGCCGTTGCAGGATCGCCGAGGCGTCGGCCCCGGTCCGCGTGCCCATCAGTCTCCACGCGCTCAGCCCGCTCTCCTCGGCCAGTCCGGGCGGCGCCGTGCCCGCGCGGTGAAAGGCGTCGAAACGGGCGAAGACGCCGGCGTCGGCAGCCTGAACCTTTCCCGGAACCTCCGCCTCGACGCGTTGGGAGGCCAGCCGCCAGCCGCCGCCGACCGCGATCACGACCAGGACGGCGGCGAGCGCGATCTCCGTCCGGTTCGCTGAGGTCAGGCGGGGAAGGGCGGACGGACCGTTCGTCATGGCCGCGACATATCCCCCGTTTGTGACGTTCGCCGCACGTCTCAGGCGGGCGCCAGAATCCGGCCGGCCAGCGGCGCCAACCGCCGCGGGTCGCCGCCGCCCACCGACTCGACCACGACCCAGCCTTCCGGCGCCGGCCAGTCGCGCGCCTCGAAACCCAGGTTGAAGGCGCAGAGCCGGCGCTCGTCGTTCAGCGACCGCTCGAACACCAGCAGGTCCTTGTCCGACAGCAGGACCCTCATCTCGCCCGTGCGCAGGCAGGCCGTGTCCCGCCGCAGGGCGACCAGGCGCCGCGTCGCCGCCAGCATCGACGCCGCATCGGCGGTCTGGCGATCCACCGCGAGCTCCGGGTGGCGGGCGTCGACCGGCAGCCACGGCTCCCTCGTCGAGAATCCTGCGAACGGCGCGTCGGCGCGCCACGGCATCGGCGTTCGCGCCCCGTCGCGGCCCAGGGTCTGGGGCCAATTGGCGATCGCCTCGGGATCGACCAGCCGCTCGAACGGCACCTCCCCCTGCGGCAGGCCCAGCTCCTCCCCCTGATAGACGATGGCCGTGCCGCGCAGGCACATCAGCAGCAGCATCGAGACTTCGGCCAAGGCCCGCACGTCCCGGCCGTGCGCCCACCGCGACGCGGCCCGCGGGGCGTCGTGGTTGGAGAAGGTCCAGCTGGGCCAACCCTGTCCCTCGCGCCCGTCCCAGGCCTCCGCCGCCGTCCGGACCAGGGGCGGCGTCAGGGCTTCGGCGTACAGGTAGTTGAAGCCGTAGGCGCTGCTCAGACGGTCGGTCCCCTCGGTGAAGGCCTGCATCTCGGCCTCCGCGCCCTCGCCCGGAATCTCGGCGACGGTGAACCGCCCCGGGTACTGGTCCGTCAGCGCCCGGATGCGCTTCATGAAGTCGATCAGTCCGGGCTGCGACTGGTTGTGCAGATGCAGCTGGAAATCGAACGGCCGCGTCCGCCTGCCCCCCGGCGGGGCCGGCGGATTGTCGGTCAGGGCGGGGTCGTGCATGCCGAAATTGATGGCGTCGAGCCGGAATCCGTCCACGCCCCGTTCCAGCCAGAACCGGGCCACGTCCAGGAGGGCGTCCTGCACTTCCGGCAGATGGGTGTTCAGCTGCGGCTGCTCCGGCAGGAAGTTGTGCATCCAGTACTGGCCGCGCCGCGCGTCCCAGGTCCAGGCCGGTCCGCCGAACACCGACTGCCAGTTCGACGGCGGCGACCCGTCCGGCTTCGCGTCCGCCCAGACGTACCAGTCGGCTTTGGGGTTCTCCCGCGACCGGCGGCTCTCCGCGAACCACGCATGCCGGTCCGACGTGTGGGCGAAGACCAGATCGGTGACGACCTTGAGCCCCAGCCCGTGCGCCTTCGTCACCAGCCGGTCGAAGTCGTCCATCGTCCCGAACGTCGGATCGACCGCGCGATAGTCGGCCACGTCGTAGCCGAAGTCCTTCATCGGCGAGGCGTAGAAGGGGGACAGCCAGACCGCGTCCACGCCCAGCGCCGCCACATGGTCCAGGTGGGCGATCACGCCCGGCAGGTCCCCGACCCCGTCGCCGTCGGTGTCGGCGAAGCTGCGCGGATAGATCTGGTAGATCACCGCGCCGCGCCACCAGTCCTGATCGATTCCGGTCATGGGTTCTCCGCTGCGGTCGTCCTTCGTCGGACATCCCGCCGGGGCGGTAAAGCGTCAGGCCACTTTTGGTTACGGCCCGGCGAAACGCGCTGGACCGCGACCCGCGCGCGTGGAACTCAGGATTCACAGGGAGCGGAGCGTGCACGTCGCCTTCGCCGAGGGAGCCGACATGACCGACACGCCGACCGCTTCGAAGGGCACGGGGCTGGCCTTCGCCTATGTGACCACCCTGTTCTTCGCCTGGGGGTTCGCCACCTCGCTGATCGACCCGCTGATCGCGGCGGTGAAGAAG
>NZ_RQWJ01000003.1:0-487500 GCF_003934285.1 Brevundimonas fluminis
GCCACCTCCGGCGTCATCGGATGGCTGTTGGCCCGGCCGCGGATGCCGTCGGTGCCGAAATATCGCCTGTCGCCCAAGGGCTTCCTCCTGTCGGCCGCGGGGGCCGAGAAACCTTGCGTAATGACTTTTCAGTCGTCACGCCTTCCCGCATCCCCTATCGCCGGGACGCTTCCGGAACGTGAAGGCTTATGACCTTTCGTCTCCGGCGGTGCAAAGGCTGGCCGGAACGGCGAAAGACGAGGCGACTTGCATGTGCGGCATCATCGGCGTGACGGGCACCGGCCCTGTGGCTCCCCGCCTGATCGACAGCCTGAAGCGGCTGGAATACCGGGGCTATGATTCCGCGGGCGTCGCCGCCGTGGTCGACGGGCGCGTCGAGCGCCGCCGCGCCAAGGGCAAGATCCGCGAACTGGAGGCCGTGCTGGCGGCCGAGCCGCTGGAGGCCACCGTCGGCATCGGCCACACGCGCTGGGCCACCCACGGCGCGCCGACGACCGAGAACGCCCACCCTCACAAGGCCGGGCGCGTGACCCTGGTGCACAACGGCATCATCGAGAACTTCGCCGAGCTGAAGGCCGAACTGGCCGCCCACGGACGGACCTTCGAAAGCCAGACCGACACCGAGGTGGTGGCCCACCTGCTGGACGCCGAACTGGCGACCACCAACGATCCGCTGGTGGCGTTCAAGCGCGTTCTGGACCGGCTGACCGGCGCCTATGCCCTGGCCGTGTTGATCGACGGCGAGGACGGGCTGATCCTCGGCGCGCGCCGCGGCAGCCCGCTGGTCGTCGGCTGGGGCGAGGGCGAGATGTACCTGGGGTCCGACGCCCTGGCGGTCGGCCCCTTCACCACCTCGATCAGCTATCTGGAAGAGGGCGACTACGTCGCGCTCGACCGCTCGGGCGCGCGCATGTTCGACGTTTCCGGCGCGGCGGTGGAACGCCCGGTGGTTCAGGTCTCGGGCTCGTCGGCCATGGTCGAGAAGGGCGAGTACCGCCACTTCATGCTCAAGGAGATTCACGAGCAGCCGGACAGCGTGCAGCGCACCCTGTCGGAGTACCTCGACTTCGTGAACGGCACGGCCCGGCCGACCGCCGTCGACTTCGCGGCGATCGACCGCATCCAGGTCGTGGCCTGCGGCACCGCCTTCTACGCCGCCCAGATCGGCCGCTACGCCTTCGAGCGTCTGGCCGGCCTGCCGTGCGACGTCGAGATCGCCTCGGAGTTCCGCTATCGCCGCCCGGCGGTATCGAAGGGCACGCTGGCCGTCGCGGTCAGCCAGTCCGGCGAGACGGCCGACACCCTGGCGTCGCTGACCTGGTGCAAGGCTCAGGGACTGCAGACCGCCGCCCTGGTCAACGTCCATTCCTCGTCCATGGCGCGCGAGGCGGCGGTGCTGTGGCCGACGCACGCGGGGCCGGAGATCGGCGTGGCTTCGACCAAGGCCTTCACCGCGCAGGTCGCGGCCCTGCTGGCGCTCGCCGTTTCGGCCGGCGTGCAGCGCGGGCGGATCGACGCGGCGCAAGAGGCCGAACTGATCCAGGCCCTGTTCGAATCCCCCCGCCTGATCGCCGAGGCCATGCAGATGGACGAGGCCCTGCGCGAGGTGGCGAACGATCTGTCCAAGGCCACCGACGTGCTGTTCCTCGGCCGCGGGCCGATGTTCCCGCTGGCCATGGAAGGCGCGCTGAAGCTGAAGGAGATCAGCTACATCCATGCGGAGGGCTATGCCGCCGGCGAGCTGAAGCACGGCCCCATCGCCCTGATCGACGAGTTCACGCCGACGGTGGCGCTGGCCCCGCTGGACGACGTCTACGAGAAGACGGCGTCGAACCTGCAGGAAGTCGCCGCGCGCGGCGGGCCGGTGATCATGATCGCCCCGGCCGACGCGCCCGAGCCGCACGGCGCCGGCATCCGCCGGGTCGACGCCCCGGCCTGCCATCCGCTGGTCGCGCCGCTGGTTCACGCCGTGGCGATCCAGCTGCTGGCCTATTACACGGCGGTCCAGAAGGGCACCGACGTCGATCAGCCGCGCAATCTGGCGAAGTCCGTCACCGTCGAGTGATCGCCTCGGCCGCCTGATGCGTTAGGGTGGCCGACCTTCACCGTTCAGGATTCGCCATGACCGCCGCTCCCCGTCGTCTGCGCAAGGCCGTGCTCCCCGTCGCCGGTCTGGGCACGCGCGTCCTGCCGGGCACCAAGACGACGCCCAAGGAACTGCTGAACGTCGTCGACCGGCCGATCCTGTCCTACATCGTGGAAGAGGCGCGCGAGGCGGGGATCGAGCACATCGTCTTCGTCACCGGGCGCGCCAAGCAGGCGATCGAGGACTATTTCGACCACCAGATCGAGCTGGAGGCCCAGCTGGAGGCCAAGGGCAAGACCGACATCCTGCAGATGATGAACGCCGAACTGGCCGAGGCCGGCGAGATGAGCTTCACCCGCCAGATGCAGCCCAAGGGTCTGGGTCACGCCGTCTGGTGCGCCCGCGACATCGTCGGCCACGAGCCCTTCGCCGTCATCCTGCCGGACGTCATCGTGGATTCGCAGCCGGGCGCTCTGAAGCAGCTGGCCGACGTCTACGCCGAGGTCGGCGGCAACGTCATCGGCGTGGAGCAGGTGCCGGAGACCGAGACTCACAAGTACGGCATCATCGATCCCGACGGCGACGCCTCGGGCGCGCGCATCCGCATGAAGGGCATGGTCGAGAAGCCGCCGCGCGGCGAGGCGCCGTCGACCCTGTCGATCTCCGGCCGCTACATCCTGCAGCCCGAGATCTTCGAGATCCTGGCCACGCAGGAGCGCGGCGCGGGCGGGGAGATCCAGCTGACCGACGGCATGGCGCGGCTGATGCGCGACCAGACCTTCACGGCCGTGAAGTACGACGGCGTCACCCACGACTGCGGCGACAAGATCGGCCTCCTGCGGGCCAACGTGGCTCTGGCCCTGAAACGCCCCGATCTGGGCGATGCGGCGCGGGCGGCGATCCGCGACCTGCTGTGACGGCCCGGGCCTAGGCCCGGCTCCGCTTCCCTGTCATGGTCGGCCCATGGCCAGGCCCGATCGCCCGCTGACCGACGGCCGCCTCGCGATCTGGCGGCATCCGCTGCCGGTGAGGCTGACCCACTGGATCAACGTCCTGTGCGTGGTCGTCCTGCTGATGACCGGGCTGCAGATCCTGCGGGCGCACCCGCATCTCTATTGGGGGCTGGCGTCGGACTTCGACGATCCGTGGCTCAGCTTTCCGGTCATCCCCGGCTGGATGACCCTGCCCAGCTGGCGTGACCTCGCGGCCGGCCGCAACTGGCATTTCTTCTTCGCCTGGATCTTCGTGATCAACGGCCTGATCTATCTGACCTACGCGCTGATCTCCGGCCGGGTGCGGCGGCTGATGGAGCCGTCGCGCGAGGAGCTCCGGGACATTCCGCAGAGCGTGGTGCAGCACGCCCGTCTGCGGTTTCCCGAAGGCGAGGCCGCGCGGACCTACAACGTGATCCAGAAGCTGACCTATCTGGTCGTGCTGTTCCTGCTGTTGCCGCTCATGCTGGCGACCGGGCTGGCGATGTCGCCGGGCATGAACGCGGTGCTGCCGGAGCTGCTGGAGCTGTTCGGCGGCCGCCAGTCGGCGCGGACCCTGCATTTCCTCGCGGCCATGGGACTGGTGGCCTTCACGGTCGTGCACGTGCTGCTGGTCTTCCTGTCGGGCCCGATCAACACCCTGCAGGCCATGGTCACGGGCTGGTACGTGATCCGCACCGAACCGGAGGATGCGACCGATGATCCGGCCTGACCGCCGCCTGCTGATCCTCGGCGGAGCCGCCTTCCTTTCGGGATGCGACGCCCTGGTGCGCAACCCCCAGGCCACCTGCACGGTGAAGAAGGCCGAGGGGCTGACCCGCGGCGCGCAGCGCGCCGTGATCCCGCGCACGGCGTTGGCGCCGGAGTACACCGAGCGGGAGATTTCGAAGAATTTCCGGGCCAACGGCTCCATCGACCCGGCCGACCGCGAGTACCGCGCCCTCAGGGCCAACGGCTTCCGCGACTATCGCCTGGTCGTCGACGGCCTGGTGGAGCGGCCGCTGAGCCTGTCTCTCGCCGACCTGAAGCGCCGCCCCTCGCGGACCCAGATCACCAAGCACGACTGCGTCGAGGGCTGGACGTCGATCGGCAAGTGGAAGGGCGCGCGCCTGTCCGCCATCCTCGACGAGGCGGGCCTGAAGCCGAACGCGAAATACATCATGTTCTATTGCTTCGACGCCCTGGATCAGACCGAGGACGGCGAGCGATACTACACCTCGATCGACCTGGTGGACGCCTTCCACGCCCAGACCCTGCTGGCCTACGAGATGAACGGCCGACCCCTGCCCATCAAGCACGGCGCGCCGATCCGCCTGCGGGCCGAGCGCCAGCTGGGCTACAAGATGGCCAAATACATCAAGCGCATCGAGGCCGTGGAAAGCTTCGCCCACATCGGCAAGGGCAAGGGCGGCTATTGGGAAGACCGGGGCTACGAGTGGTACGCGGGAATCTGACCCGTCGGGGGCTCGGGCTGGCCGCCGCCGCCCTGCCGCTGGCCGGCGTCGCCCGGGCCCGCGCCGACGATCCGGAGGTCCACACCGCCGGCGGCCCGGTCCGGGGCGTCGTCCGCGACGGCGTCGCGACCTTCCTCGGCGTCCCCTACGGCGCCGCGACCCGGTTCGAGCCCCCGACCGCGCCGCGCGCGTGGCGCGCCCCGTTCGTCGCCGACCGCCACGGCCCGGCCAGTCCGCAGCGGGGGAGCGAGCCGGACCAGTCTGAGGACTGCCTGCGCCTGAACGTCTGGACGCCCGGCGCCGACGCCGGACGCCGGCCGGTTCTGGTCTACGTCCACGGCGGCGCCTACTCGACCGGCTCGGGCTCCAGTCCGCTGACCGACGGGGCGCGTCTGGCCGCGCGCGGCGACGTGGTCGTGATCACGCTGAACCACCGGCTGGGGCCGCTGGGCTACGCCTATCTGGACCGGCTGGCGCCCGGGTTTCAGCACACGGGCAATCTGGGGCAGCTGGATCTGATCCGGGCGCTTGAGTGGGTGCGGGCGCATGCGGCGCGCTTCGGGGGAGACGCGGATCGGGTCACAGTCTTCGGCCAGTCGGGCGGCGGAGCCAAGATCGCCACCCTGATGGCCACGCCCGCCGCCGCCGGCCTGTTCCACCGCGTCCTGACCATGAGCGGCCAGCAGGTGACGGCGTCAGGGCCGCTGAACGCCACCCGGCGCGCCGAGGCTTGGCTGGACGCCTTGGGCCTGAGCCGCGACCGGGCAGGGGAGGTGCGGACCCTGCCGGTCGAACGGCTGATCGAGGCGGCGGGCGTGGCCGACCCGATCCTCGGCGGCTCGCTGTACTTCGGGCCGGTGATGGACGGGCTGGGCCTGCCCCGACACCCCTTCTTCCCCGACGCCCCGGCCCAGTCGGCGCACATTCCGATGATCATCGGCAACACGCGCGAGGAGACCCTGGCCTTTCTCGGGAACGACCCCGCAAATCAGGGCCTGACGTGGGACGCCCTGCCCGCGCGCCTGACGCCGGCGCAGATGCGGATCGACGTGGCGCCCGAGGCGGTGGTGGCCTGGTATCGCGAGCACCATCCGCATCTGACGCCCGACGAGGTGCTGATCCGCGCCACCACGGCGGGCCGCAGCTGGCGCGCCGCCGTGATCGAGGCCGAGGCGCGGGCGGCGCAGGGGGCGCCCGCCTGGGTCTACCAGCTGGACTGGCCCGCCCGCCTGCCGTCGGGGCGCACGGGCGCGCACCACGCCAGCGACATCCCCCTGATGTTCGACACCCTGTCCGCGCCCGGCTCCGGCACGATCGGGCCGGAGGCGCAGGGCATGGCGGACCTGATGAGCGAGATGCTGGTCCGTTACGCCCGCACGGGCTCCCCCGGCGGTCCGGGCCTTCCGGCATGGACGCCCTATTCGCTGGAGCGGCGCGAGACGCTGATCCTCGACCTGCCGCCGCGCAGGGAAAACGACCCCCGCGGCGACGAACGCGCCTTCTTCGCCCGCATCCCCTATGTCCAGCCCGGGACGTGAGACCTGATCAGGCCCCGGCCGTCTCCGCCGCGCGCTTCTTCATCAGGGCGTCGAAGCTGTCCCAGACGCCCTCGGCGCCGTGCCAGCTGCCTTGCGTCGCGGCCTTGGAATATTCCGTGGCGCGGGCCTCGAAGAAGTTGGCGTGCTCCACGCCGGACAGCAGGGCCTGCAACCAGGGCAGGGGATTCTCGCGCGAGCCGCCGTACAGCTCCGGCAGCTGCAGCTGGCGCAGCCGCCAGTCGGCGATGAAGCGGATGTATTTCTTGATGTCGTCGGGCGTCATGCCGTTCACCGGGCCCTGTTCGAAGGCGAGGTCGATGAACTTGTCCTCCATCGTCACCACCGTCTCGCAGCACTGCACGATGTCGTCGGCGACGGCCCTGGTCACCGCGCCCGTCTCCTTGTTGAAGGCATGGTACAGCTTGATGATGCCCTCGCAGTGCAGGCTCTCGTCGCGCACCGACCAGCTGACGATCTGGCCCATGCCCTTCATCTTGTTCTGGCGGGGGAAGTTCATCAGCATCGCGAACGACGCGAACAGCTGAAGCCCCTCGGCGAAGCCGCCGAACATGGCAAGGGTCCGGGCGATGTCCGCCTCGGTGTCCACCCCGAACCGGCCCATGTAGTCGTGCTTGTCCCGCATGGCCTCGTATTCCATGAAGGCGCCGAACTCGGCCTCGGGCATGCCGATGGTCTCGAGCAGCAGGGCATAGGCGGCGATGTGGATGGTCTCCATGTTGGCGAAGGACGCCAGCATCATCTTGACCTCGGTCGGTTTGAACACCCGACCGTAGCGCTCCATGTAGTTGTCCTGCACCTCGATGTCGGCCTGGGTGAAGAAGCGGAAGATCTGCGTCAGCAGGTTGCGCTCGCCGTCGTTCAGGTTGGCCGCCCAGTCCTTGCAGTCCTCGCCCAGCGGCACCTCTTCGGGCATCCAGTGGACCTGCTGCTGCTTCTTCCACATGTCGAAGGCCCACGGGTAGCGGAACGGCTTGTATGCGGCCGAGGGCGTCAGCAGGCCGGGGACCTTGAGCGACGAGGACGGGACGTGCGCGTTCATTCGGGAGCTCGGCGATTCTGGAGGCGGGAACAGGCGTCCACCATGCGGGCGAACCGGCGCGGCGCCAAGCCGAATTGCGGCTATATTGCGATCACATTTTTCAGGACCGCTATATGTGGTGTGGGAAGAACAGGTTCCTGTGGGCGCCGTGGGGGATGGATCAGCCGCCCTGATGCCGGACGCGGACGAACTCGGGGCGTTCGTCTCCCCGTCCGTGCCAGACTGATCGCAGGAGAATGCGCATGACCTATCTCGTCTACGGCGCGCTGGGCTCCGGCTCGGTGCCGGTCGAGGCGGCCCTGACCCTGATCGGGGCCCCGTACAGGGTGGAGGAGATCGTCACCTACGCCTCGGAGGCGGAGCGGGCGCGCATGGCGCCGCACAATCCGATGCGGCAGGTGCCTGTGCTGGTCACGCCGGAGGGCGAGACGATCACCGAAAGCGCGGCCATCCTGCTCTGGCTGACCGAACGGCATCCCGAGGCCGGCCTCGCGCCCCCGCCGGGCGATCCGCGTCGCGGGCAGTTCCTGCGCTGGATGACCTTCATCCCGGCCGAAATCTATTCGATGTACTGGGTCCGCGACGTGCCCTCGCGGCTGGTCGGCGAGGACGAGGAAGCCCAGACCCAGATCCGGCGGCGGACGAAGGACCGCATAGCGGCATGCTGGGGCGTGATGGAGGGCCAGACCGATCCGGGGCGGTTCGTCCTCGGCGATCAGCTGACCGTGCTCGATCTCTACATGGCGGTGGTCAGCCGCTGGCGGCCGCTGCGCAAGCGCTTCCATGAGGTGGCGCCGCGGCTCGGCCGGGTGGCTCGCCGCGTCGACGCCTTGCCGGAGTTGCAGGACCTCTGGGCGGAACGCTTTCCGTTCGAAGGAGACTACGCCGACCCGGCCTAGGCCGCTCTCGAGGCCGCGTCGCCCTCCGCCGTTAGGGCCTGGGTCAGGACCCGCAGCAGACCGGCCTGACTGATCGGCTTGGCCATGTGGGCGTCCATGCCCGACGCGAGGCAGCGGGCGACGTCCTCGGGCATGGCGTCGGCGGTCATGGCCACGATCGGAGTCCGGGCGCCGGCGGCGCGCACGGCCCGCGTGGCGTCCAGCCCGTCCATGCGCGGCATGCGCACGTCCATCAGGATCAGATCGAAGGCTTCCGCGTCGACGGCCGCCACCGCCTCGACGCCGTCGACGGCCTCGGCCACCTCGCAGCCGAAGGCCTCCAGCATCACCCGGGCGACCTCGCGGTTCACCGGGTGGTCGTCGACCACCAGCACGCGCGGCGCCCGCCCGGAGTCGGGCACGGTTTCGGCGACGGGCTCGGTCCTCGCCGCGTCGGCGGCACGCGCCAGCGGCAGGACCAGGGTGAAGGCGGCGCCCCGTCCCTCGCCGCCCTCGACCTCGATCGTGCCGCCCATGCGCGCGACGTTCCGGGAGGCGAGGGCGAGGCCCATCCCCGCGCCCTCATGCGCGCGGCACAGGGTGACGTCGGCCTGCTCGAAGGCCTGGAACAGGCGGTCGCGCTCGGCCGGGTCCAGGCCGCGGCCGGTGTCGGCGACGCGCAGGGCGATGCGGTCGCCGCGCTCGCGCACGGTGATCTCGACGCCGCCGCGATCGGTGAACTTCACCGCGTTGGAAATCAGCGCGTGCAGCGCCTGACGCAGCACGCGCCGGTCCGCCATGTGCCGGGCGCCGGGCGCGAGCAGGGTCTCGATCCGCAGCGACAGTCCCTTGGCCTCCAGCGCGTCGAGACTGGGCTTCAGCGCGTCGTCGACGACTTCGGCCAGGGCGACCGGCTCGGGAGACAGGGTGGCGTCGCCGCGGGCGAAATCCAGAATGTCCTCCACCAGCATCAGCAGCCCGTCGCTGGAGCGGCGGATCTGGCGCGCCTGCCGCACGGCCTCGGGGTCCAGCCCCGGCCGCGCCGCCAGCAGATCGGCGAATCCGGCGACGCCGTTCAGCGGCGTGCGCATCTCGTGGCTCATCAGCGCGAGGAAGCGGCCCCGCGCCTCCGCGGCGTGCTCGGCGCGACGGCGGGCGTCCTGGGCGGCCAGGGTGCGCGCGCGCAAGCGGGACTCGAGCCGCCGCCGCTCGGTCACCACGGTCGAGATCGGAAGGGCGGTGATGACGATGCAGGTCAGGAAGAGGTTGAGGATGAACAGTCGTTGCATCATCTCCGGGGCGCCCGCCAGCGCCGGATCGGTCGACAGCCGGGTCAGGTGCACGGGGCCGTGTCCCGTCAGGGTCAGGGCGCCGGCCAGGATCGCCGTCGCCAGAACGGCGCCCGCCGTCGTGGGCGGCGACAGACGCAGGGCGATCAGCAGCAGCGGCATCATCGTCAGGAACTGCAGCGGCGCCGACGTCTGCCAGAAGGTCAGCAGCGTCACCGCCAGACTGAAGGCGATGAGCATGGCCGCCTCGCGCGGCGACGCCCGGCTCATGCCGCGGAAGCGATAGGCCCGCGCGAACATCAGCAGGGGCGGGGTGATCAGCATGACCCCGAGGAATTCCACCGAGACGTAGGTCTGGATGAAGAACAGGAGCAGGGTCGGCGTCATGGGATTCAGGGCGTGCATCACGCCCAGCGCGACGGCCGCGGAGGCGACGACCGCCGGCAGGGCGGCCAGCAGGGTGAACCGGATCAGCCGGTGTGGGCGCCGCATGTCCAGAGCCGCACCGCAGAACCGGCGTGCCAGCACGGCGGTGATCACCGCCACGCCCATGTTGAGGACGGCGTTCAGCCACAGGAAGATCCCGGGGTCGCCGCGGAAGACGTTGTTGAGCAGATTGGCCGCGAAACAGGCCAGCAGGACGCCGATCGCCTCGCGTCGGTGCAGCTGCAGCAGGGCCGCCGCCATGATCCCGTTCGACAGCCAGACCGCGACCGATCCGAACTCCCGCGCCGACCAGAAGCCGACCGCCAGCGACGTCACGAACAACGCCACATAGACCCAGGGCGCGGGCCCCGCCTTCCGGCCGGCCTCATGCCTGAACAAACGCCACCGACCCTTCAAGACGGGCCCTCCCACTCCCACTGAAGTCAGGACTAGAGGCGAGCCGTAAACAAATCGGTCCACAGCTCGCAGGGCCGGAACCGGGGTTCAGGCGGAGCCGTTCCCGTTGCCTCGCGTCCAGAGGCCCTGATGTCCGACACCGTGCTCGACCCCAGCTTTCATCCGCCCGAGGAGGCGGTGGAGTTCTACGAGGAGAGCCTGCGCCTCCTGAGGGAATCGGGCGTGCCCTTCCTGCTGTCGGGCACCTATGCGGTGACCGCCTACACGGGCATCCGGCGTCCGACCAAGGATTTGGACGTCTTCTGCAAGCCCGGCGACTACCCCCGCATCCTCGCCTTCTTCCAGGCCCGCGGATACCGGACCGACGTCGAGGACGAGCGCTGGATCGCCAAGGTCTGGAAGGACGACAAGCACTTCTTCGACGTCATCTTCGCCATGTCGAACGGCACCATCGCGGTGAACGACAGCTGGTTCGGCGACGACGCGATCGAGGTCTACGGCCACCGGGTCGGCATCACGCCGCCCACCGCCCTGATCCTGTCCAAGGTCTTCATCCAGGACCGCTACCGCTACGACGGCGCCGACGTGAACCACGTCATCCTGAAACAGGCCGACGCCATCGACTGGAAGAGCCTGCTCGACCAGATGGACCTGTACTGGGAGGTGCTGATGGCGCACCTGCTCAACTTTCGCTTCGCCTATCCGACCGAGCGCGATCGCGTTCCGGGCTGGCTCATGGGGGAACTGACCGGGCGGCTGAAGGCCCAGATCGACCTGCCCGCGCCGCGGGTGAAGGTGTGCCGCGGCCGCCTGTTCAGCCCGCGCGACTACATCTCCGACGTGGCCGAATGGGGCTTCGGCGACGTCGTCGGCAAGGGCCTGGAAGAGCGCCACGACCCGGTGCACTGAGATGACCGATCCCGTCGCCCCTGCGCCCGCCAACCAGGACGCCGCGCCCCAGACGCTGCAGCCGGGGCTCGAGCCCGGACCCGCGAAGAAGCTTCGCGTCGCCGCCGTCGGCGACCTGCACGTGGGCGAAGGCCAGGACCGGCCCCACCGCGACCTGTTCGACCGTGTTCACGAGGACGCCGACGTCCTGTGCCTGGCCGGCGACCTGACGAATTTCGGCAAGACGCGCGAGGTCGAGATCCTGCTGGAGGATCTGAAGGCCTGCCGCATCCCCATGGTCGGCGTGCTGGGCAACCACGAGCATGAGTGCGGCCAGCCGGAGCGCGTGCGCGAGCTGCTGTGCGACGCCGGGGTCAAGGTGCTGGACGGCGGCCAGGCCTATGAGATCGAGGGCGTCGGCTTCGCCGGCGGCAAGGGTTTCGTCGGCGGCTTCGGCCGCTACATGCTGAGCGCGTTCGGCGAGACCGAGATCAAGCGCTTCGTGCAGGAGGCGGTGGACGACGCAAACCTGATCGAGAACTCGATCCGGACTCTGCGCACCGAGCGGTCGGTCGTCATGCTGCATTATGCCCCGATCGTCGACACGGTGGTGGGCGAGCCGCCCGAGATCCACGCCTTCCTCGGCTCCTCGCGGCTGGGCGAGACCATCGACCGCTACGACAACGTTTCCCTGGTGGTCCACGGCCACGCCCACCGCGGCGCGCCCGAGGGACGGACCAACAAGGGCGTGCCCGTCTACAACGTCGCCCTGCCGGTGCTGCGCACGCTGGGCGACGTGCCGTACCGGGTGTTCGAGGTCTAGCGAAGGCCGAGCGCGCGCTCGTAGTCGGCGAGCGGGAAGTGGAGCGAGTCCACACACGCGGCCGACCGCAGGCTCCCTTGGTCCATGCGGGCTAGGACGGTATGCGACCGACCGCGTTCGAAGTTCAGACCGCAGGTGCTGGGTGCCGCTAGGGAGTGCTCTACCCAGCGCGTTTCCAGCGACTCGCCCTTGAGGGTCCGGCTGACGGCAAAGCGCGTGGCGCCCCTGAACTCGGACAGAATGACCGTCTCTTGAGCGACGCCGATGAACATGACGTCCGTCTGCCGCAACTGCGCCTCGGGGCTTGCGGGCCGAACGCAGCTGCATGCCAGCGCAGCGGCGACGCCCAACACCAGCGCCGCCCCCAGCGACAGGACCAGAGATCTCGCGACCATGCACCGACGGTAGTTGGTCGGTCGCGGCGTCCGCAAGTGCTCGTCACCTCAGCAGCATCCATGCCCCCGTGGCGATGAAGCCCAGGGCCGCCGCCACGCGGATCCACTTCAGCGGCAGCCGCTTCGCCAGCGCCTCGCCGAGCAGAACGGCGGGGACGTTGGCGATCATCATGCCGAGCGTCGAGCCCAGCAGCACCCAGGCGGGCGCGTCGAACCGCGCGGCCAGCAAGGCGGTGGCGATCTGGGTCTTGTCGCCGATCTCCAGCACGAAGAAGGCGGCGGCCGTGGTCAGGAAGACGCCGAGGAAGGTCCTTTCATCCGCGTCCGTGCGCTCGTCGAGCCGGTCGGGGATCAGGGTCCAGGCGCCGAAGCCGAGGAAGGCCAGGCCGACGACCCACTTCAGGTGTTCCCCGTCCATGAACCGCGCAAGCACCGATCCGGCGACGGCGGCGAAGGCGTGGTTCAGCACCGTGGCGGCGAGGATGCCGAGGATGATCGGGGCCGGTCGGCGCCAGGCCGCGGCCAGGACCACGGCCAGCAGCATGGTCTTGTCGCCGATCTCGGCGACCGCGACCAAACCGGTCGAAATCAGAAACGCGTCCAAGGGACGTCACCGTATGCGCGGGGGCCTCGACGGGCGGACCTGTGGCGTTCGCAGCCGGACCCCCGCGTGGAAGCGCCCTGCGAAGCCAGCGGTCTTGCCATGATGCTTGCCCTGACGCTCGCCTCGCGGAGGCTCGCTGCTTGAGGGCGGTCTGGCGTGTCTGGCCAGACGGGCATCTTTCCCGCGCCATTCCCTCCGGGCGAGGGAAAGCATGTTGACGCGGACCCCGCATGAGACGCTGCGGGCGGCTACTCCCCGATGACGGCGCCGCCTTAGCGCGGGGAGGGATCGTCGTGCAAGCCCGACAGCCGCGCCGCCTGCCGCCGCTCGACGGCATAGCTGGCCAGCCAAAGGGCCATGGCCCAGGCCGCACCGGCGCACCAGCCGGCGATCACGTCCGAGGCCCAGTGCGCGCCCAGATAGACCCGCGTCATTCCGATGATCAGGGCGATCGTCAGCGCCCATCCCAGCGCGAACGCCTTGAACCGTCGCTGCTGGAAGGCGCGGGTCAGCATCACGCCAAGCGTCAGGTAGAAGACCGTCGACAGCAGGGCGTGGCCGGAGGGGAAGCTGGCGTTGATCGTCTCCACGGCCTGATAGGCCGCAGGGGGCCGCGCCCGTTCGAAGGCGGCCTTCAGCCCCTCGCTCAGGGCCACTCCGCCCAGCAGGCCGAGCACCAGCAACAGGGCCGACAGCCGCTTCCGCTGCATGATCAGGAAAATCACGGCGATGACGGCGAACAGGGTCAGGACCGAGATGCCGCCGAGGGAAGTCAGGTCGGCCGCGGCCTCCTCCAGCCACCAGGGGCCCCGGGCGTCTCCGGGGGTCGGCTGCAGCCAGGTCAGCACCGCCATGTCGAACGCCTGGCCGTCCGCTTCGGTCGCGTCGTCGGCGACCTCGACGAAGGTCATGACGCCCAGGGTGACGACCAGCAGGGCGGCCAGCGCCGCGATCTCGGAACGGGCCATGCGCAGGGCGCGGCGCAGAAAGGTGGCGATCTGGGTCTCGGTCATGGCCGGCTTCAACGGCCACGCTTGACGGCCGTTCCCGATCACGGGTTCGTGATGCCGGTCGTCACGCCGTCGTCGCGGGCCGTCCACAGGCTCATCCCCCGCCGCGACGACGATTCGCCCAGAAAGTGATCGTCAAGCCCGTTGACGGCCCGTTCACCATCTGCGCCCCATATGTGGGTTCGGGAAGCGCTTCGCCCACTAGATGATGTGGTTGAGGCGTCGGTGGCTTGGCATCAAATCTGTTCGGGGCTGTACGAAATGGCTGGCGGCGAAGCTGTGAAGACGGTTGAATTCCAGACGGTTGCGGAGGTCGGCTCGACCCCCAAGCCGCAGCTTTCCGTGGTGCCCTCGATCCAGCTGGATCGCTCGCGCGACGCCCTGCTGACCGAGTTCGGCAAGAAGACCCTGGAAGACCGGTACCTGCTGAAGGGCGAGTCCTATCAGGACATGTTCGCCCGGGTCGCCACGGCGTTCTCCGACGACGCCGGGCACGCCCAGCGCGTCTATGACTACATGTCGAAGCTGTGGTTCATGCCGGCCACGCCGGTGCTGTCGAACGGCGGCGCGGATCGCGGCCTGCCGATCAGCTGCTTCCTGAACGCCGTCGGCGACAGTCTGGACGGCATCCAGAACGTCTGGAACGAGAACGTGGCCCTGGCCTCCAACGGCGGCGGCATCGGCACCTACTGGGGCGGCGTCCGCTCCATCGGCGAGAAGGTCAAGGGCGCGGGCCAGACCTCGGGCATCATCCCCTTCATCCGCGTGATGGACTCCCTGACCCTCGCGATCTCGCAGGGGTCGCTCCGCCGCGGTTCCGCCGCCGTCTATCTGGACGTGCACCACCCGGAGATCGAGGAGTTCCTTGAGATCCGGAAGCCGTCCGGCGACTTCAACCGCAAGTCCCTGAACCTGCACCACGGCATCAACATCACCGACGCCTTCATGGAGGCGGTGCGCGACGGCAGGACCTTCGACCTCATCTCGCCCAAGAACGGCGAGGTGATGAAGACCGTGGACGCGCGCGGCCTGTGGCAGAAGATCCTCGAGATCCGGCTGCAGACCGGCGAGCCCTATCTGATCTTCTCCGACACGGTGAACCGGCAGATGCCGCAGCACCAGAAGGACCTGGGACTGAAGGTCAAGCAGTCGAACCTGTGCGCCGAGATCATGCTGCACACCGGCCGCGACCACCTGGGCATCGACCGGACCGCCGTGTGCTGCCTGTCGTCCGTCAATGCCGAGAAGTTCCTGGAGTGGCGCGAAGAGCCCATGTTCGTCGAGGACCTGATGCGGTTCCTCGACAACGTGCTGGAGGACTTCATCCGCCGCGCGCCGCCGGCCATGAAGGCCGCCGTCTATTCCGCCATGCGCGAGCGCTCCGTCGGTCTCGGCCTGATGGGCTTCCACTCCTTCCTGCAGTCGCAGGGCGTGGCCTTTGAGTCGGCCATGGCCAAGTCGTGGAACATGCGCCTGTTCAAGCACCTGCGCCGCGAGGCCGACAAGGCCAGCCGCGTGCTGGCCGAGGAGAAGGGGCCCTGCGAGGACGCCCGCGAGCGCGGCGTCATGGAGCGGTTCAGCCACAAGCTGGCCATCGCCCCGACCGCCTCGATCTCGATCATCTGCGGCGGCACCTCGGCCGGCATCGAGCCGATCCCGGCCAACATCTACACCCACAAGACCCTGTCGGGCTCCTTCGCGGTCAAGAACCCGTATCTGGAGGAACTGCTTGAGGGCAAAGGTCTGAACACCGACGCCGTCTGGTCGTCGATCCTCGAGCACGAGGGCTCGGTCCAGCACCTCGAGGGACTGACCGACGACGAGAAGTCGATCTTCAAGACCGCCTTCGAGCTGGATCAGCGCTGGCTGATCGACCTGGCCTCGGATCGCGCGCCGGAGATCTGCCAGGCCCAGTCGCTGAACCTCTTCATCCCCGGCGACGTCGACAAGTGGGACCTGCACATGCTGCACTGGTCGGCGTGGGAGCGGGGCGTGAAGTCGCTGTATTATCTGCGTTCCAAGTCGGTCCAGCGCGCCGCCTTCGCCGGCGCCGAGGACAAGGCCGAAGCCGAGGTCGATCCGAACCAGCCCGACCTCTTCTCGGCCGCCCGCACCGACTACGACGAGTGCCTCGCCTGCCAGTGACGCCGTCGCATACCGGCGGATTCGGAACCTTGACCTCAAGGCGCCGTTTTCCCGGCGAAATCGTCGGTGGCGCAGCCTTGCCGCTTGGGGCATGCTGAGGACCTGACCGACGGTTTGAGGGGACCGGAATGCGTTGGACCGAGGCAGGACGCCGGATCGCGGGGGGCACCGTCACGGCGGCGCTGTGCCTCGTCGCCGGCGCGGCCGCGGCCCAGACCTCCATCCGCCAGACCTGGGGCGACGGGACCGACGCGACCTCGCGGTTGAACCGCGCGGCGCCGGCCGCCGCGCTGGCCTCCAGCTCCGGCTTTTCCGACCCCGGCCCGTCCGCGACCCGCGTCATGGCCCAGCCGGACTCGCCCTGGGTCGCGGTCCAGCGCGACGTCTGGGTCGAGGGCGAAGGCGCCACCGACCGCTTCCGCCTGACCCGCTCCGGCCAGATGCAGCGCGTCGACGGCTCCCCCCTGCCGCCGGGGCCGATGGACGCGGCCATGCTGGATTCCGAAGCCTTCGATCTGAGCTACACGCGCGGTTGGCCGACGGCGATCGCCCGCACGGAGTCCGGCCTTGAGGTGTCGCTGACGCCGCACGCCGGCATCGGCCTGGGCTCGCGAGGCGGTTCGGCCGAGGCCGGGGCGACGCTGAAGATCGGCAACGATCTGGAGCGCATGGTGCCGGACGGTTCGGAAGCCTTCGGCGACCGTCCGCGCTGGTACGTCTACGCCGCCGGCTCCGGCCGCGCCGTCGGCTACAACTTCGCCCGCACCCGGGACGGCGGCTTCGCCCGATCCGGCGTCAGCCACGACTCCGGGGCCTTCATCGGCGACGCCTCGCTGGGCGTCGCCATGCGTCAGGGCCCCGTCCACGGGTCCGTCGGACTGGTTTACCGCGAGGTCGAGGTCGAGGGCATGCGCCTCGGCGAGGGCGTCGACACCGACGTCAGCGAGGGCCTGTTCGCCTTCCAGCTGTCGATCAAGCCGGAATGGTGAGCGGCTAGTAGGCGACCACGCCTTCGCGCCGGTCGTCGGCGCCGCCGTCCCAGCGCCAGACGTCGTCCGGGCCTCGCCGCCAGATCGCGCCATGCAGGCCCGAGTTCTCGCTGGTGTTCGGCCGGATCACGATCCCCCGCTCGCCCAGGGCCGCGCGCAGGCCGGGCGAGAACCGCTCGGCGTCCGCGCCGAAGCCGTCGCCGCGCGCCACCAGATTGGGCAGGTCGAAGGCCGCCTGCATCGGCAGGCCCCAGTCCAGAACCCCCACCAGCGCCTTGACGTTGTAGGCCAGGATCGAGGTCCCGCCGGGCGAGCCCAGCGCCGCGACGAAGCGGCCGTTCATGTCCAGCACGATGATCGGCGACATCGACGACCTCGGCCGCTTGCCCGGCGCGACCGCATTGGCGGCCGGCCGGCCGTCTTCGCGCAGGGGCTCGAACGAGAAGTCGGTCAGCTGGTTGTTCAGGAAGAAGCCCGCCGCCATCCGGCCCGAACCGAACACGCTTTCGACCGTGGTCGTCATGCTGACCACGTCGCCCTCGGCGTCCACCACGACGAAGTGGCTGGTGCCCGACGGCTCCTGCGTCGCGTCGAAACCGCGGATCACGCCGCCCGGCGGCCGCCCGGCCTCGGCCGCGCCCGTCAGGGTCAGGGCCAGCTCCGCCCGTTCGGCGACGTAGCCCTCGTCCAGCATCCCCTGCACCGGCACGCCGGTGAAGGCCGGGTCGCCGACGTACCGGTCACGGTCGGCGTACATGACGCGCTGCAGCTGGGCGAAGGTCACCCAGGCGTCGACGCTCCCGGGGCCCTCCAGGATGGCCGGCACGGTCTCGGCCATGCCGAGGAACTGCAGGACCGCCACTCCCGACGACGGCGGCGGCGGCACGCAGACGAGATAGAGGCGGTAGGGTCGGCACAGCGCCCCGCGCTCCTTGGGCTCATAGGCCGCGAGATCGGCCGCCGACAGCGCTCCCGGGCGCGGCTGGGCGCCCACGGCGGTCAGGATCTCGGCGGCGATCCGGCCTTCGTACAGTGTGTCCGGCCCGCCCGCGGCCAGCTCGGCCACGGTACGCGCATAGGCCGGATTCTTCAGGACGTCGCCGGCGACCACGCGGCTCCCGTCCGGCTTGCTGAAATAGGCCTCGGCCCACGGCGTGCCGCCCTGCCCGCTGCGCGAGGCGGCGAAGCCGGCCAGTCTCGGCGACACGACGAAGCCGTCGCGCGCCAGCCGCTCGGCGTCGTCGAACAGGGCGCTCCATGCCAGCCGGCCGTGCTTCTCGTGCGCCATGCCCAGCATCGCCACCGCCCCGGGCACGCCGGTGGAGCGGCCAGACAGCACGGCGTCTCGGAAATCCAGCGGCTTGCCGTCCTCATGGAACAGCTCCGGCGTCGCCGCGGCCGGCGCCGTCTCGCGCCCGTCGAAGCTGGTGATGTCGCCGGTTTCGGCGTCGTAATGCATCATGAAGGCGCCGCCGCCCAGGCCCGACGACTGCGGCTCCACCAGCCCCAGCACCGCCTGGATCGCCACCGCGGCGTCGACGGACGACCCTCCCTCGCGCAGCACCTTCATTCCCGCCTCGACCGCCAGCGGATTGGCCGCCGCGACGAACGGCCCCCGCGCCGGCGGCGGGGCCGGAGCCGCCGCCGGCGCAGGCGTCGTCGTCGGCGCGCCGACGCAGCCTCCCGCGACCAGCAGGGCGGCCGAAGCCAGGGCGAGCAAGGCGCGACGGGAGAAGCTGGCGGTCATGCCTCGACACCTAGGGGAGGGGGGCGCTTGCGCCAACCCCGCGCGCCGTGCCTCATGCGCGGCAGACCCGTCACGGAGCCCGTCATGATCCGCCCGCTCGCCGCCGCCCTCGTGCTCGCCCTCGCCGCCACGCCGGCCCTGTCGCAGGAGGCGCCGGCCACGGCCGCGGCCCCCGCCCACGTGCCGAACCCGGCGGACGTGGAGACGCTCGACGGCATCATGGCCGCCCTCTACGACGTCATCTCCGGCCCGGCGGGCCCGCGCGACTGGGACCGGTTCAACGGCCTGTTCCTGCCCGGCGCGATCATGGGCGGCTCCGGCCCCGTGCGCGACGGGGTCGCCCGGCTGCGCCTCGGCGGCACCGCCGACTACGCCCGCAACTCCGGCGCCTATTTCATGGAGCACGCCTTCTTCGAGCGCGAGGTCGGACGCAAGGTGCAGCAGTGGGGCCCCCTGACCCAGGTGCTGAGCGCCTATGAGACGCTGGAGGTCGAGGGCGGCCCTGTGGTCCAGAGCGGAGTCAACTCGGTCACCCTGTTCAACGACGGCAAGCGGTGGTGGATCACCTCCATCACCTGGGCCGGATCGGCCGAGGATCGGCCCATGCCCACGGACTGGTGACCGGACCGAAAACCGTTCGGGCACGGCTTGCCTTGCCGCGCCCGAACCGTTAGATGACCGCCCTCGCCGTCAAGGCCAGTGCGCACCCGTAGCTCAGCTGGATAGAGCACCAGACTACGAATCTGGGGGTCAGGAGTTCGAATCTCTTCGGGTGCGCCATTTCCTCTCCAGCCGGTTTCGGTGGCTGGAGACGGCTTGACGCCTGGACCAGGCCGGCGGCCGCGAAGGCGGTCAGAAGGAAGGTCTTGAGGTTCATTTCCCTGAGGCTCCCGGCGGCGGGAATCGCCCCATGCGCCCCGACCGTCGGCAGACGTTTGCGTCTGTGAAGGTGAGCGTCCTGTTCGCGCACTGAGGGACGCGCGGACGCCGCCCTCTCGACAGCGGCCCCGCTTGGTGCCTGACTGCGAGATTCCTTCGATCAGGACTCTCGCATGACGTCGAACCGCAGCGGGCACATCCGGCTCAATTCCCACCCCGGCGGCGGCGCGGCCACCCGGTTTCCGGTCGACTGGGGCGCGGCGACGGCGCGGGAGCGCGGCCCGGTCGTGGCCTCGGCGCGCGCCGGGTCGGATCGCAACGCCATGGGCGCGCACGGCGGCGCCTACTCCCTGTACAGGGCGCTGGCCATTTCGTCGGGCGCGATGAGCGCCGGCGCGCGGCCGGACCTGACCGACACCTTCCCGACCCACGCCTTCGGGCCCTTCGAGCAGTGGCGCGATCCGGCGAGGATCGTGTCGCTGGACCCCTGGGGCCATCTGGTGGCCGAGGCCTTCGCCGACGAGATCCGCGACGGACTGGACGTGCGGCCGACCATCGCCGTGACGAAAGCGCGGCTCAGCCTGCCGGAGATCGGTCAGGCCATCGACGCCGGCCGCCTGTCCGTCGACGGGACGGTCGTTCACGAAACCCGCGACGTGGCGGTGACCAAGGCGGCGATCGACCCCGTCTGGTGGTTGCCCGGCATCGCCGAACGCTTCGGCGTGACCGAGACGGCCCTGCGCCGGGCCCTCTTCGAGGAGACCGGCGGCATGTACGCCGACCTGGTGACCCGGCCGGACCTGAAGGTCTTCCTGCCGCCCATCGGGGGCATCACCCTGTACGTGTTCGGCGACCCGGCGAAGATCGGCGATCCGGCCCACAGGCTGACCTGCCGCGTGCACGACGAGTGCAACGGATCGGACGTCTTCGGCTCCGACATCTGCACCTGCCGCCCTTACCTGACCCACGGCATCGAGGAGTGCGTACGCCAGGCGCAGGAGGGCGGCGCCGGCCTGATCGTCTACAATCGCAAGGAGGGCAGGGCGCTGGGCGAGGTGACCAAATTCCTCGTCTACAACGCCCGCAAGCGCCAGCCGGGCGGCGACCAGGCCGCCACCTATTTCGAGCGCACCGAATGTGTGGCGGGGGTGCAGGACGCGCGCTTCCAGCAGCTGATGCCCGACGTCCTGCACTGGCTGGGCGTCCGCCGCATCGACCGCTTCGTCTCCATGTCGAACATGAAGCACGACGCCCTGACCGGCGCCGGCATAGAGATCGGCGAACGCGTGCCCATCCCCGACGATCTGATTCCCGACGACGCCTCGGTCGAGATGGAGGCCAAGAAGGCCGCCGGCTACTTCGCGCCCGAGGGCGCGAGGTCGGCCGAGGAGCTGACGCAGGTGGTGGGCCGAGACCTTGGCAAGTTCTGACTCCGCCGCCGCGCGGGAGCTGCTGACGGCCGCCGCCGTGCGCACCCGCGCCCATGAGATGCTGGAGCTGGCGCTGGACGGCCGCGTCGAGGGCTGGCGCGTCGATCTCGATCGTCTGCCGGCGACGGCCCGGTTCGTCGCGGGGGTGATCCGCGACCGGTATCCGGATCTGAAGGTCCCCTTCCACGCGCGCTGGCGGCATTTCGTCTTCGACGGGCACGACCTCTGGACCGAGGCGGCGCGCGGGACGCCGGACCCGGCGGCGCGGGCGCGGGCCGCGTTCGATCTGGCCGTGGTCTCGGTCCTGCTGGACGCCGGCGCCGGGCCGGGCTGGCGCTGGCGCGACGCGCAGACGGGCATTGAGGCGGCGCGATCCGAGGGGCTGGCGCTGGCCTCGCTCCGCCTGTTCCGGACCGGCGTCTTTTCCGACCGGCCCGCCGATCCGCTGCGCGCCGACGCGGGCGCCCTGGCGGCCCTGTCGGTCGAGGCGCTGGGGCGCGGATTCCAGGTCGGCGAGGACAATCCTCTGGCGGGGCTGGCGGGACGCGCGGCCCTGATGAACCGGCTCGGCGACCGTGTCCGCGCCCGGCCCGATCTGTTCGCCCGCGCCGACGCCCCGCGACCCGGCGGCCTGTTCGACGCCATGGCGGCCCGCGCCGTCGACGGCGTCCTTTCCGCGCCCGTCATCCTCGAGGTGCTGCTGGACGCGCTCGGCCCGATCTGGCGCGACCGCCTCAGCCTCGGCGGCGTCGATCTGGGCGACGTCTGGCGGCATCCGGCCCTGAAGCGCGACGACGCGACGGACGGCCTCGTGCCGATCCACAAGCTCAGCCAGTGGCTCAGCTATTCGCTCGTCGAGCCGCTGGTGCAGGCCGGGATCGCGGTGGCCGACCTCGACGGCCTCACGGGTCTGGCCGAGTATCGCAACGGCGGCCTGTTCCTCGACTCGGGCGTTCTGGCCCTCGCCGATCCGGCCGACGCGGACCGATCGTGGCCCGTTTCGGATCCGCGCATCGTCGCCTGGCGCGCCCTGACCGTGGCCCTGCTGGACCGCGTCGCGCCGCTGGTGCGCGCCGAACTGGGCGCGTCGGCCGAAGCCATGCCTCTGGCCAGCATCCTCGAAGGCGGCACCTGGGCGGCCGGACGTCGCCTCGCCGCCGAACGCCGCGCCGGCGGCGGTCCGCCCCTCACCATCCTTTCCGACGGGACCGTGTTTTGATGACCCACCGCATTCCCGGCGTGACCGTGGTCGACCATCCGCTGGTGCGGCACAAGCTGACCCTGATGCGGAACCGGGACACCTCCACGGCCCAGTTCCGTCGCCTCCTGCGCGAGATTTCGACCCTGCTCTGCTACGAGGTCACGCGCGACCTGCCGCTCGAGCCCGTGTCGATCCAGACGCCGGTGGAGCCCGCCGAGGGCGCGCGGCTGGCCGGAAAGAAGCTGGTTCTGGCGCCCATCCTCCGCGCCGGCGTCGGCCTTCTTGAGGGCATGCTGGATCTGATCCCCGCCGCCCGCGTGGCCCACATCGGCCTGTACCGCGACCCGGAGACGCTGGTCGCGGTCGAATACTATTTCAAGGCGCCGCTGGACGTCGCCGACCGGCTGGTGATCGTCGTCGATCCCATGCTGGCCACCGGCAACACCGCCGTCGCCGCCCTGGAACGGCTGAAGGAGCGCGGCGTCACCGACCTGCGCTTCGTCTGCCTGGTCGCCTCGCCGGAGGGCATCGAGCGGCTCAAGGCCTTCCATCCCGACGTGCCGGTCTGGACGGCCGCCGTCGACCGCCAGCTGAACGAGCACGGCTACATCGCGCCCGGCCTCGGCGACGCCGGCGACCGCCTGTTCGGCACGCGGTAGGCCGTCAGCCGACCCGCGTCAGCTTCAGGTCGTGGAAGTCGTAGCTGAAGTCGGCGTCCGGACTGACGGCCTTCATGGTGGCGCGCACCGGGTGGCCGTTCTCCAGCTCGAAGGTGACGAAGACGTCCTCCTCCCGCTTGTCGGGGAAGCGTGTGCGGAAGGTCTCGCCGTCATACGGTTCCAGCGGCCCCTTCAGGGCGGGCGACCGCGTGAACTCCAGCCACAGCTGCACGTCGCGCGCCGTGATCCTGACGTCGCCGTACCAGGGATCGCGCCAGGTCCCGGCATAGGCCGACTGCGGCAGTGAGGGCTTGGCCCCCGCCGCCTGCTTCGCGTCGATCTCGGCCGCCGCGGCGAGCGAGCGGGCGTTCCCCTCGGTCTCCAGCCGCTTCGAGTCCGCGATCCAGTCGAAGGCCGGACCCATGCGCGTCGGTCCCATGATCACGTCGGCGATGCCCGAGCGCAGGGCGCGCAGCAGGAAGCTCTCCTCGGCGTTGGTGAAGTAGCTGAACCCGACCTTGCGGCCCGGCAGCAGCACCGTGCCCGAGATGCCGCCCGGCGAGCCGCCCCCGTGGGTGATCAGCCGCTCGCCGCGATAGTCCATGACCTGCCAGCCCGTGGCGTAGGTGGCCGTCACGGCGCGGCCCGGCATGTCCGGCGTCGGCCCGCCGGAGTTGGAGACGATCACGTTCGGTCGCCACATTTCGCGGCTCTGAGCTTCCGAGAACAGCCGCGTGCCGTCGGGCAGGGCGCCGTTCGCCAGCTGCACGGCCATCCACTTCGACCAGTCGACGGCGTTGGTCAGGAAGCCGCCCGCGGCCCCGGCGGCCGACCAGTCCCAGACCTCCTGCACGCTGTCGGCGATGCGCGTCATGGCGCCCTGATAGCGGAGCGGCGGACCCACCCGGCCGTGGGGCAGGGCGCATCTCGCCGGATCGGCGCCGCGCATGACGGGCAGGGTGTCGGCCATGCCAAGCCGGTCGAGGATGCGCGTCTGGACGAAGGCTTCCCACGGCAGGCCCGACGCCGCCGCCACCACCTCGCCGGCGGCGACGAACATCAGGTTGCAGTAGTGGTAGCGCGTGCGGAACTGGTCCTCGATCGGCACGTGCGGGATCGCCGCCATGATCTCCGCCCGCGTCCGGTCCGAGTTCGGCCAGAACAGCAGGTCGCCCGCGCCCAGGCCGAAGCCGATGCGGTGGCTGACCAGGTCGCGCACCGTCACCATGTCGTTCAGCCCGGGCTTCGACAGGCTGAAGCCGGGCAGGTAGTCGCGCACCGGCGCGTCCCACTTCACCTTGCCCTCGTCGACCAGAATGGCCAGCGCGGCGCAGGTCACCGCCTTGGTGTTGGACGCCACGGCGAACAGGGTCCGCTCGTCCGCCGCCCCCGGCCGGTCCATCGCCTTCACGCCATAGCCCCGCGTCAGGATCGCCTGTCCGTCCTTGACCACCGCCACCGACAGCGCCGGCTGGTCGGGCCACGCCTCCAGACATTTCCGCACGTACGCGTCGACGGCCTCCGCCAGCGCCGCGTCGTCGTTGGCGGCGTCCTGCGCCCACGAGATCGAGGGCAGGGCGGCGGCCGCGCCGGCCGTGGCGAACAGGGCCGACCGGCGGCTGAGACGAACGGACATGAGGCGACGCTCCCGAAGACTGTGGCGCGGACGCTAGCGCGGCCGACGGGGGCCGTCCACGCCGCGCCTCACCGCGTCTGCCACGCCGTCCAGATCGCCACCGCCGCGATCCCGCCGGCCATCAGGGCGCGCACGACGGGCCCCTGCGCCCGGGCGAGGGCGACCCGCCCAGCGCGGTCGGCACCCAGCACGATGGCCCCGTGCACCGCCGTCGCCACGGCCACATGCCCGGCCCCCAGCGTCAGCGCCTGCATCCAGGGCGCGGCGTGGTCAGGCCGCATGAAGCCGGGCAGCAGCGCCACGTACAGCACGGCCGCCTTCGGGTTCAGCAGATTGCCGACCAGCCCGCGCAGGAACAGTCCCCGCCGGGGGTCAGCGTCGACCACGGCCACGTCGTGCGGCGGCGCGCGCCACGCCTCCCACGCCAGCCACAGCAGGAAGCCGACGCCGGCCCACCGCAGACCCTGATACAGCGCCGGCGCACGCGCCAGCGCCTGACTGACCCCCACGGCGGCGGCGACCATCCACGCGCCAAGACCCAGGGCCACGCCCGCCACGGCCGCAAGCCCCGCCGCCCGCCCGCGCCCCGCCGCGACCAGCGCCAGCCAGCCCATGTTGGGTCCGGGAGTCAGCTCGATCAGCAGCACGGCGACCAGAAAGGGCAGGATCACGCCCGGGTCGACGGGCCAGGCCGAATGGGGGATCACGGACGCCTCCTCGCGCCGACCCTAGGCCCCGCGAAATCCCGCGCCAACGCCCTTGTGTGACGCGTACGCCACACCCAACTCAGGCCCAGCCGCACGGCGCGTCGCTTGCATGAGGACGCCCCGGCGGAAGTCCGCTTCTCGAAGGGATGCACCGTGAATCTCGACCTCTACTCCGACCGCGCCAAACAGGCCGTCCAGTCGGCCCAAAGCCTGGCGCTGGCGCGCCGGCACCAGCAGTTCGCGCCCGAGCACCTGCTCAAGGTGCTGCTGGAGGAGCGCGACGGCCTGGCCCGCAACCTGATCACCGCCGCCGGCGGCGACGCGAAGCGCGCCGAGGCGGACGTGGAGACCGCCCTGTCCAAGCGCGCCCAGGTCGAGGGCGGCTCCGGCCAGCTCTACCTCGACGGCGACACGGCCCGCGTCTTCGCCGCCGCCGAACAGGCCGCGAAGAAGGCCGGCGACGCCTTCGTCACCACCGAGCGCATCCTCTCCGCCCTCGCCCGCGAGGGCGGCGTGGCCAGGACGGTGCTGGCCGCCGCCGGCGTGACGCCGGACGGGCTGGACGCCGCCATCCTCGAGGTGCGCAAGGGCAAGACCGCCGACTCCGCAGGCGCGGAGGACGCCTACGACGCCCTGAAGCGCTACGCCCGCGACCTGACCCTGGCCGCCGCCGACGGAAAGATCGACCCGGTCATCGGCCGGGACGAGGAGATCCGCCGCACCATCCAGGTGCTGGCCCGCCGCACCAAGAACAACCCCGTCCTGATCGGCGAGCCCGGCGTCGGCAAGACCGCCATCGTCGAGGGGCTGGCCCTGCGCATCGTCAACGGCGACGTGCCGGAGTCCCTGCGCGACAAGAAGGTCATGGCGCTGGACATGGGCGCCCTGATCGCGGGCGCGAAATACCGCGGCGAGTTCGAGGAACGGCTTAAGGCCGTGCTGAACGAAACCGCCGCCGCCGAGGGCCAGATCGTCCTCTTCATCGATGAGATGCACACCCTGGTCGGCGCCGGCAAAGGCGACGGCGCCATGGACGCGTCCAACCTGCTGAAGCCCGCGCTGGCCCGCGGCGAGCTGCACTGCGTCGGCGCCACCACGCTCGACGAATACCGCAAGCACGTGGAGAAAGACGCGGCCCTGGCCCGCCGCTTCCAGCCCGTCTTCGTCTCCGAGCCGACTGTGGAGGACACGGTGTCGATCCTTCGTGGACTGAAGGAGAAGTACGAGGTCCACCACGGGGTGCGCATCTCGGACTCGGCCATCGTCGCCGCGGCCACCCTGTCGAACCGCTACATCACCGACCGCTTCCTGCCCGACAAGGCGATCGACCTGATCGACGAAGCCGCGTCGCGGGTGCGCATGGCGGTGGATTCCAAGCCCGAGGCGCTGGACGAGATCGACCGGCGCCTGGTCCAGCTGAAGATCGAGCGCGAGGCGCTCAAGAAGGAGACCGACTCCGCCAGCCGCCAGCGTCTGGAGAAGCTGGAGGACGAGATCGCCGATCTGGAGGGCCAGTCCGAGGACCTGACCGCCCGCTGGAAGTCGGAGAAGGAAAAGGTCGCCGGCGGCGCCCAGTTGCGCGAGACGCTGGACCGCCTGCGCGCGGAACTGGCCGCCGCCCAGCGCGCCGGCGACCTGGGCCGCGCGTCCGAGATCGCCTACGGCCAGATCCCGCAGATCGAGAAGCAACTGGCGGAAGCCGAAGCGAACGAGGCCGACGCCTCGGGCCCGCTGACGCCCGAGGTGGTCGACGCCGAACAGATCGCCGCGGTGGTCAGCCGCTGGACCGGCGTGCCCGTCGACAAGATGCTGGAGGGCGAGCGCGAGAAGCTGCTCAAGATGGAGGACGCCCTTCGCGGCCGCGTGGTGGGTCAGGACGACGCCCTGATCGCCGTGTCCGACGCCGTGCGCCGCGCCCGCGCCGGTCTGAACGACCCCAACCGCCCGCTGGGCAGCTTCCTGTTCCTGGGCCCCACGGGCGTGGGCAAGACCGAGCTGACCAAGGCCCTGGCCGAATTTCTGTTCGACGACGAGGCGGCCATCACCCGCATCGACATGTCGGAGTACATGGAGAAGCACTCCGTCAGCCGCCTGATCGGCGCCCCTCCGGGCTACGTCGGCTATGACGAGGGCGGCGCCCTGACCGAGGCGGTGCGTCGCCGCCCCTATCAGGTCGTGCTGTTCGACGAGGTGGAAAAGGCCCACCCCGACGTCTTCAACGTGCTCCTGCAGGTGCTGGACGACGGCCGCCTGACCGACGGTCAGGGCCGGGTGGTCGATTTCAGGAACACCCTGATCATCCTGACCTCCAACCTCGGCTCAGGCGTTCTGGCCGATCAGGCCGAGGGCGAGGACGTCGAGGCCGTGCGCCCCGTGGTCATGGAGGCCGTCCGCGCCCATTTCCGACCGGAGTTCCTGAACCGCATCGACGAGATCATCCTGTTCCGCCGCCTCGGCCGCGAACAGATGGGCGGAATCGTCCGCATCCAGCTGGCCCGGTTCGAGCGCCTCCTCGCCGACCGCCGCCTGACCCTCGCCCTGGACGACGCCGCCGCCGCCTGGCTGGCCGACAAGGGCTATGACCCGGTCTACGGCGCCCGGCCGCTGAAGCGGGTGATCCAGAAGGAACTGGTCGACCCCATCGCGCGGAAACTGCTGGCCGGCGAGATCGCGGACGGGTCGGTGATCGCCGTGTCAGCCGGCGAGGGCGGGCTGGAGATCGGGAAGGCGCGGGTGCATTAGGCGGTCGGAGTCGCTCGCGGCGCTTCGGCCCGTGAGATCGGTCACTCCCGGCGGCCGCATGACAGGGGCCCGGCCAGTCGCTAGCGTCCCGGCATGTTCGCCCGCTCAGCGCCGATCGTACTGGGCCTCGCCTGGCTCGCCGCCGCCGTCGGCGTCGTCTGCCTGGCTGTCGCGGCGGACATGTTGCTCGTGCACGTCCCGCTTCGTCTGATGCACGGGGACTTCGTGCTGAAGGGCTTGGCGGCGCTGTCGGTGATCTCGGCGGTGCTGGGGGTCGTCCGGGCTCGGACCCACGCCGTCATTGGGGCCGGGTGGGCGCTGGGCTGGGGCGCGCTGGGGGCCGTCTACGGCACGGCCACCGCGCGGCTGATGCTCATCAACATGAACCCGCCGATTCCGTTCTACGTCTACGCGCCCCATTACGCAGAGGCGGCGTTCGTGCTTCTGATCGGCCTCACCGGCGCGATCCTCTGCCTCGTCGCGGCGAGCCTGCGCAGGCCTGCCACGGACTGACGTCGACCGAAGCCCGAGCTCAGCGCGTGCCCCGGCTTACGCCCCTCACCCGCAGCTCATCTCCGGCCGATACACCTGCATGGCGTTCGTGCCCGTGTTGCCGCCGATCGTCACCGCCCCGCCGGGCAGGAAGACCCGGCCGTCGATGACCGCGCTGCCCTTCAGTCCGTGCACGGCGATGGGCAGGTCGGGAAGCTGCGTCCAGCGGTCCTCGCCGGGATGATAGCCGTAGGTGGTGGGCGTAAGGCCCAGCACATGGGTCGGCTCGCCCTCGCCGCCGAACACGAACATGCAGCCGTTGACGACCGCGCCGGTGATGCCGCCGCGCGGCGCGGGCAGGGGGGCGCCCCGGCTCCAGGCGCCGGTCGCGGGATCGAAGATCTCCACCACGTCGGTGCGCTCGGCGCCCGCGCCGGGGCCGAAGCGCCCGCCGGCGACGATCACCTTGCCGTTCAGGGCCACCATGGCGAGGTGGTTCCTCTGGGTCGGCAGGTCGGGCAGCCGCTCCCTGCTGTCGGTGGCGGGGTCATAGACCTCGAAGGCGTGGCCGCCGGGCGGACGGCCGCCGGCGACGTAGATCTTGCCGTCGATCACCGCCTTGCCGCCGCCGCTGCGGGGCGTGGGCATGGGCCCGCGCGGAACCCAGCCGCCCACGGCCGGATCGTGCATCCAGACGTCGTTCACATAGACCTCGGGCTTGCCCGAACTGGCGCCGTCGCGCTCGCCGCCGATGACGTAGAGTTTGCCGTCCACCTCGGCGACCATGGCGTGGTGCAGGGCGTGCGGCAGCGGCGGGCCCAGGGTCCAGCGGCCGGTGCTGGGGTCGTAGACCTGGACCATACTGGTCGGCAGGCGGCCGGGGGGATAGCCGCCCAGCACCCAGATCTGGCCCCGGAACAGCGCCACGGAATGCTCCGACCGCGCCAGCGGCATGGCCGTGCCCAGGCTCCAGCCGTCGAACTCCGGCATGGTCCCCGGCGGCGGGCCGGCCGAGACGCGCGGGTTCCACGCCTCCCTCAGCTCGCCGCTTTCGACCGGCACGGCCGGACCCTGCGGCGGCCCCTGCTGGGCCCAGGCCGCGCTCCCCAGCGCGGTCGCCGCCGCCGTCGCGATCAGAACTGCCCGCATCCTCTCTCCTCCCTGTTCCGACGGTCAGGAAATCGCCGTTTCGTGGCGGAGGCAAGGCGGAGGGTGGCCCCACCGTTCCTGACGCCGCCCCCTCCACGCCTTGCCCCGGCGGGCTGCGGGGGGCACGGTCGGGCCGGTGGAGGAGGACGACGGCATGCGCATGATCGGTCTGACGGCGGCGGCGCTCGGGGCGACGGCGGTTCTGGCGCCCACGGGCGGCGCGGCCTCGATCCCGCCGTCCTACCGCATCGTGGTGGTCTCCACCGACGCCCAGACGCGGGCCCGGACCGACGCCCTGGTGCAGTACATGAGCGCCCACGAGGCCTTCCTTCGGGCCGAGCCCACCGCCCATCGCCACCGGTTCGAACCGTGTCTGACCGCGGCGGAGTACGAGACCTGCGTCGCCCCGCTGGTGCCGCTTCAGGCCAACTGGCAGGACCCGCCGCACGTGGTGATCCGGGCCGAGGCCGACGGCGGGGAGGGCCTGGCCCTGTCCTGTCTGCGGGCCGGCACGGAGGCGGTCCGGCCCCTGCGCCGCGCCCGCGTCGACGCCCGCGCGGCCATATTCGGCGAGGGCGAGACCCGCATCGCCGCCCTCCGCGCCGCCATGGACTGCATCGGCGGCGGTTGACCCGGGCGATCCCGCCACGTCCGGTCCTGACGCGGACGCCTGCGATCATCGCCGGGATGAAGGACGACGCCCCCCCATCCGGACTGTCCGGACTGTCCGGACCCTGTTTTTCGGGGTGACGGCCGGCCGCCCCGCGGCGGGCGAACGCCGCTTTTCGCGCAACGCCCGGCAAGCTAAAGCGTATTTCGAAGCAGGGGCCCGGGTGAGAGGCGCCGCCGGTCAGGAAACAAGGAAGCGCACATGGCTCGAGTGGCACTGGTGACGGGCGGGACCCGCGGCATCGGCAAGGCGATCGTCGAGCGGCTGAAGGCCGACGGCATGGAGGTCGCCGCCGGCTACTCCGGCAACGTCGAGGCGGCCGAGGCGACCGCGCGCGAGCTGGGCGTCATGGTGGTCAAGGGCAACGTCGGCTCGTTCGAGGACTGCGAGCGCGCCGTGAAGGAGGTCGAGGACCGGCTGGGGCCGATCGACGTCCTTGTGAACAACGCCGGCATCACCCGCGACGGCTTCTTCCACAAGATGACCCACGACCAGTGGTCCGACGTGATCCGCGTCAACATGGACTCGGTCTTCAACATGACGCGCCAGGTCATCGGCGGCATGCGCGACCGCGGCTTCGGCCGCATCGTCAACATCTCTTCGATCAACGGCCAGAAGGGCCAGATCGGCCAGACCAACTATTCCGCCGCCAAGGCCGGCATGATCGGCTTCACCAAGGCGCTGGCGCTGGAGAACGCGCGCAAGGGCGTGACGGTGAACTGCATCGCGCCGGGCTACATCGACACCGAGATGGTCGGGGCCATGGACGAGAAGGTGCTGGCCGGGATCGTCGCCCAGATCCCGGTTGGAAGACTCGGAAAAGGTGAGGAAATCGCGGACATGGTCTCGTGGCTTGCGGGCGAACGTGCCGGATATGTCACAGGCTGCACCCTTTCCCTGAACGGCGGTCAGTATCTCGTCGGCTGACGGAATCCGGCCCAAAATCCGCCGCGGCTCCCCATTCAAGTGCGGTTCATGAAGTCTTCGGTGCGGCTCAGGACGGCGTTCGCGCCGCTGCTGACCGCGACGGCGCTGGCCGTCGCGGGGCTGGGCCTGTGCGCCGACGCGGCCGCCGCCCAGAGCGGCGCCATCCTCCGCGGGGAGGCGCCCGGCCGCAGCCGCCAGGCCATGCCCGAAACCGGCCGCTACGTCGCCGAGACGGGGCAGAGCTTCGTGCTGGACCGCTCGGGTCCCCGCACCCTGATGCGGTTCGAGCGCTCGAACGAGGTCTGGGTCCTGCGGCCCCAGCCGGCCCCGCGCGGCGACGTCATCCTGCGCAACGACGCCGGCGACCAGGTGCTGCGCGTCACGCCCGACGGGGCCATGACCCTGTACACGGCGGCCGCGCCGCAGGGCGTGCCCGTGTCGTCCGAGGGCTCCGCAGCCCGCCTGCTGCCGCCGACCCTGACGGCCGTGCAGATGGCCAACTTCATCATTCACCAGAGCGGCCGCGCGACCAACGCCGTGGGCCGGCTGGTCATCGTCGACATGGAGATCGGCCGGGGCTCCGAGGCCGTGGCCGCCGACGCCCTGTCGACCGCGGTCGAGGCCCTGGTGCGCATGTCGCGATCCGCCGGCCTGCGCCAGGACGCGGGCCGCGTGCGCCGCATCGTGGTGACCGATCAGGGCCGTCCCCGCATCACCTTCGCGCGCGGGGTCCTGACCATCGTCATCGACCCGACCGCCGGCTACGCCGGCCGACCCTCCTCGGCCCGCATCGCCCGGGTCATCTCGGGCGTCGAATAGGCCTCAGCCGACGAACGCGTCCTTGGCCGCGCGGCGCAGGGCGAAGGTCTCCGCGTCCCCCGCCGTCAGGAAGGGGTTGAAGCGCCGCTCCGTCCCGACCGTCGTCGGCACGGTCGGCTCGCCCCGCGCCCGCCGGGCCCGCAGCTCCGCCACATGGGCCGCCAGTTCCGGCCGGTCGTCCACGGTCACGGCGAAGGCGGCATTGCCCAGCGCATATTCGTGCGCCCCCCACAGCCGCGTCGCCCCGTCCCAGCCGGCGACCGCCGACAGGCTGTCCCACATCTGCGCCGGCGCGCCCTCGAACAGGCGGCCGCAGCCCAGCGGGAAGATCACGTCGCCGACGAACGCCTCGCGCGCTTCTCGTGCCAGAAAGACGACGTGCCCCAGGGTGTGGCCCGGGGTGTCCAGAACCTCGAAGGTCGTCGTTCCCAGCCCGACCCGGTCGCCGCCGGCCACGACGCGATCCAGCGGCGCGGCGCGGCGCACCTCTTCCGGCCCGACGATCTCGCAGCCCGTCGCGCCTTTCAGCGCCCCGTTCCCCTGGGTGTGATCCGGATGCCAGTGGGTGTTCAGCAGCAGGTCCAGCCGCCCCCAGCCGCTGGCCTCCAGATCGGCGAGGATCGCCGCCGCGTCCGGCGCGTCCACCGCCGCCACGGCCCCGCTCGCGGAGTCGCGGACCAGAAAGCCGTAGTTGTCCGAAAGGCAGGGGAACAGGCGCACGTCCAGGGTCATGACCGCATCCTAGCGGCGCGCGTCCGCCCGGCCTATCCTGCAGGCATGCGGCGTGGCGTCGAGGAATTGCGGGCCTTCTACGGTGAGGCGGCCGGACAGGTCGTCCGCCGCCTGGTCGCGCGGCGTCTGGACGACGCCTGGGGCGAGGCCGCCGGCTGCGACGTCCTGGGCCTCGGCTACGCCGTGCCGTGGCTCGACGCCTTCGTCGGCGCTCGTCGGCAGGTCGCGGCCATGCCGGGCGGGCAGGGGGCCGAGACCTGGCCCCCGGTGGGGCGCAACCGCACGGTCCTGGTCGACGAGCGCGCCCTGCCGTTCGCGGCGGGGACCTTCGATCGCATTCTGCTGGTCCATGCGCTGGAAGAGGCCGACGCCCCCGCCCAGGTGCTGGCCGAAGCGGTCAGGGTTCTGAGCCCCACGGGCCGCGTCATCCTCGCGGCCGCCGCGCGCGGGGGGCTGTGGGCGCGCGCGGATTCGACGCCGTTCGGCCATGGCCGCCCCTTCACGCGCCGCCAGCTCGAGGGACTGGTGCGGCAGGTGGGGCTGGAGCCCTCGGCCTGGTCCCAGACCCTGTACGTGCCGCCGTGGCGTCCTCTGCTGGGCGCCGCCGACGGCTTCGAGGAGATCGGCCGCCGCGTCGCGCCGGGCTTCGCCGGCCTGATCCTGCTGGAGGCCACGCGTCAGGCGTACGCCCGCGTCCGGCCCTCCGGCGCCGTGGCGACGGTCCCGGTCACGCCGGGTCTCCAGCCGGCGCCGGCCGCGCGCGGCGCGCGTCTGGTCGCGGACGGCGAACCGCACTAGACCGGCGGCTCATGAACCGGCTCATCCTCATGCGGCACGCGAAGGCCGAGCGCGACAGCGGGTCCGGCAGGGACATGGACCGGCCGCTCAGCTCGCGGGGCGTGGCGGACGCGGGACTGGTGGCCCGCGCCCTGGCCGACCGCGGCGTGCGCCCGGACGTGGCTCTCGTTTCGGCGGCGGCGCGCACGCGTCAGACCTGGGACGCCGCCCACGACGCCTTCGGCGACGTGCAGGTGGCGATCGAGCCGGCGCTTTACGACGCCTCCGCCGGCGCCCTGCGCCGCGCCGTCGAGGCGCAGGGGGACCGGGCCGGCTGCCTGATCCTCATCGCGCACAATCCCGGCGTCCACCAACTGGCCGTTGAGCTGCTGATCGAAGGGGCCGCCTCGCCCACCGCCATCGAGCGGTTCGCGAGCGGCTTCCCCACCGGCGCCGCGGCGGTTTTCGCGCTGGACGCCAACGGCCGGGCCTCCCTGGAGCTGTTCCTCAAGCCTCGGGACGTCGGCGGCGGGGCCGAGGCGTGACCACGGCGTTCAAGATCGTCGACGCGGCCGAGTGGGACGCGGCCCGCGCCGCCGGCGCCTACGCCGGATCGGCCGTCGACCTGCAGGACGGCTACATCCACCTGTCGACCGCGGACCAGCTTGAGGAGACCGCGCGCCGTCACTACGCCGGTCGCGAGGGCCTGCGCCTCCTCGAGGTGGATCTGGACCGGCTGGGCGCGGTGAAGTGGGAGCCTTCTCGCGGCGGCGCCCTGTTTCCGCATCAGCACGGCGAGCTGCCCGTCGCGGCGGTGGTGGGCGACCGGTCCCTGTCCGTCTCGGCCGACGGCGTCATGATCGTGGGCGCGACGGATGCTTGAGGCCCTCGCCGCGCCCGTCCTGCGCCGCATGGATCCGGAGACGGCCCATCGGCTGGCGATCCGGGGGCTGGCCCTCATGCCCGCGCCGCGTCCGGCCGCGCCCGATCCGATGCTCACGACCCGTCTGGCCGGCCTGACCCTGCCCAACCCGGTCGGCCTCGCCGCCGGGCTGGACAAGAACGCGGAGGCGTTGGGCGGCCTCGCCCGGCTCGGCTTCGGCTTCGTCGAAGCGGGCTCGGTCACGCCCCGGCCACAGGAGGGCAACCCGCGGCCGCGGCTGTTCCGGCTGAACGAGGACGCGGCGGTGATCAACCGCATGGGGTTCAACAACGCGGGGCTGGAGGCCTTCGCCGCGCGGCTGGACCGCCGGCCGCCCGGCGTGCTGGTCGGGGCCAATCTGGGGGCCAACAAGGACTCGGAAGATCGCGCCGCGGATTACGTGACCGGCCTGCGGCGTCTCGCCGGCAAGGCCGACTGGTTCACCGTCAACGTGTCCTCCCCCAACACCCCCGGCCTGCGCGCCCTGCAGGGCCGCGACGCGCTGGACGACCTGCTGGGCCGCGTGGCCGAGGCGCGCCCGGCCGACGGAGCGCCGGTGTTTCTGAAGATCGCGCCCGATCTGGAACCGGCCGAGATCGTCGAGATCGTGCAGGCCGCCCGGGTGTGGAAGCTGGACGGCCTGATCGTGTCGAACACCACGATCTCCCGACCCGCCGACCTGCGTTCGGCCCGCGCGGGCGAGACCGGGGGACTTTCCGGCGCCCCGTTGAAGCCTCTGGCGCGCCGGGCTCTGGGCCTCGCTGTGGAGGCGGCCGAAGGCCGTCTGGCGCTGATCGCCGCGGGCGGAATCGACTCGGGCGAGGAGGTTCTGCATCGCCTCCGCCAGGGCGCCGCGGCGGTGCAGCTCTACTCCGCTCTCGTGCACCACGGTCCCGGCCTGGTCCGCAGGATCCTCGCCGACCTCAAGGCACGCCTGCGCGCCGAGGGATTCACCACGATTTCCGAGGCCGTCGGCGCGTCCCGTTGACGGGGCGTTAGGGCAGAGGCGGGCATGCTGACGGACCGGAAGTCCGCTTCCTTGTCGGGGAGACCGCATGCCGACCACGAGCGACGCCAGCCCCTGGGCCACGGCCGTGCGCCAGCGTCGAAAGGCGCTGTTGCAGCGTCTCGGCATGGGCGCGGCCGCCGCCTTCGTGTTCAGCCCGGTGCTGACATGGGACTTCGCGGCCCTGTGGGTGGCCGGCTACTTCGTGGTTCAGCTGCTGGACCTCTGGGTCTTCGGGCCGGTCAACTCGGGCAAGGTCGACCGCATGGGACCGGTCCGCATGCTCGCGGCCAACGTCATGCTGGTGGCCAACGCCCTCTATTTCGGAAGCCTGTCGGTGGCGCTCTGGTTCACCGGCGGTCCGATGGGCGGCATCTGCGCCGCCATGCTGCTGTCTTCCGGCGCCATCTACGCCGTGGTCAACGCGCCTCGGTCGAACCTCGTGCTGGCGCTGTCGATCGCGCCCCAGTTCCTCTACCTCGCCGCGACCCCCTTCTTCATGCTGGCCTGGGGCGCGCCGCCGGCCTTCTGCACGGCCGTGGCCACGGGCATCGCCGTCTTCATCACCTACTGCCTTTCCGTCTGGCGCCAGATGGAGCGCGCACGGAACGCCGAGGCGGCCGCCCGTCTGGAGGCCGACCGCAAGCGGGTGGAGGCCGAGGCCGCCATGAACAGCCGCTCGGCCTTCCTGGCCGCCGTGGGCCACGACCTCCGCACGCCGATAGGCGCCATCATGAGCGGCGCCATGGAGATCGAGCGCGCCGCCGACGGCGCCTCGCGCAGCCAGGCGCGGCTGATCGCCGACGCGGGGCTGATGATGAAGGCCCTGCTGGACGACCTGCTGGATCATGCCAAACTGGAAGCGGGCCGGATGACGGTCGACGCGGTCGACTTCGACCTCCGCGCCCTGACCGCGCAGACCCTGAAGCTGTGGCAGCAGCCGGTGCGCGCCAAGGGGCTGAGCCTGCGGCTGGAAGGCGCCGCCTCTCTCCCCCGCGCCGTCCGTGGCGACCCGATGCGGCTGCGCCAGATCCTGAACAACCTGATCTCCAATGCGGTGAAGTTCACCCAGACCGGCTCGGTCACCCTGCGCCTCTCGGCCTGGGAGGAGGACGGCGGTCTGCATTCCGTGGTGTTCGAGATCGCCGACACCGGCCCGGGCATGACCGCGGAGCAGGTGGCCCGTCTGTTCACGCCCTTCGACCAGACCGCCGACGGAGTCCAGGCCCGCCACGGGGGCACCGGCCTGGGGCTGGCGATCAGCCGCGAGCTGGTGGGCCTGATGGGCGGTCGCCTGACCGTGCGCAGCCGGCCGGGCGAGGGCGCCGCCTTCACGGTCGCCGTGACCTTCGCGCCCGCCGCCTCGGACGTCCTCGCTCCGGCCGCTCCCGACGAGACGGGCCGCCGCGTCGTGGCCCAGGCGCTGAAGGCGCCGGCGCCCGCCGAGCCGGTCGTCGCCGCGGCTCCGGCCGCGGACGAACCGGCTGCGGATGAACCCCCGCCGGAGGCCGAAGACGAAGGCCGGGCCATGAAGGTGCTCGTCGTCGACGACCACGACATCAACCGCCGGGCGGTCCAGCTGATCCTCGCGCCGCTCGGCGTCGAGGTGACCACGGCCGAGGACGGCATGGCCGCCCTGCGCGCCTGCGATCAGGGCGAGTTCGACATGATCTTCATGGACGTGCGGATGCCCGAACTCGACGGTCGCGAGACCACGCGACGCCTGCGGGCCTCCGGCGGGCCGAACGCCCGCGTGCCCGTCATCGCCGTCACGGCCGACACCAGCCCCGAGGACATCGAGGCCTGTCTGGCTGCGGGAATGTCCTACTTCGTGCCCAAGCCGATCACGCCGCCGGCCCTGCTGGGCGCGGTCCAGCATGTCCTCTCCGGCCTCTCGGCCGAGGCGGAGGCCCCGGCCGAGACGGTCGCCGCCTGATCAGAGCTGGGTCAGCAGGTGCTCGGCCGAGCTGACGCGGAATTCGCCGCCCTGCTCGACGTTCAACTGGTCGACCACGCCGTCCTTGACGATCATGGAATAGCGCTGCGACCGCTCGCCCATGCCGAAGCCCTTGGCGTCCAGAGACAGACCCAGCGCCCGGGTGAAGTCTCCGTTGCCGTCGGCCAGCATGACGATGTCGTCGTCGCCCACGCCCTGGCTGTCGCCCCAGGCCCGCATGACGAAGGCGTCGTTCACCGACACGCAGGCCACGGCGTCCACGCCCTTGCCCTTCAGCTCCTCGCGCTTGTCGGTAAAGCCCGGCAGGTGCCGCGCCGAGCAGGTCGGGGTGAAGGCGCCCGGCACGGCGAACAGGGCGACGGTGCGGCCCTTGAAGAAGTCGTCGGTCGTAACCGGCTTCGGCCCTTCCGTAGTGGCCTGCGACAGGGTGGCCGAGGGGATGCGGTCGCCGATCTGAATGGTCACGGGGCAGGCTCCGAAGGTTCGGGTGAACGGATGCTGGCCAGATAGGGCCTTGCCCGGCCCGCGCCAACCCGCCCCTTGCATGCAAGGGCCCCGGCGCCGATCATCAGGGCATGGACGACCCCTCCACTCTCGCGGGCCGCCTTCTGGTGGCCATGCCCGGAATCGGCGATCCGCGCTTCGAGCACGCGGTGATTCTGGTCTGCTCCCACGACGACGAGCACGCCATGGGCGTGCGGCTCGACGCGCCCGCGCCCGGCGTCGACGTCGCCGAAGTGCTGAAACGTCTGGACCTGCCGCCCTCCGAAACGCCGGAGGCGCGACCGGTTCTCGTGGGCGGCCCCGTGGATCGCGAGCGCGGCTTCGTGATCCATTCCGACGACTGGCTGTCCGCCGACTCCAGCCTTCCGTTCGGCGAGGGTCTGGCCATGACCGCCACGCGCGACGCCCTGGTGGCCATGGGCGATCCCGTCGCCGGCCCCCGCCGCGCCGTGCTGGCCCTCGGCTACGCCGGGTGGGACGAGGGGCAGCTGGAAAGCGAGCTGGCCGAAAACGTCTGGCTGGTCGCGGACGCCGAGCAGGACATCATCTTCGACCTCGACCACGCCTCGAAATGGTCCCGCGCGCTGAAGGCCGTCGGCGTGCCCGAGGCGGGCGCCCTCTCAGGGCAAGGCGGGCGAGCCTAGGCGCTGCGCTGCTTCAACGGGGCCGTGCCGTCCGCCAGCGATTCGTTCAGATAGACCTCGGCCTCCTGCGCCGTCAGCGCGGGCGCGTAGCCGTAGCCCTGACCGTAGTGGCACTGGGCGTCGATCAGGCGGCGCGCCAGTCCGGCGTTCTCCACGCCTTCGGCCACCACCTCCAGCGAAAGGTCGCGGCCCAGGGCGACGACCGACTTGACGATCTTCGCCGAGCCCTCGTCCTTGTCCATTGTCAGCACGAACCAGCGGTCGATCTTCAGCGTGTCGAACGGCAGCTTGGCCAGCCAGGTCAGCGACGAGAAGCCGGTGCCGAAATCGTCGAGCGCCAGCGACGCCCCGGCCGCCTTCAGACGCGCCAGCACCTCGGCCGCCCGCGCCGTGTCGCGCATGATGTCGCCCTCGGTGACCTCCAGCTTCAGCGCGCCCTTCGGCAGGCCGTGGTCGGCGATGATGCGCGACACGTCCTCGACCAGATCCGGCCGCTCGATCTCGCCGACCGACAGGTTGACGCTGCAGAACAGGTCGCCCGCTTCCGGGTGCCGTCGCAGCCACTCCGACAGCTGACGCGAGGCCCGGCTCATCATCAGCAGGCCGAGATCGTTCATCAGACCCATCTCGTCGGCCAGACCCAGGAACTCGTCCGGCGGCACGAGGCCGCGCGTCGGATGTCGCCAGCGCGCCAGCGCCTCGAAGCCCGCCACCGCGCCGGTCGCCAGGTTCACGATCGGCTGGAAGAAGGGCTCGATCTCGCCGCGCACGAAGGCGTTGCGCAGGTCGGCCTCCAGCGCCAGCCGGTTCAGGCTGTCGCTCTCCAGCGCCCGGCCATAGGCGGCGGCCCCGCCGCGCCCGGCGGTCTTGGCCTGTTCCACCGCCAGTTCGACCCGGCGCAGCAATTCGGCCGCGTCCGGCGCGTCCGGCCCGCCTTCGGCGTCCACCGCCCCGATCGAGACCGTGGGGTAGATGTCGAACCCGGCCAGCCTCAGCGGCTGCTCCAGCGCCTCGCGCAGCCGGGCCGCAGGGGCGCCGGCGCCGGCGCAGACCACCGCGAACTCGTCCTCCCCGATGCGCGCGGGCGCGGCGTCCGGCGGGAAGGCCGCCGCCAGTCGCGACCCCAGCGCCGACAGCACCATGTCGGCCCGCTCGTGCCCCAGCGCCTCGTTCAGACGGCGCAGGCGGTCGACGTCGGCGACCACGATCTCGACCGGACCCGGCCGGGTCAGGGTCTCGCCGACCCGGGCCAGAAAGGCCCTTCGGTCCAGCAACCCGGTCAGTGGATCTCGATCCGTGCCCGCGAACTTGACGTCCGAAGCCACCAGGCCGGCGGCCCGCAGGCCGTCCTCCAGCCAGACGCCACGCCAAAGGCACAGCTGGCCGTCGCGCATGCGCAGGCGCAGGACCACCTCCTCGCCCTCGTCACGCGGCTTCAGCAGGCGCTCGGCCAGCGCCCTGTCCTGCGGCAGGGTCAGGGCCACGAAGGCCGCGCCGGAACATTCCGGCGCCAGCGCGCCCAGCCCGAGGGCGCCGGTCGCGCCCGTGAATCGCAGTCGGTCGGAGGCCGGGGTCCATTCCCACAGGGCGGCGCCGGCCCCGGCGAGGGCCTCGATCGCCGTGGTCGCGTCCCATGCGAGCGCTCTGGAGCCTGTCTGCACGCGCCCGGGCGCTCCCCTCAAGCGGCGGGCGCGAAGGCGTCAGGACGCCTCGTCGCGGACCCTGCCGAACAGCAGATGATCTGCCCAATCGCCGTTAATTTTGAGATAAGCCCGGGCCCGGCCCTCGGCCTCGAACCCCGCCTTCTCCAGCACCCGGCGCGAAGCGTGGTTGGCCGGCAGACAGGCCGCCTCCACCCGGTGCAGGCCCAGATCGGCAAAGGCGTGATCGACCATCGCCCGGACCGCCGCCGTGGCGAATCCCCTCCCGGCGAACGGTCGGCCGATCCAGTAGCCCAGGGTCCCCGTCTCGGCCACGCCGCGGCGGACGTTCGACAGGGTGATGGCCCCCACCAGGCCCTCGTCGGTGAAGACGAACATCGGCCAGGCGTTTCCCTGCTCCTGCTCGCGGGCATAGATCGACAGGCGGCGGCGATAGGCCGTGCGCGTCAGGTCGTCCTCGGGCCAGGTCGGCTCCCACGGCGTCAGATAATCCCGGGACTCGGCGCGCAGGGAGGCCCACGCGGAGTAGTCGGTCGGGCGCGGCGCGCGCAGCAGGACGCCGTGGGCGCTGAGCGCCGGCGCGGTGCGTTCGCCGATCCAGTCCAGAAGGGCCATGTCCACAGCTAACGCGCGAGCGGCCCGGTCGGCAACCTCAGCCGAGGGCGTCCGCGAAGACGCGGCCCGCCCCGTGGGCCCCCGCGGGCCCCAGCACCGAGGTCGCGGCCCCCGCGGCGCAAGCACGCCTCGCCGCCGCGCGGACGTCGTCGACCGTCTGCGCCCGCAGCCGGGCCACGGCGGTTTCCGTCGGGATCGGGGCGCCGAAGATCAGGGTCTGAGCCGCGGCGCGGCCGGCGCGCGACGCCGGGCTCTCGTCCGACATCATCAGCCCGCCGACCAGCACGGCCTTGGCCCGTGCCAGCTCGTCGGCCGTCGGGCCGTTCGCCGCCAGATCGGCCAGTTCCCGGGCGCAGACCTGCGCCAGCGCCTCGGCCCGTTCCGGGGCGCAGCCGGCGTAGATCCCCAGCAGGCCGGTCTCGGCATAGGCGTCGAACCAGGCGTCGACCGCGTAGGCCAGCCCCAGCTCCTCGCGCGCCTTCTGGAACAGGCGCGAAGCCATCCCGCCGCCCAGAATCTCCGCCAGCAGGCGCGTGGCCGGGTAGGCCGGATCGGCGGTCCCGCATGCGGGCGTCAGGAAGACCACGTTGGCCTGTTCGATCCGCCGCTTCAGCATGGCGTGGCCGCCGCCGAAGGTCGCGGACGCCGGTCGCGCGGCGTCCGGCGCGGCGGGGGCGTCGCCGAACCGGCCCTGCGCGGCGTCTCGAAGCCGGTGGGCGTCGACGGCGCCGGACACCGCCACGACCATCCGTTCGGGCGCGTACAGGGCGGCGCGCCAGGCCTCCACCGTCTCGCGCCGGGCCGGCTTCAGCGCGGCGACCGTGCCGAGGATCGGCCGCCCCAGCGCCTGTCCCGGATAGGCCCTGTCCTGCGCCATCTCGAAGACGTGGTCGTCGGGCGTGTCGAAGGCTTCGGCGATCTCCTGCGCCACCACGTCTTTCTCGCGCTCGATCTCTTCCGGATCCAGGGTGGGCCGCAGCAAGAGGTCGGACACGACCTGCAGCGCCGTCTCCAGCGAGCCCTCCAGCCCGCGCACCTCGAACGACGTGCGCTCGTGTCCCGTGGCCGCGTTGATGTGGCCGCCGTCGCGCTCGATCCGTTCCACGATCTCGCGGGAATCCATCTCGCCGGCGCCCTTGAACACCAGGTGTTCGAGGAAATGGGACCAGCCCGCGCGATCCGGCGTCTCCCAGCGCGAGCCGCCGTCGACCGTGACGGTCAGGGCGAAGGTCTTCAGCCCCGGCATGGGGTCCGCGACCACGCGGACGCCGTTGGGCAAGGTGTTTATGGCGGTCAGGACGCGGACTTTCTCAGGCGACGGCGAAGCAGGGCCACATAGAAGCCGATCAGCACGATCGCCAGTCCGAACCACGTCAGGGCATAGCCGAGGTGGTTGTTGGAGAAGGCGGGGGGCGGCGGCGAGGGCGTGAGGGCGGCCCATTGCGGCCAAGCCGATTCCTCGGCGTACAGGGTGAACGGGCGCGCTGCCTCCACCCCCAGCGCCCCACTCATGACCTCCGCGTCCCGCGCGAAGAAGCGGCCGTTCCGGGGCGGGGGAGAGAACGCGCCGGGCGGGTCGGTGCGGCGGACCACGGCGGTGATGGCGGGGATGGCGGCGGACGCCCTCGCCGGCCGGGCGCTGATGGTTTCGGGCACGAACCCGAGGTCGACCAGCCAGCCCTCGCAGGCGGCGATCAGTCTCATCCCCGGCTGGCCGTCATGGATCGACTGAAGCTCCACGTGCGGTCGATTCTGGAAGTCGCACGGCAGGACCACGCGCCGGAACTCAGGGTCCGGCAGGGCGGCGAGATCGGCCAACGGGACCGGCGCGGCCAGACCGGCCGCTTGCGCCTGCGCGATCAGCCCCTCCTTCCACGCCAGCCGCCGCACCTGCCAGGCGCCCAGGCCGATCAGCAGAGCCAGGGCGGCGGCGCAGGCGACCGTCAGGATCCATGGAAATCCGGCGCGCTCAGTCGTCATTGCGGGCCTCCGCGGCGCGGTTGCGCATCTGCAGGGCGATCATGACCCCCTTGCCGGGGCGCATCAGGGCCAGGGAGCCGACGACCGCCAGCGCGGGCCAGACCAGCAGGTGCAGCCACATCGGCGGAGCGAAGGCGATCTCGACGGCCAGCGCGCCGAACACGACGGGAAAGCCGACGATCTGGATGATGAAGACCGCCGCGCCGTCCCCGGTGTTCAGCCGGGTGAAGTCGAAGCCGCAGGCGCGGCACCGGTCGACGACCTCCAGGAAGCCCGCATACAGGGGCCCGCGACCGCAATTGGGACAGCGGCAAAGCAGACCGGCGCGGATCGGGTCGATCCGCGCCGGCTGGACGTCTTGCCTTGTCGGCGTCCCGGTCACCCGAAGGTGACGTAGACGAAGGCGAACAGGAACAGCCAGACCACGTCCACGAAGTGCCAGTACCAGGCCGCCGCCTCGAAGCCGAAATGCTTCTGCGGGGTCATCTGACCGGCCAGCAGGCGCAGCAAGCACACCGTCAGGAACAGGGTGCCGATCAGCACGTGGAACCCGTGGAACCCGGTCGCCATGAAGAAGATCGAACCGTACAGGCCCGAGTTCACGGCCGCGTCGTTGAAGAACAGGTGCTCGTGGATGATGTGGTAGTACTCGTACGCCTGCACCGCCGTGAACAGCACGCCCAGCGCCACGGTGATGGCCAGACCCGTCTTCGCGGCCTTGCGGTCGCCGACCTGCAGGGCGTGGTGGGCCCAGGTCACGGTCGTGCCCGACAGCAGCAGGATGACGGTGTTCAGCAGCGGCAGGGCCCAGGGGTCCAGCGTCTCGACGCCGCGCGGCGGCCAGACCATGCTGCCGTCGGCGTTGGCCCAGGCGGCGGCCGTGTCGGCCCACAGCCCGACCTGGGGGATGGCGCCCCGGGCCTCGTTGAAGATCGCCATCTCGAAGAACATCCAGAAGAAGGCGGCGAAGAACATCACTTCCGAGGCGATGAACAGCACCATGCCGTAGCGCAGGCCGATCGACACCACCGGGGTGTGATCGCCGCGGCGGCTCTCCTTGATGACGTCCGACCACCAGCCGAACATCGAGTACAGCACGCCCGCGAAACCGGCGAAGAACAGCCACGAGGTGCCTTCCGGCAGCCCGAAGAGCCCCTTCATCCACGCCACGGCGCCGACCATCATCACCGTCACGGCGATGGAGGCGACCAGCGGCCAGGGGCTGGGATCGACCAGGTGATAGTCGTGGTGCGGAGCGGCGTGGGCGTCGGCCATGGGCGTGCGTCGTCTCTAGCGGAAACGGAGGTTCGGGTGGCTATAGCGTCCGTCTCGGCGGGACGCCAGACCCTCAGCCGGCGGCGTCGGGGTCGAACTCCCTGGTCGGCCAGAAGGTATAGCTGAGCGTGATCTCGCGCACGCCGCGACCGTCGCGATCGGTCGCCATCTCCGGCGCGATGAAGTACTGCACCGGGAAGGCCACCGTGGCGCCCGGCGCGATCACCTGACCCTCGAAGCAGAAGCACTGCAGCTTCTGGAAATAGGGGCCGGCCTTTTCCGGAACGACGTTGTAGCTGGCGGTGGCGCCGACCGGCTGGTCGGAGGTGTTCGTCACGTCGAACCAGGCCATGCCGGTCTCGCCGATGCGCAGCTGCTGGCGCACCTGACGCGCCTTGAAGGTCAGGGGCAGGTCCCGCACGTTGGTGTCGAACCGCACCATGACCGTGTCGTCCAGCACCACCTCGGACGGCTTGTCCGCCCGCATGGTCGTGCCGTCGAAGCCGGTCACCCGGCAGAACAGATCGTACAGCGGCACCGCGGCGAAGGCGGCGCCGGTCATGAACATGACGGCCCCGGCGCAGGCAAGGGCGACGGCGTGATCCTTCCTCATCGCGCGGCCTCGGCCGCCACGCCGGCGCGCGCGGCGCGGGCCTCCTCCATGTTGCGCTGCATGCGGAGGAAGGTGGTCAGGAAGACCAGAATCATGAAGGCGATCAGGCCGCCGGCGATCCACAGATTGCGGCGCTTGCGGGCGGCCAATTCCTGATCGGTCAGACGCATGTGGGGCACTCCAGGCCGGCGGCCGGCAGGTGTTCGATCAACAGGGCGGCGAACAGGGCCGTCAGCCACAGGATCGAGTAGGCGAACAGGTTGCGCGCCGGTTTGGCCTCGGCGCGGACGTCATACAATGCGGCCTCTCGCCCCACGGCCTCGGCCTTGTCCGGCTGATCGCCGGCGCGGCTGCGGAACAGCCGCCAGGCCAGCAGCAGGAACAGCGCCCCGCCCGCGACCGAAACCGCCAGATAGCCGCGCCCGCCCAGGCCCACGAAGGCGGGCAGGACGGCGACGGGCACGAGGATCAGCGAATAGAGCCAGACCTGAAGGCGCGTGGACTTCGCCCCCTTCGCCACCGGCATCATGGGGATGCCGGCGCGGGCGTAGTCGCCTGCCGAGTACAGGGCCAGAGCCCAGCTGTGCGGCGGGGTCCACAGGAAGATGATCAGGAACATCAGCCACGCCTGCCACGGCGCGTCGCCCGTCGCGGCGGCCCAGCCGATCACCGGCGGAAAGGCGCCGGCGGCCCCGCCGATGACGATGTTCTGGGGCGTCCGGCGCTTCAGCACGAGGGTGTAGAGTCCGGCGTAGTAGGCGATGGTCATGGCCAGCAGGCCGGCGGCGAACCAGTTGGCGTTCATGCCCAGCAGGGTCACCGAGAACAGGCTCAGCACCGCGCCGAAGGCCAGGGCGTCGTTCTTGCGCACCCGGCCGGAAGCGGTGGGGCGTCCGCGCGTGCGCCGCATCAGGGCGTCGGTCTCGCTCTCCAGCGCCATGTTCAGCGCCCCGGCCGCGCCCGCGCCCACGGCGATGCACAGCACCGCGATCAGTCCTTCCCAAAGGCGCGGATCGCCCGGCGCCGCGAACAGGCCGGTCAGGGCCGTGAACACCACCAGCGACATCACCCGCGGCTTCAGCAGCTGGAACCACTCCTCCGGCTGCGCCGTCGACAGGGTCGGGCGTTCGGGCAGGTCGGACGGGGGCGTTTCGGCGTCGGTCATAACGGTTCGGGGCCGCCCCGCCGGATCGGCGAGGCGGCCCCTCCCTTGGTCTCAGATCAGTCCGCGAGGGACGGGGTCAGTGGTGCTCGGTCGGCTTGATGACCGGCAGTTCGTTGAACTGGTGGTGCGGCGGCGGGCTGGACAGGGTCCATTCCAGGGTGGTCGCGCCCTCGCCCCACGGGTTCGGCACGCCCTTGCGGCGACGCACGGCGGCCTCGACCAGCATGATCAGGAACACGACCACGCCGATGGCGGTGATGGCGTAGCCGATCGACGAGACGTAGTTCCACAGGCTGTAGGCCTCCGGATAGTCCACGTAACGGCGCGGCATGCCCTGCAGGCCCAGGAAGTGCTGCGGGAAGAACACGAGGTTCACGCCCACGAACATGATCCAGAAGTGCGCCGCGCCGAGGAACTCGTTGTACTTCACGCCGAACATCTTCTCGAACCAGTAGTAGAAGCCCGCGAAGATGGCGAACACGGCGCCCAGCGACAGCACGTAGTGGAAGTGCGCCACGACGTAGTAGGTGTCGTGCAGGCTGTAGTCGATGCCGGCGTTGGACAGCACCACGCCGGTCACGCCGCCGACGGTGAACAGGAAGATGAAGCCCATCGCCCACAGCATCGGCGTCTTGAAGTCGATGGAGCCGCCCCACATCGTGGCGATCCAGCTGAAGATCTTCACGCCCGTGGGCACGGCGATGATCATGGTGGCCGCGACGAAATAGGCGCGCAGGTTCACCGTCATGCCGACCGTGTACATGTGGTGCGCCCACACGATGAAGCCGATGAAGCCGATCGCCACCATGGCGTAGGCCATCGCCAGATAGCCGAACACGGGCTTGCGGCTGAAGGTCGAGACGATGTGCGAGATCATGCCGAACCCCGGCAGGATCAGGATGTACACCTCGGGGTGACCGAAGAACCAGAACAGGTGCTGGAACATCACCGGGTCGCCGCCGCCGGTGGGGTCGAAGAACGTCGTGCCGAAGTTGCGGTCGGTCAGCAGCATGGTGATTGCGCCCGCCAGGACCGGCAGCGAGAGCAGCAGCAGGAAGGCGGTGATCAGCACCGACCAGGCGAACAGCGGCATGCGGTGCAGGGTCATGCCCGGCGCGCGCATGTTGAAGATGGTGGTGATGAAGTTGATCGCGCCGAGGATGGAGCTGGCGCCCGCGACGTGCAGCGAGAAGATCGCCAGGTCCATCGCCGGGCCGGTATGGCCGGCGGTCGACAGCGGCGGATAGATGGTCCACCCGCCGCCGAAGCCCTTGCCCGGGCCGCCGTCGACGAACATCGACAGGCACAGCAGCACCCAGGCCGCGACCAGCAGCCAGAACGAGATGTTGTTCATGCGGGGGAAGGCCATGTCGGGCGCGCCGATCATGATCGGCACGAACCAGTTGCCGAAGCCGCCGATCATGGCGGGCATGACCATGAAGAAGATCATGATCAGGGCGTGGGCCGTGACCGTCACGTTGTAGCCGTGCTTGGTCTGCTCCACGAGGCCCAGCAGGCTGATCGAGGAGTTCTCGGCGAAGATCTGCATGCCCGGCTCGGCCAGTTCCCAGCGGATCAGGCCGGACAGGGCGCCGCCCACGATCCCCGCCATGATGGCGAAGATCAGGTACAGGGTGCCGATGTCCTTGTGGTTGGTGGACAGGAACCAGCGGGTGAAGAAGCCCGGCTTGTGGTCGTGGTCGTCGTGACCGTAGGCGGCGGTGGCCATCTGTTTCGGCTCTCTCGCGTGTCTTACTGGGCCGCGGCCGGCGCGGCGGCCGGAGCGGAAGCGGGGGCGGCCGCGGTCGGAGCCGCGGACGGGTCGGTCTGGCTGGCGGCCGGCGCGGCGGCGTCGGTCGTGGCGCCCACCGGAGCGGCGCCGTCGGCGACCGGGGCCGTCGCGGCCGGAACGGCGGCGGCGGCGGCCGCGGCGTCCGCCGCTGCGGTCATGGAACCGCCCTTCGAGGCGACCCAGACGGCGAACTCGGCCTCGGTGACGACGCGGATCTCGATCGGCATGAAGGCGTGGTCGACGCCGCACAGCTCCGAGCACTGGCCGTAGTAGGTGCCCACGCGGTCGGCGCGGAACCAGGTCTCGTTCGTCCGGCCCGGGACGGCGTCGGTCTTCAGGCCGAAGGCCGGCAGGGCCACGGCGTGGATCACGTCGGCGGCGGTGACCAGCAGCTTCACCGTCTTGCCGACCGGCACGACCATCGGTTCGTCGGCGGCCAGGCGGAACGGCACGCCCCGCGCCTCGGCCTCGGCCTCGGGCAGCATGTTGGAGATGTACTCGCTGATGCCCTGGTCCGGGTACTCATAGGCCCAGTTCCACTGGTTGCCCGTGACCTTCACCGTCAGGTCCGGCTCCGGCATGTTCTCGTAGGCGAACAGCAGGCGGAACGAGAAAAGGGCGATCCCGACCAGGATGAAGACCGGCACCACGGTCCAGATCACCTCGACCAGGGTGTTGTGGCTCCAGCGCGCGGGCACCGGATTGGACTTCTTGTTGTAGCGGATCACCACCCAGATGAGCAGCGCCAGCACGAACAGGCTGATGATCGTGATGATCGGCAGCAGGATGAAGTCGTGGAAGATGTGGGCCTCTTCCTTCAGCGGCGAGGCCGCCGGCTGAAGGCCGATGCCGCCCGGCGTGGGCTGGCCGATCAGATCCTGGGCCGCGGCGGCGCCGGTCATGAAGACCGAGCCGATGAAGGCCGAAATCCCCAGGGCGGACTTGCCCATGCTCATGCGGTGTTTCCCTAGTCCTTGCCCCGCCGGTCCCCGGCGCGGGGCTGTCGCCGAACGGCCCCCGAGCGCAGGCGCGGGAGCTTTGCGCGGTCCATATCGCTCCGGCCCCCCTTTGCCAAGGCGCGCGACCTCTTGCCCTCCCAAGGTGAGAACGGGTCGCATTAAATCGAGGTCATGTTTCGCAAGCTACCTTGCCACGCAAGCTACCTTGTCATACGCATTGGTCGTCAAGGGAGACCCAAACCGTGCCCGAGCACATCGACACGCAGCTGAAGAAGGGGGTGCTGACGCTCTGCGTCCTGACCCTCCTGAACCGGCGCGACGGCTACGCCTACGACATCGCCGCGGACCTCTCGAAGGCCATCGGCATGGGCGAAGGCACCATCTACCCGCTGATGCGGCGGATGCAGACCGACGGACTGGTCGAGACCTATCTGGTCGAATCCGCCGCCGGGCCCTCGCGCAAATACTATCGCCTGACCGCCGCCGGCCGTCGGGCGCTCGAAGCCCAGACCGCGGAATGGCGCACCTTCGCCGACGCGGTCGAGGCCGTCCTGGCCGAGCCCGCCGCGGCGACGGCCGAAACCAAAGGGGAGCTGACGCAATGACCCGCGCGGAATTCATCTCGCGCCTGAAACGGGGACTGGTGGGCCTGTCCGCCCCCGCCGCCGACGAGATCGTCCAGGATTATGAGGCGCACTTCGACGCGGGCGCCGCCGACGGCCGGTCCGAGGCCGAGGTGGCCGAGGCCCTGGGCGATCCCGACCGTCTGGCCCGCGAACTGCGGGCCGAGGCCGGCGCCCGCGCCTGGAACCAGCAGCCGGGCGCCTCGTCCGCGGCCGGAGCCATCTTCGCCATCATCGGCCTGGGCGCCATCGACATCCTGATCCTCCTGCCGATCGTCCTGCCCGTGTTCGGCAGCCTGATCGCCGTGCTGGTGTCGGGCATCGGCGTGTTCCTGGCCGGAGGCTTCACCCTGGTGGCCGGGCCCTTCCTCGACTTCCCCGGCGGCCCGGCGACGGCCCTGCTGGCGGGCGTCGGGATCATGGGACTGGGCGTCTTCATGACCGCGCTGTGCGCCGTCTTCGTCAAATGGCTGATCGACGCCACGGTCTGGTACGCGCGCCTGCACTATCGCGTGCTGAAACCCGCGCTCGACCAGGGCCGGATCTGAGGGAGGGACCGAACATGATCCGCAATCTTCTCATCATCATGGGCGTGGGCCTGATCATGGCCGTGGTCGGCATCGGCGGCGCCTTCGCCGTCGGCGGTCCCGCCATCATGCGCGACGGCTGGAGCTGGTCGTTCCATGACCGGGACGGCGACTGGGTCCGCGTCACCCGCGACGGCCCCCGCGAGCGCGGGCCGGAGGTCACCCGCTCGCTGGAATGGACCGGCGGCGACCGCCTGGTCCTCGACGTCGCGGCCGACGTCGTCTTCACCCAGGGCGACGTCGCCTCGGTCACCGTGGCCGGCCCCCGGAGCCGCGTCGATCGCATCCGGCTTGAGAACGGCCGTCTGTTCGCCGAGGGAAACGGGGACTGGGGCGGCTGGCGTGACCGGGTCCGCGTGACGATCACCGCGCCGGGCGTCTCGACCTTCGAGATGAACGCCTCGCAGGACCTGACCCTGCGCGCCATCGACGTGCCGACGCTGCGGATCGCCATTTCGGGCTCCGGCGAGGTGGTGGCCGAGGGGCGCGCCCGGACGCTGGATCTGGACGTCTCCGGATCGGGCGAGGCCGATCTGACGGCCCTGACGGTCGTCGACGCCGACGTCGACGTCTCCGGCTCGGGCGAGGTCGACGTCGGCCCCACCGGCCGTGCGACCATCACGATCTCCGGCTCAGGCGACGTCGACCTGACCCGCCGCCCGGCGTCGGTCCAGTCCAACGTCTCCGGCTCGGGAGACGTCAACGACGCCTGGTGACGAAGCGGCGGAAGGGGTGACGCGCCCCTTCCGCCGTCCTATCTGCGGAGCATGACCGCGCACGTTCCCCCGCCGCCCCTGCTCGAAACCGCCGGGGTCGATCCCGACGAGGCCCTGTCGATCCTGCGCGGGGCGCTGGCCGGCGCCGACGACGGGGAACTCTTCCTCGAACGGTCCGAACTCGAATCCCTCGTCTTCGACGACGGCCGGCTGAAGGGCGCGAACTACGACGCGACCGAGGGCTTCGGCCTTCGCGTCGTGGCGGGAGAGACCGCCGGCTACGCCCACGCCAACGAAATCACTCCTGACGCCATCCGTCGCGCGGCCGAGGCGGCCTCGCTGGCCAAGTCGGGCCACGCCGGCGTGACGGCCGAGGGGCCGCGCGCCACCAACCAGTCGCTGTATCCGCCGCTGGACCCACTGGCCGCGCCCGGCTTTTCCGACAAGATCGCCCTGCTTCAGGAAATCGACGCCTGGGCCCGCGCCCGCGATCCGCGCGTGGTGCAGGTCTCGGCCAGCCTGATCGGCGAGCGGCGCGCCATCGAGATCCTGCGCGCCGAAGGCCGGTCGGTTCGCGACGTGCGCCCGCTGGTCCGCTTCAACGTCTCGGTGACGGTCGAGAAGAACGGTCGTCGCGAAACGGCCTCCGCCGGCGCCGGCGGCCGGGCGGGCTTCGAGGAATGGACCGCCCCCGAGCGCTGGCAGGCGCAGGTCGACGAATGCCTGCGTCAGGCGCTGGTCAACCTTGGAGCCGTCGACTGCCCGGCGGGCGAGATGGACGTGGTCATGGGCGCCGGCTGGCCGGGCGTCCTGCTGCATGAGGCCGTGGGCCACGGCTTCGAAGGCGACTTTCACCGCAAGGGCTCGTCGGTGTTCACCGGCATGATGGGCAGGCGCGTGGCCGCGCCGGGCGTCACCGTGGTCGACGACGGCTCCATCGCCGGCCGTCGTGGCTCTCTGACGGTGGACGACGAGGGCACGCCGACTTCGCGCACCGTGCTGATCGAGGACGGCATGATGGTCGGCCTGATGCACGACCGTCTGTCGGCGCGGCAGATGGGGCAGCAGGCCACCGGCAACGGGCGGCGCCAATCCTTCGCCCACATTCCCATGCCGCGCATGACCAACACCTTCATGGAGGGCGGCAAGGACAGCCGTGCCGACATGATCGCCAACACGAAGCGCGGCCTCTACGCCGCGAACTTCGGCGGCGGCCAGGTGGACATCACCAATGGCAAGTTCGTCTTCCAGTGCACCGAGGCCTATCTGATCGAGGACGGGAAGATCACCTCGCCCGTGCGCGGCGCGACCCTGATCGGCGACGGCGCCACGGCGCTGAAGGGCGTCACCATGATCGGCGACGACTTCGCCTTCGACCCCGGCGTCGGCACCTGCGGCAAGGCGGGGCAGGGCGTGCCGGTGGGCATCGGCCAGCCCAGCCTGAAGATCAGCGGCCTGACCGTGGGCGGCACGGCGGTCTGATCCCGCGCGCCGAAACGGCGGAACGCCCGGCGAAACCGTGATGGCTTGTGCCGACTTGTCCCTACGGAACAAGGCTTCGGTCTGATTTGAACCCGACTTGCCGGCGTCGCTGCATGTCGGCGCCGTCATGCGTTCGGCCGGCCGCAGGATGTGCACTGTGTGCACTCCATGCGCTCAAAATTTTCCCTGCGCCGCGCGCAGTGCACCTTTCGCCCGCGACCTCCCCTCCGGCACGTCCCCCGCGTCAGCGCTTCCAGACCGGTCCGATGATCTCGAAGCCGCGCGCCTCCAACGTGTCCAGCAGGCCGTTCGGCTCGGCCAGCACGCGCAGCGGCACGATGGCCAGGGTCGTGCCGTCCTGCGCCAGCGCGCCTTCCGCCCCCGCCAGCCACTGGCTTCGCAGCAGGGCGCCCCACTCCGGGTCGCCCCATGGCCAGCATTCGGTCAGGGCGATCTCCAGTGGCGACTCCATCACCGCCGGGACGTCGAATCGGCGCCAGGCGGCGGCGCGCTCCAGCATCCCCGGCTCGCCCGCCTCCGCCGCCACGATGGACAGTTCGATGCAGGTGACCCAGCTTTCCGGCGGCATGGTCAGCAGGTCCTCGATGACCTCGTCGCCGCGCACGTCGGCGATGCGCTGGCTGGGAGTTCGGCCCCGGCGCGTCGTCCGGCGCACGGCGTCCTCCACCGACGGCCCCTGGCCGCGGTTCAGTCGAGTGAACCCCAGCAACAATTCAGAGCGGGTCATCAAGAAGCTCTGCCGCATCAGGTCGTCCCGCGTCAGAGCGTCCAGCGCCGTCAGTCGCTGCGTCCACTCCGGCGAGAGATAATCCGCGCTGGTCTTGCCGCGCGGCATGCGCGTCAGGGTGCCCGACCTCCAGATCAGGCGCACGATGTCCGCCGGCGACACGTTCGCGGCATGCGAATAGAGGACACGGTCGGACCGTTCGGCCGCCCGCTCCAGCGCGTCCGGCCGCCACTCCAGGCTCTTCGGCAGGGCCTGGATCGCGCCGACCAGAAGAAGGGTCGATCCGCCGCGCGTCACCTCCCAGGTCGGGGCGCCGGACCGCCGGGCCTCCACCACCACGTCGTCGACCTCGGTCACCTCGACGTCCTGGGCCACGGAGACCGCCGGCGTCAACGCCATGAAAAGACAGAAGGCGAACAGTCCAACTACACGCATAGTCTTGTTTCCGCCTCAATGATTACAGTGATGAAATGTTGGACATCTTATTTATGACGGTCATTTAACGTACCTGTCCAGCTTGTAACTGGAAACGGTCCTTTTCGATCGTCAGGTTCCCGCCAACTAAGGAGAGGGAACCCCAGTGAAGAAGTCGATCCTGCTCGCCGGCGCCGCCGCGATCGCCCTGGCCGCCACGGCCGCCCACGCGCAGGAGGCCGCCCCCATGGCCTCGGCTTCCGCCACCGAGACGGCGTCGGGCGTCATCGTCTACCAGCCTGACTTCTTCGCCCAGGCGCGGCCGAACACGGCGCTGGAGATGGTGCAGCGCGTGCCCGGCTTCGGCATCGTCGACGGCGACGGCAGCCGCGGCTTCGAGGGCGCGGTCGGCAACGTCCTGATCAACGGCGCGCGCCCGGCGTCCAAGACCGACACCGGCTCGTCCGTGCTGTCCCGCACCCCCGCCTCCCAAGTCGAGCGGATCGAGCTGGTGCGCGGCGGCGCGCCGGGGATCGACATGCAGGGCTTCCCGCTCGTCGTGAACGTCATTCTGAAGAGCCAGGCCACGATCCAGCACGTGGTCAACGCCAACGCCTTCTTCTTCGAGGGCGGCGGCGAGGATCTGTACGGCGGCAGCTATCAGGTCACCGCCCGTGACGGCGACACGAACTGGAGCCTGACCCTGTCCGACGGCGTCAGCATGAGCGACAGCTTCGGCCCCGGCACGGTCACGCGCACCAACGGCGCCGGCGTGATCACCCGCGCGGAGACGGTGGACGGCTATGCCAAGGGCGGCGGCCAGTCGGCCCGCGCCACCTGGGCCGGCCCTTTCGCCGGCGGCAAGATCGACCTGACCGGCCGCTACGGCGTCAACGACTGGTTCCAGGAGAGCGTTCAGGAATCGGCCACGGCCCTGCGGACCAACCGCAACGTCAACGACGGCGACGGCGGCGAGGTGGGCGCGGTCTACGAGCGTCCGCTGTCGCCCGCTCTGAAGTTCGAGGGCCGGCTTATCCACCAGTTCAGCTCGTCCGAGGGCGCCGCCAGCGGCGACGCCCGTCTGGCCGGCGTCGACCAGCCGCAGCAGGTCTTCAGCTACGCCAACGACGCCTCGGAGACGATCGTCCGCGGCCAACTGCGCCACGAGAACGGCGCCGTCACCACCGAGGTCGGCGCGGAAGCCGCCTACAACGCCCTGGACACGCGCCAAGCCTTCACCGTCGGCGGCGTGCCCGTCCCCCTGCCGTCCGACCAGGTCAAGGTGGAAGAGACGCGGATGGAGGCCTTCGCCCGCTCCACTTGGCGCATGACTGAAACCCTGACGCTGGAAACCGGCTTGCGGCTGGAAAGCTCGACCATCAGCCAGTCGGGCGACAGCGACGCCGAGAAGGACCTGTTCTACGCCAAGCCGCGGGCCCAGCTGACCTGGACGCCGGGCCAGGGCAACCAGCTCCGCTTCCGCGTCGAGCGCGACGTGGGCCAGCTGGACTTCGGCGACTTTGCGGCCTCGGCCGACCTTCAGGCCGATCAGGTCTTCGGCGGCAACGCCGACCTGGAGCCGGACCAGCGCTGGATCTTCGAGGCCGCCTATGAGCGCCGCTTCTGGGGCGACGGGGTCGTCAGCCTGACCCTTCGCCACGACGAGATCTCGGATGTGATCGATCGCATCCCGCTGGTGGGCGGTTTCTCGGCCGTCGGCAACATCGGCGACGGGACCTACGACTCCGCCCGCCTCTCCCTGACTCTGCCGACCGACCGGCTGGGCATCTCCGGCGGCCGGCTGCGGACTTCCGGGACCTGGCAGGAGTCCAGCGTCACCGACCCGACGACCGGCCGTCAGCGTGAGATCTCCGGCATCCGCCCGTTCGACGCCAACATCGCCTTCACCCAGGACATCCAGTCCATCAAGACCCAATGGGGCTTCGAGTGGCTGCGCGGCTTCGACGAGGCCCTGTACGACCCCGACAGCCGCACCGACGTGCGTCTGCGCAACTACCGGATCCTGTTCGTTGAGTGGAAGCCGACGACCGACCTGTCGATCCGCGGTCAGGTCAACATCTGGGACGACTTCACCGTCAGCCGCACCCAATATGCGAACCGCACGACCCAGGCCATCGACTACGTCGAGGTGCGCGACGTCGATCCGAGGACCTTCTTCCAGGTCCGCGTCCGCAAGACCTTTTGACCGGCAGGCTCAGGCCAGGCGCTGGATCAGCGCCTGCGCCGCCGCCGGATTGCGCACCTTGGCCCCGGCGATGAAGAAGGCGAAGACGTCGCCCCGCTTCGCCCAGGCGCGGCAGCGCGCGGCGACGGCGTCCAGTTCCTGGCCCGTCATGCCGGTCGGCTCGTCCTCGCGGCTGGACATCAGGCGGGCGTAGGTGAAGTCGGCCGTCGGCGCATCGATGCGCGGCCATTCCGGCGCTTCGTCGTCTTCGGCATAGACGATGGCGACGCCGTACTTCGCGGCGAGGTCGTGGAACTGCGGCACGTCGAAGGTCGGGTTCCTCACCTCCAGCGCGTGCCGCAGACGCAGGCCGTCCTTCTCCTTCGGCAGCAGCTTCAGGAAGCCTTCGAAGTCCTCCGGATCGAACTTCTTGGTGCCCATGAACTGCCAGTTGATGGGGCCCAGTTTGTCGCCCAGCGCGGTCAGCCCCTGATCGAGGAAGCGGTCCATGGACTCGCCCATGTCCGACAGCACCTTGCGGTTGGTGCAGTAGCGGCTGGCCTTGATCGAGAAGACGAAGCCCTCGGGCGTCTCGTCGCGCCACTTCATCCAGCTGTCGGGCTTGAAGGTGGAGTAGTAGGTGCCGTTGATCTCGATGGCCGTCAGGGCGCGGCTGGCGAACTCCAGTTCCTTCTTCTGGTTCAGCTTCTCCGGATAGAAGACGCCGCGCCAGGGTTCGTAGGTCCAGCCGCCGACGCCGATGCGGATCGCGCCCGTCACCGCCGGCCCCGCAGGCGCTCCATCTCCCGTTGCACGGCCGCCTCGTGGTTGCCGGACAGCGCCATCCAGACCGACGCCATGTGGGACAGCAGGCCGATGCCCCAGCCCAGCAGGGGCCAGAAGGCCCAGTCGATGCCGCCGCCCGTCCACCAGTCGATGGCGAACAGTCCGGCATTGACGATGGCGAAGACGAACAGGTGCGAGACCACGCTGCGCTTGGCCTCCACGCGGCGTTCGGCCTGCTCCCTCAGCTTGGCGTCGGCGTCGGTCATGGCGTCCCTCCCTGAACGCCGCGAGCATGCCACGGACGCAGTCGCGCCGGTAGAGGCCCGCCCATTGCCTTCGCCGCCCGGATCATCGACCGTCGCAGGGATGAGTCCCGTGCGCTTCGACCGCTTTCGCCTGGATCCGCTGGATCGCCGCCTGACCCGGGACGGGGAAACCGTCGAGCTGAGCGGGCGGTATCTCGACGCCCTGGCTCTGCTGGTGGCCGAGCGCGGGCGGCTGGTCACCAAGGACCGGTTCATGGCCGAGGTGTGGAGGGGCGTGCCCGTGACCGACGAGGCGCTGACCCAATGCGTCCGCAGCCTGCGCCGCGTGCTCGGCGACGACGCGACCCGGCCGCGCTTCATCGAGACGGTGCCCAAGCATGGCTATCGCTTCGTCGCCGAGGTGGCCGACGGCGAGACCCAGGCGGCCGCAGAGGCGCCGGCCGTCCCCGTCGCCGCCGCCGTCACCGCGGCGGCGCGCCCGGCATGGCGCGAGGGCCTGAGCGGCGCGGCCTCCGGCGGGGCGGGCGGCGCCGTGGCCGGCCTGATCGGCGGGGTGGTCTACGGCCTCGCCGTGTCGCCGGAGGGCATGGGGGCCACCTCGGCCCTGCTGGTGCTGATCTGCGTGACCACCGTCCTCGCTCTCGGCGCGGGCGGGGCGGTCGGGTTCGGCGTGGAAACCGGTCGGCTGCTGCGACCCGGGGCGTGGGGCGGCATCCTCGGCGGCGCCCTCGCCGGGGCGCTGGTCGGCGGCGTCACGCGGCTGATCGGCCTGGACGCCCTGGCGCTGCTGACGGGGCAGGCGCCCGCCGACATGACCGGTGCGGGCGAGGGGCTGGCCTTGGGCGCGGCGATCGGGTTCGGGGTCTGGCTGGCCGCGCGCCGCGGATGGTCGGCGCGGCTTGCGGGCGCGGTCTCGTCGGTGACCGGCCTCTTCGCCGGCCTGACGATGTCCTTGCTCGGCGGACGGTTGATGGGCGGCAGTCTGGAACTGCTGATCCGGGCCTATCCCGACGCGCGGCTGGACCTGGCGCCGCTGGGCGCGCTGGCGGGAGAGGCGACGTTCGGTCGGGCGGCGCAGACGGTCGCCGCGGCGCTTGAGGCGGGGCTTTTCGTCGGCTGCGTGGTGGCCCTGCTGACGGCCCGGCCCGCGCTGCGTCAGGCCCCGGTCGGCGTGGTCGGCGCGTCGGGCGTGCGCGGCTGAACTTCGGTCGGGAGGGTCGTCGTCGGCCGTTCCGGCAAGGGCTGCGCCGCCTCCGCGGACGTCGCGGCCGCCTCGGTCCGGTCCTCCGCGCGACCCATGGGGCCAGCAGTGAAGATGTAGATCAGGGCGAAGCCGATCGCGACGAGGGTCGCCGACACCACCAGGATCGTCAGCACGTGCATGCCGCCGCGGCCCGCCTTGGCGCGCTCGTCGGAGATGACGGGGCCGTCGCCCTGGGGGTCCGGCTGGGTGTGGGGCAGGATCGGGTCGGTCATGCCGGATCAATGCCCAAGCTGGGCCGGACGTTCCGTCAGTAGGCGAAGTCGCGGTACAGGCGCGACAGGTCGCGCTCCCAGTCGCCGTGATACAGGTCCAACAGGCGCTCGGCCGGGGTGACGCCCGAGTCCGCGATGTCTTCCAGCTCGGACAGATAGCCGCGCTCGTCTACCATGCCGCCGCTGAAGCGGGCGCGGGATCTCAGGCCCTGCTTGGCGATTGCGACCATGTCGACGGCGACGTCGCGCACGCTGCGTCCTGCAACTTCGGCCTTGAGACCGAGACGGGTGACGTCGCGGCGCAGGCGCTCGTGGTCGGCGATGTCCCAGCCCTTGCACAGGTCCCAGGCGGCCGAGAGCGCCGCGTCTTCGTAAAGGACGCCCACCCACAGGGCCTGAAGCGCGCAAATCCGGCTCCACGGCCCGCCGTCGGCGCCGCGCATCTCCAGATAGGACTTCAGCCGCACCTCGGGAAACAGGGTCGTCAGATGGTCGGCCCAGTCCTTCTTCGTCGCCCGGTCGCCGGGCAGGTCGTCCAGGCCGCCGTCCATGAAGCGCCGGAACGAGCGCCCGGACAGGTCGACGTAGCGCCCGTCCCGCCTGGCGAAATACATCGGCACGTCCAGCGCATAGTCGACGTACCGCTCGAAGCCGAAGCCGTCCTGGAAGACGAAGTCGAGCATGCCGGTGCGGTCGGGATCCGTGTCGGTCCAGACGTTGGCCCGGGCCGACAGAAAGCCGTTGGGCCGGCCCTCAGTGAACGGCGAGTTGGCGAACAGGGCCGTGGCGATCGGCTGCAGCGCCAGCGAGGTGCGGAACTTGCGCACCATGTCGGCCTCGGTCTCGAAGTCGAGATTGGACTGGATGGTGCAGGTGCGCAGCATCATGTCGAGGCCCAAGCCGCCGCGCTTGGGCATGTAGGCGCGCATGATGTCGTAGCGGCCCTTGGGCATGACCGGCACGTCCTCGCGCGTCCACAGAGGATCGAAGCCGACGCCGAGGAAGCCCAGGCCCAGCTGGTCGGCGACCTGCTTGACCTCCATCAGGTGGCGGCCGGTCTCGTCGCAGATCTCGTGCACGTCCTTCAGCGGGGCGCCCGACAACTCGAACTGGCCGCCGGGCTCCAGCGAGATGGAGGAGGTCAGCCCCTCGGGCGTCGTCCGCTCCAGGGCGATGACGTGCTCACCCTCGAACACCTCGGACCAGCCGAAGCGGGTCAGGCCCTCCAGCATGGCCCGGATGCCGCCGATTCCTTCATAAGCCGGGCGGCGAAGGGTGTCGCGGTGGAAGCCGAACTTCTCGTGCTCCGCGCCGATGCGCCAGTCGGCGCGCGGCTTCATGCCCTTGGACAGGGCCTCGATCAGGTCCGTCCGGTTCAGCGGCGCGTCGGTCATGTGTTGAAGTCCAGCCCCTCGGTCGTCGCGAGATGGGCGACGCGAGAGGGACGCACAAGGGGGATCAGCGTTCCCAGTCGCCGACCGCCGCCTGCCAGAGCGTCAGGGCGGTGGTCGCGGCCGTGTCGGCGCGGAGCACGCGGGGGCCCAGGGACGCGGCGACGGCGAAGGGCAGGGCGCGCAGGCGCTCGCGCTCCTCGGGGCTGAAGCCGCCTTCCGGCCCGATCAGGATCGCCCACGGGCCGGCGCCGGCTGCGGCCAGCGCCGCCATGGCGGGGGCCCCTCCGGTCTCGTCGCAGAACATCAGTCGGCGGGACGGGGCCCAGTCGTCCAGCAGAGCGTCCAGCTTCTGCGGCGCGTCGACCGGCGGCACGTCGAGCCGTCCGGTCTGCTCGGCGCTCTCCTCGGCGATGGCGTCCAGCCGGTCCAGGCGGACGTGCTGCGGCTGGGTGCGGGCGGTGGTGATCAAGCGGATCCGCGCGGCCCCCAGCTCGGTCGCCTTCTCCACCGCGAACTCGAGCGCGGACTTCTTCACAGTCGCGATCAGCAGATGGACGTCGGGCGGCCTGATCTGGTCGCGCAGACGCGCCTCGGCCCGCAGGACGACGCCCTTCTTCAGCACCTCGGCGACCGTGCAGCGCCACTCGCCGTCCGCGCCGTTGAAGACGTGCACGGCGTCGCCGGCCTTCAGCCGCATGACCTGGGTCAGGTAGCGCGACTGGTCGAGCGTGGGGGCGAGCGCCGCGCCCTCAGACAGGGGCTGGGGGATGTGGAGGCGGATCATGGACGACGGCATACCGGCGCACGCCGCGCACGTCATCCTCGGCCGATCCCGCCGCGGCGGCCGGGCCGTCGGGTGCGCTCAGCCCGGCACGAGCCGGCAGTCCCACACGTCGGACGCTTCCAGTCGCGCCACGGTCGCGCCGTCGAGGTCGATCCGGGTCTCCATCCGCAACTCATAGCGGAGCACGAGGCCCGTCTCCGCGTCGTGCAGGACGCGGCCGGAGCCGTTCATCTGGAGAAGGACCGGGACGCCGCCCTGCAAGGCTCCCTCGCCGCGCAGGGTCACCGGGCCTTCGAAGGCCCAGACGCGGCGTCCGAGATGTTCGGCTTCCCCACGATATGTCAGGCCCAGCGTTCCCTCGGATTCGAGCGGCAGCCCGATCTGGTCCACCATGCGCCGCATCAGCGTGGAGCGGAGCGCGTCGGGGTAGTAGCTGTCGCCCACCATGAAGCTGCGACCGATCAGAAGGCGTTCCGGCAAATCCTCGCCCGCCGTGCGCGCCAGTTCCGACAGCTGGGTCGCGGACAGTCCCAGCTCCAGCGCCCGGCCGGTCATCCTGGCGTCCCGGATCGCGCCGGTCGCGTCCGTGGTCAGTTCGAGGCCCGTGCGGCCTTCAGGCGAATCCGTCACGTTGCTGATCGCATAGCCGTCGCCGCTGGGCTTCAGGCCAAGTTCCACCCGACGCTTCTCTATCGCCGGCATGGGATTGGCGACCGGTTGACCTTCGCGCACCAGGATCGTGGTGGTCGCTTCCGACTGACAGCTGCGCATCGTCGTCGTCGACATCACCGGCGTGATGCGCGGGTCCTGCGCGGCCGCGGATTGCGGCAATGCGCCGGCCAGGAAGAAGCCCGCGGCCAGGAACGTGAACTTCATGATGGTCCTCCCTCTGACGATCATCCCGGTGATCGCGACGCGGGGCAAGACCTGTCGGCCTACAACGTCCGCGCGATCAGCAGCTTCATGATCTCGTTCGTGCCGCCGTAGATGCGCTGGACGCGGGCGTCCTTGTACAGCTGGGCGATCGGATACTCGTTCATGTAGCCGTACCCGCCATGCAGCTGGAGCATCTCGTCGATGGTCTCGCCCTGGACGTCGGTGACCCAGTATTTGGCCATGGAGGCGGTGGCGGCGTCCAGCTGGCCCTTCAGGTGCAGACCGATGCACCAGTCGCAGAACACCTTGGCCACAGTCAGCTTGGTCTTGACCTCGGCCAGCTTGAACTGGGTGTTCTGGAAGTCGATGACGCGCTTGCCGAAGGCCTTGCGCTCCTTGACGTAGGCCAGCGTTTCCTGAAGTCCGCGCTCGGCGGCGGCGACGCCCTGGATGGCGATGTTCAGGCGCTCCTGAGGCAGCTGCTGCATCAGCTGGACGAAGCCCTGGCCCTCGCCGCCGCCGATGACGTTTTCGGCCGGCACCTTCACGTCGTTGAAGAACAGTTCGGAGGTGTCGTTCCCCTCCATGCCGATCTTGTGCAGGTTGCGGCCGCGCTCGAAGCCGACCAGCCCGTCGGTTTCGACGACGATCAGGCTGGTGCCCCTGGCCCCCTCGGCCGGATCGGTCTTGGCCACCACGATGATGAAGTTCGCCAGCTGGCCGTTGGTGATGAAGGTCTTCGACCCGTTGACGACATAGTGGTCGCCCTGACGGATGGCGGTGGTCTTCACGCCCTGCAGGTCCGAGCCCGCGCCCGGCTCGGTCATGGCGATGGCGCCGACCAGTTCGCCGGACTGAAGCCGCGGCAGCCAGCGCTGCTTCTGCTCCTCGGTGCCGTAGTGCCAGACGTAGGGCATGACGATGGCGTTGTGCAGGCTGATGCCGAAGTGGTCCGCGCCCTTCCAGCCCAGCTGGCGCATCAGCACCACTTCATGGCGATAATCGCCGCCGAAGCCGCCGTCTGCCTCGGGCATCGACAGGCCCAGCAGGCCCGCCTCGCCGGCGTCGTTCCAGAGCGAGCGCGGGACCGAGGAGTCGGCGATCCACGACTGCACCTTCTCCGGCGGCGCGTGCTCGTCGATCCACTTGGAGACGCTGTCGGAGAAGAGGGTGATCTCTTCTTCCTGCATGAAATCAGGATCGGCGGCGGCGAGGACGTTCATGCTCAGAACGCCTCCGCCGGCACGCTCATAAGCACGTCGGCGCCGGTCTTCAGCTTGGCGAGATGGGCCTGCGCGTCGGGCAAGATGCGCTCGACGAAGTAGCGGCCGGTGGCCAGCTTGCCGGCGTAGAACGGATCGTCCGAGCCGCCGTCGATCTTCGCCTGCGCCGCCTTGGCCATCCGGGCCCACATATAGGCCAGGGCGGTGATGCCGAAGATGTTGAGGTAGTCGGTGGAGGCGGCGCCGGCGTTGTCCGGATTGGCCATGCCGTTCTGCATGAGCCACATGGTGGCCTCCTGCAGCTTCTTCTTGCTGTCTGCCAGGCCGTCGACGAAGGGCTTGATCGGCCCCTCGCCGCCGTTCTCGCTCACGAAGGCGTCGATCTCGGCGAACCAGCTCATGATGGCGCGGCCGCCGTTGGCGGGCAGCTTGCGGCCGACGAGGTCCAGCGCCTGGATGCCGTTGGTGCCCTCGTAGATCATGGTGATGCGCGCGTCGCGCAGGTACTGCGATGCCGGGAAGTGTTCGGTGTAGCCGCTGCCGCCGTGCACCTGCATGGCCAGGCTGGCGGCGTGGAAGCCCTTGTCGGTCAGATAGGCCTTCAGGACGGGCGTCAGCAGGCCCATGTAGTCCTTGGCCTTTTGCGCCACGGCCTCGTCCTCGGACTTCTCCAGGTCGGCGTGCAGGGCGGTCCACAGGATGAAGGCCTGACCGCCTTCGACGAAGGCCCTGGCCTCCAGCAGCATGCGGCGCACGTCGGGGTGGACGATGATCGGATCGGCCGGGCCCTCGGGGTTCTTCGGCCCCGTCAGGCTGCGGCCCTGCAGGCGGTCCCGGGCGAAGTCGACGGCGGCCTGATAGGCGGCGGTGCCGATGGCCAGACCCTGCAGACCCGTGCCCAGTCGCGCCTCGTTCATGACCACGAACATGTTGTTCATGCCGCGGCCTTCCTCGCCGATCAGCCAGCCGGTCGCGTCCTCATAGGCCATGACGCAGGTGGCGTTGCCGTGGATGCCCATCTTCTCTTCAAGCCCGGCGCACTGCACGCCGTTGCGTTCGCCCAGCGAGCCGTCCTCGTTGACCAGGAACTTGGGCACCAGGAAGAGGGACAGACCTTTGATGCCGGCCGGAGCGCCTTCGACGCGGGCCAGGACGGTGTGGATGATGTTCTCGGCGAAGTCGTGCTCGCCGGCCGAGATCCAGATCTTCTGGCCGGTGATCCTGTAGCTGCCGTCCGGCTGCGGGACGGCCTTGGTGCGGACCATGCCCAGGTCGGTGCCGCACTGGGGCTCCGTCAGGTTCATCGTCCCGGTCCACTCGCCGGTCGTCATCTTCGGCAGGTACTTGCGCTTCAGTTCGTCCGAGGCGTTGGCGTGGATGCCTGCCCAGGCGCCCGCCGTCAGGCCCGGGTACATGGAGAAGGCGGCCGAGGCTCCCGCCGTGAACTGGCCCACGGCCGAACCCAGAACCTGCGGCATGCCCTGACCGCCGTACTCCGGATCCATGGTCAGCGACGGCCAGCCGGCCTCGACCATCTGCGCATAGGCCTCCTTCCAGCCCTTCGGGGTGGTCACGACCGATCCCTCGATGCGGCAGCCTTCCTTGTCGCCCGGGTTGTTGATCGGGGCGATGACCTCGTCGGCGAAACGCCCGGCCTCTTCGAGCACCTGCTGCGCCAGCTCGGCCGAGACGTCCTGAAAGCCCGGCTGGTTGGCGTAGCGGTCGATGTCCAGAACGTCGCTCAGGATGAACGTCAGGTCGCGGACGGGCGCCTTGTAGGCCATGGGTCAGGCTCTCGCTTTTAGGGGGTGCAGGCGGGACAGGTGGGCGTCGTGCAGCGGGTCCGGGTTCAGCCGGGCCTTCAGCAGGCTGGCGTATTCCTCGGCGCCGGGCAGCAGGTCGGGACGGTGCTCGCCCAGACGCGCCTCCATGACGGCGCAGGCCTCTTCGGCGGTCTCGATGGCCGCGTCCAGATCAGCGCGCTGCTGCTTCAGCGCCTCGATCTGCGCCCGGTGGCGGCGCAGCGCCACGGCCATCTGATGGGCGTTGTGGTCCTTATGGTCATAGAGGTCGAGCATCTCCTGGATCTCGACCAGGGAGAAGCCGATGCGGCGGCCGCGCAGGATCAGCTTCAGCCGGGCGCGGTCGCGGGCGGAATAGACCCGCGTCTGGCCCTTGCGGGCCGGGGTCAGCAGGCCCTTGTCCTCATAGAAGCGCAGCGCCCGCGCCGTGGCCCCGAATTCGCGGCACAGCTGGCGGATGGAATAGGTGCGATGGTCGTCGGCGCTCGCCATGGCGGGCATCCTTGCCCGAACTTGACGCGCACGTAAAGGGAAGGTTCCGTCGCGCCATGGGCCGCAAACACGTCAACGACGTCGGCACGCGAAAGGCCGACCTGCCGCAGAAGATCTGCGTCGTCTGCGGCAGGTCGTTCGCCTGGCGCCGCAAGTGGGCGCGCGATTGGGATCAGGTGAAGTTCTGCTCCGACCGGTGCCGGATCAGCGGACTTCGCGGGCCCGCATCCACAGGACCGGCGCGGTGACGGCGATCAGGCCGAGGTTGGTGAAGGCCGGGACGACGTCCAGCGCCGCGGCGTGCACGCCCAGCATGACCGTCTGCAGGGCCAGCAGGCCCCCGGCGGCGGTGACCATCAGCGGCCTGCCCCACTGCCAGGAGGCCAGGGGCGCCAGCAGCAGGACGGCGAGGACGATCTCGGCGAGACCCAGGCCCTGAACCATCTCGAGCGGAACCAGGGCCGGCCAGCCCATCAGCTCGACGAGGGTCGGCAGGGGTTCGGTCGCCTTGGCCCAGCCCGCGGCAAGGAAGAACATGGAAAGCCAGCCCTGCAGGGTCCACAGGGTCAGGTTGCGATAGCTTGCGCGCAGGCGGACCTGCGACGGGGAAAGGGCCTGAGAGCTCATTGTCAAAGTCGCCCGGGGAGGGGCGCTCCGGTTCTTATTGGTAACAGATGCGATGTCGGATCGCCGCATCAGCCCCGCAAGGGCGAGAAGCTTCAGCGTAACCATCCGTGATCGCTTTCTGCATGAGCACCGGGGCCGAAGCGTGACGGTATGCATAACAATCCGTAAGGAAGCGTTGCCGAAGCCGCAGGGTGCGGCGACGGCGATCATGCTAGTCGGCCGCTGCTGCCAAGGCGCCGTCAGCAGTCCGTCAGTCGGCGCGTATCCGGGCGATCTTCGCCTCGAACGGGGCCCAGTCGTCCCCGGAATCGATGGCCGCCCAGATGGCCTCCACCTCGTCGATCAGCAGTTCTTCCGGCTCGGCGCGGGCGAACCGGGACGCCTCCAGCCGCTCGGGGCGATCCGGTTCGTGCTCGAACAGGGCGAAGCGGAAGGCGTCGAACGTCTCGCCCTGGTAGAGCTTCGCGCGCGGCCCGGACAGCGCGCGGGCGGAGGAGGCGAAGCCGGCGAACCAGTCGTGGAACAGCGGCTCCCACCGCAGGGCCGCCCCGCCTTCGCGCAGCAGGGCCAGCGCGGCGTCCAGCAGACGCTGGTCCGCCGCCTCGCCGAGGCTGAGGACGCCCAGCCGCTCCAGAAACGCGGCGCGCAGATGCCGGATGTAGGCGGGTCCGAAGCCGTTGAGCGCCGAAGTCAGGGCATCGGCGTCGTCTATGGGCTTCAAAGCGCCGCCCAGCTGGGTCAGGGCCCAGAAGACGGCCTCCGGCTGGCGGGCGAAGGCATAGAGACCGAACTGGTCGAAGTAGGCGGCGGTGAAGCCCGGCTCGTAGTGCGGCAGGAACCGCCACGGTCCGTAGTCGAAGCTCTCCCCCGTGACGTTCAGATTGTCCGTGTTCAGCACGCCGTGAACGAAACCGGCCGCGATCCAGCGCGCCGCCAGACGGGCCGAGGCGTCGACCACCTCCGCAAGAAATCCGGCGGCGTCGCCCGGCGCGACGTGGGGATGGTACAGCGATCGGGCGTGCTCCAGCAGGATCTCAAGCTGGTCCTTGCGCCCCAGATACGCCGCCCGCTGGAAGGTGCCGAAGCGGATATGACTGTGCGACAGTCGCACGAGCACGGCGGAGCGGGTGGGCGAGGGCTCGTCGCCACGCTCCAGAGCCTCGCCGGTCTCGATCAGGCTGAGCGCCCGGCTGGTCGGCACCCCCAGTCTCTGCAGCATCTCCGCCGCCAGCACCTCGCGCACGCCGCCCTTGAGCGTGAGCCGCCCGTCCGCTCCGCGAGACCACGGAGTCCGTCCCGAGCCCTTCGTGCCGAGATCCACCAGGCGGCCCCCGGCGTCCCGCATCTGCGCCGCCAGGAAGCCTCGGCCGTCGCCGAGGTCGGGATTGTAGGTGCGGAACTGATGACCGTGATAGCGCATGGCCACGGGTCCGGGCTGGCCCGGCAGGGGGGCGAAACGGCCGAAGTGGTCGATCCATTCGGGGCCGGTCAGCGTCTCTAGTCCGACTTCGGCGGCGGCGCGGTCGTTGCGGAAGCGCAGCAGCGCCTGCGGAAACTCCGCCGCCCGGACGGCGTCGCCATAGTCCTCTCCCAGGTCGAAGAAGCGGGGTTCCGGGCTGTAGACGCGGGCGACGGGCATGGGGGGCAGATGCGGCCGTCGGCGCGCGAAGGCAACCGCGGCGGCTTGAACCCGCCGCCTCGCCGGGTATGAACGGGGGCAGAGATCAGGCCCGCCGCCGTTCGCGCGGGCCAGGCCGGCGCCCGCGTTCCGGGGCGAACCCGGTCCGGCGCCCGTCGATAACCTGGCGCCTCGACCTTTCGTGATCCCGGAGGCCGCCATGGCGCGCAGACTGACCCTTGAATTCCTCAAGACCGAGGCCGGCTCGGGCGCCGTTCTGGGCGTCGCCGCCCTGATCGGCCTGACCTTGGCGAACTCGCCGTTCGCGGCGGACTATTTCGGCTTCCTGAAGGGCGAGCACGTCCTGCAGATCGGCCCGGCGATCCTCGAGATGTCCGTCTCCGAATGGATCAAGGAAGGCCTGATGGCGATCTTCTTCCTCGTGGTGGGGCTGGAGATCAAATACGAAATCATGCGGGGGGAACTGAGCGACCCGAAGAAGCTGGCCACGCCGGTCCTGGCGGCACTCGGCGGCATGATCGCGCCGGGCCTGGTCTATCTGGCGGTCGTGGCCCCTCTGGGAGGCCCCACGCAGGGATGGCCGATCCCGCTGGCCACGGACATCGCCTTCGCCCTCGCCGTCTTCGCCGTCTTCGCCAGAACCCTGCCGTCGTCCTTGCGTGTCTTCCTTCTGACGCTCGCGATCGTCGACGATCTCGGGGCGATCGCCCTGATCGCGGTGCTCTTCTCCGAGGGCGTGGTGTGGGGCCATCTGATCTGGGTCGCCGGCCTGTTGGCGGTGGGGGCCGCCTTCGCGCAATGGCGCAAGATCCCGTCGCCGTTCTGGGTGCTGGGCTTCGGCCTGACCTGGTGGCTCACGGTGGAGGCGGGCCTGTCGACGTCGCTGACGGCCGTGGCCTTCGCCGCCATCGTTCCCCTCCGGGAGCGTAAGGACGGCCAGGCGCCCCTGAAGGAGGCCATGCACGACCTGCACCCCTACGTCGCCTACGTCATCCTGCCCGTCTTCGCCTTCGCCAAGGCGGGCGTCAGCTTCGCGGGCATCGGGCTGGACCAGTTGGCCGCTCCGCTGGTGATCGGCATCGCCCTGGGGCTGTTCGTCGGCAAGCAGGCCGGGGTGCTGGCCATGGCCTGGCTGGCCTCGGCTCTGAAGGTGGGAACGAAGCCCACCGGGGCCACGTGGCCCGAAGTCTATGGGGTCAGCCTGCTTTGCGGCGTCGGCTTCACCATGAGCCTGTTCATCGGGGCCCTCGCCTTCCCCGGGGCCATCGACTCGCCGGAACAGGTCGAGGTCAAGCTGGGCGTGCTGGGCGGGTCTATCCTGTCCGCCGTGGTCGGCGGCGTGATCCTGTCGCTCGCCGCACTCCGGCGCAAGGAATTGGCCGTGGCTCGGGCGAATACTGGCGACTGACGCACGAATATTGACCCTGCGTCAGCGGTTTCCGTCGCTTTCTTGTCACAGTCCCGGCTTCCGTGCGGCGTGCGCGCGCCCGTAACGTGGCGTTATCCTTGTCGCGCGACACCGGTTGGATTACCCCGGATGTTGGCGATCGCCGTCACGCCAAGAAGGACGGGGTCATTGGGATTGGGAACGCTCCGGCCGCTTCCGGCCGGGCTCTAGGAGCCGGGATAGACATGCGTCTGAACCACATTCTTCGCACCACCGTGTCCGCCGCCGTCGTCGGCGCGGCCGTCTTCGGGGCCGCCGGCGTCGCCGCCGCCCAGGAGCAGGAAGTCACGCGCGTCGACGACATCATCGTCACCGCCCAGAAGCGGGAACAGAGCCTGCAGGACGTGCCGATCGTGGTCACGACCCTGTCGCAGGAGACGCTCGAGAACGCCGGCGTCAGCGACATCAAGGACCTGCAGATCCTGACCCCGGGCCTGACCGTGACGTCGACCGCCTCCGAGGCCTCGACCACCGCCCGCATCCGCGGCGTCGGCACCGTCGGCGACAACCCCGGTCTGGAAAGCTCGGTCGGCGTCGTGATCGACGGCGTCTACCGCTCGCGCAACTCGGTCGGCTTCGGCGATCTGGGCGAACTGCAGCGCATCGAGGTCCTGAAGGGCCCGCAGGGCACCCTGTTCGGCAAGAACACCTCGGCCGGCGTGATCAACATCATCACCGAACAGCCCTCGTTCACGCCGGAGTTCAACTTCGACGCCACGATCGGCAACTATAACGCCCGCGCGGTCTCGGGCTCGGTCTCGGGCCCGATCAGCGACTCGCTGGCCTTCCGCCTCTACGCCGGCCGCCGCCTGCGCGACGGCTTCATGAACATCGACGTCGGCGACGGCCCGCGTCCGCAGACGGACGACAACAACCAGGACTTCGGCACGGTCCGCGGCCAGCTGCTGTGGCTCCCCAACGACAACACCTCGATCCGCTTCATCGCGGACTATTCGAAGCGCGACGAATACTGCTGCGTCGGCACCCAGGTCCGCACCGGGCCGACCTATCCGTTCATCGACGCCACGTCGGTCGGCACCGGCCAGCGTCCGCCGGCCCCCGGCTTCGGCATGCTGCCGTTCTCCCGCACGGCCTACGCCAACCGCGAGACCGGTCAGGAAGTCGAGGATCGCGGCGTCTCGCTGGAAGCCAACATCGACATGCCGTCGCTGTTCGGCGGCGCGACCCTGACCTCGATCACCTCGTGGCGCGACTGGAGCTTCGTCAACGGTCAGGACGCCGACTTCACCGGCGCCGACATCGCCTACCGACTGCAGGACGGCGACTTCGGCTTCACCGTCGAGAACCTGACCCAGGAAGTCCGGTTGGCCGGCGCCACCGACCGTCTGGACTGGCTGGTCGGCGTGTTCGCCACACGTGAGGACATCGGCCGGACCGACAGCTTCTACCTCGGCGCGGACTATGCCCCGGTTCTGTCCTTCCAGCTCTCGGCGGCCCTGAACGCGGCCAACCCGCTCGTCCCGGTCAGCCCGTCGATCATCCCCTGCTTCACCCGCACGGCCCAGACCACGCCGCAGCTTCAGGCCTGCCTCGGCACGGGCGGCGCGGTGTTCGGCGGCGGCCCGACCTTCCTGCCCGGTCAGTCGATCGAGGACGTCTACGACCAGCGCTCGGACTCGTTCGCCATCTTCACGAACAACACCTTCTCGGTGACCGAGCAGCTCGATCTGACCCTGGGCCTGCGCTACACCTACGACGACAAGAGCCTGACGGGCCTGCAGACCAACGGCACCGACCAGGCCGGCCTGACCTGCGCCGCGGGTCTGGCCAACCAGGCCGCCATCGCCGGCGCGGTCGGCCCGGCCAACGCCCCGCTGATCCTGGGCCGCCTGTGCCTGCCGTGGTCGAACCCCTTCTACGACAACCGTCCCGTCGCGGAGTCGGAGAGCGACGGCGAACTGTCCGGAACGGTCAAGGCCTCGTTCCGCATCTCGCCGGAAGCGATGGTCTACGGGTCCTACGCCCGCGGCTACAAGTCGTTCGGTTACAACCTGGACCGCGTGCAGACGGGCATCACCCCGAACGCCTCGCTGCTGTTCCCGTCGGAAGTCGTGGACAGCTATGAGCTCGGCGCGAAGCTGACGCTTCTGGACCGCACCCTGCTGCTGAACGTCACCTACTTCGACCAGACCTTCGAAGACTTCCAGCTGAACACCTTCCTGGGCACGTCGTTCGTGGTCGAATCGATCCCCGAGCTGACCTCGCGCGGCGTGGACGCGGACTTCGTCTGGTTCACCCCGGTGGAGGGCCTGAGCTTCTCCGGCGGCGTGACCTACACCGAGACCAAGTACGGCGACTTCACCGCCGCCGACCTGGCCAACCCGGGCAACTTCCCGCAGCTGTCGCTGCTGCCCGGCGCGACGGCCTCGTTCGCTCCGGAATGGTCGGGCTCGGCCTCGGTCACCTTCGACCGCAGCCTGGGCGGCGGCCTGCGCGGCGGCTTCTCCCTCTCGGCCAAGTACATGAGCGACTACAACACCGGGTCGGACCTGCTGCCCTACAAGGCGCAGGACGCCTTCACCATGCTGAACGGCCGCATCAGCCTCGGCACCGAGGACGAGCGCTGGACGGTCGAAGGCTGGGTCCAGAACCTGACCGACGAGGAGTACATCCAGGTGGCGTACAACGCCTTCCTGCAGGGCTCCGCCTTCCAGTCGACGGTCCAGCCGAACGGCACCTTCTACAACCCGGCGCTGGACAGCCAGACCTACAACGCCTTCAACGGCGCGCCGCGGACCTACGGCCTGACGCTGCGCTACCGCTACTGATCGGCGGACGCCGGACCTGAGAACGACCGGCCGGGGAGCGATCCCCGGCCGGTCTTCTTTTGCGTTCTCCGGCAGGGGGCGGGACGGGATGCGGACGACCCGCGCGTCGGCCTGAAGGGCAGGGGAACGCACCACCGGCCGCGCCCACCCCAGGGAAAAGGGCCGCGTCCCGACGGGAGGCGGCCCTCAGTCCTGCAGAGGCGCGGCGATCACTCCGCCGGGCGCTCCTTCGGCTCGCCCTCGCGCTGCGCGTGGAACAGCCGGCCGCCGTAGCGGGTGATGCGGCCCTTCAGTCCGTCGATCACCGAGAACACCACCGGCACGAACAGCAGCGACAGGGCCGTCGAGGTGATCAGGCCGCCGATCACCGCGATTGCCATGGGGCTGCGGAAGGCCGTGCCTTCGCCGAAGGCCAGGGCGATGGGCAGCATGCCCAGACCCATGGCGAAGGTGGTCATGATGATCGGCCGCGCCCGCTTGTGGGCGGCGTCGATCAGGGCCTCGTCGCGCGTCATGCCGCCCTTCATCGCCATGATGGCGTAATCCACCAGAAGGATGGAGTTCTTCGCCGCGATGCCGGTCAGCATGATGATGCCGATCAGGGCGGGCATGGACATCGACTTGCCGGTGATCAGCAGGGCGAAGAAGGCCCCGCCGAACGACACCGGCAGCGCCGCCAGGATGGTGATCGGGTGGAAAAAGCTGCCGAACAGCAGCACCAGCACGACGTACATCAGAAGGATGCCGGTCACGATGGCGAACATGAAGCCCATGCCCAGCTCCTGGAAGCTCTCCTCGTCGCCCGAGGGTTGCTTGGCCACGCCGTCGGGGAGGTTCTGCATCGAGGGCAGGGCGTCGATCGCGGTCGTCGCCTGGGTGAGCGTCAGGTCCGTCAGTTCGGCCGTGATGTTGGCCACGCGCCGGCGGTCCAGACGGTCGATCTGGTTCGGACCGGCGCCGAAGCTGATGTCCGCCACGGCCGACAGGGGCACGACGGCGCCCGAGGCGGTCGGCACCTTCAGATTCTGGAGAACGCCCAGATCCTGACGGGCGTCCTCGCGCAGCATGACGCGGATCGGCACCTGACGGTCGCCCAGATTGAATTTGGGCAGCAGCTGGTCGGCGTCGCCCAGGGTGGCCACGCGCGCCACCTGGCTGATGTCCGCCGAGGACACCCCCTGCAGGGCCGCGACGTCCGCCTTGGGCGTGATCAGGATCTCGGGCCGCACCAGGGACGAGGAGGAGATGACGTTGGAGATGCCGTCGATGCCGCGCATCTCCCGTTCCACCCGCGCGGCGGCCGGCTCAAGAACCGAGGCGTCGTCGCCGACCAAGGCGATGGTCAGCATGCCCGAGCCGCCGCCGGCCACGCCGAACTGGATGCGTGCGCCCGGCACCTGCGCCAGGATCGGGCCCATCTTGCGCTCGAACTCCTGCTGGGTCAGCGACCGGTCGGCCCGCTTGGTGAGGTTGACCGTCATGTTGGCCTTGCGGACCTCGCCCGCGCCGCCGCCGCCGCCCGGGCCGAAGCTGACCGTGGCCGAGCCGATCGAGGAATAGACCGAGCGGACCTCGGGCTGCTCCATCAGTTCGTCGGTGATGCGCGCCACCGCCTCGTCCGTCTCCTCCAGAGTCGTTCCGGGGGCCATTTGCACCGTCACCGTGGAGCGCGAGATGTCCTCGACCGGGATGAACTCCCCCGGAATCCGCGTGGCGAGGAAGATGGAGAAGACGAAGAACACCGTCCCCATGCCCAGAACCCAGATGCGATGGTCGTAGACGCGCCACAGCAGCTTCCGCCGGATCCAGCCGCCGCGACGGGCTGCGCGGTCCTCGATCAGGTCCTTCGACGCCGACGTGCCCTGGGTCCAGCGCAGGGCGCGCAGGTACGGTCCCATCCAGAACGGGTCGCCATGCTCCTTGCCCTGGTCGCGCTTCAGCAGATAGGCGCCCATCAGCGGGGTCAGGGTCCGCGCCACGACCAGCGAGAAGAAGACGCTGACGCAGGCCGCGATGGCGAAGCTCTTGAAGAACTGGCCGACGACGCCCGGCATGAAGCCGGTCGGGGCGAAGACGGCGATCAGGGTGGCCGTCGTGGCGACCACGGCCAGGCCGATCTCGTCCGCCGCCTCTATGGCCGCGGGATAGGGCGCCTTCCCGTCGCGGATGTGCCGGACGATGTTCTCGATCTCCACGATCGCGTCGTCGACCAGAACCCCGATGGTCAGGGAGATGGCCAGCAGCGTCACCACGTTCAGCGACTGGTTGGTCAGGTCCATGATCCAGAAGGTCGGGATCAGGGACAGGGGGATGGCGCAGGCGCAGATGATCGTCGCCCGCCAGTCGCGCAGGAAGATGAACACGACCGCGACCGCCAGCAGGGCTCCCAGCAGCAGGGTCTCGACCGAGGCGTGGAAGTTGTTGATGACGTCCTGGGTGGTGTTGGCCACCTCCTCGACGGTGATGTCGTCCCGTTCGGCGTCCAGCTTCTCCAGCTCGGCCTTGGCCCGCTCATAGACGTCCACCTCGGACGAGCCGATGGCGCGCGAGACGCCGAAGCCCACGACCTCCTGGCCGTTGAAACGGGCGCGGCCGCGTTGCTCGGACCACTCGTCCGTGACCTCGCCCAGGTCGCCCAGCCGCACGGTGCGGCCGGCCACCGGGATCAGGGTCTCTCGCAACTGCTCGACCGACTGGGCCGAGCCCACCGTGCGGATCGCCTGCTCCGTGCCGCCGACCTCGCCGCGCCCGCCCGGCAGGTTGATGTTCTGGGCGCGCAGCTGGTTCGACACCGCCGAAGCGGTCACGCCGAAGGCCTCGAGACGGGCCGGGTCCAGCTTGATCCGGATCTCACGGCTCACGCCGCCGTCCCGGCTGACCTGGCTGATGCCGCGGATGGCCAGCAGGCGCTTGGACACGGTGTCGTCGACGAACCAGCTCAGTTCCTCCGGACTCATGCCCGGCGCCCGGACCACGAAGTTGGCGAAGGGGATCGCGGTGAACTCGATGCGCTGGACGATCGGCTCCTGCACGTCCGCCGGCAGTTGTTGGCGGATGCGGCTTACGGCGTTGCGGACGTCGTTGGTGACCTTCTCCAGATCGACGCCCAGCTGGAACTCGATCGACGTGGTCGAGACGCCTTCGTTCACCACCGAGGTGATGTGGCGCACCTGGCCGAGGCCGGCGACCGAGTCCTCGATCATCCTTGTGACCTGGGTCTCCATCTCGGTCGGCGAGGCGCCGGCCTGGACGATGGTGACGGCCACGACCGGCAGGTCGACGTCAGGGAAGTTGTTGGTCCGCAGGTTGAAGTAGCTGCCTATACCCGCGATCGTCAGGACCACGAACATCAGGACGATCGGGATGGGATTCCGGATCGACCAGGAAGAGATGTTGTTGAAATTCATCAGTTGGCGGCCTTCTTGGCCGGAGTGGCGGCCGCGGCCGGACGGGCCGTTCCGATGGTCACCTGGTCTCCGTCGCCGAGGAAGCCGGCCCCCGCCACCACCACGCGCTCGCCGGCGCGCAGGCCGGTGACGGCCAGATCCTCGCCCTGACGGGCTCCGGTGGTGACCGCTCGGAAGGCGACGGCGTTGTTGGCCCCGATCACATAAACCCCCGCCTTGCCTTCCCGGTAGACGATCGAGCTGGACGGCACCACGAAGGCCGGCTGGGCGCCGACGTTGATCTCGGCGCGGGCGAACATGCCGGGTCGCAGCGCGGCGCTCCCCGGCAGGGCCACGCGCGCGACGCCGAGGCGCGTCTGCGGATCGACTTCGGGCGTCACGATGCGGACGGTGCCCACCACGGCGCCCGCCTCTTCCGAGACGATGCTGGCCGTCTGGCCGGCGCGGACCAGCGGCAGGTCGGCCTCCGGCACCTGGGCGTCCAGCTCCAGACGGCCGTCGCGCACCATGCGGAACAGCTCCGTTCCGGCCTGGACGATCTGGCCGCGGGTGACGCTGCGGCTGATGATTCGGCCCGAGACGGGCGCGCGGATGACGGTCTGCGACAGGCGCGTGCGGGATTCCGAAAGCGACGCCTCGGCGGACTGCAGGGCGGCGGCGGCGGCGCGCTGGTTGGCCGTCGCCGTGTCCAGCGAGGCCTGCGAGAGGTAGCCCCGCTCCTTCAGCTCCTGCGCCCGGGCGAGGGCGGCCTCGTCACGGGCCAGATTGGCGCGGGCGGTGGCGACCTGGGCCTCCTGCTGGCGGACCTGGGCGCGCAGGACGCTGTCGTTCAACTGAACCAGCGGCTGGCCCTGGCGGACGTAGGCGCCCTCGTCGACGTAGACGGCCGTGGCCACCAGGCCGCCGGTCTCGGCGCCCACAGGCACCTCCTCCCACGCCGACACGCTGCCTGACGCCGTCAGGACGCGCGGCAGGTTGACCAGCCGCACGGTCGCGGCCGTGACCGTCTGCCGGCCCCGGGTCTCGTCGGCCTTGGCCGCGCCCTCGTCGCCGTGACCGCCGCACGCGGCCAGAACGCCCAGCATCGCAAGCCCGACGGCCACGACGCCCAATCGACGCGCAATCTTCACGAGACACCTCAAGTTCTGGGAGGACGGTGGGCGGGGAGGTCCACCGTCGTTGACAAGCGGTTCCATACAGGTTTCCCGCCCATCCCCCAAGGGGGACGCGACGCCGTTACGCTAAAGTAATGTTGCAGCGCATGACGCGTCCGGCGGCGCGACGTGGCGTCCGGCCGACGCACATGCTAACCGCGCCCGGCAATGACGAGCCCCAAGACGCCCATAGACCGCATCCGCAACTTCTCCGTGGTCGCCCACATCGACCACGGGAAGTCGACGCTCTCCGACCGCCTGATCCAGACGACGGGCGGGCTGACCGCGCGCGAGATGACGAGCCAGGTTCTTGATTCTATGGAGATAGAGCAAGAGCGGGGGATCACGATCAAGGCGCAGACGGTGCGTCTGAACTATCGGGCGAAGGACGGGCTCGATTACGTTTTGAATCTGATGGACACGCCGGGGCACGTGGACTTCGCCTACGAGGTCAGCCGCAGCCTGGCGGCGTGCGAGGGCAGCCTGCTGGTGGTGGACGCCAGTCAGGGCGTTGAGGCGCAGACGCTGGCCAACGTCTATCAGGCCATCGAGAACGACCACGAGATCGTGCCGGTCCTGAACAAGATCGACCTCCCGGCGGCCGAGCCGGAGCGCGTGCGCGCCCAGATCGAGGAGGTCATCGGCATCGACGCCAGCGACGCCGTGATGTGCAGCGCCAAGTCCGGGATCGGCATCGAGGAGGTGCTGGAGGCCATCGTCACCCGCCTGCCGGCGCCCAGGGGCGACCCGGAGGCGCCGCTGAAGGCCATGCTGGTCGACGCCTGGTACGACCCCTACCTGGGCGTGGTCCTGCTGGTGCGCGTCTTCGACGGCGTCCTGCGCGCCGGTCAGCGGGTCAAATTCATGCAGAACGGCACGACCCATCTGGTCGATCGCGTCGGCGTCTTCCTGCCCAAGAACACCCCGGTCGACAGCCTGTCGGCCGGCGAGGTCGGCTTCATCACCGCCCAGATCAAGGAGGTCGCCCACGCCGCCGTCGGCGACACCATCACCGACGAGAAGAAGCCGACGGCCGAACCGCTGAAGGGCTTCAAGGAGGTCCAGTCGGTGGTCTTCTGCGGCCTGTTCCCGGTCGACGCCGCCGACTTCGAGGACCTGCGCGCCGCCATCGCCCGCCTGCGGCTGAACGACGCCAGCTTCACCTATGAGATGGAATCCAGCGCCGCCCTGGGCTTCGGCTTCCGCTGCGGCTTCCTGGGCCTGCTGCATCTGGAGATCATCCAGGAGCGCCTGAGCCGCGAGTTCAACCTCGACCTGATCGCGACCGCCCCGTCGGTCGTCTACAAGATCAAGCAGCGCGACGGCACGACCATCGACCTGCACAACCCGGCCGACCTGCCCGACGTGATGCAGATCCTCGAGATCCACGAACCGTGGATCAAGGCCACCATCCTGACCCCCGACGAGTATCTGGGCGGGGTCATCAAGCTGTGTCAGGACCGCCGCGGCGAGCAGAAGGAGCTCAGCTACGTCGGCACGCGCGCCCTGGTGGTCTATGAGCTGCCGCTGAACGAGGTGGTGTTCGACTTCTACGACCGGCTGAAGTCCATCTCGAAGGGCTACGCCAGCTTCGACTACGAGCTGACGGACTACAAACCCGGCGACCTGGTGAAGATGAGCATTCTGGTCAACGGCGAGCCGGTCGACGCGCTGAGCATGCTGGTCCACCGCGGCCGGGCCGAGACCCGCGGCCGCGGCATGGTCGAGAAGATGAAGGAGCTGATCCCGCCGCACATGTTCCAGATCCCGATCCAGGCGGCGATCGGCGGCAAGATCATCGCCCGCGAGACCGTCCGCGCCCTGCGCAAGGACGTCACGTCCAAGTGCTACGGCGGCGACGCCACGCGGAAGAAGAAGCTGCTGGAGAAGCAGAAGGCCGGCAAGAAGCGCATGCGCCAGTTCGGCAAGGTCGAGATCCCGCAGGAAGCGTTCATCGCAGCGCTGAAGATGGACGAGGATTGAGGGGCGGCCAGTCCTGATTGTTCCCTGCTTGTTCTCCTGGCTGAATCGCCACAACCTGTCAGGCTGAAGCAGCACGGGATTCGGCCGTGTCGGAGTACGCGCAGATGGTGAAGCAGGCGGGGAAGGCCGTGGCGGACCTTGCCGTGGCGGCGGGCTACATCGACGCTCCCGACGCCGCGGACGTCATTTCCCCACAGCCGAAGTTGCGCGTGGTCGAGGGCGGAGCGCCGGCCCAAGCCGACTTCACCTTCATCGACCTGTTCGCCGGGATCGGCGGGCTGCGCCGCGGGTTCGAGGCGATTGGAGGCAAGTGCGTCTTCACGTCGGAGTGGGACAAGTACAGCCAGCAGACGTATCGCGCGAATTTTCGGGACGACGATCACGAGATCAACGGCGACATCACCAAGGTGGCGGTGACGGACATTCCGGCGCACGACGTGCTGCTGGCGGGCTTCCCGTGCCAGCCGTTCTCCATCGCCGGGGTATCCAAGAAGAACGCCTTGGGCCGGGCGCACGGCTTCGCCGACGCGACGCAGGGGACGCTGTTCTTCGACGTTGCGCGGATCATCGCGCATCATCGGCCGGCGGCCTTCTTGCTGGAGAACGTTCGTAACCTGGTCAGCCACGACAAGGGGCGCACCTTCCAGACCATCAAGGACGTGCTGACGGAGGAGCTGGGCTACACCATCGACTTCCGCATCATCGATGGACGACACTGGACGCCCCAGCACCGCGAGCGGATCTTCATCGTCGGCTTCCGCGAGGATCAGGGCTTCCGCTTCGATGCGATGACGATGCCGCAGGCCGCGCCGAGGCTGGTCGAGATCCTGCACCGCGAAGGCGACGAGTCCGAAATCCCGGATCAGAAATACACCGTCGGAAACTCCGGCCGCGTGGCGGACAAGTACACGCTGACGGACCACCTCTGGAACTATCTCCAGCGGTACAAGGAGAAGCACCAGGCCGCCGGCAACGGCTTCGGCTTCGGTCTGGTCGGGCCGGACGACGTGGCCCGCACCCTGTCGGCCCGCTATTACAAGGACGGGTCGGAGATCCTGGTGAAACAGGAGGACGGCAAACCGCCGCGCCGCCTGACGCCGCGGGAATGCGCCCGCCTGATGGGATTCGACACGCCGCGCGGCGCCGAGTTCGTCATTCCGGTCTCGGACACCCAGGCCTATCGCCAGTTCGGGAATTCTGTTGTGGTGCCGGCCGTGAAAGCCGTCGCCGAGCACATGAAGCCGCACCTGTTCGCGGCGCTGGAGAAGCGGCCGAAGGCCGGGCTTGGCTGACGTCGTAGACTCGGCCACGCGCAGCCGGATGATGTCCGGCATCCGGGGCAAGAACACCAAGCCGGAACTGATGATCCGCAAGGCGCTGCATGCGCGCGGCTTTCGTTATCGGCTGCACTGCGACTTGCCGGGCAAGCCGGACATATGCCTTCCGAAATACCGGGCCGTGATCTTCGTGCACGGCTGCTTCTGGCACGGGCACGAGTGCCATCTGTTTAAGAAGCCGACCACGAGGACGGACTTCTGGCTCGGCAAGATCGCTCGAAATCAGCAAGTGGACGCCACCGCGCATGAGCGCCTGCGGATCGATGGCTGGCGGGTCGCCACAGTTTGGGAATGCGCGTTGAAAGGCCGGACCCGGTTGAATTTCGACGAGGCCATCGACACGCTGTCGGCATGGCTGCCGACGGACTCGCCGGAGCTGACGGTGCGGGGGCGCGACGATGCCAGTGACGAGCCTGCCTGACTGGATCGCGCATTATGCGCAACCGGAGAACATCTGGTTCGCCAAGAGGCTTTCGGCGAACGACACGCAGCAGACGAGGGGGCATCAGGCCGGGCCGTACATCCCCAAGACCCTTCTTTTCAGCGTTTTGCCCGGCTTGAACAAGAACGCGGAGGAGAACCCGCGAGTCGCGCTGGATGCCTTCGTAGACTCTCATGCCGACGTCCGGACCGTGAGCGCCATCTGGTACAACGGTCAGCTTTTCGGGAAGACCCGAAACGAAACGCGGGTGACGGGCTGGGGCGGGTTGGGCTCGGCAATGCTCGATCCGAAAAGCACCGGCGCCTTGGCCGTCTTCGTGTTCGAGGGCGGCGCTTCAGGCGAAACCAAGGCGCTTCACGTCTGGGTCACCGACGAGAACGGTTACGAAGACGAAGTTCTCGAAGACGTTCTCGGCCCCATTGATCCCGGAACCCATCTGATCTGGCGTCCTGGAGACCCGATCAATCTGTTCGGCGCAGGAACGGTCGCGTCCTGTCAGCTTAAGCCGCCACAAATGCCGCCAGCGTGGTTGGGAGCGTTTCCGTCCGCGTCGGAGATCGTTCGAAAGGCCGTGGAGCTGAGACCGCTTCAGAGCGAGTCTGCGGACGTCCGGCTGATCCGCCGTCGCGAGTGCGAGTTCGAGATCTTCAAAGCGGTGGAGCAGGCGCTGGAAGGGCCCAGGGTGGTGGCGGGCTTCAGCGATCTGAACCAGTTCTTGGCGCTGTCTCAAACCATCCTGCAGCGTCGGAAGTCCCGGTCCGGCCGCTCGCTTGAACTTCAGACGAGAGAAATCTTCGTCGAGCAGGGCCTGATCGAAGGCGTCGACTTCAGCCATGGCGCCGCGGTCGAAGGGGGTAAGCGCCCAGACTTCGTCTTTCCCTCGAAAGCGGCATACGAGGACCCCGCCTACCCCCCAGGCCGGCTGAGGATGTTGGCTGCGAAGACGACCGCTAGGGATCGGTGGCGCCAAATTTTGAACGAGGCGGATCGGATCGGCACCAAACATCTGCTGACGCTGCAGGAGGGCGTTTCGGAAACCCAGTACGCCGAGATGCGGACCGCGAACGTGAAGCTGGTGGTCCCGGCTCCCCTGCTGTCGAAGTATCCCAACTCCGTGCAGCCGGAATTGGTGACGCTGGAGAGCTTCGTCGCCGAGCTTCGGACACTGAGGACCTGAGCGCTTCGGCGTCGAAGTGCGGACGGGTGTTGACTGCACTTCCTTGGACATTCCCGTGGACACCGCTTTGACCCGCGACATGCGACGGCTGGACACCCTTCATTTTCGGCGCCGCCTCTGATTTCCTTGAGCTTTCAGGAATCGGCCGACCATGGTCGCGGACGGGGTCAGGCTTGGTCTCATGACCGAGCACACCGAACCGACCGAAACCCCGACCCCCGACGCGCGCCCTCTGGCCCGCACCGATCCGAAGCGGATGAAGGAGCGACGCCCCTACAAGATCCGGGGGCCCGAGACCTGGGCCCTGATCCGCGAGAGCTATCTGGCGGGGGCCTCGGCCAAGCAGCTGGCGCGTCGCTATGACGTGACCGAGTGGGCCATCTGGCGCCGCGCGTGGAAGCAGGGGTGGACCAAGACCGACCGGGTCGAGCCGCGGCCGCCGGAGGCCCTGTCGCCCAGTCCCCTGCCCGGGGAACAGTCCGGGGGCGATCCCGCGGCGCTGAAGCGGCGGGCCCTGTTGGGGGTGGAGCACGCCATGGCGGCCGGGCGGCTGGACGAGGCGGCCGATCTGGCGCGGCTGGCGGCGTCGCTGTCGCGGCTGGAAAGCGGGCCGGGCGGTGGCGGCGGCGCGGGGCCGGTGCCGCCGGAGGCGACCTATACGCTGGAGGACGTGGGGCGGGCGCTGCTGGATTCGGAGTATGCCGGAGAGCTGATGTGGAGAAATCCCGGCGACCCGCCGCACCCGGTCAAGGACGAATTCTGGCGCATGCGGAAGGTGCAGGAACAGCACGAATCCGGCGTGGCGGTGGCGTTCGGCATGTGGATGAATTTCACGGGCGGCAAACCGGCGCAGCTGACCCGCGAGGGCTATGGAGAGGCGGAGGCCGAGCAGAGGGCCCACGCGGAGCGGTGGCTGAGGGAGAACGGGTACTGGTCGGTTCCTCCGGAGACGGGGACGGGCTAGGACGGGCGGCTGAACCTCCGGAGCCCTGCCCATGACCGCCGCCGACTTCACGCCGCTGAACGAGCTGGAACGCCTGCTGGTGGCGGCGACGGGGGGCGGGGCGGACGAGCGCAAGGCGTTCGAGGCGGCCGTGCCGGAGCACGAGCTGTGGGCGGCCGTGCCGGCGGGGGCGGACCCGAAGGGCGATCCGCTGACGCTGGTGGTCGGCCGGGCGCAGGACGGGTCGATGGCCACGGCCCTGTTCACCGCGCGCGAGCGGGCGGCGGCGACCCTGCCTGACGCCACGCCGGTGAGCTTTCCGGGCCGGGACCTGCTGACCTCGGTCATGGGGCGCGACGCGGTGCTGAACCCCGGGCACGGCCACGGGGTGAAGTGGAGCTCGGCCGCGATCGGGACGCTGCTGGGGATGACGGCGCCGGCCGAGGGGCTGCGCGCGCCGGTGGCCGTGGCCGTGCCGAAGGAGACGCCGAAGGGGCTGGTCGAGGGCGCGACGCGGGCGCTGGGCGCCGCGCCGCAGGTGAAGGGGGCGTGGCTGGCGCTGGCGCGGTGGGCGGATTCGGACCTGCCGGGCTTCCTGCTGGACGTGCGGATGGCGCCGGAGGACGCGGGGGCCCTGCCGGCGCTGCTGGACGCGGCGCTGAAGGAGGTGGAGCTGGACGCGCGGCTGGACGTGGTGACGCGGCGGCCGGGCGAGGCGGACGGCGCGGGGCTGGAGCTGATCGCGCCGCGCTGACCGCGGGCGCTCTGGCGCTTTTGGGCGCCCTGTTCACGGGTTCGGACGGCCGGCGCGGCGAGCCGCCTCCAGCCGATCAGGACGCCCGGGTGACGATGATGCCGACGGAAGTCGTCTCGTAGCCCTCCAGCGCCAGCTTCAGATGGGGCTCGGCGCGGTACGGGGGCAGGTCGAGGAAGCGGTCCAGCGGGGCGTCGCCGGGGGTCAGGTCCAGCGGGGCGACGCGGTGGCCGGCGGCGGTCAGGCGATCGGCGAGCGCGCGCAGGTCGCGGGCGCGGAACAGGACCGTGCCCTGATGGTCGACGGTGTCCTCGTCGGAGGTCAGGTTGAACTCGGTGGTGTGCACGGCGACGCCGCCGGGGCGCAGGGCGTTCAGCGAGGCCTCGATGAAGTCGAGGCCGGCGGCGATGGAGCCGAGGTGCTCCAGCGCGCAGGCGGACCAGCAGAAGTCGAAGCCGGTCAGGTCGGACGGAACGGCGTTCATGTCGGCGGCCCGGAAGGCGACGCGGTCGATCAGGACGTCGGGCGGGCACAGGTCGGGGCGCTGGAGCGGGGCGAGGTCGGCGGCGTGCTGGGCGGTGTCGGTCCAGCCGATGCGGGCGGCCTCGTCCGGGTCGAGATCGGTGGCGACGACGCGGCAGCCGCGGGCGGCGAAGTACGCGGGCAGAGGCTCGTGGCCGACGCCGAAGCCGAGGCCGCGGGCGCCCATGCGCAACAGGCCCCGCTCGTGCAGGGCCTGGGCGACGAAGACGAACTCCCACAGCTTGCGGTGATAGCGCAGGCGCTCGCCGAGGCCGGCGGTCCACCAGGCGAACCAGGGGGTCTCGAAGTCGGCCTGACGGCACAGGGGCGAGCGGTCGAAGACGCGGGCGGCGGGCCAGGCGTCGGGCGGAGGAACCGGCCGGTCGCGCCAGAGCTCTTCCGGCGGGAGACCGGTCACAGACCGCCCAGCAGGGGCAGGACCTTGTCCTCGGGCCGGGCGAGGATCGTTCCGGCGGGGGTGACGACGATGGGGCGGTTGACGAGGATCGGGTGGGCGACCATGGCGTCGATGAGGGCGTCGTCGGGGACGGCGGGGTCGGTCAGGCCCATCTCTTCGGCCGGGCTGTTGCTGACGCGCAGGACGTCGCGCGCGGTCAGGCCCATGTCGGAGAGGAGGCCCTGCAGCTGCGGGCGGGTCCAGCCGGTCCGGAGGTACTCGACGACCCGGGGCTCCACGCCGGCCTGACGGATCAGGGCGAGGGCGCGGCCGGACGTGCCGCAGGCGGGGTTGTGATAGATGGTGACGGACGCGGACATGGTCCGAAGGTGACCGCGCGCGGCCTTGGCCGCAAGCGGGTCACGTCGCGTTTCCGGCGGACTTTTTTGCAGGCGCCGGAGGTTGCGGACCGCGACGGGCGGCCGCATCTGGCCCGGATGACCGTCGACGCCTCCTCCGCCTCCCCGCCTGCGAAGCAGGGGCCGGGCTTTCCCGAGTTCGTGGCGCTGGTCGCCTTCCTGATGGCGCTGAACGCGCTGGCGATCGACGCCATGCTGCCGGCCCTGCCCGCCATCGGCGAGGCGCTGGGCGTGGCGCGCGAGAACGACCGGCAGTGGATCATCACCGCCTATCTGCTGGGCTTCGGCGTGGCGCAGATCGTCTATGGGCCGCTGGCCGACCGGTACGGGCGCAAGCCGATCCTGATGCTGGGGGTGGGGCTGTACGTCGCCTTCGCGGCGATGGCGGCCTTCGCGCAGACGTTCGAGATGCTGATCGTCGCGCGGCTGGGCTGCGGGCTGGGCGCGGCGTCGCTGCGGGTGCTGGCGGTGTCGATCGTGCGCGACCGCTATGAGGGGCGGACCATGGCGCGGGTGATGAGCCTGAGCTTCCTCGTCTTCCTGGGCGTGCCGATCATCGCGCCCAGCGTCGGGGCGGCGATCCTGACGGTGGCGCCCTGGCCGTGGATCTTCGGCGTGCTGGCGATCTCGGGCGCGGCGGTGATGCTGTGGGCGGCGATCCGGCTGCCGGAGACGCTGAAGCCGGAGGACCGGCTGCCGATCCGCGTCGGGCGCATCGCCGGCGCCTTCCGCGAAGCGCTGACCGAGCGGCAGTCCGTCGGCTACACCCTCGCCATGACGGCGATCACGGGGGCGCTGTTCGGCTTCCTGAATTCGTCGCAGCAGGTGTTCGCCCACGTCTTCGACGCGGAGGCGGCGTTTCCGCTGGTGTTCGCGGCCATCGCCTCGGGCATCGCGGCGGCCAGCCTGCTGAACGCCACCTTCGTGGAGCGGTTCGGGAGCCGGATGCTGTCGCACTGGGCCCTGATCGGGTTCACGACGGTGGCGGCGGTCCACGCCCTGATCTCGATGGCGGGGCACGAAACGATCTGGATCTTCGGCGTGCTGCAAGGGCTGACGATGTTCTGCTTCGGCTTCGTGGCGGGGAATTTCGGGGCCATGGCGATGGAGAAGATGGGCCACATCGCCGGCACGGCCAGCTCGGCGCAGGGCTTCATCTCGACCACCTTCGGCTCCATCGCCGGCTTCCTGATCGGCCAGCAGTTCGCCGGCACGGCGACGCCGATGATCCTGGGCGTCGCGACGTGCGGCGCGGTGGCGCTGGCCTGCGTGTTCTGGGCCGAGCGCGGGCGGCTGTTCCAGGCCCATCACGCGAGCGTGCGGACGGCCGAGTCTTGACCTTCGGACGGTGGCGGGGCGTGATCCGCGCCCCAATGCCCGTGGAGTTCCGCCCATGCCCGTCCGATCCCTGCTGCTCGCCGGCGCCTGCGCCGTCGCCGTGTCCGGTTGCGCCCAGCTGTCGTCGATGACGCCGGGCGCGACGCCGGAGGTCCCCCCGGCGACGCAGCCCGCGCGGCCGGTGCAGTGGGTGCGCGACGTCCACTCGTACGCCCGGCCCGAGATCGCCCACGTGACGCACGTCGATCTGGACCTGAGCGCCGACTTCGCCGCGAAGTCGCTGTCGGGAACGGCGACGCTGGACGTGGTCGGTCAGGCGGGCGCGACCGAGCTGATCCTGGACGTGCGCGACCTGGACGTGCGGGCGGTGCGCGACGCGCAGGGCGCCGACCTGGCCTTCGGGATCGGCCCGGCGCAGGAGTTCGTCGGCAGCGCCTTGACGGTCGACATGCCGCCGCTGGCCGCCGGCGAGACCCGCAAGGTGGTCATTTCCTACGCGACCCGGCCCGAAGCGGCGGCCCTTCAATGGCTGACGCCGCAGCAGACGGCGGGCGGGCAGAAGCCGTATTTGTTCAGTCAGGGGCAGGCGATCCTGACCCGGACCTGGATCCCGACGCAGGACAGCCCGGGCATCCGCCAGACCTGGTCGGCCCGCATCGTCGTGCCGTCGGAGCTGAAGGCGGTCATGAGCGCCGAGATGCTGACGCCGGACGGCGAACCGGCCGGAGACGGCCGCACGGCCTACCGCTTCCGCATGACCAACCCGGTGCCGCCGTATCTGATCGCGCTCGGCGTCGGCGACGTCGCCTTCGAGGCCATCGACGAGCGCACCGGGGTCTGGACCGAGCCGTCGCGCCTGCACGCCGCCCATGACGAGCTGGCCCCGACCGCCGAGATGGTGGACGTGGCCGAGGCGCTGTACGGCCCCTATCGCTGGGGCCGCTACGACCTGCTGGTGCTGCCGCCGTCCTTCCCGTTCGGCGGGATGGAGAACCCGCGGCTGACCTTCGCCACGCCGACCATCATCGCGGGCGACAGGTCGCTGGTGGCGTTGGTGGCGCACGAGCTGGCGCACAGCTGGTCCGGCAATCTGGTGACCAACGCGACCTGGGACGACTTCTGGCTGAACGAGGGCTTCACCGTCTATTTCGAGAACCGGATCATGGAGGCCGTCTACGGCCCCGAACGCGCCATGATGGAGCAGGTGCTGGGCTGGCAGAGCCTGGAGGCCACCATCGCCGACCTGCCGCCGGCGGACACCCGTCTGAAGCTTGAACTGGAGGGCCGCGATCCGGACGAGGGAATGACGGACGTCGCCTATGAGAAGGGCGCCTTCTTCCTGCGCACCATCGAGCGGGTGGTCGGCCGCGAGCGCTTCGACGCCTGGCTGAAGGGCTATTTCGAACGCAACGCCTTCGTGCCGATGACGACCGAGATGTTCCTGGAGGACATCCGCGCGCATCTGATCAAGGGCGACCAGCAGCTGGAGGCCCAGCTGATGATGGACGCCTGGATCTATCAACCCGGCCTGCCGTCGAACGCGATCGCGCCGACGTCGGACGCCTTCGTGCCGGTCGACGCGGCGGCCAAGGCGACCTTCGTCGACGGGGCGCCGCCGCCGCGCGCCCTGTGGGACGGCTGGAACACGCAGCAGCGCCAGCGCTTCCTGGCGTGGCGGCCCGAGGGTCTGCAGGCCGGCGCCGACTGGCTGACCGCCGCCCAACTGGCGGCGCTGGACGAGGCGCTGGACCTGTCGGAGGAAGGCAACGCCGAGGTGCGTTTCGCCTGGCTGCAGATCGGTCTGGCGCACCGGTACGAGCCGGCGGCGGTCAGCGCGGAGCAGTTCCTGCTGTCGATGGGCCGGCGCAAGTTCGTCCTGCCGCTGTTCACGACGATGTGGGCCGAAGGCGACTGGGGCCGGGCGCTGGCGACCCGCATCTATGCCAAGGCGCGGCCGCTGTACCACCCGATCACCACGGGCAGCGTGGACGCGGTGGTCGGACGGCCGGCAGGCTGAGCGATCAGCCTTCGCCCGCCATCGCCTCGGCCGCGGCGGTCAGCTTGACTGTGCGGCCGCGGGGATCGTCGTTGGTGAAGACGGCGGCGACCTTCATGGCCTCGGCCCATTCGAAGCCCTCGTAACGGCCCATGACCATCAGGGCGGTCGACAGGGCGTCGGCGCGGGTGGCGTTCGGATGGAGCACGGTGACGCCAACCGTGTCGACGTCGATGGCGCGTCCGGAGCGGCCGTCGATCAGGTGGGAGATCACCCGCCCACCGTGGCGGAAGCCCTTCCGGAAGACCGTGGCGGTCGAGACCGCCAGATCGTGGCAGGCGACGACCAGCGGGCGGGTCGCCGGGCCCGGAAAGGGCGGCAGGGCGACGGACCACGGACGCCCGTCGGGGCGGATGCCGCGCGCCTTCACGTCGCCGTCGAAGTCGATCACGTGAGAGGTCGCGCCCATGCCCGTCAGGCGGCGCGACAGGCGCTCAAGCGCCAGACCCTTGGCGAGGCCGGACAGGTCCAGCTTCATGCCGCCGGGCTGGACCGCGGCGCGGGCGGCGCGGTTCAGACGCAGCTTCGTCCAGCCCGAGACCTCGACCGCCGCCGCGATCTCCGCGTCCGTGGGCGTGGGGGTCAGGACAGGGCGGCGACCGCCGGGGCCGAAGCCCCACAGGTCGGACAGGGCGCCGATCGTCGGGTCGAAGGCGCCCGCGGTGTCGTCGCCGAGATCCAGTCCGGCCATCAGGGCGTCCCACAGGGTCTCCGACAGTTCCCACGTCCCGGCCGGGGCGGCGTTGAAGCGGCTGATCTCGCTGGCCGGGGACCAACGGCTGAACACCGCCTCCATCTTCGCCAGTTCGTCCTTGCAGGCCTCCAACAGGTCGGGCGGGGCCACGGTCGAGGGCACGACGACCTGCGCCCGCCAGCCGGCGCCGAAGGCCTGGTCGGCGAGGTCGTACATCGGCCCCTGGGGCGGCGGAACCGGCGCGCTGGTCACGCGGGGGATCAGGATGCGCGGGGGCCGGGCGTCCGCGGGGGCGTCGGGGGTCGGGGCGAAGGGGTCGAGTTCGTTCACGGCTCCCGAATGCCCGTCCGACGGCCGGGCGGCAAGCCTCACCAGCGGCGCGACACGCCGACCCACAGAGTGCGGGGCGGGGCGTAGGAGGCGACGCCCGTGCCGGTCTCGGCGGTTTCCAGATCGGCGTCGGTCAGGTTCAGGGCCTCGATCCAGACCGCAGTCGGACCGAAGGCGCGTTCGACGCGGGCGTCCAGCGTCAGTGCGGGTTCGAGGATGCGGGAGTTCAGATCGTCGTCGAAGCGGCGGCTCTCCCATCGGGCGTCGACGGACAGGGTCCAGTCGGGGGCGAAGCTCCAGTCGGCGGCGGCGGTGGCGGACCAGATCGGCGCCTGGGCCGGGCGCAGGCCGGTCAGCCGGGGCTCGGCGGCGCCGCCGTCCACGCGGGCGTCGGTGGCCGACAGTGCCGCGCGAAGGGTCAGGCCGTCCGCCGGACGCCAGGCGGCGTCGAGCTCCAGACCCATGGCGTCGATGGTGCCCGCGTTGCGGCGCTGGCGCAGGACCCCTCCGGCCGGGACGAAACCCGCGACCGGGAAGGTGCCGGGACCGGCGCCGACGGTCACGTTTACGATGGCGTCCTCGACCCGGACGGCGAAGGCGGTGGCGCGCAGGTCCAGCCGGGCGGTCTCGCGCGCCAGGCCAAACTCGACGCCGGACAGGCGCTCGGGCTCCAGCGCCGCGTTGGCCTCGGTGATGTCGTTGCCGACGCGGAAGGGGCGGTGCAGCTCGTTCAGCGTGGCCGGACGGAAGGCGGTGTAAGCGGCAGCGCGGGCCGACCAGCCGGGCGCGATCTGACGGCGGACGCCGAGGCGGGCCGAGACGACGTCGCCGGAACGGTCGGGCGAGGGGCTGTCGAGCGTCGGCGCGCCGGTCAGGGCGTCGGCCTCGCGCCTGAAGCCGCCGGTCGCCTCCCAGAGGTCGAGGCGCAGGCCGCCCGCGACCAGCCAGGGGCCGGCGGTCCATGATCCTTCGGCATAGGCGCCGACCACCGAGGTTTCGCCGCCGGCTTCGCGAGTGCGGGTGAACTGGCCGCCCATGAAACGGAAGCGCTCGTTGGTCTCGCCCTCGGCCGTGCGCGCGTCGAGGCCCAGCTCGCCCTCGAGGCCGCCGCGCCGGACGCGCCAGGCGGCGTTGAGGCCCCAGGCCTCGGCCGGGGTGGCGAACTGCTCGGCGGCGGGGGTGGTCGAAGACCGGTCGGCGGCCACGGCGGCCGATGAGTTCTGGAGATCGGACGTGCCGCGCCACAGCTGCACGCGCCAGCCGGACGCCCCTGTCGTCGGCGCGCGGGCGGCGGTCAGGGACAGGGCCGTGCCCTCGGTCGTGGCGCGGGCGCCTTCGAGACCCGAGCCGCGCGCCTCGCGGAAGGCCGAGGCCCTGGCGGAGATCAGGACGGACCCGGCGGGCAGGTCGAAGCGCAGGGAACCGGAGAGGGCGTCGAGGTCCAGCGGCCGGTCGGCGGCGCCGCGGTCGGGCGCGCGGACGGGGACGTGACCTTCGGTGCGCTCATGCCCCGCCGTGGCGACCCAGCGCAGGGGACCGAGGTCGCCCGCGCCGGAGGCCGCGACGCGGGCCGAGCCGCGCTGTCCGATCGCGGCGGTGAGCGCACCGCCTTCGTCGCGCTCGCGCAGGATGACCGCGCCGGTCAGGGCGCCGGCGCCCCACGGACCCGTGCCGCCCGAGCGGACGACGTCGAGGCCGGACAGGCCCTCGACCGGCTGGCGGCTCCAGATCACCCAGCCGCCGAAGGGGTCGTTCAGCGGCACGCCGTCCAGCGTCACCAGGGCCCGGCCGGCGCCGGTGGGCGCCACGGCGCGCAGGGACAGGCCCTGGGTCGTCGGATTGGCGGTCAGGCTGGTGTTGCGTCGGAACAGGCCGACGGCGGGAACGGCGCCGAGGGCCTCGTCCAGCCGGGCCTCGCCGTCCAGCGCCTCCTCGCCGATGCGGGTGATGGAGAAGGCGGCGTCGCCGGCGGCCGGCGGCAGGCGCGGGGCGGTGACCACGACCTCGTCGACGACGGTGACCGGCGGATCCTGAAACATCAGGCCAGGCGGCCCAGCAGGCTCTCGGCGAACTCAGTCAGCGTGTCGTCGCGCGCGCCCATGACGACGATGCGGTCGCCGGCGCGGGCGAGGCCCAGCAGGCGGTCCGCGGCGGCCTCGCGCGAGGCGACGACCTCGGCCGTTCGGCCGGAGGAGGCGAGGGGCCCGATCACGACCTCCGAACCCACGCTGCGGTCCGTGGTTCCGCCGTAGTAGACGGGCTGCGGCATCATGACGACGTCGTCAGGGGCCAGGCCCTGATCGAAGGCGGCGGCCAGTTCGGCGCCCATCAGCTTCAGCGGGCCGTGGCCGTGCGGCTGGAAGAAGACCAGCAGGCGGCCGGGGAAGTCGCGCAGGGTCTTCAGCGTGGCGGCGATCTTGTCGGGGTTGTGGGCGAAGTCGTCGATGACGGTGACGCCGCCCGCCGTGCCGACGACCTCCAGCCGACGCCGGATGCCCGAGAATCGCGACAGGGCCTCGGCCGCGTCGGCGGGGTCGACGCCCAGCGCCATGGCGGCGCCGACGGCGGCCAGCGCATTGGCGACGTTATGGGCGCCCGGGGTCTTCAGGGTCACGTCGACCGGGGTCCGCCCGCGCGCCGTCAGGCGGAAGGCGGCGCCGTGGGGCCGCGGCTCCAGGGCGTCGGCGAACAGGACGGCGGACGGATCGGTCAGGGAGAAGGTGACGGCGTCGGGAAACCCGGCCGCCAGCGCCGCCGTGCCCGGATTGTCGAGGTTGATCACCAAGCGCCCCGCGCGCCCGGCGAAGCCGCCGAACAGGCCGTGCAGCTCCTCCAGCGACTTGTGGTCCAGGGCCACGTTGTTCACCACCGCGACCGTGGCGTCGTAGCGGGCGATGGAGCCGTCGCTCTCGTCCACCTCGGCGACGAACAGGTCGGGCGAGCCGACGCGGGCGCTGGCGAAGGGGTTGGAGGGGTCCGAGACGTCCTTCATCACCGCGCCGTTCATGACGGTGGGGTCGCGGCCGGCGTCGGCGAGGATGCGCGCGATCATGCCGGTGACGGTCGACTTCCCCGAGGTGCCGGCCACGCCGACGGAGGTGTCGGCCGCGTTGAACAGGCGCGACAGCAACTCGGGCCGGGTCAGCAGCGTCGCGCCGACGCGGCGGGCGGCGGCCACGTCGGGCACGGTGTCCTCGATGGCGCCCGACGCCACGACGATCTGGTCCGGAGACGTCACGCCGGAGCCGTCCTGCGGGTGCAGGGCGAAGCCCCTGCCTTCAAGCCAGGCGAACTTCTCCGGGGTGCGGCCCTGGTCCCGGCTGCGGTCGGAGCCCTCCACGCGCGCGCCCGAGGCGGCGACGATCAGCGCCAGCGGCAGCATGCCGGACCCGCCGATGCCGCAGAAGAAGTAGGAGGCTTGATTCATGAGGGCGAAACCGGGGAGGGTCGAGGACGGCCTGACCTAGCATGCCGAAGAGCGCGGACCACAGATGAAGATCGGCATCGTCAACGCCAGCTCGCGCTTCGACCCGGACCGGGCCGAGGCGATCCAGGCCTGGTTCGCCGAGCATCTGCCCGACCGGTCCGTGCAGGTGGTCTTCCACCCCGCCACTTTCGGCAAGCACGGCCATTTCGGGGGCGACGACCGCAGCCGGGCCGAGGCCTTCGTGGAGTTCGCCAACGATCCGCGGCTGGACGCGGTCTGGTTCGCGCGCGGGGGCTACGGCGCGTGCCGGATCGCCGAGGCGGTGCTGCCCCGGCTGGGCCCGGCGGCGAAGAAGAAGCGGTATCTGGGCTATTCCGACGCCGGCAGCCTGCTGGCGATCCTGTACAAACACGGCATCGGGCGGGTCGCGCACGGGCCGATGGCGTCGGACGCGGTGAGGAACGACCCGACGGCCATCCGGGCGCTGAACTGGCTGAAGTCGGGCGACGCGGAGGGCTGGGAGCCCAGCCTGCATGAGGATCCGCGCCCGGCCGTGGCCTTCAACCTGTCGATCCTCGACGCGCTGGTCGGCACGGCGCTGGAGCCGGATCTGACCGGCCACGTGCTGATGCTGGAGGACGTGTCCGAGCCGATGTACCGGATCGACCGGATGATGTTCCACGTCACGGGGCAGGCGAGCATCCGCAGGGTGGCGGGCATCCGCATGGGACGGGTCTCGGCGGTGGTCCCGAACGATCCGGACTTCGGCCTGACGGCCGAGGAGATCGCCCGCTACTGGTGCGAGCGGTCGGGCATTCCGTATCTGGGCACTGCCGACATCGGGCACGACCGGAACAACAGGATCGTGCCGTTCGGACCGCGGGGGTGAGGCGCAACTTCCACCAGATCGCCTATGCGGCGCTGGAGGTCTGCAACGCGCTGGAGCGGGCGGATCTGGCCGCTTGCACAGCGCGGACCGGGCTGGGCGAAGGCGCGCGGGCGCTGGAGATCGGGGCGGGCAACGGCGAGGTGTCCGTGCTGCTGGCGCGCGACTTCGGCATGACGGTGGACGCGGTGGAGCTGGACTGGGGCATGGCGGCGCTGGCGCAGGCGCGGATCGACGCGGCGGGCGTGAGCGACCGGGTGACGCTGCACCGGCTGCGGTCGGACACGGTGCTGGCCGACCTGCGGGGGCTGGACCTGATCTGCGTCATCGGCGCGACCGAGCCGACGGGCGAGGGCGTGCGCGAGCCGCGCGCCATGCTGGAGGGGCTGAAACCGCACCTGCGGGACGGCGGCTGGGTGATCTGGGGCGACCTGTTCTGGAAGGACGAGCCGCCGGCGCCGCTGCGCCAGGTGATGGAACTGACCAACCTGTACGCCACCCACGACGGCTGGCAGGCCGCCGCGCGCGAGGCGGGCTACGAGGTGGTGTCGGCCGGGGCGTCGTCCGACGAGACCTGGAACCGCTATCTGGCCGCCATGGACGCCGCCGCGCGCGACTGGATCGCCGCCAATCCGTATGCCGAGGAACGCCGCATGGTCGGGGCCTCGGCCGACCGGGTGAAGTCCATGTTCGACTTCGGCCGGCCGTGGCTGGGGTTCGGACTGTACCTGTTCCGCAAAGCCTGACCGCAGAAACGGCGCGCCACGGCGCCCGGATGGGCTATAGCCGCAGAATGACCCCTACCGAACGCCTCGAGGCCCTGCTCGACCTCGCCGACCCGGAGCGCACCCCCACCGCCGGGGGCATCCGCCGGCTGATGGTGCTGGGGCTGGCCGAACCCGCAGGCAAGACCGGCGCGCGGCTGACCTCGGCGGGCTGGAGCGAACTGGGCGAGCCCGGCCGCGCCTTCCGCGGCCACGGCCCGCTCAGGGTCTGAACTTCACCGGAAGGGCGGCTCGTCGAAGGCGCGAAGCTTGCGGCTGTGCAGGCGCTGGCCCTCCTGACGCAGCAGGTCGACGGCGTGGATGCCGATCTGCAGGTGTTCGGAGATCGAGCCTTCGTAGAAGCGGTTGGCCTGGCCGGGCAGCTTGATCTCGCCGTGCAGGGGCTTGTCCGACACGCAAAGAAGCGTCCCGTAAGGCACGCGGAAGCGATAGCCCTGGGCGGCGATGGTGGCGCTTTCCATGTCGATGGCGACGGCGCGGCTCTGGTTGAAGCGCAGCGCCGACTTCGTGTAGCGCAGCTCCCAGTTCCGGTCGTCGGTGGTGACCACGGTGCCGGTGCGCAGGCGGCGCTTCACCTCTTCGCCCGGCATGCCGGAGACGACCTTGGTGGCGTCGTAGAGGGCGCGCTGGACCTCGGCGATCGACGGGATCGGAATGTCGGGGGGCAGGACGGCGTCCAGCACGTGGTCGTCGCGCAGATAGGCGTGGGCCAGGACGAAGTCGCCGATGGTCTGGCTGGGTCGCAGGCCGCCGCAATGGCCGATCATCATCCAGACGTGCGGGCGCGTGACGGCCAGGTGGTCGCAGATCGTCTTGGCGTTGGACGGGCCGACGCCGATGTTGACCAGGGTGATGCCCTCATGTCCCGGCGCCGTCAGGTGATAGGCCGGCATCTGGTGCTTCTTCCAGGCCGCGTCCATGACGGCGGCCTCGGGATCGGGCGTGTCCCGGTCGATGACCACGCCGCCGGCGCAGACGAGGCTCTGATAGGGGCTGTCCGGGTCGCGCAGCTGGGCCATGGCCCAGCGCACGAACTCGTCGACGTAGCGGTTGTAGTTGGTGAACAGGACCCAGGACTGGACCGCCTCCACCGGCGTCCCGGTGTAGTGGCGCAGGCGGGCCAGCGAGAAGTCGGTTCGCAGGCCGTCGAACTGGGCCAGCGGGAAGTCCTCGCCCGGGGCGAACAGGCCGTCGGAGATCTCGTCGCCGATGTGGGCCAGGTCGGTGGTCGGGAACCAGCGGGCGATGGCGGCCGTCTGGGTCCGGTCCAGCACCACGTCGGACCCGTCCAGCACATAGGGGAAGGGGATTTCCTGATCCGACGGCTCGACCTCGAAGGTCGCGCCGTAGTCGCGGGCCAGAAGCGAGAGCTGCTCGGTCAGATAGGGCCGGAACAGGTCGGGGCGGGTGACGGTGGTGGAGTAGACGCCGGGGCGCGACATGCGGCCGTAGGCGCGGGCTTCCAGATTGGCCGGCCGCTCGCCGAACCAGGTCACCTTGAGGCGGGGGTAGGCGAACAGTCCGTTCGCGCGGGCCTCTGCGTCGGCGCGTTCGCCGGTGTCGAGGAAGGTCTTCACCGCCGCGCGCAGGTTGGCGACGGATCGTGCGTAGAGGGTTTCAAGGCGGTCCAGCGCCGCCGATGCGTTCATCTGTTCTGTCATGGCCTCCCTTAACGGAGGAACGTGACCTTGGCGAGACGGGGCTCCCTTGTGCCCTACCGCTCGCCGCGCGGCGGCTCGCTGCTTGAGGGCGTCAACGCAGGGTGCGCCTGAAGAAGCTCGTGACGTCCGCCAGCACGGGCGCCTTCTTGCGGAACATCGGCGAGAAGGTCGCGATCAGGTCGGCGTGATTCAAACCCTCGTAGAGTTCGGCCTCGACCGGAGCGCCGACGGCACGCAGGCGATCGCGCAGGATCTCGGTGTCCTCGGCATGGACCACGACGTCGTCCGTGCCGTGGCCCAGCCAGACGGGCGGGGCGTCGGCGCGGGCGAAGGTGACGGGCTGGGTCAGCGTCGGGTCGGGCGCGCGGCCGAAGGCGTTGACCGAGGCCGCCACGTCGAAGGGCAGGAATTCGTAGGGACCGGCCAGGCCCGCGGCGGCGCGGATCAGGTCGGGACGGTCGACGGCGGCCATGTAGCGGCGGTCGAGCGTGATCATGAGCGCCAGATGTGCGCCGGCGGAGTGGCCCGCGACGCCCAGACGCGCGGGGTCTCCGGCGTGATCGGCCGCGATGCGGCTCACGGCCGCAGTGGCGGCGGCCGCGTCCTCGACGAAGGCGGGGAAGTGAACCTGGGGCACGACGCGATAATCGGGCAGGGCGACGAGGAAGCCCTGCGCCGCCAGCGCCTGCGCCGCCCAGCCGTAGTGGGCGCGGGAGCCGGAGTCCCAGCCCCCGCCGTAGAAGAAGACGATCGTCGCCAACGGCCGCGGCCGATCGTGCGGGGCGTAGAGATCGAACCTCTGCCGCGGGTCGTCGCCGTAGGCCAGGTCTCGGGCGATCCGGCCGGCGCCGCGGTCGCGCGGGCCGAGCGCGTTCAGCGCCGCCAGCGGCGAGCAGGCGGCGGCGAGCGAGGCGAGGGCGGAAGCGAGGACGGCGCGACGGGTCATGGCGGGGAGATACGGGACCACCAACGGCCCGGCCGCGTCCCTCACTCCATGAAATTTCCACGTCATTTGAGTCGGCTGCGGAATAGTTGTCGTAAAAGCTTTACATCGACGCAGATCGGCGCATTCTTCCCTCCGAACCCTGACCTTTTTCGAGCTGTGGAGGCGTGCTCATGATCCGGAAATTCACCTCGTCCCTTGTCCTGGCCGCGACCCTCGTGGCGGCCTCGAGCCCCGCGCTGGCGCTGACGTCCGATCCCCTGACCAAGGCCGTCATGATCTGCGGTCAGGACCAGATGACCGCGCGCAGCTATGAGCGGACCTATGGCGAGCGGCCGGTCTTCATGACCGCGCGTCAGGTGCTGGAGGCCGACAAGGGCTGGGAGGCCCCGCGCTGCATGAGCGAGCGCGAATACGCCGAACTGGTGCGCGTCAACGAGGCGCGGGTCCGCGCCGCGCGCTGATCCCCGGACCGGATGAAACAGGGGCGGAGCCGCGGGCTCCGCCCCTTTCTCGTGCCCGGTCACTCGGCCTTGAGGTGCTGGTCCAGCCAGCCGAAGACCGTCTGGTGCCATTGCAGGCTGTTGGCCGACTTCAGCACCCAGTGGTTCTCGTCCGGGAAGACCAGCAGGCGGCTTTCGACGCCGCGGCGCTGGAGGGCGTTGAAGGTCGACAGGGCCTGGGTGGTGGGCACGCGGAAGTCCAGGTCGCCCTGGATCACCAGCATCGGCGTGGACCAGTTCTGGACGTGGTTGGCCGGGTTGAACTTCTGATAGTTCTCCGGGACGTCATAGGGCGTTCCGCCGTTCTCCCACTCGGTGAACCACAGCTCCTCGGTGGCGTAGCCCATGCCGAAGGTGTCGAAGATGCCGTCGTGGTTGACCAGGCACTTCCACGGCTCTTTCCAGTTCCCGGCGATCCAGTTGACCATGTAGCCGCCGTAGGACGCGCCAAGCGCGCAGGCGCGGTCGCCGTCCAGGAAGTCGTAGGTCGACAGGGCGTGGGCCCAGCCCTTCTGCAAGTCCTCCAGCGGGCGGTCGCCCCAGTGGCCGGAGATCGAGTCGGTGAAGGCCTGGCCGTAGCCGGTGGAGCCGTGGAAATCGATCATGACCACGGCATAGCCGGCGCCGGCGTAGCTCTGGGGGTTCCAGCGATAGGACCAGGCGTTGCCGAACGAGCCCTGCGGCCCTCCGTGGATCAGGAAGGCGACCGGGGCCTTCTCGCCCGGGGCCAGACCGGCGGGCTTGATGACGTAGCCGTGGACCGTCTCGCCGTTCCAGCCGGGGAAGGTGAACTGTTCGGCCTCGCCGAAGGTCTCGCCGGCCAGTTGCGGGTTCACGCGGGTGATCTGGCGCGGCATTTCGCGGCCGCGGTACGTCTTGAACCAGAGCTCCGCCGGGGAATCGAGCGCGTCGCGCGAGAAGACGAAGCCGGTCGGCGTCAGGTCGAAGGCGCCGACGTGGCCGGGGCCGGTCATGGGCACGACGTCGCCGGAGCGCACGTCGATGCCGAACAGACGCGTCTGGCCCACGTCGCCGGCGGTGACGTAGATCGTGCGCCCGTCCGGCGACCACTGCAGGCTGTCGGCCGAGCGGTCCCAGTCCGTGGCGATCTGGCGCGTCCGGCCCGTGGCCACGTCCATGAGGGTGACGACGTAACGGTCGGCCTCGAAGCCCGGGCGGGCCATGGCGCGATACGCCAGCGTCCTGCCGTCCGGCGAGAAGACCGGGCCGGCGTCCCAGGCGTCGTTGGCGTCGGTCAGGTTGGTGAAGGTGCCGGAGCCCGACAGGTCGGTGCGCCAAAGGTCGAAATTGGTGCTCCACGGCTCGGTCTTGCCGGCCGCGCGGGCGGAGAAGACGACGCCCCGGCCGTCGGGCGTGAAGGTGAAGTCGCCCTCGTCGCCGAAGGGCTTGGACGGGGTGTCGCCGTCGAAGCCCTTCGTGACCCAGACGGCCTCCCCGGCCCGACCGTCGGCGCCGATCGGAGCCACGAAGACGTGGTTCTGCGTGCCGTCGTTCCAGGTGTCCCAATGGCGTACGAAGACGCGGTCGTAGACCCTGCCGGTCGACTTCGAGGCCGCTTCGGCCTCGGTCTTCGCCACCGAGCAGGCCAGGTCGGCGCAGCCGGGGTGGACGGCCAGGGCCACGGCGACGCGGTCCCCGGCGGGGCTGAGGCGGTAGGTCTGGACGTCGACGGGCAGGTCGGTGACCTGCGCGGCGGTGGCGCCCTGATCGGCCGAGACCCAGACCTGGCTGGAGCCCGAGCGGCCGGAAAGGAAGTACAGCTTGCCGTCCGACGCCCAGCGCGCGGTGTTGGCCCCGCCGTCGGAGATGGCGAGTCGGCGCGGCTCGCCCTCGCCCGACACCGACTGGGCGTACAGGCTGGAGACGCCGCGGTTGTTCGGCAGGTCGGTGGCGCGGACCGAATAGATCACCGTCGCGCCGTCGGGCGAGACCTGCGGATCCGACAGGCGGTTGACCATGATCAGGTCGTCGTAGGTGAAGCGGTCGATCTCCTGCGCGACGGCGGGGGCGACGGCCCCGAGCGCAAGGGCCGCGAGGGCGGCGGAGAACAGAAGCGCGCTGCGCATGGGCATACTCCGATGGCTGTCGGGGGAGGCGTAGCACGGCGCGCTCGACGGGGTCAGCCCCGGCCGTCGAAGCCGCTTGCCCGGCCGCGCGGGAGCGGCGACAACCGGGCCGATGCCGAACGCCTCGCCCCATGTCGTCGACGTCCTGATCGCCGAGCGCGCGCCGCGGCTGACGGGGTCGTGGACGTGGCCGCTGGTGCGGCCGGGACTGTACCGGCTGCTGGGCTATCGGCAGGCGCGGCGCATGGCCGACATGGTCGCCGACAGCCCGGGCCGAATCGCCCTGGAGCAGGTGTCGGACCTTCTGGACCTGAAGGTCTCGGCGCTGAACCTCGACCGCCTGCCGACGCAGGGGCGCTGCGTCGTCGTGGCCAACCACCCGACCGGCATCGCCGACGGGGTGGCGGTGTTCGACGCCGTCCGCGAGCGGCGGCCCGACGCCATCTTCTTCGCCAACGCCGACGCCCTCAGGGTCTGCCCGCGGCTGGCCGAGACGGTGATCCCGGTGGAGTGGGTGGTCGAGAAGCGGACGCGGGAGAAGACGCGGGCGACGCTGGAGGCGGCGCGGGCCGCCTTCGAGGCAGAGCGGTGCGTGGTGCTGTTCCCCGCCGGGCGGCTGGCGCGGATGGAGGACGGGGCCCTGACCGATCCCGAGTGGGCGCCCACCGCGGCGTCGCTGGCGCGGAAGTACCGGGCGCCGATCGTGCCCATCCACGTGTCGGGGCCGTACAGCCGGCTGTTCCACTTCTTCAACCGCTTCTCGGCCGAGCTGCGGGACGTGACCCTGTTCCACGAACTGCTGAACAAGCGGAAGAAGCCGTTCCGGCTGATGGTCGGCAAGCCGATCCCGCCGGAGCGGCTGGACGTCGACGCCGGCAAGGCGACCTATGCGCTGAAGGCCTTCGTCGAGCGGGTGCTGCCGACCCAGCCGGACGCCGACTTCGCATGAGGATCCGGCTGGCGGACGAGGCGGCGACGACGGCGCTGGGGCGGGCGATCGCGCCGCTGGTGCGCGCCGGGGACGCCGTGCTGCTGGACGGCCCGCTGGGCATGGGGAAGTCGACGCTGGCCCGCGGCCTGATCCGGGCGCTGGCGGGCGAGGACGTGGACGTGCCCAGCCCCACCTTCACGATCGTGCAATTCTACGAGACCGCGCCGCCCGTCGCGCACTTCGACCTGTACCGGCTGGAACGCGAGTCCGAGGCCGCCGAGATCGGGCTGGACGAGGCGCTGGACTTGGGCGCGGCCCTCATCGAATGGCCGCAACGTCTCGGAGAGGATCCGGACGCCTGGCTTGGGCCCGACCGGCTGACGATCCGGCTGGCGGAAGACGGCGCAGGACGCGTTGCGACCGTTTCCGGCGCAGGGCGGTGGGAAGAGGCGATGAAGGAGATCCATGTCCGATCGTGAAGCCCTGCGGCTCGACTTCCTGAAATCCGCCGGTTTGTCAGGGGCGACGCGCGCGCCGCTGCCCGGCGACGCCTCGACGCGCCGGTACGAGCGGCTGACCACCGCGTCGGGGCAGACCCTCATGCTGATGGATCAGGCGCCCTCGGCGGAGAGTCCGCCCTGCGACCCGTCGTGGACGCCGGAGCAGCGGAAGGCGGCCGGCTGGAACGCGACGGCGCGCCTGTCGGCCGGCCGCATCGAGGCCTTCACCGCCGTGGCCGAGCACCTGCGCCACGCCGGCCTGTCGACGCCGGAGGTGATCGCGGTGGACGCCCCGAACGGTCTGGCGGTGATCGAGGACTTCGGCGACGACCTTTTCGCCAGGGTGATCGAAGACGGCGAGCCGCAGGCGCCGCTGTATCTGGCGGCGGTGGACGCGGTGGCGCGGATCCACATGGCGGCGCTGCAGCCGCCGGTGATGCAGGGGCCGGGCGGGGACTGGCCGCTGCAGACCTATGACGCCACGGCGCTGCAGGGCGGGGCCGACCTGTTCGTGGAGTGGTGGCCGAAGTTCCGTCCGCAGGTCGACTTCGGGCGGGCGGCGCTGGACGAATGGGCGGAGGCCTGGGCCCCGGTCGCGGCCATGGGCGAGGCCAAGGCCTGGACCATCGCCCACCGCGACTATCACGCCGAGAACCTGATCTGGCTGCCGGAGCGGACGCACCACCGGCGCGTCGGTCTGATCGATTTCCAGGACGCCGTGCTGGCGCATCCCGTGTGGGATCTGCACTCCCTGCTGCAGGACGCGCGGCGGGACGTGCCGCCGGAGCTGGAGGCCGTCTGCTTCGACCACTACTGCGACGTGGCGCTGGTCCCGCGCGAGGAATACCGCGCCGACTACGCCGCGCTGGCGGCGCTGAACGAGGCGCGCATCCTCGGCGTCTTCGCGCGGCTGATCACGCGCGACGGCAAGCCGCGCTACGCGCAGTTCATGCCCCGCGTGTGGGCGCATCTGGATCGCAACCTGCAGAAGCCGGGGCTTGAGAAGGTCTCCTCCTGGTTCGCCCGGCACGTGCCCGTGGAGGCGCGGCTGTGACCGCCCCGAAGACCGCCATGGTGCTGGCCGCGGGGCTGGGCACCCGGATGCGGCCGCTGACGGACGACCGGCCCAAGGCGCTGGTCGAGGTCGGCGGACGGGCGCTGATCGACCACGTCCTTGATCGGCTGGCAGAGGCGGGCGTGGAGCGGGCGGTGGTCAACGTCCACTGGTTCGCCGACCGGCTGGAGGGGCGCCTGAGGGCGCGCGGGCGCGGGCCCGAAATCGTGATCTCCGACGAGCGCGCCGAACTGCTGGAGACGGGCGGCGGGCTGAAGAAGGCGCGGTCGCTGCTGGGCGACGACCCGGTGTTCGTGACCAACATCGACAGCGTCTGGATCGATCGGGGCGACGCGCTGGGCGACCTGGTCCGCCTCTGGGATCCCGACCGCATGGACGCGGCCCTGTTGCTGGCGCGGCGCGAGGGCTCGATCGGGTTCGAGGGGGACGGCGACTTCTTCCTCGCCGACGACGGCCGGCTGACGTTCCGCGGCGAGGCGACGTCCGCGCCCTATGCCTACATGGGCGTGCACGTCACGCGGCCCGGCTATGCCGATCAGGGGCCGGACGGACCCTTCTCGCTGAGCCCCCTGTGGCGGAAGTCGGCGGCGGAGGGGCGGCTGTTCGGCTGCGTGCTGGACGGCGACTGGATGCACGTAGGCGACCCGCAGGCCCGCGACGAGGCGGAGGCGCGGCTCAAGGCATGAGCCAATTCGACCCCTTCTCCGGCCCGGCTCCCCGCTGGTTCTCCATCGACGCGCACCGACCGTTTCTGGAGGATCTGGCCGACGGGGTGCTGGCGTGGCTGGGCGAGCGGGACCCGGAAGCCCTGTCGGACGCGGTGGTGCTGCTGCCCAACCGGCGGGCGGCGCGGGCGTTCTCGGAGGCGCTGGCGCGAAGGGCGGGAGACCGGGCGGTGCTGCTGCCCGAAGTGCGGCCGCTGGGCGACCTGGAGGAGGACGAGCCGCCGTTCTCGCCCGGCGACGTCGGCCTGGACCTGCCGCCGGCCATCGACGCGCGCGCACGGCGGTTCGAGCTGGCGCGGCTGATCGTCGAGGAAGACCTGCGGCCCGGCCTGACGCCGGTGGGGGCGCTGGGTCTGGCCGACGCGCTGGGCAAGTTTCTGGACTCCTGCCAGATCGAGGAGGTCGAGGACCTGTCGAAGCTGGACGAGATGGTGTCCGGCGACCTGGCCCGGCACTGGCAGGAAAGCGCGAAATTCCTCCGGCTGGCGACCGAGCGTTGGCCGGCGCGGCTGGCTGAACTCGGGATGGTGGACCCGGCGTGGCGGCGGTCGAATCTGCTGCGCCTGCTGGCCCAACGCTGGACGGAAAGCCCGCCCGGGCGGCCGGTTCTGGCCGCCGGCTCGACCGGCACGGCGCCGGCGGCTGCGGCGGTGCTGAAGGCCGTGGCGGCGGCGCCGCGCGGGGCCGTGGTCCTGCCGGGGCTGGATCGCGAGATGGCTGCGGCGGTGTGGGACGCGGCCACGGAGGACGCGCAGCATCCGCAGCACGCGCTGGGCCGGCTCCTGACGGCGGCGGGGGTGGCGCGCGGGGACGTCCGGCCCTGGTTCCGGCCGGAGATCGAACCCGCGGCCGACCGGAGCGGCCGGGCGCGGGGGCGAGTGTTGTCCGAGGCCCTGCGTCCCGCCGACACGACCGGCGACTGGCGCGACGCCATCGCCCAGCTGCGCGAGGACTGGTCCGGCGAGTCGGGCGCGGACCCGGTGGCCCTGGGGCTGGAGGGTCTGTCGGTCGTCACCGCGCGCAACGAGGAGGACGCCGCGGCCGCGATCGCCCTGATGATGCGCGAGACGCTGGAGACGTCGGGCCGCACCTGCGCCCTCGTCACCCCGGATCTGGACCTGTCCCGACGCGTGTCGGCGCGGCTGCGACGCTGGGGTGTGATCGCCGACGTCTCGTCGGGCGCGCCGCTTCCGCGCACGCCGGCGGGGCGGCTGCTGTCGCTGGCCGCGCGGGTGCTGGCCGAGCCGCTGGATCCGCAGGCGCTGCTTGGGCTGCTGAAGCACCCGGGCGTGCGGATCGACCTGGGAGACGTGGATTTCGTCACGGCGCGGCGGGGGCTGGAGGCGCACGCCCTGCGCGGGCCGCGACTGCGGGACTTCGCGAGGGCGCGTGCGGCCCTGCTGAAGGCGCGATCGCCGCGCGACGACGGGCGCGAGGCGTCGGAGACGACGGTCGCGCGGGTGCGGGCGGCGGAACTTCTGCTGGACCGGATCGAGACCCTGACCGGCGCGGCGCGGGCGGTTTTCGCGCCGAGCGCGCGGCTGGACGAGGCGACGCGGGCTCTGACCGGCTTCGTGGAGGCCGTCGCCGGGCTGGACGCCTGGGCCGGCAACGACGGCGAGGCGGCGGCGGCGCTGCTGGCCGGGCTGATCGAGCACGGCGCGCCGCTGGGCGAGGTGGAGCCGAAGGCGTTCGCGCGGCTGCTGACCGATCTGGCGGGGGAGGAGACGGTGCGGTCGGGCGACGCGACCCATCCGTCGTTGCGCATCTTGGGCGCGGTCGAGGCGCGGCTGGTGCGGGCCGACCGGGTGATCCTGGCAGGGCTGGAGGAAGGGACCTGGCCGGGCGCGGCGCCGACCGATCCTCTGCTGTCGCGGCCGATGCGCGCGGCCGTCGGCCTGCCGCCGCCGGAGAAACGGCTGGGGCAGACCGCGCAGGACTTCATCCAGGCCGCCGCGGCGCCGGACGTCGTTCTGGTCGAGCGCGAACGCAAGGGGGGACAGCCGGCCGTTCCCAGCCGCTGGCTGTGGCGGCTGCGCATGCTGGCGCGGGGGGCGACGCATGGCGACTGGACGGTGACGTTGCGGGCCGATGCGGCGACTGCGGCGCTGGCCCGGGCGCTGGACGCGCCGTTGGCGTTCACGCCCGCGAGCCGCGCCCGATACGCGCCGCCGGTGGAGCGCCGTCCGCGCGAACTGCCGGTCACGGCCGTCGAGCGCTGGGTGCGCGATCCCTACGCCGTCTATGCCCGTTATGTGCTGGGCCTGCGCGAGCTGGAGCGGCCGGGGCGGTCGGCCGAGGCGCTGGCGCGGGGGACGGCGGTTCACAAGGCGCTGGAGCGGCTGGTGCTGGCCTGGCCGGAGGTTCTGCCGGAGGACTGCGAGGCGATCCTGCACGACCTGCTCGTCGAGGAGCTGACTTCGGCCGGATTCGACGAGGCGGCGATGGCGCGAGAGGGGCCGCTGGCGCGGAACTGCGCGCGGACCCTGGCCCGGCTGGAGGCCGACCGGCGCGCGAGGGGGATCGAGGTCCGCGTCGAGCAGACGGTGCGGCATACATTCGCCGCGCCGTTCGGTCCCTTCACGGTGACGGCGAAGGCCGACCGCATCGAGGTGTCGGCGACCGGAGCGGCGGTCATGGACTTCAAGACCGGCGGCATCCCGTCGAAGAAGCAGATCGAGGCCGGGTTCAGCCCGCAGCTGACGCTGACCGGCGCCATTCTGGCCGAGGCGGGATTCGCGGACGCGCCGGCGGTCGACCCGGAGGAGCTGACCTATGTCCGCGTCACCGGCCGGGACCGGGCCGACGAGGTCTGCGTGCGGGCGGCGGGCGCGGAGGCGGTGGCCCTGTCGCAGGCGGCGCTGGCCGGGCTGAAGGCGCGGGTCGAGAGGTTCGACGATCCGGAGACGCCGTACGTCAGCTGGGTCGCACCGCAGTTCATGGGCAATTTCGGCGGCAACTACGACCATCTGGCGCGCGTCTGGGAGTGGCACGTGGCCGGCGGCGGCGAGGGGGAGGAGGCATGAGCCGCCCGCAGCCCGATCCCGCCCAGCGCCGCGCCGCGGACCCCACCGCCAGCGTCTTCGTGGTGGCGAACGCCGGCTCGGGAAAGACCTCGACGCTGGTGGATCGCACGGCGCGCCTGCTGCTCACGGGGACGAAGCCGGCCGAGGTGCTGTGCGTCACCTACACCAAGGCGGCGGCCGCCGAGATGCAGAGCCGGCTGTACGACCGGCTGGGGCGCTGGGCCATCATGGCCGACGCCGAACTGCGCGCCGAACTGGCCGCTCTGCAGGGCGTCGACGAGGCGGGACTGCGGGTGTCGACGCGCCGGGCGCGGACGCTGTTCGCACGGGCGCTTGAGACGCCGGGCGGGCTGAAGATCCAGACGCTGCACGCCTTCTGCGAGCAGTTGCTGCGGCGCTTCCCGATCGAGGCGGGCGTCGACCCGGGGTTCGAGGTCCTGGACGACGTGGCGGCGGCGGAGCTGTCGAAGGCGGCGCGCGACGAGCTCGCCCGGCATGCGCTGGCCGACGCCGACGGGCGGGTCGGACGCGCCTATGCGCATTTCGCCGTGACGCTGGACTGGGAGGCGTTCCAGGGCCTGCTGGGCCGGATCGAGGGCGACCGGGAAGTGCTGACGGCGTGGCTGGACCGGATCGGACGGGGCGAGGCCGACGGGCCGCGCGCCGCCTTCGGCGCGCCGGCGGCGACGCTGGCGGAGCACCATGACGGCTTCATGCGGCGGATGGACCGGGCGCGCTGGCTGGCGCTGGCGGATGAGGTGGCGCAGGGGAGCGCGAACGACGGCAAGTGCGCCGACCGCATGAGGGCCGCCCCCTGGACCTTCGAGGGCCTGGCGGGGGTCTTCCTGACGTCGGGCAAGCGGCGGGCGTCGATCGTGACGGGCAAGTGCCCGCCGGCCGCGAAGGCCGAAATGGAGGCGCTGGACGTCGCCTACTGGCAGGCCGTGGAGGACGCCCGGAAGATCCGCACGGCGGAGGAGACCGAGCACGTGCTGGCGCTGGCCGGCGTGCACGCGGCCTTCTACGAGGCGGCCAAGAGGGCGTCGGGCGCGCTGGACTTCGCCGACCTGATCGCCTCGGCGGTTCGGCTGCTGACGGTGAAGGCCGACGCGGCCTGGGTGCTGTTCAAGCTGGACGGGGGCATCGACCATGTGCTGATCGACGAGGCCCAGGACACGGCCCCGGAGCAGTGGGAGATCCTGCAGGCGCTGACCGAGGGCTTCTTCGCCGGCGCCGGGACGGCCCGGGGCGACGGGCCGCGCACGGTGTTCGCCGTCGGCGACGAGAAGCAGTCGATCTATTCCTTCCAGGGGGCCCGGCCCGAGCGGCTCCGGCAGGAGAACCAGCGGTACCAGAGGCTGGCGCAGGAGGCCGGTCTGCCGTTCGAGCCGGTGGAACTGCACACCTCGTTCCGGTCGACGCCCGAAGTGCTGGGCTTCGTGGACCGGGTCTTCAACCTGCCGGGCTCGCCGACGCGGCTGGAGGCGCTGATGGGGGCGGGGGACTTCAGCGTCGAGCTGGAACATCTGGCGGCGCGGTCGGAGCACCGCGGCGCGGTCGACCTGTGGGACCTCCATGAGGAAGGGCCGGCGCCGGATCAGGGAGCCTGGGACGCGCCGCTGGACGCCGCCCCGCGCGAGAACGCCCGCAAGCTGCTGGCGCGCGATCTGGCCGCCGACATCCGTCGGCAGGTCGAGGCGGGCGTGGCGGTTTACGGAAGGGACGGCGAGCTGCGGCCGTGCGGGTACGGCGACTTCCTCGTGCTGGTGCGCCGGCGCGACGCGACGTTCGAGGAGATCCTGCGCGGGCTGAAGGCGGCGGGCGTGCCGGTGGCGGGGGCCGACCGGCTGAAGCTGTCGGAACACGTGGCGTTCCACGACCTGCGGGCTCTGGCCCGGTTCGCCCTGTTCCCGCACGACGACCTGACCGTGGCGGAGATTCTGCGCGGGCCCTTCTGCGACGTGTCGGAGGCGTCGCTGTTCGATCTCGCGGGGGCCGAGGCGAAGCGTCCGGGGCTGTGGGCCCGTCTGACGGCGCGGGCGGGCGAGCGGGCCGAGTGGGCGCATGCGCTGGACCTGCTGTCGGCGACGCGGGACATGGCGGACAGGGACGCGTTCGGCTTCTTCTCCGGCCTGCTGAACCGGGTGGACGGACACGGGCTCACCGGCCGGGTGCGGATCCTGAACCGGCTCGGCGCCGAGGCGGCGGAGGCGATCGACGAGACGCTGAACCTGGTGCTGGCGGGCGAGGGGCGCGGCGCGGTCGATCTGGAGACGGCGCTGGCGCGGATGGAGACCGCCGAGGTCGAGGTGAAGCGCGAGCTGGAGGGCGCGCACGGACAGGTGCGGGTCATGACGGTGCACGGGGCCAAGGGGCTGGAGGCGCCGGTGGTGGTCCTGCCGGACACCACAGGCGTGCCGGGCGCGGGGCGCGGGGCGCCGCTGCTGCCGTTCACGCTGGCGGACGGAAGCGAGGGACGCATCCTGTGCGCCTCGTCGAAGGTCGAGGACTGTCCGGCGGCCATGGAGGCGCGCGCGGCGCGGGACGCGCGGACCCAGGCGGAGACCCTGCGTCTGCTGTACGTCGCCCTGACGCGGGCCCGCGACCGGCTGGTGGTGATGGGCCGCGTCGCGGCGGGCCGGACGCCGGCGGCCGGCAGCTGGCGCGAGGTGATCGCGGAGACGTTCGACCGGCTGGACGGCGTGCGCGATCTGGAAGGCCCGCGGGACATGAAGATCCGGCGCTTCGGCTTCGACCCGCAGACGCTCGGCGCGGCGAAGGCGGCCGGGCCGGCGTCGCCGGCCGTGCCGGACTGGGCGAGGCGCGCGCCGCCGGCCGACGTGCTGGCGCGGCCGTCGTCGCCGTCGCGGCTGGAGGGGTCGATCCGCCTGCCGGCGCCCTCTCCGCTGGCCACGGCCGCGGGGCCGGGGGCGCCTCTGGGACGGTTCCGGCGCGGCGACCTGATCCACCGCCTGCTGGAGCGGCTGCCGGACGTGGAGCCCCTGCGGCGCGAGGCGACGGCGCGGCGGATGCTGGCGCGCGAGCCGGATCTGGATCAGGCGCGGATGGACGAGATGGTCGGCGCGGCGCTCGGCGTGCTGGACGACGACGTCTTCGCCGAGGTGTTCGGCCCCGGGTCGCGCGCCGAGGTGGCCGTGGCGGGCAAGGTCGGCGGGCTGACGGTGTCGGGCCGCATCGACCGTCTGGCGATCACGCCGGACCGCGTGCTGGTGGTGGACTTCAAGACCAATCGGCCGGCCCCGGACCGCATCGAGGACGCCGACCCCGCCTATCTGACGCAGATGGCGCTGTACGTCGCGGCGCTGAGAACGGTGTGGCCGGGGCGGCGGGTCGAGGCCGCCCTGGTCTGGACCGACGGGCCGCGGCTGATGCCGATCCCCGACGCGCTGCTGGCGAAGGATTGAACGCGGCCCGATTCGCCCCACATCATGGCCGACCGAGTTTCTCCCCGTTTCAGGATGCGCCCATGCCCACCGTCAAGGTCACCGACGACAGCTTCGAGACCGACGTGCTGAAGTCCTCCACCCCCGTGCTGGTGGATTTCTGGGCGGAGTGGTGCGGCCCCTGCAAGCAGATCGGCCCGGCGCTGGAGCAGATCGCCGACGAGATGGCCGGCGCCGTGACGGTGGCCAAGGTCAACATCGACGACAGCCCCATGACCCCGTCCAGGCTGGGCGTGAAGGGCATCCCGACCCTGATGCTGTTCCGCGACGGCGAAATGACCTCGATGAAGGTCGGCCCCATGCCGAAGGGCAAGCTGGTCGAATGGCTGGCCGAAGCGGGCGTGACGGCGGGCTGACCCTTCAGGCCGGCCACGTCTCCTCCGCCGCTCCGAGCACCTCGCCGGCCAGATACAGCGAACCGCAGATGACCACGCGGCCGGCCCCCAGCGACAGGGCGCGGTCGAGCGCGGCGTCGACCTGACCGACGGCCATGGCGCCCAGGCCGTGGCCGGTCGCCACCGCCGCCAGCGCTTCCGGCGGGGCGCAGGCGCCGTCGAAGGCGACGGTGAAGACCTGGGCGGCCGAACCGCGCAGGGCCGCGAAGAAACCGGCGTGGTCCTTGTTGGCGAGCATGCCGACGATCAGGGCGGTGGGGCGCGGATCGCGCGCCTGACGCTCGGCCAGAAGCGCCGCCAGCGCCCGGCCCGCATGCGGATTGTGCCCGCCGTCCAGCCACAGCTCGGCGCCCGCCGCCGTCGCCGCGCGGCCGTAGGGACCGGCGGTCAGCCGCTGCATGCGCGCGGGCCAGGTCGCGGCCTCGATCCCGCGCGCGATCGCGTCGTCGGGCAGCCCCAGCTCCAGCGCGACGGCGGCCGCCAGTCCGGCGTTGTCGATCTGGTGCGGGCCCGGCAGGCGGGGGGCGGGCAGGTCCAGAAGCCGCTCGGCGGTGTGCACCACCATGCCGCCCCGCTCGGCCCAGGCGTCGAAGTCGGTCCCCATGGCGGTGACGGGCGCGCCGACCGCTTCGGCGCGGGCGACGAGGGCCGCATGGGCGACTTCCGACTGGCGGCCGAGGATGGCGGGGGCGCCGGGCTTGAAGATGCCGGCCTTCTCGCCCGCCACGCCCGCGAGGTCGGTCCCCAGGAACTCGGCGTGGTCCAGATCGACCGGAGCGACGGCCGTGATCAGCGGGCGCGAAATGACGTTGGTGGCGTCCAGCCGGCCGCCCAGCCCGACCTCGATGACGGCCAGATCGGCCGGGGTCTCTGCCATGGCCAGGAAGGCGGCGGCGGTGGTGCTTTCGAACACCGTCGCCTCCAGCTCCGTCGCATCGATGCGGTCAAGGATGTCGTTGAGGACCGCGTCGTCGATCAGGGCGCCGGCCAGCCGGATGCGCTCATTGAACCGCACCAGATGCGGCGAGGTGTAGGCGTGGACGCGCAGACCCGCCGCCTCGGCCATGGCGCGCACGAAGGCGACGGTCGAGCCCTTGCCGTTGGTGCCGGCCACGTGGACCACGGGCGGCAGCCGCTCCTGCGGATCGCCCAGCGCCCGGCACAGCGCCGCCATGCGATCCAGCGACAGGTCGATCCGCTGCGGATGGCGCAGGCGCAGGCGGGCGGAGATGGGGTCCACGGCCGTCAGGCGGCGCGCTTGCCGTCCATCAGCATGGACAGGATTAGGCCCAGCGTGCGCGGCAGGTCGGCGCGGGGGACGACGCGGTCCACCATGCCCTTCTCCTGCAGATATTCCGCGCGCTGGAAGCCGGGGGGCAGTTTCTCGCGGATGGTCGCCTCGATCACGCGCGGGCCGGCGAAGCCGATCAGGGCGCCCGGCTCGGCCAGGTGGACGTCGCCCAGCATGGCGTAGCTGGCGGTGACGCCGCCGGTGGTCGGGTCGGTCAGGACCACGACGTAGGGCAGGCGCGCGGCCTTCAATTCCTGGATGGCGAGGGTGGTCCGCGCCATCTGCATGAGGGACAGGGCCCCCTCCTGCATGCGAGCCCCGCCGGCGGCGGTGAAGCAAACGAACGGCAGGCCGCGCTTCACGGCCTCCTGCGCGGCCGCGACGAAGGCCTCGCCGGCCGCCATGCCCAGCGACCCGCCCATGAAGGAGAAGTCCTGGACGATCACGACCGCCTCGACGCCGTCGATCTCCCCCACGCCGATGGCCATGGTGTCCTTGCGCCCCGCCGCCTTGCGCGCCTGCGACAGGCGGTCGCGATAGGGTTTGCCGTCCGAGAACTTCAGCGGGTCCTCGGGCACGTCCGGCGGCGCGATCTCCTCCCACAGGCCGTCGTCGAAGGTGACCTTCAGGCGCTGCGGGGCGTTCAGGCGCATGTGTCGGCCGGACGGGGTGACCCACAGGGCCGCTTCCAGATCCGTTCGGTACAGCATGTCGCCGGTGTCCGGATCCTTGATCCAGAGATTGTCCGGCGTGTCGCGGCGGTTGACGATCTTGCGCACGCCGGGGGCGAAGCGGCTGAGCCAGCCGGTCAGCGGGCGGTTCTCGGGGGACTTCTCATTGGCCATGGGCGGCGCCTTTACGCCATCTGTGAAGCGCGCGCACCCCTGACCGCGTCGGCCAGGCTGCGCACCTTGTCCAGAACGCGCCGGACAGGGTCGGCGTTCTCGGCCACGGCGGCCGCGCCTTCGTCGACCAGAACCGAGCCGGCCACCACGGCGTCGGCGACGCGGGCCATGCGGCCGGCGCTCTCCGGCGTGCGGATGCCGAAGCCGACCGCGACCGGCAGGCCCGAGGCGGCGCGCACGCGGGCCACGGCGGGGGCGACGACGTCGGCGTCCGCCGACTTCACGCCGGTCACGCCGGCGACGGAGACGTAGTAGACGAAGCCCGAGGTGCGGGCGGTCACCGTCTTCAACCGGTGATCGTCGCTGGTCGGGGTGGCCAGACGGATCAGGGCGATCCCTTCCGCGTCCAGGGCGTCGGTGAGGGGACCCGCCTCCTCGGGCGGGCAATCGACGACGATCAGGCCGTCGACGCCCGCCGCCGCCGCGTCGCGCGCGAAGGGGGCGTGGCCGTAGGTCTCGATGGGATTGAGATAGCCCATGAGGATCAGGGGGGTGTCGGCGTCGCCCTCGCGGAAGGCGCGGGCCAAATCGAGCGTGCCCTTCAGCGTCAGACCCGACTGCAGGCCTCGCGCGGCGGCCTTCTGGATGGTCGGGCCCTCGGCCATGGGATCCGAGAAGGGGAAGCCGAGTTCGATCAGGTCGGCGCCCGCCGCGGGCAGGCCCCGCAGAATCTCCAGAGTCGCCTCGCGCGAGGGATCGCCGGCCATGACGTAGGTCACGAAGCCCGCCCTGCCCTCGGCCTTCAGCGCCGCGAAGCGCGCGTCGATGCGGGCGACGGTCACTGGGCGGCGGCGCCCGGGCACACGTCGCCGGGGATGGGGGCGAACGCCAGCCACGCCTGGGTGGCGGGCGCCACCGGGCGGCTCTCGTCGTAGAAGGCGACCATCTCGAGGCCGTCGCAGCCGCCGCCGGCGCGCGCGCGGGCGAAGATCACGCCGTTCGCCTCGCCGCCGACGACCTGCCAGCCCTGGCCGGTGAAATGGCCGATGTAGGTTCCGGCGACCGGCTCGATCGCGGCGAGGTTCCCGCGCACGCAGACGGCCTTGCCCTGGTACTGGGGGCGGGGGCCGCAGGTGTCGTCGAACTCCATGCCCGCCACCAGCGGCAGGTCGACCTCGGGAGCGGCGGTCGACTGGGCGGCGGCGCCGCCGGCGACCAGAAGTCCGGCGCCGAGCGCCGTCAAAAAGAGAGCCCGCATCGTCACAACTCCACGCCCAGATGCTTCGCCACGGCGAAGATGTCCTTGTCGCCCCGCCCGCACATGTTCAGCACGACGTCGCCGCCCTTGCCAACTTCCCGTGCGATCTCGCCGACGCGGGCCAGGGCGTGCGACGGCTCCAGCGCCGGAATGATGCCCTCCAGCTTCGAGCACAGCTGGAAGGCTTCCAGCGCCTCCTGATCGGTCGCGGCGCGGTACTCGGCGCGGCCGCTGTCGTGCAGCCAGGCGTGTTCCGGGCCGATGCCGGGATAGTCCAGACCGGCCGAGATGGAGTGACCCTCCAGGATCTGGCCGTCGTCGTCCTGAAGCAGATAGGTGCGGTTGCCGTGCAGCACGCCCGGGCGTCCGCCCTGCAGGCTGGCGGCGTGGTCTGGGCCGTCCAGACCGCGGCCCGCGGCCTCGATGCCGATCAGGCGCACCGAGGGGTCCTCGATGAAGGGGTGGAACAGGCCGATGGCGTTGGACCCGCCGCCGATGGCCGCCACGCAGGCGTCGGGCAGCTTGCCCCGCCGCGCCTGCATCTGGGCCCGCGTCTCCTTGCCGATCACGCTCTGGAAGTCGCGCACCAGCTCCGGATAGGGGTGCGGCCCGGCCGCCGTGCCGATGATGTAATAGGTGTCGGCCACGTTGGTGACCCAGTCGCGCATGGCCTCGTTCATCGCCTCCTTCAGCGTCGAGCGGCCATTGGTCACGGGGACGACTTCCGCGCCCAGCAGCTTCATGCGGAAGACGTTCGGGGCCTGACGCTCCACGTCGACCGCGCCCATGTAGACGGTGCAGGGCAGGCCGAAGCGGGCACAGACGGTGGCGGTGGCGACGCCGTGCTGGCCGGCGCCGGTTTCGGCGATGATCCGCGTCTTGCCCATGCGCATGGCCAGCAGGATCTGGCCCATGCAGTTGTTCACCTTGTGCGCGCCGGTGTGGTTCAGCTCGTCGCGCTTGAACCAGATGTCGGCGCCGCCGTGGTGGTCGGTCAGGCGCTGGGCCAGATACAGCGGGCTGGGGCGGCCGACGTAGTGCTCCAGCCACTGGTCCAGCTCGGCCTGGAAGGCGGGGTCGGCCCTGGCGGCCTCATAGGCCTCCTGCAGCTCCAGCACGGCGGGCATCAGGGTTTCGGCGACGAAGCGCCCGCCGAAGGGACCGAAACGGCCCTCGGCGTCGGGCCAGGCGTACTGGGAATTCGGAATGGGGGCGTTCACGGGTCCGGCTTTCAGGCCTCGGCGACGGCCTTCAGGAAGGCCGCGATGCGGGCCGGCTCCTTAACACCCGGGGCGCTTTCCACGCCAGAGGAGACGTCGACCAGGGGCGCGCCCGTGACGCGGATGGCCCGCGTCACGTTGTCCGGGTCCAGTCCTCCGGCAAGGAACCACGGCCGGTCGAAGGCGCGGCCCGACAGGATCGACCAGTCGAAGGCGTGGCCGATCCCGCCGGGCAGGTCGGCGCCCTCGGGGGGCCTGGCGTCGAACATCAGATGGTCGGCGACGCCGGTCCAGGCGTCGGCGGCGGCAAGATCGGCGGCGTCGCGCACCGGCAGGGCCTTGATGAGCCGCGCCCGGGTCAGACGGCGGATTTCGACCGCCCGCTCCGGCGTCTCCGACCCGTGCAGCTGAATGAAGTCCGGGCGCAGGCTCAGCGCCAGCGTCGTCAGCAGCATGTCGTCGGGGTTCACCACCACCGACACGACCTTCGCCCGTCCCCGCGCCCGGTCGAACAGGGTCGCGGCCTCCAGCGGATCCAGATGGCGCGGGCTCCTGCCGAAGGTCACCGCGCCGACGAAGGCCGCGCCGTGATCCAGCGCGGCGTCCAGCGTCTCGGGCGTCGTCAGGCCGCAGATCTTGGCGAGGGTCATCCGTCGCTGGTGCGGCGGCGCGCGCCCGGGGTCAAGGGCGGTAAAGGTCCGCGTCCGGATCGACCCGTCCCCGGATCGCCGCGCCGACGATCTCGGACGCGATGACCGAATAGGTGATGCCGTTGCCGCCGAAGCCCATGACGGCGAAGGCGTGGTCCATGTCCGGCACGGGGCCGATCGACGGCAGACCGGTGGCGCTTTCGCCGAATGCGCCCGCCCAGCTGTGGTCGATCTCGAAGTCGACCATGGGCAACAGCGCCTTCAGCTTGCGGGCGATGCGGCCGGTCTTGGCCCTGAGCTTCGGCATCGAGGCGTGCGCGGTGGGGCCGTCCTCGTCCTCGCCGCCGACGATCAGGCGGCCGTCGCGGGCCATGCGGAAATAGAGGTACGGGTCCGACGCCTCCCACACCAGCATGTCGCGCAGCCAGTCGGGGCAGGGCGTGCGCGGCCTGGTCGCCAGCGCCCATGTGGAGATCACCTTCGCGCCGGGCGTCGGCACGCCCTTGGGGAACTCGTAGCCGCAGCAGAAGACGACGTGCTTCGCCCGCACGGCGTGACCGACGTCGGTCAGCAGGGTGACGCCGTCGGGGTCGGACGCGGCGTCCAGCACCTCGACCGGGGAGAAGACGCGGGCGTCGGCGTCGTGGGCGCGGCGCAGCAGACCGGCGGCCAGACGGGCGGGGTCGGCGCGGGCGGACCCGTCCGACAGGATCGCGCCGGTGCGGTCGATGCCGTAGTCTTCGCGCAGAGTCGCGGCGGGGACGAAGGCGCTCTCCAGCCCCATCGCCGCGCGCGCGTTTGCCTCGGCTTCCAGGGCGCGGCAGCCGTGCTCGTCGCCGGCCAGATACAGGGTCCGGCTGGGCCTGAGGCCGCAGGGGATGCGCTCGCGGCGGACGATGTCCATCAGGTGGTCGACGGCGCTGCGGGAGCGGGCGTAGGCGCGCCGGGCGTTCGCCGGCCCGATCTTCTTCGACAGCTCGACCAGCGGCAGGTCGATCTCCCACTGCAGCAGGGCGGTCGAGGCTATGGTGGAGCCCATCAGCGGCGGGCGACGGTCCAGCACGGCCACGCTGAACTCCGTCGCCAGCCCGTGCGCCATGAAGGCGCCTGAGATGCCCGCTCCGACCACGACGACGTCCACGCTGATCGCCTGGGTCAGAGGTCGGGTCGGCACGCCCAGACCCGGGCCGTGCGCCCACAGCGAGGCGCCGGTGCGGAGATCGCGTTCGTGGGTGGCGGACATGCGGGCTCCGTCGAAGCGAAGCCATAAGCCGTCACCCTGTGTCGGGTTCCCGAAACACGAGATCGACCTCCGCGGGCCCCAGCAGGCGCCAGTCCCCGGGCGCGAGGTCGACGGGGATCGTCAGGGCGCCCACCCGCTCGCGGTGCAGGGCCTCCACATGGTTGCCGGCGGCGGCGAACATGCGGCGGACCTGATGATAGCGGCCCTCGTGCACCGTCAGGCGCGCCTCGGTGGGCGAGATCACCTCCAGCGCGGCGGGCGCCAGCGGCTTGTCCTCGCCCTCGAGGATCAGATCGCCCGAGGCGAAAAGCGCCCCTTCATGACCCTCCAGCGGCCTGGCCAGGGTCGCGCGATAGACCTTTGCCACGTGGCGGCGCGGGCTGATGATCCGGTGCAGCAGGTCGCCGTCGTCGGTCAGCAGCAGGAGACCGGACGTCTGCTTGTCCAGCCGGCCCACGGCCGAGATGGCGGGGTCGCGGCGACGCCAGCGCGAGGGCAGCACGTCGTAGACCAAGGCCCCGTCCTCCTTGTGCGAACAGGTCATGCCCAGCGGCTTGTTCAGCAGGATCACCAGCCCGGGCGGCGGATCGACCGGCCGTCCGTCCACCGTCATGCGGTCGGGCAAATCGGGCGTCGGAGCGATCCTCTGAGAGGCGTCGGTCAGGTCCCGGCCGTCGAGGGTGATCCCGCCGACCTTCGCCAGCTTTGCGATCTCCTGCCGGGATCCATAGCCCATGCCGCCGAGCAGACGGTCGAGGCGGACGGGCTTCATTTCACGGCCTCGAAGATCTTGTAGCCGGCGCTCTCCTCGACGACGCGGACGCGGCGGAAGGCTTCGTTCAGGTCGGCCTCGTAGGGCAGGTGACGGTTGGCGACCATCCACAGGGCCCCGCCCTTCTTCAGCATCCCGGCGGCCTTGCGCACGAACGCCTGTCCGAGGCGACGATCCTCCTGCCCGCCGTCGTGGAAGGGCGGGTTCATGACCACGAAGTCGAGGTCGCCGGAGGCTGGCAGGGTCCGCGCGTCGGCCCAGTCGAACGACGCGCGGGAGTCGGTCACGTTCAGGCGGGCGGCCTCCACAGCGCGGCGGTCGAGGTCGACGCCGGTCATCCGCGTCACGGCGGTGGACGTCAGCACGGCTTCCGACAGAACTCCGACCCCGCAGCCCAGGTCGGCCCCCGCGCCCTTCATCGGAGGCAGCAGGGCGGCCAGCATCGCGGTCCCGGCGTCGATCCGGTCCCAGGCGAAGACACCGGGCCGCGACCACAGGCCCGTCTCGTGCACCTGACGCGGGGCGCCGGCCTCGATCGCCTCGCCCAAGCCGGTCAGGCGGCCGTGCACGGTCGCGCGGCAGCGGCGATGGTGCGCCTTGGGCTCGTCCACCACCGTCAGGCCGAAGGCCTCCAGCTCCTTCTTCAGGCGCGAGCCGCCCTTGTCCTTGAGGGCCATGGCGTCGATGCGGCCGCCGGGCTTCAGCGCGCGCAGGGCGTGGGCCAGCACCGCGCGGCGTTCCAGCGCCCCGGGCGGGGCGTAGATGACCGCCGCCTCGGCCGAGCCGGGGGCGACGTCCTCCAGCGCCGCCGATCCGGGGATCAGGGGCGAGGTCTGGATCGCTTCGGCGGGCGGGTCGAAGACCGCCGGGGGGCGGCCGTAAAGCAGCACGGTCATCCCCGGCTCAATCCACGGGATCGACGGCGAAATCAAATGTCGCGCATGACATGCGGGCGCCGCTGGGGCACTCACGCCCCGTGCCCGCCGAATCCCCGATCGACCTGACCGAGGCCCGCGCCCTGCTGGAGCGCGTTTGGGGACATGCGGATTTCCGGGGACTGCAGGCCGACGTGGTGGCCGAGGCTCTGGCCGGGCGCGACGCCCTGGCGGTGCTGCCGACGGGCGGCGGCAAGTCGGTCTGCTATCAGGTGCCGGCGATCCTGCGACCCGGCATGGGGCTGGTGATCTCGCCCCTGATCGCCCTGATGACAGATCAGGTCGAGGGCCTGCGCCAGCAGGGCGTGCGGGCGGCGCGCCTGGACTCCGGCATGACGCTGGACGACCGTTCCGCCGTCTGGCGCGCCGCGCGGGCGGGCGAGCTGGACCTGCTTTACGTCTCGCCGGAAGGTCTGGCGGCGGGCGCCATGCTGGAGCGGCTCGGCGAGATCGAACTCAGCCTGATCGCCATCGACGAGGCGCACTGCGTCAGCCAGTGGGGCCACGACTTCCGTCCCGACTACCGAAACCTGGGCCGGCTGGCCGAAGTCTTTCCGGGCGTGCCTCGGCTGGCGGTGACGGCGACGGCCGACGCGCGGACGCGCGACGACATCGTCGCCTCGCTGCGGCTGGGCGAGGCCCGGGTCTTCGTCGACAGCTTCGCCCGGCCCAATCTGGCGCTGGCGGCGGAGAAGAAGGGCGCGGGCACCCGCGCCTGGACCGAGCGGCGGGTGGTCGAACTGGTCTCGGCGCGGCGCGGGCGGTCCGGCGTGGTCTATTGCGGATCGCGCGACGGCTGCGAGCGGCTCGCGGAGGCGTTGCAGGGCGCCGGGATCGACGCCCTGGCCTATCACGCCGGGATGGACGGCAGAGAGCGCGACCGGCGGCTGGCGCGGTTTCTGGCGGCCGACGCCGGCGTGATGGTGGCGACCATCGCCTTCGGCATGGGCGTCGACAAGCCGGACGTGCGCTTCGTCATCCACGCCGATCCGCCGGGGTCGCTGGAGGCTTACTGGCAGGAGATCGGCCGCGCCGGCCGCGACGGCGAGCCGGCCGAGGGGCTGACGCTGTACGGCCCGTCGGACATCGCCTGGACGCTGAAACGGCTGGACGGCCGGCCCATGGACGAGGCGGTGAAGGCGGCGCAGGTCGGCAAGGCGCGGCGGCTGTTCGCCATGCTGGACGGCGCCGTGTGTCGACCGCAGGCGGTGCGGCGCTATTTCGGGGAGGACGGGGCGGAGATCTGCGGCGTCTGCGACGTCTGTCTGGATCCGCCGCAGACCTATGACGCCACCGTCCACGCCCAGAAGGCGCTGGCGGCGGTGCAGCGGCTGGACCAGCGGTTCGGCCGGGGTCGGGTGATCGACCACCTGACGGGCCGCACCAAGGACGTGCAGGGCTGGGAGCAGGGGCTGTCGACCTGGGGCGTCGGGGCCGACCTCTCTCCGCACGGTTGGCGGGAGGTGATCGACCATCTGATGTTCGAGGGCCTGCTGGAGGAGGACGCCAACGACGGCCGCCCCCTGCTGCGGCTGGGCGATCCCGCGGGCGTGCGCGCCGTCTATCGCGGCGAGCGGACGGTGGAGGTGGCGCAGGCGCCGGCTTCCGCCGCGCGCGTCGCGCCTCGGCGCCGGGGCGAGGGCAAGGCCTCGGCCGCGCTGGAGCACCTGCCGGAGGAGGTGCGGATGCGGTTCGAGCGCCTGCGCGCCTGGCGCCGCGACCGGGCGGCCGAACAGCGCGTGCCGCCCTACGTCATCTTCCAGGACCGGACCCTGCTGGAGATCGCGCGGATCAACCCCGCGCGCCTGCCCGAACTGGCCCCCGTGCCCGGCGTCGGCGAGGCCAAGATGGCGCGGTACGGGGAGGCGGTGCTGAAGGCCCTGGCGGCGTAGGAAAACCCGTCCGAATCCGCCGGATTCGCTCGCTTTCGACGGCCCGGGCGCCTATATTTCCGCTGTTCCGAACCGGCGCGGATTCGTGCCTCGGACCCAGCATCCCCGGACAGATGACCGCATGACCGACACGACCGCCGACCAGCCGGAATACGGCGCCGATTCCATCAAGGTTCTCAAAGGCCTGGACGCGGTGCGCAAGCGGCCCGGCATGTACATCGGCGACACCGACGACGGCTCCGGCCTGCACCACATGGTCTATGAGGTGGTCGACAACGCCATCGACGAGGCGCTGGCCGGCCACGCCGACCTCGTCCAGGTGATCCTGAACGCGGACGGCAGCGTCACCGTGACCGACAACGGGCGCGGCATCCCGACCGACATCCACGAGGGCGAGGGCGTCTCGGCGGCCGAGGTCATCATGACCCAGCTGCACGCGGGCGGTAAGTTCGACCAGAACTCCTACAAGGTCTCCGGCGGCCTGCACGGCGTGGGCGTGTCGGTGGTCAACGCCCTGTCCGACTGGCTGCAGCTGAAGATCTATCGCGACGGCAAGCAGCACGAGATGCGTTTCGAGCGTGGCGACACGGTGAAGTCGCTGGAGGTCACGGGCGTCGCGCCGACGCGGACGGAGGGGCCCAAGGCGGGTCAGCCCCTGACGGGCACGGAGGTGACCTTCTATCCGTCGGTGACGACCTTCAGCCACATCGACTTCGACCTGAAGACGCTGGAGCACCGCCTGCGCGAGCTGGCCTTCCTGAACTCGGGCGTGGTCATCCGTCTGGCCGACAACCGGCACGCCGAGCCGTTCGAGGAGATCCTGCACTACGAGGGCGGGGTCGAGGCCTTCGTTCGCCACCTGGACAAGTCGAAGTCGCCGCTGCTGAAGGAGGTCATCGTCGTCCGCGGCAAGCGCGACGGGATCGAGCTGGACCTCGCCCTGTGGTGGAACGACAGCTACCACGAGACCATGCTGTGCTTCACCAACAACATCCCGCAGCGGGATGGGGGCACGCACCTCTCGGCGTTCCGCAGCTCGCTGACGCGGGTCATGAGCGGCTACATCGAGGCCGCCGGCGCGGCCAAGAAGGAGAAGGTCTCCGTCAGCGGCGAGGACGCGCGCGAGGGCCTGACCTGCGTCCTGTCGGTCAAGGTGCCGGATCCCAAGTTCAGCTCCCAGACCAAGGACAAGCTGGTGTCGTCGGAGGTGCGGCCGGCGGTCGAGGCCCTGTGCACCGAGGGCCTGGCGACCTGGTTCGAGGAGCATCCGGTCGAGGCCAAGGCCATCGTCGCCAAGATCGTGGAGGCCGCGGCCGCCCGCGAGGCCGCCCGCAAGGCGCGCGAGCTGACGCGCCGCAAGTCGGCGCTGGACATCTCAAGCCTGCCCGGAAAGCTGGCCGACTGTCAGGAGCGCGATCCGGCCAAGTCCGAGCTGTTCATCGTCGAGGGCGACTCCGCCGGCGGTTCTGCCAAACAGGCGCGCAATCGCGAGAACCAGGCGGTGCTGCCGCTGCGGGGCAAGATCCTGAACGTCGAGCGGGCGCGGTTCGACCGCATGCTGTCGTCCGACCTGATCGGCACGCTGATCCTGGCGTTGGGCACGGGCATCGGCCGCGACGACTTCAACGCCGACAAGCTGCGCTATCACAAGATCATCCTGATGGCCGACGCCGACGTCGACGGCGCGCACATCCGGACCCTGCTGCTGACCTTCTTCTACCGGCAGATGCCGGAGCTGATCGAACGCGGGCACGTCTACATAGCCCAGCCGCCGCTGTACAAGGTCGAGAAGGGCAAGACCTCGCGCTACCTGAAGGATCAGGCGGAGATGGACGCCTATCTGATCGAGGAGGGCGTGGCCGAGGCCGAGCTGGACCTGCCCACCGGCGAGCGCCGCACCGGGTTCGATCTGGCCGCGCTGGTGCGCGAGGCCAAGGCGTTCAAGGCCGGCGTGGACCGCCTGTCGCAGCGGGCGCCCGCCTTCGCGGTGGAGCAGGCGGCGTTGGCCGGTCTGTTCGCCGAAGACGGCGGCGATCCGGCCAGGGCGGCCGTGCGCCTGAACCTCTATGCAGAGGAGGGCGACGGCGCCTGGTCGGGCGCGCCCGGAGCCCAGGGCGCCGTGGCGTTCGAGCGCGTGCGACGGGCGGTGACCGAGCGCATCGTGCTGGAGGAGGCGCTGATCCGGTCGCTGGACGCGCGCCGTCTGGCCGAGCGGGCCGCGGCCTTCGAGGGTCTTTTCGACGCCCCGGCGGTCTATCGCCGCAAGGACAGGTCCGTGACCATCCGCGGCCCGCTGGACCTGCTCGAGGCGGTGCTGGACGCCGGCAAGAAGGGCATCAAGATCCAGCGCTACAAGGGCCTGGGCGAGATGAACCCCGAGCAGCTTTGGGAGACCACGCTGGACGCCGACGCCCGCACCCTGCTGCAGGTGAAGGTGGAGCATCAGGAGGACGCCGACGACCTGTTCGCCAAGCTGATGGGCGACGTGGTCGAGCCGCGCCGCGAGTTCATTCAGGAAAACGCCCTGGACGCCGCAGTCGACGCCTGACCCGCGGCCGGGAGCCGCACGGCTCGAAGAACGACAATACGCGAGCTTGTGCGTTCGCGCATTCCGTGCAAGGTCTCTACCCGCTTGGGGTGAGGGTCGGACATGCGGGCGATCTTGGGGCTGTTGGCGTGCGGGCTGGTGCTGGGCGGCTGCGCCAGTTGGAAAGAGGCTTTCCGGGGCGCGGAGACGATCAAGATCTGGGACGCGCGCGTCGTCGGGGGAGACGACACCCCCCTCTCTCGCGTCATGCCGTCGCGCTGAGCGACGCCCAGGCGCTGGTCGGCGTCTCACAAACGGGATCGAGCAACCTCGCATTCGTTTGGCGCAGGGACGGCAGGAGCCCCGACCATGCCGCCTGCCAGGGCGAGGCCCCGGCCGCCGCCTGCCGCCAGCCCCGATGGACATACAGCCTGGAAATGGTGACGGGCGCCGACGGCGCCCGTCCGACGGCTCCGGGCCGGCAGGCCGTCACTCTGGTCCATGACCGCAACGTCGTCCTCGTCGAGCCCTTGAACAGGGACGTCTACCAGCGGTTGGTGGTCGAGCACGTGCGCGAACGGGTGGCCCAGATCGACCATCTCTGTCTCGGCTATTTCTCGGGGCTCGAGCGCCTGGCCAGCGGGTCGAACGCGACCCGCGACGGCATCGGCGTGCTGGCCAACTACGGCTCCATCCTGCTTGCCCTGTCGGAAAGCGCGACGAAACCTCTCGCCATACTGGCGGGCACGCGGGCGGCGCTGGACGGCGGCCTGACGGCGGCGGAAACCCTGCTGCTGCTCAATCCGGCGCCGATGCAGACCTACAGACTGGTGAAGGCGAGCCAGGAAAAGGCGCTCGCCGAGGCGCGGATCGAGGGCTTCACGCGCTACACCGACGCGGCGGCCTTCATCGAGGGCTACGCCTATGATTGCACGCCGCTGGGGATCCGCCGGATCATCAGTGAGACGATCGAAGAGGAGGTGCGCCGGATCGATCCGGCGGCGACGTCCGGCGCCGGGCAGGTTCTTCTGAACCAGATGGTGGTCGCGGTGAATTCCGACGAGGACGCCCGTAACGCCTATGGAGGGGCGCCTCTGGCCACGCTCACTTCCCAGGACGCCGCCTATCTGGCGCTGCTGCTTGAGCAATGGGAGTGCACGGAGGCCACCTGCCTGAGCCAGGCCGTCCTCCTCGCGAACGCCCCCGCCACCCTGAAGCCGCCGCTGACCCCGCCGGCCGGCGACGCGCGAGGAGCGTGGACGTTGTCGCCCCAGAGCCGGGCGCAGTTGCGGCAGCTTCTGGGCGCGCTCGCCGTGGTCCAACCCTCCTTCCCGACGCTGAAGGCCGAGACGCTCACGAGGATCACACCGCCGGCGACCGAAACGCCCGCTTCCGAGGAAGATCAGACCGCAGGCGAAGCGCGCGAGCCGGACGCCGACGACCCGGGCGGGACCGGTGAAACGAATTCCGGGACCCCCGAGGACGGCGCGAGGGAAGCGGACGCCGACACATCCGGCGGCCAGGTCGGTGAGGGCGACGATCCCGACGAGTCCTGAGAGACGGGCGCCCCCCGACCCAGCCGCTGACCGGCGTCAGCTGCGGTTCGACGCGAGGAAGTCTTCAAGCCGCGGCCAGGCCCGGCCGGTCGGGATCTCGCCGTCGCAGGCCACCACCTTGAGGAAGGCCATGTTGGTGTCCGGCGGCACGGCCAGCCACGTCGAATCCGGCTCGTCCCACGCGTCGAGCTCGGCGCCGTCGCCGCCGTATTCCTCGGTCCGGACAACGCGCCACTGATTGTTCTCGCAGTGGAACTGGTAGGTCTCGACGGCGTGCTCCCGGTCGGCGGAGGACGTCGGATTGCGGGGCGCCCGGGCCATCCGGACCTGCTTCACGCCATCCCGGTCCGCGAGGCCGCCGACGTCGGCCAGGTAGACGTACGCGCTGGTCCGCGACAGCGTGCGCCAGGACGCCGCCCCCGCCACCGTCGGTTCCGTCGTCAGCACTTCTTCCTGCGCCATGGCCACGCCCGGCGCGACGATGCACGCGCCGAGGATCATCAAGCCCCAAAGCTTCATGTCGTCCTCCCAGAACAGCCCGACTCCATGATCCGCGTTCGGTCAGGATTGGCAAGCCCCGGCGCCCCGACTTCGCCGCATGACGGCGGCAGCATCGATCCATGTTCGCCCGACTGATCTCCCTGTTCGCCGCCCTGGTCCTGACCCTGCCTGCCGCGGGGCTCGCGCAGGCCCAGTCGTTCCGGTCGGACCGCATCACGGTCGAGGCCCGCGGACGCGGACCGGATGTGGTGCTGATCCCCGGCCTGGCTTCGACGCCGGTGATCTGGAACCGACTGGCCGACCGGCTGGACGACGACCACCGGGTGCATCTGGTCTCGGTGCGCGGCTTCGGCACGCTGCCGGCTGCGGCCAACGGCTCGGGGCCTCTGGTCGGCCCGGTGTCGCAGGAGGTGCTGCGCTACATCCGCTCGCAGGGCCTGCGCGCGCCGGCGGTGATCGGCCATTCCATGGGCGGGCTGGTGGCGCTGAGGGTCGCCGCCGATGGCGGACGCCAGATCGGCCGCGTCATGGTGGTGGACGCCTCGCCCTTCTTCCCCGGACTGGTCAACGGCGCGACGTCGACGCGGGACGTCGAGCCCCTGGCCCGGGTGGCCTATCAGACGGTGCTGCTGCTGGGCGACGAGGCCCTCAGGCAGGGCGCGCTGGGCGGCACGTCCGACGCCGTCATGACCGGAATGGGCTGGCAAGGCGGCGACCGCCGCGTGCTGGCGCAGGGGCTGTACGAGGTGATGACGCTGGACATGCGGCACCGGCTGGACGAGCTCACGGCGCCGGTGACGGTGGCCTATGGCTGGAGCCGGCTGGAGGACTCGCCGCGTCGCGATCTGGAGCGCCGCCTGCGTCCCGCCTTCCGCGGACTGCGCACGCCGCTGACGCTGGAGCCGATAGAGGGCGCCGAGCACATGGTGATGATCGACCAGCCGCGGCGGTTCGAGGCGGCGGTTCTCAGGTTCCTGCGCTAGGTCTCCGGGATCAGGGCCCCGCCCTCGACCCGGATGAAGCCGGCACGGCCGCGCAAGGGGGCGAAGAGCTCGGGCTCGGTTCCCGTCATGAAGGCCTGCAGTCCGAGCGCCTCGACCTCATCGAACAATGCGGCGCGGCGGGCGGCGTCGAGGTGGGCGGGCGCCTCGTCCAGCAGCAGCAGGGGCGTTCCGGCCCGGGGCTTCGCCGCGTCCGGAATGAGGAGGGAACCGGTCAGTCGGTTGAGCTGGGCCAGGACCAGATTCAACACGAGCGCCTTCTGCTCGCCGGAGGAGCCCTCGGCGGCGGGGCGATTCTTCTCGCGGTGCAGCGCCGTCAGGTCGGAGCGGTGCGGGCCGAACAGGCTGCGGCCGGCGGCGGCGTCGCGGGCACGGGAGCGCGACAGACCCTCGCGGATCGAGGCGGCGATGGCCTCGGCGTCGGCGCCCTCGGCGGCCATGGTCTCGGCCTCTCCGGTCAGGCCCAGGTCGGCCTGGGGGAAGGGGCGGTCGCCCCGCGCGTCGATGGCGGTCTGCAGGTCCCTCCGCGCGCCGGCCCGGGCGAGGGCGGCGGCCGCGCCCGACTGGCCCAGCCGGCTCTCCAGAGCGTCCAGCCACAGCGGGTCGGCGGCGCGCCCCTCGGCTCCGTCGACGAGCAGGCGCAGCCGCTCGCGCAGGGCCTTCTCATAGGCGGCGACGTGGGCGGCGTGGTCCGGGTCCGCGGCGAACACCAGACGGTCGAAGAATTTCAGCCGCTCGGCGCGCGCGTCCGAGAACAGCCGATCCTGCTCCGGCGTCGCCCAGACGGGGCGCAGCCAGTCCAGCAGTCGGCCGGGCGGGGCGGTCTCGCCGTCGATGCGCACCGTGCGCCGGGCGCCGCCGGCGGACTGGACGCCCGTCCCCAGTCTCACCTCGTCGCCGTCGACGGTCAGGACCGCCGCCACGGCCCAGGCCCGGCCCGACCGCTCGCCCGGCTCGCGCCGCCCCATCTCCGGCGCGGTCGCCCCGCGCAGGCCCCGGCCCGGCGTGAACAGGCTCAGCGCCTCCAGCACATTGGTCTTCCCCGCCCCGTTGGCCCCGTGCAGCACGGTGATCGCGCGGTCGGGTTCCAGCCGCGCGGCGGCGTAGGAGCGGAAGTCGGTGAGGGTGAGGGCGGTGATCAAGCGCCCGGTTTAGCGGGGCTGGCCTGCTCCCGCCATGCCGACGACGCTAGGGTGCCGCAGGGTCGTCTGAGGGAGGTGTCCAATCCTTGGCCTGTCTGCCATGGCCGGCTTCCAGATCGGCGAAGAGATCTCGCCAGCCGGGGTTGGCGCGTTCGATCAGTTCAAGCTTCCAAGGGCGCTTCCATTCCTTGATGCGACGCTCGCGGATGAAGGCGGCTTCGCGTGTCGGATGCTTCTCGAACCAGACCAGCATCGCGACGCCGTGCCGCTTGGTGAAACCCCTGAACGTGCCCTCGCGATGCTGAAGGGTCCGGACATAGAGTCCGTCAGTTGACCCCGTGTACAGCGTTCCGTTGCGGCGGCTCGCAACGATGTAGGTGAAGAAGGCCATCTCCCCCTCCGCTCATCCCGGCGAAAGCCGGGACCCAGTCCTTTGGGCGAACGGTGGCGCGGGGAGACGCGAACCTCAATCCCGGAAAGTCTGCCTCACGAAAGCACTGGATCCCGGCTTTCGCCGGGATGAGCGGACTTTCGGGGAATCACACCCGCAGCGGCATCAGCACGTACTGGACGCCCGGGTCGCCCGGATCGAGGACCAGCGTCGGCGACGCCGGGTCGGCGAACTTGAAATGGGCGGTCTCGCCGGTGATCTGGCCGGCGACGTCCAGCAGGTAGCGGGCGTTGAAGCCGATCTCGAAGGGCTCTTCGGAATAGCCGATCTCGACCTCCTCGACGCCCTGGCCGGCCTCCATGTTGCGCACGGTCAGGGTGACGCGGTCGTTGTCGAAGGCCAGCTTCACGCTGCGGCTCTTCTCGGCCGAGATGGTGGCTACGCGGTCGACGGCCGAGGCGAAGACGGCATTGTCGATGTCGGCCTGCTTGTCGTTCCCCTTGGGAATGACCCGCATGTAGTCGGGGAAGGCGCCGTCGATGACCTTCGACGTCAGGCTGGCCTGGCCGAACTCGAAGCGGATCTTCTGCGGGCTGACCATGACCTCGACCGGGCCGGAGCCGTCGTCGAGCAGGCGGCGAACCTGATCCACCGTCTTGCGCGGCACGATGACGCCGGGGCCGCCGGCCGCGCCCTCGGGCGCGGGGGTCTCGGCTAGGGCCAGACGGTGGCCGTCGGTCGCCACGGCGCGCAGCAGGGGCACGCCGCCCTCGGCCACGGTGTGGAGATACAGGCCGTTCAGATAGTAGCGCGTCTCTTCGGTCGAGACGGCGAAGCGGGTCTTGTCGATCAGCCGGGCCAGATCCTCCTTGGGCATGGAGAAGCGGGCGCCGCCGGTTTCGGTCGACATGACGGGGAAGTCGCCGGCCGGCAGGACCGGCAGGTTGAATTTGGACCGCCCGGCCTGGACCACCAGTCGGGGGTCGTCGCCGTCGTAGGACAGGGAGACCTCGGCGCCGTCCGGCAGCTTGCGGGCGATTTCGTACAGGGTGTGGGCGGGGGCGGTGATCTGGCCCTCGACGTTCACCGTCGCCTCGGCCTCGTCGACCATCTCCATGTCCAGATCGGTGGCGGCGAACGACAGCTTGTCGCGGCCGGCCGACAGCAGGACGTTGGACAGGATCGGAATGGTGTTGCGGCGCTCGACCACGCTCTGCACATGGCCCAGGGCCCGAAGGAGCGCGGATCGTTCGATGGTCAGCTGCATGTCGTCTCGCCCGGGCGACTCACAGGCCGCCTTACACTGTGGCCCGGAACACTAGCGGATTGGGGATGGGGGGCAAGAAAGGCGGTAGGGCTTAGGGCTTGGGGTTCAGGACGCATCGCCGCCGCCCGTGGATAAGCCGGTGGACAAAGGGGTGACGGCCGCCATCGCGACCTAAGCCCTAAGCCCTAAGCCCTAAGCCCTCGGCCTCAGCCGCGCAGCTTGCGGGTCAGCGCCTCGACGTCGCGGGCGACCTGGTCGTCCTGCGTCATCAGCTCGCCGACCTTGCGCACGCCGTGCAGGACGGTGGTGTGGTCGCGCCCGCCGAAGCGCCGGCCGATGTCGGGATAGGACCGCGTCGTGTGCTGCTTGCACAGATACATGGCGATCTGGCGCGGACGGGCCACGGCGCGGTTGCGGCGGTCGCTGAGCAGGTCCGCCTGCTTCAGCTGGAAATGTTCGGCGACGGTCTTCTGGATCTCGTCGACGGTGATGCGGCGCTCCGGCCCGCCGCGGAAGGCCGCGCCCAGCAGGCCGCGCACCTCGTCGGTGGTCAGGGTCGACAGGCGGGCGCCGGCGGCGGCGGCGACGGTGTTCACCGCGCCCTCCAGCTCGCGCATCGTCCCCGGGGTCTGGTCGACCAGATGCTCCAGCACCGCGTCGGGCGCCTCGCCGGAGACGACGCCCAGCCCCGCCAGGGTCTGGAACCGGTTGCGGGCCACGGCGAGCTTCAGCGCACGGTCGCCCGCCTCGATCGGGCAGGTCAGGCCGGCGGACAGGTGGCTGCGCAGGCGCGGCTCGATCTCGGTCAGGGCCATCGGCGCGCGGTCGGCCGACAGGATGACCCGCTTGCCGTCCTCGATCAGCGAGGTGAGCGTGGACAGCAGCTCTTCCTGGGTCGCGGCCTTGTTGCCGACGAACTGGACGTCGTCGATCAGCAGCATGTCGGCGCCGCGCAGGGCCTCCTTGAAGCCGGCGGTGGTGCGGTCCTGAACCGCACGCATGAAGTTCGACAGGAAGCGCTCGGCGGTCAGATAGATGACCTTCGCGTCGGGGCGCAGGCGCTGCGCCTCCCAGGCGATGGCGTTCAGCAGGTGCGTCTTGCCGTAGCCGTAGGGGCCGCAGAAGACGACGGGGTTGAAATGGCCGTCGGCCCAGGCGGCGATCTGGCGCGCCATGGCCAGGGCGAAGCCGTTGCCCTGGCCCTCGACGAAGCCGTCGAAGGTCAGGCGCTCCTGCAGACCGGCGGCGCGCACCGCGCGCGCGCCGTCGGCGACCGGACCCACGGTCGGGGCGGGCATGGCGGGACGGGCGGGGCTCGGGGCGACGGCGGGCGTCGCGGCGATCACGGACGGGGTGACGGCCGGCATGTCGGCGCGGCAGCGCACCTCGAGGCGGCGCGACAGGCCGTCGAGGCCCAGCCACAGTTCGTTGAGCCGGCGCAGCGCGTTCTTGCGCACCCAGTCGCGGGCGTAGCCGGTGGGGGTGACCAGCACCAGTTGGCCGGCCCCGTCCAGACGCACGGCCGAGGGGGCGATGTAGCTGCTGAACGGGCCGTCGCCGATCTCGGCGCGCAGCCGGCCGGCCGCCTCCGCCCAGATCCGGTCCGGATCGGTCATCACGCTACGCGCCGCTTCTGCCGCCATCATCGCCACCCTTGGTCTTCGTTCCCCGCCAGCGACGCGCCGGAGGCCTGGGACCGGGCAAGCCTTCCCCGATCCCTGAACCGAAGGTTTCAGGGGCTGGGCGACCGACCGGACAGACATCTCCCGCCGACGCGAAACGTTCGTCTCGCGCCGTCTTCATCCGTGGTGGGATGGAAGTGCGTCAGGGCTGAAAACTACTCCCCGGGCAGGGAGCGTCAACGCTGATTCGAATCCTTCGAAGCAGTTAATTCGCTTGACTCGCGCAAGCCCAAAAACGGCCTTGGAATTTTTCCCTGCGGCGGTCTGCGGAGAGGCAGAATCTCACGAATTGAGTTAGCGCCGGACATGACGAAGGCGAGACAGGTGATCCTGTCTCGCCTTTGAAATTGTTCGCATTTACCATGACGGAGCGGTGAAGCCCCATCCGGAAGCGGTCGATCAGGCCGCCGACATTTTCTTCAGCTGGGCGGCCAGACGGCCGACCTTGCGCGAGCCCGTGTTCTTGTGAACGACGCCCTTGGAGACGGCGCGCATCAGCTCGGACTGGGCGGTGATGAAGGCGCCCTTGGCGGCCTCGGCGTCGCCGCCGGCGACGGCTTCCTGGAACTTCCGCAGGAAGGTGCGGACGCGCGTGCGGCGCGACTTGTTCACCTCGGTGCGGGCGGCGATCTTGCGGATCGCCTTCTTGGCGCCGGCGTTGTTGGCCATCAGTCAAACCTATCGAACGGAAAGCGCCGCGGAACACACGTCCACGGCGCGGAAATCTCAAGAGGCGCGGCGTATAGCGGAAAGGTCCGGGGGAGGCAAGGCGATGGGAGACGCGACGTGAGGCTGATCGATCTGAGCCACCCGATCGAGCACGGCATGGTCACCTACAAGGGTCTGCCCGCTCCGGTGATCTGCGATCACCTGACGTTCGAAGCCTCGCGGGCGCTCTACGAAGGGGGCGAAGAGTTCAGCATCGCCCGCATCGACATGGTCGCCAACACGGGCACCTACATCGACGTCCCCGCCCATCGATGGCGCGACGGCGACGATCTGGCGGCGGTGGTGCTGGAGCGGGTGGCGGACCTGCCCGGCCTCTGCGTCGACGCGACGGGAGCGGACGGTCCGGCCCTGGGCCCGGAGCTGTTCGAGGGGCTGGAGTTGGCGGATCACGCCGTGCTGGTGCGGACCGACTGGAGCCGGAACTGGCGCACCGACGCCTATTTCGAGGACCACCCCTTCCTCACCGAGGTCGCCGCCACCCAGCTGCGGGACCGGGGCGCGGCGCTGGTGGGCATCGACTCCCACAACATCGACGACACCCGCGTGCGGACCAGGCCGGCGCATTCGGTCCTGCTGCGCGCCGGCGTGCCGATCGTCGAGCACATGACCAACCTCGCCGCCCTGCCGCCGAAGGGGTTCCGCTTCACCGCCGCTCCGCCCAAGGTCCGGGGCATGGGCACGTTTCCGGTGCGGGCGATGGCCCGCATTGGCTAGCGCCCCCTGAACGCCGGCTTCCGCTTCTCGACGAAGGCGCCCATGCCTTCCTTCTGGTCCTCGAAGGCGAACAGGGAGTGGAACAGGCGGCGTTCGAACTGGACGCCCTGGGTCAGGGTCGTCTCCAGCGCGGCGTTGACCATCTCCTTGTTGGCCATGACGGCCAGCGGGCTCTGCTCGGCGATGCGTGCGGCGATCTTGCGGACCTCGTCCAGCAGCTGGTCGTGCGGCACGACGCGGGAGGCCAGGCCCGAGCGCTCGGCCTCCGCCGCGTCCATCATCCGGCCCGTCAGGCACATGTCCATGGCCTTGGACTTGCCGACCAGACGGGTCAGGCGCTGCGAGCCGCCGATGCCGGGCGCCACGCCCAGATTGATCTCCGGCTGGCCGAATCTCGCCTTCTCGGACGCCACGATGAAGTCGCACAGCATGGCCAGTTCGCACCCGCCGCCCAGGGCGAAGCCGTTCACCGCCGCGATGATCGGCTTGCGGAAGCGGGTGATGCGGTCGTGGCCGAGCGCGAAGTAGTTGCCGACGTACATCTGGGCATAGGTCTGGTCGGCCATCTCCTTGATGTCGGCGCCGGCGGCGAAGGCTTTCTCGCCCGAGCCGGTCAGGATCAGACAGCGCACGCCGTCGTCGTGCTCCACCGCGTCGAGGAAGTCCGCCAGATCCTTGAACAGCGCCGAGTTCAACGCGTTCAGCGCCTCGGGCCGGTTCAGGGTGACCACGGCATAGCCGTCGGCGTGGCGCTCGATCAGGAGATTGGCGTAGCTTTCGGTCATGGCGGGCTCCGTGCGGGGACCGCCTGTCTAGCGGCCCCGCGCCGCGGGCGTAAAGCGGCGCGGGGCGGCAGGTCTCAGGTCAGGGGGCGCAGATCGTCGCGACGAGCTTCCTCACGACGGGCCTCTTCACGGCGCAGCTCGTCGCGGCGCACGTCGGCCGCCGTGCCGTCGCCCGCGGCCCGCTCCAGCCAACGATGGCGGCGCGCGCCGTAAAGACCGCCGAAGACGGCCGCCACGGCGCCCAGCAGCATGGTCAGGAAGGCCCACAGCGCCAGGGTGGCGGTGGCGTCGGCCGCACGCTCGGTCTCGACGGGGGCGGGCGGCGGCGGCGCGGCGATCAGCTCGCCCTCGACCACGCGGCTGGGCGGATAGTCGAGATAGGCCCGGGTCTCCGCCTCGTCCTGCGCGTCGGCGCCCATCAGGGCCGCCGAACCGCCCGCGGCGGCGCCGGCCACGGTGATGGCCAGCAGGAAGGCCAGGGCCCAGACGCCCAGGCCGTGCAGGCCGCCCTTGTGGTGGTCGCCGTACTTGGCGGCGCGGCTGGCCACGGCGCCGCCGACGAACAGGGCGATGGCGTTGGCCAGCGCCATCCACATGCCGGCCGCGGCGGTGAATTCGCCCACGTCGCCGCGGTCGAAGTCGTACGGGTTGAAGGCGGAGGCGCCGAGCGCCACGCCCAGCAGGTTCAACATGGCGCCGACGGCCACGGCGACCACGGCTCCGGCGATGACGGCGGGCCAGGAGATCAGGGTGTGCAGCGGGTGGCGCAACGGGTCGTGCGCGAAGGTCTCGGTCATCGGTGTCCCTCCAGAAACGTGATGGAGGCTGAATGACCGCGCGGCGGCGGGGTTCCGCTCAGCGCCGCGGCAGCAGCATCAGGGTGAAGGCCGCGCGGACCAGCTCGGTCAGCACGACGAGGGCCAGCAGCACGTTGGCCGCGACCGCCTGCGCCCGCGCGGTCGACAGATCGAAGCTCCAGCCGAAGCGCGAGCCCAGCGCCAGCGCCGCCGCGCAGACCAGCAGCAGGCCGATCAACGCCATCAGCGCCACGTGTCCCGCCTTCAGCGCCGCGTTCAGGCTTGGGCCGTCGTCCAGATCGCGGGCGCGCTTGCGGAATAGCCAGGCTACGACGGACGTCGCCCCAGCCTCCAGCGCCACGGCGCCGACCAGCGCGGCCAGGAACCACCAGATCAGGCCCGACAGATCGTCGGCCCGCACCGCCTGCGCCACGTGCAGGAAATAGGCGCCCCAGACGCCGGCGCCGACCAGCAGACTGATCCAGAGGTGGACTTTTCTCACGGAACCGCCCCCACCATCTCCGCCAGTCTCGTCACCGTGTTCCAGTTCCGCGCCGTGCCCATGCCGGTCAGGCGGACCTGCGCGGCCTTCTCGGCCAGCTTCGACTGGCCGACGCCGTCGGGATGGAAGAACCACAGTGCGCCGGGCGTGACCTCGAGCCGCTCGTCACCGACGGCGAAGGCGCGCAGGGCGTCGGGCACGTCGTCCTTCACCGCCTCCTTCATGACCATGAGCAGGGTCCGCGACGGATGCGCCACCGCCTCGGCCGGAAAGGGGCAGGCGGCGATCAGTCCGGCCCACTGAGCCGTCGTGCGGACCATGGCGGCGATCCTGAGGCCGAAGGTCGCCTGCATGGCCGCCTCGACCTCACCTTCCAGGGCGATGGGATCGCGGTCGCTCTCGACCACCAGATTGCCGCTGGCGAGCAGGGTGCGGGGGTTCCGCAACCCCATGCGCGCCGCCATCGCGCGCTGCTCCGTCACCGGCGCGCGGACGCCGCCGGTGTTCATGCCGCGAAACAGGATGACGCGATGGCCCATCACGGACCCTCGACGTCGTAGCCGGCGGCCCGCAGCAGCGTGGGCAGACCGTCGGGACCCACCAGATGCAGCGCGCCCACGACCACGACGACGCGCCGTTCGGTCGCCATGACTTCGATCAGGGCGGGCATCCAGCCTTCGTTCCGGGCCGTCATCATGGCGGCATACAGATGGGGCGCCTCGGCCTTCATCATCTCCGCATCCTCGATCAGCATGCTGAGGTCGCCGGCCGCCCACGCCTCTTCCCACTCCCATGAGGTTTCAGCATCCTCGGCCTCAAGCATGTCGAGCGCCTCGACCAGCATGGCCTCCCCCTCGGCGTCCGCCATGTCGGCGAAGGCGGAGAACGAGGCGTGCAGCAGCTCCGGCGTGTCCAGCGCCAGAGTTCGCTGATCGGGCCTGAGGGACGTCTCGATCACCTGGTCCACCCCGAGCGTCCAGTCCGAGCCGCCGTCGCCGCCGACGAGGCTGTCGAGCATGAACGCCGCGGCCCACGGACGCAGAAATTTCAGTTCGTCCGCCGAGGCGCCGACTTCCGACAGGGCGGCCTCCAGCCGGGCCCAGACGTCCGCCGAGACGATCTCGTCCAGGGGCCGTTCGGCGAAGAAGTACTGGAAGTAGGGCGCGTAGAGGGCCAGTTCCTCATTCGGGTCGGCGGGGATCAACACCTCGAAGACCACCAGCTCCGCCTCCGAGACGGCCGCGTCCAGCGCCGGCGTCCGCCATTCGATGTGGTCCGGCAGGGCGTGGAGGGAGCCGACCAGAAGCATCTCGGTATCGTCGTCGGTGACCCGCCAGACGACCGGATCCGCCCGGACCGGCCCCGCCAGCGCGGTCGCGACGTAGATGACAAGGGAGGCGAACAGGACGGGCAGGCGGGTCATGGCGGCTCCGGTGACTTTCACCCCGGGGTCGTAGCGCGCCGCCCGGCGCGCGTCACCGCTTCTGACAGTCCGGGCAGAAGAAGGTGGAGCGGCCGCCCTGGACGATGCGGCGGATCACGGGGTGGCGCTCCGAACGGCGGCAGGGCCCGCCCTCGCGGCCGTAGACGTCGAAGCGGTGCTGGAAATAGCCCTGGCCGCCGTCGGCGTTCGCGAAGTCGCGCAGGGTCGAGCCGCCGGCCTCGATGGCTTCGACCAACACGTCGCGGATCGCCATGGTCAGGGCTTCCAGTCGCGGTCGGGAGACCTTGCCCGCCGCCAGCCGAGGGGAGATGCGCGCGCGCCACAGAGCCTCGCAGACGTAGATGTTGCCCAGCCCCGAGACGATGCGCTGGTCGAGCAGGCTGACCTTCACGTTCTGCGCCTTGCCCTTGAAGGCCGCCTTCAGGTGCTCCGCCGAGAAGGCGTTGCCCAGCGGTTCGGGCCCCAGGGCGGCGAACCAGGGGTGCGTCTCGACCTGATCGTCGGGGATCAGGCCCATGAAGCCGAACCGGCGGGCGTCGGCGAAGCCGATGCGGGTGCGGCCGGATCCCGCGTCGGCGCACAGGCTCAGGTGTTCGTGCTTGCCCGTGATCGGCGCCGGTTCCTCGAACTCCCCCAACTGGCGACCGTCCAGGGTGAAGCGGCCGGTCATGCCCAGATGCGTCACCCAGGTCTCGCGGGTGGACAGCGGCATGAGCAGATACTTGGCCCGGCGCAGCACCCGCTCGACCCGCGCGCCGTCCAGCCGGGCGGCGAACCGGTCAGGAAAGGGAAAACGCAGGTCCGGCCGGTTGACCCGCACCGACGACAGACGCGCGCCGGTCAGCACGGGCTCCAGTCCACGGCGGACGGTTTCGACCTCGGGAAGCTCGGGCATGGGGTCGGTCGGGCTCAGGACTTGGGGCTTGGGCTCAGGCTTAGTACGGGTCCGGGAGGGTCAGGCTCAAGCGCCGCCCCGCCCCGCCGTCTCCCAAGGCTGCGACCTGAGCCCTGTGCCCTCTGGTAACCACGCCCGTTTCGCGCTTACTTCCCGCTCTCTTGGGAGAGGGAATTCCGCAATGACCGACGTGCCGAGCTCCGCCGGGGGCGGGCGCCGCATCGAACTGACGCTGCGCGCGCTGGTTCTGGGCTGCCTGCTGGCGGTGATCTTCACCGCCGCCAACACCTATCTGGGCCTTCAGGTGGGCCTGACCTTCGCCTCGGCCATTCCGGCGGCGGTGATCTCCATGGCCGTTCTGCGCGCGCTGCGCGGTTCGACCATCTGGGAGAACATGACGGTCCAGACCGTGGCGTCCGTCGGCGGCGCGATGAGCGCGATCATCTTCGTCCTGCCCGGCCTGGTCATGGTCGGCTGGTGGCTGGAGTTCCCGTTCTGGGAGTCGGTGCTGATCTGCGGCCTGGGCGGCGTTCTGGGCGTGACCTTCTCCATCCCCCTGCGCCGGGCGCTGGTGGTCAACGGCGGGCTTCCCTACCCGGAAGGCGTGGCGGCCGCCGAGGTGCTGAAGGTCGGCTCGCCGGGCGCGGAGCAGACCGAGGAGGCCGTGCGTGAGAACAAGGCCGGCCTGTGGGTCGTGATCTGGGGCGCGGTCGTCTCGGCCGCCTATGCCTTCGGCGCCGCGGCCCGGGCCTTCGCCGGCGAGGCGGCGCGGTTCGTCAGCCTGCCCGCCTCGCTGGGCGGCGGCGCGACGGGCGTCGGCGTGGGCATGCAGTTCGCCCTGCTGGGCGCCGGTCACCTGATCGGTCTGGCCGTCGGTCTGGCGCAGCTCTTCGGTCTGGCGCTGGCCTGGCTGATCGCCGTGCCGATCCTGACCAGCCCCGACACCATCGCCTGGCTGACCGCGAACGGAATTCCGTCGATCGCCACCACGCTGGAGCCCGGCGTGGGCGCCGAGGAACTGGCGGGCACGGTCTGGGCGCGCGAAGTCCGCTTCATGGGCGCCGGCGTCATCGGCATCGCCGCCATCTGGACCCTGATCAAGCTGGCCGGGCCCCTGATCGGCGGGGTGACCTCGGCGCTGGCGGCCAACCGCCGCCGCACGTCGGGCGAGGCGCTGGACATCACCGAGCAGGACATTCCGATCACCCGCGTGGCGATCCTGTCGCTTCTCTCCCTGGGGGCCATCGGCGTGCTGCTGGCGGTGATCGCCAACGGCATGGGGCTGGGCGCGGCGACGCCGATCCTTGTGATCGGCGGCCTCATCTACGTCGTGGTCATCGGCTTCGCGGTCGCGGCCATCTGCGGCTACATGGCCGGCCTGATCGGAAGCTCCAACAGCCCCGTTTCCGGCGTCGGCATCCTGGCCATCGTCATCGCTTCGCTGTTGATGCTGGTGGTGCTGGGGATCACCGGTCTGCCGGCCAACCCGAACGTCGTCGCCTTCGCCCTGATCGTGACCGCCATCGTCTTCGCCGTGGCGGTCATCGCCAACGACAACCTGCAGGACCTCAAGACCGGTCAGCTGGTGGCCGCCACGCCGTGGCGCCAGCAGACGGCCCTCATCGTCGGCGTCGTCGCCGGCGCCTTGGTCATCCCCTTCGTGCTGAACCAGCTGAACGCGGCGTTCGGCTTCGAAGGCGGCCCTCCGGGGCTGGCAGACGAGCCCTTGGCCGCGCCGCAGGCGACCCTGATCTCGGCCCTGGCGCGCGGCGTCATCGCCGGCGACCTGCGCTGGGATCTGATCGGCATCGGCGCGGCGATCGGCGTCGTCATCATCATTCTGGACGAAGTGGCCCGCGCGGCCACGAAGAACCGGATCAAGCTGCCGCCGCTGGCGGTGGGCATCGGCTTCTACCTGCCGGCCGCGGTGACCTTCATGCTGGTGATCGGCGCTGTGGTCGGCTTCGTCTACAACCGCATGGTCGCCGGCCGCGCCTACGGCGAGGTGGCCAAGCGGATGGGCGTGCTGCTGGCGTCCGGCCTGATCGTGGGCGAGAGCCTGTTCGGGGTCTTCAACGCCGCGACCATCGTGGCCACGCAGAACGCCGAATGGGCCAACGTTCTGGGTCTGGCCGACACCTGGCCGGCGATGACGATCGGCATCGCCGTCTTTGCGGTCCTGACCCTGCTGCTGTACGGCTGGATCATCAACCGTTCGGCCAGGGTGTGAGGGGGCCGACGCCCCCTCATTCTCTCCTGAGGCCATGACGGGCGTCCTGCGCTTCCTGCCGGGCGTGCTGCTGAGCGCGGCCGTGGGCGCCCTGGCGTTCGGGGCGCAGGCGCTGGAGGCCCGGATGATGGGCCGCGCCTGGATCGAGGCGCTGGTGCTGGCCATCCTGATCGGGGCGGCGCTGCGGCTGATCTGGACCCCGTCGGAGACCTGGCGGCCCGGCATCCGGCTCAGCGCCCGCACCCTGCTGGAGATCGCCGTGGCCCTGCTGGGCGCGACCATCAGCGGGACCGCGGTGATGGCGTTGGGGCCCGCCCTTCTGATGGCCGTCGTGGCGGTGGTCGCTCTCGCCCTCATCGGCGGCTACGCCCTCGGGCGGATGCTCGGCCTGGCGCCGGCCATGGCCATGCTGGTGGCCTGCGGCAACGCCATCTGCGGCAACTCGGCCATCGCCGCCGTGGCGCCCGTGATCCGGGCCGAGGGGGAAGACGTCGCCGCCGCCATCGGCTTCACCGCCGTGCTGGGAATCGCCGTGGTCCTGCTGGTGCCCGTCGTCGGCGCCCTGGTGGGCTTCGACGCGCTGGAGACCGGGGCGCTGGCGGGGCTGACGGTCTACGCCGTGCCGCAGGTGCTGGCCGCCGCCGCGCCCGCCGGGGCTGCGGCGATCCAGCTGGGGGCGATCGTCAAGCTGGTGCGGGTGCTGACGCTGGGCCCCCTGTGTTTGATCCTGGCCCTGCTCGGGCCCGAGCGGTTCGGCGGCGAGGCGCCGGGGCGGCGGCCGCCGCTGCACCATCTGGCGCCGTGGTTCATCGTCGTCTTCCTGATCCTGACGGCGCTCAGGTCCGCCGGCCTGATCCCTGAAGCGGTCCTGCCGCCGCTGGAGGCGACGGTGACGGTGCTGACCCTCATGGCCATGGCCGCGCTGGGGCTGAGCGTCGATCCGCAGGCCGTGGTGCGCGCCGGACCGCGCACCGCGGCGACGGCGGCGCTGTCGGCCTTGCTGATCGGGGCCCTGGCCCTGGTCGCGATCCTGCTCTTGCCGCTGCCGACCGCCTGAGATCAGTCGGCCTTGTAGGCCTCGTGGCACGACTGGCAGGCGGCGCGAACGACGGTCCACTGCGCCGCGAAGCCCGCCGCGTCGTCGGCCCGGGCCAGCTCGCCCAGCTTGCCCGCCTCGGTCGCGAAGTTCGCGGCCTTCGCCTCGAAGTCGGCGCGGTCGGTCCAGATCCCGTCCTTCGCGTCGGTGGCCTCGGCGCCCAGCGCGCCCTGACCGGTACCGGCGGGGAACATGCCGGGGATGGCCTGGCCCCAGCGGGCGACGCCGCCCGCGGCGAAGGCCTGACCTCTCACCGGGCCGCCGGCGTCGATGGTCGCCTTCATCGCCGACATGGCGGCGCCCGACAGGGCCATGGCCGCCTTGCGACCGGCGACCACGTCGGCCGCGCCCACGCTGACCGGATCCTGCGCGGCGGCGGTCACGGATGTGCAGATCAGGCCGACGACGGCGGCGATGGCGACGGTTCGCATGAAGGGTCCCTCCCGAGGAACCGCCACGCTCCGCCCGAACTCAGCGTTTGTCCAGCCGCTCGCGCACGGGCCAGCCGTGATCCAGCGGGCCGTGGCCGCCGCCCAGGCCCGGCGCGCGGCGGATGGCCTCGGCCACGTAAGCCCAGGCTTCCGCCACCGCGGCCTCCAGCGGCAGTCCCCGTGCAAGACCGGCGGCGCAGGCGCTGGCGAGCGTGCAGCCGGTGCCGTGGGTGTGGCGCGTCTCGACCCGCTCCCCCTCCAGGAGGGTCTCGCCCGACGGCGTCAGCAGCAGGTCGATCACAGTCTCACCCGGCACATGGCCGCCCTTCATCAGCACCGCGCGCGCGCCCAGCTTCAGGATCGCCTCTCCCGCGCGCCGCTGGCCGTCGAGGTCGCGCACCTCGATCCCGGTCAGGGCTTCGGCCTCGGGCGCGTTGGGCGTCAGCAGGGCGGCGCGGGGGACCATCAGCGACTTCACCGCCGCCACGGCTTCGACCGGCAGCAGGGGGTGGCCGCCCTTGGCCACCATGACCGGATCGACGATGGCCGGGGCTTGTGCGCGGTCGAGAATGGCGGCGACCGTCTCCACGACCTCGACCGAGCCCAGCATGCCGGTCTTCACCGCGTCCGCACCGATGTCGTCCAGCACGGCGTCGGCCTGGGAGGCGATCAGGTCGACGGGCAGGGGATGCACGGCGTGGACGCCCAGGGTGTTCTGGACCGTGATCGCGGTGACGGCGGTGGCGGCGAACCCGCCGAGCAGGGTCACGGCCTTCACGTCGGCCTGAAGTCCCGCCCCGCCGCCGGCGTCGGAACCTGCGATTATCAAAACCCGGCCGAGATTTGAGGTCATCCGCGCCACATGGACCGCGCCCGCCTCTCCGGCAAGTCAGCCCGGGATCGGCGCCCTGAACACGAAGAAGGCGCCGGCGGCGATGAGGGCGAAGCCGACGGCGTGGTTCCAGGTCAGCTTCTCGCCCAGCCAGAGCACCGAGAAGGCGGCGAACACGATCAGGGTGATCACCTCCTGCATCGTCTTCAACTCGGCCGCCGAATAGACCTGGTGGCCGATGCGGTTGGCGGGCACGGCGAACCAGTACTCGAAGAAGGCGATGCCCCAGCTGATCAGCACCAGCGCCCAAAGAGGGCGGCCGTCGACCTTCAGATGGCCGTACCAGGCGAAGGTCATGAAGACGTTCGACACGATCAGCAGCAGGATCGGCGCGAGGTGCGGCATGCTCATGGATCGCCCATGCCGCAGGGGCCGGCGGTCGGCAAGCGATGTAGGATTGCCATGCAGCAATATTGCTGTAGGGTGATGTTATGAATCTCGCCGCCCTCCACGCCCTGGCCGAACCGAACCGCCTGGCGATGCTGAACATGCTCGCGTCCGGCGAGCGGCCGGCGGGCGACTTCGTGCGCGCCCTGCCGATCGCCCAGCCGACGGTGTCGAAGCATCTGGGCGTCCTGAAGGACGCCGGTCTGGTGACCGTGCGCAAGGACGGGACGCGGCGCCTCTACAGCCTCGACCCCCGGCCGCTGGCCGAGCTGGACGCCTGGCTCGAGACCTATCGCCGCTTCTGGCGTGACCGGCTGGAGGCGCTGGAGGCCCATCTGGCCAGGGAGTTTCCGCAATGACCGAAGGTACGGACAGCGTCGCGCTCGGCCCCGACGCGGGCGAACTGAGCCGGATCGAGGGCGGATGGGCGCTGCGTTTCGAGCGCCGCCTGCGGCATTCTCCCGAACGGGTCTGGCGCGCGCTGACGACACCCGAAGGCTTGGCCTGCTGGCTTGCCGAGGCGAAGATCGACGCCGAGCCCGGCGGCCGCATGGACCTGCATTTCCGCCAGCCGGACCACGAGTTCATGCCCGACGTGCCGGAGCGGCGGATGCAGCAGAACGAGGTGCTGGTCGCCCGGCCCTTCACGCGGTTCGAGCACACCTTCGGCGGCAACCCCGAGTCGATCGTCGTCTGGACGCTGACGCCCGACGGCGACGGCACGCTGCTGCGGCTGGAGCACCGCGTGCCCGAAAGCTGGACGGACGCGCGGAGGAACGTGCTGAGCGGCTGGCACCACCACATGGAGGGGCTGGACGACGCCTGCGCCCTGACCCGCCACGCCTGGGACTGGGACCGCTGGTTCGCCCTGCGCGACGCCTACGCCGAGCGACTGGAGACCATGACATGACCGACTGGTTGGACCAGATGGTGGGCGACTGGGTTCTGGAGGGCCGTTCCGTGCCCGACGATCCGGCCCAGGTACGGACCGGCGTCGAACGTGTGATCCGTCAGGACGCCTGGATCGTGATCGAGGGCGAGGGCTATCGCTTCCAGCTGGCGAACGATCCCGCGACCGGACGCGTGACCGGCGACTTCGTGCACTGGGAGCATCCGCAGCTCTGGACCTATGACGGCGCGGTCGAGGAGGACGGCGCCCTGCATCTTTACAGCCGCGGCCCGGACATGACCGGCCGGGGAGTGGAGACGGACTACGTCGACGTGTTCGAGATCGTCTCCCCGGACGAGCGACGCTCGATCGGTCGCGTGCGGGCGGCGGACGGGTCGTGGCAGGACTTCAGCCGGACGACGTATCGGCGGCGGGAGGGATGATGACGGCCGACGCGCGTGCGAACTATGTGGCCGCCGCGCCAGCGCCGCTTGGCCCGCTTCTGGAGGACGTCCGCGCCGCCTTGGCCAGCGCTCTGCCGGACGCGGATGAGATCATGATGTACGGCATGCCGGGCTTCGCGATCGAGGGCGTGGTGGTCGCGGGCTATGCCGCTTTCAGCAAGCAGTGCGGCCTGTACATCGATCCCGCCGCAATCGCCGCGCACGCGGACGCGCTGAAGGCGCTGCAGTTGAAGCCGACGAAGACGGGCGTCACCTTTACGCCGGGCAGGCCGATCCCGGCCGCGCTGGTGGCCGAACTGGCCCTCGCCTCGCGACGGGCGAAGGGGCTCTAGCGCCGGGCCAGCGCCGCCTGCACGGCCAGCGCCTGAACCGTCTCGCGCACGTCGTGGACCCGGACGATTTCCGCGCCCCGCCGCGCCGCCTCCAGCGCCAGCGCCAGACTTCCGCCCAGACGGTCGCCCGGGTCGGTCGCGGTGGGGTCCACCGACTGGATCGTGCGCTTGCGGCTGGCGCCGTACAGGACCGGGAAACCGGTGGCGGTCAGGGCGTCGAGCCGTGCGGTCAGCGCCAGATTGTGCGCCGCCGTCTTGCCGAACCCGATGCCGGGGTCGAGCCGGATCCGCTCGCGCGCGACGCCGGCGGTCATCGCCGCCTCGGCGCGGTCCAGCAGCCAGTCGCGCACTTCCGCCACCACGTCGTCGTAGAGGGGATCGGCCTGCATGGTGCGCGGCTCGCCCTTCATGTGCATCAGGACGACGTCACAGCCCAGCTGGGCGGCGACCGCCGGAGCGTCGGGGCTGAAGGTCAGGGCGGTGACGTCGTTCCACATGGTCGCGCCGGCCGCGACTGCCGCCCGTGCCACCGGCGGCTTCATGGTGTCGATGCTGATCTGGCCATTCCAGGCGGCGCGCAGACGGGCGATGACGGGCACGACGCGGGCGATCTCCTCGGCCTCCGACACCGGCTCCGCCCCCGGCCGGGTGCTCTCGCCGCCGACGTCCAGCAGATCTGCGCCCTGGTCCACCAGCCGCAGCCCGTGCGCCACCGCCGCCTCGACCGAGGACAGGCGTCCGCCGTCCGAGAAACTGTCGGGCGTCACGTTGACGATGCCCATGACGCGGGGGCCGACCATCAGCCGCGCCCTCCGATCAGGCCGCCCAGCGCTTCCAGATAGGCGGCGAAGGCCTTGCGTCCGGCGGGGGTGATCGACGCCCGGGTCAGCGGCTTGTTGTCCCGGAAGCTCTTGGAGATCGACACGTATCCCGCCTCCTCCAGCTTCTTCAGGTGGACCGACAGGTTGCCCTGGGTCGCCTCCAGCACGGTCTTCAGCTCGGTGAATTCGGCGGTCTCCGCGTCGGCCAGATACACCATGATCCCCAGCCGCATGCGGCCGTGGATGACCTCGTCGATGCGTCCGAGATCGTGCAGGCCCATGCGTCAGCCGGCCCTGCGCGCGTCTTGGAACAGGATCCAGCCGGGCAGGGCGAACAGCAGGAACAGGGCGACGGTGCAGATGCCCAGATAGATCATCGGCTCGCGCACCGTCACGCCCAGCGCCACCGCAGTCACCCAGCCGCCCAGCGCCGTGGCCAGCATCCAGCCCCTCTTCTTCAGCGTCCACGCCACGAACCAGGCCGCGGCCTGAAGCGCGAAGACGATCGACGCGTAGTAGAGCCAGACGGCGAAGTCCTGATCGCGCCAGGCGCCCACGGCGAAGACGATGATCACCGCCGTGTTGGCCATGCCCGTGGCGCTGAAGGCGGCGTTCAAGGTGCGGCCGGCGACCGGGCCGCGATTGGCGCCGCCGTCCTTGCGGTCCTTCAGGATCGCCCAGGTCAGGATGGCCAGGAAGGTCGCCGAGATGCCGACGACGAACAGCAGGTTGGCCGGATCGGGCCAGCGGATCAGACCGAACGCCTGGCCGACGTGGAACAGGCATTGCAGCCCGTACAGCAGGCCGCCGGCCAGGTAGCAGACCGCCAGAGTCATGGGCGGACGGCCGCCGCCCTCCACGATCGAGCGCAGGAAGGCCAGATCGGCTTCGGCGGAGGCGCGGGGTTCGGGCATGTCGACTCTCACGGATGACCGGCCCGTCCGGGGTGGACGAGCCGGTCGGGGTTGGCAAGTCATTCGGCGGGCCGGAGCGCCGCCTCGCGCGGCTTCCGCCACGGCACGCGGCGCCCGTTCAGCGCCTTGCCGACGAAGGTGTGACGGACCAGCAGCTCGTAGGTGACGAGGCAGACGATCATCACCGTGGCGACCACCGTGCCCATCTTGGCCCACCACGGCGCATCGAGGCCGAGGACCAGCACCTGCGCCGCCATCACCAACGGCAGGTGGATCAGATAGGTCCAGTAGGACGCGTCTGACAGATAGCGGATCACGGCGTTGGCGCGGCCGAGAAGGGTGACGCACAGTCCGAGGAAGGCGAAGGCCGAGGCATAGGTCGCCAGGGCGACCACCCAGGCCAGCGTCGTCTTCATGGCGGGGTCCGCCATCGGCTCCAGCGCGGGCTGAAGGCCGCCGGACAGATGGAACGCCGCCGTGCCGGTCGCCGCGCCGACGATCAGGAACAGCGGCCACAGCCGGGCCAGTCGGGGCAGCAGGTCCAGCCGCCGCGCCAGCAGCCAGCCCACCGTGAAGGCCGCGCCGTAGGCGACCAGGGCGGCTGCGTTCGGCACGAAGCCGTAGTCGGGCGTCGGCACGCCGAACATCGGATACCACTGCGGATGGGCGTTCAGCGCGAAGGCCAGCGGAACGGCCGGGATCAGCGGCGTCCAGGGCCCGACCATCAGGGTCGCCAGCCGGTCGGCCGTCCTGCCGTCGCGATCGATCAGTCGGGCCAGGGGCCGCAGCATCAGCGCGGCGGCGTAGAAGATCAGCAGCACCCACAAAAACCACAGGTGCGTCAGCGGAAACGTCTCGAGCGTCAGCGGAGGCGGCGGCGGGCCGTCGGTCGGGATCGACCCGCCGTTGTCGATCGCGGCCTTCCACACGATCACCGCGACGATGGCCGGGAACACGATCCACCACATCCCGAACAGGGGATTGGCGATCCGCGCCAGACGGTTCTTCGTGAACCCCCAGGCGCCGCGGCGCGCCATCAGCATCTGCGCGAACAGCCCGGCGATGACGAAGAAAGCCGCCATGCGGAACAGGTGGATGACGAAGAAGGCGACGTAGGCGCCGCTCGAAGTCTCCGCGTCAGGCACCGGCCAGATGGGAAACGGCAGATATGACATCGACGCATGCAGGACGACGCCGAGCGAGAGCGCGATCGCGCGGGCGGCGTCCAGACCGTGAAGGCGGTCGCCGTTTGATGGGGTGTGGGACATGACGCCTCCTCCTCGAATGACGCGCATATCTCACGAACCTGTTTATAGTGCAAACTAGTCTTTCGAGAGAGGGGCAGTCATGCGTTCAGCTGCTCGGCCGAAGACGGTGGAAGGCTTGCGGACTCGCGGTCCGGGGCGCATCTCTCGCGCCATGTCCGCCGACGCCCTGACCCCGCCCGCCCCGCCGCAGCCGCTGGAACATCGCGGCGTCAACTGGATCGGGCTGAGGACCCTGTACCTCAAGGAGGTGCGGCGCTTCTGGAAGGTCGGCGCCCAGACCGTGGCGGGGCCCGTGGTGACGACCCTGCTCTACATGCTGGTCTTCGTGGTCGCGACGCAGGGCACGCGCGCGCCGCTGCACGGCACGCCGTTTCCGGAGTTCGTCGCGCCCGGCCTGATCATGATGGCCATGCTGAACAACAGTTTCGCCAACGCCTCGTCCAGCCTGATCCAGGCCAAGATCATGGGGACGGCGACCGACTTCCTGACCCCGCCGCTCAGCCCGTTCGAGGTGACGACGGCCTTCACCCTGGGCGCGGCGACCCGTGGGCTGGTGGTCGGGGTCGTGACGGCGATCTGCGTCCTGCCCTTCGCGGGTCTGGCGGTGTCCAATCTCGCGATGGTGCTGGGCTTCGGTCTGGCGGCCTGCCTGATCATGGGCATGCTGGGCGTGTTCGCGGGGCTGTGGGCGCAGAAGTTCGACCAGCTGGCGGCGGTCCAGAACTTCGTCGTCATGCCCATGACCTTCCTGTCGGGCACCTTCTATCTGGTCGAGCGACTGCCTGAGCCGTTCGCCACGATCAGCCACTGGAACCCGATGTTCTATCTGATCGACGGCTTCCGCGCCGGCTTCATCGGCCGGGCCGAGAGCGACGTGACGGTCGGCGCGATCATGGCGGCGGTTCTGACCGCCGTGCTGGCCTGGACCTGCTGGGCCGTGTTCCGCTCGGGCTGGCGGCTGAAGAGCTGATGGCCGTCCATCCCGCCCGCATCCTGCACGTCGGCATCGACCGCGACTGGCGGGAGGTGGCGGATTTCGTCATGGACCCGGCCAACATGCCCGCGTGGGCGACGGGCCTGGGCGCCGGCCTGAACCGCGACGGCGACGACTGGATCGCCGACGGCGGTCCGATCGGTCAGGTCCGCGTCCGCTTCACGCGGCCGAACGATCTGGGGGTCGCGGACCACGTGGTGACGATGGAGAGCGGTCTCGTCGTCCACAACGCGCTGCGCGTCACGCCCAACGGCGACGGCGCCGAGGTCGCCTTCGTCCTGCTGCACCGTCCCGACATGGATGACGCGGCCTTCGAGGCCGACGCCGCCCACGTGGAGAAGGATCTGGCTGCGCTGAAGGCGTTGCTGGAGCGGGGTTGACGCCAAGCGCCCCCGGTTCGACAAGACGGCATCGAGACTGAAGGCGGTCCCGGCGCAGGCGCGTTCGGGGCCGCGTCGCTTTTCCGGGAGGATACCGCCGTGTCGACCGAGCACCTGATGGGCGTCTACAACCGCGCGCCGCTGGAGGTGGATCGCGGCCAGGGCGCGCGCCTGTGGTCGACCGACGGCACGGAATACCTGGACTGCGTCATGGGGATTTCCACCAACGCCCTGGGCCACGCCAATCCGGTGCTGGTCGAGGCGGTGAAAGCCCAGGCCGAAAAGCTGTGGCACGTGTCCAACATCTTCCGCATCCCGGATCAGGAGGCGCTGGCCGACGATCTGTGCAGCAAGTCGTTCGCCGACGTGGTCTTCTTCACCAACTCGGGCACCGAGGCGGTCGAGTGCGCGCTGAAGACGGCGCGCAAGTTCCACGTGGCGAACGGCCAGCCGGAGCGGATCGACGTTTACGGGTTCGACGGCAGCTTCCACGGCCGCACCTACGGCGCGATCAATGCGGCGGCCAACCCCAGCTACACCGAGGGCTTCGGCCCTAAGATGGAAGGCTTCCACCAGCTGAAGTGGGGCGACCACGACGCCATCAAGGCGGCGATCGCCTCGCCGACCTGCGCGGCGATCATCGTCGAGCCGGTGCAGGGCGAGGGCGGCTGCCGCGCCATGCCGGAGCAGTGCCTGCGCGGCCTGCGCGAGCTGTGCGACCGGCACGGCGTGCTCATCATCTTCGACGAGGTCCAGTGCGGCATGGGCCGGACCGGCAAGCTGTGGGCGCACGAGTGGGCCGGCATGGCGCCGGACATCATGGCGGTGGCGAAGGCGCTGGGCGGCGGTTTCCCCGTCGGCGCCTGCCTGGCCACCGAGCGGGCGGCCAAGGGCATGACCGTGGGCGTCCACGGCTCGACCTTCGGCGGCAATCCGCTGGCGATGGCGGTCGGCCGCGCCGCCTTCGGCGAGATCTCGAAGCCCGAGACCCTGGCCAACGTCAACGAGGTGGCGGGCTATCTGAAGCAGCAGCTGGTGGGCCTGAAGGACCGCTTCCCGGACGTGATCGTCGACGTGCGCGGCAAGGGTCTGCTGATCGGGGTCAAGCTGGTCCCCAACAATCGTGAGTTCATGGGCTGGGCCCGCGACGGCCAGCGCCTGCTGGTCGCCGGCGGCGGCGACAACTGCGTGCGCATCCTGCCGCCCTTGAACCTCACGCTGGACGAGGCCCGCGAGGCGGTCTCGCGCTTCGAGGCGACGTGCGAGGCGGCGCGGAGCAAGATGGGCGCGGCGGCGTGACTCGCCACTTTCTCGACATCCACCGGCTGGACGCCGCCGCCCTGCGCGGCATCCTCGACGACGCCCACGCCCGCAAGGCGGCGCGCAAGGGCTGGCCCAAGGGCCGGGTCGACGCCGACGCGCCGGCGAAGGACCGCGTGCTGGCCATGGTGTTCGAGAAGAACTCCACCCGCACGCGCTTCAGCTTCGACGCGGCGATGCGCCAGCTGGGCGGGTCGTCGATCATCGTCAACGCCGGCGACATGCAGCTGGGGCGCGGCGAGCCGGTGGAGGACACGGCGCGCGTGCTGTCACGCATGGTCGACGCGGTGATGATCCGCGCAAATCGGCACGAGGACGTGGAGAATTTCGCGCGCGTCGCGACGGTGCCCGTCGTCAACGGCCTTACCGACCGCAGTCACCCGTGCCAGATCCTGGCCGATCTGATGACGATCGAGGAGCATCGCGGGCCGGTCGCGGGCAAGACGATCGCCTGGGTCGGAGACGGCAACAACGTCTGCCACAGCTTCATGCACGCTGCGCCGCTGTTCGACTTCCGGTTCCGCGTCGCCTGCCCGGCGGCGTACCATCCCGACCTGCACGACCTGGCCAGGGGCGGCGACCACGTCTTCCTGATCAGCGATCCGCGCGAGGCGGTGCGGGGGGCCGACGTCGTGGTCACCGACACCTGGGTGTCGATGGGCGATCAGGATTACGAGGAGCGGCTGGAGGCCTTCGACGGCTACGGCGTCGACGACGCCCTGATGGACGCCGCCGCGCCCGACGCGGTCTTCCTGCACTGCCTGCCGGCGCACCGGGGCGAGGAGGTGACGGACGCCGTCATCGACGGCCCGCGCTCCCTGGTCTGGGACGAGGCCGAGAACCGCATCCACGCCCAGAAGTCGGTCCTCGCCTGGTGTTTCGGCGGCTGATCAGTTCAGCCGCACGTCCTGCACGCCGCCGGCGTCCGGGATCGACTTCGTGACGTTGGCCTTGGCGATCTCGTAGGCGAATTTGAAGAAGCCGCCCTCGTTGACCCAGACGCGGCCGTCCTCGGCGTCGAAGCGCAGCAGCGTCAGATGGGGGTCGTCCTTGCCGTCGGGATACCAGGCGGCGAGAACCGGGTTCCAGTAACGGTCGACGATCTCCGGATCGCGTCCGTGGGCCGTCAGGGTTCCGGCGATGCAGGCCCAGACGTTCTGGTCCTTCGAGCCATAGTGGAACATGGCGTCCTGCTCGCCCGAGGCGACCTCGCGCGCCATGTCGGTGTCGTCGCGGGTGAAGAACCAGATCGTCCCCGTCTCCTCCTCGCGGAAGGCGGTCATCGGCTGGGCGTGGTGGCCGGGACGGTCGATGCCCAGCATGCCGGTGTTGGATTTCTTCAGCGAGTCCCAGAACGCCTCTTCGGCTTTCTGCGGGGTCAGATCGTCGGACATGGGGAGGCTCCTTTCGCGTCCCAAGCCAATGCCCGTCCTCGGACCGCGTTCCAGCTTGGCCGGAAGTCAGCCGCCCTTGGCCAGTGCGGCGAGATGCACCAGAAGCAGAAAGACGAGGACGCCGCCCAGCAGCATGACGAAGCGCCAGGGCACCATCCGCGGGCCCTTCACGACGTTCGGAAGCTGCGCGCCCCGCCACCCGGCGAAGACGGTGACGGCGACGGCGACCGCCAGGAGGAACAGGGTCAGGGTCAGGCTCATGGTCGCGGGCAGATGGCGGACCGGAACGGCGCGCGCAAGCGCGACCCAAGGCAAAGCTTACGGACTCCTTAATCTTAAGGCAGCGTTAACCGGCGCGCGGCGAGATGGAGAGCGGGCGCGGCGGCCATCCACAGGAACCTCCCGGCGCCCCCACATCTTGGGGTTAACAGCGCGTTTACACCCCGGATTTGGACAAGTAGCGTCTGCGTATGGGTCGGGAGGCGAATCAGGTGAGCGCAGCCGCGCCGTGGAGCGTTAAGGGCATCGACCCCAAGGCCCGCGAGATCGCCAAGGACCTCGCGCGTCGCTCGGGCATGACGCTCGGCGAGTGGCTGAACTCCATGATCATGGAAGACGAGGACGACGGCGTGGTGCCGCTGGGCCGCCGTCCGCACGCCGCCGAAAGCTATGAGCGCCGCGGGCGGAGCCGCCGGCTGGACGACGCCTACCAGATGGAGGAGCGCGGCTGGGACCGCCTCGGCGCCTCGGTCGACGCCATCGCCGCCCGGCTGGAAGCCGCCGAACGCCGCTCGACCACCGCCATCCAGGGAGTCGATCAGGCCGTGACCGGCCTGCTGCGCCGGCTGGACGAGCAGGACAAGGCGGCCGCTGCCCTGAACCGCCGGATGGACGACGTGGCCGAGGAGCTCCGCGAGGGCCATCGCCGCCTGCGTCGCTTCGAGCAGGAGACGGGGCCGTCGACGCAGGAGGCGTTCGGCAAGGTCGAGAAGGGTCTGCAGGCCATCACCGGCAGGCTGCTGGAGGTCGAGGACCGTCAGGGGCGCACGGCCGAGGACCTGCGTCGCCGCATCGAGGCGGTCGAGAAGTCCGCCCCCGGAGCGGGCGCCGAGGTGTTGGGCGAGGTCGGCCGGCGGCTTGACGCGGCCCAGAACCAGACGGCCGACGCGCTGCGCCGGCTGGAGGCCAGCTTCGCGCAGCTGGACCGACGCCTGCACGCCGCCGAGAGCCGCGTCGAGCCCGAAGGCGCCCGCGAGGCCGCCCGCTTCGAGAAGCTAGCCGAGACGCTGAGCCGTCAGGTCGAGGCCAACCGCGCCGAGATGATGCGCCGCATGGACGCCGCCGAGGCCGAAGGGCGGATGGACCGGATCGAGCGCGCGGTTCTGGCCATCGGCGACCAGGTGAAGTCGTCCGAGCAGAAGTCGGCTCAAGGCATCGAAGCCATGGGTCGGGAGGTGCTGCGCATCGGCCAGAACCTGCACGGCCGCATGCAGGTGGTGGAGCAACAGGGCGCGCGTCAGGCCCAGGCGCTGGAACAGCGTCAGGCCGCGGCCGAGGACCGCCACGCGCTCGCGCTGGAGAAGCTGGGCGTCGAGATCACCCGCATCTCCGACCGCCTGACCGACCGCATCGCCCAGTCGGAGCGCAAGTCGGCCCAGGCCATCGAGGAGATCGGCAGGCGGCTGGCCGACGGCGCGGGCCGCATCGAGCAGCGCTACGACCGGGCCTCCGGCGAGTTGGCCGAGCGGATGCGTCAGTCCGAGGAGCGCACCGCGAGACTTCTGGCCGAGGCGCGGGAGGCGATGGAGACGCGCACGGCCGCCGCTCCGGCGCCGAAGCCCGCGCCGGTCCCCGAGCCGACGGCCCGGCCGGACGCCGTCTTCGCCCCGATCCCCGAGGCGCCCATCGAGCCCGCGCCGGTGCAGGCCGACTGGCGCGCCGCCGCCTTCCCGGACGTCGACCTGGGACTGGACGATCCCTTCACCGCCCCGGCCGAGCCGTCGTTCGAGCCTCTGTCCGAGGCGGCGGCGCGGCCGTTCGCCGCTCCGCTGGAGCCGACCGCCGGCGGACCTTTCGGCGCCGCGACGTCGATCGCCGCGGAGCCGCACTCGTCGCCGGAGGCGCCGCCCCCCGGTCCCTTCGGCCGCGCGGCGGCGGGCGGCTTCGGCGGCGCGGACGTGTCGGACGCCCTGGCCGCCACCGCGCCGGATATGGGCCATGAGGAGTTCGCCGCCGAGACCGACTTCGTCGATCCGCGCGCCCTGCGGGCCGCCGCCCAGGCCGGCCGCGCCTCCTCGACCCGCGCCGCCATCGACCAGGCCCGCGCCGCCATGGCGGCCCCGGCCGCCGACGACGCCCCCGCGCGCGGCGCCTTCGGCCTGAAGAAGGGCGGCAAGTCGCGCCTCCAGGAGCGGCTGGACCGCCAGTCGCAGGGATCGACCGTGCGCAAGGCGCTGGGCGCCTCGGCCATCGCCGTGGCCCTGACCGGCGGTCTGTACGGCTTCGCCCGGGTGCAGGGCATCGAGGCTCCGTGGGCGGCCCTGACGGGCGTCGGCGCGGCGGAGGCGACGCCGACGACGCTGGCGCTGGCCACGACGGACGCCGCTCCCGTCGCCACGCCCGACCAGCTGGCCGAGGGCGCCCGCCTGTTCGACGAGGCCCTCGCCGCCCTGGACGCCGACGACCAGACCGGCGTCGAAACGCTGCGTCGTGCCGCCGAACTGGGACATCCGCCGGCCCAGCTGATGATGGCGGGCCTGTACGAGACGGGCGACGCCGGCCTGGCGTCGGACATGACCGAGGCCCGCCGCTGGATTCGTCGCGCGGCCGAAAGCGGCGACGCCCGAGGCATGTTCGGCTACGGCATGTACCTGTTCGAGGGGCAGGGCGGGCCGCAGGACCGGGCCGCGGGCTTCGACTGGATCCTCAAGGCGGCCGAGGCCGGTCTGGTCGACGCCCAGTTCAACGCCGGTCTGATCCTGAAGACGGGCGAGGCGGCGACCGAGGCCGATCCGGTCGGCGCCTATCGCTGGCTGCTGATCGCCGCGCGCGGCGGCGACGTTCAGGCGCGGGAGGAGGGCCAGGCCCTCGCGCCCACCCTGACCGAAGCCCAGCGCGCCGAGGCGCGGCAGGCCGCCGCCGACTTCCAGACCGGCGCGGAATGATCGCGCGAAGCGTGCGGCCGGTGGCGCCGGCCCGCGACGCGCACTAAACCCGAGGCGTCGTTCCCCGGAGCGGCCTTCCTTCACCCCGCACCGAAGGCGCGCCCTTTGGACCTGTATTTGCCGATCGCCGAGGTTTCGGTGAACTGGCCCCTGATGCTGATGCTGGGGGCCGTGGTCGGCTTCGTGTCCGGTCTGTTCGGCATCGGCGGCGGCTTCCTGATGGCGCCTGTGCTGGTGTTTCTGGGCATCCCCCCGACGGTGGCCGTGGCCAGCCAGGCCAGCCACGTGGTCGCCTCCTCGACCTCGGGCGTGATCGCCTATTCCGGTGCGGGCCAGGTCGATTTCCGCATGGGCGGGATCATGGCGGCGGGCGGGGTGCTGGGCGCCTTTCTGGGCGTGGAGGTTTTCCGCTGGCTGCGTCTGCTGGGTCAGGCCGACCTCGTGGTGGCCCTGTCCTATCTGATCTTCCTCGGCGTCATCGGCAGTCTGATGCTGAAGGAGAGTCTGGAGCAGATCGTCCGCCGCCGCCGCGGCCTGCCGCCGCCGCGCAAGGACCGCCGCCGGCCGCTGTGGCTGTATGGCCTGCCGTGGAAGGTGAAGTTCCCCAAGTCCGGACTCTACATCTCCGCCATCCCGCCGCTGGCGCTGGGCGGGTTCGTCGGGGTCCTGTCCGCCATCATGGGCGTGGGCGGCGGCTTCATCCTGGTGCCGGTGATGCTCTACGTCCTGCGGATGAAGGCGTCGGTCGTGGTCGGCACCAGCCTGTTCCAGATCATCATCACGACGGCGGTGACCACGGTGCTGCAGGCCGGGCGGAACCAGACGGTGGACATCGTGCTGGCCTCGCTGCTGCTGTTCGGCGGCGTGGTGGGGGCCCAGATCGGCGCGCGCTGGTCGGGCCGGTTCCGCGCCGACACCCTGCGCGCGGCGCTGGGCCTGATCGTTCTTCTGGTCGGCATCCAGATGGGGATGGAGCTGATCGTGCGGCCGTCAGACATGTTCGAGATCGCGCCGGGAGCTCCGGAATGATCCAGGACCTGCCCCCCGCCGATCCGGCCGTCGTCATCGAGCGGTCGATCACGACGTTGAACGCGGGCGAGCCGGTGCGCGTCTCGGCCGCCCTGACCAATGCCGAGGTCAAGGTCGACTCCGGCTTCCAGGGCGCGTCGATCGTGCTCTACGGCGCGGTGTTCAATCCGACCGACGCGCCGGTGGACGTGGTCGTGGTGGTGCGCGGTCCCGACGCCCCCCTGCGTCTGGTGCGCAAGGTGCAGGCCGGGCCGTTCTGGCTGAACAGCCGGCCCGTGGTGTTCGAGGGGGCGCCCGGCTTCTACATGACGGCCTCGACTCGGCCCCTGTCGGACATCGCCAACTTCGGCCAGCTGCGCCGGCTGGGCGTCGGCGTCGACCATCTGCGCATCGCCGCGCCGGAGGAGCGGCGGGTCGAGACCCGCTACGGCGTGCGCGACGTCGTCGTCAGCCGGCTGGGCGACGACTATCTGGACTGGCGCCGGGCCGTGATCCGGCTGCGGGAGGAGGGCGGCCTGTACGCCACCCGCCCCGAGGGCGTGACCTTCGTCGACCGCGGCCTGTTCCGCGCCCAGCTGGACCTGCCGACCACCGCGCCGACCGGCGCCTATTTCGCCGAGGTCTGGCTGTTCCAGGACGGCGAACCGGTCGCCTCGTCCAACCTGACGCTGACGGTGCGGAAGGTCGGGATCGAACGCGACGTCTACGAGTTCGCCCACCGCCGGCCGTGGCTCTACGGGGTTCTGTGCGTGCTGCTGGCGGCCTTCACGGGCTGGGCGGCGAGCCGGGTCTTCAGGAGGGGGTGAGCCTCAGCATCCGCCGCCGGGCTTGACCGGTCCGACCTCGTGGCGGGCGCTGGTGGCGCCGGGGCCCTGATAGGCGATGTCGGCGGTCTGACCGGGCTGCACGATGACCCAGCGCTGTCCGGCCACGCGGGCGCACACGGGTTGGGCGTGCGGATTGTGCGCGCGGTGGACGATCTGGGCCCCGCCCAGAACGGCGTCTTCTTCCCGGTAGACCATGAAGCTGACGCCTTGCATCTCGTGATAGTCGAGCTGCTCCGACATCAGCGTGGCCTCGCAGGCCGACAGGCTCAGGAACAGGGCCGGCAGGCCGGCGACGACGACGAACTTACGCATGGCTGAACTCCCTCCACTGGCGCACAGCCTAGACGTGCGGTGAGGGGATGCAAATTACGATGCCTGACGAGACATCACCGCGCCGCGAACTCGCTCATGGCGTCGATGACGGCGCGGTTCTGGTCGTCCGTGCCGACGGTGATCCGCAGGCACTCGGGCAGGCCATAGCCGCCGACGGGGCGGACGATGATGCCCTTCTGGTTCAGCCAGTCGTTGGCCGCCTGGCACGTTTCCACGTCCTTGAACCGCACGAGCACGAAGTTGCCGGCGGACGGCAGGACGTCGAAGCCGAAGCCGCGCAGCGACTGTGTCAGGCGGGGACGCCAGGTCTGGATCAGGTCGCGCGACGCCTTCTGGTGCGCCTCGTCGCCCAGCGCCGCCACCGCGGCCTCGATGCCCGGCACCGAGACGTTGAAGGGCAGGCGGATGCGGTCGACGGCCTCGGCCACCTTCAGCGGCGCATAGCCGAAGCCGATGCGCAGGCCGCCCAGACCGTGGATCTTGGAGAAGGTGCGCGTCACGACGACGTTCTCGCTGGTCCGCCCCAGTTCGAAGCTGGTCTCCCAGTCCGGCTCGGTGACGTATTCGGCATAGGCCTCGTCGATCACCAGCAGCACGTCGGGGCGTAGGCCCTCGTGCAGGCGGCGGATCTCGTCGGGGGTGTTGTAGCTGCCGGTCGGGTTCGAGGGGCTGGAGACGTAGACGATGCGGGTGCGGTCCGTGACCTGTTCCAGCAGGGCCTCGGGCGTGGCCTTGAACTGGGGCTCCGGGGCCAGGCGCACGCTGGCCTGATTGGCCAGCGCGGAGATGCGATAGGCGAGGAAGCCGTACTGGCCCGTCACGATGTCGTCGCCCGGCGTCAGATAGGTCTGGTTCAGCAGGGCGAAGACCTCGTCCGAGCCGTTGCCGAAGATCAGCCGTTCCGGCTCCAGCCCGTGGTGCTCGGCGACCGCGGCGCGCAGCTTCGTGGCCCGGCCGTCGGGATAGATGTGGATGTTCCTGATCGCCGCCTCATAGGCCGCGCGCGCCTTCTCGCCCGCGCCCAGCATGTTCTCGTTGGACGACAGCTTCATCGGCTCGGCCACGCCGTCGATCTTCGACTTGCCGCCGACGTAGGGGGCGATGTCGAGAATGCCGGGCTTCGGCGTGGGGGCGTCGGTCATGTGTCGAGCTTTCAGAAAACGGGGGCGGCGCCGATGACGCCGGTCAGGGTTCCCGGCAGCCCGATCAGGCGCGGATCTTCAGCCTGCACATAGCCCGCCAGCAGGAACAGCTTCAACCCGCCCGCCTGCGACAGGGGCGTGCCGGCCAGACCGTTCTGCGCCAGCGCGGCCAGCAGGGCGTGGTCGCCCTGGGCCGCGTCGGTGACCCAGAAGGTGCGGTCCTCGCCCGTGGGTCCGGGCCGGGCGGTCGAGACGCGCAGGGCGCGGGGCACGCGGTTCGCGTCGTCGGGCAGGGCGCCGACCACGCGCAGCCTCGGCCGCGCGAGCAGCCGCCCCCACCACGCCGTCACGCCGGACAGGCCGATCACGGCGGAGCCGCCGGCCTCGGCCGCGGCGAGCGCCTTGTCCGCCGTATCGTGCAGGGTGAAGCCCAGCCCGTGACGGTCGGCGGCCAGCAGGGCCGCGTCCGCGCCGTGGACGTGCAGCGGCTGCTGGTCCAGCCGGCCCCACATCGCCTTGATCGTTTCGGTGCGCTCCGGCGCCCGCGCCAGCAGCCGGCGCAGGGCCAGAGCCTCCGCGTCCGGCGCGGTCGCCGCCAGCCTCAAGCGTTCCGCAAGCGCGCCCAGCAGGGCGTCGTCCGCCACCTCTCTCGCGGGATCGGCGTCCGGTTCGACCAGCATCAGAACAGGCGCGGGGCCGGCGCGACCGCGAACGGCCCCAGCCAGGCGCGTCCGTCGCGGAAGTCGAGAACCAGAGCGACGTCGCTGCCGGCCGCTCCGGCCATGCGGGCGGCCCCCGCGCCGCGTCCGGCGATGCCGGCCACGACCGCCGCAGGGCGATCCGCGCTCATCGAGATGCGCCCTTCCAGCCGCCCGTCCTCGCGCGCCGACAGGCTCTCGCTTTCGATCCGCGCCCGGTTGTCGCCGCTCTCGAGGAGGCCGCGCACATGGGTGAACCGCCCGCCGCCCCGGCTCCATCCGGCCATCAGCCCCTCGTCCGAGGGGGTGCGCAGACCTTCGGCGTTCTCCATCCGCAACTCGACCCGCGCGCTCAGCAGGCCGCTGTCCGTGACGCCCTCCACCGGGCCGCCCGCGCGGCCGCGCGCGTCGACCATCTGGAACAGGACGTCGACGGCCTGATTCTGCGGACCCGGTTTGGCTTCCAGCGAGACGTGTTCCGCGCGCGAGATGGGAAACGCCTCGGCCGAGCCCACCGGCGTGAAGGTGGGGCGGATCAGCTCCATGGCGAAGCGCGGCCACGGGCGGTCGATGCCGGCCAGGCTCATGCGCGCGCCGTCGCCCTCGATGCGGATGCGGCCCTTGTCAGGACGGGTCAGGGTCAGGTCGTCCGGCGCGATGGCGACCCAGGTCAGAGGCGCCCAGGCGTTGGCCTCGGCGACCAGCCGCGACGCTTCCAGCCCGTGGCCGGACGGAGCGACGACCCGCGCCTGACCCAGGTTCAGCCGCACCCGGAAGGGCCAGCCGTCGACCGACAGGGGCGCCGTGTCGATGGTCCAGCCCGCCTGCCGCAGGCTCTCGATCTGCCCGGTCGCCCGGGTCTCCACCTGCCGCGCCAGCGCGAACCACCAGACGGTCCATGCCGCGAGGATCAGCCCCGCGATGGCGAAAGGCACGATCAGGCCGCGGCGGGAATGGCGGACGGGGGCGTCGGTCATGGGCGGCTCATGGCAGATCGGGGCGCGCGGTCAAGCCGAGGGGGAACGCGGCCGGTCGCCGCGCCGTTCATCGCGCGAAGGAGTCGCCATGGAAACGCAGCATCTTCATCGCGGTCGTCTGATCGACCACCTGCACCTGGTGGTGCGCGACATCGAGGCCAGCCGCCGCTTCTACGGCGCCCTGCTCGAGGTTCTGGGCGTGCCCGTCGGCGGCGAGGAAGAGACCTTTTTCTGGGCCGACGAACTGTTCGTCTCGTCCGCCGACAGCCCGGCCGCCACCGGCCGGCTGACGGGCCGGCATCATCTGGCCTTTCAGGCCCGCGACCGCGCCATGGTCGAGGCGTGGCACGCGGCTGGGCTGAGGGCCGGCGGCACGGACAACGGCGCCCCGGGCGAGCGGCCCTATCACCCCGGCTACTACGCCGCCTTCCTGCTGGATCCCGACGGCAACAACGTCGAGGCCGTCTTCCATGGCGAGGCGCGAAAGAGCGCCGACAGCGTGGAGATCACGTTCGACGGTTGAGGAAGTCGCCGACCGTCTCGACCGCCTCGGCCAGCCCCATGCGCTGCACATCCGTCCCGGGCGGCAGGCCGGCGAACAGGCGGGTCGGGCAGGCGGCGTCCAGCATGACGAAGGCGCCCCGGTCGTCGGCGCGGCGGATCAGGCGGCCGAAGGCCTGGGCCATGCGGCCGCGGGCCAGGGCGTCGTCGTAAGCCTTGCCGCCGAAGCGCTCGCGCCGCGCCTTGTGCAGCAGGTCGGGCCGGGGCCACGGCACGCGGTCGAAGGCGAGGATTCGCAGGGATCTTCCCGGCACGTCCACCCCGTCCCGCACGGCGTCGGTGCCCAGCAGGCAGCTGTCCTCCTCCGCCCGGAACACGTCCACCAGCGCGCCCACCTCCAGCGGATCGACGTGCTGGGCGTGCAGGGGGATGCCCGCCTTCGCCAGATCGGGCCCCAGCCGCTCGTACACCGCCTTCAGCCGGCGGATGGCGGTGAACAGGCCCAGCCCTCCGCCGCCCGCCGCGAGGAACAGCTCGCGCATCGCCGTGGCCGTCTGGCGCGGGTCGTCCTTGGTCAGGTCCGTGATCACGATCACCCGGCTGTTCGCCGCATAGTCGAACGGGCTCTCGACCTTCAGCGTCCGCGCCGGCTCGATCAGCCGCGCCGCCCCGGTGCGCAGGCGGGCCAGCTCGAACGGGTCCTCCGCCAGCGGGTCGCTGAGCGTGGCCGAGGTCACCAGCACGCCGTGCGACGGCATGACCACCGCCGCCTCCAGCGGCACGGTCGGGTCGATCCAGTGCCGCCTCAGGGCCACGTCGTGGATCCGGCCGAAGGCCGCCTCGGCCGACAGCCAGTCGACGAAGTCCGGGTCCGGCTCGCCGGTGTCCGACTCCAGCGCCTGCAGCATGGCGCGCCAGCCGGGCAGGGTCATGCGCGCGCGTCGGTCCAGCCCACGCAGGGCGCCCTCGATCCGGGCGCGCGACGAGGGCTCCAGATCGGCCGCCTCGTCGTCGAGGATGTCCTCAAGATGACGCGACAGGGCCAGCAGGGGGGCCTCGACCGCCGCCAGCGCCTGCGCCGCCGCCCGCGCCGTCTCCAGCACCGGCTCGGTCACGGGGAACAGCGAACATTCCATGCCGAACTCGCCGCCGCCGGGCGTGCTGTTCTCGCTGGTCCGCGCGCGCAGCTGCTCCAGCGCGGCCACCAGAAATCGCTCGATCGGCCCGACCGGGTTGATCTCGCCCGACGGGGGCGCGATGCGGCTGGACACGCCCTCGCCGGGCAACTGTGCCGCGGCGCGCACGGCGTCGTTCAAGGCGGTCACCGCGGCTTCGGAGTCGGCGCACAGTTCGCCGATGCGCGCCTCCAGCCCGCGCCCCCGCCGGCCGCGCCCCTCCGGCCCCCGGATCCAGCGGCGCAGCTCCGCCGCCTCCTGCCCCGACAGGGCGGCGGAAAAGGCGCCGTCGGCGGCGTCGAACAGGTGGTGCCCCTCGTCGAAGACGATGCGCTTCAGCGCCGCCGTCTCCCCGTCCTGCTTCAGCCCGCGGGCGGTGCGGGCGCCGTCGAAGGCGGCCTGGGTCATCACCAGCGCATGGTTGGCGATGACAAGATCGGCCCGGCGGCTGGCGCGGATCGTCTTCTCGACGAAACAGGTCCGATAGTGCGGACAGGCGGCATGCACGCACTCGCCCCGCCGGTCGACCAGATTGGCCGCGCCGGCCTGCTGCCCCGGCGAGACGGCGAAAAGCGTCGGCAGCCAGCCGGGCCAGTCGCCGCCCGTCATGTCGCCGTCGCGCGTGTGCAGGGCCCAGCGCGAGGCCAGCGCCGCGCCGATCAGGTCGCCGTTCCCCAGCTGCGCCGCCTGCACCGTCTCCTGCAGGTTCAACAGGCAGAGGTAGTTCTCGCGTCCCTTGCGGACGACGGCCTTCTTCCTGCACTCGGCCGGATCGGGCCACAGGCTGGCGCTCTCGCGATCGATCTGCCGCTGCAGGGCGCGGGTGTAGGTCGACACCCAGGCCGCGCCCGCATTGCGCTCGGCCCACAGGCTGGCGGGCGCCAGATACCCCAGCGTCTTGCCCGTGCCGGTGCCCGCCTCGGCCAGCAGCACGCGCGGCCGCCCCTCCTCGTCGCGCGGCGAAAAGGCGAAGGCGGCCTCGGCGGCATAGTCGCTCTGCGTCGGCCGCGCCTCGTCCAGTCCCGACGCCTGCAGCAGCTTCTCCAGCCGGATGCGCGCGCTCTCGCTGTCGACCGGCGCCGAGCCCGCCTCGCCGCGCGGCGCCTCGTCCTCCCATTCCGGCAGGCGCGACCAGGCGTCGAGGCCGGATCCCCGCTGCCGCCGCTCGCGCACCGGCTGGGCGCGCAGCGCCTCCAGCACCCGCCCGCCCCAGGCCCAGCCCGCGCGGTTCAGCGTCTCGGCCAGGGTCACGGCCTCCTCGCGGCCCGGCCAGGCCGCCTCGGTCATCTCCTCCAGCAGCAGCCGCGCCGCCTCGCGCAGGGCCAGGGCCTGCGCCTCCGCCCCCTTCGGCTCCGCCTGACCGGTGGCCAGCGCCAGTCCGGTCGGCGAGGGGGCGCAGAACCGCGCCGGCCGGACGAAGGCGAACAGCTCCAGCACGTCCAGCAGGTCCCGCGACCGCGGCGGCGGCGCGAGGCCCAGCCGCCGCGCCGTCAGGCTGGCGTGGCACACCAGAACCGGCCCGCCGGTGAACAGCCCCTCCGCCGCCCCCCGCCCGATCCGGCGCGCGCCTTCCGCGTCCGCCACCGCCCCGCTGCCGGGCGGCACGGCCAGTGCGGGGGGCAGGGCGGCGAGCGCGACCGCGCGCGTCGTCAGGGATGTCGGCGAGTCGAGGGACACGCGGGAAAGATAGCGACGAAACGGATGAAACGGAACGGGAACATCTGCTAAGGGGTGGATCGATCCCGATGCTGCCGACATTGGAGACGGGACAGCCGGAGCCGACGCTGACGACCCTTCCCCCCCTTTTCGCCGACTGGTTCGCCTCGCGCGGCTGGGCGCCGCGGCGGCATCAGCTTGAGATGGTCGCGGCGGCTGAGGCCGGGTCGCACGCCCTGCTGGTCGCGCCGACCGGGGGCGGCAAGACGCTGGCGGGGTTTCTGCCGTCGCTGATCGAACTGGCGGAGCGCGGCCCGAAGCCGGAGCATGGCCCGGGGTCCGGAGTGCACACCCTTTATCTGTCCCCGCTCAAGGCCCTGACCACGGACGTCGAGCGCAACCTGATGACGCCGATCCGCGAAATCGGCCTGAACATTCATGTCGAGAGCCGCACCGGCGACACGAAACAGTCCAAGCGGGCGCGCCAGCGCGAGTTTCCCCCGGACATTCTTTTGACCACGCCGGAGCAGCTGGCCCTGTTCTGCGCCTGGGAGGGCGCGCGGGCGTACTTCGCCGACCTGAAATGCGTCGTGCTGGACGAGGTGCATGCCATCTGGAGCGGCAAGCGCGGCGACCTGCTGAACCTCGGTCTGGGCCGGCTGCAGCGGTTCGCGCCGGACATGCGCCGCGTGGCGCTGTCGGCCACCGTCGACGACCCGGACATGATCGCGGACTGGCTGAGGCCGACGATCGACGCCCCCGTCACCCTCGTCCGCGGCGATCCCGGCGCGCAGCCGGTCGTGGACGTGCTGATCTCCGAAGGACGCGTGCCGTGGGCCGGGCACACCGGGGTTCACGCCATTCCCGAGGTCTACGAGGCCATCAAGCGCTCGGGCATGAGCCTGATCTTCGTCAACACGCGCTGGCAGTCGGAGTTCGTCTTCCAGCGCCTGTGGGAGATCAACGAGGAGAACCTGCCGATCGCCCTCCACCACGGCTCCCTCGCCGCCGAGCAGCGGCGCAAGGTCGAGGCGGCCATGGCGCGGGGCGATCTACGCGCCGTGGTCTGCACCTCGACCCTGGACCTCGGCATCGACTGGGGCGACGTCGACCTGGTCATCCAGCTGGCGGCGCCCAAGGGGGCCAGCCGTCTGGTCCAGCGCATCGGCCGCGCCAATCACCGGCTGGACGAGCCCAGCCGCGCCCTGATGGTGCCCGCCAGCCGGTTCGAGATGCTGGAATGTCAGGCCGCGCGCGAGGCGGTGGCCGAGAACGCCTTCGACTGGGAGCCGATTCATACGGGCACGCTGGATGTCCTGGCCCAGCACGTCATGGGCTGCGCCTGCTCCGAGCCCTTCGCGCTCGACGATCTGTATGCGGAGATCGCCGGCTGCGGGCCCTACCGCGGCCTGACGTATGAGACCTTCGAAGAGGTCGTCGATCTGGTCGCCACCGGAGGCTATGCCCTGCGCACCTACGAGCGCTTCGCCCGCATCGTCCGGACGAAGGACGGGAAGTGGAGGGTCCGCAACGGTCAGGTCGCCCAGCGCCACCGCATGAATGTCGGCGCCATCGTCTCGGCCGGGACGCTGAACATCAAGGTCGCGCACCGGCGGGGCGGCGGAACCGGCGCGGCGCGCTGGACCGCGGGCCGAAAGGTCGGCGAGGCCGAGGAGTGGTATTTCGAGCAGCTGACCCCCGGCGACACCTTCGTCTTCGCCGGTCAGGTCTGGGCCTATCAGGGCATCAGCGGCACCGACGCCCTGGTCACCCACGCCCGCGACGTCGATCCGAAGATACCCTCCTGGGGCGGGTCCAAGTTCCCGCTGGGCACGTCGCTGGCCGAGCGGGTGCGCGACATGATTCAGGACCGCGACCACTGGCGCGTGCTGCCGCCCGACGTGCAGGAGTGGCTGGAGCTGCAGGAGAACCGATCGATCATTCCGACGGCCGGCGACATGCTGGTCGAGACCTTCCCGCGCGGGTCGCGGCATTTCCTCGTCGCCTATCCCTTCGAGGGGCGGCTGGCGCATTCGACGCTGTGCATGCTGTTGACCCGGCGACTGGACCGGCTCGGGGTCGGGCCTTTGGGCTTCGTCGTCACCGACTATTCGCTGGCGATCTGGTCGATCCGACCGATGGACGGGCTGGACCTCGACGCCCTGTTCGAGCCCGACATGCTGGGCGACGATCTGGAGACCTGGCTGGAGGAGAGCTTCATGATGAAGCGCACCTTCCGCAATTGCGCCCTCATCTCCGGCTTGATCGAGCGCCGCCAGCCGGGCGCCGAGAAGACGGGGCGCCAGGTGACCTTCTCCACCGACCTGATCTACGACGTGCTGCGCCGCCATCAGCCCGACCACCTCCTGCTCCGAACGGCGCGCGCCGACGCGGCCGCCGGCCTGCTGGACGTGGCGCGGCTGGGCGCCCTTTTGACCCGCATCCAGGGTCGCATCGTGCATCAGCCGCTGGAGCGGCCGTCCCCCTTCTGCGTCCCCGTGCTGGTTCAGATCGGCCGCGAAAGGGTCGGCGGCGGCGCGGCCGAGATGATCCTGGACGAGCACGCCATGGAGTTTTCCGAAGAGGCCCTGATCGCGGAAGTGATGGCGTGAACGCCGCCCTGCGCGAGAGCCTGTCTCCGTTGCGCCACCCGTGCGGCGGGCTGAAGGTGCGGGTGAACGGCGAGGCCTGCGTGCTGCGGTGCTCGGGCGCCCTCTGGGTTCCGGACCGGCGGACGCTGGTCGCCTCCGACCTGCACCTAGAGAAGGGGTCGGCCTTCGCCGCGCGAGGTCAGATGCTGCCGCCGTACGACAGCCCGGCCACGATCGCGAAACTGGAAGCGGAGATCGAGGCGCTGGCGCCGGCGACGGTCGTCCTGTTGGGCGACAGTTTCCACGATTCCCGCGCGATCGAACGTCTGGACGGGGCCGACCACGCGCGGCTTGAGAGGCTCGCTCAGGGCCGAACCTGGGTCTGGCTGGAGGGCAACCATGACTTCAAGGCGCTGGCCGACGCCCTGGACCGGCTGACGGGCGAGGTCGTCACGACCATGGCTGTGGGCGCCCTGACCCTGATCCACGAACCGCAGGCCGAGCCGGCGCCCGGAGAAGTGGCGGGCCACCTGCACCCCTGCGCCGCCGTGGTCGCCTATGCGCGCGGGGTGCGGCGGCCGGCGTTCGTGACGGACGGCCGGCGTCTGATCCTGCCGGCCTTCGGCGCCTTCACCGGTGGGCTGGACGTGCGGCACGCCGCTTTCGAGGGCCTGTTCGCCGGCCTGCCCCTCGTCGCCGTGCTGGGGCGGGACAAGGTTCACGCCATCGGCTGGGACCGGTTGGCCTGAGGGTCAGCGGGCGCGCTCCTTCCGCCGGGCGTCTTCCGCGGCGAGGCGCGCGTCCTGACGCGCACCGGCCTCGACCGCCTGCGCCTCGATCTGGGCGTCACGGGCGTCTTTCCGGGCGGTGTCTCGCGTGAGCAGGGCGTGGGCCCCGAACATGGCGATCATCGCCACGACGGCGGCCCCCAGCAGAAGCCAGATGGCCCAACCGCGATCGCTCCAGCGGTGCGGGGCGACGTTTCGATGGCGCATGTGACCTCCGGACAGGAAAAACCCCCGGTCGGCGGACCGACCGGGGGCGAAATCGTCGAGCGGCCCCGGGGCCGCCCTGGCGGCTTCAGCCGGCCTTCAGCTGGCCCGCCGATTCCTTGCCCGAGCGACGGTCCTGCTCGATCTCGTACGAGATCGTCTGGCCTTCGTTCAGCGAGCCCAGGCCCGCGGCCTCAACCGCCGTGGCGTGAACGAACACGTCCTTGCCGCCGTCGCTCGGCTCGATGAAGCCGTAGCCCTTGGTGGAATTGTACCATTTCACTTTACCGGTCGCCATTTTCTGGACCTCCGTCTTGAGTGACCGACGCGCAGGATCGCGCGCCGGCGAGGTCGGTCTTTTGTGGGAGCGGCTGAAGTCTCTGGCGAAGCGCGGGAGAACGAGAGCGTTACGCAGAAGAGATCGACCCCGGCACCCTGCGCCTTCGGCGGGGCGAAAGCAAGGCGGGGCCGACGTCAGTCCTCGACGCGGGAGAGGGCGGCGGCGCAGCGGTCGCGAAGGGCGTTGGTCACGGTGCGCCCGTACAGCTGGTCGGCGATGCGGTCGTAGCCTTCGGCCTGCAGCCGCTTCTTCACCTCGCCGACGGTGCGGCACTCGCCGGAGTCCGCCAGCTGATAGGCCCGCTCCAGCGTCGTGGGTCGAAAAGTCATGCCCCCCATATGGGCAAGGTGAAGCTGGATTGCGACCCCGGACTGTCCAGCGCCGCGCCGGCGTGACAGGGTTCCGTCGTGAAACCGAACGCCGCCATCGCCGGGATCATGCTGCCGCTCACAGCCGTCGTCGTCGTCGGTGGATGGATCATGATGCGATCGGTGGACACCTACTTTCCACCCGAACTCGTCGACGACGAGGTTTGCGCGAGGCGGACCTCGCCCAAGGAGGGGGCCGCGCTCGATGAGCTTGAGGCCGGCTGGTACGGCGACGCGCTTCGCGAGCTGGGCGAGATGCCGCTCGACGCATCCGCGAATGAGGGGCGCCCGGTCATGCGTTTCACCTACCTGCCCAGCTTTTTCTCTCCGATCTCGGTCAGGCTTGAGGAACAGGTCGATGGCGGCGCGATAATGTCGGCGGTCCGTGGCGTCGGCTTCGCGTGCCGGCCGGGCGCGGCGGACTGCCGTGTCGTGCGACGGTTGTCGGCAGAGGAATGGGCCGAGGTGGCCAGGTGGCGAAAGGACCTGAAGGCCATGGCTCCGACGGACTGCGTCATCGGCGTCGACGGCACGCGGTGGGTGCATGAGGAGGTGGAGGCCGGGCGCTACCGGCTGGTTCACCGCTGGGGGCCCGAGGACGATGCCGTGTTTCGCGCGGGCGTCGCAATGCTAGGACTGACGGGCTGGCGGATGGAGCCTGATCGGGAACTGCGCCCCACCTCCATCCGCGACTATATTCGCCGGCATCGCCCGGAAGCGGCCGCGGGCTTCAACGGACCTCAGGCAGCAGCGCCCGCGACGCCGCTTCCAGCTCGGTCTCCAGCCGCTCCATGAACTCCGCCCGTTTCAGCCCGGGCGGGATGGCGGGGAGGAATTCGAACACCACCAACCCGGGCGTGCGGCGGAAACCGTGGGCCGGCCAGTGCTCGCCGGAGTTCGTGGCCATCGGCACGCAGGGCACGTCGAGATCGCGATAGAGGGCCGCGATCCCGGGCTTGTAGTCGGGCGCGGCGCCGATCTCCTGACGCGTCCCCTCAGGGAAGATCAGGATCTGGCGGCCTTGCGCCAGCCGCGCGCGGGCGTGGCGGACCATGTCCTTCAGCGCCTTGGCCCCGGCCGAGCGGTCGACGGGGATCATCCGCGTCTTCCACGCGAACCAGCCGAAGAAGGGCAGGGGCATCAGCTCCTTCTTCATGACGAAGCAGTTGTCCGGCAGGACGGCGAACGGGGCGATCACGTCCAGCATGCTCTGGTGCTTGCCGGCGACCAGCGCCGGGCCGGTCGGCCGATGCTCCAGCCCGCGGAACTCCACCCGCACGCCCGCGATCCAGCGCAGGCCGAACAGTACGAACCGCGCCCAGCCCTTGATCACGCCCATGGCGGCCCGATGCGGCAGGATCAGCGCCGGCGACAGGCCGACGGCGAAGATCGCCATCGACAGATAGAGCCAGGCCACGAAGAGCAGGGAGCGGACGGTCGTCATGAGCGTGTTCTAGCGCCCGGGACGCGCGGCCGTCACGCCGCCTTGCGCGCGTCGCCGGCCGCCTCGGCGGCGTCCTGCACCGCCCGGGCGCCCTCGTCGCCGGACACGCGCCGGACCAGCTCACGGAACAGGACGGCGAGGTACTTCATGTACTCCAGCGTCATGCGCCGCGCGGTGACGGTGGCCCGCCACCAGCGCGAATCGTCCAGCGACGGCGTCGACACCGCGTGCGGGACCAGCGTCAGCTCCGGCGCCGCGGTGCGAATCTCCACCAGGCTGCGCGGCATGTGATAGTCGGACGTCACCACGATCAGACTCTCGTAGCCGCGCGCGCGCGCCCAGGCGGCGATCTCCTCGGCGTTGCCCCGGGTGTCCTCGGCCTCGAAACCCAGATCGACGCAGCAGTTGAACAGGCGTCGCGAGCCGGGGGTGACCTCACGCAACTCCTGTCGGCGGACCTGTCGGTTGACGCCCGAGATGAGCAGGCGGTCGCCCTTGCCCTGCTCCAGCAGTCGCACGGCAGCGTTGACCCGCTCCGGCGACGGCCCGGTCAGGGCCACGATGCCGTCGGCGCGCGCCGGCTCGTCGGCCGGCGTCAGGCCGCGTACGCGCTCGGCGAAGGCGAACAGCCCCACCAGCCAGACGAGGGCCACGATGGCCAGAGCCGCGATCAGCTTCATGATGAACGAAGCCTAGCCGTGGGCGGACGGTCCGCCAAGGACTTCGCGCAGGACGCGAGCGGTCGACAGGGCGGCCGCGAGGACCGCGACCGCCACCGCCGCCGGGGCCAGCAGCAGGTCGCCCCACGCCAGCGGGAGGGCCGAGGCCGCCTGCCCTCCGGACGCGAGAAGCTTCCAGAGGGCTCCCAGCGCCACGCCGCCGGCCGCGCCGCCCGCCGCCGCCGCCGCGACGAACGGGAGGACCGCCCTCAGCGTCAGGCCGCGCAGTCGCCCCGGACCCGCGCCCAGCCCCTGCAACACCGCGAGGTCGTGGCGCATCGCCACGACGGCCGAGGCCGCCCGGGCCCAGGCCAGCGCGGCCAGGGCGCCCAGAGCCGCCAGCGCCAGCGCGATGGCGAGCGCGCGCACGCCGACGGCGGCGCGCGCCGCCTCCGCCCGCCATGGCCCGGCGTCGTCCACCTCGGCGTCCAGCCCGGCCTCGGCCAGCGCCCGATTCAGGGTCAGGGGCCCGGCCGGCGTCTCGGGGTCCAGCCGCGCCACCACCAGCATGGGCAGGGGCAGGTCGGCCAGATCGGCTTCGCGCACCCAAGGGCGAAGCAGCTCCTCGGCCTCGGCGCGATCCAGCGCGCGGGCCTCGGTCACGCCCTCCACGCCCGCGGCCGCCTCGGCCGCGCGGGCGGCCGCGGTGGGACCCGTCTCGTCGACGCGCGGCCTCACGACGATGGTCAGCTCCCGCGCGACCCCGGCCGTCCAGCCGCTGGCGCCCCGGCCCGCGGCGACCGCGCCGAGCAGGGCCAGACAGGCCAGCAGGGCGGCCAGCCCTATGGCGACGCCGGACGCCCGCCGCACGGGCGCGCGCAGCAGCGAGGTTCCGCGAAACTCCGTCCAACCCTTCATCCGGCGCCGTCCAGCGTCAGGACGGTCGCGCCCGCCTTGCGGGCGGCGGCGGGATCGCGCCCGGTCATCACCACGGCGGCCTCCCCCTTGCCGAGGGCGGACAGCAGCCCCAGCACGCGGTCGGCGACTTCCGGCGTCAGGTCGTCCATCGGGTCATCGATCAGGATCAGCTCCGGCTGCGCCACCAGCGCACGGGCCACGCAGAGCGCCCGACGGCGCGCGCGGTCCAGCGTCCCGGCCGCCCGCGCGGCGACCGGCGCCAGCCCCAACCAGTCCAGCATCTCCACCACGTGAGCCCGGCCCTCGGCGGGAGCGCCGGCCAGCGCAAGGGGCAGGGCGGCGTTCTGGAAGGTGGTGAGCCGATCGACCAGGCCGTCGTGGCGGCCGGCGAAGCCGATGCGGCGGCGCAGGGCGGCCCGCCCCGACTCGTCGCCCGCCCATGGGTCGATGCCGAACAGTTCGACGGCGCACCCCTCGTCCGGCTTCCGGAGCAGCGCCAGCGTCTCCAGCGCCCGCGACTTCCCGGCGCCGGACGGCCCGGTAAGGAAGTGGAAAGAGCCGCGCGGCATGGTCAGGTCGAGGATTCCGCGTCGTGCGGCCCCCTTCACGCGCACGCCCGACAGGCGGGCGACGGTCGCGGAAGCGGCCGGAGGGGCGCGGCGGGCGTGCGTCGTCGGCATGGGACCAGGATCGGAACGGGGCCTGAGGCCCCAACGGGAGGCGGCCCTCGGGCCACGCAGTCGGCGATGATACTGACCTGCCCGTCCTGCGCCACCGGCTATTTCGCCCCCGACGACGCGATCGGTCCGCTGGGCCGCACCGTCCGCTGCCAGTCCTGCAAGCACACCTGGAAGGCGCTGCCGGAAGAGCCGCTGGACCTGACGGCGTCCGCCACGCCGGTCGTGGCGTCGGCGCCGACGGCCGAGCCCGTCCTGGAGACTCTCGCGGAAACTCCTGCGCCCGAGTTGCCCAAGGCCTTCCGCGCGCGGGCGGAGCAGCAGCGCCGCCTGCGTCGCGCCGCCGCCCACGGCGTGGCCTGGTCCGGCACGGCCTGCCTCGCGCTGGGCATGCTCGGCGCGGCGTGGCTGTTCCGGGCGGAGGTCGTGGACGTGCTGCCGCGCACGGCCGCCGCCTACGCCGCAGTCGGCGTCGACGTGAACCCGGTCGGTCTGGATTTCGAGGCGCTCAGCGCGCGCGCCGCCCCCGACGATCCGGCGATCGTCATCGTCTCCGGCGCCGTCCGCAACGTGCGCGACGACGAACGCGTGGTGCCGACCATCCGGGTCGCCCTGCTGGACGAGGAGGGGCACGAGGTCGCCCACGACTACGTCCGCCTCGACGCGCCGCCCGTGCTGCCGGGCAAGGTGCAGGGCTTCGCCGTGCGCCTGTCCGATCCCGGGGGGCGCGCGCAGGAGGTGGCGACCGACTTCGCGCCCGACGCCCGGGTCGCTCCGAAGAAGCCCGCGACCCCGCCGCCGGCGGCGCGGCCTCTCCCGCAGGCGGACGTTCCGGCCACGCCGCTGACCGCCGCACGTCCCGCGCTCCGGCCGGCCTTGTCGCCGGCCGTCGCCAACGGAGGGGCCCCGGTCGATGCCGTGCCTCTGGACGAAGCCCATGCCGAGGCGCCATTGACCTCGGCGCATGGCTGATCCCGCGAGCGCGACCCCGACCGTCCTTCTCCCCGCCGACCAGGTGGCCGCGACCGTCGAGGCCCTGGCCGACCGCATCGCGCCGGTCGTCGACGACGAGACCGTGGCCATGGTCCTGTTGACCGGCGGGCTGTGGTTCGGCGCCGACCTGACCCGGGCGCTGGCGCGGCGGGGCAAGCATCTTCGCTTCGACGCCCTGTGGCTGGCTTCCTACGGCGACGGCACCACCAGCCGGGGCCGCATCGACGTGCATGGCAAATTCCAGCGCGAGGTTCAGGGGCGGCGCGTCCTGATCCTCGACGACGTCTTCGACACCGGCCTGTCCCTGTCCGAGGCCGTGGCCCTGCTGAAGCGGGAAGGGGCGGCCGAGGTGTTGACCTGCGTGTTCGCCCGCAAGCCCTGGCCCGAGCCGCGGGCGCTGGTCCCCGACTTCGTCGGCTGGGAGGCGCCCGAGCGATTCCTGGTCGGCTACGGCCTGGACCACGCCGGCAAGTGGCGCGGCCTGCCCGACGTCTGCGCCCTGGACTAGAGCCAGTCCGGCGCCGGCTCGCGGGCGAGCATGTCCTCGTAGGTCGGCCGCTTCCGCACCGCCGCCCATCGACTGCCGTCGACGAGCACCTCGGGGACCAGCGGGCGGCTGTTGTACTCGCTGGCCATGGTGGCGCCATAGGCGCCCGCGCCGGTGAAGGCGACGAGGTCTCCGGCCTGCAGCGGTGCCAGTGGCCGGTCCCGCGCGAAGGTGTCGCCCGTCTCGCACACCGGCCCGACCACGTCGTGCGGCAGGGCCTCTCCCTCGCGAGGAGCGACCGGGACGAGGTCGTGGAAGGCGTCGTACAGCGCGGGGCGCAGCAGGTCGTTCATGGCCGCGTCCAGCACCAGGATGCGTCTGCCGTCGCCGCGTTCCGTCACCTGGATCACGCGAGCCAGCAGCACCGCCGCGTTGGCGGCGATCAACCGCCCGGGCTCCAGCGTCAACGCGACGCCCAGCCCGCCGACCGTCTCCGCCACCATGGCCGCATACTCCGCCAGCGGCGCCGTCGGATCGTCGCCCGCATAGGCGACGCCCAGCCCGCCGCCCAGGTCGAGACGGGGCACGTCCAGGCCCTCTGCCCGCAAGGTCCGCGTCATCGCCGCCAGCACGCCGAACGCGGCCCGCAGCGGGCCCAACTCCGTGATCTGGCTGCCGATGTGACAGGCCAGTCCGACGAGGTTCAGACGCGGATCCCGGCCGAAGCGGCGGTACAGATCCAGCGCCTCCTCCACCGGCACGCCGAACTTGTCGCCCTCGCCGCCGGTGGTGATCTTGGCGTGGCCGCCGGCGCCGATCTTCGGATTGACCCGGACCGCCACGTCCGGGACCCGCCCGGCCCGCCCGGCGACGGCGGCCAGCCGCTCCATCTCAACCGTGCTCTCGACGTTGATCTGGCGCAGGCCCAGGCCGACGGCGAAGGCCAGTTCCGCGTCGGTCTTGCCGACGCCGGAAAAGACGATGCGCTCCGCCGGCACGCCCGCCGCCAGCGCTCGCCGGATCTCGCCCTCGGAAACGGTGTCGGCGCCAAGGCCGGACCGGGCGAGAACCCTCAGGACCGAGACGTTGGAAGCGGCCTTGACGGCGAAGGCCACCAGCGGTTGGCCCAGCGTCGCCTCGTGGGGGGCGAACGCGCGGGTCAGGGCGTCGGCATGTCGCCTCAAGGTGGCGGCGGAGTAGACGTAGACGGGCGTGCCGACCGCCTCGGCGATCGTCTTCAGCGGCACGTCCTCGGCGTGAAGCGCCCCCCCGTTCAGGGCGAAATGGTGCACCCGAACCTACTCCTGGAAGGGCGCGCCGGAGCCGCGGTAGGGGTTGTTCGGCCCGCCGTCGATGGGGATCTGGTTCGAGGAGCGGTTCTGCGTCGCCGGGTCGGGCATGGGCTCGGTCTCGGCGCCCCGCGGGGCACGCTCGGTCTGGCGGGCGGGCGGGGCCTCGAGATCGGCCATGCGACCGCAGGCGGAAAGCAGCAGGGCGGCGCCGAGGATCAGGGTCAGTTTACGGCTCATGACAGGCGCGCCTTCCACTCTGCGATGCGCGCTCGGACCTGTTCCGGCGCCGTGCCGCCATAGCTGGTGCGACTGGCGCACGAAGCCTCAGGCGACAGCACCTTGTAAACGGCTTCGGTGATCCGGGGCTCGATCTTCTGCATTTCCGAGAGGGGCAGTTGCCCCAGGTCCACGCCCATCTCCTCGGCACGCTTCACCGTCGCGCCGGTGACGTGATGGGCGCGGCGGAACGGCAGGTCCAGCTCGCGCACCAGCCAGTCGGCCAGATCCGTGGCGGTCGAGAAGCCCGCGCCCGCCGCCGCGGCCATTCGCTCGCGGTTCGGCGTCAACGCCGCCGCCATGGCCGTCATGGCCGAGACCGCCAGACCCAGGGCGTCGAACGCCTCGAACACCGGCGGCTTGTCCTCCTGCATGTCTTTGGAATAGGCCAGCGGCAGTCCCTTCATCACCGTCAGCAGCGCGACCAGAGATCCGGAGATCCGCCCCGCTTTGGCCCGCACCAGCTCCGCCGCGTCCGGATTGCGCTTCTGCGGCATGATGGAGCTGCCGGTGGTCAGGTCGTCGGGCAGGGAGACGAAGCCGAACTGCGGCGTCATCCACACCACGATCTCCTCGCCCAGCCGGGACAGGTGCCCGGCGCAGATGGCGGCGGCCGACAGGGCCTCCAGCGCGAAGTCGCGGTCCGACACGGCGTCCAGACTGTTGGCCATCGGCCGGTCGAAGCCCAGCGCCGCCGCGGTCGCGTGGCGGTCGATGGGGAAGGGCGATCCCGCCAGCGCCGCGGCGCCCAGCGGGTTCTCGTTCATGCGCGCCCGCGCGTCGGCGAACCGGCCCGCGTCCCGTCCGAACATCTCGACGTAGGCCATGAGGTGATGCCCGAACGTCACCGGCTGGGCGGGCTGTAAATGGGTGAAGCCGGGCATCAGGGCGTCGGCGTGGGCCTCGGCCTGAACCAGCAGGGCGCGCTGCAGTCCCTTCAGACCCTCGGCCGCTTCGTCGCACGCGTCGCGCACCCACAGGCGGAAGTCGGTGGCCACCTGGTCGTTGCGGCTGCGCGCGGTGTGCAGCCGTCCCGACGGATCGCCGATCAGCTCGGCCAGCCGCGCCTCCACGTTCATGTGGACGTCTTCGTATGCGTCGCGAAAGGGAAAGGTCCCGGCGGCCATCTCCTCGCGGATGATCGCCAGCCCGCCCAGGATGGCGTCGGCGTCCTCCTGCCGGATGATCCCCTGCGCCGCCAGCATGCGGCAGTGCGCCTCCGACCCCGTCAGATCCTGTGCCCACAGGCGCCGGTCCACGCCGATCGAGACGTTGATCGCCTGCATGATCTCGGCCGGCTTCCGGCTGAACCGCCCGCCCCACATGTCTTGACCTTCGGCCGGGCCGGGGGCTTTGTGATCGGCGTCGAAGGCGGGGTTTTCGGTCATGGGGCTGTCCAGGGCGGCGATCGCGGCGATCGCGGGCATCGTGATCCTCGGCGCGGCCGGGGGCGCGCTGCTCTATGCCAAACCCGACGCCCTGTTCAAAGGCTCGACGCCCGCGGAAGCGCGGAAGAGCGATCTGGCCCGCTTCGCAACGCGCTCGCTGGCGCGGCTGGAAACGCCCGCGGAAACGCCCGTCGCCCCCGACTACGTGTTCAAGGCCCGCGACGGCCGGGACGCCCGCTTCGCCGACTTCCGGGGCAAGGTGGTGGTGGTCAACCTGTGGGCCATGTGGTGCGCGCCGTGCCGGACCGAAATGCCGACCCTGCAGGCGCTGGCCTCGGCCTACGAGGGCAAGGATCTGGTCGTCCTGCCGATCAACGTCGACGCCACCGACGACGCCGTCGCCGACGCCCTCAGCTTCATCGACGTGCACGAGCCCCTGCCGTTCTACGGCGACCGGGACTTCAAACTGCCCTTCGTCCTGCCGGGCGAGGGCAAGATGCCCCAGACGGTGATCCTGGACCGTCAGGGGCGCATGCGCGCCAGCTTCTCGGGCGAGGCCGACTGGGCCGGTCCGGAAGCGCGGGCGCTGGTCGACGCCCTGCTGGCCGAACCGGCCTGACCGCCCTCAAGACGCGGGCGACAAAGCAAGGAAAGTGATCAGTTGCCGCGGGCGTCTGCGGCCGTCTCGGCTTCCTGCTCGCGGGCTTCCTGGGCCAGGCGATCGGTGCCCTCGTCGATCTCCTGCGCGACTTCTTTTGCGCCGGCCTTGACCGCCGTCCCCAATTGGGCGGCTTCCTCGGCCAGGGCCGAGCCCGCGTCCTCGGCGGCCTCGCCGGTGTTTGCCGCGGCGGCCTCGGCGTCCGCTTCGGCGCTCTCCTGCGTCGACTCCGAACAGGCGGCGGCCCCCAGGGCCAGAACGGCGACGGCGGCGAGCGAAAGGCTGTGGATGCGCATGGCGGTCTCCTCGATGTGAACCTTGGCCGTGAACGCGGCGGGCACGGAGAGGTTGCGCTCCGGCCCCCGTGTGTCATGGTGCGGAAACCGGAAGGAGAATCTTGATGCGCATGCTGGCTTTCGCCCTCGCGGGCGCCTCCACCCTCCTGATCGCCGGAGCCGCGTCGGCCCAGTCCACGGGCGGCGGAGGCAGCACGATGAGCGTGCGGCAGCAGAACGGCCAGATGGTCGGCCGCATGACCCAAAGCCAGCATTACAACCGCTTCACGGCCGAAGAGCAGCGTCGGGCGGGGGAATCGGCGCCCTCGACCGAAGAACTGGCGGCCGAGTACGGCGCGGAGCGGGTCGATCTGGCGCTGCGGGTTTCCGAACTCATCGAACAGGGCCGGTGCCGCGAGGCCCGCGACGTGGCGCGGGCGGCGGGCGAGCGCGCCATGGTCATCCGCATCCGGCAGACCTGCCGGGGCGCCGGGTGACGGTCGGACTGCCGGCGGGCTTGCTCGCCGGGATTGGAGCCTGGGCGCTGGCCGGCGCGGTCGCCGCACAGTCGCCGTTCCAGCTGTCGTCGGACCAGTACCGGGACCGCTTCGAGCGTGAGCGCCTGTCCAGGCGTGGTCCGTCGTGGCTGGAGCTGATCGAACACCACGGTCTGGAACGGGTGGATCGTGCCGTCCGCGTCGATCACCTGATTCATCAGGGTCTTTGCCGCGAGGCGCGCGAACTGGCCAACGCCGAGGGGGACCGGAACATGGCTCTGCGCGTGCGACAGGTCTGCCCGGGAGACACCGGCATCGTGACCCCGCTGGGGCGCCGGCTGAGGGGCGACTGAACGGCCCCGTCCTTGGTGGCTGGGGGCGGGCTCGAACCGCCGACCTGTGGGTTATGAATCCACCGCTCTAACCAGCTGAGCTACCCAGCCCCAAGAAGGGAGCCCGCGCCCGACCGGTCGAGGGCCGCGCGAGGGATCGTGGCCTATAACGACCGAAGGCCTCCGGTTCAAGCGGCCTTCCGCGACGTTTCGAAGCCTTGCGGATCGCCGGCGGGCGTCCGAGGTTGGGGGCCGCATCCCGTCGCCCGGAGCTCGTCCCATGATCCGCCTCGCCGCCCTCTCCACCGCCGCCCTTCTCGCCGCCTGCGGACAGGGCGCGGCCCAGGATCCCGCCCCGGGCGCCCCCGTGGAGACGCGCGCCCCCAACGCGCCGAACCAGACCCCCGCCTTCGAGGGCCAGACCCGGGCGCCCGGGGTGCGCACCGAGGCGGCTCTGACGCACGCGGTGGTGGCCGAAGGCCTTGTCGAGCCGTGGGGCCTCGCCTTGCTGCCGGACGGAAACTGGCTGGTGACCGAGCGGCCGGGTCGCCTCCGCATCGTCACGGCGCAGGGACAGGTGGGGGAGCCGATCGCCGGCCTGCCCGCGGTCGACGCGCGCGGACAGGGAGGCCTGCTGGACGTGGTGCTGTCCCCGACGTTCGGGCAGGACCGCATGATCTACTGGAGCTATGCCGAGCCTCGCCAGGGCGGCAACGCCACCTCGGTGGCGCGCGGGCGGCTGTCTGACGACGGGACGCGGGTGGACCAGGTGCGGGTCATCTTCCGCGCGAGCCCGACCTTCGACGGGACCATGCACTATGGCTCGTCCCTGGCGTTCGGCCGGGACGGCACGCTGTTCATCACCACCGGCGACCGGTCGGTGCCGCAGATGCGGCCGCAGGCCCAGGACCTGGGCAGCCACATGGGCAAGACCATCCGCATCAACGCCGACGGCAGCGTGCCGGCGGACAATCCCTTCGTCGGCCGCGAGGGCGCCCTGCCCGAGATCTGGACCCTGGGCCACCGCAATGTGCAGGGCGTCGCCGTGGCCCCGGACGGCCAGGTGTGGAGCGTCGAGCACGGCACGCGCGGCGGGGACGAACTGAACCTTGAGCGAGCCGGGCTGAACTTCGGCTGGCCCGACGTGGCGTACGGCATCGAGTATCGCGGCGGCGCCATCAACGACGGCATCACCCAGAAGGAAGGCACGGAGCAACCGGTCTATTACTGGGACCCGGTGATCGCGCCGGGCGGCATGACCTTCTACGACGGCGCCATGTTCCCCGGCTGGCGGGGCGACGCCCTGATCGCCGGCCTCGGCTCGAAGCACCTTGCGCGGCTGGTCATCCGCGACGGTCGCGTGGTCGGCGAGGAGCGGCTGCTGACCGAGCTGGGCGAGCGCGTCCGCGACGTCGCCGTGGGCCCGGACGGCGCCGTCTGGGTCGTCACCGACGAGGAAAACGGCAAACTGGTGCGGCTGTCGACGGGCGGGTGAGGCGAGCGACGTCGGACGAGATCAGGGGGCGCTAGCCGCGCAGCTCTCGCCGTTGAGCGGCCAGACGGCGAGGCGGGCCCGGGCTCCAGCCGGTGAACCGTACGCATTCTGCACCCAGGCGATGCGGGTGCGGCCGGACCGCGGCGGCAGTTCATAAATGCCGTTGTGGCTGTAGCCGCCGTCGCCGACACGCTCGACGAACCGGGCCCTCGCGCACATGATCCAGTCGCTCCCGTTCGTCGCGACCCAGCGGTACATGGTCTCGTCCGGCAGGCCAGGCAGGAAGTCGAAGGTCACGTGCTCGATGACCACGCGCATGCCGTTGCTGGAATAGACCTCGGTCGTGGACTGAATGTTGCCGTCGTTGACGTAGTCGGTGCTCGCGCAGCCCGCGACGAGCAAGAAAGACGCGGCGATCGCAAGGCGACCCATGTGAGAATCCTTTCCCTGACTGGCGCCCTGGCGTTCGTCGGCGTTCACCGTCGTGTCAAACCGTCCGGCGGAAATGCTTGACGTTGACGTAAACGTAGGCTTTCTGGCCCGCGCCCCCCATCAGCGACCTGCGCTCAGGAGAGACCCATGACCGACGCGTACATCTACGACGCGGTGCGCACGCCGCGCGGCAAGGGCAAGAAGGACGGCAGCCTGCACGAGATCACCGCCCTGTCGCTGGCGACCCAGGTGCTGGAGGCGCTGCGCGACCGCAACGGGCTCGACACGTCGAGGGTCGACGACGTCATCCTGGGCTGCGTCTCGCCGGTGGGCGAGCAGGGCGCCGACATCGCCCGCACCGCCGTGCTCAACGCGGGCTGGGCCCAGACCACCGCCGGCGTCCAGATCAACCGCTTCTGCGCTTCGGGCCTTGAGGCCGTGAACATGGCCGCGGCCAAGGTGAAGTCCGGCGAGGCCGATTTTGCCGTCGGCGGCGGCGTCGAGGCCATGAGCCGGGTGCCGATGGGTTCGGACGGCGGCGCCTGGCCGGTCGATCCGTCCTCGGCCTTTCCGACGTATTTCGTGCCCCAGGGCGTCTCGGCCGACATGATCGCGTCCAAGTGGGGCTTCAGCCGCGACGACGTCGACGCCTATTCGGTGGAGAGCCACAAGCGCTCGGCCAGGAGCTGGGCCGAGGGCCGCTTCTCCAAGTCCGTCGTGCCGGTCAAGGACCAGCTGGGCCTGACCATCCTGGACCACGACGAAACCATCCGTCCGAACACGGACATGCAGACGCTGGGCGCGCTGAACCCGTCCTTCGCCATGATGGGCGAGATGGCCTTCGACGCCGTGATCAACCAGCGCTACCCCGAGGTCGAGCGCGTCAATCACGTCCACACGCCGGGCAACAGCTCGGGCATCGTCGACGGGTCGGCGGGCGTGCTGATCGGCTCGCTGGAAGCCGGCAAGGCGCTCGGCCTGAAGCCGCGTGCGAAGATCCGGGGCGCCGCCTCGATCGGCTCGGAGCCCTCGATCATGCTGACGGGCCCGGAGTTCGTGGCCAACAAGCTGCTCGGCAAACTGGGCATGTCCACCTCGGACATCGACTTGTGGGAGCTGAACGAGGCCTTCGCCGCCGTGGTGCTGCGCTTCATGCAGGCGCTCGACATCCCGCACGACCAGATCAACGTCTGCGGCGGCGCCATCGCCATGGGCCACCCGCTGGGCGCCACCGGGGCCATGATCACCGGCGTGGTGCTGGACGAGCTGGAGCGCTCCGACAAGGAAACCGCCCTGATCACCCTGTGCATCGGCGGCGGCATGGGCACCGCCACCGTCATCGAACGCGTCTGATCCGGGAGCTGAGCGACATGGAAAACTTCAAGATCGACGTCGACGCCGACGGCATCGCCATGATCACCTTCGACGTCCCCGGACGGTCGATGAACACCCTGACCTCGGGCGTGATGAGGGAGATCCCGGAGTGGGTCGAGCGCATCAAGTCCGACGAGGGCATCAAGGGCGCGGTCCTGACCTCGGGCAAGACGTCCGGCTTCTGCGCCGGCGCCGATCTCGGCGACATGGCCGGCGGCATGCTGGCCGGCGGCTCGCTCCAGGACGCCTTCGACGCGGGCTGGCGGCTGAACGGCGCCCTGCGCGCGCTGGAAACCTGCGGCAAGCCGGTGGCGGCGGCCATCAACGGCCTCGCGCTGGGCGGCGGTCTGGAGCTGACGCTGGCCTGTCATTACCGCGTGGTCGGCGACAGCCCCAAGATCCAGCTGGGCCTGCCCGAGATCAAGGTGGGCCTGTTCCCGGGCGGCGGCGGCACCCAGCGCCTGACGCGCCTGATCGGCGTGCAGGCCGCCATGATGGCCATGACCGAGGGCAAGTCCTTCCGGCCCAACGACGCCAGGGGCGCGGGCATCGTGCATGAGGTCGTGCCGGTCGGCGACGAGGTCGAGGCCGCGAAAGCCTGGATCAAGGGCGGCGGCAAGGCCGTCCAGCCGTGGGACGACAAGTCCTTCAAGCTGCCCGGCGGCGGCCCCTACCATCCCGCGGGCATCCAGAATTTCCTCGTCGGCAATGCGATGATCCGCAAGCAGACCTACGGCAACTACCCCGCCGCCACCAACCTGATGAAGGCCGTCTATGAGGGCGTGCAGCTGCCGATGGACGCCGCCCTGCGGGTCGAGACGCGCTATTTCATCAAGACCCTGATGACGCCGCAGGCGCAGGGCATGATCCGCTCGCTGTTCCTGTCGAAGCAGGAGCTGGACAAGGGCGCCGTGCGCCCCGCCGGCGTGCCGAAGTCCGATCCGAAGAAGGTCACCGTTCTGGGCGCCGGCATGATGGGCGCGGGCATCGCCTATGTGCAGGCGCTGGCCGGCATCGAGACGATCCTGATCGACCGCGATCAGGAAAGCGCCGACAAGGGCAAGGCCCACGTCGAGGAGCTGCTGAAGAAGCGTCTGTCGCGCGGCCAGATCGACCAGGCGAAGTTCGACGCCCTTCTGGGCTCGGTCACGGCCACGACCGACTACGACCTGATCAAGGGTTCCGATCTGGTCATCGAGGCGGTGTTCGAGAACCGCGAGATCAAGGCCGACGTGACGAAGCGCGCCGAGGCCCAGCTCGCGCCCGGCGCCGTCTTCGGCTCCAACACCTCGACCCTGCCGATCACGGGGCTGGCCAAGGCCAGCGTGCGGCCCGAGGACTTCATCGGCATCCACTTCTTCTCGCCCGTCGACAAGATGATGCTGGTCGAGATCATCCTGGGCGAGAAGACCGGTCAGGCGGCGATCGCGAAGTCGCTCGACTACGTCATGAAGATCAAGAAGACGCCGATCGTGGTTCAGGACGGCCGCGGCTTCTACACCTCGCGCTGCTTCGGCACCTATGTCGCCGAGGGCCTGGCCATGCTGGAGGAGGGCTACGCCCCGGCGCTGATCGACAACATCGGCCGCATGACCGGCATGCCGCGCGGCCCGCTGGAGATGCACGACGACGTCGCGCTGGACCTCAGCGTGAAGATCGCCAAGCAGACCAAGGAAGACCTGGGCGACGCCTACGTCCCGCTTCCCGGCTGGAAGATCGTCCAGACCATGGTCGAGGATCTGGGCCGCTACGGTCGCAAGAACGGCATGGGCTTCTACGACTATGCGTCGAAGCCGAAGACCCTGTGGAAGGGGCTGTCCGACCTCGCGCCGGTGACGATCGCCGATTCGACCCCCGAAATGGTCGAGGACCAGAAGCGTCGCCTGCTGTTCCGTCAGGCGGTCGAGGTGGCTCGCTGCTGGGAAGAGGGCGTCATCGACGACCCGCGCGAAGCCGACGTCGGCGCCATCCTGGCCTGGGGCTTCGCGCCGTGGACGGGCGGTCCGATCACCTACATCGAGCAGTACGGGCTCAAGGCCTTCGTCGAACAGGCCGACGCCTATGCGGCGAAGTACGGCGACCGCTTCGCCCCGCCGCAGCTGCTGCGCGACATGGCGGCGAAGGGCGAGACCTTCTACGGGAAGTTCGTGGGCAAGCAGGCGGCATAGAGACGGCCCGGAGCGCGAGGGGGCGCTTTGGCGCGCGTCCTTCCCGCGCTATCCCGTCCCCATGATCGCGCCCCTGCCCGACGCCGCCCCGACCAACTGGGTCGACCGCCATGCGCCGGAGGGGCTGAAGGACTGGCTGAAACTGGGGCGGTTCGACCGGCCGATCGGAATCTGGCTGCTGCTGCTGCCCGGCTGGCAGGGGATCACCCTCGCGCTGGCCGCCTACCGCAAGACGCCCGACGCCTACGACGTCTGGCTGTACGTCGGCTTCCTGATCGGGGCCTGCCTGATGCGCGCGGCCGGCTGCGCCTTCAACGACGTGGTGGACCGCAGGATCGACGCGCAGGTGGCGCGCACGGCGTCTCGCCCGGTCGCTTCGGGCCGCATCTCGGTGAAGGGGGCGTGGGCCTATATCGTCATATGCAGCCTGATCTCGCTGGGGGTCCTGCTGACTCTGGGGCCAGTCGCCATCGCGCTGGGCGTCGCCTCGCTGGCGCTGGTCGCCGCTTACCCCTTCATGAAGCGCATCACCTGGTGGCCTCAGGCCTGGCTGGGGATGACCTTCAACTGGGGCGCCCTGATGGGTTTTGCGGGGGCCAGCGGCCTCATCGCGGCCTGGCCGATCCCGCTGGCGGCCACGATAGGCGGCGCGCCCATCCATCCCATTCTCACCCTTATGGCCCCCGCCGTCCTGCTCTGGCTCTCGGGCGTCTTCTGGACGCTTGGCTACGACACCATCTACGCGCTGCAGGACGTCGAGGACGACGCCATGATCGGCGTGAAGTCGTCGGCGCGGCGGCTCGGCGCCAACGTGCGCATGGGCGTCGGCGTCTTCTATGCGGTCGGCGTCGCCTTCGCGGCGCTTGCCGGGGCGAGCGCCGGCCTCGGCCCCTGGTTCTGGCCCGGCCTCGCCCTGTTCTCCCTGCAGCTCGCGTTCCAGACCGCGCGCGTCCGGCGCGAGGACGGCGCCCTGGCCCTGCGCCTCTTCAAGTCCAACCGCGACGCGGGTCTGATCCTTCTTTTCGCCATCGGCCTGGGCGCACTCTGAAGTCGCCTGATCCACGCGCCGGCCTGAACCGCGACGCGGTTCCGTCCGCCACGATCAGGCTCTAGGGTGAAGCTCTCGAAGGAGACCGCCATGACCGCCCGCGCCCGCTTCCTGCTGCTCGCCTCCGCCGCCGTGATGACGCTCTCGGCCTGCAATCGCGACAGGGAGCCGGCCGCCGACGGCGCGGCGCCCGCCGCTCCCGGCGCCGCGGTCACGCCGGCGGAGGCCGCTGCGCCGCTGATCTTCTCGGAAAAGACCGCCTTCGCCAGCGTCAGCCTCAAACTGCCCGAGGCGATCAAGGCCCAGCCCGATCTCCACGCCAAGGTCTATGCCCAGGAGGTCGCCCACCTGCGCGAGTTCGCCGAGGGGGCGCAGGCCGACAACACCGAGGCGGGCGCGCCCAACGTCGCCTATGAGCAGTCGGTCGAGCTGGCAGCGGTCCACGAGACCGGCAAGCTGATGAGCCTGAAGCGCACCGCCTTCGAATTCACCGGCGGGGCCCACCCGAACACCGTCACGACGGGCGTGCTGTGGGACAAGGCGCTGAAGCGCCAGATCGGCTGGGCCGACGTCTTCACCAAAGGCGCGGACTTCTCAGCCCTGGACCGCGCGCTGTGCGCGGCCATCAACACGGCCAGGCGCACGCGCATGCCGGATGCGGAGCCGGTGGCGCTGGGCGGGAAGATGTGGGCCTGCCCCCGCGCGGCCGAGACGCCGTTCGTGCTCGCGCCGTCGACCACCGGCGGCAAGGCGGGCGGCCTGATCTTCCTGATCGGGCCCTATCAGGTCGGCCCCTACGCCGAGGGGCCGTACGAGGTCGCCGTGCCGCTGTCCGCGTTTCAGTCGCTTCTGGCCCCCGCCTATGCCGACGAGTTCGCGGGCGGCCCGGCGAAGGCGCCCTGATCCAAACGGAAACCCGGCCCGATCGTGGATCGGGCCGGGTCGCGTGTGCCGACTGAGCCGGGATCAGTTCGGGTCGACCTGATCCTGCTGGGGCGGACGATCCGCCGACTGGCTGCGGCCGCGGGCCGCCTCGTTGTCGGGTCGATTCCCCGCGTCGCCGGAGCTGCCGCCGGTCGTGCCGCCGCCTGCCGCCGGGCTCGACCCGCCGCCCACGGGGCGTCCGCCGTCGCGGGCGCTCTGGGCGTTCAGCTCGGCGGTGGTCATCCCGGAAGCCGAGGCCGCGCCCCGACGGACGGTCGCCGCTGCGCCGCCCGCGGCGTTGCCGGTCGAGCTGACCCTGCCGGCGGTGGCCGATGCCTGGCCTGAGGCCGACCCGTCCGCCGAGACTTCGCGGTCGCGGCCGGCCGACACGGACCCGTTCGCCGAAACGCCGCCGTTGGCGGACACGCCCGGACGGGGCGGCGTGGGCGCACTGACGCCGGGAGTCGTCACCGACGGGACGCTGACGGCGGGGGTCGTCACCGAAGGCACGTTCACAGGCGGCGTGGTCACGCGCGGCACGGTCACCGGAGGGGTCGTGACCGGACGGACGCCGGGCAGGACCTGAGCGGACGCGGCTCCGGCGAGAAGCAGGCCGGCCACGGCAGTGGAGAGTAGAAGCGCTGGTTTCATCACAGTAAATCCTTGTCGTTACCCCGACCGAAAACTCGGATGCACACGGCGGGTTCCTAAGGCAAAGCTCAGAATGCGCGTCCCAGGACGAAGCCCACGCCATAATCGGGGGTGGTCTCGGTGAGGCCGGCGGTGGCGTAGCCCGTGACGAACCATCCGCTCGCCGCGTCGAGCCGGAAGTAAGGATTGACGACGACCTGCTCTTCGAAGCCGGCGAGATATTCGTTGCGGTAGTTCACCTGCACGCCGAAGTTCCGGCGGGGCGTGGCCGCGTAGTTCACGCCCAGCATGGCCGTGGGACCATCTTCCAACTCGAAGGCGGCGGGATCGCCCAGCCACTGGTAGCCGACGCTGCCCATCAGGGTGAGCTTGTCTCCCACGGGCTGCCGCACTCCCAGCTGCACCTGGTAGTCCGCCTTGCCGGTGCCCAGATCATCGTCCGCGGTAGGCAGCTTGACCGTGGCGCCGACCTCCCACTGGGTTCGACCGGCCTGCGGTTCGACCAACTGGTAGGTGCCCGAGAGCGTGACGTCCCCGAGTCCGCTTCGCTTCACCACCGGTCCGGCGCCGGGGATGACGACGCCCCCCACCACGGCTCCGGCAGGCCCCTCGATGGTGAGGTAGGGGACGTTGGCGTCGAACCTCCAGCGGGTCGTGCTGGCCCGGAGACCGACGGGCACGTAGATGACCTCGGTGTCCTCGGCCGCGCCGTAGGAGCCACGCGAATAGTCAAGGCCGATCGACGGCTCCCAGCGCACCTGCGCTTGAGCCTCGGGCGCCGTGATCAGAAGGCAAACGCCCACCAGCCCGAGAGCCGCGATGGGTTGAGAGACACGGTTCAAGGGGTTCCTCCCGGCAATGTTGAACGTGGCCGTAATGCCGGGAGCGGCTTTCGGTTGCCCGAACGCCCTACGGCCGTGAGAGGCCGGCCACGTGGCTCATTCCCACACCCTGAAGTGCTTGCTCAGCTTCAGCCCCTGCCGCTGGTAGTGGCTGCCGCCCTGGCCATAGAGGCGTGACGGTTTCTCCGTGAGCGGCTCATAGACCAGCCGCGCGACGGTCTGGCCGTGCTCCAGCAAGAAGGGCGTGTCGTGGGTGCGCACTTCCAGCACGCCCTTGGACCCCTTGCCCGCCGCCTCGTCGGTGCCGAAGCCGGGGTCGAAGAAGCCGGCGTAATGGACGCGGAATTCGCCCACCGACGGATCGATCGGCGTCATCTCGGCGGCCTGCAGCACCGGAATCTCGACCGCCTCGTTGGAGGCCAGGATGTAGAACTCGCCCGGATCCAGCAGCAGCTCGCCCCGGCGGGCGTGAAGCGGCTCCCAGAAGTCGCGCGGGTCGTGCCCGTCGATGCGGTCCAGGTCGACCACGCCGGCGTGGCGCCGGCCGCGGAAGCCGACGATCTCTCCGGCGGCTCCAGCCAGATCCACCCCGACCGAGCGGGTCTCCAGCTTCGGCGGCTCGCCGGCCTTCAGCCGCAACTGGTTCAGACGGGTGCCGGGCCGCACCAGGATGGAGAAGGTCTGCGGCGCGATCTCCAGATACAGGGGTCCGTCATAGCCCTCGGCCACGTCGTCGAAGGCGTCGCCGCGATCGGTCAGCAGGCGCACGAAGACGTCGACCCGGCCGGTCGAGCTCTTGGGGTTGGCGCGGGCGATCAGACCCTTGGGCAGGGTCAGCCGCTCCTGCAGCTTGGCGATGTAGACGCAGCCCTTTTCCAGGACCACGCCGGGCGTCAGATCGATGGCGTGCATGGCCACGTCGGCGATGCGCTCCTCGACCCGCCGCGCGCCCGGCAGGAAGCTGGCGCGCACGCGCCACGCCCGGGCGCCCAGCCGCAGGTCGAGGCTGGCGGGCTGCACCTGGTCGGCGTCCCACGGCGTGTCGGTGGTCACCGCGCCCGCGGCGATCAGGGCCTCGATGCCCTGGCAGGGCAGGATGCCCGGAATGTCGGTCAAGCTCATGTGACCGGGTTTGCACGGTTTGCGCGCGCGCGTCACCATGGGGGATGCACGACGGCCCCGCCTATTCCGCCGAAACCCACGACGTCGTCGTGCGCGTCCGGCCCAGCTATCTGGCGGGCCAGTCCGACCCCGAGGCGGGGCGCTGGGTCTGGGCCTATCAGATCGAGATCGTGAACCTCCGCCTGCACCCCGTTCAGCTGCTGGCGCGGCACTGGACCATCACCGACGCCATGGGGCGGGTCGAGGAGGTCAGGGGGCCGGGCGTGGTCGGTGAACAGCCGGTCATCCCGCCGGGCGGCTCGCACAGCTATGCCTCGGGCTGCCCCCTGTCGACGCCGTCGGGCGCCATGGTCGGGACCTACACGATGGCGGACGAAAAGGGCGGACGGTTCGAGGTGGCCATCCCCGCCTTCAGCCTCGACGTTCCCGATGCGGGCCGCACGCTGAACTGAGCGGGAAGGCGAGACCGGGGCTGCGTCAACCCGGAGAACCGCAGCCCCGTCCCGATCCGGCGTCGCATTGCGGGGCGACGCCGGGTGGACGGCGGGCCTGTTAGAGGCCGTTCATGACGCCGGTGTGGCGCTGCCCTCAAGCAGCGAGCCGCCGCGCGGCGAGTGGCAGGGCTGACTAGATGTAGCGCCGCAGCGACCGCGCCAGCTCGCCGGCGCCGTTCTTTTTCAGCGCCGGCTGGTAGGCGACGCGCGCGTGCTCGACGCAGTAGACGCCTTCCGAGGCACGACGGCCGCAGAAGCTGAACTCCGCCGACGACGGGTCGCCGATCGGCCACTTGCACATGTGGGCGCCCAGGGTCATCACCGTCGCCGTCCCCGGCAGATCCGGGATCGGCTCGGGGCGCGGAGCGACCGGCGCGGCCGGACGCGGCTGGGCCGCCTCGATCCGGCGCGGGGCGCTGGGCTGGGCCGGCGCCGTGGCGGCCGGACGCGGGCGTGTCGGGCGGAAGGTGGTGCGCGCGGGCTGCGAAGGGGCGGCCCGGCCCGACAGGCCCAGGCGGTGGACCTTGCCGATGACGGCGTTGCGGGTCACGCCGCCGCCCAGCTGTTTGGCGATCTGGCTCGCCGACTGGCCTTCCAGCCAGAGTTTCTTCAGCGCGCCGACGCGGTCTTCGGTCCAGCCCAGGCTCATGTCGCCCTCCACGATTCAACATCTGGTGCCGGAACGACGTTCGCGGACCGGCGACCTACCACCAATCGTAAACCAGCCCTTAAGACACGCAATATGTGGATTTCCGCCGTCCACAGGAGACTAGATTTAGAGGGCGTCTCCCCGGCATGAAAAAACGCCGCCCCGGTTTCCCGGAGCGGCGTTCAAGCGTTCGGCGTCGACCGTCGATCAGTGGACCGTGGGGCTCTCCACCGTCGTCCCGTCCGACACCGGCGTCACGGGCACGGAGACCGAGGGTCCGGAGTTGGGGAAGGCGGTCTCGTCGCGGTTCGGCGCCATGCCCTTCTCCAGCAGATCCTTGATCTCCTCGCCGGACAGGGTCTCGTACTCCAGCAGGGCCAGGGCCAGCTTCTCGTGGTCGGCCTTCTTGCGCTTCAGGATCTTGCGGGCCTCGTCCCAGCCGGCCGACACCAGCCGCTTCACCTCGCTGTCGATGATGCGGGCGGTCTCCTCCGAGACGTTCTGGCTGCGCGCGACGGAGTGGCCCAGGAAGACCTCCTCCTGGTTCTCGCCGTAGGCCACCGTGCCCAGCACGTCCGAGAAGCCCCAGCGGGTCACCATCGCCCGCGCCAGCTTCGTCGCCTGCTCGATGTCGGACGAGGCGCCGGACGTGATGTTGTCCTTGCCGAAGATCAGCTCCTCGGCCACGCGCCCGCCGGCCATGATGGCGATGCGGTCGATCATCTGCTGGTACTTCATGGAATAGCGGTCGCCTTCAGGCAGCTGCATCACCATGCCCAGGGCCCGGCCGCGCGGCACGATGGTGGCCTTGTGCACCGGATCGGCCATCTTGACGTTCATGGCGACGATCGCGTGGCCGGCCTCGTGATAGGCGGTCAGGCGCTTCTCTTCCTCGTTCATGGCCATGGACTTGCGCTCGGCGCCCATCATGACCTTGTCCTTGGCGTCCTCGAAGTCGCGGTGCGTGACCATCTTGCGGTCCTTGCGCGCCGCCATCAGGGCCGCCTCGTTGACCAGATTGGCCAGGTCTGCGCCCGAGAAGCCGGGCGTGCCGCGCGCGATGGTCTTCACGTTCACGTCGGCGGCCAGCGGCACGTCCTTCATGTGCACGCGCAGGATCTTCTCGCGACCCGAGACGTCGGGATTGGGCACCACGACCTGCCGGTCGAAGCGGCCGGGGCGCAGCAGCGCCGGGTCCAGCACGTCCGGACGGTTGGTCGCGGCGATCAGGATGATGCCCTCGTTGGCCTCGAAGCCGTCCATCTCGACCAGCAACTGGTTCAGGGTCTGCTCGCGCTCGTCGTTGCCGCCGCCCAGACCGGCGCCCCGGTGACGGCCGACCGCGTCGATCTCGTCGATGAAGATGATGCAGGGCGCGTTCTTCTTGGCCTGTTCGAACATGTCCCGCACGCGGCTGGCGCCGACGCCGACGAACATCTCCACGAAGTCCGAGCCCGAGATGGAGAAGAAGGGCACGCCCGCCTCGCCGGCCACGGCCCGCGCCAGAAGCGTCTTGCCGGTGCCGGGAGGGCCGACCAGCAGGGCGCCCTTGGGGATCTTGCCGCCCAGACGCTGGAACTTGCCCGGATCCTTCAGGAAATCGACCACCTCCTGCAGCTCCTCCTTGGCCTCGTCCACGCCGGCGACGTCCTCGAACATCTTGCGGCCCTTGTGCTCGGTCAGCAGCCGCGCCTTGGACTTGCCGAAGCCCATGGCCCCGCGGGCGCCGCCCTGCATCTGGCGCGTGATCAGGAAGAACAGGCCGACCAGAACGAAGATCGGCAGCAGGCCCAGCAGCAGCTGCTGCCACAGCGGGGTCCGCATGGTCTTCACGTCCACCTCGGCGCCCCGCGCCTCGATCTCGTTGACCAGATCGATGTTCGGCACCGGCGTGGTCGCCTTGAACCTCGTGCCGTCCTTCAGCTCTCCCGTCAGCGTGTCGCCCTGCACCTGGACGGACTTGATGCGGCTGTCGTTGGCGGCGGCCAGCAGCTGGGAATAGGTCAGCGTCTCGGCCCGGGCGTTCGCGCCCTTGGCGCCCTGGGCGCCCGCGCCGCCCTGGCTGAACATGGCGTACCCGGCCAGCAGGGCCATGCCGATCATGGCGGCCACGGCGATGTTGCGCAGATTCATTCGGTCCTCTCGGTCAGGCGGTCGCCGGCAGCGGCCGCCGCGTCGGTCTCAAAATAGGCGGTCGGACGGTCGGGCGCCATCCGGGGGCGGATCAGGTCGGCCTCCTGCGACGTCGCGTCCAGCGCCGCCGCCAGGCGCGCCTCGACCAGCGACCGCACCGTCGCCGCCGTCCTTGCAAGAACCGGGCGCGGGTCGCCGTCCCGGATCAGGACCGGCTCGGCGCCGCGCGCGGCGGGGGGCAGGGCGGCCAGCGCGGCGCGGTCCGACGGCGACAGCCGGTTCAGCCGTCCCTGGGCGGGCACCACGGTCAGCTCCGGCTCTTCGACGCTGATTTCGTATCGCCCGTCCCAGACGATGGGGAGACCGGGCCTCAGCCGCACCGGGGCCAGACCCTCGCGCCGCTGCTCCCCCGGCTCACGATGGACGACCACCGCGCCGTCGCGCATCGACAGACGCGCGCCGCACAGGACGGCGTCGAAATCCCTGCCCTCGGACAGGCGGCTCCGGAGCGAGGCCAGCCGATCTCCGCGGGGCGTTCGCGCGCTCCCGCCCGCGCAGGTCAGCAGCGCGGCCAGACGCCGTCCGCGGGAGGCGGCGTCCGCGGCTCGGTCTGCCGTCGGGACGGGTCTGCGCTTCCGCGCGCGGCTTCGTGCGAACCGCAGGTCCAGGTTCGCGGGATCCTCGATCCAGTCGAGCCGGCGCGCGCGCAGCAGATCGCGCAGCGCCTCTCGCCGTTCGCCCAGAAGCGGCCGCAGCAGCATCAGACCCCGGCCCTCGGGCCACGCCGGACTGGGGCCCCACTCGCGCAGCCGGCCGATGGAGGTGCCTTCGGACCGGATCAGGTCGCTCTCGGCGACGTCGTCCAGCGTGTGCCCCAGCAGGACCACGCGCGCCCCCGCCTCGCGCGCCGCGTCGGCCAGCAGGGCGTGGCGCGCGTTCCGTGCCGCGGCCGGGAGGCCGGTCGCGGGCTTGTCGCCGATCCAGCGCAGCTCCCGCCAGTCCGCGCCCAGGGACCGCGCCTGCGTCTCGCACCGGCGGGACCATTCCCCGCTGTCGGGGCTCAGTCCGTGATCGACGGTCAGGGCCAGCACCCGCCGACCGTTGACGCCTGCCCAGTCGACGAACAGGGCCAGCAGGGCGACGGAGTCGCCGCCGCCGGACAGGGCCAGGGCGACTGGAGCGTCCACGTTCCGGCACAGGCGCGCGTCCAGCCGCGCCCGAACCCGTGCCGTCAGGGCGCCGGTGTCGGTCAGCGGCAGCCGGCCGAGGTGCGCACGGCCGTGGCGCGCGAGGTCAGCGACGCAGGCGCGCCGGCGCCGTAGCGTGTGCGGAACTCGCGCAGGGCGATGCAGGCGTCGGTGCTCTGATCCTCGGCTTCCAGGGCCTCGGCGAGCTTGATCGTCGCTTCCGGCGCCCAGCCCGCCGTCGGCCAGCCGCGCAGGGCGGCGGCGAAATAGGGAACGGCGCCCGCGGCGTCCTCGTCCTCCAGCCGCAGGTCGCCCAGCCGGACGTTGGCGATGCGGGCTTCTTCAGCATCCGGCCAGGTCACGATCAGCACCTCCAGCGCCCGCTCGCCGCGCGCCGGATTGGTGGAGAGCAGACGATTGGCCGCGGCCAGGTCGCCCGCCGCCGTGCCGGTCGGGCTGTTGGCGACGATGGGCGCGTTCAGCTCCGCTTCCTCGCGCGCTCGCGTCTCCAGCGTGCTGAGCCGCGCCTCGCTCTCGCCCAGCCGCGTGCGCAGCCGGCCGTTCTCGGTCTTCATGTTCTCCAGATCGATGGTCAGGCGCTCGATGTCGCCGTTCATGCGCTGGAGCGTGGCCTCCACGTCGGCCAGGCGGCGGTCGACGCCGCCGACGCGGCCCTGCAGGGCCACGACCTCGGGATCCGGCTCCATCAGGAAGGGCTGGCCGTTGGAGTTCCGCTGGAAGATGGCGCGCTCGAGCTTGCGCACGTTGCGGTCCAGTTGGTCCAGCCGGCGCTTGTCCCAGATGATCGGCTCGGTCGGCACGGCCTGTGCGATCACCGTGCCGGCGATCAGCGAGATGCCCAGCGCGGTCATCAGGGCGTTGCGGGAGGGTTTGGGCAGCTTCAGCATAAGGTCAGCTTTCACGCGGTTTGCGGCCAAAACGGGTCAGCCGGTGAGGCCCAGCATGATGATCGCAAGCAGGAACAGCGTCGAGGCCAGGATGCAGAAGAACAGCAGGGCGATCGTGCGCCACAGGGTCGAGAAGGCCGACAGGCCATAGGTCCCCTTCAGCTGCGCGAACATGTGGACCGGCAGGCCGAAGGCGAACAGGAAGGCGCCCAGCACGCCGAACCCGCTCCACAGCTTGCCCAGCGCGACTGTCAGCAACAGCAGGATCGACACCGCCGTCAGCGAATAGATGACGAAGACCCCGTGGTCGTACAACGTGAACCCGCGCTTCCAAAGGAACAGCAGCGCCACGAACGGGATCGAGAGCGGGATCAGCAGGAAACTGAATTTATACAGGGTCTGCTGGATCTTGTAGATCGCCAGATCCGGGTTCAGCAGCTTCTTCTTGACCTTGTGGTTCAGCCCCTCGTTGCCGAGGTTGACGCTGATGTTGCCGGTCTCGACGGCGTCACGGACCTCCGCCTGCCACGTGCCGGGTTCCAGCCCGTCGGCCCGGTCCTCCGCGCCGACGGTGACGGGCAGGCCAAGGCGCCGCTCCATCATCGCCACGGCCGCTTCGCTGGCGCGCACCGTCACGGCCAGGGCGTTCGAGTCCGGATTGGCCGCCAGCTCGGCCCGTGCGGTTTCCAGCGCCTTGCGGGACTCTTCGAGGCGGGCGGTGTCCTCGGCGCGTTCCGCCGCCGTCATCGTCGTCTTCACCTCCGGCGAGCCGGCGCCGGTGAAGCTGAAGACGAAGAACATCAGGAAAACGCTGAACAGGAAGATGGCCAGCGGCGAAACGTAGCGGGTCCGTCGCCCCTGGATCCATTCGCGCGTCAGACGGCCCGGGTTGACGGCCAGCAGCGGCAGCGTCCGCCAGATGCGGCCGTCGAAATGGACGACTCCGTGCAGCACCTCCTCGACCAGATGCAGCAGACTGCGGTGCACGTGCGTGGGCTGGCCGCAGTTGCTGCAGAAGTTGCCCTCGACCGGCAGGCCGCAGTCGGTGCAGTTCCCGTGCTCGTCGCCGGCGTGGCCGGTCGGCTTTTCGATGGCCGCGCCGATCAGTCCCGCCGTGGCCGCACCGCCCGCCGCGTCGATTTCCATGCCCGCCCCCAAGCGTCAGAGATGCGCGAGATGTCGCCCGCGTCGGGGCGTCGGTCAAAGAAAAAGGGCGGCCGCCGCAGCGACCGCCCTCGTTCCCGTTGACAGGTCCCGGATCAGCGCGCGGGCGCGCCCGAGACGATCGCGGTGCGGCCGTTGCGGTTGCGGGCCCAGGCCTCTTCGGTCGAGCCCTCGGCGATCGGGCGCTCCTTGCCGAAGCTGATCACGTCGATGCGGGTCGCGGGGATGCCGCGCTGGATCAGATAGCTGCGCACCGACTCCGCGCGGCGGGCGCCGAGCGCCAGGTTGTACTCGCGGGTGCCGCGTTCGTCGGCATTGCCCTCGATGCGGACCATCACGTTCGGATAGCGGCGCAGCCACTCGGCCTGGGCGTCCAGGCGCGGATAGGCGTCGCGACGGATCTCGTAGCTGTCCAGGTCGAAATAGACGCGGTCGCCCACGTTGACGGCGAAGTCCTCGACCGAACCGGCCGCGGCCGGAATGCCGCCGCCGCCGACGGTGCCGCCGCCGGTGGTCGGGCCCCGGGTGTCGGGATTCGTAACGACGGGGCCGTCCGGGAGGCCCGGCTCCGGCTGGGCCGGACGCGAGCAGGCGGCGAGGGCCAGAACGGAGGCGCCCACCAGGGTCAGGCGGAAGAGAGAGGTCGTCTTCATCGGGTTGGTCTCCTCGATTTTCTGCGGTGAAGCTTCACCGTTGATGGTCGGCTAACGCGCGAACGGGGACCGCGCCATCGGCGATGACGCGATTGTGAGGCCTAGGTCGGGCAGCTGTCGGGTCCCTGGTTGAAGCCTAGGTCGGCCGGCGGCTGGTCCAGCAGGGGCGACCACGCGGGGTCGGAGCCGCGACCTTCGTACCCCGCCTGCGCCACGACGCGGCCGGACAGGTCCACGGTCCACAGGCGGGTGTCGCCGCCGCGCGTCTGACGGGCGAACATGACGTAGCGGCCGTTGGGGGCCCAGGAGGGACCTTCCTCGAAATAGCTGGACGAAAGGATGCGTTCGCCCGAACCGTCCGTGCCCATCACCCCGATGTGGAACTGGCCGCCCTGCTGCTTGGTGAAGGCGATCAGGTCGCCACGCGGGCTCCACGACGGGGCGGTGTAGAGGCCGCCGCCGCGGCTGATCGGGCGCTGGCCGGTGCCGTCCGCGCGCATGACGTAGATCCGCGCCGATCCCGACCGGTCCGAGGTGAAGGCGATCATGGAGTTGTCGGGCGAGAAGCTGGGCGAGGTGTCGATGCCCGGATCGGTCGTCAGGCGGCGCAGCTCGCGGGTGTTCAGATCGATCGTGTAGACGTCGGTGTTGCCGCCCCGGATGATCGAGAAGGCCAGCTTGGACCCGTCGTTCGAATAACGCGGGGCCAGCACCTGACCGTCGAACTGACCCAGGCTTTCGCGCCGGCCGGTCGACAGGTTGTACAGGTAGATCCGGCTGTAGTCCCGGCCCAGCGCCACATAGGTCACCTCGTCCGGATTGGACGTGGAGAAGCGCGGCGACATGATCACTTCGTCGCCCTGGGTCAGGAAGACGGGGTTGTAGCCGTCCTGGTCCACGATCGCGAGGCGGCTCAGCTTCTCAAGCTGGGTGCCGCTTTCGGCGACGTAGATCACGCGCGTGTCGAAGAAGCCGCTCTCGCCCGTCATGCGCTGGTAGACGACGTCGCTGATCTTGTGCGCGATGCGGCGCCACTGCTCGGCGGTGGCGGTGAACTGGTAGCTGACCAGCTGGCACTCGCGGTAGGTGTCGTACAGGCGGAAGCCCACGTCGACGCGGCCGTCCGCGCGCGGGGTGACGCCGCCGTACAGCACAGCCTGCGCGCCGATGCCGGTCCAGGCGGGGAAGGTCGGGCGCGCGCCCAGACCGGGGCGCTCGGTGAAGCCTGCGGGGTTCAGCGGATCGAAGAAGCCCGAGCGCCGCAGGTTGCCGCGGATGACGTTGGAGATGTCGTCGCCGTACTGGCCGGTGAATCCGACGATGGCGATGGGGAAGGGCCGCAACTCGGCCTGATCGATCACCACGATCTGCGGCTCGCCCGTCGTCGGGTCCTGCGCCAGTGCGGCGCCCGGAAGGGCGACGGCGCAGGCGGCGAACGCGGTCAGAAGGGTCTTCAGTCGCATCAGGAGCTCCGGCTTGGCTGTTCCGCCGCATACTGAACGCGCGACGTGACGAAACGCCACTCTCGGCCCCAATGCGGCGACTTTCGGGCGAGCTTGGCGGTTAAGGACGACGCGTCAGGGCGCGTCAGGGCGGTCAGCATTGGCTGGTGCTGTTGAACCCGAAGGTGATGTCCTGCTCCTCGTACCCCGCGGGCATGTCGAAAGGCGCGGCGGCCCGGATGCCGCGCAGGACGGCTTCGGAAATGGCGCGATACGCCGGGTCGCTGCGGGGACCGATCAGCCGCGGCGTGCCGACGATCGCCCCCGTGGGGGCCAGCCTGACCGACACCTGCACCGTCACGGAGTCGGCGCCGGGGAGGTCGCAGTTGAACACCGGCCGCACCTGCCGTCCCAGCGCGCTGATGTCGGCCCGGCCCAGCGCGCGGGGCGCCTGCCCGCGACCCGCGTCGCCCGTGTTCGGACGGCGGTCGGTGCGCCCTTCGTTCGGACGCTTCGACAGGCGATCCAGATCCAGAGACGGCTCCTCGCGCTTCGGGGCCGGCGCGGGGGGCCGCGGCTGGGGCGTCGGCGGGCGGGTGACCGGCGGACGCGGCGCGGGGGTCGGCGTCTTCCGCGGGGCGGGCGTCGGCGGGGGCGGCGTCGGTTCCGGCTCGGGCGTCGGCGGGACTTCGGTCTCCGGCGGCGGCACGGTCGCGCCGTCCTCGGTGATCAGCTCTTCCGACGGATTGTCCGCCGCGGCCGCCTCGACCTGCACGTCGGAGATGACCGAGACGCGGATGCCCTCGGTCGGCGCGGGCGGCAGGGGCTTGTCCGGCCACGACACGAACAGGAGGGCGCCCAGTCCCGCGTGCAGGACGATCGAGCCGATCGTGCCGGGTCCGGGCGCCTTCATGCCGTCAGCCCTCCGTCGCCGTGACGGGGGCCGCCGCCGGCGCGGCGCGCGGCGCGGTGTCGGTGATCAGGTTCAGCTTGGCGTACCCGTTGGCCGACAGCCGGGCCATCACCTTCGCCACCTCGGAATAGGGCGCGGCGCCGTCGGCGCGCACGGAAACCGCCGCGTCGGGCGACCCGCCCGCCTGCCGCACCCCTGCGATCAGCCCGTCGTAGCCGACCTGGGCCTCGCCCACGAAGACCTCGCCCGCGCGGTCGATGGACACGACCACCGGCTCCTGTTCGGCCTCCACCGCACCCGCCTCGGTGTCCGGCAGGTCGACCGGCACGGCGACGGTGAGGAGCGGCGCCGAGATCATGAAGATGATCAGCAGCACCAGCATGACGTCCACCAGCGGCGTGACGTTGATCTCGCTCAGCGGCTTCTTGCGGGGACGCCTGCGTCCCCTCTGATGCCCGCCGCCTCCGACGCTCAGGGCCATGGCTCAGAAGCCCCTGCGGTCGTTGAAGTCCGACGCCGGCGCGGGCGTCGGCGCCGCCGGCCCGCCCACGCGGCGCGCCACCGCGGCCTGCAGGTCGTCGGCGAAGGCCTCCATCCGCCCGGTGAACTTGCCCGCGTCGATCGAGAACTTGTTGTAGGCGATGTAGGCCGGGATGGCCGCCGCCAGACCGATGGCGGTGGCGAACAGGGCCTCGGCGATCGCCGGCGCCACTGTGGTCAGGTTGGTGTTGCCGGCCGAGGCGATGGCGGAAAACGCATTCATGATGCCCCACACCGTGCCGAACAGGCCGATGAAGGGCGACGCCGTGGCGACCACCGACAGCACGCCCAGACCGTTCTCGATGCGCTGGCCCTCGCGCGCGATCAGACTGTCCAGCGCGCGGTCGATGCGCGCCATCAGCATCTGGCCCTGAATTTCGCCCAGTTGGCCCTTCGCCCGGGCGTCGCGCCAGTCCGTCACCGCCAGCACCAGCATGCGGGGCAGGGGATCGGCGGGATTCGGGCCCGCCTGCGCCGCCACGTCCTCCAGCGGCCGGCCGGAGTGGATCGCGTCCTCGAACTGGTCGGCGCGCCGGTTCATCGAGGTGAAGCGGAAGGCCTTGTCGATGATCACCGCCCACGACCACAGCGACGCCAGCGCCAGTCCGACCATCACGCCCTTCACCACCCAGTCGGCGGCCATGAACAGCTCGACGGGGTTCAACAGGCTGGCTTCGGCGGGCACGGTCATGCGGTCGTTCCGGTCAAGGTTGCGCCGCTCATCGTGGAGGGCGGCAAGGCGATTTCATGGCGGGTCTAGCGGGCCGGGGCCCCTTCGTCACTTATGGTCAGCTTATGCGGGCGCCAGCCAGGGGCGCACCTTTTCCATCAGGAGAGTCGTCGGCCGCCGCGGCCGCCCGTCGGGATGGATGCACACCGCCGTCACCTGAGCCTCGCACAGAGTCTCGTCGCCGCGCGTGATGCGCTGGTCGATGATCAGTCTCGGCCCCTGCACGCGCTCGTACAGGGTCCGCACGATCAGGGCGTCGTCGATGCGCGCGGGCTTGAGCCAGCGCAGGTTCATCCCGGCCACCACGAAGGCCAAGGGCGACGGTCCGTCCATCAGTTCCGCATGGCCCACCCCCGCCGCCCGAAGGAAATCGGAACGCCCACGCTCGAGGAAGCGGACGTAGCTGCCGTGATAGACCAGACCGGTGAAGTCGGTGTCCTCGTAATAGACCCGCACCGGCAGACGGTGCTCGCGGCCCTCGAAGGTTCCGGCGGTGGGCGTCTCCGTCACGGCACGGCCCGCAAAGGCGGCGGCGTCGGAAGGTTCGGGCAGTCGGCCTCGATCATCGCCTCGAACTCGCCCTTCAGGGGATCGTCGGCGAACAGGATCCGGTTCGGCCGGGAGACGAACGCGACGGTGCCGGGGTCTCCCTTGAGCCCGGCGTAGCCGCACACCACCGGTCCCTTGCCGCGTTCGATCAGCCGCACCTGCCCGGTGGGCCCCATCCGCTCGCGCACCTGCTGCAGGGCGCGCCGATGCGGCGGCGTCTCCCACGGCGCCGCGCCGCCGGTGGCCAGCAGCCGCCATCCGACCAACCCGCCGAGCACCAGCACGGCCACGCCGAGGACGGCGATCAGGCGGTTTGTGCGGATGCGGCGGGCGGCCATCCGCGCCAGTTTGCCCAGCTTCGCGGTCACGCGGAACCCCTCGCCCGAAAGTGATGGGCGCGGTCTTGGTCCCGCCGCCGGCCGCGCGCAGGGTGACGGCATGATGCGCCCTCTCCTCCTCGCCGCCGGTCTGGCGCTGATCGCCGGAGCCGCCCGCGCCCAGGTCGAGCCGTGGCCGGGCGCGTCCGAATTCGACCGTCACCGGTACGACGCCGACCGCAACCTGCAGGCCATGGAGCAGCGGCGCCGTGACGCGGATCTGCGTCAGGCCGAGGCGGCGCGCAGCCATGCCGCCTCGCGGACCGCCGCCGCCCGCGTCGAGGCCGCGCGACTCCCGGCCCTGCCCTATCCGGGCTCCCGCCAGCCCGCGCCGGTCGCGCCGGTGCGGCCGAACGGCGGCTTCCCCACGTCGCCGCCGGGCGGCGACGTGGGCCAGATCGACGCGTGGCTGGGCCGTCCCGACTGAGCTCTGCATCCCTTTTGCCCGACCGTCGTTCTGATCTAGCTTCACCGGAAGCCAAGGGAGGGACGGCATGCGTTGGCAGGGCGGACGTCGCGGCGGCGGCATCGAGGATCGGCGCGGCATGGGCGCGGGCGGCGTGGTCGGCGGCGGCCTCGGCGTCGGGGTGATCGCCCTGCTGGGCTATCTCTTCTTCGGCATCGACCCCTCGACCACGACCCAGGTCGCCAGCCAGTTCGGCGCCGCGACCCAGCAGCAGGGCAAGGCGGGCACCCCCGAGGACCAGGCCGGCCTGTTCGTCGACGTCGTCGGCGCCAACATCAACGACGTCTGGGCCCGTCAGCTGGTCGGCTACCGTCCGCCGCGCGTGGTTCTGTACGAGGGCGGCACGGGCACGCAGTGCGGCTTCGGTCAGGCCGCCATGGGCCCCTTCTACTGCCCCACCGACCGCACCGTGTACCTGGATCTCTCCTTCTGGCAGCAGCTCGAGCAGCTGGGCGGATCGGGCGCGGAGTTCGCCCGCGCCTACGTCATCGCGCACGAGTTCGGACACCACGTCCAGACCCTGACAGGCGCCTCGCAGCAGGTGCAGCAGGCCCAGCGCGACGCGCGCAGCCAGGGCGAGGCGAACCGCCATTCCGTCGCGCTGGAACTGCAGGCCGACTGCTACGCCGGCGTCTGGGCGGCCAACGCCTCGGCCGTGTCGAACGGCGAGGTGGCGATGACCGCCGGCGACATCGAGGCGGGATTGCAGACCGCCTCGGCGATCGGCGACGACCGCCTGACCCAGGGCCGCGCCTCTCCGGAAAGCTTCACCCACGGCACGTCGCAGGAACGCGCCGCCTGGCTGCGTCGCGGGTATGAGAGCGGCGACCCCGCCGTCTGCGACACCTTCGCCGCGCGTTAGCGCCGCCGGCGCCGTCGCCCCAGGCTGAGATCCGGCGTCTCCGCCGTCCACAGGCCGGCGGCGGCCAGATCGACGCGCACCGCCTGACCCTCGAACGCGGCCATGCCCAGCAGGGCGCCGGGAAAACCGGGCGCCGAAACGTCGCCGAAGATGGCCACGGGCGCGTCGGCGAAGGTGCGCCCGCCGACGCCGAGCGTGCGGGCGCGCGCCACGTCGGCGCCGACCTGACCGCCCAGCACGAGGCTGGATCCGCGCGTCAGTTCGCGCCCGTCATACAGACCCGCCGCCTCCGCCGATCTTCGGGACAGGGCCAGCAGGGACGACGCCCCGGTGTCCACCAGCGCCTCGACCGTGCGCCCTTCGAGGGTCACGTCCAACCGCAGCGAGCCGCCCGCCCGCCGCGCCGGCAAGGCGCGCGCGTCAGGCCTCAGCGCCAGCGCCCCGGGAGCCGACAGCCGGCTGCGCCGCGCCGCGGTCTCGACGTCCAGAACCATGGTCTCCAGCGCGTCCTGTCCCAGGATCAGCTGCGCGCCCAGACCGCGCTCGCGGTCGGCGATGGGGCCCAGATCCAGGATGGCGGCGCGCAGGCCCGGCAGGGCCAGTCCCTCCATCGCCACGTCGACGACGGCGCCTCGCCCGACCTGGGGCCGACCGCCGACGCCATAGGCCAACAGCGGAAGGGGAAAGTTCAGCCGCTCGCGTCCGTCGGCCACGAGCCGCTCGTGCAGGGCGCGGTCCAGTACGGAATACTGGGCGCCCGTGTCGATCAGGGCGACGGTCGGGACGCCGCCCACCCGGACGTCGATGGTCGGGGTGACCGCCGGCGCGCGATAGCCCAGCCACGGCGTCGCGCCGCCGTCGAAGACGGGCCGCGGGGTGGGCCACAGCACCTTGTCCTTGAACCACCAGCCCCCGCCCACGGCGCCGGCCAGAAGTCCCAGTCGTATCAGCAGGCCGCGCCGGTTCATGCCTCACTGATGGGGTCCCGACGCCTCGTCGTCCAGTGTGGACGTCGTCGCGGACGGTCTCGCAGAAAGAACTTTACCTCATAAAGTAACTTCGGCATGGTGCCGTCATCGCATTCGGAGCCACGACCATGACCCAGGACGACATCCGGTCCATGAAGGACGAGATCGCCTACATCAAAGCCCTTGCCGAGGAGGGTCGTCGAACCCCCGTGCTGGGCGGCGGCATCCTGATCGCCGCCGGGCTGATCTTCGGCCTGACCTCGATCATTCACTGGCTGATCGCCATCGAGGCCATCGCCGTCGGTCCGGTGGCCTATGCAGTGATCTGGGTGTCCGCCATGGCGACCTTCTTCGCCTGTCTGTTCGTGTTGATCGGTCGCAACAAGGGCCGGCCCGGCGCCGCTTCCTTGGTCAATCAGGCGGTGGGGACGGCATGGATGGGCGTCGGCCTGTTGATCTTCGTCATGTCGATCTCGATCGCCGTCATCTCGTGGCGGGTTCAGAGCGAGATCCTGACGCTGATCTTCCCGTCCATGATCTTCGCCGCCTACGGCTCGGGCTGGGCCGTGTCCGCGGCGATGTCGAAGTCGCGCTGGCAGTGGTGGCTGGCCATCGCGGCCTGGGCGGCCGCGCCCGCCATCGCCGCACTGGTCGGCACCAGCTGGATCTGGCTGGCCTATGCCGGCGGTCTGGTCCTGCTGGCCCTCGTCCCCGGCGTCGTCCTGGTCCGCCAGGAGCCGGCGGAGACCGTCTGAGCATGGCCGACGACTTCGACATCAACCGCATCGACGAGATCATCCACGGCCGCGTCCGGCTGGGCATCATGGCCTATCTCTCGGGAGCCGGCACGGCGGACTTCGGCGAACTGAAGACCCGGCTGCAGACGACCGACGGCAATCTGTCCGTCCATCTCCGCAAGCTGGAGGACGCGGGCTTCGTGGAAGTGACCAAGCGGTTCGTCGGCCGGAAGCCGCTGACGGAGGCGCGGCTGACCGAAGACGGACGTGCGGCCTTCTTGCAGTACCTCGACGCCGTCGGCGCCTTGCACGCCGCCGCCCAGCCGAGGCCGGACTGACTTCCGGCGCGGAACGTGAGATGGGCAGGGGCATGAGCCGCCTCCTGTCCTTCGACGCCATCGACAACTTCCGAGACTACGGCGACTACGCCACGGCCGCCGGCCGCCGCGTGAAGCCGGGGCGACTGTACAGGTCCGCGCACCACGCCCGGGCCAGCGACGCCGATCTCGCCCGACTGGGAACCCTGGGGGTCTGCACCCTCGTCGATCTGCGCCGTCCCGGTGAGCGTCGTCACCAGCCCTCGCGCCGTCCCGTCGGCTCCGCCTGCGCGGTGATCGAAAGCGATCACGACGACGGCGGCGAGGCGCCGCACATCACCTTTCTGAAGACCTCCGACCTGACCGAGGCCTCAGGCCGCGCCTTCATGCACGAGGCGTATCGCCGCCTGCCGCACGAGGCGCCGCACCTCGACCTGTTCGCCCGCTATTTCCGCGCCCTTGGCGAGGCCGACGGCCCCGTGCTGATCCACTGCGCGGCGGGCAAGGACCGGACGGGCCTGCTGGCGGCTCTCACCCACCACCTGCTTGGCGTCTCCCGCGAGGACATGATCGAGGATTACCTGCTGACCAACCGGGCCGTGGATCTGGAACGTCGCGCGCCGGACATCGCGCGCCAGCTTCACGCCATGACGGGCCGCAAGGCTTCCCACGGCGCCGTCGTGGCCTTCCTGGGCGTGGAAGCGGATTTCCTCGACGTCGCCTTCCGGACCATCGAGGCGGAGCACGGCTCCCTCGACGCCTATCTGGAGCGGGCGCTCGGCGTCCACGCGGCGCTCCGCGACCGCATCGGGGAGCGGCTGGCGGCGTGAGCGGACCCTTCACCGCGCGGCTCGACGTTCCGCTCGGCCGCATCGACGCGGCGGGCTTGGCGCAAGGTCTGCGCAATCGCCCAGGCGCCCTGGTTCTGACGGCCCCGCCGGGAGGGGGGCGCAGCCTGATCGCCGCCGATCCGGATCTGACGTTCGTCGGGGCCGCGGACGACGCTGCGCCCTTCGCCCTCCTCGCCGACCCGCTCTGGAGCGCCGGCGTCGTCGGCCTGGCCTCCTACGACATGGGCGCCCGGCCGGCGGTCGGCCCGCGCGGCGACTGGCCCGACCTGATGCTGGCCCGCTATCCGGCGATGATCCGGATCGACGCCGATGGAGAGGCCGCGGCCGTCGGGCGTGGGCGCGACGCCGCCGCCGCCCGCCGCGCCGCCGACGCGGCCGCTTCCTGGATCGGGTCGGCCGGCGCGCCCGGCTCCGTCGCGGCGCCGGCGCCCGATTTCTCCCCCGAAGCTCCCGGACCCGCCTACGAGGCCGCCGTCGCCGACGTCGTGGCCCGCATCGCGGCCGGCGAACTGTTCCAGGCCAACGTCGCCCGCGCCTGGAGCGGCGCCCTGCTGTCCGGCGCCGACCCCTTCGACGCCTTCGCGCGACTGGGGCGCCGCGCCTCGGCCTACGGCGCCTTCTGGCGGATGGACGACCGGGCGCTGGTCTCCAACTCGCCCGAGCTCTTCCTGACGCTCGATCGTCCGACGGGCCGCGTCGAGACCCGGCCGATCAAGGGGACCCGGCCGCGCGATCCCGATCCCGCTCGCGACGCCGCCCTCGCCGCCGATCTGCGGGCCAGCGCCAAGGACCGGGCCGAGAACCTGATGATCGTCGACCTGATGCGCAACGACCTGTCGCGGGCCTGCGTGCCGGGCTCGGTCCGCGTCGATCGGCTCTTCGAGCTTGAGGCGCATCCGACCGTGCATCACCTCGTTTCGACCGTGACGGGCACGCTGGCCGCCGGCGCAGGTCCCGCCGATCTGATGGAGGCGGCTTTTCCTCCGGGGTCCATCACCGGCGCGCCCAAGCATCAGGCGATGAAGGTCATCGCCGGACATGAAGCGGCGCGCGGCCCGTGGTGCGGCTCGCTGTTCCTGATGGAGGAGGATCGGCTCACCGCCTCGGTCCTCATCCGCACCGCGTCCTTCGAAAGGCGCGGCCGAACCTGGCGCTGGCGGACGCTGGCGGGCGCCGGGATCGTCGCCGACAGCGACCCGGCCGCCGAGCTCGCCGAGACCGGGGCCAAGATCGCGGCGCTGCGACAGGCGCTCGCAGGCGATCAGGGCGTGTAGGGGATCGTCTCGACCTGTCGCGGCCGCATGTAGAAGCTGTGCGAGAACCGCGTGATCGCCGGCATCAGATAGTCGACCGGCGAGTCGTAGTCATAGGTCGTCTCGGTGAAGATCACCGTCTGGCCGCGTTCGACCAGTCCCGCTGGAAGGGTCACCGTCGAGCCGGCCGCGCGCGCCGTCATGCCCTTGCCGCGGCTCCAGTCCACGCGGTTCACGTCGTCGTTTCCGCGCGTCACGCTGGACGCCCGGAGCCTCAGGGTGGCCGACGAGAAGGGCTTCATGATCTGGCCGCCCACGTTGAACAGATCGTCCAGCTCGGCGCCTGTGATCGAATTCCTTTGCGTGATCAGGTCGGCGACGATGGCTGCCGAATGCCCCGCGCGCTTCTGCGCCATGAAGCCCTGGCAGAACTCGGCGAGACCGAAGTACATGGCGATCATGGCGGGGGCCAGCATGGCGAACTCGACCGCCGACACGCCCCGTCGGTCGTCCCTCAGGCGACGGAACAGGCCCGCGCGGCGTGCCGACCCGGCCATCAGTTCCACGGCTCGTTCTGAAAGGCGGTCGAGGCCATCAGCCAGCTGTCGGAGCCGCCCCGGGCCAGCCCCTGCGACAGGAAGGGGGTGAACAGGGTGTGCCGGTACCAGGCCCGGGCCAGCATCAGGTTGCCGGCCTGGCCGTTCTGATAGGTCAGGCCGGAGGCGGAGAAGGTCCCGCCCTGCATCGGGTCGGGCACGTTCGGATTGGTGTAGCTCCCGACCACCCGCACGTCGACGTGCACCTTGCCCAGACAGCCTGCGGCGAAGATGTTCATCCGGTCGCACATCCGGGTCTTGAAGGTGTCGTTGGTGAAGCCTTGCGCCGACGCCTGGCCGGTGCGGACCAGCCGGCCGGTCTCGATCACGGCGTTTTCGAGCACTGAATCCAGCACGAAGACGAAGGCGATCTCGGCGATCGCGAACAGCATGAACAGGAAGGGCAGGGCGATCATGGCGAATTCGACCGCCGCGGCGCCCTCGCGCGGGCGACGAAGGAAGAGCCGACGCAGAAGCGCCCGACGCATGCCGGTCAGTTCGGCGCGGCCGCCGGGGCCGCGGCCGCCGAGGCGCCGTCGTTGGGCGACCGCAGGGTCGGGGCGCAGGACGCGGCGCACGCCATCTCGGTGACCTGGGCGCCGCGCCAGACGCGGACGCGGCCCACGTCGCCGCCGGCGACGATCACCTGGCTCTGGAACAGGGTCCGGCCCAGGCCGTCGACGACCACCACTTCGGTCACGCCATAGCCCTTGCCGGTCACGAACAGGGTGTTGGCGTCGACCACGGTCACGTCCGCGATCTGGGGATTGCCGACGATCACCGATCCGGCCTGGCCTCGCAGCTGGATGCGCGCCGACTGGTCGATCTCGACGTTCAGGGCCTGCGATTGTGCCTGCGCCGCGCCGGGCACGGCCGCCGCCAGCAACAGGCCGGCGGCGATCAGGAGGTCGCGCGTCGATCGATGTTCGAAGGCCATGGGGCCGCTCCCTGGAATGCCGCACGCCCGCGAGGGGCGTCGCCCACCCTGCAGGGCAATCCTCAAGAAAGTCTGAAATGACGCCGTGACAAGTGAAGCGAGCTTCAACTTGATGAACGTCCCGATAACCACGATTACATGATCGATCGTCTTGGCATTTACTCTGATTTAAGCGGCTCCGTGCAGATTGGGCATACGGGGAACGGGCGCAACAAGCGGCGGCCCCAAGTTGGTGGAAGTCGTCTCGCGTTCCCTTTTCCAATCTCGAGGATCAATCACATGACCAAGTTCGTTTCGCGCTTCATGGCCGACGAGTCCGGCGCCACGGCCATCGAATATGGCCTGATCGCCGCCCTGATCGCCGTCGTCATCATCACGGCCGTCACGGCCCTGGGCACGACCATCAAGACCAAGTTCAACGAAGTCGTGACCGGCATGGGCGGCACCGCCGGCGCCTGAGCCGACGGCACGTCTCGAAACCGCGGAAGGCCCGGAGCTTCGGCTCCGGGCCTTCTTCGTTCGTCCGGAAACCCGGCGCCGACCGTCGCGGGCCGGGACAAGAAATCAGCATGAACAGGCAGGTAACCCTGTCTGCGCACCACGGCTTAACCCCGCCGCGCGAAAGTGCCCCTGCATTCCGGGGGTCCAGCGGGCGACCGCCCTCCCGAATTGAAGTCGCTCGCTGATCAATCTGAAGGACACTGACATGACCAAGTTCGTTTCGCGCTTCATGGCCGACGAGTCCGGCGCCACGGCCATCGAATATGGCCTGATCGCCGCCCTGATCGCCGTCGTCATCATCACGGCCGTCACGGCCCTGGGCACGACCATCAAGACCAAGTTCAACGAAGTCGTGACCGGCATGGGCGGCACCGCCGGCGCCTGAGCCGACGGCACGTCTCGAAATCGCGGAAGGCCCGGAGCTTCGGCTCCGGGCCTTCCTGCGTTCGCCTCCGCCGCACGCGGCCCGACGAAAACCCGCCCTTAACCGCGCCCGGTCCAGACTTATCGCATGGACGCCCTCCACTTTCTGCCGCTGAGCCTCCTCCCGGCCCTGGTCATCGTCGCCGGGCTGAAGGACCTGACCAGCATGACCATTCCGAACTGGATCTCGGCCGTCCTCGTCGCGGCCTTCTTTCCCGCCGCCTTCCTGATGGGCCTACCGGTCATGACGGTGGCGGCCCATCTGGGCGTGGCCCTGATCGCCCTGTTCGTCGCGGCCGGCATGTTCGCCCTGCGCTGGATCGGCGGCGGGGACGCCAAGCTGACGGCCGCCGCCTGTCTGTGGCTGGGCGTGTCGGGCTCCGGCATGTTCCTGCTCTGGACCGGGCTGATGGGCGGCCTGTTCTGCCTGTTCCTGATCTTCGCCCGGGCCCAGGCGCCGGCCCTCATGCCCGCGGGAGCGCCCGGCTGGGTGTCGCGCCTCATGGAACCGCGGGGCGACATCCCCTACGGCGTCGCCATCGCCGCCGGCGCCCTGATGGCCTGGCCGTCCAGCCCTCTGATGAACATCTACGCCGCCGGCCTTTGAAGACCGGCGTTTAGGGGCGCGTTAACCCGCGGCCGCCATGGTCGTTAACGCAGGCGCCGGGAGTGTGACTCCCGCGATTCGCCCGCGTCGGAGACCGTGGATGAAACCCGCCCGCATCGCCGTGATCTGCGTCGCCGCCGTGGCCGCCATCGGCCTGGCTTTCGTCGTGCGCGCCATGGGCTCCGGCGGAGAGCCGACCCAGACCGCCGCCGCCGCGTCGGCCCCGGCCGTTCCGATGGCCAAGGTGCTCGTCGCGGCCCGTGACCTTGAACCGGGCAAGCGCCTCGTCGCCGACGACCTCGAGTGGAAGGAAGTCCCCGCCGCAGAGGTGCTGCCCGAACATTTCACCGACGGCACGACGCCGATCCCGGCCCAGCCCGCCGCCGAGGTCAAGCCGGCCGAAGGCGGCGCCGTGGCGCGCGTCACCCGCGCCGCGGACGCCATCGCCACCGGCGGGGCCAAGTCCGACTGGCTGGGCGCCGTGGTCCGCGAGCCCATTCTGGCCGGCGAGCCGATGCTGGACCGCAAGGTCGTGCGCGCCGGCGACAGCGGCTATCTCGCCGCTTACCTGGAGCCCGGAATGCGGGCCATGGCCATCCGCGTGACGGTCGAAACCGCCGCCGGCGGCTTCATCCTGCCCGGCGATCGCGTCGACGTGCTGCTGACGCGTGAGATGAAGCTCTCGGACGTCGCCGGCGAGAACTCGGGTCGCAGCCGCTTCGCGACCAACACGGTCATGGCCAACGTCAAGGTTCTGGCCATCGACCAGACCACCAGCGTCGACGACGACGCCAAGGCCGTGGTCGGCGCGACGGCGACGCTGGAAGTTCGCCCCGCCGACGCCGAAGCGCTGGCGCTCGCCAAGTCCGAGGGCGAGCTGAGCCTGGTCCTTCGCTCCTACGCCGACACCGGCGGTCCGTCCGGCCGCGTCGGTCCTCCGCCGAACCAGAGCCGTACGGCGACGGTCCGCGTCTTCCGCGGCGGCGATCCCGAAGTGGTGGTGGTGCAATGAGACGCCTGACCGTCCTCCTGACCGCCGCAGGCATGGCGCTTGCGCCCCTGACGCCGGCGACTGCGGTTCAGGCGCAGAGCCGCGCCGTGGTCGCGGCCGGTTCCTCGTCCCAACTGGTCAACCTGCCGCGCGGCAGCTCCATGGCCATCGACCTTCCGGCCGATGCGCGCGACGTGATCGTTTCGAACCCTGCCGTCGCCGAAGCCGTCCTCCATTCGCCGCGCCGCATCACCATCATCGGCCTTGCGCCCGGCGAGACGGACGCCGTCTTCCTGGACGCCGCGGGCCGCTCGATCCTGACCCTGCGCGTGCGCGTCGACGCCGGCGTCTCGGCGCTCCAGGACACGCTGTCGCGCACCCTGCCGGGCGTGAACGTCCGCGCCGAGGCGGTGAACGACAGCATCCTGCTGACCGGCACGGTTTCGAGCCCCGGCGAGGCCGACCGCGTCACGCAGATCGCCCGCGCCTTCGTCAGCGCGCCGGAGAAGGTCATCAACATGATGACCATCGAAGGTTCCGATCAGGTCACCGTCCGTGCCCGCGTGATCGAGGTGCAGCGCACCGCGGTCAAGCAACTGGGCTTCGACGTCAACGCCATCCTGAACACGGTCGGCGACGGCCTGACCCTGTCCAACATCGCCACCTTCGCCGTCTCGGGCAGCCAGCTGGGCGGCGGTCAGCTGACGTACAACGACGCCAACAACGACGGCGAGGGCATCACCGGCACCATCAAGGCCTTCGAGCGCACGGGCCTGGTCCGCATCCTGGCCGAGCCCAACGCCACCTCGGTGTCGGGCGAGAACGCCGAGTTCCTGGCCGGCGGCGAGTTCCCGGTTCCCGTCGGCCGCGACGACCGCGGCAACATCCTGATCGAGTTCAAGCCCTACGGCGTGCGTCTGGCCTTCCGGCCGATCGTGCTCTCGGGCGGCCGCATCTCGCTGCAGCTGTCGACCGAGGTGTCGGAGCTGACCACCAACGGCGCCTTCACCCTCGGCGGCACCGGCCCCAACGCCCTGGTCATCCCGGCCCTCGCCGTGCGCCGCACCTCGAACACCGTGGAGCTGCCGTCCGGCGGCTCGCTGATGATCGCCGGCCTGCTGCGCGAGGACACTCGCCAGAACATCGACCAGCTCCCGGGGATCGGCTCCCTGCCGGTCCTGGGCGGCCTCTTCCGGTCCCGGGACTACCTCTCGGGCGAGACCGAGCTGGTCATCATCATCGAGGCCTACATCGTCTCCCCGACGTCTCCGAACGCTCTGCAGACCCCGGCCGACGGCCTCGTCGTGTCCGGCGATCTGCAGACCATGCTCTTCGGCCGGCTGACCGAGCGGTACGGGGTGCCGGCGCCCCAGGCCGGGGCCTCGGCCGGCTGGCAGGGGCCCGTGGGCTACGTGATCGAGTGAGACGGACCATGCGCAATCTCCTGATGGCCTCCGCCGCCGCCCTCGTCGTCGGGGGCTGCGCCCAGACCGGCGGCATGTTCCAGGGCGAAACGCCCCCGCTGACGTCGCTGTCGCGCTATGCGCTGCGGGTCGAACCCGGGCTGGACCGGATCGCGTTGGCCGTTCACGAGACCGGCCTCTCGGATGCGCAGACGGACGCCCTCGCCGCTCTCGGCAACCGCTGGAAGCGAGGCGGCGCCGGCCGGCTGTTCGTCCAGGCGCCGTCCGGCGACGACCAGGTCTCCGCGGCCATGGCCTGGGCCGTCCACGACGCCCTGGTCCGCTTCGGCATCCCCGCTTCGGCGCTGACGGTCGAGGCCTACGGCGCGCCCGACCGCCGCGCCCCGGTCCTGGTCGGGTTCGAGACGGTGCAGGCCGTGATCCCCAACTGCGCGGCCGAGCGCGGCACGCTGAACGGCCGCCTGTCGAACGGACCCTCGCCGGGCCTCGGCTGCTCGGTCAACGCCAATCTGGCGGCCCAGATCGACGATCCCCGCGACATCGCGCGCCCGCGCGGCATGACGCCGTCGGACTCCGGCCGAGCGGCCGTGGTCTTCTCCGCCTACAGGACCGGCGAGACGACCTCGGCGACGCAGGAGGAACTGGTGGCGGGCCGCATCTCCCGGGCGGTGGAATAGGTCGGCATGAACAACGCCTTCGCTCATGATCGCGACGCGTTCGAGGACGACGCCTTCGACCTCGACATGGACTATGTCCGCGAGGAGCCGGGCGCGTTGCAGCCGTTCCAGGACGGCCCGGCCGCCGCCCCGGCGCCGCGCGAGCCGCTGCAGTTCACGCCCCCGGCGACCGGCGCCCAGGTCCCCGCCCACGCCCTGCCGGCCGCCGGCGAACCGTTCAACCCGGTCGGCGAGATGATCGCCCACGCCGGCTCGGCGCTCGCGCCCGTCGCCGCCGACGTCTCGGTGCCGCGGATCGGCATCCACGTCTTCGCCGAGCGGCAGGACACGCTGGCCGCCGCCGAGCGCGCCGGGCAGGACCGCCGTCTGTCGCGCGCCACCACCCAGGTCCGCGTCGGCGGCGTCGCCGCCGCGGTCGAGACCTACCGCCACGAACCCACGCCGCCGCTGATCGTGGTCGAATCCACGGCCGACCCCGCGACCCTGCTCGGCGAGATCGACCAACTGGCCGAGGTCTGCGACGCCGGCACCAAGGTGGTGGTGATCGCCTCGGTCAACGACATCCTGCTGTATCGCGAGCTGATGCGCCGCGGCGTGAGCGAATATCTGGTCGCCCCGGTCCAGCCGCTGCAGTTGATCGCCGCCATCGGCGGACTGTTCGCCGATCCGGCCCAGCCCTTCGTCGGCCGCACCATCGCCTTCGTCGGCGCCCGTGGCGGCTGCGGCGCCTCGGCCATCGCCCACAACACCGCCTATGCGATGTCGGAGAAGATCGGCGCGAACACGGTCATCGTCGACTACGACCTGCCCTTCGGCACGGCCGGACTGGATTTCAACCAGGACCCGCTGAACGGCGTCGCCGACGCCCTGGGTCAGCCCGACCGGCTGGACCCGACCCTGCTGGACCGCATGATGGTCCGCTGCACCGACAAGCTCTCCCTGTTCGCCGCGCCCGCCACCCTGGACGCCGACTGGGACGTCAGCCCCGAGGCCTTCGAGGAGGTCACCACCCAGATCCGCGGCACCGCCCCCTTCGTGGTGCTGGACCTGCCTCACCTGTGGTCCGGATGGATGCGCCGTACCCTGATCTCGGCCGACGAGGTCGTGGTCGTGGCCACGCCGGATCTGGCCAGCCTGCGCAACGCCAAGAACATGATCGACCTGATCCGGCAGGGTCGGCCCAACGACGCCCCGCCGCGGCTGGTCCTCAATCAGGTCGGCGTGCCGGGTCGTCCGGAGATTCCCGCCAAGGAGTTCGGCGCGGCGCTGGGCGTCCACCCCAGCCTGATCATCCCGTTCGAGCCGAAGGTGTTCGGGGCGGCGGCCAACAACGGCCAGATGATCCTGGACCTGGGCGGCAAGTCGAAGGCGGCGGAGAGCTTCCAGACCCTGGCCCAGATCGTCTCCCGCCGCGAGCTGCCGCAGCTCACGGGGCCCAAGGCCGCCAGGCCGGCGGCCAGGTCGATCTTCGGATCCCTGTTCAAGAAGAAGACCTGAGGTGTTCGGCAAGCGCACAGGACAGCCCGGCGCGGCGGCCCCGCCGCCGATGCGTCCCGTCGCGCCGCCGCTAGCCCCGGAGGCCTTCGCGCCCTCTCCCGACGTCCAGCCCGTCCAGGGCGTCCAGACCCAGGCCTTCGCCTTCGGCGGCGAGGCGGACGTCATGGAGCGGTCCGCCGCGCCCCAGCCGGCTCCCGAGGCGGCCCCCGGCGCCGCGTCCCGCGCCGCCCCCATGGCGGATCGCCTCGACGCGCTGGCCTCGCGGCCCAAGCCGCAGCCGCAGGCCCCCAAGGCCGACGGACCCGGCCCGCGCGCCACGGCCGGCTTCGAACAGCTGAAGAAGGCCCAGCAGGTCGCCGAGATCGTCCGCGAGCAGAGCGACTACTACCACGCCACGAAGACCACGATCTTCAACGCGTTGATGAACACCATCGACCTGGCCCAACTGGCCCAGCTGGACACCAAGGCCGCGTCGGAGGAGATCCGCGACATCGTCGCGGAACTGGTGGCGATCAAGAACGTCTCCATGTCGGTGGCCGAGCAGGAGCACCTGGTCCAGGACATCGTCAACGACGTGCTGGGCTACGGCCCGCTGGAGCCCCTGCTGGCGCGGGACGACATCGCCGACATCATGGTCAACGGCGCCGGGCGGGTGTTCATCGAGGTCGGCGGCAAGGTCCAGCTGACCAACGTGCGGTTCCGCGACAACGCCCAGCTGATGAACATCTGCCAGCGGATCGTGTCGCAGGTCGGCCGCCGCGTGGACGAGAGCTCTCCGATCTGCGACGCCCGTCTGCCCGACGGGTCGCGCGTCAACGTCATCGCGCCGCCGTTGGCCATCGACGGCGCCACGCTGACGATCCGGAAGTTCAAGAAAGACAAGCTGACGATGAAAAATCTGGTGGAGTACAACTCCATCAGCCCCGAAGGCGCGCGCGTGCTGGGCGTCATCGGCGCGTCGCGCTGCAACCTGGTCATCTCGGGCGGCACCGGTTCCGGCAAGACCACGCTGCTGAACACGCTGACGGCCTTCATCGACCCTACCGAGCGCGTCATCACCTGCGAGGACGCGGCGGAACTGCAGCTGCAGCAGCCCCACGTGGTCCGTCTGGAGACCCGACCGCCCAACCTGGAGGGCCAGGGCCAGATCACCATGCGGGATCTGGTCAAGAACTGCCTGCGGATGCGTCCCGAACGGATCATCGTCGGCGAGGTGCGCGGACCCGAGGCGTTCGACCTCCTGCAGGCGATGAACACCGGCCACGACGGCTCCATGGGCACGCTGCACGCCAACAGCCCGCGCGAGGCCATCAGCCGCATGGAGTCCATGATCACCATGGGCGGCTACGGTCTGCCGTCCAAGACGATCCGCGAAATGATCGTCGGCTCGGTCGACGTCATCATCCAGGCCGCGCGCCTGCGCGACGGCTCGCGCCGCATCACCCACATCACCGAGGTGGTGGGTCTGGAAGGCGACGTGATCGTCACCCAGGACCTGTTCGTCTACGAGATCACCGGCGAAGACGAGAACGGCCGCATCATCGGCCGCCATCGCTCCACCGGCATCGCCCGCCCGCGCTTCTGGGACCGCGCGCGCTACTACGGCCTCGAGCGCGAACTGGCCGAAGCCCTGGACGCGGCGGAGTAGGCCCATGCTTGAGATCCTGGCCGGCGTCCTCGGCTTCATCGTCATCGGCTCTCTGGGCTGGGTCTTCGTCGGCGGCGACGATTCCAGCGCACAGGCCCTGAAGCGCGCCCAGACCTTCGGGGGCCCGAAGACGGACCAGAACGCAAAGGCGAAGAAGGCCGCCGCGGCCGCCAACACGCCCGAGGCGCGGCGAAAGCAGATCCTGCTCCAGTTGCAGGAGGCCGACCGCGCCGAACGCAAGGCGCGCATGACCATGGCCGCGAAGCTGAAGCAGGCGGGTCTCGGCGTCACCGTGCGGACCTTCGTCGTCATCAGCGTCGTGATCGGTCTGATCGCGGGCCTGCTGCCGCTCCTGTTCGGCGCCAACGTCCTGCTGTGCCTGGGCCTCGCCGTGGTGTTCGGCCTGGGACTGCCGCGCTGGTTCGTCGGCATGCTGGGCAAGCGGCGCATGAAGAAGTTCGGCAGCCTGTTCCCCGACGCGGTCGACGTTATCGTGCGCGGCATCAAGTCGGGCCTGCCCGTGCACGACTGCTTCAAGATCATCGCCCGCGAAAGCCCGGCGCCGCTCGGGCCGGAGTTCCAGCGGCTGGTCGACGGTCTCGGCGTGGGACTGACCCTGCCGCAGGCGCTGGACAAGATGTACGAGCGCATGCCGACGCCGGAACTGAAATTCTTCGCCATCGTCATGGCCATCCAGCAGAAGACCGGCGGCAACCTGGCCGAGGCGCTGTCCAACCTCACCACCGTGCTGCGCGCGCGCAAGATGATGGGCGAGAAGATCAAGGCGCTGTCGTCCGAAGCCACCGCCTCGGCGGGCATCATCGGCTCCCTGCCTCCGGCGGTCATGATTCTCGTGACCCTGACGACGCCGGCCTACATGATGCTGATGTTCACCGATCCGCGCGGCCAGTTCATGCTGCTGGTCGCCATCTTCATGATGAGCCTCGGGGTGTTCGTCATGAAGAAGATGATCGCGTTCAAGTTCTAGGGGCGCGGCATGTCGGACCTGATGGGCTTCCTCACGGACACGCAGAACCTGCTCAGCCTCGCGGTCGGCGTGCTGGCCTTCGCCGCCATCTGGGGGCTGATCACGGGCCTGAGCGGCGGCAAGGGGCTGGACAAACGGATGAAGGCCGTGGCCGAGCGCCGCGACGAGCTGAAGCGGCGGTCGCGTCAGGCCATCGCCCAGCAGGCCCAGGGCGGCGGCGGTCTGCGCCACACCGACGACGGGTTCAAGAAGCGGGTCGTCGACCGGCTGAACCTGACCAAGCTTCTGGAGGATCCCAAGGTCGCCGAGAAGATGGCCCAGGCCGGCTATCGCGGACCCAGGCCGCTCACGACCTTCTACTTCTTCCGTTTCTCGATGCCCTTCGTCTTCATGGCGGTGGCGACGTTCTACCTGTTCATCTTCAACGACTTCGGCCTGCCGCTGATGACGCGGGTGCTGGCGGTGGCCGTGGCGACCGTGCTGGGCTTCTACGCGCCGAACCTGTTTCTGGAGAACCGCATATCCAAGCGCCGCACCTCGATCATGCAGGCGTTTCCGGACGCGCTGGACCTGCTGCTGATCTGCGTCGAGGCCGGCATGTCGATCGAAGCGGCGATCCAGAAGGTCAGCCAGGAGATCGGCGGCTCATCGATCGACCTAGCCGAGGAACTGACCCTGCTGTCGGCCGAGCTGTCCTATCTGCCGGACCGCCGCATGGCCTATGAAGGTCTGGCCAGGCGCACCAACCATCCGGGCGTGCGCTCGGTCGCCACCGCCATGACCCAGGCCGAGACCTACGGCACGCCTCTGGGAACCGCCCTGCGCACCATGGCCAAGGAGAACCGGGAGATGCGTCTGTCGGCGGCGGAGAAGAAGGCGGCGGCCCTGCCGGCCAAGCTGACCGTCCCGATGATCATCTTCTTCCTGCCGGTGCTGTTCATCGTCATCCTGACCCCGGCGATCATCAACATCCAGGACACGATGGCGAAGTAGGGCTTCAGCCCTCGGCGTGGGCCTTGATCGCCTCGCCGATCCGCTCGGCCGCCGTCCTCAGCTTCGGCCGGTGCCGGTCGAAGAACCACTCGCCGCGCAGACCCTTGAAGATCCAGCCGTTCGAGACGATGCAGGATCCCGGCTCCAGCTCCTCGATCTCGTAGTAGCGGATCGAGCGGAACCACAGGCCGCGGCTTTCGGCCCAGACGAGCTGGGCGCGCGGCTGCCATTCCACGACCCTGGCCACGGCACGGCGCTCGCCCACGCCCTCGACGGTTTCGGTGAGGGCCAGGTTTCCGCCGAAGGCGATCGTCCCCTCGACGGTGGTCTCCACAGGGTTCCAGCGGTCCCACGACGGCAGGTCGGCGATCAGGTTCCAGATGTCGTCGGACGGGGCGCGCACCCCGACGCGCTTCTCGATGCGGGCGGTTTCCATGGCGTCCTTCCAGCACGGCTGGATGGCGGAGAAAAGGCCTCAGCGCGCGCCTTCCGGTCCCGGCTGGCTGGCGGGCTGGACGTCCGGCCCCGGCCGTTCCTCGCGGTCCGGCAGGTCGGGCGGCGGCGCGCGCAGCCCCTTCAGCACGAAAGCCAGAACCAGGGCCAGGGCGGCCATGCCGACGTTCAGAACGAACGGCGCCGGCTCCGTCCATTCGTACAGGGCGACGCCGAGCACCGGCGGGATCAGGAAGCTGATCCCGGCCAGCGCCATCATGAGGCCCGCGATCGCCCCTTGCTCCCCCGGGCCGACCGCCAGAGAGGACCCGGCGGTGAAGCCCGGCCGGGCGAAGCCGAGTCCCAGAGAGACGAGGGCGTATCCCAACACGACCGAGAAGAAATCCGGCGCCGCCACGCTCATCAGATTGCCGACCAATGCCAGGCCGGCGCCCCAGCGCATCAGGGCGCGCGGCTGCAGGTTCAGCAGGGGGATCAGGCCCCACTGCGCCAGCAGGGTCGCCGCCGCGCCGGCGAACATGGCGAGGCCGATGAAAGGCTGGGCCTGGGTCGCGCTCATGCCCTGCGCCGCCAGCTCGTCGATGACGTGAAAGCCCAGAACGGAGATGTTGACCGCCTGCACGCCCGTGACCAGGACGCCGAAGACCAGGTGACCGGAGATGCGCGGGTCCTTCCACAGACCCCTTGCGGGCGGCAGCTCGCGCGTCTGGCGCGGGACCTCGCCGGAGGGCAACGAGCGCCAGACCCACGCCAGAACGCCGGCGCCGATCAGGGCGAAGACGTACATGGGCCCCGCCAAACCCACGACCGGCAGGACCAGGAAAGGCGCCAGCGTCGGCCCGATCACCGTGCCCAGGCCCTGCGCCGAGGCCAGCATCGACATGGCGCGCGTGCGCTCCTGCGCCGTCGTGCGGTCCGCGACGTAGGCCTGCGAGGCGATCGGCGCGGCCGAGCCGAACAGGCCATAGACGGCACGCGCGGCGGCCATCAGGGCGAAGGCGACGCCCGCGCCCAGCCAACCCTCCAGTCCCGCCGTGGTGGCGACGCCGAACCCGGCCATGGAGACGACGAAGCCCGAAAGACCGAGCTGGATGGTGCGCTTCCGGCCCCAGACGTCCGAACGGCGCGCCCAGACCGGGCTGGCCACGGTCCACAGCAGGGCCGACAGGGCGAAGGCGCCGGCCACCAGGGTGTCGGCCAGACCGAACTCCCGCCCGATCGTCGGCAGCACGGACTGCAGCGCCATGTTCCCGCCCGCAGCGATCAGGCTGACGAGGAACAGGATGGCGAAGGCCTGTGAGCGCAGGTTCATCGGCTCACTCCGCGGCCGGCAGCAGCTTCAGCCGCCGACCGTCGTCCAGCCCCAGCCGGGCCTTGATCTCCAGCAGATCCGTGCCCGGCTCGATCACCAGCAGCTCGGTCGGCCGCGCGGCGTTGACGGCCACCACGGCCTTCTTCGGGCAGACGTCGAAGCAGTCGGTGTGCCGCACGGTGATCTCGGCCTTCCGACCCTTGCCGGCCTTCAGATACTTCTTCAGGGCCTTCTTCAGACTCCTGTCGCCGTTCGGGCCGAAACCCTCGTCGTCCAGCTTCTTCGAGCACTTGCGGCACACAAGGACGACGTCCTGCCAGCGGGTCTTGGCGGCCTTGATGGGCATGGTCTGCAGATCGACGTTCCGGGCCGCTTGCGCAACCCCGGAAAAGGGCCGCATCGTGGGGCGAACGCCGGGGGGACTTCAGATGATCCGCACGCTCGCCTTCGCCGCCGCGGTGCTCGCGGCCTTTCCGGCACAGGCGCAGGTCCGCGCGCCCGACGCGGCGATCGCCGCCGTCATGCCGGACGTCGTGACCTGGCGGCGCGACTTCCACGCCAATCCCGAGCTGGGCTTCGCCGAGCACCGCACCGCCGCCGCGGTCGCCGCCCACCTGCGGTCGCTGGGTCTGGAGGTGCACGAGGGCGTGGGCAAAACCGGCGTGGTCGGCGTGTTGCGCGGAGCCCGTCCGGGCAAGACGGTCGCCCTGCGCGCCGACATGGACGCGCTGCCGGTGCAGGAGGCGACGGGGCTTCCCTTCGCCTCCACCGCGACCGGGACCTACATGGGAAACACGGTGCCGGTGGCCCACGCCTGCGGCCATGACGCCCACGTCGCCATGCTGATGGGCGCCGCGGAGGTGCTGGCCGGAATGAAGGACCGGATCTCGGGCACGATCGTCTTCATCTTCCAGGCGGCGGAAGAAGGGGCTCCTCCCGGAGAGCCCCTGGGCGGCGCGGCGCTGATGGTTCAGGAGGGCGTGCTGGAGCGCTTCGGCGTCGAGGCCATCTTCGGCCTGCACGTCGTCCCGGGCGAGCCGGGGTCCGTCTGGTGGCGGCCGCAGGGCTTCATGGCGGCGTCGGACCGCGTCGACATCGTCCTGAGGGGCAAGCAGACGCACGGCGCCTGGCCATGGAAGGGCGTCGACGTCATCGCCGCCTCGGCCGCGGTGGTGCAGACGGTCAACACCCTGACGTCGCGCACCGTCGATCCGACGACCACGCCGACGGTCTTCACCATCGCCACCCTGGACGCCGGCGTCCGGTACAACATCATCCCGGATCAGGCGGTCCTCTCCGGCACCCTGCGCACCTTCGACGTGGCGCAGCGCGACGCCCTGGTCGCCCGCGCCGAGACCGCCATCGGCCACGTCGCGGCGGCGCATGGGGCCACGGCCGAGTTCTCGGTCCGTCAGAATGCGGCGCTCGTCTACAACGACCCCGAACTGTCCGGCTGGCTGGCCCCTGTGCTGGAAACGGTCTCGCCGGGCAAGGTGAACCCCGCCGCCCCGCCGACCACGGTGGCCGAGGACTTCAGCTATTTCCAGAAGCAGGTGCCCGGCGTCTTCTTCCACCTGGGCGCTTCGGCCGACGGCGCCGACCCGGCCGACAGCCCGCCCAATCACTCGCCGCAGTTCGACGTGAACGAGCGGGTGCTGGAAACCGGCGTGCGCGCCCACGTCACGATCGCGCTGAGCTTTCTGGCCGACTAGGCGAAGAAGCCCCGGATCACCCGTTCATAGATCCGCGTCAGGGCCTCCAGCTCGGCGACCGGCACGCGCTCGTCGATCTGGTGCATGGTCTGGCCGACCAGCCCCAGCTCCAGCACGGGGCACAGCGCGCGGATGAAGCGGGCGTCCGACGTGCCGCCGGTCGTGGACGCTTCCGGCCGGAGCCCGGTCTCCGCCTCCACCGCATCCTGCACCAGGCGCACGAACGGACCCGGCTCGGTCAGGAAGGCGTCGCCGGACCACAGGTGCTCGGTCGTCACCGTCACGCCCGGGACCTCGGCCGCCTTCGCCCGCGCGTCCAGCCAGGCCATCAGGCTTTCGCCCGTATGGGTGGGGTTGAAGCGGATGTTCAGCCGCCCCCGCGCCTCGGCCGGGATCAGGTTGGTCGCGGTGTTGCCGACGTCCAGGGTGGTGATCTCCAGGTTCGACGGCTGGAATGCCGTGAACCCCTCGTCGAGGCGGTGATCGGCCAGCTCGGTCATCAGCCGCGCAAGCACCGGCGCCGGATTGGCGGCGCGGTCTGGATAGGCGACGTGGCCCTGTTTGCCCTTCACCGTGATCCAGGTGTTCAGCGAGCCCCGGCGGCCGATCTTGATCATGTCGCCCAGCGCCTGCTGCGACGAGGGCTCGCCGACGATGCAGGCGTCGATCGCCTCGCCTTCGGCCTGCAGCGTCTGCACCACCCGCTTGGTGCCGTGCAGCGCCGGGCCCTCCTCGTCGCCCGTGATCAGGAAGGACAGGCTGCCCGGCACGTCGCCCGCCGACAGCACGCGCGACACCGCCGACGCCCAGGCCGCGATCCCGCCCTTCATGTCCACGGCGCCGCGCCCGATGACCACGCCTTCGCGCAGCTCCGCCTCGAACGGATCGGCGCTCCATGCCTCCGGCGCGCCGGTCGGCACCACGTCGGTGTGGCCGGCGAAGCAGAGGTTCGGCCCCGCCGTGCCGCGCCGGGCGTACAGGTTCTCAATGCCCTCGAAGGCCATCCGCCGCACGACGAAGCCCATGCCCGCCAGCAGGGCGTGCAGCACGTCCATCGCGCCGGCGTCGATCGGGGTCACCGAGGGTCGGCGGATCAGGTCGCGGGTCAGCTGGACGGGATCGATGGGTGCGAGGCTCATGGACTCGTGCTTTAGGGGCTGTCCGCACAGGGGAGAAGGGTCATGCCCAAGATCGATCTGGACGCCGCGCCGAGCCGGGACGGCACGGCCTATCCCGAGCCCTATGACGCGCCGTGCCGGGCCCGCCGTCGCAAGCGTCTGGGCAATGCGGTCGGCCTGAGCCAGTTCGGGGTCAACCGGCTGGAGCTCGACCCGGGAACCTGGTCCTCGCAGCGGCACTGGCACTCCGGCGAGGATGAGTTCGTGCAGGTTCTGGAGGGCGAGGTGGTGCTGATCGAGGACGACGGCGAGACCGTGCTGCGCGCCGGCGACTGCGCCGGCTTTCCGAAGGGCGTCGCCAACGGCCATCATCTGGTGAACCGGTCCGACGCCCTCGCGGTGGTGCTGGAGGTCGGCGGCCGCCATCCGGACGAGGATCGGGTGCAATATCCGGACATCGACCTGACCTTCGACGGGCGCGAGACCTTCTATCGCCACCGCGACGGGACGCCCTACGAGGGGCGGGGCCGCGTGAAGTGACCGACGCACCCGAGGCGCCGCCACCGATCACCCCCGCCGTCGCCGAGGCCGCCCGGGACGCGCATGGGACCAACCCGTGGCGCAACTCCGACTTCCGCAAGCTCTGGGTCGGGCGGCTGGCGGCGGTGCTGGCGATTCAGACCCAGGGCGCGGCCCTGCTGTGGCAGGTCTACGACATCGCCCGCCGCGACCACCCGATCGAACAGGCCAGCCTGTATCTGGGCCTGATCGGCCTGGTGCAGTTCCTGCCGCTGCTGGCCCTGACCCTGCCCGCGGGCGAGATGGCCGACCGGCTGGACCGCAAGCGCACCGTCATCCTGTCCATCCTGATCGAGGGGCTGTGCGCGGCCATCTTCCTGGGCCTGGCCCTGCATGGCAGCCCGCCGTTGTGGAGCCTCCTGGCCACGGCCGCCCTGTTCGGCGCGGCGCGGGCGTTCCTGGCGCCGGCCAGCCAGGCCTTCCTGCCGATGGTGGTGGGCCGCGCCGCCTTGCCCCGCGCAATCGCGGCCCAGTCGATCGCCTTTCAGACCGGCAGCATCGCCGCGCCGGCGCTGGCTGGCCTCATCGTGGGCGTCGCCGTGCCTTACGCCTATGCCGTGGCGCTCGGCCTGTTCGGGGTCGGCCTGTTCTGCATTTTCACGATCAGGACGTCGGGCAAGCCGCTGCGCGAGCGCACGCCCTTCAGTCCGCGCGCCATGTTCGACGCGGTCGGCGTGGGACTGAGGTACGTCTGGAACACCAAGGTGGTGCTGGGCGCCATCTCGCTGGATCTGGTCGTGGTTCTGCTGGCCGGCGTGGCCCTGCTGACGCCCATCTTCGCGCGCGACATCTTTCACGTGGGGGCCGAGGGGTTTGGGATTCTGCGCGCGTCATTCGGCCTCGGCGCCCTGCTGATGGCGGGTTGGCTGGCGCGGTTCCCGATCGTGCGCCGGGGCGGGGCGTGGATGTTCGGCGCCGTGGCCCTGTTCGGCCTGTCCGCCCTGACCTTCGGCGTCTCGGGCTGGGGCGCGATGGAGTTCGGCTGGACGGACCTGGCGTGGGTCGCGGGCGTCGCCCTGTTCCTGGCCGGCGCGGCCGACATGATCAGCGTCAACATCCGCCAGACCCTGATCCAGCTGGCCACGCCCGACGAGATGCGCGGCCGCGTCTCGTCGGTGTCCATGCTCTTCATCGGCGCGTCGAACGAACTCGGCGAGTTCTACACCGGCTTCGCCGTCCGCATCCTCGGCCCCATCGGCGCCGCCCTGTTCGGCGGCTCGGCGGCCGTCGCCTCGGTCGGCCTGTGGAGCTGGCTGTTCCCGGGTTTGCGGAAGGCGGACCGGCTGAGCTGACCCCGACGCCGGAACGTCGGGGCCGAACCCGGTCTCACTCCGCCAGGAAGCGGTCGACGATCGCGTAGAAGGCCTCGGGCTGGTCCGCCATGATGAAGTGGCGCGAGCCGTCGACGCGCTCCAGCGTCAGGTCGGGCACGTCCGCCCACTGCGACGACCACATCGCGTCGGCCATGGCGGCCGGGGCGCCGCCGTCGGCGTCGGCGGCATAGATCGCCCACACCGGCACGGTCATGGCCGACAGGCCGGGCCGCGCGTCGGTGGTCATCACCTCGGCGATGCCGGTGGCCAGCGCTTGCCGGTCCGAGGCCATGACCCAGTCGATCATGGCCGTCTGCGTGGCCGCATCCTTAGACAGGCCGGGCGCGCCCGCGGTCTGACCGGCGCGCAGGGTCGCCTCGTCGCCGCTCAGCATCCGCGCCGCCGCCTGGGCCGCGAACGGCCGGGCGCTCTCGACCGTCGCGGTCGGCCCGAACAGGGCGCTGAAGAAGGGCAGGCTGTCCACGCTCATGATCCGCCCGACCAGATCCGGCCGCGCCTGCGCCAGCAGCAGGGCAGACAGCCCGCCCATGGAGTGGCCGATGACGGCGGGCCGCTCCAGCCCTTGCGCTTCGATGTATCCCGCCACGGCCGCCACGGCGGGCGCCAGCAGCGGGCCGTCGCCGTGCGTCCACGGCTCGCCGGCGAAGCCCGCGTACTGCACCAGATGCACCCGGTGGGTGGCGCTCAAACGCTCGGCCAGCGGACGCCACACCTCGCGGCTGGAGCCGTAGCCGGGGATCAGGATGACGTCGGGGCCCTGACCCACGATCTCCACCGAAATCCGCCCGTCCCGGAAGACGGCTTCGGCTTCGGCGTCGTCGACGGCCTGGGCCTCGGCCCGACCGGCGATGAGGACGACCCCGCCGACGGCCAGAGCCAGGGCGGAGGCGACGAGGAAGGCGCGCAGGATCGCACGCCCCGCGAAGCGGCGCATGATGAACATGGGGTGTCTCCAGTCTTCCGGGGTTGAGGTCAGTCGAGGCGGCGGAAGCGCATGTCGCGCACGCGGCCGTTGTCGATGTGCAGGGCGACCGCCCGTCCGGTGGCGTCGCGCTCGAGGCGCACCAGACCGGGCGGCCCGGTGAAGACGTCGGTGTGCGACGGCGCCAGGGCCGAGCCGCGACCGTTCAGGCTCAGCACCAGCCGGCCGTTTCGGACGGTCGCCTCCAGCCGGGCCGCGGCCTCGTCGCTGACGTAGACGCCCTCCAGCGCGACAAGATCTTCGGTGGTCGGCGCCCAGGGCTCACGGCGCTCCAGACGCCGCCGGTCGCCGTCGGCGGTGACGCGGAACAAGGTCCCCGCGTCGACGATCTGCAGCCGGTCGTCGCCGACCGCGAACAAATCGGGTCCCGCCGCCGCGAGGGGGCGCCCGCCCATGGTCAGCGCGCCAGCGGCCGTCCGGCCGAAGGTGACGGGCTGGCCGGTGCGCACGTCGACCCACAGCCCCTCGGGCAGGGGCGCGTCTCCCGCGGCGGCGACGCCCTCGGCGGGTGCGGGCGGAAGGAAGCGGGCGGCGGCGGCCCGGCCAAGCAGCCGGGCGTCGGCGTCGCCGGCGTTGCACAGGATGGCGACGGACACGCCGTCCTCCGGGTAGCGCGCCGCCCAGCCGCGATAGCCGGCGGTGACGCCCGCATGGCCAATCTCGGGCCGGTCGCCCGGCGCGTCGTGCTGCAGCCCCAGTCCATAGTGGGTGCGCCGCTCGCCGATCGAGCCGCGTTCGGCCAGCCGCGCGCCCAGTCCGGGGAAGGCGCGGTCCTCCTCCAGGGCGCGGTTCCAGATCAGCAGGTCGTCGACTGTGGTCAGCAGGCCGCCGTTGCCGTAGGCGTCCTCGAACGGCATGTCGCGGCGCCAGCCCGACCCCGACGGCGCGTAGGCGTCGGCGCGCCCCGGGACGACGCGGGCATGGTCGTCGCGCCACGAGGTGCGGCTCATGCCCAGCGGGTCGAACAGCCGCGTGCGGGTGAACTCGGCCAGGCTCCTGCCGGACGCCCGCTCCACGATCACCGCGGCCAGGTTGTAGCCGGAGTTGCTGTAGGACCACTCGGTTCCCGGCTCGAAATTCAGCGCCGTCTGACGGCTCATGATGCGCACCACGTCGGCGTTGTCGCTGTCCCGCGTGCCGCGCGGCCAGCCTTCCATCGCGGCCACGGCCCCCCAGTCGCGCAGGCCGGCCGTATGATCCAGCATCCGGCGGATCGTCACCACGTCCGCCCATTCCGGAAGTTCCGGGATCCATTTGCTCAGGGCGTCGTCCAGCGACAGGACCCCGTCGTCGACCAGCAGCAGCACCGCTGCGGCGGTGAACTGCTTCGAGACCGAGCCGGCCTCGTAGATGGTGTCTACGCGCGCCGGCACGCCGTGCTCCATCTCCGCCAAGCCGTAGACGCGACGGAGGGGCGGCCTTTCGGGTGCGTCCACGCCGACGGCGCAGCCGGGAGTCCGGGCGCTCCAGCGAGCGAACAGGGCGTCGATCGCGTCCGGCGCTTCCTGACCGGCGGCGGGGCCGACGGCCACGAGCAGGGCGACGACAGCGGCGACGGGAGGGGTCAGGTCACGCATGAGGATTCTCGAAGATGTCTTCCACCGGCCGCTCGAACAGCACGGCGATGCGATAGGCGAGGTCAAGCGACGGATCGTGCCTTTCGGTCTCCAGCGCGTTGACCGCCTGACGGGACACGCCCAGGGCCTGACCCAGCTGTTCCTGGGTCCAGCCGCGCTCGACGCGCAGCAGCTTCAGCCGGTTCCTCATCGCGACGATCTCAGGAACGGCGCGATCACGCCGAAGCAGGCCCAGAACAGCGGGTAAACGAACCAGGCCGGCACATGCGGCGCGCCGGCATAGCTCTCGCCGAAGCCCCAGAAGGTGCCGATCGCCATGGTCAGGCCGGCGGCGACGATGAACTGTTTGGCGATCAGGGCGCGCACGAACTCGTCGCTCTCGCGCATGAAGCTCAGCGTCGCCCAGATCTGGCCGACCACCGGCGCGCTGACCGTCGCGGCCAGCAGCCAGGCCGCGACCGGGGAGCTCAGGTCGTCGAAGGCGCCGAAGATCGCGGCGACGTTCACGGCCGTGTAGCCGCTCATGAAGGCCAGGGTGCGGACCACGTATCGGCGCCCGGCGTCCGTCCCGTTCCGAAAGCTTCCCGGCATGTCATGTCCTCCTGACGTGATGTAAGGAGAACATGACATCATGAAAATGTCAGGTCAACATGACTTTGCGTCAGGACGGCCTGACTTCGATCGCTCTCGGCCTCCACCGTTCGCATCTTTCCGAAGGAGAAGGTATGGTGACGGCATCGCGGGCAGACCATCGGCGCCCGCGGCTGGAAGAGATCGGTGACGCACGCCGCAGACTTTCGCCATCACGCGAGAACTGAGACGTGACCTACGACCTTCATTTCGAAACCGCCGACGGCGTGCGAGTCGAGCCGCATCAGGCCGAGCACATCTCCGCGGTCTACGACCACTGCGAGGCGCGGCTGGCCGCCGAGCCTACGGTGAACAGGATCCACCTGCACCTCGGCGACCGTCGTCTGCATACCGTCATCCGTCGCGACGGCGCCCGCGCTCGCTGAGCCTACTGCCGCCGCCGCTGCGCCGCCTGCCACGCCTCGAACTCGTCGACCACGTCCGACTGGCGCAGCACCTTGCCGTAGGGATCGATGACGTAGTGCGCGTCGGCGGGCAGGGCGATCTCACCGCGGCCGCCGGTCATCGGCACGGTCTGCACCTGACCGCGCACCTCCACCTCGACCGGCAGGGGGAAGGCCGCGCCGTTCCCGGTCTTCCATTCGAGGATCAGCCGGTCGCCTTCGCGCGTCTCGACCAGATCCGGAATGGCGGCCTGGTACAGATAGCCTTCGAAGAACCAGTCCAGATCCTGGCCGGTCACCTTGTTGACGATGTCCATGTAGTCGCGGGTCGAGGCGAAGCGCGGCTCGAAATTGCCCGGCGCCGGATCGTCGCGACCGTAGACCAGCAGGCGGATCGAGCGGAAAAAGGCCTCGTCGCCGATCAGGTTGCGCAGGGTGTGGGCGACCAGCGAGGCCTTGGAATAGACGTCGTTTCCCGGCCCGGCCTGGCTGGTCTCCTCGTCGGTGATCGCCTTGCCGGACACGATCGGATACTCATTGCCGAGGCCCAGGCGCTGCTCCAGCAACTCGGCCTGGAAGATGCGGTCGCCGTGCAGCCAGCGCAGGTACAGCGGCTGCATGTAGGTGCCGAGGCCCTCGTGCAGCCAGATGTCGTCCAGCTCGGTGTGGGTCAGCTGGTTGCCGAACCATTCATGCGCCATCTCGTGGTGCAGGAGCCAGTCATAGCCCTTGTGGTCCTTGCGGTACTGGTTGCCGTAGGCGTTCAGCGTCTGGTGCTCCATGCCCAGATGGGGGGTCTCCACCACGCCCAGCTTTTCGTCGGCGAAGGGATAGGGGCCGACCACCTCCTCGAAGAACTGCAGCATCAGCGGGAACTCGGCGAACAGGTCCTCGACCTTGGCCGGGTCGTCCGACTTGAGGTGCCAGTAACTCATCAGGATGTCGTTGCCGAACCGACTGCGATAGACGGCCGACCGCTCCACGAAGGGGCCGACGTTGATGGAGATGGCATAGGTGTTCATCTGCCCGGCCGACCAGTTCCAGGTCGTCGTGCCGTCGCCGTTGTCGGTCTTGCCGACGAAGCGGCCGGGGCCGGGTGCGGCCAGGTTCGACGGCACGGTGATGTGCATGTCCACCGCGCGCGGCTCCGCCGTGCCCCAGTCGATGCAGGGCCAGATCATGTCGCAGCCGTCGCCCTGCACCGCCGTGGCGATCCACGGCTCGCCGGACGGCGCGGTGCGCCAGACCCAGCCGCCGTCCCACGGCGCGTTGCGGGCGGGATGCGGCACGCCGGCGTACTTGATCCGCACCTGCGCCGACTGACCGGCGCGCAGGGCCCGGGGCAGGGTGATCGTCATCCGGCCTTCCGGGTTGGTCCAGGCCGATCGGGGCAGGGCGCGCCCGCCGATGGCGATTTCGGACACGTCGAACCGGACGTCCAGATCCAGCACCAGCCGCTGCAGCGGCGCGGTCGCGGTGAAGTCCAGGGTGGCGACGCCCTCGATCGACCGCGTTTCGGGCAGGATGTTGAAGGCCAGATCGGCCTTGTCGAACTGCATCGCCATCTGTTCGGGCGCGCGGGGCCTGCCGCTGTCGCGGGTCCATTCGGTCGAGGTGCGCTGGGCCGGCGCCTCCTGGGCCAGGGCGACGCCGGCCAGGGACAGGGCCGCCGTCAGCGCCAGAGCGGCGGTCAGGGTCTTCGTCATCGGGCTTCCTCTCAGCGGCGCGGGCGCAGGCGATCGACCAGCGGATCCTGGCGCAGCACCTTGTTCTCGGGATCGATCACCACGACGGCGTCGGCCGGCACTTCCAGCGAGCCGCGCCCGCCGGTCATCGGCACGGTCCGGACCTCGCCGTTCACCGACACGTCCAGCGGCATGGGAAACACGCCGGCCGGCGTGGACCAGCTGAGATTCAGCCGGTTCCCCTCGCGGCTTTCCGTCAGCACCGGCAGCGACGCCTCGTACAGATAGGCGTTGAAGAACCAGTCGTAGTTCTGGCCCGTCACCTCGTTGACGATCTGGTTGTACTGCGGCGTCGAGCGGATCTGGGGCTCGAAATTCCCCGGTCGCGGATCGGGCCGGCCATAGGTCAGGATGCGCAGGCTCTCGTAGAAATCCCCGTCGCCCAGCGTCATGCGCAGGGTGTGCGCCACCAGCGAGCCTTTGGAGTAGATGTCGCCGCCCGGTCCGCCGGGCCGGTTGTAGACGTCGTTCACCGTCTTCGGCGTCCGCGACACGATCGGCGCGCGGTTCAGGAGGCCGTCTCGCTGGTCGGCCAGTTCGCGGTGCATGTAGCGGTCGCCGCGCAGCCAGCCCGCATAGAGCGGCTGCATGTAGCTGCCCAATCCTTCGTGCAGCCACATGTCGTCGGCGTTCCAGTTGGTCAGCTGGTTGGCGAACCACTCATGGGCGAACTCGTGCTGCAGCAGCCAGTCATAACCGCGTCCGTCCATGCGGTACTGGTTGCCGTAGGCGTTCAGCGTCTGGTGTTCCATGCCCAGGTGCGGCGTCTCGACCACGCCCATCTTCTCGTCGGCGAAGGGGAAAGGACCGACGGTCGCCTCGAAGAAGTCCAGCATCTGCGGGAATTCGGCGAACAGTCGCTCCACATCCTCCGGCTTGTCCGACTTCAGATGCCAGAAATGCATCGGGATCTCGTTGCCGAACCGGCTCTGGTAGGTGGCCGTCCGCTCGACGTAGGGCCCGACGTTCAGCGTGATGGCGTAGATGTTCGGCCGCTTGATCGACCACGCCCAGGTCGTGGTGCCGTCGCCGTTGTCGGTCTTGCCCTGAAAAGTGCCGGGTCCGGGCGCGGAGACGTTCGACGGCACGGTGAAGCGCACGTCCGCCCGCGCCGGCTCGCCCGCCGAGTTGTCGATGCAGGGATACAGCAGGTCGCAGCCGTTCAACTGGAAAGCCGAGGCCACCCACGGCTCGCCGGTCGGGGCGGTGGCCCATACGACGCCGCCGTCCCACGGCGCGCGCGGCGCGACGCGCGGGCTGCCGGACCATTTGACGCCCAGCTTCACCGTCTGTCCGGCCGCCAGGGCGCGGGGCAGCTGGGCCGTCAGCCGGCCCTCCGGATTGCTCCAGCGCTCACGCGGCACGACCACGCCGTCGACCGTGACCTCGGCCACGTCGAAGACGGCGTCCAGTTCGACCGACAGCTTGTCCGTCGCGGCCAGCACCGCGAACTCCAGGACGCTTTCGCCCCGGATGGCCTTCTGGTCGGGCACGACGGTCAGGTGCAGGTCCATGCGATCGAACCGCACCGCCTCCTGCTCCGGCGCGCGCGGATTGTCCGTCTCAAGCGTGAAGGGGGTCGAAGTGCGGGCGGAGTCCTGAGCCGCGGCCGGGGCGGCGACGGCCAGGCAGGCGGCGGCGATCAGGGCGAGACGGGATGCGGCCACGGCGGACTCCTCGAAATTGGGTCCGCCGACCTTAAGCGTCGTCATCGAAAAGGGGAGTCGTCGCGGCCACCATTACAGAATGGTCATCTTGGTCGCACGCAAAGAAAAAGCCGGCGTTTCCGCCGGCCTTTTCAGAACTCGATGTCGTCGCCCGATCAGGCGGCGGCGTCCTCGGCCAGCTTGGCGCGGACCTGACGCTTGATGCGCTGGGCGGTCGGGGACAGCTGCTCGTCCCGGGCCTTGACGATGTAGGCGTCCAGGCCGCCCTTGAAGTCCAGGGTGCGCAGCGCGGCGTTGGAGATGCGCAGGCTGAAGGTCTGGCCCAGCGCTTCCGAGGCGACCTTGACCGTCTTCAGCGACGGCAGGAAGCGGCGCTTGGTCTTGATGTTCGAGTGGCTGACCGAGTGGCCGACCATCGGGCCCACGCCAGTCAGTTCGCAACGACGAGCCATTTCGTCAGATCCTTCGCGGAGCGCCTTCGGAACCGGTCCTGGACGCAATAAACAAAAGCGCGCGGAAGGGGCTCCCGCGCGAGAGGGGGCCGTATAGAGGAAGGCGCCTCGCCACGTCAAGGCTTCGGCGCCCGTTCAGGCCTCGTTCAAATCCCGCCACATATGCCCCATAGCATGAACGTTCACCTTCTTCGGGGGACCTGAAGACATGAAGACCCGCTTTCTGGCCTTGGCCGCCCTCGCCGGCGCCGCGCTGGCCTTGGGCGTCTCCGACCGTCCCGTCGCCGGCCCGGCCGTGCAGAACGCCCAGCACGTCCTGCCGGGCTACTGGGAATACACCACCTCGGCCGTCGGCGTGCGCGACACCGAGCGCAAATGCGTGCGCCCGTCCGAGATCAACCGCTTCTTCGGGGGCCTGTCGACGCGCCGGTGGAGCTGCACCTATCCGGTTCGCGAGGTCGGGGGCGGCAACGCCCGGTTCGAGGGCACCTGCCGCGACCGCAAGGGCCGCACCGTGCGCGTGCGTCTTTCGGGCACCTATCGTCAGGAGAGCTTCCGCTTCAACGGCGGCGCCCAGCTGGCGCGCGGCACGCCATATCTCCCGGCCTCGATCACCGCCAACCGCATCTCCGCCGACTGCCCGGCGGGGGCGGAGTATTTCTGAGCCGGTGGACGGGCCCGTTGACATAACTCTACATATGTAGAGTTATCAGGGCGTGATCCGTTCCCGCGCACTCTCTGCCCCCGCACGACGCCTGTTGGCCGCGCTCGCCGACTCGTCCGGCGGATGGCGGCACGGCTACGACCTTTGCCGGGAGGCGGGCCTGAAGTCCGGCACCCTGTATCCGCTCCTGATCCGGCTGGAGGCGCAGGGCCACCTGGAGGCGGAATGGCGGGACGCCGAAGAGCCCGGCCGTCCGCCGCGCCACGTCTACCGGCTGACCGCGTCGGGAATGCGCCTTGCGGCCGCCAATCCTGTCCGTGACGCACTGGCGCCGGAGCGGCGCCCGGCGGAGCGGCCCGCATGATCTCCCCGATCCGCATTACCTTCGCCCTCGCCGGACGCCTCGCGCCGCCGTCGCTCAGACCCTGGGTGGCCGCCGCCGCGCGCGAGGCCGAGGTCATCTCCGATGGCGGCCGCAAGCTGCGGTTCGCCGTCGGATGTCTTTGCTGGGCCGCCCGCGAGGCGGCGATCGCCCGGGTCCGCAACTCGATCGAGGAGAACACCATGCCCGGCCTTGCATCCGGACTGACGCGCCGTGCGACGGGCGTCGCCTGCGCGCTGGCGGCGACGGGCCTCGGCGTCGTCTACATGGGTTCGGCGGGCGCGCCGCCGGGATATCCGATCCTCAACGCCGCCGCCGCGGCCTTCGGTCTGGTGGGTTTGGCCGCCCTGGGTCTGGCGGAGCGGCGCGGCCATCTGGCGGCGGGACCGTTCGCGCTGGCGCTCGGACTGACGATTCTCGCCGTCTCCCTGTGGGGCGTCGAGGCGAACGGTGTGCGGCGATGGGCGAACCTCGGCGGACTGGTGGTCCAGCCGTCCCTGGTCGCGACGCCCCTGATGCTCGCTCTCTTCACGAAGGCGCGCGACGGCCTGTCCACGCTTGGGCTCGTGATCGCCGCCGCCGCGGTCGCGATCCAGCCGGACCGCGGCGTGGCGGGACCTCTGGCGGCCGCGCTGATCGCTCTGACCGTCCTTCGTCCCGGTCGACGCGAACTGACGGCGCTGGCCGCCGCAGCGCTCGCCTTCGCGGTGACCCTGATCAGACCGGACGCTTCGCCGGCGGTACCTTACGTCGACGGCGTCCTCCAGACCGCCTTCGACGCCGGCTGGGTCGCCGGGACCGCGGTGATCGCCGGTTCCGCGCTGCTCGTCGTCCCAGCCGTCCTCGGGCGTCGGACCGATCCCGCCGCGACCGCATTCGGCGTCATGTGGGCGGGCCTCCTGGCGGCCGCGGCCCTGGCCAACCATCCGACGCCTCTGGTCGGCTACGGGGGCAGCGCCGTGGTCGGCTACCTGCTCAGCCTGATCGCCTTTCCCGGCGGCGCCCCGGCGCATGCCCGGAAAGGCTCGGCCGCGCCGACGCAGGGCGGCACGCCGCCCGATGCTTCGGCCTTGTTCGCCATCCGCATCCGCCTCGGCGGCTGACGCGCAGGAAAAAGGCCCGGGATCGCTCCCGGGCCCTCGTTCTTTCGACGCTGAAAGGGCCGATCAGGCCGCTTCGGCTTCTTCCGCGGCTTCCGCGGCGGCGATGACCGCCTTCTTGGCGCTCAGCGACTTGCCCAGCAGGGCCACCGCGGCGTCCTTGTCGATCTTGTTGGCGGCGGCGACTTCGCGGGCCATGCGGTCCAGGGCGCTCTCGTACAGTTGACGCTCCGAGTAGGACTGCTCGGGCTGGCTGTCGGCGCGGTGCAGGTCGCGGACCACCTCGGCGATCGAGATCAGGTCGCCGGAGTTGATCTTGGCCTCGTATTCCTGCGCGCGGCGCGACCACATGGTGCGCTTGATGCGGGCGCGGCCCTTCAGCGTGGTCAGGGCCTTGGTCACGATGTCCTCGCCCGCCAGCGAGCGCAGACCCGCGGTCTTGGCCTTCTTGGTCGGAACGCGCAGGGTCATCTTCTCGTGATCGAAGGTCACGACGTAGACCTCCAGGCTCATCCCCGCCACTTCCTGCGTCTCGATCGCCGCCACCTTGCCGACGCCATGCGCCGGATAGACGACCGCGTCGCCGACCTTGAACTCCAGACCGCTCTTGTTCGTCATCGTTCTTCCTTTCCGGCCGATGGGAAGGGTGAAGGCGCGCCGTGAGCGTCAGACGATGCTTCGCCCGCCGCCGGATCGCTCCGTCGGGGGTGCAGGATCGGTCTTCAGCTACGGAAACGGATCACCAGACCTCGGGGCCGCCCCCGCTCTTCGGCAGGGGTCTGTCGCAAAAGCGGTCGAGCACGATCCGTCGCCGGGCGCTCGACCAATGCGAAGGAACCTATCACAAAACCGCAAGATTTCAAAATGTCGGCTTCGTGACCTGAGCCGGTCGCGTGAATCCTCGCCGCCAGACGCCTGAGTCCGGCCTCAGCTGCCCTTGCCGGGCTTGTCGCTGAAATACTTCTCGAACTTGCCGGTCTCGCGCTCGAACTGTTCCTTGTCCGCGGGCGGCGTGCCCTTGACCGTGATGTTCGGCCAGACCTTGGCGTATTCGGCGTTGATCTGCAGCCACTTGCCGTCCGGCTCGTCTTCGGTGTCGGGCTTGATGGCGTCGACGGGACATTCCGGCTCGCACACGCCGCAGTCGATGCATTCGTCCGGCGCGATGACCAGGAAGTTCTCGCCCTCATAGAAGCAGTCGACCGGGCACACCTCGACGCAGTCCATGAATTTGCAGCGGACGCAGGCGTCGGTGACGATGTAGGTCATTGCGGCGGGCGAGACACGCTGTGGCTGGGGCGGACGCGGCAAATGACCCCGCGCGGCGCGGCTGTCAATGTCGGCGCTGATCAGTAGTCGTAGGTCTTGTAGGTGCAAAGGAAGCGCACGTTCGCGTCGCTGTCGATCACCCGTCCCAGACTTGCTTCACGCAGCGCGCCGACGGGCAGGGTACGGTCGTTGGCTTGGGGCCGCCATTGGCACCTGTCCTCGTCACACCGCACCAGGCCTCGCGGATGAGCGGCCCGGAAACGCGCCTCGTACCGGCGGATGTCGTATCCCGGCAGCATGGCCGCCAGAATGTGGGCCTGCCCGCCGCTCGACGTCACCTCGACGCTGACCGGCGTGGTTTCCAGGAAGCGGAACTCCCCGGGCGCCAAGGACCGGTCCACGTTCGAGATGCCCATGAAAACCTCTTCCGTCGCCTGAAGCACCGTCGCGGACCGCCACCTCGCCTCAAGGGCCGAGATGGTGGCTGGACAGGCGGGCGTGCCTCGGGCGCGAGCCAGGGCCGCGGCGTCCGGAAAGGCGGGCTGCGGCACACGGCTGAAATAAAAAGACTTCTCCTGCCCTCCCTGCACGGTCGTCCATTCGAACCCGTGCAGGCCCTCAGTCACCTCGATGAGGTCGCTTGTCCCGAAGGCGATCCGGCTCGCGCTGCGCGCTGTGATGGGCTGCCGGGTTCCGGCGGTTTCGTTGACGAGGACGTCGCTCTCGATGCGATAGACGGCGTGGCTGTCGAGCGTTCCGTCGGACTTGAACGAATCCAGCCTGAGCCTTTCGCCCGGAACGACCCAGCTGTAGCGTCTGACCAAACCGTCGTAGGCCTGCCACCACCCGACCTCCACCAGCGTCGCATAGGCGCCCCACTTGGCGACATGGGGATTCGGAGCGACCTGTTCGACGGCGGGCGGAGCGGCGGCGAGCAACAGGGCGTCGAACATCTGTGGTGTCTCCCGAATTCTGGACGCGACCTTGGGTCAGATCGTCGCTCCGGGCAAACTCCTCAAACCTGATCGTGGCCGCTCGCGGATGCGACGTCGCGATAGAGTCCGCGTGCCTCCTCCGCCGGTCCGCGCCGTTCGCCGAGAGCGAGCACCTCGATCTCGATCAGCCGCGATCCGACGGGGAACAGCAGGACGTCGCCGACGTGGACCGAGCGGCTGGGCTTGTCGAGCCGCGTCTGCAGGCTGTTGTGCGTCAGCCGCACCCGGCCGCCCTCGACCATCGCCGCCGCCGCCGACCGCGTCTTCGCGAACCGCGCCCGCCACAGCCAGACGTCGATGCGGCAGGCCTCGGTCACGACGCCGCGCTCTCGGCATAGACCCGCGACAGCCGCCGGTACTGGGGCGAGTTGAAGGCGATCGTCGTCGCCACGATCCCCACCAACCCCGCCACGGTGAAGACCAGGGCGATCCCCCGCGCCGGCCCCGTGCCGAACCAGTCTCCGATCGCCGCCGCCCCCGCGCCGCCGTCGGACATGAAGGGGATCACCAGGAACTGCGTCAGCGGCCCGATCAGGAAGGCGGTCAGGGGCGAGGCCGCCTGTTCCACGGACTGGGCGAACCCGAAGACGCGGCCCTGCCGCTCGTACGGCACCACCTTCTGCAGGGTGGTGTGCTCCGCCGCCTCGGCCACGGGGGTGATGAAGAACCAGACGAAGCAGCCGATGGCCAGCAGCCAGATCCACGGCTGGACGGTGAACAGGGCTCCGGCGGTCCACGCCAGCAGGTTGACCAGCATCAGGGTCCGCAGCGGGCTCTTGCCCAGGCCGGTGCGCGAGACCACCAGCCCCGCCAGGATAAAGCCGCTGGAGACGCAGCCCAGCAGCAACCCCCAGTGCTGCACCGCCATCATCGACAGGGCATAGGCGTCCAGCAGCGCCATGAAGACGCCGCCGAGGAAGTTGTTGAAGGTGGCGAACAGTATCAGGGCGAACAGGCCCGGCACGGCGCCCACGACCTTCAACGTCCCGCGCAGGTCCACGCGCCGGCGGCCCGGCGTCCCGTCCGCCTCGGCCGAGGCCGCGCGCGGATCCGGCTCGTCCACGCCGACGAAGCGCAGATGCATGAAGGCCGCCGCCGTCAGGATAAGGGCGAAGGCCAGCGTCCCCTCCATGCCGCCCCCCGCGACGAGGAAGCCGGAGATGACGGACGTGGTCAGGAAGCCGATCCCCGTCACCATGCCCACGAGGCCGTTGGCCCGGTCCCGCCGATCCTCCGGCACGAGCACGGTCACGAGCGTCGGCAGGGCGATCGACCGGATGTTGCCCGCGATCACGCCGAGCATGACAAGGCCCACGAACCCCCACAGCAGCGGGGAGGCGACGTCGCGCATCGCCGGCTCTCCCGCGGCCAGAAGAACCGTCAGGGCGGAGCCGTAAAACAGCATCGACACCGCGCTGGAGGCCATCATCACCCGCTTCTTGCGATGATGGTCGACCAGGCTGCCCAGCCAGAAGGCGAGACCCGCGGTGAGCACAAGGTACATGCCGGCGATCATGCCGGTGGCGAACACCGACCGGGTCTCCAGCCAGATCCAGAAGGTCACCGCGAACCACACCGTGAAATTGGTGACGTTGGCGACCAGATTGTTGGTCAGCAGGTGGTGGAACGGGGTCATGTCGACCTGAAAAGCGCGGGAAGCGTCGCGGTTCAAGCGCGGGGTTTGCGGCGGCGCTTGCGCGTCGGGCGGGCGGGGGACGGCAGACCCGCGAGACCCGCCAGCGCGGCGAAGGGCGATCCGGCCGCCGCCTTCATCGACCGCGCCTCCGGGTTCGGACGCGGCGCCTTGAGAGCCTTGGCCAGTTCGACCGCCTGCTTCTCCGACAGGCCCAGCTCCGTCAGCGCCGCCTCGTCCAGCCGTCCCTGACCGGCGGCCCGCAGTTCGGCCATGCGCTCCAGCGTCTCCAGGGGCATCGTGCGTCCGGCGACCGTTCGCAGCCCGCGCGCGGAGCCCCACCGCGCGCTGGTCGCGTCGGCGCCTTCTCGGGCCCAGAAGGCCTGCGCGAAGCCGCGCCCGCGCGGCCTATGGTCGCCCGGCAGCCAGACGGAATGCGCGCCGACCCGCACGCCGAAGGTCTTCACCGTGCGACGCTCGACCTGACTCAGAGCGGTCAGTTCGGCCTCGACGTCCCGCCTCGGCAGGACGCCCCCCGCCTCCACCAGCCGGAAGGCCAGTCCACGCGTCAGGCCCTTGAGCCCGCCGCTTTCCAGCGCCCGCCTCAGCCGCGACAGGCCGCGCAGGGCGCGTCCGGCCTCCTGCGCCAGCCACGCCTCGATCCGCCGCCGGGCCCGCTCGCGGGCGGCCTCCACGCCCTGATCGCCGATCAGGCGGACGCGCGGAGACCATGGATCTTCGTTGGCGACGCGCGCCACCAAGTCGCCGCGCCAGGTCACCGACCCGTCGGGCGCCAGGGCGAAGGCCTCGTCGCCGTCCGCCGCCAGCCGGCCCAGTCGGCGCGCCACCTCCGGCTCGAGGGCGCGCGTCGCCAGCCGTCGCTGGGACGGATGGGCGCCCGCGTCCCGGTCGGCGACGAAGCGCAGGCCCTCGATCCGGCCCAGCTCGGCGCCCTCGATCCTGACCGACCCGCCCGCATCCACCTGCACCGCCGCCTCGTCTTCGGCGTGCAGCGCGCGCATCAGGGCCGTGGTCTTTCGGTCGACGAACCGCGCCGTCAGCCGCGCGTGCAGAGCGTCTGACAGCCGGTCCTCCAGCGCCCGCGTCCGCTCGCGCCAGTGGGCAGCGTTCTCCAGCCAGTCGGCCCGCGCCGCGACGTAGGACAGGGTCCGCATCCCCGCCAGCCGCGCGGACAACTGGTCGATCTGACCGTCCTCGTGGTCCAGTCCGCGGAACCGCCGGGCGATCCAGTCCTCGGACAGACGACCGCTCGGACCGATCAGGGCGTGGAACACCTCCATGGTCAGCTTGAAATGCTCGTCGGCGGTGGTCTTCTGAAAGTCAGGCACCTGGCAGGCGTCCCACAGCCGCATGAGGCTGCCGCGCGAGCGGGCGATCCGCTGCACGCCCTCGTCCTGCACCGCGCGGCGCAGCAAGGTTTCGTCCAGCGCCTGCGACGTGAGCCGCAGGCCCGCGCGGCGCGGCGGCTCGGTCAGCGACCGCAGCAGGTCGGGCAGGCTGTCGAAATCCAGCTTGCCGTTGCGCCACTCCGCGCCTTCCACCGGATCGAAGCGGTGCTCCACGACCTGCTCGACCAGGTCGTCGTCCAGTTCTTCGGCCTCGCCCGTCACGCCGAAGGTGCCGTCGCGCAGGTGCCGCCCGGCGCGCCCGGCGATCTGGCCGATCTCGTGCGCGTGCAGCCAGCGGGTCCGTGTGCCGTCGAACTTGCGCAGGCCGGCGAAGGCCACGTGGTCGACGTCCATGTTCAGCCCCATGCCGATGGCGTCCGTCGCCACCAGAAAGTCGACTTCGCCCGACTGGAACAGCTCGACCTGGGCATTGCGGGTGCGCGGGCTCAGCGCGCCCATGACGATGGCGGCGCCGCCTCCCTGGCGCCGGATCAGCTCGGCGATGGCGTAGACCTGCTCGGCCGAGAAGGCGACCACGGCGCTGCGCCGGGGCAGGCGGGTCAGCTTCTTCGGCCCCGCATAGCCAAGCGTCGACAGGCGGTCGCGCGACTGGATCTCCACGTCTTCGACCAGCCGCCGGATCAGCGGCTCCATCGTCCCCGCGCCCAGGAACATCGTCTCCTGCCGCCCCCGCGCGTGCAGCAGCCGGTTGGTGAAGACGTGCCCGCGCTCCGGATCGGCGACCAGCTGGATCTCGTCCACCGCCAGGAAGTCGACCGACCGCTCCATCGGCATGGCCTCGACCGTGCAGACGTGAAAGCGCGCGTGCGGCGGGCTGATCTTCTCCTCGCCGGTGACCAGCGCCACCGAGGCCTTGCCGGCCCTGGCGACGATCCGCTCATAGATCTCCCGCGCCAGCAGCCGCAGCGGCAGGCCGATCATGCCCGAGCCGTGGCCCAGCATCCGCTCGACCGCCAGATGGGTCTTGCCGGTGTTGGTGGGGCCCAGGACGGCGACGACGCGACCCGGCGCCCGGCCTGTGCCGCGGTCGCTCATGATGGGGAAAAGTGGTCCGCCCGCGCCGGTTCCTCAAGCGTCGCAGCGCCCGGCATGGCGACGCTTAACGACGCGGGCCGGGCGTCCGGAACAGGGACGAAACGAATCAGGACCGAATCACCGACTCGGCCCGATTCCCGATCCGTTCTCCGCAAGATGTTGTATCTTAAAGCCGATTAACCACAATGCGAAAATGGCGGTCTGGGGCGTTCATCGCTTCCCCTCGACCCCGCCATCCGCTAGTTCACCCGCCGACGGCCCCGTAGCTCAGCTGCATAGAGCAAGGCTTTCCTAAAGCCGAGGTCGGAGGTTGGAGTCCTCCCGGGGTCGCCAGTCTCGTCATGCCAGCGTCAAGGCGACGCTACGCACCACGCCGTCCGACCCCTTCGCCTTGATCGTCAACGTGGTGTTGTTCGTCAGTTCGAACACCACATCCCCATTGTCGACGGGGGTCACGCTGTCTCCGGGCGTGAAGCCGATCGGCCCGTTGACGTCCAGCTTGTAGTCTGGAGACGCCTCTCCGATGCCGACGTTACCGGCGCTTGCGATCCGCATCTTCTCGGTGTTCGTGCCTCCGTTGACGCGGGTGTGGAACGACATGTCGAACCCGAACTGTCCCGCCGTGCCATTGGACTTCAGGGCTTGGATGGCCGCCGCCTCCGTGACGGTCGTTCCGGTATAGCAACCCCGGAACACGATCGATCCACCGACGTTTGCCGCCGCCGACGTCGTGTCGGTGACGACCAGATTGCCTTCGGCAGGGTTCGCCACTCCCGCCGCCGGCTTTGGGTTCTGCACGTCGAGACGCCCGGGCGTGGCGGTGACGCCGGACGTCGGGTTCACGATGGCTTTGCCGCGAACCAAGGTTTCGACCACGGTGGTCGCACCCAGCACGACCTGATTGTCCTTGGTCGTGAACGCCCCGGCGCCGACGGCGGTGGAGTTGACCGCGTCGACCTTCTGCCCGGCGTCGTGCCCCGCGCCGTCGCCCAGGAAGGTGTTGGCCGAGCCGGACGTGACCACGCCTCCCGCGCCGGCGCCCACCGCGACGTTGTCGGCGCCGCCGACGACGGCGGCCAGGGCTCCGCCGCCCAAGGCGACGTTGGCCGACCCGCCGGTCACGGCGTCCAGCGCCCCGACCCCCAGTCCCAGGTTGCCCGTGCCGGTCGGCTCCGCGTCCGGTCCGGCCCCGCCCACGAAGGTTGTGTCCAACGCCCCGAACTGGCGCAGGGCGATCGCCCCGCCCACGCTGACGGCGCCGCGCAGCACGGTCTCCGTCACCGCCGCATTGCCGATCACGACCTGGTCGTCCTTGGTCGTCACCGCGCCGGCGCCGATGGCGGTGGCGTTCACGGCGTCGATCTTCTGGCCGCCGGACTGGGCGCCGGCCAGGGCCCCGACGAACACGCAGCTGCCCGCCGTGGTCACGCCGCGCCCCGCCTCCTGGCCGACCGCGACGACGTCGTCGCCGGTGTGGTCCAGCAGCGCCGCCGTGCCGATGCCGACGTTGCGGCTCCCCGCCAGAACCGCGTCGGCGCCGGCGCGATAACCGCCGAGAAAGTTGTAGTCTCCCTGCGTCCGGGCGAAGGCGCAGCCTTGCCCCAGATAGACGTTGTAGCTGCCGGTCAGATTGCTGTCGGCGCAGGTGTAGCCCAAGCCGACGTTCTGTTCGCCCGTCGTCGTGTGGCGGAAACAGCTGTCGCCGACGGCCGTGTTGTTTCCGACGTTCGTCGCGTCTTCCAGGGCATAGATGCCGACGGCGACGCCCCCGATGCCCGTAGTCGCGTGGCGCAGGGCGCCGAAGCCTACCGCGACCGAGTCGATGACGTCGATCGCGTCCTCACCGGTGAAGCTCCCGACGAAGACGTTGGACCCCGGGGTGGTGGCATTGACCAGAGAGCGATAGCCGAAGCCGATGTTGTGACCGCCGCTGGTCAGTGAGGCCAGCGCGTCCTTGCCTACGCCGATGCTGCACTGGGACGTGCTCGTCAGATTTCCGGCGCCGGCCAGGAAGTACGTCTCCTGCGACGGATTCGCCCGCAGCATGGGCTCGGTGAAGACGATCAGTTCCTGGGTCATCGGCGGTCTCCGGTTGCGATGCGGGCCGGCGCGTCCGCCGCGCCGGGGGAACGCCTATGGCCAAGCTAGCCGGGAAAGGGCCGGGAGGCCGTTCACAATCTTGGGCAGACCGCGGCTATGCTGGGGACAAACCGCCTCATCGCCACCGGCGGCCCTCGCCATGCTTGCCGACGCTCTCCCAGGTGTCGGGTCCCGCGCCCCGTCGCCACTGCTCGACGACCAGCCAGCCCTTCAGCGGCCTGAGCACCGCCAGGCAGGCGATGGCCAGCAGGGGAAAGGTGACGACCAGGTGGACCCAGATCGGCGGCCGCACGGTGAAGTCGAACGCCATGAACGCCGCCATGCCCAGGGTTCCCACCAGACTCATGCCGAAGAAGGCCGGCCCGTCCGCAGGATCGGCGAAGCCGTAATCGAGGCCGCACGCGGGGCAGGAGTCGCGGATCTTCAGAAAGCCGCGCAGCAGCGGGCCTTCTCCGCACCTCGGGCAGCGACATCTCAACCCGCGCCTCAAAGCGCTCTCGGGGGCGACGGGGGTCGGTTGGGTCATGGGCCGTCAGGTGCGCCCGGCGGGCTCGCTCCGCAAGCCTTCGGACGAGATGTCGCGGGGCGGGTTGTGTCGATGTTGCGCCGCAACAACTCCGGGTAACGATGGTTGACGAACGTCGGCGGCGAGCGCACAAGATTGGCCCGCGAGGGCCGAAATGCTCTCAAGAATTTGCTGAAACGGCCGTTTTGCGCGCACCTGTTCCGCTACAGCCGCAGCAAGCCGGGCCATCTCGTCTGCGGCAGGTGTCGACTGTACCGCCGCGCCTGAGGCCGGCGGTCACCCTCCGTTAACCGCGATGAAACCGCGCGCGGGCCACGGTGCGCGCGCATGTCCGCGCGCCGCACCTCCCGCCGGGTCCTGAACTCGACCGTGGCCCTGGCCGCGGCCGGGGCCGTGGCCCTGTCGCCGGTTCTGCCGTTGGCGCAGGAATACCAGCCGGCCTCCATGGACCCCGTCGCCATCCGCATCGGCGCGGCGGAGGACTACACCCGGGTCGAGTTCGCGGGCGTGGTCGGGGCGCGGTCGCGGGTCACCGTCGACGGCCGGCGCGTCGTGGTTCGCATCGGCACCACCGCCGCGCCCGACGTCTCGCGCCTGAAGGTCGATCCGCCCTCCGGAGTCGAGTCCGTCGAAACGCGGGCGGTGCAGGGCGGCACCGAACTGATCCTGACCCTCGCCGAGGGCGCCGAAGCCCGAACCGGCATGGCCGACGGCGCCGTCTTCCTGAACCTGTACGCGCCCGGCCGCGCGCCCGAACGGGCCGCCGGAGAGACGCAGGCGGACGCGGCGGTTCCGACCGTCGGCGTGCGGACCGAAGCGACGGCGACCGCGCTCACGCTGAGGTTCGACTGGCCCCGGTCGGTCGGCGCCGCCGTCTTCCGGCGCGGCGACGCCGTCTGGGTGGTGTTCGACGGCGCGGCGAAGCTGGATCTGGCCGACGCCGCGGACCTGGGCCCGGCGAAGGGCGCGCGATGGGCGGCCGGGCCGGATTACGTCGCCTTGCGCCTGGAGGCGCCCAAGGCCCTGACCGTCTCCGCTTCGGCCGACGGCGGCGCCTGGACGGTGAGGATCGGCGGGGGGGCGACGCCTGCGGGCGGCGTCAGGGTGGACCGCGATCCGTCCGGCGAGCCGGCGCTGGCGTTCAACATGGCGGGTTCCGGCCGGGCGATCTGGCTGACGGATCCGGTGGTCGGCGACCGCTTCGCCGCCGTCACGGCCGTCGGACCGGCAAAGGGGTTTCCCCAGCGGCGCCGCACCGTCGACCTGCACGTCCTCCCGACCGCGCAGGGGCTGGCGATCGAGACCCTGGCCGATGACCTGAGCATCGTCGCCGACGGCGACCTGGTCGTCGTCTCGCGCCCGCGCGGCCTGATCCTGTCGTCGCCGGCGGCCCTGCTGGAGGCGGCCGACGCCCCCGCGGACGAGGCGCCGCGCAAGGCGCCGAACCCCGCGCTCATCCTCGAGAACTGGAAGGCGTCCGACGACGGGGGCTTCTTGGCCCGCCACCGCAAGCTCCAGGCCGAGGCCGCGGAGGAAGGCGCCGACGCCGCCGCAGACCCGCGCGCTCCGGCGAAGAAACGCCTCGCCTACGCCCGGTTCCTGGTCGGTTCGGGTCTGGGCTATGAGGCTCTCGGCGTCCTGAACGCCCTCGTCGAGACGCAGCCCGGCATGCTGGGCGAGCCGGAGGTGCGCGGCCTGCGCGCCGCCGCACGTGTGTCCGTCGGCCGGCTCGACGAGGCCCAGGCCGACCTGTCCGGCGCCGCCATCTCCGGTGACCCCTCGGCCAAGGCCTGGCTGGGGCTGATCGCCAGCCGGCGCGGCGATTGGGAAGAGGCGCGCCGCCAGTTCGCCGCCGCCGCCGGCGTCGTCGACGCATTCCCGCCGGAATGGCGCGCGCGCTTCGGCTGCGCTCACGCCCTCGCGGCCATCGAGCTTGGCGACCTCGAGGCGGCGCGCGCCCTTCTGGCCTATGCGCTCAGCCAGCCGATCGGCGCCGCCGAGCAGCTGCAGATCCGGCTCGTTCAGGCCCGGCTGTTCGAACGGACGGGCGAGCTGGACAAGGCGTCCGCCGTCTTCGCCGCGGTCGGCAAGGCGCCCCTGGACGCCGTGGCCGTGCCCGCCCGCCTCGGCGTGGTCCGCATCGGTCTGGCGCGGGGCGTCATGCCGGCGAAGGACGCGGCGGCCGAACTGGAGACCCTGCGCTGGCGCTGGCGCGGCGACGCGACCGAGCTGGAGGTGATCCGCACGCTCGGCCGGCTCTACCTTTCGCAGGGCCTGTATCGCGAGGCCCTGACCGCCCTGCGCGCGGCCGGGCCCCGCATGGCTACCATGCCCGGCGGGATCGAGCTGCAGGCCGACGTGCAGGCCGCGTTCCGCATGCTGTTCCTCGAGGGCGGCGCCGACGGCCTTCAGCCGATCCAGGCGCTGGGTCTGTTCTACGACTTCCGCGAACTGACGCCGATCGGCGCCGACGGCGACGAGATGGTGCGCCGCCTGGCCCGCCGGCTGGTGGACGTCGACCTGCTGGATCAGGCCGCCGAGCTGCTGAAATACCAGGTCGACCAGCGTCTGGACGGCGTCGCCAGGGCCGTCGTCGCCACCGATCTGGCCACCGTCTATCTGATGGACCGCCAGCCCGAGGCGGCCCTGCAGGCCATCTGGTCCAGCCGCACCACCTTGTTGCCCTCCGCCCTCAACGCGGAGCGCCGCGCTCTGGAGGCCCGGGCCCTGATGGACCTCGGCCGATTCGATCACGCGCTGGAGGTGCTGGGGGACGACGCCTCTCCGGCCGCGCTGGAGGTCCGGGCCGAAGTTCTGTGGAAACAGGAGACCTGGGCCGGCGCCGGGGCCCTGTATGAGCGCCTTCTGGGCGACCGCCACCTCGACGCGGCCACGCCCCTGTCGGCCGCGGACGAGACCCGCCTGATCCGCGCCGGGGTCGGCTACTCGCTGGGCAAGGACGACGCCGGCCTGTCCCGGCTGGCCCAGCGCTACGCGCCGTTCGTGGAGAAGGCGCGCAGTCCCGACGCCCTGCGCATCGCCCTGTACGACCCGCTGACCCTGTCGTCGCCGTCCGGGCTGGCCGCGGCGATCCAGAGCTCCAACACCTTCACCGGCTGGGTCGAGGGCGCGCGGGCGAGGTTTCGTGAGCAGACGCCGGCGGCCCAAACGAAGACGGGCGGAGCGACGCCCGCCGCTCCGCCCGCCCGTCCGGCCCCCGCAGGGGCCTGATCTCTCAAGAAGCCGAACGGCTTACTTGTTGACCGCGTCCTTCAGCGGCTTCGACACGCGGAAGCGCACGGCCTTCGAGGCGGCGATCTTGATGGTCGCGCCGGTGGCCGGGTTGCGGCCTTCGCGAGCGGCGCGGGCGGCGGTGTCGAACACGCCCAGGTTCGAGATGCGCACGTCGCCGCCGGACTTCAGCGACTTGTGGATGTTGTCGACGATGGCGGTCAGCACGCGGCCGGCGTCGGCCTGCGACACGCCCGCGTCCTTGGCGACGGCGGCGATCAGTTCGGCTTGAGTGGTCATGTTGGGTCGTTTCCGATTTTCTGCCGCCCCGACTGGGCGACGACGGACGGATTGACGCCGCTTTTCGTTCGCTTGGCAAGCGTGTTCGGCGCTGAAAGCCCCACGGGCTGGGGATTCACCCTCCGCCCGACGCCCTCTGGAAGCTCTCGACCAGGCTGCCGGCCACCAGTCTCCAGCCGTCCACCAGCACGAAGAAGATGAGCTTGAAGGGCAGGGAGACGACCACCGGCGGCAGCATCATCATGCCCATGGACATGAGCACGCTCGCCACGACCAGATCGATCACAAGAAACGGAACGAAAAGAAGAAATCCGATCTCGAACGCGGTCTTCAGCTCGCTGATCATGAAGGCCGGAACGACCACCCGCAGGGGCAGGTCCTGGGCCGTCGGCGGAACCTCGATGTTCGACAGTCGGGTGAACAGTTCAAGGTCGCCCCGGTCGACCTGGCCCAGCATGAAGGTCTTGACCGGATCGGCGGCCAGATCGAACGCCTGCGGCAGTTCCATCTGCTGATCCATCAGCGGCCTGATTCCCGAATCATAGGCGTCCTGCCAGGTCGGGGCCATGACGATGGCCGACAGGAACAGGGCCAGCGACACCAGCACGGCGTTCGGCGGCGACTGCTGCATGCCCAGCGCCGTCCGCAGCAACGACAGCACCACCACGATGCGGACGAAGCTGGTGGTCATGATGACGATCGACGGCGCCAGGCTCAGCACCGTCATCAGGCCGACCAGCTGAACCACCCGCGTGGTCAGACCGGCGCCTGTGCCCAGATCCACGTTGATGGCCGAGGACCCGGCCGCCGCCTGCGCCTGCGCCACCTCCTGCGCCAGCGCGCCCAGCGGCCAGATCAGGCAGGCCAGGGTGGCGCACAGCGACAGCAGGGCGGCGCGCTTCAGCTCCGCGCGCGTCGGCATGCCCAGCAGCTTCACTTGCCAGCGCTCCGCGGCTCGATGAGTTCCTTGCCTTCGCCGAGCAGCAGCAGCCGTTCCTCGTCGTCGATCCGCACCAGCACCAGACGGCGGGCGGGATCGAGGACCAGCGTCTCCATCACCTGCATGCGCCGCTCGCCGCGCTGGGCCGACAGCTTGGCCATAAGCTGCGGCGCATAGCGCCGCGCCGCCCACGCCGCGCCCCCGATCAGGCCCAGGGTGAAGGCCAGGCCGAACACGGCGCGGAGCAGGTCGAGGAAATCCATCGCCCCGGATCGTTAAGGATCAGGGTTAACGGCCGGTTTAGAAAACCTTTGATTAACCACGACCGGTCACGATTTCGCTCGGGCGCCTCCGCCCGCGTCGCGAAAGGAAACGGCCGTGTCGATCGCCGACCTGCCGCTGCTGAACCAGATCAAGGGCCGGCTGACCTGGCTGGACGAGCGCCAGCGCGTCATCGCCCAGAACGTCGCCAACGCCGACACCCCCGGCTACATGGCGCGCGACCTGCGCCAGCCGACCGATTTCGCCTCGGCCCTGCGCAACTCGGGCGGAGTGCAGATGACCCGCACCTCGGCGTCCCACATGGCGCCGGCGAACCCGCCCGCACGCTTCGCCGTGCAGGACAGTCCCGATTCCGAGACCACGCTCGACGGCAACGCCGTGGTGGTCGAGGAGCAGATGCTGAAGATGGCCGAGAGCCGCATGGCCTACGACGCCGCCATCAGCCTGTACCAGAAGTCCATGTCGCTCCTGCGCATGGCCGCCCGGCCGCCCGGCCGCTGAGGAGGGCTGACCCGTGCCTGATCCCATCCCGCCCCGAAACACCACCATGGCCGTGGCCGCCAGCGCCCTGAAGGCGCAGCAGTCGCGCATGCGCGTGATCGCCGAGAACATCGCCAACGCCGACTCGACCTCCGACGCGCCGGGCGGTCAGCCCTATCGCCGGCAGGTGCCGGTGTTCCGGGCGCGGGAGGTGGACGGCGCCACCGGCGTGGCCCTGGCCGAGGTCCGCGCCGACCCGGGCCAGTTCCGCCGGGACTACGATCCCAACCATCCTGCGGCCGATGCCGAGGGCTATGTCCTGCGGCCCAACGTCGACACCCTCGTCGAGGCCATGGACATGCGCGAGGCGCAGCGGGCTTACGAGGCCAACCTGAACGTCATCGAGACGGCGCGCGCCATGGAGCAGCGCACCCTCGACATCCTGAAGCGATGAGGACTGATCGATGAACCCCATGGCCGCCATCAAGGCCTACCAGTCGGTCCAGTCGGGCGCCGCCGTCGGGGGGGCGGGCGGCATGGATCCGGCCGGCGGCTCGGAATTCGGGGCCATTCTGGACGGCGTGATGAAGGGCGCGGTCGAACAGACCCGCGCCGCCGAGACCCAGATGTCCATGGCCGTGCAGGGTCAGGGCAGCCTGATCGACGTCGTCACCGCCGTCAGCTCAGCCGAGGCTTCGCTCGAAACCGTCATGGCCGTCCGCGACCAGGTGATCCAGGCGTACCAGGAGATCATGCGGATGCCGATCTGACGGGTCGGCCAAGCTTACCGCGAATTCATCCGTCCCGGCGCATCCGTCCGCCTGACGCCGGGCCTCTTCCTCCGACGCCTTCGGAGCCATGATGACCCGCACCCTCACCGCCCTCGCCGCCCTGGCCGCGGCCTGCCTCGCCACAGCCGCCGAGGCCCAGCAGCGCCGGCCGCAAGGGCCCGCGCTGCTGGTCCGCGCCGGAAACCTGTTCGACTCCGAGGCCGGTCGCATGGTCGGCCCCCGCGACCTTCTGATCCGTGGCGACCAGGTCGTGGAGGTGGGGCAGGGCCTGGCCGTTCCGGAGGGCGCCACGGTGGTGGACCTGTCGCGCTGCTCGGTCCTGCCCGGGCTGATCGACGGCCACACCCACATCCTGATGGAACAGGCGCAGGGTCAGCCGCTCGGCCAGGTCGCCGCGATCGACGCGGGGATCGAGGGCGACGCCCTGCGCGCCCTGTCCGGCGCCCGGCGCGGTCGCGATTATCTGGACGCCGGCTTCACCACCATCCGCGACCTCGGCAACTCCGGCCGCTTTCTGGACCTGCAGCTGTCGCGCGGCTTCGCCGAGGGTCGGGTCCCCGGACCGCGCCTGTACGGCTCCGGTCCCGGACTGGCGCCGGCCGGCGGCCAGATGGAGCCGATGCCGCACGACCCGCACCACCTGGTCGGCGCCGAGTACCGCATCGTCACGGGCGTGGACGACGCCCGCGCGGCCGTGCGCGAGGCCATCGCGGCCGGGGCCTGGGTCATCAAGGTCTATCCCGAGGCGACGCCCCAGCGCACCCGCCTGTCGGTGGCGGAGCTGGAGGCCATCGTCGACGAGGCGCGACGCCACGACGTTCCGGTCGCGGCCCACGCCACCTCCGACGCGGCGATCCGCGAGGCGGTCCTGGCCGGCGTCACCTCCATCGAGCACGGCTACGAGGTCTCGGACGACACCCTGCGGCTGATGGCGCAGAAGGGGGTCTATCTGGTCCCCACCGACCCCTCGCTGGAGATGGCGCAGGAGTTCAGCGCCGGCTGGACGCCGCGCCCGCCGGTGGAGGAGATCGAGGGCATGCTGTCGGCGCCGCGCGACCGCTTCTCGCGCGCCCACCGGCTGGGCGTGCCCATCGCCATGGGGTCCGATCTCTACATGCCCTACGGCCCCGGGCGCGGTCAGGGCTCCCGCGCCACCCTGTCCGCCTACGTCGAGTCCGGGATGACCCCGGGAGAGGCGCTGCAGACGGCGACGTGGAACGCCGGCCGCATGCTGGGAGACGACCGGCTGGGCGTGCTGCGGCCCCGGTCCTTCGCCGACCTGATCGCCGTGCCGCTGGACCCGACGCAAGGTCTGGACGCCCTGAAGGACGTGCGCTTCGTCATGAAGGGCGGGCGCGTCGAGAAGCCGGATCTGGAGCGCGTCTGCGGCGGCTGAGGGGAACCCGCGACGGACCCCCGGCGCTCCCCTTCCGTCGGAAGGAGACCGCCATGCTGAAAGACCTCGACGCCCGGCCCATCCTCGCCGTGTCCGATCTGGACCGCGCCCGCCGCTTCTACGGCGAGACCCTGGGACTGATCGAAGACGCCGCCGACGGCGAAGAGGACATGCTCGCGTACCGCACCGGGTCGACCCGCCTGACGCTCTACGTGTCGGAGTTCGCGGGCACCAACAGGGCCAACGCCCTGGTCTGGCCGGTCGACGGCGGCATCGAGGACGTCGTCGCCGACCTGCGGGGCAGGGGCGTGACGTTCGAGCGATACGACTTCCCCGGAACCGATTACGTGGACGGCATCCACATCGCCGGCGACGCGCGGATGGTCTGGTTCAAGGATCCGGACGGCAACATCCTGCATCTGGTCCAGGGCATGTGACTTGAGGCGGCGTTCGGGCTATGGCCCGCCGCCATGTCGAAACTCACCCTCGCCGAGGAGGCCGGCCGCCGCCGGACCTTCGCCATCATCGCCCACCCCGACGCGGGCAAGACCACGCTGACCGAGCACATCCTGCTGGCCGGGGGGGCCATCCGCGCGGCCGGGGCGGTGCGGGCGCGGGGCGAGAACCGGCGCACGCGCTCGGATTGGATGAAGATCGAGAAGGAGCGCGGCATCTCCGTCTCGGCCTCGGTCATGACCTTCGAGTTCGAGGGCGGGATGTTCAACCTGCTCGACACCCCGGGCCACGAGGACTTTTCGGAAGACACCTACCGCACGCTGACGGCCGCCGACTGCGCCATCATGGTGCTGGACGCCGCCAAGGGCATCGAGCCGCAGACGCTGAAGCTGTTCGAGGTCTGCCGCCTGCGCGACATCCCGATCATCACCTTCATCAACAAGCTGGACCGCGAGGCCCAGGACCCGATGGCCCTGCTGGACGAGATCGCCGGCCGCCTGCAGCTGGACCCCTCGCCCATCTGGTGGCCGGCCGAGAGCGGCGCCCGCCTGCGCGGGATGGTTCAGGTCGGCACCGGCAGGTTCCAGCCCTATGCCCGCAAGGTCGCGGGGTCCGATGAGGACCCGGATCACCCCGCCGCCTTGCCGCTGGCCGATGCCGCGGCCTTCTTCGAAGGGGCCGAACAGTCCGACCTGACCGACGCTCTGGAGCTGGTCGAAGGCGGCTACAAGCCCTTCGACCGTCAGGCCTTCCTGGAGGGCCACATGACGCCCGTCCTGTGGGGATCGGCGCTCCGCCACTTCGGCATCGAGGAGCTGCTGCGCGCCATCGCCGACTGGGCTCCGCCGCCGAGGGCGCTCAAGGCCCGCAAGGAGGCCCCGCCGGAAACCCGCAACGCGCCCGGGCCGGTCGACGTCGTGGTCGAGCCGGGCCAGACCGAGGTCACCGGCTTCGTCTTCAAGGTCCAGGCCAACATGGACCCCAACCACCGCGACCGCATCGCCATGTTCCGCATGGCGTCCGGCAGCTTCAAACGCGGCATGAAGCTGAAGGTGCAGAACACCGGCAAGTCGCTGTCGGTGAACAGCCCCATCATGTTCTTCGCCTCCGACCGCGAACTGGCGGAGGAGGCCTATGCCGGCGACGTCATCGGCATCCCCAATCACGGCGTGCTGCGCGTCGGCGACAGCCTGTCGGAAAGCGGCCTGATCCGCTTCGCCGGCCTGCCCAACTTCGCGCCCGAGATCCTGCAGCGCGTGCGGGTCAAGGATCCGCTGAAGGCCAAGCACCTGAAGAAGGCTCTCGAAGGTCTGGCCGAAGAGGGGGTGACCCAGCTGTTCCGGCCGGAGCTGGGCAGCGACTTCATCGTCGGCGCCGTCGGCCAGCTGCAGTTCGAGGTCATGGCCGACCGTCTGGGCGAGGAGTACGGCCTGGACGTCGTCTTCGAACCCAGCCCCTACGCCGAGGCCCGCTGGATCGCGGGCGACAAGGCCGACCTCGACGACTTCATGGGCAAATACCGCCCCCAGATGGCCACCGACATCGACGCCGCTCCCGTCTTCCTGGCGAAGTCGAGCTGGGAGACGGGCTACGTCGGCGAGCGCTTCCCGAAGGTCCGCTTCATGAAGACGAAGGAGCGGGGGTAGGCGTTAACCCATCGCCTGCACCGGCCCTTAAGCGCGTCGCGGCGATGGGGCTGGGGACAGTTCCGGAGTTCCCCCATGCCGCGCATCCGCACGGACGCCTACGCCCTGTTCCTGGCCTTCGCCTTCGCGGCGGCCTTCATGTTCGGGCATCTGAAGGTCGGGTTGCTGGACCTGCCGGACCCCCTGCGGACCTATGATCGCCTGCTGATCTGGCTGGCGGCGGGGGCGTCGATGTATGTCGGCCTGTTCGCACTGGGCCACTTCGCGATGCGCGGCCGGAACGTCGGCGAGCGCTGGGCCTACGCCGTCTGGGGCGGGATCAGCCTGGTCGCCATGTATCTGTGCTTCAAGGGACCGACGCGACTGGCGGTCGTGTTCGGAAGCGGTCAGGGCGTGATCGGCCTGATCATCCCCTTCGCCATCGGCGCGGCCTTCGGCTTCCTCTACGCCTGGCGCGCGGGCTGGGAGGTGGACGACGCGGAGGACCTGAACGGACTGCGCGCCCGCATCGCGGGCGTCACTTCCGATCAGGAGGCGAAGATGGACGCCTTCACCCAGGGCGGCGTCGACTATTTCGCAGGGCCGACGCAGGTCCGGACCTCCATCCCGCTGATGCTGCTGGCCGCGGTGCTGGGCGGCATCGTGTTCGGGCTGGCGCGCGGCGCGTTCACCATCGTCTTCGAGGTGACGCAGATCGCCGACCTGAGCGGCCGGGCCGCGCTGCAGCGCGCCGGGTCGATGGTGGACTACGCCGGGCTGGAGATGGTCGCCATGGCCGTCATCGGCGCCGTGCCGATCGCCGTCTGCATGCTCGCGGGCCACTATGCCCTGCGCGGGCTGAAGCGCACCGAGACCTGGGCCTACGCCGGAGTCGGCTTCCTGGCCCCTTTGGTGCTCGGCATCCTTTGGCCGCCGCTTTTCCTCATCGCGGCGCTGATGCTGCCGATCCCCGCGGCGATCGCCATGGCGGTCTACCGCAGCTTCGCGGGACTGGAGCCCGTCCCGGTCAAGGAGGACCTGATCGCGCGGCGCGACCGGGACCTGGTCGGCGCGGACCATCCCCGGCGGCGCTTCGCCCGGGTGATCCGCGCCCGTTGAGGCGTCAGGCGGCCTGCGCCGCCTGACCCCGGGTCGGGTAGTCGATGTAGCCCGCATCCCCGCCGCCGTAGAAGGTGGCGCGGTCGGCGGGGTTCAGGTCGGCGCCCGTCTTCCAGCGGTCCACCAGATCGGGGTTGGCGAGGAAGGGGATGCCGACGCTGACCAGATCCGCGCGGCCATCGGCCACGGCCGCTTCGGCCGTCGCGCGGGTCAGGCCGCCGTTCAGCATGACCGGCCCGCCGAAGGCCTCGCGCAGGGCGCGCGCCAGACGGGGCGAGCCCTCCGGTCCCGCCATGGGATGAGGCGGCTCGGCCTCGATCAGATGCAGGAAGGCCAGGCCGAACGGCTTCAGCGCCGCGGCCGCGTGGCCGAAGGTGGCGGCCGGGTCGGAATCGGACATGCCGTTGCTGGTCCCGGTCGGCGACAGGCGCACGCCCACCCGCTCCGGACCCCAGACGTCGACCAGGGCGCGCGTCGCCTCCACCAGGAAGCGCGCGCGGTTCTCCACCGGCCCGCCCCAGCGGTCCGTGCGGCGGTTCGAGCCGTCGCGCAGGAATTGATCGACCAGATAGCCGTTGGCTCCGTGCAGCTCGACCCCGTCGAAGCCCGCCGCCTTGGCCTGCCGCGCGGCGTGGGCATAGTCGGCCAACACGCCCTCGATCTCGGCTTCCGTCAGCGCGCGCGGCGTGACGAAGGGCGTCATGGAGAAGTCCGGCTTCATCGCCTGACCCTCGGCCGCGATCGACGAGGCCCCGACCGGCGCGCCGCCGTCGGGCTGATAGTCGGGCAGGGATACCCGCCCCACGTGCCAAAGCTGGGCGACGATCAGGCCGCCCGCGGCATGCACCGCGTCGGTCACGACCTTCCAGCCCGCGACCTGGTCCTCGGTGAAGACGCCCGGCGTGTTGGGATAGCCCTGACCCGACCGACTGATCTGGGTGGCCTCGGAGATGATCAGGCCCGCGCCCGCGCGCTGGGCGTAATAGGTCGCGGCGGTGACGTTGATCACCTCGCCCGCTCCGGCGCGGCTGCGGGTCATGGGCGCCATGGCGACCCGGTTTTTCAGGTCCAGCGCGCCGAGGGCGATCGGTTCGAAAAGGGGGGAGGACATCGGTTCTGCTCCAGCAACAGGTGCTGATGCAGATAGGGGGCGGGCGGTGGGCCGCAAGGGGCGAACCCATCCCGCGGCCACGCATTTGCTTGTGGGTCGAAACAGACGGAGTCACGGTCCCGTTCCGGGACGCGCCAGGAGGCGGCATGTTCGAGTTCGGCAAGGATCTGCGGAGGCTGTTCGGTCGGGAGCGCGACCGCGAGGATCTGGGCTGGCTGGAGCTGATCGGCGTCGAACTGGTCGAGGCCGAGGCCCGCCGCGCCTCGATCGACGCCGGCCGAACCTCGTGCGCCAAGCCCGATCAGGCATGGCTGATCGCCGCCGCCCTGTGGCGCGAACTCGCCGCCCGCACCGGCCGCAGGGATGCTCTCGACAACGCCGACGACGCCGCCCGGGACGCCGCGCGCGCCGCCCACGCCGCGGGCCGCATGGAAGAAGCCCGCTGCGCGTTGGCCCAATCCTGCCTGTTGCGGTTCGATCTGTACGGCCGACCCGCCCTGCTGGATCAGGCGGCGGAGCTGATCGCCCGCGACTCCGGCCGACAGGCCACCGTCGCCGTTCACGCCCGAATTTCGGCCCGCAAGGCGCGGCTGGACGGTCGACCTGTCCGCCTGCTGGAGGCCGCGGCGCTGCTGGACCTCGCCGTTCACGGTCTGGCCGGGTCGGCGGACCCGCTGGCCGAGGCCGTCCGGCTCGACCGCGCGGGGCTGACGCTGGAGGCCGGCATCGCCCAGCGCGACGCCCGCCTGCTGGATCAGGCGGGGCGGGATCTGTTCGCCCTCGTGGAGGCGTCCTCTTCCGATCGCCGACCCCTGACCCGCGCCCGCGCGCTCGCGCTGAGCGCCTCGGGCCTGTCGGCGCTGGCGGCCCTCGCTGACGACGCCCCCGCGCGGGAACAGTCCCGCGCCATGCTGGAAGCCGCCGGCGACCAGTTCACGCCGGATCACAGCCCGCTGGACTGGTGCGCCGTGCAGTTGGCGTCCGGCACGGGCGCGGCGCGGCTGGTCGCGGTCGAGGCTCTGTGCCGGTCGGCCGGCCCCGGTCTGGTGCTGGGCGCTCTCGCGCGAGAGCGTCTGTCCGCCGACCGCGTCGCCGCGGCCGAGGCCGCCGGCGATCCCGCCGCGCTGGACGCGCTTCAGGCCGAGCTGCGACGTCGTGTCTCCGTGCCGGGCGCGCCGCTGGACTGGGCCGCCGACCAGATCGGTCTGGCCCGCGTCGCCCTGGCCCGCGCGCGCTTGTGCGACGCCCCCTCGGGCGAGACCGGCCTGATGCTGGCCACGGCCGTCGAGGTGGCGACCGAGGAGGGCTGCCCGCTCCTCGCCCGTCAGGCCGAGGCCCTCCTCAGCCTCTGAGGCTCAGGCTCCGTAGGCCGTGAAGGCGCCGTTCATGAACCCCGGCTTGCCATAGGCCAGCGGCGCGCCCTCCGGACCCAGCACGCGTCCGCCCGCGGCCTCGAGCACCGCCTGTCCCGCCGCCGTGTCCCACTCGGACGTCGGCCCGGTGCGCGGATAGACGTCGCAGTCGCCCTCGGCGATGCGGCAGAATTTCAGCGAGCTGTCCTCGCCCCGCCATTCGACGCAGCCGTGAAGTTCCGCCAGCTTCGCCGCGTCCTCGGGCTTCACGCCGCGGCTCATGAGGGCCAGGGCGACCGCCGGGCGAGGCCGCACCCGGATCGACTCCCAGGCGCCGCCGGCGCGCCGCCGAACGGCGCCGCCCGGTCCGCCGGCCCACGTCACGTCCAGCGCCGGCGCCGTGACGACGCCCGCCACGGGGCGGCGGCCGTGGATCAGGGCGATGTTGACCGTGAAGTGTTCGTCGCCGCGCACGAAGCCGCGCGTGCCGTCCAGCGGATCGACCAGCCAGAACAGCTCCGGCGCCCTCTCGGGGCGCCCGTGGGCCTCCGACGCCTCCTCCGCCACCGCCGGCACGTCGGGCCACGGGGCGGTCAGCCGCTCCAGGATCAGCGCCTCGGCATCGCGGTCGGCGCGGGTCACCGGGCTGTCGTCGGCCTTGGCGTCGGCGACCACCGCGTTGCGCCAGTAGGGCCGGATCACCGCCGCGGCCGCCTCCGCGATCTCCGCCAGCGCGTCGATCAGGGTTCCGGCGGACAGGGCGTCGAGCGGGGAGGGGGCGGCGGTCATCGCCGGGGATTAGCCCATCGGACCCCTTCCCGCGAAGGGCCAAATCAGGCCAGCTTCGGCGCCATGACAGACGCCTTCGCCGACCGCGACGAAACCGAGCTGGCCGCCCTCGTCGCCGCCAAGCTGTGCCACGACTTCATCAGCCCCGCCGGCGCCGTGTCGCAGGGGCTGGACCTGCTGGAGGATCCGTCGGCCCACGACATGCGCGACGACGCCCTGGCCCTGATCCGCCAGAGCGCGACCCGCCTGCTCGCTGTGGTCGACTTCGCCCGCGTGGCCTTCGGCGCGGCCTCATCGGCCGAGACCTTCACCGGCGAGACGCTGGAGAAGCTGGTCCGGGACCTGACCGACGGCGGGCGCGCGGCCCTGGTCTGGGACGTCGAACCGTCGAGCCTTCCCAGGGCGTCCGCCCGGGTCCTGCTCAACCTCGCCTACATGACCATGGGGGCCCTGCCCTCCGGCGGCGAGGCGACGGTGTCGGCCCGCGTCGACGGCGATCGGCTGAAGATCGAGGGCGTCGCCGCGGGCGCGCGCGCCCGGCTGAAGCCCGAGGCGGCGGCGGGCCTGGCCGGCCGACCGCTCGAGGAAGGTCTTCCGGGCCAGTGGATCCAGCCGCACTGGCTGTGGCTGGCCGTGAAGCGCCTGGACGGCACTCTGGAGGTCCAGGCCGACGAGGGCCGCGTCCGGCTGGCCGCCGACCTTCCGGTCTGACCGCCGACGGCATGACTAACGTCGCTTAGGACTGAGTTCCAACCACTCGTTAACTTGCGCGCGGCGATCATGGGGGAGCCTCGCAAAATCGCGCCCACCGTCGATTCGGACGCCGCCCTTGGACCCCCGCACCTGCCTGATCGTCGACGACAGCCGGATCATCCGGAAGGTCTCGCGCCGGATCGTCGAGGGCCTGGGCTATGAGGTCGACGAGGCCGCCGACGGCGCCGAGGCCCTCGCCAGCTGTTCCGCCGCCCTGCCGGACGTCGTCCTGCTGGACTGGAACATGCCGGTCATGGACGGTCTGACCTTCCTGCGCCGCCTGCGCGGACTGCCGCAGGGCGACCGGCCCAAGGTGCTGTTCTGCAGCATCGAATCCGATCCCGACCGCATCGCCGAGGCCCTCGCCGCGGGGGCCGACGAATACGTCATGAAGCCGTTCGACGGTGAGGTTCTGGCCTCCAAGTTCGAAGAGGCGGGCATGACATGACGCCCGAGGACTTCGAGCGCCTGCAGGCCCTGGTGCTCGGACGCACCGGTCAGCGTCTGGCCCGCGACCGCATGAAGCTGGCGCAGCACCGCCTCGCCCCCGTGGCCCGGCGCGAAGGCTTCGACGACGCATCCGCCCTGCTGGCCGGCCTGTGGGACAAGCCCGTCGCCTCCACCGCCTGGTCGGTGATCGAGGCCCTGCTGGACCCCGAGACCTGGTTCCGGCGCGACCGCGACGGCTTCGCCGTCTTCGCCGACCAGCTGCTGCCCGCCCTTTCGGCCGCCCGTCCGGGCGGGCGCGTCCGGCTGTGGTCCGCCGGATGCTCGACGGGTCAGGAGGCCTGGTCCATGGCCATGGCCGCCGCCGAGAAGGGCGTCGAGGCCGAGGTGCTGGCCACGGATCTGAACCGCGTCTCGCTGGAGCGCGTCCGCGCCGCCGCCTATTCCGGCTTCGAGATCCAGCGCGGGCTGTCGGCCCGGGCCATGATCCGCTGGTTCGTGCGCGACGAGGACCGTTGGGTCGCCCGTCAGGATCTGCGCGACCGCGTCGAGGTCCGGCGCGCCAACCTGCTGGAGCCGGCGCCGGACGGCGACCGGTTCGACGTGATCTTCTGCCGCCACGTGCTGGGCACGATGGACGCCCAGCGCCGCGCCCTGGCGCTCGACAATCTGGAGCGGGCGCTGGCCGACGACGGCTGTCTCTTCGTCGGTCCCGACGAGAGCCTGTCTTCCGACACCGTCGCCTTCCGCCCCGTCGCCGGCCGGCCGGGGCTGTACGTGAAGTCCCACGGCGCCCTGCGCCGCGCCGCCTGACCCTTACGCTTGCCCGTCAGGCGATCTAGTCTGCCCCGCGACCTTTGGGGGAGAGGCCGATGCCGCGCTGGATCTGGTTGCCGCTTGCGTCGTTCGTCGCGCTCGGGCTCGCCGTCTTCGCCAGTCTGACGCCTGCGCCGCGCGGGGCCGACGCCCCCGCGACCGCCTTCTCCGCCGAACGCGCCATGGCCGACGTGCGGATCATCGCCACCGAACCGCATCCCGTGGGATCGGAAGCCCATGCGCGCGTCCGCGACCACCTCCTGGCGCGCATGAGGGCGCTGGGCCTGTCCCCGACGACGGGTCAGGGCGTCCTGTCGCCCTCGGCGGTGCGCCGGCTCGAGCGCTGGGAGGTCGACGCGACCGGCCTGGGCGTCACCAACCTGATCGGCGTCCTGCCCGGAACGCGCCCGGATCTGCCGGCGGTGCTGCTGATGGCCCACTACGACAGCGTGGCCGGGTCGCCCGGCGCGGCCGACGACGCGACCGGCGTGGCCGCCGTGCTGGAGACGGTGCGCGCCCTTCAGGCCCGGGGCCCCCGCGCCCGCGACGTGATCGTCCTGATCACCGACGCGGAGGAGCTGAACCTCGACGGCGCCCGCGGCTTCTTCGGCGGCGATCCGCTGCGCGACCGGGTCGGGGCCGTGATCAATCTGGAGGCGCGCGGCGGCGGCGGCCGGGCCATGATGTTCGAGACCGGCAGGGGCAATGCGGAGACCGTGGCCCTGTTCGCGCGCATCCGCCCCGACGGCGGGGTCACCACCAACTCACTCGCCGCCTTCGTCTATGAGCTGATGCCGAACGGCTCCGACTTCACCGTGCCGCGCGACCGCGGCCTGCAGGGGGTGAACCTCGCCTTCATCGGCCGCCCCGGGCAGTACCACACGCCCCTGTCCACGCCCGCCAATCTGGACCGCGGCAGCGTCCAGCACATCGGCTCCCAGACGCTGGAGACGGCCGCCCTGCTGGTCTCGGCCGACGCCCTCCCGCGGGCCGGAACGAACGCCGTCTGGGCCGACGTCTTCGGCCGCTTCGTCGTCGTCACGACGCCGGCCGCGGGCTGGATCGTTCTGGCCGCGGCGGCCCTGCTCGCCGCCTTCGTCCTCATCGCCCTCGGGCGTCGTGGCGGCGTCCGTCGGGGCGAGGTGGCGCGCGGGGCGCTGGAGGGGGTGTGGTTCCTCTCGGTCGGCGTCGTCGCCGCGCATGCCGTGAGGGCTCTGGGCGGACCGTCGGCCGCCCGGGCCGAGGACGCCGAGACCTACTACGCCCTGCTGGCCCGTCTGCCGTGGCTGGAGGCCGGGGCGGGTCTGGCCGTCCTCGCCGTCGCCCTGCTGGCGCTGGGCGGGCGGGCCGCGCTGGACCGCCGGGCGACGGCCGGACTCGTCGGCCTTCTGACCCTTCCGGGCGTGGTGGGGGAGGGGGCGAACCCGATCCTGCTGGGGGCCGCCGTCCTCGGGATCGGCCTGTCCTTCGTCGCCGGCCCTCGCGGCAGATGGCCCGCCTGGCTGGGATTGCTGGCGCTGGTCTGGACGCTGGCCCTGATCGCCCAGGTCGCCGCGCCCGTCGCCGCTTTCCTGTTCGCCTGGCCGGTGCTGGCCGCGGCCCTGGCCGCGGCGGTCGCCGCCCGCCTCGACCCGGCGCTCGAGCGGGCGGGCGGCGCGATCGTGGTGGCCCTGACCGGCGCGGTCGCCGCCGGCTGGGTGCTGGCCATGGCGCACCCGGTCTTCCTCGGCGTCGGCATGGATCTGCCCGGCGTGCTCGCCGTCCTGGGTCTGCTCGCCCTGACGGCCTTGCGTCCCCTGGCCCCCAACGCCTCCCGCGTCCTCGCGGTCCTCTCCGCGGCGGTGCTGCTTTCCGGGGCGGCCGTCGCGGTTTGGGGAACCCAGGCCCGCCCGGCGCAGGCCGAGGCGCGGCAGGTCGGCTAGGCTCCTTCGTCGACGCCCGCCGTCGCCCGGGACCGGACGCGCGGCGGCAGGGCGTGCACCCGCGCCATGACCTCGCCCACGAAAGCGGCGCCCCGCGCCGTCTCCACGTCGTGGACGTGCGGTCCGCCCGCCGCGCCGCCGGCCGCTGTGTCGATCCTCACCGTCGCCACGCCCAGGCGTCGCTGAAGCGGCCCCTGCCGCATCGTCAGCGTCTGCACGGCGCCGTGCGGCACGGTCCAGTCGCGCCGCCCCAGCACGCCGCGCCGCACCTGCACGCTCTCCTCCGTCGCGGCGAAGCGGTGCCGCCCCGGCCTCAGCAGGGCCACCGCCAGACCCAGCCCGAGCAGCGGAAGCAGCAGCAGGGCCGGCCAGAGGAACACGCTGGCGACGCCGGTCAGGACGGCCGGGATCCCCACGAACCCGATCAGTCCGCCCACCGCGTGGGCCGGGGACACCGCCGCCAGGTCGTCCTCCCGGAACGGCGGCAGCCCGGCCAGGCCCACGATCGGCGTCACCTCCCGCGGCCGCGCGAACGGCAGCAGCTCCTGCATGCCGGAGGCCTCGCCGCCGCCCCCCAGGGTCTGCACCTTGAACACGCGCCAGCCCAGCCTGCCGCTGATCGGCCCGTGCTCGACCAGACCCAGTTGGATCTGTCGCCGGGCCACCGCCACCTCGGACCGCGTCAGCAGACCGCGTCGCACCCGGAAGCGACGCTCGTCCTGCGTGAGGGTGAAGCCCCAGTTCTTCAGCACCGTCCGCCCGACCCCGGTCGCCAGACCCAGGGCGATCGCCGCGCCCACGATCCAAAGCCCGAACCCGGGATCGTCCTGCGGCCGCGCCTCGACCACCACGTCCCTCAGCCGCCCCATCCACCATTCCAGGTCGTAGGTCGTCAGCTCTCCGCCGTACTGCAGCAGGCCGAAGATCGCCGCGATCCACACCAGGGAGAACTTGAACAGACCCAGGAACAGCAGCCGCCCGGTCCCCAGCCTGAACAGCACCGCCTCGTCTTCGACAGCCACCGCGCCCGCCGCCGCGTCTGCGGCCGCCGCCGGCGCCGTCGCCTGCCGCCGCAGGACCTCCCTCAGACGCCGCGCCTCCGCCAGGCTGACGCTCGCGAGCACGCCTTCGTCCTTCTCCCCGCCGCCGGTCTCCAGCCGCACCTCCGCCAGACCGATCAGCCGCGACACGGGGCCCCGCGTGATCGACACGTCCTGGATGCGCTCCGCCGGGATCGACCGCCGCGACCTGTTCAGCAGACCTCGCGCGATCACGACCTGGTCAGGCAGGACCTGATAGGTGAAGGTCAGCCAGCCCAGCAGGCCGCTCGCGATCGACACGATCAGGAACAGCGCCAGCCCGAACGTCAGCAGCCCCGGATTGAACCCTTCCCCCCGCGACCACCCCAACACGGCCGGCAGGGCGAGGATCAGCGAGCCCCAGCCGACGCGGAACGGCAGCAGCAGCAGGGTGCGAGGGTCCAGGCGGCGCGGCGCCGCCTCGTCCGGTGAGTCGGGCTTCACCACGGCGCGTCGTCGATCCGCGCGCGGATCGCGTCGCGGATCTCCTCGGCCCGCGCCGCCGATATGCCGGGCAGGGTGACCAGACTGCCCTCCGTGCCCGCCGTGTGCAGCCTCAGGGTCGCCACGCCCGCCCCGCGCTCGAGCGGCCCCTGGCTCACGTCGATGTGCTGCACCCGCGCCACCGGCACGACCGTGTGCACCCGCACCAGCCAGCCCCGCGCGACGTGCAGCTCCCGCTCCGTGAAGGCATAGCCCCATCGCCGCCAACGCCCGGGCGCCAACACCAGAACGGACAGCAGCCCCAGCGCCGCGACCGGTCCCCACACCACGCCGAACGGCCACCCCGTCCGCGATCGAAGCAAGAACTCCCCCGCCGCCGCCAGCCCCGCCAGCAGTCCCCAACCGATCAACGCATTGATCCGCATGACCTGCAGATATCCGCGCTCCAGACGCTGCAGGGGGACGATGTCGAAGGCCATGCAGCCCTTATGCGACGCGCGGGTGGCGGGGCTCAAGCGGGATACGGCGTGCGGGTCTGCGACAGTTTCGGTCGTAGTCTCCGGGGCGCCGAAAAGAACATATTGGCAACCGGAACAAACCGTGCACATAGTCCGCCTCACGAAACAGGGGGCGGGTCCATGGCGGGTCTCTCCCGAACCACGACGGGAATCATGGCAAGGGAGACGAAGGCGATGTCACAGGCGGCTTTGAAACTGGTGGGCAAGGAAGACGGCGACAAGGCGCGGGCTCTGGAGGCGGCGATCGCCCAGATCGACCGCGCCTTCGGCAAGGGCTCGGTGATGAAGCTGGGCAAGGCCGGCGTGGTGGCCGAGATCGAAAGCGTCTCCACCGGCTCCCTGGGCCTCGACATGGCGCTGGGCATCGGCGGCCTGCCGAAGGGGCGGGTGATCGAGGTCTTCGGGCCGGAAAGCTCGGGCAAGACCACCCTGGCCCTGCACACCGTCGCCGAGATCCAGAAGGCCGGGGGCGTCGCCGCCTTCGTCGACGCCGAGCACGCGCTGGATCCGACCTACGCCGGCAAGCTGGGCGTGAACCTGGACGATCTTCTGGTGTCTCAGCCGGACAACGGCGAGCAGGCCCTGGAGATCGTGGACACCCTGGTGCGCTCCGGCGCGGTGGACATCGTGGTGGTCGACTCCGTGGCGGCCCTGACGCCCAAGGCCGAGATCGAGGGCGAGATGGGCGACAGCCTGCCGGGCCTTCAGGCCCGTCTGATGTCGCAGGCGCTGCGCAAGCTGACCGGCTCGATCAACAAGTCGAAATGCATCGTCCTGTTCATCAACCAGATCCGTCACAAGATCGGGGTGATGTACGGCAGCCCGGAGACGACCACGGGCGGCAATGCGCTGAAATTCTACGCCTCGGTGCGCCTCGACATCCGCCGCACCGGCGCGATCAAGAACCGCGACGAGGTGGTGGGCAACACCACCCGGGTGAAGGTGGTCAAGAACAAGGTCGCCCCGCCGTTCCGCGAGGTCATCTTCGACATCATGTACGGAGAGGGCATTTCCAAGATCGGCGAGATCATCGATCTGGGCGTCAAGGCGGGCGTGATCGAGAAGTCGGGCAGCTGGTTCTCGTACGACTCCACCCGCATCGGCCAGGGCCGTGAGAACGTGCGCGACTTCCTCAAGGCCAATCCGGACGTCGCCGTGGCCATCGAGAAGGCGGTGCGCCAGTCGACCAACAAGATCGCCGACGAGCTCATGGGCGCCCCCGAGCCCGACGAGGGGCAGGATCTCGAAGGCTGACGAGGTCCACGTCTCCTCCCCGCGAGGGCAACGCCGTGGGGTCGAGCCTGGACGCCGAAGGCGTTGAGGCGAGGAAATCGCGCCCTCGGCGCGAAACGGAAGAAGCGTCGCGGTCCTTACCGGCAAGGACGACGCCTGACCCCGGTGGAAGTTTTGGGAGTCTTTTTTTCTCGACTCCCACTTTCACCCCGCTTCTCCGGCCGGGTCCCCGCGACCCGCCACCCGACCCCGTGGGGGCCGGGCCGGAGCCGGCCGCCTGACCCCCGCCGGGTCAGGCGGCCATTCTCCCTCGAAACAGCTTCCGCGTGTCCGGCCTTCGCGGGACCCTTGCGCCCCGCGCGACGCGGGTCCAGCCTGCGCGACCGACGATCCCCGGGGAGGGGCGACCCATGACCACATCCCGCGACGCGGCGCTGCGCGCCGTCGCCCTCGGCGCCCTTCTGGCCGGCACGCTGGACCTCGGGGCCGCCGTCCTGCTGAACCTTCATCTGGGACCCGCGACGGTGCTGCAGTCCATCGCCTCGGGCTGGGCCGGCCCGGCCGCCTTCGAGGGCGGCGGGACGTTCGCCGCGCTCGGCGCCCTGACCCACTACGCCCTCATGGCGGTCATCGCCGGGGTCTGGGTCGTTCTGGCGCCGCGCGTCTCCCTCATCCGCGACCTGTCCTGGCCGCTCGCCGGCGTGGTCTGCGGCGTGGCGACCTGGGCTGTCATGAGCCTGATCGTCGTGCCCCTGTCCGCGGCCCCCTTCGACGTCGCCGACGGCGCCCGGCCCATCCTCCAGGGCCTGGTCGTCCACGTTCTCTGCGTCGGCCTGCCCGTCGCCTGGGTCGCACGAACGGTGGTCAGCCCCCGAACATGAGCCGCCGCAGCCGCGGCCGGATCCGGAGGAAGGCCACGTAGGCGCGCTCCAGCAGGGCCAGCACCCGCCGGTCCCGCGCCGCCAGCCCCAGCGGTCGCAGCAGCGGGATCGCGCGCCACATGGCGGCGAAGGCCGCCGCGCCCGACAGCAGCCGCCCGTCCTCCCGCGCATGGAACCGGGCCAGCATCTCCCCCCGGTCGATCGGGCAGCCGCCCGTGCCGTCGGCCAGATCGTGAAACCGGATGGCTCGGCGTCGGTCGAGCCGTCGCATCAGGGCGATCTCCCGCACGCACAGGGGGCAGTCGCCGTCGAACCAGACGTCCAGCTGGGCCATGCGCGCCGGCTACGCCCGCCCGGCCCGGCCCGCCATGCGGCAAGATGATGCGCGACCCGTCGAAACCCTATATGACGCCCGATCCTTCCCCCTGACGCGCGTCCGACACCATGGCCAGCCTGAAGCAGATCCGTTCGACCTTCCTCGACTTCTTCGAGGCCGACGGGCACCAGAAGATCCATTCCGCGCCGCTGGTGCCGCAGAACGACCCGACCCTGCTGTTCGTCAACGCCGGCATGGTGCCGTTCAAGGACTACTTCACGGGCGCGGCCCGCCCGCCGTCGCCCCGCGCCGTCAGCTCCCAGAAGTGCGTCCGCGCCGGCGGCAAGCACAACGATCTGGACAACGTCGGCTACACCGCCCGCCACCTCACCTTCTTCGAGATGCTGGGGAACTTCAGCTTCGGCGACTACTTCAAGGACCACGCGATCGACCGCGCCTGGTCGCTGGTGACGAAGGACTTCGGCCTCGATCCGAAGCGTCTGCTGGTCACCGTCTACGTCGACGACGACGAGGCGGCGGCGATCTGGAAGAAAGTCACGGGCTTCGGCGACGACAAGATCATCCGCATCGCCGGCTCGGACAACTTCTGGGCCATGGGCGACAACGGTCCGTGCGGCCCCTGCACCGAGATCTTCTGGGACTATGGCGACCATGTCCCCGGCGGCCCACCCGGCTCGCCCGACGAGGACGGCGACCGCTTCGTGGAGATCTGGAACAACGTCTTCATGCAGTTCGAGAAGGAGAACGACGAGATCGTCCGTTCCCTGCCGAAACCCAGCGTCGACACCGGCATGGGCCTCGAACGCATCGCCAGCGTGCTCCAGGGCAAGAACTCGGTGTTCGACACCGATCTGTTCCAGACCCTGATCGCGGCCTCGGAAGAGGCGACGAGGACGAAGGCCGAGGGCGACCGGGCGCCGTCGCACCGCGTCATCGCCGACCACCTGCGCAGCTCGTCCTTTCTCATCGCCGACGGCGTGACGCCCTCGAACGAGGGGCGAGGCTACGTCCTGCGCCGCATCATGCGCCGCGCCATGCGTCACGCCCACCTGCTGGGCGCGACCGAGCCCCTGATGCACCGGCTGGTGCCGACGCTGGTCTCCGAGATGGGCGAGGCCTATCCCGAACTGAAGCGCGCCCAGGCCTTCGTCGAGGACACGCTGAGGCAGGAAGAGATCCGCTTCCGCACCACCCTGTCCAAGGGCATGAGCCTGTTCGAGGACGCGGCCCGGGAGTTGAAGGCCGGCGACATGCTCGACGGCCAGACCGCCTTCACCCTCTACGACACCTACGGCTTCCCGCTGGACCTGACGCAGGACGAGGCGCGCCGGCGCGGCTTCGGCGTCAACGTCGACGGGTTCCAGAACGCCATGGCCGAACAGCGCGCGCGTTCGCGCGAGCACTGGAAGGGCTCGGGCCAGACGGCGAACGCCGGCGAATGGCTGGCCATCCGCGACCGGCTGGGACCGACGGTCTTCACCGGCTACGACGCCGTCGACGGCTCGGGCGAAGTGCTGGTCCTGATGAAGGACGGCGCGGCGGTGGACGCGGCGAACTCCGGCGACATCGTGGAAGTGCTGTTCGACACGACTCCCTTCTACGCCGAAAGCGGCGGCCAGGCGGGCGATCACGGATCGCTGGAATGGCCGGGCGGCTCGGCCGAGGTCATCGACGTCAAGAAGCACGCCGGCGACCTGCACGTCCTGTCGGCCGAGATCACCTCGGGCACGCTGACGATCGGCGCCCGGGTGGCCCAGCGGGTCGACGCCGAAAAGCGCCGCACCACCCGCGCCAACCACTCCGCCGCCCACCTGCTGCACACCGCGCTGAAGAACGTCCTGGGCGCCGCCGTGGCGCAGAAGGGCCAGCTGGTCGACGCCGAGCGCGCCCGCTTCGACTTCAGCCACGGCGCCCCCGTGACCGAGGCCGAGCTGGAAGCGATCGAGGCCGAGGTCAACGCCGTCATCCGCCAGAACGTCCCCGCGGAGACCAGGCTGATGGCCCCGCAGGAGGCCATCGAGGCCGGCGCCATCGCCCTGTTCGGCGAGAAGTACGGCGACGAGGTCCGCGTGCTGACGCTTGGCCAGTCGCTGACGACGGACAACAAGCCCTATTCGGTCGAACTGTGCGGCGGCACCCACGTGACCCGCACCGGCGACATCGCCCTGTTCAAGATCGTGGCCGAGCAGGGCATCGCCGCCGGCGTGCGCCGGATCGAGGCCCTGACCGGTGAGGCCGCGCGCCTGTACGTCGAAGGCCAGGCGAGGGTCGCCCGCGGCCTGGCGCGCGACTTCAAGGTCCAGCCGGCGGACGTCACCGCCCGCGTCGAGGGCCTGCAGACCTCGGTCAAGGCTCTGGAGAAGCAGGTCGCCGAGCTGAAGAGGCAGCTGGCGCTGGGCGGCGGCTCGGGCGCGTCTTCGGCGCCGGAGGAGATCGGCGGCGTCAAGCTGATCGCCCGCGTGCTGGACGGCGTCGACGGAAAGGGCCTGCGCGGCGTGGCCGAGGACTTCCGCAAGCAGGTCGGCTCCGGCGTCGTCGCCCTGATCGGCGTCACCGACGGCAAGGCGGCGGTCACCGTCGCGGCGACCTTGGACATGGCCGGCAAGGTGAACGCCGCGGATCTGGCGCGGGCGGCGGTCGTCGCGATGGGCGGGCAGGGCGCGGGCGGCAAACCCGACTTCGCCCAGGGCGGCGCCCCGGACGGCTCGAAGGCCGAGGCGGGTCTGCAGGCCGTGCGGGACGCGCTGGCGGGGTGAGGATCAGGCCGCCGGAACCTCGCGCTCCGGCAGGTCGACCGCCGCCAGCTTCCAGCCGAACAGGCCGTCGCGCTTCATCAACAGGGTGATGGACCGGTCCGCGCGTCGACCATCCTCGAAGTTGATGGCGAAGGTGTTCAGGTCGCGATAGCCCAGAGTGCGTTTCGGCTCCGGCTCGTCCGCCTTCGGTTCGGGCCGGGCGACGTCTTCGGCCTTCGGCGCCTCGCCGGTGCGGACCATCATGGCGATGGCCTGCGGCGTGACCAGGGCGTCGACCGCGCCGGAGATCAGCGCGGGCCCCAGCAGCGCGCCCAGTCCGGCCAGCGGATCGTCGCCCGAGCTGGCCCGCATCTCCTCGACGAAGCGGGCGTTGAACTCCTGCTTCATGCTGTCGCGAAAGCGCGGGAAGTCGACCAGCCGCTCCAGCGCCTGCGCGTCGCCCCGCTCGGCCGCGTCGCCCAAGGCCTTCGCCGCCAGCCACGGCGAGGCCGCGAACCAGCCCAGAAACACGACGGCGACGGCCGCGGCGAGGCCGTTGATCAGCTTGCGGTTCAAAGGGTTCACTCCACGCTGCGACGGGTCAGCCTAGACCGGTTTCGCGCCGGTCCGCCAGCGCCGCCGTCAGCCGCCGACCCGGGGGGCCGTGCGGCCGTCGCGAACGGCGGGCTGAGGCGCGGTCGCCGCGCCCGCGGGAAGGCCGACGTGGACCAGCTTCCACTCATAGATGCCGCGGCGTTCGAACGTGAACACCGTCTGCGACCCGCCCTCGTCCTCCACCGTCATGCGGGCGCGATCGACGCCCCAGTGACGCGGCGTGGGCCAGGGCCCGCCTTCGGGCGCTTCGGCCGGAGCCGGGCTGGACGAGCGCTGGGCGGCGAACCGGCCCTCGCCGCGAGTCAGCCCGCCCAGGGCCACCGGCGTCAGATAGGCGTCCACCTGCGCCTGCCGGTCCGGCGTGGGCCGCTCCAGCCCTCGCACCACCGCCCCGATCGGGTCTTCGAGGAAGCCGGGCGCGGGCGCGGTCGCCTCGGCGCGGCCCTCCAGTTGCGGGCCGAGCGACCGGCGTACGGCGGCGTAATCGATCAGCTTCTCCAGCCCCGCCTGATCGCCGGCATCCGCCGCGGCACGGATTCCGAAGAAGCCGACGTAGGGGGCCGCGAAGAAGCCGATCACGGCCACGGCCACGATCAGGCCGATCAGATTGCCGAGGATGCGGATCATGCCGGGGTCCTTCCGTGAACGGGCAGGCAAGCACGTCCGGGGCGATGCCTCAATCCGGCGCGCGCGCCGCGCGAGCGCTTGCGAACGCCCGCGCCCCGTGCGCCCATGCGCGCCGAACGAGTCCTCGGGAGGGATCCATGCTGAACCGCCGCCACCTCATGCTGACCGCCGCCGCGACCGGCGCCGTGCTCGCCGCGCCCGCCGCGGCGTCGGTTCGGACCGAGGAGGACGCCCGGCTGGACGCCATGCTGACCCGTTGGCTGGAGGAGACGATCGACCGCAATCCGACCCTGGCCACCAGCCTGGGCATCGACCGCGGCGACCGGGCCCACCTGGCCGGCAAGCTGCCCGACGCCAGCGCGGGGGCGCGGGCGGAGAACGACGCCCGCGCCCTGGCGCAATGGGCCGAGATCCAGACCATCGACGCGTCGAAGCTGTCGGAAGCGTCGAAGGTGACGCTGGCCATCTTCCGCTTCTCTGCCGAGGGCGCGGCCATGGGCGTGGCCCTGCCGCACGGCGGCGGCTCCAGTCCCTATGTCGTTACCCAGCGCTGGGGATCCTACTTCAGCCTGCCGGACTTCATGGCCAATCAGCACCGGATCGAGACGGCGGAGGACGCCGACGCCTTCGTGTCGCGCTGCCGGGCCTTCGCGAGGACGCTGGACCATGAGAGCGAGCGCGTCGCCGAGATCGGCCGGAAGGGCGTGGTCCTGCCCGCCTTCCTGATGGACAAGACCCTGACGCAGCTTCGGACCCTGCGCGACATGCCGACCGCCGACTGGGCGATGATCCAGGCCCTGGCGAAGAAGACCGCGGACAAGGGGCTGACGGGCGACTGGACGACGCAGGCCACGGCGGTGGTCGACGCGGAGGTCAAGCCCGCGCTCGGTCGTCAGATCGCGGTGTTCGAAGCCCAGCGCCCGTCGGCGACCGACGACGCAGGCGCCTGGAAGCTTCCGGCCGGGGCGGAAACCTATGCGCTGGCCCTGCGGGGCTACACGACCACCGACTACACGGCCGACCAGATTCACCAGATCGGTCTGAAGCAGGTGGCCTCCATACAGGCCGAGATGGACGGCCTGTTCCGCCGCATGGGGATGACCGAGGGCAGTGTGGGCGATCGCATCCGCGTGCTGAACGAGGACCCGCAATACCTCTGGCCCAACACCGACGAGGGGAAGGCCCAGCTGCTGGAATCGCTGAACGTCCAGATGGCCGAGCTGGAGCCGCTGCTGCCGCGCGTCTTCAACACCCTGCCGAAGTCGAAGGTCGAGATCCGCCGCGTCCCTCCGGCCATCGAACTGGGCGCACCGGGCGGCTATTATCAGCGGGCGTCGCTCGACGGGTCGCGGCCGGGCGCCTACTACATCAACCTGTCCAACACGGCGAACTGGCCCAAGTGGTCGCTGCCGACCCTGACCTACCACGAGGCGTCGCCAGGCCATCACTTCCAGATCGCCCTGTCGCAGGAGGCCGGCGACCTGCCCCTGTACCGCCGTCTGGCCGGCAACTCGGCCTACACGGAGGGCTGGGCCCTGTACGCCGAGCGCGTCGCCGCTGACGATCTGGACGTGTACGGCGACGATCTGGTCGGCCGCGTCGGCTATCTGCAGTCCTATCTGTTCCGCGCGGTGCGTCTGGTCGTGGACACGGGCCTGCATCACAAGAAGTGGACCCGCGATCAGGCCATCGCCTGGATGGTCGCCGAATGCGGCGAGCCGCCCGAGTCCGCGGAGAAGGAGATCGACCGCTACATCGTCACCCTCGGGCAGGCGTGCTCCTACAAGCTGGGCCAGACCGTGATCGAGGGCCTGCGGCAGGAGGTCGAGGCCAAGGGGAATTTCGACATCAAGGCCTTCCACGACGCCGTGCTGCTGGAAGGCATCGTGCCCCTGTCCGTGCTTCAGGAGCGGGTCCGCGCCCGCTTCGCGTAAAGGAAAGCGTCCATGTCCATGAATCGCCGCGTCCTGCTGGGCTCAGCCGCCGGCGCCGGGCTCGTCGCCGCGGGCTGCGCGCCCGCCCTGACCGGAACGGCGCCTGCCGGGCCCGCCGTCTCCGATCCCGCGGTGGCGGCGCAGCTGACCGCCTTCATGGACGACGCCTGGGAGCGGACACTGGACGCCTCGCCGGAGACGGTCACCGGTTTCGGCCTCGACACGGGCGCCCGCGCCGCCGCCAAGTCGCGGCTGACCGTGCCGACCCTCGCCGAGGAGGAGGACGGTCGTCGGCTCGTGCGTGAGTTCCGCGCCGAACTGGCGGCCGTGGACCGGTCCAGACTGGCCGGCATCGACGCCATCCGGCACGACACGCTGGCGACCAACTGGGACGCGGTCATCGCGACCTTCGACATCCCCTACGGCCAGGGCGGCTGGCCCCAGATCTATCGCGTCAGTCAGCTGAGCGGCGCCTATCAGTCGGCGCCCGACTTCCTCGACACCCAGCACACGATCGAGACGGTGGCGGACGCCGAAGCCTATGTGGCGCGCGTCAGCATGCTGGCCGACGTCCTGACCGCCGAGACCGAGCGGATGCGGGAGGACTTCGGCCGCGGCGTGATCCCGCCGGACTTCATCCTCGCCAAGGCCATCGCCCAGCAGGAAGCGATGACGGCGATCGCGCCGGGCGACACGCCGCTGGTGGCGTCGGTCGCGCGCCGGACGGCGGCGAAGGGCCTGACGGGAGACTGGGCCGCCCGCGTCGAGCGCCTGGTGTCCGACAAGGTGCACCCGGCGCTGGCGGCGCAGACCGCGGCCCTGAAGGCCGTTCAGCCGCGCGCCGGCCATGACGCCTCGGTGGCGCGCCTGCCGCAGGGCGAGCGATACTACCGGAACAGCCTGAGATACCTGACCACCACCACGCTGACGCCGGACGAGATCCATCGCATCGGACTGGACCAGATCGCCCAGCTGTCGGCGCAGGCAGACCTCCTGCTGAAGGCGCAGGGCTTCACCCAGGGCACGGTGGCCCAGCGCATCCGCGCCCTCGGCGAGGACCCGCAGTTCATCGCCCCCAACACGGACGCCGGCAAGGAAGGCATCATCGCCCGACTGAACGCGCAGATGCGGGCCATGGACGCGCGACTGCCGGCCGCCTTCGGTCGCCTGCCGAAATCGCCCGTGGAGATCCGCCGCGTGCCGCCCGCGATCGAGCAGGGGGCGTCGCTGGGCTACTACAACTCACCGAGCCTCGATGGGTCGCGGCCCGGCATCTACTGGATCAATCTGAAGGACACGGCCGACTGGCCGCTGTGGACCTTGCCGACCCTGACCTATCACGAGGCGTCGCCTGGCCATCACCTGCAGATCGCCCTGCAGCAGGAGAGCCCGTCGGCGCCCAAGCTGATGAACACGGTCTTCTTCTCCAGCTACGTCGAGGGCTGGGGCCTGTACGCCGAGCAGCTGGCGGACGAGCTTGGGGCCTATGAGGACGATCCGCTGGGCCGCATCGGCTATCTGCAGTCGCTGATGTTCCGCTCCGCCCGTCTGGTCGTCGACACGGGCATTCACTCGAAGGGCTGGAGCCGCGAACGGGGCATCCAGTACATGATGGAGGCCTATGGCGACGGCGAGGGCGCGGCCACGTCCGAGGTCGAACGCTATTGCGCCTGGCCGGGTCAGGCCTGCACCTACAAGGTCGGCCACAATGAATGGGTCCGCCTGCGGAAGAAGGCGCAGGACCAGCTGGGCCCGCGCTTCGACCTGCGGGGCTTCCATGACGCGTCGCTCGAGACCGGCGGCGTGCCGCTGACGGTGCTGGAACGCGTCGTCGACGACTGGATCGCCTCGCGCCGGGGCTAGCGCCGCGGCCTGTGCGGCCGATGCGGCGGCGATTCGTCGTCGCAGACGATGTAGGCGTGTTCGTAGAGATCCTGCGGTCGTCATCGAGCGCCACGGCCAGGGCGGCGACCTCCGCGCCTGTGCGACGGATCATGGGCGGTTCCTCCGCCGCCCGCCGTCGTCGCTAGCCGCGGATCTCGCCCGTGACGGAAGGTGACGGGATCTGACCTTGCGCCGGGTCGCCCTCGATCCCGGCGGACGCGAACGCGGCCTGCACCGCCGGATCGGATCGCGCCTCGGCCAGCAGCCAGTCGCGGAAGCGGGCGATCTTGCCGACCCGGCGGCGTCCCTGCGGCCAGCACAGCCAGTAGGCCCAGCCGGGCACCAGTTCGACCGCCAGGTCGAACGGCCGGACCAGAAGACCGGCCTGGATCTCGCGCGCGAACAGGATCGGACTGGCCAACGCCACGCCCTGGTCGCCCAGCGCGGCCGCCACCTCCAGCGCCTGATAGTCGGCCCGAAGGCGCGACGGGGTCTGGCCTTCGGCCGGCACGCCGGCGGCGGCGAACCAGACGGCCCATTCCTTCTCCAGACCGATGCGCGGGGCGTTCAGCAGGTCCTTCGGCTCGCGGATGCCCAGACGCTGCACGCAACGCGGGCTGCACAGCGGCGTGAAGACGCTGGGCATCACCTTGACCGCCTCCACCCCCGGCCAGTCGCCCGAGCCGGAACGGATGCCGACGTCGAAGCCGTCGCGGCCCAGGTCGACGACGTGCGGCGCGGTGTCGAGCCGCACCGCCAGTTCCGGATGCGCCAGCTGGAAGCCGCCCAGCCGGGGCGCCAGCCACTGGGTCGCCAGCGTCGCCAGAGTGGTGATGGACAGCACGCCCACGTCGGCCTCCGTCAGGTCCATCACCGCCCGCCGGAGCAGGGTCATGGCCTCCGTCGCCGCCCTCGACAGGCGCTCGCCCGCCTCGGTCGGGCGCACCTCACGCGGCAGGCGGTGGAACAGGCTCTGGTTCAGCCGGCCTTCCAGCGCCTTGATCTGCCAGCTGACGGCCGCCTGGGTCATGCCCAGTTCCTGCGCCGCGCGGGTGAAGCTGTTCAGTCGCGCCGCGGCCTCGAACACGCGCAGGGAGGCCAGCGGGATGGAGGCCAAAGGGTCAGGCATAAGCTTACCTTGTTCGAAGCTCCGAGAGTCCCGTTTGTCGCAAATCCGGACAAGGCGCAAGGTGTGGGCATCGAAAGCCGTAACTCACCGGAGGCCGCCATGGAAGAAGCTCATCGCACGCATAAGGAAGCCTCGTGGGGCTGGGTCGCCGTTCTGAACGACTGGCGGCGGTCGCGCACGCGTCGCGTGATGCGCGCGACGGGTCGTTGGCCGGCCCGTCGCGGGCTCTAGTCCCGAACCACCATCCCCTCGGCCCGCCGGAGTTCGTTGTGCACGGCGGTGGCGGCCACCGCAGCCTCGGCCGTGGCCACCGCGATCTGGTTCAACCCCCTGACCACGTCGCCGGCCGCCCACAGACCCGGCACGCTGGTGGTCTGGTGATCGTCCGTCATCAGCCTCCCGTCGTCGGCCCGCCGTGCGCCCAATCGCACGGCCAGGTCGACGGCGGGCGTCGTGCCCAGCGCCGAATAGACGTGGTCGAACGAGCGCTCTGCCCCACCCCACGTCAGGCAGGTGGCCCGGTCGTCCCGAAGGCGCACGGCCTCCACGGGGCCGACCAGCACCTCGACGCCCAGCCTCGCCGCCTCCTCGGCCCGCGGCGCCGGGCCTTCGCCGACGTGGATGAGCGTCACGCGGTCCGAATAGGTGCGCAGGAAGGCGGCCTCTCTCAGTCCCATGTCGTCGTCGCCGATGACCGCGACCGCCTTGCCGGTCGCCTCATAGCCGTCGCAGATCGGGCAGATGCGGACCAGCGACCGCTCGATGGCGTCGTCCACGCCGGGCAGGGACGGTTTCCGGTCGACGACGCCTGTGGCGAGCACCACCGCCCGGGCCCGCACGGATCGTCCGTTCAGGTCGGCGCGGAACCCGTCGCCGTCGATCTCCAGCGCCTCGACCCGTCCGGGTTCGACCACGGCTCCGTACTCCGTCGCCTGCGCCGTCATCCGCTTCAGCATCAGCTCGCCGGTGATGCCCTCCGGAAAACCGGGCATGTTGTGGCTGACCGGTATCCAGCAGGCCCGCGGCTTGCCTCCGTCCGCGACCAGCACCGATCGGCGGAACCGCGCCAGATAGGTGGCGGACGTCAGGCCGGCCGGGCCGGCGCCCACGATCAGGACATCGACGTCGCTCATTCGACCACCGCTTCGTACAGCACCGGCCATTCGTCGGAGGGCAGGCCCCAGCACTCCTCCATCGCGGCCTCGCCGGTCAGGACGAAGCCGCGCCCGGTCCAGGCCCAGGCCCGGGCCACGCCGCAATCGCCGACGCCGCGTACCTTGTCGAAGCTGGTCAGCAGGCCGCTCTCCGGGTCGAAGTCGCCGTTGACGATGAACGGGGTCGGCTCGCCCCGGGCCACCGGCAGGCCCAGCGGATGGGCGTCGTCGCCGTCCGGCCCGGCGATGAACAGCCGCGATCCGGCATTGTAGGCGCCGCGATAGCAGGGCACCTCCCACAACAGTTTCTCGACGCCGATGCGCCAGACGCGGGCCTGTCCGTCCGGAACGTCGACGCGGCATTCCTTGACGGCGGGCAGGGCCTCCAGCGCCGCCGGGACGGGTCGCTCGTCGCCGCTCCCGCCGCCGGAGATCCGGAGCGGCGTCACGCGCGGCCTCTCGCGCGCCGGCTCGACGGCCCTCGGGGCGGCGTCGCCACGCCGGATAAGGGCCGTCGTCGTGCCCAGACGCCGCTGCTGCTCGTCGATCCAGAGGAAGGCCGCGGCCGCTCCGCCCAGCGAGACCGGACGGGCGCGGCCGAAGCCGGTGATCGTGGCCCGGCGCCCGCGCCCCAGCGCCGAAACCGCGTCGGCGCCCGGCGGGCTTCCGTCGACGGTCAGGGCCGGCCGCGCCGCCGCCTCGCCGTCGCGAAAGTCGGCGGCGCCGAAGCTCACCGTCGGCCGGGCGTCGCCCTCGGGCCCGATCTCCACCTTCAGCCACGCGCCGTCGCCGCCCGACCCGGTCAGGGCCACGCAGCGATTGACGTTGTCGCAGACCGCCATCCAGTCACGGAACACGCGCGTCCGGGGGGCCATCCCGTTCGGACCGTCCTGGGGGCGCCGCGCCGCGCCGGAAGGCGTCGCGGCCCCGGCCGTCTCCGTCTTCGCCCCGGCCGGTCCGGGGGCGGCTTTCTCGGCCGGCGGAGAACAGGCGCCCAGCGCCAGCGTGGCCAGCGTGAGCATGGCGGCGGTGCGGATCATGTCGTCCCCCGATCAGGGCGCGGCGGTCAGGCCTTGCGCAGTTCCGACGGCCTGTGCGCGGCGCGGGCGCCGGTCTTGCCGCTTTCGACAAGATACTCCGGATTTTGCGGCGACGCCGCGACCTTGTGGCCCTTGATCTTGATCGGCTGGGTCAGCTTGCGCACCACCTTGCCCCGGGTCGTGCCCTGGCTGTGATCCCACCTCACCGCGTCGCCGGGCCTGAAGGTATTTTCGCTCACCCCGCCCGCTCCTTCGCGTCGTTTTCAGCCAGCATCCGGCGCATCAGTTCCGCGTCGATCAGCGGCGGCGGTTCGCAAAAGGCCAGAATCCATCGTTCGACCAGCCGATCCGTGTCTTCGTTCATGTCGCCATCCCACTCTCGAGCCACTGGAAGGCGCAGGAGCCCCGGAGGTTCAGCTTTGCCGCAGGCGGCGATTTCAAGGCACGGTTAAGGGCCGCGGCCGCCGCCTTTGCGCGGCGGCGCGCCGGTCGCTATACCGCCGCGCAACTCCCCTCTCGAACAGGACGTCCCATGGCCAAGATCAAGGTCGCCAACCCCATCGTCGACATCGACGGCGACGAGATGACCCGCATCATCTGGCAGATGATCAAGGACAAGCTGGTCTTCCCGTTCCTGGACGTCGAGCTGGACTATTACGACCTCGGCATGGAGCATCGCGACGCCACCGACGATCAGGTGACCATCGACGCGGCCCACGCGATCCAGAAGCACGGCGTCGGCGTGAAGTGCGCCACCATCACCCCCGACGAGGCCCGTGTGAAGGAGTTCGGCCTGAAGAAGATGTGGAAGTCGCCGAACGGCACCATCCGCAACATCCTGGGCGGCGTGGTCTTCCGTGAGCCGATCATCTGCTCGAACGTGCCGCGGCTGGTCCCGGGATGGACCCAGCCGATCGTCGTCGGCCGGCATGCCTTCGGCGACCAGTACAAGGCCACCGACTTCCTGATGCCCGGCCCGGGCGTCCTGACCATCAAGTTCGTCGGCGACGACGGCCAGGTGATCGAGCACGAGGTGTTCAAGTCGCCGGGCGCGGGCGTGGCGATGGGCATGTACAATCTGGACGACTCGATCCGCGACTTCGCCCGCGCTTCGTTCAGCTACGGCCTGAACCGCAACTACCCGGTCTATCTCTCGACCAAGAACACGATCCTCAAGGCCTACGACGGCCGCTTCAAGGACATCTTCCAGGAGGTGTTCGACGCCGAGTACGCCACCGAGTTCAAGGCGCGCGGCCTGACCTACGAGCACCGCCTGATCGACGACATGGTGGCGGCGGCCATCAAGTGGTCGGGCGGCTTCGTCTGGGCCTGCAAGAACTACGACGGCGACGTGCAGTCCGACGTGGTGGCGCAGGGCTTCGGCTCGCTGGGCCTGATGACCTCGGTGCTGATGACGCCGGACGGCAAGGTGATGGAGACCGAGGCCGCCCACGGCACCGTGACCCGCCATTACCGCCAGCACCAGAAGGGCGAGGCCACCTCGACCAACTCGATCGCCTCTATCTTCGCCTGGACCCGCGGCTTCAAGCACCGCGCCAAGCTGGACGACAACGCCGAGCTGGCCCGCTTCGCCGAGACGCTGGAAAAGGTCGTGGTCGACACCGTCGAAGCCGGTCACATGACCAAGGATCTGGCCCTTCTGGTCGGCGACCAGCAGGGCTGGCTGACCACCGAGGGCTTCCTCGACAAGGTCGCCGAAAACCTGACCGCGGAGATGGCCCGGGCGGCGTAAGCGTCGCCGTCAGCTTTCGTGGGACGACGAAATCCTCCCGTCCGGTCAGGGTGCCGGCGGGAGGATTTTCATATGCGCCGAACCGCCCTCGTTCTCGCCGCCGCCTCGCTGGGCCTCACCGCCTGCACCACCGACCCGGAGGTGTGGAACGCCATCGCCATGGGCCTGGAGCAGGCCGCGGCCGACTTGGAATGGGAGAACCGCAACTGCTACTGGGCGCCGCCTCCCGGCATTCCCTACGGCGCTGCCCAGAAATACTGCCCCGGCGACTGGGGATACCAGCCGCCCGTCGTGGTCGTTACCTGCGCGCCGCGCGACCGCGACTGCGACGGATACCCGGACCGCCGTCGGCGTGATCGCGACCATGACGGCCGCAGGGATCGCGACCGCGCCTAGCCGCCGCGAAGCTCCTGCTTCACCCGCTCGGCCAGGGTCTTGATGTCGAGCGGCTTGGGGAGGAAGGACACGCCGACCTCGTCCTGCAGCAGGTCCGAGAAGTCGCTCTCCGCATAGCCCGAGATGAACATCACCGGCGCGTCGCCGAGGAAGGGGCGGGCCTTCTTCAGCAGGGCGGGCCCGTCCAGCCCCGGCATGATGACGTCGGAGATCAACATGTCGATCTGGCCGGCGTGCTCCTCAGCCAGGATCAGGGCTTCCTCGCCGTCCGCGGCCTCGATGACCTCATAGCCGCGCTGGCGCAGCAGTCGGGCGGCGATGCCGCGCACCGCGGCCTCGTCCTCGACGAACAGGATGCGGCCGGATCCCGCCAGGTCGCGCGGCGCCTTGGCCGCCTTCTCGACCACCGGCGCCTCGGCCAGGTCGGCCGCCGCCGCCTCAGGCAGGAAGATGCGGAAGGCGGCCCCGGCCCCTTCCAGATTGACCACGTTGATGTGGCCGCCCGCCTGCTCGACGATGCCGTAGACGGTGGCCAGACCCATCCCCGTGCCCTCGTTCACCGCCTTGGTGGTGAAAAAGGGTTCGAAGATCTTGTCGATGATCTCGGCCGGAACGCCCGGCCCGGTGTCGGACACCTCGATCAGCGCCACGGCTTCGGTCGACGGATGCGCCCAGCCCATCTGCCGGGCCTGATCCGCGGTCAGGCGGCGCGTCTTGATGGTGACCACGCCGGCACCCGGCTCCACCACGCCGCGCATGGCGTCGCGCGCGTTGACGGCCAGGTTCATCACGGCCGTCTCAAGCTGCGATTTGTCGGCCAGCACGACGGGAAGGTCGCGCCCGTGATCGGTTTCCAGCCGAACGTCCTCGCGCAGCAGCCGGCGCAGCAGCACGGCGAACTCGCCGACCAGTTCGCCGAGGTCCAGCCGCTCGCGCCGGACGGTGGACTTGCGCGAGAAGGCCAGCAGCTTGCGGACCAGGTCGGCGGCCCGCACCGCCGTCTGGCGGATCTCGTTCAGCCCTTCGTAGGAGGGATCGCCCACCGGGTGCCGTTCCAGCAGACCCGACAGCTGCAGCTGGATGGCCGTCAACAGGTTGTTGAAGTCGTGCGCCACGCCGCCGGCCAGCTGGCCCACCGCCTGCATCTTCTGCGCCTGCGTCAGCTGCAGCTCCATCGACTTCTGGGCGGTGGCGTCGAACAGCCAGATGCGCCGGCCCTGACCCTCGGGCGCGACGTAGAGGTGCAGGATCCGCTCGGGATGGGCGCGCGGCTGCAACTCGATCGGACCGTGCGAGCCCGCCTCAAGCCGCGCTCGCGCCTCGACCACGCCGGCCGGATCGAACAGGTGACCGAACGCGGCGTCACGCGCGGCCGCGGGTCCGGTCAGTTCGGCAAGAGCCGCGTTGGGCGCCGTCAGCTTGCCGGCGAACAGATCGTCGCTCTCGATCAGGGCGGAGCCGAAGGGCGCGCCGGCGGCCATGGCGCGGGCCTCGCCCGTGTCCGCCCGCATCGGCGCGGGCCGGGCCGGCTCGCTGGAGGGGGCCAGCAGGGCGTCGGGCGCGGCGCGCAGCAGGAAACGGCCTTCGCCCGCCCGGCCGATCACGACCTCGATCTCCTTCGCCCCGACCGAAACGATCGCTCGTCCCTCGCCGCCGCGACGGGCCTCCGCGAAGGCGGCGTACAGGGCCTGACCGCCGGCGCGGGCCTTGGGCAGGCGCGTCGTGTCGCCGTTGGCTTCGGCCCAGGCGGCGTTGAACGCCAGAACCTGGCCGGAAGCCCAGACGAGGGCGGCGGGCTCGGCCAGCGCGTCCAGAATTTCGACCGCGGCGTCGCCGCTGGGCCGCTGCGCGGCCTCGTTCCTGCCGAACGCCAGCAGGCCGATCAGGGCAACGCCCGCGGCGGCGCAGATCAGGATCATGCCCGGCGTGCTGAACGGATCCGTCCGGAAGGCCGGATAGGCCATGGCGGCCACGGCCAGCCCGGCGCCCAGCGCCATCACGATCAGCAGGGGATCGAAGGGCAGGCGGCGGGATGGGGTCATGGTGCGTGCGCCCGATTCGGATGGAGGAGCATACGACGAAATCGTCCTCAGCCCTTCGTGGCGGCTGGACGGCGTCCGCGCCGTTTCTGCATGACGAAGCCGATGATCTTCGCGGCCGCCTCGAAATGCTCGCGCGGGATCGTCTCGTCGACCTCGACAGTGGCGTAGAGGGCGCGCGCCAGCGGCACGTTCTCGACCGTCGGCACGTCGTGCTCCGCCGCGACCTGCCGGATGCGCAGCGCCAGGGCGTCGACGCCCTTGGCCACGCACACGGGCGCGGCGTCGCCCTGATCCGGCTCATAGCGCAGGGCCACCGAATAGTGGGTCGGGTTGGTGACGATCACCGTCGCCTTGGGCACGTTCTGGATCATGCGGCGACGGCTGCGCTGGATGCGGATCTGCTTCTGCCGCGCCTTGACGTGCGGATCGCCCTCGGACTGTTTGAAGTCCTCCTTGACCTCCTCCTTGGTCATCCGCATCCGCTTGGCGAAGCGCAGCCGCTGCCACAGGTAGTCGGCGCCCGCGGTCACCGACATGAAGGCGATCGCCGACACCGCCAGCGTCAGGCAAAGGTCCCGCACCAGCGGCAGCATGGCGGCGGGAGGCAGGGCGGCGAGGGTCTCGAGCCCCGCGATGTGCGGCTTGATCGTCAGCCAGCATATGATGCCCAGCACCACCAGCTTGATGAAGGTCTTCAGGAACTGGACCAGCCCGTCCGGGCCGAAGATGCGGTGAAAGCCGCTGATGGGGCTCAGCTTCTTCAGGTCGGGCTTCAGCTTCTCGGCCGAGAAGACGATGCCGCCCGACTGGGCCACGTTGCCGCCGACGCCGCCGATCAGCACCGCCAGCGCCAGGGCGCCGAGGAAGGGGGCCGCGGCCCAGAGGGCCCGCGCCCCGATCTCCACCCCCGCGCCCGCGTCCAGCGCCCCGGTCATGCGATGGGGCGAGGCGATGAAGGGCAGCAGATCGCCGGCCATCCGGGTCGCGAATCCGCCGCCCAGCGTCAGGATCACCGCCGCCGCCCCGACCAGCGACAGTGTCGACCCGACGTCGGGACTGCGGGCGACGTCGCCCTTCTTGCGGGCTTCCGCAAGTTTTCGTGGGGTGGCGTCTTCTGTCTTCGACTCGGGATCCGGCGTGTCAGCCACCGGCGCCTCCCGAAACGAAGACCTGCGCCAACGCGCGGTAGCGGTCGATGAAGACCGTCCCCAGCGTGCCCAGCGACAGGGCGAAGATGGCCAGGCCGCCGAGGATGCTCAGCGGCGCGGTGGCGAAGAAGACCTGGAACTGCGGCATGACCCGCGCGATCAGGCCCGAACCGATGTTCAGCACCAAGGCGAAGACCAGGATCGGCCCGGCCAGTTGCACGCCCAGCAGAAAGCTGTCGCCCAGCGTCCGGATCGCCAGCGTGGTGAAGTCCCCGGCGATCAGCGGCTGGACCGGCGCGATCAGCCGGTAGCTGCCGACGAGACCGGCGAAGAACAGGTGATGGGTGTCCGTGGCGAACACCAGGGTCACGCCCATCACGGTCAGGAAGGCGGCGATGGTGGTGCCCGGCTGGGCCTGCAGCGGATTGGCCGTCTGGGCGAAGCTGAGCGTGGTCTGCAACGACACCACCTCGCCCGCGGTGGCCAGCGCCGTCATGAAGGCGCGCAGGACCGCACCGATCGCCAGTCCGACCAGCACCTCGCGGATGATCCAGCCGACGGTGGCGCCCAGGCTTGCGGGCAGGGGTGGCAGCAAGGCCGTCAGCACGGGCCACAGGGCCAGGGTGATGACCAGGGCCAGCGACAGGCGGATGCGCGGGGGCACATAGCTCTCGCCGATGCCGGGCAACATCAGAAGCACGGCGCCCAGACGCGCGAAGATCAGGGCCGCGGCCCAGACCTCGTCGGCGGCGGCGAACGCGTTCACCCGGTCACATGCCCGAGATGCGTTCGGCGATCGTTCGCATGAAGCCGCCCAGCAGGCCGCCCATCAGCGGCAGGAACAGCAGAAGGGAGACGAAGATGGCGAGGATCTTCGGCGCATAGACCAGGGTCTGCTCCTGAATCTGCGTCAGGGCCTGGAACAGGCCGATGCCGACGCCGACCACCAGGGCGACGATCAGGGCCGGGGCGCACAGCTGGATCGTCAGCCACAGGGCATCGCGCCCCACGTCCAGCACTTCCGCTCCGCTCATGGCCAAACTCCAACTCGAACCGGGCAGAAAGTGCCCGGTGCATGGTTAACGGCGGGTTAGGGATGAACGCTGGAACGGACGGCCGCGCTTGCCGTAGATGAAGGCATGACCCGTCCCCCCGTGACCCAGACCGACGCCGAAGCCGCCGTGCGCACCCTCATCGAATGGGCCGGCGACGACCCCGACCGCGAAGGCCTGCTGGACACGCCGGCCCGCGTCGCGCGCAGCTATCGCGAGCTCTACGAAGGGTACGACATCGACCCCCGCAAATATCTGGAGCGGACCTTCGAGGAGGTCGGCGGCTACAACCAGATGGTCGTCCTGAAGGACATCCGTTTCGTCAGCGCCTGCGAGCATCACATGCTGCCGGTCGTGGGCGTGGCGCACGTGGGCTACCTGCCGACGGACCGCGTGGTCGGCATCTCCAAGCTGGCGCGCGTGGTGCGCGGCTTCGCCCGCCGCCTGCAGATTCAGGAGAAGATGACGTCCGAGATCGCCCTCGCGATCGAGGAGGTGCTGCGCCCCCAGGGCGTGGGCGTGGTCATCGAGGCCGAACACAGCTGCATGACCCTGCGCGGCGTCAACGCGCCGGGCGCCAGCCTGACGACGAGCCACCTCAGCGGCGTGATCCGGGACGATCCGAGGACGCGGGAAGAGTTCCTGCGCCTGACGCGCCGCGGGTGATTTTCCCGGCCCGCTCCTTGCGGCGAACGGCCCGAAAGGACCCTTCGTCATGGTTCAGGCCCTGATTTCGACCCGGAATGAGACAACGGCCATCGCGCGAGGGGGCTGGCTGGACGCGCTGCGTTTCATCGTGGCCTTCCTGATCATCCTGCATCACTTCCAGGCCGCGGGTCCGCATGCGCTCGCCGAGACCCTGCACCCCGTGTTCGAGCGGGGCGGCTTCCTGCTGACCAACTTCTTCCTGATCGACAGCGGCTACGTTCTGATGCGGGTCTACCAGGACGCGTTGCGGCGCGGGACGATGTCCCCGGGCGACTTCGTGCTGAAGAGGGTTCTTCGGGTCGTCCCGGCGCACCTGATGATGATCCTGTCGCTGGCGGGACTGGTGATTCTGAGCTCCGCGGCTGGCGTGGCGCCGCGCAATCCGGAATGGTTCGACTGGAGTCAGTTCCCGGCGCAGCTCCTCCTCGTCCAGAGCTTCGGCGTCCCCGGCGGGCTGGGCTGGAACGCGCCGACCTGGTCGATCTCGGCGCTGATCGGCTGCTACCTGGCCTTCCCGTGGATCCTGAAGGGGTTGAACCGCGTCGGTGCGTGGACTGCTCTGGGCCTGGGCGTCGGCGTCTATCTGCTCGTCAATGAGGCCACCTGGGCCGCCCTGGGCCTGCCGGTGTGGCAGATGCCGATGAAGTACGGCTTCCTCCGAGCCCTGCCGCTGTTCTTCCTGGGCATGTGTCTGGCGCAGTTCGCCTCGCGCGCCTGGATCCATCCCCGTCTGGCGGGCTGGACGATGCTGGCGGCGACGGCGGGGTTCGCGGCCCTGCAATGGTTCGACAAGAACGCCCTGGCCTCGATCGCCTGCATCGGCCTGATCATCCTGGCCGCCGGCGCGATCCCGGTGACCCGCCGGTCGAAGTGGGTGGAGAAGGCGGCCCTGGTCAGCTTTTCCATGTTCATCTCGAACGAGGTCGTGCGCATCGCCTGGTTCGGCGCGGTCAACGTGGCCGTGGCCCGCCTCGGCCTGTCGGAGCCGGTGCAGTGGGCGCTGTGGAGCGCCGGCGTGCTGGCGGCGGTCGGGTTCGCCTTCGCCTTCCACTTCCTGATCGACTGGCCGCTGCAGGGCCGGATCAAGGCGTGGCTGAAGACGCGCCGGGCCGCCCCCGCCGCGTCGACGGAACCTCAGCCGGCCTGATCGGCCGCGGCGGGTCCGGTCTCCGGCTCCGGTTCGGCTTCGGCCGGTGGCGGCGCCTCACCCAGGGCGTGCGCCACCAGGGCCCTCGCGGCATCGGCGGCGGTCCCGCCGTGCGGCGAGTTGGCGAGAGGCGTCAGGATGCCCAGCGCCTCCCCCACGCGACCGTCGGCGATCAGGGCGGCGCCGTAGCCCAGTCTGACCTCGGCCAACTGGGGGGCGCCGTCGAAGGCGGCCTCCCACGTCATCATGTCGTTCTCGTTGGGATAGCCGGGCTGGCCCTCCCGCGTCCGGGCGATCAGGAGCAGGGTGAAATAGTCGTCAGGGTCGATCCGATAGGCCCGGGCCAGGAAGCCGCGGGCCTGAGCCAGCAGGCTGCGGCGCTGCTCCGGGTCCTCGACGTCGTCGGCCTGACGGATGCGGCCGGTGGCCAGGAACTGCAGCGCTTCGTCGTTCTCGGGATCCAGCTCCAGCACCCGCAGCAGCGTCGCCTCGCCGACCGCCGGATCGCCAATGTGCAGTTCGGCGTGGCCCAGGATCAGCTGGGCGAAGGCGTCGTCGGGCCAGCGTCCGGCGCGCGTCCGGATCTCCGCCAGCGCCTCCTGCCGCCGTTCCTCCGTCTGGCCCCTCTTGATGCGCTGACCCAGCAGGATCAGGTCGCGGGCCGAGGCCGGCATGCGGGTGATCTCCACTTCGATCGGGCGATATTCGATCGGATAGGTCGAGGAATAGACGTTGCCGCGGCCATAGGTCGTCAGGGTCTGGGTGAGCTGGACCATGCTCATGCCGGTCGCCTGAACGATGGCGTCGGACGGTCCCACGCCGGACGCCACCAGGCGCAGATAGGCGTCCAGTTGCCGCGACCGCTCCGGGGTCGAGAAGAACCAGTGGGTCAGCAACCAGGCGACCGAATAGTAGGTTCCCCGGTACTCCCCGCTTTCGATCTGGCCGAACCGCTTGCTCAGCAGCATGTCCAGCGGAATCCACGCGCCGTAGTTCAGCCAGCTGACGCGGCCCTCGTTGGGTTCGCCGAGGACGAAATCGTCGTCGCGGATCCGGGCGGTCATCACGTACTCGGCCAGCCCCTCGCTCAGCCAGCCCGGATAGGGGGCGCTGAGGTGCTGATAGAAGAAGTGGTGGGCATATTCGTGCAGCACCGTCTCGTCGCCGTCGTTGCGGATGGCGACGGCAAAGACGTCTTCCTCGTTCGTCGTGTAGAAGCCGGCGACCCCGCGACCGATCCCGGGCGCCACGGCCTCCAGTCCGGCCTGACGCGCGACGAGATAGATGGGAAGCTTGCGCAGGGTCGGCTCGTCCAGCGGCACGCCGAAACGCAGGCGCAGGATCTGGTCGAACCGCTCCAGCTTGACGACGTAGTCGCGCAACGCCCGCTCGCCGCCGTCGGAATAGACGATGAAGTGCTCGCTCTCGGCCTTGAGCCAGGTCTGCGCGAAGGCGGGACCCGCGCAAAGAGCCAGCGTCACGGCGCCGACGAGCGCCCTCAAGATTCCGAACATCGACCTCACCCCGAACTGCCCTGGGCGAGGCTAGCGGCGGAGCGGGGCCAGGCCAAGCCTGGCCGGATCACGCCGCCAGGCGGTTCCAGACCGCCCGGTCGGCGGCGACGGGGGTCAGGCGGCCGCGGCGGGCCTTGCCGTCCAGATCGGCCAGCACGGCTTCGGGCAGGGCGCAGAACCGGGGCTCGACCAGCTCGGGCAGGCAGTCCCGGGCCGGAGCGGCGAACATGGCCGCGTTCAGCCCGGGCTCGCGATCATGCAGAAGCCAGGCCAGGCGGCGCGCGCGGGCGGGGTCGTTGCGGTGCAGCTCCGGGTCCTCGGCGAACAGCTCGCAACCCAGTTCCAGCACATAGTCGAAGCCCAGCTTCTCGAACCGGCGCGCGTCGCCGGGCGTGACCGGGCAGGTCTCGTCCAGGTCGAACACGACGTCGTTCAGAAGAAAGAGCATGCGAACCCACCACCATCACGTCGGGCTCAGATCGGCCCGTTGATGGGAAGATAGGCGCCGCCGCTTGCGGTCCGGTTCACGAACGCGGCTAAGAAAGTGTGATGGTTTCCGGGGGCTTAACCAAGCCTCTCGGTCAGGAAATGGCGTCCTTGCCGGTCCTCGATCTCGACCACCCAGAGGTCGGGATCATAGTCGATCTGCCGACGGATCCACGCGTCGACCTCGCTCTCGAACTCGCTCTCCATGGGCTCGATCCACATGGGCGCCCCGTCCGGCGCGACGGTCTCGCTCCATACGCGCGCGCGCCGTTCGGAAGAGTTCCAGACCTTCACCAGCACCGCGCCGGCGCGATCGTCGCCATGCCGGGCGACGGTGGCGGAGGCGCCCTCCAGTTCCGCCCGGCGGATCAGGGCGGCGACCCAGACGTGCGAGGCGATCAGCAATTCGTCAACCTTGCTCGGGAACCGGACGGGAAGGGTCGCCGTGCTGGTATGGCGGCATGAGGACGTCCCGCCAACCCCGATCGCGCCTGTGGGCCGCCGCCGTCGTCGCGGCCATGACCGCTCTGACGGCCGCGCCCGCCGTGGCGGCGGACGCTCATTACGACCGCGCCTTCATGCTGGCGGCCGACGCCCGTTGCGGCCTGTTCGCCCCGCCGGTCCGCGTCGCCCTGACGGCGGCGACGCTGCAGGCGCGCGGGGCCCAGCTGCGCGGCGGGGCCACGGCGGTCCAAGCGGCCGAGACCGCGCGCCGCGCCCGTGCGCGCGCCGCGGCGACCCGTTGCGACCATCCGGAGCTGCGTATGGTCGCGGGACGGGTGGATCAGGCCTTCGCCGGCTGGCTGGGCCTGCGGCGCATGGAATTTCCCGGACTGTCGGCCGCGTGGTCGGCCGACCGCGCCGGCTTCGACGCCCCCCGCTGGCGTCTCTCGCAGACCGGCCTCACCGGCGCGTCGCCGGTGGTCGTCGGACGTGTGTGGGGCGAGACCGGTCTGACCGTCGCCGTCTCCTTCGTCGGCAAGCCGCGTCCGACCTCGGCCCGCATCGTGATGCGCGACGTGGGCCGCTTCCCCAACCCGTGGATCGGCTCGCGCCCGACCCTGGCCCCCGAGGCGCAGCGTCGCGCGGTGTGGGCCGGCGAAACGGCTCCGGCCGCGAAGGCGCTGTTCCCCGGCGGCCGCCGGGGGGGCGAGGCGTGGGCGTTCCCCGAGCGCGCCGTCGCCGAGCTGGCGGCGCTGGATCCGCGCGAGGCTTTCGTCGTGGAGTTCGTCTTCCGCGACGGCAGCGTGGCTCGCGCGCAGTTCGAGGTGGGCGATCTGGCCGCCGCCGAGGCCTTCCTCGAGCTCGGAACGCTCTAGCCCCGCTGCGGCAGCGGAATGATCTCCGCTCCCCCCGCCGGCGCGTTCGCGGCCGGGGCCGCGGCGACGGGCAGACGCACGGTCGCGGCCGTGCCTTCGCCCAGGGTGCTGTCCAGCGTCAGCCGCCCGCCGTGCAGTTCGGCAAGCGAGCGCACGAGCGCCAGCCCCAGTCCGGTTCCCTGCGCCTTCTGATCCGGCCCGCCCGCCTGCTCGAAGGGCCGGCCCAACCGCTTCAGGTCCTCCGGGGCGATCCCGGCGCCGGTGTCGGCCACGACCAGTTCCAGGTAGGGGCCGATGACGCCGAGCGTCACGGTGACGGACCCCTCGGGCGGGGTGAATTTCGCCGCGTTCGACAGCAGGTTCAGGGCCATCTGCTTCAGGGCGCGCCGGTCGGCGGTGACCGGCAGCGCCTCGGTCGGCAGCACCCCGGTCAGGTGCACGCCGCGCTCGTCGGCCAGGGGACGGACCAGAGCCATGGCGGCGGCGACCGGTTCCCGGGCGTCCATACCCTCCAACGTCAGGGAATAGCGCTGGGCCTCGATCTTCGACACGTCGAGCACGTCGTTGATCAGGTCCAGCAGGTGCGCGCCCGCTTCGTGGATCGAGGCGGCGTAGTCGGCGTAGCGGTCGGGCAGGGGGCCGAACAGGCGCTGGCGCATGATGTCGGCGAAGCCGAGCACGGCGTTCAGCGGCGTGCGGAGCTCATGGCTCATGTTCGCCAGGAAGCGGCTCTTGGCCTGGTTCTGGGCCTCCGCCTCGGCGCGGGCGGCGTCCAGGGCCACTTCACGCGCATGGTCCGTGGTGGTCTCGAAGGCTTGGACGATCAGGCGCGGCCCGGGGGCGGCGGGGTCCTCGAAGCGGCGCAGCAGCAGGGTGACGCGCCGGTCCAGCGCCGTGCGCGGAGCGAAGCGCACGCTGGCCGTGGGTCCGCTGAGGGCGCGGTCGATGGCGGCCATGACCGCGGTGCGGTCCGGCGCATGCACGGCGGCGAACAGCCCGGTCTCGAACAGCGGCTCGATCGGCAGGGCCGCGGGCGCCGCGCCATAGGCGGCCAGGGCGCGCCCCGAGGGATCCATGATCAGGGTCAGGCCGGGCTGGCCGGCGAGGACGGACTCGACCCGCCGCACGCCGCCGCGCGCGGCGTCGAGGCCACGCTCGGTCGCGCGCCATCCGAGCCGCAGGGACAGCAGGAAGGCGGCCAACGCCAGAAGTCCTGCCGTCGCGGCGGTCTGGGGCGAAGCGGAGGGCGCGACGCCGTAGAGCGCCGAGGCCAGACCGACCACCACCGCCAGCGCCGAGCCCGCGGCTCCGAGCGCCGTCAGACGGAGCGCGAACGGTCGTCCCCCGCCCAGCGACAGGCCCGCCGCCACCGGCATGACCATCAACCCCGCCAGATCTCCCCCGACGCCGCCGCCCAGCAGGGCCGCGACGCCGGCGGCGGCCGACCAGACGCCCAGGATCAGGACGCGATGGCCCAGGCCGTCGCGCCAGAGCAGCGACAGGCCCATCAGGCCCGGCACCGCCGCGGCCAGGAAGCCCCAGACTGCGGGTCCGCTCTCGCCGCCCAGCCAGCGGAGGGCGAGGGCGATGACGGCCACGGCCACGGCCCAGCCTGCATGCCAGGCGGCGAGGCCGGGCAGTGTGGGGTCGGCGTCGGGGATCCGGCTGTCGGCGTCGGGGGGCAAGCAGGCGAAACTCGTTCCGCGCCCGGACGGGGCGCACGGAACGTAGACTAGCGATGCGCGCGAGTCGCCGCGACCGCGCTCCCGCGCCGGGGGAACGGAATGAGGGGATCGACGCGGGACGGCTGGGGACGGTCCGACCGATTGTGGCCGGCGGCCCCACGGACTATCTGGCGCCCATGACCGACCGCCCCTCGATCGACGACGTCCTGGCCGAACTGGTCGAGGAGTTCGACCTGCTGGGCGACTGGGAGAGCCGCATCCAGTACGTCATCGACCTGGGCCGCGAACTGGAACCCCTGCCGGACGCGGATCGCGTCGAGGCCAACAAGGTGCCGGGCTGCGCCGCCCAGGTGTGGCTGGTCTCCGGCCGTGACGGCGACCGTCTGACCTTCCGTGCCGACTCCGACAGCGCCCTGTCGAAGGGCAACGTCGCCCTGCTGCTGCGGCTCTACTCGGACCGCACGCCGGCCGAAATCCTCGCCTTCGACGCCCGCGCCGCGCTCGACCGCCTCGGCCTGCCCCAGGCTTTGACCCGTCAGCGCGCCAACGGCCTGAACAGCATGGTCGGCCGCATCCGCGAGGCCGCGCTGGCCGCGGGCTGAGTCAGCCGATGCCGTAGTGCCGGGCCAGCGCCTGGAGGCCCGCTCTCAGCTGGTCGCGGGCGGCGCGGCGGCGCAGACCCAGCTGGTCTTCGGCGGCCTGCAGGGCCGATCCGCGCACGCAGACGGCTTCCAGAACGGGACGCAGGCGCGGCCCGGCGGCGCGCAGCGCCGCCTCGACCCGCTCGCCCGCCCTGTGCGCCCGGTCGTCCGGCTCGAACCGCGTCGAGGTGCCGGAGCGGGAGATCGGCAGGGCGTCCCAACGCAGGGTCAGCGAGGGTCCGCGCAGGGCGTCCTCCGCGTCCCGGGTCAGCCGCTCGCCCGCGGCCCGCTCCGCCGGGGTCAGCCACGGCCGACCATGGGCGTCGCGTCGTGCAGCGAGCCACTGCAGCGCCGTCGGCGTCAGGTTGGCGCGGCGGCGGGTCGGAACGCCGTCGGTCTCCATCACCACGCGCTCCCCCTCGTCCGTCCCGGGGCGTGCGGCCCGGTCCGGCTCCCCGGTCCCGACCTCTCGGGCCAGCCATCCGCCGCCCCGCCGGGCCCGCAGGCCGGGATCGCGCGCGAGGTCAAGAAAGGCGGCCTCGTCCAGCGTCAGGATCACCCGGGCACGCCGGTCGGGCCCCGTGCGCAGGACGTAGCCGGCGGGCGTCTGTTCCAGCCAGCCCCGGGATCGGGTCATCAGCGCCCGGGCTCTCGCCGCGCCCTTCACGCCACCTCCAGCGCCGGGCCGTCGAAGACGGCGCGCATCAGGGCCTCGATCCGGTCGAGGGTGTGATCGAACGCGCCGGCTTCACGGGATTGCTCGGCCCATCTGCAGGCCGTCGCCGCGGTGCTGCGCGTCACGCCGAATGCGTGGCTCACGCGGTCCAGGGTCCATCCGTGCACCACGTGCGTCAGATACAGCGCCAGCCACCGCGCTCGGCAGGCGGTCTGGCCGCGCCCCCCTTGGGCCACCGCCTCGGGAGCGAGATCCGTCAGCGCGGCCGCCATGTGCAGCGCCAGCGCCGCCCGCGCCCGGTCGGCGCCGGTGATGGGCACGCGATAGACGTCCTTGCTCATCCTCACTTTCTCCACTCTCCCGCGGCGCGTCTGATGGCGTCCGAAGAATGGGAAAATAGTCCTAAGATGCGCCGGAATCGGTCGCAGCCGCCAAAGCGCACGGCGCTTGACGCAGGACTCTCGACGGCGATTCGCAAATCAGCCTACGATTCGCCCCGAAGGCGGCGTTAAGGGTTCTTAAGCTTTTGCGCGGTTAACGTCCGAACAAGGTTACCCGGCGCTCGGGTGCACGAGATTACGGCCAAGCTTTGCCTGGAGGGGCATGAATGCGCGTCCTGCTTATCGAAGACGATCACGCGACCGCGCAGAGCATCGAGCTGATGCTGAAGTCGGAAGGCTTCAACGTCTACACGACCGACCTCGGCGAGGAAGGCATCGATCTGGGCAAGATCTATGACTACGACCTGATCCTGCTGGATCTGAACCTGCCCGACATGAACGGCATCGAGGTGCTGCGTCAGCTGCGCGTCGGCAAGGTCAACACGCCGGTGATGATCCTGTCGGGCTCGACCGAGATCGAGACCAAGGTGAAGACCTTCGGCGGCGGCGCCGACGACTATCTGACCAAGCCTTTCCACAAGGACGAGCTGATCGCCCGCACCCATGCGGTGGTCCGTCGCTCCAAGGGCCACGCCCAAGCCATCATCACCACCGGGGAGATCGCGGTGAACCTGGACGCCAAGACGGTCGAGGTGAACGGCCACCGCGTCCACCTGACCGGCAAGGAGTACCAGATGCTGGAGCTCCTCTCCCTGCGGAAGGGCACGACCCTGACGAAGGAGATGTTCCTGAACCACCTGTACGGCGGCATGGACGAGCCCGAGCTGAAGATCATCGACGTCTTCATCTGCAAGCTGCGCAAGAAGCTGGCGACGGCCGCGGGCGGCAAGCACTACATCGAGACCGTCTGGGGCCGCGGCTACGTCCTGCGCGACCCGGCCGAAGGCTCCGTCAGCGCCGCGGCCTGATCCCCTTCAGCCACGCCTGACCCTAAGACGCCCGCCGGGAAGCCGGCGGGCGTTTCCGCGTTCAGGGGCCGACCGTCCGCGCCGGCCCGCTCGCGCGCCTCACATTGCCCCGCGAGGTTCCGTTTGCGCCCGACGCGCCGTAAGGGTTTGTGCCCCCGGTTCACTGTCGGCTATCAAGCGGACTGTAACCGCTTACACGAGATTCCTCCCTCCATGCCCAACGCCGCGCCGATCCGCTCCGAAGCGCCGCAGGCCCGATCGGCTCCGGACCTGCCCCGGGGCGCGCAGGCGGGGACGCCCGAAGGGATCGAGGCCCTGATCGCGGCGATGACGCTGGAGGAGAAGGCCGGGCAGCTGACCATCATGCCCGCGGCGCTGGCCCCCTCTCTGGCCAACGCCGCCAATCCGGAAGCGATCTCCGGCACGCCCTCCCAGCAGGAGCAGGCGGTCCGCGAGGGCCGGCTGGGAGGCGTGTTCAACGGGGACTCGGCCGACTGGCACAGGCGCATGCAGCACGTGGCCGTGCACGAGAGCCGGCTGGGCATCCCGCTGCTGTTCGCCGCCGACGTCATCCACGGCTTCCGCACCATCTTCCCCGTGCCCCTGGCCGAGGCGGCCGCCTTCGATCCGGAGCTTGCCCGCCGCACCGCCCGCGCGGCGGCCGAGGAGGCGACGGCCGTCGGTCTGGCCTGGAACTTCGCCCCCATGGTCGACGTGTCCCGCGACGCACGCTGGGGCCGGGGCGTCGAGGGCGCAGGCGAGGACGTTCTGCTGGGATCCCTGCTGGCCGCGGCCCGCGTCGAGGGATTCCAGGGGGCGCGGCTGGACGACGCCGACGCCATGCTGGCCACGCCCAAGCATCTGGCCGCCTACGGCGCCGCCGCCGGCGGCCTGGACTATGCGGGCGCCGACGTGTCGGAGCGCACGCTGCGCGAGGTCTATTTTCCGCCCTTCCAGTCGGCGTTCGGCGCCGGGGCCCTGTCCACCATGGCGGCCTTCAATGACGTCGCCGGCGTGCCATGCCACGCCAACTCGTGGCTGATGAAGGACGTGCTGCGCGGCGAGTGGGATTTCGAAGGCTTCGTGGTGTCCGACTACACGGGCGATTTCGAACTGATCGCCCACGGCCTGGCCGAGGACGAGCGCGACGCGGCGCGTCTGGCCTTCGCCGGCGGCGTGGACATGAGCATGTCCAGCGCGCTGTACGCCCGCTTCCTGCCGGACCTCGTCCGCGCGGGGGAGGTGGACGAGGCGGAGGTGGACGCCTCCGTCCGACGGGTTCTGAAATTGAAGGCGGCGCTGGGTCTCTTCGAAGACCCGTTCAACCGCCTCGCCCCGGCCCGCACCGAGAAGGGGCACGCGCCGACGCACCGGGAACTGGCCCGCGAGGCGGCGCGGAAGTCGCTGGTCCTGCTGAAGAACGAGGGCGGCCTGCTGCCGCTGGCGCGCTCGGCGAAGATCGCCCTGATCGGCCCGTTCGCCGCCGGTCACGATCACCTGAACGGACCGTGGGTTCTTTTCGGCGATCCGCGACAGGCCACCTCCGTCGAGGACGGCCTGCGCGCCGCCATGGCCGACCCGCAGGCGCTGACCGTGGCCGCGGGATGCGCGGCCGAGGCGGAGATCGCGGGCGGGATCGACGAAGCCGTCTCCGCCGCCCGCGCCGCCGACGTCGTCGTGCTGGTCGTCGGCGAGGGCGAGCGCATGTCGGGCGAGGCGCAGTCGCGTCTCGACATCGGCCTGCCCGAGCCTCAGCGCGCGCTGGTCGAGGCGGTTCGCGCGGTCGGCAAGCCGACCGTGTTGATCCTCAAGTGCGGGCGCGCCATGACCCTGGATCCCGCCTCCGAGGCGTCGAAGGCGCTGCTGGTCGCCTGGTTCCTCGGCGTCGAGACGGGCGGGGCGCTGGCCGACGTCCTGTTCGGCGACCACGCTCCGTCGGGCCGACTGCCGGTCAGCTTCCCGCGCCACGTGGCCCAGTCGCCCTTCCACTACGACCGCAAGATCACCGGGCGTCCGCCGCTGAGCCTCCAGCACGGCGAGGAGTTCAAGGCGCGCTATCGGGAAAGCCTGAACCTGTCCGCCTGGCCGTTCGGTCACGGCCTGACGTATGGCGACGTGGCCTATGCCGATCTCGATGCGGGCGCGGGCCGGATGGCGTGGGACGGCTCGCTGGAAGTCGCCGCGACCATCACGAACCGCGGCGCCCGCGAGGCCGAGGAACTGGTCCAGCTCTACATCCACGACCGCGCCGCCTCGGTGACCCGTCCGATCCGTCAACTGAAGGGCTTCAAGCGGGTGACCCTGGCTCCCGGCGCGTCCGAACGCGTGGCCTTCACGCTGACGCGCGCGGACCTGACCTTCGTCGGGCCCGATCTGACCTGGATCGCCGAGCCCGGCCGCTTCACGGTATGGATCGCGCCCTCTGCGGAGACCGGCGTCGAGGGCGAGTTCGAGCTTCTGAAGCCCTAATCCAACGCGGCGACGACCGCGCCGTGCATCGGCGTGGGCGCACCGGACGCGTCGAACAGAAGCGGCTGATCGCCCGATCCCGCCCTGGCGTCGCGGTTCAGCCAGCTGTCCGAATTCCTTGCGCCCCAGACGGTGAAGGCGAAGCGCTGATCGTCCGGCAAGGCCATGAAGCTCTCGGTCAGTTCCGTCACGCGCGCAGCCTGCTGCGCCCGCTTCTGGCCGTCGGGTCGGAGATCGACGCGACGGTCGGACTTCAGCGACGCGTCCAGTTCCGAGACGTGGATCTTGAGGCCGAACTGCGCGGCCTCGCGGAAGAAGCCGGCGATCTGGCCCTCGGCGATCTCGACGTCCAGGTGGCTCTGCGTCCCGATGCCGTGGATCGGCGTGCCCGCCTTCATCAGGGTCTCGACCAGCCGCAGGAAGGCGGCGCCCTTCCGCGGCAGGTTCTCCAGATTGTAGTCGTTGAGGAACAGCACCGCGTCCGGATCGGCCTCGTGAGCCACGTCGAAGGCGCGGCGGATGTGGTCGATCTCGCCGAGGGACTGCGACCAGTGGTGAGTGCGCAGGCCGTCTCCGTCCTCGGCGACCGGCTCGTTGACCACGTCCCAGCTGACGGCGCGGCCGCGATAGCGGGCGGTCACCTCGCGGACGTAGCGGTCGTAGTCCCGGGCGAAGGTCGACTTGTCGAGCCCGGCGAAGGGCTCGGCGCCTTGCGAATACCAGACGAGGGCGTGGCCATGCAGGCGCATGCCGTTCCGCCCGGCGAAGTCGGCGCAGGCGTCGGCGCGGGAGAAGTCCAGCGACCGGTCGGGCCGCAGGATCGCCTCCATCTTCATCTCCCACTCGGGCGTGAACTGATCGAATTCGCGCGCGACCAGCTCGCGCCAGCCGGCGTCGCCGAACTGGCCGCTCATGCCGCACACGCCGACGGGGCAGGGCAGCAGGTCCTTCAGCGGACGCGTCGCCGCGGGTGCCGACGGCGCGCCGGCGCAGGCGGCGAGGGCGAAGGAACCGGAAAGGACCGAGCGGCGCGTCGGCATGGGCCTCAGCCCGCGCGGCGCCTCAGGCCCAGCTCGTCGAACCGCGCCGTTTCCTTGCGCGCGGCGGCGACGAGGGCGTTCAGACGGGTGGTCTCGGCCACGTGTTCGAACTTCTTCAGCTCCTCGAAGGCCCCGGTCAGGGCGTCGCGGGCGCCTGCCTCCTCGGCGCCGATCTGGAGGACGTCGGCCTCGGCGGCGCCGCGACGGGCCTTCCACCCGGTGACGTAGGCGTCCAGCAGCATGCGGGCCTCGGCGTCGGAGCGGGCGCGCTCGCGCTCCACCTCGACCTCGGCGTCCAGCACGGCGATGCGCATCTCGGCCGAGGCGCGGCGCGCGGTGATCTCGGCCAGACGCTTCTGCAGCGTCTCGACCTCATAGTTGGAAATGCGGATCAGCGACTGCGCCCAGGCCGTCATGTCGTCACTCCCTCACCATGCCCTGATTCAATATGGCCTCCAGCCGGGTAAAGGATTCGGTAAGAGGCGTGGCCTCTTCCGGTCTTTGGCTGAGGAAGGCCTCCAGCGCCGGGTTCAGGGCGATGGCGCGGTCGACGATGGGATCCGCCCCGCTGCGATAGGCGCCTATGCGGATCAGCTCCTCCATGTTCGAGTAGGCGCTGAGGCACTGCCGCGCGCGCTTGTTCAGCTCGCGCTCCGGCTCGGTCTGGTTGCCCGGCATGGTTCGGCTGATCGACTTCAGCACGTCGATGGCGGGGAAACGCCCGCGCTCGGCGATCTTGCGGTCCATGACGATGTGGCCGTCCAGGATCCCTCGCACCGCGTCGGCGATCGGCTCGTCGTGGTCGCCGCCGTCGACCAGGACGGTGAACAGGGCGGTGATCGGCGCCGCCGTGGTGCCGTCGGGCCGTCGCGGGCCCGGACCGGCCCGCTCCAGCAGCTTGGGCAGTTCGGTGAAGACGGTGGGGGTATAGCCCTTGGTCGTCGGCGGTTCGCCCGCCGCCAGACCGATCTCGCGCTGCGCCATGGCGAAGCGGGTGACCGAGTCCATCAGGCACAGGACCTCGAGATCCTGATCGCGGAAGTATTCCGCCAGAGCCAGGGTCATGTAGGCCGACTGGCGCCGTTTCAGCGCCGGCTCGTCGGAGGTGGCCACCACCACCACAGCGCGGCGCAGGCCCTCCTCGCCCAGCGTCTCTTCCACGAACTCGCGCACCTCGCGGCCACGTTCGCCGATCAGGCCGACGACCACGACGTCGCAGCTGGCTTCCTTGGCCAACATGGACAGCAGCACCGACTTGCCCACGCCGGAGCCGGCGAAGATGCCCAGCCGCTGGCCCCGGCAGGTGGTGGTGAAGACGTCCATGGCCCGCACGCCGAGATCCAGCCGTTCGCCCACGCGACCGCGCGAGTGGGCCGGCGGCGGCGAGGCGCGCAGGGGATAGGCGGCGGGGCCGAGGGGCAGGGGGCCCTTGCCGTCGATGGGCTGTCCGAAGGCGTCGACGATGCGGCCCAGCCAGCCTGTTGTGGGGCGAACGGCGGCGGCGGCGTCGACGATGCGGATGTCGGCCCCCGGGGCCACGCCCTCCACCGGGCCGAAGGGCATCAGCAGGGCCTTTGCGTCGCGGAAACCGACGACCTCGGCCGGCAGGGGATCCAGCCCGCGGCCTCGACCGATCTCGGCCCGGGCTCCGACGGCCAGACGCGACAGGCCGCCCCGGCTCTCGATCAGAAGGCCCGACACGCCCGCGACCTTGCCGGTCACGACCAGCGGATCGACGGCTTCGACGGCGGCGATCAAGTTGCGCAAGAGGAACCCCGGAACCAGGTTTCAGGGATGCGGGATCGTGGTTAACCGGAAATGAAGATCGGCCGCCCTTCGTGAGAGCGCGTCTCCATCGACCGCATGGTGGTGCGCGCCGGGCCCGGTGTCAGCCGTCGATCATCTCGGTGACCTTGGCGGCGAGGTCGGCCATGACGAAGGGCTTGGTCAGCACCTCCATGCCGGGGGCCAGCAGACCGTTGCCGACGGCGGCGTTCTCGGCGTAGCCGGTGATGAACAGCACCTTCATGTCCGGCCGGGTTTCGCGCGCCGCGTCGGCGACCTGGCGACCGTTCAGTCCGCCCGGAAGGCCGACGTCGGTGATCAGAAGGTCGATGCGGACGTCCGACCGCAGAATGGCCAGGCCGGTGGGGCCGTCCGGCGCTTCGATCGCGGCGTAGCCCTGCTCCTGCAGCACCTCGACCACAAGCATGCGCACGGTCGGCTCGTCGTCGATGACCAGCACCGTCTCTCCGTGCCCGGGCGCCCCGGCCAGGGCGACCCGGACGGGGTCCTCATCCGACACCTCGCCCGACCAGCGCGGCAGATACAGGCACATGGTCGTGCCTGATCCGACCTCGGAATAAACGCGCACCTGGCCGCCCGACTGGCGCACGAAGCCGTGGATCATCGACAGGCCCAGACCGGTGCCCTGACCGATCGGCTTGGTGGTGAAGAAGGGGTCGAAGATGCGCTCGATCACCTCCGGGGCCATGCCCGAGCCCGTGTCGGTGACGCAGAGCGAAACGTACTGGCCCGGCGGCAGGTCGCGCTCGCGGGCGTGGCGTTCGTCCAGCCATTTGTTGGCCGTCTCGATGGTCAGGCGTCCGCCGTCGGGCGCCATGGCGTCGCGGGCGTTGATGCACAGGTTCAGCAGGGCGTTCTCGAGCTGGGGCTGGTCGACCCGCGTCGCCCACAGGCCGCCCGCCTGCACCACCTCGACCTCGACGTCCGGCCCGACGCTGCGGCGGATCAGCTCCTCCATGCCGCCGATCAGCCGGTTCACGTCGGTGGGTTTGGGATCCAGCGTCTGTCGACGCGAGAAGGCCAGCAGGCGCTGCGTCAGCGAGGCGGCGCGCTGGGCCGCGCCCTGGGCGGCGTCGATGTAGCGCTCCATGCCGGCGGTCCGCCCCTCGGCCAGGCGCTTGCCGAGCAGTTCGAGGCTGCCCGAGATTCCGGCCAGCAGGTTGTTGAAATCGTGGGCGATGCCGCCGGTCAGCTGGCCGACGGCCTCCATCTTCTGGCTCTGGCGCAAGGCTTCGTGAGCCGCCGCAAGCTCGCGGGTCCGCGCCTCCACACGTTCCTCGAGGGTGACGTTCAGATCCTCCAGAGCCCGCTCCGCCAGCTTCCGGGCCGTCAAATCCTTGAACAGCACCGCGACCTGGTTTCGCTCCGGCGGCTCGATGCGGAACGCGGCCAGTTCAAGCCAGCGGCCGGTGGCCTCCAGCTCCTTCTCGAAACGGATCGGGCGACCGGTGACCAGCACCTCCCGGTACAGGTCGATCCACGCCTCGGCCTCGTCGGGAACCATCTGGCGCACATACTGGCCGACCACGTCGGGGATGCCGGCGTTGGTGGTGTAGGCGGCGTTGGCTTCCACGTGGACGTAGTCGTCGAAGCGGCCGCGCGGACCGTCGACGAACTCGATGACGCAGAAGCCCTCGTCCATGGTCTTGAACAGGTCGCGGTAGCGCGCCTCGCTGTCGCGCAGCGCCGCCTCGTCGCGCACGCGCTCGATGTGGGCCCAGCAGCGGGTCGTCACTTCGCGGATGGTGGCGAGCTCGGCGGACGTCCAGACGTGAGGGTCCTTGTGGTGGATGGCCATCAGGGCCAGCAAGCGGCCCTCTTTGACCAGCGGCATGCAGATGGTCGCGGAGACGCCGATCGACTGGAAGGTCGCCGCCTCTTCCGGAGCGATCTCCTTGAGGTTGTCGTTGATGATCAGGGGCCGGCCCGCGCCCAATTCCTGGACCGCCAGCTCGCCGAAGTCGGCCAGGCTGTAATGGCCGACGATCGAGGGCGTGCCCGGCGCGGCCCAGTCGCCGCGGATGGTGAAGCCGTCCTGATCCGGGTCCATGTCGGCGTAGGCGCAGTTGGTCACCCCCAGATGCCGCGCCGTCATCCGGGTGACGATCGCCAGGATTTCCTCCGGGTCGATCGCCGTCTGGGCCGCGGTCGTCAGGTCGTCGAGGAAGCGCAGCCGGGACTCGCTCTCGCGCAGAGCGGCGGTGACCCGGGCGCGCTCGCTGACGGTCCGCACCCGCTGGGCCACTTCACGGACCAGGGCCACGTCGTCGTCGCTCCAGACCCGAGGCGTGGCATTGTTGACGAACAGCAGGGCCACGACCTGCCCGTGCTCGATCAGCGGCAGGTTGATCAGGGCGCGGGCGCTGATGGTGTCCAGGGCGGCGCCGCCGTCCTGGACGCGCGGATCGTCGGCGGCGTCGGCGAAGACCACGGCGTCGCCGCGCGACAGATCCTCGATGTAGTCGCCGAAGTCGCGGAAATGAATGACGCCGGCGATGCTCTTCACGCCCGGCGCGTTCCAGTCGCGGTCGATGGTGATGGTCTCGGCCGTCGTGTCCATGACGCCGTAGCCGACCCTGCTGACCTGCAGCGTCTCGGCCAGGACGCGGGAGGAGGCGTGCGCGATCTCGGCGGGATCGGTCAGGTCCCGGACGGCCTCGTCCAGCGCCAGGAGGGCGGCCTGCCGCGCCTCCGCGGCCTTGCGTCCGGTGGTCTCGACGACCACGGCCAGCACGCCTGCCGGCCGTCCGCTTTCGTCCGGGACCGGAGAGTAGTCGAGGTTCATCCAGACGCGCTCGGGCGCGCCGTGCCGATGCAGGGTCAGTTCCTGATCCACATAGGACAGGGTTCCGCCCGCCAGCCCGACCTTCATGACGTTGTCGTTGAAGTCGGCAACCTCGGGCCAGCCTTCGCGCACCTCGCTGCCCAGAAGCGCAGGGTGGCGACGTCCGGCGAACACGGAATAGGCGTCGTTGTAGATCATCACGCCGTCGGGACCCCACAGCATGACGAGGGGCACGGGGGAGGCGATCAGGAGGCCGGTGGCGGTCTTCAGGCTTTGCGGCCAGCGGTCTAACGGCCCAAGCGAGGTCGAGGCCCAGTCGAACCCGCGGATGCGCGACGCCATCTCCCCGCTTGAAGGCAGGAAGTCGGCGGCTCCGTCCGCGATGTCCCCTTCCCCCTTCAGCGTTCCTCTCCCCCCAGGCGTGTGAAGCGCGTCACGAACCAACGCCGCCGTGTTGCCAAGGTTCAGCGGGTGGACCGTGTAAAATCGCCTTGGTGCGCTTGCGATCGGCCGGCAAGCCCTATCTTTGGTCGACACGCAGATCGGAGACTTTCCATGACCGGCGCCTATGACGCTTCCCGCCACACGAAGTCCGGCCGGGGCAAGGTCTACGCCTCCATCGTCGACACCATCGGCGACACCCCGCTGGTCGAACTGCCGCGCCTGTCGGCCGAGCTGAGGCCGAAGGGCCGCGTGCTGGCGAAGCTGGAGTTCTTCAACCCGATCGCGTCGGTCAAGGACCGCATCGGCGTGGCCATGATCGAGGCGCTGGAGGCGGTCGGGAAGATCGGTCCCGGCAGCGTGCTGATCGAGCCGACCAGCGGCAACACCGGCATCGCCCTGGCCTTCGTGGCGGCGGCCAAGGGCTACAAGCTGATCCTGGTCATGCCCGAGAGCATGTCGATGGAGCGGCGCAAGATGCTGGCCCTGCTGGGCGCGGAACTGGTCCTGACCCCGGCCGAAAAGGGCATGAAGGGCGCCATCCAGATGGCCCAGGACCTGCTGGAGGCCACGCCCGGCGCCGTCTCGCCGGCGCAGTTCGACAATCCCGCCAATCCCGAGATCCACCGCAAGACCACCGCCGAGGAGATCTGGAACGACACGGCCGGAGAGGTCGACGTGGTCGTCGCCGGGGTGGGCACCGGCGGCACAATCACCGGCGTCGGCCAAGTGTTGAAGGCGCGCAAGGCCTCGGTCCGCATGATCGCGGTCGAGCCGACCGCGTCCCCCGTGCTGTCGGGCGGCGAGCCGGGGCCGCACAAGATCCAGGGCATCGGAGCCGGCTTCATTCCCTCCATCGTCGACCGCTCGGTCATCGACGGCGTCGAGCAGGTCTCCAACGAGGACGCCTTCGCCATGGCCCGCAAGGTCGCATCGGTGGAGGGCATCCCGGTGGGCATCAGCTCCGGCGCCGCCCTGGTCGCTGCCTTCCGCCAGGCCTCCCTGGACGAAAGCGCCGGCAAGACGGTGGTCGCCATCATTCCCAGCTTCGCCGAACGCTATCTGTCGACGGCCTTGTTCGAGGGGCTGTGACCGGCGAACTTCGTCGTTCGGGCGAACGATGATATGCTGACGCTTCCGCGGGCAGGGGGCAGGGCATGTTCTTCGGAGTGTCGGCGCTTCAGAGCTTTCACGTGGCGATCAGCTTGGTCGGGATCGCGGTCGGCCTGTGGGTCATGCTGCAGCTGATCGCCTCGAACCGGGCGCCGTTCGCCACGGCGGTTTTCCTCGGCACGACGCTGGTGACCCTTCTGACCGGGTTCTTTTTCCCGATCACCAGCTTCACGCCCGCGCTGGGCGTCGGGATCGTCTCGACGCTGGTGATGGCCGCGACCCTGCTGGCCCGATACGGCAAGGGCATGCGCGGCCGCTGGCGCGAGGTCTATGTGATCGGCGCCGTGGCGTCGCTGTACCTGAACGTGTTCGTCCTGGTGGTGCAGCTGTTCCTGAAGGTTCCGGCGCTGAACGCCCTCGCGCCGACGGGGACCGAGCCGCCCTTCGCCATGGCCCAGGGCGTCACCCTGGCCGTGTTCGCGACGATCGGCTTCCTTGCCTGGAAGGGTTTCAGGCCCGCCGTCTCGACGATTTGAACGTCCGCTCAAAACCTCGTTGACTCTCGTTCTTGAATGCGCGTTCAATGCGGGGGCGCGGGAGGACGGCGATGGACGTTGACGCGGCGACGGCGAAGATGATCGCCAATCTGGAAGCGAACACCGGCCGGTCGTTTGCCGACTGGATCGCAGAGGCGAAGGCGTCCGGGCACGGGAAGCACGGGCAGTTGGTGGCGTGGCTGAAGGCCGACCGGGGGCTGACCCACGGCTACGCCAATCTGGTGGCGCACAAGGCCATGGCCTCGGACGCCGGGTCGCAGGCGGGCGACGATCTGGTGGAGGCGATGTTCGCGGGGCCGAAGGCGGCGATGCGGCCGGCCTACGACAAGGCCGCGGGGTTCGTCGAAGGGCTGGGCGGCGTCGAGTTCGCGCCGAAGAAGGGCTACATGTCCCTGCGCCGCTCGAAGCAGTTCGCTCTGTTGCAGCCGTCGACGAAGGATCGTCTGGACGTCGGACTTGTCCTGAAAGGGGTCGAGCCCGCCGGACGGCTGGAAGCGGCCGGATCGTGGAACGCCATGGTCAGCCACCGCATCCGCATCGGCTCGGCCGAGGAGGTCGATGCCGAGGTTCTGGGCTGGATCAAGCGGGCGTGGGAAGCGGCATGAGCCCGAACGAGAAGCTGGACGTCAGGACCCGGATCGTGCTGGCCGCCATGGAGCTGTTCTTCGCCAAAGGGTTCAACTCGACGTCGATCGCCGACATCCTGAGCCGCACCCAGCTGAACGCGGGCAGCCTGTATCACGTGTTCCCGGGCAAGCAGGACGTGCTGATCGCCGTGCTGGAATGGTACCGCGACGGCATCCGCGAGAACCTGCTGGATCTGGCGTGGGAAGGCGTCGACGACCCCATCGACCGGATCTTCGCCCTGCTGGACCGCTATCACTGGATGATCGTGGAGACGGACTGCACCTTCGGCTGTCCGATCGGCTCGCTGGCGCTGGAACTGCACGAGGCGGACCCCGCGGTCCGCGACCTGCTGGCGATCAACTTCACCAATTGGGCCGACGCCATCCGCGAATGTCTGGACGCCGCGGGCGACCGGCTGCCGGCCGATCTGGACCGGCGCGCGCTGGCCGAGTTCGTGCTGACGACGATGGAGGGCGGCGTCATGCAGGCCCGCACCTATCGCGACGTCGCCTACTTCGACCGGGGCGTGGCCATGCTTCGCGATCATTTCGACATGCTTCTGGCCCGCGCCGCGCGCCGGCCCGAAATCGCCTGAGGATGCCGGTATGAAACTGCGTATGATCGCCGCCGCCGTGCTGTCGCTGACGTTCGCCGCGTCGGCGTTCGCCCAGGTGGCTGAGCTGCCGCCTCCCGGCGTCGGACGCGCCGCCTATGCCCCGTTCGAGCATCTGATCGGCAAGAGCTGGCGCGGCACGGGCGTGCCGGACGCCAGCGTGGTCGACGTGCAGAAGTGGGAATGGGCCGTCGGCGGCCATGCCGTGCGCGTGGTCCATTCGGTCGGGGACGGCGCCTATGCCGGAGAGACGGTGATCTTCCGCGACAAGGACTCCGGGGCCTACGTCTTCCACTATTTCACCTCCGGCGGCTTCCACACGACCGGCACGATGCGCCCCATTGGTCAGGGCGCCTTCGAGGTGGAGGAGACGGTCCATGGTCTGGACGGCTTCGCCCCCCTCCGTTCGACCATCGTCATGGGCGAGGACGGAGTGAACCGCAGCCGGGGCTTCCAGCAGCAGAACGGCGAATGGGTGGAGAAGGGCGGCTTCGACTATCGCGAGGCGCCCGGTGCCGTGCCGGTCATGCCGCCCTTGGCGCCGGCCTCCACCCCCGGTTAACCCGCCGGGCCCAGACTCCCGCGCGATGTCGGAGCCCGCTTCCGTCCCGGACGACGCCCCGCCCCAGCCGACGCTGAGGGCGCGCCACGCGCTGTTGAAGCGCCTGGCCGACGTCGTGTCCCTGCCGGCCAGCCGGATCAACGCCTTCGAGCGCGCCGTGACGGGCGACCTGCTGGTCGACATGCTGCGGCTGGCGACGCCGGAGGACCGCATGCGGGTGGCCCAGAGGCTGGCGCCGCTGGCGGAGCTGCCCAACAGCATCACCCGGCTGCTGCTGCGGGATCAGCCCGAGATCGCGGCGGTGCTGATCGAGAACTGCCCGGCACTGTCGGACAGCGACCTGTTGTCCTGCGCGCTGGACGCTTCGGCGGACCACCGCTGGCTGATCGCCGGCAGACGCGAGGTCCCCGAGGTGGTCGTCGAGGCCATCGTGCGCGCGGCCGAACCGGCCAACGTCGAGAGGGTGCTGCGCAACCCGACGGCGCGGTTCAGCCAGCCGGCGCTGGAGGACGCCGTGGCGCTGAGCCGCACCCACCGCGAGCTGGCGCCCCATCTGCTCCGGCGGCCCGAGCTGCGGCCTTCCGGGGCCTATGTGATGTTCTGGTGGGTCGGTCCCGACGAGCGGCGCACCATCCTGCAGAGGTTCGCCGTGTCGCGGGAGCCTCTGCAGGAGGTCTCGGAAGACGTCTTCCCCATGGCGGCGGCGGAGGGTTGGGGCGATCCCGTCTCGCGCAAGGCCCTGCAGTTCATCGAGCGGCGCCAGAGGAACCGCGCCGCGGTCGAGAAGAGTCCGTTCGAGAGTCTGGAGCATGCCGTCGCGACCGCCGGACAGGCGGGGGTCACGCGCGAGACCGCCTCGGAGATCGCCTATCTCGCCGGGATCAAGCCGCTGACCGGGGCCAAGATCCTGGGCGACGTGGGCGGCGAGCCGCTGGCCATACTGTGCAAGGCGACGGGCATGGGGCGCGACGACCTGCTGGCCCTGTGGCGTTCGACCCGGCGGCCGGAGACCGGGCCCGACGGGCACGTGCACCCCGACCTGGCGCGGGTGCAGACGACCTTCGACATGCTGGCGGTCGACCGGGCCCAGACCGTTTTGCGATACTGGAACTGGTCGCTGTCCTCCGCGCTGACGCCTGCCTTGATGAAGGCCATCCGCGAGGGCGACATGGAGGCGCTGGACGAATATTCGGCGCCGGAGCGGGCGGCCATGCTGGCGCTGGCGGAAGACTTCGGGCGCTGATGGTTGTTCCGAAATGAGGCAAGTCTGATCAGATCAGCGTCAGCATCTCCCCCACGCATTGCTTTCAGCGCCGACGCGGACTAGGGAAAAGTCCTGACGCGACCGAATCCCGGTCAGCAACGCCGCGCGACGGCGATGGAGAAGGCCCCGCTCATGGAAGAAAATGCGAACCTGCTGGAAATGACGGCCGACATGTTCTCGGCCTACGTCAGCAACAACACCGTGTCGCCGGACGCCGTCGCCGCCCTGATCGGCACGATCCATTCGACCATGACGCAGCTGTCGACCGGCGCGGTCGAGCCGGAGCCGGAAAACAAGGAACCGGCCGTGCCGATCCGCAAGTCGATCACGCCCGACTACCTGATCTGTCTGGAAGACGGCCGCAAGTTCAAGTCGCTGAAGCGCCACCTGCGCACCAAGTACGACATGTCGCCCGAGGAATACCGGGCCAAGTGGGGCCTGGCCAAGGACTATCCGATGGTGGCCCCGAACTACGCCAAGGCCCGCTCGGACCTGGCCAAGCAGATGGGCCTGGGCCAGGGCGGCCGCAAACCCGCCCGCGCCGGCCGCGCCAAGAAGTAAGCCTCAGCGAAAGCTGGAAAGACGAGGCCCGCCGGAGCGATCCGGCGGGCTTTTTCTTTGGATCACGCCGCCTGCGCCGCGCGTCTCGCCTTCCAGAACCTCAGCGTCCGCAGCGCGGCGTCGCGACCGAGTTCGGCGTACATCCGGGCGTAGGCGTGGGCCTTGCCCATGGCGTCGCCGTCGGTGTTCAGCAGGACGACGGCGTAGGTCAGGAACAGGGCGCGGTCCAGGTCGGCGGCGCGGCAGATGACGGCGAGCGCGTCCAGATCCTGGCGCTCGATGATGCCCCGCGCGGTATGGAAATCGACGTCGGCCAGCTGCGACAGGGCGATCAGGAAGCTGGTCTTCGAGCCCGAGCGCAGGAAGCGCGCCAGCATCTGGGGGGTCAGCTGCCCGGCGGCTCGCATCTCGTCGACGTAGGCGAGACAGGCGGAATAGTCGGCGGGCAGGGCGCCGTCGACCTCGGCCAGACGGGCGCGGCCGGCGCTCAGCGCGCTTTCCAGCAGGGCCTGATCCATGCGGGCGTTCTGCTCGAGGATGCGCGCCCGAAGGCGGGCCTCGACCACGAAATACATCTCGTTCAGCAGGTCGGGGGGCAGGGTCTTGCGCTCGACCGCCGCGGCGTGAAGGGCGGGATTGCCCTTGGCGCGCTCTACGGCGGCCTCGGATGCGCGACGGGACAGCGACGCGCCCTCGTTGCCCAGCAGGGTTCCCAGGGTCTCGTCGTCGCCGCGTTCGACGATGACGTCCGACACGGCCTCGGGCACGGTCTCGCGGGCTGAGACGGCGCGAAGATGGGCCTGCCCCTTGGAACGGACCACGTCCAGAAGGTCGGCCTCGGTCAGGACGGGCGAGGCGCGCAGGACGGGTTCGGCCACCTCGGGCTCGTCCGACGCCAGGCGGCGGATCAGCGAATGCGGGGCCTGGGGGCTGGAGGCGAAGCGCGTCGACAGCTCGGCGCGGACGGCCGTCTCCATGTCGGCGGCCAGCCTGCCCAGGACGTCGCCATAGAGGGCGGTCTCGGTGGCGGTCGGTTCGACCGGGCCGAAGAATTGGTCGCTGAGCTCGCGCAGCAGCGCACGGCGCTTGTCGCTGGAGGTTTCCTCCGCCAGCGCGATCAGATCTGGAAGGCGCGAGACGACGGCCGTCACGGGATCGGGTCGTGCTGGGCGCTTTGGACCGGGCGCATCCGTCCGTCCGCGCCGCGCATCATCTGCGGCGTCTCCGGAGGAGCGGCGAGGTCCTCGGACCGCGGCGCGGAGTCCAGATCGACCGGCATGCGGTCCAGCCAGACGGGTTCGGGCAGGACGGTCGGATCGGGCGCGCGGCCGTTCTGGCGGTGCACCGAGTAGTACCGGGCGCCCTGCTGGCGGGCGGGCGGGACCGACGACGGCTCGGGCCGGGGCTGGGCGGGCGCGGCCTCGGTTCCGGCGCCGGAAGAGGGAGCGGCCACCGGCGCGGCCGGCTGGCGAGCGCCCGGGACCCGGAAGATGGGGGCGTCGCGTCGCGGCGCCATGGGATCCAAAGGTTCATCGGCGACCGGCTGCGGCGTCTGCGGCCGGGGCTGGGGCGCGACGGGCGACGGCTGGACCAGGCGGGTCTGAGGCTGGAGTTCGGAGGCGGGCGTCGGGGCGGGCAGTACGGCGGCAGGAGCCGGGCGGGGCGCGGATTCCGACCGGGGGGCCGGCTGAGGCGGAGGCGTGGGCCGTCGTTCCGCGCTCGGAGGCGGCGGCGCGAACTCGGCCGCGGGCGGCGTCCAGACGGGCGCCGGCGCGGCGGCGCCCGAGAAGGCGGAAGCGGGGGTCAGTCCCGGGCGGCCATCCACGGAGCCGGCGGTCGGGCGCCATGGCTGGGCAGGCCGCAGGGCGACGCGGCTGGGCTCGGCGCCCGCATGGGGGATGACGGCGCGGACGCCGCGGGCTTCGGCGGTCGTGGCGGCGGGGCGGCCGGCCCACTCGAGGCGGCGCAGCGCGGGGCGGTCGTCGCGATCCTGCGCGCGGGCGGGGACGGCCGACAGGGCCGTGAGGGCGGCGACGCCGATGAGCAGGGATCTGGGCACGCGGCGGACTCCCGGCGGAACAGGGCGGAAGCCTAGGCGCGTCGGGCTTGCGCGGGCGTTAACGCGTCAGGCCGAACCGCCGTCTGACCGCGCTTTCCAGCGCCCCGAGGACGAGGTTGAGCATCAGGCCCATCATCGCGAGCCAGGCGAGCCCGGCCAGAAGTTCGGCGGTGCGCAGGCGGTTGCCGGCTTCGAGGATGCGCCAGGCCAGCCCCTGGGTGGCGCCGGTGCCGGCCACGAACTCGGCGACGACCGCCCCGACGATGGCCTGACCCGCGCCGATGCGCAGGCCCTCGACCATGAAGGGCAGCGACGAGGGCAGGCGCAGGCGCAGCAGCCGGTCCAGCGGCCGGGCGCCGTGCAGGTCGAAAAGCCGCTCCAGATCGGGATCGGCGGAGGTCAGGCCGGTCAGGGTGGCGGAGAACAACGGGAACAGGGCGATGGTCGCGGCCAGCAGAACGACGGACAGGTCGGCGCGGTCCAGTCCGACCCACAGGATCAGCAGCGGCGCGATCGCCACGACGGGGGTGACCTGCAGCAGGGTGGCGATCGGGCGCAGGGCCCCTCGCGCCGTCGTGTGCATCGACGCCGAGACGGCGGCGGAGACGCCTACGACGGTGGCGAGCAGCAGGGCCTGGACGGCCTGCAGAAACGTCTGGCCGGCAGAGGGCACGAGGCGGGGCGAGGCCTCGATTAGGGCGGCGCCGACCGCCGACGGCGACGGCAGCAGGTAGGCGGGCGGGGCCATGACGCGGCATCCGATCTCCCACGCCGCCAGAAGGACGACGACCGCGAGAAGGCCGCTGAGGCGCTCGGTCCAGGCCCGGCTCACGCCGCGGGCTCCATGGTGGCGGCGAGGGCGGCGGCGACGCGGGCGACCGCGTCGCGGGTCTGATCGGGATCGGCGGGGAGACCGTCCCCGATGGGCCCGGCGCCGCCGACGTCGGCCGCGACCGCACCACGGGGATCAAGGATCACGACGCGGTGGGCCATGCGGGCGGCGTCGTGGACGTCATGCGTCACCAGAACGACGGCGAGGCCGCGCTCCGCGCGGGCCCAGACGCGGCATGTCAGGTCGATCAGGCGCGTGCGTGTGACGCTGTCGAGCGCCGCGAAGGGCTCGTCCAGCAGCAGCAGCTCCGGACGGGTCACAAGGGCCCGGGCGAGGGCGCAGCGCATGGCCATGCCGCCGGACAGCTCGCGCGGCAAGGCGCTGAGACGGTCGCCCAGACCCACTTCCGCCAGCTGGTCGCCGGCGCGTGCGCGGGCCTCCGTGCGCGGGGTCCCGGCCAGCTCCAGCGGCAGGGAGACGTTGCTGACGGCGTCGGCCCAAGGCAGCAGGGTCGGGCTCTGGAACACCATCGACACGCGACCGCGGGCGCCGGGCACGGCACGGCCTTCATCGGGCCGACGCAGGCCCGCCAGCAGGTTCAGGGCGGTGGACTTGCCCGCGCCCGAGGCGCCGACGAGGGCGGTGATCGTCCCGGGAAGCAGCGCCAGGTCGAGGGGGCCGACCGCGCGTTCCGGAAAGCGGACCGTCGCCCCCTCAAGCAGGGCGATGGGGCGCCCCTTCTCAACCACGGCCCGGCAGGTACTGGGTCGTGAAGGCGTCGCGCCAGTTCAGCCCGGGCGGATAGACTCCCGCCTCGGCCGCCACCTGATAGAAGTCGCGCCAGCGCTCCTCCGTCATCGTGCCGAGGCCGTAGAGGGCCGCGTCGCCGCCGGAAACGACCGCGTTCTCGCGCAGTTTGGCCCGGGCCTGATCGAGGACGTCCTGGGTCATCTCCGGATTGTCCTTCCGGATGAGGGCGTCCGCGGCCTTGGCGTCGCCCTGCATGTAGTCGCGCCAGCCCTCGGCCGAGGCGGCGAGGAAGGCGCGCAGCGCCGCGGCGTTGTCGCGCGCGAAGGGGTCGGGAGCCAGCACCATGCAGGCGTAGGAGGGATAGCCCTCGTCGGCCAGCAGGAAGACCCGCGGCTCGAACCCCGCCTCCTTCTGGATCGTGTAGGGCTCGCTGGTCAGATAGCCCTGCTGCACCGCGCGCGGATCGGCGAGGAAGGGCGCGGAGTTGAAGTTGTAGGTGCGGACCTGATCGTCGGTGAAGCCGTACTTCGCCTTAAGCCAGACCCAGAACGCGTCGCGCGAGGCGGCGGCCAGCAGGAAGGGCCGTCCGGCCAGGTCCGCGATGCTCTCCAGCGCCGGATCGGGGTGGGCGATCAGGACCTGGGGGTCCTTCTGGAAAAAGGCCGCGACGGCCTTCACCGGGGCGCCTTCCGCGACCAGATTCATCGGGATGAAGCTGTTCGAGCCCATGCCCAGCTCTACCGCGCCGGCGGCCAGCAACTGGGGCACGTTCACGCCGGGGCCGCCCTGGACGATCTGGACGTTCAGACCGCGCCGGGCATAGGCCCCCGAGGCCAGCGCCTGATAGAAGCCCCCGTGCTCGGCCTGGGCCCGCCAGTCGGTGGCGAAGCGGATGCGGACCCGGCCCTCGTCGTCGACCTGGGGCTCCGACCCGCCGCAGGCCGAAAGGGCCAGCGCCGCGCCCCCGGCCAGAATGGCGCGGCGGTCGGGCAGGGCTGGAGACGTCAGGCGGCGCATGGTCAAGGCATAGGGCGAGCGCGCGGGCTTGGGAAGGTCAGCGGGAACGGCGAGCCAACACGAGTTGACCGGCGCGCTGGCGAAGAAACACGGGTACGTCGTCGCCAGCTTCAGGCCCAAGCTGTGCCATTTGATTAGTGATCAGGCTCGCGACGGCCTTGCCCATGGCATTGTTGGGGGTCGAAGACACCACGACTGCGCCGGTCACCGGGTCGATATTGATTTCGTCGAACATACGGTCGAACTCGCCGAAGTCCTCTTCATACTCTTCCCAAGCTTGGACCGCGTCGGGATCGGTGGGATCTTCAGCTTGTACGGCTGCTGCTTCGGCCTCTTCGAAAACTCCGGACATCATCGCCTTGGCGCCCTCCAATGCCGCTGAGTTGCGTTGATAAGCCCGGGCGTAGGAGACTGTCTCGGCGCAGAGGTAGCCGAGCAGGAACTCCGCCGCGTCCGCAGCCCCCGACGATGCGGCGACGGCGGCGTCGACGTTGGCGTCGAGGCAGGCCTCGGCGTTGGCGTATGCGGCCGGTCGGTCCTGGGCGGCGGCGTGGCCGGACAGACCGGCGGCGATCAGGACGGCGGCTGTGGCGGCTATGAAACGCATAATCGGAAGCCCCCCCTCAGGAGGCTTCACGGTATCGCGTCTGAAGGAAATCGCCAGTCGGCCCTGCGCCGGAATTGAGCGGGGGGACGAGGCTCCCCGGCGAACCGGTTTACCTCGTCCCCCCGCCAAGTCCGGGTTGGACTTGGCCATTGAGGTTCAGGAGCTTGGCCTCGCTGCGGCGGGGCGAACCCCGACGAAGGTCGGCTGCTTCCTGTCGCGCTCAGGGTCTCCGGCGTCCCACGGGGCAAGCCCGCGTCGTCCGTCGATCCCGATCCGGTTCTCCGTGAACCCGCCGGCCGAAGCCTTTGAGTTCGGGAGCCTGGTTCCTGCCTCCCGCCCGTCGGGTCCGAAGACCTTCCGAAGCGTCGGGTCAGAGAGCCGGGCCGGTTCGCCTTGAGCCCCGGGTCTCCCCGGTTTTCCGCGCCGCCGTGTCCCTCGGCCCGTTGACGTTCCGACGAAAGCCGCTATGAGGCAAGCGCCCGAACTCGCCCCGCTGTGCGAAAGCCGCCCGCGATCGGTGCATAACCCTGTGTATATCTGTGGACGCACGGAATTCGGCCCGCGGATTCCGGTGCTTGAGATTTCCACAGAAAGACCGCCGAAGGCCGTTTTCAGCGCCTCCGTCAGGTTCGAAAAGCTTGACCCGGGTTGGAAAACCGCCGTTTCATCGCCCCCTCAGAAGGGGAGATGGACATGCGGATTCTTCGACTGGCGGCGATCGTGGGGGCCGCGCTAGCGATGAGCGGCTGCGGCCTCATCGACATGAACGCGCCCTGCTACACTTGCGGCACGGGCTATTATGACTCCACGCCGTGCACCTATGACGCTCAGGGCGTGCCCTCGCCGGGCTGCTACGACTACCTGTTCGAGGACGATTACGGCAATCCGCTGCCGCCGGCGTCCCAGCCCTATGAAGAGCCGGTGGGGGAGCCGGAAGCGATGCTGGACTTCTCGCTGAGCGCGACCTGAGTCAGCCCGCCAGCGCCGCCTTCTTTTCCTCGATTTCCAGCCAGTCGGCCTCGGCGGCGTCGAGGTCGGCGCGGGCTTTTTCGGCGGCCTTCATGGCGCGGTCGAAGGCGGCGGGGTCGCGGGCGTAGAGGTCGGGGTCGGCCAGGGTGGCCTCGTGCCGGGCGATCTCGGCGGGGAGGGTTTCCATCAGGCGCTCGACTTCCTCGAGGCGGCGGGCGTCCTTGTAGGAGAGCTTGGCGGGTCTGCGGTCGACTGGTTGCGGGGTGGAGTGCCGCGTCCCCCCCACCCCGGCGTCGCCGCGCGCCGCCGACCCTCCCCCCACGGGGGAGGGGGATGTCGTGAGGAACCCGGGGTTCTGCCTGAGAAAGTCGGTCCAGCCGCCGGGGGTCTCGACCAGATCGCCGCGGCCGTTCAGGGCGATGGTGGAGGTGGCGAGGCGGTCGACGAAGTCGCGGTCGTGGCTGACCAGGATCAGCGTCCCGTCGTAGCCCTCCAGCAGCTCCTCCAGCTTGTCGAGCGTGTCCATGTCCAGATCGTTGGTGGGCTCGTCGAGCACCAAAAGGTTGGCGGGCTTCGCCAGCGCGCGGGCCAACAGCAGGCGGTTCCGCTCTCCGCCCGAGAGCGTCGAGATGGGCTGCTTCAGCTGGCTTTCCTGGAACAGGAAGTCCTTGGCGTAGGCGGCGACGTGTTTCGAGTGGCCGCGGACCAGGATGCTGTCGCCGCCGCCGGGGGTCAGGGCGTCCCACAGGGTCATGTCCGACTTCAGCCCCTCGCGCGACTGGTCGAGGTAGACGGGGTCGAGATTGGCGCCGAGGCGGATCGCGCCCGTGTCGGCGGGCAGCCCGCCCAGCAGAAGCTTGACCAAAGTCGTCTTGCCCGCGCCGTTGGGGCCGACGATGGCCAGCCGGTCGCCGCGCATGACGCGGGTGGTGAAGGGCTTGAGGATGACGCGGTCGCCGAAGCTCTTGGACACGCCCTTCAGCTCGGCGACCAGCTTGCCGGAGGAGACGCCGGCGTCGACGCCGAGGTTCAGGTCCTTCGGCAGGTCCTTCATGCGCTCGGCGCGGTCGGCCCGCATGGCCTGAAGGGCGCGGGCCCGGCCTTCGTTTCGGGTCCGCTGGGCCGTGATGGAGCGGTAGAAGGTGTAGGTCTCGGCCTCGATCTTCTTCGTGAGCCGGCGCAGGGATTCCGCCTCCTCGTCCATGACCTTGTCGGCCCAGTCGTCGAAGGCCTTGAAGCCCTTGTCCAGCGTGCGGACGCGGCGGTGCTCCAGCCAGTGCACGCGGTCCGTGACGCGGTTCAGGAAGGCGCGGTCGTGGCTGACGACCAGAACGGCGAAGCGGGCCTGGAGCAATTCGTTCTCCAGCAGCTCGATGGCCAGCACGTCGAGGTGGTTGGTCGGTTCGTCCAGCAGCAGGAGGTCGGGGGCCTCGGCGAAGGCCCGGGCCAGCGCCGCGCGACGGGTCTCGCCGCCGGACAGGTTCACGGCGGGCTTCTGCGGATCGAGCCCGAAGGTGGTCAGCCAGGCTTCGGCGTCCCAGCGTTCCGCGGCGCCCGAGGCGGCGTAGTCGAGCAGCGTGTCGCCCGTGATCAGGGGCTCCTGCGGCACATAGGCGAAGCGGGTGCCGGCCTGCACCGAGCGGTCGCCGGCGTCGGGTTCGACCAGTCCCATGACAAGCTTCATCAGCGTGGACTTGCCGGCGCCGTTGCGGCCGACCAGGGCGGCGCGGCTGCGTGGCTCGATCGCCAGATCGACGCCGTCAAACAGGGGGCGCGGACCGTCCTGCAGGCGGACGTCCTTGAGGGCGACGAGGGGCGGGCGCGCGGCCATGGTGCTTTGCGGGGACGGAGAGGCTATGGGGAGGGCGTGGACATAGAGCCTTCCGACCCCGCCTCCAACACGTTTGACGATCCGCCTTCGCCACGAGCCGGGGAGGACCAGCCCTTCTGGCGGTCCAAGCGTCTCGAGGAAATGACGACCGCCGAGTGGGAAAGCCTGTGCGACGGGTGCGGGCTGTGCTGCCTGGTGCGGTTCGAGGACGAGGACACCGGGGAGGTCATTCCCACCAAGGTGCACTGCAAGCTGTTCGATCCCGCCGCCTGCCGGTGCTCGGACTACGCGAACCGCAAGGCCCACGTGCCGGACTGCATCCAGCTGACGCCGCACAACATCGAGGCGCTCCAATGGATGCCGAAGTCGTGCGGGTATCGCCGGCTGCACGAAGGCCGCGACCTGGCCTGGTGGCACCATCTGGTCAGCGGCAGCCGGGCGACGGTTCATGAGGCCGGAGTGTCGATCCGCAACCAGACGGTGTCGGAGACGACGCTGGTCGAGGAGGAGGACGCGCTGGACCTGGAGGCCCCGGAGTGGAACGCCGAGCGCGGAACGCAACCCCCGCCGCGCTAACCATTTTTTCCGGATTCCGTCGCATTCTGGCGGAATGGGAAACGCCCGTGCAAGATCGCCGAAACAGGCGACGACGCAGTCGCTCAATCTGGACAGCCCGTTCGACCGGCTGACGGCTCTGGCCTGTGCGATGTTCGGCACGAAGCACGCCATGGTCGGCATCGTCGACGGCGAGCGGACGCTCTTCCGGTCCAACGTCGGACTGGGTCAGTCGGAACTTCCGCGCGATCTGTCGGTCACGAACATGGTGGTGGGCATGGGACCCGACGCCGTCCTGGTGGTCGAGGACTCCCTGGAGAACCCGCGCACCGCAGGGCATCCGATGGTGGTCGGGCCGCCATTTCTGCGCTTCTTCGCCGGAGTGGCGATCAAGAACGCGGAGGGTCGGGCGGTCGGGGCGATCGGCGTCATGGACGTGAAGCCTCGTCCCGCGCCGGGCGAGGCGGAGATCGAGAACCTGCGCGTGCTGGCGAGGATGGCCGCGGAGATCGTCGATCAGGCGGACCTTCTGGCGCGCCAGACGGAACGGTTCGAACTGCTGCGTCTGGCCGAGGAGATGGCCGGCGTCGGCCAGTGGCGGCTGGACGCGGCCACGATGACGGTGACGTGGTCCGACGAGGTCTATCGCATCCACGGGGTCGAGCGCACCGCGTTCGACCCGAGCTATGACGATGCGGTGAGCTTCTACCATCCGGAAGATCGGGCGCCGCTGATGGCGGCTATCGAGCGGGGACTGAGCCAGGGCGTCGGCTATCGCTTCACGATGCGGCTGATCCGCACCGACGGCGAGATGCGGCTCGTGGAGACGCACGCCGACTGCGAGCGGGCGCCGGACGGCCGCATCACGGGCATGTTCGGGGTGTTCCGCGACGTGACCGAGGAAGAGGAACGCCGGCGCCGACTGCAGGAGAGCGAGGAGCGCCATCGCCTCCTGGCCGAGCGCAGCACCGACGTCATCATAACCTACGGCTTCGACGGGACCACGCGGTACTATTCGCCCGTGGTGGAGACGCTGACCGGGTATCGGCCCGACGAGCTGGTCGGCAAGCCCGTGACCGCGCTGATCCATCCGGACGACGTGGCCGACATGATCGCCGGCTTCCGGGAGTTCGCGAAGGACCGGAGCGCCACCCACCACACCCGGCGCTACCGCGTATTGACCAAGACCGGCGAGATCCGCTGGTTCGAGACCCGGGCCACGGCGACTCGGGACGCCGAGGGCCGCGCCATCGAGTTCCAGGACCTCGTCCGCGACGTGACGGCCACCAAGATGCTGGAAGACGAGTTGGTCGAGGCCCGCGACCGGGCCGAAGCCGGCGCGCGGGCCAAGTCGGAGTTCCTGGCCAACATGAGCCACGAGCTGAGAACGCCGCTGACCAGCGTGATCGGGTTCGCCGGCTTGTTGAAGGACAGCCCCAACCTGCCGGACCAGGAACGCCGGCACGTCGAGCGGATCGCGGCGGCCAGCGACAGCCTGTTGGGCGTGATCAACGACATTCTGGACTATTCCAAGCTGGAGGCCGGGCGGGTCGAGATGGAGCCGATGGCCTTCGACCTGCGCGCCATGATCGACGCCGCCGCGGCGATGGTGGAGGGATCGGCGTCCGCGCGCGGCACGGCGCTGAGGCTGGAGTTGGCCGAGGATGCGCCGACCTGGTTGATGGGGGACGTCGGGCGATTGCGGCAGGTGACGTTGAACTTCCTGTCCAATGCGGCGAAATTCACCACGGACGGCGAGATCCGGCTGTGCGCCAGCTGGCGCGACGGGCGTCTGAGGGTCGAGGTCAAAGACACCGGCATCGGCATTCCCGAGGCCAAGATGGCGGCGCTGTTCCAGCGCTTCGCCCAGGCCGACGCGTCGACGACTCGCCTGTACGGCGGGACGGGGCTTGGGCTGGCGATCAGCCGGCGGCTGGTCGAGATGATGGGCGGCCAGATCGGCGCCGAGAGCGCGCCGGGTCGGGGCTCGACGTTCTGGTTCGAGGCGCCCGCGCCGGCGGCGGAGGCGCCGGAGGCGGCGCCGGAGGCTCCGGAAGGCGCGGCGTTGGAGATGCGGGTGCTGGTCGCCGACGACGCGCCCGCGAACCGCGAGCTGGTCAGCGCCATCCTGGGCGGGCTGGGCCTGACGGTCGACGTGGTGGAGGATGGGGCCCAGGCGGTCGAGGCGGCGCGGACGGGGGGCTACGACGTCATCCTGATGGACGTGCACATGCCGGTCATGGACGGGCTGGACGCCACGCGGGCGATCCGCGCGGGCGGCGGCTCCACGGCGAGAACGCCGATCATCGCGCTGACCGCGAACGTGCAGCCGGAACAGGCCGAGCGCTGCCGCGAGGCGGGCATGGACGCCCACGTCGGCAAGCCGATCCAGATCGCAGAACTGCTGCGGGCCATGGCCGCGGTGACGGTCGAACCCGGCGAGGACGGGCTGAGAAGCGCTGGCTGAGAGGCCCCGATTACGTCAGCCGGCGACGAAAACCTGAGTAATTGCAAGGCCTGATGGAATACTTCAGGCAATCGGCCGTCGTGGGTGCGGTCGGGCGCTATGGTTTCGACATGGCCGGAAAAGGAAACAGCGCGACGCGGGACTGGGCGGCAAGCCTGGTTCTGGCCCTGCGCGCCGACGTGGATCAGTGCGTGGCGGGGTTGCGGGCGACGCCCGTGCCCGTCGAGGACGTCGGCGAGATGAGCAAACGCGTGCGCTTCATCGCCGACATCGCGCGTGCGGCGAAGCTGATCGTCGCGCTGGCTCCGGACGACGAGGACGAGGCGGAGATGAGCGACGACGACCGTGGAGCCGAACCCGACGACCCCGAAGAACTGGATCGGCTTCATCGCGAGCTGCAGTCCAGAGTCGCGGAAATACATTCCGTTCTGGAAGCCAAGCGGCGGGAGGGCTGGACCTTCAATCGCCGAGTCGAGGCGGATCCTGGCGGAGCTTCGGAAGCCGGCGAAGCATCAGGCGGAGCCGCTGGAGGACTGGTCCACCTGGCTGCTGATGGGCGGGCGGGGATCGGGCAAGACCTTCGCGGGCGCGCATTGGCTGGCGAATGAGGCGAGGACGAACGACCTGACCCTGGCGCTGGTCGGGCCTACGTTGCACGACGTGCGTGAGGTGATGGTGGAGGGGCCGTCCGGCGTCAAAGCACTTTGGCGCGGCGAGGGACGCCCGCGCTGGGAGGCCGGGCGACGGCGGCTGGTGTTTCCGGGCGGGACCGTCGCCTATGCCTTCTCCGCCGAGGATCCGGACAGTCTGCGCGGGCCGCAGTTTCATGCGGCGTGGGCCGACGAACTCTGTGCGTGGCGAAAGCCGGACGAGGTGCTGGCCAATTTGAGGATGGGGTTGAGGCTGGGCGAGCGGCCGCGGCTGACGGTGACCACGACCCCCCGGCCGATCGCGGCGTTGAGGCGGTTGTTGGCGGAGCCCGCGCTGGTCCGTGAAGTGGCGCCCACAGCGGCCAATTCGGCGAACCTGTCGCCCGGGTTCCTTGCGCATCTGAGGTCGCTGTACGGCGGGACGCGGCTGGAGGCGCAGGAGCTGGAAGGGGTCATCGTCGAGAGCGACGGCGCCCTGTTCCGCATCGAGGACCTGAGGCGGGCGCGAGGCGCCAGGCCGGCACGGATGGATCGGGTCGTGGTGGCGGTCGATCCGCCGGCCACGGCGCACGGCGACGCCTGCGGGATCGTGGTGGTGGGGCGGAGGGACGAACAGGTCTTCGTGCTGGAGGACGCCACGGTGCGGGGGCGTTCGCCGGCGGGGTGGGCTGCGCACGTCGCCGCCACGGTGGTCAGGCATGACGCGCAGACGGTGGTGGCGGAGTCCAATCAGGGCGGCGAGATGGTGCGGACCCTGCTGGCGCAGGCGGGCTGCGCGGCGCCGATCCGGCTGGTCTGGGCCGGGCGGGCCAAGCGGGCGCGGGCCGAGCCGGTGGCGGCCCTCTATGAGCAGGGCCGGGTCGTGCACTGCGGCGAGTTCCCGGCCCTGGAAGAAGAGATGATGGCGCTGGGCGAGGGCGGGGCGAGCCCGGACAGAGCCGACGCCCTGGTGTGGGCGGTGACCCACCTGCTGGTCGAGGCGCGGCGGGCGGGACCGCGCGTGCGGACCTTCTGAGAGAACGAGAGGACATGCGGATGTGGAACCCGTTGCGGCCGCGGCCGCCGGAGGCGAAGGCGAGCCGCACCGGCGCGATCATGGCGCTGACCGGGGCGGGGCGGCCGCGGTGGACGCCGCGCGACTATGCCCATCTGGCCAGCGAGGGGTTCGGCAAGAACGCCGTCGCCTATCGCTGCGTGCGCATGGTGGCGGAGGCGGCGGCGTCGACGCCGCTGGTCGTTTTCCGCGACGGCGTGCGGGCGGAGACGGACGATCCGGTCGCGCGGCTGCTGGACCAGCCGAACGCGGAGCAGTCGGGCGTGGAGTTCCTTGAAGGGCTGCATGCCCAGCTGCAGACGGCGGGCAACGCTTATGTCGAGGCGGTGGGCGACGCGGCGCCGGAGGAGCTGTGGGCGCTGCGGCCCGATCGGATGAAGGTCGTGCCCGGGCGGGGCGGCTGGGCCGACACCTGGGAATATTCCGTGGACGGACGCTCGGTGCGGATCGCGCGGGCGGCCGACGGCTGGGCTCCGGTGATGCAGCTGAAGCTGTTTCACCCGACGGACGATCATTACGGGCTCTCGCCCTTGGAGGCGGCGGCCTTCGCCATCGACGTGCACAATGCGTCGGGCGCCTGGAACAAGGCGCTGCTGGACAATGCGGCGCGGCCCAGCGGCGCCTTGGTGTTCGGGGCCAAGGACGGGGAACGGCTGACGGCCGAGCAGTTCGACGCCCTGAAGGCGGAGATGGTCGAGGCGCACATGGGGGCGGCGAACGCCGGACGGCCTCTGCTGCTGGAAGGCGGGCTGGACTGGAAGCCCATGAGCTGGACGCCCGCCGACATGGACTTCATCGCCGGCAAGCACGCGGCGGCGCGCGAGATCGCGCTGGCGTTCGGCGTGCCCCCGCAGCTGTTGGGCATCCCCGGCGATGCGACCTACGCCAACTATCGCGAGGCCAACCAGGCCTTCTGGCGCGGGACGGTCGTTCCGCTGGTGCGGAAGACGGCGGCGGCCCTGACGGGGTGGCTGGGCGGCCGGTTCGCGGGGCTGCGGATCGCGCCGGATCTGGACCAGGTCCCTGCGCTGTCGGGTGAGCGCGACGCGCTTTGGGCCCGGCTGGAGGCGGCCAGCTTCCTGACGCCGGAGGAAAGGCGGGCGATGGCGGGGCTGGGGGCATGAGCGAAGGGCGCAGGTGGCCGGTGGCCCTGATCAGCGCGCTGGCGGTGCAGACGGTCGGCGGGCTGGTGTGGGCCGGAGGGGCGGCGGCCCGGATCGGGGCGCTGGAGCAGCGGGTCGACGAGCAGCGGCTGGTGGCCGAGCGGCTGGCGCGGTTGGAGGAGCAGGGAGTCGCGACGCGGCGGGCGCTGGAGCGGATCGAGCGGAGGCTGGAGGGCGGATGACGAGCGCGGTCGTCGACGCAGGACTGCTGATCGAGGGTCATGCCTCGCTGTGGGGCATGGCCGATCTGAACGGGGACGTGGTGGCGCGCGGCGCCTTCGCGACCAGCCTGGCCAAGGGCGGCGTCGGCGCGGTGAAGATGCTGCACCAGCACGAGGGCCGGGCCCCCGTGGGGGTGTGGGACGAGGTGCGCGAGGACGAGGTCGGGCTGTTCGTGCGGGGACGGATCTTCGACTGGTCGCCCGAGGCGCGGTTCGCGCGGGCGTTGAGCCGGGCGGGGGCGATGGACGGGCTGTCGATCGGGTTCCGCAGCGTGCGGGCGCGGCGCGAGGGGCGGCTGCGCGTGCTGGTCGAGGTGGACCTGTGGGAGGTCTCGCTGGTGACCTTCCCGATGCTGCCGGGGGCGAGGTTCAGGTGCGCCGCCGGCTAAGACCCCGCGCGATCGACTCCACGGCGGTCTTCTGCAGCGCCATGCGGGCGGTCCAGAACACGACGATCCCGGCGAAGATGAAGGGCAGGTCCGCCAGGAAGACGAGTATGCCGAACAGGACGCCGGCGAGGACGACGACGCCGACGCGGACGGTGGCGAGATCGGCCTCCGTCGGCTCGCCGGGGTCAAGGGGTGGCGGGGCCTCGAGGCCGCGGCCGAAGACGGCCTGCGCGGCGAGCCCGGAATGAGCGCGCGCCTGCTTCGGCGCCGCGTCGGCCTTCTTGCCGAAGAGCACGTCCAAAGCGACGTTGGAAGGCGCCTCCGGCGCCGGGACGCGCGGCGCGTGATCGGAGGGATCCGGGTTTGCCTGGAGGCGACGCAGCGGGCTGGCCTCGCGGAGCGCGTCGGCGCGGTCGCGCAGGTCGTAGGGGACCGGATGGCCGTCGTCGCGGAGGCGGAAGACCTGGTCGACGACGTCGCCCGTCAGGTCGACGCGGGTCAGGTCCTGGCCGTAGGCGTCGCCGTGCAGGGCGATCAGGCGGCCGTTCACGAGCTCGGCCTGGAAGGCGATCGGGTGCTCGAGGTGGTCGATCTGGACGTGGATCGTGCCGAGGCGGCCGTGGGTCACCTCGGGCGGGTTCGGGCGCTGGCGGTCGACGATGGTCTCGGTGAGGAAGACCGGACCCTGGACGCGGCGCTGGCCGGGCAGGCTCTCGGCGATCTGGCCGGCGAGGTCGGGCGCGACGGCGGACAGCTCCCACGCAAGGCCGTCAAGCGCGGCGCGTTCGAGAGGGGTGAAGGCGTCGCGCATCGGCGCACCCTAACCGGGAACGGCGGGGATTGAGAAGGTCGGCGCTCCGCATCGCCGGGGCGCCCCCACCCGGTCGCTGCGCGACCACCCTCCCCTCAAGGGGAGGGAAACGACGGCGGGCCACAGATCGGGCCGCCCTTTTCTGAAGCTGGAGCACAGATGAAAGAGACCAAGCAGGTCTCGGGTTCGCCCGAGGCGGGGAATGCGCTGCACGCGGTGATGGCGGCGTTCGAGGCGTTCAGGGACGCGAACGACCAGCGGCTGGCGGAGATCGAGCGGAAGTCGGCGGCGGACGCGTTGCTGGAGGAGAAGGTGGCGCGCATCGACGCGGCGGTGGCCGGGGCGCAGGCGCGGCTGGATCGCGTGGTGTCGGAGGCGCGGCGGCCGGAGCTGGAGGTCAAGGGACCGGCGCCGCGCGGCGACGCCGGCGGCTTCGCCGACTACATGCGGTCGGGGTTCGGGCTGGAGGTGAAGGCGGGCCTTTCGACGGCGTCGAACTCGGCCGGGCACGTCGTGCCGGAGCAGACCGAGCGGGCGATCGAGCGGCGGCTGATGGCGGCCAGCCCGATGCGGGAGATCGCCACGGTGCGAACGGTGGCGTCGGGCGTGTTCAGAAAGCCGGTGTCGATCGCCGGGATCGAGGCGGGCTGGGTGGCCGAGACGGCGGCGCGGCCGGAGACCGATCCGGCGACGCTGGCCCTGCTGGAGTTCCCGTCGGCGGATCTCTACGCCTGCCCGGCGGCGACGCAGGCGCTGCTCGACGACGCGCTGGTGGACCTGGACGACTGGCTGGCGAGCGAGGTCGAGGACGCCTTCGCCGCGCAGGAGACGCAGGCGTTCGTGGCCGGCGACGGGGTCAACAAGCCCAGGGGCTTCCTGGCCTATGACGCGGTGGCCGACGCCGACGCGGAGTGGGGCGAGATCGGCTACGTCGCCTCCGGGGCGGCCGGCGCCTTCGCGAGTGCCAGCCCGGTCGATCGGCTCATCGACCTGATCTACGCGCCCAAGGCCCAGTACCGGCCGAACGGGCGGTTCGTGATGAACCGCAAGACGGTGTCGGCCGTGCGCAAGTTCAAGGACGCGGACGGGAACTACGTCTGGCAGCCGGCGGGACGACCGGGCGAGACGGCGTCGCTGCTGGGCTATCCGGTCACCGAGATCGAGACCATGCCGGACGTGGCGGCGAACAGTCTGTCGATCGCGTTCGGCGACTTCCAGAAGGGCTATCTGATCGTCGACCGGGCGGGCGTGCGGGTGCTGAGGGACCCGTACTCGGCCAAGCCGTACGTGCTGTTCTACACCACGAAGCGCGTGGGCGGCGGGGTGCAGAACTTCGACGCGATCAAGGTGATGAAGTTCGCCGCGAGCTGACGCTCGCGCGGGCTCAGGCAGCAGTCGGTAGTCGTCAGGGCGGCGGGCGGCAGGGGCGCCCTACCGACTGCCCCTGACGCCTACCGCCTCGTTTTCCAGACAATCGAGGTGTCCAGATGACCGCACCGGTGAGCCTCAACGAGGCGAAGACGTTCCTGCGCGTCGAGCATGAGGCGGAGGATGGGCTGATCCAGACCCTGGTCGACGCCGCGCGGGCGCGGGTGGAAGGGGAGGTGGGGTTGAGCCTGACCTCCACCTCACCTGCGCCGCTGCGGCTGGCGGTGCTGATGCTGGCGCTGCGGGCCTATGAGCGGGGCGAGAGGGAGATGCCGGTCGCCCCGGTCGAGGCGTGGATCGCGCCCTATCGCGTGGTGCGGCTGTGAGGGCGCTGGCCGGACTGTTCGAGGCAGAAGAGGCCGAGACGCCGTATGGCGGGATGGCCGTCAGCTATGAACCGTTGGGGCATGCGTGGCTGAAGCTGGGCGCGCGCAGGCGGCGGGAGCGGACGGAGGCGGGGCGCGCCGCTTCGGTCGAGACGACGACGGCGGAGACGCGGGTCGATCCGCGGCTGAGGCCGGGGCGGGTGCTGCGCTTCGGCGGGGCGGACTGGACGATCGTCTTCGTGGAGGTTGAGGCCGAACGGCCGGGCTGGGCGAAGCTGAGTCTGGAGCGTCGCCGATGAGCGCTCACGAGACGGGCCTGACCAGGGCGGTGATCGCGCGGCTGAAGTCTGATGCGGGCGTGGATGCGCTGCTCGCCGGTCGGGTGTGGGACGAAGCGCCGGTCGGCGCCGCGCTGCCCCACGTCCGGATCGGGCGTGGCGAGAGCCGGCCGGTGGGGGCCGACGGCTGCGGGGTCGAGCAGTCGCTGACCCTGACGGCGGTCAGCGGCTTCCGCGGAGCCGAGGAGGCGCGGGCGATCCTGGCGGCGGTGCGGGCGTGTCTGAACGACGCGGCGCTGGAGGCCGACGGGGTGCGGACGGTGAGCGCCCGGGTGACCTTCTCGGAAGTGTTTTCGAGCCCCGACGGCGCGCGCCGATATGCGGTGATGCGGCTGAGGGCGGTGACGGAGGAGACGGACTGATGGCCGCGCAAGCCGGCAAGGACATGCTGCTGAAGATTTCGGACGGGGCGGGCGGGTTCACGACCGTGGCCGGGCTGAGGGCGCGGACGATCGCGCTGAACGCGCGGACGGTGGACGCCACCGACGCGGACTCGGCCGGGCGATGGCGCGAGCTGCTGGCCGGCGCGGGGGTGAAGTCGGCGGCGGTCAGCGGGACCGGCGTGTTCCGCGACGCGGCCTCGGACGCCCTGATCCGCGAGGCCTTCTTCTCGCAGGCGGCGGAGACCTGGCGTCTGATCGTGCCGGACTTCGGCGTGCTGGAGGGGTCGTTCCTGGTCGCCGCGCTGGAATACGCCGGCGAGCACGAGGGGGAGGCGAGCTTCGCGCTGAGCCTGGCGAGCGCGGGGGAAGTGACGTTCGGGGCGGTCTAGGCGGGCTGGGGCGACGGCTCCTTGCCGCGAGCGGGGCCCCACTGATTTTCGTCGGGCTTGCCGGGCCAGATCAGCAGCAGGACGAAGATGAGACCCCAGGTGAGAGCCCCAGTCATCCAGACCGGAACGGCACCGCTCCCGGACAGAAAATAGATCAGCAGGAACGGCAGACCGAGCACCAGATAAAGGAGCCAGAAGGCGATCGCCGTGTGACCGACGTCGTGAGCCCGACGCGGAAGCGCCGTGAAGAGGAACCAGAGGCTGTAGACGGCGCCGGCGATGCCGAAGCCTTGCTTCAACGCCGACGCTTCGGTCAGCCGTTCTGCACGCTCGAACACGGCGAGGCCCGAGGCCGCGACGAAAAACCAGACCCGACCGCTACGGCCGTTGGGGTTCAGGAAATCGGGCCGTGTTCCCATGCCGCCGAGGATATCAGCAGGCGAGCGACCGGCAAGTTTCAAGGGAGCAGAGGCCATGAACAGGGCACGGGGCGAGGCCACGGTGAAGCTGGCCGGGGCCGATCGGAGGCTGTGTCTGACGCTGGGGGCGTTGGCGGAGATCGAGGGGGCGCTGGGTCTGGAGGGGCCGGGCGCCCTGGCCGAGCGGATGCGCAGCCTGTCGGCGCGGGATCTGGCGGCGGTGCTGGCGGCGCTGTTGCGGGGCGGGGGCGAGGCGGCGTTCGCGAGCGAGCTGGATCGGGCGGCGGTGACGCCGGTGGAGGCGGCGCAAGCCGTGGCGGCGGCATTCGCGGCGAGCGCGTGAGCTGGGCCGCAATGCTGCGGACGGCGATGGCGCTGGGGGTGCCGCCGGACGCGTTCTGGCGGTTGTCGCTGAAGGAGTGGCGGATGCTGACGGAGCGGGCCGGGGCGCCGACGCTGGGTCGCGACGGGCTGGAGGCGCTGATGGCGCGGTGGCCGGACGAGGTGAACAGATGACGGACGCGTTCGGAGACATTCCGCGCCGGACGGCGGAGGCTCAGGCCGCGCTGGAGGCCTTGCGGGAGCCGGCGGAGCGGACGGCGGGGGCGATCGAGGCGGCGTTCGGGCGCGCGGGCGAGCGGCTGGCGGGGTCGCTGGCGCGGGCGGCGGCGGACGGGGAGATCACCCTGCAGGAGCTGGCGCGCGCCGTGCTGGGCGCGGTCAATGCGGCAGCGGGCGCGGGGCTCGGGCAGGCGATCACGCAGGCCGTCGGCGGGCTGTTCCGGGGCTCGCGGGCCGACGGCGGACCGGTGAGCGCGGGCGGCGCCTATCTGGTCGGAGAACGTGGGCCGGAAGTGTTCCGTCCGTCGACGGGCGGAGAGATCGGACCGGCCGCCGCTGCGCCGGTGACGGTGAACGTCACGGTGCAGGGCGGCGCAGAGACCCTGTTGCGGAGCGAGGCGCAGGTGGCGCAGGCGCTGGCGCGCGCGGTGGCGCTGGGAGCCCGCAGGCTCTGACCGCCGGGTCAGAGCCCCTTGGGGTTCGGACCGAAGCGGTTCGATCCGGCCTGGGAGTCGGTCAGGCCGATCCACAGCAGGAAGCCGAGGTTGATCAGCGCCAGGAGGCCGAGGCCACCGACCATCGGCCCGAGCAAGGCCAGAATGGCGGCCGGGTCCTCGTTCTCCAGCGCCGAGGCGTTGAAGATGGCGGTCACGCCGACCGACATGAAGATGAAGACCCCGCCGACGATGTTCACGACCCACGGGATGACCATCAGCCACGCGGTGTGACCCATGTCGTGCAGCCGCTTGGCCGTGATGGCCAGGTTCGGCCAGATCAGGGCGATCGAGATCAGGAAGCCGATGATGGGGATCCATCCGGCGACGACGCCCGCGCCGAGCAGGATCAGCCAGCCGATCCAGAAGTGCGAACGGCGCGTCCGCCCCTCGAACGAGAGCATCAGCCTCTGAAGATCGAAAGCCTGGATGTGGCTGGAGCCGGGTTCGACGGTCATGAGGCCCTCCCTGAAATCCCGAGACCGCGGGGAGCATGGCCGACCGTCGTTCGCCGGACAAGTGAAAGAAGAGACAGGTCCCCACGCGCGTGGGGACGACCATTCGACGCCGGGAGATGGGGATGAGTTTCCATGAGGTGAGCCTGCCGGCGCGCCTGGCCTTCGGGTCCACCGGGGGCGTGGAGCGGCGGACGGAGGTGGTCGCCTTGGCGTCGGGCTTCGAGCGGCGATCCACGCCGTGGGCCGAGGGGCGCAGGCGCTGGCTGATCGGGGCCAACCTGAGGTCGCTGGCCGACATGGCCGAGCTCGTCGCCTTCTTCGAGGCGCGGGCGGGACGGCTGCACGGGTTTCGGTTCCGGGACTTCATGGACTTCCGGTCGTGCGCGCCGGGCGGCGAACCGGCGGCGACGGACCAAGCGATCGGAACGGGCGACGGGGAGACGTCGGCGTTCCAGCTGACCAAGCGGGGGCGTGTGATCCGCAAGCCGGTGGCCGGGTCGGTGGTCGTGGCCGTGGACGGCTTCGTCGTGGAGGCCGAGGTCGACACGACGAACGGGATGGTCACGCTGGAGACGGCGCCGGGCGAGGGCGCGGCGGTGACGGCGGGCTTTCTTTTCGACGTGCCGGTGCGGTTCGACGCGGACCGGATCGACGTGACGCTGGAAAGTTTCGACGCCGGGCGGATGGCGGCCGTGCCGCTGGTGGAAATCCGGATCTAGGTCATGCGCGACGTTCCTGAAGATCTGGCCGCCCGCATCGAGAGCGGGGCGGCGAGGCTGTGCCATGCCTGGATCGTGACGCGGGCGGACGGCGGGCGGCTGGGGTTCACGGATCATGATCGGCCGCTGACGGTGGACGGGGTCGCCTGTTCTCCGAGCGAGGGCTGGGGCGTCGGGGCCGGCGAGGCGGAGACCGGAGGCGCCGCGGGCACGGCGACGGCCGAGGGCGCCGCGGGGGAGGGTTTCGATCCGGGCACGTTCGATCAGGCTTCCGTCGAACTGTGGCGCGTGGACTGGTCCGAGCCGGAACTGAGAGTTCCGTTGTGGGCCGGGTCGATGGCGCGACTGACGCTCGTCGACGGGGCCTTCACGGCGGAGCTGGACGGGCCGGCGGCGAAGCTGGATCGGGCCGTGGGGCGGACCTATGGGCGGGCGTGCGACGCGAGGTTCCGTGACGCGCGGTGCGGGGTGGCAAGCGAGGCCTTTCCGGGCATGAGCTGCGACAAGCGGTGGCGGACGTGCGTTGACGCGTTCGGCAACGGAGCGAATTTCCGCGGCTTTCCACATGTGCCGGGCGACGACTTCATCGCCGCGGCGCCGGTCGAGGGCGGGCGGCATGACGGGGGGAAGAGGTGAAGGCGGGATCGAGCGCGGCTCGCCGCGTCCCTCCCACCCGGTCGCTGCGCGACCACCCTCCCTCGGAGAGGGAGGGAGAGGCTGCGGTGCGTGAGGCGCGGGCCTGGATCGGGACGCCGTACCGGCATCAGGCGAGCGTCAAGGGCGTGGGGGCTGACTGCCTGGGGCTGGTGCGGGGGATCTGGCGCAAGGTGATCGGGCCGGAGCCGGCGGTCGTGCCGGCCTATTCGCCCGACTGGGCGGAGGTCGGCGGGGCGGAGACGCTGCTGGAGGCGGCGCGGGCGTGGCTGGTCGAGGTCCATCCGGCGCAGGCGCGGGTCGGAGACGTGCTGCTGTTCCGCATGGGCCGGGGCGCGCCGGCGAAGCACTGCGGCGTGCTGAGCGTCGTCGGGCCGACGCGCAAGATGATCCACGCCTACTGGGGCCGCGCGGTGGTGGAAAGCTGGATGGGACGGTTCTGGGAAGAGCGGCTGGTGGCCGTTTTCCGCTGGCCCGAGGCAGTGGAGGCATAGATGGCCGGAACGGTTCTGGGCGCCGTCGGCGCGGGCGTCGCAGGGCCGTTGGGGGCGGCGGTCGGGCGGGCGCTGGGCGGGGTGCTGGACGCCCGGCTGATCTCTTCGCTGGCGCCGGCCAGGCGCGGGCCGCGGATCGAGACCTTGAAGGTGCAGGGCACGGCGGAGGGCGCGCCGATGGCCTGGGTCGCCGGGCGCGCGCGGGTGACGGGGCAGGTGATCTGGGCGGCGCGGTTCCTCGAGGATCGCCGCGCCCAGAGCGCGGGCAAGGGCGGGCCGCGGACGGAGACGAGCGCCTATTCGCTGAGCTTCGCGGTTGCGATCTGCGAGGGCGAGATCGGCGGGATCGGGCGGGTCTGGGCCGACGGAAGGGCGATGGACCTGACGGGCGTGACGATGCGGGTGCATCGGGGCGGCGAGGACCAGTCGCCCGATCCGCTGATCGAGGCGGTGGAGGGGGAGGCTCCGGCGTATCGCGGCGTCGCCTATGCGGTGTTCGAGGATCTGGCTCTGGGGCCATACGGAAACCGGGCGCCGCAGCTGGGCTTCGAGGTGTTCCGGCGGCCGCGCGTCGCCGAGCCGGCGCTGGAGGATCTGCTGGAGGGCGTGTGCCTGATCCCCGGGGCGGGCGAGTTCGTGCTGGCGACGGACGCCGTCGTAAGGCGAGACGGACTGACGCGCACGGCGGCGGAGAACGTGCATTCGGGTGACGGGCGGCCGGGGCTCGTCGTCGGCCTGGACCAGCTGCAGGCGCAGGCGCCGAACCTGAAGCGGGTCAGCCTGGTGGTCGGGTGGTTCGGGTCGTCGACGGCGGCGCATGAGTTCACGGTGAAGCCGGGCGTCGAGCGGCGGGACAAGCCGACGGAGCCGATGGGCTGGTCGGTCGCGGGGCTCGGGCGGGCCGAAGCGCATCTGATTTCGGCCATCGAGGGCGCGCCGGCCTATGGCGGCACGCCCTCGGACGTCAGCGTGCGGCAGGCGGTGGCGGAGCTGAAGGGGCGTGGGCTGGAGGTGACGCTGTACCCGTTCGTCTTCATGGACTGTCCCGGATATCCCTGGCGCGGACGGGTGGCGGGAAGAAACGGGGCCGAGGCGGCGGGCGACGTGGCGGCCTGTTTCGGCACGGCGGACGGCCAGGGCCTGCGTCGGATGGCGCTGCACTATGCGGCGCTGGCGGCGGAAACGGGGGCGGACGGCCTGCTGATCGCCTCGGAGATGCGCGGTCTGACGTGGACGCGAGACGCGGCGGGCGAGTTTCCGGCGGTGGAGCAGCTGCGCGGTCTGGCGGCGGAATGCAGGGCGATCGCGGGGCCGCAGGTGAAGCTGTCCTATGCCGCGGACTGGACCGAGTGGTTCGGACGTCACGATGGCGAAGACGTGATCTTCCATCTCGACCCGCTGTGGGCCGATGGAAACATCGATCACGTCGGCATCGACTTCTACCCGCCGCTGGGAGACTGGCGTGCGGGAGCGGGTGGGCTGGACGCCGGCGCGTTCGCCGGGCCGGCCGATCCGGCCTATCTGGCGGCGCAGGTCGCGGGCGGGGAGAACTTCGACTGGTTCTACGCGTCGCCGGAAGACCGGGCGGGGCAGGTGCGCACGCCGATCCTGGACGCGGCGCACGACGAGGACTGGGCGTTCCGGGCGAAGGATCTGGCGGGGTGGTGGAGCCATGCGCATCACGACCGCCCGGGAGGGGTGAGGTCCGCCACGCCGACGGCCTGGGTTCCGGGGATGAAGCCGATCCGGCTGACGGAGTTCGGCTGCGCGGCGGTGGATCGCGGGGCGAACGCGCCGAACCTGTTTCAGGATTCGAAGAGCGACGAAGGCGACCTCCCGCCGTTCTCGACGGGATCACGGGACGACCGGGTCCAGAGGCGGGCGCTGGAGGCGGTGCTGCGCTGGTATCGCGCGGAGGCGAACAATCCGGTCTCGAGCGTCTATGGCGGTCGGATGCTGGAGGCGGCCGACGCCTGGTGCTGGGACGCGCGACCGTGGCCCGCGTTTCCGGCGCGCTCTGATCTGTGGACCGACGCCGGGGCTTGGGCGACGGGGCACTGGCTGAACGGTCGGCTGCACGGCGAGGGGACCGCGCTGGCCGAGGCTGTGCTGGAGCGCGCGGGCTATGCGGCGGAAGCGGCCCCGGTCGACGCCAGCCCCGTTCGGGTGGACGGCATCGTCCTGGAAGGTCCGACGGCGGCGCGCGAGGCCTTGGTCCCGTTGTGCGAGGCGCTGGGGTTGACGATCGTGGAGCGGGGCGCGGGCGTGAGGCTGATCGCGCCGGGTCCGACTGATCTGCACTTGCCGCGTGCGGCGCTGGCACTGGAGGCCGGCAAGCCCGCGGTGAGGCGGGACCGCCGGCTGGAGGCCCCGCCGGCGACGGTGCGGGCGCGGTTCGTGGACGGCGACGCGGATTACCGAACGGGCTCCATCGCCGTGCGGGGCGAAGGCGACGGCATGGAGGCGGCGCTGGACCTGGCGGTGGTCTGTCCGGCCGTTACGGCGGAAGGCGCCGCGCGGAGGCGACTGGCGGGCGATCACGACGGCGAGAGGCTGACGCTGGCGCCGGGTCCGCTGGAGGTCCTGAGGCTGGAGCCGGGCGACGTGGCGACGGTCGAGGGTTTCGCGGGAGTCTGGCGCGTCGACCGGATCGTGCGGGACGAGGCGCCGCGCGCGATCCTGACGCGGGCGCCGGGAGCGCCGGTCGCGGGCGCGGCGGGCGATCCGGCCGGAGAGGAGCCGGCGGACCCGTTCGGGGCCCCGTTCCTGGCGGTCCTGGACCTGCCGCCGCTGGCGAATGCCGAGGACGACGCGCGGCCGCTCGTCGCCGTGGCGGGCGAGCCGTGGCGACCGCAGGCGGTCTGGGTCGGTGAGTCGACGGACACGCTGACGCCGCGCGGCGAGGTGAACCGGCCGGCGACCGTGGGCGTGCTGAAGACGCCGTTGGGACCGGGCGTCCGGCATCGCTGGATGCGGGCGGCGGAGATGGCGGTGCGGCTCGAGGGTCGGGCGCCCAGTTCGCGCCCGGAGGCGGCGGTGTTGGGCGGAGCCAATGCTCTGGCCGTGATGGGCGCCGAGGGGTGGGAGGTCGTGCAGTTCCGGTCAGCCGAACCGTTGGGCGCGGATGAGTGGCGCTTGACCGGTCTGTTGCGCGGGCAGCAGGGGACGCACGCGGCGGCGGTCCCGGCGGGCGCCCTTGTGGTGTCGCTGGAAGGCCTGAACCGCGTCCAGCTGTCGGCGGGCGAGACGGGCCTCGAGCGAATCTGGCGCGCGGCGCCGGCGGGAGCGCCTCCGGGCGGCCCCTTGGCGGCCGAGGTCTTCGCGACTGTGAGGGGCGTGCACGCGCGGCCGTGGGCGCCGGCGCATCTTGCGGCCGAGGAGACGTCCGACGGCGGGCGGCGGTTGAGCTGGATCGCGAGGTCTCGGCTGGACGGGGACCGCTGGGAAGGCCCCGAGGCGGGCGCGGATCCGATGCGGTTCCGGGTGCGATGGCTGGACGGGGAGACCGAAGTCGGCAAGGCCGAGGTGGAGGCCCCGGAACTTGTGACGACCGGCGCCGCGCTGGGAGTCCTGTTTCCTGGGGGGCTTGGAGAGAGCCACGCGGCGGTCTCGCAGTGGGGCGAGCGCTGGGGTTGGGGACAGGAGGCGACGATCCCCCTCGCATGAGGCGCGTTCCTGTCCTAACTGACGGTCGAAGCAGACGGAGCGACGGCCGACGTGGCGGGTGATCCCTACAAGGAGCTGGGCGTGGCGCGCGGCGCGAGCGCGGCGGAGATCAAGTCCGCCTATCGCAAGCTGGCCAAGCAGCTGCATCCGGATTCCAACCCCGGCGACAAGGCGGCCGAGGAGCGGTTCAAGCGCGTGACGGCCGCCTTCGACATCCTGGGCGACGCGGAGAAGAAGGCGAAGTTCGACCGGGGCGAGATCGACGCGGACGGGCGCGAGCAGTTCCGCGGCTTCTCCGGAAGGCCGGGCGGCAGTCCGTTCGGCCAGGGCGGCGGGGGACGCGGCGCCTTCGAGGACGTCGACCTTGAGGAGATCTTCGGCGGCATGTTCGGGGGCGGCGCGCGCGCCGGAGGCGGACGCGGCTTCGCCTCGAAGGGCCAGGACGTGCGGGCGACGCTGGAGATCAGTCTGGAGGACTCCATTTCGGGGGCCACGCGGCGCATCCAGTTCTCCGACGGGCGCATGCTCGACGTGGCCATTCCCAAGGGGGCGGGCGACGGCCAGGTGATACGGCTGAAGGGGCAGGGCGCGCCCGGTCGCGGCGGGCCCGCCGGCGACGCCCTGATTGAATTGCGGATCGCAAAGCATCCTGTGTTCACGCGCGACGGCGCAGACCTGACGATGGACCAGCCGGTGGCGCTTTACGACGCGGTGCTGGGCGGCAAGGCGCCGGTGCGCACGCCCGAGGGGACGGTCATGATGACCGTTCCGGCAGGGTCCAGTTCGGGCAAGATTCTCCGCCTGAAAGGACGGGGAGCGTTCCAGAACGGCAAGCGGGGCGATCTGCTGGCGAAGCTGATGATCGTGCTGCCGGAGGGGGACGAGCGCTTGAAGAGGCTGGCCGAGGCGGCGCGGGACGAGGGGCCGATCAAGCCCTTCCGCGACTGAGGCGGGGATGACGGGCAAGCCCAACCTCAAGCCGGCGCGACCCTGGTTCTCGTCGGGACCGACGGCCAAGCGGCCGGGGTGGTCGCGCGAGGGGATCTCCACCGAGCTGTTGGGGCGCGGCATCCGCGCGCCGGAGGTCGTCGCGCGGTTCGCCCATGGGCTGACGCTGACGCGCGAACTGCTGCAGGTCCCGGACGACTGGGCGCTCGTCTATGCGCCCGGCTCCGACACCGGCGCAGTCGAACAGGCGATGTGGAACCTGCTGGGGCCGCGCCCGGTGCAAGTGCTGGCGTTCGAGAACTTCGGCCAGGTGTGGGCGACGGACGTGCGCGACGCCCTGAAGCTGGCGCCCGAGATCCTGACGGCTCCGTGGGGACGTTTCCCGGACGTGACGAAGGTCGATCCGAAGGCCGACGTGGTGTTTCCCTGGAACGGCACGACCAGCGGGGTCAGGGCGCCGGGCGCGGATTGGATCGCCGCGGACCGTGAAGGACTGGTGATCTGCGACGCGACGTCGGCCGCGTTCGCCATGCCCTTGCCGTGGGACCGGCTGGACGTGGTGACCTTCAGTTTCCAGAAGGCGCTGGGCGGCGAGGCGGGGCTGGGCGTGACGGCGCTGGGACCGCGGGCGGTCGCGCGCCTGGATGCCCATGTGCCCGAGCGGCCGGTGCCGAAAGTCCTGCGGCTGCGCGACGGCAAGGGGTTCGACAGGTCGCTGGCATCCGGGTCGATGATCAACACCTTCAGCGTCTGGACGCTGGAGGACTGGGTCGACGCGGTGGATTGGGGACTTTCGGCCGGCGGTCTGCCGGAACTGATCCGGCGCACGGAGGCGAACTTCGCGGCGCTGGCGGCGTGGGTGGAGCGGACGGGCTGGATCGATTGGCTGGCCGAACTGCCGGAAGAACGGTCGACGACCAGCGTCTGCCTCAAGATCGTCGATCCGCGCGTGGCGGCCCGGGACGAGGCGGCGCAACGGGCGCTGGTCCTGAGGATGAAGGCCTTGCTGGAAGCCGAGGGCGCGGCCTTCGACGTCGAGGGCCACCGAAACGCGCCGCCGGGCTTGCGCGTCTGGTGCGGCTGCACCGTCGAGGCGGCCGACGTGGGGGCGCTGGGCCCGTGGCTTGACTGGGCGTTCGCGGAGGCGCTGGCGGAATAATCCGCCGCACGGACGACATCCGACGATTCCGGGGCTATAGCCTCCGCCCGCAAGCAGCGGAGAGTGATCCTTGGCGAACGTCGCGGTGGTCGGCGCCCAGTGGGGCGACGAGGGCAAGGGCAAGATCGTCGACTGGCTGTCGAACCGCGCCGATGTGGTCGTGCGGTTCCAGGGCGGGCACAATGCGGGCCACACGCTGGTCGTCGACGGCAAGGTCTACAAGCTGGCGCTGCTGCCCAGCGGCGTGGTGCAGGGCAAGCCGTCGATCATCGGCAACGGCGTGGTGGTCGACCCCTGGCATCTGGTCGGGGAGATCGAGAAGATCACGGCGCAGGGCGTGGCGATCACGCCGGAGGTGCTGACGATCGCCGACAACGCCTGTTTGATCCTGCCCATCCATCCAGCGCTGGACGTCGCGCGCGAGGCGGCGGCGAAGGCGCCGGGCGCGAAGATCGGGACGACGGGGCGGGGCATCGGGCCGGCCTATGAGGACAAGGTGGGGCGGCGCGCGATCCGGGTCTGTGACCTGGCCGACGCGGACGACCTGAGGGTCAAGATCGACCGTCTGAGGTCGCACCACGATCCGCTGCGGGCGGGGCTGGGGCTGGAGCCGATCGATCCGGAGGCGCTGCTGGCGCAGCTGCTGGAGATCGCGCCCAAGGTTCTGCCGTTCGTGAAGCCGGCGTGGCGGGTGCTGGACCAGGCGCAGAAGGCGGGCAAGCGAGTGCTGTTCGAGGGCGCCCAAGGGGCCTTTCTGGACGTCGACCACGGCACCTATCCCTACGTCACCAGCTCGAACACGGTCGCCGGACAGGCGGCGGCGGGCTCGGGCATCGGACCCAAGGGCGTCGGCTATGTGCTGGGGATCGTGAAGGCCTACACGACGCGCGTGGGCGAAGGACCGTTCGCCTGCGAGCTGAACGACGCGGTCGGCGAGCATCTGGCGACCGTGGGGCGCGAGGTGGGGGTCAACACGGGACGGGCGCGGCGCTGCGGCTGGTTCGATGCGGTGCTGGTGCGGCAGTCGGTGGCGATCAACGGGATCGACGGGATCGCGCTGACGAAGCTGGACGTGCTGGACGGGCTGGAGACCCTGAAGATCTGCGTCGGCTATCGAGTGGACGGCGAGGTGCTGGATCATCTGCCCTCAAGCCTGAAGGCGCAGGGCGCGGCCGAGCCGGTGTTCGAGGAGCTGGCGGGCTGGAGCGAGAGCACGGCGGGGGTGCGCAGCTTCAAGGACATCAACGCCAACGCCATCAAATACGTGCGGCGCATCGAGGAGCTGATCGGCGCCCCTGTCGCCCTGCTGTCGACCAGTCCGGAGCGGGACGACACGATCCTGATGCGGGATCCCTTCCAGGGTTGAGTCTCGAAAGCGCAGCGTTCAACGGGCTTTAACGGACGACCGGCTAAGCGTGGCCGGTTCAACGTGCCGTGGAGCCCCATGTGTTCGCCGTCGACCGTCGCCTGCTGACCCGGCTGGAGCCCGTCGTGCGGCGGGTGCTGATCGTCGATCCGAACGCCCACGCCGCGCGCCTGATCACCGACATCATGAAAGGGCTGGGAACGCGCGAGATCATGGTCGAGGCGGACCAGCATGCGGCCCTGAAGGCGGCGGCGCGGCTGGACCCTGGTTTGATCTTCACCGAGTCCACCGGCCAGGATCTTGACGGGGAGGCGTTCGCCCGGGCCCTGCGACGGTCGGATCTCGTCTGCCGCCGGGCGCCGATCATCATGGTCACGGCGGAAGCCACGGCCAGCTCGATCAAGGGCGCGCGCGACGCCGGGGTGCACGAGTTCCTGCGCAAGCCCTTCACAAGCGCCGATCTGACCAAGCGGGTCGAGAACGTGGCCCTGAAGCCGCGGAACTGGGTCGAAGGGGTGATGTACGTCGGCCCCGACCGGCGCCGATTCAACTCGGGCGAATACTCCGGACCTTCCAAGCGCAAGTCGGACAAGCCGAGCGACGCGGCCATGGCGCTGGCGGAGGCGAAGGATCAGGCCATGCGCATCCTCGCGGCGGCGCTGGACCAGTTCGACGCCGATCCGGCCCAGGCGGCGCGCGCGGTCAAGGAACAGGCCGTCCAGCTCAAGGCCATCGGCATAAAGGCGGCGGACAGCCGGCTGGTGGTCGCCGTGGGCGCGCTGGAGGTCACGCTGGCGGGCGGACCGCCGAGCAAGGCGACGCTGTCGGCGCCGATCGGCGGCCTGCTGGCCATGCATCAGGCGGCGGGGGCGCCGCTGAGGAAGGCGGGCTGAGCGCCTGACCCGGGCGGTCAGGCGTCGACCAGGTTCCGCTCCTCGGCGGCGGCGCGCATGGCCTTCTGCAGCTTTTCGAAGGCGCGGACCTCGATCTGCCGGACGCGTTCGCGGCTGACGCCGTACTGGCCGGCGAGTTCTTCCAGCGTGACCGGATCGTCCTTGAGGCGGCGCTCGGTCAGGATGTGCTTCTCGCGGTCCGTCAGCTCCTCCATGGCCTCCTGCAGCAGGCTCATGCGGATCGACTTCTCCTCATCCTCCGCCAGCTGGGTCTCCTGGGAGACGGCCGTGTCGTCGGCCAGCCAGTCCTGCCATTCGCTTTCGCCGTCGGCGCGAAGGGGCGCGTTCAGCGAGGCGTCGCCGCCGAGGCGGCGATTCATGTCGGTGACCTCCTGTTCCGTCACGCCCAGCTTTGTGGCGATCGCCGACAGGTGTTCGGGGTGCAGGTCGCCTTCCTCGAAGGCGGAGATCTGGCTCTTGGCCTTCCGCAGGTTGAAGAACAGCTTCTTCTGCGCCGCGGTGGTCCCCATCTTCACCAGCGACCAGCTGCGCAGGATGTACTCCTGGATCGAGGCGCGGATCCACCACATGGCGTAGGTGGCCAGGCGGAAGCCCTTGTCCGGGTCGAATTTCTTGACGGCCTGCATCAGGCCGACGTTGCCCTCTGAGATCACTTCGCCGATCGGCAGGCCGTAGCCGCGATAACCCATGGCGATCTTGGCCACCAGGCGCAGGTGCGAGGTGACGAGGCGATGCGCAGCCTCAGGATCCTGGTGTTCGCTCCACCGCTTGGCGAGCATGAACTCCTCGTCCTTGGTGAGCATCGGAAACTTGCGGATTTCCGTGAGATAGCGCGACAGCCCCTGTTCAGGCGACATCACCGCGAGCGTGGCGTTGGCCATGTGTGTGGTCCCTCCGACCGATCGAGCGGGTCCTTCGGTTCCGGCCGCACCATGCGCGCCGGCGCCTCACCCCTCAGCGAATGAGATGGGTCCGGGTTTCGGTCCGCGAAAGAGGCGCGTCGTCGCACTCAAGCGCGACCGTGGCCCGGACGCCACTGTGATCGTCCGTGTAGCGGATAGTGCGTCCTAAATCAAGACCCACTCAGTTCGCGAGAAGGTCCTGCTGGTCGCGGTTCCGGCGGAACCAGACGTCCGCGTACGAGCAGACGGGGACGATCCTGTAGCCCTTGTCCCGCGCGTCATGGGCGACAGCCTTCATCATCTCGGCCGCGATGCCCTTTCCCTCGTGCGACGGCGGCACGAAGACGCGACGGATCGTCAGAATGCCCTCGGACAGGCGGACGTCGACCTGCCCCTCCTCGCCGCCTTCGAGGGGCAAGACGTAGCGAGACCCGGGGAGGTCGAAGGTCAGTTCGGTCATTCCGGCGCTCCTTCAGTGAAAGTCCACGTGGATGTGGTCGTCGTGCCGTGCGGCCTGACATCCGGCGAACCGGAGCTTGGGGTGTCCCCAGAGCCCGAGACGTCGCTCGAGATGAGGCTCGATCAGGACGCGACGCACGCGCGGATCTGCGATCAACGCCTGGAGAAAGGTCCGGGTTCTCGCTTCGTCGAGGCGCCAGGGGCGATCCGGGGGAGGGTCCGGCTTCTCCGCGCGCCCGACCCGTCCTTGGGGACAGGCGACGATCTCGCCGGGACGTGGCGGTTCGGCAGGCCAGTATCCGCCGTGTCGCTCATAGGCCGGAAAGGCCCGCAGCGGGCGGCCCTGAACGTCGGTGTAGTAGAGGCCGAGGTCGATCTGGCGACCGTCGCCGTGGCTGAGATGCGGCGGAAAGGGTTTCACCCCGTCGGGGCCGGACGCGTCCATGAAGCGCAGGACCTCGCCGGGATAGGCCGACCGCACGGCGTCGGCCGCGTCGATCAAAGCCGCCCGGGCCTGCGGCGTGACCCAGTGGCGGTCGTCCCGGCAGTATCGGGGCCGTGTCGGCTCCAGCGGCGTCGACGCGTCGCACGGAAGGGACACGAGTCCCGACGCGTCCGGGGTCGCTGAGGCCGGACGACGCCAGGCGTCCGCGTCCGATGCGACGTCGCATCCGGCCAACAGGAGGACCAGAGTGAGGATCGTCGCCCTCACAGTTCGGAAAGCAGCCGTTCGAGGGCGGCCATGTCGGCCGGCGGCGACGTCTCGAAGCGCAGGGGTTCGCCGGTGACCGGGTGGACGAAGCCGAGGACCGCAGCGTGGAGAGCCTGGCGCGACAGGCCGGCTGCGGCGACGGCCTCGCGGACGGGGGCGGCGGGGCTGCCCGAGCCGTAGGTGGGATCGCCGAGGATCGGCGCGCCCTTCGAGGCGAGATGCACCCGGATCTGGTGGGTCCGACCGGTGTGCAGGGTGCACAGAACGCGGGCGGCCATGGGCGCCGCGCCCGGCTTCCTCGGCGCGCCGAAGGTCTGCTGGACCGCGTACTCCGTGATCGCCTCGCGCCCCCCCGAGCGCAGCACCGCCATCTTCTTGCGGTCGGACGAGGCGCGGCCGATCAAGGTCTGGATGCGGCCCTTGGCCGGCTCGGGCGCGCCGCGGGTCAGGGCCACGTAGCTGCGCTCGATGTCGTGGGCGGCGAACAGGGCGGAGAGGCCGGCGTGGGCGCGGTCGGACTTGGCCGCGACCATGACGCCGGACGTGTCCTTGTCGAGCCGATGAACTATGCCGGGCCGGGCGACCCCGCCGATGCCGGACAGGGAAGCGCCGCAGCGATGCAGAAGGGCGTTGACGAGGGTGCCGGTCCAGCTGCCCGGCGCCGGATGGGCGGCCATGCCGGCCGGCTTGTCGACGACGATCAGGTCGGCGTCCTCGAACAGGACGGTCAGGGGGATGGCCTCGGGCCGGGGCGTGGCGGCGACCGGCCGGGGCAGGACGAGGCGGTGAAGGCCGGCCTGCGCCCTCGACGCGCCGTCCGACAGGCGCGCGCCCTCACGGCTCACCGCGCCCGCGGCGATCAGGGCCTGGATGCGGGCGCGGGACAACTGCGGCAGGGCGATCGCCAGGGCACGGTCCAGTCGGCCTTCGTCGCCGTGCAGGCTGACCTCCAGCACCTCACCCGCGTCGCCGGTCCCGTCGTCCTGAAAGTCGTCGTCGTTCACGCCCCCGCATAGCATGCGGCCGCACGGACCGCGCAAACTTGGCCGTCGCGCAGCTTCGCGGCATAGTGCGCGTGACCACTCGGGGGAGGGGACGATGCGGACTTTCATGATCGCCTTGGGGGGAGCCGCGCTGGCGCTGTCGCTCGGCAGTTGCGCGACCATGAGCGAGGACCAGTGTCTGGCCGGGGCCTGGGGCGAGGTCGGCCTCGCCGACGGCCGCGCCGGCCACGGCCCGGGCCGGCTGCAATCGCATGCCGAGGCCTGCGCCAAGGTGGGCGTCGTGCCGGACGAGGCGGTCTATTTCGCCGCTCGCGAAGAGGGATTGCGCAGCTACTGCATTCCCGCGAACGGCTTTCATGTCGGGCGCAACGGCTCGACCTACGAGGGCGTCTGTCCGGCCTCCGTCGAGGGGCCGTTCCTGTCCGCGTATCGAGACGGTCAGATGCTGGGCACGGCGGAGCGCGCCGTGTCCGACGCGGCGTCGCGCGTGTCGTCGTACGCTTCCCGCGCAGAAGAGCTGGACGACAAGATCGCGGCCAAGCGGCGCGAGTGCCGTGACGAGAACCTGCCCGAAGCGGAGCGCCAGAGGGCCTGCGACCGCATCGACGAGTTGCGCGACGAACGCGAGGGCACGCTGTCGGAATGGCGGCGCGCGCAGGACGATCTGCGATGGGCCGAGCGCGAACTGCAGGACGTCCGCTGGCGGATGGGCTCCCTCTACAGCTTCTGACGGCTTGCATTTCGCTGCGAGGAGCCTAGATTGCACGCGCTTATGCTGAAAGTGAGCATAAGTCGGCGGCCGGCCGCGGGGCGGAACCGCCGTTCTTCGGCCCTCAGATATGCTCAACGCGAGCAGAAGGGGTGATGAGATGGCGGACGGCGCATTCGGAGTTTCGGCGGAGACGGCCCGGGAGACCGCCGGCGTCTGGGACAAGGTCAAGGACCACGTCACGCCGCTGGAGTGGCCGGCCAAGGCCGAGCTGATCGCCGAGATCAACCGGCTCAAGCGCGAGCGCGACGCCGTGATCCTGGCCCACAACTACATGACGCCCGACGTCTTTCACGGCGTCGGCGACCATGTCGGCGACAGCCTGGGTCTGGCGAAGGAGGCGGCGAAGTCGAAGGCGAAGGTCCTCGTCCAGGCCGGCGTCCACTTCATGGCCGAGACGTCGAAGATCCTGTCGCCGGAGAAGACGGTGCTGATCCCGGACCTGCGGGCGGGATGCAGTCTGGCGGCCTCGATCACCGGCGCGGACGTGCGGCTGATAAGGCAGAGGCATCCGGGCCTGCCGGTCGTCACCTATGTGAACACGTCGGCCGACGTGAAGGCCGAGACCGACATCTGCTGCACCTCCGCGAACGCCGTCCAGGTGGTCGAATGGGCGGCGAAGGAATGGGGCGTCGACAAGGTCATCCTGATCCCCGACGAATTCCTGGCCCGCAACGTCGCGGCGCAGACGACCGTCGGCATCATCGCCTGGAAGGGCCGCTGCGAGGTGCACGAGCGCTTCACGGCGCAGGACGTCGCCGACATGCGCGAGGCCTGGCCGGAAGCCGACATACTGGCTCACCCGGAGTGCCCGGAGGAGATCCTGGCCGCCGCCGATTTCGCGGGTTCGACGGGCGCCATGGCGGACTACGTCACGACCCGGAAACCGAGGCAGGTTGTGCTGATCACCGAATGCTCCATGGCGTCGAACATCGCCGCCGAAGCACCGGGGACGCAGTTCATCGGCCCCTGCAACCTGTGTCCCCACATGAAGCGGATCACCCTGGAGAACATCCGGGACGCGCTGTTGCACATGCAGTTCGAGGTCACGGTCGCCGAGGACGTGGCCGACCGGGCACGTCTGGCGGTGCAGCGCATGGTCGACCTGCCGCCGCCGGCGGTTCCGGCCCGATACGACATGGTCAAGGCGCGGCATCACGTGGCGGTGGAGCTGATCTGATGCACTACGTCCCGCCCGTCCGCGCCATCGTCGCGCCGGAACCGCGCAGTCTGCGGCTTCTCGCCGTCCTGGCCTTGCTGTTGCAGGACCGGAAGTCCAAGTCTCGGCGATGACCGACGCACCTCGCCGCCCCGGGCCATGGGATCCCAAACCGGACGCCGGCCCCGTGCCGCAAGCGGCGACGTCCGCGGGGCGGCAGCCCGAAGCTGACAAGGGCCAGAGCCTGCCGTGGGCCCTGCTCTCCACCCTCCTGCTGGGCGGGCTGATCTGGTGGCTGACGGGCAGCTGGGTGATCGTGGTCGCCCTGATCTTCGGCCTGCTGGTTCACGAGTATGGCCACGTGCTGGCGATGAACCGGCTCGGCATGGGACCGGCGAAGATCTACATCATCCCCTTCCTCGGCGGGCTGGCGAAGGCGCAGCGCAATCCGAAGAGCGAGTGGGACGGCGTGCTGGTCTCACTGGCGGGACCGGCGTTCGGCCTGCTGGCGGCGGCGCCCTTCTTCGGCCTGTGGCAGATCACGGGGCAGGCGGCGTGGCTGGACGGGGTTTTCGCCATCGCCATGATCAACCTGATCAACCTGGCGCCGGCGCCCCCGCTCGACGGGTCCAAGGCGCTGGGGCCGGTTCTGGCGCGCATCCATCCCACGCTGGAGTGGGCGGCGCTGCTGGCCACCGGCGCGGCGGTCGTCTGGTGGGGCTTGACCAACGGCAGCTTCCTGTTCGCCGCGTTCCTGGGCATCGCCCTGATCGGCCATCTGCGGCGCGGCAAGTGGCGGCCGTACGGGAGGCCCCTGACCTGGGGCGAAGCGGGGATGAGCGCCCTGCTGTTCCTCGCCGTGGCCGCCGCCTGCGCCGCCGTGGCGGTGGGCGCCATTCTTCCCATGGGCGACGCCGGGCTGATCGGCGGGATGGGGCAGGCCGGCCGCGCCCTCGGCGTGGTTCAGTGAGACGCGTGGTTCACGACGGGCCGCTGATCGTCGGCGGCGGCCTGGCGGGCCTGTCGGCCGCGCTGGCGGCCGCGCCGCGCCCGACTCTGGTGATCTCGCCGGAGCCTCTTCTGCGGGCTTCGGCCTCAGCTTGGGCACAGGGCGGCGTGGCGGCGGCCGTGGCCCCGGGAGACGCGCCGGCGTTGCACGCCGCGGACACGGTGGCGGCCGGCGCGGGGCTGGTGGACGCGCAGAGGGCGGAGACTCTGACCGCCGATGGTCCGGCCACGGTCGACTGGTTGTCCTCGCTGGGCGCGCCGTTCGACCGCGACGCCGACGGCGCCTATGCCGTCAGCCGCGAGGCGGCGCACTCGCGCGCCAGAGTCGCCCGCGTCGGGGGCGACGGGGCGGGGCGGGCGGTGCTGTCCGCCCTCGTGACGGCCGCCCGGGCCTCTCCGCATCTGACCCTCCGCGAGGACGCGCGCCTGCTGGCCCTGGCCCGGGACGGGGCGGGCCGCGTCTGCGGCGCGGTCGTCGCCCGTCCGGACGGACCGGTCCTGGTGACGGCGACCGCCGTGGTTCTGGCCACAGGCGGGATCGGCGGGCTGTTCGCCGAGACGACGACGCCGACGGCGCTGCGCGGCGAGGGTCTGGCCGCCGCGTGGCTGGCCGGGGCGGACGTTCTGGATCCCGAGTTCGTGCAGTTTCATCCGACCGCGATCGACGTCGGCCTCGATCCCATGCCGCTGGCGACCGAGGCGCTGCGGGGCGAGGGCGCGCGTCTGGTCGACGGGCATGGAAGGCCGCTGCTGGGCGCCGCGGCCGACGCCGACCTGCAAGCGAGGGACGTCGTCGCGCGGGCCGTGCATCTGGCCCACCGCGAAGGGCGCGGCGCCTTCCTCGATGCACGGACGGCCGTGGGAGCCCGCTTCCCCGAAGCCTTTCCCGCCGTCTTCGCCTCCTGCATCGCGGCGGGACTCGACCCGCGCGAGGCGCCGATCCCGGTGGCGCCTGCCGCACACTATCACATGGGCGGCGTGGCGGCCGGCGCGGACGGGCGAACCACGGTCCCGGGGCTGTTCGCCGTCGGCGAGTGCGCCGCGACGGGCGTCCACGGCGCCAATCGTCTGGCCTCGAACAGCCTTCTGGAGGCCGCGGCCTTCGGCCGCCGGACGGGGCGCGCGGCGGCGGCCGAGGCCGCCGGTCCGGTCCCGACCGCCCCGGTTCCGGACCTCCCGCCGGAGCTGGGCGCGGAGGCGCTCGCACGGCTGAGGCAGCTGATGAGCCGCGACATGGGCGTGGTGCGCGACGGCGCGGGGCTGGAGCGCGCCCTCGCGGAGATCGGGCGACTGGAGGCGGGCGAGGGCGCGGCCCTGCCGCTGGTCGCGGCCCGGCTGATGATCGAGGCGGCCCTCGCGCGGCGGGAGAGCCGCGGCGCCCATTTCCGCACGGACTTCTCCAGCCCGGCGGCACGCGCCGCACACACGCGCGTGTCGGGACGCGCGGACGAACGGAACAAGGCGGCGGCATGAGCGGATTTCACGACGACGCCCTTGAGGCCGTGGTCCGGCTGGCCCTGACCGAAGACCTGGGCCGGGCGGGCGATCTGACGGCTCAGGCCTGCGTGCCCGCCGACGCGCGCCTGTCGGCGACCTTCGTGGCCCGCAAGGCCGGCGTCGCCGCCGGGCTGGCCGCGGCGCGCCTGGCCGTCCGGGCGCTGGATCCGGACGCGAGGGTCGACGAGCCGGTTCGGGACGGCGACGCCTTCGACGCCGGAGCGGCGCTGGTCCGGGTCGACGGGAACGCCCGCTCGCTTCTGGCCGCAGAGCGGACCGCCCTCAACCTGACGGGACGCCTGTGCGGCATCGCCACCCTGACGCGGGCCTACGTCGACGCCGTCGCCGGCACGAGGGCCCGGATCGCCGACACGCGCAAGACGACCCCGGGCCTGCGCGCGCTGGAGAAGCGGGCGGTGGCGCTGGGCGGCGGGCTGAATCACCGGTTCGGCCTGGACGACGCCATCCTGATCAAGGACAACCACGTCGCCCTGTGCGGCGGCGACGCGGCCGAGGCGCTGCGCCGGGCCCGAGCCCACGCGGGACATCTGACGAAGATCGAGGTCGAGATCGACCGGCTGGATCAGCTCGGGCCGCTTCTGGAACTGGTTCAGCCCGGCGTTCAATCCGGCCGGGCCGGCCCGGACGTCATCATGCTCGACAACTTCAGCCTTCCCGAGCTGCGGGAGGCGGTGGCCCTGACCGATGGCCGGGTGACGCTGGAGGCGTCGGGCGGCGTGACCCTGGACACCGTGCGCTCCATCGCCGAGACCGGCGTGGACGTGATTTCCGTGGGCGCGCTGACGCATTCCGCGCCGTCGCTGGACGTCGGACTGGACGTGGCCTGAGGGGAACGGCACGGGCCGGTAGCGGTTACCTTTCTGCACGGAAGGAGACCGCCATGAGCAAGACGCCCCCCATCCCCGAGGACCAGCGCGGCGCCCGCGACCGTCGCGACGTCGCGACGGGCTCCCAGTCAGGCCAGCCCGGCGACGCCGACGTCAATCTGGATCAGCAGGGTCGCTTCGGAAACGCCAAGCAGAACCTGACGCCGCAGCACAAGACGCAGGATCGCTGATCATGGGCGACAACAATCAGCACACGCCCGAGCCCGTCGACGAGAAGCGCTGGGGCGGGCCGGGCTCCAGCCACCAGAACGCCGACCGGGATCCTCCGGAATTCGAGGACCCGCGCGGCGACGGGCCGACCAATCCGCGCAACAGCAAGGTCTCAGGCGGCGGCGGCGAGCGCGATCTCAAGCATTCGCACGACGACGACTTCCGGTCGTCGAAGGGAAACCGCGACGCCTGATCAGGCCTCGGTCGAGGCGGGAGCCGAGGCCGTGGTGGCCGGTGGGGTCGCCGGCGTCGCGACCGGAGCATGGGGCGGCGCCTTTGTGGCCGGCTGGGCCGCCGGAGCCGACGTCGTCGCCTCGTCCCGCGCCGTTCCGTCTCGCTGGACCAGGGCGTCATAGGCGATGCCGCCGGCCTCGCGGATCGGCGTGATCGGATCGATGCCCGCCTGGATCAGGCGCGGCTCGTCCTGGATCTGCGTCGACGGGCGCGGTTCATAGGCGAAGGTGCGCGGCGCGCCGCGCCCGCCGCCGAAGCGATAGAAGACGTGGTCGCCGACCTGACCGACGCGCACCAGCGAGCCGCGCCAGCCGGGCGAGACGGCGGTGGTGTGGAAATGGGTGGCGGTGCCGACCGGGGCATAGACGCGGCCCGAAAGGGCCTCCGTCGCCACCGAGCGGGCGCGGTTCCAGGCGCCGCGATCAACGCGGCCGCGCATCGAGCCGTCGCAGGTGAAGCTGAACTGGCAGCCGGTCCGGCGCCCGGCGCCCTGGAAGACCACCCCGCAGATCGTCTTGGGAAAGGCGGCGTGGCGGGCGCGGTTCAGGACCACCTGGGCCACCGCGCGCTGGCCGTCGCGGCCCTCCCCGCGGGCTTCGTAATACACGGCCTGGGTCAGGCACTCGAGGTCGCGGCTGGCGTCCAGGGCGTTGGCCAGGCGGAAGGGCGAGGCGGCGGGGTGCAGGCCGCCCAGTTCCGGCCGGCGCAGGGCGGAGCCGGCGCGGGGCAGGGCGTCCAGGCGGGCGGCGATCAGTTCCGCCTGACGGTCTCGACGCGTCGAGCCGGCGACGGTGTAGGGGTCGTGGCGCTGGGCGATGGCCAGGGCGCTGGCGTCCAGCCCCCCGGCGGCGGCTGCCATGGCCTCGTCGGTGAACCCGGCCGCGGCGACCGCGTCCAGCTTCAGCGCCTGCATGCGGACGGTTGTGGCCTTGGCCATCGCGCCGCCGAGGTAGGCGACGCCCACCGTCGCGCCGACGACCGCCCCGAAGACGGCCGCGACGGCGGCGGGCTTCAGCTTCAGGCGACCGGACAGCTCCGACGCCGGCTTCGGCTCACGGGAAATCGACACGCACTCAACGCCTGATCCGCAGGGCGCAATGCCGCCCCCTAAGCAGTCTTCAGGCCCGACCGTGGTCTCCACAGCGGGCCCGCAGCTTCCGGCGTTCGGCGAACGACCGACGATCCGGAGGACGCGCCTTATACGTCGGAATGTGGCGTCAATGTGGTTGATTCGCAAGCCGCGACAAAATCGCCACCGTTCCTGTGTCTTCGTAGCCCCGTATCCGGATCATCTGAAATGACATGACTGATATACTGATCAGTACAGCCACTGATCTGCTTATCAATACACCTCTTTTGCATTCAAGTCGGCGGGCGGATGAACCTGTCCAAGGTCTCCGGATGCACGCAACCTGTGGATCGTTCCTTATGCCGAAGACTCCCCGACGAGGCATGACGGACCGGAACGGCTCAGCCTGACGGGCGTTTTGCCGGCGTCCACACGTTCAGGAGACTCCCCATGCGCACCGCCCTCGCCCTCACCGTCATGATCGCCGCCACGGGGCTGGCGGCTTGCGGCCAGACCATCGAACAGCGCGCCGCGACCGGCGCCGTCGCCGGCGCCGTGGTCGCCGGTCCCGTCGGCGCGGCCGTCGGCGGCGCGGCCGGCACCGCGGTCGGACAGGCCGCGAAGGACGACTGATCTTCGGGGCGCGGGGTCTGAAATGGCCCCGCGCCTTGATTTCCGCGCCCGAGTTCTTTAGCCGCCCTGCCGGGCGAGGCCGTTCGGCCGCCCGTGACGCCCCCGACCCGACTGGATGGAATGAGAGACCTCAAGCAAACCGGCTTCGCCGACCGACTGACCGCCCAGGCCGAGGCCAAGAAGGCCATGCTGGCCCGCTTCAAGCCCAAGCCGACGGTCCAGGCCGAAGATCCCCAGGCGCTGCAGAAGCGGCGCGAGGCCGAGCGCGAGGCCCTGCGTCTGCAGCGCGCCGCCGAAAAGGCCGAGGCCCAGCGCCAGAAGGAGGCGCAGAAGGCCGCCGCCGAGGCGGCCAAGGTCATGTCGGTGGAGGCCCAGGAAGAGGCTCGCCGCAACGAGCGCCGCGAACGCAAGGCCGCCATCAAGGCCGAACAGCGCCAGCGCCGCGCCGAAAAGAAGATGAAGCGCTGAGCGGAGCTCAGGCCGCCTCGGCGGTCAGCACCTCTGCCAGCGTCTCCCGCGAATAGGGCTTGCGGACGAAGGGCCATGGCGCGTCCGCCATGCGGCGGTCCATCTCGTCGCCCGCATAGCCCGACGCCAGCACCACCGCCATGCGCGGCCAGCGGCGCGTGGTCTCCTGCGCCAGCTCCACCCCCGACATGCCGCCGGGCATGACGACGTCGGTCAGCATGACGTCGAACTCCTCCCGCCCGAGAAGGCCGAGGGCCGACGCGGCGTCTTCGGACGTCCTCACCGAGAAGCCGAGGCTCTCGATCATCTCGGCCGCGACGCCTGCGACCGCCGGATCGTCCTCGACCAGCAGCAGGCGGCGGCCGTGGCGCGCGCTGCGTTCGGGCGCGACGGCCATGGTCACGGGATCGGGTCGGGTCCGCCGCAAGGCGGGCAGGAACATGCGGATCGACGCGCCCTCGCCGGGGCGCGAGGACACTTCCAGCCCGCCCCCGCTCTGCCGGCTGAAGCCGTAGACCTGGCTGAGGCCCAGCCCGGTGCCCTTGCCCACCGACTTGGTGGTGAAGAAGGGCTCGAAGATGCGCCCCATTATCTCCGGGTCGATGCCCGCGCCGTCGTCCGTCACGGAAATGCAGACATGATCGCCGCCGTCCAGCTCGGCCACCTGCCCCGGCTTCAGCCGGCGCGCGCGCGTCTCGACCGTGATCCGACCGCCCTCGCTCACCGCGTCGCGGGCGTTGACCACGAGGTTCAGCAGCGCGGCCTCGAACTGCGCCGGATCCACGTTGACCCACGCCGGCCGGTCCGAAAGCCGCAGGTCCAGGGTCACGGCCTCCCCCACCGCGCGCCGCAGCAGCGGCTCTCCCTCGAGAATCAGGGCGTTCAGGTCGGTCGGCTCCGGGCGCAACGTCTGCCGGCGCGAGAAGGCCAGAAGCTGGTGAGTCAGCCGCTCGCCCCGTCGCGCGGCCGCCAGCGCGGCCTCGCCCAACCGCTTCTGCCGCGCCCCGTCTTCCGGCGCGCGGAGCATCATGTCCAGCGCCCCGATCACCACGGTCAGAAGGTTGTTGAAGTCGTGCGCCACCCCGCCGGTCAGGCGGCCGACGGCCTCCATCCGCTGGGCGTGCATCAGGTCCGCCTCCGCCTTGGCCTTTTCCGCCAGCGCCTCGCCGACGCGTTCCTCCAGCAGCTCGTTGACGCGGGTCAGGTCGCCCTGCAGCCGTTTGGCGTCGGTCACGTCGAAGGCCACGCCGACGAAGCCGACGACGTCTCCGCCCATGCCCAGGCGGGGGCGTGAGAAGGACTTCAGCCAGCGCCACGTCCCGTCGTGCCGCCGGTAGCGGCCTTCCAGCGAGAACGGCTTGCCCGTCGCCTCGCCCGCGATCGACTCCCGGGCGATGCGCTCGTGATCGTCGGGGTGCAGGGCGGCGCGCCAATCGGCGGTTCGCGCCTCCTCATAGGTCCCGCCGTGGAAGGCGACGTACGCCTGATTGACGAAGGCGCGGGTGCGGTCGGCGTTGGTGACCCAGATCAGCACCGGCGCCGTGTCGGCGATGGATCGGAACCGGTGCTCGCTCTCGCGCACCTCCAACTCGGCGCGGGTGCGCTCCACCTCGGCGAAGGTCCGTGCGGCGACCTCCTCGATCAGGGCCGCCTCGTCCTCCGTCCACGGACGCGGCTCCCGACGGATGGCGTAGAGCACCGCTTCCAGCCGGCCCGCGCGCAGGATCGGCGCCGCCAGCAGGGCGCCGGTGTCCTTGTCCCAGTAGTCTTCGGCCTTGCCGGGCGCTTCGACCAGGTCTCCGGGGGCGACGATCCGCAGCAGGCGGCCCGCGCGGAGATCGTCGGCGGCGGCGGCGCCTATGCTGCCGTTCAGCGACCACTGGCCCTCGGGGTTGTGCGTGCCCGGCACGTGCCAGGCCCGCCGCACCAGCACCGAGGCTCCGTCGGCGTCGATCTCGCCATAGCCGACGCGCAGCGCGTCCAGCGCCTCGCCCAGCGTCCGGGCGGCCTCCAGCATGACGGCCTCCGGATCACCCAGGTCGCGCAGCCTGTCGCCCAGCGCCAGCAGCAGGGACTGGCGCCGCTCCACCTCTTCCAGATGCGCCATCGCTTCGCGCGTCTGGGTGAGGTCGAAGGACATGCCGATGTAGCCGAGGAACTCCCCCTGACCGTCGAAGCGGGGGTTCACCACCACCCGGCGCCAGCGCCATTCCCCGTCGCCGCGGCGGAATCGGCATTCGAACCCGTAGGGCAGACGCTTCGGCCTCGCTTCCGACATGACCGCGGCCACGTCGGCGCGGTCGTCCGGATGGATGGAGTCGCGCCAGGCGGATCCGAGGATGTCCTTGCCCTCGCGACCGTAGAACTCCACCAGCGCCTTGTTGACGAACTCGACCTCCGCGTTGGTGTTGGTGATCCAGACCGGCGCGGGCGCCGTGTCGGCCATGAGCTGAAATCGCCGCTCGCCCTCGTCCAGCAGCGCTTCGGTCCGGGCGCGTCCGGCGACCTGGTCGCGAAGGGAGGCGGCGACCCACGTGCTGAACAGTCCGACGATGACGAAGTTCAGCGTCGCCACCTGTCCCAGGCCTTGCGTCACCCCGACGCCGGCGCCGCCCGGCCCGACGATCAGCCATCCGCAAAGCAGGGCCACGGGCACGGACACGACGCCGGCCACGCGGCCGCCGGCCAGGGCCGCCAGCAGGACGCCGGGCAGGAGGATCATGAAGCCGGTGATGGAGCCGTACAGAGGCGCCGTGACCAGACGGACAAGGGCGGCGGCGACCGCGAAGCCGACGCCGATCAGGACCCTGACCCACCAGCTGCCGGGCTCGAAACGGGCTAGCGCCGTCAGGGCCGCGCCCGGACCCATGAATCGTCGCTCGCTGGTCGATGACCCCAACACTTCCCCCGACGCTGCGCCGTGGCGCGACTCCCCACAACGCTTTTCGACTTCGTGCGTTCCCCCGGCTCCGGACTTTGCCGTAAGGCGGCCGCCGGCCCTTGGCGCGGCGGCGCCGCGGCCCTAGATCGGAGCCGCATTCTCAGGAGGACCACCCATGGCGGACGCCATCAAGACCGGCATCAAGGCCGACGCCCGCAAACAGGTGTCGCACGAACTGTCCAAGATGCTGGCCGACAGCTTCGCGGTCTATTCCAAGACCCACGGCTTCCACTGGAACGTCCGGGGTCCCGAATTCTTCCAGCTGCACACCCTGCTGGAAACCCAGTACCGCGAGATGTGGGAGGCCCTCGACGAGATCGCCGAGCGCATCCGGGCGCTGGGCGAATACGCTCCGCAGGGCCAGTCGGCCTTCGCCAACCTGACCTCGATCAAGGAGGGCAAGCCCGAGACCGAGGCCATGGACATGCTGCGCGAGCTGATGCGCGACCACGAGACGGTCATCGCCACCGCCCGCGCGGGCATCGAAGTGGCCGAGGAAGCGGGCGACGACGCGACCGCCGACCTTCTTACCCAGCGTCTGGCGGCGCATGAGAAGGCCGCCTGGATGCTGCGTTCGACCCTCGGCGGGCGGTGAGGTCAGAAACCCGTCGGAATTTCGCCGACAATCCCGGATAACGTCGCTCGCATGATGGTGCGCCTGCGGACATGGCTGGACGGACGCAGGGCGGTGGCGCTGGCCGCCGCCGGCGTAGTGCTGGCTTGCGCGGCGACCGCCGGCTCCATGCCGCGTCCAGACGGCGACCTGTCGGTGGAGGCCGTCGCGCGCGCCACCCGTGGCGACATCGGGGCCGACGCCTTCGCCGCCGTCAGTGCGCGGCTGGACCCCGCCCAACTGGCGCTGGCCTCCCGCCACGACCCCCTGCTGCTCAAGCCCGCGACCTATGGCCTGACGCCCGGTTGGGAGACGCTGACCCTCGCGGGCAAGCCCAGCCTCGTCTGGGGCCAGAACGGCGTGGAGGCCCAGCGGCTGAACGCCAGCGTGCCCAGCGCCCTCGGCGCGCTGCGCCCGGCCCGCGCCTTCATCCTGCGCACGACGGGCGAGGACCGCCGAAGGGCCCTGCGCTGCCTGACCCAGGCCGTCTATTACGAGGCGGCTCTGGAGCCCACCGAAGGGCAGGAGGCCGTTGCGCAGGTGGTTCTCAACCGCGTGCGCGATCCCAACTATCCCAACACCGTCTGCGGCGTGGTATTCCAGGGCGCGGAGCGCGTCACGGGCTGCCAGTTCAGCTTCACCTGCGACGGCGCCCTTTCCCAGGGGCCGGTTCCGTGGGCGTGGAAACGGGCCGAGGCCGTGGCCGCCCGGGCGCTGAACGGCCACGTCGCCGCCCGCGTCGGCACCGCGACCCACTATCACGCCGATTACGTCCATCCGTGGTGGGCGCCGACCCTGCTGAAGATCGACCAGATCGGCGCGCACATCTTCTATCGCTGGAAGGGCGTCTACGGTGAGACGGCCGCCTTCAGCCAGGCCTACGCGGGCCGCGAGCCCCTGATCGACGAGGCCCGTTTCGCCCGGCCGCGCGTGCTGCTGGCCTCCGCCGAAACGGTCACGACCGACGCGGAGCTGGAAGCCGCCGCGGCGGCCGGCCGCCCCGCTGTGCGCACGGTCGAGATCGACGGCGTGACGCGGACCGTGGGCGTCGCCAGCCTCGGCGGCCGCCGCCTGCCGACGCCCGAAGAGGTCGCCGCCGTCAACGCCGGCATCGCCGCCTTCGAGTCGGGGCAGTCCGCGCCGGCCAGGGCCGATCCGCCCCCGGCGGGCGTGACGCCGATGGAGGTCGAGGAGGTCGGCCGCCCCGGCTCCTGATCAGGACGCTGCAACCAAGCGCCACCTTCGCCGTTCACGCCTGTCACGGGGCGGCGTAGGAAACCGGACTTTGGGACTGGACGGCGAAGCGAGCGCGGGAAACACGGCCGGCGAGAAGGCGCGTCTGCAGGCTCTTCGGAACTATGCCGTGCTCGACACCGAGCGCGAGAGGGCCTTCGACGAGATCGCCGACCTGGCCGCCCGCATTTGCGAAACGCCCATCGCCGTCGTGAACCTGATCGACGCCGATCGACAGTGGTTCAAGGCGGAAGTCGGCCTCGGCGTCCGCGAAACTCCGCTGGAGACGTCGTTCTGCCGCCACGCCCTGCTTGAGCAGGACCGGATGGTCGTGCCCGACGCCACGCAGGACCCACGGTTCGCCTGCAATCCCCTGGTGACCGGCGAAGCGGGCCTGCGATTTTACGCAGGGGTGCTGCTGAAGTCGCCGCAGGGCCATGCCATCGGGACGCTGTGCGTGCTCGACAGGGCGCCTCGCCCCGAGGGTCTGACCGGGGTGCAGACCCTCACGCTGGAGGTTCTGGCCCGTCAGGTCATGACCCAGCTGGAACTGCGCCGCGCCCTCCATCAGCGCACGGAGATGCAGGAGCGTCTGGACCTCGCCCTCGACGCGTCCGAGATGGTCGGGGCCTGGGATCTGGATCTGGTGAACGACCGGGTCACCGCCGACGCCCGTTTCGCGCGGATGTTCGGGGTCGACGCGGACCGGGCCCTGGCGGGCGTGCCCCTGGGAGAGTTCACCGCCTCCATACATCCCGACGACCGGGACCGGGTCGCCCGGGAGATCGACGCGGCCGTCGCCGCCGTCGGAGAGTTCGAGAGCGAGTATCGGCTGAGGGTCGGAGGGGAGGATCGTTGGGTGCTGGCCCGCGGCCAGGCCTATGACGACGGGTCCGGCCGCGCCGTCCGCTTCCCCGGGGTCGTCGTCGACATCACCCGCCGCAAGACCGTCGAGAACGAGCTGGCGGCCACGATGTCGGCGCTGGCGCAGAGCGAGGCGCGGTTCCGGGCGATCGCCGATTCCATGCCGCAGATGGTCTGGTCCACCCTGCCCGACGGGTTCCACGACTGGTACAACGCGCGCTGGTACGAATTCACCGGCGTTCCGGCCGGATCGACCGACGGCGAGGGCTGGAACGGGATGTTCCACCCCGAGGACCAGGAGCGCGCCCGGGTCCGCTGGCGGCACTCGCTGGAGACCGGCGAGCCTTACGAGATCGAGTATCGCCTGCGGCGCGCCGACGGCATGTATCGCTGGACCCTCGGCCGGGCGATGCCGATCCGGAACGAGGCGGGCGAGATCACCCGGTGGTTCGGCACCTGCACGGACATCGACGATCTGAAGCGGATGGAGCAGGGCAAGGAGCTGCTCAGTCAGGAGCTCAGCCACAGGATCAAGAACATCTTCGCCGTGGTTTCGGCGCTGGTCGCCCTGTCGGCGCGGCAGCACCCCGAGGCGAGAGCGTTCGCGACGGCGCTTCGCACACGGATAGGGGCGCTGGCGCGAGCCCATGAGTTCGTGCGCCCGCACACGGAAACGTCGCGTCCCACCGTGGGATCGATGACCCTGCACGCCTTCCTGCGCGCCCTGTTCGCCGCCTATCTGGACGACGCCGGGGCCCCTCGCATCGTGGTGTCGGGCGACGACACGGTCTTCGACGACCAGGCCGCCACCTCGGTGGCCCTGCTGTTCCACGAACTCGCCACCAACGCGGCCAAGTACGGCGCTCTGAGCCACGATGACGGCCGGGTCTCGCTGGAGACCGCGTTCGACGAAGACCGCTTCCACTTCCACTGGACCGAGAGCGGAGGGCCGCCGGTCGAGGGGCCGCCGCAGCGCCGGGGATTCGGATCGTCGCTGGCCGAGCTGTCGGTCGAGGGGCAGCTGGGCGGCAGGTTGTCGCACGACTGGAACCCCGACGGCCTGAAGGTGTTCGTCGATCTCCCCGCCACGGCCCTGTCGCGGCGGCGCCACGCTCTGAAGGCCGGCGAGGCGGCCGGGGGCGGCATGAAACCTGCAACCCTTCCTCGCGTTGACTCGACCGAGACCGAGACTTTGAAATGACCGCCCGCATCCTCATCATCGAAGACGAGGCCCTCGTGGCGCTCGAACTGCGCTTCGTGCTCGAGGATCTCGGACACGACGTGGTCGGCGTCGCCGCGGACTCGCGTCAGGCCGAGGACATCATCAGGACCAGCGACGTCGACCTGGCCCTCGTCGACATCCACCTGTCCGACGGCCCGACCGGCATCGAGCTGGGGCGCCACCTCGGTCAGGATCACCGCGTGGCGGTGCTGTTCATGACGGCCAATCCGGGCATGGTCCGCAACGGCGTGGCGGGCACGATCGGCGTTCTGTCCAAGCCCACCGACGAGCGGGCCGTGCGCACGGCGGTCGACTATGCGCTCGGCAAGCGCGCGGGAACGCCGCCGCCGATGGCGCCGCCGGAGCTGCAGCTGTTCGGCTGAGTCGGCTCAGTCCCAGGCGCCGATTTTTTCCGCTTCCTTGTGGCTGATCGGCCTGCCGGCCGCCTTGTGGTCTTCCTCGGCGAGGAAGCGGACGGCCTCAAGCGCCGCCATGCAGCCCATCCCTGCGGCGGTCACAGCCTGCCGGTAGACGTCGTCGGTCACGTCGCCGGCGGCGTAGACGCCCTCGATCGCCGTCGCCGTCGTGCCCGGCTTCACGACCAGATAGCCGCCTGCCTTCGTCTCCAGCTGCCCCGCGAACAGCTCGGACGACGGCGCATGCCCGATGGCGACGAAGACGCCGTCGCACGCGACCTCGCGCGCCGACCCGTCGACGGTCGAAGACAGGCGAACCCCCGTGACGTTCTTCGCCATGCCGTCCACCACGCCGACGATCTCGTCGACCTTGTGGTTCCAGATCACCTCGACCTTCGGATGGGCGAAGAGCCGCTCCTGCAGGATCTTCTCGGCGCGGAACTCGTCGCGGCGGTGCACGACGGTGACCTTCTCGGCGAAGTTGGTCAGGAACAACGCCTCCTCGACGGCCGTATTGCCGCCTCCGACCACCACGACTTGCTTGCCGCGATAGAAGAAGCCGTCGCAGGTCGCGCAGGCCGAGACGCCGAAGCCCTGATAGGTGGCCTCACTCTCGAGCCCCAGCCACTTGGCCTGGGCGCCCGTCGAGATGATCACCGTCTCGGCCAGCATCTCCTGACCGGAGTCCAGCGTCAGCCGGAACGGCCGTGAGGACAGGTCGGCGCGGGTGACGATGTCCTCGATCACCTCGGTGCCGACGTGCTCGGCCTGGGCGCGCATCTGCTCCATCAGCCAGGGGCCCTGGATCACGTCGGCGAAGCCGGGATAGTTCTCGACGTCGGTGGTGATCGTCAGCTGGCCGCCGGGCTGGATGCCGGCGATCACGACGGGGTTCAGGCTGGCGCGGGCGGCATAGATGGCGGCGGTCCATCCGGCGGGACCGGAGCCGATGATGGCGCAGCGGACGGTACGGGGCGTGCTCATGGCCTCCATTTAGGCGGTGATTCCGCCTCATGCGATGGTAGTTTGGCGGCGCGCAGCATGGAGACGGGGATGGAAGGTCGCAGCTTCATGGGGGTCGGGCTGGCGCTCGGCATGGCGATCGGCGTCGCCGTGGGCATCGCCATGGGCCAGCTGGCCATAGGCATCGGCGTCGGCGTGGCCCTGGGTCTGGGCTTCGGGGCCGTGATCGACGCCTCGCAAAAGCGGGACCGTCGCAAGCCCGGCGCGGACGGCGGCGGGGCGGGGTCCTTCGTCGCCTCCGACGGGGGAAGCCGGACGAAAGGCGGAGACGCCGACGGCGCCGGCGGGAGCGACGGCGGGGGCGGCGGCGGCGACTAGCCCCGTCGGAGCAGGATCTCCCGCGCCGCCCGGCCGGTTTCGTCCAGCGGCTCGTAGTTCCATTCATCCAGCCGGCCGTCGAACGCCCGCGTCGCCCCGTGCGCGCGCAGGGCGGCTTGCAGGCGCTCGAACTTCGGCGCGGGCTTCAGGGGGACCATCGGCAGGACATGGACGGGCTTGCCCGTCGAGGCCGCCTCGGCCGCCATGTTGGCGCTGTCCTCGGTGACCAGGACGTGATCCGCGAAGTGCAGGAAGGCGAAATAGGGGTTGAGGCCCGCCCCGTCCCAGATCGAGCCGGGCAGGGCGGACAGGCGCGCCGTCATCGCGGCCTTCGCGGCCTCGGGTGTGCGCCGCGAGAAGGTGACCATCACGGATCCCCCGGCCGCCTCCACGGCTCGCGCGACCTCATCCGCCAGCCGTCTGGCATGGCTCTCCGGCAGGTCATGAGCCCGGGACCGGCCTCCGACCAGCACGGCCACGCGGGGTCTGGGCAGGTCCGCAAGCTCCGGAAGCTCCGCCGCGCCCTCGGCCAGTCGTCCGGGCGTCACCCGATGCGGCGAACCGACGATGGACAGCACGTTCGGCCCGCTCACGCCGTCGTGTTCGGGCGCCACGACCAGGTCATAGGCCTCCGTGCGCCAGCGGGGATCCTGGGTCTGGACGACGAAGGTCCCTCCGCCCGACCGGCGCTTCACCGCGGCCGACAGGGGCAGGGTGGCGCGGCCCGTTCCGATCCACACGTCGGGCCAGCGCCCGCCCGGCCCGGGACCGAAGGCGTCCGACGCCGGATCCAGCATCCATGAGATCTTGAGCGACGACGGCAGGCGGTCGAAGCCCGTCCGCCACCTGACCCGCCGGACGACGATTTCGGCGGGCGTCAGCCGCGCGACCGCCTCCGCCAGGCCCAGGGCCTGGTTCTCCATGCCGGCGCGGCCGTCCGAAACGGCCTGGATGAGAAGGGGCTGAGGGCCGCCTACTTCCACTCGACCTTGACGATCTCATAGGCCTTCACGCCGCCGGGCGTGTTGACCTCGACGACGTCGCCGACGGACTTGGAGATCATGGCCCGCGCGATCGGCGAGGCGATGGAGATGCGGCCCTGCTTCACGTCGGCCTCGTGCTCGCCGACGATCTGGTAGGTCGCCTCTTCCTCGGTGTCCTCGTCGACGACCGTCACGGTCGCGCCGAAGCGGACGACGTCTCCGCTCAGCTTGGACACGTCGATCACCTGGGCGCGGCTGATCTTGTCCTCGATCTCGGCGATCTGGCCTTCGATCCAGCCCTGGCGTTCCTTGGCGGCGTGATACTCCGCGTTCTCGGACAGGTCGCCGTGGGCGCGCGCTTCCGAAATGGCGGCGATCACGCTCGGGCGTTCCACCGACTTCAATTGCTTCAGCTGATCGTCGAGGACGCGATAGCCCTCGGCCGTCATCGGCACTTTTTCCATAGGATGGTGAGTTTCTGTTCGGTCGCCCGACTGGGAGGCGTGGGATTTCAGGAGATCGGTCGCCGGGCGCGCGCGACCGGGGAGAGAGACTAGGTCAGGATCAGGGCGAACTCAAGCGGGCGTCAGGCCGGGCGGTTCAGGCGACGACGCCGCACGTCCCGGACCAGGCTGCGCGTGACCCAGAAGGTGACGGCCAGCCCCGCGGCCATGAAGGCCGCAGAGATCAGCAGGACGCCGGCCGCCATGAAGGCGAGGCAGAACGACAGCGCCGCCACCAGCAAGGCAAGGACCTGGGATTTCTTCAGCAGCATGACCCGTTAACGCTTCCGGCGCGTCCGGGTTCTTCACCCCAGGCGGTTGGTGCGTCGGTTGAAGCTTCTGAGCAACGGTCCCAGCGGCGTCAGGCCGCGGTGCAGGGCCAGCCGTCGCGCCGCCGCCTGGGCGGCCGGATGGGCCGGGCCGAACAGCCGCAGCGCCTGACTCGAGGCCACGAGCAAGGCGGCCTCCCCTTCGGTCGTCCGTCCGGCCGCCGTCAGGGCGTCCGACAGTCCGATCAGCGCCGTGATCGTCTCGACGTGGTCCGGGCCATAGGCTTCCAGCGCCAGATCATGGCCGGCCCGCGCCGCGCCCACCGCCGCCTCCGCCCGGCCTTCGCCCAAGTGCTGGGCGGAAAGCTGGCGCAGGCCCGCGCTGCGCAGCGCGGGCGTCTGTTCACCCTCATACAGGGCCGCCTCGAACGGCTGGACCGCCACCGCCGGGCTCAGGGTCTCGAAGGTCAGGGCGCGCCCCAGCATCCGCGGCCGCACCAGCACGGCCGCCTTCGACGCATGGGCGGCCCGGGCCCGCGCAGGCGGGGGCGCAGAAAGTGCCGGGGCGGGAGGGGCGGCCCTCGTCGCCCACGCGTCGACGGGGCCCCGGGTGGGCGGACCCGCGCAGGCGGCCAGACCCAGGGCCAGGACGAAGGGCAGGATGCGGCGCGCTGTCACGGGCATGCAAAGACGCTAGACGGGCGCATGCCGCCCCGACACTGACGACTTCCGACGAAGCCTGACGGTTCAGGCGTAGGCGTAGGGGCCGCCACGCTCCAACGCCGCCTGATAGGCGGGCCGTGCATGGATGCGCTCAAGGAAGTCACGGACGTTCGGGCGACGGCTCAGGTCCGCCCGGGTCGCGGCGGCCTCGAGCGGGAAGCTCATCATCACGTCGGCGCCGGTGAAGTGGTCGCCGGCGAACCAGTCCGAACGCCCGAGCTCGGCCTCCCAGAAGTCGAGATGCGCCTTGATCTGCGGCTCGATCAACGTCGCTCCGACCTTAGCCGAGATGGCCTTGGCCACCGGCCGGACCAGCGCGGGCGTGCGCTTCGGGATCTCGCCGAAGATCAGCTTCAGCAGCAGGGGCGTCATCGCCGATCCCTCGGCATAGTGCATCCAGTAGGTGAAGCGCCGCCGCTCGTCCGTTCCCGGCGGCGGCCTCAGACCGGCTTGTGGCCGCAAGTCCAGCAGGTGCTCCACGATCGCGCCCGTCTCGGCGATGACCGCGTCCCCGTCCTGCAGCACGGGCGACTTGCCCAAGGGATGGATGGCCCTCAGCTCCGGCGGGGCCAGCTTCGTAGCGGGATCGCGGGCATACCGAACGACCTCATACTCCAGCCCCATCTCCTCCAGCAGCCAAAGCACCCGCTGCGACCGGGAATCCTCGAGGTGGTGGACGATGAACATGGCGCGCTCCCGCTTGATCGGGCCAAGCTGGGCCTTCGCCGCGGCGGCGTCTAGGGTCGGCGGCCGCTCCAGCGGCGGCGCGAAGCCGGACGGGCGTTGGGCGCAGCGCCGCCGCGGCGGCGCTGCTGCCACAGTTCGAAGGCCAGGGTGGCCAGCGCCAGTTTGCCGGCGTGGCGTCCGGCCATGCGGCGGCCGCCCCGGCTCAGCAGAAGTCCGCCCAGAAGCGTGGCGATGCGGGTCATGGTCGTCTCCTTCCCGCCTTCAACGCAGGCCGGCGCCGCGCGGTTCAGCGCGCGGGCGCGGACACGACGTCGCTGAGGGGCGACACGCCGCCTTCGCCGAACGCCTCGACCGCGAAGACGTAGTCGACGCCGACGTTCAGCGCCCGCACCTCCACGGCGCCGCCGCGCCCCCGCAATTCGTCGGCCCAGACCTGATAGGTCAGCGTCAGCCGGTCGGGCCGGACGCCCCAGCGGACGTTGTAGCCCATGGCCCCCTCAACCGGGGCGAACCGGACCGTGGCGTTCCGCTGGTCCTGGCCGCGGTCGACGGCCAGCCCCTCCGGCGTCGCGGGCGCCGGCGCGTCGCCGTTTCCGAACACGCGCAGATCGCCGATCGCCAGATTGGCGCCGGGCGACTCCACATGCTCGTAGCGCACAAACCTCAGCCGCTCGGCCGCCGGCAGGGGGACGTAAGCGTTCGGCCGGTCCCGCCGCGACTCCGACAGGTCCGCAATCACCCGCCAGTCGGCCCCGTCCGTCGAGCCCCACAGGCGGAACCGCGTCCGGATCGACGGGCTCTCGGCATAAACGCCCGACTCCAGGTCCGCGTAGTTCACCTGAACCGCCTGAACCGACTTCACTCCGCCCAGGTCCAGCGTCAGCGTCTCGCCCGGGGCGTTGCGGGCGGCGGCCCAGAAGGTGCGCGGGTTCTCGTCCGTGGCGCGGTCGGGGGTGAAATCGTCCCGCGTCGAACTGGCGGTCGCGACGGCGCGATAGGACAGCGGCACCCAGCCGGTCCACAGGCTCTCCGGGTCGTCGACCGGCCCGTCCGGGATGACCTGCGGAAAGTCGCCGAAGCGGCTGGTGAACCACATCTGACCGTCGTCCTCGATGCGGCCGGGGAACATCGCGATGCGCCGCTCGAAGGTCCAGTTATGGCCCAGCCAGGGCGTTCCGCTGTTCCACCAGTTGCCGTGCCGGTCCCGGAAGGTCGAGCCGTGCCCCGCCCCTTCGACGAAGCCCCCGGGCTTGTAGCTGACCGGGTTCCACGGCGCGTATTCGAACGGCCCCAGAGGTGCTGAGCCGACGTAGGTCCCGTTGGCGTAGGCGTTGTATTCGGTCCCGGGCGCGCCGTACTGGAGGTAATACCGCCCGGCGTGCTTCGTCATCCAGGCCCCCTCCATGTAGGGGTCGATGGTCGTGCCGTCCGGCAGGCCGCCGGAGTGGTCCTCGCCGAACCGCTCCCAGCCGTGCCGGTCGGGGTGGAGCACGTGCAGCTTCACCACCTCGCTCCGGAACGCCGTCGGCGGCGTCGGATCGATCTCCGCAGCATAAAGCGGATAGACGTTGGACGAGCCCCAGTAGAGGTACCAGCGGCCGTCGTCGTCGATGAACAGGGCGGGGTCCCACGGCCCCGGGGGCAGGCGGTCGGCCGGGAGCCCGCCCTCGCCGAAGGTCCCCTCTTCCTGCCGGCTGACCGCGCCGGGCACGGGCGGCAGCAGGCGCGTGTGCCAGTCCCAGCCGTCGACTTCGGGCCGCTCCGCGACCAGCAGCGGCCGGGGCTCGAACGCCGATTGCATCAGATAAAGCCGCTCTCCGTCCGAGACGGCCGCGGGGGCCACGTTGGACTCGAACGGCCAGCGTTCGGAGGCGACGTAGGTCCAGTCCAGCAGGTCGTCCGACACCCAGAAGCCGTCCGCCAGAGTCTGGAACAGGTAGTAGCGGTCCCGGTGCAGCACGATCACGGGGTCGGCCCCGGTGCGATAGCTGATCCGCCGGTGGGTCTGCTCGAAATTGTACTTGTAATCGACGTCGACCGGGTTCGCCCAGGTCCGCGGCCGCTCCTGCGCCGAGGCGGGCAGGGCGAAGGCGGCGAGGGCGAGGCTCAGGATCAGACGCATGGCCGGAGGCTATCACGCCGCGGCGCCCGTTGAGTTCAACAGCCGTTTCGCCCACACCGTCGTCATGGACGACGCCGCCGAACCCCGCCTCACGTCACTGGCCCACGGCGGCGGCTGCGGCTGCAAGATCGCGCCGGGCGTGCTGGCCGACATGCTGAAATGGACGCCGCAGGCCGCGCCCTTCGCCGACCTGCTGGTCGGGAACGAGACGAACGACGACGCGGCGGTGTGGCGGCTGAACGATCAGCAGGCGCTGGTGGCCACCACCGACTTCTTCATGCCGGTGGTCGACGACCCCTTCCACTTCGGCCAGATCGCGGCGACGAACGCCCTGTCCGACGTTTACGCCATGGGCGGCACTCCGATCATGGCGCTGGCGCTGGTCGGCATGCCCGTGAACGTCCTGTCGCCCCGCACCATCGGCCGCGTGCTGCAGGGCGGGGCCTCGGTCTGCGCCGCCGCCGGCATCCCCGTGGCGGGCGGGCATTCGATCGACAGCGTGGAGCCCATCTATGGCCTCGTGGCCCTTGGCCTGGTGCACCCCGACAGGGTGCTGACCAACACCGGCGCCGGGCCCGGCGACGTCCTGGTTCTGACCAAGCCGCTGGGCGTCGGGGTGCTGTCGGCGGCCTTCAAGCAAGGGCGTCTGGTCAAGACGGGCTATCGTGCCCTGATGGACACGACGACCCGGCTGAACACGCTCGGGTCGAAGCTGATCGATCAACCCGGCGTCCACGCGGTCACCGACGTGACGGGCTTCGGCCTGCTGGGGCATGCCCTCGAGATGGCGCGTGGCGGGGGCGTCCGTATCCAGATCACCGATCGGCCGCCAACTTTGGCCGGCGTCGATCGGCTGATGGCCGAGGGCGTCCGGACCGGCGCCTCGACCCGCAACTGGGCGGCCTATGGGGACCATGTGAACGGCGTGGCCGACGGCGTCCTGCGCGACCTCCTGACCGATCCGCAGACCTCCGGGGGGCTGCTCATCTCCGTGGCCGAGGCCGAGCTGACGTCGCTGCAGGCCCTCGCCCGGCTCAACGGCACGTCGGCGATGGTCGTCGGCCGGGTGGTCGACGGCGCCCCCGGCGTGGACGTCGTGACCCTGTGATCCGCACCACGACCGACGTGTCGCTTCAGGCCCTGGCGGCCTTCGACGCGATCGTCGACGTGCGCAGTCCGTCGGAGTTCGCCGAGGATCACCTGCCCGGCGCCGTCAATCTGCCGGTGCTGGACGACGCCCAGCGGGCAGAGGTCGGCACGCAGTATGTCCAAGGGTCGAAATTCCTCGCTCGCCGCCACGGCGCGGCTCTGGTCGCCCGCAACATCGCCGCGCATCTGGATGGCGCTCTGGCCGGACGCGGCGGCGGCTTCCGTCCGCTGGTCCATTGCTGGCGCGGGGGCCAACGCTCGCACGCCATGGCGACCGTCATGGATCAGGTCGGTTGGCCCGTGACCCTGCTGGAGGGCGGCTACAGGACCTGGCGGCGTGCCGTGGTGGACCGGCTGCACGAGGGCGCGCTGGGCCTGAACCTGATCCTGCTGGACGGCCCCACGGGCTGCGGCAAGACGGCCCTGCTGGGCGAGCTGGCCGCGCGCGGCGTCCAGACGCTGGATCTGGAGGGTCTGGCCAACCATCGCGGCAGCCTGTTCGGCGCCATGCCGGGCGGCCAGCCGTCGCAGAAGCTGTTCGAAAGCCGCCTGTTCGCCGCGGTCGAGGCGCTGGATCCCGCGCGGCCCGTCGTCGTCGAAGCGGAGTCCAGCAAGATCGGGCGCATCGTCCTGCCCAAAGCCCTCTGGTCCGCCATGCAGGCCTCACCGGTCGTCGAGGTTTCCGCCCCTGTGGCCGCCCGCGCCGACTTCACCTGCGCCGCCTATGTCGACGTCGCCGCCGACCCCGCCGCCCTCGACGCCGCCCTGTCGCGCCTTCCGCGCCACCTGTCGAAGGCGATGATCGCCGACTGGCGCGCCCTCGCCGCCGCGGGCCGCACCCGCGACCTGGCCGAGGCCCTGATCCGCGAGCATTACGACCCGGCCTATGCGCGATCGCGGACCGCGCGGGACGGACGCGCGCCCCTCACCAAGGTGGAGCTCGCCGGGCTGGATCCGTCCGCGCTCGTCGCGGCGGCCGCCGGCCTTCTGCCCCTGATCGAGGCTCAGACGGCCGCGTAGTCCTGCACCGGGCGCACGTCCATGTCGCCCGCCCGCACCGCCTCGATCGCCTGCGCCGCGGCCAGGGCGCCGGAGATCGTGGTGTAGTAGGGGATCTTGCCCATCAGGGCCGTGCGTCGGATCGAGAAGCTGTCGGCCAGCGACTGCTTGCCCTCGGTGGTGTTGATGACCAGCTGGACCTCGCCGTTCTTCATGGCGTCGACCACGTTCGGACGGCCTTCCAGCACCTTCTTGACGTGACCGACCTGCAGCCCCTCGGCCGTGAGGTAGGCATGGGTGCCGCCGGTGGCGATCACCGAGAACCCCTGCTTCAGCAGCAGGGCCACGGCCTCGCGCACGAAGGGCTTGTCGTCGTCCTTGACCGAGACGAAGGCGCAGCCCTCGGTCGGCAGGGTCGTGCCGCCGCCGATCTGGGACTTGGCGAAGGCGCGCGCGAAGGCCTCGGTCAGGTCCGCCTCGCCCTCGCGACGGAAGTCCAGCCCCATGACCTCTCCTGTGGACCGCATCTCGGGCCCCAGCACGGTGTCGACGCCGGCGAAGCGGGCGAAGGGGAACACCGCCTCCTTGACCGCGATATGGTCCAGGATCCGGTCGGTCAGGCCGAACGAGGCCAGCGTCTCGCCGGCCATCACCTTGGCGGCGATGGCGGCGACCGGCGCGCCCATGGTCTTGGCGACGAAGGGCACGGTGCGGCTGGCGCGCGGGTTGACCTCCAGCACGAATATGCGGGGGTGGTCGGAGTGCGGCTCCTCGATCGCGAACTGCACGTTCATCAGCCCGCGCACCTTCAGCGCCTTCGCCATGGCCTCGGTCTGGCGCTTCAGCTCGGCCACCACGTCCGGCCGCAGCGAATGCGGCGGCATGGAGCAGGCGCTGTCGCCGGAGTGCACCCCGGCCTCCTCGATGTGCTCCAGGACGCCGGCCACGAAGACCGTCTCGTCGTCGCAAAGGGCGTCCACGTCCACCTCGGTGGCGCGGTTCAGATAGTGATCGATCAGCACCGGATCGTCGCCGGACACCCGCATGGCCTCGTGGACGTAGCGGTCCAGCTGCTCACGATCGTGCACGATCATCATGCCCCGACCGCCCAGGACGTAGCTGGGCCGCAGCACGACCGGATAGCCGACCTCCTCCGCCTTCTGCGCGGCCTCCTCGGCCGAGCGCGCCAGCCCGTTGGGCGGCTGCATCAGGCCGATGTCGTGCAGCATCTTCTGGAACCGCTCGCGGTCCTCGGCCAGGTCGATGGAGTCGACGCTCGTGCCCAGGATCGGCACCCCGTCCTCCTGCAGCGCGTGCGCCAGCTTCAGCGGCGTCTGGCCGCCGAATTGCACCACCCCCCCGATCAGCTCGCCCTTCGACCGCTCGACGTCGATCAGCTCCAGCACGTCCTCGGCCGTCAGCGGCTCGAAATACAGGCGGTCGGAGGTGTCGTAGTCGGTCGAGACCGTCTCCGGGTTGCAGTTGACCATGATCGACTCGACGCCGACGTCCGCGAAGGCGAAGGCCGCGTGGCAGCAGCAATAGTCGAACTCGATCCCCTGACCGATCCGATTGGGCCCGCCGCCCAAAATGATCGCCTTCCGGCGATCCGACGGGTCCGCCTCGCACTGCGGGACCTGCCCCAGGGCACCGGTCTCATAGGTCGAGTACATGTAGGCCGTGGCGCTGGCGAACTCCGCGGCGCAGGTGTCGATCCGCTTGAACACGGGCCGCACGTCCAGCGCGCGACGCGCCTTGCGCACCGCCGCTTCGGTCGACCCGGTCAGCTTCGCCAGCCGCGCGTCGGAGAAGCCCATGGCCTTCAGCTTGCGGAACTCCGCCGCCGTGGTGGGCAGGCCGGTGACCCGCAGATGACCCTCGCAGCGCACGATCTCGGCGATCTGGCGCAGGAACCACGGCTCATAGGCGCAAGCGGCCTCGACCTCTTCCACCGTCAGGCCGTGGCGGAAGGCCTGGGCGATGACGCGGATGCGGTCCGGGGTGGGCTGGCCCAGCGCGCGGACCACGGCGGCCTTGGCCCCGGCGTCGTCCTCGGCCGTGGCCGTGCCCTCGATCTCGATCTCGTCGAAGCCGGACAGGCCGGTCTCCAGCCCACGCAGGGCCTTCTGCATGCTTTCCTGGAAAGTCCGGCCGATCGCCATGACCTCGCCCACGGACTTCATCGAGGTCGTCAGATAGGGCTCCGAGCCCGGATATTTCTCGAAGGCGAAGCGCGGAATCTTGGTGACGACGTAGTCGATCGACGGCTCGAAGCTGGCCGGCGTGACCCGGGTGATGTCGTTGGTCAGTTCGTCCAGCGTGTAGCCGACGGCCAGCCGCGCGGCGACCTTGGCGATCGGAAATCCGGTGGCCTTCGACGCCAGGGCCGAGGACCGCGACACACGCGGGTTCATCTCGATCACGACCATGCGGCCGTCCGCCGGGTTGATCGCCCACTGCACGTTCGACCCGCCGGTCTCGACCCCGATCTCGCGCAGCACGTTGATCGAGCCCGTGCGCATCCGCTGGTATTCCTTGTCGGTCAGCGTCAGCGCGGGGGCGACCGTGATGCTGTCGCCCGTGTGCACCCCCATCGGGTCCACGTTCTCGATGGAGCACACGATGATGCAGTTGTCCGCCTTGTCGCGGACGACCTCCATCTCATACTCCTTCCAGCCCAGCACCGACTCCTCGACCAGCACCTCGGTGGTGGGCGAAAGGTCCAGACCGCGCTCCACGATCTCGCGGTATTCCTCGACGTTGTAGGCGATGCCCCCGCCGGTGCCCGCCAGGGTGAATGACGGACGGATGATCGCCGGCAGGCCGACGAAGGCCAGGGCGTCGTCCGCCTCGTCGACGCTGTGGATGGCGCGGCTGCGCGGGCTCTCCAGCCCCAGCTTGTCCATGGCGTCGCGGAATTTCTGCCGGTCCTCGGCCTTGTCGATGACCTCGGCGCGCGCCCCGATCATCTCCACGCCCCAGCGCGCAAGGGCCCCGTTGCTCTCCAGCGCCAGCGCGGTGTTCAGCGCGGTCTGGCCGCCCATGGTGGGCAGGAGGGCGTCGGGCCGCTCCTTCTCGATGATCTTCTCGACGAACTCCGGCGTGATCGGCTCGATGTAGGTGGCGTCGGCCACCTCCGGGTCGGTCATGATGGTGGCGGGGTTCGAGTTGACCAGGACGACCCGGTACCCCTCGGCCTTCAACGCCTTGCACGCCTGCACACCCGAGTAGTCGAACTCGCAGGCCTGACCGATGACGATCGGGCCGGCGCCGATGATGAGGATGGATTGGATGTCCGTGCGTTTGGGCATCTCAGCCTCCTCAGTTGGTCACGACCGCGCATTCCCAGCCGTCGTAGTCCAGCTGGAAGGCCGCGGCCCAGGATTGCATCATGGAAGAAACAGGCGCGAACGAGGCCGGGTCCACCGGCATGGTGGTCTCCAACACCAGGGACTCCGCGTCGCCGCGCGTGATGTAGCCCGCGCGGCGCGCGACCTCGTTCAGCTCGCCCAGGCCTTCGTCGTCGCCGTGGAAATGGAACAAGGTGTGCCGCGGCGTGACGCCGGAATCGCCGTGCTCGGCCAGGGCGGCGCGCACCATGGCGTCTCTCTCGTCATGGCTGACGGACGGGTCGGACAGGGGTCTTGCCTCGCGCGCGGGCGCCGGCGGCGCAGGCGATCTGCGGCCGGAGCGGTTCGGGTTGTCGGTCAAGCGGCCCGTCTAAGGCCGAGGGGGCGACCCCGCAAGCCTATTGATCCGCGATCGTCGCGATCCAGTCGGGAAGCTCGGAAATCGACGCCAGCGAGACGTAGCGGGGATGGCCCTCAGGCGCCTCGGCCAGTTCGTGCGCCCACGTGACGTGATAGGGGATGTGCACGCCCCAGGCGCCGGCCTGCACCGCCGGCAGGACGTCGGACTTCATGCTGTTTCCGGCCATCAGGGCTTCCGTCGCGCCCGTGCCGTGGCGGGCGAACACGCGCTCATAGGTGCGCTCGTCCTTTTCCGACACGATCTCCACGGCGCTGAACAACTCGCCCAGGCCCGAGGCCGCCAGCTTGCGTTCCTGATCCAGCAGGTCGCCCTTGGTGATCAGGATCAGGCGATGGGTTTCGGCCAGGGCCGCGAGCGCCTCGTCGACCCCCGGCAGGGTCTCCACCGGATGGGCGATCATCTCGCGCCCCGCCGCCAGGATCTCACGCACCACCTCCGGCGGCGCCGCGCCGTCGCACAGTTCCATGGCGGTCTCGATCATCGACAGGGTGAAGCCCTTGATGCCGTAGCCGTAGAGCCGAAGGTTGCGCCCCTCGACCTGCGCCAGCCGCGCCTCGACGTCCGCCCGTTCGCCGTGCGGCGCCAGCAGGTCGAGGAACCGCGCCTGCGTCAGACGGAAGATCGTCTCGTTGTGCCAGAGGGTGTCGTCGGCATCGAGGCCGATGGTCGTCAGGGTCATGCCGGGGGATTGGCCCCGGACGGGCTCCGGGTCAACGCGCCTCATTGCCTGACCTGAAGCCACGGGCGATGTGCGTTCCATGCGGAATTCGGCAGTCGTCATCGGAGCCTCCGGCGGGATCGGCGCCGCCGTGGCCGAGCGTCTGGGGACGTCGGGCCGGTTCGAGGTCGTCCACGCCCTGTCGCGGTCGCGCACCGGGCTGGATCTGGAGGACGAGGCGACGATCGCCGCCGCCGCCGCACGGGTGTCCGACGGCCCGGCGCCCACCCTGGTCTTCGTTGCCACCGGCGTGCTGCACGACGGGCATCAGCCCGAGCGGACCCACAGGGCTCTGACGTCCGACCATCTGCTGCGCGACTTCCGCGTCAACGCCGTCGGGCCCGCGCTCGTGGCGAAGCATTTTCTCCCGCTGTTGCCGCGCGACAGTCGGGCCGTGTTCGCGGCCCTGTCCGCCCGTGTGGGCTCGATAGGCGACAATCGCCTGGGGGGCTGGCACGCCTACCGCGCGTCCAAGGCCGCCCTGAACATGATCTTGCGCAACCTCGCCATCGAGCTGTCACGCACCCATCCCCAGACCATCGTGGCCGGACTGCATCCCGGAACCGTCGACACCGCGCTCAGCGCGCCGTTCCGCAAGGGAGTCGACCCCGCGAAGCTGTTCGCCCCGGACGCCGCCGCGGGACGGCTGCTGGCCGTCCTCGACGGTCTGACGTCGGCGGACTCCGGCCGGGTGTTCGACTGGGACGGGCTGCGCGTCCCCGAGTGAGCGGCCATCACGGTGAATCCCCGGTTCACCGCCTTCGTAAGCCGTCTGGTGACGGACGGGGCGCATCGTGATCGTCGGGGGGATCCCGGAGGCGGCCAGAGGAGGCGGTCATGACGGATCTTGAACGCGCCGCCCCGCCGGCCGGAACGGCCTCGCTGCACGCCGCCTATGCGGCCGCCTACGAAAGCCTGACGTTTCCGCTGGTGACGCGCGCCCGGCACGAGCTGTCGATCACGCTCGCCGCCCAGCCGGTCTTCGACCTCGCCACGGGCGTGCCGATGAGCCGCCGCATCCGCCGCTGCGTGCGCCACACGGGCGGCGAGGCGGCGCTGGCGCGCGGCCGGGGCTCGCTGGAGCCGATGGACCTGAAGCGCATCGACCTCCAGACGCTGAAGCACGGCCTCGACCTGCTGCGGCTCCAGCCCGGCGACAGCGGCATCGTCCCCGCCTTCTGGCGCACCATCGCCTCGTCCGGCGGTCGCTTCGCCATCCTGTGCGCGGAGCTTCAGCACGGCGCCGCCCCCGGCGCCCTGCTGATCGAGGTCATGGGCGGGCTCGAGCAGGCGCCGGCCGAAGCCATCGCCGACGCTGTCTCGCATTTCGAGACCGCCGCCCTGGGCGCGGTTCTGCACGTGGCGCCGGATCTCGGCGCCGTGCGACGTCTCGCGGGCGTGCGGGCCCGCTGCCTCGCGCTCGATTTCGCCGGCGTGGCCCACGAGACGGCCCGCGACTGGCCCGACGCGGCGGAACTGATCGCCGAGGGTCGCGCGGTCTGCGATCATCTGGTCCTGCTGAACCTCCGGCCGGAGCGGGCGAAGGACGCCCGCACGGCCGGCGCCACCCACGCCGTCTTCGCCGGTCTGGACCCGATCCGCGTCTGACGTTGACGTCGGGCCCGGCCCGCGCCTTCATCGACCCATGCGGCTCACCCTTCCGGCCCGGTTCTATGGCGACCCGACCGCCTGGTCGCGCGAACGCGACGCCGTCTTTCGGCGCGCCTGGCTGTTTCTGGGCCACGAAGCGGAGCTGCCCGCGCCCGGCGACTGGATCGCCGGGGACGTCGCGGGCTGGCCCCTGATGGCGGTGCGCGGCGCCGACGGCGTCGTGCGGGCCTTCCACAACGTCTGCCGCCACCGCGCCGGGCCGCTTGTCACAGGCTTTGCCGGATCCTGCGGCAAGGAGCTGACCTGCGCCTATCACGGCTGGCGATATGCCCTGGACGGCCGGCTGCGCGCCGCCACGGGCTTCGGCGCGGAAGCGGGCTTCGACCCGCGCGAGTTCGGACTCCTGTCCCTGACCGTCGAGACGTGGCGAGGTCTGATCTTCGCGGCCATGGCCCCCTCCGGCCGCCTGGCCGCGGCCGTGGCCCCCGTCGAGGCCTTGCTGGTCGACCGCGGCCTCGACCTGCCGGCGCCCGCCCTGCGGCGCAGCCATGAACTGGCCTGCGACTGGAAGACCTACGTCGAGAACTATCTCGAGGGCTACCACATCGGCGCCGTCCACCCGGAGCTGGCGCAGGAACTGGCGGGCACGGACTACGAGGTCCGCGTCGACGGCGAGTGCGTGATCCAGCGGGCGGTCGGCGCCTCCGGCGCGACCCAGGCGGGCGTCTGGGGCTGGCTTTGGCCCAACCTCGGGATCAACGTCTACGCCGACGGCGCCATGATCGAGCGCATGACGCCGACCGGCCCGGGCCGCACCCGGCTGGACTATCTGTATCTCGGACCCGAAGGCCGTCCGCCGTCTGACGCGACCCTCGCGGCCTCGGACCGGCTGACCGCCGAGGACGCGGCCATCTGCGAGGCGGTGCAGACAAACCTGTCCGCGGGAGCGTATGAAGCCGGCGTGCTGTCCGGCCGCCACGAGGCGGCGGTCGGCTGGTTCCAGGATCGGATCGGGGGGATCCACGCATGACCGACGTCGTCCCGGAAACCGGGCGCAAGCTGGGATGGGGCCTCGCGGCTCTCGTTGTGGCCGGCAACATGATCGGCTCGGGCCTGTATCTGCTGCCTGTGACCCTCGCGCCGTTCGGCAGTTCCTCGCTGATCGGCTGGCTGGTCGCAGGCGTCGGCGCGGCCGTGCTGGCGCTCGTCTTCGGGGCGCTGGGCCGGCTGAAGCCCGGCGCCGACGGCCTGGCCGGCTTCGCCGAGACCGGGCTCGGCCGCTTCTTCGGATTTCAGGTGGCCATCGCCTTCTGGACCGCCTGTCTCGTCGGCAACGTCGCGGTGGCCGTGGCGGCGACGGGCTATCTCGCCTTCTTCTGGCCGGTGCTGAAGGATCCGGTCGCCGCCACCCTGTGCAATCTGGCCATCATCTGGGTGGCCACGCTGGCGTACGTCGCCGGCACGCGGACGGCGTCCTGGCTGGCGGCCGGCGCCCTGGTCGTCGGCCTCATCCCCATCGTCATCGCCGTGGCCGCCGGCGTCGCCGCGTTCGACCCCCAACTGTTCGCCGCTTCGTGGAATCCGTCCGGCGATTCGCTGAAGGAGACCGTGCCGGCCTCGCTGGTGCTGATCTTCTGGGCCTATCTGGGCGTGGAGAGCGCCGCCGCCCTGTCGTCGCGCATCCGACATCCGGGCAAGAACCTGGGCCGGGCCTCGCTCGCCGGCGTGGCGCTGGCCACCCTGGTCTACGTCGGAGCGACCGTGGCGGTCTTCGGGGTCATCCCGCTCGACGCGCTGGCCGCCTCGACCAGCCCCTACGCCGACCTCGCCGCCCGCGTCTTCGGCGCGTCGCTGGCCGGCTTCGTCGCGGTCTGCGCCGTGGCCAAGACGATCGGCACCGTCGGCGGCTGGGTGATGATGGGCGGCGAGACAGCACGCGCCGCGGCAAGGGCCGGCTTCCTGCCCAAGGGCTTCGCGCAGGGCGACAAGACACCGCTGGTCAATCCGCTGACCGGGGCCGCGATCATGACGATCGTCGCCGTCCTCTCGGGCCAGCCGACCCTTGGCGAGCAGTTCGGCATGCTGGTCGGCGTGACCTCGGTGCTGACGCTGACGATCTATGGAGTGTGCTCGGCCGCGCTGATCCGCCTGTCTCCCGGAACGGGGGGCCACGTGCTGGGCGCGTTCGGCCTCATGTTCGCCGGCGCGGCGGTGATCGCGGCGGCCGCGGGCTACATCGTGCCGACCCTCGTGGTGGTGGCGATCACCACCCTGGCGTGGTTCACCTTGCTGCGAGGCGGCAAGCCCGCGGTTGACCCGGAGGGCGAGGGGGCCTAACCCCCGCGCCGTTTGTCCGCCGTCGCCGCCCCGGAGTTGCCCGCCATGACCGACCTCCTGCCCGGCGTGACCGGCGTGCTGGCCCTGGCCGACGGGACCGTGCTGCAGGGGATCGGCGTCGGCGCCGAGGGCGAGGCGCTGGGCGAGGTGGTCTTCAACACCGCCATGACCGGCTATCAGGAAATCCTGACCGACCCGTCCTACATGAGCCAGATCCTGGCCTTCACCTTCCCGCACGTCGGCAACGTCGGCGTGAACGTGGAGGACGTGGAACAGATGGGCGGCGGCTCCGACACCTCGGCCGTCGGCGCGGTGTTCCGCGACCTGCCGACCGACCCGGCGAACTGGCGCAGCGAGGGCTCGCTGGACGCGTGGATGAAGCGGCGTGGCGTCGTCGGCCTGTCCGGCGTGGACACCCGCGCGCTGACCGCCCGCATCCGCGACGCCGGCGCCCCGCACGCCGTGATCGCGCACAACGCCCGGGGCGAGTTCGACCTGCCGGCGCTGGTGGCCAAGGCCCGCGACTGGTCAGGGCTCGTCGGCCTCGACCTCGCCAAACCCGCCTCGACGTTGCAGGCGTTCGAATGGGACGAAGGGCTGTGGGACTGGCCGGAGGGTCATCCGCGCGTGCAGGCCGGCGACCGGTCGGTCGTGGTCGTCGACTACGGCGTCAAGCGCAACATCCTGCGCGCCCTGGCCTCGACCGGGGCCAAGATCACCGTGGTGCCGGCGACGACCACCGCCGAGGAGATACTGGCCCGCAATCCCGACGGCGTCGTGTTGTCGAACGGTCCGGGGGACCCGGCCGCGACCGGCGAATACGCGGTCCCGGAAATCCGCAAGCTGGTCGACAGCGGCAAGCCCGTCTTCGGCATCTGCCTCGGCCATCAGATGCTGGCCATCGCCTTGGGCGCAAGGACGGTGAAGATGGACCAGGGGCACCACGGCGCGAACCATCCGGTGAAGGATCTGACCACCGGCAAGGTCGAGATCGTGTCCATGAACCACGGCTTCACGGTCGATCGCGACAGCCTGCCGGACCACGTGCAGGAAACGCACGTCAGCCTCTTCGACGGCACCAACTGCGGCATCGCGCTGAAGGACAGGCCGGTGTTCAGCGTCCAGCATCACCCCGAGGCCTCGCCCGGGCCGACGGACAGCCTGTACCTGTTCCAGCGCTTCGCGGACGCGATGAAGGGCTAGCTCTTCGGCTCGGCCAGGAAGGCCTTGTTCACGATCAGCCAGCGGCCGTCGATCTTCATAAGCGTCATCCAGTCGGTGAAGCGCACCGCCGGATAGTCGAGCACGATCTTGGCATAGGCGGTGTCGCCGACGACCTCGACGGACTCAATCCAGCGGCGCCGCTGCGCCTCGTCGGCTGCAGGAGCCCCCGAGGCGCGGCCGACGTACTCCTCGGCCGTCATCCGGATCAGGGCGCCGTTCCGGGTGCCCCACAGTTCGGCGTCCGGGTGGAAGGCGGCCCGGAACGCCTCCTGAGCGCCCGTCGCATGCCCCGTCAGATAGGCCTCCAGCGGCGCGCGGACGGCGGCGTCGACGGCGGCGACCTCGGCGTTGTGGGCGATCCAGTGATCCTGGGCCAGGGCGGGAGCGGACGTCATCAGGCCGGCGGCGAAGGCGAGGGCGGCGATGGACTTCATGGCGATCTCCCCGGTCGATCCGCGAAGCTTGACCGGGATCATGGCGCCGCCGTGGCGGCGTCGCTTCAGGGCAAGGTGGACAGACCGCCGCGGCGCAGATCGCAGGCCTTCCGCACCGCCTGCGGCGCGGCGCCCAGCCAGTAGTCGGCGTCGTCCGCGCGGCCGCAGGCGCGGCGCTGAAGCCCGCGAAGGCGGCGCTGGGCGGCGTTGTCCAGCAGGCGGGCGTGCAGAGCGCGCGGGCTCAGGCTGTGCACCCGGGGCGACCACGGCGTCGCGACGGCGTCGGGGCCCGTCGGCTCGACGGCGGGGCGCTGGATGGAAATGAACATCGGTCTCACTCTCGTCCGGCGTGGGCGTGCTGCCTTCCGGACTCCTCAGGCCCCCTTCATGGGCCTCGACATGATCCACAGGGCCTGTGGAAGAATGGTCCTGCTAGTCTCGAAATCCGTCCGGAATCAGAACGTTCCGGGGCGCGGCGCGCCTTTTTGGTTAACGAGGGATTAACTTCAGGCGCTCTCATCCCCACACATCCCAGCCTGTGGACGACCGTTTCTGTGGCGCGGAAGCTGCGCGCGGCGAATCGGGCTGGCGTCCGGAGGGGCTTCGGGAGCATGTCATCGGGTGCGCTTCGACGACCGCTACATCGAGGAACTGAAGGCCCGGCTGCGGCCCTCCGACGTCATCGGTCGGACGGTCAAGCTGAAGCGGCAGGGGCGCGAGTTCGTCGGCCTGAGCCCTTTCTCGAAGGAGAAGTCGCCCAGCTTCTTCGTCAACGACGACAAGGGCTTCTTCCACGATTTCAGCTCCGGCAAGCACGGCGACGTCATCTCCTTCCTGCAGGAAACCGAGCGACTGTCCTTCGTCGAGGCGGTGCAGCGGCTGGCCGCCGAGGCGGGGATGGCCCTGCCGGCCGAGGACCCGCAGTCGCGCGAGCGCGAGCAGAAGCGTCAGGGCCTGTCGGACTGGATGGACCTGGCCCAGAAGTGGTTCGCCGCCAACCTGCGCCGCTCGGTCGGCAAGCCGGCGCGGGAATATCTGGAGCGGCGCGGCCTGCCGGAGGACCAGTGGGACCGCTTCGGTCTGGGCTATGCGCCTAACGACCGCGAGGGACTGAAGAACGCGCTGGTTCAGCGCGGCGCCCGCCCGGGCGACCTCGTCGAGGCCGGGCTGCTGATCTCTCCGGAGGGGGGCGGCCAGCCCTATGACCGCTTTCGCGACCGGCTGATCTTCCCGATCCTGGACGGGCGCAACCGCGTCGTCTCCTTCGGCGGCCGGGCGATGAATCCGGACGACCGGGCCAAGTATCTGAACGGACCCGAGAGCCCGCTCTTCCACAAGGGCGCGACCCTTTACGGCCTGCCCGAGGCCCGCCGCATCCTCGGAGCGGAGAGCAAGTCCGAACAGGCGATCGTGGTGGTCGAGGGCTACATGGACGTCATAGCCTGCCAGCGCGCGGGCGTGCCGGCGGTGGCGCCGATGGGCACGGCCCTGACCGAGGACCAGATGGGCCTGCTTTGGCGGGTCAGCCCCGAGCCGATCCTGTGCTTCGACGGCGACGGCGCGGGCCGCCGCGCCGCCTTCCGCGCCGTGGAACGCGCCCTGCCGCTGATCAGGTCCGACCGCACCCTGCGCTTCGTCACCCTGCCGGACGGGCTGGACCCCGACGACATGCTGCGCGAGCGCGGAGCACCGGCCCTGCGGGAGGCTCTTGGCCACGTCGTGCCCTTCTCGCGCATGCTGTTCGACCGCGAGCGCGAGGCCGTCGGGCCGCTCGACGGGCCGGAGAAGGAGGCCCAGCTGATCGCGCGCCTGCGCAAGGCCGCCGCCACCGTCGCCGACCCCGATCTGGCCCGCACCTACAAGGATCACCTGCTGGGCGCCGTCTATCAGCTCACGCGACCTTTGGAAGCGGAGCGCAAACAGGCCAACCGGACGATCTACCGCGACCGCAGGGCGCGGAAGGCGACCGCCGTCATGGACGTGACGCCCGAGGGCCAATCCGCCACGGAGGGCCTGCGTCGCGCGCCCCGTCCACTGGTCGCCGCGGTCCTGACCGGCCTGATCGAACACCCCGAGGTGCTGCAGGAGAAGGCCGAGCTGCTGGCCAGCCAGGGTCTGGGCGACGCCGGGCTGGACCGGCTCGTCGCCGATCTGGTGCGTCTGACCTGGGACCTCGCCGACTTCGGCGACGGCCTGCTGCGCGCCCGGCTCACGGCGCTGGGCCATGGAGAGGCGCTGAAGGCCGTGGACCGCACCGCCCGCGTGTCGCACGCGCCCTTCCTCGACAGCTCGCGCCCCGTGGATCAGGCGCGCGCCGACCTGATCCGCGCCATCGACGGTCTGTTGAACGAACTGGCGCTGAGCCGCGCCATGGACGAGCTGAAGTCCGAGCCGGAATTCGACGCCCAGCCGTTCGCGCGCCTCAAGGCCGAACGCGACGCCCAGGCCCGCCTGCTGGCCAGCGGCGCGCTTTGGGAGCCGTCGGAGACGGTCCACTGATCCGTCCCGTCTTGACACGAGGGGGTTCGCTCGCCATCTGCGCCCCTGATCGAACCGCCCGCGCGCGCGAGGTCGAGAAGGCGGGGCCTCGAGCCTCCCGCGCTTCCGGGCCGAAACGTCGCCCCCCGCCCCGGGACCCGATCGAACGGTCATCAGGACGGCCTTCGCCGCGCCTCCGCCGGGTCCTGCCCGACGCACGACCGGAACCGATCGAAATTCGACGCGGACGGGGATCGACGATCCTTTTCGCCGCGCGTTGCACATTTGCCGCAGGCCTCGCCTCGCCCGCCGGAGACTGGACTGAATGACCGCACAGACCGACACGCCCGAGACCGAGACCTCTTCGGACGGTCCGCTGCTCGACCTGACGGACGCCGGCGTCAAGAAGTTCATCAAGCAGGCCAAGACCCGCGGCTACGTGACGATGGAGGATCTGAACAAGGTCCTGCCGTCGGAAGAGGTGACCCCCGACCAGATCGAGGACACCCTGGCCATGCTGTCCGAGATGGGCGTCAACGTCGTCGAGGCCGAGGAAGACGCCGAGCAGAAGGAAGGCGAGGGCGGCGAGATCGCCGAGCGCGCCGACACCTCGGTCGCCGAGACCCCGGCCAAGGCCGCCTACGACCGCACCGACGACCCGGTCCGCATGTATCTGCGCGAGATGGGCTCGGTCGAACTGCTGAGCCGCGAGGGCGAGATCGCCATCGCCAAGCGCATCGAGGCCGGCCGCGACGCCATGATCTCGGGCCTGTGCGAGAGCGCCCTGACGTTCGAGGCCATCATGGTGTGGCGCGACGAACTGGCCGCCAACCGGATCCTGCTGCGCGAGGTCATCGATCTCGACGCGACCTACGCCGTCCTCAACCCGGCCGCCGCGCCGGGCGCCGCCGAGACCGCCACCGACGACGCCGAGGAAGAGCCGGCCGAGGAGAAGGCCGAGGGGGCGGACGACGAGGACGACGACGACTTCGACGACGGCGGCGGCCTGTCGATCTCCGCGCTGGAGGCCGAGCTGCGCGACGGCGTCATGGAGGTTCTGGACGCCGTGGCCGGCGACTTCGGCGCCTTCCGCAAGCTGCAGGACAAGCTGGTCGAGGCCCGTCTGAAGGGCGACACGCTCTCGCCCAAGGACCAGAAGACCTATGAGGCGCTGACCGCGGCCATTTCCGGTCGCCTGAAGACGCTGAAGCTGAACAACGCCCGCATCGAGGCGCTGGTCGAGCAGCTGTACGCCATCAACAAGCGGCTGATGGGGCTGGAAGGCCGCCTGCTGCGCCTCGCCGACAGCTACGGCATTTCGCGTCCGGAGTTCCTCAAGTCCTATTTCGGCGCCGAGCTGGACCCGGCCTGGACCGAACAGGTCAAGGACATGGGCGTCCGCTGGACCAAGTTCTCCGAGAACGAGGCCGCGCAGATCGCCCAGATCCGCGGCGACGTGGCGGCGGTGGCCACCGAGGCCGGCCTGCCGATCGACGACTATCGCCGCATCGTCCAGAAGGTGCAGAAGGGCGAGCGCGAGGCGCGTCAGGCCAAGAAGGAGATGGTCGAGGCCAACCTGCGCCTCGTGATCTCCATCGCCAAGAAGTACACGAACCGCGGCCTGCAGTTCCTGGACCTGATCCAGGAGGGCAACATCGGCCTGATGAAGGCGGTCGACAAGTTCGAGTATCGCCGCGGCTACAAGTTCTCGACCTACGCCACCTGGTGGATTCGTCAGGCGATCACCCGCTCGATCGCGGATCAGGCGCGGACCATCCGCATCCCGGTCCACATGATCGAGACGATCAACAAGATCGTGCGGACGTCGCGCCAGATGCTGCACGAGATCGGCCGGGAGCCGACCCCGGAGGAGCTGGCCGAGAAGCTGGCCATGCCGCTGGAGAAGGTCCGCAAGGTCCTGAAGATCGCCAAGGAGCCGATCTCGCTCGAAACCCCGATCGGCGACGAGGAAGACAGCCACCTCGGCGACTTCATCGAGGACAAGAACGCCGTCCTGCCGATCGACGCGGCCATCCAGTCGAACCTGCGCGAGACCACGACCCGCGTGCTGGCGTCGCTGACGCCGCGCGAGGAACGGGTGCTGCGCATGCGCTTCGGCATCGGCATGAACACCGACCACACCCTGGAAGAGGTCGGCCAGCAGTTCTCGGTGACCCGCGAACGCATCCGCCAGATCGAGGCCAAGGCGCTGCGCAAGCTGAAGCACCCCAGCCGCTCGCGGAAGCTGCGGAGCTTCCTGGACAGCTGATCCGGCACGTGGCGACGCGGGCGGCTCCGGAGAGCCGCCCGCGCGCCGCCCGCCCGCCGGGTGCGGCTCAGCAGCTCACCATGCGATCCACCGTGTCCTCGACCAGGCGGTCGCGGCTGGATTGGCGGCCGGAGTCGCGGCGGGGGCGGTCGGAGCCCAGGATCCAGTTCGAGACGAAGTTTCCCGCCTCGCGGCGCACGGCGCCTTCGAACGCCGAGCATTGGCGCGGCTCGTCCCGGGAGAGTTCCGGCTCGTGCTGGCGCTGGACGGCGGGCACCAGAAGGCCCTCGCCACGGCCATCTCCGTCCACGTCGCCCGAGGCCACGTGGACGCCGCCCCGTCCGGCGTCGGTACCCCGGCCGGCGGTCCGGTCGTCGCGGTCCGGACGCGCGCGACGGTCGTCGCGTCGCGCCGGGTTCTGACGGCGCGGGGGCGAGGCGTCGCGGCGCCCGCGGGCGGGCTGTTGCGCCTGGACCGTGCCGGCCGAGCCGACGGCGCTCTGGTCCTCCAGGTCGGGATCGCCATGATAGAAGATGTGGACCGGCACTTCGATCCGGCGCAGGCCGGCGTAACGCTTGTCGCTCAGGTTCTGGCTGTCGTACTCGCACCAGCCGACCGCGTTCATGGTGATGGTCGTCTCGAACACGTCGTCGACGCGCAGGAAGTCGGCTTCCGAGCCTGCGCCGTTCTGGACGTAGTTTTCCAGACGCTCCTCCACCTCGCGGACGGGGTTGAATCCCAGGGAAATGCCGCCGCCCCAGTGGTCCGGAAACGCCACCGGCGCCTGGATGTTGTAGTTGCGGAGCTCCTCGTCAGCGCCCAGGGCCGCCATCGGCGAGTGCGACCAGGTGCCGATCGGATGGACGTCGACGCCGTCCGGAGTGGAGTGCAGGTTGGCGTTTCCGAACAGGATCTGGGCGGCGTCGGCCCGGGTGTGGGCGTTCTGGAAGGACTTGCACCAGACCTGGCCGGTGACGTTCAGCACCGGCGTGGGAGAGACGACGCGCAGGTCGCGCTGGGCCGGGTCGGTGCTGGCCGACTGGTTGCGCACCGAGACGTTCAACGCCGGGACGTTCGACGTCACGCTGACGTCGTGAACGGCGAAGGACATGACGGGAATGCCCGCGAACGCGGGGACCGGCGTCAGCGTCGACAGGGTCGCGCCGGCGAGCAGGGGAACGAGGGTCTTCACTTCGGATCTCCGGGTTCTAGGAGGGCGGAAAAGCTCCACCTTCTGGATCGGCCGCCGGGGGTCCGGCGATGCGGGGGCTTCTGGCCCAGGCCGGCGCAGCCGGGCAGGTGCAGCGCCGTGCGGCGGCGCGCGCTGGGGGTTGCATGAAGTTGCACGCGAGTTGCACGCAGGGGCTCGCCGTGAGATCGTCCGGGGATGCGGCCGGACTCCTTCGCGGAAAAGCTCCGCCTCGTGCTCAAGGCGCTCGTGCTCAGCCGCACGGGCCTCGCCTCGGCCCTGAACGCGGACAAATCCCTGGTGGGACGCTGGGCCGCGGGGAGCGTGATCCCGTCCGAGCACAACCTCGCCAAGCTGACGCGCTTCGTCGCCGGCCACGTCGACGGTTTCACCATGCTGGACTGGGACCGCTCGACGGCGGAGTTCGCCGCCGTTCTGGGCGTCAGCGCCCACGGCGCCGCGCCGGACTGGATTCCGGCCCAGGTGATGGACGAGGCGCGACGGGGGGCCAGACAGCGCGGCTGGGCCTATGAGGGCCTGTGGCGGAGCACCCGGCCGTCGAGCGATCTGCCCGGCCGGTTCCTGTGCGACGTCACCGAGATCCGGAACGAGCCCGAGGACGCGATCCGGTTCCGCAGCGGCATCGAGGGCGTGCGCTATCGGGGCTCCGCCCTGATCCTCCAGAACCAGCTGTTCTCCTTCGGCGCCGACGCCCAGCACGGGACCGTCATCTTCGGCATCTTCAGCGGCATCGCCCGCCAGCGCGCTGAGGTCATCGAGGGGCTGTCCCTGGGAACGCTTCGGGACGCGGGGGGATCGCCCCTGGCGGCGGCCTGCGTGATGGAGCGGATCGGCGACCTGACCGGCGATCGGGAGGAAGACGATCGGCGCTTCGAGACCGCCGTCGCGGAGCTGACGCCGCTGGCTCCGGAGGGCGCCGTGTCCGAGGAGGTGCGGAATCGGCTTGAGCGCACCTATTCGCCAGAGGCGCCCGGACTGTTGCGGCTGCTGTTCGCCCACTCCCTCTCGCGCGGAGCCCTGTTGGAGGCCCCGGCGGGCTGATCGGCGCGCGGCGACTGGACGGGCCCGGAAACCGCGATCATGGTGAACGCGGGTCTGGCGGGGGCGGCGTCATGGTCGGCATAGGACATCTGAAGCGGCGGTTGGGGCAGTACGCCGGCGTCTGGGTCGGGTCGTTCCTGCTGGCGGGGGCCGTGATGCTCGGGCTCATGGCGACCGGCGCGGACCTGATGGACGCGGCCGATCTCGCCCTGCCCGTCCTGCTGTCCCTGACGGCCCTGACGCTGGGGGCGGGGGTGGTGATCAGCTTCTTCTCGACCGAGACGCCGATGACCAAAATTCTCGTCCTGGTCCTCGCCCTGCTTCTGCTGCTCCCCCTGCTTTGGTCGCCCGTCGCGGCGGCGGCGGCCATCGCCTTCGTCGCCGACCGCCCGATCGAATACTCCCAGGCCTACGTCGCCTTCCGGCTGGGCGTGTCGGACGTGCTGTGGTCGGCCTCGCAGCTCATCGGATACGGCGGCTTCCTCGACGCCCTGTGGAGCGCCTTTCAGTGGGTCGCCAGCATCGTCGGCTTCATCTCCGCCTGGGTGAACGCCTGGCCGGTCATCAAGCGCCTGCTGGGCCAGGAGCCGACGCCGGCCTGACGGCTCTCCCTTTCTGGCCCTGCCGCTCGTGCCGCGGGCGCTCGCTGCCACAGGGCGAGGCTCAGTGCTCGGCGATCACCTCGAAGCCGGCGTAGATCATCCGCTTGCCGTCCCACGGCGGCGTGGCGCCGTGCATGCGCGCGTCCTGCATGATCGCCTCCCAGCCCGCGTCGCGCGCCGCCTTGTCCGGCCAGGTGATCCAGCCGACGGCGACCGTCTCGCCGTCTTGGAGCGCCACGGATTTCTTGAAGTCGGTCAGCTTGCCGTCCGGCACTTCGGCGCCCCAGCACTCGGTCACGGCGATCGCGCCGTGTTCCCTGAACAGCGGCGACTGCTTCGCCGAATGGGCCAGGTACGCCTCCTTGTCGGCGGTCTTCACGGGGATGACGGTGATGTCGACGAAGGGCATGTCGGTCTCCGGATGAGGGTGCGGCCGGAACGTCGGGTCCCGGCCGCAGGTGGGGGTTGAGCCTGAGGGATCAGACGCCTTGTTCGAAGATCGGCGCGAAGCCGCCCCACATCATGCGCTTGCCGTCAAAGGGCATGTCCATCTCCTGCCAGGCTGGGTCCGTCTCCATCGTGGCGTAGCACGCGTCGGCCGTCGCCTTGTCCGGCCACTTGATCCAGGAGAAGACCGGGACCTCTCCCTCCTCCAGCTTCACGGCCAGATCGAAGCCCGTCACCTTGCCCGGCGGGATGTCGTCGCCCCAGGTCTCGACCAGCTGAAGCGCCCCGTACTTCTGGAACACCGGCCAGGATTTCGCGGCCGAAGCGATGTAGCGGTCCTTGTCGGCGCTCTTCACCGGGGTCAGGAAGCCGGAATAGTAAGTCATGACAGTCTCCTTTCTGAGTGGTCGAGGGGTCAGCCCGCGGCGTCCGCGGCGGTCTGGATGGTGGCGATGTCGATCTTCTTCATCTTCATCATGGCGTCGAAGCCGGCCTTGGCCCGCGCGGGGTTCGGGTCGCGGTGCAGGTCCATGAGCGCCTTGGGGGTGATCTGCCAGTTGACCCCCCAGCGGTCCTTGCACCAGCCGCACATGCTTTCCGCGCCGCCGTTGCCGACGATGGCGTCCCACAGCCGGTCGGTCTCGGCCTGGTCGTCGGTGTAGATCTGGAAAGAGATCGCCTCGGTCTGCGGGAAGATCGGCCCGCCGTTCAGGCCGACGAACGACTTGCCCGCCAGAGTGAACTCCACGACCAGCACGTCGCCGGCCTTGGTCGAGGGATTGTCGGCGGGCGCCCGCGCCACGGTGTCGATCCGGCTGTCGGGCAGGCCCAGCGAGACGTAGAACTTCGCGGCCTCCTCCGCCTGGTTCACGTCGTACCAGATGCAGGGCGTGATCTTGTCGGGCATCGGAAGTCTCCTTCTTGGGGAGCCGGGCTCGGCCCGCGGGCGGCGCGGCCTGGGGCGGGGGTTCGCAGTCAGGTCTTCGGTTGTGAGGAACGTCGCAGCACGCCGCCCGCGACGGACATCGCCGCCACGTACAGCCAGAACAACAGATGATCGGCCGAGGGGGTAGCCGCGCGGCCTTCCGCGATCGCCAGCGCGGTCAGCGCGAGGGCCAGCGTCGCGGCGCCGGGAAGGCGCAGACGGCGGGTCGCGACCAGGAGCGCCCCGGCCAGAAGGGCGCCGCCGACGAACGGCTCAAGGCGGTCCAGCGAGGCCGCGCCCGGAACCATCGAGTGGTCCACGGTCAGGCGGGTGATCCCGTCCGCCGCGGCGAAGGCGCCGGCCACGACGGTCAACGCGCGCCCGGTCCACGCAAGGGGAGAGGGCAGGGCGGCCCGGCGGACGGGCCTGACGTCGATGGCGGTCACGGTGTCCCTCCTGTCCGGGGCTTCGATGTTGCGACTCCTGCGCCCCTGGATTACATTAGTCAACCATGAAGTTAGAAAAAATAACTAGTAAGTCCGCAAAAGCGTCCCGCTGGTATGACGACGCCTGCGGAACCGCCCATGCGCTGGAACTGGTGGGCGAGCGCTGGTCCTTGCTGATCGTGCGCGAGCTGCTGCTGGGCCCGCGCCGGTTCGGGGACCTCAAGTCCTCGCTGAAGGGAATCAGCGCCAACGTCCTGACCCAGCGCCTGGAAGGGCTGGAGGCCGCGGGCGTCGCCGCCCGCCGCAAGCTGCCGCCGCCGGCCTCGGTGCAGGTCTATGAACTGACTGACTGGGGCATGGAGGCCGAGGAGGCGATCAAGAGCCTGGGCCGCTGGGCCGCGCGCTCGCCCGACCACGACCCGACCCTGCCGCTCAGTGCCGTCTCCTTCATGCTGTCGATGCGGACCATGTTCGCCGCCGATCGCGCGGGCGCCGCCGACCTGTCGATCGGCTTCCTCATCGGCGAGGAAGCGTTCCGCGCCCGGATCAAGGACGGCCGGCTCACCGCCGAACGGGGAGAAGCCGAGGCGCCGGACGCCGTCGTCACGGCGTCGCCGGAAGAGCTGGCCGGCTTCCTGTACGTCGGCGCGCCGCTGCCGCCGGGCGCCGTGGCGGGCGACGCCGAGGCGCTCGACCGCTACGCCGCCCTGTTCGGCCTTCCGGACAAGGCCTGCGTCGTCTGAAGATTGCCAAGGCCCCGCGCCGGGGGCAGGGTTCCCCCATGAGCCCGCAACCCGCATTCGGCGACCGGTTCGCCTCGTTCGACGAGTTCTATCCCTTCTACATCCACGAGCATTCGAACCGCACGTGCCGGCGGATCCACGTGGTGGGGTCAGGCCTCGTGCTGTTGGCGCTGGCGGCGGCCATCGTGACGCGCAACGCCTGGTGGCTGCTGGCCATGCCGGTGATCGGCTACGGCTTCGCCTGGGTGGGCCACTTCTTCTTCGAGAAGAACCGCCCGGCCACCTTCAAGTATCCGCTGTGGAGCCTGATGGGCGACTGGCGGATGTTCTTCGAGACGATCAGCGGCAGGCGCCGGTTCTGATCAGTCCCAGGCGGGCGGGCAGCCGTCGAAGCGGCCGGCCTCGACGACGGTCAGCGTCGACATGTTCAGCGGCATGGCGGGACGCATCGAGCCCCGGCCGTGGCCGGTGTACAGGTCGATCTTGTTCCCCTTGATCGCCCCACCGGTGTCGGAGGCGTACCAGTAACCGTCGTGGACCGTGCCGTCCGGCATCTGCATGCCGACCGTTTCCTTGATGAACAGGCGCGTGCGGCGGGGGACCACGCGGGGGTCGATGGCCACGGTGCGCATGGCGATGGGCCGGCACCCGAGCGAGTCGTTGCCCGTCGCTCCGCCGCCGCCCGCATGATAGAGACGCGCCGAAAGACGCCAGTCGGCCTCCGCCGCCATGTGCTCCGCCTGCTCGGCGCTGAGGGTGGCCCCCGTCGCCGCTTCCGCCGCCGCCTTCGCCGCCGCCTCGGCCGCGATCAGCTGGTCGTAGGGGACCGGATCCGCGGGGGCGCTGGGGGTGAAGGTCATGGCCCAGACGAGGGCCAGCACGGCGGCTGCGGTGGACACGCGGAGACTCGCGGAGACGCCGGACCCGACCGCCGGCGGGGGGCTTTTCCGGGCGAATTGGGGCGGAAACCGGGCGACGAACCTTCGTTCGGCGGCGAGGCAGGACCGTCGCGGCCGCGCCTTCATCCCGAAAGTCACGCCTTTCCGGCGGCTTGGCCCGGTTCCACAGGCGGAGGTGCGACCGGTCGTCGCCTGGGGATAAGTCGGAGCTCCTCTCCCCCTGCGCCGCGCCGCGGCCTATGAGGGCGGCGAAGTCTCCGGAGACCGCCGCATGAAACGCCTGCTCCTCGCCGCCGCCGCCGTCGTCGTCCTCGCCGCCCCCGCCGCCGACGTCTCCGCCTGGGGCGCCACCGGCCACCGCATGGTCGGCATGGCGGCCATGCGCGCCCTGCCGGACGAGCTGCCGGCCTTCCTGCGCGATCCCGCGGCGGCGGCCGAGGTCGGCGAGCTGTCGCGCGAGCCGGACCGCGGCAAGGGCGCCGGCCAGCCGCACGACCGCGAGCGGGACACGGCCCACTTCGTCGACATGATCGAGGACGGCCGGATCATGACCGAGGCCGGCCCCTCGATCGACGATCTGCCCCGGCTGAAATCCGAGTACGACGCCGCCCTGCTGGCCGTGGGCATCAAGGTGGACGACGCGGGCTATCTGCCCTTCGCCCTGATGGACGCGCATCAGCAGCTGGTCTCCGACCTGGCGCACTGGCGCGTGCTCAATGCCGCCGAAGCCCGCGAGACCGATCTGGCCCGGCGCGCCTGGTACCGCGAGGATCGCATCCGCCGCGAGGGCCTGATCCTGCGCACCATCGGCGAGCTGAGCCACTACGTCGGCGACGGTTCGCAGCCGCATCACGTGACCATTCATTACAACGGCTGGTCCTCCGGCGTGCCGAACCCGGAGGGGTTCACGACCTCGCGGCGGACGCACGGCCTGTTCGAGGGCGACTTCGTGCGCGATCACGTGCGCTTCCAGGAGGTCGAGGCCGCCATGCCCGCGCCGGTGCTGGAGGGGTTCGAGCTGCGCCCGCGCATCGCCGGCTATCTGCGCACCACGCTGGCCGAGGTGACGCCCTTCTACCGGCTGGAGAAGGCCGGCGGCTTCGCCCCGGGCGACGCGCGCGGGATACAGTTCGCCACCGGCCGTCTGGCCGCCGGCGCGGCGGAGCTGCGGGACCTCATCACCATCGCCTGGCGCCTGTCGGCCAACTCGGAGGTCGGCTGGCCCAAGGTGAAGGTCGCGGACGTCGAGGCGGGCACGGCCGATCCGTGGCTGCCCATGATCGGCGGGGACTGAGCCTGACCCCGCCCTGCGTCATCCTCGACCGGCCCCAGCTGGCCGACAACATCGGCGCCGTGGCCCGCGTCATGGCCAATTTCGGCCTGAGCGACCTGCGGCTGGTCAGCCCCCGGGACGGCTGGCCGCAGGACCGGGCCTGGGCCACGGCCTCGGGCGCCGACTGGGTGCTGGACGGCGCCCGCGTCTTCGAGGACGTGGCCGCGGCGGTGGCGGACCTGCAGACGGTCTACGCCACCACGGCCCGGCCGCGGGAGACGCGCCAGCCGGTCCTGACGCCCCGGCAGGCGGCGGCGGAGCTGAACGCGGCGGCCGCCGAAGGCCAGTCCGTCGGCCTGCTGTTCGGCGGCGAGCGGGCCGGGCTGGAGACCCAGGACGTGGTGCGCTGCACCGGCATCGTCACCATCCCGATCGACCCGCGCCATCACAGCCTCAACCTGGCCCAGGCGGTGGCGATCACGGCCTATGAGTGGCGGACCACGGTGCTGGACGCCCCGCCGCCGCGGTTCCGCGAGGCCGACCCCCCGGCCTCGGCCGAGCTGGTCGAGGGCTTCATCGGCCATCTGGAGGCCGAGCTGGAGGCGGGCGGCTTCTTCCATCCGCCGGACAAGAAGCCGTCGATGATGCGCAACCTGCGCGCCCTGTTCGCCCGCGCCCAGTTGAGCGAGCAGGAGGTGGCCACCCTGCGCGGCGCCGTCCACGCCCTGGCGAAGGGGCGGGGGCGGGTGCTGGCGAAACTGGCGGCGCAGGCGCGGGGCGAGGGGTAGGGCAGGGCCGCCGCGTCCTTTTCCCGGGGCCAGGGGGTTCCGCTCCGACGCTCCCCTCACGCCCGGCCCTGACGCCTGCCCCCTCCCTTCCGCCCCCGCTCCGGAAACCAGTCGTTCCAGTCCCGCCCGCCGGTGGGGTCGCGGCGCCACCAGCGCTGGAGGCGTCCGGCCACGTCCGGCTCGCCCACGCCCCAGCGCTCGATCTCGACCGGCAGGCGGTCGTGGACCACCACGGCCACCGCGCCCGCGGCCAGGCCGCAGCCGGTGCAGCGGAACCGCCCCGCCAGCCACAGCTCGCCCACCGCCGCCGGGCCCAGCGCCCGCGGCAGGCGGTCGGCCGGCACCTCGCGCCGCCTCCGGCAGGGAAAGCATTCCACCGTCAGCGACATCCGCCCCAGCCGCGCCGCCTCCAGCGTCGTCAGCTCCGGCGGCGGCATGGGCCGCCGGCCCGATCCGCGTGGCTTCATGTCGGGATGACCCTCCCATTCCATCACAGCCACCCGCACGGATTGTCGCGGTTCGCCCGGCCCACCGCCCGGCTGACGTGGGCCGCGCGCGCGCCGCAGCCGCAGACGAAGCGCCGCGACAGCCCGTCCGGCGGCCAGCCGTCGCGCGCCGCGCCGAACAGGGGCACGGGATCCAGCAGGGCCTCGTGCCCGCAGAAGGGCCTCAGACATCGGACGTGCAGCCGCACGGGCGGCGCGGGATCGCGCATGACGAACTCTCGAAACGGGCCCGACCCCGACGGCTTCATGCCGCGTCCCGAACGCGGGCGCGAGTCAAAATGTTCCTGAAACGTTCACAGGTGGGGACGGGGGGTCGGCGCCGTCCAGCCCGGCGGATACATCTCCGGCGGCAGGCCGGGCGGCGGCGCCTCGCCCGCGGCGACGCGCTCGCGGCTGATCCGGTCGACCAGGCCGGGCGCGGCGACCCAGGGGCCGTTCGGCGGGGAGTCGAGCCGAACGCGGCGCCACATCTCGCGTCGACACTCCAGCAGCCAGTCGATGGCGCGGACGCGGGTCCGGAGCTCGTGCATCAGCCGCGCGTGTTCGGCCGGATCGTCGTCTTCGGCCACGCGCGGCGCGCGAGGGGGGCGGGGGTGGGGCATGCGGCTCCGTCTCTTTCTCCTTCTCGCACGAGGGGAGAAGGACGCGTTTCGACGCCCCCGCGCCGGACGGCGCGGAGGTGGGGAGGTGGGCGGAGCGGCGGGCGCGAGGCCCGGGATGGAGTAGGTGTACCGTTTCGGCTTCGCGTGACGCTCCGCGCGCGGGGTTTTCCGGCAGCTTGCGGCGGGTGGCGCTGTTTGCGCCTTACCGCAGTCGCCCCCGGCGGGCAGGGGGCGCCGGCGGCGCCCTCCTGGAACGGTCCGGGTATCCCCCCCGACCCTTGCCCGGGATCATCTCTTGGTGACCCCGATCGGCTTCGTTGTTCGGGCCTACCGTTCGCCGCGCGGCGGCTCACTGCTTGAGGCCGGAAGGCCCGTCGCGGCGGACGCCGAATGGCGACGGAGGGCGCGTCCAACAAACCCCGCTCCCCACGCTCCCGCCGCCGCCTCGGAACGCCGGCCGAGCGCACCTCCCCGAGCGACGGGACGGGCAGAGGGTGGGGGATGCGGGAACCGACGGCGGAGGAAAGGCGCGAGAAAGGGGACGGGCGTTGAAGGGAAAGGGGAAACGGGGAGGCGTCGTCGCAATCAGCCGCCCGACGGCGCCGCATCCAGACCCTTTTCGCGATAGTCGGCCAGCGCCGGCGCGTCCTTCGGCGGCGGGTCGCGCTCCAGATCGGCGATCAGGGCGTTCATCTCGGCGATCTCGCGGACCTGGGCTTCGATGATGCCGTCGGCCAGGTCGCGCACGCGCGGGTCGCGGATGCGGGCGCGCTCGCTGGTCATGATCGCGATGGAGTGGTGCGGGATCATGGCCTTCATATAGCTGACGTCGTCCACCGTCCGCTGGCTGCGGACCAGGGCCAGACTGCCGGCGAAGACCAGGGCGGCACAGCCCAGGATGATCAGGTTCAGCTGCCGGTCCCGGTACATGCCCCACATGAAGCCGAGCATGACGACCGCCATGGTCGCCCCCATGACCAGGGCCATCCACAGCCGCGTCTGACTGAACCGCACGTGCTCGATCGCATAGGTGTTCAGGTACATCGCCCGAACATGATCACGGTCGAGGCGACGATCATGGCCGCGAAGCGGCGATAGCTCATTCCCTCCGGCATGGGGGGGGAATGGGGGAGGGAGGGGAGGGTTCCGGGGGGCTTAGAGGCGGTACCGTATGGTGAGCGATGCACCCTTGCCCTTTGGCGGCTCGCTGACGACCTCGTCGCCGCTCCGCATCGCCGCTCTCATGACCTCACAGCAGGATGGCATCCGATGCTCGCCGCTCGGGTACTCGCCCACGGAGCGATGTAGCTCGCCCGCGTTGATCTCGACCTCTGCCGCGCCCCGCGTTCTGGCGCGGCGAAGCTGGGCCGAGAGTTCTTTCCTGAAGTCGTCAGAGTTGGGTGCTGGCATCTCTAGGCCCCGAAGTTGACGGCCCGACGATAGGCGCCTCGCCCGGTGAACTCCAGCCAGCCCCGGTCGCGGAGCACCTGAAGCTGCTGCCTGATCTTGGGGCGGACGTTGCGGTTGTCGGGATAGAGGGCCGACAGCGCCGCCTCGTGGGCATAGACGTCGTCCAGCGTGAACTCGGGCCGGCCCACGGCCTCGACCGCCTTCATCACGGCCAGCAACCAGCCGCGCGCGTTCAGGCCAGCGTCCTTCAGGAACAGGGTGGAGCGCCAGCGGTCCAGCACCTCGCCCTTGGGCACGTGGGCGCCGCGCGCGATCAGGGGGATGCGCCCCGACGCCGGCACCTGGCCGATCAGGATGTTGCACCCCTGCCAGCCCGCGCGCCGCGCGGTCGGCGACAGCGGCTTGCGGGCCTGAATGACGTCGGGGGTGAAGAAGTGGCGGGGCACCACGATCAGGTCGGTGACGGTCCGCGCGCCCGGGTCATAGCTCATGGCGAACAGGCTGGGATTGTTGCGCTCCGACAGCCGCCGCATCATGGCGCCATAGGCGCCGTCGGGGATCGACCGACCCAGCCCGCCGGCCTTGGCCTTCAGCTCGAATTCCTCGGCGCAGGCGTCGCAGACGAAGTCGCCCACGGGGGAGTTGTTCGGCAGTTGTCGCAGCCGCTCCGCGCCGCAAGCCGGACAGAACAGATGCGCGGCGGCCCAGCCCTCGGACAGGGCGCGGACGTTCTGGGTCGGCCCGCGATAGACGGCCTGCTCCTCGGCGAAGCCGAGCGGGCTCCAGCTGTGATCGTCCTCGGCCATGCCGCAGCATGGCGAACCTTGGGTTAGTCAGGCCTTACCGCGCGTGTAGCCGTCGATGTCGTTGCCGTTCTTGTCGATGGCGGACATGCGGACGGCGTCGAACTCGGTCACGCCGCCCTCCTGCCAATCCACCTTCACTAGACCCTCATAGGCCAGATCGACGGCCTCCTCAGCGGTGCGGGCTTTGACCTTACAGGTGTAATCGACGTAGGCGTCGACGCGCGACAGGATGGTGAACGTCGGCATTGCGGTGGCTCCCGATTGGACGATTCAGGGATCCACAACAATGGGTTAGGCGCAAGAGGGGCGCGTTCTGGTCCTCCGCGAGCGCGCGGCAAGATGCCCGCACCGAGCCGCCGGGTCGGCGCCGCGCCAACAAGATCGAGACGCGCAAGCGCGAGCACAGCCACAAGCCGGACGAGCAGTACGAACCTATCGAGCGTGCACCCCGCCCGACTATCTGGAACGGTTCGCCCGGGGAGAGCGGCCGGGCCGGGCCGTGTGGGGCAATCAGGCGGACCAGACCTATGCGCCGATGTGGAAAACGTATGCTTACAACTCGGCGGCCGCGGCAGAATAAATGGGGTGCGACCTAGGTCGCACCCCTTAACCCAAACATCGCGGCGTGAGGCCTGAGTTATCTAGGCCGGTCACCAACGCTGATGCCGGGAAGTTGGGTATTTGGTGCTCGACAGCACCTTTCCTGAGCTGCGGCTCGTCGTAGTCGTTTGACGACAGCCGTCTGAGTAGCGAGTGGTCTTGGTGCAGGAGTTGCCGTTATGGCGGTAAGTCGTTTTACCAGACATTTTTCTTCGCTCCGCTGGACTCTGTCGATGCGACAGCAATGTACTGTCTCAATCCTCGAGATAGGGTCCAACAGGCCAAACCGAAAACATTACGAGGCAAGGACTGCGTCAAACATTTCCACAACGGTTTCGGGGCTGGAAACACCGGCCAGTTTACCTGCGAGTGCGGCAAGCAGAGGACCGAATGAGGCAGTAGGGCTACTCGCGAACTCCAGCACTACGTCTCGCTTCAGATCGGTTGGAAGCGTCCGCCCGCCCGGAGAGTGAAAAACCTTGAGCCATGTGTCTGCGCGCATTGGCTGGCCCTTTGCCAGCCGCTCGAACGACTCTTCGGAGATGTGGATGTATGCGCTGACGCGCTTGCGGTTTTTGCTGAGTTGCTCGGATAGACGACTATAAATTCGCAGCCGCCTATCCCTTCCCTCGTATGGGTCCGGATCGACTTTATGGGAGGGATTGCTCGAACGCTCCGGGAGTTCTGCCTCCCGAGCGGACACCGCGCAATCGAATTTGGGGGGCATAGTATGTCCTCCATTCGCCGTCGAAGGATTCGACAATGGCGGACGACGATGGTTACCACAGATGCCGAATGCTGCAATGCGTCATGGGTGACATAGCCTTACACATTGTTGCGAGCGTTAATGTGTAACGGAGTCTGCGTTGTCGTTTGGTTCTTAGTGTCGACTTGCTCCCTCCGGCGGTCTCCTCTCGGCAGACTAACGGTTCTTCAGCTTCGGAAACGCCCCCCTAGCGCCCCTTCCTGAACGCCGCCGCCTTCTCCGCCGCCGCTTCCTGCCGCCACTTCTTCGGCGCGGACTTGTCCACCTGCTCCCCCTCGGCCGTGAGGATGTCGTTGGCGAATTCCAGGTCCATCAGCTTCATGCGCTTGATCTCGTCGCGCAGGCGGGCGGCTTCCTCGAACTCCAGGTTGGAGGCGGCCTCGCGCATGCGGGCCTCCAGATCCTTGAGCGCGGCCTGGAAGTTGGAACCGACGAAGGGCCGGGCGTCCTCCTTCACCCCGTCGGGGCGGGTCAGCTGGTCCAGCGCGCGGCTCTCATAGGGGCTGGCCAGGATCTCCTTGATGTCGCGCTTGACGCTTTCGGGCGTGATGCCGTGTTCGGCGTTGTACGCCTGCTGCTTCTCGCGCCGGCGGTTGGTCTCGGCGATGGCGCGCTCCATCGAGCCGGTCATGCGGTCGGCATACAGGATGACGCGGCCGTCGACGTTGCGGGCGGCGCGGCCGATGGTCTGGATCAGCGAGGTCTCGGACCGCAGGAAGCCCTCCTTGTCCGCGTCCAGGATGGCGACCAGGCCGCACTCGGGGATGTCCAGCCCCTCGCGCAGCAGGTTGATGCCGATCAGGCAGTCGAAGGCGCCCAGGCGCAGGTCGCGCAGGATCTCGATCCGCTCCAGCGTGTCGACGTCGGAGTGCATGTAGCGGACGCGCACCCGCTGTTCGTGCATGTATTCGGTCAGGTCCTCGGCCATGCGCTTGGTCAGGGTGGTGACCAGGCTGCGGTAGCCGGCGCGGGTGGTGGCCTTGACCTCGTCGATGACGTCGTCGACCTGGTTGCGCGTCTCGCCCGAGACGGGGCGGATCTCGACCGGGGGGTCGATCAGGCCGGTGGGGCGGATCACCTGTTCGACGAAGACGCCGCCGGTCTGCTGCATCTCCCACGGGCCGGGGGTGGCCGAGACGTGGATGGTCTGGGGCCGCATGGCGTTCCACTCGTCGAACTTCAGCGGGCGGTTGTCGATGCAGCTGGGCAGGCGGAAGCCGTATTCGGCGAGCGTCGACTTGCGGGCGTAGTCGCCGCGGTACATGCCGCCGATCTGGCCCACGGTGACGTGGCTCTCGTCGACGAACAGCAGGGCGTCGTCGGGGATGTATTCGAAGAAGGTGGGCGGCGGCTCGCCCGGCGCGCGGCCGGTCAGCCAGCGGGAATAGTTCTCGATGCCGGCGCAGGAGCCGGTGGCCTCCATCATCTCCAGATCGAAGCGGACGCGCTGTTCCAGGCGCTGGGCCTCCAGCAGCTTGCCGTTCTCGACCATCCAGTCGAGCGTCTCCTTCAGCTCGGCCTTGATGCCGGTGATGGCCTGGTTCAGCGACGGGCGCGGGGTGACGTAGTGGCTGGCGGCGTAGACGGTGATCTCCTCGAGGTCGTTGGTCTTCCTGCCCGTCAGCGGGTCGAACTCCTGGATCGACTCCAGCTCGTCGCCGAACAGCTGGATGCGCCAGGCGCGGTCCTCCAGGTGGACGGGGAAGATCTCGATCACGTCGCCGCGCTTGCGGAACATGCCGCGCTCGAACGCCGCGTCGTTGCGCTTGTACTGCAGCGCGATCAGGTCGGCCCGCAGCTTGGCCTCGTCGATGCGGTCGCCCACCTTCAGGTCGAAGGTCATGGCGGTGTAGGTCTCGACCGAGCCGATGCCGTAGATGCAGCTGACCGAGGCCACCACGATGACGTCGTCGCGCTCCAGGATCGCCCGCGTCGCCGAGTGGCGCATGCGGTCGATCTGCTCGTTTATGGAGCTGTCCTTCTCGATGTAGGTGTCGGTGCGCGGGACGTAGGCCTCGGGCTGGTAGTAGTCGTAGTAGCTGACGAAATACTCGACCGCGTTGTCGGGGAAGAACGACTTGAACTCGGAATAGAGCTGGGCGGCCAGGGTCTTGTTGTGGGCCAGGATCAGGGCCGGGCGCTGGGTCGCCTCGATGACCTTGGCCATGGTGAAGGTCTTGCCCGAGCCGGTGACGCCCAGCAGCACCTGGTCCCGCTCGCCGGCCTGGGCCTGTTCGACCAGTTCGGCGATGGCGGCGGGCTGGTCGCCCGAGGGCTCGAACGGCGAGACCATGCGGAAGGGGCGGTGGCGCTTGGCACCCGCCCGGTCGGGGCGGTGCGGGGTCCAGCCGTCGGGCGCGCCGGGCGCCTCGGACGGCGTCAGGCGGGGGCCGGTGACGGGCGCGAACATCGGCGCCTTGGAGTCGCGCAGGAAGGCGGCCGGCGCCTCCTGCAGCCCGGCGCCGGGCGTGTGCACGGGCTTCGCGGATTTCGTCTTGCCGGGCGCGGGCGTGCTGGAACGGTTCATGAACGCGAAGATAGGTCCGGCGAGGGGCTGACGCCAGACGAACGCGCGGGGCGGGGAGGGGATGCTGACGGCAGGTGGCGGGAGGGTGCGCCCCATCCCCGCCGCGAATCCCGGTACCCTCCGCGCTCATGCGCCGCACCGTTTCCGCCCTCGCCCTGCTGCTGCTGACGGCCTCCTGCTTCGGAGGGCCGAATCCGCCGCCGCCGGGGTGGAGGGAGCGGCCGGCGGCGCCGACGGTGGCGTCGCCGACGGGGGTGCGGGCGGAGAGTTTCGCGACGTCGGGGATCGTGGACGGTCGGCTGGACGGCGCGACGCGGGGGCGGGTGGACGAGGCCGGGGGGCATCTGGGGCTGTGTCTGGCGGAGCTTGAGGCGGCGCGGGTGACGTTCACGCCGGTGCCGGACAAGGTGATGACCGAGACCTGCGGGCTGACGGGGGCGGGGACGCTGGACGTCGACCGCGGCACAGTGGCGCGGCTGCGGCCCGCGGCCCCGGTGATGACCTGCCAGACGGCGCTGGCGCTGTCGGTGTGGCGGCGTCAGGTGGTCGAGCCGGCGGCCCGCGAGATCTTCGGCCAGGACGTGGTCGAGATCGTGCACATGGGGACCTATTCCTGCCGCTCGGTGTCGAACCGGCCGGGCGCGCGGCCAAGCGCGCATTCGCGCGCGGCGGCGGTGGATTTCGCCGGGGTGGTGCTGCGCGACGGCACGCGGATCATGGTCAAGGACGACTGGTACGCGGAGACGGAGAAGTCGCGCTTCCTGAAGCGGATCCGCGACGAGGGCTGCCGGGTGTTCGGCACGGTGCTGAGCCCCGACTATGACGCGCCGCACCAGGACCACCTGCATCTGGAGCCGGGCGGGCGGGCGTTCTGCCGGTGAGGGGCAGCAGGTCCGAAAGCCGCCGGACGCGGCTGCGCCGGCGCGGCAGGATGGGCGGGTGACGCCGACGCTGACCCTGTCCGTCCTGCCCAGCCCGATCGGGCCGCTGGCGGTCGCGTGCGACGGGGAGGGGCGGGTGCGCGGGGTGAGCTTCGACGGCGACCGGCCGGACGGGCTGGCGCGGACGATGCAGCGCGAATGGCCGCAAGCGGCGCTGGTGGGCGGTTCGGCGCCGGAGCCGGTGCGGCGAGGCCTTGCGGACTATTTCGCCGGCGACCGGGCGGCGCTGGCGCGCGTGCCGTGGACGCTGGACGGGGCGGCGGGCGCGGACGGGTTTCAGGGGCGCGTCTGGCGGCTGCTGGCCGAGGTGCCGGCGGGCGCGACGATCAGCTATGGCGAGACGGCGAAGCGGGCCGGGGAGCCGGGGGCGGCGCAGGCCGCGGGGACAGCACTGAACCGCAATCCGATCCCGCTGATCCTGCCGTGCCACCGGGTGGTGGGGGCGGACGGATCGATGACCGGCTTCGGCGGCGGGCTGGAGCGCAAGACCTGGCTGCTGCGGCACGAAGGCGCCCTCCTCATCTAGGCCCTTTCGCAGGCGCGAAATGCCTCCTAGCTTGCCGGAATGACCCCGCCCGCATCCCCGACGTCGTCGCGCAGCTTCTTCTCGTCCCTGAGCCTGTGGGTTCTGCTGGCGCTGGTCGGCGGCCTGGCGGCGGGGGCGGCGGCCAGCGAGTGGGGCCTGCCGGGCGGGGCCGGCACGGCGGACATGATCTCGGCCCTGGGCGCCCTGTGGCTGAACGCGCTGAAGATGACCATCGTGCCGCTGGTGTTCAGCCTGCTGGTGACGGGCATCGCCTCGATCGCCGACGCGGCGCGGACCGGGCGGTTGGCGGCCAAGGCGATCCTGTGGTTCGCCATCCTGATCACTTTCGCGGTGCTCTACGCCTATGTCGCCAACTTCGGCCTGCTGGCGATCTGGCCGGTGGACGAGGCGGGCGCGGCGGCGGTGCGGGCCGGGGCCCCGGCGCCGCCCGAGGGGCTGGGGCCGGGGGCGCCGTTCAGCGAGTTCTTTAAGACCCTGGCGCCGGCCAACCCGATCCGGGCCGCGGCCGAGGACGCCATTTTGGGGCTGGTGGTGTTCGCCGTCTTCTTCGGCTTCGCGGCGACCCGCCTGCCCGACCGTCTGCGCCTGCCGCTGGTGAGCTTCTTCGAGGCGGTCGGCGAGACCATGATCGTCATCGTGCGCTGGGTGCTGACGGTCGCGCCGGTCGGAGTGTTCGCCCTGGCCATGGGCGTGGGGCTGACGGCCGGGATCGGGGCCGCCGGCGTGCTGCTGCAGTACGTGTCGGTGCTGTCTCTGGTCCAGATCGGGCTGATCCTGCTGTGCTACCCGTTGGTGGTGGTCTTCGGACGGGTCGGTCTGGCGCGGTTCGCGCGGGCCGCGGCGCCGGCGCAGGTGGTGGCCTTCTCGACGCAGTCGTCGCTGGCGAGCCTGCCGGTGATGGTCGAACGGGCGGTGGACGCGCTGGGCGTGTCGCGGGCGACGGCGGGTCTGGTCCTGCCGCTGGCGGTGGCCGTGTTCCGCATCACCAGCCCGGTCGCCAATCTGGGCGTGGTCATCTGGTGCGCCCACGTGTTCGGCGTGGAGGTGACGCCGGCGGCCATGGCGGCGGCGGGACTGACGGCCGTTCTGGTGTCGATCGGCTCGGTGGGCCTGCCCGGACAGGTCAGCTTCTTCGTCTCGATCGCGCCGATCTGCATCGCCATGGGCGTGCCGCTGGAGCTGCTGCCCATCCTGCTGGCGGTGGAGGTGATCCCCGACATCTTCCGCACGCTGGGCAACGTCACGGCCGATCTGGCGGTGACGCGGATCGTGCAGGGCGGAGACGCGGTCGAGGAGGCCGACCCCGCGATCTGACGCCGGCTTGACAGGCGTGTCACCTATAGGTGATATGTAACCCGTGAGTTACACGGGAGATCGGTCATGACCGAAGACACCCTTACGGGATATCAGAAGCTGGGCGCGCGGGTGTTCAAGCCGGCGCTGGTGCTGGCCCTCGTCGGCGCGATGACGGGAATCGTGGGCTGGCTGGCGAACCGGCGCGGCGACGTCGTGATCGGAGACGGGCTGATGACCGCGGCCGGCGTCGCCACCGGCGTCGGCGTCACCGCGGCGCTGTTCGCCTGGGCGGGCTACCGGGTCGGACGGCGTCTCGAGTCGGCTTCGGGTCGTCGCGACCGTGAGCAGGCGGCCCGGGTATGGCAGCTGACGATCCTGCCGATGGCCATGCTGGCGATGACCGCCGCGGCCATGCTGGCCGCGGAGCGCATGGTGCACGGCGCGGCGGACGGGCTGGAGTGGGCCACCGCCGCGGTTCCGGCGCTGTACGCCCTGCTGCTGCCGGTCATGGTCATGAACTGGGATGCGCATGCGCGAAAGATGCGGAAGTATCTCGACGACGAGCTGATCCGCGCCATGCAGGCGAGGGCGATCATCGCGGCCTTCTTCGTGCTGATGACCGGCGCGTGCGGGGTCTATCTGCTGGGCCTGTGGCGGGCGGACTGGGCCGTGATCGCCCTGCCGGCGGTGCTGTGGGCCGCGGCCTCGACCGCGTCGCTGAGGTTCGCCTGGCTGAGCCGGTCCTACGATGGGTGACGCCCGGCTGGGCTCGCACCTGAAGGAGGTCCGCACCGCCGCCGGCCTGACCCAAGCCGAGTTGGCGGAGCGGGCCGGGGTGTCGCGCAAGACCATCAACACCGTCGAGAACGGGGTCTTTACGCCGTCGACGACGCTGGCGCTGCTGCTGGCCCGAACGCTGGGCGTGACGGTGGAGGAGTTGTTCTTCCTGCAGGACTGATCAGGGCGGAGTTGACTCCGCCCTTCACTTCGCGGCATACACTGTGTGTCACACACTATGTGGCGGGCAGGGTGAAGCGCGATGCCGGTGGACGGCGGTCTGTTCGAGGCGATGCGGCTGGAACTGCGGCGCGGGTCGCTGGTGCTGGCGGTGCTCGCCTGTCTGCGAACCGAGCGGTACGGCTACACCCTGCGGCAGGCGCTGGCGGCGGACGGGCTGGAGATGGAGGAATCGACCCTCTATCCCCTGCTGCGCCGGCTGGAGAGCCAAGGCCTGCTGCTGAGCGAATGGCGCGAGGAGGAGAAGCGGAACAAGCGCTTCTATCGCCTGTCGCCCGCCGGATCCGAAATGCTGGAGGCGCTGACCGCCGAATGGCGGCGCATCGGCGCGTCCCTTGATCGCATGCTTTGAGGGGAGGGGACCGATGGCCCTGATCGACCAATATCTGGACGCCGTGGCGGCGCAGCTGCCGACGGAGAAGCGCGAGGACATCACGGCCGAGCTGCGCGAGCTGATCCTGAGCCGGTTCGAGGCGAAGGAGGAGGAGCTGGGGCGGCCGCTGACCGAGGCGGAGCAGGAGGCGATCCTGCAGGAGATCGGCCATCCGCTGGTGGTGGCGCAGCGCTATTCCGGCGGGCCCGACAGCCTGGTGGGTCCGGAGCTGTATCCCTACTGGCTGTTCGCGGTGAAGGCGGGGCTGTTCATCGTCGCGGCCGTTTCGATCATCGGCGCGCTGGCGGCGCTGGCGGGCGGGCCGCAGACGTTCGGGCAGGCGATCGGTCAGGCCTTCGCCGGCTTCTTCGACGGGGCCTTCGTCCTGGTCGGCGTGATCACGGCGGTGGCGTGGTCGATGGAGCGCTGGGGAGGCAAGCCCCGCTGGATGACCGACTGGCGGGTCAAGGACCTGCACGCCTTCACCCTGGCCGATCCGGCGCGGTGGGGGCTGACCGGATCGGTCAAGGCCGGGGTCGAGCGGCCGTCCGGCACGGTGAAGCCCCTGGCGGTGAAGGTTTCGGCCGGCAAGTGGCCGGGGTCGGACGCCCTGTTCGGACTGATCTTCGGCGGCCTGTTCGTGGCCTGGTGGATCGGGGCGTGGGAGTGGCCGTGGGGCGGCGCCTTCGAGCTGGGCGACCAGCTGGTGACCGTCTCGGGCGCGCCAGTGTGGACCGCCCTGTTCGCGCCGATCCTGGCGCTGGCGCTGGCCCACATGGCGGTCGATCTGATGGGCGTGCTGCGGCCGGACATGGTCCGCGTGCGGGCCGTCTTCGCCATGGGGCTGAGCCTGGCCAGTCTGGCGCTGGCGTGGACGATCTTCCAGTGGGGCCACTGGTTCGACCTGACCGCTGCGGACGGCGCCGTCGCCCAGGTGCGCGGCGGGGTCGAGCTGCTGCGCTGGGACGCGCTGGACGCGATCGACCGGGCCGACCGGACCCTGGCCGGACAGGCGCAGGTGCTGGGCACGGTGCTGAGCTTCGTGCTGGCCGGGTTCGGCGTCACGCTGGTGTTCGCCGTCCTCGGCGATCTGGCGAAGGTCGCGCGCGGCCGCTGAGGTCCATGTCCGAAAACCGCGAGACTTCGCGCCGCCTCCGGCGCATTCTCCGCCCATGTTCACGAGCGGACCCGAACTGGATCAGGAGGCCTGCTGGCGCGCGGTGAGGACCCGCGACGCGCGGTTCGACGGGCGCTTCTTCACCTGCGTGAGGACGACCGGGATCTATTGCCGGCCGGTGTGCCCGGCGCGGACGCCGTTGAGGCAGAACGTGATCTTCGTGCCCACGGCCGCGGCGGCGGAGGAGCGGGGCTTCCGCGCCTGCCTGCGCTGCCGGCCCGAGACGGCGCCCGAGATGGGCGCGTGGAACGGCACCTCGAACACCGTGTCGCGGGCGCTGGCCCTGATCGAGGCGGGTGCGCTGGACGAGGGCGACGTCGACGCCTTGGCGGGCCGGCTGGGCGTGGGGGAGCGGCAGCTGCGGCGGCTGTTCCGGAAGCATCTGGGCGCGGCGCCGGTCAGCGTGGCGCAGACGCGGCGGGTGCTGCTGGCCAAGGCCCTGATCCAGGAGGGCGACCTGCCGATGGCGCAGGTGGCGCTGGCCGCCGGCTTCGGCAGCGTGCGGCGCTTCAACGAGACGTTTCAGACGCTGTACGGGCGGCCGCCGTCGGCGCTGCGGCGACGGGCGGAGCGTGCGTGGGACGGCGGGGTGCGGATCAGCCTGCCCTGTCGCGAGCCGCACGACTGGGACGCCCTGCTGGCGGCGCTGGCCGACCGCGGCGAACGGGTCGAGGGCGGCGTGTGGACGCGGGCGCTGACAAAGGACGTGGACGGCGCGGACGGCGTCGTCACGGTCGAGCGGGCGGGGCCCGGTCAAGCCGCCGTTCGGGCCGAGGTGGACGATTTGAGAGCGCTGCCGGGCGTGCTGGCGCGGGTGCGCCGGGTGTTCGACCTGGGCTGCGATCCGGAGGCTGTGGCGCGCGACCTGTCCGCCGACCCGCTCCTGGCGCCGTTGGTGGCGGCGCGGCCCGGACTGAGAGCGGCCGGCGACTGGACGGATGCGGGCGAGGTCGCGCCCGGCGACCGGCTCGACGTGCCTGCACTGGAACCGAGGGCGGAGGGTTGGCGGCCATGGCGCGCCTATGCCCTGGCCCACCTGCGCGCGGCGGGGATCGATCCGCGCGGCCTGATCGAGGAGACGAGAGATGCGGCCTGAACTGACGTTGGATCGACTGGCCACACCCGTGGGCGAGATGCTGGTGGTCACCGACGCCGGGGGCGCGGTGCGGGCGCTGGACTTCGCCGACTATGAGCCGCGGATGCTGCGGCTGCTGGCGCGGCACTGGGGCCCGGTCGACCTGACGCCGGGACGGGCGCCGGACCGGGTGCGCGACGCGATCGCGGCCTATTTCGCCGGCGACCTGACCGCCCTGGACCGGGTTCCGGTGAAGACCAACGGCACCACGTTCCAGAAGGACGTGTGGTCGGCGCTGCGGTCCATCCCGGCGGGGGAGACGGTCAGCTACGGCGCCCTGGCGGCACGGATCGGGCGGCCGAGGGCGGTGCGGGCAGTCGGCCTGGCCAACGGCAGGAACCCGGTGGGCGTGATCGTGCCGTGCCACCGGGTGATCGGGGCGAACGGGACGCTGACGGGCTATGCCGGCGGGGTGGAGCGCAAGCGGGCGCTGCTGGCCCACGAGGGCGTCATGGTCTGATCAGGCCGCGCGCTTGATGCGGTTGTCGTCGTCCAGCAGGACCACGGTGGGGGCGTAGTTGCGCGCCTCTTCCTGCGGCAGCTGGCCGTAGGTGACGACGATCACCTTGTCGTTCTTCTGGACCAGACGCGCGGCCGCGCCGTTGACCCCGATCACCTTCGAGCCGCGCGGGGCAGGGATGGCGTAGGTGGTGAAGCGCGCGCCCGTGGTGATGTTCAGCACGTCGACCTGCTCGTGCGGCAGGATGTCGGCGGCGTCCAGGAGGTCGCCGTCGATCGCGATCGATCCCTCGTAGTCGAGGTCGGCCTGCGTCACCGTGGCCCGGTGCAGCTTGGACTTCATCAGGGTGACCAGCATGGGGAGCGCGGTCCTTCAGCGCGGGGAGGAACGCCCCCGCGGCGCGCGGTCGATATAGGCACTTCGCCGCCCTGCATCAATCGCGGGCGCCGCAATGCAGCATCGCGGCGCTGCGACGCTTTCGCCCGTTACGGGAGGTTCATTTGACGGTGACGGTTCGGCCCCTATGGTCGAGGCTTCGCGCCGCCTCGGCCGACCGGAACCGGACGACGACTTCCCCATGAAACAATTCTTCCTGACCGTGCTCGGGGTCTTCACCGGGCTGGTGCTGTTCCTCGTGGTCGTGCCGATGGTGCTGATCATGATGGCCGTGGCCTCGGCCGGATCGAAGCCGTCGATTCCGCGCAACACGGTGCTGGAGCTGGATCTGCGCCAAGGCGTCAGCGACAGCCCGTCGACCAATCCGCTGAGCTTCGGCGGGGCGGCGCTGTCGGTGATCGAGATCGTCGACGGTCTGGCCCAGGCGGGCGACGACGAGGCCGTCAAGGCGGTGCTGGTGCGTCTGCCCGAAACGGGACTGAGCCCCGCCGCGGCCGACGAGGTGCGTCAGGCGATCCGCCGGCTGCGCGCCAAGGGCAAGATCGTCATCGCCCACTCGCAGGGCTTCATGCCCGCGGGGGCCTCGGTTTCGGCCTACATGGTCGGCGCCTCGGCCTCGGAGCTGTGGATGCAGGAGAGCGCCAGCTTCCAGATGGCCGGCCTGGCGACGGAAGAGATCTTCTTCGGCCGCGCGTTCGAGAAGTACGGCGTGAACGCCCAGTTCGAGCAGCGGCACGAGTACAAGAACGCGGTCAACGCCTACACCCAGTCGGACTTCACCGCCGCGCACCGCGAGGCGACGCTGGCGTGGGTCGGCTCGATCTACGACACCTCGATCGCCGCGGCCGCCGCCGACCGCAAGATGACGCCGGCGGCGCTGAAGACCGTGGTGGAGGCCGGGCCGTGGACCGCCGAGGAGGCGCGGGCGCGCGGGCTGATCACCCATCTGGGCGAGGTCGAGCAGGCCGAGGCCGAGGCGAAGCGACGGGCCGGCCGCGGGGCGGAGATCGTCGAGTTCGGCGACTACGTCGACGCCAAGGGCGCCCGCGAGGGCACGGGCTCCGACGCCATCGCCATCGTCTATGCCGAGGGGCCGATCATGACGGGCACGGGCCGCGGCGGCGACCCGTTCGGCGGCGGCTCGAGCATCATGTCCGACGACACGGCCGAGGCCATCTACGACGCCATCGAGGACAAGTCGGTCAAGGCCATCGTGCTGCGCGTCTCGTCGCCGGGAGGCTCTCCGGAGGCGTCGGAGCAGATCGCCGCGGCGGTGCGCGCGGCGCAGAGGGCGGGCAAGCCGGTGGTGGTGTCCATGGGCGCCTACGCGGCGTCCGGCGGGTACTGGATCTCGGCCGAGGCGGACTGGATCGTGGCCCAGCCCGCGACCCTGACGGGCTCGATCGGCGTGTTCGGCGGCAAGTTCGTGCTGGCCGACGCGCTGGGCCGGTTCGGCGTCGACGTGCGCGGCCTTTCGGTCGGCGGCGAGTTCGCCGACGCCTACGCCATTTCCGAGCCGTGGACCGCCGAGCAGCGGGCGAAGATCTCGCAGCAGATGGACCGCATCTACGACGACTTCATCACGCGGGTGGCGCGCGGGCGGGATCTGCCGCCGGCGCGCGTGCGCGAGATCGCCCGGGGTCGGGTCTGGACGGGCGCGCAGGCGCTGGGTCTGGGACTGGTCGACCAGTTGGGCGGTCTGGAGGAGGCCATCGCCAAGGCCCGCCAGCTGGCGAAGATCCCGAACGACGCGCGCATCCGGCTGAAGCGCTTCCCGGCGCCGATGTCGCCGTGGGAGGCGCTGTCGGAAGCCTTCGGCGTCTCGGGTGAGGCGGCGCGGGCCCTGGTCTTCCTCGGCGGCGTGGCGCAGGACCCGCAGGCCCAGGCCGTGGCGCGTCGCGTCGAGGCCGACCGCATGCGGCGCGAGGGCGCCGTCGTGCTGGCCGACCGGCCGCTGGGCTGAGGCGAAACGACCCGGACACCGAGGCGTGAACGGCGCATTCCTTGACCGTTCAGGTCGCGGAGACGACATTGCGAAGGTTGAAGGACGCCCGATGACCCAGTTCGACCGCCTCGCCGCCCTCGGCCCCGACGCCCGCAAGGGCCGCGGCCTGATGGGGCCGTTCACCGCCCTGTTTGGCGTGATCGCCGCCGCCGTCGCCATGACCGTGGGGGCCGTTCTGGCGGTGTTCGCCGCCGCCGCCGTGGCGGTGATGGCCGTGGTCGGGGGGCTGGTCCTCGCGCTGGCGGCGTTCGCGCTGAAGGCTCGCCGCGCGTTCGGCGGCCGGTCGCGCCGCGCGACGGACCCGGAAATCATCGAGGCGAAGAAGGTCGACGGGACCTGGGTCGCCTACGGCTGGGATCGGCGCTGATCCTCACATGACGCTCTCGATCGTCGAGGCGCCGTCTCCGAATTTCGACGCCCGCCGCGCGCCCCCGGACATGGTGGTGCTGCACTACACCGGCATGGGGACGGCTCAGGAGGCGGTGGACCGCCTGCGCGATCCCGTGGCGAAGGTCTCCTCTCACTACGTCGTCGACGAGGACGGCTCGATCCTGCGGCTGGTGCCCGAAGAGCGCCGCGCCTGGCACGCCGGCAAGGGCGTCTGGCAGGGCGAAACGGACTGCAACGCCGCCTCCATCGGCATCGAGATCGTCAATCCGGGGCACGAGTTCGGCTATCGCGACTTCCCGGAGGCGCAGATCGACGCGGTGATCGCGCTGGTCGGCGACATACGCTCCCGCTGGTCGATCCCGGACGCGCGCATCATCGGCCATTCGGACCTGGCGCCCGACCGCAAGCAGGATCCGGGCGAGCGCTTCCCGTGGAAGCGGCTGGCCGAGGCGCGTCACGGACTGTGGTTCGAACCGGCGATGGAACGGGTCGCGGCCCTGGGCGCGCCGCTGAGCCCCGGCGACGAGGGCATCGGCGTGACGGTGCTGAGCGCGGGCCTGCACCGGCTGGGCTACGGCGTCACGGCGCGCACGACCTATGACGGCGAGCTGCGTCTGACCGTCGAGGCCTTCCAGCGCCACTGGCGGCCGGCGGCGGTCGACGGAGTCGCCGACGGCGAGACGCGCGCACGGCTGGTGGGATTGCTGCAGCTGGCCAGCGTGGAGAGCGTGACGGGCGTGCTGAACTGACGCCGGTTTGACGGCGGGGCCCGCAAGGCGCATCTGTGCCCGCGCCAGACGGTCGGGCGGTCGCGGCGGGGCTTCGGTCCCGTCGAGGAAAGTCCGGGCTCCACGGTGAAACGGCGGCGGGTAACTCCCGCCCGGGGCGACCCGAGGGACAGCGCCACAGAAAGCAAACCTCCGGCTCTTCGGGGTCGGGAAGGGTGAAAGGGTGGGGTAAGAGCCCACCGCGTCCCCGGCAACGTGGACGGCATGGCAAGCCCCGCCGGGAGCAAGACCGAATAGGGACGTCGCGCGGGCTTCGGCTCGCAGGGTTCACCGCCCGAGGCGTCCGGGTTGGTCGCGAGAGCCGGTCCGCGAGGGCCGGCCCAGAGGAATGACCGTCACCCGCTTGCGGGGACAGAACCCGGCTTACAGACCGTCTGGCGCTTTCTTTATTGCCCTGTCGCTCGCGCCGCGGGCGCTCGCTGCTTGAAGGCGCTCGTTAACCCTTGGGGCGGCGGCGTGGCGCAGGCTGTCCACAGACTGGGGATTACTTGGCGATGTTCTGTGATTGTTCCGCTCTGTTCTGTCGTTCGGCCCACCGTCGAGGTTAAAATCCGTCAACCAATCCCATTGTGACCCATCTGATCCCATGATATCCCAGAACCCATGATTTGGGCACGACGGGCGCGCGTGGCGCGTTCGGGGGATTTCAGACGGTCCTGACGGACCGGAAACGGGGCGGGGCGTGTTTCTCTCGACGTTCGAGAAACAATTGGACGGCAAGCGCCGCCTGCTGATCCCGCAGGAGTTCCGCACCGCCGACAACGGCGCCGAGCACCGGGTCTTCTGCTTCCCTTCCATCGAGGCCGACTGTCTGGAGGCGGGCGGCGACCACCTGTTCGCCGTCTACGTCGAGATGATCCAGTCCCTGCCGTTCGGTTCGGCCCAGCGCTCGGCGTTGGAGTGGCAGGTGCTGGGCGAGCAGAACCGGCTGACCTTCGACGGCGGCGGCCGCATCACCCTCCCGGAAAGCCTGATCGCCGAGGCCGGGCTGGGCGACAGCGTGATGATCGTCGGCCTGGGCGACCGCTTCCAGATCTGGAGCAAGGAGGCCTGGGCCGCGCGCCGCGCCGAGCAGCGCAAGGTGGCGCGCGAAGGTCTGGCCGAGCTGGGCGCGCTGCGGCTGGCGGCGCAGTTGAAGACGCAGGGCGGTCAATGACCGGCGCGCCGCACGTCCCCGTTCTGATCGATCAGGTGATCGAGGCCCTGTCGCCGAAGCCCGGCGACGTGATGGTCGACGCCACCTTCGGGGCCGGCGGCTACACCCGCGCCATCCTGGCGGCGGGGGCGGAGGTGATCGGGCTGGACCGCGACCCGACCGTGCGTCCGCACGCCGAAGCCGTGGCGAACGACTTCCCCGGCAAGTTCGGGCTGGTCGAGACCCCGTTCGGCGACATGGCCGAGGCCGTGGACCGTCCGGTCGACGGCGTGGTGTTCGACATCGGCGTGTCGTCGATGCAGATCGACGAGGCCGACCGCGGCTTCTCCTTTCTGCGCGACGGGCCGCTGGACATGCGGATGTCCGGCAGCGGCCCCACCGCGGCGGATCTGGTCAACACCTGGGATCACGGGCCGCTGGCCCACATCCTCAAGCAGTACGGCGAGGAGCGGCAGTCGGGACGCGTCGCCACGGCGATCCTGCGTCGCCGGGTCGAGCGGCCGTTTGAACGGACGCTGGATCTGGCCGAGGTGGTCGAAAAGGCCTTGGGCGGCCGGCGGGGGGCGCCGATCCATCCCGCGACGCGGACCTTTCAGGCCCTGCGCATCGCCGTGAACGACGAACTGGGCGAGCTGGAGCGCGGGCTGGCGGCGGCTGAAGCCGCGCTGAAGCCGGGAGGACGTCTGGCCGTAGTGACCTTTCACTCGTTGGAAGACCGGATCGTGAAGGCCTTCCTGGCCGAACGCAGCGGCAACGCGCCGGGCGGTTCCCGCCACCTGCCGCAGGCGGCGGCGACGCGGGCGCCCAGCTTCACCCTGCTGTTCAAGGGCGCGCGTGGCGGGACGGAGGCCGAGATCGCGGCCAATCCGCGGGCGCGCTCTGCCAAGCTGCGCGCCGCGGTGCGGACGGAGGCTCCGGCGTGGGGGGTGGCCGCATGAAGCCGCCCCCTGCGATCCGCCGCCTGTTCGACTGGAAGATCCGCGGCGTCCGCTGGATCGAGATCATCGGCGTGGTCTGCGTGGGCGCCATGCTGTGCTCGGTCTATCTGGTGAAGGCCGGCGCGCAGCGCGAGGCGACCCGCATGGCCGAGCTGGAGGCCGACATCGCGCAGGACCGCCAGCGCGTTCGGCTGCTTCGCGCCGAGGCGGCGCGGCTGGAAAGCCCGGCGCGGCTGGACGCCCTGTCCAAGGGGCTGGGGCTGGCACCGATCGATGCGGATCAGCGCGTCGAGGAGACCGAGCTTGACGACGTCGAGCCGGCTCCGGCGCCCCCGGCCGAGGCCGCCGCCTCGCCGGCCGCGACGGTCCAGGAGGCGCCGCAGTGACGGTCACGCCGCATCACCGACCGGCCCCCGCGCCCCGCCTGCCGCGCCCCCCGTCGTGGCGTCGACTGACCGCCGTCCTTTGGTGGGTCGAGCACGCCTTCGAACGGTCGCGGGCGCAGGCCCGGCCGGAGGAGGACACGCGGGTCCGCATCTTCCTGATTTTGGCGGTGTTCGGCGTGGTCTTCGCCTGTCTGGGCATGCGCGCGGCGTGGTCGGCGCTGGCGGCGCCGGTGCTGAACGGCGCCGGGGCGGGCGTTGAGCGCCAGCTGACGCGCGGCGATCTGGTCGACCGCAACGGCCGACTGCTGGCGACGAACGTCGTCTTCTGGGGCCTGTACGTCGATCCCACCGAGGTCTGGGACAAGGACTTCGCCTTCACGCAGATCCGCCGCGCCCTGCCGGAGGTGGACGCGCGCCGCCTGCGCCGGGCGCTGGACGGAGACCGTCGGGTGCTGGTCAAGGGCGCGATGACGCCGCAGCAGAAGGCCCGGGTGCACGCCCTGGGTCTGGGCGGCGTCGGCTTCGAGCAGGAGGACGGGCGCGTCTATCCGCTGGGAGGCTCCGCCCGTCACGTGATCGGGGTGTCGGACGCGTGGGGCAAGGGTCTGACCGGCGCCGAGCTGGCGCTGGACGGGCAGCTGCGGCAGGCGGGGATAGACGGATCCGCCGTGCCCCTGTCCATCGACCTGCGCATCCAGGGCATCGTCGAGAGCGAGCTGGCCGCGGCGATGGATCAGACCGGCGCGAAGAACGGCGTCGCCATCGTCACCAACGTGCACACCGGCGAGATCCTGGCCATGGCCAGCTGGCCCACGAACCAGTCGAAGAACCTGGCGACCTCGGGCCACTACGAGATGGGCTCGGTGTTCAAGAGCTTCACCGTCGCCGCCGGCATCGACCGGGGTCTGGCGGACATGGAAACGACCTTCGACGCCTCGCAGGCGCTGGTCATCGGCAACCGTCGCATCACCGACTTCCACGCCCAGAACCGGGTGATGACGCTGGAGGACGTCTATCTGCACTCGTCCAACATCGGCACGTCGCAGCTGGCCATGCAGCTGGGGCCGGACGGCATGAGGGCCTATTTCGAGAAGCTGGGACTGCTGGACGCCGCGCCGCTGGAGCTCAGGGAGTCGGCCGCGCCGGTGCTGCCGCGCGAATGGTCCAACTCGACGCTGGCGTCGCTGTCGTTCGGCTACGGCATCATGGTCACGCCGGTGCAGGCGATCGCCGCCATGGGCGCCCTGACCAACGGCGGCTTCTACGTCCCCCTGTCCATCCGCAAGGGCGGCGCCGGCGCCGAGCCGGTCCGCGTGGTGCAGGCCTCGACCAGCGTGCTGCTGCTGGACCTGATGCGCCGCAATGTGGTGCGCGGCTCCGGCACGCGGGCCGATGCGCCGGGCCTGCGCGTCGGCGGCAAGACGGGCTCGGCCAACAAGTGGACCGGCACGCGCTACGACGCCACGCTGGGCATCGGCAGCTTCGCGGCGGTCTTCCCGACCGACGGGCCGCTGGACGGTCCGCGCTACGCCATCTTCGTGCTGGTCGACGAGCCGTCGAACGGACCGCGCACGGGCGGCTTCGTGGCCGCCCCGGCCGTGGGCCGGATCGCCGACCGCATCGCGCCGCTGGTGGGCGTGGAGCGCCGCGCCGACCGCTGGCGCACCGCCGACGGCGAGAAGATTCCGACGCTCGAGGACATGGAGCGCGATCTGGGATGAGCGCGCTGCGTCTGTCCGACATCCTGCGCCGCGACGTGCCCGCCGACCCGGTCATCACCGGGGTGACGGCCGACAGCCGCCGCGTGGACGCCGGCACCCTGTTCGTCGCCCTGCCGGGCACGACGGCGGACGGACGCGCCTTCATCCCTCAGGCCCTGGCCAAGGGGGCGGCGGCGGTGCTGGCCCCCACGGACACGCCGCGCGACGCCGCGCCCGTGCTGGTCACCTCGGCTGACGTGCGGCGCGCCTATGCCCTGGCGGCGCGCGGCTTCTACGGCGCCCAGCCGAAGACCTGCGTGGCCGTCACCGGCACCAACGGCAAGACCTCGGTCGCGGCCTTCTGTCGCCAGATCTGGACGCGGCTGGGCCACGCCTCCGCCAGCATGGGCACGCTGGGCACGGTGATGCAGACGGGCGGCCGCGTCGAAAACCTGACGCCCCCCGGCCTGACCAGCCCCGACGCCGGCGACGCCGCGCGCCTGACGGCCGAACTGGCCGGGCGCGGCGTCACCCATCTGGCGCTTGAAGCGTCCAGCCACGGCATCGACCAGCGCCGCATCGACGGCATCCGGCTGACGGCCGCGGGCTTCACCAACCTGACCCAGGACCACCTCGACTACCACGGCGACATGGAGGCCTATCGCGCCGCCAAGCTGCGCCTGTTCGAGACCCTGCTGCCGCGCGGACGCACGGCGGTGCTGAACGCCGACTCGGACGCCTACTCGCGCTTCGCGGCCGCCGGCCTGATGTCCGGGCTGGGCGTCTACGGCGTGGGTCAGCGCGGCCGCGACCTGACCCTGATCGGGCGCGAGGCGGTGCCCGAGGGTCAGCGGCTGACGATCGACGCCGGCGGTCTGACCCACGAGATCCTGCTGCCCCTGGCCGGGGCCTTCCAGGCCTCGAACGCCCTGGTGGCGGCGGGCCTGTGCGTGGCCTCGGGTTCGAAGCCCGAGGACGTGCTGGCGGCACTGGAGCACATCCAGGGCGCCGAAGGCCGGCTGCAGCGCGTCGCCGGACCGGCGGGAGGGCCCGAGGTCTACGTCGACTATGCGCACACGCCGGACGGGCTGGAGACGGTGCTGACGGCGCTGCGGCCCCACGCGCGCGGGCGGCTGATCGTGGTCTTCGGCGCCGGCGGCGACCGCGACCGCGGCAAACGGCCCCTGATGGGCCAGGTCGCGGCGCGGCTGGCCGACGTGGCCGTGGTGACCGACGACAATCCCCGTTCGGAAGACCCGGCCGCGATCCGCGCCGAGGTGCTGAAGGGCGCGGTGGGCGCCGAGGAGGTCGGGGACCGGCGCAAGGCCATCTTCCACGCCGTCGGGATGGGCCGCGCGGGAGATGTGGTCGTCGTCGCCGGAAAGGGGCATGAGAGGGGCCAGATCGTGGGTTCCACGACTCATCCCTTCGACGACGTCGCCGTCGCAGCCGAGGCCCTGAGACTGCATGCCTGAGACCGCAGGACCGCTGTGGACCGCCACCGACATCGCCCTAGCCGTCGGAGGGCGGATCGAGGGCGGGGCGTTCGAGGCGAACGGCGTCACCTTCAACAGCCGCGAGGTCGAACCGGGCGACCTGTTCGTGGCCCTGCGCGGCGTGCGCGACGGGCATGAGTTCGCGGGCGCCGCGTTCGAGGCCGGCGCAGCGGGCGCCCTGGTCGAACGGCCGGTGGACGGCGGGCCCTGCATCGTCGTCGACGACACGCTCAGGGCGCTGGAGCGGCTCGGCGCCGCGGCGCGCGACCGGGCCCCGCAGGTGCGGCGCGGCGCGGTGACCGGCAGCGTCGGCAAGACCAGCGTGACGCAGGCGATCAAGGCGGGACTGGATCTGGCCGGACCCGCGCACGGGTCGGTGAAGAGCTTCAACAACCACATCGGCGTGCCGCTGACCCTGGCCCGCATGCCGGCGACGGTGCAGCGGGCCGTCTTCGAGATCGGCATGAACGCGCCCGGCGAGATCGGGCCGCTGGCGCGGATGGTGCAGCCGCACGCCGCCTGCGTGACCACGGTCGGGCCGGTGCACATCGAGGCCTTCGACGACGGCGAGGCGGGCGTGGCGCGCGAGAAGGCGGCGATCTTCGAGGGCTTGGGCCCGGGCGGCACGGCGGTGATCAACGCCGACAACGCCTGGCTGGAGGTCCTGCGCGGCGCCGCCCTGCGCAAGGGCGCGCGGGTGCTGACCTTCGGCACGTCGCAGGACGACGCCGCGCGCCTGATCGACTTCACGCCCGACGCCGACGGCGCCCGCGTGGAGGCGATCGTGCTGGGCCGCGACCATGTCTTCCGTCTGCGCCAGTCCGGCTTCCACTGGGGACTGAACAGCCTGGCGGTGCTGCTGATGCTCGACGCGCTGGACGTGCCGGTGGACGTCGGGCTGGAGGCGCTGGCCGACTTCTCGCCCTTGGCGGGTCGGGGGCAGGTGCGGACCGTGCGGCTGCCGCGCGGCGCCTTCACCCTGATCGACGAGAGCTACAACGCCAATCCGCTGTCGATGAAGGCGGGGTTCGCCAGCCTCGGCGCGCGGGCGGTGGAGCCGGGGGGGCGACGCATCGTCATGCTGACCGACATGCTGGAACTGGGTGGCCAGTCGCGCGCCCTTCACGCCGGGCTGGCCGAGGCGATCGAGGCGGCGGGGCTGGACGTCGTGCACACGGCGGGGCCGGAGATGCGGGCGCTGCATGAGGCGATCGCGCCCGAGCGCCGCGGCGAATGGCGGGAAACCGCAGCCGATCTGGCCGACGCGGTCGGCGATCTGGTCGCCCCGCGCGACGTGGTGATGGTCAAGGGATCGAACGGGTCGAAGGCGTCGCAGATCGCGCGGGCGCTGGCCGACCTGGACCGAGGGGCCGAAGAGGGGACCGCCTGATGTTCTACCTGCTGTACCTCTACTACGCCGACGTGGCGCAGGATTACCCCCTGCTGAACCTTGTCCAGTACCAGACCGTGCGGGTGGCGCTCGCCATGGCGACGGCGATGATCGTGGCGGTGGCCATGGGCAGCCGCTTCATCGCCTGGATGCGCGCCAAGCAGGGCAAGGGTCAGCCGATCCGCGACGACGGGCCCGTCAGCCACCTGTCGAAGGTGGGCACGCCCACCATGGGCGGGCTTATGATCCTTGCGGGCATCGCCGTGGCCGTCCTGCTGTGGGGCGACCTGACCAATCCCTACATCTGGATCGTGTCGCTGGTGACGGCGGCATTCGCCGTGCTGGGCTTCGTCGACGACTACGCCAAGGTTTCGAAACAGACCTCGGCCGGGCTGACCTCGAAGCAGAAGCTGGCGGCCCAGGTCGTCGTGGCGGTGATCGCCGGCGTGCTGACGGTGCTGTGGATGACGGCGTCGCCGACGTCGCCCGGGCTCGAGACGTCGATCGCCTTCCCTTTCTTCAAGGACGTGCTGCTGAACGTCGGCTGGTTCTACGTGGCCTTCGCGGCGTTCACGATCGTGGGCTTCTCGAACGCCGTGAACCTGACCGACGGCCTGGACGGCCTGGCCATCGTGCCTGTGATGATGGCGTCCGCGGCGTTCGGCGTGATCAGCTATCTGGCCGGCAACTTCATCTTCTCGAACTATCTGGGCATTCACCACGTGCCGGGCTCGGGCGAGCTGGCGGTGTTCCTGGCGGCCATCATCGGCGGGGGCACGGGCTTCCTCTGGTACAATGCGCCGCCGGCCAAGATCTTCATGGGCGACACCGGCTCGCTGGCGCTGGGCGGAGCCCTGGGCGCGGTGGCGGTGATGACCAAGCACGAGCTGGTGCTGGGCATCGTCGGCGGCCTGTTCGTGCTGGAGGCGGCCTCGGTGATGATCCAGGTCGGCTACTTCAAGGCCACGAAGAAGCGCATCTTCCTGATGGCGCCGATCCACCACCATTTCGAAAAGCTGGGCTGGCCGGAATCGACGGTGGTGATCCGCTTCTGGATCGTGTCGGCCATGCTGGCGCTGGCGGGCCTGGCGACGCTGAAGCTGCGCTGAGATGATCGCGGTCCCGGGGTTCGAGGGGCGGCGCGTCGCGGTCTTCGGCCTGGGGCGGTCGGGGCTGACGGCGGCGCGGGCGCTGAAGGCCGGCGGAGCCGCGCCGGTGTTGTGGGACGACGGCATCTCCAGCCGCATGCAGGCGGAAGCCGAGGGCTTCGCGGTCGAGGATCTGACGACCGCCGATTGGTGGGGGTTCGCGGCCCTTGTGCTGTCGCCCGGCGTGCCCCTGACGCACCCCAAACCGCACTGGACGGTCGACAAGGCCAAGGCCGCGGGCGTCGAGATCGTCGGCGACGTCGAGCTGTTCGCGCGTGCGATCGCGGCGCTGCCGGAGGGCGAGCGGCCCAGGGTGGTGGCGATCACCGGAACCAACGGGAAGTCGACCACGACGGCGCTGACGGCCTGGGTGCTGAAGCAGGCGGGCCTGACCGTGCACATGGGCGGCAACATCGGCATCGGCGTGCTGGCCCTGCCCGCGCCGACGCCGGACGCCGTCTACGTGGTCGAGGTGTCCAGCTATCAGCTGGACCTGACCGGGAGCTTCGCCCCCGACGTGGCGATCCTGACCAACGTCACGCCGGATCATCTCGACCGGCACGGGGGGATGGAGGGATACGTCGCGGCGAAGGCGCGGATTTTTCAGAATCTGGGCGAGGGCCAGACGGCCCTGATCGGCGTCGATGAGCGATGGGGGCAGGGGCTTGCCGAAGGGCTGTCCGGCGCGGTCCCGGTGCGCTCATTCCCTTCCTCCGCGAGGGAGGCCGGCGTCGTGGCGTGGCCCGGCGGCCTCACAGCAGATGGAAGAACCATCGACCTGACCGCCGCCCGCTCTCTTGCCGGTCGCCACAATGCGCAGAACGCAGCTTTCGCATTTGCGGCGGCGCGGGCGCTGGGAGTCGATCATGAAAAAGCCGTCGCCGGCCTTCTCTCCTTCCCTGGCCTCGCGCACCGGATGGAGCCCGTCGGGCGGCTGGGAAAGGTCTCCTTCGTCAACGACTCCAAGGCCACCAACGCCGACGCGGCGCGGCAGGCGCTTTCATCTTACGACCGGATCTTCTGGATCGCGGGCGGTCGAGCCAAGGCGGGCGGGATCGACGATCTGGAGGACCTGTTCCCCCGCGTGCAGGAGGCCTTCCTGATCGGCGAGGCGGCCGGGCCGTTCGCAGCGGCGCTGGGCGAGACGCCGCAGCGGATCAGCGGCGACATGGCGACCGCCGTCGGTCAGGCGTACCACGCCGCCGCCGCGACCGGGCGCGAGGAGACGGTGCTGCTCAGCCCCGCCGCCGCCAGCTTCGACCAGTTTCCGGATTTCGAAGCGCGGGGAGAGGCGTTCCGCGCCGCGGTGCTTAACCTCGGGGCCACACCTTTCGGACATGGTTGACGGAAGATGACCAGCCAGGCCTACACGCCCGCCTTCTCCCGCTCGGACCAGAGCGCCGTCGCCAAGTGGTTCTGGACGGTGGATCGCGGCCTGCTGGGCGCGGCCCTGGCGCTGATGGCCATCGGCGTGTCGCTGTCGTTCGCCTCCAGCCCCGCCGCGATCCTGGCCGAGGACGGGATCACCGACCCCTTCCACTATTCCATCCGGATGATCGTCTTCGTCTCGCTGGGCCTCGGCGCCATGCTGACGACCTCGCTGCTGAGCCCGCGCGGCGTGCGGCGCATCGCGGTGCTGGCCCTGCTGGGCGCGATCGGGGTGATGCTGCTGCTGCCCTTCATCGGCCACGAGGCCAAGGGCGCCGCGCGCTGGATCAACATCGGCCCCTTCGGCCTGCAGCCCAGCGAGTTCGCCAAGCCGGCCATCATCGTCTTCTCCGCCTGGATGTTCGCCGAGGCGCAGAAGGGGCAGGGGGTGCCGGGCGTGACCATCGCCTTCGTCGCCTACGCCCTGACCGTGGGCCTGTTGCTGATGCAGCCGGACATCGGTCAGACCCTGCTGATCACCACCACCTTCATGGCCGTCTTCTTCATGGCCGGCGTGCCGTTCAAGTGGATGGCGGCGCTGGGCGGCATGGTTCTGGCCGGCGTGTTCGGCCTGTACTTCGCCTTCGACCACGTGCGCGCCCGGGTGGCCAAGTTCGTCTCTCCCGGCGTGGAGGACACCCACCAGATCGACCGCGCCTCGGAGGCGATCCGCGCCGGCGGCCTGGTCGGGCGAGGGGTGGGCGAGGGCGTCATGAAGCGCCACGTGCCCGACCTGCACACCGACTTCATCTATTCCGTGGGGGCCGAGGAGTTCGGGCTGATGCTCTCGCTGCTGATCATCGGTCTGTACGCCTTCATCGTGGTGCGCGGAATGAGCCGGGCCCTGCGCCTGCGCGACCCGTTCGAGCAGACGGCGGCGGCGGGGCTGTTCATGCTCATCGGGCTGCAGGCCTGCATCAACGTGGCGGTGAACCTGAACCTGATCCCGACCAAGGGGATGACCCTGCCCTTCATCAGCTATGGCGGCTCCTCGATGCTGGCCATGGGGCTGACCATGGGGTTCGCCCTGGCGCTGACCCGCAAGCGGCCCGGCGCGTATGAGCCCGGCCCCATGCAGTGGCCGTGGGCGGGCCTGATGCGGCGGATGCGCCGGGCATGAGCCGGACCTGCGTCGTCGCCGCCGGAGGCACCGGCGGCCACATGTTCCCGGCCGAGGCCCTCGCTCGCGAGATGGCCGCGCGCGGCTGGCGCGTGATCCTGGCCACCGATCATCGCGGGGAGAAGTTCGCGCACGGCTTCCCCGCCGACGACAGGCTGTTCCTCGACGCGGCGACGGGGCGCGGTCCGATCGGCCTGATGAAGGCCGGGTTGGCGATCCTGAAGGGCGCGGGTCAGGCGCGCGCGGCCTTCCGCAAGGCGGAGGTGAAGGCGGTGGTCGGATTCGGCGGCTACCCTTCCGCCCCGGCCCTGATCGCGGCCCTGATCGACCGGCGTCCGACGCTGATCCACGAACAGAACGCGGTGCTGGGCCGCACCAACCGGATGCTGGCCGGACGGGTGGACGAGGTCGCCTCGACCTTCCCCATCGCCGGGCGAGAAGGCGTCCATGTGGTCGGAAGCCCGGTGCGGCCGGAGATCCGGCCTCTGCACGATCGACCTTATGCGGCGCCGGCGGACGGCGGGCCGATCCGAGTGCTGGTGACCGGCGGCAGCCAGGGCGCGCGGCTGTTGTCCGAGGCCGTGCCGCAGGCGCTGGCGGCCCTGCCGGTCGATATGCGCGCGCGGCTCGAGGTGTTCCAGCAGTCGCGGGCGGAGAGCCTTGAGGCCGCGCGACAGGCCTATCTGGAGGCCGGCATCAGGGCGGAGGTCGCCCCCTTCTTCCGCGACATGGCGGGGATGCTGGCGACGACGCATCTGCTGGTCGGCCGCGCGGGCGCCTCGACCTGCGCCGAGCTGGCGGTGGCGGCGATGCCGTCGGTGCTGATCCCGCTGGCCATAGCGACCGACGATCACCAGACGCAGAACGCCCGCTCCCTGGTGGGAGCGGGCGCCGCGATCAGCGTGGCGGAAGCCGAGGCGACGCCGCGGCGCCTGACCTCGATCCTGGCGGAGATCCTGGCCGATCCGGCGCGCCTGTCCGCCATGTCGGCGGGGGCGCGGTCGGTGGCCATCCCCGACGCGGCCGGCCGCCTCGCCGATCTGGTCGAGGCGACCGTCGCGAAGAAGGCCTAGGCCAGCACCGCGTCGATGCAGACTTCCAGACCGGGACCCCAGGTCCAGATGATCTGGTTCCTGGCGTCGGCGCCCGAGGCGGCGTCGACCCGCACCAGGATCTCATCGGCCTGGGCGGCGGCGCGCTCGATGATCTGGTCCTGATTCAGGCCCGAGTTCATGCCCTCGGCGCGGGTGATCATCTCGACCATGCCCATCTGAAAGGCTTCGACCTCGTCCTGGGCGGTCAGCTGCTTGGACTGGGCGAAGAACATGGCGGCGCAGGTCACCGTGTCGTCGAACGACAGCGGGTCCTGGGCGGCGGGGGCGGCGGGCGCCGACAGGGCGGCGGCGGCGAGGGCGGCGAGGATCATGGTTTTCTCTCGATGATGCGGACCGGACGGTCCCTGGCGCCACCATGGCGCCGGATCGACCGCCTGCCCAGCAGCGTTGCTGGAAAGAGACGCGAGCTGTTGCGCAGACGCCGCGCCTTCCTGGTCGAGGGATAGCGCGCGTCGCCGTCGGCCGACACTGACCGCATCTGACCGCCGGCCCGAAAGGCCTGAGGCTGACGCAGGCGGCGTCGGCCGTCCGCATCCGAAGCCGCCCGCAGCCGTTACCTCCCTTCGGCCAAGCTTCAGAGGACGCCATGCCCCCCGAACTGCTGAACCTCCACAGGGACCTGGTCACGTTGCAGGGCCGGTTCGAGTGGCTGCCGGAATGGGCCGCGATCCTGCTCGTGGTCCTGGCCTTCGCCGGCGCGGGCTGGCTGGCCAATCAGGCGATCTTCGGCCTGCTGAAATGGGCGGTGCGCAAGCGCGACGTTTTCTGGCGCGGGCTGGTGGGCCGGGCGCGGACCAAGGTGCGGCTGGTCGTGCTGATCGTCGCCGTCGGGATCGGCGTGACCGTCTCGACGCTGGACCCGGAGCCGTCGGCGGCCATCCGGCAGGGGCTGCTGTTCTGCCTGATCCTCGTGATCGGCTGGATCGTGGCCGGCGCGATGGACATGGCTACCGTGGTCTATCTGCGGCGCTTCAACGTGGGCGCCGAGGACAACCTGATCGCCCGCAAGCATGTGACGCAGGCGCGCATCCTGCAGCGGGTGGCGGGCCTGCTGATCGGCGTGGTCACCCTGGGGCTGGCGCTGCTGACCATCGCGGAGGTGCGGCAGTGGGGCCTGTCGCTGCTGGCGTCCGCGGGCGTGGTCGGCATCGTCGCGGGCCTGGCGCTGCAGCCCTTCCTGACGAACATGATCGCCGGCGTGCAGATCGCCACGGCCCAGCCGATCCGGCTGGACGACGCCGTCATCGTCGAGGGCGAGTGGGGCAACGTCGAGGAGATCACCTCGACCTATGTGGTGGTCAGGCTGTGGGACTGGCGGCGGATGGTGCTGCCGCTGACCTATTTCATCACGACGCCGTTCCAGAACTGGACGCGCGAGAGCGCGCGGCTGATCGGCTCGGCCTTCCTCTATGTGGACTACGAGGCCCCGGTCGAGCGGCTGCGGACGAAGCTGGAGGAGATCTGCCGCGCCAGTCCGCTGTGGGACGGCGACGTGATCAACCTGCAGGTCACGGACGTGACCGAACGGGTGGCGCAGGTGCGGTGCCTGGCCTCGGCGCGGAACGCGGGCGCCGCCTTCGACCTGCGCTGCGAGATCCGCGAGAAGATGCTGGCCTTCCTGCGCGACGAACTGCCGGAGGCGCTGCCGCGCGACCGGCTGGCGCTGGACCGGGCGGCTCCGCAAACCGGCGGTTAACCGCGTCCGGGAACCGGACCTTCAGCGCCGCCGGGGCAGGGTGGCGGCATGTTCGAGGAAACTCTGGGCCTTCCGGCCGCCATGGCCGTTCCCGACCGCCGTCGTCAGGCGCGGACGCCGCACCGTCAGGCGCGGCGCGCGGACGAGCGCGTGACCGTGCTGGGCGAAACCATGGATCTGATTCGGCCCGAAGAGGTCATGCTGTGGATGCGGCGCTGGATCCAGGACGGCAGGAAGGCGGTCGTCGCCAATCACAACCTGCACAGTCTGGCCCTGCTGCGCTCGACGCCGGAGCTGCGACGCTTCTATGCGCGGGCCGACCTGGTCGAGGTGGACTCGCGGCCGCTGCTGGCCTTCGCGCGGCTGCTGAAGCTGTCGGCGCGGCCGATGCACCGGTGCACCTATCTGGACTGGCGCGAGCATTTCTGGAGCCTGGCCGACCGCGAGGGGTGGCGGGTCTTCTATCTGGGCGGGGCGCCCGGGGTCGCCGACGAGGCGGCGCAACGGCTCGGCCGCAGGCGTCCCGGCGCCCGCATCTGGACGCGTCACGGGCATTTCGACGCCGCCGCCGGCTCGGTCGACAATGCGGAGATCCTGCGCGAGATCGCGGCGTTTCAGCCGAACGTGCTGATGGTGGGCATGGGCATGCCGCGGCAGGAGCTGTGGATCGCGGATCATCTCGACGCCCTGCCGGACTGCGTGATCCTGAACGTCGGCGCCGCCTTCGATTACGAGGCCGGCGTGCAGAAGGCCGCGCCGCGGTGGGTGGGCCGGCTGGGGCTGGAGTGGCTGTTCCGCCTGGTCGCCGATCCAAAGCGCCTGGCCCACCGCTATGTGGTCGAGCCGTGGGCGCTGGCGGGGCCGGCGCTGGCGGACGTGAGGCGGGCGCTGGGGCGCTAGGCCACCAGCGTCTCGGCCTGCTTCAGGTCGACGCCGACCAGCTGGCTGACGCCGCGCTCGGGCATGGTGACGCCGTACAGCCGGTCCATGCGGCTCATGGTCACCGGATTGTGGGTGATGACGATGAAGCGGGTGTCGGTGCGCTTCCGCATCTCGTCCAGCATGCGGCAGAAGCGGTCGACGTTGGCGTCGTCCAGCGGGGCGTCGACCTCGTCCAGCACGCAGACGGGGGCCGGATTGGCGAGGAAGACCGCGAAGATCAGGGCCGCCGCCGTCAGGGCCTGCTCACCGCCCGACATGAGCGACATGACGGCCAGCCGCTTGCCGGGGGGACAGGCGAAGATCTCGAGACCGGCCTCCAGCGGATCGTCGCTCTCAACCAGCTTAAGCTCGGCCTGACCGCCGTCGAACAGGGCCTCGAACAGGGTCTTGAAGTTGTCGTTGATGACGTCGAAGGCGGCCAGCAGACGCTCGCGGCCTTCCGCGTTCAACTCGTCGATGCCGTCGCGCAGCTTGGCGATGGCCGAGGTCAGGTCCGCGCGTTCGCCGCGCATGGTCTGCAGCCGATCCTCGCTCTCGCGGGCCTCCTCCTCGGCCAGCAGGTTGACCGCGCCCAGCGCCTCGCGCTCGCGCTCCAGACCGTAGAGCAGGCTCTCGGCCCCGGCGGCGTCGGGCGGACGCGCGATGGCGTCGTCGGTCAGCTTCTGGCCCAGCTCGTCGGGCGACATCTGCGCCGTCTCGCGCACCTTGCGGTCGGCCTCGTCCAGCCGGGCGGCGGCGGCCTCGGCATGGGCGGCCATGCCGGCGCGGACCTCGCGCGCCCTGCCCGCCTCGGCTTCGGCGGCGCGGGACGCGCGGTCGGCCTCTTGCGCGGCGCCTTCGGCCACCGCCATGGCGTCGGCGGCGGCGCGACGGCGGGCCTCGGCCGACGTCAGCGCGTCCATCAGGCCGGCCCGCTTCTGCGCCAGCGCCTCGGGCTGGGCGCGCGCGGTCTCCAGCAGCGACAGGGCGCGGGCGGCGTCGGCTTCCAACGCCCTGATGCGGGCGGCGCCGTCCGTCGACCGGGCGGCCCAGCCGTCGCGGGCGCGCTCCAGGCCGGTCAGGCGCTGCTCGCGGGAGGCATGGTCGCGGGCCTCGGCGTCGCGGGCGGCGCGGGCGGCGGACGCGGCCTGCCTCGCGGTCTCGGCAGACGTGCGGGCCTCGGCCAGCTCCGCGCGCAGGGCGTCGAGGGTTTCGGAGGGGGCGTCGCCGGAACGGGCGGCGGCCAGCGCCTGCTCGGCCTCGGCCAGCTCCGTCTGCAGCCGGGCGGCGGTCTCCGTCAGGGCCTGGGCGCGGGCCTCGCGGCGGGCCTGATCGCGGTTCAGGCTCTCGGCGCGATCGCGCGCGGCGGCCAGCGCCTTGTCGGCGGAGAAGGGCGTCTGGCGGACGGTCTTCAGGTCGTCCTCGGCGGTGCGGAAGGCGTCGGTCGCGGCCTTCAGCGCGGCCTGCTGCGCCTCCAGCGCCGGCTTGCCTTCGTCGATCTCCGCCTCAAGCTCGGACAGCCTGGTGCGCTGGGCCAAGCGGACGGCGGCCGGGCGGGGGGCCGAGGCGCGGGCGACGAACCCGTCCCAGCGGAACAGGTCGCCTTCGCGCGTGACCAGCCGCGCGCCGACGGGCAGGGATTTCGCCAGCGTCGCGGCTTGATCGGCCGAGGCGACGCCGCACAGGGCCAGGCGCGCGGCCAGTTGCGGCGGCGCGATCACGTGGGCCGACAACGGCTCGACCCCGGCGGGCCAGACCGGCGCGGTCGGCTCGGCGCCGGCCCAGTGGACGGCGGCCTTGGGGTCCAGCGCGGCGTCCAGATCGTCGCCCAGGGCGGCGGCGAGCGCCGCCTCAAATCCTTTGGCGGTCGTGACCTGGTCCAGCGCCGGGGCGTGGTCGCGGCGGGCGGAGGTCAGCAGCTGGGCCAGCCCGCGCGCCTCGGTCTGCAGGCGGCCCAGACGGTCCTCGGCGGCGCGGGCGGCGGTGCGGGCCTCCTGTTCGGCGCGAGCCAGATCGCCGCGGCGGGCCTCGGCCGCTTCCACGGCGGCGCGCGCGGCGGCCAGCTCGGCCTGCGCCGCGTCGACGGCTGCGCGGGCCTCCCCCAGCTCCGGCGTCTCAAGCGGACCGAGCGCAGCCCGCTCCCGCCTCGTCTGCTCCAGCTGCCCGCGGACGCGGTCGACGCGCGCCTCGGCGTCGCGCAGGCGGGCGGTCTCGGCGGCGACGCGGGCCTCGGTGGCGGCGACGGCGCCGGCGCGGCGCTCGACCTCGGCGTCGGCTTCGGCGCGGGCGCTCTCGGCCTGCGACAGGGCCGCCTCAAGCTCCGGCCCCCGCTGCGGCGCGGCGGCGATTTCGGCCCTCAGGGCGGTCAGGGTTTCGTCGAGCCGGGCCAACTCGGCCTCCGCGTCGCGGGCCAGAGCCTCCTCACGCTCCACGTCGGCGGCGATGCGGGCGCGTTCGGCCTCCAGCCGTTCGACCTCGGCGCGCGCGGCCTGCTCGGCCATGTCCAGCCGGTCGCGTTCCAGCGTCGCCCGGTGCAGCAGGGCGGCCGCGACGGCGTCCTCCTCCCGCGCCGGCTTCATGGCCTCCTGCGCGTTCAGGGCGGCAGTCCGGGCCCGTGCGGCGGCGGAGGCGGTCTCGCCCACGGCGCGGTCGGCCTGTCCCAGCTCCTCGCGGGCCTGTTCGTCGGCGACCCGGGCGTCGTTCCAGCGCACCCAGACCAGCGCCGACTGCAGCGCGCGGATCTCGGCCGAAATCTTCTTGTACTTCTCGGCCTGCCGCGCCTCGCGCTTCAGCCGGGACAGATTGCCCTCGATTTCGCGGCCGATGTCCTCCAGCCGCTCCAGATTGGTCTCGGCCGCGCGCAGGCGCAGTTCGGCCTCGTGCCGGCGCGTGTGCAGGCCGGCCACGCCGCCCGCCTCTTCCAGGATGCGGCGGCGGTTCTGCGGTCTGGCGGCGATCAGCTCGCTGATCTGGCCCTGACGCACCAGCGCCGGGGAGTTGGCGCCGGTCGAGGCGTCGGCGAACAGCAGCTGGACGTCGCGGGCGCGCACCTCCTTGCCGTTGATGCGGTAGGTGGAGCCGGAGCCGCGGTCGATGCGGCGCGACACCTCCAACACCGCCGCGTCTGTGAAGGGCTGGGGCGCGCGGCGCTGGGCGTTGTCGATGGTCAGCTGGACCTCGGCCCAGTTGCGGGCCGGGCGCTCCGCCGCGCCGGCGAAGATGACGTCCTCCATGCCCTGGCCGCGCATGGCCTTGGCCGAGTTGGCGCCCATGACCCAGCGCATGGATTCCAGCACGTTGGACTTGCCGCAGCCGTTGGGCCCGACGATGCCGGTCAGCCCGGGCTCGATGAAGACCTCCGTCGGATCGACGAAGGACTTGAAGCCGACGAGCCGGAGGCGCTGGAACTGCATGGGTCCGGGGTCAGCGTCCCGCCAGCAGGGGATCGATCACGGCGGCCAGGCCTTCCAGCGTGGGGTCGGCGACGCGGACGCCGTCGACGAAGAAGGTCGGCGTGCCGGTGACGCCCGCCGCGCGTGCCGCGTCGAGGTCGGCGTTCAACGCCGCCTCCGTGGCCGGGTCCTCGACGCAGTCCGCGATCTGCTGGGGCGGGCGCCCGCCCTGCTCGACGGCGTTGATGAACCAGCCTGCGGGCCAGCGCATAAGCCGGGCCGAGCCCTGCTGGGCGAACAGCAGCTCGATGACGGGGAAGGCGCGCTCCGGCGCGACGCAACGCGACACCTTGGCGGCGAGGACGGCCGCCTCGCCGGGTGGGGTCGGCAGGTCGCGATAGACCAGCCGGACCTTCCCGGTGTCGATCCAGCGCGCCTTGAAGTCGGGCAAGACGTGATGCGCCCACTCGGCGCAGTGCGGGCAGGTGAAGCTGGCGTATTCGATCACCGTCACCGGAGCGTCGGCCCGGCCCAACACGCGTTCACCCGCGATGACCGGGGGCACCGCCGCGACCTGGGCCGCCGCAGGGGCGGCGCAGGCCAGAAAAATCGCGCCGATCAGGGCGGCGAGGCGCACGGTTACTTCGCCAGCTCGGCGTCGATGGCGGCGGACAGGCCCTCGACCGAGCGGTCGGCCACGACCTTGCCGTTGACGTAGAAGGTCGGGGTGCCGCTGACGCCCTGGGCCTGGCCGGCGCGGATGCGTTCCTCCATCTGGGCGATCGCGGCCTCGTCGGTGACGCAGGCCAGATACTCTTCCTGGCTGAAGCCCAGGCCGGTGCGGATGCGCTGCAGCGTCTCGGCGAAGCCGGGCTGGTTGGGGGTGAGCTGCGGATGGCTGGCCAGCATCTCGTCCACCACCCGGAAATAGTCGTCCGGATTGCCCGATTTCGCGGCGGCGCAACGGCCCAGCAGGAAGCCGGCGACGGCCACGTCCTGCGGGGGCGTCGGGAACTCGCGGAACACGAAACGGATCTGGTTGGTGTCGACGTACTTCGACTTGATCTGCGGCCAGACGTCCCGCTGCCAGGCGGCGCAGCCGACGCAGGTGACCGAGGCGTACTCGACCAGGGTGACCTTGGCCCCCTCGGCGGCGCCCTTGGCCATGTCGCCCTCGGCCGCGCCCGCGCCGCCGGAACCTCCGCAGGCCGACAGGGCCATGGCGGCCAGCGCCGCGCCGGTGATGGCCGCCCGGCGGCTCATGGCGGCGAAGCGGAAGGGGGTGCGCGAAGCGGACATGGCGGATTTCCCGTGATGCGGACGAGGATCGTCGCGCGATTCCCGACGAAGCGCGCGATCCGAAGCTTTCGAGAACAGGTGCGGCGGAAAAAGGTCAAGTGCGCAGTTAGCGCGAACGGCGTCTTGCCACAAAAATCGCAACTGCACCGAGGCCTGAGATGAGGCCGCATGCGAGACTGATCGCCAGATACGTACCAGCCTGGCCAGCTTCGAGAGTCGGAGGCAGCCAGACGGCTTGGCCGAACAAGCCTAAGAGCGTGCCCAGGCCGCTGAACACGGTGAACAACGCGGCCGAGATGACGGCATCCCTCCACGACAGAAACAGTTTGGCGGCGCAGAATGCGATCACGAGCACCGTGCTGGCGACCATCAGGACGAGAATGCCGGAGAAGAGCGGCCCCATCAGCGGTCGGTCGACCGGACCGCACGCCCCAGCTTCGCGAGCGCCTCGGCAAGTGGACCGGGTGCGGAAGCGGTCGCGGCCTTGAGCTCCGCCTCTTCCGCGGCGCTGAGCGGCGGCGGGCCCTTCGGCCGCGCGGGGCGGGCCGTCGGTTCGGCCAAGGGCTTCACCGGCCCCTGGGCGATGCGCAGCTTTTCGACCGCGCCGGCACCGAGGAACAGGTTCACCTTGCCCAGGATCTCCTCGGCCTGGTGCTGGACCAGAAGGGCGGCCGCCCCGGCGACGCGCAGCTCCAGCGTCCCGCCCCTGCCGTCGCGGCCCCGGGTCAGCTTCCGGGGCCGGCAGACGCGGGCCAGACGCTCGCCGACGATCTCGCGCCAGCGCGGCTCCAGCGCTCCCGCGCCGCGGCCCAGCTTCTGGTCCATCTCCCGGATGAAGTCCTGCAGCGCCCGGCCGGCGCGCGGCGCGGGGCGGGGCGCCGGACGCGTGCGGCGGCGGGCGAGGATCTCGCGCGCTTCGGCTTCGGTCGGCAGGGGGCGGCGCATGCGATTTTCATAGCCGCGAACGCCGGGCTTGTCGCGCGCCCGTGAGCGGCTAGGGGTGGAGCGATGGATCCCGCTTCGCTGCGCCGCGCCCTGCTGGACTGGTACGACGCCCACGCGCGGACCCTGCCCTGGCGGGCGCCGCCGGGGTCGGGCGCGGCGGTCGATCCCTATCGGGTCTGGCTGTCGGAGGTGATGCTGCAGCAGACCACGACGGTTCACGCCGCGCCCTATTTCGAGGCCTTCACCCGGCGCTGGCCGACGGTGTCGGCTCTGGCGGCGGCCGACGACGCGGACGTGATGGGGGCGTGGGCGGGGCTGGGCTACTACGCGCGCGCCCGCAACCTGCTGGCCTGCGCGCGGGCCGTGGCGCGGGAGCGCGGCGGCGTCTTCCCGGACACGGAGGAAGGGCTGCGCGCCCTGCCCGGACTGGGGCCCTACACCGCGGCCGCGGTGGCCGCGATCGCCTTCGGCCGGGCGGCCAACGTGGTGGACGGCAACGTCGAGCGGGTGATGGCGCGGCTGTTCGCGGTGGAGACGCCCGTGCCCGCGGCGCGGCCTGCATTGAGGCGGTTGGCCGAGGGGCTGACGGCGGACGACCGGCCGGGCGACTGGGCCCAGGCGTTGATGGATCTGGGCGCGATGGTGTGCCGGCCGCGCTCGCCGGAGTGCGGACGCTGCCCGGTCTCGACGTGGTGCGCCGGGTTCGCCTCGGGCGCGCCGGAGCGGTTCCCGGTCAGGGCGGCGAAGGGCGCGAAGCCGGAGCGCGCGGGCGTGGCGTGGGTGGCGCTGGATCCCGCCGGCCGCGTCGGGCTGACGCGCCGACCGGACAAGGGCCTGCTGGGCGGCATGCTGGGCCTGCCCACCTCGGGCTGGGGCGGTGGCGAGGACGCCGCGCCCGGCCCGGGACCGTGGCGCGAGGCGGGGGCGGTCGTCCACGTCTTCACCCACTTCCGCCTGACGCTCGACGTGCGCGTCGGGCCGGGCGAGGGCGATCTGGTCTGGACCGGGGTCGAGGCGGCCCGGACGGCCCTGCCGACCGTGTTCCGCAAGGCGCTGGAACGGGGATTGGGCCAGGACCTTTCGCTGCACAGTCTCCAGGTAAGTGCGGCGGGATCGTCCAGGGGCGTCCGAACCTAGCGGGACTGCCTCAGACGCACCGGGCCTTCGCGGTTCTGACTGGTGACCACCGTGTGGTGGTCGAGTCGGCGGAAGGCGAGGTCCAGACGGGCGTCGCCGACCTTCAGGTTCCAGACGTTGAGACGCTCGATCCCGGGCGGCAGCACGGGGTCGTCGACGTCGACGCGGCCGTCGAAGGCGTCGATCGAGACGCCCAGCGCCGCCTGCAGCATCAGGAAGACCGAGCCGGCGGCCCAGGCCTGCGGCAGGCAGGCGACGGGGTAGGCGATGGGCGGCTCGCCCGTCTGGCGCTCGAAGCCGCAGAACAGCTCGGGCAGCCGCAGGTGGAAATGGGCGGCGGCGGCGTAGATTTCGGACAGCAGCAGGGCGACCGCCTGACGCTCGCCATAGCGCGCCATGCCGGCGGCGCACAGCGAGGTGTCGTGCGGCCAGACCGAGCCGTTGTGATAGCTCATCGGATTGTACCGCGCCTGACCCGTCGCAAGGGTGCGCAGGCCCCAGCCGGAGCGGAACTGGGCGCTCATCAGGCGGCGCGACACGATCCGGGCGCGCTCGGCGGACGGCAGGCCGCAGAACAGCAGGTGGCCGGGGTTCGACCCGATCGCACGGCAGGGCGCGCCCTGTCCGTCCAGGGCGACGGCGTACCAGCCCAGATCGTCCTGCCAGAACTTCTCCTCGACCCGCGCGCGCATCGTCTCGGCCCGCTCCGCCCATTTCGCCGCGTCGGGTTCGCCCAGAACGTTGGACAGGTCGGCCAGGGCCTGGAAGGCGGCGAAGGCGTAGCCCTGCACCTCGACGAGCGCGACGGGCCCCTCCGGGAAGCGCCCGTCGGCGTGGAAGATGGAGTCGTACGAATCCTTCCAGCCCTGGTTCGACAGGCCCGTCTCGGCGGCGCGGGCGTAGCGCACGAAGCCGTCGCCGGTCATGTCCGCCGGACCGGTGATCCAGCCGGCGGCGGCCAGCAGGTTGGGCCAGATGGTCCGGATCAGGTCGAGATCGCCGGTGCGCCGGGCATAGGCCCCGGCGAGGGCCACGAACAGGCAGGTGGTGTCGACCCCGCCGTAGTAGAGGCCGAAGGGCACCTCTCCCAGCGCGCTCATCTCGCCGCGCCGGGTCTCGTGCATGATCTTCCCGGGCTCGGCGTCCTGGAAGGCCGAGCGTTCGGTGGCCTGACGCGCGGCCAGATAGGTCAGGACGCCCTTGGCAAGGCTGGGGTCCAGCCACAGCATCTGCCAGGCGGTGATGATGCCGTCGCGGCCGAAGGGCGTGGAGAACCACGGCGTGCCCGCGTACGGATAGGGGCCCGTCGGCAGGTCGGTGGTCAGCAGGGCGACGTCCGCGCGGCTCTGGTCAAGCCAGTCGTTGAACCGCGGGCTGCGCGGACCGCGGACGGAGGCGCCGCGGCGTCGCTTTGCCCGCATGGCCAGTCGGGCCTGGACGGCGTGACGGCGGAAGCGCTCGGCCGTCGGCGGCTCGCACCGGTCGGGCCCGCATTCGAGGAACAGGTCGAGGCGGCGCCCGCGGGGGAGCGTCAGCATGAACTCGGCCTTGCGGTCCGACATCCGGTGAGGCGGCTCGGAGAAACAGAGACAGCCCGTGCGGGAGACGCCGTCCAGCCCGTCATAGGCGAAGGTGACGCGACGGCCGTCGATGATCGGCTGGTGAGTGGTTCCCGATTTCTCGCGGGGCGTTCCGCGGACCTGGAAGATGTCGACGAAGTCGGCGCCGTACTCGACCTCGAGCGGCAGCATCACGTCCTCGCCACCGTGGTTGGTGACGCGGATGCGTTCGAACAGGCGTCGGTCCCACAGGAAGCGCCGCCGCTCCAGATGCAGGATGCCGCCCGGCGCCTGCTTTCCGCCCATGGGCGGCAGGGGCCGGTTGGTGCCGTGGAAGGTAAAGAAGACGTTGTCCTGACTGACGCCGGACGTCAGCCGCGACGGCCGCTGGCCGCCGACCCTGAGCATCAGCCGCGACAGGATCCGGGTGTCCTCGTCGAACAGGCCGTCGGCCCCCGACTTCACGTCGCCCCAGGCGTCGGCGACCAGAAAGGCGTTGCCGCTCTTCAGCGCCTGCAGCTGTTCGACGGGCTCGGGCTCGCCCATCTCGAGGCCGCTGTCCAGAGCCGTGGTCTGCACCGAATAGGCGTCGTCCATGAGAATCCCGGCCGCTGACGGAGACGCCTCTTCGTGACCGCGGAATGCGGAGGCGATGAGGCGGGTCCCCGACAGAATGCGGCGACGCCGGGTCGGTTTCAGGCCGTGGCGGCCAGATGTTCGCGGGCCGCGGTCGCGTTCAGCATGAAGGCGTCCGGGGCGGGCACGGGCTTGCCGAACGGTCGGCGGGCCAGAAGCTCGCCGTAGACGTCCAGATAGCGCCGCGCCATGGCCGTGGCCGACCAGCGCAGTTCGAACCGGGCGCGGATGGCGTCGCGATCCAGCAGGTGGGCGCGTCCGGCGGCGGAGACGGCCTCCTCCATCGTGTCGACGATGAAGCCCGTGGCGCCGTCCTCGATCACCTCGGGCGTCGAGCCGCAGCGGAAGGCGATCACCGGCGTGCCGCAGGCCATGGCCTCGATCATCACAAGACCGAAGGGCTCCGGCCAGTCGATCGGGAACAACAGGGCCTCGGCCCCGCCGAGGAAGGCCGACTTCTGGTGGTCGCCGATCTCGCCGATGAACTCGACCAGCGGATTGGCGTCGACCATCGGCTTGATGACGGTCTCCCAATAGACCTTGTCGGCGGAGTCGACCTTGGCCGCCATCTTCAGCGGGCGGCCCAGGCGCGTGGCGATCTCGATCGCGCGGTCAGGCCGTTTCTCCGGCGAGATGCGGCCCAGGAAGGCGAAATAGCCCTGCGACTGCGCCGAGTGGACGTACAGCTCGGCCGGCATGCCGTGGTGCACCGTCGCGGCGTAGTTGGCGAAGGGCAGCGGCCGGCGCTGGTCGTCGGAGATCGAGACCAGGGCGAACTCGTTCCAGCGGGCGTACACACCGGCCAGGTCCTTGAGGTCGAGCCGGCCATGCAGCGTCGTCAGGGTCTTGTCCGCGCACTTCGAGAAGAAGGGGAAGTGGACCATGTCCGTATGGAAGTGGATCACGTCGAACTGGTCGGCGCGCGTCAGGACCTCGGACAGCATGGTCATGTGCGCGGCGAGGTCCGACTTCAGCGGCGCGGGATCGAGGCGGATGGCCTGGTCGCGCACGGGCACCAGCCGCGCTTTCGTCTCCGCGTCGGCGGAGGCGAACAGGGTGACGTCATGGCCCAGATCGACCAGCGCGTCGGTCAGATGAGCCACCACGCGTTCGGTCCCGCCGTAGAGTTTCGGGGGGACGGCCTCGTACAGCGGAGTGACCTGGGCGATCTTCATGATGACGGATCCCGACGCGGAAATGCGGCGCTGCAATAAAGCGTGGAGGCCGTCCCGCGTTCCCGTCGGACGCGTTCACTTTTTCGGATGCAAGTTCAGCCTGTTACAGCGAAGCTGCTATGTCCGGAAGCCGTCATTGCATCGCGGCGCGGATTTCGGCGCGCAGGGCGTCGATGGGCTTCAGTCCCTGATCGGTCTTGAAGCGCCAATAGGTCCAGCCGTTGCAGGCCGGCGCGTTCTCCATCAGGGCGCCGAGCTTGTGGATGGAGCCGGTCAGCGAACCGGCGATCAGGGAGCCGTCGGCGCGCACGCGCGCCTCGCGCTCGCCCCTGGGGCAGTACAGGCGGTCGCCGGGACGCAGCAGCCCGGCCTCGACCAGGGCGCCGAACGGCACCTTGGGTTCCTGCTTCCTGGAGCCCATGACGGCGAGGTCTTCCGGATTCGCCGGAACGACGGCGGCGATGCGGTCCTCGGCGACCTTCGCATAGGTCGCGTCCCGCTCGATGCCGATCCAGCGGCGGCCCAGCCGTTTGGCCGCGGCCCCGGTGGTGCCGGTGCCGAAGAAGGGATCCAGCACCACGTCGCCGGGCTTCGACGCGGCCAGCAGGACGCGGTGCAGCAGGGCCTCGGGCTTCTGGGTCGGATGGGCCTTCCTGCCGTCCTCGCCCTTGATGCGCTCCTCGCCGGTGCACAGGGCCAGGGTCCAGTCGGACCGCATCTGCACGTCTTCGTTGAAGGCCTTCAGCGCGTCGTAGTTGAAGGTGTAGCGCTTCTGCTCGCGGCTGCGCGCGGCCCAGATCAGGGTCTCGTGCGCATTGGTGAAGCGCGTGCCCTTGAAGTTCGGCATGGGGTTGGACTTGCGCCAGATGACGTCGTTCAGGACCCAGAAGCCAAGGTCCTGGATCGCCGCGCCCAGGCGGAAGACGTTGTGATAGCTGCCGATCACCCAGATCGTGCCGTCGGGCTTCAGCACGCGCCGGCACTCGGCCATCCAGGCGCGGGTGAAGGCGTCGTAGGCGGCGAAGTCCGAAAACTTGTCCCAGTCGTCGTCGACCGCGTCGACCTTCGAATTGTCCGGCCGCAGCAGGTCGCCGCCCAGCTGGAGATTGTAGGGCGGGTCGGCGAAGACCATGTCCACCGAGGCGTCCGGCAGGGTCCGCAGCACCGCAAGGCAGTCGCCGCGCAGGACCTGATCGAAGGGAAGTTCGGACATGACGGCCCCGGAAGGAAACTGAGCCGTCAGTCCTGAATCATCACGGTTAAGGCGGGGTTGACCGTCAGCGCAACGAGGCGAAGTAGCCGGCGACGGAGGTGCGGACGGCGCGGGCCCCGCGCCGGTCGACCGGCATGTTGGCCTGAAACGCCGGATCACACGCGGTCTTCAGCGCGAAGTCTTCCATGGAACCGGCGGAAGGCGCCGCGGCGGGCTCCGCCGGGGCGTCCATCTCGTGGATCAGGGTCTCGCCCTGATAGAACTGCATGCGCAGCGCCCGGCGCGTGCCGGCCGCGCAGTCGTACCGCGTCAGGACGGCCACCCCGTTCCAGGCGCCGTCCGAGCCGGGCCGCATCTGCTTCGTGAAGGTCCAGGTCCAGGCTTCGAACGGCGCGGGAGGGGCGCGGCCGTCTGCCGGAACCTCAACGAACCCCAGCGCCTCTCCCGTCTCGGCCGTCGGCTTCAGCGGCGCCTGACGGTCCAGAGCCCAGCCCGACGCGTCGGACGCCACCGCGCTCCAGAACTGTTGCACCTGCCGACGGACTCCCCGCGCGCCGTTCGGATACACGGCGGACGCCGGCTGGAACGTCGGCTCACAGACGGTCCGCAGGGCGGCGGCTTCGGGAGAGCCCGCAACCGGCCGGGCCGGGGCTTCGTCATGGGCCGTGTCGTTGACCGCCACCTCGCCCAGGTAGAACTCGTACCTGAGGCGCTGGCGGGTGCCGGCGCGGCAGTCGAAGCGGGTGAGAACGGCGCTGGCGTCGAAGCGGGCGGCTCCGGTCAGTTGCGGGGCCCGCATGAAGGTCCAGACCCATGAGTCGAATGGTCCGCCCGGCGCCGCTCCGCCCGGCGCGATCTGGGCCAGCGTCACGAACTCGTCGGTGTCGCCCACGACCTTCAGCGGCACGCGCTGATCGACGGCGAAGACCTGGGCGGAGGCGGGCGCGGCGAACAGGGCGAGGGCCGCCGAGGCGATGATCAGACGCATGTCGAGTTCCCCAACGATGATTGCCGCGGCGAGAGAACGGGAGATTTCCGTGTTCGTCCAGAGACCTGACGTGCGACGCCAGAAACCGTCAGGTCCCGCCCTTGCGCCGACCGCGCCGGCCGCTAAGACGCCGTGATGATCGCCCGCCTTCGCCCCGTCCCGTTCCAGCTCGGCCCCGTCCACTTCGTGGGCATCGGCGGCATCGGCATGAGCGGCATCGCCGAGATCATGCTGAAGATCGGCTATCAGGTGCAGGGCTCGGACGCGAAGCCGTCGGCCAACACCGAGCGGCTGGAGAAGCTGGGCGCGCGCATCTTCATCGGCCACGACGCCGGGAACGTGGGCGAGGGCGTTTCGGCCCTGGTCCATTCCACCGCCGTGAAGGCGGACAATCCCGAGATGCGGGCGGCCCGCGAGCGGCGCATCCCGATCGTGCGGCGCGCCGAGATGCTGGCCGAGCTGATGCGACTGCAGTTCTCGATCGCGGTGGGCGGCACGCACGGCAAGACCACGACCACCAGCATGGTCGCGGCCATTCTGGACGCCGGGGGGCTGGACCCGACGGTGGTGAACGGCGGCATCATCAACGCGTACGGGACGAATGCGAAGGTCGGCGACGGCGACTGGATCGTGGTCGAAGCCGACGAGAGCGACGGCAGCTTCCTGCGCTTGAAGTCGACGGTGGCGATCGTCACCAACATCGATCCGGAGCATCTGGACCACTGGGGCGACTTCGACGGGGTGCGGAAAGCCTTCTGCGACTTCGTGGAGAACATCCCCTTCTACGGCTTCGCGGCGGTCTGTCTGGACCACCCGGAGGTGCAGCGGCTGGTGGCGTCGATCGACAACCGACGGCTGGTCACCTACGGGCTGAACCCCCAGGCCATGGTGCGCGCCGACGCCTGCGACATGGGGCCGGACGGGTGCCGGTTCGACGTGCTGATCCAGCGCCCGGGCGTCGCCGCGCTGGAGGAACCTGAGCGGATCGAGGGCCTGCACCTGCCCATGGCCGGCTGGCACAACGTCTCGAACGCGCTGGCGGCCATCGCCGTGGCGCTGGAACTTGACGTGTCGCACGAGGCGATCCGCGAGGGATTGGCCGGCTTCGGCGGGGTCAAGCGGCGCTTCACCACGACCGGCGTGGTGAGCGGCGTGCGCGTGGTCGACGACTATGGGCACCATCCGGTCGAGATCGCCGCCGTGCTCAAGGCGGCGCGGCAGGTGGCGAACCGGGGCGACGACCCCGGCCGCGTGATCGCGGTTGTGCAGCCGCATCGGTACACGCGCCTGAGGGACCTGATGGAGGACTTCTCCACCTGCTTCTCCGACGCCGACGCGGTGATCGTGGCCGACGTCTATGCGGCGGGCGAGCAGCCGATCGAGGGCGTGGACAAGCACGCCCTGGTCGACGGCATCCGCCGCTTCGGCCACCGCTCGGTGCAGGCGTTGGAGGGGCCGGCGTCGCTGGCGGACATCGTGAAGGCCGAGGCGAAGTCGGGCGATCTGGTCGTCCTGCTGGGCGCCGGCGACATCACCCAGTGGGCTTACGCCCTGCCGGGGCAGCTGGAGGCGGCCAAGTGATCCTGCCCGAGGTGCGCGGCAAGGTGCTGCGAGACGAGCCGCTGGGGCCCTACACCTGGTTCCGGGTGGGCGGGGCGGCGGACGCGCTGTTCATTCCGGCCGACGCCGAGGATCTGGCGGAGTTCCTGAAGGCGCTGGACCCGTCCGTGCCGCTGACGGTGCTGGGCGTTGGGTCGAACGTCATCGTACGAGACGGCGGGGTCGAGGGCGTGGTGGTCCGTCTCGCCGGCCGGGCCTGGGGACAGGTGGCGGCGGAGGGCGAAACCATCACGGCGGGCGCGGGCGCGCTGGACGCCATGGTGGCCAAGGCGTCGGCGAAGGCGGGGATCGCGGGGCTGGAGTTCTATGCCGGCATACCCGGCACGATCGGCGGCGCGCTGACGATGAACGCCGGCTGCTACGGCGCCGAGACGAAGGATGTGCTCGTTTCCGCCTGGGGCCTGAACCGACGCGGCGAGCGGGTGGACTTTTCGCTGGCCGACTTCGGCTACACCTACCGCCACTCCGATGTTCCGGAGAACGAGATCATCTGGGTCGAGGCGACCTTCCGCGGCACTCCGGACGCGCCCGAGGCCGTGCAGGCCCGCATCGACGAGATCACCGGCCGTCGCGAGCAGACCCAGCCGATCCGCGAGAAGACCGGCGGTTCGACCTTCAAGAACCCGCCCGGGCATTCTTCGTGGAAACTGGTCGACGAGGCCGGCTGGCGCGGGAAGCTGCACGCCGTCACCGGCGGCGGGGCGAAGTTCAGCGAGCTGCATTCCAACTTCATCATCAATCCCGGCGAGGCCACCGCGGCCGACATCGAGGGCCTGGGAGACGCGGTGCGCGCCGACGTCCTGGCGAAGACCGGCGTCCGGCTGGACTGGGAGATCAAGCGGATCGGGCGGCCGGGCTGATCCGGCGCGGATTCAGGGAATCTTCGTCTCGGTAAACCGGGCGTAAACCAAGCCGGGTCGAAACAGGCGCTTCGCCCGCGCCCGAGTGTTCCGATGTCCCGCAATCCCGCCGACACCCACGTCGCCGTCCTGATGGGCGGGCTGTCGTCCGAGCGCGAGGTGTCGCTGGTCTCCGGCCGCGAATGCGCCGCCGCGCTGCGGCGCGCGGGCTTTCAGGTCACCGAGGTCGACGCCGGGCGGGACCTGTCCAACGTGCTCAGCGGCCTGATCCGGCCGGACGTGGTCTTCAACGCCCTGCACGGCGAATGGGGCGAGGACGGCTGCGTCCAGGGCATCCTGGAGACGCTGCAGATCCCCTACACCCACTCCGGCGTGCTGCCGTCGGCGCTGACGATGGACAAGGACAAATCCAAGGCGGTGCTGAAGGCCGCGGGCGTGCCGGTTCCGGGCGGCGGCCTGTTCGACCGGCGCGCGGTCGGGGCCGGCCACGTGATCCCGCCGCCCTACGTCATCAAGCCCAACGCCGAGGGCTCTTCAGTCGGCGTCTATCTGGTCCGCGAGGGCGAGGCGCCGGTGGCCGAGGTCGGCGCCGACGGCTGGACCTACGGCGAGCAGGTGATGGTCGAGCCCTTCATCGCCGGCAAGGAGCTGTGCGTCACCGTGCTGGACGAGGCTTCGGGCCCGCGGGCCCTGACGGTCACGGACATCACGCCGGCCAAGGGATTCTACGACTACGAGGCCAAGTACGCCCCGGGGGGATCGACCCACCGGCTGCCGGCGGAGCTGCCGGAGGCGGTGTTCGAGGCCTGTCTGCGGCTGGCCGAGAAGGCGCACGCGGCGCTGGGCTGCCGCGGCGTGTCGCGGGCGGACTTCCGTTATGACGGCATTAAGGACGATCTGGTCCTTCTGGAGGTCAACACCCAGCCCGGCATGACGCCGACCTCGCTCGTCCCTGAGCAGGCCGCGCACGTGGGGATCGGGTTCGAAGACCTTGTGACCTGGATGGTGGAGGACGCCTCATGCCCGCGGTAGTTCGCGGCGGCCGGCGGCAGGAGGGGCGTGGCGGCGGCCGGGGCGGCGCGCCGCGCGGACCCGCGCCGAAGCGTCGGCCGTCGCGCGGACCGGCGGGCGGCGTGCCGGGCAAGCTGGCGGCGATCGGACGGCTGGATCTGTCGCCGCGCGCGGTGGTGATCTCCATCGCGGCGGGCGTGGCGGTGCTGGCGCTGGTGATGGCGACCGGCTCGCGGGCGGAGAAGCTGGGCGAGGCCGCCTCCGGCGCCTATGGCGACGCCACGGCGGCGATGGGCCTGAGGTTGAAGCGCGTGCGGATCGAGGGCGCCAGCGCGGCGGTGCGGCCCCAGGTGCAGGCGGCGCTGGACCTGACGCTGGACGCGCCCATGACGACGCTGGACCTGGATGCGGTCGCCGACCGCGTGCGGACCGTCGGCTGGGTGCGCGAAGTCCGTGTGGTGCGTCTGTACCCCGATCTGCTGATGGTGCAGGTGGCCGAGCACGACCGTCTGGCCGTCTGGCAGGACGGCGAGCGGGCGTGGGTGATCGACGGATCCGGCAGGCCGATCCCGGGGGCGGACGCGGGCGCCCACGCCGAGCTGCCTCTGGTCGTGGGCGAGGGGGCCGACGCGGCCGCGCCGGCCATCCTGCCCCTGATCGCCGAGCGGCCGCGACTGGCGGCCCGGGTCGACGCTCTGGTGCGCGTGGACGAGCGGCGCTGGGACGTGCGGCTGAAGGACGGCGCCCTGATCCGCCTGCCGGCGCAGGACGAGGAGGCGGCGCTGATCGCCCTGGACGGTCTGGACGCGCGGCGCGGCCTGTTCGAGCGCGGCTTCGATCTGGTGGATCTGCGCACGGCGGGCGCGGTGGTGGTTCGCGACGGAGCGGCGGGGGCCGTTCCGCCGGAAGAGGGAGCGTCGGGTGCGTCCGCGTAAGCTTGAGCTGGAAGGAACGGCCGGCCGCGCGCCGGTGACGGCGGCGCTGGACCTTGGCCAGTCGAAGGTCGCCTGCTTCATCATGAAGCCCGAGGGGGCTCGCCATGCCGACCGTACGGTGCGCGTCGCCGGGTTCGGCCACGTGCAGTCGCGCGGCGTGCAGGGCGGGGCCCTGATCAACATGGAGGAGGCGGCCCAGGCCGTGTGCCGCGCGGTGGAGCGGGCCGAGCGCGCCGCCGCCTCGCCGGTGTCCGGCGTCGTGGTCACCACCTCCATCGGTCAGATGCGCAGCCGCCGGGTGCAGACCCGGGTGTCGCTTGGCGCAAACCCCGTCGGAGACGCCGATCTGGCGCGGGCCATCGCCCTGGCGCTGGACGAGATCCGCATGCCCGACCGCCGGCCGATCCACGTCATGCCGGTGGCCTGGTCGGTGGACGGCGCGCGCGGCCTGCGCGATCCGCGCAACATGAAGGGCCGGACCCTGGGGCTGGACCTGCTGGTCGTGTCGATGGCCGAGGCGACCTTCGCCGCGCTGAGCCACTGCATGGAACTGGCGCATCTCGATCTGCAGGGCGTGGTGGCCGCGCCTCTCGCCTCGTCGCTGGCGGCCCTCGAAGAGGACGAGATGGACCTGGGCTGCGTCTGCATCGACATGGGCGCGGGCGTGACCTCGGCGGCGGTGTGGGGCGGTCGGAGCCTGCTGCACGTCGACGGGCTGAACGTCGGCGGCGACCACGTGACGGCGGACGTCGCGCGCGGCCTGTCGACCTCGCGCGCCGGCGCCGAGCGCCTGAAGACGCTGCACGGTTCGGCCATGGCCAGCGCCAACGAGGACCGCGAGATGCTGGAGGCGCCGCAGCGGGGGGAAGACCCCGACGCCGCCACGGTGCACGTGCCCCGCGCCATGCTGAAGACCGTCATCGCGCCGCGGGTGGAAGAGACGCTGGAGCTGATCCGCGACCGGCTGAAGGCGGCGGGCGTGGGGCCCGAGCCCGGCGCCGGCGTGGTTCTGACCGGCGGGGCCAGCCAGCTGAACGGCGTGCGCGAACTGGCGCTGCGCGTGTTCGACCGCCCCGTTCGCCTGGCCCGCCCGTTCCGGGCGCCGCACCTCGCGGACGCCGCGTCGGGGCCCGCCTTCTGCGCCGCGGCGGGCGTGCTGCTGCGCGCCGCCTACGGTCCCCGCGAGTCGGTGTCGGCCCGCAAGCTGATGGCGCGACAGATCGGCGCAGGCGACGCGCCACGAGCCCAGGCGGGCGGCCTGACGGCGCGGGTCGCGGGCTGGCTGCGCGACAACCTCTGACGCCGCCCGGGCAAGGCGCAGTCCCGTGACGCGCCGCCGCGGAGGCGTTCATTTCGCGCACATGGCGAGAGTGTGTCCGGATTGTAACATCTGCGGCGCTCAGTGGTCACGATCAGGCCACAAAGCCTTGTGGCCGGGGTCTTTGCTGCTAGCGTGCACGGTGGGGACGCAGCCTGTGGGAGCGGGCCCTGCGTCGTTGCACACCTTATTTCTGATTGGGGCCAGACACATGCTGTTGAAGCGCAAGCATCTCTTCGGAACTACCATCCTCGCCGGGGTCATGGCGGCCGCCGCCGCTCCGGCCTTCGCGCAGGAGGCTCCGGCTCAGGATCCGCAGACCACCGAGGTCGAGGAAATCGTCGTCACCGGCTCGCGCATCCGTCGCGATCCGGCCAACGCGCCGGCCCCTCTGATCCAGGTTCAGCGCGAGCAACTGCTGGATACCGGTCTGGCCACCGTGGTGGACTATCTGGCCACCATCCCGGCCCTGTCGAACTCGCTGGTTCCTTCGGACACCACCGGCTCCAACCTGAACGACGGCGGCCTCGAGTTCGCCAACCTGCGCTCGCTGGGCTCGGGCCGCACCCTGACGCTGGTCGACGGTCGTCGCCACGTGGGTTCGCAGGCCGGCGTCCTGGCCGTCGACGTGTCGGTCATTCCGCGTCTGCTGATCGAGAACATCGAGATCATCACCGGCGGCGCCTCGTCGGTTTACGGCGCCGACGCCGTATCGGGCGTGGTCAACTACGTCCTGCGCAAGGACTTCGAAGGTCTCGAGATCGACGCCAACTACGGCCAGCTGGTCCAGGGCGGCGCGGCCGATTCGCGCCGCATCTCGGCCCTGGTCGGCGTCAACCTGCTGGACGACCGCCTCAATCTCTATGCGCACGCCGAGTACGAGCGGAGCGAGGAGGTGTACGGCGAACACATGAACCACCTGCGCGACGGGCGCATCCGTCTGGGCATCGACGCGGACCCGACGAACGCCGCGATCGGTCCGGCCACGGACGGCTTCCTGGACATCGGTCAGTTCTATGACGCCCGCCGTCTGGATCGCCCGGTGTGGGGTTCGACCACCCTGGCCAACATGCAGCGCCCGAGCCGGACGACCGATCCGGACGTGCCGTTCGGCAACTGCCCGGCCCAGTCGAGCTCGGCCAACTGCTTCGCCGTGGCCCCGGGCTACACCTACTGGTACGACGGCACGACGGCCCGTCTGGCCGACTTCGGCCAGCGGATCGGCACCACCGGCCTGAACCGTCCGTGGAACATCGGCGGGGACGGGGAGACGGCGAACCTCACGAGCTTCAACCAGAGGTCCTACTTCCCGTTCCAGGAGTCGCAGCGCTATCAGGTCGGCGCCAACTTCGACGTCACCGAAGACGTGCGCCTGTCGCTGGAGGCCAAGTACACCACCGAGGACGCCTTCGACGTCGGCCAGAAGTCCTTCTGGGACATCTTCGTCACGAACCTATTCACCGGTCCGACCAGCCCCGGCATCATCCAGGGCACCGCGACGTTCACCACCCGGCTGGACAACGCCTTCCTGCCGGCCAACGTGGCCGCAGCCATCGCCGCGAACACGTTCCAGGCTTACGGCCCGCCGACCACCACCTCCGACGGCGCTCCGACCGTCATCCGCACGGGTCAGATCGCCAACCACCGCGGCTTCGGCATCGACCGAAACCAGACCAACAACCGCGAGATCACCCGGTACGTCGCGGCGCTGGACGGCGGCATGGACCGTCTGGCCTTCATCGACAACTTCAACTGGAGCTTCTCGTACGTCTACGGCGAGATGAACAACGTCAACCGTGAGGTGGGCCCCGACGCCATCCGCTTCGGTCACGCGATGGATTCCGTGGTGGACACCGCCGGCATCGTAAACGGTCGCCCGGGCGAGATCGTCTGCCGCGTGCAGCTGATCGACGCCATGGGCCTTCCGGTCGCCGAGCAGAATCCGAACACGACGACCACGGTCTACACGGACCCCGGCACGAACCCGGAAGTGGCCGGCTGCGTGCCGCTGAACGTGTTCGGCGCCGGCAACCAGAGCCCAGAGGCCCTGGAGTACATCACCGCCGCGATCAACGTGCGTGAGACCAACGAGCAGGAAGCCGCCATCCTGTCCTTCGGCGGCGACCTTTGGGACATGTGGGGCGCCGGCCCGATCGGCTTCGCCCTGGGCGCCGAGTACCGTCGTGAATACACGGAAGGCATCGGCCGCAGCCGCGACACCGCCGGCCGCGTGCTGCAGCTGAACACCGGCGCCGACTTCCTGCCGGCCGAGTACGACTCGAACGAGTTCTTCGCCGAGGTGGCCATCCCGCTGCTGCGCGACAGCTGGCTGGGCGAGTACGCCGAACTGTCCGGCTCATTCCGCGCCTTCGACTATTCGAAGGCCGGCTCGGGCGACGTGTACGGCGTGAACCTGGTCTATCGTCCGATCCCGGACATCACCTTCAAGACCAGCTTCAACACCTCGTTCCGCGCGCCGAACCTGCAGGAAACGGACCGTCCGTTCAGCCAGACCTTCGTCAACGGCTTCGTGGATCCCTGCGACACCCGCGTGATCGCCACGGTGACGGACGCCACGATCAAGGCCAACCGGATCGCCAACTGCACCACCCTGGCCGCCGCCAAGGGTCTGAGCTACGACTTCGGCCAGACCACGGTGTCCACGGCGGACGACTTCGAGCCCTTCTACTCGTCGGGCATCGCCTCCTCGCTGGGTCCGAACCCGAACCTGCGTCCGGAGACCGCGGAGTCGTTCACCTTCTCGACGGTGCTGCAGCCCCGGTTCTTCCCGGACCTGTCGATCATCCTCGACTACTACGAGATCACCATCGAGGACGTGATCATCACCCCGTCCGGCCAGTTCCTGGCCAACGACTGCGTGTCGTCGGGCTCGACCCCGAACCCGATCACCTGCGCCTTCGTGTTCCGTGAGAACCCGAACGCCAACGTCGATCCGTTCAACAACTTCAAGGTCGGTCGTCCCAACGGCGACCCGGTCGGCGGCTTCATCCTGGCGGGCATCAATAACGCCAAGCTGGAGACGCGCGGTCTGGACTTCACCATCAACTACCGCCTCGACGCGTATGAAGCGTTCGGCTGGGACATCGGTACGTTCAACTGGAGCCTCGGCGGCCTGTGGCTGATCGAGCAGAAGAACTTCACCAACCCGGCGGACCCGAACTTCTTCTCGGACTCCACCACGAACGTCTTCTTCCCGCGCACCGAGTTCGTCTCGCGCCTGACCTGGTCGCCGACCGATCGTCTGTCCGTCACCTGGACCGCCGACTGGATGGCCTCGCAGGACCTGCGCAAGAAGCGGGAACAGGCCGCGGTCAACGACCTGGACATCGATCCGGTGTCGTCCTGGACGACGGGCAACTTCGTGCGGAACGACTTCTCGGTCCGCTACCAGGTCCGCGACGACCTGACCCTGCGCGCCGGCGTGACCAACGCCTTCGACGCCGAGCCGCCGCCCTACCTGGGCTTCGCCTCGACCTTCGATCCGTACGGTCGTCGCTTCAACATCGGTCTGAACTATCGCCCCTGGTAAGCGACGGTTCACCGAACAAGAACGGGAGGGCGGCTCGCAAGAGCCGCCCTTTCTCTTTGCGCGGAAGAAAATCGATCCGTGGGAGCCCCGCTCCGCTTGGCCTTCGGCCGACTCGCGCTAAGGCGGGTAACGCCCTGTTAACGGTTCGGGGTGTTTCCTTAACGCGCTCATAACCAATGCGAATCGGCGGGGATCGCTTGGCGGGTCGGGCAGGGTCCTAGAGGTCGGAAATTCACATGTCGCTGTCGCTGGTTCGTCCGCAGACCACGGAACTGAAACCCCGCATCGTCGTCTTCGGCGTCGGCGGGGCGGGCGGCAACGCCGTCAACAACATGATCGACGCCGGTCTGGAGGGCGTGGAGTTCGTGGTCGCGAACACCGACGCCCAGCACCTGGGCTTCGCCAAGACCGACCGCCGCATCCAGCTGGGCGAGACCATCACCCAGGGTCTGGGCGCGGGCGCCCACCCCGAAGTCGGCATGAACGCCGCCGAGGAATCGGCCGAGGCGATCGCCGGGCACCTGGAAGGCGCCCACATGGTCTTCATCACCGCCGGCATGGGCGGCGGCACCGGCACGGGCGCGGCGCCCGTCATCGCCAAGGCGGCGCGTGACCGCGGCATCCTGACCGTCGGCGTGGTGACCAAGCCCTTCACCTTCGAGGGCCGTCACCGCATGCGTCTGGCCGACGCCGGCATCGCCGAGCTGCAGCGCTACGTCGACACGCTGATCGTCATCCCGAACCAGAACCTGTTCCGCGTCGCCAATGAGCGCACGACCTTCGCCGACGCCTTCGGGATGGCCGACCAGGTCCTGCACTCGGGCGTGCGCTCCATCACCGACCTGATGATCCTGCCGGGCCTGATCAACCTGGACTTCGCCGACGTGCGCGCGGTCATGTCCGAGATGGGCAAGGCCATGATGGGCACGGGCGAGGCCGAGGGCGACGACCGCGCCCTGATGGCGGCCCAGAACGCCATCGCCAACCCGCTGCTGGACGAGACCAGTCTGAAGGGCGCCAAGGCCGTGCTGGTGAACATCACCGGCGGCATGGACATGACCCTGCTGGAGGTCGACGAAGCCGCCAACGCCATCTCGGCCGAAGTCGACGCCGACGCGAACATCATCTTCGGCGCCGCGTTCGACCCCGCTCTGGACGGCAAGATCCGCGTCTCGGTCGTCGCCACCGGCATGGACGAGGCGGTCAAGCAGACCATCGAACCGTCGACCTCGCGCACCGGCCTCGGCCTGGGCCGGACCCAGCCGACGCCCGCCCCGCGCATGGAGGCCCCGGCTCCGCGCGTCGAGCCGCGGCCCGAGCCGATCATCCGGCCGGCCGAGCCGCGCCGCGAGCCCGTCGTCCCGACCTTCGCCGCCGCGCCGGCCGCCGAGCCCGCGCCCGTCGCGCGTCAGGAAGCCCCGCGCGAGCTGGAGCCGATCGTCGATCCGTGGGTCGAGGAGTACGAAGCCCGTCCGGCCGCCTCGGCCCCCGCCGCCTCGCAGGGCGACCTCTACATGGACGCGCCGGCTCCGCAGGTCCGGGCCGAGCCCCAGCCGCAGCCGGCGCCCCGGGCTCACGACGAGGACGACTGGGACGACCGGGACCATCATCGCAAGTCGGGGTGGAGCCTGTTCGGAAAGAAGCGCAGCCCGCCCCAGTCCCCGGCCTACGGCGGGCCGTCGCGCACCACCTCGCAGCATGCCGAAGCGCCGACCCGCGGCGCCACCGCCCTGCAGCCTGCCTATGAGCCTGAGCCGGAGAGCGAGGACGACCTGCAGATCCCGTCGTTCCTGCGACGACTGGCGAACTGATTCCATCCTGAGCCCGTCGAACGCCCCGGCCTCCCGCCGGGGCGTTTCGCGTTTCTGGCCCGGCTCGAACCCGAAACAATCCGAAACCGGACTTTGGTTACCGGCTTGACCCGCTTCGACTAAGGAAGCGTGGGGCGAAATTCCGCACGCAGAGGCGGACGCGCAGTCGAAGAGAAATCTGGTGGCGGTCGTCGAAGACCATAGCGAGAAGACCCTGGTGGGCCCCGCGATCATCGCGGGCGTCGGCGTGCACACGGGCCGCCGCGTGCGCCTTGCCGTGCGTCCTGCGCCGACCGGAACCGGCATCGTCTTCGTCCGCACCGACGTGTCCGACGCCGACAATCGCATCCCGGTCTCGGGCGAGGCCGTGGTCGACGCGCGCCTGAACACCATGATCGCCAACGGGGCGGGCACGACGCTGTCGACCATCGAGCATCTGATGGCGGCATTCGCCGCCCTGGGCGTGTCGAACGCGATCGTCGAGGTGGACGGGCCGGAACTGCCGATCCTGGACGGGTCCGCCCTGCCGTTCGTGCAACTGCTGGACCGGGCCGGATTCCGCCGCCAGCCGCGCGCCGTGCGCTACGTCGAGATCCTCGAGCCCGTGCGGGTCGAAGACGGCGACAAGTCCGCCGTCCTGCTGCCCTGCGATCGCTACGAGATGCGCTTCGAGATCGACTTCCCGTCGAAGGTCATCGGCAATCAGGTCGTCGATTTCGTGGTGGACGAAGAGACTTTCCGCCGCGAGATCATGGCCGCCCGCACCTTCGGCTTCGCCCACGAGGTCGAGGCCCTGCGGCAGGCCGGGCTCGCCCGGGGCGGCTCGCTGGAAAACGCCGTGGTCATCGACGGCGACCAGATCCTGAACCCCGGCGGCCTGCGGATGGACCGCGAGTTCGTGAAGCACAAGGCGCTGGACGCCATCGGCGACCTGTACGTGCTCGGCGCGCCCCTTCTGGGCCGCTACGAGGGCGTGAAGGCGGGCCACGCGATCAACAACAAGCTGGTCCGCGCCCTTCTGGCCGCCCCCCACGCCTGGCGGGAGGTCGAACGCGTCCCGGAACTGGCGATGGCGGGCTGAACGGATCGACCTCTCCTCGTACCGAGAGGTGAGCGGCAGCGCTACCCCAGCCTGATCGCGCTCATCATCCGGCCGAAGTCCGGCTCGCCGTGCAGGAAGGCGCGGCGGTTGGAGTAGAAGCGCGCGGCGTCGGGGCGTGTGTCGTGCCCGGTCCAGGCGGCCTGGCCCACGCCCGCCTGTTCCAGCCGCCACAGAACGAATCCGGGCAGGTCGAAGAGGCGGCGGTCCGGCCGCTCGCCGAGGCGGAAGAAGCGGCCGCTGCCGGGGGCCTCGATCAGGAACCGGCGCTCGAAGGCCTCGTCCACCTCATAGCTCTCCTGCGCGATGCAGGGGCCGATCACGGCGACGATGCGGGCCGGGTCGGCGTCGGCCGTCTTCATCAGGTCGACGGTGGACTGGATCACCCCGCCCAGCGCGCCTTTCCAGCCGGCGTGGGCGGCGGCGACGACGCCGGCGACCGGGTCGGCGAACAGGATGGGCGCGCAGTCGGCGGTAAGGACGGCGCAGATGATCCCGGGCGTGGTGGTGGCCACCGCGTCGCCTTCAGGCCGGTCGTCCGGCCATCCCGTCTCGGCCAGCAGGGCGACGGCCGAGTGGATCTGGTAGGGCCCCGCAAGATCGCCGAGCTCGCCGCCCAGCGCCCGGGCGACGCGCGCGCGGTTCTCGCGCACCGCGGCCGGATCGTCGGCCGACCCGAGGCCGGCGTTGAGCCCCTCGTAGATGCCGGTCGAGACGCCGCCCTCGCGCGTGAAGAAGCCGTGGCGGACGCCGGCGCGCTCCAGCAGCGGGTGGGTGATCGCGTCCGGCGTCATGGCTCGAACCCCGGAACCGCCAGGCTGCGCGGCGCGAACACGGCGCAGGCCTTGAACAGCTCGCCCATCTGGTTCGGCGCGGTCAGACGGTCCAGCTGGCGCGCGACGACGGGGGCGGCCTCGGGCCGTGCCGTCGCCAGGGATTTCGCGCGGGCCTCGATGCCGAGACGGCGCAGGAACTCGCCCTGGGGCAGGCAGCCGGTGACGTCGGCGCCCGCGTGAAGGGCGGCCTCCAGCACGGAGGGAAAGTCGGCCCACTGGGTCACATCGGCGGCCCCGGGATTCGCCAGCGGGTCCACCTTCGCGTGGCGGGACAGGGCCTGCAGCGTGTCGCCGGGGCCGGGTCGGTCGCGGCCGTAGTCGATCAGCAGGGCGGCGCCGGTCGCGGCGGCGATCACTTCCGCGACCGCCCGGCCGAAGCCCGCCTGCGCGGCGGACATCTCCACGGTCTGCCCGTCGGCGACGTCGAAGGCCGGGCGCCGGAAGCCGCCGGTGATGGGGGACAGGACGAAGCCGAACTCGCCCGCCTCGTCGACCGCCACGCACCGCTCGCGCCAGTCGCCCCCCTTGCGGACGAACTGACGCGCGGGCAGGCAGTCCAGCACCTCGTTGGCGATCAGGATGACCGGGGCGTCGGTCTCCACCCGACCCAGGTCGGCGACCCAGCGCGGATGCACGTCGGCTTCGGCCAGCATGCGCGCCTGCACCTGGCGGAGGGGCGCGCTGGGCTCGATCAGGACCAGGTCGACGGCCTCGAGGAAGGTGGGATCCACGCGGGCGGCGCGGAGCGCGTCGACCATCAAGGCCCCGTCGCCGGGACCCACCTCCACCAGCCGCAGCCGCTCCGGCGCGCCCAGCCGCCGCCAGGTCTCGACCGCCCACAGACCGATCAGCTCGCCGAACATCTGACTGACCATCGGCGCTGTGATGAAGTCGCCGGTCGCGCCCAGCGCCGGCCGCGTCGCGTAATAGCCGCCCTGCGGATCGTGCAGGCAGCGGGTGACGTAGGCGTCGACGGGCATCGGCCCGGTCAGGGCGATCTCGCGCGCCAGCCGGGCTTTCAGCGTCTCCGTCATTCGACCGGGGCGACCACCGGCGGCCGGGACCGCGCCCGCCAGATCAGCCAGACGCCGATCACGATCATCGGGATGGACAGCAGCATGCCCATGGTGACCGTGCCGCGCAGCAGCTCGGGCATGTGGGCGTCGGGCTCACGGACGGTCTCAAGCAGGGCGCGGCTGAGGCCGTAGCCCGTCAGGAAGAGGCCGGTGACGTAGCCGGGCTTGGACAGGAGGCGCCATTTCCAGACGGCCAGCCACAGGATCGCGAACAGCAACAGGCCCTCAAGCCCGGCCTCGTACAGCTGGCTGGGATGCCGCGGAGCGTCGCCCGCGGGGCAGAAACCATAGGCGTCGATGATGCGGTCGTTGCAGAAGCGGACGGCCCACGGCACGTCGGTGGGGCGGCCCCACAGCTCGCCGTTGATGAAGTTGGCCATGCGGCCGAAGAACAGGCCGATGGGCACGGCCGGAGCGACGAGATCGCCCACGCTGAGCAGGGGCGCCTTCACCGCGCGCGCGTGCAGGAAGATGGCCAGGCAGACGCCGATCAGGCCGCCATGGAAGCTCATGCCGCCGTCCCACAGGCGCAACAGGGCCAAGTTGTCCGGGCCGGTGAACAGCTGGGCGTAGAGCTCGGGCTTGTAGAACAGGGCGAAGCCCAGCCGCCCGCCGCCGATGACGCCCAGCGCCACCCACATGACGAGATCGTCCAACTGGGTCGAGGTCAGCGGCGCCCGGTTGGGGGCCCAGGCCGCGACGCTCTTCGCCAGCCGCGCCGCATACCACCAGCCGAGACCGAGGCCCGCCACATAGGCCAGCGCATACCAGCGGATCGGCAGGGGGCCGATGTTGATCAGGACCGGGTCGAACTCGGGAAAGACCAAGGGGAACCTCCGCTGGGGTGTCTGTTCGCGCTTTAGCAAGCGTGGGGGCCGGCGTCGCGTGAAGATCGACGTGCGGCGTCACGCCGCCGCCATCTTCGGTTGGGAACACACCGCTGCGGCAAGGTTTCGTTTACCATATGGCAACCGACGCGCCGGACCTTCAGGGCAGGAGACATTCAGATGCAGACGCGCAATCCCCTGCTGGACGAGTTCGCCAAGCTGACGACCGGCGCCATGGGCCTGGCGCAGGCGGCCGGCGAGGAGGCGAAATCGGCGATGCGGGCCCAGACCGACCGTCTGGTCGCCGAGCTGGACCTGGTCCGCCGCGACGAGTTCGACGTTCTGAAGGCCGAGATCGCCGCGCTGCGGGCGGAACTGGCGGCGTTGAAGCCCGCCGCCGCGGCGAAAAAGAAACCTGAAACGGGAAGGTCCACAGGCGCGGTTCCCCCCAAGGACGCAGCCGGTTGAGCCGAATCCGACGCCCCGCCTACGGTCCCCCTGTCGGGCGTGAGTCGCGCCCGTCGCCGCAGATGATCGGAAACGCCTGAATGGACGCCGCAAGACCCGACGAGGTCGACGTCGCCTTCGACCCGCTGGACGTGGTCGAGCACGTGCTGAACGCGGAGAACCTGCCGTTCGACCGGACGGACGAGGGCGATCTGGCCTTTTCGCTGGCCGGAGACTGGCGGGACTATGAGCTGTGGTTCGCCTGGCGGCCGGAGGGCGACTGCCTGCAGCTGTGCTGCTCGCTGGACCTGCGGGCCTCGAAGAGTCGCCGGAACGCCGCCAACGAACTGATCGGCCTGGTCAATCAGAGGACGTGGATCGGCCATTTCGAGGTCTGGCCCGAAGACGGCGAGATCGTCTATCGCACCGCCCTCGCCCTGCCGCACGGCGATCGTCCGACGCTGGCGCAGGCGGCGACCATGATCGACGCGGCGGTGGAGGCGGCCGACCGCTATTTCCCCGCCTTCGATTTCATGATCCGCGGCATGAAGAGGCCGGCCGACGCCATCGCGGCCTGCATGTTCGAGACCGTCGGCTCGGCCTGATGGAGCGGCCGGTCGTCCTGGTCGGCTGCGGCCGTCTGGGCTCGGCCCTGGTCGAAGGCTGGATGCGGGCGGGACCGGTGACCCCCGCCGAACTGATCATCCTGACGCCGTCGCCAAAGCCGGTCGCCGAAGCCGCGCGGGCCGCTGGCGCGCGGATCAATCCCGACCCGGACGCCTTGCGGCAAGCGCGGTCGGTGGTGCTGGCGGTCAAGCCGGCCACGTGGCGCGGAGCCGCCGAGGCCCTGCGGGGAGCTCTGGCAGAGGACGCCGTCGTGGTCTCGCTGATGGCCGGCGTCGGCTCCGCGGCGATCTCGTCCGTGCTGGACAGGCGCGTGGCCCGGGTCATGCCGACCACGGGCGTGGCTCAGGCGCAGGGCGTGGCCGCCGTCTGGGCTGAAGGGGCGCGGAGCCGGTTCATGGCCTCGGAGCTGTTCCGGACCGTCGCCGAGGTGGTGGATCTGGCGGACGAGGGGCTGATGGACGCGGCGACGGCGACGGCCGGTTCCGCGCCGGCTTTCATCCTCGCCCATACGCTGGCGCTGGCGGAGGCAGGCGAGGCGCGGGGACTCGAGCGTTCGGCGGCCCTGGCGCTGGCGCGGGGCGCGCTGCGGTCCGCCGCGGCCGGGGCAGCCAGCGGCGACGCGCTGGAGTCGCTCATCGGGCGCGTGGCCTCGCCCGGCGGCACGACCCGCGCCGGGCTGGACGCCTCGAGGGCGGCGGTCAGGGACGCCGCCCGGACGGCGATCGACGCGGCGGTCGACCGCGCCCGGGAACTGGGCTCAGAGGGTCAGACGACCTGACGTCAGGGCCGTCGCGTAACGCGAATAGGCGCGCTCGGCGTCCTGCCAGGTCGTGAAGCCCATCACCTCGGAGATGGAGTGGCTGTACCAGTCCCAGCGCGGCAGCGGCTTCACCGTGCCGTCGGGCATGATGATCTCGCCTTCGATCTCGGCCCCGCCGATCGAGACGCTGCGGTGATAGTCGAGGCCCGGCTTGTCGGCCAGTTGCTGGAAGGTGGGCCGGTTCGGCCGGACGTCGAGCAGAACCAGATTGACGGTGGCGCCCTCGAAGCCGCCCCGGCGGACCAGTGCGCGGTGCACGACCTCTCCGAGTCGGTCGGCCTGCTCGCGAATGTCGCGCTGGCCGAGCTCGAGCCCGTGGCGCCTCAGTTCGCCGCCTATCTCGACGTTGACGGTCTGGGCCTGGGCGACGCCGGCGACTGCGGCGGCCCCGGCGAGGGAAGCGAGGAAGGCGATCTTACGCACGGCGACCTCCTTGGGTTGTCTGAAGCTTCACTATGCTCCTGAAATGGGAATTCGCGAAGCCTGATCAAGCGGGCAGGCGCAGGGCGGCCTTCAAACCTCCGAGATCGCTGCGGCCCAGGGTGATGTCGCCGCCGTGGCTCCGGGCGACGTCGCGGGCGATGGCGAGGCCCAGGCCCACGCCCTTGCGGTTCTGGTTGCGTGCCGGGTCGAGGCGCGAGAAGGGGCGGAAGGCCTCCTCATGCATGTCGTCGGGAATGCCGGGCCCGTCGTCCTCGACCGCGATCTCCACCCCGCCCGAAGGCAGGACGCGGGCGCTCAGGCGGACGACCTCCCCGTGCGCGGCGGCATTGTCGGCGAGATTGGCCAGCGCCCGACGGAAGGCCAGAGGACGCACCGTGACGGCCAGATCGGCGGGAGCCTCGACCTCGACCTTCGCGCCCGACCGTCCCGCGTCCTCCGCCGCGCGGTCCAGAAGGTCGCGGACCGACAAGGTCTGCGCCGGCTCTCCGGCCTCGCCTCGGGCGAAGGCCAGGTATTCGTCGATCATGTGCTCCATCTCGTCGAGGTCGGCGCGCATGGCGACGGCGCGTTTGAAGGCGGGGGCCAGGGCCAGTTCCAGCCGCAGGCGGGTCAACGGCGTGCGCAGGTCGTGGCTGACCGAGGCGAGGAGGGCGGTGCGCTGCTCGATGTGGCGCTGGATGCGTTCGCGCATGGCCAGAAAGGCCTGCGCGGCCGCGCGGACCTCGCGCGCGCCGTGCGGCTTGAAGCGGTCGTCGGTCTCGCCCCGGCCGAAGGCCTCCGCGGCCTCGCTGAGACGCTCTATCGCCCGGACCTGATTGCGGATGAACAGGATGGCGACCCCCAGCAGCAGGGCCGTCGCGCCCAGCAGCCAGAAGACGAAGATATGGGCCTGGGTCGCCACCGCGCGCTCGCGCGGGGCGATGACGCGAAGCACGCCGCCCGGCTGCTGGACCTGGATGTCGACGTAGGCGGGGTAGCGGGTGGTGTCGAACCAGAAGGGGCTGTCCAGGCGGGCCGCCAGGGCCGACTCCAGGGCGCGGTCGACGAGACCCGTGGGGCCGCGGCGACTTTCCGCGGGCAGCTTCCGGTCTTCCTGGAACGCCACGGACAGGGACATGAACCGCTCGGCGCGTTCGGCCACGACCGCCAGCCCTTCAGGCGTCGGGTTGCGCTCATAGGCGTCGGTCGCCCAGGCGACGTCGCCGGCGAGACCTTCGGACAGGCGGGCGTTCACCGTCTGCCAGTGGGCGTCGAAGAAGGCCCAGGTCACGGCGCCCTGCATGATCATCACCGGCACGACGATGATCAGCAGAGACCGGCCCCACAGCGTCTTGGGCAGCCGCCGTTTCAGCAGCCGCTTGAGGACGGGCGGGGAGGGGATCTTCATCTCAGTCCGGCGCCAGCATGTAGCCGACGCCGCGGACGGTCTGGAGATAGCGCGGGTTCTTGGGGTCCGCCTCCAGCTTGCGGCGCAGGCGGGTCACCTGGACGTCGACCGCGCGGCCGGTGACGTCGGCCGTGTCCGGCGACAGGCTGATGCGTTCGACCGGGGCGTGGGCGTGAATGGCCAGGGTCTTCAGAAGCTGGGCCTCGGCCTCGGTCAGGCGCTGGGGCTTGCCGTCGCGCAGCAGCTCCAGCCGCTCCATGTCGAAGACGGCGTCGCCCAGCTTGATCTCTCGGGGCGTCAGCGGCTTGCCGCCCGTGCGGCGCAGGATGGCGTCGATGCGCAGCGCCAGCTCCCGCGGCTCGAACGGCTTGGACATATAGTCGTCGGCCCCGCGGGACAGGCCCTCGATCCGGTCGCCGGGCTCGCCGCGTGCGGTCAGCAGGAGAACCGGCGTGGCCGAGGTCGCGGCCTGGGCCCGGATCCAGGTGGTCAGGTCGAAGCCGCTCTCGCCCGGCATCATCACGTCCAGCACGATCAGGTCGAACTCGATCAGCTCGACCAGTCGGCGCGCGGCGGCGGCGTGGGCCGCGCCGGTGACGCGATAGCCCTCGCGGGTCAGGAATTCCTTGAGCAGTTCGCGGATGCGGTCGTCGTCGTCCACGACCAGCAGGTGGCGGCCGGAGCCGGGACCGGCGACGGGACCCGAACGGCCATGGGAGCCGGCGCCGGCCATCAGGCGCGCGCCCCGACGTTGACGGGGGCTTTCGCGGCGGGTCTAACCCCGGTCAGGCAACGGGAGACGACGTTCAATGGCCTTCGTTCCTTTCGACGATCGTGACGGCTGGATCTGGATGGACGGCGATTTCGTGTCCTGGCGGGACGCGAAGACGCACGTTCTGACCCATGCCCTGCACTACGGCTCGTCGGTGTTCGAGGGTGAGCGTATGTACGCGGGCGAAATCTTCAAGCTGACGGAGCATTCCGAGCGCCTGAAGCGCTCCGGCGAACTGCTGGATTTCGACCTTCCGTACAGCGTGGCCGAGATCGATCAAGCCTGCAAGGAAACCTGCGAAAAGATGGGCCTGTCGGACTGCTACGTCCGGCCGGTCGCCTATCGAGGGCCGGAGCAGGTCAGCGTGACCGCCGGCGCGACTAAGATCCACGTCGCCATCGCCGTCTGGGACTGGCCGAGCTATTTCGACGCCGAGACCAAGGCCAGGGGCATCCGGCTGGAGTGGGCCAAATGGCGCCGCCCCGACCCGGCCACGGCCCCGTCCGCGGCCAAGGCGGCGGGCCTGTACATGATCTGCACCCTGTCCAAGACTGCGGCGGAGAAGCGCGGCTATGCCGACGCCATGATGCTGGACTGGCGCGGCTACGTTGCCGAGGCCACCGGCGCCAACGTCTTCTTCGTGCAGGACGGCGTGATCCACACCCCGCCGGTCGACGCCATCCTGGACGGAATCACGCGCCAGACGATCATCGCCATGGCCCAGGCCAAGGGTCTGGAGGTGGTCGTGCGCCACATCCGGCCCGAAGAACTGGCGGGCTTCAGCGAGTGCTGGCTGACCGGCACGGCGGCCGAGGTCACCCCGGTGTCGGAGATCGGTGAATATCGGTTCAAGCCGGGCGCGATCACCTTGGGGCTGATGGAGGACTACTCCCGGCTGGTGCGGCGTCAGGGCTGAGGACCGGGCCCAGGTCCCCAGCCCCTGGACCTCAGGCGGCCGCCGGACGCTTGCGGCGGCGGATCGCCCACCAGGTCACCCCGGCGATGCCGACGACCGGCAGCAGGATCGATCCGGCGGTGATCAGGACGGCCAGCATGCCCATGGACAGGCCGAAGGCGTCCTGAAGGGCCCGCACCACGGGCCGCGTCGGGCTGTCGGCGGCAAGCGCGCCGCCCTGGCGATAGTCGATGGCCAGGGTCGCGGTCCGAACCCTTGCGTCGAGCCGGCGGGCCTCGAGCGCGAGCGCGTCCTGTCGCCGGCGCAGGTCGGCCAATTCCTGCTCAATGGCCAGCCGTTGTTCCAGCGTGCCGCCGCGGCGCGTCTGCAGGTCGCGGATCCGGGCGGCCAGATCGGCCTCGGTGCGGACGCCCTGATCCGCCTCCTCGATGCGGGTCGTGAGGTCTTCGCCCTCGGTGACGGCCGTTTCCAGGCGACCTCCGGCGTCGCGCGCGTCGGCTGCGAGGCCCGCCCGGAAGCGGTTGATCCAGTCGGGCTGCCCGCGCAGCTCGAGCCGGCCACCCGGTCGGCGCGAAGACCAGTCTGCCTGGGCGGACACCACCCGGCAGAAGCCGGGTCCGGCGGCGGCGCACGTCAGCTCGTGCCGGCTCATCAGCTCGGCGCCGCGATCGCGGGGCACCGAGAGGGCATAGGCGAAGCCGTAGGCGATGCGCGCGACCGGGGCGGGGAGGGCGGCCGTCGGCGACGTCGGCGCCGCCATGTCCGAGCCGGCGCCCGCCTCGGCCGGGGCCGACGCGATCTCCGCCTCGCTCGCCGGCTCTTCGGCGGCCTGCTCGCACCCCGCCAACACCAGAACGCCCGCCGCGGCGAGCAAAAGTCCCTTGCGCATCGTCGTTTCTCCCTGTCCCGTGTCGATCACGGTTTCGTGATGGCGCGCCCGGATGGGGTCGGATTCAGGGCGAGGGAGAAGCGGAAGCGGGGCCGTTTGCGCGCGGATTGATGGCTAGGCCCGCGCCACCCGCACGACGACGTCGTCGACCTGCACTCCGCCGCGTTCGACCACCAGGTTCTGGTAGCTGCGCTGGCCGTCGGCGGTCTGGGTGCGGACGTCCGCGGCGTCGATGGCGTAGCGGCGGCGCAGGTATTGGGTCAGTTCCCCGGCGGTGATCATGTCGTCGCCGTCGGCGTTGGCCTCGCCGCCCAGACCCGTGCGCAGGAAGTGGGACAGATAGCCGCCCGCCTGAAACTTGCCGGCGACGGCGCTGGTCAGATCCTCTTCCGACGAGAACATGCCCATGATGCCCGGGCGGGTGACGACGTTGCGGGCGAAGCCGCCGGAGAAGCAGCTGTCCAGCACGATCATGGCCATGCGGGCGTTCACGGTGGCGAACATCCGGCCCATCTCCTGGTCCGAAATCTCACCGTCGACCATGACGATGGTCTCGGTCCTGCCGTCGGGTTCCATGGCGCTGACCGTGCCGGGGCCCTGCGAGCCGTGGCCGGAGTAGAAGAACAGGAAGATGTCGTCGGGACCCGCCTGGGCGGCGACCTGGGCGAAGGCCGCCTTGACCGCCCCCACGGTGGCGTCGGTGTTGGTGATGACCACGCTGGCGGGGTTCAGCAGGCCGTCGCGGCGCAGGTCCTCGGCCAGCTTGAGCGCGTCCTCGTCGGTGTAGGGCAGGTCGGAGGCGTAGCCGCCGTATTCCGAGATGCCGACCATGACGGCGAAGATGCGCGGCCCGCCCTGTACCCGCTCCTGCCGCGGCGTGCCCAGGCTGAGGCCGGCGGTCAGGCGATAGGCGCCTGTCTCGCCGCCGTTGAACGAGGTCACGGCCACGTCGTAGGCGCCGTCCTGGGGCAGGACGAAGTCGATGCGGCTGTTGGTGCCGTCGGGACCGTCGTCGTTGTTCTCGGCGACGTCGCCCGGCCCCAGCAGGAACAGGTTGGTGTCGAAGGCGTCGCTCTCGGCGGTGATGGCGACGCGTGCGCCGCGGCGGCCGGTGAACTGGTACATGTCGACGTACTGGCCGTCGTCCAGGGTGGCGTCGCCGCGCGACAGCATGCCCTCCCGCACCACGCCGTCCTCGAAGGCGGCCACGGTCGAGGCGGTCTGGGTCGGTGCGACCTCCTCCCCCGCGCGGCCGACGGCGAGGATGAAGTCGCCCGTCTCGCCGGGTTCGAAGCTGGTGGCCACGACCTGGTATTCGCCGTCGGCGGGCAGGGTCACGATCAGACGGCTGTTGGTGCCGTCCTCGCCCGTCTCGTCGTCGTCGTTGGCGGCGGAGAAGTCGTCCGGGCCGGTGATGAAGACGTAGGGGTCGAAGCCCGCCGAGCGCAGGCGGAGTTCGATGCGGTCGCCCGCCCGGCCGTTCAGGGCGTAGGCCTGCATGTACTCGCCGGAGCGGAGGGTCGGGGCGTCGGAGGACAGGCTGCCGGACTGGGTCTGGCCGATGGCGAGGGTGGCCAGGCTGGCCACGACGGGCGCCGGCTCCTGCTCGGCGCCGGCGTGCGAAAGCAGAAGGGAATAGTCGCCCGTCTCGTCCGCCTGGTAGCTGGTCGCGTAGATCCGGACCTCGCCGTCCGACGGCATGACGAACTCGACGCGGCTGTTGACCGAGCCGCGACCGGGCTCGTCGTCGTTGTCGGCCTCCAGATCCGTCCCCCGGATCATGAGATAGGGGTCGAAGGCCCCGGAGTTCAGGCGGACGACGTAGGTCTCTCCCGGGGTGCCGCGAAAGGTCCAGCGGTCGGTGAACTCGCCCGCGTCCAGACGGTCGTCGCCCAGCGCCAGGCGGCCCGCGCCGGTCTGGCCCAGCGTCAGGTCGCCACCGCCCTCCTGGCCCGAGGCGGGGCCCGCGCCCTCGACGACGCTGAGCAGATACTCGCCGTTCTCGCCCGGCTCGTAGGTCGTGGCGCTGATGCGGTACTGGCCGTCGGCCGGAAGGCGCACGGTCAGGCGGGCGTTGGTCTCGCCCGTGGCGCGGTCGTCGTTCCACTCCGACAAGCCGCCGGGTCCGCGCAGCATCAGATAGGCGTCGATCTCGGTCGAGCTCATGCTGATGGTGACCTGCTGGCCGGCGCGGCCCTGGAAGGTCCAGACGTCGACGTATTCCCCTGAGTCGAGCTGCTGGTCGCCGTCCTGAAGCCGCCCCGCGGCTTCCCCGCCGACGGAGATGCGCGACTGGGCCCGGGCGTCGCCGGCTCCGATCGCCAGCAGCGTCAGCGTCGCCGCCAGCCCCAGCAGAAAGTTCCGAACCACCGGCGCCATGATCGCTCCCCCAAACGTCAGCCGAACGACGCTACTCCAGTCGGGCGCGGGCTGGGAAGCCGACCGAATCTGACGACCCTTGCCAAGGCCCCGGCCGCGGCGCTCTAACGAGGCGAAGCCTTCGGGAGGGGCGCGCCGCATGTTCTCCACGCTGAACGCCCAGGCCCTGTTGGGCGTGCTCGTCGTCATCGCCGCCTGCTGGGGGCTGTCGGAGAATCGGCGTCGGTTCCCGTGGCGACTGGCGATCGGCGCGGTGGCGGTGCAGGCCGCGCTGGTGCTGGCGCTGTTCGCGATCCCGGGATCGCAGGGCGTGCTGGCGGCCATCACCGGCGCCGTCGACGGTCTGGCGCGCGCCACGAACGAAGGCGCGAAGTTCGTGTTCGGCTATCTGGCCGGGGGCGATCAACCCTATGCGGTCTCCAATCAGGGGGCTCTCTTCACCTTCGCCTTCCAGGTCCTGCCGCTGATCCTCGTGATCTCGGCGCTGTCGGCCCTTCTGTGGCACTGGAAGATCCTGAAGTGGATCACCTGGGGCTTCGGCCTGCTGTTCCAGAAGACCATGGGACTGGGCGGCGCCTCGGCGCTGGCCGTGGCGGCCAACATCTTCCTCGGCATGATCGAGAGCCCGATCGTGATCCGGGCCTATCTGGACAAGCTGACCCGGTCCGAGATCTTCCTGATGATGGTCGTGGGGCTGGCGACCGTGGCGGGGTCCACCATGGTCGCCTATGCGGCCATACTCGCGCCGGTGCTGCCGAACGCGGCGGGCCACGTGCTCGTGGCCTCGATCGTGTCCGCGCCGGCCGGCGTTCTGCTGGCCCGGATCCTGATCCCGGAGGCTCCCGGCGAGGGCGGCGAGGTCGCGGACTATCGCTCCAGTCTGAAGTACGACAGCGGCATCGACGCCATCGTGAAGGGGACGTCCGACGGACTGATGGTGGTGCTGAACATTTCGGCCATCCTTATCGTGTTCGTGGCGCTGGTCGCCCTGGTGAACGTCATGCTGGGCGGCCTGTGGCTGTTCGACGGGCCGGTGACGGTGGAGCGGGTGCTGGGCTGGCTGTTCATGCCGCTGGCGTGGCTGACGGGGGTGGAGTGGTCCGAAGCCGGCGTCGCCGGGCGGCTGCTGGGCGTGAAGCTGACGCTGACGGAGTTCGTGGCCTTCATCCAGCTGGGGGCCGTTCCGGAGGGCGAGATGAGCGAGCGGACGCGCATGCTGATGACCTATGCCCTGTGCGGCTTCGCCAACATCGGTTCGGTCGGCATCACCGTGACGGGCCTGTCTGTGCTGATCCCCGAGCGGCGGCAGGAGGTGCTGGGCATGGTGTGGAAGGCGCTGTTCGCCGGCTTCCTGTCGACCCTGATGGCCGCTTCGGTGGTCGGGGCCTTGCCGATGGCGGTTTTCGGCGGATAGTTTCGCAAAGAAACTGACTGCAGGGCCGTCATGAGACTTTTCACCTCCCAACGCGCGCCCAATCCGCGCCGGGTCCGCTGGGTCATGGCCGAGAAGGGCCTGACCGACGTCGAGATGGTGGAGGTCGATCTGCTGGCGGGGCAGCACCGCACGCCGGAGTACCGGACGAAGGTGGGAGTGCCGCACGTGCCCGCGCTGGAGCTGGACGACGGGACGACGATCTCCGAGTCGATCGCCATCTGCCGCTATCTGGAGGCGCTGCACCCCGAGCCCAACCTGTTCGGCCGCGACGCGCGCGAGCAGGCGGTGATCGAGATGTGGACGCGCCGCTGCGAGATGTATCTGGCCAATCCGATGATGCTGAACGTGCGCTTCAGCCACCCGGCGCTGGCCGCTCTGGAGGCGCCCCAGCCTCACGTCGCGGAATGGAGCCGGGTCGGCGCCGAGAAGTTCATGAAGACGCTGGACCGTCGTCTGGCCGATCACCAGTGGATCGCCGAGGACCGGTTCACCATCGCCGACGTGGTGGCGGTGGTCGGCCTGGATTTCGCGCGGCTGATCAGGTACCGGCCGCCTGCCGAGCTGGAGAACCTGGCGCGCTGGCTGGAAGCCGCTCGCGCCAGGCCCGCGGCGCAGGCGGGGTTCTAGACGCGCTTCTCGAACTTCCGGATCACGCCCGAGTAGGTCATCAGGATGCGCTCGCCCGTGGTGATCTGGCCGCGCGCGAAGATCAGGCTCTTGCCGGCCTTGACCACCTCGCCGGTCGCCTCGATCAGTTCGCCGACGTAGGCGCCGTCCACGAAGGTGGAATCCAGCGACACGGTCACGCCCGAGGCGCCTTCCATCTCCTGATAGGCGGTCTGGAACAGGGCGATGTCGGCGAAGGTCATCAGGCAGCCGCCGTGCATCCGGTTCCCGGCGTTCATGTGTTTCGGCTCGGCGCGAAAGGCGCAGCGCATGCGGCCGTCGGGGTCAGGCCGGAAATAGAAGGGGCCGACCACCTGATCGAAGGTGCCGTGCAGGTCGTAGGTCTGCCATCCGGCGAATTCGCCCTCGGTGACGGTGATCTTGGCGACCATCTGGGTTTCGGCCTTCTTCTCGTTGCTGCGATGCGGGATATAGGGGCATGAGCGATCCGATCGAAGCCGAGATTTTCGACCAGCTGGCGAAGCGCGACCCGGGCAAGAGCATCTGTCCGTCCGAAGTGGCCAAGGCCATCGCCCCCGAGCGCTGGCAGCGCGAGATGGGCAAGGTGCGCGCCGTGGCGACCGGCCTGGCGCGGCAGGGCCGGCTGGTCATCACCAAGAAGGGCAAGCCGGTGAACCCCGAGGCGTTCAAGGGCGTGATCCGGCTGAAGCTGCCGGAGACCGCGCCGGAGTGAGGCGCGCGGCGGCCCTGATCGCCGCTCTGGCGCTGGGCGCCTGCGCGACGCCGCAGGTGCAGGCGCCGCTGACGCCGCCGGCGGGGTTCACTGGACCCGGGATCGAGGCCGACGCCTTCGTGGTGCGGGACGGGGCGCGGCTGGCGATGCGCCGCTGGGCGCCGATGAGCGGCGAGCCGGACGTCGTGATCGTGGCGCTGCACGGGGTCAACGACAGCTCGGCGGCGTGGCGGCTGGCCGGTCCGTGGTGGTCCGAGCGGGGCGCGGTCGCCTATGCCTATGACCAGCGCGGCTTCGGGCGCTCGCCGGGGCGTGGAGTCTGGCCGGGCGACCTGATGCAGGACGACCTGCGCGACGTGGTCGATCTGGTCAGGGCGCGTCACCCCGGCCTGCCCGTCGTGGTGGTGGGCGAGAGCATGGGCGGGGCGGTCGGCATCGCCGCCTTCGCCTCTGACGATCCGCCCGATGCCGACCGGCTGGTCCTGCTGGGGCCGGCGGTGTGGGGCTGGTCCAGCCAGAACCTTCTGAACCGGGCCTCGCTGTGGGTGACGGCGCGGGTCGCCGGGACCTATGCGGTGGAGCCCCCCGAGTGGGCGACCCGCGACCTGCTGGCCTCGGACAACCTGATCGAACTGGTCCGCAGCGGTCGCGACCCCGCCTTCATCACGGCGACGCGGTTCGACGTGGTGCACGGTCTCGTCGATCTGATGGAGGTGGCCGCGCGCGATGTGGGCCGAACCGGCGTGCCGACGCTGCTGCTGTACGGCGCCCACGACGACCTCGTGCCGAAGCCGGCCATGCGGCGGGCGCTGGAGCGGGCGGGCGAGGCGCCCGACCTGCGGACCGGGTGGTACGACGACGGGCGGCATCTGCTGAACCGGGATCTGTTCGCCGTCACCGTGTTCGCCGACGTGCTGACCTTCGCCCGTGATCCTTCGGCGCCATTGCCGTCGGGCGCGCCCCCGGTCCAGCCGCGGCTCCGCTCGCGGTGACGTGACGTAAGGGCGCCTTGCCTCGGCCCCTTTCCCCGCGTAAGGGCCGCCGCAACAAAAATACCCAGGAAAGGCTCGAACAGGGCATGACGCTGTTTGATTCCCCGTCGTTCGCGAACCACGAAGGCGTTCACGCCTTTGCTGACGAAAAGACCGGCCTCAAGGCGATTGTTGCGGTGCACTCGACCGCGCGCGGCCCGGCCGTGGGCGGCACGCGCATGTGGAACTACGGCTCCGCCGCCGAGGCGCTGGAGGACGTGCTGCGCCTGTCCCGGGGCATGAGCTACAAGAACGCGGTCGCCGATCTGGAGATGGGCGGCGGCAAGTCGGTGATCATCGGCGACTCCAAGACCCAGAAGACGCCGGAGCTGTTCCGCGCCTTCGGCCGCGCCGTCGATCAACTGGGCGGGAACTACTACGCCGCCGAGGACGTCGGCGTGTCGGTCGAGGACATCGCTCAGGCGCGGACCCAGACCGAGTACGTCGTCGGCCTGTCGGGCGGCAAGGAAGGCTCGGGCGATCCCAGCCCGGTGACCGCCGAGGGCGTGTTCCGTTCGACGCTGACCGTCGCGCGCCGCCTGTGGAAGCAGGACGACCTGACGGGCCTGACCATCGCCGTGCAGGGCATCGGCCACGTCGGCGGCTATCTGGCCGACAAGCTGCACGCCGCGGGCGCGAAGCTGATCGTGACCGACGTCAACGTGCCGCTGCTGGAAGAGGTCGCGGCCCGCACGGGCGCCGAGATCGTGGCGCCGGACGCCATCTATGACGTCCAGGCCGACATCTACGCCCCCTGCGCGCTGGGCGCGACGCTGAACCCGCAGACGCTGGACCGCCTGACGGTCAAGGCGGTGGTCGGCGCGGCCAACAACCAGCTGGCCACGCCGGAGATCGGCAAGATCCTGTTCGATCGCGGCGTGCTCTACGCGCCCGATTACGTCGTCAACGGCGGCGGCATCATCAACGTGGCGTCCGAGCTGAAGGCCCGCCAGACGGGCGGCGCCTACGACCCGGCCTGGGTCGAGGGCAAGCTGAGCCGCCTGATGGAGACGCTGGAAGAGGTGCTGGACCGTTCGGCGTCCGAGAAGCGCCCCACCCACGAGATCGCCGACGCGATCGCCGAGGCGCGTATCAAGGCTGCTGCGGAGGCCAAGGCGGAACTCGCGGCCGCTGCTTGAGGTCGTCCGACCAAGGCGTCTCTCCCTTGGTCATCTCGCCGAGCGACTTGGGCCGGCGCCTGAAAGGGTAGTCGGCCACGCCGCCCGGTAGAAAGTTCGCCAGCGGCACGCGCCAGAGCCTGAAGAGGCCAAGCGCCGCTGGAAGGCCGAGCACCGGCGTCAGTATGAGCCACCCAAAGTAGAATGCGTCTTCGATGAATATGCCTCTGCCTCGACGGCGCAGAGGGTTTCGTCCGTACTCGGTCATCCATTCCGGTGCGATCTCCCGTGCCTCGCGGAATAGCCAGACCCAGAGTACCGTGAAGATCGCGAACAGCAGGATGCCGCACGCCGTGGCGGCGGCTGCCCGATAGATCCATGCCTCCCGCTTTCCCAGCATGTTTCAACCCTCGTCCAACGTCCTTAACGCCGCATTTACCACGGTCCCGGCAGTTTCTGCCTAGCGGGCGCGTTCGGATGTCCCGCCGGTGTTTCAGGGCGGGTGCGCGTGGGCGGCTTCTCGGCGGCGGTGCAGAGATTCGGGATCGGTCGCCTGGCGGCCGTTCTGGGCGTGGCGGCGGGCGTGACGGCGGTGCTGGTGGCGGTGATGCTGCGCATCGGCCAGGCGCCCGACGCCCTGCTGTACTCCAACCTCGACCTGCGCGAGGCGTCGGAGATCACGACGGCGCTGGACAGCGCCGGCATCAAATACTCGTCCAAGGGCGACGGCTCGACCATCTTCGTCAGCCGCGACGAGGTCGGCACGGCGCGCATGTTGCTGGCCGGCAAGGGCCTGGTGACCCAGGGCTCGGTCGGCTACGAGATCTTCGACGAGCAGTCGGTGCTGGGACAGACGGAGTTCCAGCAGAACCTGAACGCCAAGCGGGCGCTGGAAGGCGAGCTGGCGCGGGACATCATGTCCCTGCGCGGGGTGTCGATGGCGCGGGTGCGCATCGCCCTGCCGGAGCGGGCGCTGTTCCAGGCGCAGGCGGCCGAGCCGACGGCCTCGGTCGTCGTCGGTCTGGGCGGACGAGAGATGACCGCCGAGAACGTGCGGGCGATCCGCAATCTGGTCGCCTCGGCCGTGCCGAACATGAAGCCGAACCGCGTCACCGTGGTCGACGACATGAACCGCACCCTGGCCGCAGGCGGCGAGGACGACGGCTTCGGCGCCGCTGCCGAGCAGGCCAAGACGGGCACGGAGCGTCAGCTGCAGGCGCGGGTCATGGACATCGTCGAGGGCGTGGTCGGGCCGGGCGCGGCACGCGTGCAGGTCACCGCCGAGATCGACCACAGCCGCCAGACGACGCAGGAGCTGCGCTACGACCCTGACGGTCAGGTGGTGCGCTCGACCGCGACCAACGGCTCGACGGCGCAGGACACCTCGGCCCAGTCCCTTGGGGGCGCCACCGCGACGGAGAACATCCCGGGCGGTGAGGGGCCGGCCGCCGCGACGGTCGGGTCGACGCAGCAGGACACTTCGGAGACCATCAACTACGAGATCTCGAACACCACGACGACGACGGTGAAGGAGCCGGGCGAGGTCCGCCGCCTGGCGGTCGCGGTGGCCGTCGACGGCAAGTGGACGCCGGGCGCGAGCGGGGCCGAGCCGACCTATGCGCCGCGCACGCCGGAGGAGATCGCCCAGATCAAGGCGCTGGTCGCCGCCGCCGTCGGCATCGACGAGGCCCGCGGGGACAAGCTGGAGGTGACCAACGTCCGCTTCGACCGCGCCGCCCTGCCCGGCGGCGGGACCGAAGGCGGCGACGGCATGTTCGATTTCGGCAAGAACGACGTCATGCGCGGCGTCGAACTGCTGATCCTTCTGATCACCGGCATCCTTCTGATCTTCTTCGTGCTGCGTCCGCTGCTGAGGGCGGCGACGGGCGGCGGGGGAGCCTCGGCGGCGGGGATGCCTGCGCTGGCGGGCGCCGGTCCGGGCGGGCCGCAGGTGACGCAGATCCAGACCATGCCCGCCGGCATGGGCGGCGGCGCGGTGGCGCAGCTGACCGGCCCGAGCGAGATGGAGCAGCGGCTCGACATCGCCCGCATCGAGGGACAGGTGAAGGCCTCTTCCGTGAAGAAGGTGGCCGACTTCGTCGAGAAGCACCCGGAGGAATCGACCTCGATCCTCCGCAGCTGGGTGCATGAGGGCTGATGGCCCGGCTCGTCACCAAGAAGGCGGCGGTCGAGGACGCCCGGAAGCTGACCGGGCCCGAAAAGGCCGCGGTGGTCCTGCTGTCGCTGGGCGAGGATCACGTGCGGCTGTGGCAGGGGCTGGACGAAGACGAGATCAAGGAAATCTCGCAGGCCATGGCCACGCTCGGCACCGTCTCCTCCCAGGTGGTCGAGGAACTGCTGGTGGAGTTCGTCTCCGGCATGAGCGGCTCGGGCGCGGTCCTGGGCAGCTTCGAGCAGACCCAGAAGCTGCTCAGCGCCTTCATGCCCCCCGACCGGGTCGAGGGGATGATGGAGGAGATCCGCGGCCCCGCCGGCCGGACCATGTGGGACAAGCTGGCGAACGTGAACGAGGCCGTTCTCGCCAACTACCTGAAGAACGAATACCCGCAGACCGTCGCGGTGGTCCTGTCAAAGATCAAGCCGGAACACGCGAGCCGGGTCCTGACGGCCCTGCCCGAGGACTTCGCCCTGGAGTGCGTGCAGCGGATGCTGCGCATGGAGCCGGTTCAGCGGGAGATCCTGGACAAGATCGAGCAGACGCTGCGGACCGAATTCATGTCGAACCTCGCGCGGACGTCGAAGCGCGACAGCCATGAGATGATGGCCGACATCTTCAACAGCTTCGATCGCCAGACCGAGGCGCGCTTCATCGGCGCGCTTGAAGAGCGCAACCGCGAGGCGGCCGAGCGCATCCGCGCCCTGATGTTCGTGTTCGAGGATCTGGCCAAGCTGGACCCGGGCGGCATCCAGACCCTGCTGCGCGCCGTCGACAAGGACCAGCTGGGACTGGCCATGAAGGGCGCGTCGGAAAGCCTGCGCGAGCTGTTCTTCTCCAACATGTCGGAGCGCGCCGCCAAGATCATGCGCGAGGACATGGAGGGCATGGGGCCGGTGCGTCTGAAGGACGTCGACCAGGCCCAGATGACCATGGTCCAGGTGGCCAAGGATCTGGCCGCCAAGGGCGAGATCATGCTGGCCGGCCAGGGCGGCGACGACGAGTTGATCTACTGACATGAACGCCGCCCGACCCTTCGTGTTCGACCAGGAGTTCGCCGAGGACGGCCGCGTGTTGCGGGCCGCCGACCGGCGTCCGGCCCGGCGTGCCTACCTGCCGGCGGAGGTGGAGGCGTTGGTGGCCCAGGCCGCCGCGGACGCCCGGGCGCAGGCCCTGGCCGAAGTCGAGGGACGGCGCGCCGCGGCCCTGACCGTGATCGCCGACGGCGTCGCGCGCGGCGTGGCCGCGCTGTCGGAGGTGGCGCAGCGTCATCGCGAGGAATCGGCCGGACTGGCCCTGTCCTGCGGGCGCGTGCTGGCGTCGACGGCGCTGGAGCGATTTCCGGCCGGCGCCGTGACGGCGGCGATCGAGGCGCTGGGACGCGAGATCGAGGCGCAGGGCCGGCTGACGGTGCGCGCCGCCGGGCTGGACGACGAGACGCGCCGCCTGATCGAGGACGCCTGCGCGCAGGCCGGACACGCGGGGGCCGTGGCCTTCCGCGACGATCCGTCGATGCCGCCCGCCGCCTTCGAGCTGAGCTGGGCCGACGGCCGCGCCGAATATGATCCGGACGGGGCCGCGCGCCGTATGGCCGACGCCCTGAACTCCGCCCTGGCCGCCGAGGCCGGGCACGCCGAACCGATCGATCTGGGAGCCTGACCATGGCCGCCGACCTGCCCCTTGAAGAGTTTCCGGAAGGCACGGCCCTGACCGCCGGCGAGGATGCCCGCGACAAGTCGGCGGCCGATCTGGCGCCCGTGTTCGACGTGCCGGTGAACATCGCCGCCGTGCTGGGCAAGTCCCACATGTCGGTGGCCCAGCTCCTCAAGCTGAACGCCGGCTCGGTGCTGGAACTGGACCGCAAGGTCGGCGAGGCCATCGACATCTTCGTCAACAACCGGCTGGTCGCGCGCGGGGAGGTCGTCGTCGTCGAGGACCGGCTGGGCGTGACCATGACCGAAATCATCAAGACCGAGGACGCGGGCGCCTGATCGGCGACCGCACGTGAAAGTTTAGGGAGGACGACCCATGCGGCTTCTGGTGGTCGGCAGACTGAGCGGACAGCTCGCCACGGCGGTGAAGATGGCCATGGCCCACGGGGCCAAGGTCCAGCACGTCGAGCGCGGGGACCAGGCGACGGAGCAGCTGCGCCGGGGCCAGGGCGCGGACCTGCTGATGGTCGACTGGCGCATCGACATCGCCGCCCTGATCGCCGCCAACGAGGCCGAGCGCATCCATGTTCCGGTGGTGGCCTGCGGCGTCGACGCCGGCCCGACCGAGGCGGCGGCGGCCATCCGCGCCGGGGCCAAGGAGTTCATCCCCCTGCCGCCCGAGGCGGACCTGATCGCTGCGGTGCTGTCGGCGGTGGCCGACGACGAGCGGCCCATGATCTCCGCCGATCCGGCGATGAAGGCCGTGATCCAGCTGGCCGACCAGGTGGCGCGCTCGGAAGCTTCGATCCTGATCACCGGCGAAAGCGGCGTCGGCAAGGAGGTGATGGCGCGCTATCTGCACCAGAAGTCCAAGCGCGCCGAGCGGCCCTTCATCAGCGTCAACTGCGCGGCCATCCCCGACAATCTGCTGGAATCCGAGCTGTTCGGGCACGAGAAGGGCGCCTTCACCGGCGCGGTCGCGCGGCGCATCGGCAAGTTCGAGGAGGCTGACGGCGGCACCCTTCTGCTGGACGAAATCTCGGAGATGGACGTGCGCCTGCAGGCCAAGCTGCTGCGCGCGATCCAGGAGCGGGTCATCGACCGCGTCGGCGGCGGCAAGCCGGTGCCGGTCAACATCCGCATCATCGCCACCTCGAACAGGGACCTGACCCGGTCGGTGGCCGAGGGCACGTTCCGCGAGGACCTGCTGTACCGGCTGAACGTGGTGAACCTGAAGCTGCCGGCGCTGCGCGAGCGGCCCGCCGACGTGATCGCCCTCGCCGACCACTTCGTGAAGAAGTACGCCGCCGCCAACGGCGTGCCGGTGCGGCCGATCGGCGAGGCCGCGCGCCGCGCCATCGCCGGTCACCGCTGGACCGGCAACGTGCGCGAACTGGAGAACGCCATGCACCGCGCGGTGCTGCTGGCGGCCGGCCCGGAGATCGACGTCGAGGCCATCCGCCTGCCGGACGGCCAGCCGCTGACGGGCTCCACGTACGACGCCGGTCCCGCCGGGCGCGCGGCGCAGACGGCGGACGCGGTGAGCCGGGCCCACGTCGGCCAGACGGTGGCGCAGATGGAGAAGGCGCTGATCCTCGACACCCTGACCCACTGCCTCGGCAACCGGACGCACGCGGCCAACATCCTCGGCATCTCGATCCGGACGCTCCGCAACAAGCTGAACGAATATGCCGACGAGGGAACGGCCATCCCGGCGCCGCAGTCGGGCGTGGCCATGTCCGGCTACGCGGCCTGAAGGAGCGCTTCGCCATGGACCGCAGAAGCGTCCTGACCGGCCTGTCGGCCCTGGGGCTCACCGCATGTTCGCGCGCCACGGAGGGTCGAGCGACCGCCGCTTCGACGACGCGTTCGCCGGAAGTCTTCGACCTCTCCGCGCTCGAAGCGCGCGACGGCGGACGACTCGGCTTCGTCGCGCAGGACCTGGACAGCGGCCGGTTGCTGGCGTGGCGGGGCGACGAGCGGTTCGTCTATTGCTCGACCTTCAAGATGTTCCTGGCCGCCGCGACCTTCCTGCGCGTCCAGGCGGGCGAGGAGCGTCTCGACCGGATGATCCCGGTCACGCGGGCGGACATGGTCAACCACGCGCCGGTGACCGAGCCCGCCATCGGGGACGCGCTGAGCGTCGAGGCCCTGATGAAGGGCACGGTCGAGGTCAGCGACAACCCGGCGGCCAACCTGCTGCTCAAGGCCAACGGCGGCATCGACGCGATGCGCGCCTTCTACCGCGGCATCGGGGACGCGGACACGACGGTCGACCGCTACGAACCCGAGATGAACCGGCTGGACGGCGACAAGGACACGATCAAGCCGCTGAGCTCGGCCGCGAACCTGAAGCGTCTGCTGATCGACGGCGACACGCCGCTCAGCGCGCCGCACAAGGAGAAGCTGCTGCGCTGGATGATCGACACGCCGACCGGGCAGGCGCGGATCAAGGCCGGAGTGCCCGCCGGCTGGACCGTGGCGCACAAGACCGGCACCGGCGGCTATGGTCCGACCAACGACATCGGCGTGCTGTATCCGCCGACGGGCGCTCCCGTGATCGTCGCCGCCTATAACCACGGCGCGGGTGAGGCGGCTCCCGAGCGGAACGAGGCGGTGATCGCCGAGGCGACGCGTCTGGCGCTGGCCGAGCTGGGTCGCGCATGAGCGACGCCACCCTGATGCGCGACGGCATGGCGCGGCCCACCGGCCGGGACATGCGCGGCTGGCTGATGCGCGGCGAAGTCTTCATGGCGATGGGCGTCATCGGCATCGTCATGCTGCTGATCCTGCCGATCCCCAGCTTCCTGCTGGATCTGCTGCTGGCCATCTCGCTGGTTTCCAGCGTGCTGATCCTGATGACGGCGCTTCTGATGAAGAAGCCGCTGGACTTCGCCATCTTCCCGACAGTGCTGCTGGTCTCGACGCTGTTCCGACTGGGGCTGAACCTGGCCTCGACCCGCCTGATCCTGAGCCACGGCCACGAGGGCACGGCCAGCGCAGGTCAGGTCATCCAGGCCTTCGGCAGCCTGATGATGGGCGGCAGCTTCATCATCGGCATCATCATCTTCGTGATCCTGCTCGTGGTGAACTTCGTCGTCATCACCAAGGGCTCGACCCGCATCGCCGAGGTGTCGGCGCGCTTCACCCTGGACTCCATGCCCGGCAAGCAGATGGCGATCGACGCCGACCTGTCGTCCGGCCTGATCGACGAGGAGCAGGCCAAGCTGCGCCGCAAGGAGCTGGAGCAGGAGTCGACCTTCTTCGGGGCCATGGACGGCGCGTCCAAATTCGTGCGCGGCGACGCCGTGGCCGGCCTGATCATCACCGCCATCAACGCCATCGGCGGCGTTCTGATCGGCGTGCTTTCGCACAGCATGGCCGCGGGCGACGCGGCCAACAGCTATGTCCTGCTGACGGTCGGCGACGGTCTGGTGACCCAGGTTCCGGCCCTGATCGTGTCGATCGCCGCGGGTTTCCTGGTGTCCAAGGCGGGCGTCGAGGGCTCCGCCGACAAGGCGCTGGTGCAGCAACTGGCCACCAACCCGGTGTCCCTGGGCGTGGTGTCCGGCGCCGCGGGCCTGATCGGCCTGATCCCGGGCATGCCGCTGATCCCGTTCGCGGCCCTGTCGATCGGCGCGGGCTTCATGGCGTGGAAGCTGGGGCGCGAGAAGCTGAGGCCGAAGCCGACGGAGGCCGACGCCGTCGTGACCTCGCCCAAGGCCGACGTGGAGGAGCCGATCTCCACGGCCCTGAACATCGACGAGGTGAAGATCGAGCTTGGCTACTCGCTGCTGTCGCTGATCAACGAGCTGGAAGGACGTCGCCTGACCGATCAGGTGCGCGCCCTGCGCCGTTCGCTGGCCCAGGAGTACGGGTTCGTCATGCCGGCGGTGCGCATTCTGGACAACATGCGGCTGGGCACGCAGGGCTATGCCATCCGCATCAAGGAGATGGAGGCCGGTACCGGCGAGGTGCGGCTGGGCCAGCTGCTGGCCATGGACCCCGCGGGCCGCCAGGTCGAACTGCCGGGCGAGCACACGCGGGAGCCGGCGTTCGGCCTGCCCGCGACCTGGATCGACGAGGCGCTGAGGGAAGAGGCCACCTTCCGCGGCTACACCATCGTGGACCCGTCGACGGTGCTGACCACGCACCTGACGGAGATCCTGAAGGAGAACATGGCCGATCTGCTGTCCTATGCCGAGGTCCAGAAGCTGCTGAACGGGCTGGAGGGCGAGGAGAAGAAGCTGGTCGACGAGCTGATCCCGTCGGTGGTCACGGTGACGACGCTGCAGCGCGTGCTGCAGGCGCTGCTGCGGGAGAAGGTGTCGATCCGCGATCTGGCCTCCATCCTGGAGGGCCTGGCCGAGGCGGCGCCGCACACGACGTCGGTGACCGGTCTGGTCGAACATGTGCGGACGCGGCTGGCGCGCCAGCTGTGCTGGCAGCATCGCGGCGACGACGGCGCCCTGCCGATCGTGACGCTGTCGCCGGAATGGGAGCAGGCGTTCTCGGAGAGCCTGGTGGGGCAGGGCGAGGACCGCCAGCTGGCCATGGCGCCGTCACGCCTGCAGGACTTCATCCGCGCGGTGCGCGACACCTTCGAGCGCGCCGCCATGGCGGGCGAGACGGCGGTGCTGCTGACCGGACCGCAGATCCGACCCTATGTCCGCTCCATCATCGAACGCTTCCGCGGCCAGACCACGGTCATGAGCCAGAACGAGGTCCATCCGCGGGCGCGGCTGCGGACCATCGGAAGCGTCTGAAGGTTCGTCTCAGCGGGCGTCGACGTAGGCCGCGACGCGCGCGATGGCGGCGTTGCACTGCTCGGTCAAAGGGCTGGAGTCGAAATAGACGTCTTCGGCGTCCGGCCGGTTGTGCCAGTTGTCCCAGCGATGCCAGCCCGGCTGATAGTGACTGTAGCCCACATTGAGGTCGACGGCAGGACCGGTCGCGGCGAAGGCGTCGTCGATCTGGTCCAGCAGCTCGTTGAGCTCGTAACCCGCCTCGTGGACGTCGGCTTCGAACTGCGTACCCCCGAAAACCATGACGCCGGTGCGGTAGAAGCCGAACCACTCGCCCTGACAGCGTTTGAACTCGTTGTACTGAGCCTGGGTCACCGTCTCCTGGGGTGCGGCGGCGAGGGACGCGGCGAAAACGATGGCGAGCATGCGAAAACCCCCGTTGAGACCGCGCCACCCTGACGCCCCGCGAGGCGGGCGCCACTGACCAAAGCTGACGTTCAGCGAACCTCGGTCCAGCCGCCGGAGGAGGCGGTGCGCGCCGCGGCGTTGGTCGGGCGCGCGATCAGTCCGGACTGGGTGATCCAGACCTCATATTCGGCGCCGTCGGCCATCGGCATGAAGGCGCCGCCGCCGTACAGGGTGTCGACGGCGTCGACCCAGCGACGGTATTTGCGCGCCGTGTCCCAGGCGCTGAGCGACCAGGGCAGGTCAACCTCCGGTGCGCCGCCCTCGACGGCATGGACGCTGCGCACGGCGGTGCGTTCCTGTTCGATGGTCTGGTAGCGACCGGACAGCCGGTCGAGCCGGTACTGGGTGTCGAGGCCCAGCACGTTGGCCCACGGCTTCCAGCGCAGGACCTGCGCCTCCAGCCGCCACTCGTCGCCGTGCAGAGGATAAGATCGCTCCACGGGCTGCGCGTTCTCGCCCGCGGCCGGCTGGGTGATCGTGGCCTCGAAATACTGGGGACCCAGCTGCTCGGTGCGGATGGTCGCGACCGGTCGCTCATAGGTCAGGCGGGAGTAGGTCTGGACGTTGAGGCCCAGCAGGGCGGCGATCGCCGCCGCGGCCAGAAGCCCGCCGCCGCCGACGGCGCCCAGGCCGCCCGAGATGAAGCGCCCGCGGAACAGCGACCCAAGGCCGCTGAACAGGAACACCACGCCCAGAACCGCCGTGATCGCCGGAACGATCCACCACCACCAAACCATGCCGCCGCTCCCCCGGATTGCCAGCCTTCACCGTTCTATAGGCTTAATCCCGGCGTTCGGCGAAGGTTCACCTTGAAGGCGACTGGACTTCCCGCCGTGCGCCGACGATGTTCCGCCGCCATGCCCGCCACGCTCCGCGCCCGTTTCGACGCCTTTCGTCGCTTCCTGAACACGCCCGGCTTCGGCCGCCGGGTGGTCCTGCTTCTGGTGATCGCGCTGGCGCTGAAACTGGCGGTGAACGTGACCGCGTTCGTCATCATCGATCGGACGGCGCAACAGGACGCCCTGTCCCGCTCCTTTCAGGAAATCCGCAGGGCCTCGCGATCCGTTCTGATCGGCGTGTTGAGCGCCGAAACGGCTCAGCGGGCCTATCTGCTGACCGGCGAGGCGGCCCGCGAAGCGGAGGCCATGGAGGGCCTGCGCGAGGTGGACCGCGCCCTGATGGTGCTGGGGACCGCGGCCAGTCGGGACGCGGACCTCGCCCCGCTGGTTGAGGAGGTCAGGGCGACGGCGCGCGACAAGGCCCAGGAACTGGGCGTGACGCTCGATCTGGCGCGATCCGGTCGGGTGACCGACGCCGTCCGGGTGATGGCGACGGGGCAGGGGCAGGCTTTGACGGACCGTCTTCGGTCGGGCGTCGGGGCCATCGACGATCTGGTCGGCCGCCGTCTGGCCGCCGCCAACTCGGCCTCGACCAACGGGCTGCGCACCGTCGGCGTCGTCAACGGCATTTCCAGCGTGCTGATCATCAGCCTGGCGATCGCCATCTTCTGGTTGCTGCGAACCTACATCGCCGACATGCGCCACAAGCAGCTGGAGCTGGATCGGCTGAACGCCGGCCTTGAGGACCAGGTGCGTGACCGGACGCTGGCGTTGACCCGGGCCAATGAGGAAATCCAGCGCTTCGCCTACATCGTCAGCCACGACCTGAGGGCGCCGCTGGTCAACGTGATGGGCTACACCTCCGAGTTGCAGTCGGCCGGCAAGGCGCTCGAGGCGCAATTGGCGGCGGTGGAGGCGAAGTCGCCGAAGCTGGTCCAGCCGGACGCGGTGGCGGCGATCCGCGAGGACGTGCCTGAGGCCATCGGCTTCATCCGCGCCTCGACCGAGAAGATGGACCGGTTGATCAACGCCATCCTCCGCCTGTCGCGCGACGGCCGGCGGGCCCTGCATCCCGAGAAGATCGATCTGAAGACGCTGGCGTCCGGCGCGGCGGCGGCCGTTCACCACCAGACGGACGCACAGGGGGCCGAGATCGAGATCGGCGACCTGCCGACCATCGAGAGCGACCGCCTGACCGTCGAGCAACTGCTGGGCAATCTGGTCGACAACGCCGTCAAATATCTCGATCCCGGCCGTCCGGGGCGCATCCGGATCGAGGGCGCGCACCGGCCCGACGGCATGGTCGAAATCCGCGTGACCGACAACGGACGGGGCATCGCCGATCGCGATCTGGAGCGGATTTTCGAGCTTTTCCGCCGCGCCGGAAAGCAGGACCGTCCCGGCGAGGGGCTGGGGCTGGCCTTCGTGCGGAACGGCGCGCGGCGGCTGGGCGGCGACGTCGAGGTGACCAGCGTCGCCGGAGAGGGCTCGACCTTTTCGCTGATATTGCCCAGAAGGCTGACAGTGACCGCGTCCGGAGAACCCGCATGACCACCCCCGTCAAGATCGTGATGGTCGAGGACGATCACGGCCATGCCCGGCTCATCGAGAAGAACATCCGGCGCGCCAACATCTCGAACGAGATCGCCCATTTCGCGGACGGCGGATCGGCGCTGGACTATCTGTTCTCGGACGAGGTGAAGGCGAACGGGCCGCTGCTCATCCTGCTGGACCTGAACCTGCCGGACATGTCCGGAACGGACATCCTGCAGAAGGTGAAGGGCGACGAGCGTCTGCGCCGCGCGCCGGTCGTGATCCTGACGACCACGGACGACAAGGTCGAGATCCAGCGCTGCTACGACCTGGGCTGCAACGTCTACATCACCAAGCCCGTGGATTACGAAAGCTTCGCCGACGCCATCCGGCAGCTCGGCCTGTTCCTGTCGGTGATGCAGGCCCCGGACATCGAGTGATCGACCTGAAGCGCCCCGTCAGGCTGCTCTACGTCGACGACGACCGCGCCCTGTCGCGGCTCGTGCAGAAGGAGCTGGGCCGTCACGGCTACGACGTCGTCTGCGCGGGCGACGGCGACGAGGGCCTGCGTCTGATGGCCGAAGGCGGCTGGGACGTGTGTGCCCTGGATCACTACATGCCGGGCAGGGACGGCATCGACGTGCTGCCCGAGATGATCGCCCTGCCCGACGCGCCGCCGGTGGTCTACGTCACGGGGGCGCAGGAGGGGTCCCTCGCGGTGGCGGCCCTGCGCGCGGGAGCGGCCGACTACGTCATCAAGGACGTGTCCGAGGACTTCACCTCGCTGTTGCGCAGCGCCGTCGACGACGCCTTGAACCGGCGGCGGCTGCAACGCGAGAACGAACAGGCCCAGGCCGAGGTGGCCGCCGCGCGCGACCGGGCCGAAGCCATGCTGCGTGAGGTCAATCACCGCGTGGGCAACTCCCTGCAGCTCGTGTCGAGCTTCATCTCGCTGCAGGCGCGGCAGCTGAAGGACGCCGGGGCCAAGGGGGCCCTGCGGGAAGCGCAGGTGCGGATCGAGGCCGTGGCCCACGTGCACCGCCGCCTCTACACCTCCGGCGACATGGCGACGGTGGCGCTGGACGAGTATCTGCGGGGCCTCATCGACGAGTTGGGCCAGTCGCTGGGACCGGACGGATCTTCGCCCGACCTCAGGCTCGAGGCGGAGCCCCTGACGGTGTCGACCGACCAGGCGGTGTCGCTGGGCGTGATCGTGTCGGAACTGGTCACCAATGCGGTGAAGTACGCCTATGCCCCCGGTCAGGGCGGCGAGATCCGCGTGCGGCTGGAGAAGGCCGACGGCCACCGCGCGGTCCTGACCGTCGAGGACGACGGCCCGGGCATCGATCCGGCGGACGACAAGCCCAAGGGCACCGGACTGGGCCGCAAGATCATCGCCGCCATGGCCGGGGGGCTGAAGAGCGCGCTGGAGTTCGACGCCGAGCACAAGGGCGTGCGCGCGCGGCTGGCCTTCGACCTGTGACCCCCCGGCTGCAGTTCGGCGACGCCGAGCCGGGTCTGGACTACCGGGAGCGGCCGACGGCCTTCGGCGTCGTCGAACGCGACGGGCTGATCGCCTGCGTGCGGGTGGACCGGGGCGCGGCCAGCTATTTCGACCTGCCGGGCGGCGCGGTGGACGGCGACGAGACCGAGGCCGAGGCGCTTGCGCGCGAATTCGTGGAGGAGACGGGGCTGACGGTCGCGCCCGACCAGCGCTTCGCCGAGGCCGGTCAGCTGTTCCGCAAGTCCGACGGCGCGCCGGTGCACAACGTCGGCGGTTTCTGGACGGCGTCGGTGGTCGCGGAAGATCCGTCGGCCAAGGTCGAGGAGGATCATGAGCTGGTCTGGCTGACGCCGGAGGCGGCGGTCGCCGGACTGCGCCACGACGCCCACGCCTGGGCGGTGGCCAAGTGGCTGAGAAACCGGAACAAGCACGGCCATATGGAACGATGAGAGCGGGCGACGCGCTCTTGTGACCGAAGCGGCGCCTTGGTGGCGCCGTCAGACAGGGAGCTCCCCATGCCCGATCATGACCGCGTCGAAGGCGCCGCCAAGCAGGCCGGCGGAAACGTCAAGGAAGCCGTCGGCAAGATGACCGGCGACGAGAAGCTGAAGGCCGAGGGCCGCGCCGATCAGGTGGAAGGCAAGGTCCAGAACACCGTCGGCGGCGTAAAGGACGCCATGCGCGACAAGCACTAGTCGCCTTCACCACCCGAGGATGTCGTCGAGCAGGGTGGGATCGCCCGTGCCGACGGAGGAGCGGCCGGACGTCGACGACGTCCGGCCGTCGTCGTCTCTGGACTCCCTGCCTCCGCAGGTCACACGCGGACCGCGGGCGTCGGCGCGAGGGTCTTCCGACGGCGTGCGGCATCATGAGCGTGTCCCTCCGGGACTGACGTGATCTGACGTCTTCAGCGCGACAGGGCGCGCATGGCGTCGTCGAGGCCCTCCAGCGTCAGCGGGTACATGCGGTCGTCGACCAGTTCACGGATCATGCCGACCGAGGCGGAGTATCCCCAGTACCGCTCGGGCGAAGGGTTCAGCCAGGCGATGCGGTCCCACTGCTGCGTCGCCCGTTTCAGCCACACGGCGCCCGCCTCCTCGTTCCAGTGCTCGACCGAGCCGCCCGGCATGGTGACCTCATACGGGCTCATGGTGGCGTCGCCGACGAAGATGGCGCGCCAGTCGGCGGGATATTTGTTCAGCACCTCCCACGTCGGCGTCTTCTCGCTGTGCCGCCGGCGGTTGTCCTTCCAGACTCCTTCGTAAAGGCAGTTGTGGAAGTAGAAGAACTCCAGATGCCGGAACTCGGTGCGGGCGGCGGAGAACAGTTCCTCACAGAGCTTGATGTGACCGTCCATCGACCCGCCGACGTCGAGGAACAGCAGCACCTTGATCGTGTTGCGCCGCTCGGACCGCATGTGGATGTCCAGCCACCCCTGGCGCGCCGTGCCGTCGATGGTGGCGTCCATGTCCAGCTCGTCCGGCGTGCCTTGGCGCGCGAAGCGGCGGAGGCGACGCAGGGCGACCTTGATGTTGCGGGTGCCCAGTTCGACCTGGTCGTCCAGATTGCGGTACTCGCGCTTCTCCCAGACCTTGACCGCCCGGCCGTGGCGACCCGGGCCGCCGATGCGGACGCCCTCGGGATTGTAGCCGCCATGGCCGAAGGGGCTGGTTCCGCCGGTGCCGATCCACTTGTTCCCGCCTTCGTGCCGGCCCTGTTGCTCCTCCATCCGCCGGCGCAGCGTGTCCATCAGGGCGTCGAATCCGCCCAGCGCCTCGATCTGGGCCTTCTCCTCGTCGGTCAGGTATTTCTCGGTCAGGAGCTTCAGCCAGTCCTCGGGGATTTCCGCCGGGGCCAGTTCGTCCGGAGCGACGGTCTCCACGCCGGCGAACACCTTGCCGAAGACCTGGTCGAAGCGGTCGTAGTGCTTCTCGTCCTTCACCAGCACCGCCCGCGACAGGTGGTAGAAGTCGTCGACCCGCCCGGACGCCACGCCGCGATCCATGGCCTGCATGAGATGCAGCCACTCCTTCATCGACACCGGCACACGGGCGTCGCGCAGGGCGGTGAAGAAGGGGAGGAGCATCAGTCCCGGGGGCCGGCCTGCAGCACGTCCCATCCGCCGGGAAGGGCCGTAGCGAATTGCATTGTGCCAAACTCGATTGCTACGTCGTTTTCGTCAGGTCCCGTAGCACGCGCCTTGAAGCTCCAGTCGCCGATTTGGCGGACCATCAATATGCTTTGGGACGGGCTGCCATCCAGATCGACTTCGAACACCGCCATGGTCGGGGCCGTCTGGCCGGGCAAGGTCAGGATTTCGAAGGGGCGCTCGACGGCCCGGGCGTGAGGCCAATTCTGCTCGATCTGACTGTAGGCTGAGTCGAACGCCTGCTGTTCGGTCGCTTCAAAGGGATAGCGCGTCGCAAAGACGGTCACGAATGTCCGTCCGATCCACGTCGCGCAACTCACGTCTTCGCCTGCCGCGCTCGGCGAGCCGTAAAGCCGGATCACGTCTCGATCGTCTTGGCCCACGAACTCGCAGGTCATGCCGCTGGGCGTGTGCCGGACTACCGGGGTGTCCGAAACCGTAATGTTGACGAACCAGTCCCCCGCGCCGGCTCGGCCGATGACAGCATCGGCATGGGCGCGCGCCTCCCCGGGCGACATCTGGGCTGCGGCGGGCAGCGCCGCCGCCATGCTGACGATGGAGAGAAGGCCGACGATGGAGGCTGAATTGAAGCGCATGGCCGACAGCAACCACGGCTCAGCCGGCGCGTCCATCCCGGCGCAGAATGAACTCCTCGTCCAGCCAAGCGCCGACGGGATACTGATACTCTCCCGCCTTTTCGAAGCCGTGGGCTGCGTAAAGCTTCTGGGCCTTCAGGTTTCCGCTCCAGACGCCGATCCAGAGGGGGCCGTCGCCGTTCGCCTGCATCCAGTCGAGCGCGCGGATCAGGAGCGCGGTGCCCAGGCCCAGACCTTGCGCGGACTTGTCGACGTAGAGGCGGCGCAGTTCGGCGTGGCTGGGCTTCGCGTCCGGGTGCGGCAGACCATTGGGCCCCGCGTTGGCGAAGGCCAGCAGGTCGCCGTCGCGGTCGGCCACCCACCAGGCGGCGCCGGGCTCTGCGAGGGCGACAAGGGTCGCCTCGACGCCGAAGGTCTTGTCGAGGTGCGCCGCCAGATCGCTTTGCGGGTAGGGGATCCCGAACCCGGTCACGAAGGTGTCGATGAAGGTGCGGCGGCCGAGGCGCGACAGGGCCCCGGCGTCGTCGGGGCGGGCGGAGCGGATCAGGACGTCGGCGGCCATGACGTCGCCATAGCCCGATCACGTGGAGCGCGACAGGGGCCCGAGTCGCCGCCTATGGTGAACCGATGGCCGTGCCGATCTTCACCCACCCGGACATGATCCGCCATGCGACGGGCGAGGGGCACCCGGAGCGGCCGGCGCGCCTGACGGCCGTGCTGGACGCCCTGGCCGACGCGGGCCTCGACCGCGACCGCCGCGCGGCCGCGGAAGCGGGGGTCGAGGAACTGGTGCGGGTCCACCCCGCCGACTACGTCCGGACGATCCTAGACGCGTCTCCGGACCAGGGCATGCGCGCGCTGGACGCCGACACGGTGCTGTCCCCCGGGAGCGTCCGTGCGGCGCGACTGGCGGCGGGGGCCGTGATCGACGCCGTAAGGGCCGTGGCGGCGGGCGAGACGCTGCGCGCCTTCTGCGCCGTCCGCCCCCCCGGGCACCACGCCGAGCCGGACAGGGCGATGGGTTTCTGTCTTTTCTCCAACGTCGCCGTTGCCGCGCGGGCGGCGCAGGCGGCGGGGCTGGGGCGCGTGGCGGTGATCGACTTCGACGTCCACCATGGCAACGGCACCCAGGCGGCGGTCCAGGCCGACCCGACCCTGTTCCTCGGCTCCATCCATCAGATGCCGCTGTATCCGGGCACCGGCGCGGCCTCGGAGACCGGGGTCGGCAATGTCGTCAACGTGCCGGTGACGCCGCACGCCGCCCGGGAGACCTGGCGCGCCTCGTTTCAAGGCGGGCTCATGCCGGCGCTGGAGGCGTTCGCGCCGGACCTGATCCTGATCTCGTCGGGCTTCGACGCCCATCGGCGCGATCCGCTGGCCCATCAGAGCCTGGAGGCCGACGACTTCGCCTGGGCCACGCGCGCCCTGGCCGAGGTGGCGCGGCGCGTCTGCGGCGGCAGGATTGTGTCGTCGCTCGAGGGCGGTTACGACCTTGAGGGACTGGGCCGGTCCGCCGTCGCCCACGTCCAGGCCCTGGGGGAGGAATGAGGATGCGCGCCGCCCGGCATTCGACCGGCCCCGTCGCCGTCCGCGGATCATGACCGTGCAGGAGCCGATCGCCCGTCCCGTCGCCGCGCCGGGTCCCGCCGTCCCGAAGACGGCCGCGGCGACCGCGCGCCCGGGGTCGATCATCCTCACGCGCCACGGCGAGCCCGCCCTGTCTCGCAAATGCCTGATCACGGCGCGCCAGTACAAGGACTGGTGGGGCAAGTACGAGGTCGGCGGTCTGCTGGCCGGGCAGACGCCCCCGGCGGAACTGGTCGCCGCCGCCGAGGGCGCGGGCGCGATCTACGCCTCCACCCGCCAGCGCGCCCAGGAGACGGCCGCGGCGGTGTCGGCGGGGCGCGAGGTGATGTCGGACGCCCTGTTCATCGAAGCCCCTCTGCCGCCGCCGCGCCTGCCGGACTTCATCAAGCTGTCGCCGCGCTGGTGGGGCGTGGTCTCGCGCATCTGGTGGCGGCTGTCGGACCGCCATCACCAGGAAGAGACCCACCGGGAGGCCAAGGTTCGCGCAGACGTCGCCGCACGCAAGCTGATCGAGCGCGCCGAGGCCGGCCAGGACGTGCTGGTGCTGGCCCACGGCTATTTCAACCACATGGTCGGCAAGCGGCTGAAGGCCAACGGCTGGTCGCTGGTCCACAACCAGGGCTTCAAATACTGGAGCCAGCGTCGCTACGAACGGCGCTGACCGTTGCCGGGCGCGCGTGCCGGCTCTAGGTTCCGCCCCGATGACCGACCAAGCCCCCGCCGGCGCCGACCTGTCCTTCGAAGCCGCCCTGACGCGGCTGGAATCTCTGGTCCAGCGTCTGGAATCCGGACAGGCCCCGCTTGAGGAGGCCGTGGCCCTGTATGAGGAGGGCGCCCGCCTGAAGGCCCTGTGCGAAGACCGTCTGAAGGCCGCGCAGCTGCGGGTCGAGAAGGTGGTGCTGGGTGCCGACGGCCGGCCGACGGGAACGGCGCCCGCCGACTTCGGCCAGTGACGGCCCCGGCCGCGCAGATCGGCTTCGATGACTTCCTGAAGGTGGACGTGCGCATCGGCCGCGTGGTCGACGCGGAGCCGTTTCCCGAGGCGCGCAAGCCGGCGTTCAAGCTGAAGATCGACTTCGGGCCGGAGGTCGGCGTGAAGAAGTCCTCCGCCCAGATCACGCGCCACTACACGATCGAGCAGTTGCAGGGACGGCTGGTGGCCGCGGTGGTGAACTTTCCTCCGCGCCAGATCGGACCCTTCATGTCCGAGGTGCTGACCCTGGGCTTCCCGGACGCCGACGGCGAGGTGGTGCTGGTCGGCGTGGATCGGGACGCGGTCATCGGTGGGCGGCTGTTTTGACGGCTCTGGCGGCAAACTCGCCGGAGCAGGGCGTGATCGACCGCGTGGCCGAAGTCGCCGACCTCGTCACCGTGGCGCTGGACGAGCTGCTGCCCCGCGCGGACGGGCCCGAATCACGCCTGACCGAGGCGATGCGCTACGCCGCGTTGGGCCCCGGCAAGCGGCTGCGGCCCTTCTTCGCCCTCGAGGCGGCGCGGCTGTTCGATCTGGAGGAGCGGCCCGTGCTGCGCGCGGCGTGCGCGCTGGAATGCGTGCACGCCTATTCGCTGGTCCACGACGACCTGCCCTGCATGGACGACGACGACGTGCGGCGTGGACGGCCTACCGTGCACCGCGCCTATGACGAAGCGACGGCCGTGCTGGCGGGCGACGCCCTGCAGACGGCGGCCTTCGACATCCTGCTGGACGAGGACACCCACGACGATCCGGCGGTGCGCTGCGAGCTGGCGGCGCGGCTGTCGCTGGCCAGCGGCGCGCGGGGGATGGCGGGCGGCCAGATGATCGACCTGATGGGCGTGCGGGACGATCTCGGCGGGGTGGCGCGGATGCAGCGGCTGAAGACCGGCGCCCTGTTCGCCTATGCATTCGAGATTCCGCTGATTCTGGCCCGTGCCGGGGACGCGGCGCGGCATGCCCTGCTCAGTTTCGCGCACGACGTGGGGCTGGCCTACCAGATCGTCGACGACCTGCTGGACGCGGAGGGCGACGCGGCGACTCTGGGCAAGGCGGCCGGCGGCAAGGACGCGGCGCGCGGCAAGACCAACTTCGTCACCCTGCTGGGCGTCGAACAGGCGCGCGGCCGGGTGTCGCATCTGGCGGATCAGGCGCGGGCGCATCTGGACCCGTTCGGCGCGGAGGCCGAGATCCTGAAGGCCAGCGTGGATCATGTGCTGACGCGAAGGCGTTGAATCCGGACGTCGCCTCACGCTTTCCTCAGACAATCCTCACTGGCGCTCGCCGTCCGAGACGTTCAAGAGAGGGGAAACCGCTCCCGCCCGCTCCGGGCGCCGCCTGAAGTGCCCTGGATGCCCGACACGCCCCTGCTCGATAAGGTCAATACGCCCGCGGACATGCGCGGCTTCGACCTGCCCCAGCTGAAGCAGCTGGCGCAGGAAGTCCGGGCCGAAACCATCGACGCCGTGTCCGTGACCGGCGGACATCTGGGCGCGGGCCTGGGCGTGGTCGAGCTGACGGTGGCCCTGCACCACGTGTTCCAGACGCCGGACGACATCCTGATCTGGGACGTCGGGCACCAGTGCTACCCGCACAAGATCCTGACCGGGCGGCGCGACCGCATCCGGACCCTGCGCCAGGGGGGTGGCCTCTCGGGCTTCACGAAACGCAGCGAGAGCGAATACGACCCCTTCGGCGCGGCCCACGCCTCGACCTCCATCAGCGCGGCGCTGGGCTTCGCCGCGGCGCGCGACCAGCAGGGCAGGACCAACCGCGTGGTCGCCGTGATCGGCGACGGCTCCATGTCCGCGGGCATGGCCTATGAGGCGATGAACAACGCCGTCGAGGCCACCTCCGGCCAGCTGATGGTGGTGCTGAACGACAACGACATGTCGATCGCCCCGCCCGTCGGCGGCATGAGCGCCTATCTGGCCGGCCTCGTTTCCGGCGGCGCCTATCGCGGGATGCGGAAGTTCGGGAAGTCGATCGTCGAGCATCTGCCGCGGCCCTTCGTGAAAGCCGCGAAGAAGGCCGAGGAGTACGCCCGTGGCATGGTCACCGGCGGCACCTTCTTCGAGGAGCTCGGCTTCTATTACGTCGGGCCGATCGACGGGCACGATCTCGACAACCTCGTGCCGATCCTGAAGAACGCCGCCGCCATCACCGACAAGCCGGTGCTGGTCCACGTCGTCACCCAGAAGGGCAAGGGTTACGCCCCGGCCGAGAGCAGCGCCGACAAGCTGCACGCCGTGGTCAAGTTCGACGTTGTCTCTGGCAAGCAGTCCAAGCCCGTCTCGAACGCCCCCAGCTACACCAAGGTGTTCGGGACCGAGCTGATCAAGCGGGCGCAGATCGATCCGAAGATCGTGGCGGTCACGGCCGCGATGCCGTCCGGCACGGGGCTGGACCTGTTCGGCCAGGCCTTTCCGGATCGGACCTTCGACGTCGGCATCGCCGAGCAGCACGCCGTGACCTTCTGCGCCGGCATGGCGGCGGACGGCCTGAAGCCGGTCTGCGCCATCTATTCGACCTTCCTCCAACGAGGCTACGACCAGGTCGTCCACGACGTGGCCATCCAGTCGCTGCCGGTGCGCTTCGCCATGGACCGGGCGGGTCTGGTGGGCGCGGACGGCTCCACCCACGCGGGCAGCTTCGACGTCGGCTACATGGGCGCCCTGCCGGGGATGATCCTGATGGCCGCGGCCGACGAGGCGGAGCTGGCGGCCATGATCGCCACCTCGCTGGAGATCGACGACCGGCCCAGCGCCTTCCGCTATCCGCGCGGCGACGGCGTGGGCGTGGACATTCCCGAACTGGCGGCGCCGCTGGAGATCGGGCGCGGGCGCATCGTGCGCGAAGGCACGGCGGTGGCGATCCTGAGCCTCGGCACGCGCCTGCAGGAATCGCTGAAGGCGGCCGACCTGCTGGCCGCCCGAGGCATCTCGGCGACCGTGGCGGACGCGCGCTTCGCCAAACCGCTGGATCTGGAGCTGATCCTGCGCCTGGCCCGCGAGCATGAGGCCCTGATCACGGTCGAGGAGGGCGCCATGGGCGGCTTCGGCGCCTTCGTGCTGCAAGCGCTGGCCGAGAAGGGCGCGCTGGACGCCGGTCTGAAGATCCGCACCCTGCACCTGCCCGACGTCTTTCAGGATCAGGACAGCCCGGCGAGGCAGTACGACCAGGCCGGCCTGAACGCCGAGCACGTCGCCGCCGCCGCCATGTCGGCCCTCGGCGCGACCAAAGGCGCGGCCCGGGCCTGATTTTGCGGCCGGAGAAGCCTTGCCGTCCCGCCGTTCAGGGCCCAGTTAGAGCGCACCCTTCAACGGAGCCTTCTCCCCCGACGCCGCAGGAGCGCCGATGCCGCATGCCGAGACCCTGATCTCCACTCTGGTCGGGGGCTTCGTGCTGGCCTTCGTGTTCGGCATGCTGGCGAACCGCCTGAAGCTTTCGCCCTTGGTCGGATATCTGCTGGCCGGCGTGGCGGTCGGGCCGTTCACCCCCGGATTCGTGGCCGACACCTCGCTGGCGCCGCAGCTGGCGGAGATCGGCGTCATCCTGCTGATGTTCGGCGTCGGGCTGCATTTCTCGCCCAAGGACCTGATGCAGGTCCGCAAGGTCGCCGTTCCGGGGGCCTTGGTCCAGGTCGCGGCCGCGACCGGGATGGGCTGGCTGCTGGGCCGGTTCGTTCTCGGTCTGGGCGACGTCGAGGCGGCCCTGATGGGCTTTGCGCTGTCGGTGGCCTCGACCGTGGTCCTCATGCGGGCGCTCGAGGAGCGCAAGCAGAACAAGGGCGAGATCGGCCGCGTCGCCGTGGGCTGGCTGATCGTCGAGGACCTGGTGATCGTCATCGCCCTGGTGCTGCTGCCGATGCTGCTGGCGCCCGCCGGCGAGGCGACGAGCGCGGGCGCCATGGCGGCCGGCATAGGCTGGACCCTGCTGAAGGTCGTGCTGTTCGTCGCCTTCATGCTGATCGTCGGGGGGCGGGTGCTGCCTTGGCTTCTGGTCCGGATCGCCCACACCAAGTCGCGCGAGCTCTTCACGCTCGGCGTGCTGGCCATTGCGCTGGGCATCGCCTGGATCGCCTACCAGCTGTTCCACTCGTTCGCGCTGGGCGCTTTCCTGGCGGGTCTGGTGCTGAACGGCACGCCGCTGGGCCACAACGCCGCGGAGCGCAGCCTGCCGCTGCGCGACGCCTTCGCCGTGCTGTTCTTCGTTTCGGTCGGCATGCTGTTCGATCCGATGATCCTGATCGAGCAGCCGCTGGCCGTCCTGATCGCGCTGGCCATCGTCATCGTCGGCAAGACGCTGGCGGCGCTGGTCATCACCACCGCGTTCAGACTGGACCGGGCGACCAGCCTGACGGTCGGCGCCTCGCTGGCGCAGATCGGCGAGTTCAGCTTCATCCTGGCCGCGCTCGGGGTTTCACTGGGCGCCATGAGCCAGACCACGCACGATCTGATCCTGGCCGCCGCCCTGCTGTCGATCTCGCTCAACCCCTTCGTGTTCAAACTGATCGACCGGATGGGCGCGGCGCCGAAGGCCGCGCCCGGTCCCGCTCCCGCGAAAGTCACCGACCTGATCTGAGGGGAACCTGGCGAGTCGCCGCGGCTTCCCTACGGTGAAGGAGAGTCTTCCATGGCGAACGAACGCGAGCTGATCGAACCCACTCCCGGCGACAAGCGCTACGTCCGGCGCGACGGCGAGGGCCGGTTCAAGGAAGTGGAGGACGTGGGCCGCGCGTCCGCGCAGGATCAGAAGCGCGAGGCGAAGTCGGAGTCCCGGCCCGGACACGGCGATCGGGGCGACCGCCGGTCCTAGGCGGCCGGGGTCAGAGCACGCCGATCATGCTGGCCACCAACGGGTGGCGGACGATGTCGCGCTCGGCCAGCTGGACCACGCCGATGTCCGGCACCGCCGTCAGGCGTTCGGCGATGTCGGAGAGGCCCGAGACGCCCGGCAGCAGATCCGACTGATGCGGGTCGCCGGTCACCACCATCGTGGAATGCCAGCCCAGCCGGGTGAGAAGCATCTTCAGCTGCACGTAGGTGCAGTTCTGGGCCTCGTCGACGACGATGAAGGCGTTGTTCAGGGTGCGGCCGCGCATGTAGCCGATGGGTGCGATCTCGATCAGGCCCTCGGCCATCAGCGCCTTGACCCGCTTCATCGAAAGACGATCCGAGAGCGCGTCGTAGAGCGGGCGCAGATAGGGGGCCAGCTTGTCCTCCATGTCGCCGGGCAGGAAGCCGATGGATTCGCCGGCCTCCACCGCCGGGCGGCTCAGCACGATGCGGCCCACCTTGCCGGCCTCCAGCGCCTCGACGGCCTTGGCGACGGCCAGGTAGGTCTTGCCGGTGCCGGCCGGGCCCAGGGCCAGGACGAGGTTGTGATGATCGATCATGGTCATCAGCTCGGCCTGGCCGTCCGATTTCGGCTTCAGCGTCTTCAGATAGCCCTGGTCGCGTTCGTCGTTGGACGGATGGGGGGACCAGCCTCGCTGGCTCTGGCTCGCGTGTTGACCGGCATGGTGGGGCAGGCGCCGCACCTTGGCGTCCTCGATGAACTGGCTGGAGTCCAGCACACCGAACTCGCGCGACATCTCGCGGGTCTGACGCTTCAGGGCCGATCGCTTGGTCATCTGTGCCTCCAGGGCATGAAAAAAGGCGATGCCGCGAAAGCATCGCCTCGAACGAGAGCGGGGAGGGGGGAAGCGGAGACGACGTGTCCGCCCGGGTCGTCGGAGGCTTCATGCTCCAGCGGGAGGACCCGCCGACCGGAACGCAGCACGCGCGTTCTCCTGGGGCTGACCGGACCGGGCTTGATCCGGCTTCCGATCCGGGGCCGAAATGGCGGCCTCGAATCGCGCTTACAGGATGATGCTAGCGTGGTTTACGAACGCTTAAAGAGCGGATTTCTTTGAGTTTTGGAGGGGTTCGGATGAATGTTCACGCGCTCGGAGACAAATCTCCGCGCCTGCCGGCCGACGGCGAATACTGGATCGCTCCGAATGCGACCTTGGTAGGAGACGTGATTCTGAAGCCGGGCGCCAGCGTCTGGTTCGGCGCGGTGCTGCGCGGCGACAACGAGGCGGTCACCGTCGGCGAGGACACCAACGTCCAGGAGAATTCCGTCCTCCACACCGACATCGGCGAGCCGCTGACGCTGGGGCGCGGCGTCACGGTCGGGCACATGGCCATGCTGCACGGCTGCACGGTGGGCGACTACAGCCTGATCGGCATCGGCGCGGTCGTGCTGGGTCGGGCCAGAATCGGCGCCCACTGCCTGGTCGGGGCGGGCGCCCTGATCACCGAGGGCAAGGAATTCCCCGAAGGCTCCCTGATCGTCGGCAGCCCGGCGCGGGTGGTGCGCCAATTGGACCCCGGCCAGATCGCGGCGCTGAAGGGCTCGGCCGAGCACTACGTGCAGAACTGGAAGCGGTTCGCGCGGGACCTGCGTCCGGCCTGATCTTCAGGCTATGCGGCGACCGTCGATCGCGGCCAGCGACAGGGCGGGCCGGGACGGTTCGCCGACTCCGACGCAGACCTGGGCGGTCAGCCGATGCGCCGTACGCCCGGCGGGCGGCGGCCCTGGCGCGCGGGCGTAGAGGCCGAGCACAAGCTCCCGGCCACCCGATTCGCCGCGGAACGGCGCAAGGGTGACCTCGAAGGCGACCGTGCCCCCGGTCGCGGCCACGACCACGGGGCGCCCCTCGCGCACGGTCTGGCGCAGGGCCGAGGCCACCAGGGGGCGCGACGCGTGCCGCCAGAGCGACAGCAGGCCGACGCCGGCCAGCGGCGCGCCGTGAAAGCCCTCCAGCCAGTCGCCGGCGAGCCGCAGGCGCGCGTCGTCGCCCGTCCGTTCCGCCAGAAAGGCCCGTGACAGCCGCGGCCCCAGACGTTCGGGAATCAGGGCGGCGCGCTCCGGCAGGCCCGCGCGCGCGTCGGCGGCCTGGCTCAATCCGGTCCACAGCTCGATCAGGGCACGCGTGTCAGGATGGAACATCATCGCCGTCTCCCGCCGAGGCGGCGCAAGTCCGGGGCCGGATCGAAACGGAATCGAAAGGCCCGCCGTGCTCCCTTCAACCCGACCACGGCCCGGTTCTTGCTTGGGAATCGGCCGACTGAACCATTCGGAGGCGACCTCATGCGGTTGCACGCGCTCACCTGGCTGCCGGCGGCGGTGACCCTGTTCGCCGTCACGGCCTTCGCCGACCAGGCCGCGGCCCAGTGCGGGCCGGTCTGTCCGCCGCCGCCGCCGCCGTGCTGCGAGCCGCCGCCGCCGCCTCCGCCTCCGCCTCCGCCGCCCGGGCCGTGCTGCGAACAGCCGCCCGCGCCCCCTTGCTGCGGCGGCGGCAACGTGAACGTGAACGTCAACGTCAACGCCGGCGCCTCGGCGCGCGCCGGGGCCGCCGCCACGGTGATCGTGGCCGGCGGCGGGGGGGCCTACGTCAACGTCGAGCAGCCCTATCCGACGACCATCCAGGGGCTGCACGTCGGCGGCGGCATGATGCGCGAAGTCATCAAGGTTCCGTTCGAATCGCGGCGCCGGGTCGAGCGCCGGGTAGTCATCCGCGCGGTCTGCATGGACGATCGCGGCCGCCCGCACCCGGCGGCCCAGGTTCGGCCGGACCGCGACGTCTGGGGAGACTATGACGGCGAACTCTATCGCTGCCTGGCGGGGACCTGGATGCAGGTGACCATCGCCGATTGGCAGGGCTCCGAGCGCTTCGAGCACGGGGAGACCACGACCTGCCGCAAGGGCGACAGCCTGTGGCACGCGCCGGGCGGCACGGTGGAATGCAAGCCGCAGCGTCCGGAACGCGACTGCAACGAACGCTCGCTGCTGCGCCGCTACGGCGTCGGCGTGAAGGTCCTGACCATGTGGTACGAGGAAACCTACACCGAGTATCGCGAAGAGGTCGTGGTCCGCGAAGGCTGGGCCGTGCAGGGGGGCGCGATCACGCTGGACGGCGGCGTCGGCGGCCGCGTCTTCTGAAGACGCCGTTCAGCCGCCGGTCAGGCGGCGTGATGCAGATTGCGGGCTCGTCGCTCCGTCGACGATCCTGAGAGAGACTGGCCCCGGCCGCGAAAGCGCCGGGGCCTTTTTTCGCGTCACTCCGCAGCGGCCGCGGCGCGCGGCGTCACCGTGATCCGGTAGGCGGTCGAGGGGATCAGGTACTTCGCCGCGGCGGCCTGCACCTCGGCGGCGGTGATCGCCTCAAGATCCGACTCGGCGCTGCGCAGGGCGGGCAGGCGGTTGGGATCGGTCTGGGCTTCGGACAGTTCGGAGATCCAGAACTCGTTCGTCGCCCGGCTGCGCCGCAGGGCCTCCACCCGCGGACGGCGAGCGCGTTCCAGTTCGTCCTCGGTGATCGGGGCCGAGCCCATGGAGGCGGCGATCCGGTCCACGTCGGCGAAGAAGCCTCCCAGCTTCTCCGGCGGCGCCTCGATGGCGGCGGAGACGTAGCCGTATCCGGCGAAATTGCCCGACGCCTGTGCGCCCACGTTGGGCGAATAGGTCACGGCCTGGCCTTCGCGCAGTTCCTCGATCAGCCGCAGGCGCAGGACGTCGGCCAGCAAGCGGACGACGCGCGCCTCACGGGTGTCCGTGAAGTTGTCGACCGCAGGCCAGGCGACGAAGCCGAGCGCCTGATCCGGACGGCCGCCGTGCTTGAAGTCCAGCGGCTGCGGCGTGCCCGCCGGGAAGCTGGCGGCCAGCTGCGCCGCCGACGGCTGCGCGGCCGCAGCCCGGTCCGGCAGGGCGCCGAAGGTCGACGCGACCGAGGCGATGGCGGCGTCCACGTCCACGTCGCCCACGATGACGATCTCGATCGGACCAGACGCCAGAGCCGGGCCGACGGCGGCCTTGAGGTCGTCGATCGACCAGGCCGCGACGTTCTCGAGCGAGGGGAAGGCGAAGCGGGCGTCGCCCGGACGCAGGCGGCTGGTGGCCTCCCTGGCGAAGACGCCTTGGGTGGTGGCCTCCAGCGTCGGCAAGGCGGCACGGAACTGGGCGCGGGTGCGCTCGAACGGCTCCGGACGCCAGCCCGGATCGGTCACATAGGCCGCCAGGACCTGCATCTGGACGTCCAGATCGGCCGGCTTGGTGGCGCCCGACAGAACGAAGGCGTCCTCGCCCGCGGACAGGCTGGCGCGATAGGTCTTGCCCGTCAGCACCTCTTCCAGCTGCTGGGCGGTCAAACGGCCGAGGCCGCCTTCGGCGAAGACCGGACCGAGAGCCAGGATCGGCAGGGGCCGGTCGGTCGGCAATTCAAGCTGGCCCTGACCGACGCGGACGGAGACGAGAATCTGTTCGTCGCGATACTCGGTGGGCTTGACGGTCAGGCGCACGCCGTTGCCGAAGGTGACGAAGGTCGTGTCGATGTCCTCGACCACGGTGCGCTCGGCGATCGAGCCCGCCGGACCGAAGTCGGCGTAGTCCCACGCCAGCGCCTCGGTCGCCTCGGGCGCGGTCACCACCACCGCCTCGGACGCCGTCAGGGCGGCCAGAAGCGCCTCTTCCCCACCTTCCACGGCCGTCGGGCCGGACAGGAAGACGAGCGGCCCCCCGCCGGTGAAGGTCGCCTTCAGCAGGGCGTTGACGTCGTCCGCCGTCAGGCCGGCGACCGCGGCTTCGAAGGTCGCCAGATCGGTGGCGGGCGCGGTGAAGACCTGATCCTCGTTGACCGCGCCGACGATGCCGTTGGCCAGCGCCGGCGTCCGGCGCGTGGCGGCGCCCTCGACCGCATTGGTCAGGGCGGTGCGCATCTCGGTGATCTCGCGGTCCAGTTCGGCCTGGGTGACGCCGAACTGCGCGATGCGACGGGTTTCCTGTTCGATGGCCGCCAGGGCGGGCTGCCAGGCGTCGCCGTCGTAGTTGGCCGAGACGTTGGCCAGCAGCACGCTGTCGAACAGGTTCGCGCGCCCGGCGCCGGCGCTGATGAACGGCGGGTTGGCGCCGCGGCCGATGACGCCCAGTCGGCGGTTCAACACGGCGAGTCCCAGCCCGCGCACCACGTTCTCGCGGCGCAGGGCCTGCGTGTCCGCTCGCTCGTCCGGCGCGCCGGTCCAGGCGATCTGGATGGACGGCGTCAGGCCTGCCTCGACGTACAGGCCGGCCTCTCGTGCGCGCGGCCGGACCTCGCCGATGACCGGCTCGGCTCCGCCGGCGTGGCTGTTGGTCCAGTCGCCGAAGGTGGAGACCACCTTCGCCTCCATCTCGTCGACGTCGAAGTCGCCGACCACCACGACGGTGGCGCGTTCCGGCCGGTAATAGGCCTCGTAGAATTCCACGAAGCGCTCGCGCGGAGCGTTGGCCAGAACGGAGGTCGAGCCGATCGGCAAGCGCCTGGGCACCAGCTGCCCCGGCATCAGGAATTCAAGCTGCGCCACCAGGGCGCGCAGGCCGGGGCTGGCGCGGGTGCGCTCCTCCGACAGGACGATGCCCCGCTCACGGTCGATGGCGGCCGTTTCCAGCAGGGCCTCGCCCAGCATCTGGCGCAGGATGAACAGGCTTTCGTCCACGGTCGCGTCGTCGGTGCGCGGCAGGTCAAGTTGGTAGATGGTCTGGTCGAAGCCGGTCGAGGCGTTCGTGTCTGCCCCGAAGGCCAGGCCCAGGCGCTCCAGCCGCTTGGTCAGATCGCCCTCGGGCACCTCGGTCGAGCCGTTGAAGGCCATGTGCTCCATGAAATGGGCCAGACCCAGCTGATCCTCCCGCTCCATCAGCGAGCCCGCGTCGATGCGGACGCGAATCGAGGCCTGACCGGGAGGCGAGGCGTTCTTCATGATGGCGTAGCGCAGGCCGTTGGGCAGCTGGCCGAACCGCACGTTCTCGGCCGCCGGCACGTCGCTGGCCGCCTGGGGCCAGGGATCCGAGGGCTGCACGCCCGTCGTGGAGACGGCCGGGGCGGCCTGCTGGGCCTGAACGGCGGCGGGCAGGGCGGCGGCGAGGGCCAGCGACGAGGCGGCGAGCAGCAGAAGGCGGCGGGGGGAACGCATGAACGGTCAGCTCCGGAGACGGGACGCCGACGGTCGGGCGCCTCATGGGGCCGCGCAAGGGCGCGGGTCGTCGCACGGTTGCCCGCCCCCGTTCCGCCTCACAAGTTACAAACCCGTCAGTTTCCGGGGCGCGTCACGTAGAAGTTGGCCGCGTTGCCGACCGCGTTCGTGCCGGTGATCACAGCGCGGGAATCGCCCGTGACGGTCGTGCGCGCGGTGGCGGAGACGTCGCCCGAGTTGCTCTGGACGTTGTCCGCCTGCAGCGTCGCGCCGCACTCGGCGCAGGCGTAGCCGGTGACGCTGTTGCCCACGGCGTCGGCGCCGACGTAAGCGTCATAGCCGTAGGCGCCCGCGAAGCTGGCGTCGGCCTGCACCCCGCCGGTGTTGATCTGGTCGTTGTCGATGCGGACGTAGATGTCGTCGTTGCCGACCGACAGGGCGTTGCCGGCCGCCTGCGCGTGGCTGGTGACCTGCCCATAGTCGTAGCTCGTGACGATCGACTCGGCCCAGACGCGCGAGGAGTTGCTCTGCTGCGCCTCCACGAGAGAGGAGCCGCCGGCGTTGGCGAAATGGCCCTGATTGCCGCCGGCGCGGGCGCGGCCCGCCAGATCCCAGGCGTTGCCGGCGTTGGCGCTGGTCCCCGCCTGCACCAGATCGCCGGTGCTGGACTGGACCAGGCGCAGGTTCTGGCTGGCGGGCGCCGCGCCGGTGTAGGCGGCGACGTTGCCGAGCGCCTGGCTGTTCACCTCGGTCTCGCCGGGGGCGTACTGGACCGCGACGTAGTTGGACGAGAACAGCGTGGCGGCCGTGTCCTGACGGATCTCGCCGTCGATGTGGCCGCCCTGCGCGGCCAGCGCCACGGTGTTGGCCGTGGCCGAGGTCTCGATGCGTCCTCCGCCGATCAGGCGGGCCGTGCCGCCGGACAGGTCGGACACCGCCTCGATGCGGGTCGCTCCGACGGTTTGGGTCGCGTCCAGCGTCAGGTCGCCGCCGTAGGCTCCGCCGGCCAGATAGTTGCCGTTGGCCTGGGTGACGGAGGTGACGTAGCCGTCGGTGTCGCCGTTCAGGACCAAGGTCGTCTCCGCCTCGACGTCGCCCTGCAGCTCCTGCTCCGAATCGACCGTGAGGTGGCCGGTTTCCACCGCGCCGGACAGGGTGTTGCCGGTGGCGGAGGTGGAGACGGTGACCTGATCGTCGGCGTCGACCGTGGTGACCGTCTGGCGCGCGGCGACGTTTCCGCCCTGGAACTGGCGGTTCAGGACGATCGGCGCGTCGGGATCCTGGGCCTGGGCCTCAGTACCGGCTGCGACGCACGTCGCCGTCGCGGCGATCATGCCAGCGAGTCGGATCAGCGCGGGTCTGGCCATTGTTGGTGTCCGTGTTGGGGTACGCCGGGTAATAGCCCCCCGTGGGCCCGTAGGTGTCGCGCAGCAGCTCGTTGCGGGTGTCGAGGCAGATCTCCGGCCCCGGTGCGCCGTACAGATTCGCCATGAACTCGACGGTGGCGCGCTCCACCAGGGCGCGGACCGCCAGCTGGACCGGCTCGAAACCGCCTTCGCCGCCGCCCACGTCGAAGACGTTGCCGTTCAGGAAGTCGAACACGCCGACCGAGATCTCCCGGCCGATGATCTGCTTCTGGTAGGAGACGACGTCCACCACTTCCAGCGTGGTGGTCTGGACCATGCGCAGGTCGATGGCGACGTTCATCACGTAATAGCGGCCGCTGAACGTGCCCGACAGCGGGGTGTTGGTGTCCGCCTCGCCGCCCAGGATGTCCCATCCGGCCGAGCGGATGTTGTAGTTCACCTCGGTGATGCCGCCGACGATGTAGAAATCCGATCCCGGCACCTGACCGGCCAGAATCTGGCGATAGGCGACGTCTTCGCCCTCACGCCCCGGATCGCCGATCAGCTTGTTGTTGGCGTAGCGAAGCTCCAGCTCCGACACCGAGGTGTCGTAGCGCTCCACGATCTGGGCCCCCGCCTTGGCCAGCGCCGAATAGGCCATCAGAGAGGCGCCCCCGGTGATCTGGCGACCGCCGTCGGATGAGACCGTGCCGGTGTAGTCGCTGATCCGGCCCACCGCGATGCGCGGCGAGGGCAGGTCGTACTTCCGGGCGTAGTCGGCGAGGCAATACAGGGCGACGGAGTAGGGCGTCGGATTGGCCGTCACCGGGGCGTTGCCGATCGGCTGGGCATAGCGGCCGTCGCCGCCCGCGACCGGCGCGATGCATCCGCCCAGCAAGGCCGCGGCCGAGCCGAGCGTTCCGAGGAAGCGCAGGCGACGCATTGAGGGGCTCATGGCAGGTCCAGCGTTCCGTTGAGCGAGGTTCCGGCCCGCACGTCGCCGGTGTTGGTCTGGGTCGAGTTGACGATGACGGTGTTGTGGTTCCCCTGGACGACGACGTTCAGCTGGTTGCCGATGGCGGTGGAGCCGCCGATCGTGGTGCGGCCATCGCCGCCCAGCCCCCACGAGCCGGTCGCCGAGGCGCCGCCGCTGGAGCTTGAATAGGAGCCGACGCCCGTCTGGATGATGCCGTTGACGATCAGCCGGTTGCCGTTGGCGTCGCGGGTCGAGCCGGAGACCGGCCGCGAAGTGGTGTAGCGCGATCCGCCGTAGCCCGCCTGCAACTGGCCCGTGCCGCCGTATCCCTGGGACTGGGCGAGGGCCGCGTCGGGCGCGGCCAGGGCCACGAGGGCTCCGGCCAGAAAGCCCGCGCCGATCAATGTCCGCTTCATGTGCACGCTCCACGCGATCCCGCCGAACGAACCAGCAAGTCACGTGCCAAAATGGGATGGAGACATTAATGACGGCTTAGTGGCGATTCCCGCCGCCTTCCGCGCGTTACCGGGGTCGATGACCGAATCCCCTCCCAGCCGAGAACCCGCCCTGAAGGCGCCGCCGATCGTGCTGCTTCTGGCGCTGTCGATGCCGGCGCTGTTCTTCTTCCAGGAGCGGCTGCCCGACATGGGCCTGTCGCTGGCGCTCTATCCCCGGCGGGTGATGGACGGGGACTGGGCCGGGCTGGCCACCTCCATGTTCCTGCACGGCGACTGGGCCCACGCCATCATGAACGCGGTCGGGGCTCTGGCCTTCGCGACCCCGGTGGCGCGGATGCTGCGCGGAGCGGCCGGCGCGGGGGCGTTCCTACTCTTCTATATGGCGTGCGGAATTCTGTCGGCCGTCGGCTATGTCCTGATGCACCCGCAGGGCTTCGATCCGGTGGTCGGGGCGTCGGGCGCGGTGTTCGGCCTGATCGGGGCGTCGACGCGAATCGTCGGGCCGGGATTCGTCCTCCCTCTGATCGACCGACGGGTCCTGATCATGTCGGCCATGTGGATGGGGCTGAACCTGGTCGTGGGGGTGGTCGGGCTCTCGGCGTCCGGAGTGGGCGCCCGCATCGCCTGGGAGGCGCACGCCGCGGGTTTTCTGGTCGGTCTGCTGGGCGTCGGCCTGCTGGGTCGGCTTTTCCCGCCCCGATTCGTCCGCGTTGCGCCGGACGTCGACCTGAGCGAAGGTTCTTCCTGAGCGGCCCCGGTCCGCGGCCGGGCGCGCGCCCGCTGTCGTGACCTGAAGGAGGACCGCATGCTCGTCACCGAAATCCTCAAGCAGAAGGGCGGCGCCGTCTTCTCCATCGCGCCGGAGGATCCCCTGTCCGCCGCCTGCGCCCAGCTGGACGAGAAGCGGGTCGGGGCCCTGGTGGTGTGCAAGGACGACCGGGTGGTGGGCGTCATCTCCGAGCGGGACGTCGTGCGCGCCGTCTCGCGCGACGGCGCGGCCGCCCTGGGCCGGCCCGTCAGCGAGCACATGACGGCCGACGTGGTCTTCGCAGACCCGTCGGAGACGGTGGGCGACCTGATGGCGCGCATGACCGATCGCCGAATCCGTCACCTTCCCATCCTGGCGGACGGCCGGCTGGCGGGCGTGATCTCGATCGGGGACGTCGTGAAGTGCCAGATCGACGAGGCGACCCGGGAGGCCGAGAGTCTGCGCACCTACATCGCCGCCGGCTGACGTCGCTCGCCGAGCGGCGATCGTAAGAAACCGCCGGAATTCC
>NZ_RQWJ01000003.1:492500-757984 GCF_003934285.1 Brevundimonas fluminis
GGCCATAGTGATCCGGTGGTCCCGCATGGAAGGGCCATCGCTCAACGGATAAAAGGTACTCTAGGGATAACAGGCTGATTTTCCCCAAGCGTCCACAGCGACGGGAAAGTTTGGCACCTCGATGTCGGCTCATCACATCCTGGGGCTGGAGCAGGTCCCAAGGGTATGGCTGTTCGCCATTTAAAGTGGTACGTGAGCTGGGTTCAGAACGTCGTGAGACAGTTTGGTCCCTATCTGCCGTGGGTGTTCGAAGCTTGAGAGGATCTGTCCCTAGTACGAGAGGACCGGGATGGACGTACCTCTGGTGGACCTGTCGTGGCGCCAGCCGCGCAGCAGGGTAGCTATGTACGGAATAGATAACCGCTGAAAGCATCTAAGCGGGAAACTAACCTCAAAACAAGGCTTCGCTGAGGATCGTGGAAGACTACCACGTCGATAGGCCGGGTGTGGAAGTGCGGCGACGCATGAAGCTTACCGGTACTAATAATCCGATCGGTTTGATCGTTTCTCAGCAAAACTCATGAATACTGGTCCGCTTGCCGGACATGACGATGTCTTCTCATTCTGTGCGCCCGGTTGACCCGGTGACTATGTCGGAGGTTCCCCACCCGATCCCATTCCGAACTCGGTCGTTAAGCCCTCCAGAGCCGATGGTACTTCGTCTTAAGGCGCGGGAGAGTAGGTCGTCGCCGGGTCTACCGGTCGCACAGAGTGATTTCGTCCCAAGGGACGCTTCTCGAACAGTTCTTCCTTCACGCTCAGGTTCGCCGCGGGATGGAGCAGCCCGGTAGCTCGTCAGGCTCATAACCTGAAGGTCGCAGGTTCAAATCCTGCTCCCGCACCCAGAAAAGCTGAGTAAAATCAGCCAGTTAGCCCCCGCGCAAGCGGGGGCTTTCGCTTGTTCTCTGTTGCGAATCTGCCCGTCGCCCATCGCAGCTGGCAGTCATCGCAGTCCGGTCCCCTTAGCAACCGGGGAGCGGACGTCCCAAAGGTCTGCTAGGGGTGGAAAGCGGATGTTCAGCGGGTCCGCAGCCGCCATTTCGGCCGACGACAAGGCGGCGGCTGGCCGGTTGGCATCGCTCTGGCGCATTCGGAGTGTCGGCGTTATCTCTGCCAGCCTCGCAAAGTCTTGACGAACACGACCGCGACCCAAACTAAAACAACTGAAGACCCAAACAGATAAAGCCAGCCAATCAACTGGCCGTCGAGAACCCGTATGACGGCCGAGAAGGCTATCGCCAACGCAGCGGCACCAACCACGGCTCTATAGGCCAAGCCTTCAACTTGCTTGTTCACGTTCTTCTGCACAGTTTTAATAGCCTAGCCAGCACCTGGTTCGACCGCCGCGTCGACAAGGTCACATCCCGGCCAGACGGCGAGGCGTTTCACGAAATCCACCTTACCTCAGGCCCGAAGGTCCGCAATGGGTCGCGAGCGGACGGTCGTGTGAAAGATGGCAAGCGGAACACGGCCATGCACAATGGGGTATGGCTCGTTCGACCCGAAATCGCAGTGGAGTGCCTTCCGAGGCAAGCCTTTCCGGGTTGTCTGACGCTGAACTTGAGAAGGAAGCCGCGCGGGTGGCGAGCAGGTTGGCGACACCTCTGTCGCCGCTTCTCTCGAAGCTAATTCAGAAGAAGCGTCACGCTATCCAAGCCGAACAGGCGCGGCGCGTGAGTTGAGGTCCGCAAAGGGGTCGGGTGTGGACTGTCGCCTGAGGATAGCAAACAGACCTTTCGGGTGGTCTTCAATCATCGGGTGAGCGGGGTATCGGTCCGGTTTGATACGAACGGGACCAGCCCTCAGCAGCCACGATCTGACCCGCATAAAACGTGAAGGTTATCGGGTAGAGATTCTGCCTGCGGCTGTCGACGAACTCGACATCGACTTGATGCGTCGAGCACGGATCGGCGACGGGCGTGGGGATGTAGTCCCAACCGAAGAATCGAAATGTGTCGGCGTTCATCTCACGCGCCATGGCGCGAGCGCCGTCCGGGCCCGTGCCGAGCGATCTGCCAACATCTCCGATCCCCAAGGAGAACGTCGCTGTCGGAGCGATCAGGTTCGTCAGGGATGACTCGTCAGCCTGCTGCGTCGCTGCCAAGGTGAGGGCCTCGATCGCCCTGCGGCCTAGCATCTGCCGGAGATCGGCGATGGTCCGCGCGTCTGCAACTTCGCAGACAGCCTTGCCGGAGGTGGTCTCCATGACTGGAGAGCCCGCCAGCATGGTCAGGGCGAAGGTGGCGACATTGATCATCTGGCAAGCGTAGCCCGAAGTCGGAACCGTCCGCTATGGGTCGGAAGCGGCACTAGGCGTCGCAGCCTAAAGCGGACTTTCAGCCATGCGGCGGAAGGCGGACCCGCTGAACGTCAGCCAGGGGTGGGAAGCAGACGTACCCGCTGCCGCGTATCCCCGCGACGTCCAGTACCGCAGGCAATGCCATGAAGTAGCCGGTGAAGCACGCCGCGAACAAGAAGTAGCTCACATACTGTAGCGGTCCTGCGCGGCGCGAAACCGAAAGCCCGACGAGGATGAGCACGCCCGCGAACAAAGCCTTGATGGGAGACGGCCATATTACGCTAATCGCCTCAGAACGGACGTAGGGCAGAAGAAGAACGAAGCTAACGACTGTCAGGCATCCGGAGAGCGTTACCCATGCGAGTTGCCGGAGGACAGGAGACTTCCCATTCATATGGCTAAGGTGTCGCAAAGGCCGAACGTCCGCAACGGGTCGTTAGCGGACTTTGGAGTTTGCCGGACCTACGCTGCGAGCCGGAGCTTGAAGTTAGGACAAAGGTGGCTGCCGGCTCCCGCACCCAAGATCTCAAAGCCCCGCAGGTTCAAGCCTCGGGCCTTTTGGCCGTCCCGGGCGCAAGGCCGCATCCCTCGACGCCGAACCGCGTTAAGCTTGGGCGTTCGCCCGAGAGGACCCGCTCATGCGCCACGGCCCGCTGCCCGTCCTGACCGCCGCCGCCCTGGCGCTGGCCGCCTGCGACCCGCCGGCGGAAGAGCCGCCGGCCGCGCCCGTTCAGCCGTCGTCCGGACAGCCAGCGGCCTCGACCATGCCGATCGTCGGCTATGCCTGCGAAAGCGGTCAGACGGTGAACGTCCAGTACGTCGACGACGCCACGGCCCGCGTCACCTACAAGGGCGCGACCGCGGATCTTCGCCTGACGCCTTCCGGCAGCGGCGCGCGCTATTCCGGCGCGGAGTGGGAGTGGTGGAGCGCCACGCGCGACGGACAGGAGCAGGCCACGCTCGGTCGCGTCGGGCCGAACGACCAGGTCGGCGTGACCATTCTGGAGCGGTGCACGCGCCCGACGTCCGGCGGCGCCGCGCCCGGTCCGCTGACGGGCCAGCCCGGTCAGCCCGGAATGGCCCCGACCTCAGGCTCTCCGTGCCGCGGGCCCCAGCTGCAACTGGCCGCCGAGGCGTCCGACGCCGGCGCCGGCAGCCGCGAGACGGTCTTCTCGCTGAGGAACGTGGGAACCCAGGCCTGCACCCTGCAGGGCCACGTCGGGCTGACGCTGCAGGACGCGCAGGGCCGCGATCTGACGGCCGTGCGGACCGACCGCGTCGACGACGGCGGCGGTTCGTTCTCGGGCGCGGCGGCGCCCGTCGTCCTGCCGCCGCAGGGCAAGGCCTTCTTCGGTCTGCGCTGGAACGTCGTGCCGAACGAGGCGGCGGGGCAGCGGACCTGTCCGACTGCGGCGCGAGTCTCGGTGACCGCGCCCGGCGACACCTCGCCGACCTCGCTGAGCCAGACCTTCACGCCGTGCGGCGGGCGCGTCTCGGTCACGCCGTTGCGCGCGACCCGGACGCCGGACGTGACGCCGCAGGTCGGGCCCTGAGGTCGCCGCCGGGGGTTCAAACCGGCGGCGAAAGCGCGTAGCGGATGCCGCCATGACCGCGACCTTCCACGACCGCATCGCCGCCGAACTGGCCGACATAGTCGCCCAGGGCCTGACCAAGCCCGAACGCGTGATCCAGTCCCGGCAGGGCCCGGTGATCGAGGTCGGCGGACGTCAGGTCCTGAACTTCTGCGCCAACAACTACCTCGGCCTGGCCGGCGACGAGCGCGTCGTGCGGGCGGGGATCAAGGCGCAGCAGCAGTGGGGCGCCGGCACCGCCTCGGTGCGCTTCATCTGCGGCACCCTGGGCGTCCACAAGGAGCTGGAGCGCGCCATCGCGGATTATCTGGGCTTCGAGGACGCCATCCTGTTCGCGGCCGCCTTCGACGCCAACGGCGGCATCTTCGAGCCCCTGTTCGGCGCCGAGGACGCCATCGTGTCCGACAGCCTGAACCACGCCTCGATCATCGACGGCGTGCGGCTGTGCAAGGCGAAGCGGTACCGTTTCGCCAACTCCGACATGGCCGATCTGGAGGCGCAGCTGAAGCAGGCGCGGGCCGACGGCGCGCGCGAGATCGTCATCGCCACCGACGGCGCCTTCTCGATGGACGGCTATGTGGCGAAGCTGGATCAGGTGAGGGCGCTGGCCGACCGGTACGGCGCCCTGATCATGGTCGACGACTGCCATGTCACCGGCTTCATGGGCGAGCGCGGGCGCGGCTCGTTCTCGCACTGCGGGGTCAGTGTCGACTTCGTCACGGGCACCTTCGGCAAGGCGCTGGGCGGCGCCATGGGCGGCTTCATCTGCGCCACCGGGCCGGTCGTGCAGCTGCTGAAGCAGCGGGCTCGGCCCTACCTGTTCTCCAACGCACTGAGCCCCGCCGTCTGCGGCTCGTCGCTGGAGGCCATCCGCATCGCGGGCGGGGAGGAAGGCGACGCCCTGCGGACCCAGCTGTTCGCCAATGCGCGCCGTTTCCGCGCGGCGATGACCGAGGCCGGCTTCGACCTGCTGCCGGGCGAGCATCCGATCATCCCCGTCATGCTGGGCGACGCCAGGCTGGCGCAGGACATGGCCGCGCGCATGCTGGAACTGGGCGTCTACGTCATCGGCTTCAGCTTCCCCGTCGTGCCGCGCGGTCAGGCGCGCATCCGCACCCAGATGTCGGCGGCGCACACCTTCGAACAGATCGACCAGGCCGTCGCGGCCTTCACGACCGCAGGCCGTGAACTGGGCGTGATCTAGGGCCGCGCCAGATCCTCGAGATACGCCGGCGCCTCCCCCGCCGCGCACAGCCGGAACGTCTCGGTGTCGCCGCCCTCGGTCAGGGTGAAGGTCGAGGCGTTCGGGATCGCGACCGTCTGGGCGACCGACGAGCGTCGGCCGCTGTAGGTGTCTTCGCACGACTGGTCGACCTGATGGACGTTTCCGTCGCTGGACCTGATCGTCGCGCGGCAGTCGCTGGTGGACGAGCCGCTGATCCCGCGGCCGTCATAGATGCGGAAGCCCGCGTTGGGCGGCCGTCCGCAGCCGACGCCCTCCCCGACGTAGACGCCGGGCGTCAGGGGCAGGGCGCCCGAACCCCCGGCGGGCGGGGTGGGGAGGACTTCGGGCCCGGGCACCGGCGTGCCGGTCGGTGCCGACGGGGAGGGCGCGTCGGGGGCGGGCGTCGGCGCGGGCGGACCTGCGGGAGGCTCCCCCTGGCCGCAGGCGCTCATGAGAAGGGCCGCGCTGACGGCGCAAAGGGCGGCGACGGTGCGGGGGAAGGGCATGCGCATCTCGCCCTAACCCGTGGGCGGCCGCGCGGTTTCCGCCGCATCGCGAAGGCGACGCTTGAGGTCTGGCGGCAGTGCGCTATGCCGTCCGCAACGAACCGGCGCCAGGCCGGACCGACGGGAGCGAACGCATGACCGACACCATGAAGGCCCTGGCCAAGACCAGGCCGGCCGAGGGCCTGGACCTGATCACCGCCCCGATCCCGAAACCGGGCGACGAGGACGTGCTGATCAAGGTCCACCGCGCGGCCGTCTGCGGCACCGACATCCACATCTGGAACTGGGACGAGTGGAGCCAGAAGAACGTCCCCGTGCCGATGATCACCGGGCATGAGTTCTCCGGTGAGATCGTCGCCATCGGCAAGGAGGTCGACCGGCGCCTGAAGGTCGGCCAGCGGGTCTCGGCCGAGGGCCACGTCATCGACCTGAACTCGGAGGCCGCGCGCGCCGGCCACTTCCACCTCGATCCCGCGACCAAGGGCATCGGCGTGAACCGTCAGGGCGCCTTCGCTGAATACGTCGTGGCTCCCGCCTTCAACGTCATCGAGCTGCCCGACGACGTGCCGTACGAGATCGGCTCGATCCTCGACCCGTTCGGCAACGCCGTGCACACCGCGCAGCAATTCGACCTGCTGGGCGAGGACGTGCTCGTCACCGGCGCGGGGCCCATCGGCATGATGGCCGCCGCGGTCGCCCGTCACGCCGGCGCGCGCACCGTGGTCCTGACCGACATCAACGACTTCCGGCTGGAGCTGGCCCAGAAGGTCGCGCCCGGCGTCCGCACCGTGAACACGACGAACGAGGACCTCAAGGACGTCATGCACGAGCTCGGCCTGAAGGTCGGCTTCGACGTGGCGCTGGAGATGTCCGGTTCGCCCATCGCCTTCAAGCAGTGCGTCGACACCCTGATCATGGGCGGCGGGCTGGCGCTGCTGGGCATTCCGTCGAAGCCGATGGAAACCGACTGGGGGGCGATCATCCTGAAGGCGTTGACCATCAAGGGAGTCTACGGCCGGGAGATGTTCACCACCTGGCGCAAGATGCTGGGCCTGCTGAAGGCCGGCCTCGACCTGACCCCGCTGATCACGCACCAGTTCCCCTACGACCAGTACCGCGAGGGCTTCGAGATCATGAAGGCCGGCAAGTCGGGCAAGGTCGTGCTGGACTGGTCGAAGGCGGCCTGAACCGTCAGTTCCGACGACGCCACTCTTCCGGTGAGGTGAAGCCGGTCGCCCAGGCGCCGCGACGCGCGCGCCGGGCGGCGTCTTCGTGGGGCACGTAGTCGAGCGAGTAGCGGCGATACGCCAGGGCATGCCCCGCCTCGACCTGGGCCGCGCCCACGTCGACGCCCCGCGCGACGCAACGGGCGACGACGCGGCCGTACCGGTCGACGTCCAGCGGCTCGCACCGTACCTCGACGCCGCGCGTCAGCCGGTCCAGATTCTCCGTGGAGGCTCGACCACAGGCCTGCGCGCCGCACGTCTGTCCGCTTTCGAAGGCGTCCACGCCATGCAGGCGGATGCGGGCGCCGTCGATCCTCAGTCCGTCGCCGTCGACGACGCCGGCCACGCCCACGATCGTGGCCGGCGCAGCTTCCGTGGCCGCCGCGGCGGGCGTCTCGGCCATCGGCGCCAGGATCAGAATGCAGGCGACCGCCGCCCCGCAGCCGACGGCCACCTCGAGGACGATCGACCGGCGGCGCCGGGGGAAACGGATGATTCGGGCCATCCGCCGACGATGACGCCGGCGGACTTTCCGGCCGGTTAGCGGCCGTGCTTACCTGGTGACGGCGAGCTTCGCCTGCGACGAGGCGGCCACCAGCGGACCCGCGTCGGCCGACAGGCTCTGCGGACGCTTCGCGGTCGGATAGGCGGCCGACAGCAGCTGCAGCGCCGCGTCGATGGCTGCCAGCGCCTGCGGCTGTTCATGGCGCAGGACGTCCGCGTTCTCGTCGCGGATGGCGCGGGCGGTCACGTAGAAGCCGTAGCCGTCCAGATAGGGCTCGTAATTCTCCGACCCCTTGGCCGTGCCGTACTGCATCGCGGCGCGATCGATCTGGTCGGCGATCACCCCGGCCAGCACCGCGGAGCTCGCCGCGCCGCCCGGGGCCTTCGTCGCGGCCTGGTCCAGCGTGGTCAGGATGGCGTCGGCGCGCGTCTTCAGCGCGTCGGCGTCGGCTCCCTCGAAGGTGGCCGTCGAGGCCGCCAGCAGCTGGTCGTCGAACGGGGTGACGCCCAGCTTCCGGAAGGTCGGCGCCATGTCGATCAGGATCTCGCTGACGGGGTGAGCGAACATCTCGCCCGCCGCCTGACGCTCGCCGGCCTCGGCGGCGGCCGAGGCGGCGCGAATGTGTGCCTCCACGACGGCCAGGGCCGACAGATAGACCGTCGGATCGGTGGCGGCGGCGGCGACGTCGACGCCGCCCTCGCCGGATTCCCCGCCTTCGCCCTCGCCGCTCTCGCCCGGTCCCGCGCCCATCTGGCGGGCCTGAGGCTGGTCGGCGGCCTTGTCGGCGTCGGCGGGCTGTCCGCAGCCCGCGATCAGGGCGGCGCCCACGCCAAGGGCGGTCCAGCGCTTCAGGGTCGACATCGGAAATCCTCGCTGCGAAGTGTGCGGCTGGTCTATAGGGCGGGAGATGCGCTTGCAACTTGATCGCAACTGGAGCGGACGATGCGGCTGATCGCGGGCGGCGTTCTGGACGCCGGGACGCTCGCCTGGGCGCGGGCCCAGATCGACGCCCTGTCGTGGCTTGACGGCGCCGCCACCGCGGGCGCCGCGGCGCGCGGGGTCAAACGCAACGAACAGGCCGACCTGTCCACGCGCGCCGGGCAGGGATTGGAGGCGTTGCTGCGCGAGCGCATCCTCACCCACCCCGTGGTTTCCGTGGCGGCCCGACCGAGAACGCTAAGCCGCCTTCTGGTCAGTCGCACAGACGTCGGCGGGGGCTATGGCGACCACGTCGACAACGCCCTGATGGGGCCGGAGGGCGCCCGGCTGCGCAGCGACCTCAGCTTCACCCTCTTCCTCTCCGAGCCGGAGACCTACGAGGGCGGCGGTCTGACGATCGAAGACGCGCTGGAAGACCGCACCGTGCGCCTGAACGCCGGAGACATGATCCTCTACCCCTCCGGCGCCCCGCACCGGGTCGAGCCGGTGACGCAGGGCACGCGGCTGGTCTGCGTCGGCTGGATCCAGAGCCACGTCCGCGACGCCGCGGCGCGCGAGGTGCTGTGGGACCTCGAACGCGTGCGCGCCGCCTGGCCGGACGATGCCGACCCGACGGCGCGCCTGACGCTGGACAAGGCCATCGGCGCCCTGCTGCGCCGCTGGGCCGAGACCTAGGCGGCTACGGCCTGACGCCCGCCCGTGGCGCGGAAAACGATCACGGCGAACACGAACATGCCCAGCACGACCAGCGTCGGCCCGGCGATCATCATCGGCGGCACGAGGCCCATCAGCGACGGCACGGCCAGCAGCTGGATGGTCAGGCCGATCATCATGATCGGCAGGCCGAGGATGGCCAGAGCGGCGTGGGCCTTGGGCAGGACGCCGGCGGCCGCGCCGGGCACCGCGCGATAGAACAGGCCATAGAGGAACATCGACACCCAGCCGAGCAGGTTGGTGTGCGCATGCACCGGCGACAGGGTGAAGTTGTGGGTCATGCCCATCCAGTAGCCGAGGCACACGCCCAGCAGGATGAAGACGACGGCCAGACGCAGAAACAGGGTGGAGAGCTTGTGGTCCATTCCGGATTCCTTGAACGATCCCGATGAGGGCCGCCGCCGTACCCCGGCGAACGCGGATCGCTCAACTTAACTCTGCGTCAGGCTGTCGCACAATCCGGCCTCAATCCGGAGAGGTCAGGCTTCCAGCATCCGGATCAGCTTCGCCTCGAACGCCTTGGCGTCCGGACCGGGCAGAAGCCCGGCCAGCGTGCCGGCCTCGAACGCCTCGAACACCTTCGGGTGCACGTAAGACGACCGGCAGACGGTCGGCGTGTTGCCCAGCACGCCCGACACGGCCTTCACGCAGGTGGTGATCTTGCGCTTCGCGTCCGTGGCGCTGGTCGGCGGTTCCATCTCACGAAGCGCGCGCGCGGCGGACACCGTCCCGGCCCAGGTGCGGAAGTCCTTGGCCGAAAAGTCCTCGCCCATCGCCTCGCGGACATAGGCGTTCACGTCGTCGGACGTCAGCGGGCACAGCGTCCCGTCCGCGGCCCGCCACTTGAACAGTTGCTGCCCGGGCAATTCGCGCACGGCCTTGATCACCGTGGCCAGCCGCCGGTCGCGCACCCGCACCTCGTGCTCCACCCCGCTCTTGCCGCGAAAGGCGAAGGTCAGAGCCGTCGCGCCTGCGTCGACGTGCCGCTTGTGCAGGGTGGTCAGTCCATAGGAGCGATTCTGCCGGGCGTACTGGGCGTTGCCGACGCGAATCAGGGTGATTTCCAGCAGCCGAACCGCCGTGGCCGTCACCTTCTCCCGACAGACGCCGCGCTTGCCCAGATCGGCCTCCACCCGTGCGCGCAGCCGCGGAAGGGCGCGGGCGAAGGCGGGCAGGCGGTCGAACTTGTTGCCGGCGGCGTGGGAGGTCCACTCGGCGTGATAGCGGTACTGCTTGCGCCCCTTCACGTCGCGGCCGGTGGCCTGGATGTGCCCGGTCGCCTGCGGGCAGATCCACACGTCGGTCCAGGCAGGGGGGATGGCCAGCGCACGGATGCGCGCCAGCGTCTTCGCATCGGTGATCTTCCCGCCCCGAGCGTCCAGGTAGGTGAAGCCCTTGCCCGATCTGCGGCGGGTCAGGCCTCCGTTCTCGTCGCTGCACCACGTCAGCCCCGGCGGGGCCTTGAGAGTCTGAGCCAGGTTCGCCGAGCCGTCGGGCACGTCAGTCGTCTCCGGTGGGGATTCGGCAACGGCGCCCGCGTCCTGCGGTTCCGGCTTGACCGGCGCGCCGGGCCTGCGACACGTCGCGCATGAACTATCGCCACAGCTTCCACGCCGGGAATTTCGCCGACGTCGTCAAGCACGCCCTGCTGCTCCGGCTGCTGGACCTGCGGCGGGCGGACGGCCCGCTGACGGTGGTCGACACCCATGCGGGCGCCGGTCTGTACGACCTTTCGGGCGACGCCGCGCGTTCGAAGGAGGCGGAGGCCGGGATCGCCCGCCTGATGGCGGCGGTCGACCTGCCGCCGACCATCCGGGCGCTGGCCGATAGGGTCCGTGCGCTGAATCCGGAAGGCGACGCGCGCTTCTACCCCGGCTCCCCCCGGTTGGTGGCGGACGGGATGCGGCCGGGCGACGGCTACGTCGGCTTTGAGATGAACCCGCCGGTGCTGGACCTGCTGGCCGCGGCGCTCGCCGGGGCGCCGAACGCCCGCGCTCTGGGCGGCGACGGCTATGATCAGGCGCTGGAGGCGGCCCGGGGGGCGCCCGGGGCGATCGTGCTGATCGATCCGCCGTTCGAGCGTCCTGACGACTATCTGCGGGCCGCCGATCTGGCCGCCGCGGTTGTGAAGGACGACCGGCAGGCGACCGTCGCGATCTGGACCCCCCTCAAGGACATGGAGACCTTCGACGGCTTTCTGCGCCGGCTGGCCAGCGCCGGCGCACGGACTCCGCTGGTCGCCGAGGCCCGGCTGCGTCCTCTGGCCAATCCCATGAAGATGAACGGCTGCGCCATGGTCTTCCTCAATCCGCCCGAGGGGCTCGAGGCGGCGGCGCGCGAGGTCTGCGGCTGGGTGGCCGAAACGCTGGGCGACCCCGGCGCCCGCGCCGAGATCTGGCGCGCCTAGCCCTCGATCACCTCGCCGGGCTCGTAGAGGTTCGGCTCGAACGTGGCGATGGCCATGATCGGTTCCATCGCCGCGACGACGGTCGGGTGCCGCGTCATCGCCTTCCAGTCGTCTCGCGAGCGCCAGACGGCGTGGTTGGCCACGACCTTGCCGTTCAGCCCGCGGTGGAGCGCGGCCGAGACGAAGCCGTCCAGCTCGCGCTGGCGCCGGACCAGGGCGGTGACGAGGTCCATCAGTTCGTCCTGCCGCTCGGGCGCGCACTTGAACACGTTGATCAGGATCACGGCGTCGGCGTCGCTCATGGACCGGCCGTATAGCGCCCGACGCCGCCGCCTCCTACCTTGGCCGCATGACGAACGTCGCCATCTTGAAGACCGGCGCCCCCCCGCCCGCGCTTGCGGAGCGACACGGCGACTATCCCGCCATGTTCGGCGCCCTGCTGGGCGACGGGCTGACGACCTTCGACGTGCAGGCGGGCGAACTGCCCGATCCGGACGCCTTCGACGGCGCGGTGATCACGGGGTCCTCGGCCGGGGTCTACGAGGATCACGCCTGGCTGCCGCCCCTGTTCGACTGGATCCGCGCGGCGCGGGGCCGGACGCGGCTGGTCGGCGTCTGCTTCGGCCACCAGGCCATGGCGCAGGCCTTGGGCGGGGAAGTGCGCAAGTCGGACAAGGGCTGGGGCGTCGGCCTGCACCGCTACGACGTCGTGTCGGAAGAGCCATGGATGACGCCGCCGGCGTCCGGCGTCGCCGTGCCCGCCTCCCATCAGGATCAGGTCCAGACCCTGCCGCCGGGCGCGCGCGTCACATTGGCCAGCGACTTCACGCCCTTCGGCGGACTGGCGTGGGGCGACGACGCGATCAGCATGCAGTTCCACCCGGAGTTCACCCCCGCCTATGCCGCCGACCTCGCCGAAGGGCGGCGCGGCCGCATCGATCCGGCGGTGGTCGACCGGGCGCTGGAGACGCTGGCCCGGCCCAACGACCGGGGCGTGGTCGGGGCCTGGCTGCGGACTTTTCTGCGCGGCGTCTGATCCCGTCAGTGGCTCGCGGGGCAGCGGTCATGTCAGGATCCGGCCGTCATCCGGAGGAGGAATCCATGACCATCCAGCTCAAGGCCCGCGACGTCGCCCTTGCCGTCCTGTTGGGCGCCGCCGGCCTGTTGATCGGACTTTCATTCAGCGCGGCTCCCAGTCAGGCCCAGAACGTCGGCGGACAGGCCAGCTACATCGAAACCGGGGGCCAGTACTGGTATTGCGCGGGCCGGGACTGCGTGCCCGTCCGCTTCAACCAGTTCGGCTGAGCCGCCGGTCTCAGTCGTCCAGCCGGCAGCCGTCGCCGATCAGCCCGGCCTCCGCGCACGGCAGGGTCTCGGCCACGGCGCCGGACGCGTCGATGCGCGCGACCAGACGGCGGCCGTCGTCGCAGGCGGCCTCGTACCACTCGCCGTTGGCCTCGCCGCCCATGAAGCGCGCGCGACGGGCGGGGCAGACGGCGGCGACCCGGGCGATCAGGGCGCGGTCGACGTCCGCTTGCGAGGTGAAGCGGCACTCGCCGCCGATGGCCGCGACGCGGTCGCAGGGCGTGACCGTCCACGCCTCGCCGTTCTGTTCGATCCAGACGCCCGCGCCGTCCGCGCAGCCGACCTCGTAGATCCGGGCTTCGTCCGGGGTCCGGCCGACCAGCCTCCCCTCGGCGACGCGGCAGGTCACGCCCGCCTCCCGCGCAAGCCCCGCCACCGCCCGCGCGGCGTTCCGGTTGGCGGGCAGCCGGCAAGGTGTGCTGCCGTTGGCCAGCGCGAGGCAGTCCATCGTCCGGTCGCCGGCGATGACCACGTGCCCGTCGCCGACCTCGCACGCGATCTCCCAGGCCGGCCGCCCGACGCCGTCCCGTCCCAGCGCCACGGCGTCAGTCACCACGCAGGACAGGCCGAGGTCGTTCGCCGCGCGCTGGGCTGCGGTCCGGACCTCGCTCTCGGCGCCGCGGCCGCCCATCGAGCGGTCGGCGGTGTGCGCCTGCTGAGCCTGCGCGGCTCCGGCGAGGACGAGCGGGATAAGGAGGGCGGCGGCGCGGAGCATGCGGGCAGGTTCCACCGCGACGTGCGCCGGAGCAAGCTTCACGGCCATCTCACCAGCGGCGGCATCGAACTGAGGATCGAGTCGACGTTGCCGCCGGTCTTCAGTCCGAACATGGTGCCGCGGTCGTAGAGCAGGTTGAACTCGACGTAGCGGCCGCGCCGCACCAGCTGCTCGTCGCGCTCGGCCGCGGTCCACGGTTCGTGCATCCGCCCCCGCACGATGGCGGCGTAGACGTCGAGGAAGGCCGACCCCACCGCCTGGGTGAAGGCGAAGTCCCGCTCCGGGTCGCCGCTGTCGTGGTGGTCGTAGAAGATGCCGCCGATCCCGCGCGGTTCGTTGCGATGCGGAAGCCAGAAATACTCGTCGCACCACGCCTTGTACTTCGCATGCCAGGACGGATCGAAGGCGTCGCAGGCGGCCTCCATCGCGGCGTGGAAGGCGACCGCGTCCGGCGCGTCCTGAGACCGGTCGACGTCCAGCACCGGCGTCAGGTCCGCGCCGCCGCCGAACCAGCTCTTCGTCGTGGCGATGAAGCGGGTGTTCATGTGCACGGCCGGCACGCGGGGGCTGACCGGATGCACGATCAGGCTGATCCCGGTCGCGAAGAACCGCGGATCCTCCTCCGCGCCGGGCACCGACTTCGCATAGTCGGCCGGGAAGCTGCCGTGCACCGTCGAGACGTGCACGCCCGCCTTCTCGAACAGCCGCCCGTGCAGCATGCCCATGACGCCGCCGCCGCCCTCCGGGCGATCCCATGGCGTCCGCACGAAGCGGCCGGGGTCGCCGGGAAACAGATCCTCGGGCGCCTCGTCCTCCAGCGCTTCCAGCCCGGCATGAATTCGGTCGCGCAGGGTCTCGAACCAGGCCCGGGCGCGGTCTTTGCGGTCGTCCAGCATGGCCGCCTCAAAGCACGCCGGGCCGTCACGCGCCAGCGGGCGGGCTGGACACGACGCGGCGCCGCGCCACTATTCGCGCCGAAAACCCGGGGAGCCCCACATGATCCGCGCCGTGCTGTCGTCCGCCGTCCTGTCCGTCCTGCTGGCGGCGCCTTCCCTGGCCCAGGAGCCGACGGACGCCCAGCTGCAGGAGCGGGCCCGCCGCGTGATGCAGCGCACGCCGCTGATCGACGGGCACAACGACCTGCCGTGGGCGCTGCGCCAGAATCACGGATCCGATCCGCACGCCGTCGACCTGGCGACGGATCTGGACGCCACCACGGATCTGCACACCGACATCCCCCGGCTGAAGGCGGGCGGCATGGGCGGCCAGTTCTGGTCGGTCTACGTGCCCGCCTCGCTGCCGCCGGTGGAGGCGGCGCAGGCGACCTTCGAACAGATCGACGTCGTCCGCCGCATGGTGGCGGCCCATCCGGAGGCGTTCGAACTGGCCTACACGGCCGACGACGTCGTGCGCATCCACCGCGGTGGCAGGATCGCCAGCCTGATCGGCATCGAGGGCGGCTATTCGATCAACGACTCGCTGGGTCTGCTGCGCGTCTTCCACGCCATGGGGGTTCGCTACATGACGCTGACCCATTCCACGACCACCACCTGGGCCGACTCGGCCACAGACGCGCCGAAATGGGGCGGACTGTCGCCCTTCGGCGAGGCGGTGGTGCGCGAGATGAACCGCCTGGGGATCATGGTCGATCTCAGCCACGTCTCGGAAGAGACCATGCTGGACGCCCTGCGGGTGTCCGAAGCGCCGGTGATCTTTTCCCACTCCTCCGCGCGAGGCGTGACGGGGCATCCGCGCAACGTCCCCGACTCCGTCCTGCGCCTGCTGCCCGAGGACGGCGGCGTGGTGATGATCACCTTCGTGCCCGGCTTCGTGTCGGAAGACGTCCGGGCCTGGGGCGCCGCCCGCTCGGCCGAGGAGGCGCGGCTCAAATCCCTGCATCCGGGCTCGCCGAACGCCGTGACCGAAGGCGTCGCCGCGTGGGTCGCGGCCAATCCCCCGCCGCGGGCCGACATCTCCGACGTCGCCGATCACATCGAGCACGTTCGCCGCGTGGCCGGGATCGACCACGTGGGACTGGGCGGCGACTTCGACGGCGTCTCGGCGCTGCCGGACGGTCTGGGCGGGGTGGAGACCTACCCGGCCCTGATCGCCGAGCTCTACCGCCGCGGCTGGACCGACGCGGACGTGCGCAAGCTGCTGGGCGAGAACGTCCTGCGCGTCATGCGTGACGTCGAGGCCGTGGCCGCGCGCAAGAAGGGCGAACGGCCGGGGCTGGAGCGGAACGAACCGGCGCAGTGACGCTCACGCGCTGCGAGGCACGGGCTCGGTGAGGTCGGGTCCGGCGGGCGCGCAGGCCCAACGGACCACGGCGGCCATGAGGTCGCCGGGCGACGCCGGCTTGGCGAGGCAGTCGACCATTCCCGCCTCCGCATAGGCGCGTCGGTCGGCGGCGAGGGTGTTGGCGGTGAGGGCGACGATCGGGACGCGGGATGCGGGGCCGGGCAGGGCGCGGATCGTCCGCGTCGCCGTCACCCCGTCCATGACCGGCATCTGGACGTCCATCAGGATCAGGTCCCATGCGCCGGTCCGGGCCGCCTCGACGCCCTCGGCCCCGTCTTCCGCGAGCACGCAATCGACACCCTGAGACGTCAGCACCGCATGCACCAGCGCGCGGTTGGCGGGGTGATCGTCGACGTACAGAACGCGCAGCGCCCGGTCCGGCGCCGTGCCGATCGGGGCCCCGTCGCGGCGCTCGCCGTCCGGGATCGCCCCGCCGCCGTCCGCGAGCGCGATGATCTCGTCGACGACGAGACGCAGGCGGTCGCCGGCCTCGTGAATCCGCGCCACCTGTTCCGCCTGGGCGAAGGAGAGCCCCTGTTCGGACAGCAGCCCCGAGAAGCCCAGCACCGCGTTCAGCGGCGTCCTGAGTTCGTGCGACAGCGTCGCCAGCAGCGACTGCCGCGCCGCCGCCGCCGCGGCCGCGCGTTCCGCCTCCGCCTGGGCCGCCCGCGCCTCGACCTCGCCGGTCACGTCGATCTCGTTGAGCAGAAGCGCCTGTCCTCCGGTCACGGGATCCAGACTGACCCGCACGTCCAGACGGTGCCAGCGGCGTCCGCCCCGCGTGACCACCTCCGCGAGGGCGTCGGTCGACCCTCGCGTCAGCGCCTGGTCCATCAAGCCTCCGGCGATCTCCGGTTCCGCGAAGCGCGCCTCGAAGGGCAGGTCCGCGCGACCGAACGCTCCAAAGGCCGCGGGGTTGGAGAAAAGATTGCGGCCGTCCCGATCGAACAGGCTGATCAGGGCGTCGGTGTGCCGCAACGCCTCCAGCGCGCGCCGTTCCTCCGGTTCCGCATCCACGGGCGACGCCTCGAACAGCAAGACCGGTGAACCGTCGAGCAGGCGATAGGTCGAGATCGTGGCCTGCACCGTCACCGGCGCCCCGTTCGGATAGAAGGTCCAGCGTTCCGAAATCTCGTCGCCGCGCGCGGTGGCCTTGGCCAGACGCTCGGTGCGCGCCCGTACGGCCGGCGACAGCTGGGAAAAGTCGCGCGCCAGCAGTTCCTCGCGCGAAGCGGCGCCCCACAGGGCGCAGGCCGAGGCGTTGGCGTACACCCCGCGCAGACCATGGGGGTCGAACAGCCAGATGGGCCGCCTGAGGTCGTCCCAGGCTCGCCAGGCGGGATCGAAGTTCGGATCGGGACGGCTCATGCGGCCAGCATGTTCGCGGCGCCTTAAGGTCACGCTAAGTCGCGGTCGACGTCGCCGCCCATACCGCGATCCCCGCGCTCACCGCCAGATTCAACGAGCGCGCGGCGGGCCGGATCGGGATCACCACCCGCGCGTCGGCCGCCGAATGCACGAACTCCGGGGCTCCCGTGGGCTCGGACCCGAACAGCAGGACGTCGTCCGGCCGAAAGGCGAAATCCTGCAGCGGCGTCGCCCCCCTCGTGGTGAACAGCACCAGCCGCCCGGGCGCCCGGGCGGCCTGAAAGGCGTCCCAGCTAGGGTGTGCGGTCATGTGTCCCAGCGGCCCATAGTCCAGGGCCGCGCGCTTCATGGCGCGGTCGTCCAGGGCGAAGGCCGTGGGGCCGATCACGTCCAGTTCGACGCCGAAACAGGCCGACAGGCGGATGCAGGCCCCGACGTTCTGCGGGATGGCTGGTTGAAAAAGGGCGAGACGCATTCTAAGGCCCTCATACGCGCGGCCCGGGGGCTTGTCGCGGCCTCAATTGCGACCGTTTCGCAAATGGCGTCAGCCGGTTGCACGGTGGGCGCGGAGGTCGGGGCGGCAGTCAGTCGGTCGCTGAACGACATCGTTGGGGCGACGGTTCGATCCGCCGTCCCGATGGCACTGGAGAACGAATCGGTGGCTGCTGATCAAGGCGATCCGAACGACAAGGATCCCAATCGTCGGGACTTCATTCACATCGCGGCCGGCGCCGCGGCCGTGGGCGCGGGCGTCATGGCCGCGTGGCCGCTGGTCAATCAGATGAACCCGGCCGCCGACACCCTGGCCCTTTCGACGATCGAGTTCGACACCTCCAAGGTGCTCGAAGGCATGCAGGTCGTCATCAAGTGGCAGGGCAAGCCGGTGTTCGTGCGCAACCGCACCGCCGCCGAGCTGCAGAGGGTCCGCGCCGAGGGCGCCGTCGGCAGCCCGGCCGAGCCTGACTCGGCCCGCACCAAGGCCGGCCATGAGGCCATCCTGGTCGTGATCGGGTCGTGCACCCACCTGGGCTGCGTCCCCACCTTCAACGCCGGCGACTTCGGCGGCTGGTTCTGCCCGTGTCACGGCTCGCACTACGACGCCTCGGGCCGCATCCGGAAGGGTCCCGCGCCCCTGAACCTGGTGGTGCCGGACTACGAATTCACCGCCGGCTCGACCGTGCGCATCGGCTGAGGCGGGGCAGGACAGACATGAGCGATCACGAATCCACCTACGTCCCCAAGACCGGAATCGAGCGCTGGCTCGACTCCCGTCTGCCCATCGTCCGCTTCGGCGCCGACTACATGTCGCTGCCCACGCCGCGGAACCTGAACTACTGGTGGACCTTCGGGGCCATCCTGATGGTCTGCCTGATCACGCAGATCGTCACCGGCGTCGTTCTGGCGATGCACTACACGCCCAACGTCGCCATGGCCTTCGACTCGGTCGAGCGCATCATGCGCGACGTGCCGGGCGGCTGGCTGATCCGCTACGTCCACGCCAACGGCGCGTCGATGTTCTTCATCGCCGTCTACATCCACATGCTGCGCGGCCTCTACTACGGCTCGTACAAGGCCCCGCGCGAGATCATCTGGATCCTGGGCTGCCTGATCTTCTTCCTGATGATCGCCACCGCCTTCCTCGGCTACGTCCTGCCGTGGGGCCAGATGTCCTTCTGGGGCGCGGAGGTGATCACCAACCTGATCGGCGCCATCCCGATGGTCGGCGAGCCGATCCTGATCTGGCTGCGCGGCGGCCCGGCGATCGACAACGCCACGCTGAACCGCTTCTTCTCGCTGCACTACCTGCTGCCGTTCGTGATCCTGGGCGTCGTGGTGCTGCACCTGTGGGCCCTGCACACGGCCGGCCAGAACAATCCCGTCGGCGTCCTGATCCCCAAGGAGCGGACCGCCAAGGACACCCTGCCGTTCCACCCGTACTACACGGTGAAGGACGGGGTCGCGATCATCCTGTTCATGATGATGTTCGCCTTCTTCGTCTTCTTCATGCCCAACGCCCTGGGCCACGCCGACAACTACATCCCGGCCAACCCCCTGCAGACGCCGGCCCACATCGTGCCCGAATGGTACATGCTGCCCTTCTACGCGATCCTGCGCGCCATCCCGGACAAGTTCGGCGGCGTGGTTGCCATGTTCGCGGCCATCGGCATCCTGTTCGTCCTGCCTTGGCTGGACACGTCGAAGGTGCGGTCGATGCGCTACCGCCCGACGATGAAGATCTTCTTCGTGATCTTCGTGCTGGTCGGCATGGGCCTGGGCTGGTGCGGCGCCCAGCTGCCGGACGCGCCCGTCGTGCCGGGCATGGCCAGCTTCGTCCTCCTCGACGGCGAACTGAACAGCTACCTGTGGCTGACCCGCCTGTTCACCGCCTACTACTTCGCCTTCTTCCTGTTCATCATGCCGATCGTCGGCCTGCGTGAGACGCCCCTGCCGGTTCCGGCCTCGGTGTCCGAGCCGGTCCTGTCGGGCGGCGCGACGCCGGCGGCCGCCGTGGCCCAGGCCGAGAAGAAGGGCTGACCCCGATGGATCGTCCGATGAACCTGTTCAAGACCGTCGCCGCCGTGCTGATCGCGGCCGTGGCGATCACCGCGACCCCGGCGATGGCCGCCGGCGGCGGCGCCAAGCACCCGCGTTCGGGGGGCTTCTCGTTCGAAGGGCCGTTCGGCCGTTTCGATCAGGGCCAGCTGCAGCGCGGCTACAAGGTCTACCGCGAGGTCTGCGCCTCTTGTCACGGCATGAACCTGCTGTCGTTCCGCACCCTGGGCGAGCGCGGCGGGCCCTTCTGGGATCCCCACGCGGAGAACGCCGCGGCGAACCGCTATGTCCGCGCGCTCGCCGCCGAGGTGCAGGTCGCCGACATCGACACCGAGACGGGCGAGGCCATCATGCGTCCGGCCACGCCGGCCGACCGCTTCCCGAATCCGTATCCGAACGCCACCGCCGGCGCCGCGGCCAACGGCGGCGCCTTCCCGCCGGACCTGTCGGTCATGGCCAAGGCGCGTCACGACGGGGCCAACTACATCTACTCCCTGCTGACCGGCTACGTGCCGGCCCCGGCGGGTCTGCAGATCAATCCGGGCCAGTACTACAACCCCTACATGGCCGGCGACATGACCCCGTTCTGGACCGGCGATCCCTCGCACGTCCCGCCGGGCGGCTTCATCGCCATGCCGCCGCCGCTGGCGGACGGCCAGGTGACCTATGACGACGGCACGGCCCAGACGGTTGACCAGTATTCGAAGGACGTGGCCGCCTTCATCGCCTGGGCCTCGGAACCCCATCAGGTCCAGCGCAAACAGGCCGGCGTGGGCGTGATGATCTTCCTGCTGCTGTTCCTCGGCCTGACCTACGCCAGCTACCGCCGCATCTGGAAGGGCGTCGCCCACTGAGGCGACGGCCGGCCCGACGGCTGAACCATCAACCCGCCGCGGCCCCGGCCCGGCGGGTTTTTCGTGGCTTGCCTGCCCCGCGGAAAAGTGCTTTATGACGCAAAGCAAATGAGGGAGGGCATCATGCTCCGCACCGTTCTCGCGTCCGCCGTCGTCGCTTGCGCCGCCACCGCTTCCGCCGCCCAAGCCCAGGTTCCCATGCCGTCGCCGAACGGTTCCGAGGCCCAGCGCGCCGCCATCTCCCGCCTGGACATGCTGGATGGCGAATGGCGCGGCACGGCCGTGATCACCGGGCCGCAGGGGCGGCAGGAGCTGACCCAGACCGAGCGGGTCGGCTCGCATCTCGGCGGCTCAATCAAGGTGATCGAGGGCCGCGGCTACGACGCCGGGGGGAACACGCAGTTCAACGCCATGGCGACGATCTCGTATGACGAGCGCGCCGGCCGCTACGGCTTCCGCAGCTACGCCCAGGGCTTCTCGGGCGACTACCCGTTCGAAGCGACCGAGGATGGCTTCCGATGGTCGACGCCCGCCGGCCCGAACGCCCGCATCGAGTACGTCGCCACCGTGAAGGACGGCGTCTGGCACGAAGTCGGCGACTACGTGGCCGAAGGCCAGCCGCCCCGGCGCTACATCGAGATGCGGCTGACGCGCATCGGGGACAGCGACTGGCCGTCGGCCGGGGCGGTTCCGCCGCGCTGAGCGGCTCACTCGACTCCCCGGGGATCGGCCCCTAACGTCCGCCTCTCTTCGCGTTCTCAAGAGGGTTCCCATGCGTCTCAAGCTCCTGACCGCCGCCGCCTGTGCCCTGGCCCTGTCGGCCTGCGCATCCATGGACGCGGGGGGAGGGGGCGCCGCTCCGGACTTCGACGCGCAGCGTCTTTCCGATCATGTGAAGGCCCTGTCGGACGACGCTTTCGAAGGACGGGGCATCGCCACGCCGGCCGAGGACAAGGTCGTCGACTATCTGTCGCGCGAGTTCGCGGCCGCCGGCTTCCAGCCGGGCGGCGAGAACGGGGGCTGGACCCAGGCCGTCACCCTGAACCGCTTCACCGTCTCCAACGCCCGCGCCCAGTTCGAGCACGGCGGCGAGGCCATTCCTCTCACGCAGGGCGAGCAGATCGTCATCTCCACCCGCCTGCCCGCCGCGCGCCAGAACCTGGCCGATCTGCCGCTGGTCTTCGTCGGCTACGGCACCACGGCGCCGGAGCGCCAGTGGGACGACTTCAAGGACGTCGACGTGCGCGGCAAGGTCATCGTCGTGCTGGTCAACGACGCCGACTACGAGCAGCCGGAACTGAACACCTTCAACGGCCGGGCCATGACCTACTACGGCCGGTGGACCTACAAGTACGACGAGGCGGCTCGCCGCGGCGCCGCGGGGGTCCTGGTGGTGCACGAGACGGCCCCCGCCAGCTACGGCTGGGCAACCGTCAGGAACAGCTGGACCACGCCCCAGTTCGACATCGTCCGCCAGAATGCGGCCGCCGAGCGCGTGCCTCTGGAAGGCTGGATTCAGCGCGACGTCGCGGTCGACCTGTTCCGCCGCGCCGGTCTGGACTTCGAGGCCCAGAAGGTCGCCGCCCGCAGCCGCGACTTCCGCCCGGTCGACCTCTCCGGCGTGACGATCGACGCCGCCTACGACGTCTCCTCGACCACGATCACGACCCGCAACGTCATCGCTCGCCTGCCCGGCACGACCCATCCGGACGAGACCATCCTCTACACCGGCCACTGGGATCACATCGGCATGGGCGAGCCGGACGCCGAGGGCGACCGCATCTTCAACGGCGCGGTGGACAACGCCTCGGGCATCGCCGGCCTGCTGGAGCTGGCCCGCGTCTGGGGCGCCGGCCCGCGCCCGGAACGCTCCATCGTCATGATCGCCTTCACCGCAGAGGAGTCCGGCCTGCTGGGCTCCGAGTTCTATGCCGCCAACCCGATCTATCCGCTGGAAACGACGGTGGCCGGGTTCAACCTGGACGCCATGAACGTCTACGGACGCCTGTCGGGCCTCGGCGTCACCGGGCACGGCCAGTCGGCCGACATGGACGGCCGCCTTGAAGCCGCGGCCTCGGCGCAGGGCCGCGTCATCGTCCCGGATGCCAACAACGCCGCCGGCACCTACTTCCGTTCGGATCACTTCCCGCTGGCCAAACGGGGCGTCCCCATGGCCTATCCCAAGGGCTCGGGCGAGTTTCTGGACGAGCCGATCGCCGAGCGCGTCGCCGCCCGCGACGAATACGGCGCCCGCCGCTATCACCAGGCCCAGGACGAGTGGCTGCCGGTGATGGACTTCCGCGGCGCCGTGCAGGATCTGGAAGCCGTCTACGCCGTCGGCCGGGACCTGGCGTTCTCGCGCGACTGGCCCCGGTGGTCGCCGACCTCGGAGTTCGGACCGGTGCGGGACCGCAGCGCCGCGGCCCGCCGCTAGGCCGCCTTCAGCGGCCCTGCGCCAGGGCGATCAGCTCGTCCGCCAAGGCCGCCGTCAGGTGACCGTCGGGTAGGCGGCCGTTGGCCGACTGCCAGCGCCTCAGGGCCGCGCGTGTGTTGGCCCCCACGACGCCGTCGATGCCTTGGGTGTCGTAGCCCAGCGCGGTCAGCGCCCGCTGCGCGCCGATCCGCTGGTCGCGGCTGATCGGCGCCTCTTCCGGCCAGGGCGTGACCAGCCCGGGCCGGCCCGCCACCCCGTCCGCCGTCAGGCCGATGGCCAGGGCGTAGGAGACGGAGTTGTTGTAGGCGCGGATGACGTAGTGGTTGGGCAGGGCCAGGAAGGCCGGTCCGCGCGCGCCCTGCGGCAGCAGGACGGCCCCGACCTCGGCCGCCTCGGCCTCCGTCGGACGGCCGCCGCCGGCCAGACGCACGCCCTGCGCCTCCCAGAAGCTCCACGGCCGCTTGTCGCCCTCGGCCAGCCCGTAGTCGAAGCCGGGCGGCAGGATGACCTCATAGCCCCAGCTCTGCCCGCGCTTCCAGCCGGCGCGCGACAGCAGGTTGGCGGCCGAGGCGAGGGCGTCGGCGTCCGAGCCCCAGATGTCCACCAGACCGTCGCCCGTCTGGTCCACGCCCAGCCGCAGGAAATTGTCGGGCATGAACTGGGTCTGGCCCATCGCCCCGGCCCAGCTGCCCTTCAGGCCCGACCGTGCGCGGCGGCCGTCGACCACGATGTCCAGCGCGTTCTTCAGCTGGGCCTCGGCCCAGTCGCGGCGCCGGCCGTCATAGGCCAGCGTCGCCAGCGAGCGAATCACGTCGTAGTCGCCCTGCACCGCGCCGAAGGCGCTCTCCTGCGCCCAGATGGCCAGCAGGATCTCGGTCGGCACGCCATAGCGCTGCACCACCTCCCACGGCACACGGTCGGCGCGCTGCTTGGCCTGGGCGATTCGCGCGGGCGTCACCGCGTTCTGGACGTAGGCGCCGGCCGGCCGACTGAACTCCGGCTGGTTCCGGTCCAGCCGCACCACGGACGGATCGGGCGTCAGGCCGGCCAGTTCGCGGGCGTACTCCGCGCGGCGCGCGCCGCCGTGGCGGTTCAGGAAGCCTTCCTTCCAGCCGTCGAAACCGGCCTGATCCACGGCCGGCTCGGCCGGTCGTTGCGGCTCCGGCTGCGGCGTCGGCGGCACCGGCTGCGGCCGCGCGGGTTCCGGCGGCAGGGTCACCGGCATGGGCGGCGTTTCGACCATCGGCGCACAGGCGGCGACGGTGAGGACCAGCAGGAGTTTCGACGTCAGGCGCATGGCACGGGGGAGGGCGGGGCTACGAAGCGATTCTGGGGACATCATTCGGATCTTAAGCGAAGCGGACGAACAGTCCGTTGCACGAACGGGGCCAAAGCGTGACCGGCGTGTCGTGGGCGCCGCACCGCGCGCCGGGCGAACTCTCCACGCCGGTTTCCCCGAACGCCGTCGTTAACTCTCAATTCCGTTGCGGGACGTCCGGCGGCGGGCGTAGCCCTCGGTCCGCTCTGAAGCGGCCTGGTGGCGGAGGGGCCACGCGTCGGACCCGCAAGTCCGAAGACCCTCCGTTTGACCCGGAGGCCAGGCCTCCAGAACGCCCACCCGGTTGACGTTTCCGCGCGTCGCCTCTATACGCCCCGTTCCCGCCGCGAGCCCCCGTGCCCGCGGCCATTTCATTTCGCTTTTCTGAGGCCCGAAGACCATGAAGGTCCGCAGCTCGATCAAGTCGCTCAAGACCCGCCACCGCGACTGCAAGGTCGTGCGCCGCAAGGGCAAGGTCTTCGTGATCAACAAGACCGACCCGCGCTTCAAGGCCAAGCAGGGCTGAGGCGACGCGCCTCCGTCCGGAGGCGAAAAAGCATCCACAGGCCGCGGGCGTTCGTCCGCGGCCTTTTGCTTGCCCGCGGTTGAGCGCGCTGCGGGCCCTCATTAAGCCTGATCCACCGAGCTCATCGCGCTCAGGCAGCGAGCGACCGCGTCGCGAGCGTCAGCGCCCAAGGAAGACCAATGCCCGACGACGCCGCCTTCGATTCCTCGCCCGACGTCCTGACCTCGACCGCCCAGGGCCGCCTGCGCACCATCGTGGAGCGTCTGGAGCGCCTCGAAGAGGACAAGGCCGCCATCGCGGGCGACATGAAGGAGGTCTTCGCCGAGGCCAAGGGCGAGGGCTACGACGTCAAGACCCTGCGCAAGGTTCTGCGCATCCGCAAGCAGGACAAGGCCAAGCGCCAGGAGGAGGAGGCCATCCTGGACCTCTATCTCTCGGCGCTGGGCGAGATCTGACGCTGAAGCGGACGGGCGAGCTCAAACGCTCCGGCGGGCTGACTCGCAAGCCCCCGTCCGCGAAAACGCCTCGCGCGTCAAAGGCCCCGCCGTCGCCCTTCGAGGCCCAGCGCGAGGCGACGAAGCGCGCCGCCCTCAGCGCCCTGAAACGCGCGAAACGCGCAGCCGACAAGGCCGGCGTGACGCTCTCTGAATGGGAAGGCGAGTTCCTCCAATCGGTCGGCGAGCGCGTGAAGACCCACGGCCGCGCCTTCGCCGACCCTGAGAAGGGCGCGCCCGGTCAGGCGCTGTCGGCCATGCAAGGGCGCAAGCTGAAGGAGATCGCGAAGAAGGCGAAGGGGGAGAAGAAGCGCGACTGACGTTTTCCCTCCCCCTTCAGGGGAGGGATGTCGGCGCGAAGCGACGACAGGGTGGGAGGGATGCGGCGCGACAGGCTGAGGCTTTGGAGGGCCGCTCACCCGGTCCCTCCCACCCGTCTGGCGCTCCGCGCCAGCCACCCTCCCCTTGAAGGGGAGGGAGACGCCTCAGACCCTCACCCCGCCTCCTTGATCTGCTCCTCCAGCCCCTGCTCGCGGACCTTGCGGTACAGCGTCGACCGCCCGATCCCCAGGCGCCGCGCGATCTCCGACATGTGGCCGGCATAGACCTCGATGGCGTGCTGGATCAGATCCCGCTCGATCTCCTCGAGCGTCCGCAGATGGCCGCGCTCGTCCAGGATGCGGATCGGCACCTCCGGCGCCGGCGGCATCTCGACGCCGACGTGATCCGCGGTGGGCAGAGGCCCGGCGGCCGGCCGGGGCGCGCTCTCCAGCACCGGCATGGCCACCCCGGAGATCGCCGGGAAGTCGTGCGGCTGGAGATACGGCGCGTCGGCCAGGATGATGGCGCGGTACACCGCGTTCTCCAGCTGGCGCACGTTGCCGGGCCAGTCGAAGGCGGTCAGCAGGGCCAGGGTCTCGGGCGCGCAGCCCATCACCCGCTTGCCCTCCTCAACGTTGAATCGACCCACGAAATGATCCACCAGCGCCGGAATGTCCTCGCGCCGTTCGCGCAGGGCCGGGGCCTCGATCGGGAAGACGTTCAGGCGATAGAACAGGTCCTCGCGGAACGCTCCGGCCTTCACCTGTTCGGCCAGATCGCGGTTGGTGGCCGAGACGATGCGCACGTCGATCTTCACAGGGCGCTTGGATCCCACCGGATCGATCTCGCCCTCCTGCAGCGCGCGCAGCAGCTTCACCTGCATGTCCAGCGGCAGCTCGCCGATCTCGTCCAGGAACAGGGTGCCGCCGTCGGCCTCCTTGAACTTGCCAAGGTGCTTGTCGGTGGCGCCGGTGAAGCTGCCCTTCTCATGGCCGAACAGGATCGACTCCACCAGATTGGCGGGCAGGGCGCCGCAGTTCACCGCCACGAAGGGCTTGCCGCCGCGTTCGCTGGCGCCGTGCAGGGCGCGGGCGATGACCTCCTTGCCGACGCCGCTCTCTCCGGTGATCAGAACCGGGATGCCGGACTTCGCCGCGCGCGATCCCATGGCCTTCACCTGACGCATGGCCGGGCTCTGGCCGACCAGATCGTCGAAGGTCGTGCGGTTGGCCGCCTGCTTCTTCAGCCGCCCGACCTCGGCCGTCAGCTGGGTCAGCTGCAGGGCGTTGCGCACGCCGACCATGAGGCGCTCGGGGGACACCGGCTTGACGAAGAAATCCTGGGCCCCGGCCTGCATGGCCTTGACCACGGTCTCGATGCCGCCGTTGGCCGTCAGCACGATGACCGGCGCCGACACGCCCGCCGCGCGCAACTCGGCCAGACATTCCAGCCCGGTCATGCCCGGCATCACCATGTCCAGCAGGATCAGGTCCGCGCCGCCGCCGGCGGTCATCCGGTCGATCGCCTGACCGCCCGTCTCGGCCTGGGCTGTGCCCAGCCCCTCGCGCTCCAGCACCGCCTGGATCAGGCGTCGCTGGGTGGGGTCGTCGTCCACCACCAGAACCGTCTTGGCCATCGTCTTCAGCCCCGCATCGCCGCCCGAAAGCGACCCATTTCGGGACGGTTTTACGGGAGGGCCCGTGAAGATCGGGTTGGGCGGCGTGGTGAGCGGAGGGTTAATCCGGCCGGGCCTCTGCCAGAAAGCACCCGCGACGCGCGGTGTGAATCTGCACCCGCGACGCCGCTTCGTCGGCGAACGCGCGATCCAGCCAGTTCGCAAGATCGCGCCCGTCCAGAACCTCGGCGCCGATCATCAGAGCGTCGGCGTCGAAGGCGCGCACCGACAGCAGGCGTCGGGCCAGCATGTCGGGAACCTCTGCGGTCGGGGCCGCCTCCCGCGCCGCCTCGCGCACGAACACCGGTCCGCCCTGCCTGTACGGCGAGCCGGGAGCGTCGAGGTGCACGTGATTGACCAGGATCAGCCGCTCGCCCGGAGTGGCGTCCTTCAGCGACACCCGGCACGGGGCGGCATGGGGCGCGTCGGCCGTCATGCGGCGTGCGCCGAGCGCGTCGAGCTCGACGTCCGTCAGGTCGAACATGGCCCGGAAAAGGGTCAGGGGCAGGGCGTGGATCGTCCAGGTCATGGGAGGAAGGTCGTGCGGGCGGCGCAACCTGTCTGGCGGCATTCGGACCCGGCGTCGCCTTGCTCCGGCGGGAGCGCCACCCCATACCTGACCCCATGAACGCGCCCTTCAAGAGCCCCGACGCCGAAGCCCCCCTGTGGGACCTGTCCGACCTCTACGCCTCGCGCGACGACGCCCGGATCGCCGCCGACCTGGACGCCGCGCGCGCGGGCGTGGCCGAGCTGGGGGCGCTGGAGGGGCAACTGATCGCCGCCCGCGAGCATCCGGCCGAGCTGGGCGCCCGACTGGATCGCGCCGTGACCCTGTACGAGCAGGCCTCGGACGCGCTCGGCGGGGTCGCCGCTTACGCCTTCCTCGCCGCCTCCACCGCCCGCGACGACGCGGCGGCGCAGGGGTTCGAGGCCGACGTGCGGGAGAAGATCACCGCCGTCGCCACGCCGACCGTCTGGCTCACGCTGGAGATCAACCGGCTCGAGGAGGCCGAGATCGAGGCGGCTCTGGCGGCGCATCCCGCCGCCGCGCGTTGGCGGCCCTGGCTGCGCCGGGTGCGGGCGCAGAAGCCGCACGAGCTGTCGCCCGAGCTCGAGACCTTCCTGGCCGAGCGCATGCCGATCTCGGCGCAGTGGCCCCGTCTGTTCGACGAGACCCTGGCGGCGCTGAAGGTGAGGGCCGGCAAGGACGGCCTGACCCTCGCCGAAACCCTGAACCGCCTTTCGGACCCCAAGCCCGCGCGCCGCAAGGCCGCGGCCGAAGGGCTGACCGAGGCCCTGCGCGGCGAGTCCCGCGTGCTGGCCATGGTGCTGAACACGGTCGCCGCCGAGCACGCGCTGGAAGCCCGCAAGCGCGGCTTCGCGCGGCCCGCCGACGGTCGGCACCTCGCCAATGAGGTCGACGGCGAGGCGGTGGACGCCATGGCGGACGCGGTGGCGCAGGCGTATCCGAGCCTGTCCCATCGCTATTACGCCCTGAAGGCGCGCGTTCTCGGCAAGCCGACGCTGGATCACTGGGACCGCAACGCGCCGCTGGACACGAAAGCGCCGCGCGCCTTCGACTGGGGGCGGGGACGCGAGGTGGTGCTGGACAGCTTCGCGGCGCTCGGACCCGAGTTCGCCGACCGGGCGCGAGGCTTCTTCGACAGGCCCTGGATCGACGCGCGGGCGCGGCCGGGCAAGCAGTCGGGCGCCTATGCCCACCCGGTGACCGCCAATCGCCACCCCTACGTATTCCTGAACTGGATGGGGGAGCGTCGCGACGTGCTGACGCTGGCGCATGAGCTGGGGCACGGCGTGCACCAGACCCTGGCGGCCGATCAGGGGACGCTGCTGGCCGACACGCCGCTGACGCTGGCGGAGACGGCGTCCATCTTCGCCGAGGGGCTGACGTTCGACCGGCTGCTGGCCGAGGCCGCGCCGGCGGAGCGGCGCGGGCTGCTGGCCGGCAAGATCGAGGACGGGCTGAACACGGTGGTGCGTCAGATCGCCTTCCACCGGTTCGAGACGCGGTTCCACGAGGAGCGGGCGGGCGGCGAGCTGTCGGTCGAGCGGATCGGCCGGATCTGGCTGGAGGAGATGGGCGCCTCGCTGGGGCCGGCGGTGACGCTGAACGAGGGCTATGACGTCTGGTGGGCCTATGTGTCCCACTTCGTCCACTCGCCCTTCTACGTCTACGCCTACGCGTTCGGAGACCTGCTGACGGCGGCGCTGATGGAGACGCGCCGAACCGATCCTGAGGGGTTCACGCCGCTGTACCGCGACCTGCTGGCCGCCGGCGGGACGAAGACCTACGTCGAGGCGCTCAGGCCCTTCGGCCTCAATCCGCGCGACCCGGCCTTCTGGCTGATCGGCACGAAGCGGCTGGAACGGCTGATCGACGAGTTCGAAGCGCTGGTCTAGGTGCGGGCGTAGGCGTCGACCTCGGAGATCCGCGCAGCCTTCTCGCCGTCGCTCAGGAACGACCCCTCGAAGCTGTTGCGGGCCAGCTGGGTCAGCTGCTCACGCGTCAGCCCGACCGCCTCGGCCAGCCGCACGTAGTTGTCGTTCACATAGCCGCCGAAATAGGCCGGATCGTCCGAGTTCAGCGTGACGTGCAGCCCCCGCCGCAGCATCTCGGGCACGGGGTGGTACTTCAGGTCCTTCACCACGCACAGCTTCAGGTTCGACAGCGGGCAGACCGTCAGGGTCATTCGTTCGTCGGCGAGGCGTTCGATCAGGCGCTCGTCCTCCATCGACCGGTTGCCGTGGTCCATGCGGTCGATGTGCAGCAGGTCCAGCGCCTCCTGCACATATTCCGGCGGGCCTTCCTCGCCGGCGTGAGCCACGCGTTTCAGACCCATCTCTCCGGCCCGCTCGAACACGCGCCGGAACTTCGACGGCGGATGCCCGACTTCCGACGAGTCCAGGCCCACGCCGACGATGCGGTCAAGCCAGGGCTCGGCGGCGCGCAGGGTGTCGAACGCCGCGTCCTCATCCAGATGGCGCAGGAAGCAGAGGATCAGCCTGGACGTGACGCCGAGCTCGGCTTCCGCCGCCTTCATCCCCGACAGAAGGCCGTCCGCGGCGACGCCGAAGGGCAGGCCGCGGTCGGTATGCGTCTGGGGGTCGAAGAAGATCTCGGCGTGCCGGACGCCGTCCGCCGCCGCGCGCCGGAAATAGGCGACGGCCAGGTCGTGGAAGTCAGCCTCGGTCCTCAGAACGTCGGCCCCGGCGTAGTAGATGTCGAGGAAGTCCTGCAGGTTCGAGAAGTCGTAGGCCGCGCGCACCGCCTCGACGCTGTCGAACGGAATGGCCACGCGGTTGCGCCGCGCGAACTCGAACATCTGCTCCGGCTCCAGCGAGCCCTCTATGTGCAGGTGCAGCTCGGCCTTGGGCAGGCCCGCGACGTAGGCGGCGAGATCGGTCATGGCGTCCTCCGAAGCGGAGGAGACTACATCCGCTCCGGCACGTCGATGCCCAGAAGGTCCAGCGCCGTCTCCAACTGCCTAAGCGCCGCAGCGGACAGGGCCAGGCGCGAACCGCGCGTGGCTTCGTGGCCCGGGGCCAGCACGGGGCAGGCGGCGTAGAATTTCGAGAAGCTCTGCGCCAAGCGATAGGCATGCTCCGCCACCACGTGCGGGGCGCGTTTGGCGTAGGCGTCGTCCACCGCCTGTTCGAAGGCGTCCAGCGTCAGGGCGAGGTCGCGCTCGGCCGGCTCGGCGACGGCGATGGGGCCCGGCGCCGCGCCCTGATCGGCGGCCTTGCGCAGCAGGGATTTGATGCGGACGGCCTGGTACAGAAGGTAGGGCCCGGTCTTGCCCTCGAAGCTGGTGAAGCGGTCCAGATCGAAGACGTAGCTGGTGGTGCGCGCGTTCGACAGGTCGGCGAACTTCAGGGCAGCGACCGCCACCTTGTGGGCGATGGCCTCGAACTCCTCGGCCGAGGCGTCCTCGCCGAGATGGGCTTCGCGCAGGCGCTCGCGCGCCTTGTCGGTCGCCATGGTGATCAGGTCGTGCAGCTTCAGCACCCCGCCCGCGCGGGTCTTGAAGGGCTTGCCGTCCGGGCCGTTCATCGTGCCGTTGGCGGCGTGTTCCAGCTGGCCGGGCACGGCGTAGCCCGCCTTGTAGGCGGCGCGGAACACCTGTTCGAAATGGTCGCCCTGACGCGCGTCGACGCAGTACAGGACCAGGTCGAAGTCCTGCTCGCGGCGGCGTTGCAGGATGGTGGCCAGATCGGTGGTCCCGTACATGGCCGAGCCCTCGGACGAGACCAGCAGCAGGGGCGCCAGCTCGCGCTTCTCGCCCTCTTCGGTCACGCGGATGATCCAGGCGCCCTGGTCGAACTCCGCCAGTCCGCGCGCCTTCAGGTCGGCGACCATGTCGGGGATCAGGGGGTCGGCGTCGCTCTCGCCGTTCCACAGGTCGAACGTCACGCCCAGGGCCGAGAACTCGCGTTCCAGCGCCGTCCGGCTGACGGCCACGAAGTGCGCCCATAGAGCGCGATAGCCAGTATGGCCGGCCTGCAAGGCGGCCGTCGCCTTGCGGGCGCGGTCGCGGAACTCCGGCTCTTCCTTCGCGCGGGCGGCGGCGGCGGGATACAGCCGTTCCAGATCCTCCAGCGTCACCGGGCTTTCGGAGGGATGGGGACCGGCCTCGGCCAGATAGGCGTCTGCGCGGCCCTCCTCGGTCAGGGCGGTGATCAGCAGCCCCATCTGGAAGCCCCAGTCGCCGAAGTGGGCGTCGCCCCAGACGGTGTCGCCCCGGAAGCGGAAAAGGCGCTTCAAGCTCTCGCCGATGATCGAGCTGCGCAGATGGCCGACGTGCATCGGCTTGGCGACGTTCGGCCCGGCGAAGTCGATGACCACGCGACGCGGCCCGGCCACCGCTTCGGCGCCGGCGCGCTCGGCGTCGCCCGCCACCTCGGCGGCCCGCGCGGCCAAGGCGGCGTCGGCCACCTTCAGGTTGATGAATCCCGGCCCTGCGACCTCGACGGCCGCCAGCCGCGCGTCGCCCTCCAGCCGCGCGGCCACGCGGCCCGCCAGCTCGCGCGGATTGGCCTTGGTGATCTTCGCCAGGGCCAGGGCGGCGTTGGACTGGAAGTCGGCCAGGTCGGGCCGGTCCGACGCGGTCACGCGCACGGTCGACGCGTCCACGCCTTCGGCGGCGAAGGCGGCCGCGACCGCTTCGCCCAGGTCGGTTCTCAGAGCGCTCATCTGCGGACGCAGGTGCCCGGATCGGTCCCGACGGCGTCGACGCAGAAGCGGCTGCCGTTGCGGTTGAACTCGGCCTGCTCCGGCGTCACGTCGAAGCCGATCAGGACTTCGAAGTTCTCGCCCGACGTCGTCGCCTCCGCGCGAGGAATGACGATCCGCTGCTGCTCGTGGGCGTCCATGCGGTCGGACCCCTGGGTGAAGGCGACCGGCAGGTCGAAGTATTCCTTGTGCAGGACGGCGCGGTCGCGGGCCGTCACGGCCACCCAGTAGCGGTAGGTCCGGCCCTCGCCCTGCGCCGCGGGCCCCTTGCCCAGCCGGAACAGCATGTCGATGTCGATCGTGATCGGGTCGTCGTTGCGATAGGTGCAATCCGAGTTCACGCCCTCGATCTCGCCCGTGTACCCGACGCTGGCCGCGCGGGCCTGGCCGTCGGTCAGCTCCACATAGCGGGCGGCGTCGTACAGGATCCGCACGGTGGGGCAGGGCCCGGCGTTGGCGCGGCGCGACAGGGGGGCGATGCGGGGTTGGCGCGCGCGCTGGTTGGCTTCCTGACCGTCGGCGGTCTGACCCCGCCCGGGTTGGGACTGGGCCGAGGCGACGGTCGGCACGGCCGCGGCGGCCAGGCCGGCGACGAGAAGAAGCGGAAGGACGCGACGCATGTTCAGATATCCGGCTGGGAGCGGGGCGCGGGCTTGCGGCCCCGCCCGGTAAGACGCTTACCGCTGATAGCGGCTAAACGGAGGCGCGGCAAACCCGCCGGGGAGGTGGCGCGGGGGGGCTCGAACCTCTAGATGTGCGCCATGCCCCCCACGCCCGCCGTCGTCGACGACACGCGCCGCCCGATGACCGTGCGGCTGGCCGCGCCGCGCGGTTTCTGTGCGGGCGTGGACCGGGCCATCCAGATCGTCGAGCGCGCGCTGGAGAAGTACGGGGCGCCGGTCTACGTCCGCCACGAGATCGTGCACAACAAGCACGTCGTCGACCGGCTGAAGGCCATGGGCGCCGTCTTCGTCAAGGAACTGGACGACTGCCCCGACGACCGGCCGGTGGTCTTCTCGGCCCACGGGGTGCCCAAGTCCGTGCCGGCCACGGCCCGCTCGCGGGAGATGCTCTTCCTGGACGCCACCTGTCCGCTGGTGTCCAAGGTCCACGTCGAGGCGGAGCGCCACCACGCGGCGGGGCGTCACATCCTTCTGATCGGACACGCCGGCCATCCGGAGGTCATCGGCACCATGGGGCAGCTGCCGCCCGGCGCCATCACCCTGATCGAAACCGTCGGGGATGCCGAGACCTTCGTACGACCCGTCCACGCGCCCCTGGCCTACGCCACCCAGACGACCCTGTCGGTCGACGACACGGCGGAGATCCTCGCCGCGCTGAAGCGGCGCTTCCCGGAGCTGCCGGACCCGCACAAGGAAGACATCTGCTACGCCACGACGAACCGGCAGGAGGCGGTGAAGCGTCTCGGCGCGGTGAGCGATCTGGTGTTGGTGGTTGGCTCGAAGAACTCGTCCAACTCGGTCCGGCTGGTCGAGGTGGCGCAGCGGGCGGGGGCCGTGGCGGCGCATCTCGTGGACGACGCCGCGCAGATCGACTGGGCGTGGTTCGAGGGCGTCCGCTCGCTCGGCGTCACCGCGGGCGCCTCCGCCCCGGAAAGCCTGGTTCAGGGCGTGATCGACGCCGTCTGCGCGCGTTTCGACGCCGAGGTCAGCGAGGACGACGGCCTGCGCGAGACCGTCACCTTCAAGCTCCCCCGGGTTCTGACGGCCTGAGCCTTACAGGCCCGGCAGCTTGAAACCGCCGCCGGCGCGGCGCGGCGTGATGACGATGGCGTTCTGGCCGCCCGTCAGCTGCTGCATCCGCTCGTACTCGGTGGTGGCGTCGATGGTGACGGCGCCCTGGCTGGTGGTGATCTGGGTGGCGCCCTGGGTGGCGGCGTCGTCACGGCGCCAGAACATGACGCGGTCGGCCCAGCTGGTCTCCTTGTGGGCCAGGTCGCCGAACTCGTCGTCGACCATGTAGCGGACGCGGCTGTCCACGGCCTCGGTGCCCGCCCCGACGCGAGCGGCGAGGGCCTGCTCACCCTCGGACCGGACCACGGCGCCGCGCTCGGTCGCCAGGATGCGGCGGGCCTCGACCTCGGGCGTCACGTCCTGCGGGCGCGGCTGGCCCGGCTGCGGCGGACGCAGACCGTATTCCGGCGGCAGGCTGAGCGGCGCCGTCGACACGGTCAGGAACTCGTCCGGCGTGACCCGGGTCATGCCCAGCGACTGGCGAACGTTTCCGCAGGCGCCCAGCGAGAGGGCGGTGGCGGCGACGAGGCCGAAGGCGGCGTACTTGCGGATCGACATGGGTCTCAACTCACGACGGCGGGCCGGGCGCACGACTGCGCATCGGACTTCAAGAGCGGGTGATTACGACTTTTCGGGGGCTGCGCCAACCTGAGCCGGTCGGCGGCGGTCGCTGAGGAAACCGTCGACGAACAGCAGGATGACGCCGACGGTGATCGCCGCGTCGGCGACGTTGAAGACCCAGGGGAACACGCCCGTGCCCGAGAAGTCCAGGAAGTCCACGACGTAGCCGTACTGGAAGCGGTCGATCGCGTTGCCGATCGCCCCGCCGATCACGAGCCCGATCGCGGTGATCAGGATCCGGCGGTCGGTCCGCGTCGCCCACCAGACCAGGAAGCCGGACACGAGCACCGAGAAGACCGTCAGCGCCCAGCGCGCCTCGCCGCCGCCGAACAGGCCGAAGCTGACGCCGGTGTTGCGGACCATGGTGATCTGGAAGATGCCCGGAATGATCTCGGCGAAGCGGTGTCCGCTGGGGATCATCGACACGTCGGACACGTCGGCGGATCCCAGCACCCAGGCCTTGGTGGCCTGATCCAGCAGGATGATGAGGAGGGCGAAGCCGTAGGCCGCCCAGGCGATGCGGGGGATCTTCATGCGGCGCGGTTAGCAGGCGGCGACGGTCAAGGCTAGCCGACGCGGCGCCGCCGCGTCTCCGCCGTGCGCAGGGTGGAGCGCAGGAATTCGGCGGGCGGATCCGTCTCGGCCAGCACGTCTTCCTTTATGGCGCGCGGCTCGCCGAACAGGTGGCCCTGTCCGATGCCGACGTCCAGCTCCAGAACGTCGACGATCTGGCGCTCGCTTTCGCATTTCTCGGCGATCACCTCGATGCCGTAGCGCCGGGTCAGCCCGGCGAAGTCCGCGGCGCGGATGTCGGGCAGCGAGGGCAGGGGCGCCGCGCCGTCCAGGTCCAGCAGCTGCTCGATCAGAAGATCGGCCGCCACCTTCACGAACCGCACGTCCGACCGCTGCAGGTCGGCGAAGTCCAGATCCAGCGTCTGCACCTTGTCGATGGAGAAGCGGAAGCCGAGGTCGGCCAGCTTGGCCATGTTGCGCGCCTCGACCGCGCCGCGGGCGTCGAAATTGGCCTGCCCCAGCTCGAAGATCAGGGCCTGGTTCAGGTCGCGGTTCTGGCTCAGGAACTCGAGGAACTGCGGGAAGAAGGTCTCGTCGCCCAGAGACGACAGCGCGACGTTGCAGAACACCCCGACCTTGCGGTCCTGTCGCGCCAGGCGCCGCACGATCTGGGCGCAGCGGAACAGCAACAGGTTGTCGATGGCCGGCACCAGTCCCTCGCCCTCGGCGATCGACAGATACTCGGCCGGCATCATCACCCGGTCGGTCGAATCGCGCAGGCGGGTGAAGCTTTCGTAGAAGACCGTCCGACGCTGCGGCAGGCTGACCACCGGCTGCAGATACAGGTCGACGCGGTTCTCCGTCAGGGCGTCGTGCACGGTGCGCAGCAGGGCGTCCGCGGCGCGGCGATGACGGTCCTCGAACGGGCTGGCGGGCGGGCGGGCGTCGGCCAGGCGCTGATCCACGCTCTCGCTCATCTGCTGGATCAGCGTCTCCAGCATGCGGACTTCCCCGGTCAGCTCCTCGGCCCGGGACAGCGGGCCGCTCTCGATGGCCTGGGCCAGGTCCGACAGGGCGCCCTGGGTCTGCTCCATCGCGTCGGCCAACAGGCGATGCGCCTCGCGCACCTGACCGATCTCGGCCGACAGCGCCCGCGCGCGCGCCGCCGAGGCGACGGCCACGTGGACGGCGGCCAGCACCCCCAGCGTCCCCAGGGCCCCGGCCACGCCGGCCCCGACGCCCAGACCGCCCCGCCACAGCAGGGCGCCCACGGTCATGCCGAGGAACAGATAGCCGAAGAACAGGAAGCCCGTGGTGACCGCGCGCATCGGGACAGATGACCCTTTCCGGGTGGAATCGCCCGAGTATCCGGCTATTGCGTCGGAACGGCCAGAGACGGGCCGCAGAAACTTGGGAATGAAGGGGCCGCCGATGGAATTGTTCGACCTCACCGGCAAGACGGCCGTGATCACCGGCTCCTCGCGCGGCATCGGCAGGGCGATCGCCGAGCGGCTGGCCGAGCACGGCGCCAACGTCGTCATCTCGTCGCGCAAGCCCGGGCCCTGCGACGATGTGGCGGCCGAGATCAACGCCCGCTTCGGCGCCGGCCGCGCCGTCGCCGTCCCTGCCAACATAGCCTCGAAGGAGGACCTGCAGCGGCTGGTGGACCGGACCCGCGCCGCCTTCGGCCGGATCGACGTCCTGGTCTGCAACGCCGCGTCGAACCCCTATGCCGGGCCGATGGCGGGCATCTCGGACGAGCAGTTCGACAAGATCCTTCAGAACAACGTCGTCTCCAACCACTGGCTGATCCAGATGGTCGCGCCGGAGATGCTGGAGCGGAAGGACGGGTCGATCATCATCGTCTCGTCCATCGGCGGCCTGCGCGGCAACGCCCTGATCGGCGCCTACAACGTCTCCAAGGCCGCCGACATGCAGCTCGCGCGCAACCTGGCGGTCGAGTGGGGGCCTTCGAACGTGCGCGTGAACTGCATCGCGCCCGGCCTGATCAAGACCGACTTCGCCCGCTATCTCTGGGAGAATCCGGAGATCCTGAAGGTCGCGACCGATCCGGCCCCGCTGCGCCGCATCGGCATGCCGGACGAGATCGCGGGCGCCGCCGTCTATCTGGCCTCGCCGGCCTCCACCTACATGACCGGCCAGACCCTGGTCGTGGACGGCGGCATCACCATTGCCTGGTGAGAAGACCAGTCTCGCTCAGGATCTGGCCTGGCGGCTGGAGGCGGTCGCCTTCGCGGGCCTGACGACCCTGCTGCGGGCTCTGGGGGTCGAGCGGGCCTCGGACTTCGGCGGCTGGCTGCTCCGGACCCTCGGGCCGAAGACGGGCACCCACCGCACGGTGATCCGCAACCTGCGCATCGCCTTCCCCGAGATGAACTCCGCCGACCGCGAAAGGCTGGCGCTGGAAAGCTGGGAACGCACCGGCCGCACCTTCGCCGAAACGACCCTGCTGGACCGGATCACGATGGAGTCCGGACGCCTTGAGATCGTCGGGCTGGACCGGCTGCACGCCATCCGCGACTCGGGTCGTCCGGTGGTGTTCGTCTCGGGCCATCTGGCCTGCTTCGAGACCATGCCCGCCGCCATCCTCGCGGCCGGGGTGCCGTGCCAGATCACCTATCGCGCCATCAACAATCCCTACGTCGACGCCCAGGTCAGGGCCGCCCGCGCCCGCTACGGCGTGAAGCTGTTCGCGCCCAAGGGCGGAGACGGCGCGCGCGAGCTGCTGGCCGGGCTGGAGCGCGGCGAGTCCGTGGCCCTGATGAACGATCAGAAGTTCAACGAAGGCCCGGAGGTGACCTTCTTCGGCCAGCCGGTGAACGCCGCGCCCGGCCCTTCACGGCTGGCCCTGCGCTTCGGCACGGTGCTGCAGCCGATGAGCGTGGTCCGTCTGCCCGGCGTGCGCTTCCGGGTCACCGCCCACGAACCGATCGTGCTGGAGAAGACCGGCGACCGCCCGGCCGACGTCGCCCGCGGGGTCCAGGCCGTCACCACCTTCGTCGAGGAGCGCGTGCGAGAGGTCCCGGAGGACTGGTTCTGGGTCCACAAGCGGTGGCCCGACAAGGTCTATGCCGCGCTGTCGCCCGAGGCCTGAGCCCGTTCCGCATCGGTCGCCCGGCGATAGGGGCCCTTGAAGCCGCGCGCGTCGGTCCGGCGTCGGTCCGGCCCGAAGTATCCTTCGGTCTTCACGAACGGGCGGGGCTTGAAGATCACCGCGTTCAGGCGGTCGAAGATGGCCTTGGCCGTGATCGGCTTGACCACGAACTCGGTCACGCCGGCGTCGCGCGCTTCGGTGACCCGGCTCTTCTCGGAGTGCCCGGTCATCATGATGATCGGGAGATAGGGGTTCGGGCTGTCCGCGCTGTTGCGGACCAGCCGGGTGAACTCCACCCCGTCCAGCGGGAACATGTTGAAGTCGACGATGGCGACGTCGAAGGCCTGCTCCTTCAGCGCGTCCAGCCCGGCGCCGCCGTCGCCGACTTCGCGGATCTTGCGGACGCCGGCGGACTGCAGGATCGCCGAGGTGATGGCGCGCATGTGCTGGTTGTCGTCCACCAGCAGGACTTGAAGGGCGTTCAGGGCCGACATGGATCAGGAATCGCATCGCCGTCTGAGCACGGCCGGACCATCAGATTACAGAGCGGTAAGGACCCGGTAAATCACGGCTGAAACAATTCTTCATCGTCGGCATAGGCGCAGGTGATGGAGCTCAGGCGCGCACCAGCAGCGACGGATCCAGGTTCCGGTCTCGCCATTTCAGGCGCCAGCAGAGATGCGGTCCGGTGGCCCGCCCGCTCGACCCGACGCGTCCGATCACGTCGCCCCGCGCCACGCGGTCTCCCTTGCTCACGTGGAGGCGCGACTGATGCAGACAGGCGCCGATCAGCCCCTGTCCGTGGTCGATCAGCGTCAGTCCGCCCTCGAAATGCAGGTCCCGATCGGCGAGGGTGACGGTCCCGGCCGCGGGCGCCCGGATCGGCGTGCCGGCTTCGGCGCCGAGATCGATGCCGTAGTGGGGCCTGGCCGGCGTGCCGTTCAGGATGCGCTGGGCGCCCCAGCCGCTGGTCACCCGCACGGTCTCCAGCGGCCAGCGAAAACCGTCGCGGAAGTCGTCTCCGTCGACCCGGCTGGCGAAGCCCTCGGCCTTCAGGGCGACCTCCCGCTGGATCCGCTCGAGCAGCGCCGGATCGGCGGGCTCGACCGTCGAAGGGGGCAGGCCGTCGATCCGGCTTGTGGGAAAGCTTCCCCGCGCGATCTCCAGCACCCGGCGCGTCTCGGACCGGCCTTCCCGGACGATGATCTCCGCGGTTCCCGCCGCGTCCCGGTCGAAGCCGACGAAGAACCAGCCCGACGCCGAGGCCTGGGTCAGCGCCTCGCCGTCGACGTAGACCATGGCCCGGGGCGTCGTGCGCCCGATGGCGTGGCCGCCCTGCTGGAATCGGCCGGTCAGATCCAGCGGGACCTCGGCCCGTGCCGCCGCCGCGACGGCCAGCCCTCCGACGCCCGCCAGCAGCGCGCGCCGGCGCATCATCACCGGGGCCCGCCCAGGGCCTGAGCCGCCTCGGCGGGGCCGGCATAGGCCTCCTGGCGCTGCACCGACCAGTAACGCAGCCCCTCCAGCGGGATCGGCTTGCCGCTCACGGCGCAACGGACGAACCGCCCCGGCTTCACCACGGCGAAATCGCCGTCGCCATAGGACACGCGGGCTTCCTGATCGCTCATGCCGGCAGGTTAGGGGCGGGCGGCCGGGCGCTCAAGATCAGAACAGCGCCCCCTGTTCGGGAGGCGGCGTCTTCGGCCTGACGGCCGCCTTCGCGGGGCGCGGCTCGCCGCCGTCGATGGTCGCCCCGGCCGATCCGTCCGGCATGACCAGGCGCACCGCCCGTCCGGGGATCAGCGCGGCCGCGCTGGTCAGCCAGACGCCGTCCTCCGCCTCCACGCGGGCGAACCCGGGTTTCGGTTTCGCGGGATCGAGGGTCGCGAGCGCGCGCGCCAGCGCCGTCAGCCGCTCCCCGCGCCGCTCGAGCTGCAGCGGAAACGCCGCCAGCCGCCCCGTCGCCGCGTCCAGCCGCGCGCGCCGCCGTTCGATGGCCCGCTCCAGCAGATGCGGCCCCAGCCGCGCCCCGACCCCCGCGGCGCGGCGCTCGTGGACGCTGCGGTTACGCTCCAGCCCCGCGCCCAGCCGCAGCGACGCCTGATCCAGCCGCTGTCGGGGCAGGGCCAGCAGGTCGTCGGCCCGCGCCGGCAGGCCCCGCGCCGCCGCCCGCAGGCGCGTGCGCCGGTCCTCGACCAGCCGTCCCGCCGCCCGCGCCGAGCGCGCCGACAGGTCCGCGACCCAGCCGATCAGGTCGGCCAGCACCGGCGTGACCATTTCCGCCGCGCCGGTCGGCGTCGGCGCGCGCCGGTCGGACACGAAGTCGATCAGCGTCGTGTCCGTCTCGTGCCCGACGGCCGAAACGATCGGAATCCGCGCTTCCGCCACGGTCCGGGCGAGCGCCTCGTCGTTGAACGGCCACAGGTCCTCCACCGATCCCCCGCCGCGCGCCACGATCACCAGATCCGGCCGGGGGATCTCCCCGCCGGGCTGGAGCGCGTCGAAGCCGCGGATGGCCGTCGCCACCTGCGCCGCCGCCGCGTCCCCCTGCACCACCACGGGCCAGACCATGACCCGGCATGGCCACCGCTCGGCGATGCGGTGCAGAACGTCGCGGATCACCGCGCCGGTCGGGCTGGTGATCACGCCGATGACGGCCGGATGCGCGGGCAGGGGCTTCTTGCGCGCCGCTTCGAACAGGCCTTCGTCCCGCAGCTTCGCCTTCAGCGCCTCCAGCCGCGCCAGCAGGGCGCCCGCCCCGGCCGCCTCCATCGTCTCGATGACGATCTGATAGCTGGATCGCGCCGGATAGCTGGTGATCTTGCCCGTGACGATGACTTCCAGCCCCGTCTCCGGCTGGATGCCGAGTCCGCGCACGGACCCTTTCCAGATGACCCCGTCGATGCAGGCCTTGTCGTCCTTCAGCGTCAGATAGACGTGGCCCGAGGCGTGGCGGTTCACTTTCGAAACCTCGCCGCGCAGGCGGACGTGGCCGAACCGGTCTTCCAGCGTCCGCTTCAGCGCGAACGACAGTTCCGAGATCGACAGCGGCGGATTGTTGTCCCGCGGCGGCGGCGCCTCGGCGGGGCCTTCGAAGACATAGGAGTCGTCGGTCATGATCTGATCGTAGTCCGCCCGCATCCTGCGGCAAACCGGAACCGGAGACCTCATGGCCGTCCAGCCCCCAGATCTGCCGCCCCGCGAGCTCGATCCGGCGGAGCGCGATCTGGCCAGACGCAGCGGCCAGGCGGCGCTGGCGCCGTGGCTGATCACCGCCGCGGTCGTCCTGCTGGCGGCACTGGCCTTCATCGTCTGGGCGCGGGGCTGACGCGCCTTGACCCCGGGGGCGCCCCGCGTCATTCCCCCGGCGGATGAACATCCTGCTGGTCGGATCGGGCGGGCGCGAGCACGCCCTGGCGTGGAAGATCGCCCAGTCGCCGCTGTGCCGGCGGCTGGTCTGCGCCCCCGGCAACCCGGGCATCGGCAAGCATGCCGAGCTGCGCCCCGAGCTGAAGGCCACCGACGCCGAGGGGCTCGCGGCCCTTGCCCGCGAGATGCAGGCAAATCTGGTCGTCGTCGGGCCGGAGTCGGCGCTGGAGGCCGGCCTCGCCGACCGGCTGGCGGCCGCCGGCATCCCCTGCTTCGGCCCCTCGGCCAAGGCGGCGCGGCTGGAGACGTCCAAGGCGTTCGCCAAGGACTTCATGGAGCGCTGGGACATCCCGACCGCGGGCTTCGGCGTCTATGAGAAGCTCAATGAGGCCCGGGACGCCCTCAAGGTGTTCAAGCCGCCCTACGTCATCAAGGCGGACGGCCTCGCGGCCGGAAAAGGCGTGGCCATCAGTCCGGATCGCAAGGATGCGGAGTCCGAGATCACCCGCATGCTGGGCGGGCGCTTCGGCGCCGCCGGCGCCCGCGTCGTCATCGAGGAGTTCATGGACGGGGAGGAGGGCAGCCTGTTCGCCCTTTGCGACGGCACGCGCGCCGTCCTGTTCGGGGGCGCCCAGGACCACAAGCGCGCCTTCGACGGCGACCTTGGTCCCAACACGGGCGGCATGGGCGCCTATTCCCCGGCGCCGGTCTTCACGCCGGAGCTGGTGGGCGAGGCGGAAAACCGAATCGTCGCGCCCGTGGTCGCCGCCATGGCGCGCGAGGGCGCCCCGTTCCGCGGCGTCCTCTTCTGCGGCCTGATGGCGACCGAGGCAGGTCCGAAGGTGGTGGAGTTCAACGCCCGCTTCGGCGACCCGGAATGCCAGGTGCTGATGATGCGGCTGGCCGGCGACGTGGTGCCCTGGCTGCTGGCCTGCGCGCGCGGCGACCTGTCCCGCATGCCCGCCGCGCCCGAGTTCCGGCCCCAAGCCTGCGTCTGCGTGGTCATGGCGGCGCAGGGCTATCCCGACAGTCCGCTTGAAGGCTCGATCATCCGGGGCGCCGACCGCGACTTCGGCCTGCACGTGCAGGTCTTCCACGCCGGCACGCGCCGCGACGAGAAGGGCGCCCTGGTGGCCTCCGGCGGCCGCGTGCTGAACGTCTGCGCCCTCGGCGACGACGTGGCCCAGGCCAGGGAACGCGCCTATGCCGCAGTCAAGGCCATCGACTGGCCCGGCGGCTTCCACCGTTCCGACATCGCCTGGCGCGCGCTCGAGCCGCGCGACTGATCTCGCGGAACGTGTGAGGAAAGCCGGCGTTTCGCTCCTGCCGACCGAGGATCGGCTGGAGGGTCGAGGACATGAAGGCGATCGTCAGGGATCGGGGCGTGCGGCTGGTCGCCGGGCTGTTCCTTCTGTCGTGCGCGGCGTCCGGCTGGCTGGCGTGGGAGCTGTCGCCCCTCAGCAACGGCACCGATCAGGCCCGCTACGAACGCTTTTTTGAGGCCCGCTAGGCCGCCTTCGCCACGGCGGTGTCCGGCGCGGTCACCAGCGCCAGCAGTTCCGCGGCTTCGAACGGCTTGGCGAGGTGCTTGTCGGCGCCCGCCGCCCGCGCCGCCGCCACGTGCTCGGGCAGGGCGTTGGCCGTCAGCATGACGATGGGGGTCAACGCGCGGCCGGCCTCGCACTCGAACTCGCGGATCGCCCGGGTCGCGGTCAGGCCGTCCATGACCGGCATCTGCATGTCCATCAGCACCAGGTCGTAGGCGCCGGAGCGATAGGCCTCGACCGCCTCGGCGCCGTTCTCGACGCTGGTCAGCTCCACGGCCGCCGCGCCGAGGATGAGCTCGACCACCTTGCGGTTCGTCGGGTGGTCGTCGGCCAGAAGCACGCGGACCGCGGCGCCCGCGGGGAGGGAGGGAGCCTCATCGGCGGCCGGCGCGGCGGGCGCCGAGGCCGCGCGCAGGGGCACGGTCAGCAGGAAGGTGGAGCCTCCGTCCGGTTCGCTCTCGGCGTCGAGACTTCCGCCCATCATCTCCGCCAGTTGGCGACAGATCGACAGACCCAGGCCCGAGCCGCCGTAGCGGCGCGTGATCGCCCCGTCCGCCTGCTCGAACCGGCCGAACAGCCGGTCCCTCTGCTCGGGGCCGAAGCCGATTCCCGTGTCGCTGACGGCGATGCGCAGCGTCGGTGAGCCGTCCACCGCCGGGCCGCATTGCGCCTCCAGCTTGATCAGTCCCGCCTCGGTGAATTTGACCGCGTTGGAGACCAGGTTGCACATGACCTGCTTGAGCCGCACCACGTCGCCGGCGATCCAGTCGGGGCACGTCGGGCAGACGTCCACGATCAGCGCCAGGCCCTTGGCGGCGGCCGAGGCGCGGTACAGGTCCGCCGCCTCGTGCACCGCGGCCTTCAGCGCGAACGGTTCGTCCTCCAGCGACAGCCGTCCGCTTTCGATCCGCGCCAGGTCCAGGATGTCGCCCAGCAGGGTCAGCAGCATGCGGCTGGACGACTGCATCAGGTCCAGCATTTCCCGCTGGTCGGGCTTGAGCTCGGTCCGCCCCAAAGCCTGGGCGAGGCCGATCACGCCGTTCAGCGGCGTGCGGATCTCGTGGCTCATGTTGGCGAGGAAAAGGCTCTTGGCCGCGTTCGCCGCTTCGGCCGCGTCGCGCGCGTCGGCCAGGGCCTTGGCGTCCCGCTTCAGGTCGGTGATGTCGGTGCACAGGGTGACGATGCCGCCGTTGGCGGTCCGTCGGTCGTGGACCCGCAGCCAGCGCCCGTCGTCGCACCTCTGTTCCAGCGTCGCTTCGAGCTGCTGGCGGGCGGCGAGACGTTCCGCACGCCATTCCGCCTCGCGCCCGATCGCGTCGGCATAGATGCCTTCGTCGAGTCCGATCTGCAGGACTTCCTCGAAGCGCATGCCGGGTTTCAGCTGGGCGACCAGCTCGGGATTCACCTCAGCGTAGCGCGCGTTCCACAACACCAGACGGCCATCGGCGTCGTAGAAGCCCATGGCGTCCGGCATGGCCTCCACGGCCTCACGGATCTGGTTCAGCGTCCGGCCGTCGCTCCATCGCGCCACGCCGGTCAGGAAGGCGACCACCAGCACCGGCAGGGCGGCCGCCGTGGCCACCGCCGTCAGCAGGTCGCCCTGATCCATGCCCGTCGCGCCCGCCAGCGCGGGATCCGGCACGACCGTCACCGCGCCCATGGCGATGAAGTGCAGGGCGCAGACCCCGAGCGTCGCGCCGAGCGCCGTCGACAGTCCGTTCTTCCAACCCCCGCGATGCGGCGCAAGCGCCACGGCCGTTCCGGCGATCAGGGCGCTGGCGACGGCGACGCCCGCCAGACCGGAATCCCAGACCGCCGTCCCGGCCATCAGCAGGCCGCTCATGCCGAGGAAGTGCATCGCCGCCACGCCCGAACCGGCCAGGGCGCCCGCCAGACCGCGGCGGATCCGCGGCGCGCCCAGTCCGGCGAAGGCCGTGCCGACGCCGAAGGCCAGCGCGAGGCCAAGGGAGGCCGCCGTCACGGCCAGATCGTATTGCGTCGCCAGACCGGGATCGAACCCCAGCATGGCGGTGAAATGCGTGGTCCAGACCGCCAGCGCGCCCAGGGCGCCGGCTCCGGCGGTCAGCATCGCCCGCCTGCGGCCCTGCGCGGCCCACGCCCGCCGGCCAAGGGCGAAGGCCGTGGCCAGGCCCGTCAGGCACAGGACGCCCGCCGCCACGACCAGCCCCAGGTCGTGCTGCGTCGTCAGACATAGCAGTACGGCGTTCAAGTCGTGTGGGCCCCGCGACGGTTTCGCGTGACCATGAACGGCACAGGTGAACATTCCGTGCGCAAGCCGGCATTGTCACGCGAATGGCGGAAACCCGCGTTAAGCGCCGCGGTCCGTCGCGTTCCCCTCCGGGCGTGGACGCTTTAGAGAACCCCGATGCCCGACGCCTCCAACCCGTCCCCGATCGCGCCGACCGCCTCGTCGCGCCTGTGGACGGCGGGCGCGAGCGGCGGCGTGGCCTCGGCGGTGCTGCTGGGAGTCGCGGCCCTTCACCCCCATCATGCGCCGGTTCTGCTCGGCGGCGCTGCGGCGGTCGCGCTGGCGACCTGGATGGTCAACCGGCCACGTCGCAGGGCCGAAGGCGTTGCGGTTCCGGTCGCCGAGGAGGAACCCGAAACGCCTGCGCCCGCGCCCGACGCGTCGCTGCTCGAGGCCACCTTCGAGTCGCTGACCGACGCCGTTCTGGTCATCAGCGGCGGAGAGCCGGACGACATCGCCGGCCGTCGCGTCGTGCTGGCCAACCGCGCCGCCCGCGATCTGCTGCGCATCCAGCGCGACGGCGCCATCCTGGTCTCCGTCCTGCGCGACCCCGTCGTTCTCGAGGCCGTGGACGAAGCGCTCTTCGGCAGCGTCGAACGCGTGGTGGACTGGACCGGCGTGCGCGATCGTCACTGGGTGGCGCACGCGCGTCCGCTGGCCTGCGGCGAGGGGCGCGCGCTCGCCGTCCTCGTCCTGCGAGACGACACCGACGTGCGGCGCATGGAGCTGATGCGCGTCGATTTTCTGGCCAACGCCAGCCACGAGCTGCGGACGCCGCTGGCCTCCCTGTCGGGCTTCATCGAGACGCTGAAGGGCCACGCCAGAGACGACCCCAAGGCCCGAGACCGCTTCCTGGACATCATGTCGGCGCAGGCCGACCGGATGGGCCGGCTCGTCGCCGACCTTCTGTCGTTGAGCCGCATCGAGCTGAACGAACACATTCCGCCGTCCGGCCGGGTCGATCTGGCCCGCGCGACGACGGACGTCGTCGACGCCCTCAGCGTCCTGACGCACGACAAGGGCGTCGAGGTCCGCGTGTCCGGCGCCGGCTTCGCCGAGGTGCGCGGAGACCGCGACGAGATCGTGCAGGTCATCCAGAATCTCATCGACAACGCCGTGAAATACTCGGCCCGCGGCGGTCGCGTGGACGTCGAGGTGATCGCCGCCCTGTCCGGCGACGAGGCGACGGCCGCGCGCATGTCGGGCTCGTCTCGCCTGCCGCTGCTGACGCCCGACCGCGACGCCTCGGCCCGGTACGCGGCGGTCGTCGTCCGCGACCATGGGCCCGGCATGGAGCGCGAGCATCTTCCGCGCCTCACGGAGCGCTTCTACCGGGTCGAGGGCCAGAAGAGCGGCGGCGACCGGCCGGGCACGGGACTGGGCCTGGCCATCGTCAAACACATCGTCAACCGTCACAGAGGCGGTCTGGCGGTCGAAAGCGTCGTCGATCAAGGCACGATTTTCACGGCGTTTTTCCCGCTTTCGGGCGGCCGTCGCCCGACCGGCGCGCCGGGCTCGACGCTGTAACGGAACTGTCACGCCACAGTCGTAATCCGCTCACCCATCGCAGGCAGTTTCCCGGCCGAACGGTCGAGCCTCCCCGGCGCGCGCCGATTCCCTTTCGCCGGACCTGATGAGCGCGCTCCTTTTCCTCCTGCCGATCGTCCTCGCCGTGGCGGCCTTCGTGGCCGGCCGCGCCGTCGCGCACCGGCGTTTCGACGGCGTGCGGCCGCATTCCCGCCCCTCGCAGCACGCCGCCCTGGCCGCGATCTGGGTCGCCGTGCCCGCCCTCGTCGTGGTTCTGGCCGCCGCCCTCTTCGGCGGTCAGGTCGAGCGCGGCCTGCTGGAGGCGGACCAGCCCGCCGCCGTCGTCGCCCTGGACGACATCCGCCGCGACGCCTTCTACGCCGACGTCCACCGCGTCGCCGGCGGCGAGACCCCGCTCCAGACCTGGGAGGCGCCGCTCAGCGCCGATCTGCAGTCCCAGGCCGTGCGCGCCGGGCAACTGGACTCCATCCGCCTGGTCGGCGCCCTGGCGGCAGCCCTTCTGGCCGCCGCGATCGGAGGTCTGTTCGCCTTCTCCCGCATCCGCCCGGACCTGCGCGCCCGCAACCGGGTCGAGGGCTGGGTGGTCGGGGTGCTTCTGGCCTGCGCCGCCGTCGCCGTCCTGACGACGGTCGGAATCGTCGCCTCCCTGCTGATCGACGCCACGCGGTTCTTCGAGCGGGTACCGGTGCAGGAGTTCCTGCTGGGCACGCAGTGGTCGCCGCAGACCGCCATCCGCGCCGATCAGGTCGGGTCCACCGGCGCCTTCGGGGCCCTGCCGCTGTTCGCCGGCACCTTCCTGATCATGCTGATCGCCATGGCCGTGGCCGCGCCGGTCGGCCTGATGTCGGCCATCTACCTGTCCGAGTACGCTGGCCCGACGACCCGCGCGATCGTCAAGCCGGTGCTTGAGATCCTCGCCGGCGTGCCCACCGTCGTCTACGGCTTCTTCGCCGCCCTGACGGTCGGTCCCGCCTTCCGCGCCTTCTTCAACGGCATCGGGGCCCAGCTTATCGGCGGTCCGCTGGACGGCCTCGGCCAGTACCTGATGCTGGTTCAGAACCAGATGGCCCTCGTGGCCGGGGGCGTCATGGGAATCATGCTGATCCCGTTCGTCAGCTCGCTGTCCGACGACATCATCAACGCCGTGCCCCAGTCGCTGCGCGACGGCTCCTACGCCATGGGCGCGACGAAGTCGGAAACGGTCGGACGGGTGCTGATGCCCGCGGCCCTGCCGGGCGTCGCCGGCGCCCTGCTGCTGGCCGTGTCGCGCGCCGTGGGCGAGACGATGATCGTCACGATGGCCGCCGGTCTCGCCGCCCGCCTGACCCTGAATCCCCTGGACACGGTCACCACCGTCACCGTGCAGATCGTCACCCTGCTGACGGGCGACCAGGAGTTCGACAGCGCCAAGACCCTGTCCGCCTTCGGTCTGGGCCTGACCCTGTTCCTCGCCACCCTGGTGCTCAACATCGTCGCCCAGCGCATCGTCCAGACCTACCGGCAGCAGTATGACTGACGCGCTCGCCCCCACCACCGCGGACCGCGCCGCGCGCCTGCAGAAGGGTCTGCGCCGCCGCTATGCGCGCGAGAGGCGGTTCCAGCTGTACGGTCTGCTGGCCATCGGCGTGGCCGTCGGCTTCCTCGTTCTGCTGCTGGGCCGCATCTGGACCCAGGGCAACACCGCTTTCTGGGCGCACGAGGCGGCGATCCCGGTCTACATGGACCCCGCCCGCATCGACCCGGCCTATCCGCAAGGAACCAACTTCCCGCAGATGGTGGCCGAGCAGCAGCTGGCGCGTCTGGGCGTGACCGACGACGCGGCCGGCCGCGCCTCCACCGAAATGCGCCAGATCTTTTCGTCCGAGCTGAAGTTCGTGGCCGGCGACATGATCAAGGCGGACCCGTCGCTGATCGGCAGGACCGTGACGGTCACGGCCCCTCTGTCGGACGACGCCGACCTGTTCTTCAAGGGTGAAATCGGGCGCGACACGCCCGAGGAGCAGCGCCGCGTCACCGACCGCCAGATCGGCTGGCTGGACCGGCTGCAGGACGACGGCTTTGTGAAGCGGACCTTCAACGGCCGCATGTTCACCTCCGGCGACTCGACCGAGCCGGAGCTGGCCGGCGTGCTGGGCGCCGTCGTGGGCTCGGCCCTGATGCTGCTGGTGACGGCCCTGCTCGCCATCCCGATCGGCGTCGCCGCGGCCATCTGGCTGGAGGAGTTCGCGCCCCGCAATCGTCTCAGCGCCTTCATCGAGGTCAACATCAACAACCTCGCGGCCGTGCCCTCGATCGTCTACGGCCTGCTGGGGCTGGCCCTGTTCATCAACTGGATGCAACTGCCGCGGTCCTCGCCGCTGGTCGGCGGTCTGGTGCTGGCCCTCATGGCCCTGCCGACCATCATCATCGCCACGCGGTCGTCGCTGAAGGCCGTGCCGCCCTCGATCCGTGAGGCCGCGCTGGCCCTCGGCGCCTCGAAGACCCAGACCGTGTTCCAGCACGTCCTGCCGCTGGCCCTGCCGGGCGTCATGACCGGCGCCATCATCTCCATGGCCCATGCCCTCGGCGAGACCGCGCCCCTGCTGTTGATCGGCATGGTCAGCTTCGTGCCCGGCGTCGCCACCTCGGTGGCCGAGCCGACCGGCGCCCTGCCGTCCCTCATCTACATCTGGGAGAACGCGTCCGAACGCGCCTTCCATGAACGCACCGCCGCCGCGATCATGGTTCTCCTCGCCCTCATGATCGTCATGAACGCCGCCGCGATCGTTCTGCGGCGCCGTTTCGAACGTCGGTGGTAAGTCCAATGAAGTTCAACATCTTCCGTTCGCACGACGACCGGGGCTCGGGCGATCCGACCCAGACGCCGCGCATGGGCGGCCACGTCCTGCCCGCCGCGCGGTCTGACGGGCCCGACGGCCCTACCGCCGACGCCGTGGAGCCGACCGACGCCACGGCCGGCCCGGCCCTCCAGCCCCGCCCGGCGGAACCGCTGGGCCCGATCAAGATCCGCGCGCGCGACGTCTCGGTCCACTACGGCGACAAGCAGGCGCTGCACGACGTCTCCGTCGACATCCCGGACAAGACCGTGACCGCCTTCATCGGCCCGTCGGGCTGCGGCAAGTCGACCTTCCTGCGCTGTCTCAACCGCATGAACGACACCATTCCGTCGGCGCGCGTCACGGGCCGCATCGAGATGGACGGTCAGGACGTCAACTCGAAGTCGGTCGACCCCGTGCTGCTGCGCGCCCAGGTCGGCATGGTGTTCCAGAAGCCGAACCCCTTCCCCAAGTCGATCTACGAGAACGTCGCCTACGGCCCGCGCATCCACGGCCTGACGACGTCGAAGGCCGACCTGGACGGCGTGGTCGAGAAGTCGCTGCGTCGCGCCGGCCTGTGGGACGAGGTCGCCGACCGTCTGCACTCGCCCGGCACCGGCCTGTCGGGCGGTCAGCAGCAGCGGCTGGTCATCGCCCGCGCCATCGCGGTCGAGCCCGAGGTCATCCTGATGGACGAGCCGTGCTCGGCCCTGGATCCCATCGCCACCGCCAAGATCGAGGAACTGATCGACGAACTGCGCGAGCAGTACTGCATCGTCATCGTCACCCACTCCATGGCCCAGGCCGCCCGCGTGTCGCAGCGCACGGCCTTCTTCCACATGGGCCGCCTCGTCGAGACGGGGAACACGGAGGAAATCTTCACAAACCCGCGCGAGCGGCGCACGCTCGATTACATAACCGGCCGCTTCGGCTGAGATCACCTCGAATGAACCAGCACACCGTAAAGTCCTATGGAGACGAGCTGAACCAGCTCACGGCCGAGGTCGCCCGCATGGGCGGCCTGGCCGAAGCCCAGGTCGCCGACGCCGTCGAATCCGTCGCCCGCCGCGACGTCGCCCTGGCCCGTGCGGTGGTGGAGCGCGACCAGAAGCTGGACGCCCTGCACCACGACATCGAGAAGAAGGCCATCCGCCTCATCGCCCTGCGCCAGCCCGTGGCGTCGGACCTGCGCAAGACCCTGTCGGCCATGAAGCTGGCGGTGGATCTGGAGCGCACCGGCGACCTGGCCCGCAACATCGCCAAGCGCGCCCTGATCCTGGCAGAGGGCGAGCCCATGGTGCCGCTGACGCGCTCGATCGAGCGTATGGGCAAGCTGGTCTCCGGCCGCCTCCGCGACGTCATGGACGCCTACACCGGCGGAGAGCTGGACCGCGCGGTCTCGGTCTGGAGCACCGACGACGAGGTGGACGAGCACTACAACAGCCTGTTCCGCGAGCTGCTGACCTACATGATGGGCGATCCGCGCACGATATCGGCCGGCACCCACCTGCTGTTCATGGCCAAGAACCTCGAACGGATCGGCGACCACGCCACCAACATCGCCGAGACCATCCACTACGAGATCACCGGCGGCGACATGTACGGCGAGCGGCCGCGCCTCAGCGCCCTGCCGTCCGAGCCCGACTTCAAGGCCGACTCCTGATCCGCGCCTGACCGAACAGCCTGGAGACCGACGTGCAGCCCTACGTTCTGGTGATGGAAGACGAGGACGCCCTCGCCACCCTGCTTCAGTACAATCTCGAGAAGGAAGGCTATCGCGTGGTCGTCGCCGGCGACGGCGAGGAGGGGCTGGTCCAGATCGACGAGCGCCTGCCCGACCTCGTCCTGCTGGACTGGATGCTGCCCAAGGTGTCGGGCATCGAGGTCTGCCGCCGCATCCGGGGCAAGGCCGAGACGCGCAACCTGCCGATCATCATGCTGACCGCTCGGGGAGAGGAAACCGATCGCGTCCGTGGGCTCGACACCGGCGCCGACGACTATCTGACCAAGCCCTTCTCGATGACGGAGCTGATCGCCCGCATCCGCGCCGTGCTGCGCCGCATCCGTCCGGGTCTGGCCGACGACCGCATCAACCACGGCGACATCGTCATCGACCGGGTCGCGCACCGGGTGCGCCGCGCGGGGTCGGAGGTCCATCTGGGCCCGACGGAGTTCCGCCTGCTGGATCACTTCATGCAGCACCCCGGCCGCGTCTTCAGCCGCGAGCAGCTGCTGGACGCCGTCTGGGGGTCCGACGTCTACGTCGAGGCCCGAACCGTCGACGTCCACGTCGGCCGCCTGCGGAAGGCCCTCAACGTCGAAGGGACCGCCAACCCCATCCGCACCGTGCGCTCCGCCGGCTATTCGCTGGATCTGGGCGGCTGAGCCGGCGTCGCCGCCCAACGGCCGCGACTTGCAATCGAGCGCCCATCCCCTAGCGTGACGACGGGGTTCGACTCCCCATCGACGGTCGTCGAGGCGCGACGCTCGGTTTTCGGGCGCGGTCAGCCACAACGCCGGCCGTCTCCTGTTTGGTCACGACAGTGGTCCCGACGCCGGCCGCAAGGCAGCCATGGTCAGGCTCTGCGGGTCTCGTGCCCCCGCCTGTCCGTCGCGGCGTCGGGGCCCGGTCCGGAGGAGGGTGCATGACGGTGCAGTACCTGGTCCTGGCGGCTCTGGCGGCCCTGTTCGCGTGGATCGGCTGGACCGCGGCCTTCAAGACCGTGCGCGTCAGCCCTTGGGAGCGGGCGGCCGTGTTCCTTGACGGCGGCTTCCAGCGGATGCTCGCGCCCGGCCGGCATCACGTCCTCCGCGGAGGTCGGTCGATGTACGTCCAGCGCGTGTCGATGACGGCCCAGTTCATGTCGGTCGGGCCCGTGGAGGCCGTCACGGCCGAGGGCTTCCCCATCCGCCTTTCGGCCATCGTCCTCTGGCGCATCGTGGATGCCGAGCGGTCGCTGGCGTTCCCCGCCTACCAGGTCGTTCAGGCGGCGGTGGCGCAGGCTCTCATGCGGTTCGCCGCCCGCCATCAGCTGGAGGCCCTTCTGGCTCGTGAAGAGACCCTCGACGGCAGTCTGCTGGAAGAGGTCAAGGCTCCCGCCGATCAGGTCGCCGTCGATCAGGTGGCGCTCGGCGCGGTCGTCATGCCGCCCGAGCTCCGCCGCTCCGTCACCGAAGTGGAACGCGCCCGTCTGGAAGGACAGGCCGCTCTGGAACGCGCGCGCGGCGAGCAGGCGGCCCTCCGGGCGCTGGCGAACGCGGCGCGCATGCTCAAGGACAACCCGGACCTGATGCGCCTCCGACTGCTTCAGGCCTTGAGCGCCGGAAAGGGCACGACGCTGGTGCTGGGCGAAGGCGCCCTGAACGGTGAAGCCGCCGGTCCGGCGGCCCCCAAACGTCGCTGACGGAGATTTCCATGCGCCGCCGCACCTTCCTGTCGAACCTGCCCGCCGGCGCCGTGCTGGCCGGCGCTTCCGTCGCCGCGACGGCGGGCTCCGCACGGACCTCGGCCGCCCCATCGCAGACCGCCCCTTCCGCCTATCCCTATCGCGGCGTCGGCATGGGCGACCGGATCATGGGGGCGCCGTTCGCGGGGCGCTCGACCGTGTGGGGAACGCGCGGGGCCGTGGCGACGGCGCATCCGACGGCGACCCTGATCGGGCTCGACACGCTGCGGCGCGGCGGCTCGGCCATCGACGCGGCGATCGCGGTCAATGCGGCGCTGGGCTTTCTGGAGCCCGTCGCCAACGGCATCGGCGGCGACGCCTTCTGTCTGATGTGGGACCCGAAGCAGAGGAAGGTGCTGGGCTTCAACGGCTCGGGCGCCAGCCCGCGGGGCCTGTCGCTGGAGGCGGCGCGCGGCAAGGCAAACGCGCGAGGATACCTGCCGTCCTACGGCGCCGTCACGGTCAACGTGCCGGGCACGGTCGACGCGTGGTGGCAGGCGCACCAGCGCCACGGCAAGCTGCCGTGGAAGGACGTGCTGATGCCCGTCGTCGAGCTGTGCGAGCGCGGCGAGGTCATGCCCCAGCTGATCGCCTTCTACCTGGAGCGGAACATGGCCGGCTTCGACCGGTCGGCCGCGATCATAGAGGACAACGACAATCGCAAGCGGGTCTACGCCCCCGACGGCCGGACGCCACGGGTGGGCGAGGTCTTCGCCAATCCCGACCTGGCCCGCACCTACCGCCTGATCGCCGACGGCGGGCGCGACGCCTTCTACGAAGGGCCGATCGCCGAGGCCATCGAGGGCTATTTCCGGCGCATCGGCGGCTGGATGACCCGCGCCGACCTGGCCGCGCACCGGACGGAGTGGGTCGAGCCGCTGTCGTCCAGCTATCGCGGGGTCGACGTCTGGCAGCTGGGGCCCAACACCCAGGGCCTGTCGACCCTGCAGATCCTCAACGTCTGCGAGCGGTTCGATCTGAAGGGGCTGGGCTTCCAGTCCGCCGCCGCCATCCACGTCCAGGCCGAGGCCAAGCGGCTGGCCTTCGAGGACCGCGCTCGCTGGTTCGCCGACGAGCGCTTCTCGAAGACGCCTGTCGAGCGGCTGATCTCCAGGGACTACGCCGCCGAACGCGCCGCCCTGATCCGCATGGACCGGGTCATGGACCGCGTCCTGCCCGGCGACGCGCCGACGCAGGGCGACACCACCTATTTCAGCGTCGCCGACGCCGACGGCATGATGGTCAGCTGGATCCAGTCCAACTATCGCGGCATGGGCTCGGGCCTGGTGCCCGACGACGGAAACGGCGGCACCCTGGGCTTCATGTTCCAGGACCGCGGCGAACTGTTCGCCCTGATCGACGGCCACCCCAATGTCTACGCCCCGGGCAAGCGGCCCTTCCACACCATCATCCCCGGCTTCGCCACGAAGGACGGGGAGCCCTGGATGGCCTTCGGCGTCATGGGCGGCGGCATGCAGCCCCAGGGCCAGGCCCAGATCGTGATCAACATGGTCGACTACGGCCTCGACCCGCAGGAGGCGGGCGACGCCCCGCGCTGGCAGCACGAGGGGTCGTCCGAACCGACGGGAGAGCCCGCCGTGGGCACGGGCGTGTTGCATCTCGAAACAGGCGTTCCGGAAGCCACGAAGGAACGGCTGCGCGCCATGGGCTGGACCCTGGGCGGACCCAACGGCGGCTTTGGCGGCTATCAGAACGTGGTGCGCCAGGTGAACGAGCGCGGCCCGTGGACCTACGGCGCGGCGTCAGAAATGCGCAAGGACGGTCTGGCGCTGGCCTACTGAGCGGGCGCCGCCTCCGGCTCCAGCTCGTAGTTCCGGCCGCAGTACTCGCACTTCACGTGGATCCTGCCGTCGGGCTCGACCATCTCGGCGCGGTCCTCGGCGCTGAAGCTGGCCATCATGGCCTCGATCCGCTCGGCCGAGCACCGGCATTGCGCCACCAGCGGCCTTGCGCCCTCCAGCCGCACGCCGTCCTCGTGGAACAGGCGGTACAGCAGGGTCTCCGGCGTCACCGTCGGATCCAGCAGCTCGTCGTCGGCCAGGGTCGCGAACAGGGCGCGGCTCCGCTCCCACACGTCGGCGGTGTCGCCGCGCGCCTGATCGGCCGCGATGACCTGGATCAGGGCGCCGCCCGCCCGCCACCGCGGTCCGTCGCCGGCGTCGACCGAGCCGATGGCCAGCCGCACCTTGGTCGGCACCTGCTCGGACTGCTCGAAGAAATGCTCGGCGCACAGGCTCAGGCTCTCGCCCTCGATCGGCGTGATGCCCTGCGTGCGCTCGAAGTCGGGGCCGCGGTCCAGCGTCATGATCAGCACGCCCTTGCCCAGCAGGCTCTGCGCGCCCGGCCGGGAAAAGCCTCGTGACGCCGCCGCCACCTCGTCCGGATCGAACCGGCAGAAGCCGCGCAGCGTGCCGTCGGTGCCGTAGTCCGCCACCAGATACCGCACGGGCCCGTCGCCCTGCGCCTGCACCAGCAGCCGGCCGTCGAACTTCAGGCTGGACCCCACCAGCGCGGCCAGCACGCACGCCTCGCCCAGCAGGGCTGCCACGGGCTCCGGATAGTCGTGCGCCGACAGCACCTCGTCGATCGCCGCGCCCAGACGCACGATCCGACCGCGCACCGGCCAGCCCTCGATCTGGAAGGCGGCGGCCAGGTCGTCGGTGATCGGGGCGGCGTCGGTCAAGTCGGTCTCCGGAACGGGGCAACGCGAAAGGCGCCAGATAGGCGCACCCTTGGCCCTTTCCAAGGCCGGGTGCTACGGCCAAGCTGGGAACCCTGCGATGCGGCGACCCGTTGATTTGTCGTCCCCGAACACCCGGAGCGCCGAATGGCCCGAAAGCCCGCCTTCAAGCCCCTTGGCCAGCAGTCGATCGTCATCACCGGCGCCACGTCCGGCATCGGCCTGGCGACGGCGCGCAAGGCGGCGGCGGCGGGCGCGCGGGTGTTTCTGATCGCGCGCGGCGAAAAGGACCTGGCCCGTCTGTGCGAGGAGCTTCAGGCCAAAGGCGCCCGCGTCGCCTTCGCCGTCGCCGACGTGGCCGACGAAGGCGCCCTGCGCGAGGCCGCGGACAAGGCCGCGCGCCTGTTCGGCGGCTTCGACACCTGGGTGAACAACGCCGGCGTCTCGATCTTCGGCGCCATCCGCGAGACGACGCTCCAGGACCAGCGCAAGCTGTTCGAAACCAACTACTGGGGCGTGGTCAACGGATCGCTGATCGCCGCCGAGCACCTGCGCGAGCGGCCCTACGGCGGCGCGATCGTCAACGTCGGCTCGACGCTGTCCGACGCGCCCCTGCCGGTGCAGGGGGTCTACTCGGCCTCCAAACATGCGGTGAAGGGTTTCACCAACGCCTTCCGCATGGAGCTTCTGCGCGAGGACGCCAAGGTCGCGGTCAGCCTGGTCAAGCCGGCCGCCGTCGACACGCCCTACAACAAGCATGCCCGCAACATCACCGGCCACGCCGTGCACAACCCCCAGCCGGTCTATGCGACGCCGGTGGTCGCCGACGCCATCCTGTGGTGCGCCACCCATCCGGTGCGCGAGATCACCGTGGGCGGAGGAGGGCGGCTGATCGCCTCGCTCTACGCCGCCTTCCCCGGCGTGGCGGAACCTCTGCTGGCCCGGTTCGCTCCCATGCTGATGCGGGACAAGCGGGGCGAGTATCACCCGTACGAGGACGGCCTCTGGGATCCCGCGGACGACGGTCTGGAGGAAGAAGTGCATTATCCCATGGTCAGGAATTTCAGCGCCCTCGCGGAAATCCGCAAACACCCGGGCGTCACCGCCGGCGTGGTGGCGGTCCTGGCGGGCATCGGTCTGGCGACCCTGCTCCTGAACCAGCGCAGCGGCCCGACCCGGTATGAGCGCCTCCGCGAGAGCGTGCGCCCGTCGCGTCTCTGGTCGCGCCTCCGCGCCGGCGACCGGCTGCGTGACGTCCGCGATCACGCCGAGGGCGGCTGGGACCGCGTCGGGGCGTTCACCGAGCGCATGATCGGCCGCGACTCCCGTCACCGCGCCGCCGCCTACGCCCGCGACCATGCGCAGGAGGGCGCCGGGGCCGCCGCCATCGCCGCCATCGCCGCCGCCGTCGGCGCCGCCGCCCTGAAGCATTTCCAGGAACGCCGCTAAGCCTTGCTGCAACTGCGAAGGTCGGTCAGGGTCGGCCCATGGCCGCCCCGACCCTGATCTTCGACTTCGATTCCACCCTGGTGGATTTCGAAACGCTTGAGGCGTTGGCCGAGCTGTCCCTGGCCGACGCGCCGGACGCCGCCGACCGGCGCGCCCGGGTGGCCGAACTGACGGACAGGGCCATGGCCGGCGAAATCGACTTCGCCGGGGCGCTCGCACAGCGGCTGGAGCTGCTCCCCGTCACGCGTGATCACGTCCAGGCCCTCGCCGCCCGGGCCTCTTCCCGTCTCGCCCCCTCGGTCGCCCGCAATCTCGAAACGCTCCGTCGCCACGCCGACCGGCTGGTGATCGTGTCCGGCGGCTTCCGCGAGGTGATCGCCCCCGTCGCCGACCTGCTGGGCGTTCCCGCCGACCGCTTGCTGGCCAACGACCTGACTTACGACGACGCCGGCCGGGTCGCCGGCGTCCAGCCCAATCCGATCCTCGCGCCGCAGGGCAAGGCCGCCGCGATCCGCGCCCTGAACCTGACCGGCCCCGTCGTCATGATCGGCGACGGCTGGACCGACGCCGAGGTCAAGCTGGCCGGCGCCGCCGACCGCTTCATCGCCTTCACCGAGATCGTGCGCCGCGACCGCGTCGTGGCCGCCGCCGACATGGAGGCGGCGACGCTCGACGAAGTCCTGCACGCCGAGGGCCTCGCCGGTCGCTGGTCCTACCCGCGCAGCCGCATCCGCATCCTGCTGCTGGAGAACGTCCACCCCGCCGCCGTGCAGCGGTTCGAGGCCGCCGGCTACACGGTCGAGACCGTGAAGGGGGCGCTGGACGAGGACGATCTGATCGCGCGGCTCAAGGGCGTGCACGTGCTCGGCGTGCGGTCCAAGACCGAGGTCAGCGCCCGCGTGCTGGAGGCCGCCGACCGCCTGATGGCCGTGGCCGCCTTCTGCATCGGCACCAACCAGATCGATCTGCAGGCCGCCGCCGACCGCGGCGTCGCCGTCTTCAACGCCCCGCACTCCAACACCCGCTCGGTGGTCGAGCTGGCCGTCGGCCTGATCGTCAGCCTGATGCGCGGCGTGTCGGACAAGTCGGCCGCCATGCACCGCGGCCAGTGGATCAAGTCCGCCGCGGGCGCCCGCGAGATCCGCGGCAAGACGCTGGGCCTGATCGGCTACGGCGCCATCGGCAGCCAGCTGTCGGTGCTGGCCGAGGCGCTGGGCATGCGCGTGGTCTTCCACGACCTGACCGAGCGGCTGGCGCTGGGCAATGCGCGCCGCCTGCCCTCGCTGGAGGCGGTGCTGGCCGAGGCCGACGTGGTCAGCCTGCACGTCGACGGCCGCGCCTCGAACACGAACCTGATCGGCGCGCGCGAACTGGCGGCGATGAAGCCCGGCGCGCTGCTGCTGAACCTGTCGCGCGGCCACGTCGTCGACGTCAGCGCCCTGGCCCAGGCGATCGGCGCGGGCCGCATCGGCGGGGCCGCGCTCGACGTCTTTCCCGAGGAACCCCGCACGAACGACGATCCCTTCGACAGCCCGCTCATGGGTCTGCGCAACGTCATCCTGACGCCGCACGTCGGCGGTTCGACCGAGGAGGCGCAGGAGGCGATCGGAGAGTTCGCGGCGGAGCGCCTGCTGGGCTACCTCAACCGGGGCGACACCACGTTCAGCGTCAACCTGCCCAACGTGCAGCTGTCCGACGTGGCCGAGGCGCACCGCCTCCTGCACATCCACCGCAACCAGCCGGGCGTCCTCGCCGAGCTGAACGGCGCCCTGGCCTCGGCCGGCCTCAACGTTCTGGGCCAGCACCTGAAGACGGACGAGCGCACCGGCTACGTCATCGTCGACGTCGACCGCGACTACGATCCCAAGGCCCTGGACGCCTTGAAGGCGATCCCGGGCACGCTGCGCTTCCGCACGCTCTACTGAGCAAAGAAAAACCGCCCCGGCTTCCCGGGGCGGCTCTTCAAACTCGAACTGCCGATCAGGAGATCAGCGGCCGCCGGGCACGCGCGGCTTGGGCGCGGGCAGCAGGCCTTCGCGCTGGGCACGCTTGCGGGCCAGCTTGCGGGCGCGGCGAACGGCCTCGGCCTTCTGGCGGGCGCGCTTCTCCGAGGGCTTCTCGTAGTGCACGTGGCGCTTCATCTCGCGGAAGCTGCCTTCGCGCTGCATCTTCTTCTTCAGGGCCTTCAGCGCCTGATCGACGTTGTTGTCGCGGACGAAAATCTGAACCAGGTGAAACTCTCCTTTGGCCGCCCGCCGCGTCCTGTGAGGGAGACGGGCAGACAAAACGAAATCGTTCTCCGCCGGACAGGGTCCGCGGATGAAGGCGGGCTGATACACGAGCGGGCAGGGCGTGTCCAGATCGTCGCGGCCGCTTCTGCGGGCTCGCGCGACGCTTTTTCCGGGCCTATTCTGGCGCGATGACGACCACGGGCGAACCCGCCGACGACTGGGCCTCCATCACGGAGCGGAAGGTGCTGGACGCCGCTCTCGACCGCGCGCCGACCATGGGCTGGAACGCCCGAATGGTCGCTTCGGCGTGCAAGGCCTGCGGCCTGTCCGACGGCGACCGCGAGCTGCTTCTGCCCAACGGCCCCCGCGATCTCGCCGCCCTGCTGTGGCGCCGCAACGACGATGCGGCCTTCGAATCGCTGGCCGGCGTCGATCCGACCACGCTGAAGATCCGCGAGCGCATCTCCCGCGCCGTCTCCGCCCGGCTGGAGGCGGCGGCCGCGGGCGCTGAGGCGGAGAAGCGCGTGGCCGGCTTCATGGCCCTGCCGACCAACGCCGACCTCGCCCTGACCCTGACCTGGGCCACCGCCGACCGCATCTGGCGTTGGGCGGGCGATGTGGCGACCGACTGGAACCACCAGTCCAAGCGCACCATCCTGTCGGGCATTCTGATCCCGGCCATGACCCTGCGCCTGTTCGACGGCAAGGACGCGGCGGACGCCTTCGTCGCCGCCCGCATCGAGAACGTCATGGCCTTCGAGAAGTGGAAGGCGGGCAAGGACTTCTATTCTCCCCTGCGCGCCGCCACGGACTTCCTCGCCCGCCTGCGCTACGGTCCCCGCGACGCCGCCTGACCTACTTCAGCAGGGCGGGCAGCCACAGGCTCAGCGCCGGCACGAAGGTCACCAGCATCAGCACGGCGGCGCAGGTCAGCCAGAACGGCCAGATGGTCTTCAGCGCCGTCGTCATCGGTTGCCGGGCGATGGCGGATCCCACGAACAGCACCGATCCCACCGGCGGCGTGATCAGGCCGATGCCGCAGTTCAGCAGCAGGATCACCCCGAACTGCACCGGGTCGACGCCGAACGCCTTGGCCACCGGCAGGAAGATGGGCGTGCAGATGATGATCAGCGGCGCCATGTCCATGAAGGTGCCGAGGATCAGCAGGATGACGTTGATCAGCAGCAGGATCAGGATCGGGTTGTCGGTCAGCACCTGCAGCAGCTCGACCATCTGGGCCGGGATCTGCAGATAGGCCATCAGCCAGCCGAAGGCCCCGGCCGTGCCGATGATGAACAGCACCGCCCCCGCCGTCCGCGCCGCGCCCGTGCAGGCCGCCTTGAACCCGTCCCACGACAGGTGGCGATAGACCAGGCCGGTGATCACCGCGGCATAGACCGCCGCGATCGAGGCGCTCTCCACCGCGGTGAAGATGCCCGCCCGGATGCCGCCGAAGATGATCAGCACCAGCAACAGTCCGGGTATGGCCGCCACGAACCGCGTCGCCACCGTGCGGAAGCCGGGGAAGGCTTCGGCCGCGTAGCCGCGCCTGCGCGCGATGACGTAGGCCGTGACCATCAGGCTGGCCGCCAGCAGCAGCGCCGGGATGATGCCCGCGGCGAACAGGTCGGAGATCGACACCCCGCCCCCGGCCGCGGCCGAATACAGGATCATGTTGTGCGACGGCGGCACCAGCAGGGCCACCAGCGCCGCCGAGATGGTCACGTTGACCGCATAGTCCGACTGGTATCCCCGCTTCTGCATCTGCGGGATCATGGTGCCGCCGATGGCCGAGACGTCGGCGATGGCGCTGCCCGAAACCCCGCCGAACAGGGTCGATCCGACCACCGTCACCTGGCCCAGGCCGCCGCGCACGTGCCCGACCATGGACGAGGCCAGGGCGATCATCCGGTCCGCCAGCCCGCCCTTCATCATCAGCTCGCCGGTGAAGATGAACAGCGGGATGGCCAGAAGCGCCACCGAACTCATGTCCGAGCCCATCTGCTGGAACACGACCAGCGGCGGCAGCAGCAGATAAAGGACGGTCGCGAGCGTCGAGGCCAGCAGGCAGAAGGCCACGGGCACGCCCAGCGCCAGCAGGCCGAACAGGACGCCGAACAGGATCACATACTCCACGGCTCAGCCCTCCGTCGCGGGTTCGACGAAATCGCCGGTCAGCAGACGCTCGGCCGAGAACAGCGCGATCAGCGCCCCGCCCACGGCCAGCCCAAGGAATTTCAGCCCCGACGGCAGCGGCGCGCCGGCCATGGCCACGTCCCAGTCGTCGATCATCAGCATCAGGCCATAGCCCGTCAGGCCCAATCCCGCGGCGAGGGCGATCAGACGCGACAGCGCCTTGGCCGCCGCCTTCAGCGGGCCGGGCAGGGCGTCGCGCAGGCCCTGAAAGGCGAAGTGGGTCTCACGGCGCACGCCCACGGCCGCGCCCAGCATCACCGCGAGGCCCATCAGCAGCAGGGCCACGGGCTCGGTCCAGCCCGGGCTGTCGTTCAGCACATAGCGGGCGAAGACCTGCCACGCCTGGACCACCGCCATGCCCGCAAGGGCCGCCGCCGCCAGCCCCAGGGCCAGGGCGGCCAGTCCGTCCAGCGCGCGACGCCGCGCCTGCGGTTGCTCGCTCATGGGCTCCTCCCTCTCGAAGCCGTTTCCGTTCGCGGCCCTATCCGGCCGTCGTCGTGACCCGGTCGTGCAGACGATCCAGAACCGGATCGGCCAGATGCCGGTCCAGCACCGGCTTCACCGAGGCGGCGAACGCCTCCCGGTCGACCTCGGTCACCACCGTGCCCGCCTCGATCACCTTCGTCCGGGCGTCGGTCTCGCGGGCGTCCCACAGGGGGCGCATGACCTGCACCGATCTCCGTGCGACGTCGCGCACCAGATCGCGGTCGGCCGGCGTCAACCGCTCCAGGCTCGCCTTCGACATCAGAAGGGCGTCGGGCGAGAAGGAGTGCTGGGTGTCGCTCCAGTGCCGGGCCACTTCGAACTGTCGGCTGGACTGATAGCTGGGCCAGTTGTTTTCGGCCCCGTCGATCAGGTGGGTCTGCAGGGACGAAAACACCGCCCCGAAGGTCAGCGGCGTGGGGTTCGCCCCCATGGCCCGGATCGACTCCAGGAAGATGTCCGACTGCGGCGCCCGGATCTTCAGACCCTTCAGCTGCCCCGGCTCCGCCACCGGCCGGCGCACGTTGTAGAAGCTGCGCGGCGCGGCGTCGTAATAGGCGAGCCCCACCAGCCCTCGCCCCTCGAACACGTTCAGCAGGTCGGTCCCGATCGGCCCGTCCACGACGGCGCGCACATGGGCGACCGAGCGGAAGACGTAGGGCAGGGCCAGGATGCGGGTCTCGGGGAAGGCGTTGTTCAGCGCCGCCACCGCCACCCGGCACACGTCGACCGCCTGGAACCGCGTCAGGCCTATCGAGTCGTCCTCGGTGCCCAGCTGGCCCGCTGGAAACTGGCGCACGCCCAGACGTCCGTCGGTCAGGCGCGACAGCTCTTGGCCCATCCACTTCACGGCCTCGACGGTCGGATAGTCGGCGGGGTGCACGTCCACGCATCTGAACTCGGTCGCCGCGCTCGCCCGCGCCGTCGGGGCGCATCCCGACGCGGCCAGTCCGCCCAGCCCCAGGGCCCCGAGGGCCAGCCCGCGCCGCGTCGCCGTCATCCGTCCGTCCCCCACGCCACGGCCCGCGCCGAAAGGGCGCCGTCGGGTCCGAAATCGGCCACGCAGGACTGCGCCGCGAAGATCCGGTGCACTCCGGTGGCCGCTCCGGTCGACACCAGCTGTCCAGCCGTCAGCGCCCGCCCCCGCGCATGCAGAAGGTTCAGCAGGAAGGCCAGCGAGTCCAGCGGCCCGCCCGGCACCGTCGCGGCGCCCCCGTGCCCCACCTCCACCCCGTCGATCTCCATGCGGCAGGTCAGGTCGCTCAGGCGCCCCCGCCAGTCGGGGATGGAAGGCCCCAGGATCAGGCCCTGATTGTTGCCGAAGTCCGAGGCGGTGACGGCCGGGCCGTGGTCGTTGATCCCGGGAAAAGGACTGCCCGCGATCTCCATGCCGATCCGCATGTCGGAGACCAGATCGCCGACCGTGTCCGCGGTCCATCCGGCCCGATCGGGCGCGTCGTCTCCCAGCACCAGCACATATTCCGCCTCCACCGCCGCGAAGCCGCCCTCGATGACCGGGAACGTCGCTTCGGCCGCCTCCTGCAGCTCGGCGGCGAAGATCGGCCCGGCCAGCCGCCCTGCGCCGAAGCGCGCGTCGTACGGCGGCGGCACGCGGCCCAGCTTCCAGCCGACGATGCGGTCGGTCGACAGGCCGATGGCGTCGTCCTGGATGGCATAGGCGTCCGCCAGGCTGGTGGGCTCAACGCCCGGATAGACGGGCAGGGCGCGACCCTGCCGGCGCGCCTCCACGAAGGCGCGGGCGATGGGCGAAACGCTTGAACTGTCGTGCGCGTGAGCCACGCGTCCTCCCCGGTTGAGGCGGACATTGCGCAGGAAGGAAACCGGTGTCAATTTGAATCCGGAACAGACGGTCGCACAGTGAGGCGACCCGCTCACAGGGATGGAATCATGCGCCTGACCCGCTCGCTCGCCGGTTTGCTCGCCTTCGCGGCGCTGCTGACCGCACCTTCGCTGGCCTCGGCCCAGCTGTTCGGAATCGGGCGGCGCGCCGAGCCGACGCCCCAGGCGACCGCGCCCCTGGCCTTCCCCGGCGCGCTGGGCTGGGCCTCGACCACGCCCGGCGGGCGCGGCGGCCGCATCATCCGCGTCACCACCCTGGCGTCGGAGGGGCCGGGCTCCCTGCGCGAAGCCATCGAGGCCGAGGGCCCCCGCATCATCGTCTTCGAGGTCGGCGGCGTCATCGACCTGGAGAAGAAGACCCTGGTCCTGCGCAATCCCTTCGTCACCATCGCCGGCCAGACGGCCCCGTCGCCCGGCATCACGCTGATCCGCGGCGGCATGGACATCCGCGGCCACGACGTGATCGTCCAGCACCTGCGCATCCGCCCGGGCTCGGCCGGCGGCGAATGGATGAGCGGCTGGGACGAGGACGGCATCGCCACCGTCGGCGCCCGCAACGTCATCATCGACCACAACAGCCTGACCTGGGCCACCGACGAGAACCTGTCCGCCTCCGGCCCCCGCTTCACCGGCTCCACGCCCGCCGAATGGCGCGCCGGCACCAGCCACAACATCACCTTCTCGAACAACCTGGTCGGCGAAAGCCTGGCCTGGTCGACCCACTCGAAGGGCGAGCACTCCAAGGGCTCGCTGATCCACGACAACGTCACGAACCTGCTGATCGTGGGCAATCTGTACGCCCACAACTACGAGCGCAGCCCGCTGTTCAAGGGCGGCGTGCACGGGATCATCGCCAACAACCTGATCTACAATCCCGGACCCCGCGCCATCCACTACAACCTCGCCCCCGAGGAGTGGGGCGACGTCCCCTTCGAGGTCGGCAAGATGACCGTCGTCGGCAACGTGCTTCGCGCCGGCCCGTCCACCCCGACCGAGCGTCTGGCCTTCATGATGATCGGCGGCGCCGGCGACGTGGAATACTACGGCCGCGACAACATCGCCGTGGACCAGGTGGGCGAGCCGCTGCGCATGTTCGGCCGCTACACGACGACGAACGCCCGCATCATCGAGATGCGCCGTCCGCCGGTCTGGTGGGAGGGACTGCAGCCGATCCCGGCCGTGGACGTGCAGGTGAGCGTGCTGCGCGACGTCGGCGCCCGGCCGTGGGACCGCGACCAGCGCGACGTCCTGCTGATCGCCGAAGTCGCCGAGGGCCGCGGCGAGATCATCGACCATGAACGGCAGGTCGGCGGCTATCCCCCGGTGACCGAGCCGACCCGAAAGCCCTTCGTCGAGGCCGACTGGGACCTGTCCACCATGACCCCCCTGCGCGACGACGTGCTGGACCGCCCCGCCGTCAGACGGGGGACCTGATCAGCCTCAGAAACCCGGCCTCGTCCTCGAACCGCGCGCGCACCGGCCACGACGTCACGCGCGCCCGCCACTCGGGCGGCAGGCGGACCCAGTCCTTCTCGGTGGTGATCAGTCCTGCCCCGAACACCGCCGCGCGGTCGGCCAGCGCCTTCAGCTCGCCCCCGGAATAGGCGGCGTGGTCGGGGAAGGGGGCGAAGTCCGCCAGATCGCACCCCGCGGCCTTGAGCGACCGCTCCACCTTCCACGGCTTGGCGATGCCGGCGAATCCGACCTGCGGTCCCTCGGGCGGCGGCCCCTCCGGCGCCAGCCGCGCGACGAAGACGGGCAGGCTGCCGAATTCCTCCATCAGCTCCGGGTCCACCTCGGCCACGTCCGTCGGCAGGAGCACGATCACAGCGTCCGCCCGCGCCAGACCGACCTTCAACGGCTCGCGCATGGGCCCGGCGGGAAACACCGAACCGTCGCCGAACGGCCATTCCTCGTCCCGAGTCTCGCCGTCCACGACCACGAGGCTCAGCGCCTGCTTCAGCGCCGGGTTCTGGTGCGCGTCGTCCAGCACCAGCGCCTCCGCGCCCGCCGCCACCGCCGCCCGCGCCCCCGCGACCCGGTCCCGCGAAACCCACGCCGGCGCCGTCGTCGCGATCATCAGCGGCTCGTCCCCCACGTCGCCGGCCGAATGCGTCGCCGGATCGACCCGCACCGGCCCCTCCAGCCGTCCCCCGTAACCGCGCGACAGCGCATGCGCCTCGACCCCCGTCGCCCGAAGGAGCCGCAGCGTCTCCATGGCGACCGGCGTCTTGCCCGATCCGCCGACCGTCAGATTGCCGATCGAGATCACCGGCGCGCCGACGTTCACCCACGCGCCTCCGGCAAGCCGCCGCTTCGTCGCCGCCGTCCATATCCACCCGGCGGGCGTCAGCAGCATCCGCAGCGCCGTCCCGTGCTTCCGGTCCCGCCGATACCACCAGCGCGGCGTGTTCAGCTTCATCGCCGCCCCTTCCGCGCCGGCAGCAGGGGGGCCAGCGCCGCCGTCACCTGATCGACCACGGCGCCGACCTCGGCCGCCGTCCGCCGCCCGGCCTCGCCCATGCGCTTGGCCGCCGCCGGATCGGTCAACAGCGGCGCGATCGCTTCGGGCAAATGCTCCGGCGTTTCCACGACCCGCAGGCCGCCGCCGGCCGTCAGCATCTCCGTCACCGCCGCCCAGTTCGACATGTCCGGCCCCGTGAAGGTCGGTTTGCCCAGCCGCGCCGGCTCCAGCGGATTGTGCCCCCCGACCGGCGGCTGCCCCACCGCCGCGTGGAACGACCCGCCCATCACCACCACGTCGGCCAGACGCAGGAACAGCCCCATCTCGCCCAGGGTGTCGGCCAGATACAGGTCCGTCCCCCCGTCCAGCGTCTGCCCCCGCGACCGCACCGCCAGTCGCCAGCCCTCGGCCTCCAGCACCTGCGCCAGCCCGGGCCCGCGCTCGGGGTGCCGCGGCACGAAGATCAGGCACACCCGGCCCGTCAGCCGGTCCAGCGCCCGCACGATGGCCGCCTCCTCGCCTTCATGCGTGCTGGCCGCCACGATCACCGCGCGGTCGCCGACCGCCGCGGACATGGCCGTGAAGGCCCTGGCGTCATGCGGCGGCGCCTCGCCCGCAAGCTTCAGGTTCGCCAGGCCGTCCACCCGCGCGCCCAGCCCCGCCAGCCGCTCCGCCGAGGAGTCGTCCTGCGGCAACACGCGGTCGAACGCCGCCAGCACCTTGCGCGCCGCGCCCGGGAACCGCGCCCAGCCGTCCGCCGTCTTCTGCGTGATCCGCGCGCTGACCAGCGCCAGCTTCACCCCGCGCGCCTTCGCCGACAGCAGCAGGTTGGGCCACAGCTCGCTCTCGACCATCACCCCCAGCGACGGCCGCCAGTGATGGAGGAAGGCCGCCGCCGCCTGCGGGCCGTCCACCGGCGCATACTGATGGATCACGCCCGTCGGCAGCCGCCGCGCCAGCAACTGCGCCGACGTCACGGTCCCGGACGTCACCAGCACCGTCAGGTCCGGCCGGTCCCGCCGCAGCCGTTCGACCAAGGGCAGCAGCGACAGGGTCTCCCCCACGCTGACGCCGTGCAGCCAGATCAGATCGCCGTCCGGCCGCGCGACCGACGCCGTCCCCAGCCGCTCGTCGACCCGCGCGGCGTCCTCCTTGCCCCGCCGCGCGCGCGCGTCCAGCAACCGGGGCGCCAGCGGCTCCAGAAGGCGCGTCGCCACGCGATATGCCCACAACGCCGGGCTCACTCAGATCCGCTCCAGCCCGGTGATGGCGTCGGCGCGCGCCTCGACCGCGGTCAGCCGCTTGGCCCAGGCGTCCGCGACCTCCGTCGGCTCGGCGCCCTCGGGGTAGGTCGCCGTCTCGTACACGATCGCCCCCCGCCCGAACGGCAGGGGCACCAGCGCCCGGTCCCAGCTGCCCAGCCGGATCGCCGGCCGGCACGACAGGCCCAGGAAGACCACCGGCGCGCCCGACAGCTTCGCCATCAGCGGCACCCCTTCGCCCATGACGTTCGCCGGCCCGCGCGGACCGTCCGGCGTCACCGCCAGCCCGCCGACCTTCAGCTGCCGCAGCCCGTCGCGCAGCGCCTGGGATCCCCCCTTGGCCGCCTGGGCCTTGTCCTTGTTGGCGCTGGAGCCGCGCACGGCCGGAAACCCCATCCGACCCATGGCGCGGGCGATGAACTGACCGTCCGGCGACAGCGAGATCAGCCCTTTGGCGGGCGTGGCGCGATCCAGGGGCCAGGCGGCGGGCGAAAGCGCCAGGCGCGAATGCCAGAAGACCGGGATCACGCCGCCGCCCTTCGCCCAGACCGGCTCCACCTCCGCCTCCCCCTCACGGGTCCAGCGGATGGTGGCGAAGCAGAACCGCATCCATGCCGCCAGCAGCCACGCCAGCCCGTCCCGGATCGCCGGATTGCGCAGCGGCCTCACGCCACGTCCCCGACCGCGGGGGTCCCGTCCAGCGACTGGCTGCGCGCCAGCCGCGCGTACAGGCCTCCCTTCTTCACAAGCTGGGCATGGGTCCCGCTCTCGACGAGGCGGCCGGCTTCCAGCACGTGGATGGCGTCGGCCTTCATGACGGTGGAAAGACGGTGCGCGATCATCAGGGTGGCGCGGCCTTCCATCAGCCGTTCCAGCGCCGCCTGCACCAGGGCCTCGCTCTCGGTGTCCAGCGCCGACGTGGCTTCGTCCAGCAGCAGGATCGGCGCGTCCTTCAGGAAGGCGCGCGCGATGGCGATCCGCTGCCGCTGCCCGCCGGAAAGCCGCGCGCCCGCCTCTCCGGCCCGGGTGTCGTAACCGTCGGGCAGGGCGGCGATGAAATCGTGCGCCGCCGCCGCCCGCGCCGCCGCCTCGATCTGACCCGCCGTCGCGTCCGGCCGCGCATAGGCGATGTTGGCGCGTATCGTGTCGTCGAACAGAAACGGCTCCTGCGTCACCAGCGCGATCCGGTCGCGCAGCGCGCCCAGCGAGGCCTGACGCACGTCCACCCCGCCCACCGTCACCCGCCCGCCGGTGACGTCATAGAACCGGGGCAGCAGGCTCAGGATGGTGCTCTTGCCTCCGCCCGACGGCCCGACCAGCGCCACCGTCTCGCCCGGCCGCACCGTCAGCGTCACGTCCGAAAGGGTCGGGGAGGGCGCGCCGGCATAGGCGAAGTCGACATGCTCGAACGCCACCGTGACCGGACCCGCCGGCAGGGCCGCAGGCGCCGCCGCCTCGCGAATCTCCGGCTGGATGTCCAGCGCGTCGAACAGCCGCTCCGCCGCCGTCAGGCCCTCGGACATCACGGTCTGGAGATTGGTCACCTGACGCAGGCTCTGCCCCGCCGCCATCAGCAGGCCGATGAAGGCCGCGAAAGCGCCCACCGTCATCTGCCCCTCGCGCGCCTGCCACCCGGCATAGGCCATGACGGCCGCGACCACGATCATGGCCACAAGGTTCGAGAACGGCCCGGCGAAGGCCCGGCTGTCGGCCGACTTGATCACGTGCCGTTGACGCCGGTCGACCACCTCCCCGACGCGCGCCTCCTCGACCGCCTCGCGGTTCTCGATCTTGACCAGGCGAACCCCGTCCAGGTTCTCCATCAGGGCGGTGGACAGGTTCTCCGTCTCCACCATCGCCCCGGTGGTCGCCTTGCGCATCCGCTTCGAGAAGCGCCGCATCACCCAGCTGATCACGGGCACGGCCAGCAGCACGATCAGCGTCAGCCGCCAGTCGGTGACGGCCATGTAGAGGATGACCGCGACCAGGGTCAGGCTGTGCTGGGTGTAGTTCACCACCCCGTTGGTGAAGGCCTCGCGCACCAGATTGGCGTCGAACAGCACCGAGGAGACGAAGCTGCCGGAGTGCTTGCTGCGCAGCCGCGCCAGGTCCGCCCGGATCATCGACCCGAACAGCCGCACCTGGATGTCGCCGACGATGCCGTGGCCGATCCGGTTGACCAGCGCCGCCTGTCCCAGCGCCGCGATCGTCCAGATCACCGCCAGCCCGACGATCAGCAGCGGGATCGTGACCAGAGCCCCCTCGGGCGGAATGCGGACCAGGCCCCAGATCGTCACCGGCCGCTGCAGGAACAGGCCGTCGATCGCCGGCTCCAGCAGCTGCAGCACGGTCGCGGCCATGATCCCGACCACCACGGCGCACAGGATCGACACGGCCAGCGCCCCTTTCCGCCTCGACAGATGCTCGCGCCAGATTCGCCCCAGCAGGGGACGGCGCGCGGTCGTGTCGGCGGCGGCGGTCATCGGTCCGAGGTCGGACGGCGGGGGAGGGAAGTCAAGCGCTCAGCGGTCCGGCCCGCCGCGCTGCGAAGACGCGGGCCTTACTGTCCCGCGATCGCCGGCGTGCCGCAGCCTTTGCCGAAATACAGGCCGTTCAGATAGTACCAGCGGTTCATCCGGGCCAGGTCCTCGGCCAGCGCGGCCTGCCGCTCGTCCTCGCCCATGGCCTCGACCCCGGCGATGGCGATCCCCGCGCCCGGGACCAGCATCGAGGCGCCCGCCTTCACCACGCCGCCGAACCGCCCGAACATGCTTTGCTCCTTCGTCTCCCCCAACGCCTGACTGATCTCGGCGCCGGCGGCGACGATCTGCTCGCAGGTCAGAGACTGGTCGCTTTGGCGGATGACGGCGCCGGCCGAGGGCGGCTCCTGCGCGGCCGCGGCCCCCGCCGCGCTCACGCCGATGAAAAGGGTCAGGGACAGGGCAAGCGTGCGCATTGAAATCTCCACTTCGTTCCCGGCACAACGGCGATCCCGGCGCGGCGGTTGCCCTTCAGCGATCACCCTCCGGTGACGGCGGCCGGGAAAACCCCTATCTCCGCCCCATGTCGCGCTACGACCTCTCCACTCGCGCCGGCCGGTTCAAGGCGCACTGGGACTATGTCTGGGGCGACCACGCCTTCCTGCGCCGCTGGTTCCGGAACGCCCACTGGCTGGGTCCCGACCTGGTCCGCACCAACCAGCCGTCGCCGCGTCAGTTGGCGGACTGGAAGCGGCAGGGCGTCAGGACGGTGATCAACCTGCGCGGCGCGCGGGACGAGGCCTGGTACGCGCTGGAAAAGGACGCCTGCGAGCGCCTCGGCCTGACCCTCATCGACGCGCCGCTGGACAGCCGCGACCCGCCGTGGCCCGACCGCATCCATCGCGCGCGCGAGCTGTTCCGCACGATCGAATATCCCGCCCTGATCCACTGCAAGTCGGGCGCGGACCGGGCCGGGATGATGGCCGTGCTCTATCGCCACTTCCATCTCGGCGAGCCGATCTCCGAGGCGATCAAACAGCTCGACAAGAAGTATCTGCACCACCGCGAGGGCCTGACCGGCGTCCTCGACTTCACGCTGGAGAAGTACCTGAACGAGGTCGAGCCGACCGGCGTCGCCTTCCTCGACTGGATCAGCTCGCCGGCCTACGACCCCAGGGCGATCCGGGCGGAGTTCAAGGCCCAGTGGTGGGGCACCCTGCTGACCGAGAAGCTGCTCAGGCGGGAGTAGGGCTCAGCCCCACGGGCCGCCGTGATCCGGTCCCCCGGGCTCCTTCTTCGCCGCCTTGAGCTCGGCCTCGCGTTTCCTGACCCAGCGGCGTTCGCGCATCTGGGCCCGCAGCACGTTCGCCCACAGCGCCAGCGCGCCCAGCAGGAACACCAGTCCGGCGATCTCCTGCGCGCCCAGGGTGCGGCCGAACAGCTCCATCTCAGTGGGCGTCCCCGCGCGGGTCGATCAGCCGGTGCGCATGCAGGATGAAATACCGCATGTGGGCGTTGTCGACCGTCGCCTGCGCACGGGCCTTCCACGCCTTCTTCGCCTCGGCGTAGTTCGGGAAGGCGCCCACGAACTCGACCTGCGACAGATCGCGGAACACCGGCTGGTCCAGATGGCGCAGCTCGCCGCCGATGACGATGTGCAGCAGCTGTTCTTGGTCTTCGTGGGCTTCGGTCATCGGGGTCTCGTCAGGGAAGGTCGGCGGGCAGGGGTATGGACCGCGTCCGCCGCACGATCAACGGCCAAAGGGCGGGCGCGGCGCACACCAGGCCCGCCTGTCGCGGGTCGGGGCGGTTGAAGGTCCACGGCCGACCGTGGTGGTCCGACACCTTCGCGCCCGCCTCCCCGGCGATCAGGGCGCCGGCCGCGACGTCCCAGTCCCACTTGGGCGCGGTGGCGATGGCCGCGTCGAAGGCGCCGGCCGCCACCAGCGACAGCCGATAGGCCAGGGCGTTGCGCTTTTCCCAGCGCATCGCCGGCCACGGCTCCGGCCACAGGCTGACGTCGGCGAACAGGCGCGCGTCGCCCAGCACCGCGGCGTCGTCCAGATCGGCGGTGTCCGACGCGGTGATCGGGCGCCCGTTCAGAAACGCCCCGCCGCCCGCGACGGCGGTGAAGGTCTCGTCCAGAGCGGGCGCATGCACCACGGCGGCGACCGGCCGCCCGTCCTCGACCAGGGCGATCGGCACGCACCACCAAGGTCGGTCCTTCATGTAGGCCACGGTGCCGTCGATCGGGTCGACCACGAAGATGCGTCGCTTCGACAGGCGGTCAGGCCCGTCCGGGGTTTCCTCCGACAGCCAGCCGTGATCCGGCCGCGCGCCGAGTAGACGATCCCTGAGCAGGGCGTCCACGGCCAGGTCCGCGTGGGTCACCGGCGAACCGCCGACCTTGGACCGGATGTTCAGGCCCTTGGCCCGCTCGCTCAGGGCCAGCGCGCCCGCCTCCCGCGCCGCCTCGACGATCAGATCAAGATCGGCCTGCAACCCGTTCATTTTCCGGCGATGGTGACCGCGTCGTACATCAGGGAGGGGCTGTTGAAACTGCCCCGGAACTCTAGGTCCGACCCCGCGACCAGCCGGGCGTAGAGGTCCAGCAGGTTGCCCGCCACGGTCACCTCGCTCACCGGATGGACGATCTCGCCGCCCTCGAACCAGAAGCCCGACACCCCGGCCGACCAGTCGCCGGTGTCCGCGTTCAGCGACGGCCCGAACATGCTGGTGACCAGCAGTCCCTTGCCCGCGTCGGCCATCAACCCGTCCAGGTCGCGCGTGCCCGGGGTGAGATGCAGATTGTGCCCGGACACGCCCGCCGGCCCGGCCCCGCCGCGCGAGGCATGCCCCGTCGACGTCATGCCCAGCTGCGCCGCAGATGACAGGTTCAGCAGCCAGGTCGTGACCACGCCGTCCTCGACCAGCGCCCGCTTGGAGACCGGCAGCCCCTCGTCGTCGAACGGCGTGGAGCCCAGCCCGCGGGGCCGGAAGGGGTCGTCAATGATTGATTGACCGCCCGGGAGCACCGCCTTGCCCAGCCGGTCCTTCACGAAGCTCATGCCCCGCGCCACGGACGGCCCGGCCATCGCCGAGATCAGCGGCGACAGCACCTGCGTCGCCACCCGGTTCTCGAAGATCACCGGCGCGGTGGTCGAGGCGATCTTGCGCGCGCCCACGCGTCGCACGGCACGCCGACCGCCCTCGCGTCCGATCTCTTCGGCCGGGGGCAGGTCGGCCAGCCACCGCATGGCGCGGTGCTCGCCGCCCCGTTCCATCGCCCCGTCCTTCTCGGCGATCACCGACGCGCCCAGCGAGAAGACGCTGCCCCGGTGCACCCCGTCGAAGCCTTCGGACGTCGCCAGCCGCCAGCGGCTGCTGCTGGTCGACGCGTGTCCGCCCTCGGACTTCGCCACGCCCTCGACGTCCAGCGCCGCGGCCTCCGCCTCCACCGCCGCGCGCTCCAGCTCCGCCGGGCTCGGTTCCGAGGGGTCGAAGAGCTCCAGGTCGGGCAGGGCGCCGCGGTTCAGCTCCGCCGCCGTCGCCAGCCGAGCATAGGGATCTTCCGGCGCCAGCCTGGCCATCGCCACGACCCGCTCGACCAGCCGAGCGCGGGTGGCCGCGGACAGATCGGACGAACTGACCGTCGCCTGCCTCCGCCCCACGAAGACCCGCAGCGACAGGTCGCGGCTCTCCTCGCGCTCGACCTCTTCCAGCGCGCTGTTGCGCACTCCGACGGACAAAGACGACCGCTCGGCCAGCACCGCCTCGGCGGCGTCGGCGCCGGCCTTGCGCGCGGCGGTGATCAGCTCGGGAAGCAGGTCGTCGGGAGCGGCGTCGAACATGCCCCGATATGGCGGACGGCCCGACGGGCCGCAACCGGCGTCACCCCATGAACGGACAGGCCGCCAGCATGGCGCCTGCGGCGATCAGCGCCGTCAGCGTCAGAATCATGCCGGTCATGCGTGCCCACCCCGGTCCCTTGCCGTGGCTCAGCCACAGTCCGTGGATCAGCCGGCCCGCGAACAGCACCCCGCCGACGGCATGAATGGCCCAGCTCTGATAGCCCAGCAGCGCCAGCAGGATCAGGGCGCCGATGCCGACGGGCACATACTCAGCCGCGTTGCCGAAGGCTCGCGTCGCCACCGTCACCTGCGGCACGCCGCCGTCGCCGAACAGCACCCGGTGCTTCCGGCGGTTGGCGACCACGCGGAACGCCAGCACGGTCATCAGCAGGATCATCAGACCGGACCAAAGCCCGGCGGCGTGAATGGGCGTCATGTCCATCAGGGTTCCCGCGCGATCGGATAGAGTCGGTACCGATCATCATAGAACGGGGTTCGCTCATAGAACCACTGCAATCGCGCGTCGCCGTTCGCCGCGAACTCCGGCTCGGCCGCCAGCTTCGCCTCGAACTCCGCCTTCAGCACCGGATCGGCCGCCAGCATGCGGTCCGCCAGCGGCGCGATGGCATAGCCCTCGATGTATTCGACGCGATTCAGCACCTCGGGGACCAGACCCCAGGCAAAGAAGCTCTCGCTGGACTGCGGCTCCAGCAGCAGCACCACCACGTCGCCCAGCGGCTGGTCCGTCGGCACCCGCACCGACCCGACGGGGAAGGTCCAGTCGCGGCGCTCCACCTCGACCGTCTTCACCGCATTGGCGACGTGGCCCTCGTTCGTCCGCGTCGCCGTGGTCGGATCGACCAGACGCAGCATGTCGACCGACACCGTCCGCGGCGCCTCGATCCGCTCCATCCGCACGCCGTGGATCGCCAGCCGTTCGATCAGGTCGGCCCGGTGCGCCGGCACCCAATAGGCCTCGGGCCGCGTCAGCGTCAGCGTCGGCCGCGAGCCGAAGAAGGGCACCTGCCAGAGCTCCGGGTCCGGCTCTCCCAACCAGCGGATCTCGTCGCGACCCGACGCCTCCGACCGATAGGTCTCGTAGCGGATGCCCTTGAAGGCGACCGTCCGCTGCGGCGTCGGATCGGGCTCGAAATTCGCGGGGATCTCCGCCGGCCTCAGCGCCTCGTCCGACCGGATCGCCGCCCGCAGGTCGCCGCCATCCTCGGCCAGGATGCGCAGCGCCGCCTCGATGAAGACGTAGGTCCCCAGCACGCGCTGGTCATAGGGCTTCAGGCTGTGGTTCTCGATCAGGATGGTCGGCACGTGCGCCGCGGCCCCCCAGCCGTTCGAGAACCGCTCGCCCAGTCCGCCGTCCGACAGGCCCGCCTTCGGGTCGTCCCCGTCCACGCCGAACACCAGCTCGCCCGGAATGTGCCCCCGGTCCTCGAGCGCCCCGTACATCGCCGGCTTGAACACGTCGTTCAGCCAGGCCGAGCTGGCCGGCGACCGGGTGAAGGCGCCGTTCTCCCCGTTGAAGCCGAAGGTGACGTCGTACTGGTAGTCCATGCCGTCGGTGACGTGCACGTCGACGTACAGGTCCGGCCGGTACTTCACGATCAGGCCGCGCACCGCGCGCATTTCGGCCTGATCCAGCTTCATGTAGTCGCGGTTCAGGTTCTGGTTGGTCGCCGTGTTGCGCCAGCCCTGGACGCGCGGTCCCCGCTGGTTGGGCCGGGAATAGACCGACGCCCGCTCATGCCCGTCCACCGACAGGATCGGGATCAGGATCAGGTTCACCTCATCCAGCAGGTGCGCCTTGCCGTAGTGCGCCACGTCGCGCAGCAGCATCATTCCCGCGTCCTTGCCGTCGATCTCGCCCGGGTGGATCCCCGCCTGGATCATCAGCACCGGCTTGGCCGGATCGAACGTCGCCCCGTCCTTCGACGCGATGACGGCATAGATCGGCCGCCCCTCGGGCGAGACCCCGAACTCCTCGATGCGGATCAGGTCGGACGAGGCGTCCAGCCGGTCGAACCACGCGCGCGTCGCCGCATAGTCGGGGCTGAAGTTCAGCTCCGGATCCTTCTCGAAATCCGTGGCCCAGGGGTCGGTGGACCGCCGGATCAGGGACCGGCTGGCCCCGCTCCACTCCGGCGCGGGCGGCAGGAATTCCTGATCCCAGGGGGCGGCGTTGGACACGGACTGGCTCATCGCGGGGCTCGCGCAAAACAGGGCGGCGAGGGCCGCGGACAACAGGATCGGGCGCATGCGCCTTCGTCGACCGATCCCGGCCGTCTGGCAAGCCTCAGACCGACGGCGACCATCCGCCGGCAGCGATCAGCTTCGATCCCGCCAGCAGCATGTTCCACAGCGTGTAGGCCAGGACCACGACCAGCGCCGCGATGACCACGCCCCGCTTCGGCGCGAACGCGGCCGTGGCCGTGCACGCCGCGAACAGGAGGACGCCGAATATGAGCCGCGGCGTCCAGAATCCGGCCCAGACGGGGTTGGCCATCGCCAGAAGGCCCAGCAGACCCCACACCATGGCGTTCGCCGCCAGCACGCAGCCGAACACCACGCGGCGATGAGCCCAGAAATGATCGTCCAGATCGATCCGCTCCTCGACCCCCTCGGCCGTCACCCGCGGGAAGGTCACGCTGGCCGCGATGTAGAACGTCGCCGCAATGACCAGGCCGACCAGCAACAGGGCCGGGTTGAACGGCGCGTCGCGAAAGAACCGCCAGGCCTGATTCCAGAACGTCGCCAGATCGATCGCCACGAACAGCGCCAGCAGCGGCGTCAGCCACCCGAACCGCACCCTGTGCCGCTCATGCAGCAGCCGCGCGAAGCCGCCCGTCAGCTCCGCCACCGACAGCCCCAGCAGCAGGCCGTAGAAGCTGAAGAAGAACTCGAAATCGCTCATCCGACGACCCCCGCGACCCTGGCATGGAACCTGTGCGGCTCCATATGCGACAGGGGTTCAGCCGACGTCGACCTCAGTCTTCCGAAGGGCCGTCAAGGGCCGTCTCCAGCCGGGCGATCTCGCGTTCCTCACGCTCGCGGCGGCGATGCAGCCCCGCCAGTTGACGCTGCTGACCGGAGGTCAGCGCGCCGGCCGCCTCCCCGGCGCTCTCGAGGCTCGCGATCTCGTCGTTGATTTCGGCCAGGCGGTCCTCGGCCTCGCGGAGGAGGTTGGTCAGGCGCTCCTCGCGGGTGAGGCGGGGCGCCCTCGATTGCCGGGCGGCGTTCCGGCCGGCCAGCACCTGGGCGTCGGCGGTCGTAGGAACGGTCATCACGGGCAAGGCCAGCGCGAAGGCCGCCGCACTGATCAGGAAAAGTCGCATGCCGGGTCCTCTCGAAGCGGGAACTGCCGGCACCCTAGATTACTTTTCCGTCATGAGAATAGCGCTTTTTGGCCACAGTTCGGGGCCGCGGCCTCCGGCTACTTCCAGATCGGCGTCCCGTCGCCCGGCAGGCCCAGCCGGTCCCACATCTCCGACACCCGCTCGACGACCTCCGCGTCCATGCGGATCTCCTCGCCCCATTCGCGCTTCGTCTCGGGCTCCCATTTGTCGGTGGCGTCCAGCCCGATCTTGGACCCCAGACCGCTCTCGGGGCTGGCGAAGTCCAGGTAGTCGATCGGCGTGTTCTCGATGAGCGTGACGTCGCGCGCGGGGTCCATCTTGGTGGAGATGGCCCACATGACGTCCTTCCAGTCGCGGGCGTTCACCGTGTGGTCCACGACGATGATCCACTTGGTGTACATGAACTGCCGCAGATAGCTCCAGCAGCCCATCATCACCCGCTTGGCGTGGCCGGGGTACGCCTTCTTCATCGACACCACGGCGATCCGGTAACTGCACCCCTCGGGCGGCAGCCAGAAGTCGACGATCTCCGGAAACTGCTGCTGCAACAAGGGGATGAACACCTCGTTCAGCGCCTCGCCCAGCACGCTGGGCTCATCCGGCGGCCGCCCGGTGAAGGTGGTCAGGTAGATGGGGTCGCGGCGCATGGTGACGGCGCTGACCTGAAACACCGGAAAGGTCTCGACCGAGTTGTAATAGCCGGTGTGGTCGCCGTACGGCCCCTCCGGCGCGTGCTCGTCCAGCAGGACGTGGCCCTCGATGACGATCTCGGCCTGCGCCGGGACCTTCAGGGGCACCGTCTCGCAGTCCACCAGCTCCGCCTTCGCCCCGCGCAGCAGGCCCGCGAACTGATACTCCGACAGGGTGTCCGGCACCGGCGTCACGGCCGCCAGGATCGTGCCCGGATCGGCGCCCAGCACGATGGCGGCGGGCAGGGGCTCGCGCTTTCCGGCCTGCTTGTGCCGGGCGTAATGCTGCGCCCCGCCCCGATGCGCGAGCCAGCGCATGATGGCCCGATCCCTGCCCAGCACCTGCATCCGGTAGATGCCCAGGTTGAAGTCGTCCTCCCGCGCGTCCGACGGCCCCTTCGTCACCACCAGGCCCCACGTGATCAGGGGCGCGGGCTCGCCGGGCCAGCAGCCCTGGATCGGCAGTTGGGTCAGGTCGATCCGGTCGCCCTTCAGCACCACTTGCTGCACCGGCGCCGACTTCACCACCTTGGGACGCATCGTCATGGCCGTCTGGATCATGGGCAGCATCTCCAGCGCCTGCCCCATGTCGCGCGGCGGCGTGGGATTGCGCAGGTCCGCCAACAGATGGCCGACCTCGCGCATCTCGGCGGCGGTGGTCCGCGCCTTCTTCCCCAGGGTCACGCCCATGGCGACGCGCTTCACCGTGCCGAACAGATTGGCCAGGCAGGGGATGGGGCTGATCGACCCGTCCGGCATCACCGGCTGTTCGAAGATCACCGCCGGCCCGCCGTTGCGCAGCAGCCGCGTCTGGATCTCCGTCATCTCCAGATGGGTCGAAACCGGCTCGCGCACGCGCACCAGCTCCCCCTCGGCTTCCAGCATCTCGATGAAGTCGCGCAGGGACTTGTAGGCCATGCGCCTTGGCTTAGTGCGCCCGCCGGTCCGACGCCAGCGCCCAGATCGGCAGGCGCAGGGCCCGCGTCGCCGCACCCTGTTTCACGCTGTCCAGTCGCGCGCGCCCCGCCTCGACGCGGCGCTCCTCCTCCGGCGTCAGGTCCATCAGCCGGGCCAGATCCTCGACCGCCATGCCGCGCGCCTCGCGCCAGCGCCTCAGCCGGGCGCCGACGGCGGCGTCGTCCGGATCGATCCCGGGGAAACCCAGCACCTGGCCCATGGCGGCTCCTGTCCCAGTCGGCCGCCGCGTCTGCGCGCGATCAGCCCGTCACCATTCTTGATCCCATTGGAACGCCGGATCAATCCAGTCGCCCAGTCGCCCGTCGGGTCGCGCCAGCGCGTGGATGCGGTCCATCTCCTCGTCCGAGAGCGCGAAGTCGAAGACGTCGAAGCTCTCGGCCGCGCGGCTTTCCTTCGTCGTGCGCGGGATGGCGATCACGCCCTGCTGGATCAGCCAGCGAAGCGTCACCTGCGCCGCCGTCTTGCCGTGCGCCCGGCCGATTTCGATAAGCGTGGAGTCCTGCGCCACCTTCCCCTGCGCCAGCGGCGACCAGGCCGTGATCGACGACCCCAGCGCCTTCGCCGTCTCCAGCAGCCGCGACAGCTTCAGGTAGGGATGGTACTCGACCTGGTTGGTCACCAGCCTCGCCTCGGAAAGCGACTGCGCCCGCCGCCATTCGGAGGAGGGGAAGTTCGACAGGCCGATCGTCCGGGTCAGACCCCGCGCCTTCGCCTCGTTCAGCGCGCCCAGCGTCTCCTCCCACGCCGGCTGCGGCTTCGGCCAGTGCAGCAGCAGCAGGTCCGGCGTCGTGCCCAGCGCCGCGGCCGACTCCTCGGCCTGCCTCAGCAGGTCGTCCCGTTCGAAATGCGCCACCCAGATCTTGGTGGTGAGCCAGATCTCGTCGCGGGTCGCCACGCCCTCGTCGATCGCGTCCTGCAGGCCCTGACCGACGGCGGCCTCGTTCTCATAGATCCAGGCCGTGTCGATGTGGCGGTAGCCGATGCGCAGCGCCTCTCGGACCATCCGCCGGGCGTCCTCGGGCGTCAGGTTCCAGGTGCCGAAGCCCAGCAGGGGAATGGCGTGGCCGTCGACGGTCACGGTGGGCTGGTCTGTCATGGGGCGGCTCCTGCGCGGCGAGGGGGACGCCTCAGGTGGGGCCTCGCCGCGCCGGATCAACCGCCGGCCATCTCCGGATGCGCCTTCCTCAGCGCCGCCGGGGCAACCTTGCGCCAGCGCGCCTTCAGCTCGGGCTCCAGCCAAGCCCGGTCCACGCCGCCGATGCGGATCAGCACGTAGGAATAGGCCCGGTAGCGGTCGGTCAGGTGAAAGACATCCGGCTCCATCTCCACCAGCATGTCCCGCCGCGCGCGGTCGCCGACGTCCAGCGCCAGACTGTCGTCCTCGGCCCTCAGCCGCGTGAAGAACTTGGCGGCGATCCGCCAGCAGGGCGCGCCGTACGCCGTGCTCCGCTCCGCCCCCGGCAGGGCCATCACCAGCGCGTCGATCTCATCGCCCGTCATGCCGGACTCCGGTCATGAAAAAGGCCGCCCCCCTGCGGGGGCGGCCCTGTTCTCCCGGGCGGGCGCCCGAAATCAGGTGATGTCTTCGTTCAGCAGGCCGACCTTGAAGAAGCCGTTCTCCTGCAGGGTGTTCATCACCGTCATGAACTCGTTGTACTTCACCTCGGCGTCGGCGCGGATGAACAGCCGCTCCTCGCGGCAGGCCGCGCCGCCGCCCAGGGCCGCGCAGACGTCCACGGCCAGGGTTTCGATCGTGGTCTGCTGATCGGCGATGAACAGCGAGCCCGATTCCTGGATGGTGATGTAGACCGGCTCTTCCGGCTCCGTGGTCGGGGTCGGGTTCGGCGGCGGCAGGTCCAGACGGATCGACACGGTCGCCAGCGGCGCCGCCACCATGAAGATGATCAGCAGCACCAGCATGATGTCGACGAACGGCGTCACATTGATCTCGCTGTTTTGCTCGATCGTCTTGCCGCCGCCAGGTCCGGCCAGTTTCGCGCCCATGCGTCGCGTCTCCATGTCGAGCCCCAATCGGGGCGTGCTGAAACTTCCGGACGGCTTTGGCCGACCCGGCGCCGCTTGTAAAGCGGTCTCGGGCGTCGAACGGTTCCGCCCGGCGCGAATACGCCGAAACGGCGAAAATCAGCCGCGCGCCAGGCGCAGGAACCGGTCCTTCAGGGCCGCGTCGTCCTTGAAGACGCCAGTGAACCGCGTGGTGATGGTCGAAACGTGGCGGTGGTGCACGCCCCGCGTCGTCATGCACTGGTGCTCGGCGTCGATCAGGATGGCCACGCCCTGCGGCGCCAGATGGCGCTCGATCGCCTCGGCGATCTGATTCGTCAGCACCTCCTGCGTCTGCAGGCGCCTGGAGAAGATCTCCACCACCCGCGCCAGCTTGGAGATGCCGACCACCTTCTCGTTCGGCACATAGGCGACGTAGGCCTTGCCCAGGAACGGCGCCATGTGGTGCTCGCAGTGGCTCTCCACCTCGATCTCGCGCAGCAGGACCATGTCGTCATAGCCCTGCACGTCCTCGAAGGTGCGGCTCAGCTCCTTGCCCGGATCGGCGTCATAGCCCTCGAACCATTCGGCATAGGCGTCGACCACGCGCTGGGGCGTGTCCTTCAGTCCCTCGCGGTCGGGATCGTCGCCCGCCCAGGCCAGCAGGGTCCGGACGGCCTTCAGGGCCTCCTCGCGGCTGGGGCGGGTCGCGGAGTCGTTGACGCTCACCAGGGCGGGGACGACGGGGCTGGAGGTCATGGATCGTGTTCAGCGGCCTAGTGGCGCCGGGACGAAGGCCCCGGAAATTGACGCGTGCCGCGCTCCCTCAAAGAAGACGCCGCCGACCTATCGGCAAGCGGCGCTTGACCGCTATATGGGCGACCCCCTCGGTCCTGCAAGAAAACCCACGAACGTCGCAACAATATGTCGCTGGTCCTGTACGACACCCTGCATCGCGAAAAGCGCGTCTTCGAACCGCGCGACCCGAACCGGGTGACGCTCTACGTCTGCGGCCCGACGGTCTATGACCACGCCCACATCGGCAACGCCCGCCCGCCGGTGGTTTTCGACGTGCTGGTCCGCCTGCTGCGCCGTGAGTACGGGGCCGACAAGGTGATCTACGCCCGCAACGTCACGGACGTCGACGACAAGATCAACCAGCGCGCCGCCGCTCTCGGCGTCCCGATCGGCGAGATCACGGCGAAGTACGAGGCGCACTATCTCGAGGACATGGCGCGCCTGAACGTCGCCCCGCCGGACCTTGCCCCGCACGTCACCGACCACATGGACGCGATCGTGAGGCAGATCGCCGCCATCGTCGACGCCGGCTGCGCCTACGCCGCCGAGGGCCACGTCCTGTTCGACGTCTCCAGCTATTCGGAATACGGCCGTCTGTCGGGCCGCAACCTCGACGACATGATCGCCGGCGCGCGCGTCGAGGTCGCGCCCTACAAGAAGAACCCCCACGACTTCGTCCTGTGGAAGCCGTCGAAAGAGGCCGAGCCGTCCTGGCCCAGCCCGTGGGGCGACGGCCGCCCCGGCTGGCACATCGAATGCTCGGCCATGATCGAGGAGAACCTGGGTCTGCCGATCGACGTCCACGGCGGCGGCATCGACCTCGTCTTCCCGCACCATGAGAACGAGATCGCCCAGGGCGTCTGCGCCCACGGGCACGCCCATGGCCCCGACGCGCACGACCAGTACGCCCGGTACTGGATGCACAATGGCTTCCTGACCGTGGACGCCGAGAAGATGTCCAAGTCGATCGGCAACGTCCTGCTGCTGCACGACCTGGTGCGGTCGATCCCGGGCGAGGTCGTGCGCTGGGCTTTGCTGTCCGCCCACTACCGTCAGCCTCTGGACTGGAACCAGTCATTGCTGGACCAGTCGAAGAAGAACCTCGACCGCCTCTACGGCGCCTTGCATCGCGCCGCGGCCGTCGAGGCGGACGGCGACGAACCGCCGGCTGACTTCCTGAAGTCCATCCAGGACGACCTGAACACACCCGGCGCCATGTCGACCCTGTTCGCCCTGTCCAGCGAGATCGAGCGCGGCATGACCTCGGGCGATCACGCGGCCGTCGCCGCCGCCAAGGGCCGGCTGATGGCCGCCGCCGACCTGCTGGGCGTCCTGCAATCCGATCCCGCCGCCTGGCTGGAAGGGGAGGTCGACGACGCCCTGCGCGCGGAGGTGGAGCAGCTGCTGCGGGACCGCGCCACGGCCCGCGCGGCCCGGGACTGGCCCGCCGCCGACCGCATCCGCGATCGCCTGAACGCCCTGAACGTCGTCGTCATGGACGGCCCCGACGGCGCGACCTGGCGGATGAAGTAGGACGTGATCCTCTCCCTCCTCCTCAGGGGAGGGCGGCGGTCATGCCGGTTCACGGGAAGGACCGGGTCCGGGGCCGGGGTTCGCAAGTCTCCCGCCCGCCCGCCGAAGGCGCGTCCGTCAGTCGCGAAGCAGCGGCCCCATGCGGTGACCTGCGGGTCGTTCCGGACGGCTTTCGATCAGACGGACCGCGCGGAGCGTCACGCGAAGCCGAAACGGTGAACCCACACAGCATCCGGGCTCCGCGCCCGGCGCTCCGCCCGCCCTTTACAACTCCGTCGTCACGCGGCGGAGGGCTCGGCAACTCTCTTCGCCCGGACGGCTCTTGGCGGCTCCCCTGGGCGTCCCGGTTCTGAAACGTGGTGCGAAAGGGATTTCAATCCCGACGCGCCCCCATGGCGGCGCCTGAAGACCCCGGGGAACTGCAGCGTCTGATGGCCCTGTTTCACGAGAGATTGGACGCCATCCGTCTGGTCCTCGAGACCAAACGGCGCAAGGGATGGTGCTACGATCCCTGCCGGCCCGGCGTCGGCTCCGATCCCACATGACGAAAACGTAACCTGCGCGGTCTCGCGCCCCCGCTAAGGTCCGCGCCGACGAAACCCGCCCCCCGGAGCCCCTGCATGACCTCCCGCCTTCTCGCCGGCGTCGCCTCGCTCAGCCTTCTTTTCGGCGCCGCCTGCGCCACGGCGCCCGAGCCCGCGCCGCAGCCGCAAATCTCGGCCCAGCGCCTGTCCGACGGAATTCGCACCATCTCTGCGGACGAATTTCAGGGCCGCTATCCCGGCACGGAGGGTGAGCGGATGACCCTGGCCTGGCTGCAGGCGCAGTACGAGGCCATGGGCCTGCAGCCCGGCGGTCCGAACGGCGAATGGCTGCAGCGCGTCGAGCTGAAGCGCTACACTCCCGACGGCGCCGCGACGGTCAGCTGGACCGGCCCCGACGGCGCGACCCACGCGCTTGAGCCGGGCAAGGACATCCTGATCCGCGCCGCCACCAACGACGGCCGCGCGAACGTCCAGGGCGCGGGCCTGGTGTTCGCCGGCTACGGCATCGACGCGCCGGAAAGGAACTGGAACGACTACGGAAACCTCGACGTCCGCGGCAAGGTCGTCATCGTCATGGCCGGCGAGCCGAACGGCGAGGTCTTCAACGGCCAGTACACGACCCACCACGCCTCCACCTCGGCCAAGGCCGACCAGGCCTTCCGCCGGGGCGCCGTCGGCCTGATCATGCTGAACCCGGTCTCCGCCACGGACTCCGCCTGGACCGGCGCGGCGCGCCGCAACGCCAGCCAGCGCACCTTCACCCCGGGCGCCGCGGATCTGGAGTTCACGGGCTCCATCAACATGGACACCGCGCACGCCATGGCCATGGCCGCCGGCCTGGATCACGCCGCGTTCGCCAGCTACGGCTCCGGTTCGTTCCGGGCGGTGGAACTGCCGGGCGTGAAGCTGAACGTCCAGGCCGCCGAGACCATCAACACCCTCGTCACCCATAATCTGCTGGCGAAGATCGAGGGAACCGAGCGCCCGGACGAGGTCATCGTCTATTCGGCCCACTGGGATCACGTCGGCGGCGCCGCCCAGCACCCGGACGCCGAGGGTGAGGACAAGATCTGGAACGGCGCCTGGGACAACGCCTCGGGCACCGTCGGCGTGGTCGAGGTGGCCCGCGCCTTCGCGGCCGGCCCGCGCCCGGAACGCACCGTCGTCTTCGCCCACATGGCGGCCGAGGAGATGGGCCTGCTGGGCGCCTACGCCTATGCGGACGACCCGGTCTATCCTCTGGAGAAGACGGTCGCCGACCTCAACATTGACATGCTGCCGCTGTCGCCGCCGACCCGCGACGTCGCCATCTTCGGCAAGGGCCAGAACGACCTCGAGGACCGTCTGGCCGTGCTGGCCGCGGCCGAGGGCCGCTACGTCACCGACGATCGCCAGCCGGAGCAGGGCTTCTACTATCGCTCCGACCACTTCCCCTTCGCCCGCGCGGGCGTGCCGGCCCTGATGCCGTGGCACGGCGTCGACTGGGACGAGGGCGGGATCGCCGCGGGCCGCGCGGCCTGGGACGCCAAGTTCGAGGCGGATTATCACCAGCCGTCGGACGAATGGTCGCCCAACCTCGATTTCCGCTCGGCGGTCGAGAACCTCGAGCTGCTCTATCGCCTCGGTTTCGACCTGGCGAACTCGACCGACTGGCCGGGCTGGAAGCCGACGTCCGAGTTCGGCGCCGTCCGCGCCCGCACCGACGCGGCGCGCCAATGAGCCTGACCCTTCGACCCCTGACCGGCGACGGCTCGCCGCCGGTCCAGGGGTCGTATCCGCAGGCCGTCGAGGTGACCGGCGCGACCCGTTGGCTCTTCGTCTCCGGTCAGGTGCCGACCCGGCCCGACGGCGGCCTCGCCGACGACTTCCGCGGCCAGTGCGAGCAGGTGTGGGACAATCTGGAGACCCAGCTGCGCGCCGCGGGCATGACGCTGGACAACCTCGTCAAGGTCACGACCTTCCTCGCCCGCCGCGAGGACGCCCACCTGAACCGCGCCGTCCGCCTCGACCGCCTGCAGGGCCGCCAGCCCGCCCTGACCGTCATCGTCACCGGCATCTTCGACGAAAGCTGGCTGGTCGAGATCGAGGCCGTGGCCGCCGACTAGAGCAGGGCCAGCAGGTCGCCCAGCACGCTGTCCGTCGTCGGCTCGCGGCCGGCGCCCGGGCCGGTGCAGCTGAAGATTCGTCCGTCGGCGCAAGTGACCCTCAAGGCGTTGGTCTCGCCCGGCAGATCGGCGAACAGCGGATCGTGGTCGACGTCGACCAGCCGCACCGACGCCGCGTCCGGCGCCGCCCGCGCCAGCTGCCGCACGGCGCCGCCCGGCGTGAACGCCGCCGTCAGCGGCTGCACCACGCCCGGCCTCGGCCCCTGCGGACCGAACGCCTCGGCCGCCAGGATGGCCAGCTTCGCCGCCGCGTCCCGGCCCGACAGGTCGGCCGACGGATCCGCCTCCGCGAGGCCGAGCGCCTGCGCCTCCGCCACCGCCGCCGCGAACGGCGCGCCTTGCGCCAGCCGGTTCAGCAGGAAGTTCACCGTCCCGTTCAGCACCGCCTCAATCGCCACGATCGGCGCGTGCGCCCGCGCCGCCCGGACCGTCTCGATCATCGGCGCTCCGCCGCCCACGCACGCCGCGATGCCCAGCCGCACGCCCGAACGATGCGCCTGCCGCGCCAGCGGGAACAGGTCCTCGACCACCGCCTGCTTGTTCGCCGACGCCACGTGCACGCCGCGCGACAGCGCCGCCCGCGTCAGCGCCAGCCCCGTCGACGGGTCGGACAGCGCGTCCACCAGCACGTCCGGCTCCCGCGCCAGCAGCGCCGCGGGATCGGTCACCAGCAGACGCGCGTCGGGCGCCGGGTCGCGCGGCTTGCCCGCGTCCCTGACGAGCACCCCCACCACCTCGAACCGGGCGTCCCCGCCCAAGCGCTTCAGCACACCGCCGCCCACCACGCCGCATCCCGCCAGCGCCACCCGCAGCGGCCGCGTGCTCGTCGCGAGGCCGCGCTCCAGTTCCAGCAGACCCATCACGCCGCCTCCGCCAGCTTCAGCGCGGCCACCGCCCGCAGCCCGCGCTCCAGGTCGGCCCACAGGTCGTCGAGATGCTCCAGCCCGACCGACAGCCGGATCAGGCCGTCGCCGATCCCCGCCGTCTTGCGCGCTTCGGGGGTCATGGCGGCATGGGTCATCAGGGCCGGATGGGCGATCAGGCTCTCCACCCCGCCCAGCGACTCCGCCAGGGTGAACACCCCCAGCGGCTCGACGAACGCCCGCACCGCCGCGATGCCGCCCTCCAGCTCCACGCTCAGCATGGAGCCGAACCCTTTCTGCTGCCGCGCCGCCAGCGCGTGCCCCGGATGGCTCTCCAGCCCCGGATGGTGCGCCGCCTTCACCCCCGGCGCGCGCTCCAGCCGCCGGGCGATCTCCAGCGCGCTCGCCTGCTGCCGCTCGACCCGCACGAACAGGGTGCGCAACCCCCGCAGCGTCAGCCAGGCGTCGAACGGGGCGCCCGTCACGCCCGTCGCATTGGCCCACCAGGCCGTCTCGGCGTGCACCTCGGCGTCCGCGCTGATCACCGCGCCGCCGACCACGTCGGAATGGCCGTTCACGAACTTGGTCGTCGAATGCACCACCACGTCGGCGCCCAGGGCGATCGGGGTCTGCAGCGCGGGCGACAGGAAGGTGTTGTCCACCACCGACCGCGCGCCGACCGCCCGGGCGCGGCGACAGATGTCGGCGACGTCGACGATCCTCATCAGCGGATTGGACGGCGTCTCGATCAGCACCAGTTTCGGCCTAAGCGCGAAGGCCCGGTCCAGCGCCTCCGGATCGCCCTGGTCGACGAAGGCCAGGTCGAAATGGCCCTTTCGCGCCCGCGCCGACAGCAGCCGGTGAGTGCCGCCGTACAGATCGTGCGGCGCGACCAGCAGGTCGCCGGGGTTCAGCGGGCTCAGCGCCAGATCCAGCGCCGCCATGCCGCTGGACGTCACCACGCAGCCGGCTCCGCCCTCCAGCTCGGCCAGCGCCCCGGCCAGCAGGTCGCGCGTCGGATTGCCCGAGCGCGTGTAATCGTGCGCCCGCTTCCCATCCAGGCCGTCGAAGCTGAAATTGGCCGACAGGCAGATCGGCGGAATGACCGCGCCGTGGGCGGCGTCGCTGTCGACGCCCGCGCGGACGCAGGCGGTTTCGGGGGACTGGCTCATGCGGCGAACTCCGGACAGGCGGGGAGGGGAGACAGGGCGGAACGAAGCGTGCGGCCGACGACCTCCCGCTCCTTCAGAAAGGCGTCGTGGCCGAACACGCTGGGGGCCTCGACGAAACGGCACAGGTTGGCCGCGCGGCGGGCCAGGTCGCGCAGATCGTCGATCGGGACCAGCCGATCGTCGGTGAAGCCGACCACGGTCAGGGGGCAGGTCACGCGCTGCGGGTCCACCGCGTGCCGGTCCAGCGAGTCGCTCAGGGCGATCTGCCGCCGCGCGTCGGCGCCCGACGCATGCGCCTCGCCCCGCGCGATCAGCCAGTCGCACACCGGATGCGGCGCGCCGATCGCGGCGGGCGCGGGGGCGCCGCCGAAGCGCAGGCCCAGCTCTTCGGTCGTGCGATAGGTCGTCATGGCCAGCTGGCGCGCCAGACTCAGCGCCTCGTCCGTGCGGCCGGTCTCCAGACCCAGCTCCAGAATGCGCCGCTGCACGCCGCGCCAGGCCGTCGCGATCGGATGCGCCCGATGCGGGGCCGAGATCGCCACCAGCCGCCCGATCCGCTCGGGAAACAGCTCGGCGAAGGCCAGCCCCACGCAGCCGCCATAGGAGGCGCCGACGAAGGCGTCCGCGATGGGCCGATCCAGCGCGTCCAGCGCCGCCGCGATCGCCCGCGCCTGATCCTGCGTCGTCACGGGCCGGTCGATCCCGGCGCCCGCTTCCGGCAGCCAGTCGATCGCCAGCACTGCGAAGCGGGCCGCGTCCACCGGAGCGCCGGGCCCGACGGCCCAGTCCCACCAGCCGCGCCGCGCCGCGCCGCTCGCCGGCGCCCGGTCTGCGGAGATGCCGCCGACCACCACCACCAGCGGGCCTTCCGCCCGTCCCGCCAGCCGGGCGCGCACGCTGCCGCCGCCGGGCAGGGCGACGTCGAAGTCGTGAATGTCAGAAAGTCTCGCCAAGGTCTCGCACGGTCCCGCTCATCGAGCACGCCGTGCGGTGAGGAGAACCCGTGAAGACGCCGGACCGCGCAGCGCGGCCGTCCCTTCACTCATCTCTCGCGGACCGGCTGAGGGTCCCCGCAGGAGTTGGCACCGTGTCGGACCTGGGTGGGTCCGGTCGGTTGCCCCGGCGTCAAAGGGCCTATCCCTCAGCCGGTCTTGATGAGTGCCCTTACGCTGGACGAGCGGGTCGGGGGACGTCAACCCCCGGCGGAAAGATTCAACGCGCGGTCGATTCCGCGATCAACGCCTGCGCCCGGGAGACGGCCGCGGCTTCGGTGAGTTCGCCCGCCTGCACCTTGTCGGCCAGATCCATCAGCTCCGGTCCCGTCACCGCCCCGGCCTGGGGCTCCTCTTGCAGGCGCAGGCCGTTCCCGCGGGCGATCGCCGCATCCCAGGCGTCCCGCACGGCCCCCCAGTAGCCCTGCGTCGCGGCCCAGTAATGGTCTCCCGCCCCGGGGTCGAACCCGTCGGACCTGCGATAGGAGTTGACCACGTCCTCGTGCACCACGACGGTAAGTCCGCCCTCGCCCCCCTGCGCCGACTGCATCTTGTGATTGTCCTGCAGGTGGACCCACCCCCACGGCGTCACGGCGTGGCGGTTGGTGCCGAGGTAGCGGTCATAGACCGGACTGCGGATGGCGTCGCGCCGCGCCACCGGACGCCAGGACGGGGCCGAGGCCCATTCCGCCATGCCGTTCTCGTGGCGCCATTTGCCGACGCCGCCGTAGCGAGGGCTGTCGTCGGTCTGCCAGACGGTCTGCGACCAGGCGCCCGCGCGCTCGATCTCCGGCACGAGCGTGAGCGTCCAGGTGTTCGGTCCGGCATAGGTCAGGACGGTCCGCGGTTCATAGACCCAGTCCTGTCGCCAGTGCTTGATCACGTGCGTCCTGCCCCCGTGCTCCATGACCAGGATGTGCTGCAGGCTGATCCGGTCGCCCGTGTCGTAGACGACCCGCACGATCTCGTGGCCGCCCGACGTCTTGGGGGCCAAGGGCTCGTATCCGTCCACGAAGTTGACCGTTTCGCGCATGTCGAAGCGGACGCTGAAGTTGCCGACCTGGCTCAGGATGGCCTGACGGTCCTGCTCATAGGCGGCGTGTCTCGCCGTCTGCGAAGCGGGCGCCTGGGCCGCGGCGAGGTCGGGCAGGGCGGTGGTGGCCAGGAAGGCGGCGACGAAAAGGGCGCGCATGGCGGTACCTCGAAAATGAGACGCGTTCGCGATAGTCGCGCGAACGTCGCTCGGCCAGTGATCAGTAGCGGAAGGTCAGCGAGGCACTGAGGTTGCGGCCCGGCTGGGTGTATGCGTCCAGCACCGCGGAGGTCCCGGACAGGCCGCGAACGTCGCTCCACCAGCCGTAGGATTCGTCCGTCACGTTGAACAGGCCGGCGCGCAGCACGGCGTTGTCGGACACATTCAGATAGAGGGTCACGTCCAGCAGGGTGAACGCCTCGCCGGCGTAGCAGTCCGGCGCGCAGGCCAGACCGGCGAGGTCTCCCGGGTCCTTGGCGTCCGACCAGGTCAGGACGGCCTGGCCGCCCCATAGTCCCGCCGGGTCGTCGTAACCCAGCCCGCCGACGAGCTTGATCGGGTCGATCGTGACCAGCGGCACGGTCGTCGTGCCCGAGGTCTGGTCGCCGGCGGCCCAGGCGGCCGAGAACCGCGCCCGGAAGCCGTTGTCCCAGAACACGTCGGCGCGGGCCTCGACGCCCGACACCTCGACCTCTGTGAAGTTGACGAATTGATAGACGGCCGGGTCGGCGGGGGTGAAGGAGCCCGAGACCACCTGCTGGCTGATGAAGTCCTCATATTCGGACCTGAACGCCACGACCTGCCCGGCCAAACGACCGCCCGGCAGATCGAGGTCGCGCCACCGCGCCCCGATCTCCACGCTGGTGCTGGTCTCCGGCCCCAAGTCAGGGTTCGGGACCGACACATAGCCGAACGCCGGGTTGGAAAAGCCGTTGTTCACCTGCGACGGCGTGGGCGCCTTGAAGCCCGCGCCATAGCTGCCGAACAGGCCGAAGGCGTCGCTGGCCCACCAGACCACGCCCAGCTTGGGCGACAGCCGCTCGTCGGACTGATCGGCGCGTGCGCCTGAGTACAACGGGTCGGCCGTCGTCGTCAGCTCATAGGAGTCGAACCGCAGCGCCGGGATGATGCGCAGGCTCCCGCCCATCAGCAGGATCTCGTCCTGAACGAACAGTCCCGACAGGCGATAGTCGGTCTCCGGGAACGGGCTGGAGGGAAAGGTCTCGCCGGCCGGCGGCACCGTGCCGTCGCGGATGCCGATCTGGGTCGTCTCCGACCAGTCGCCGCCGAAGGTCAGGCGATGCGTCGTTCCGGCGAAGTCCAGGGTCCTGACCGCTTCGGCCCCGAACCCGATCACCTCGTTGTCGAAGCGGTTGTCCCGCGTGCGGTCCAACGCCGGGGTGCGGTCCTCGAAGGTGAACTGCCGCGTCTCCGACGTCTGGCGATAGGCCGTGACCTGCCCGCGATCGAGACCCAGGACGCCGTCGAACCGCCAGTCCGCCGCGACCCGTTCGCGCCGGGTCTCATCGTCCGCGCGCAGGTCCAGCACCGAGGCGCTGCGGCCGCTCAGCACGTTCGCCGAGACGTCGGACTCATGGGCGTCGTAGGTCAGCCGCAGCCGGTGCCCCGGCGCCACGTCCCAGACCGCCTTGGCCAGCAGCGACTCCGAAGACAGGTCCTGAGGGTTGGCCGTGGTGCGCAGCGCGCCCTCGACGTCGTTCGTGCCGGCCGTTTCGGTCTCCGAGGCGTCGCGCGTCGTGTACGCGATCAGTCCTGAAAAGGCGCCGATGCGGCCCGCCGTCGACAGGCCGTACGTCCGCCCGTCGTCCGCCGAATTGTAGCCCAGCCGCCCGCGCACCGCGACGTCGCGCCCGCTCACCAGCAGGTCGGACGGATCCTTCGTCGTGAACACCACCGCCCCGGCAACGCCGTCCGAGCCGTACAGCGCCGACGCGGGGCCGCGCAGGATCTCCACCGACTTCATCAGCTCCAGATCGGCATAGCCGCCGCGGCCCACGCTCTGGGCGCCGAAGACGAATCCGTCGGCCATGCGCACGCCGTCCACGACCTGCAGCACGCGGTCGCCGCCCAGCCCGCGGATGGTGAAGCCCTCATTGCCCGCCCGACCCGTGGTCCCCAGCGCCGCGCCGAACCGGGCCGGCTGGCTGACCACGCTGACGCCCGGCTCGAACCGGACCAGGTCCTTGATGTCGGTGTACAGGTTCGCCTCGATCTCGCGCGCCGTGATGACGCTGACCGTGGCGGGGGCCTCGTCGACCCGGATGGCGGTGCGCGTGGCGCTGACGGTGATCGGCGCCACCTCCGTGACCGGCGGTTCCTGCGCCTGGGCCAGCGCGACGCCGGGGAGGACCGTCATGGCCAGTGAGGCGGTGGTGGTCAGAAGACGGATTCTCATGTGGGCGCCCCGAAAGTGGATCACAGCGGAGCGGCAATTACTGCGAACGATTATCAGGATCAATCGCAATTTAGATCTTCGGCGGACCCATCGTCGGGGCGACGCGTTGTCGCGCCATGACCCGCCTCCTCATCCTGTCCGCCTGGTTCGCCGTCGCCGCCTGCTCGCCCGGCGAGCAGCCCTCGGCTCCGGCCGACCCCGCGCCGGTCCCGCCGGTCGACGGCGAGACCTCGACGCCCGGTCCGGACGCCGGCAACTTCGTCGGGGCCTGGGCCGCGCGGGCGGAGTGGTGCGGCGCCACGACCGGCCCGGAACGTCCGATCCGCATCACCACGACCACGTTCGAAGGCTACGAGAACAGCTGCCGGATCTCCGGGGTGCAGCAGGTCAACACGGCCTATGAGGCGGTGCTGGATTGCACTGCAGAGGGCACGACGACGCAGGAGCGCGTGCGGATGCGCGTCGCCGACGACCGCCTGACGCTCAGCTGGCTGGATCGCGCCGGATCGACCTCGACGGACTTCGTGCGCTGTCAGGCGCCTCAGCCGGGGCCTGTCCCGATTCCGGCCCAGCCGCCCGTCGCCGCGCCCGAACCGACGGGCTGAGCCGTCAGCTGAACAGAAAGTTCATGACGTCGCCGTCCTTGACGACGTAGCTCTTGCCCTCGGCCCGCAGCTTGCCCGCCTCCCGCGCCCGGGCCTCTCCCCTCAGGGCGACGTAGTCGTCGTAGGCGATGGTCTCGGCGCGGATGAAGCCCTTCTCGAAGTCGGTGTGGATCACGCCCGCGGCTTGCGGGGCGGTGTCGCCGACGTGGATGGTCCACGCGCGGGCTTCCTTGGGTCCCACAGTGAAATAGGACTGCAGGCCCAGCAAGGCATAGGCTTCCCGGATCAGCCGGTTCAGCCCCGGCTCGGCCAGGCCGAGTTCCTGCAGGAACTCCATCTGCTCCGCCTCGTCCAGCACCGCCAGCTCGCTGTCGATCTTGGCCGAGATCACCACGGTGTTGGCGCCGTCCGCGCGGGCCCGCTCGGCGACCTTGTCGGAGAGTTCGTTCCCCTTGTCGGCAGACGCTTCGTCGACGTTGGCGACATAGAGCGCCGGCAAGGCCGTCAGCAGCTGCAGCATGTCCCAAGCCTTCCTGTCCTCCTTCGACACCTCCGCCGTGCGCGCGGGCTTGCCGGCGTTGAGCTGGGCCAGCGCGAGGTCGACCAGGCGCAGCGACTGCTGGCTCTCCTTGTCGCCGCCCTTGGCGCGCTTCTCCATCTGCACGCGCCGGCGCTCCAGGCTCTCCATGTCGGCCAGCATCAGCTCGGTCTCGATGATCTCCAGATCGGCGACCGGGTCGATGCGGTCCTCGACGTGGGTGATGTCGTCGTCGATGAAGCAGCGGGCGACGAAGGCCACGGCGTCGCAGTCGCGGATGTTGGCCAGGAACTGGTTGCCCAGCCCCTCGCCCTTCGACGCGCCCCGCACCAGTCCGGCCACGTCCACGAAGGTGATGCGCGCCGGGATGATCTCCTTCGACCCCGCGATCTCGGCCAGCACCTTCAGGCGCGGCTCGGGCACGGCGACGTCGCCGGTGTTCGGCTCGATGGTGCAGAACGGATAGTTGGCGGCCTGCGCCGCCGCCGTCTTGGTCAGGGCGTTGAACAGGGTGGACTTGCCGACGTTGGGCAGGCCGACGATCGCGACTTTCAGGGCCATGGCGCTCTTGGGGGAAGAAGGGAGGGCGAGCCTTTAGCCGGTTCGCGTCCCCCTGTCAGTCCCGCATCACCCGTCGGCGCCCGCCCGAACCGGGACGAGCAGCTCCAGCGTCCGCCCGCTTTCGAAGGTCAGGATCATCGGCGCCTGTTCGCCGGTCTGCAGCGGCGAGGTCAGGCCCGTCAACATGATGTGCGTCGCGCCGGGTTTCAGTTCTACCGTTCGACCCTCCGCCAGCGGCAAGCCCTGCGGCAGCGGCGTCATGCGCATCATGCCGTCGCGTTCCTCCATGTCGTGCACCTCCGCGGCGGTCGCGGCGGAGCTGTTGACGGAGACGAGCCTGTCGTTCGCGCCGACCGCCCGGAAGCTTGCATAGCAGGCCCCGGTTCGCGCCCCGTTAGGCGTCGCGCGGCACCAGGCGTCGGTGACCTCCACCCCGACCGTGTTCCCGTCGCGCGACTGGGCCGAACGCGCCGACGAGGACGGATCCCCGCAGCCGCCCAGGAGCAGCGGCAGGGCCAGCATCAAGGTGATCTTCCTCACGTGGAGGCCCTCCTTCGGGTCAGGGTCCAGAGGCGGTCGGCGACCAGCGCCACCAGCAGGCTCAGCCCGGTCAGGGGATAGATGACGCAGAAAGGAATGACGATCCCCAGCACCGCGGCACGAACGCGCGGTCCCGGTGGGGCGGTGGGCGCGCCGAGGCGCCCGTTCGGCCGTCGCCGCCACCACATCATCAGCGCCGAGATTGCCAGCACCCATACGGCGACGCAGGCCGCCAGCATGATCCAGCGGTTGATCCGGCCGTACTGGCGACCCTCATGCACGGCGATGCCCCACTCGAAGGCGCGGGCTCCGACGCCGAACTGGTCGGCCTTCACGTCGGTCAGAACCCGTCCGCCGGGGGTCAGATAGATCACCCGCGCGTCCTCGGCCGCCCGGTTTTCCACGGCGGCGGTGACGGCGCGATCCGGCGAGGCCGGCACGCCGATCAGATAGGGACGTGCCAGTCCGGCGGTCTCGACCGAAGCCACCACGGCGGTCAGGTCGACCGGGCCGGGCGCGGCGTGCAGCGTGGTGGATCCCAAGGCCCAGCCCGCGTCGGGCGGCGCATCGTCATGCTCGGCGTGCAGCCAGTCCTGCGCCGCGGGCGCCGGCGGTCGGCCCAGCCCCGCCTGATTGACCAGTGTCAGGAAGCCGTCGCCCCAGACCGCCGACCACGGCATGCCGGTGAAGGCGAGGAAGAAGATCACCCCGCCCGCATACAGCCCGGTCACCGCATGAAGGTCGCGCCAGAAGGGCCGGCCCGCTCTGGCCTTGACCGTGACGACGCCCGCGTCGTGCCTTCGCGGCCACCACAGGAAGACGCCCGTGGCGACCAGGATCATCGCCCACCCCGCGACGATCTCGACGATCAGGTTCATGCCGGGACCCGCGATGGCCAGGGAGTGGATGCGCTTCACGGTCTCCGAGACGCCGCCCACGGCGCGGTCGCCGGTAACCCGGGCGTCCGCCGGATCGACGAAGACCACGCGCCGGACTCCATCAGGCCGCTCGACCGTGACCTGCACCGCGCGATCCGGGCGATCCGGGACCAGCACCGTCGCCGCGCGTCCCGGCACGGCCGCCGTGGCGGCCGCGATCCAGTCGGCCGGTCGGCTGGTCGCCGCCCCCGGGGGGATCGCCGCCACCGACCGCGTCTGCAAGTCGTCGATCTCGGCCTTGAAGAGATAGATCCCGCCCGTCAGCGCCATCAGCATCAGGAACGGCAGCACCAGCAGTCCGGCATAGAAATGCCAGCGCCAGACGGCGCGATAGGCGCCGGACATGGGAGAGGACGGAGCTCGGGCTCCGTCGGAAGTCGAGGGGGTCATGAATGTCCCGAAGAGAAAGGGTCACGGGGCCGCGCGGGCGTTCAGGCCGGGCGCGGGGCTTGCGTGGCGGTCTTCAGGCGTGGGGTGGAGCGGTCGACGGCGGCCGCGGCGGGGCACGGGCGGGCGGCAGGAGAAGGGCGTCGCTGACCGGCGCGGGCAGGACGGCGGGCGTCAGGACCGGCGGGGCGGGCGCTTCCGGCGCAGGCGGCAGATCCGCCGGCGGCGGCAGGACGCAGGCCGGACACGACGGCGCGTCCGACGTCTGCTCGACCTGACCCGTCACCGGGTCGATGACCACGGTCCTGGGCCCCTCGGTCGAGCACAGGATGAGCGGCATGCCCGGCTGGGCCGCCGCCTGGGCCGCGTACGGGAACAGCGCGCCCCACATGACCGCGAAGGTCGCCGCCATGATGGCGACGGCCTGCAGGGCGGTCAGGCTCCGGAAGGCGCGGGTGTCCACCGCGCCCGCTTAGCTCGTGACGTCGAAGCGAGCAAATCCGCCGTCGTCATCGCGAGTGGTAGAACATGTCGATGCGATAGGTGTCGGCCGAGATCAGCTCTCCCTCCCATCGAATCCATTCCGCGTAACGAAGCCGGAAGTTGTCCGCCACATAGCCCGGGGTCCCGTTCAGCAGTTCGCACGTCAGAACGACGTCGTTCCCGTCATTCCGGCCGTCGCAGGACTGCAGCGACCATGATCGCCTCTGCGTGGCGCCGTCGTCGATCCGCTCGATGGTCGACAGCGACACGTGATAGCGGCCCTCTCCGTTGGGCCGGACCTCCATCACGCCGGACAGCTGGCCCAGCGCGCCGCTGTTCAGACGGGTCATCGGCGATCCGAAAAGATATGTGCCGTTCAATTCCGACGCCGGCTGCGCCGCCGCAGTGCCGGCGCTGCCGAGCAAGCCTGCCGCCAGACTCGCGATCAGAAGTGTCTTCATGTCCGCTCTCCCTTGCGGCGAAGCTTGCGCCCGGAAGGGTCCCCGTCAATGCGCATGGATGACCAATCAGCTTCAGTGAGCCCCGATCAGGTTCCGTAGGGCTGCGCCGCGCGTCCCCGGGTCTACGTTGGCTCGACGGACGACGGGTCCGGCGGTCGCGGGTGCCTCGACTTCGCGGGAAACGCGTGGGACGGTGACGCTTCGCAAGCAGTGGGAGTGACGGGGATGATGATGCGACGGACCTTGCTGGCGGGCGCCGCCTTCGCGCTGATGGCGGGCGCGGCGGCCGCCCAGGAAGCACAGATCGACACCCGGCCCGGCGGGCCCGAGCGCGTCGACCTTACCATCTATCAGGGCAACGTGACCCTCGTGGAGGACGTGCGCGGCCTCAGCATCCCCGCCGGTCGGTCGCGGCAGGAGTTCCCGGGAGTCTCGGCCTCCATCCGGCCGGAGACCGTCAGTCTGTCCGGCCGCGGGCTCGAAGTGGTGGAGCAGAACTTCGACTATGACCTGCTGACCCCCGACAAGCTGATGCAGAGCGCGGTGGGACAGGAGATCGGCCTCGTCCGCATCAACCCTGGTACCGGCCGCGAGGAGACGCAGCGCGCCACCGTGCTGGCCGCCAACGAGGGCGTGGTCCTGCGCATCGGCGGAAACGTCGAGGTGCTGCGCGACGACGGCGTCCCGACCCGCGTCATCTTCGACGAGGTGCCGGCCAACCTGCGCCCGCGCCCGACGCTCAGCGTCACCCTGGACGCCGAGGGCGGCGGCCGCCGCGACGTGACCCTGACCTATCTGACTTCAGGTCTCAGCTGGACCGCCGACTACGTCATGCGCGTGGACGAGCGGGCCTCGACCCTGGACCTCGTCGGCTGGGTGACGATCTCGAACCGCTCCGGAGCCACCTTCACCGACGCCGAGACCCGCGTGGTGGCCGGCGACGTGTCGGCGGGCGCGAACTACCGCGGCAATGGCGTCGCCGCCTCGGACGACCAGTCGCTGGGCGACTACTACGTCTATCCGCTGCCCGAGCGTGTGACCGTCGCCAACAACCAGAACAAGCAGGTCGGCCTGCTGGACGTCTCCGGCGTGGCCACCACCAAGCGCTATCTGTGGGAGATCTACGGCTTCACCACCTCGGCCCAGCCGCAGGCGGTCGAGGTGGCCTACCTCTTCGCCAACGGCCCGATGAACGGGCAGAACCGGTCGCTGCCGGCCGGCACCATCCGCGTCTACATCAACGACGCCTCGGGCGAGCCGCGCTTCATCGGCGAAGACTCGATCAGCCACACCCCCGCCGGTTCCGACCTGGCCATCACCACCGGCGAGGCGTTCGACGTCACGGTCCAGCCGCGTCTGGTGTCCGAAGAGCGGGTCTCCACGCGGATCGTCGACTATTTCCGCACGCGCCGCTCGGTCGAGTACACCCTGCGCAATGCCAGACCTGAGCCCGTCACCATCGAGGTGCGTCAGGGCGGCCTCGGCCGCGACACCGAGATTCAGGAGCAAAGCCATCCCGGCGTGCTGGAGGATTCCCGCACCGTCGTCTGGAAGGTGCAGGTGCCCGCCAACGGTGAGGTCAAGCTGACCGCCACCATCGAGACGGGCGGCTGAGATGCGCGCCGCCCTTTTGGCGGCGACGGCGGTGTTCAGCCTGCTGGCCGCGCCCGCGCTCGCCCAGACGGTCTCCACGTCGGAGAGGGCCGACACGGCCACCGTCGTCATCTATCGCGACCGGCCGGTCGACACCGTCGAGCTGATGGAACGCTCGCGCCAGTCGTGGAACCGGCTGGACCGCGAGGGCCTGGCCCTGATCGTCGAGACGCGCACGGTCGACGTGCCGGCCGGCGACGCCGTGATCCGATTCGAAGGCGTCTCGACCGGCATCGTGCCGCAGAGCGTGACGATCGCGGGCCTGCCCTCAGCCGTGCTGGAACAGAACGCCGACTTCGACCTGCTGACCCCCGGCTCGCTGCTCGACAAGTCGATCGGGGACACCGTTCAGGTGGTCCGCACCAATCCGGCGAACGGCCGCCAGGAGGTGCGCCCCGCCGTGGTCCGCTCCGGCGGCTCCGGTGCCGTGCTGGAGATCGACGGAAAGTACGAGGCCCTGTCCTGCTCCGGCCTGATCGAGCGGGTGATCTTCGAGGACGTGCCCGAGGGCCTGTCCGACCAGCCGACCCTGTCGATTCGCACGCGCAGCCTGACGCCCGGCCGGTACACGGTGACGCTGGCCTATCTGTCGACCGGGCTGCAGTGGTCGACCGACTACGTCGCCCGCCTGTCGCCGGACGGCCGCACCCTCGACCTTACCGGCTGGCTGACTCTCGCCAATTTCGGCGGCACCACCTTCCCCGATGCCCCGGTCCAGGTCGTCGCCGGCGACCTCCAGACCACCGGCCGCAGCGTCCCCGTCGACCCCGTCGTCCGCCTCCGCCGCCCCGGCTGCTGGCCGCAGGACACGACGACGAACGGCGTCAATCCGGACATGAAGGACATGTACGGCGGCTACTATCCGCCTGTCATGGCGCCGCCCCCGCCGTCGCCGCCCGCGCCGCCTCGACCGGCCGCCATGCGGGCGACCGACGAGATCGTCGTCACCGGCAGCCGCATCGCCGAACAGGGCGAGCTGGGCGACTACAAGGTCTACACCCTGCCGTCCCCGACCACCGTCGCGGCGCGCCAGACCAAGCAGGTGCGGTTCCTCGAGCGCGAGGACGTTCCCTACGACCGCGTCAATCGGCAGTGGATCGGGGCCTACGGGATGGACGCCGGTGAAGCGGCCGACGAATCCACGCCCCAGGTCGTCTTCCGCCTGCGCAACACCGAAGCCGGCGGTCTGGGCATCGCCTTGCCGGGCGGAAACTGGAGCCTGCGCCAGCTGACGCCGGAGGGCCGTGCCGTCTATGCGGGTGAGGCCGAAACCCGCGATCGGCCCGTCGGCCTGCCGTTCGAGCTGGCGCGGGGCGACGCCTCGGACGTCCGCGTGAGAACCCGGGTCACCGCAGACGGTGCACGCACGCGCCGTGCGCTGACGACCAGGTGGCGCGAGGTCGAGGTCGTGGTCACCAACTTCGGCGACGACGCCGAGACGGTCGAGCTGGCCCCGCAGGACTTCAACGACACCGGCTTCCGCATCGTCCGCCAGAGCGTCCGCAGCGCGGTCACCGACGGCGGCTGGCCCGCCTGGACGCTGACCGTCCCACCCGGCGAGAGCCGGACCCTGACCTATCGCTACGAGGTGACGGAGTAGGGGGTCAGTCCCCCTGCGCCGCCTGCCGCGGGCTGAATTTGGGCGCCGGCGCCAAGCGCATCACTTCGGCCTGATACCGCTCGTCGTTTCCCGCCACGAGGAAGGGCAGGGCGTCGGCGCAGGCGTTCAGCAGGGCGTCCAGCCACGGCCTGTCCGCCTTGTGGAAGTCGCTCAGCACGTGACCGTGCACCAGCTCCGGGCGCCCGGGGTGCCCCACGCCCATGCGCGCCCGGCGGAAGTCGGGCCCAAGCTGGCTGATCAGGGACCGCACGCCGTTCTGCCCCGCCGCCCCGCCGCCGGTCTTCATGCGGAACCGGCCCGGGGCCAGGTCGATCTCGTCGTGGAAGACCACCACGTTCGCCGGCGGGACCTTGTAGAACCGCGCCGCCTCGCCTACAGCGCGCCCGCTCTCGTTCATGTAGGTCTGCGGCTTCATCAGCAGGACCTTCGTGCCCTCGACCTCGCCCTCGGCGACGATGGACTGGAACTTCGCCCGCTCCGCCCCGAACCGCCACCGGCGCGCGATCTCGTCGGCGGCCATGAAGCCGATGTTGTGGCGGTTGCCTTCGTACTTGGCGCCCGGGTTGCCCAGGCCGGCGAGGATCAGCATCGGTTCAGTCCGCAAATGGAAACGGCCCCTCCGTCGCCGGAAGGGCCGCTCCTGAATACCAGATCGAAGGGCCGGATCAGCCTTCCGAGGCTTCCTCGCCTTCGGCGGCGTCGGCGTCGGTCTGCTCCGAAGCCGGAACCTCGTCGGCGGCGGCCTCGGCCTGTTCCTCGGCGATGGCCTCCTCGATCTCGTCGGCGGCCTTGGCGGCCGAAGAGGTCTTGATCGAGGCGATCACGAAGTCGCGGTCGGTGATGGTGGCTTCCACGTCCGACGGCTTCTTCACGTCGGACCAGCGGATGGTGTCGCCCAGCTTGTGACCGGCCAGATCGACGATCAGGTCTTCCGGGATGTGGTCGGCGCGGACCAGGATCTCGACGGAGTGGCGCACGATCTCCAGCGAGCCGCCCTGACGGAAGGCGCCGCACTGGTCTTCGTTGATGAAGTGCACCGGCACTTCGATCTTGATGGTCTGCTTCTCGTCGACGCGCATCAGGTCGAAATGCAGCGGACGGTCCGACACCGGGTCGAACTGGACGTCCTTGGCGATGACCGGCTGGGTTTCCTTGCCGTACTTCAGCGTGACCAGGTGACCCAGCAGCTTGCCGGTGTACAGGTTCTTGCGGAAGTCCTTCTCGTTGACCGAGATGGCCACCGGGTCCTTGCCGCCGCCGTACAGGATGCCCGGCACCTGGTTGGCGCGACGCACCGCGCGGGCGCCGCCGGTGCCCACGCCTTCACGGACGTCGACGTTCAGAATGATCTCAGCCATCTGGCCTGCCTCAATGACGAACGCCGCGCCGACTGTCGGCCCGCGCGGCGGGGAACGATCCCTCGAATTCAAGAGCGCGGGCTATTACACGCACCCGTGGCCCGGCGCAACCGGGCCGTTGCAGTCCCGCCCGACCTATTGGCGGCCGGCGGACTGGGCCTGATCCGCGGCGGCGACGGCGCCGGCGGCGGTCGTGGTCTGGGCCGGCGGAACGTCCACCAGCGCCGGGGCCGGGGCGATCTGCGGCGCCAACGGGCCGGTGTTGGCCGCCGTGCACTGGGCGATGTCCGCCACGATGTGCTGACCGACGCAGAACATGTCCTCATAGTTCGGACGCGAGGCCGCCAGGCATTGGAAGAGGTTCAGCTTCGACATGTTGAAGCAGAACTCGCTGTTCGATTCGACGATCAGGGCCTCGGTGTAGGCGCGGCGGTCCTCGCCGCCGGCGCCCAGAGCGGCCAGGGCGGCGATGGCAAGGCTGTGCACCACGGCCGGGGTGTAGGGCGGAGCCTGGCGCGCCGACGACAGGTTCAGGCCGGTGCCGGCGTGCGCGGCGCCGTACAGGCGCTCGCTCTCTGCCGGGGAGGGAACCAGGCGCGTGGCCGACAGCGTCTTGGCCGCCTCCAGTCGGCCCGGCCGATCCGCCACGGGCGTCGTCGCCCAGCGCCGGCGCGGGTCGTTGCGCTCCTGGATGGTGTAGGCGTCTTCCTTGATGGCGTCGCCGATGGAGGCGAGGGCCTGGATGTCCGCCCCCAGCGTGGCCACGATCAGGCCGGCGGCGTGATCCGCGCCCGGCAGAGTGGCGGCATAGGCCGGGTCGGCGATGATGCGGTTGACGATCTCTTCGCGCTGGACCGGATCGGCGGCGTACTGGCGCACGCCTTCGACGAACTCCGGCGACTGCAGGGCCAGGATGGCGCCGTAGGCGATCATGCCGCGCGACAGCTGCACCGGCTCATAGGCGGCGCCCTTGCGGATCGCGGCCTGGATGGCTTCGGGGCTGTTGAAGGCCCGCTCGATCGTGCCGACCTCGCGGATGAAGGTGACGTAGACCGAGGCCGCCTCGGCGATGCCGGCGTTCAGGGCCAGGGCGGGCGGCGGAGGCGGCGGCGCGGGCGCGGGCTCCGGCGGCGCCTCGGGCTCGGGTTGGGCGCAGGCGGCCAGGACGGTCGCCGCGGCGACCGCGGCCAGCGACAGGTTGCGGCGCGAAGTAGCCCAGGCCATCGACGAAACTCCCCAGGGATCCGGAACTGCGCCGCTTTCAGCCGCGGCGTCTCGGCGCGATCATAGCGCCTCAGGAAGCGTTTTCCGACAGTTAATCGAAGAGTTTGGACACGGACTCCTCATTGGCGATTCGCCGGATGGCTTCGCCGATCAGGGGAGCGACCGAGACGCTGCGGATCTTGGCGCAGGTCTGCACTTCGTGCGGCTGTTCGATGGAGTCCGTGATCACCAGCTCCTTCAGCGGGCCGTCGGTGATCCGCTGCACCGCCGGGCCCGAGAGCACCCCGTGGCTGATGTAGGCCGACACCTCCGTGGCCCCGTGCTCGATCAGGGCCCGGGCGGCGTTCACCAGGGTGCCGCCGGAATCCACGATGTCGTCGAACAGGATGCAGCGGCGGCCCTGCACGTCACCGATGATGTTCATCACCTCGCTCTCGCCCGCGCGCGGGCGGCGCTTGTCGACGATGGCCAGGTCCGCGTCCAGCCGCTTGGCCAGCGACCGCGCCCGCACGACGCCGCCGACGTCAGGCGAGATGATCATCAGGCTGTCGTCCCGGCCGTAGGTCTCCCTGATGTCCTGCGCCAGCACCGGCGTGGCAACCAGATTGTCGGTGGGTATGTCGAAGAAACCCTGGATCTGCCCGGCGTGCAGATCCATCGTCAGCACCCGGTCCGCGCCCGCGCGCGTGATCAGGTTTGCGACCAGCTTGGCCGAGATCGGCGTCCGCCCGTCCGTCTTCCGATCCTGCCGGGCATAGCCGAAATAGGGCACCACCGCCGTGATCCGTTTCGCCGATGCCCGGACGAGGGCGTCTGTCAGGATCAGCAACTCCATCAGGTTGTCGTTGGCGGGATAGCTGGTCGACTGAAGGATGAAGACGTCCTCGCCGCGGACGTTCTCCTCGATCATGGCGAACACCTCGTTGTCCGCGAAGCGCTTGACCTGGGCCTTCGTCAGCGGCGCGTCGAGGTGGGCGGCGATGGCCTGTGACAGCGACCGGTTGGCGTTGCCGGAGAGCAGCTTCATGGCTCGTCATCCTTTCGCCGCGATCGCGCCCGCATGAGGAGGATGGGGGTCCGGCGCGCCTCTTTAGACAGGCCGCGCCGGGCGCATCAAGCCGTGTCCCGTCATCCGTTGGCGCGTCGCGGCGCGTGGTGTAGAACCGCCGCTTCGTTCGCCGGGGCGGCGGACGTGATCGAGATCGTCGAGAGGTCGCTTCGTGTCTTTTTCCAGGTCCCGCACGGCGGTCGTCATCACCGCGGTCCTGATCCTCGGCCTCGGCCTGTCGGCCTGCAACAATCGTCCGCGCGCGCGTCTGGCCTATGAGGAGCGGCCGGTCGAACTGCTCTACAACACCGGCTACGACCGGCTGGAGCGCGGCCGCTGGCGCGACGCCATCGACTATTTCCAGGAGGTCGAGCGTCAGCATCCGTATTCGGAATGGTCGCGTCACGCGATCCTGATGCAGATCTACGCCAACTACAAAGACGGTCAGTACATGGAGGCGATCGCCTCCGCCGACCGCTTCATCCAGCTGTTCCCCGGCAATCCGTCCGCCGCCTACGCCTTCTACATGCGCGCCATCTGCTATTTCGAGCAGATCGTCGACGTGGGCCGCGACCAGGCCCTGACGGAACAGGCCCTCGCCGGTCTGCGCGAGGTCGTGCGCCGCTATCCCGGTTCGCCCTACGCCACCGACGCCCTGGTCAAGATCGACATGGTCAACGACCAGTTGGCCGGCAAGGAGATGGCCATCGGCCGCTATTACCAGCGCGCCGACCAGCCGTTGGCGGCGATGAACCGCTACCGCGTCGTGGTCGACAACCCCGACTTCCAGCGCACCTCGCACGTCGCCGAGGCCCTTTACCGCATGGTCGAGGTCAATCTGATGCTGGGGCTGGTCGACGAGGCCACCCGCAACGCCTCCGTGCTGGGCCACAACTATCCGGGCAGCCCCTGGTACGCCGAGGCCTATGCCCTGTTGACCGAGCGCGGCGCCCGGCCGGACCAGGCGCCGGAAGGCAAGCGCGAGAACTGGCTGCAGCGCCTGATCCCGGGCTGAGCCGCGCCGCCGGCCGTGCCATCATGCCGGCCATGACGAATCAGGTCGCCCCATGCTGACGGGCCTGTCCATCCGCGACGTGGTGCTGGTCGAGGCGCTGGACCTCGACGTCGGCGCGGGCCTGACCGTGCTGACCGGCGAGACGGGCGCCGGCAAGTCCATCATCCTCGACGCTCTGGGCCTTGCCATGGGCGCGCGGGCCGAGGCCGGGCTGGTCCGCGCCGGCGCACGACAGGCCAGCGCCGTCGCCACCTTCGCCGCGCCTGTTTCCGCCGAGCTGGCCGCCCTGCTGGACGAGAAGGGCGTGGACGTCCCGCCGGGCGACGACCTGATCCTGCGTCGCGTGCTCGGCGCCGACGGGCGCAGCCGCGCCTTCGTCAACGATCAGGCGGTCGGCGTCGCCACCCTGCGCGAGATCGGTCAGGCCCTGGTCGAGGTGCATGGCCAGCACGAGACCGTCGGCCTGCTGGACTGGCGCACCCACCGCCCCCAGCTGGACGGCTTCGGCGGCCTCGGTCGCGAGGTCGAAGCGGTGCGCGCCGCGTCCGAGGCCCTGCGCGCCGCCGAGGCGCGGCTGGCGGATCTTCAGGCCGCCGCCGCCGACGCCGAGACTCGCCGCGAGGAGCTGGCCCGCGACCTCGCCGAACTCGATCAGCTCGACCCCCGCGCCGACGAGGAAGAGGCCCTCGCCGGCGAACGCGCCGTGCTGGGCGCCGCCGAGAAGGCTCTGGAGGACCTCTCCGACGCCCGTTCGGCGCTGGGCGGGGACAAGCTCAGCCAGAAGCTGGCCGCCGCCCTGCGCGCCGTCGACCACGCCGGGCGCCGTGCCCGTCAGGGCGGCGTGGGGGAGGGGCATCCGGTCCTCGTCCGCCTGACCGCCGCGGCCGAGGCCATCGACCGCACCCTGATCGAGGCGGCCGAGGCCGTCGCCCAAGTCGACGCCGCCGCCGACGCCTTCGACTTCGAGCCCGGCCGCCTCGACAAGGCGGAGGAGCGCCTGTTCGCCCTGCGCGCCGCCGCGCGGCGCCTGCGCACCACCACCGACGCGCTGCCGGCCCTGCGCGCGGAGCTTCGCGAGAAGCTGGCCCTGCTGGAGGGCGACGCCGACGCCCTGGCCCAGGGCCGCCGCGCCGCCTCCGCCGCGCGCGAGGCTTATGATTCGGCGGCCGTCGCCCTGTCCGCCGCGCGCGACGCCGCCGCCCGCCGGCTGGAGGCCGCCGTGGCCTCCGAGCTCGGGCCGCTGAAGCTGGAGCGCGCCCGGTTCCGCGTGGTGCTCGAGCCCGTCGCCGACGACCGCCGCGGACCGCAAGGGCGCGAGACCGTCCGGTTCGAGGTCGCCACCAACGCCGGCCAGCCCTTCGGCCCGCTTGATTCGGTCGCGTCGGGCGGCGAACTGGCGCGCTTCGCTTTGGCCATGAAGGCGGCGCTGGCCGCGCGGGGCGCTGGCGGCCAGCCGCTGATGATCTTCGACGAAGTCGATCAGGGCGTGGGCGGCGCCGTGGCCGAGGCCGTGGGTCGCCGTCTGCGTCGTCTGGCCGAGGCCGCCCAGGTCATCGTCGTCACCCACAGCCCGCAGGTCGCCGCCATGGGACAGTCGCACTGGAAGGTCGGAAAGGCCGAGGCCGACGGTCAGGTCCGTACCTCGGTCGCCGTGCTCGACGAGGCGCGGCGCGACGAGGAGATCGCGCGCATGCTGTCCGGTGCCGTCGTGACGGACGAAGCGCGCGCCGCCGCCCGCGCGCTGCGCGCCTGAACGCCGCACTTTCGATTTTCGCAAGTGAAATCAGACTTTTGGCGAACTCTGCCCGTGCCTTGACCTTCCGGGGTCCCGCCTATAGGTTCCGCGCCGAATTCAGACCCCCTTCGGCGTTCGCGTCGAAGCGCTGAGGCCACCCATGTCCACGCCCCCGGAATCGCGCGAAGAGGCGATCGCTCGCCTTCAGAAGAGCGCATCCGATCTGCAGGCGCGGACGGCTCCGCCGCTCTCCCACGAGTTGGCGGGCCAGAAGGCGGCCGGTCAGGCTTGGCGGATTCTCGCCGATCTCCTCGGCGGGGTCTTCGTCGGGCTGGCATTGGGTCTGCTGCTGGACCGGTTCGCAGGAACGGGGCCGTGGGGAACTATCGGCGGCGTCCTGCTGGGCTTCGCCGTCTCGGTCTGGATGGCGTGGCGGACCTCGCAGCGCATCATGGCCGAGGCCAAAGCATCCGGGGAAACGCCGCAGGCGGTCCCTTTCGACGACGAAGGAGTCTGATCGACCGATGGCCGATCCGCTGCATCAGTTCCAGATCCAGAAGTACGTCGATCTTCCCGACGCGACCCTCCCTGTCGTCGGCTACGTGGATTTCGCGATCACCAACTCGCACGTCGCTATGACGATCGCCTTCTTCGCGGTCGTTCTGTTCCTTCAGGCCGTGACGTCCGGGGCCAAGGTCGTGCCGGGGCGTTTCCAGGCCGCTGGAGAGACGCTGTTCGGCATGATCGATGGGATGACGGAGTCGATCATCGGCCACGACGGCAAGAAGTATTTCCCGTTTGTGTTCGCCATTTTCACCTTCATCCTGGCCATGAATATGCTCGGCATGTTCCTGAGCTTCACGGTGACCTCCCAGCTCGCCATCACCGCGACCTTCGGTGTGATCGCCTTCGCGGTCGTGGTCGTGATCGGCTTCATGAAGAACGGACTGGGCTTCTTTAAGCTGTTCTGGCCGACAGGCGCGCCGCTGGTGATGCGTCCCATTGTCGGTCTGATCGAGTTCTTCTCCTTCCTGCTGCGTCCCCTCACGCTGACGCTTCGCCTGTTCGGCAACATGCTGGGCGGCCACGTCGCGTTGAAGGTGTTCGCCGGGTTCGTCGCAACCGCGGCGATCGGCGCGGCCGGCTGGCTCGGATTGCTGATCGCGCCGCTGGCCATGGGCATGACCATCGGCCTGACCGCGCTCGAGTTCCTCGTGGCCTTCCTTCAGGCCTTCGTCTTCGCCGTTCTGACCTGCATCTACCTCAACGATGTGGTCAACCTGGACCACGCCCACTAAAGGGCCGGGCCAGCCATCCTTTCCAACCCCAACCAACTAGGACTAGAGAATCATGGAAGTAGAAGCCGCCAAGGCCATCGGGGCCGGTCTCGCGATGACGGGGATGATCGGCGCCGGCATCGGCGTCGGCAACATCTTCGGCAACTTCCTGGCGGGCGCCCTGCGCAACCCGTCGGCCGCCGCCTCGCAAGTCGGCAACCTGTTCGTGGGCGCCGCCCTCGCCGAAGCCCTGGGCATCCTGGCCTTCGTCATCGGCTTCCTGCTTTACTCGGGCGCCAACTAAGCCCTTCGAGACCGCGGCCGGCCGGACGGTCGGCCGCATCTTCCATTTCCAAGCTTAGAAGTCCGATGGCCCCTCCGATCGCACAGCCGCCAGGTCCGCCCGAGCCCGTGCTCGGCGAAACGCCCGCCGAAGCGGCGGCGCAGCAGACCCACGCCTCCACCGAGGTCGCTCACGGCGAGGCGCACGGCTCGGGCGGCCTGCCGCAGTTCGAGTTTCAGCACTGGTTCGGGCAGATCGTCTATCTGATCTTCCTGTTCGCCGTTCTGTACTTCCTGATCGCCAAGGTCTTCGCCCCGCGCATGCGCCGGGTGTTCGACGAGCGGTCCAGCACCATTTCCGGCGCCGTCGACGCGGCCCGTCAGGTCCAGGCCGAAGCGGCCGGTCAGGCCGAGGCCGCCAAGCGTGAGGTCGATGAGGCCCGCGCCGCCTCGCGCGCCACGGCCCAGTCGGCCAAGGATCGCGTTACCTCCGAAGCTGCCGCCCGCGCCGCCGCCGAGGAAGCCGTCGTCGCCGCCCGCATCGCCGAGGCCGAAGGCGCCATCGCCAGGACCCGCGACGCCGCAATGGCCAACGTCTCCACCGTCGCCGCCGACGCCGCCTCCGCGATGGTCGAACGCCTGACCGGCAAGGCCCCCACCGCCGCCGAGCTGAAGGGCGTCGCCTGATGGAATTCTTCAACCCGCATCTCTACGACCTGTCGAACCCGGAACTCTGGGTCGCCGTCGGCCTGATCCTGTTCCTTGCCATCGTCGTCTTCTCGGGCGCGCTGAAGATGGTCGGCGCGGCGCTGGACGCCAAGGCCGCCAAAATCCAGTCCGAGCTCGACGAGGCCGCGCGTCTGCGGGCCGAGGCCGAGGCCCTGTTGGCCCAGATCCGTCAGGAGAAGGCCGAGGCCGAGGCCCAGGCCGCCGACATGCTGAAGGCCGCCGAGGACGAGGCCCGTCGCATGGAGACCGAGACCAAGGCGAAGCTGGAAGAGTCGCTGGCTCGCCGCCAGCAGCTGGCCGAGCGCCGCATCGCCCAGGCCGAGGCCCAGGCCACCGCCGACGTGAAGGCCGCCGCGGTCGAGCTGGCCGCGAAGCAGGCCGAGACGATTCTGGCGGCCCGTCTGGCCGCCGGCGGTGCCGATCCGGTGCTGGATCAGGCCGTGGCCCAGATCGGCGACCGGCTGAACTGATCGTCCGCTCCGAGCGGACATGAAAAAGGCCCCGGGGCGGCGCTCCGGGGCCTTTCTCTTTGGGCCGGCGCCCAGTCAGTGCGCCAGGTGGATGTCGTCCCGCGCGCGGTGCACCCGCCAGTCGCGGCCGACCATTCGGGCGTAGACGTTGCCCATCACCGCGCCGAACACGGCGTGGGTCAGGATCAGCCAGGCGAGGGTCGGGAAACCCGCCCGCAGACCGAACATGCCGATGCCGGCCAGCGGCGCGATCGTCAGCCCCATCAGCACGAAGGCTCCGACGGCGAAGACGATGCCCTTCGTCTCGGGCGTGTCGGTCGGCATGCGCGGACAGAGAATGCCGAACAGCGGCCCGAGAATGAACGTCCCGACCGCAAAGTGCGCGGCCCATCCGGTCCAGGCCACGCCCTCCGTGTCCATGATGACCGTCAGAAGTCGGGGAAAGCTGACGAACCACGGTCCGGCCCACATCTGGACGGCTTCCAGAGCGGCCACCGCCAATGCTGCGGAAAAGCCCGCGATCATGCCCTTGGTTACGCGTGACATCATGACCAGTGCGCCTCCCTGCGCTCGTTTCGGTTCTGATTACGCGGGGAGAAGCATACGCCGATCCGGAGAACCGGCGTTCACAAGGCCGTGCTTCGCAGGTGCGGGAGACCGGTCAGTCGAAGCGGACGCCGGTCAGGCGTTCCGACGCCTCCCATAGGCGTCCGGCGACCTCCGCGTCCTTCGCCGCCGGGTCGATCCGTGCAGGCCCCGGTCGGCCACGGGTCTCGCCCAGCCCCTGCGGCCCGTAATAGCCGCCCGGCCGCGGCGCCGGCAGCGTCGCCGCCATCAAGACGGGCAGTGCCCCGGCCGCCGCGGACTGCGCCATCACGCCGATCAGGGCGCGGGTGAGCAAGGTCCGGACCGGTCGCTCGCCGCCGGCGCCGTTGGCGACCAGGTCCGTGCGTGCCACGCCGGGATGCGCCGCCACGCTGGTCAGGCCCCAGCGGTTCGCGTCGCTGCGCCGCTGCAGCTCGATCGCGAACATCAGCATGGCCAGTTTGGATTGCTGATAGACGGCCCACGGCCGGTACCCCCGCTCGGCGTTCAGGTCGTCGATCTCGATCCGCCCGCCGCGATGCGCCACGCTGGACAGCTGCACCACTCGCGCCCGACCGGCTTGCAGGAGGGGCAGCAGCGCCGCCGTCAGGGCGAAGTGGGCCAGATAGTTCACGCCCAGCTGCATCTCGTGCCCGTCCGCGGTCGTCTTCCGCGTCGGCAGGTCCATAACGCCGGCGTTGTTGACCAGCACGTCGATGGCTCGCCCCTCCCAGACCATTCTGTCGGCGAAGGCCTTGACCGAAGACAGGTCGGCCAGGTCCACGGGCTCGAACCTCACCTTCGCGGAGGGGGCCCGCGCCCGGATCCACGCCTCGGCCTCATGGCCCTTGTCCGGATTGCGCGCCGCCAGGATCACGTCCGCGCGGGCCGCCGCCAGACCCAGGGCCGTCTCCAGCCCGATCCCGCCCGTCGCGCCGGTGACGACGGCCAGCTTTCCGGTCTGGTCGGGAATGTCGCGGGTGGTCCAGTCGGCCATTGTCGGTATCCTTGCGCTCGATGATGACGAGCGATTATATGCACGCAGTGCAAATATGCAACCAGTGCAAAAACTATCCATGAGCGGCGACGGCGGGCTGCGCGAACGCAAGCGGTCGGAGACGCACGCCCGGATCCAGTCCGAGGCCGTCCGACTGTTTCTCGAGCAGGGGTTCGAGTCGGTGACGCTCGACCAGATCGCCCAGGCCGCCGGCGTCTCCCGTCGCAGCCTGTTCCACTATTTCGACACCAAGGAAGAGATCGTCCTGTCCGCCAAGGCCGGGTTTCCCGCCGTGGTGGCCGCGGCCGTCGCCGCACGTCCCGCGGACGAGCCGCTTCTGGACATGGTCGAGAACGCCTTCGCAGATCTGGCCGCGGCCCCACGCGACCCGAGGGGCGTGGCGCTTGCGCGGCTGATCAGCTCGACCCCGGCCCTCGCTGCTGGTGATCAGGCCAAGTACGACGCCGTCGAGCGGGCTCTGGCGGCGGCGCTCGCCGCGCAGAAGGGGCTGGACCCCGACGATCTCGGTTGCCGCCTCGCCGCCGCCGTGGGCGTGGACGTGTTCAAGCTGGCGACCCAGGCCTGGTCCTCCGGCGCCACGGAGACGCCAGAGGCCGTCGGTCACGCGGCCTTCGCCCGACTGCGCGAGCTGGCCGCGGGCAGGACCTGACGCCTACTCCGCCGCCAGGTTCGACCCTTCCGGGGCGGTCCAGCGCAGCTTGGGGGCGCGGGCGGCGCGGGTTTCGTCCAGACGCTTCATCGGCGCGTGGAACGGGGCGCCCTTGAACCGGTCGACGTCCCCGGCCTTCGCCGCCGTCGCCAGGGCGCGCATCGCCTCGATGAAGCGATCCAGCTCGGCCTTGGATTCCGTCTCGGTCGGCTCGATCAGCATGGCCCCGTGCACGACCAGCGGGAAATACATGGTCATGGGGTGGAAGCCCTCGTCGATCATCGCCTTGGCGAAGTCGAGCGTGGTCACGTCCGTGCCCTTCAGCCATTCGTCGTCGAACAGCGCCTCGTGCATGCACGGACCCTCAGGGAAAGCCGCCGACATCAGGTCCGACAGGCGGGCCTTGATGTAGTTGGCGTTCAGCACCGCGTCCTCGGCGACCTGCCGCAGGCCGTCCGACCCGTGGCTCATCATGTAGGACAGGGCGCGGACGTACATGCCCATCTGCCCCTGGAAGGCGCACAGGCGACCGAACGCCTGCGCCGCGTCCTCTTCCTCGCGCTCGATCAGCCTGAAGCCGTCGCCGTCCGAGACGACCCACGGGGCCGGCGCGAACGGCGCCAGCGCCTCGGACAAGACCACCGGACCCGCGCCCGGCCCGCCGCCGCCGTGGGGCGTGGAGAAGGTCTTGTGCAGGTTGATGTGCATGGCGTCGACGCCCAGATCGCCCGGCCGCACCCGGCCGACGATGGCGTTGAAGTTGGCGCCGTCGCAGTAGAAGTAGGCTCCCGCCTCATGCGTCAGGCGGCTGATCTCCAGGATGTCGCGCTCGAACAGGCCGCAGGTGTTGGGGTTGGTCACCATGATGGCGGCCACGTCGTCGCCCAGCTTGGACGCCAGATCGGCCACGTCCACGCGGCCGTCGTCGGTCTGGGCCACCTCGACCACGGTGTAGCCGACGAAGGCGGCCGTGGCCGGATTGGTCCCGTGCGCCGAGGTCGGCACCAGCACCTTGCGGCGCTTCTCATGCTCGCCGCTGGCTTCGTGCGCCGCGCGGATGGCCATCAGGCCGCACAGCTCGCCGTGCGCGCCCGCTTTCGGAGAGAGAGCGACGGCCGGCATGCCGGTCAGCGTCTTCAGCCAGTGCGCCAGCTGATCCATCAGCTCCAGCGCGCCCTGCACCGTCGATTGGGGCTGCAGCGGGTGGATGTCCGAGAAGCCGGGCAGGCGCGCCATCTTCTCGTTCAGACGCGGGTTGTGCTTCATCGTGCACGAACCCAGCGGATAGATGGCCAGGTCGATGGCGTGGTTCTTCTGGCTCAGCCGCACATAGTGTCGCATCGCCTCCGGCTCGCTCAGCCCCGGCAGGCCGATCGGATCCTTGCGGACCAGGTCGCCCAGATCGGACGCGTCGCCCTTGGGCTCCGGCAGATCGACCCCGGTCTTGCCCCAGCCGTCCCCCTCGAAGATCAGGGCCTCGTTCTGCAGCAGGCCGCGCCCGCCCGTCAGGGTGGCGGGCCTGGTCTCGACCTGGTTCGGCGTGGTCGGGCGGCCGACGGTGTTCATGGTGCTCATTTACAGAACCTCCGCCAGGGCGGCTTTCAGGGCCGCGACGTCCGCGTCCGTGGTGATCTCGGTGGCGGCGACCAGCAGGACGTCGTCCATGCCTGCGTCCGGCGCCAGACGGCTGTAGGGCACGCCGGCCAGGATGCGCTTCTCGGCCAGCCGCTCCACCACCTCGGCGGCGGGTTTCGGCAGCCGCACCGCGAACTCGTTGAAGAAGCGGGGCGTCAGCACCTCGACGCCCGGGATCGACTTCAGCGCGTCGCGCGTCTTCACCGCCGCCTCGTGGTTCAGCAGGGCCAGCCGTCGCAGACCGGTTTCGCCCAGCAGGCTCATGTGGATGGTGAAGGCCAGGGTGCATAGGCCGGAGTTGGTGCAGATGTTCGACGTCGCCTTGTCGCGCCGGATGTGCTGCTCGCGGGTCGACAGGGTCAGGACGAAGCCGCGCTCGCCGTCCGCGTCCACCGTCTCGCCGCACAGGCGGCCCGGCATCTGGCGGATCAGCTTGTCGCGCGTGGCGAACAGGCCGACGTACGGCCCGCCGAAGTTCAGGGCGTTGCCGATCGACTGGCCCTCGGCCGCCACGATGTCCGCGCCCATCTCGCCAGGCGACCTCAGCAGGCCCATCGACACGGCCTCGGTGACCACGACGATCAGCAGGGCCCCGGCGGCATGCGCCGCCTCGGCGATCTTCGTCACGTCCGTCGCGGTGCCGAACACGTTCGGCGTCTGCACGACCACGCAGGCCGTGTCCGGCCCGATCTGGGCGATCACCTCGGCCTCGGCGTCCACGGCCGCCGGCAGGACCTGCGTCTCGACGCCGACGGCGTGCACCACCGTCTCGGTCGCGGCGACGTAGTGCGGGTGCACCCCGCCCGAGATGACCGCCTTGTTGCGGCGCGTCGCCCGGGTGGCCATCAGCACGCCCTCGGCCATGGCGGTCGAGCCGTCATAAAGGCTGGCGTTGGCCACCGGCATCCCGGTCAGGTTCGCGACCTGGGTCTGGAACTCGTACAGGTACTGCAGCGTGCCCTGGGCGATTTCCGGCTGGTAGGGCGTGTAGCTGGTCAGGAACTCTGACCTTTGGATCACGTGGTCGACCGTCGCCGGCACGTGGTGCTTGTAGGCGCCGGCCCCGCAGAAGAAGGGCACGGTCCCCGCCGTGGCGTTCTTGCCGGCGAGCGCGCCCAGAGCCCGCTCCACCTCCAGCTCGCCCGCCACGCGCGGCAGGTCCACCGGCCCGTCCAGCCGCGCCGACTGCGGCACGTCCGTGAACAGGTCGTCGATCGACTTGGCCCCGATGGCGGCGAGCATCGCCGTCCGGTCGTCGGGCGTCAGGGGGAGGTAGCGCATGTTCAGACGTTCCGGAAAATTCGGGGCGGTGGCGGGGAGGGAGAGGTCATTGCGGGAGCACGCCGAGCGCGACGCGGGCGACGATCCACAGGACCGCGAGAGCGGTGACGGTGTAGACGAGCCCGCGCAGGGCGACGTCGGTGGTCAGGATCTGCACGGCGCTGTGGGCCACCCGACCCGCGACGAGGATCCACAGGACCGCCAGATCGATCGGACCGAACAGATCCCTTGGCGCGCCGATGGCCACGGCGATCCAGGCGAACATCGGCAGTTCGAACTGATTGGCCAGGTTGCGGGCCACCCGGGCGCCCAGCGGCGTGTCGCCGTCGGCTCGCACGAAGTCCCGCAGGGTCGCCCGACGCGCCCGGACGGCGTCCAGACGCACCGCCGTCAGCAGCGCGTAGAGGCCCATGACCCATGCGAAATGGGCGAAGAGCGGCGCGTATGGACTGCCCAGCCACGTCAAGGTCGGCTCGCTTCAGCGCTCTCAGAGCGTGGTCAGGTACTGGTCGTAGGCGGCGCGATCCATCAGGGCGTCCAGCTGGCCGGCGTCCGAGACCTTGATCCTGGCGAACCAGCCGTCGCCTTCCGGATCGGCGTTGACCGTTTCCGGCGCGGTCGACAGGGCCGCGTTGCCCTCGATCACTTCGCCGTCGACCGGGGCATAGACGTCCGAGGCGGCCTTGACGCTCTCGACCACGGCGAAGCCGTCGCCCTTGCTCACGGCCTTGCCCGCGTCCGGCACTTCCACGAACACCACGTCGCCCAGCGCGTCGGCGGCGTGTCTGGTGATGCCGACCGTCGCGACGTCGCCCTCGAGGCGCACCCACTCGTGATCCTTGGTGAACTTCATGGTCTGATCCTCAGGCTTTCGGCTTGCGGTGATAGCGTTGGGCGACGAAGGGCAGGGCCACGACCTCGGCCGCGGCGGGCTTGCCCCGCACCACGACCTTGAGCTCGCCGCCCAGTCCGGAAAACTTCGGCGGCACATAGCCCATGGCGATGTTCTTGCCGAGGGTCGGCGACGGCCCGCCGGAGGTGACCTTGCCGATCACCGTCCCGTCCGCGTCGGCGATCTCCGCCCCTTCGCGCGCCGGGGCGCCTTCCTTGACGAGCAGGGCCACCCGCACGCGTTCCACGCCCTCGGCCAGCTGGCGGTTGATCGCTTCGGCGCCGGCGAAGTCCGCCCGCTCCTTGCGCGACTTCGACAGGGCGAAGGTCAGCCCCGCCTCGACCGGCGTCGTCTCCGCGTCGATGTCGTGGCCGTGCAGCGGCAGGCCGGCCTCCAGACGCAGCGAATCCCGCGCGCCCAGCCCGATCGGCTTCACCCGCGCGTCCTCCAGCAGCAGGTCCCAGATCCGGTCCGCCTCCGCCGCCGGCACCGAGATCTCATAGCCGTCCTCGCCCGTGTAGCCCGAGCGCGAGACGTAGCAGTCGACGCCGAACAGCATCAGCCGCGCGGTGTCCATGAAGCCGAACTCGGCCAGCACCGGCTCGTGCTTCTCCATCACCTCGGCCGCCTCCGGCCCCTGGATCGCCAGCAGCGCGCGGTCGTCCAGCACTGTCAGCTTCGCGTCGCCCGACAGATGGGCTTTCAGGTGCGCGAAATCCGCGTCCTTGTTGCCGGCGTTGACGACCACGTACAGGCCGTCGTGGTCCGGCTTGCCCGCCATCAGGTCGTCCAGGATTCCGCCCCGGTCGTTCAGCAGCAGCGAGTACTTCTGCTTGCCCGCCTTCAGCGCCTGATAGTCGCCGGGCACGAAGCGTTCGAACCAGGCGACGGCGTCCGCGCCCGTGATCTTGGCCTGGCCCATGTGCGAGACGTCGAACAGGCCCGCGTGCTCCCGCGTCCAGCGGTGCTCGGCCAGGACGCCTTCGTACTGCACCGGCATGTCGTAGCCGCCGAAGCCGACCATGCGCGCGCCGCGTCGGCGGTGATTGGCGTTCAGAGGCGTGGTCTTCAGGGTCTCGTCGGTCATCGGCGTCGGGTCTCCGGGCGCGGGCGATCCGCCCGTCAGGAGCCCCCGCTGTCCATGAGCCTGAGAGATTCCATCCCGGACGCGATCCGGGACTTGCTCCGTCGGCGAACCCGGCCGGGTTCTTTCCAGCGTCCGTGCGCTTCGCGGTCCTTTTGCCTGAGCGTTTCCGGGGCGGTTGCGCCTTCGGCGTCGGGCCGGAATCACAGGCCCGATCTCTCCCGCGAGAGCGCGGCCCAAAGGCCCCGGAACCTTGCCCCTGTCAAGCGGCGCGGGCTACCCATGAGCAAAAGCCGCAGGGAGGCCGCGCGTGTCGGAAGACCAGGAACTCTACCCCGTCGACCCGGCGTTCGCCGCCGCGGCCCGCATGGACCGCGTGGCCTATGACGCCGCTCGCGCCGCCGGCGCCGCCGATCCCGAGCGGTTCTGGGCTGAAAAAGCCACCCGGCTGAACTGGATCACCCCCCCGACCCGGATCAAGGACGTCTCCTTCCGCAAGGAGGACTTCCGCATCCGCTGGTTCGAGGACGGCGTGCTGAACGCCTGCTTCAACTGCGTCGACCGGCACCTTCCCGCCCGCGGCGACCAGCGCGCCATCCTGTGGGAGGGCGACGACCCCGCCCAATCCGGTCACCTGACCTACGCCGAGCTGCACCGCGAGGTGTGCCGCATGGCCAATGTGCTGAAATCGCTGGGCGTGGCCAAGGGCGACCGCGTGACGATCTACCTGCCCATGATCCCGGCCGCCGCCGTGGCCATGCTGGCCTGCGCGCGCATCGGCGCCGTCCACTCCGTCGTCTTCGGCGGCTTTTCGCCCGACAGCCTGGCCGGCCGCATCGAAGACTGCGGCTCGAAGGTCGTCATCACCGCCGACGAGGGCCTGCGCGGCGGCAAGCGCGTGCCGTTGAAGGCCAACGTCGACGCGGCGCTGGAAAAGGTCGCGGTCGACAAGGTCTTGATGATCTCCCACACCAACGCCGACGTACCGATCGTCGCGGGCCGCGACGTCCGCTACGGCGAGGCCAAGCACGGCGTCTCCGACGACTGCCCGTGCGAGCCCATGTCGGCTGAGGATCCGCTGTTCATCCTCTACACGTCCGGTTCGACGGGCAAACCCAAGGGCGTGCTGCACACCACCGGCGGCTACCTGTTCTGGGCCAGCTGGACGCACGAGATCGTCTTCGATCACCGTCCGGGAGAGGTCTACTGGTGCACCGCCGACGTGGGCTGGGTCACGGGCCACAGCTACGGGGTCTACGGCCCCCTGGCCAACGGCGCGACCACGCTGATGTTCGAGGGCGTGCCGAACTACCCGGACCACAGCCGCTTCTGGCGGGTGGTGGACAAGCATCAGGTGGTGACCTTCTACACCGCCCCCACGGCGCTGCGGGCCCTGATGCGAGAGGGCGACGGCCCCGTGAACGCCACCAGCCGCGCCTCGCTGCGCCTGCTCGGCACGGTGGGCGAGCCGATCAACCCCGAGGCCTGGCGCTGGTACCATGAGGTGGTGGGGCAGGGCCGTCTGCCCATCGTCGACACCTGGTGGCAGACCGAGACCGGCGGCATCCTGATCTCGCCGCTGCCCGGCGCGACGGACCTGAAGCCCGGCTCCGCCACCCTGCCGCTGCCGGGCGTCCAGCCCATCCTGGTGGACGCCGAGGGGACCGAGCTGCACGGCGCCGTCAGCGGCAACCTGTGTCTGGCCGACAGCTGGCCCGGTCAGATGCGCACCGTCTACGGCGACCCCCAGCGCTTCTTCGACACCTATTTCTCGACCTACCCCGGCCGCTACTTCACCGGCGACGGCGCGCGGCGGGACGAGGACGGCTATTTCTGGATCACCGGCCGCGTCGACGACGTCATCAACGTCTCGGGCCACCGCATGGGCACCGCCGAGGTCGAAAGCGCCTTGGTGCTGCACGAAGACGTGGCCGAGGCCGCCGTCGTCGGCTTCCCCCACGACGTCAAGGGTCAGGGCATCTGGGCCTACGTCACTCTCAACGCCGGCGTCGACCCGACCGATGCGCTGAAGGCCGACCTGGTCGCCCACGTCCGCAAGGTCATCGGGCCCATCGCCGCCCCCGACGCCCTGCAGTGGGCCCCGGGCCTGCCCAAGACCCGATCCGGCAAGATCATGCGCCGAATCCTCCGCAAGATCGCCGAAGGGGAGACGGGCGCCTTGGGCGACACGTCCACACTGGCCGACCCCGCGGTGGTCGACGATCTGATCGCCGCGTCGAAGACCGCGCGGCGCTGACCGGACAATGAGGCCTGCCCCGGCGAACGGGGGAAGGATTCCGTCGGCTCACCCGTCTCCATTGTGACGATCCGGGCCGGAAACCCGCGCGGAATCAACGCCTTCCGAAAGACTTCGGCTCAGACGCCGACGTCGGTCCACGCCTGACCCATCCTCACTTCGTCCCGTCGCACTGGAGGGCTCGTAAGGCCTGCGACCTTGCGGCGGCGGGAGCGTGTGGAGCGGGGTCTTGCTGTTCGGCCGATCGCTCGCGTCGCGGACGCTCGCCGCTTGAGGCCGTCAGGTCGAGGGTGACGGGTGCCGTTCTTCGCGGGCTGCAATGCCGTCATCGAGAGCCGATCGGGGTCACCAAGAGATGATCCCGGGCAAGGGTCGGGGGGGATACCTGGACCGATCCGGCAGACGTCGCAGGACGTCGCCGCCCGCCGGAGGCGACCGCGGTAAGGCGCGAACAGCGCCACCCGACGCGGGCTTCCGGAAAACCATGCGCGCGGAGCGTCTGTCTTCGTCGAAACGGTAATCACATCTGCTTCCGGGCGAAGGCCCGGCGCTCCGCCCGCCCTCCACCTCCGCGCCTCAACGACGGAGCCGAAAGTCGTGCCTTCAGCCCAGCCAGCCCGGCCGCTCGACCGCCACCGCCCGGCCGTCCACCGTCAGCGGCCCGTCGAGGCGATCCAGCCGCAGCAGAGCCATCGCCCGGCCAGGGCGGCCCGTCAGCACCTGACCGGCGCGCAGCCCGGCCTCCGTCAGCACCTCAGCGCCCTCGGCCGGCGTCGGTCCGTCGAACGTCAGCGGCAGCATCCGGCTCCTGATCGCGCCGCGCCGTTTCATCCGCGAGGTCGTCTCCTGGCCCACGAAGCAGCCCTTCTGGAAGTCGATGCCGTTCAGCACGTCGAAGTTCGCCTCGATCGGATAGGTTCGATCCATGCCGCAATCACGATCCGGGTCCGGTACGCCCAGCGTCAGCCGGTGCGCCTGCCAGTCGTCGGCGCTCGCGGTCGCCTCCGCCTCCCCAAGCCGTCGCCCGCCCAGCGCCGCCAGCCGGGGATCGGGCGCGAACCCTTCCGCCATGCCCTCCCAGCAGACGGCGACCGGAGTGCCCTCCGCCGCGATCGTCACCTGTGCCCTCAACCGGTGCATCGTCAGTTTCGTCACCAGCGCGTCGCGCCGATCCGCAGCCACGTCCAGCAGTACGCCGTCCTCCGCGCCCCACAGGAACAGATCCCACATCAGCCGGCCGGGCGGTGACAGAAACGCCCCGAACCGAACCTTGCCCGGCGCCAGCGTCAGCACGTCTTGGGTCAGCAGGCCGTGCAGGAACGACCGCGCGTCCGGACCCGTCACGGCGACGACGGCGCGGTCCTCAAGTCGGGCGATCTTCAGGCTCATGCGTCCCCAGATAGTCGCTCCCCCGCCCCCGTGAAACCGCGAGAATCCGTATACGGTCGGCAAATGGCGGGCTTTCCCATCCTCTACGTCGCCGAGGCCGACCCCACCGAGGCCGTCCTGTCCTCGGGCGCCTTGGCGCACGTGGTCGACGCCATGCCCGGCGCCCGCGTCACCGTCGTCGGCTCGCCCCAGTCCGCGCCCCTGTTCGCCGACCTGCCCGGTCTCGACCGGCTGATCGTGCTGGAGCGGGAGGGACGCCTCGACTGGCTGAAGCTCTGGGGCCAGGTCCGCGATCGCCGCTGGGGTCTCGTCGTCGACATGCGCGGCACCGAGCTGTCGGCCCGCCTGAAGCGCCAGAAGCGCGCCGTCCGCGTGAAGCCCGAGCCGGGCGAGCACGCCGCCGCGACCGCCGCCCGCACCCTGCAACTGGACGAGACGCCCCGGCCGCGCCTCTTCCTCGGCGACGAGACCCGCGCCGCCGCCGACGCTCTGCTGGCCAAGGGGGAGGGGCGCATTCTCGCCGTCGCCCCGACCGCCGACTGGATCGGCAAGGTCTGGCCCACCGACCGCTACGTGAAGGTCGCCACCCGTCTGCTGGCCGACGACGGTCCGCTGGCCGGAGGCCGCCTGCTGATCGTCGGCGACGATCTGGACGGTGAGACGCGCACGGCCCTGCGCATGGCCGCGCCGCTGAAGCGCACCATGGAGACCCGCCATCTGACGCGGCTCCAGACCTGCGCCGCCCTGTCCCGCGCCGCGCTGGTGCTGGGCGGCGACAGCCTTTGGACCCAGCTGGCCGTGGCCGCCGGCGCCCCCGTCGTCGCCGTCTTCGGCCCCTCCGACGAAGCCGTGCGCGGCCCCTTCGGCGAGGTCGTCTGCCGCGGCCCGCGCACCATGGACGAATACCGCGCCATCGACCCGCGCCTGGACCAGGCCATCCAGCATCTGCTGGACCTGCCCGCCGACAGGGTGTTCAAGGCCGCCGTGAAGCGGCTGGAGCGGACCGGATGACCCAGACCTACGACCTCATCGTCCGCGGCGGCGAGGTGGCCAACCACTCCGGGCGCGGCATGGCCGACGTCGGCGTGCGCGAGGGCAAGATCGCCTTCATCGGCGACCTTTCCCAGGCCTCGGCGGGCGAGGTGGTGGACGCGAGCGGCCTGACCGTCCTGCCCGGCGTCATCGACACCCAGGTCCACTTCCGCGAGCCGGGGCTGGAGTGGAAGGAAGACCTCGAGACCGGCAGCCGTGCGGCGGCGCTCGGGGGAGTCGTCGCGGTGTTCGAAATGCCGAACACCAATCCCAACACGACCGACCCGGACACGCTCGCCGACAAGCTGGCCCGGGCCCGGGACCGGATGTGGACCGACCACGCCTTTTACGTCGGCGGCACCCACGCCAATGCTGACCACCTGAACGAGCTGGAGCGCCTGCCCGGGTGCTGCGGCGTGAAGGTCTTCATGGGCGCCTCGACCGGCGACCTGCTGATCGCCGACGACGACGGCGTGCGGCAGGTGCTGTCCAACGTCCGCCGCCGCGCCACCTTCCATTCCGAGGATGAATACCGTCTGGCCGAACGCCGCGAACTGGCCCGCACCGGCGACTGGACCAGCCATCCGGAGGTGCGCGACGCCCAGTCGGCCATCCAGTCGACCGAGCGTCTGGTGCGGCTGGCGCGCGAGACCGGCGCCCGCATCCACGTGCTGCACGTGTCGACGGCTCAGGAGATCGAATTCCTCGCTCACCACCGCGACGTGGCGACGGTGGAGGTCACGCCCCAGCACCTGACGCTCGACGGCGACGAGGCCTATGCGCGGCTGAAGGCCCTAGCCCAGATGAACCCGCCGATCCGCAACCGGCCGCACATCGACGGCCTGTGGCGCGGCATCCAGCAAGGCGTCGTCGACGTCCTCGGGTCCGACCATGCGCCGCACACGCTGGAGGAAAAGGCGCGGCCCTATCCTGCCTCGCCGTCGGGCATGCCGGGCGTGCAGACGCTGGTCCCCGTCATGCTGACCCACGTCGCCGAGGGCCGCATGACGCTGGAACGCTTCATCGACCTGACCAGCGCCGGCGCCCAGCGCGTCTTCGGCACGGCCGGCAAGGGCCGCATGGCCGAGGGCTACGACGCCGATCTGACCCTCGTCGATCTGAACGCCCGGCGCGTCATCACGCACGAGCGGCAGGCCAGCCGCTGCGGCTGGACCCCCTTCGACGGCTTTGAGGCCAGGGGCTGGCCCATGGCCACCATCATCCGCGGCCGACATGTCATGCAGGACGGTGAACTGATCGGTACGGCCCATGGCCGCCCGGTGAGGTTCATGGAAACTCTCAGCGCGGGCTGAGGATGAAGCCCGCCACGTCCTCGACCACACCGTCCGCCAGCGGCAGGCGGGGGTTCGAATAGGTGGCGATGTTCGCCGCGCGCTCGGCCGGCGCGACCTTCAGCAGGTGGTTGACGCCCTCCCAGATCACCAGGGTGGCGTCGGGCCGCGCCGCCTTCAGGGCCCGGGCGTCCTCGACGGTCGTCTGGATGTCCGTCGCGCCCTGGCCGATGAACACCGGCCCCTCATACGCCGAGATCAACGCGGCGGGATCCAGCGCCAGCAGGCCGATCAGGAAGGGCTGCACCGAGGGCCGCAGCAGCGCCGCCAACGCCGGCGGCGTGTCGGCGACCAGCTCGCCCGCCTCCAGCCGCGCCAGGGCGTCGAAGGTCTGGGTCTTCAGCGGCTCGGGCAACTGCGCCCCCAGCTGCTCCTCCAGTATCGCCCGCGGACGTCGCCCCATCCCGGCCAGCAGCACCATCCCGCAGATGCCCTCCGGGCTGCGCGCCGCCGCCATCTGGGCGATGCCCGTCCCCTCGCTGTGCCCGATCAGCCAGACGCAGTCCTGACCGGTCCGCGCTCGCGCCTCCGCGGCGAAGGCGAGGGCGTCGTCGACCATGTGTTCGAACCGCAGGTCGGCCTCGTTCCCCAACGCCGCGACGCTCTCTCCCGCCCCGCGCTTGTCGTACCGCACGGTCGCCACGCCGTGCTCGGCCAATCCCTCGGCCAGCAGCCGATAGGAGCCCGCCGACACGCCCAGAGGGCTGTTGCCGTCGCGGTCGGTGGGACCGGAACCGGCGATGATCACCGCTGCGGCGCGCGTCCCTCCCTCCGGCGTCAGCAGCGTGCCGTGGAGCGGGGCCAGCGGACTGTCGACCTGCACCGGCGTCGCGGTCGGGTCGCTCAGGGTCAGGGCGGCGGCGAGGGCGAGGCTCAGCATGGCGGGCTCCTTGGCCGGCGGATCAGAACGGCTGGCGGTCGGGATCCTTGTCCCAGACCCGCCAGCTCTCGAAGACTGCGGCGGCGGCCGCCAGCAGAACGGCGGCGATCACGACCTGGAAGGCCAGCGGCTGCGGGGCGAACGGGGCCGCGATGAGCGCCGACAGACCGATCAGGCTGAGCAGACGTCCCGCCAGCCGATTGGAGCGGTCCCACGCCAGCCGGCTCTTCAGCGCCCACGGGGTGCGGACGCCCGCAATCGGGTTCGGGCCCACCCGCCCGACGACCGCGCCGATGAGCAACAGCATCAGGCCCAGGGCGGCCGTCGGCGCCTCGTCCGCGACGTTGGTCACGCCCGTGAGGCTGGCGGTCGTCGCCAGCACCGCCACGGCCGTCAGCGAGACGAGGATCAGCAGCTGCCCGGCGCGCAGGGCGCGGGCTCGGGACGCGTCGACGGCGCCGCGCGCGGCGATCCCCATGCCCATTCCCAACGCCGCGGTGAGGAAGGCCAGCAGGCCCAGCATGAAGGCCACGGTCCCCCGCGTGCCGAAGGCGTCCGCCGTGCCGTCCCAGCCGTAATGGATCGGCAGGCTGCGCGCAGGCCCCGCCAGGGCGATGCATGCCGCGGCCGCCGCCATCCCCGACGCGGACAGGGCCGTGGCGATGTCAGCTGGATGCAGTCGTCTGCCGCTCATCGGGCCTCTCCTTGCTTTCGGGGGTCAAGGCCCTCGCCGCTTCCAGCACGGCAAGCATGAAGGCGAGGCCCTCTTCGACGGCGGAAATCTCAAGGCGGTAGCGGATGGACGTCCCGTGCCGCTCCGCCGAGATGAGGTGCGCGGCCTTGAGCGCATTCAGATGCCCGGTCACCGTCGGCCAGCTCAGGTCGAACGCGTCGGCGATCTCGCCGGAGGTCAGCGGTCCCTTGCGCAGCATGTCGACTATGCGGCGCCGCACGGGATGGGACAGGGCCTTGAACAGGTCGTTCATAGGCGAAAGACTAATTAGGAATGTGCCTAAGTCAACTCAGATCGAGAAACTGACCCCGCAGCCGCAGCTCGAAGCCGCGTTCGGATTGCGCACCACGAATTGCGCCCCGCCCAGATCATCGACGAAATCCACGGCCGAGCCGACCAGAAAGGGCAGCGACACCGGGTCGACCAGCGCCGCGCGACCGTCGGCTTCGATCCTCAGGTCGTCGGGCTCGGCCCGTTCGACGAGTTCGAACCGGTACTGGAACCCGGAGCAGCCGCCGCCGTCCACCGCCACGCGCAGCATCAGCGGCCGACCCCGCTGCTCGGACAGCCTGTCCAGCCGCGCGGCGGCGGCGGCGGTCAGCGTCACCTCCGGCGTGGCGCCGCGAGCTGGTTCGATGCGGAAATCTGTGGATTGGACGGTGCTCACGCCGGTCTATATGAGGCGCAGGCGGGCGTTCGGAAAGGCCCGCCGTCATCGGCGCAGACCCCTTGAGCACTTCAGACCGTCGCCTTGCTCCCTACGCCGAGACCGTCGCCGCCTCGCGCGGGCGTCTCGTTCCGGAGCCGATCAGCCGCACCCGGACCGCCTTCGCCCGCGACCGTGACCGCATCATCCACTGCACCGCCTTCCGCAGGCTGAAGGAGAAGACCCAGGTCTTCGTCGCGCACGAGGGCGATCACTACCGCACGCGCCTGACCCATTCGCTTGAGGTGGCCCAGATCGCCCGTTCCCTGGCACATGCGCTCCGGCTGGACACTGATCTCGCCGAGACCGTGGCCTTGGCCCACGATCTGGGCCATCCGCCCTTCGGCCACGCGGGCGAGGATGAATTACAGGCCTGCATGGCGGGTTTCGGCGGCTTCGATCACAACGTCCAGACCTTCCGTGTCGTGACCAAGCTTGAGGAGCGGTACCCCGCCTTCAAGGGCCTGAACCTGTCGTGGGAGACGGTCGAGGGGGTCATCAAGCATAACGGCCCGATCGCACACCGGCTGGAGGAGCCGGCGTGGGCGCCGATCCGGGACTATCACCGCCAATGGGACGTCGAGCCGGGCGGCTTCGCCTCGCTGGAGGCCCAGGCGGCCGCCATCGCGGACGACATCGCCTACAACAACCACGACGTCGACGACGGCGTGCAGGCAGGGCTTCTCAGCCTCGCCGAACTGGAAACCGTGCCGCTGATCGGCCCGCAGTTGCTGGCCACGCGCCGGGACTGGCCCGACCTGGACGACCGCATGGTGCGGCTCGAGGCCGTGCGCCGCATGATCGGCGTCATGGTCGAGGACGTGCTGGCCGAAACCGAGGCCCGACTGGCGGCGGACGGCATCGAGACGGTCAAAGACGTCCGTGCGGCCGGCCGGACCGTCGTCGCCTTCTCGCCGGCCATGCTGGTCGACCTCGCCGTGCTCAGGAAGCACCTGTTCGAGCGGATGTACCGCCACTACCGCGTGAATCGGACCCGCAGTCAGGCCCGCCGCATCCTCGCTGAAATGTTCGAGTTGTTCATGGCCGAGCCGGAGGTCATGCCGCCGGAATGGTCGGGCAAGGCGCTCGGCGGCGACGAGGTCCGCAAGGCTCGCGCCGTCTGCGACTACATCGCCGGCATGACCGATCGCTACGCCATCGAGGAGCACAAGCGGCTGTTCAGCCTCGATCTGGCCCTCGATCTGTGATGCGAAAGGTGTCCGCGCGGGGCTAAGATCGAAGCCCGCGCATTCGATTCGCCCGGACCGCCAGCGAGGCCGCCATGTCGCACGAAGATCCGCACCGCCAGGACCGGGGGGCCTATACCCCGCCTACCGACGACGACCTGGCCTTCCGCCGCGGCGGCTACGACCCTCGCGGCCGCGCCGGTGGGGGAGGGGGCAAGGCCCCGCCGGTGACCCTGCTGGTCAGCGCCGGCGTTCTGCTGGTCCTGATCGTGGCGGTGATCCTGTACTACCGCGCCGGCCCGCGCGGGTCCGAGGACGCGCCGCCGACCGTCGGCACCCCCGTCGGCGACCTGAAGGTCGAAGCGCCCGCCGACGCCCAGCCGATCGACCCGGCCGAGGGCATCGACGTCTATGACGAGGCGGTCGCCCCCGACACGGCGCCCACCTATGCCCCGCCGCCGGAGACGGTGCGCCCGCGCCCGGAACCGAAGACGGAAACCCCGCCGCCTGCCAAGGAGGTCCCTCCAGCCAAGACCGAGTCCCCGCCGCCCGCCGCGACCGGCTCAGCCAGCGTCCAGATCGGCGCCTTCTCCACGCCGGGTCAGGCCGACCAGCAGTGGGCCGCGACCGTCGCCCGCTATCCCCAGCTGACGGGCGGCGCCGGCAAGCGTGTGCAGGAGGTGACGTCGTCCGGCGGCTCGACCCTGTACCGGACCTCGATCACCGGCCTGACGACCGAGAACGCCCGCGCCCTGTGCGGGGGAATCCGCGCCGCCGGCGGCGACTGCATCGTCCGCTGAGGTTCCAGCTGAGCGCGCGCGCCATTCCGGGGAGACGGGCATGAGCACCGCCATGATCCTCGGCTGCGCCGGGCCGGAGCTCGGGCGCGAGGAGGCGGCCTTCTTCGCGGACGCCGATCCCTGGGGCTTCATTCTGTTCCGGCGCAACGTCGAGTCGCCCGATCAGGTGCGACGCCTCACCGACGCCCTGCGCGCGGCCGTGGGCAGGGAGGCCCCGATCCTGATCGATCAGGAGGGCGGTCGGGTCCAGCGCATGGGGCCGCCGCACTGGCAGAAATATCCGCCGGGCGAGGCCTATCTGAAGGCGACGAACGACCCCTTGGCCGCCCGCGAACTGGCCCGGCTGGGCGCGCGGCTGATGGCGCACGACCTGAAGGCCGTCGGCGTCAACGTCGACTGCGTGCCGGTCCTGGACGTGCCGGTGCCCGGGGCCCACGACATCATCGGCGACCGCGCCTATGGCCGCGATCCCGCGACGGTGGCCCAGCTGGGCCGCGCAGCGGCCGAGGGGCTGCTGGCGGGTGGCGTGCTGCCGGTCGTCAAGCACATGCCCGGCCACGGTCGCGCCTTCGCCGACAGCCACAAGGAGCTGCCGACCGTCCACGCCGACTTCGACGCCCTGGACGCCTGGGACTTCGCGCCCTTCAAGGCGCTGTCCGACATGCCGATCGCCATGTCGGCGCACGTCGTCTTCACCGCCATCGACCCGAAGCGTCCGGCCACGACGTCGAAGAAGGCGGTGAAGCTGATGCGCGAGCATCTGGGCTTCCAAGGCCTGCTGCTGTCCGACGATCTGGTCATGAACGCCCTGTCCGGCACGCTGACGGAAAGGGCCGAGGCGGCGTTGAAGGCGGGCTGCGACGCCGTGGTTCATTGGAACGGCGACATGTCCGAGATGAAGCAGGTCGCCGCCGGCGTCGGCAAGCTGCAGGGCAAGTCGGCAAGACGCGCGTCCGCCGCGCTTGCCCGCATCGTCCACACGCCGGAGCCGCTGGACGAGCGCGAGGCCCGGTCGCGCTTCGCCGCCCTGCTGGCGGGCCGGCTGGAAGCGGCCAAGGGGCCGGACGTGGGGGAGGCGCAGTCGTGACCGAGGCCTTCCAGCCCAATCTGGACTTCACCGCCGTCGAACAGGCCGACGCCGCGGACGCCTTCGTGGTCGATCTGGAGGGCTACGAAGGCCCGCTTCACGTCCTTCTGGCCTTGGCCCGGGCGCAGAAGGTCGATCTGCTGAAGCTGTCGATCACCACCTTGGCCGAGCAGTACCTGGCCTTCGTGCAGGAGGCGCGGCGGCGCAACTTCGCCTTGGCCGCCGACTACCTCGTCATGGCCAGCTGGCTGGCCTTCCTGAAGTCGAAGCTGTTGATTCCGCGCGCGGAGAAGGAGAAGGACGGCGACGTGCCTGCCGAGGAATTGGCCGCCGCCCTGGCCTTTCGGCTGCGCAAGCTGGAGGCCATCCGCAAGGCGGGCGAGACGCTGACGCAGCGGCCCGTGCTGGGCCGCGAGATCTTCACGCGTGGCGATCCGGAGGCGACGGTGATCATCCCGTCCGACCGGATCGACGCCGACCTGTACGGACTGATGAGCGCCTACGTCTCCCAGCGCCGGCGCGAGGCCCGGCGGCAGTACACGCCCGGCCAGCGCATCGAGGCCTATCCGCTGGAGGCGGCGCGCGACTGGCTGCGCGCCCGCCTGCCGACGGTGCAGCAATGGACGCCGCTGACCGCCGTCGCTCCCGACGCCGACCCGGACGATCCCGGCGGTCCCAGCCGCGCCAGCTATCTGGCCTCCACCCTGTCGGCGGGGCTGGAACTGGTGAAGGAAGGGGCCATGGACGTGCGGCAGGAGGCGATCTTCGCCGACCTCTACGTCAAGCGGCGCGGCAAGGGCCTGCCGCTGGAGCTGACGCCGTGACCGATTTGAAGTTTCAGCCCGACGAGGCGGAGATCGAACGCCGGGTCGAGGCGCTGCTGTTCGCGGCCGCCGCGCCCCTGTCGGCCGCCGACCTGTCCCGTCGTTTGCCGGAAGGGGCCGACGTCACGGCGGCCCTGATGGCGCTGAAGGACCGCTACGGCGACCGCGGGGTGCGGCTGGAATGCGTCGCCGACCGCTGGCGCTTCGCCACCGCGCCCGACCTCGGCTTTCTGATGACGGAGGAGCGCGACGAACCGCGCAAGCTCTCGCGTGCGGCGCTGGAGACCCTGGCCATCATCGCCTACCACCAGCCTTGCACGCGCGCCGAGATCGAGAGCGTGCGCGGCGTCTCCCTGTCCAAGGGCACGCTGGACCTGCTGCTGGAGATGGGCTTCGTCCGCCTGCGCGGCCGCCGCCGCACGCCCGGCCGGCCGGTCACCTACGGCACCGCCGACCGCTTCCTGGAGCATTTCGGTCTGGCCAGCCTGGCCGACCTCCCGGGGCTGCAGGACATGAAGGCGGCCGGCCTGCTGGACTTCGCCATCCCGGCCGGCTTCGAAGTGCCCCAGCCGGGCGCCAGCGAGGACGGCGAGGACCTGCTGGACCTCGACGACGCCGCCCCGGAGTTCGCCCAGGACTTCGTGCGGGAAGACTGACGCCGGTCAGGCGCCGAGGATCCAGCCCTCTTCGCCTTCCACTTTGGCGATCAGGTCCCCGGACGCCCCCTTGGGAGGCGCGAAGGCGGTCGACAGCGTGCCCGCTTCATCCATCTGCGCGAGGTGTTCGGCGGTCGCCCGGACCTGCGCCTGGTCCTTGAATTCGCCCGGGTTCGCCCTGGCGTCCCACATCGACGGCCAGACCTCGACGATCAGGGTCGACAGTGGCTCCACGTCGGAGACGTCCAGCTTGCGCCAGCCCGTGCCGAACGGCCAGACGGCGGCGCTCTCGCCCAGCCTGTCCATCAGCCGCCGCACTGCGGCGATGCCCACCAGGGTCTGGCCCCCGACGGCGCCCGCGCCGTGCATCTGCCAGACGCTCTTGGGCTGCAGCCTGCTCTTCCTGACCGCCAGTTCGGTGGCGCGGAACTCCGGCATGTCGCCCGAACCCTCCGGCGGCTTGGTGGCCGTCAGCCAGCGCTGGGTCTGCTTGGCCGGCGCGCCCCAGAACGGCCATGCGGCGTCGGTCATCAGCCGGTTCATCTTCGCCGCGACCTGATAGCGGTTGTTGGTGTTGTCGGCCTTGTCCACGACGTTCGTGGCCACGAATTTCCACATGGCCGACCACGGCGTGCCGTCCAGCCCCAGCCGTTTCGCCGTGCCCGCGGGATAACCGAGATTGAAGTCGAACCCCAGCAACACGCGGTCACCGCGTTTGCGGTGGTCGGCGAGCAGGTCGGCGATCAGCTTTTCGCCCTCCGCCCGCGTCGCGACGTTGTGCGTCTCGCAATAGAGGCGGAAGCGCACGTCCCGCTTGGCGACGCCGATCCAGACGGAGTTGTCGCCCAGCTTCTTGCCTTCGGCGGCGGTCCAGTCGGCGATGATGTAGGCGTCGAACAGACGGGCCACGGGAATTCTCGGCAGGGGAGGCGGAAGGGAAGCGCGCTTCTAACGCCCGCCGTTCCCCCGCTCAACCGCGCAGCAGGGCCTCGAGGTGCGACAGCCAGCGCCGCCCCAGCCGCAGCGCCTCGGCGGGCGACCCGGTCTGCGTCGGCGACGTCACGTTCCACAGGTCCAGTTCGAACTCCGGGTGCCGGGCGTCGGCGAACATGAGGCGCAGCACCACCTGCTCCGCATCCGGTGCCAGGACGTCCAGCGATTTCCGCGCCTCGCCGCGCCGCACGCGGGCCAGGACGTGGCCGTCCACGATCACCTCGCCGCCCTCGATCTCCTCGAACGCGTAGACGAGGCCGGATCCTCCCCGATCCCACAGCACGGCGATCTGCCCTCCCTCGAAGTCCAGCCCGGCCGCGCGCCCCTCCGCGGCGGAATAGGCCTCGGTCTCCGCCGGCGCGCCCAGCGACTTCAGCATGGCGCGGCGCATCCGGCGCTCCGGCTCCATCCACCAGGCGAGGCCCAGCACCCCCGTGGTGCCGGCCGCCGCGACCAGGGCGACCAGCAGGAACAGCCGGATCGCCTCGCCCAAGGCTCAGTCCTCCAGCTCGACGACGACCGGCACGTGGTCCGACGGCTTGTCCATGTCGCGCGCGTCCCGGTGCGTCTCAACAGCCCTGAAGCGGTCGGCCGCCTGCGGCGACAGCAGGTGGAAGTCGATGCGGATGCCGTGGTCGCGCTGCCAGGCGCCGGCCTGATAGTCCCAGAAGGTGTAGGCCCCCGGCGGCTGGCGGCCCAGCTCGCCGGCGTCGTACAGGCCCAGACCCTTCAGGGCGCGGAACGCCGCACGGCTTTCCGGCTGGAACAGGGCGTCGGTCACCCAGGCGGCGGGGTTCTTCGCATCGTCCGGCGTCGGGATGACGTTGTAGTCGCCCATCAGGGTGAAGGCCTCCTCCTGCTTCAGCAGGTCGGCGGCATGGGCGTGAAGCCGCCCGAACCAGTCCAGCTTGTAGGCGAACTTGGGCGTGTCGACCGGATTGCCGTTGGGCAGATAGAGGCACCCGACGCGCACGGGGCGCGGGCTTTCTATCAGCGCCTCGACGTAGCGTGACTGAGGTCCGTCCACCTCGACGCCCGACCGGTCTTCACCCGGCAGGCCGCGTCGGAGGTCGGACATCGGAAATTTCGAGAGCAGGGCGACGCCGTTGTAGGTCTTCTGCCCGTGGGTCTCGACGTTGTAGCCCAGAGTCTCGAAGGCCTCGCGCGGGAACTTCTCGTCCAGGCATTTGATCTCCTGGAAGCCGACCACGTCGGGCTGGGCGGCCTCCAGCCACGCCAGCACGGTGGGCAGACGGGCGTTGACCGAGTTCACGTTCCACGTGGCGATGCGCATAGGGGCCGACGCTAGTCCGCGTCGGCCCCTATCGGAAGGGGGTGTGAGCCCCCGTATGTGATCGATTCAGATCAGGCGCGACCGCCCGAGGGCGCCGGCGCGGCGGCGGGCGCCTCGGTCGGCGTCAGGCTGCACGGCTTGCGGAAGATCTGCTGGGCGTCGATGCAGGAGTAGGTCTGCTGCGCCGCGCCGTCCTTGAAGCGCACGATCACGCCTTCGCCGGACGAGCACTTCAGCTCATAGAACGAGCCGCGCTCGGCGTTGTCGCCCATCCACGCCACGTCCTCGATCTGGCAGGCCGCGGCGTCGCTGCCGGCCACGAGCTTGGGCCACTCCGCCGCGCTTTCCTCGCGGCTGGTGTAGCGGCACGTGCCGTCCGTCCGCAGCGCGAACTGCCAGCATTCCGTCGACGACCAGCCGGCAGCGGACTTTTCCAGACGCCAGCCGTCGCGACCGGCGCAGCCGATCTCATAGACGTCGACGGCGGTCGCCACGGCCTGGTCGACCTCGCAGTTCAGGCCCAGCTCGCGGCCGTAGCCCGCGATCACCTGGGTCGGATTCTGGTTGCCCGGCAGCGCGCATTGCAGGCCGACGTTGGCGGCGGGGTCGGCCTCGCGGGCCAGAACGCCGAAGCTCCATTGCAACACGCAATCGTGCGCTTTCGGACCCGCGGCCGCGGCCTCGATGACGTAGCCGGGGCCGGTGGCGCAGGCGATCTCGTAGAGACGGACGCCGTCCTCGCGCGCGCCGAGCAAGGCCGCGTCCGTCGGCTGGCAGGAGGGCGCGGCGGCGGCGGCGAGAGGCGTGACCTCAGCCATCACCATCTCCTTGGTGGGCTGGCCGGCGGCGGCGTCGCGCATCTCGCTGCGCTCCCGATCCCGCAGACGCGAAGCGGAGGTTTCCCGACGACCTTGAACCACGGGCTCGTCACCAGGTTGCGGAACGGTGTCGTAGACGGACCGGCCGTCGACGCTCTGCGCCGCGACGGGGGTCGCCGCCAGCAGGCCGAGCGCCGCTGCGACTGCGAGGGATTTCAACATGGGGAACCTCTGAATGACCAGCCGACAGGGATGACCTGTGGATGCGGCAGGGTCAAGGCGCGGGCATGTCCGTGTCTGGACGCGGCAAGCCGCATCGGCTTATGTGAGCGGGTTGTTTTTGGAGACGCACAGTGGCTGACGGCGGCTCGACGGGCGAGGGCGAACGCAGCCTGTCGTATCCCTTCACGCATATTCCCGGCGCCGGCCGTGCCGTCGAGGTGGCCCCCGACGTTCTGTGGATGCGTCTTCCTCTGCCGATGGCGCTGGATCATGTGAACGTTTGGGCCATCGCGGACGGCGACGGCTGGACGATCGTCGATGCGGGATTGCGGACTCCGGGTTCTCTGGAGGCCTGGGAGGCCGCGTTGTCCGGCCCTCTGGGCGGGCGGCCCGTGACGCGGGTGATCTGCACCCACATGCACCCCGACCACATCGGTCTGGCCGGCTGGCTGTGCGACCGCTTCGACGCGCCCCTTCTGATGTCCCGGTTGGAATACGTCACCGGCCGCATGCTGATCGCCGACGTCGGGCCGGCCCCCGAGACGGGCGCCGACTTCTACCGGCGCGCCGGCTGGAGCCACGATCAGATCGAGGGCTGGCGCAAGGCCTACGGGCGTTTCGGCTCGGCCGTCGAGGCTCTGCCGGCGACCTACGTCCGACTGTCCGACGGCGACGAAGTCGAAATCGGGGGCGACGTCTGGCGCGTGGTGGTCGGCGACGGCCACAGCCCGGAGCACGTCTGCCTCTGGCGCGAACGCGACGGGGTCTTCGTCGCCGGCGACCAGATTCTGCCGCGCATCTCCTCGAACGTCTCAGTGTGGCCGACCGAGCCCGCTGCCGATCCGCTCGGCGACTGGCTGGCTTCGATCGCGAAATTGCGAGGCCTTCTGCCTCCCGACCTGCTGGTTCTGCCCTCCCACGGCGAACCTTTCCGGGGCGTGCATGCGCGTCTGGACGCCCTTGCCCGCGGTCACGCCACGTCGCTGAAGCGGCTCGAGCGCCGACTCAAGGAGCCGTGTCGCGCCGTCGACGTGTTCGCGACCCTCTTCGGCCGTCCGGTGGGAGACGGCCTGCTGGGCATGGCCACCGGCGAGGCGATCGCCCATCTCAACCACCTTGAGCGGCAGGGCCGTGTCCGGCGAGCGCCGGACGAAGACGGCGCAGACCGCTGGACCGTCCTGACCGGAGACGCCTCGTGACCGACCACGTCCGCACCGAACTGACCGACGGCGTCCTGACCGTCGCCCTGTCGCGCCCGGAGAAGAAGAACGCCATCACCCAGGCCATGTACGCCGCCCTGGCCGAGGCGACGCGTCGCGCCCGCGACGACGACGCCGTGCGGGTGATCCTGTTCCGGGGCGAGGGCGACAGCTTCTCCGCGGGAAACGACATCGCGGATTTCATCGCCATCGGGGCCTCCGGCGAGGGGCAGCTGACGGACGCTCCGGTATTCCATTTCCTCAAGGCCCTGGCCGATCTGGACAAGCCCGCGGTCGCCGCCGTGCGCGGGCGCGCGGTCGGCATCGGTCTGACCCTTCTGCTGCACTGCGACATGGTTGTGGTGGCGGAAGACGCCCTGCTGTCGGCGCCCTTCGTCAACCTGGCGCTGGCGCCCGAGGCCGCGTCGTCGATGCTGCTCCCGCATGTGCTGGGACACCAGCGCGCCTTCGAGGTGTTCGCCCTCGGCGAGCCGATCGACGGCCGGACGGCCCTGACCTGGGGTCTGGCCAACCGCGCCGTCCCGGCCGAACAGGTCGAGGTCGTCGCGAGGGAGCTGGCGGAGAAGCTCGCGGCCCGCGCCCCCAACTCCATCCGCAAGACCAAGGCCCTCATGCGCGACGCCGAGCGCCTTTGGACGCTGATGCAGGCGGAGGGTGAGGCGTTCGGAGCGCAGATGCGCAGCCCGGAGGCGATGGAGGCCTTCATGGCCTTCAGCCAGAAGCGCGCGCCCAACTTCGGCTGATCCCGATTGCAGGCGGATCGGCGCGGGCGTAAAGGCGCGCGCCCATGTCCGCTCAGCCCGCGCCCGCCAACCTTCCCCCGGTCGAACCGGAGACCCCCGCCGACGCCGGTCAGGTGACCGCCCTGGTCGACTCCGCCTTCGGTCCCGGGCGTCACGCCAAGACGGCCGAACGGCTGCGCGAGACGTCGTCGCCGGCTTGCGGCCTCGTGGTCCGCCATGACGGCCGCGTGATCGGCTCCGTCCGCCTCTGGCGCATCCGCGTGGGCGAGACGCGGGCCCTTTTCCTCGGCCCCATCGCGGTGGACGCCACCGAGCGGAGGGCCGGCCTCGGCGCCGCCCTGGTCGAGGCCAGCCTCGAATGCGCCGCGCGCGAGGGCGTGGCGGGCGTCCTGCTGGTCGGGGACCTGCCCTTCTTCGGCCGGTTCGGCTTCCTTGAGCTTTCGGGCGCCGCGATGCCCGGTCCGGTGGATCCGCGCCGCCTGCTGTGGCGCCCGATCTCGGTGGAGGCTCCGGCGGGCGCCGTCATCGGGCTGCGCGACTGACGGTTTGCAGCCGGCGCGACTGAGCCTAGCTTTCTCCCATGACGGACGGCCCGCCCCCCGACGCCCTCGACCGCCTCGCGGACGCCGCGAAGCCCCGCGGAGTGCCGCCCGTCCACCTGTGGAATCCGCCGAACTGCGGCCGCATCGACATCGTGATCCGCGCCGACGGCACGTGGATGCACGAAGGCGCGCCGATCCGCCGTCCGGAGCTGGTCCGGCTGTTCTCGACGGTTCTGCGCAAGGACCCCGACGGCCACTGCCTCGTCACCCCGATGGAGAAGCTGTCGATCCAGGTTGAGGACCTGCCTTTCCGGGCCGTGGCCGCGGACCGCGGCGATGCGCTGAGGTTCACGACCGACATGGGCGACGACGTCACGGTGGACGCGGAGCACCCGATGGTCGTCGATCGCGGCCCGGACGACCAACCGGCGCCGCGCGTTCTGGTGAGGGGAGATCTCTGGGCCCGGATCACCCGAGCCGTGTTCTACGAACTGGTCGAGGCCGCGAAGGTCGAGAACGGACGGCTGATCCTGCGTACGGGCGGTCAGGCGCATGATCTGGGCGCGGTGGAGGTGGGGGCATGACCCCGGATCAACTCGCGCGCGTGCTCCTGCCCATCGAGGGATGGAGGGCCGACGAGGTCGCCGGGGGGTCGGACTACGATCTCAACCCCGGCATGGAGCCTCAGCCGGGCGCGCCTGCGGAGGCCGCCGTGCTGGTCGCCTTCACTCCGGGCGAACGGGGCCCGAGCCTGACTCTCACGCGCCGGGCGGACACCCTGGCGCGGCATACCGGCCAGATCGCCTTTCCCGGCGGCCGCCTGGATCCCGGCGAAGGGCCGGCCGAGGCGGCGGTGCGAGAGGCCTGGGAGGAGATCGGCCTGCCGCCCGCCGCGGTCCGTCCGCTGGGACTGGGAGACCGCTATCGCACGGGCACCGGCTATCTTGTGACCCCCGTGGTCGCCTGGGTGGCTCCCTTGCCCGAACTGAGCCCGTCTCCGGCGGAGGTGGCGGAGGTCTTCCACGTGCCGTGGGCACACCTGGCGGATCCGGCCAACCGTCGCCGCGACCACTATGACCTGAACGGCGTGCGGCGGCATTTCTGGTCCATCGACTGGCACGACCGGCTCGTCTGGGGCGCGACCGCCGGAATGATCGTCGGTCTGGCGTCGCGACTGGGACGCGCAGCCGCTGAGCGTGCGGCGTGATCCGGCTTGCCGCCCCCTGGCTCACCGACCCTGCCGCGGTGGCCGTCGTCGACGCGCTGACGGCGGAGGGGGGCGAGGGCTGCGTTCGATTCGTCGGCGGCTGCGTGCGCGACGCTCTGCTGGCGCGCGAGGGCGGCGACGTCGATCTGGCCACGACCCTCGAGCCGCCGCGGGTGATCGAGGCGCTGAAGGCTGCGGGCCTCAAGGCCGTGCCGACGGGAGTTGAGCACGGGACCGTCACGGCCGTCAGCGCGGGTCGCCCGTTCGAGGTCACCACCCTCCGCCGCGACCTGGCCACCGACGGGCGTCGAGCGGTGGTGGCCTTCACCGACGACTGGACCGAGGACGCGCGCCGACGCGACTTCCGCCTGAACGCCCTCTATGCCGATCGCCACGGAGAGGTGTTCGACCCCACCGGCGAGGGCGTCGCCGACGCTCGGGCGGGCCGCGTCGTCTTCGTTGGCGACGCGCGTCGCCGGATCGAAGAGGACCACCTGCGCATCCTGCGCTTCTTCCGCTTCTTCGCCTGGTTCGGCCATGATCGGCCTGACCCTGACGGCCTCGACGCCTGCGCCGCCATGGCGGAAGGCGTCGACCGCCTTTCCGCCGAGCGCGTGTCGTCCGAGTTGCTGAAACTTCTGGCCGCGCCGGATCCGACGGAGGCCGTCCGCGCCATGGCCGTCGCCGGCGTTCTGACCCGCGTGCTGGGGTCGGAGGGGGACCTGGACCGCTTCGTCGCCGTGCAGGCTCGCTCGGCCGATCCCTTGTTGCGCCTTTCGGCCCTCTGGCCCGACGACCGCGTCTTCGTGGCCGCGGCCGCGCGCCGTCTGCGCCTGCCCCGGGCGGCGTGGAAACGGCTTGAGGACGCGGCCGAGCCTCTGTCGTTGCCGTCGGCCGACCCAAGGGCCGCCCGCCGGCTGGTGCATGCAATCGGCCCGCTGGCGGCCCAGGACCGGGCGTTGAAGTCGCCCGACGCGCCCGCCGCCGCCGTCACCCTCGCGGTCGCCCGCGACTGGACGCCGCCCCGGCTGCCGGTCGGGGGCAAGGACGTGGCGCGCCTCGGCGTCGCTCCGGGGCCGGAGACGGGCGCCGTCCTGCTTGCGTTCGAGCGATCGTGGATCGCCGACGACTTCCCGGCGGACGGAACGGCCGAACGCCTCGCCGCCGCGGTCAGCGCCGTGCGCGGCTCAGGACGGTGACGACCGGCCGGTGATCGGAGCCGTTGGGCCGGCCCAGGCGGCGCTCGGTCACGGTGAGGCCCTCGCTGACCCAGACGTTGTCGATGCCGACGCCCAACGCGGAAGGCAGGGCGGCAGGCCAGGTTCCGGGAAACGCGGGAGCCGGCCGGAGTCCGCTGCCTGCGGCGAAGATCCTGCCGATACGGGCGTCGGGCACGCTGTTGAAGTCGCCGGCCGCGATCCGCGGAAGGCCCGGCGCGCCGGGGACGCGCGCCGCGATCTCCGCCTGGCGGATCTGCTCCCACTGAACCTGGTAGGGCCAGGGGCGCGTCAGGTGGACGCCCGAAAGGTCGAGCCGTCCCAGCGGGGTGCGCGTCACCGCGCTGAAGACGTGGACGCGCGGGTCGGTGCGCATGGCCTCCAGCGGCCAGCGCGAGGCGATCACGGTTCGTGCACCGAAGCCGCGCCAGGCCACGCGCGGCGAGACGTGGCGATGCGGCAGGCCGTCCAGGACGTCGTCCAGCGCGGCATGGACCTCATCCCCGGCCTCGATCAGCAAGACGAGGTCCGGCCGCGCCTCCTTCAGGCTGGCGCGGATCGCCTCGACGTCGGCGTTGCCCGCATACAGGTTGGCCGAATACAGCCGGATCGAGGGTGCGTCCTCGTCGGGCCGCGGCATTCCGGTGAAGGCCTGCGGGGCGGCCGCGACGGCGCACAGGGCCGCCGTGACCGCTCCGGCCAGCACGGGAACTCTCCAGCGCAGCAGGGCGAATCCGGCGGTGACGATCAGCGCGCCGACCGCGGCGGGCGCGGAGAACTGGGCGGCGAGGTCAAACCAGCGGTGGCCGATCCCGCTCAGGTCCGCCAGGGCGATGCCCAGCAGGGGGCCGAGCGCCGCGGCGGTCGCCAGGGTGACCAGAACGATCTGCGCGCGAACGTGAAAACGTGACATGGTGAACGGCGCTCGAGCTTGGGCGTTTCGGCCGGCGGGCAGGGAGACCGGGACGCATGGCGCGCCGCAGCATCGCCGATATCGAGAAGATCTGGCTGAATGTCGACCGTCTGAAGAAGACGTCGGACCGGGCGATCGGCGTCGGGCCCTTCGGCATCGGTCTGGACGGCCTCCTGACCTGGATTCCCGTAGTCGGCACCGCCTACACGGTCGGGGCGGCGGGCTGGCTGCTGGTCCAGGCGGTCAAGGCGAAGGCGCCGGCCGGCACGATCGTGCAGATGCTCGGTTATCTCGGCCTCGACAGCGCCACGACGGCGGTCGGCGAGGTGCCATTCCTCGACTTCGTGCCCAGCGTCGTCGACGTGCTGTTCCCCGGTCACCTCCTCGCCGCCAGGGCGCTCCAGTCCCACATCGAAAGCACCCACTGGGTGGAGGGATCCTATGCCGACGCGCGCGCCAGTGGCGAGCACGATCGTCATGTCGAAAAGGTGCGCGCCGACCGCAAGTTGAAGCGCGTCATCTACCTGCACGACTGACGCTCCCGCTTGACGGCCGCCCTGTCGAGCGGCCAAGTCGTTCCGGGGCCCGAGTGCGGCTGCAGGGGGTGGAATTGAGCGTCAGCCTGACCCGTGACGAGCTCAGCGCGGCGTTGTCGCGCGTCGGACAGGGCGACCGCGCGGCCTTCCGCCGCGTCTACGAATCGACCTCCGCGAAGCTGATGGGCGTCTGCCTGCGTATCTTGTCCGACAGACAGCTCGCCGAGGACGTCTTGCAGGAAACCTACGTCGCCGTGTGGAACAAGGCCGGAGCTTTCGACGCCGCGCGCGCCAGCCCGATCACGTGGCTGGTGACGATCGCCCGCAACCGGTCGATCGACCGGCTCCGCTCGGGCGCGGCCCTGCGCAAGGCCGTGCCGGTCGACGAGGCCTTCGACCTCGCCGACGACGGCGCGTCCGCCGACGACCTGGTCGCGGGCAAGCAGGAGGCCTTGCGCCTGGCCGGCTGTCTCGACGAACTGGACGTTCGCACCTCGACGGCCATCCGAACCGCCTTCTTCCAGGGCGCGACCTATGAGCAGCTCGCGGCCGCCGAAGGCACGCCGCTGGGCACGATGAAGAGCTGGATCCGCCGCGGCCTGCTGCGCCTCAGGGCCTGTCTGGAACGATGACCGACTCCCCGCTGACCCCCGCCGAAGACGAAGACGCCCTGGCGGCGGAACTGTCCCTGCGCGTCCTGTCGGAGGTCGAGGAAGCGGCTGCGCGCGCGCGCGCCGCAGCCGATCCTGCCTTCGCCCGCCGCGTCGAGGACTGGGACGAGAGGTTTGGAGTCCTCGCGGACGAGATCGCGCCCGCGGAGCCGGGCGGCGGCGTCTGGCCTCGCGTCGACGCCGTGACCGGCGCGGCCAACGATCAGGGACCCGCCCTGCGCTTCTGGCGCCGCTGGGCCGTCGGCTCGACGGCCGCCCTGGCAGCCAGTCTGGCCGCCGTGATCTTCCTGATCGTGCGGCCCGAGCCCGTGGTCCAGGCCCCGGTCCCGGCGCCGATCACGCGCGTGGCCACCCTGACGCTGGAAGACGGCGGCGTGGCCATGACCCTGGCCTACGACCCGGCCACGGGCGAGCTCTATCTTGCGCCGACCGACAAGATGCACGGCGATCCGCGGGTTCCGCACCTTTGGCTTCTGATGCCGGAAGGCGGCGTGCGGCTGGTGGGCGCCATCGACGGCTCGGCCACCTCGCGGCACACCCTCAGCGGCGTTGTGCACGATCTCGCCGGTCAAGCCGCGCAGGTCGCGGTCTCCATGGAACAGCCGGGACATACGCCGGCGATCGACGCGCCGGACGGACCGGTGGTCGCCAGCGGCAGCCTGCAGCGGCTCTGACATCCGCGCCGGCCCCGCGGACGTAGCTTCGTCGACGGACGACGCCGCGACCTCCTTCCATGGACGCCGCTTCGGCCGTCGGACGGGGAGGTCCTCCCCAAGCCCTTCCGTGGGCCTCCCCGTCCCCGGGATGCGGCGGCGCGTGAGCCGTCGTTATGACGGCCGGCGCCGAATTGCTCATCCGCATCAAGCCTCGTCGGCCGATTTCGCCCCCGAAACCGCCGTCGGTGACGGCCCGGACCAGCCTGTTCCCGACATCTGAACGGGAGCGCCGAACATGTCCGATGAGACCTCCGCCCGGTTGGGAATGCCCTTCCTTGCGGGCGGCCAGCTGCAGAAGCACGTCACCCTCAACGCCGCCCTGTCCCGCCTCGACGCCCTGGTGCACCTGGGCGTCTCGAGTCGCGCCCTCGCGGTCCAGCCTGGGGACCCCGCGGACGGCGAAGCCTGGCTGCTGCCGGCCGGGGCGACCGGTTCGGCCTGGACCCTGATGGAGGAGGGGTCGGTCGCCGCCTTCCAGGACGGCGGCTGGGTCCGGCTCGACCCGCCCGTCGGCGCCATGGCCTTCGTGATCGACGAAGGGCGCGCCGTCATCCGCACGGGCGAAGGCTGGGTGTCGCTCGGCGACGTCCTGGGAACCGTCGACTTCATCGACCGGCTCGGCGTCGGCGGCTCGGCCGACGAAGCCAATCCCCTGATCGCGCGGCTCAACGGCGCCCTGTTCACGGCCCTGCCGGATGCGGACGGCGGCACAGGCGACGTTCGCCTTTCGTTGAGCAAGGAAAGCGCGGCCGACGTCGGCTCCGTCGTGTTTCAGACGGCCTTCGCCGCCCGGGCCGAGATCGGCCTCGTCGGCGAAGACCGTCTGAGCATCAAGGTCAGCCCGGACGGCGAGGTTTGGCACGAGGGCCTGAGCGTCGATCCCTCCGACGGGCGGGTCGCCTTCCCGAAGGGCACGCTCCGGCGCGAAGCGACCGTCTTCGCCGCCCCGGGTGGTTACGTTCCGCCGACGTGGGCCCGCCGCATCGAGGTCCTTTTGATCGGGGCGGGCGGCGGCGGCGGCGGCGGTCAGGGCGCGGCTGCCGGAACCCTGCGGATGGGCGGCGGCGGGGGCGGCGCCGGCGGAACGGCCCAGGCCGTCTGGCCCGTCGAGGCACTTGCCGGAGCCGTGACGGTCGCCGTCGGCCCGGGCGGGGCCGGCGGCGCGTCGGGGGCCTCAGGAAGCAGCGGTGGCCACAGCGCCGTGATGCTGGACGGGACCCCTCTGCTGCGTGCCTTCGGCGGGGGCGGCGGCGCTCCGGCCGGGACCGGCGGCTCGGGAGGACTGGCCGGCCGGACGGGCAACGCCGGAGGCCCAAGCTTCGCGGCGTCGGCCGCCAGCGCCGGCGCGGCCTCGTCCAGTCCTGAGGGACCCGGCGGCGGCGGAGGCGGCGGCGCCGTCACCGCGGCCAATGTGGCGCACCCGGGCGGCGCCGGAGGCGCGGGCGGCGTTATGGCCGTGTCCGCATCCGGGGGGACGGCCGGGTCCGCCGCCGCCGGGGGCGTCGGCGCGGCCGCGCCTCTCGTAGAACTATGCCGGTCCGGCGCGGGCGGGGGTGGGGGCGGCGGCTCCGCCACGGGTGAAGGTCATGCGGGCGGCGCGGGCGGTCTGTGGGGCGCGGGCGGCGGCGGGGGAGGAGGTGGCCTCTCCGTCGGTGGCGTCGGCGGCCCCGGAGCCGCGGGTCTCGTCGTGCTGACGGCCGTGGGCTGAGCCATGGAGGACCATTTCGCACCCCTGGACGCTCCCGGCGTCCCTGACCCCGAAATGTGGGACCTGCCCGACCATCTCAGTTGGGAGGAATGCCTCGAAGAGACGGCCTTCCCCGCGCGTCCCGACCGTGCCCCCCACGCGGAGGACGATCGATGACCGGAAACTCCGGGGCCCCCTCTCAGCTCGCGGAAGGCCGCTGGCTGTGGCGCCGGCTCTTCGTCTTCCTGACCGCGGCCGGGCTGCACGCCCTGCTGGCTCGCGCCGTGGATCGGGTGGGCCCCGAAGCGGCCGTGCGCGTGTGCGAAGGGCTGATGACGCTGTTGGGCCTCACGGTGGTGCTCTACCTCGTGGCCCCAACGGCCCAGCAGCTGATCGCCTTCGTCGCCCAGTTGAAGATCGGAGGCCGGCCATGAGCTTCCGCCTGTCCGAACGCTCCCGCGCCCGGCTGAAGGGCGTGCACCCCGACCTAGTCGGCGTGGTCCTCGAGGCGCTGGCGGTCAGCCCGATCGACTTCATGGTGACCGAGGGCCTCCGTTCTCCGCGCCGGCAGGCCGAACTGGTCCGGGCGGGGGCAAGCCGCACCCTGAACTCCCGCCATCTGACGGGTCATGCGGTCGATCTGGCGGCCTTCGTCGACGGTCGGGTTCGCTGGGACTGGCCGCTCTATCCGCGCATCGCCCAGGCGATGAAGGCGGCGGCCCGACGCCGCGGCGTCCCCCTCGTCTGGGGTGGAGACTGGCCGCGCCTGCGTGACGGGCCGCATTTCGAACTGGATCGAAAGGCCTACCCATGATCCCCGCCGCCCTTCGTCGCCTGCTCCTGACCGGGGCCGCGACCGTCCTGGCATGCGCCGCCGCCGTCGTTCTGGCCGCGCCTGCGCTCGGTTTCCGCTGGGATCCGTTCGACCGGGCGAAACGCCGGATCTCGGATCTCGAGGCGCGACTGGCCCAGGTGGAAGCCGCGGCGGCGGCGGCCGCGCGCCTCGCCCGCGCGGAAGCCGACCAAGCCGTCCGCGTCGACTTCCATCATCGCAGGACCGCCGACGCCGCACGGGTCGTCGCCGATCTGATCGCCCACTCCACGGAGTCCCCGGATGCCCGCCTTCCTCTGCCGGCTGATCGCGCCGCTCGCCTTCATGACGCTGACCGCCGCCTGTGCGGCCTCGCCCCCGACGCCTGCGCCGCCGGGGCGCCTCAGCCTTCCGACGGCGGCGACGGCGTCCTGTCGCCTCCCGACGTTGCCGGAAACGCCGACCCAGGCGGACCTTGAGCGGGTCTACGTCGAGCGGGGAGCGGCCCTCGTGGAGTGCGACGGCGCGCGCCGCCTCGCCGTCGAGGCGCTGAGGGCCGAGCGGCTTCTGGCCGACCCCTAACCGGGCAAGTTCTGCCCGGTCGCCCGGCAGAACTTGCCGCCGCGAGGGTCGGTCCCGGCAATGATTGCCGGGCTCCCGACGTGGTGAACGAGAAGTACCGAAGCGAAAACAACGGGTAGGCTCTCAGAGGCCGGGCGGCCTCCTGGCCCCGTCCTTGCTGCCATCACTGCCGAGCAAAACGCTCCCGGCAGCCAAAATGGCGTCGGACACCTTGAAAGAAGGACTACGTGCCATGGCGCTGAACAGCGTTAACACGAACGTGGGCGCGATGATCGCCCTCCAGAACCTGCAGGTCACCAACTCCGAACTGGGCGTGGTGCAAGGCAGGATCAACACCGGCAAGAAGATCTCGACCGCCAAGGACAACGGCGCCATCTGGGCCATCGCCCAGGGCCAGCGCTCGGAAATCGGCGCTCTGAATGCCGTCAAGGACAGCCTCCAGCGCGGCCAGTCGGCCACGGACGTGGCCATCGCCGCCGGCGAATCGGTCTCGGACCTGCTGATCCAGCTGAAGGAAAAGGCCCTGTCGGCCAGCGACACCTCGCTGACCACCTCGGCCCGCAAGGCCCTGAACGAGGACTTCAAGTCCATTCGCGACCAGATCACCACGGTGGTCAACAACGCGAAGTTCAACGGCGTGAACCTGCTGGACAACTCGACCGGCACGAACGGCTTCAAGGCCCTGTCGAACGCCACCGGCTCCACCATCAAGGTGGCGGGTGAGAACCTGTCGCTGGGCGGCGCCAACGTGACCCTGGCCGCCACGGCGACCATCGGCACCGCGACCCTGGCGAACACCGCCCTGGGCGTGATCAACACCTCGATCGACAACGTGTCGTCGGCTCTGGCCCGTCTGGGCACGGGCTCGAACTCGCTCAGCACTCACCTGAAGTTCGTGAGCAAGCTGCAGGACACGATCGAGACCGGCGTGGGCAACCTGGTCGACGCCGACCTGGCCAAGGAAAGCGCTCGCCTCCAGGCGCTGCAGACGAAGCAGCAACTGGGCGTGCAGGCGCTGTCCATCGCCAACTCGTCGACGTCGATGCTGCTCGGACTCTTCCGCTAAGGGCAGACCCAAGACGTACGGCGGGCGGTTCCTCCGGGATCCGCCCGCCGGCACGTCCGGAAAGCCCTCCAATGGAGGCGCCGGCCCGAACGGCCGGTAAGGAGAGATGGAAACCAATGCCAGAATAGGCCGCATCGCCCCGGTCGCCGGCCCTTCGGGAGCCGCGACGTCGGGCGACTTCGACCGCTCGCCGGCCTCGCGGCAGGCTGAAGAGGCGGCCAGGTACAGACTTGTGATCGAGGAAGGGCCCAGCGCGGGCTCCTACATCTACAAGACCCTGGACCGGCTGACCGGCGAGATCGTGCGGCAGGTGCCGCGCGAAAAGGTCGTCGAACTCATGCAGGGCCCGAACTACGCCTCAGGCTCGGTGATCGACACCAGCGCCTGAACCGTCCGGATCTCCGGATCGCCGCCGCGCCGCTCCCGAGCCGCGCGGGTTTCGTCGTGGTGAATCGCCGTTAACCATACGCACACGACTCGCCCCATAGCCTTGGCCCGAACTCAAAGAGGCTCGGGGCCGGATGACGAACAGCGTCCACACCAACACCGCCGCGCAGATCGCGCTGCAGAACCTGTCGCGCACCAATGACCGGCTCGGCGACGTCCAGGGCCGCATTTCGACGGGCCTGAAGGTCCAGGGCGCCAAGGACAACGCCGCCATCTGGGCCATCGCCCAGGGGCAGCGGGCCGACATCTCCTCACTGGGGGCCGTGAAGCAGAGCCTGGATCGCGCCACGGCGATCTCGGACGTCGCGCTGGCCGCCGGCGAAAGCATCTCGGACCTCCTGAATCAGCTGCGCGAGAAGGTTGTGGCGGCCAAGGACCAGTCGCTGGGCACCCAGTCGCGCCAGCTGCTGAACAACGACTTCCAGGCTCTCCTGCGGGCGATCAACTCGGCCATCCAGAACGCGACGTTCGACGGCTCCAACATCTTCAACGGCACCGTGACGCCGGGCATTCGCTTCCTGGCCAACTCGGACGCGACGCAGACCGTCACCCTGTCGGCCAAGAACCTCACGCTGGGCGGCTCGATCATCGAGGTTTCGCTGGCGAACTCACTGCTGACGGTCACCGGTGCGACGTCGGCCCTGGCGGCCCTCGACGACTCGATCACCCAGCTGAACTCGGCGCTGGGCGACATCGGCGCCCAATCGAAGCAGATTTCCGCGCACGCGAAGTTCGTCGGCAAGCTGTCCGACACGCTGGAATCCGGCGTCGGCAATCTGGTGGACGCAGATCTGGCCAAGGAAAGCGCCCGGCTTCAGGCGCTTCAGGTCCAGCAGCAGCTGGGGGCGCAGGCTCTGTCGATCGCCAACCAGGCGCCGCAGGTCATCCTGTCGCTGTTCCGCGGCTAGATCAGCGCCGGGAAGCGTAGGTCAGGCCGCCCGAGCGGGCGCCGATCTGGATCGGGCCGGGCCTCACGCGGGGGCCGGGCTTCGCGGCGAGGCCGTAGAGAGACAGCAGGGCGGCGAACAGCGAACGCGGACGGATCATCGCATCATACCCTTCGGCGGTGGTGACGGATCGGCGGCGTCTTAACGAATCGGTGCGAACACCGTTCCGCAGGCGGACGTTAACCCGGCGTAAGCGCCGATCGAAGACCCTGAATCCAGGCGTCCACATGATCGACAACAGCTATCTTCTGGGCCTGTTCGGGGGGACGTCCCTGTCCTCCGGCTTCAGCGCGTCCGGCGTGCTGGCGGCGAAGAAGCGTCAGCCGACGGCGCCGTGGTCGAGCGGGGCGGCCGTGCCGCAGGCCGACGAGCGCGTCCGCGCGGCGCTGGGCGGTCGTCGCCTCGTCGACGAGGACGCCTACGCCCTCGACGCCGCGGACGCCTCCGGCGACTACAAGCGCCTGTTCGCCCTCTATCAGGGTCTCGAGACCCTGACCGCCTTGACCAACCGCGCGTCCGTGAAGGGCATCTCCACCTCGGAGTTGACCCTGCTTCAGAAGCGGTTCGCCTCAGGTCTCTCGGAAATCGGCACGTGGCTGGGGGGCGCTGAATTTCAGGACGTCCGGATGGTCCAGGGCACGACCGCGGCGATCTCGAAGACGACCGCCGCCGTCCGCCGGGATTCGGCGATCTCGATCACTGCGCCCATCCACGAAGGGGCGACCGACCAGGTGGTGGCCGCCTTCCAGGGCGACGTCGCCTTCACCATCGGCATCCGGAACACGATCGGCACGACGACGACCACGACGCCGGTCCAGATCGACCTGGCCGACATGGGCGCCACGCCTCGCACGCTCGACGCCGTGCTCAAGCACGTCAACGACGCGCTTCAGGCGGCCGGCGTCGAGACCCGACTGGGCCGCGAGGCGATCAAGGCCGAACCCAGGACCGTCACCGTCAACGGCAAGGCCGTGACCCTTCCGGCGGGACCTGATCGCTGGGCTCTGGCGATCCGCGGCTCCACGTCCGAGGCCGTCTCCTTTTCCGAGGCGGCGCCCCGCGACGCCGTCTATGTCGTCCAAGCCTCAGGCAAGACGGGCGCGCACGAGGTTCTCAAGTTCCAGTCGGATCAGGGCGGCGGCGCACCGTCCACGGCCCCGCGCGTCGGCGAGACCCAGTGGGTCGACGGCCGCGTCTCCCAGACCGCCCTACCGGACGGCTACTCCGCCGTCCGGGCCTCGGCCTCCGCCGCCGACGGCGGCCTGTGGCTGGTCGCCGACGTCGACGGCGCGGTCGCCGATCAAGCGATCAAGGGCACGTCCGACGTGGCCCTGGTGCGCCTCGACTCCGCCGGCCGCGTCGTATCGACCCGCACCCTCGGCGCCGCGAGCCAGGCGAACGGCTATGCCCTGTCCGTCGCCGCCGACGGTCGCGTCGCCGTCGCCGGATCGGTCGTTGGGGCCCTGGAGCCGGGCAAATCCGGCGACGTTCCGACCGAGGCCGACAGCTTCGTCACGGTCTTCGACGCCGGCGGCGCGGAACAATGGACCCAGCGCCGCGGGGCCCGGGCGGCGGACGAGGCGACCTCCGTCTCCTTCGCCGCGGACGGGACGGTCGTGGTGGCCGGTCGGGCGAGGTCGGCGATGACCGGCGCCGCCCAGGTCGGCGGCTGGGACGGCTACGTCCAGAGTTTTCGGGCGGACCAGCTCTATCCCGGCGCTCCCTTCTCGGCGGCCGCCGTGGGGGTCGCCCAGTTCGGCTCGACGGGCGACGACACCGTCTCGGCGTCGGTCGCCGTCGGCCAGGACGTGTTCACCACGGGCGTCGAGAACGGCCGGCTGGTCGTACGGAAGTGGACGCTGGACGGCGCCGGCAAGCCGACGCTGGCGGCCCAGCGCGACCTCGGCACGGCCGGCGGAGAACCGGCGGGGATCGCCGTCGAAGGCGGCCGCGTGATCGTGTCGGGGACGACCCACAACGCGGCGCTGAACGTCGGCATGGTAACCAACGCCCACTCCGGCGGCGCCGACGCCTATGTGATCGCCCTGGACGCGGATCTGGCCGTCTCCGCCGACGATCGATTGACGTACTTCGGCGGGACCGGAAACGACGACGTCGCCGACGTGAAGGTCCACGACGGCAAGGTCTGGATCACCGGTGTTTCCAATCGGCCGACGGATGCCGGGGAGGACGCCGCCACGCGCGGCTATCTGGCCCGGCTCGACCCCCTGACGGGCGCGGTGGAATGGACCCGCGACTGGGCGGGCGAGGGCAATCAGGCGAAGCCCGCGACCCTGGCCGTGGCGTCCGGCGCCGCTGGCGTGCTGGATCGGCTGGGCCTCCCGAAGGGGGAGATCGCCCAGTCCGACTCCAAGCGTCTCGTGGAGGCGACCGCGCTTCGGCCCGGCGACCGCTTCTACGTCACGCCGCCCGGCGGCGGGCGGGCGGTGGCCGTCACCGTCGACGCGCGCGACACGCTTCAGTCCCTGGCCCGAAAGATCGAAGGCGCGTCCCTGGGCCGGCTCAAGGTCACCGTGGCCTCGGAATCCGCCAAGCCCGACGGGGCGCCGGGGCTCGAGGCCGCCTTCGCCGGCCTGCAGCGGCTGTCGATCATGGCTCGCGACGGCCGCGAGGGGGCGGTCTTCACAGCAGGCGAGCCCGGGCGCGACGCCCTCGCCGGTCTCGGCCTGTCCGCCGGTTTCATCGGGCCGACGGCGGGCGAGGGAGAGGCGAGGACCTTCGGTCTGGACCTGCCCCGCACGCTGAGCCTCGCGAACGCCGATGCGGTCAAGGCCGCCGGCGAGCGCCTGCAGGCCGCGATGAAGGCCGTGCGCGACGCCTACCGCGCGCTCAATCCGACCACGGCGACCGGGGCCGCGTCCGGCGCCGTGCCCGCCTATCTGAGCAATCAGATCGCCAACTATCAGGCCGCCCTCGCGCGGCTCGGCGGCTGACCGGCGGTCTTCGGCTTCACGGTTGACGCCCCCGGCGTCGGCGGGTCATTGAGGGGGAAGCCTCCGCGAGCGATCCCCATGGCCACGCCGTCCGACAACCGAGTCTTCCTGATCGCCGGCGCCGCCGCGGTCCTGATCGTGGCCGTCTCGCTGGCCCTGTGGTTCGGGCGCGGACCCGCCCCGACCACGGCGCCGCCGGCGTCGCAGGGCGGTCTGACGGTCGACGTGGCCGACGCCCCGGCACTGGAGAGCACGCGCGAACTGCGCTGCTTCGTCGCCGGGCGCTTCGTCGGCATGGCCACCCTGGCCCAGTGCGCCGAGCGCAACGGTCTGGCCACCGACGCGCTGGACGTCGGCATCGACGAAACGGGCGCCCTCGCCGCCGCCCCGACGGCTTCGCTGGCCCCACCGCCCGTCGAGCCCTCGGCGCTGATCGACCAGGAACCGATGCCTGACCTTCCACCCGTCACGGACGCCGGCCAGCCCGTCGCGGCGGCCGGTGAAAGCTGCCTGCGCCACGTCGGCGGCGACTGGCGCGCCGTGTCGTCGAGCATGAGCCTCTCCGCCTGCGTCCAGGCCCTCTATTCGGGCACCTGCGTGCGCCCGGGCGACGCCCTCTACGGCCGGTGGGGCAACACGACCCTGCGACTCGTCCCGGGCCGCGTGGAGCGGTCGGAGAACAACGCCGACTTCCGCACGTTGGTGGAGCAGGACCGTCGCTGCAATCTGGGCCCGATCAACTGATGCGCCTGACCTTCCTCGCCGGAGCCGCGGCGCTGGCCTCCCTCGCCGCCTGTTCCAGCGCCGTCGAGGCTCCCTACGATCCGGGCGTCTGCTACTACGTCGTGCCCGACGAGGCCGAGGAGAGCGGCGTGCGCTTCAACGTCGTCGCCCGCGACCAGCCGCAGATGGAGCACTGCGCAGCGCGCCTCGAGGAGATGCGTCTGCGCTTCCTCGGCATGGGCGGCTCCAACCGCGAGATCATGGGATCCTATCAGGGCAAGTTCATCTTCATCGACGCCACAGGCGTGAAGGTGGGGGACTCCCTGACGGGTGGACGATACTTCTTCCTGGCGCGCACGGGAGACGGTCGCCTGGCCATTCCCGGAGCCATCCAGCGGGACATCGACGGCCGTCCCGTCGGCGTCATCGCCCCGCCCGAGCAGGCCGCACCCGCGGGCTGAACCAGAACAAATCTGGAACATCCGGCCGGGATCGGCTATGCGTTCCTAAACGTCCGAGAACAAGGAGCCTGCAATGGCCGGAAGCGTGAACAAGGTGATCCTGGTGGGCAATCTGGGCAAGGACCCGGAAATCCGCTCGCTCAACAACGGCGACCGCGTCGCCAACCTGTCGCTGGCGACGTCCGAGACCTGGCGCGACAAGTCGACGGGCGAGCGGAAGGAGAAGACCGAGTGGCACCGCGTCGTGATCTTCAACGACAACATCGTGAAGGTCTGCGAGAACTACCTGAAGAAGGGCTCGACCGTGTACGTCGAGGGCTCGCTCCAGACCCGCAAGTACGAGCAGAACGGCGTTGAGAAGTACACCACCGAGGTCGTGATCCAGCGCTTCAACGGCAACCTGACCATGCTCGGCGGCCGAGGCGACGGGGCGTCTTCGGGCGGGGGCCGTTCTGACGACGACTACGGCTTCTCCGGCGGCCCGGCGCCCAAGTCGTCGGGGCCCAAGGAAAGCTACGACCTGAACGACGACATTCCGTTCTGATCGCAGGGTGGGGCAGGGGGGCTACAGCTGGCGCGCGGACCCCGCGGTCCCGGCGTTTCCCGACGACCGGCCCCTCGTCCTGTTCGACGGCGACTGCGCGCTGTGCTCCGGCTGGGCGCGGACGATCCTGAAGCGCGACAGGGCCGGCCTGTTTCGTCTCGCGCCGGTTCAGTCCCCGCTCGGCCAAGCCCTGATGGCGCACCACGGCCTCGACCCCGACGATCCTTCGACCATGCTGCTGCTTGAGGACGGCCGGGCCTTCGGCAAGACCGAAGGCTCGATCCGCGTGGCGTCTCGACTTGGCTGGCCCCACGCCGCGGTGACCGTCCTTCGTCTGATTCCGCGACCCGTGCGCGACGCGATCTACGACCAGATCGCCCGGCGACGTCGGCTTTTTCCCGGCCGTCGCTGGTGCGCCTTGCCCGACGCCGGCCTCAACCTCGCCGACAGGGTGCTGGGGTGAGCCGGCGCGTCCTGATCCTCGGTGCGGGCGGCTTCATCGGGGCCCAGGTCGCCGCCGCCTTCGACCGGGCCGGCTGGGAGGTGCGCGCGGCCGCTCGCCGACCGGCCAGGTCGGCCCGGCGCGCGCCCGCGTTCGACTGGGTCGCTCTCGACTTCGCCGATCCGGACGCCGATTGGGCCGCCGCCCTCTCCGGCGCGGACGCCGTGGTCAACTGCGTCGGCGCGCTTCAGGACGGTGCCGATGACAGCCTGATCGCGGCCCACGTCGACGGTCCGCGCCGCCTGATCGCCGCGATGCGGTCCGCCCGCGTGCATCGTCTGATCCACCTCTCGGCCGTCGGAGCCGACGACGCGGCAGGCACCGACTACGCGCGGACCAAGGCGGAAACGGAACGCATGGTCGCCGCTTCCGGGCTGGACTGGGTCATCCTGCGCCCTTCGCTGGTGATCGGCCGCGGGGCGTTCGGCGGCACGGGCCTGATCCGCGCCCTGGCGGCCTTCCCCCTGGTCATGCCGATGGTCGGCGGGGAGCAGGTCTTCCGGCCCATCCTCGCCGAAGATCTGGCGGAGGCGATCGTGGCGGCGGCCGACGCCCCTCCGGGACTGACTGCAGACCTGGGCGGCCCGCAGGCGGTGAGCCAGGCCGACCTGCTTCGGCGATATCGCGCGTGGCTGGGCCTGCCCCCCGCGCCGGTGCTGCGAGTGCCGCGCTCGATGGCCCGACCGGCGTTGGCGGTCGGAGACTTCCTCGGCCACCTGGGCTGGAGTTCGCCGCTGCGCACCACCTCCTTGCGGCAGATGAACCACGACGTGGCCGGCCGGGACGCCCCGTGGCCGTCCGCGCTGGGACGGCCGCCGCGCGGCTTCGACGTCGTGCTGCGGCAGGTTCCGGCCTCGGTCCAGGACGTCCATCACGCCCGGCTGTGGTTCGTGAGGCCGCTGGCGATCGTCACGCTCAGCCTGTTCTGGATCGCCACCGGCATCATCACGCTCCGCTGGGGCTGGGACGCTTCCGTGGCCACGCTTCAGGCGGGCGGCTTCGGCGACCTTTCGCCGTGGATCGCCGGAGGCGGGGCCGTCGTCGATCTGCTGCTCGGCATGGCGATCCTGAAGCGGTCCTGGTCCGCCCGCGCCGCCGTCGGCATGGCGCTTGTGTCCGTCGGCTATCTGATCGCCGGCACCCTCAGCCTGCCGCACCTCTGGCTGGACCCGCTCGGGCCCTGGCTGAAGGTCCTGCCGGGCATCCTCCTCGCCCTTTACGTCGCCGCCACGGAGGCCCGCCGCTGATGGACCTCTACGTCGCGGTGAAGATGATCCACATCCTCTCCGGAGCCGTCCTGTTCGGCACCGGCATGGGCATCGCCTTCTTCATGGTCTGGGCCAACCGCGCGCGCGACCCCGCGGCGATCGCCCACGTCGCCGGCGCCGTCGTGGTCGCCGACGCCCTGTTCACCGCCGTGGCCGTGGTGGTCCAGCCGCTCAGCGGCGTGACCCTGATCCGTCTGCAGGGCTACGCCCTGACCGAGCCGTGGCTTCTTTGGGCCTACGGCCTCTACGTCCTCACCGGCGTCTGCTGGTTGCCTGTGGTGGCGATCCAGATCCGCCTGCGCGACCTCGCGCGCGCGGCCGCCGCATCCGGCGCGCCGCTGCCCGCACGGTACGACCGCCTCTACCGGATCTGGTTCGCCCTCGGCTTCCCCGCCTTCGCCGCGGTGCTGGGCATCTACTGGCTGATGATCGCCAAGCCGGCCTGACCGTAACCGTTCGTCACCCGGTTTGAGGGGCGTGACGCGACGCCGCATGCCATAGCGCGACGGTGACCTCTCCGACGCCCCACCGCCTGACCGCGCTCGAGATCGGCGCCATCCTGCTGATCGTCGTCATCTGGGGAGCGAACAACGCCGCGGCCAAGGTGGCGACCGAGCAGTTGCCGCCGCTCTTTGCCGCCGCGCTGCGGTTCGGCCTCGCCGGCCTTTGCCTGTTGCCCTTCGTGCGGCCGCCGTTTCCAAACTGGAAGAGCCTGCTGTTGATCGTGTTGATGGGCGGACCCGTCCATTATGGCTTGATCTATCTCGGATTCTCGCTCGCCAACGACGTCAGCCCGGCCTCGGTGGCGACGCAGCTCTGGATCCCGTTCACGGCCCTGTTCGCCTTCCTGATCCTCGGCGAAAGGCTCACGCTTCTGGCGTTGACCGGTCTGGTCGTGGCCTTCCTTGGCATCGCCTGGATGGCCGCCGATCCGCACGCGCTCGAGGACTGGCAGGCCATAGTCATCGTGGTCGGCGCCAGCGCGGCCTGGGCGCTGACGACCGTCGTCGCGCGCCGCACCACCTCCATCCCGCCGCTGAAGATGCAGGGCCTGCTGGCCCTGACCTGCGTGCCCACGCTCGCCGCGGGCTCGGCCCTGTGGGAGCGCGGCCAGTTCGAGGCGGCTGCGCAGGCCACGCCGCTGGTCTGGGGCACCGTCCTGTGGTCCGGGCTGGCCTCCTCGATCGTCGCCACCACCCTCATGTTCTGGCTGGTCCAGAGGCGAGAGGCGGGGCGCGTCACGCCTTATCTGCTGGCCACGCCCGTGGTGTCGATCCTGATCGGCGCGCTGTGGCTGGGCGACGTCCTGACCGTCCAGATCCTGACCGGCGCGGCGCTGACAATCTGCGGCGTCGGCGTGGTGGCCCTCGCCGAGCGGGGTCTCAGGGCCGGAGCGGCGAAGGCCTGAATCGCGCCGACTCAGCCGGCGGCCAGGATTCCGCAGGCGACGCGATCCCCCGCGCCGCCGATCGGCTGGGTCGTGTGGTCGTCGGCATTGGCGTGGATGACGATGGCCGAGCCATCCTCGTCCCAAAGCCAGGCGCCCGGTCCCGTCGCCGAGATGCGGGCGCGCGGCGTGAACACCTCCGCCATCACTCGACCCTGCGCGTCCGCGTGAACGTTGGGCAGGTCGCCGTCGTCGGGGCCGGCAGGATTCAGCAGGCCATGCGGCTTGCCCCCTTCGCCGCCGTGGATATGGCCGCCCGCGCTGGTGAAGGCGCCTTCGCATTGCGCCGTCTGGTGCAGATGGATGCCGTGCCAGCCCGGGGTCATCCCCGTGGCCTCGATCCGGATCAGCAGGCCGGTGGGGCCCTGCGTCAGGACTGCGCGCCCGACCCGGGCACCCTGTGCGTTCACCAGCGTCGCCTCGCCGAAGTCTCCCAGCGGCGCGCGCTCGGCCGCTCCCATCGAGGCGCAGGCGCCCAGCGGCAGGGCCATGGAGGCGGCGAGGGCGGCGAGGGTCGGACGGCGCATGATTTTCTCCGTGGACGGCGGGATCCGGACGACCCCTTCGACTTGGCCCGAAAGCCTTATGAATGCTAGAAACCGGGGGCGCGGAACACGTTCCGATTCCGCCGGACGAAAGCCCGAATTCCTTGACCGACATCACCCCTGAGAACGGCGCCCCCCGTGGCGGCGACGTGGCCTCCATCACCATCGAAGACGAACTGCGCAAGTCGTATCTCGACTATGCGATGAGCGTCATCGTCAGCCGCGCCCTGCCGGACGCGCGCGACGGCCTCAAGCCGGTGCATCGTCGCATCCTCTACTCGATGCACGATCTGAACATGTCGCCGGACCGCGCCTATTCGAAATGCGCCCGCGTGGTCGGCGACGTGCTGGGTCGTTTCCACCCGCACGGCGACGCGTCGGTCTACATGGCGCTGGTGCGCATGGCGCAGCCGTTCTCGATGGGGCTTATGCTGGTCGACGGCCAGGGCAATTTCGGCTCGGTCGACGGCGATATGCCGGCCTCGATGCGATACACCGAGTGCCGCATGGCCTCGGCGGCGACGGCCCTGATGGCCGACATCGACAAGGACACGGTCGACTTCCAGCCGAACTACGACGAGAAGGAACTGGAGCCGGCCGTCCTGCCGACCCGGATCCCCAACCTGCTGGTCAACGGCGCTGGCGGCATTGCCGTCGGCATGGCGACGAACATCCCGCCGCACAATCTGGGCGAAGTCGTCGACGCCTGCCTGGCCCTTCTGGACGATCCCGGCATCGGCGACGAGGCCCTGCTGGACATCGTGCCCGGCCCCGACTTCCCGACTGGCGGCGAGATCATGGGCCGGACCGCGCCCCGCGTCGCGCTGCGCGACGGCCGCGGCTCGGTGGTCGTGCGCGGCAAGGCCTCGATCGAGACCATCCGCAAGGACCGCGAGGCCATCGTGGTCACCGAACTGCCCTATCAGGTCAACAAGCAGAGCCTGATCGAGCGGATCGCCGAACTGGTCCGCGAGAAGAAGATCGAGGGCGTCTCCGACGTCCGCGACGAGTCCGACCGCCATGGCATGCGCATGGTGATCGAGCTGAAGCGCGACGCTTCAGGCGACGTGGTCCTGAACCAGCTGTGGCGCTTCACCGCCATGCAGAGCTCGTTCGGCGTCAACATGCTGGCCCTGAACCACGGCCGGCCCGAACAGATGGGCCTGCGCGCCCTCCTGGAGGCCTTCCTGGAGTTCCGGGAAGAGGTCGTCGTCCGCCGCATCAAGTTCGAACTGGCCAAGGCCCGCGACCGCGGCCACGTCCTGGTCGGTCTGGCCGTCGCCGTGGCCAACATCGACGAGGTCATCCACATCATCCGCTCCTCGGCCGATCCGTCCGAGGCGCGCGAGCGGCTCCAGGCCAAGTCCTGGCCCGTGGGCGACATGATCGCCCTGGTCGAGCTGATCGCGGATCCCCGCTCCATGCTGATCGACGGCGACAAGCTGAACCTGACCGACGAACAGGCCCGCGCCATCCTGGCCCTGACCCTGTCGCGCCTGACCGGCCTCGGCCGCGACGACATCTTCGGCGAGGCGCGCGAGCTGGCCGGCACGATCCAGGGCCACCTGACCCTGCTCAGCGACCGCGCCAACATCCTCGGCGTCATCCGCGAGGAGCTTGAGGAAGTGAAGGCGAAGTTCGCCGTCCCCCGCCGCACCCTGATCGGGGAAGGCGACGGCGAGATGGAAGACGAGGACCTGATCCCGCGCGAGGACATGGTCGTCACCGTCACCCATGGCGGCTACGTCAAGCGCGTGGCGCTGAACGCCTACCGGACCCAGCACCGCGGCGGGAAGGGCCGCAGCGGCGTGGCGATGAAGGAGGACGACGCCGTCGTCGGCGTCTTCTCCGCCTCGACGCACACCCCGGTGCTGTTCTTTGCCACCAACGGAAAGGCCTACAAGCTGAAGACCTGGCGCCTGCCGCTGGGCAATCCCCAGTCGCGCGGCAAGGCCTTCGTCAACCTGCTGCCGATCGAGCCGGGCGACACCATCATGAACGTCCTGCCGATCCCCGAAGACGAGGCGGCGTGGGCCGATCTGGACATCATGTTCGCGACGAGATCCGGCGACGTCCGCCGCAACAAGCTGTCGGACTTCGCCAGCGTGAACCGCGCGGGCAAGATCGCCATGAAGCTGGAGGACGGGGACACCATGGTCGGCGTCGGCCTGTGCACCGCCGACGACGACGTCCTGCTGACCACGGCGCTGGGCCAGGCGATCCGCTTCAAGGCCGACGACGTCCGGGTCTTCAAGGGCCGCGACTCCACCGGCGTGCGTGGCGTGCGTCTGGCCGAGGGCGACGAGGTCATCTCCATGGCCATCCTCGGCCGGGTCGATGCAACGCCCGAAGAGCGCGCCGCCTACGTCAAACATTCCAACGCGATGCGCCGCGCGGCGAATGGAGAAGGCGAAGAGGAGTCGGCCGTGGAGCAGGACGAGGAGGCGGTCGCCGACGCCGTCCTGTCGGTCGAGCGCATCGCCCAGCTGGGCGCCGCCGAGCAGTTCATCCTGACCGTCACCGAAACCGGGTTCGGCAAGCGCTCTTCGGCCTATGAGTACCGCCGCACCGGCCGCGGCGGCAAAGGTCTGACCGCCCACGGCCTCGGCGGCCGCGCCGGCAATCGCCTGGCCGCCGCCTTCCCGGTGGAGGAGAGCGACGACCTGCTGCTGGTCACCTCGGGCGGCCAGATGATCCGCACCCGGATGGACCAGGTCCGGATCGTCGGCCGCGCCAGCCAGGGCGTCACGATCTTCCGCACCGCGGAAGGCGAGAAGGTCGTCTCGGTCGAGCGTCTGCCGGACTCCGGCGGGGACGACGGCGGGGTCGACGCCGGTGAAGTGGGGGAGGGGGAGGGCTGACGCCCGCCCTCTTCATCGACGGCGCGCCTGCGACGGCCGTCGATCTCGCGCATCCTGCTCTCGTCAACCACGGCGCCTACACCTCCTTCCGTGCGCAGAACGGCGCGGTGCGGGGACTGAACCTCCACCTCGCCCGGCTGGAGGCCGCCTCGGTCGAACTGTTCGGCGAACCGGTCGGCGAGGATCGCCTTCGTGACCTGATGCGCGCCGCGCTGGCGGACCGCACCGACGCGTTCATGCGCGTCAGTCTGTTCTCTCCGGAAATCACGCACCGCGCCGTGAGCTGGACAGGCCGTCCCCGCGTCATGATCGGCGTCTTCGACCCGCCCGCGCCGCTGGGCGCCGACCTGCGGGTCATGCCGGCGCCCTACATCCGCGAAGTCCCCCATCTCAAGCACGTCGCCACCTTCGGCCTGATCCGCGCGCGCCGCGCCGCCGTTCGGGCGGGCTTCGACGACGCGCTCTTCACCGACTTTGACCTCCGCGTCCTGGAGGGCACGCTCTGGAACGTCGGATTCGTCGCCGGCGGCCAGGTCGTCTGGCCGGAGGGACCGAAGCTGGAAGGGGTGACCCAGGCGCTGATCGCGGCAGGCCTGTCCTCGGTGGGACTGACGACGTCCGACCGGTCGGTGCGTCTCACCGATCTGGCCGACTTCGATCACGCCTTCCTCTGCAACAGCGCGACACCGGCGGCGTCCATCGTCGCCGTCGGGGAGCACGACTTCCCGCCGAACCCCCAACTCATCGCGCGACTGACCGCGGCCTGGGCTTTCGCGCCGGAGCAGGAGATCTGACGGGCGATCATCATTTTCCCGGCGTGACCGGGACCCGCGAGGCCTGCTAGACCAAGGTGGAGCGGCAAAGGGGAACCGCATGCGCATCGGGCTCTATCCCGGCACCTTCGATCCGATCACCAACGGCCATCTGGACATCATCGGCCGGGCGGTGAAGCTGGTCGACCGGCTGGTCATCGGCATCGCCCGCAACGACGACAAGGGGCCGCTGTTCACCACGGACGAGCGCGTCGCCATGGTCCGCGCCGAGGTCGCCCGCTTCGCGGACGTCGTCGAGGTGCGGCCCTTCGACAGCCTGCTGATGCATTTCGCCGAGGAGCTGCACGCCACCGTCATCGTGCGCGGCCTGCGAGCCGTCGCCGACTTCGAGTACGAGTTCCAGATGACCGCGATGAACCAGCGCCTCAATGACGACATCGAGACCGTCTTCCTGATGGCCGATCCGCGTCACCAGGCCATCGCCAGCCGGCTGGTCAAGGAGATCGCCCGTCTGGACGGCGCGATCGACAGTTTCGTCAGCCCCGGCGTCGCCGCCGCCGTCCGGGCCAAGGTCAAGGGATGAGAATGAAGTTCGCCGCCTGCTTCGCCGCCGTCGCGGCCCTGTTCGCCGGTTCGGCGTCGGCACAGGACGTCTGGCGCACGGTCGATCCCGCCAATCTGCTGGTCATCGACACCGTCCACGGGCGCATCCTGGTGGAGATGGAGCCCCGCATGGCCCCGAACCACGTCGAGCGGGTGCGGACGTTGGCCGATCAGGGCTTCTACGACGGCGTGCCCTTTCACCGCGTCATTCCGGGCTTCATGGCCCAGACCGGCGATCCGACGGGCACCGGTGCGGGCGGCAGCGACCTGCCGGACGTCAAGGCCGAGTTCGCCTTCCGGCGCGGCGCCGAGGACGGGTTCGTCGCGGTGCCGAACGCGGGGGCTGGTCTGGTCGGCCTGATGGGGTCGATGCCCGTCTCCAGCCAGCCGGACGCCCAGATGATGTTCACCGTCGACAAGAAGACCCCCGCGCACGGATTGTTCTGTCCGGCGACGGTCGGCATGGCGCGGTCCGGGCCGATCGACAGCGCCAACAGCCAGTTTTACCTGATGACCGGCCGGAACGACCGACTCAACGGCGCCTACACCCCTTTCGGTCGCGTGCTTCAGGGCATGGACGCCGTCCGGGCCATCAAGGCGGGCGAGGACGCCCAGGACGGCGCCGTGCGGGGCGAGCCGGACCGCATGACCCGCGTGCGTACCGCGGAGGCGATGCCGGCCGGCGACCGGCCTACGGTTCGCGTCATGGACCCGTCCAGCCCGACCTATCAGGCGTCGATCGAGACCACGCGCACCGCGCGCGGCGGCTCCTTCAATGTCTGTGACCTGATGCCCGTGGTGGAGGTGACGCCGTGAAGAGACTGATCGCGTTGACCATTTCCGTCGCCTTCTCGGCGATCGCCGGCTCGGCCACGGCACAGGACCCCCGTCTCGGGGCCACGCCCGGATCGACGGGAATGGCCATGGACGAGGCAGGCTGGCGTCGCGTGGCGCCGGAGAACCTCCTCCTGATCGACACCAGCAAGGGTCGGATCATCCTCGAACTGACGCCCGAGGCCGCGCCCCTGCACGTCGAGCGGATCCGGCTGCTGTCGCGGCTCGGCGTTTACGACGGTCTCGTCTGGCACCGGGTCATCGACTGGTTCATGGCCCAGACCGGCGATCCGCTCGGCACCGGCGAGGGGCAGAGCGCCTGGCCCGACCTGATCGGCGAGTTCACCTTCCGGCGCGGGACTGACCTGCCGTTCGCTCCCGTCGCCGCTCCAACCGGCGCGGTGCTGGGGTTCATGAACAGCCTGCCCGTCCAGACCCAGCCGGATGGTCTGATGTCCGGCACCTCGGACGGCAAGGTTCACGCCTGGGGCCTCTATTGCCCCGGGGTCGCGGGCATGGCGCGCGACGAGGATCCGGACACGGCCAACAGCCAGTTCTTCATCATGCGGCAGGCCTATCCGTCGCTGGACAAGCGCTACACCATCTGGGGCATGACGCTGGAGGGGCTGGACGTCGTCCGCGCGCTGAAGGCCGGCACCGACCCGTCCGGCGTGGTGACCGAGCCGGATCGAATGATCCGCGCCCGCGTCGTCGCCGACCTTCCCGAAGCCGAACGGCCGGTGGTCCACGTCATGCGGGCCGACAACCCGGCCTTCGGAGGCATGGTCTCGCAGATGCGGGCTGATCGGGGCGCGGACTTCTCGATCTGCGACCTGAGCCTGCCGGTTCAGGTTTCGCCGCCGCCCCCGCCCGCGCCGCCGCCGGCCTGACCGCCGCCGCGTCGGCGGCGTCGGCGTCGCGACCGGCCGCCCTGCCGGTCTTCCCTCATGCGCTGCAGAAGCAGACCTTCGCGCAGGCCGCGATCGGCCACGCGCACCCGCTCGCTGGGCCAGCCCCGCTGCACCGCCTCCAGGATCGCGGCGCCCGCCATCACCAGGTCGGCGCGCTCCTGCCCGATGCAACTGTCCGCGGCCCGACCCCGGGGTCCCAGATGCAGCAGCTTTCTCGCCGCGGCGGCGCAGTCGCTCCGCGTCATCCACAGCCCGTCGACCTGGTCCCGGCGGTACCGTCTCAGCCCCAGATGCACGCCCGCCAGGCTGGTGATGGCGCCTGAGGTTCCGACCAGATGCCCCCGTCCGTCATGGAACGCCGCCGTCAGGTCGTCCGGACAGTCCGCCGCTTCCAGCGCCCGGGCCATGGTTGCGACCATCGCCTCGAACCAGTCGGTCAGCCCGTCCTCCGGCTCCGGATGGGCCTCGGCCAGGGTCACCACCCCGACCGGCGCGCTCATCCACGCCACCGTCGTGAAGCCGCGGCCGTCTCCCCGCATCCACGACAGTTCGGTCGAACCCCCGCCGACGTCGATCACCAGAGCCGCCTCGTGCCGCGCGTCCAGCAGGTTGCGGCACCCCTCGACCGACAGGGCCGCCTCTTCCTCCGGTCCGATGATCCGCAGCTTCAGCCCGGTGCCCGTGCGCACCCGCTCCACGAACTCGGCGCCGTTGGCCGCCTGACGGCAGGCCTGCGTCGCCACTGCGCTGATCCGCGCGCCTTCGATCCCCCGTCGCGCCAGTCGTTCGGCGCACTGGTCCAGCGCGTCATAGGCCCGGTCCATGGCGGCGTCGTCGAGACGCCCGCTGCGCGACACGCCCTCGCCCAGCCGCACGATCCGGCTGAAGCTGTCCACCACGCGGAAACCCTCGCGCGCCGGGCGGGCGATCAGCAGACGACAGTTGTTGGTCCCGAGGTCGAGCGCGCCGTACAGGGGCGCTTCCCGACCGCCGCCGTCACGGCGTTGGGACCGGGCGTCGCGCCGCGCGGGCGCGCCGTCGATCTCCGGCATGGCCGAACTTTCTTTGGGCGGTCCGAAAGCGACCCCCGTCGCCGACGACGATAGCGCGGCGAACCGTCCGCGCAATGCCGAGCCTGTCAGGAAGATGAACGGCGCGCTCGGGTCCGGCTCAGAAGCGCGACCGTATCTTGTGCGCATGACCCAGGTTCCCACAGCTCGCTTTCGCCTTGGCCAGGCCGTCCGGCACCGCGATCACGCCTTCGCCGGCGTCGTTGTGGACGTGGACGCCGCCTACGCCGGCGTCCCGGCGGACGTCGGCCATGTCGAAGCGGCCCAGCCGTTCTACCGCGTCCTCGCCACCGGCGAGGAGGGTGGCTTCGTCGCCTATGCGGCAGAGGACGTTCTCGCTCCGGCGGGCGTCGACGCCATCGACCTTCCGGCCGGATGGCTGCGCAAGGACGCTTCCGGTCGCATGACCCCGGCCGCGCACCGACTGCACTGACGCTGGCGTCCGCGTCGTCTCGCGCCTAGGTTCCGCCCGACGCGCCGCAAGAGCGCGAAGGCAGGAGATCGTCCCATGTCCGACTTCGAACACGTCTTCGACAAGCCGCCCGAGGGCGCCGCCGAGGACTGGACGATTCCCCAGAACTGGGGCGCCTACACCCCGGTCGAGCACGAGACGTGGAACACTCTCTACGCGCGGCAAATGAGGATTCTGCCCGGCCGCGCGGCCGACGTCTTCCTGAAGGGGCTGGACGCGCTGGACCTGAACACCGGCGGCATCCCCGACTTCGAGGTCATGAATCCCAAGCTTCAGGCCCTGACTGGCTGGACCGTGGTCTGCGTCCCCGGCCTGGTGCCCGATGAGGTCTTCTTCGACCATCTGGCCAACCGGCGCTTCCCGTCGGGCCAGTTCATCCGCAAGCCGGATCAGCTGGACTATCTGCAGGAGCCGGACATCTTCCACGACGTCTTCGGCCACGTGCCGATGCTGACGGACCCGGACTTCGCCGACTACATGGAGGCCTACGGCAAGGGCGGCCAGCGCGCGGCGTCTCTGGGCATGCTGCCCAACCTGGCGCGCCTGTATTGGTACACCGTCGAGTTCGGCCTGATGCAGGACCCTGGCGGCCTGCGCATCTACGGCGCCGGCATCGTCTCGTCGGCCACCGAGAGCGTCTTCTCTCTGGAAGACCCGTCGCCCAACCGCATCGGCTTCGATCTGGAGCGGGTCATGCGCACCCTCTACCGCATCGACGACTTCCAGCAGGTCTATTTCGTCATCGATTCGATCGAGCGCCTGAAGCGCGAGACCCTGCAGGACTTCGGCCCGATCTATGCCCGGCTCAAGGACGCCGAGACGATCCCCATCGACGCCGTGCTGGAGCACGACGAGGTCTTCACCCACGGCACCCAGGCCTATGCCGCGCGGGGCGGACGCTTCGCGGCCTAGGCGCGCTGGAAGGGGTAGAAGTCCGACCCCAGCCGAAGGATGCCGGTGAGCTCCTCCAGCGCCGCACGGCTCTCGTTCAGCAGGTCGGGATCGGCCAGGTCGCGCGCCACCAGCTCGTCGCGGTAGTGCCGCTCGGCCCAGATCGTCAGCCGGTCGTGCAGCTCCGGCGTCAGCCGCATCGCCGGATTGGTCGCCGCCAGCTCCGCATCCGTCATCACGACGCGCAGGCGCAGGCAGGCGGGGCCGCCGCCGTTGCGCATGGACTGGCGCACGTCGACGAACCGGACCTCTCCGATCGGACCGTTGGAGGCGACCAGCCGCTCCGTGACCGCACGGCTGCGCGCATTCTCCTGCGTCTCCGTCGGGCAGATCAGCGTCAGCCGGTTGTGCCCCGGAACCTGGATCAGCATGGAGTTGAACAGATAGCTGGCGATGGCGTCGCCCAGCGGCAGGTCGGCGTTCGAGACCTCGACGAACACCGGCTCGAACCGGCCGTCGGCGGCGCGGCGGATGGCCTCGTGCGTCGCGGCCGTGTCCTCGAACGCCAGCTCGTGGTGGAACAGCACGTTCAGCGCGCCGACGCAGACCACGTCGTTATGGAAGGTGCCGCCGGCGATGGCGTCGCGCGACTGCCGCGCCAGCACCGCGCCGGTCGCCCCGTGCCGCCGCATGACGGCGTCGGAGGCCTCGCGGGTCTGCCGGGCCGGAAACAGGCCGGTCCAGCCCTCCCAGGCTTCGCGCCCCCAGACCATCAGGTTGACGCCCGGCGCGCCGTGCTCGGCGCACAGGCGCACGTGGTTGGCGGCGCCCTCGTCAGCCAGATGGGCGACGGGCGGCAGGGCGTCGTGAACGGCGAACCGGTCCGGATCGGGAAACAGGGCGTCCAGCGCCCGCGTCGTCTGCCGGTGCTCCAGCGAGCGGTGCAGGTTGGTCACCAGATTGGCCGGGGTGAAGTGCACCCGACCGTCGGCGCTGTCCGCGCTGGGCGTCACCGTCGCGGCGTTGGCGGCCCACATGGCCGAGGCGGAGCAGGCGGCGGCGGCGAAGGCGGGGGCGTCGCGCCACGCGTCCGCCAGAACCGTCGCGTCCGAGCCGACGAAGCCCAGCGACCTGAGAAACGCGATGTCCGGCCGCTCCTGCGGCGGCAGCACGAACTGCGGGAGGCCCAGATCGGCCAGCAGCCGCATCTTCTGCAGCCCCTGCAGCACCGCCGCCTTCGGATTGGACGCCAGTCCCCGGTTCTTGCCTGACGCCAGATTTCCCGGCGACAGCCCCGCATAGGAGTGCGTCGGCCCGATCAGCCCGTCGGCATTGGCCTCGACGGCGGGAGGGATCACGCCCGCAGCCCCTTCATCTCGCCCTCGATGTTCCGGACCTCGCCGGCCTCGAAGCTGGCCACCGGATAGGCGCAGTAGTCGGCGGCGTAGTACGCGCTGGGCCGGTGATTGCCGCTGGCGCCGAGCCCCCCGAACGGCATGTCGCCCGCCGCGCCGGTGGTCGGGCGGTTGAAGTTCACGACGCCGGCGCGGATGCGGGTGATGAACCGGTCCCACTTCGCCGGATCGTCGCTCACCAGCCCGGCGGACAGGCCGTACTTCGTCCGGTTCGCCGCCGCGATCGCCTCGTCGAACAAGGGCACGCGCTGGACCGACAGGAAGGGGGCGAAGATCTCCTCGTCCGGCACGGCCACATCCGTCACGTCGATCAGCGCCGGCTTCACGAAGGCGTCCGACAGCCCGTCGACCGGGCCCGTGTCGCGGATCACCCGCGCGCCCATGTCGATCCGCGCCTGCAAGGCCTCGCGCGCCTGCGCAGCCGCCCGGGCAGAGATCAGCGGGCCGCCGAACGGCTCGGGCGTCGAATTCCACGGCGCATAGCTCAGCCGGTCCATGATCGCGGCCACGGCCTCGATCACCGCGTCGCCCTTGGGCCCCGCCTCGACGATCAGCCGCCGCGCGCAGGAGCAGCGCTGGCCGGTGGTGACGAAGGCGCTCATGGCCACGATGCCGGCCACGGCCTCGGCGTCCTTGGCGTCCCAGACGACCAGCGGATTGTTGCCGCCCAGCTCCAGCGCCAGGATCACGTGCGGGTTCTCGGCGAACTGGCGCTTGAAGTGCGCGCCCGCCGCGCCCGAGCCGGTGAACATCAGGGCGTCGATGTCCTGGCTCAGCAGGGCCTGCCCCACCTCGCGTCCGCCCTGCACGACGTTGACCACCCCCTCCGGCAGGCCGGCCTCGCGCAGGCACTCCATCATCAGCTGCCCGGTCAGCGGCGCTTCCTCGGACGGCTTGAACACGACCGTGTCGCCCGCCAGCAGCGCCGGCACGATGTGGCCGTTGGGCAGGTGACCGGGGAAGTTGAACGGCCCCAGCACCGCCGCCACGCCGTGCGGCCGGTGTCGCAGGACCGCGCGGCCGAAGCCGGTCGGGGTCTCGCGCTCGCCGGTGCGCTCGTCATAGGCGCGGATGGAGATGTCGACCTTGCCCTGCATGGCCGCCAGCTCGGCGGTGGTCTCCCACAGCGCCTTGCCGGTCTCGCGGCTGATGGCCTCGGCGATCTCCGGCGCCCGCGCCTTCAGCGCCGCCTGGTATCGCTTCAGCGCGTCGATGCGGAACTGCCGCGGCCGGTCGGCCCAGTCGGGAAAGGCGCGTCGCGCCATGACCGCCGCGCGCTCGACCTCGCCGAGGGAAGAAGCGTCACCTTCCCAGACGACGTCGCCGGTCGCGGGGTCGGTGGAGATCAGTCGGGTCATCGGCTCAGCTCTTCACGCGGATCGGGTCGCCGTCCCGCACCTTCAGGGCGGCGGCGGTTTCGGCGTCGATATGGGCATGATCGCCGTCGATCGCCGCCTTCTGCCGCACGGCGCGGAAGCCGGCGACGCTGGCGGTGGAGATCAGGGCCGGCAGTTCGGCGTCCGGCTGATCCACGATCCGCGCCGTCAGCGCGCGCGCGTCGCGCACCGTCCGGATGTCGTCGCGGCGGCAGGTGACGGTGGGGCCCGCGTCGAAGATGTCGACCAGACCGTTCGGCCGGAAGCCCTCGGATTCCAGCAGCGCCATGGCCGGGACGCCCTGCGGGTGCACCTTGCCGATGACGGCTCGCGCGGGCTCCGGCAGCAGCTCGATGTAGATCGGCTCGCGCGGGGCAAGGTCCAGGATGAACTGCTTGTCGGTCGAGCCGGTCATCCGGTCGGCCTCGTCGAACTCCATCGGGAAGAATTTGTGCGCGACATGGTCCCAGAAGGGGCAGGCGCCGTCGGGCGTGAACACGCCGCGCAGCTCTGCCAGCACCGTTTCGGCGAACAGGTCCGGCTGGGCCCCGATCAGCATGTAGCGCGACTGGCTCAGCAGCCGCCCGGCCCCGCCCTTCCTCCGGTCCGCTTTCAGGAACAGCGAGCCGACCTCGGTCCAGCCGGTGCATTCGTTGACCAGCTTCAGCGTCTGGTGTTCCAGCCGCACGCCCAGGCTGGGCGACGACTGGGTCGTGTTCTGCACCCGGAAGCTGAAGAAGGGCCGCTTCAGCCCCACCGTGGCCTTGACCGAGCCCACGCCGTCGACGTCGCCGGTGTCGGTTTCCTCCAGCATCAGCGTGTACCAGGCCTGCTCCTTCGGCACCGCGCCGGCGAAACTGTCGCGGCAGAGGTCCAGTCGCTCCGAGAGCTGGTCCGGATCCTCGGGCAGGCTGGTGAAGCCGGGCCCGGACAGGATGGCCAGCTCCAGCAGGAAGTCGAGGTCGGCGGGGCCGGCGGGGCGGACGACGAGCATGCGGGTTACGCGGTCTCCAGACGAATGCGTTTCAGGCGGGCGGCGTCGATCTCTCCGGAAGCGACGCGGCACAGGATCAGGGCGCTGAGCCGCGCGCGCTCGGCGAAGCTGTCCGGCCAGGCGAACTCCTGGTCCGAATGGATGTCCCCGCCGACGACACCCAGGGTGTCGACGTTGGGCAGGCCCGCGGCATGCAGGTTGTTGCCCTCGCACACCCCGCCCGAAGGCTTCCACGCGATCGTCTGACCCAGCAGGGCGCCGGTCGCCCGCACCGCCTCGAACAGCTCGGTCTGGGCCGCGTCCATCGGCTTCGGCGCCCGGGTCATGCCGCCGTGCAGATGCAGGCTGAGGCCGGGCAGGGGAGGGGCGCCCGCGATCTCGCCCACCGCGTCGGTCACCCAGGCGGCGGACTGGCTGTCCGGGACGCGGACGTTGAACCGCACCACCGCCCGGTCGGCCACGACGTTCAGCGCGCCGCCGCCGCTGATTTTGGCGACGTTGACGGTCACCCCTTCCCGCCGCCCATTCAGTTCATGCAGCCGCGCCGCGACGATCGCCGCGCCGGCGACCGCATTGGCCCCCTCATGGAAGGCCCGGCCGGCGTGGGCGGCCTTGCCATGGACCACCAGATGGAAGTTTCCGCTGCCCTTCCGCGCGCCGGCCAACGTGCCGTCCGGCAGCGACGGCTCATAAGTCAGGCCCAGGTGTCCCCGGGCGCCCAGTTCCGCCAGCAATGGGGCCGAGCCCGGCGAGCCGATCTCCTCGTCCGGCGACAGCAGCACGGTCCAGCCGACGCCGTCGCGCGCGGGGTGGCTCTCGAACGCCTCCAGCGCCCCCAGCATCACCGAGATGCCGCCCTTCATGTCGGCGATGCCGGGCCCGTTCAGGGCGCCGTCGGCGCGCCGCGCCACGGATTGGAACGGCGACGCGGCGGGAAAGACCGTGTCGTAATGGCCGGTCAGCACGATCTGGATCGGCGCCCCGGGTCTGCAGGTCAGCTTCAGCGCGGGCGCATGCGGCCGCACCGTCACTTCGCCCTGCTCGCCGACGGTGACCGAATCGGCCGTCGCCACGCGCTCGACGGCGCAGGGCAGTCGGGTGGCCTCCGCTTCCAGCAGGTCCAGCATCCGCGCCAGCCCCGGCGCATTGCCGCTGCCGGAATTGACCTCCGCCCAGCCGACGGCCCGATCCACCAGTCGGCCGACGTCGGCCGCCACCCGGTCCAGCACCGTCTGTTCGAAGGTCGTGAACGACATGGGGGGGGATTAGCCTTCCCGGCGTCAAAGGTGAAGGCGAAGCCGCTTCGCGCGCGGCGCGACTGGGCGTAGCATCGCCGGGAATCGCAGGGGGAAACGTGGCGATGGCCCAGTGGATCTATCTGATCAACCCGCTCGTCCCGTTGCGGGGAGAGGCGGAGGCGAGGACGGCCGCAGGCGCCTCCACGCTCGCCCTCGTGATTTCCGGGGCCATGTCGGCGGTCGGCTCGGCGCTCATGAGCCAACATGTCGACGCCATGCGCATGGCGGCCTCGGAGGAGGCGCGCCGGTTCGCGGAGCAGTCGCCCCAGACCTCGGCCATCCTCCAGGGGATGGTCGAGAACGGCATGGTCGAGATGGGCGTCGTCATCGTCGCCGCCTGGGCCGTCATCCAGGTCATTCTGGCGGCGTGGCACTGGCGTCGGCGGGGCAGCTTCATCCCGATCGTCTTCCTCGTCCTGCTCGTCTACCGGTTGGGCGACCGGTTGCTGGAGTTGGCGCTCAATCCTGGCGACGCCAACGCCTGGACGTTGATCGGCGTGCCCCTACTGGCCCTCTGCGTCCTGCTGCACGCCGTGACGCTCAGGGGCATCTCCCGCATGGGACAGCTGCGGCGCGAAGCCTGACCTAGTCCGCGCCGCGCTCGCGGTTCGGGCGCCGGTCACGTCGATCGTCGGTACGCCCGCTCTCGCGCCGCCAGCGGATGGACAGGCTGGCCTCGCCCTGACCGCCGAACTTCGACTGGACCGCCAGGTTCCGGCGCGGCTGCCACTCCACGCTCACCGCGGCCCCGCCTTCGCCGCCGCCGATGATCTCCAGATAGACGTCGTCCGAGATGTAGCGGCCGCCGGCCACCGTCAGGCCCGAGGCCTCGGCTCCGAAGGAGAGGCGATCAAGACCGGCGAGTTCGCGAAGGTTGCCGAACACGTCGAATCCGCCCCCGCCGGCCAGAGACGCGACGCCGGAGGCCAGCTGCGCAGCCTCGACCGGCGACAGCTGGGACGCGGACCGCCCGAACAGGACCTGCGAAAGGATCTCGTCCTGCGGCAAGGCGGGCGCCGAGGTCAGGGTGATGTCGGGTCGCGCCGCCGTGCCGGTCACGCGGATGGTGGCCGTAAGGGCCGGGTCGTCGCGCGTCGCGGCCAGGTTGAGCCGGATTTGCGACGGGTCGGTCGAAAGGACGACGCGGCCGTCCTCGTCGAACACGAAGCGCTTGCCGGCGAACTCGTAGTCGCCGCGAACCACGCGCGCCACCCCGGTCAGGATCGGCCGGTTCACCGTGCCGCGCACCTCGGCATTGACGTTCAGCTCCACGTTCAGGCCCCGTCCCACCACGCGCACGTCCCCGCCGGGCGAGCGGATCTGGATGGCCAGACCGATCTGCGGGCCGGCGGGCGCGCGCTCCGCCTCGTCGTCGTCGGGAACGCCGCCGGGTCGGTTAACCTCGACGACGTCCATCTGCACGATGCCGTTGGATCCGGGCAGATTGGGCTCGATCCGCGCTTCATCCACGTCCAGCCGGCCGGCCAGGGTGATGTTGCCGTCGGTCCGCCGCTCCACCGTGAGAGGGCCGGAGGCGCGCGCGTTGGCCAGGTCGTTGTCGATGACGCGGAAGTTCGCGAGCTGCAGCCGGAAGCTCGAGGCGCTGCCCTGTCGCAGACCCAGCCGGCCGTCGCCGGACACGGTCCCGCCGTCGCCGTCGGACGCGGCGAAGGTCTCGATCAGGGCCGTCTCGTCGTCGAACCGCACGGCCAGGCCGAGGTCTTCGAGCCTCAGTCCGGAGGAACTGTCCCGGAACGCGCCCCTGGACAGATCCATCCGGCCGTTCAATCGCAGCTCGTTCAGGCTGCCGCCGAGTTGCGCCCGAGCCTGGACCTGACCCGACAGGGATCTCTGCCCGCCGAGGAACAGATCCCAGATCGGCCGGATCTCGCCCTGGGCCGAGACCTCGCCCGACAGGGGCCTGGTACGGTCGATGGCCAGCCGCAGCGGCGCGGCCGACGACACGACGGGAAGGGTCACGTCGGCGGAAGCTTCCACCGCCCCCTCGTCGCGTGCCTGGGCAACCAGGCGCAGGCGGTCGTCGACCAGGGTCGCGTTCAGCACGCCATCCACCGACACGTCGCGCGGCGCGTCGACGCTCCGGACGCCCTGGAGGCTCAACTGGGCCGAGCCGTTCAGTTCCGCGCCTGCGCCTCGAAGCGAAACCGTGCCGGTCGCCCGTCCGCGCAGATCTGCGACCAGCGACCCCAGTTCCACGCTGGTCAGGTCGGCTTGGATGAAGGTCGCGCGGGCGTCGGATCTGTACTCGCCGATCAACACGCCGCCGCCCACTGCCACGTCGGCGCGGATCACCCGGCCGTCGTCGGCCATGGCGAAGACCAGCGGTCTGCGCGTCGAGAAGGCGATCTCCCGCACACGCCCGTCGCCGTTCAGCGTGACGGTCTGCGCGCCGCCGGTGCGGGCATAGACGCCCTCGCCCGTGAACTGGAGCGGGGTCCCGCCGCCGACGTCCACGGCGGCGGTGAAGGGCAGGTTCGACAGCGAGCCTGCGCCCTGCAGTTCCAGCGTCCGGATCGACAGGTTCGAGCCGGCGAAGGTCACGTTGCGCCCGCTGACGTTCAGAACGGCGCTTTCAGAGGCGTCGCCGTCGGTGAGGCGCACCCGGCCGTTCAGCGTTCCCGAGCGCAGGAAGGCGCCGGGCCGGGCGGCGAAGGTCAGGTCGGCGCTGGACGGGAAGCCCCGCGACAGGGTGACGTCTCCCTGCGCGGTCACGCCGCCGGCGTTCAGATCCAGACCGGTCAGTCGCGTCCGGTTCCGGGCCAGGCTGAAGGCCGCCACGGCGCGGGCGGATCCGTAGGGCGAGCCTGCGGTCACCGCGATCCGGCCGTCGGTCTCGTTCGGCCCCTTGGCGAAGGTCAGGATCATCCGCGCCTCGCTGAGCTCCAGCGCGCCGATCTCGACGCGCTCGAAGGCGGCGCGCAGGTCCGCCCGTGGCTGGGCGAAGGTGCCGGTCAGGCCTCCGTCGCCGCGCATGGCGCCGGCGATCTCCACCGGACCGACCCCGAACGGACCCTCGGCCTGCCAGTCGAGGGCCAGCCGCATCGAGCCGTCGAAGCCGATGATCCCCTTGGTCGTCGCCGAACCCTCGGCGCCGGTCAGGGCCGCCGCGTCGATCAGGACGCGGTTGCCGTCAAGAATTCCGGTCGCCTGCAGCCGCGGCTGCGGCCCCAGCAGCCGGTCCACCTCGCCGACGCCCGTGGACAGACGCCGCCCGCGTCCGTCGAACGATATGCGCCACTGACCGCCCACGCTGGGGGCCGTGGCCGTGAGCGGACCCCCGAAGGCGCCGGCGCCGCCGGGGCGGATGCGGCCCACGTCGGTTATCTCCGCCCGGCCGCGGAAGGCCAGGGCGCCGGCGATGGTGCGAGAGCCTTGCCCCTCGACCCTCACGCCCTCGCCGGTGAGGTCCAGGCTTCGCAGGAGCACCGCCCCGTCCGAATCGCGCGTCGCCGACAGCTCGACGTAGGCCGAACGGCCCAGAAGCCCGCCCACCAACCCGGCGTTCGTGCCGCCGGTGGCGCTCAGCCTGCCGTCGAGGTCGATCTTGCCTCCGGTCACCCTCAGCTGCACCGGACCCGCCAGCCGCGCGGCGCGCCAGCTCGCCAGATCGGCGTTCAGCACGCTCATCTGGCCGTCGAACGTCCACTCGTCGGGCTCGCCGGAATAGCGTCCCAGCAAGGCCGCGCCTCCGCCCATCGAGGTCCCGGTCAGTCGCGCCAGGTTCGGCGTCGTCACGCGCAGATCCAGCCCGTCGGGCACGGACTGATCGCTCAGCTTCAGATAGCCGCGCGCCTGCGTCTGGATGTTGTCGGCGCGGAAGTCCCAGGCCACGCCGTGGAAGCCTTCCCGGTCGCGGTCCGGAACGCTGGCGACGCCGAACCGCGCCGTCCGGCCGAGGCGTTGCGCGAAGGGGGCGAGCAGATCCGACCGGCCGAAATCGACGTAGCCCGACATCTTCGAGCCGTCCTCGCCGAACCGGCCCTGAATGCGCAGAGGAACGAACGTGCCCGATCGCACGCGGGCGTCGACGACCGACCCCGTGACCACCGCCACGGCGCTGAAGGCTTCGTCGGGCGAATAGCCCATGGCCCCGGCCAGCGGCCCCCCGCGCGCCTCCTCGGCGCGCAGGTTCAGGCGCAGGTCGGACAGCTTGTTTCCCAGCGTGAAGCGGGCGTTCAGGAAGTCGCCGGGCCGCGACAGGCTGACGGCGGCCAGCGTGCCCTCCTTGGGTCCGACGCGGGGCACGGCGGCGTTGCCCGACAGGCGCCAGAGGCCGTATTCCTTGCTGAATCCCTCCAGCAGCTCGACCTCGGCACGGAAGGCGTCGACGTCGACGTCCAGCGGCAGGGCGCGGGGCGGGTCGGTCGACGGCTCCACCTCCGGTCGCCGCAACAGACGGATGCGCTCCGCGCTCATCTCGTCGGCGTGAAAGCGCCGGGTGATCAGCGGCAGATAGCTCCAGTCGACGCGGACTTCCGTGGCCTCCAGCCACACGCCTCGCCGATCGGTGATGGTCACCCGGCCGATGGTGAAGTCGTCGAACAGGTCGCCCCGCACGTCATAGACGTTGATGCGTCCGTACCGGCCGATCTTCTTGCCGGCGACGAAGCTCGTCACGAGCTCCCGTCCGGGACCCGACAGCAGATACAGACGCCCGCCGACCAGAGCGACGATCAGCAGCGCCACGAGTGCGGCCAGCCCCATGCCGCCGAAGAAGGCGATGGCCTGCAGCCGCGTGCGCTTCTTCTTTTCCTCCACGACGGCGGGAGGATCTTCGGCCTCAGGCGTTTCGGGCGCGTCGACCATCAGAAGGCCTGGCCGATGCTGACGTAGATCTGGAAGCTCGCGTCGCCGTCGCGCCGGTCCAGCGGGAAGGCGATGTCCGCGCGGATCGGCCCGAACGGCAGGTCATAGCGAACGCCGATGCCGGCGCCGAAACGAACGTCGTTGAAGTCGGGGTACTCCTGAAAGCCGACGGCCCCGGCGTCGACGAAGACCGCCACGCCCAGCGCCCCCCGCAGCTTGTGCCGGGCCTCGATCGAGCTTTCGAACAGGGAGATGCCTCCACGCGGCGTGTTGTCCGGCAGGCGCGGACCCACGCCCTGATAGCTGTAGCCCCGCACCGAGCCGCCGCCGCCGGAATAGAACAGCCGGTCCGACGGAACGGTCAGCTCGTCCCCGCCGAGAATGGAGCCGAGGCGCACGCGTCCCGCCAGCACCGTCCGGGCGTCGTCCTGGATCGGCAGATAGGCGCTGACCTGGGCCTCTGCCCGCACGAACAGGACCGTGTCCTCGCCCGCCACGGCGGTCGGCTGGGCGGAGACGAACAGCCGCCAGCCGCGCGTGGGATCCAGCGGGTCGTTCGACGCGTCGGTGTACGCGCTGCCGCGTCCGGTCAGGATGACCAGATCCCGGTCGAAGCTGATCGGTAGCTGGGTCGCCGGGTCGAAGCGGTTCTCCTTGTACTGCCCCGCGTCGAGACCGATCCCGTAGGTGAAGTAGGAGGTCCGGCCGATGCGCTGGCGCAGGTCGGCCGAGGCGGTCAGGGCCGTGCGGACGTAGGCGTCGGTGTCTTCGTTCACCAGCGCGCCGGACAGCGTGAGGGTCCGCCCGGGGCGCCGCCAATGCGGCAGACTCAGATCGGCGCCGATACGGCTGTCGATGTCGGCGATCCGCGCCTGATACCGCAGCGTGTCGGCCCGGCCGAAGCGGTTGTGATGCGTCCAGATCGCATCGACGCCCGCGCCTTCGCCGGTCGAGATGGTCGCGCCGACCTCAAGAATGCGGCGGGGCCGGTCCGTCAGGGTCACGATGACCGGTCGGTCGCCGCCCGCCGTGACCTGTTCGGCGGGCGCCAGCGCCACGCCCACGCCGTCATAGACCCCGGTCTCCAGCAGCCGGCGCTCCAGCTCGGCCACCTGCTCCGGATCGTAGACGTCGCCTTCCTCCCACGGCCGAAGATAGTCGACCCAGTCCGCGTTGGTCCGACCGCGCGTCTCAAGCCGCACGCCGTTCAGCGTCACCAGCGGGCCGGCGTCGATGCGGTATTCGGGCTCGACCGTGAGGCTGGCGTGATCGACGACCACCCGACGCGGCGTGGCTCTTGCGTCGGCGTGACCCCGACGGCTGAGGGCCGCCACAAGCCGACCTTCCGCGGCGATGACGTCGATGGCGCGGCCCGGATCGCCGGTGGTGAGGTCCAGTTCGCTCCGTGCCGCCTGATCGATCTCGGGCGACGGCACCTCGTCGGTCCAGGTGACGGTGGGCGTGGCGAGGAGGAAGCGCGGACCGATCACCACGACCACGACGGCGACGGGCGCCTCCTCGCCCACCACCTCGTCCTGCACCGTGGCCTGGTAATAGCCTTCGGAGCGCAGAAGGGCGGTGGCGTCCTCCGCCGCGGCGCGCGCGCGACGGCGGGCCTCGAAACGGTTCGACGGCGGGCCGTCCGACTCCCCGACGGCCTGAACCAGCTGGGCCCGCAGTTCGTCCGGCATCTCGCCGCGGATTTCGGCGGTGGGGTCGGCCCAAGCCACGGCGGCGCCGGCGGCCCAGGCCGCCAGACCCAGGCCGAGTCTCTGCACGAGGGATTTCAAGCGGTCGCCTGTTCCAGCGGGCGCCGGGGCGCCGGGATCGTCAGTAGAAGAGGGTCTCGCTTTCCGGTCGCACCGTCTCTTCGGACGTGCGCTTGTCCTCCGGCAGGGCGGTGGTGTCGGTCGGCGGGGTCGGAGTCGGCGCGGTCTCTGCCGGCGGCATCTCGGCGGGGGGCGGGGCCACCTCGACGGGAGGGGACGGCTCCAGGCCCTCGTCGGTGGGTTCGGGGCGGTCGCACGCGGCGACGACGAAGGCGGCTCCGACGGCCGCAAGAGTCAGAATTCGCTTCATGGTTCAGCTTCCCCCGGATGGATCCAAACGGCCGAACGTCCGGCCGGCTTGACCGTTCCATAGCGGGGTTCCGTGGGCAGGTCACGGGGGCCGGGAGGCAACCCTTCCTTTGCATTTCGACTGCGAAACTTGACGCTGAGGGAGCGTTCGCATGTCAGGTTCCGGTTTCGCCTTCGTGGCCCGCGTCCGGCGGAAGGAGCTGCCGACGCGCATCGCGCTGGCGGCCTTCATCGGCGGCACCGCCTGGGCCATCCAGCAGTCGACCTGGCCTCTCTGGTGGTTTGGGGCCGTGATCCTGACCCAGACCCTGGACTGGGCCGTGTTCCGGTCCCTCACGCGCGGCGCGACCGCCGAGCCCCGCGGCCTTCACAAGGCCGCCTGCCTGGCCTCGGCCGCGCTGACCACGACGGTCTATTCCGCCATCGCAGCCTACCTCTGGTTCCAGGGCGGCACCCTTGGTCAGCAGTTCGCCATGGTCCAGATCGCCGGGGCCCTGCTGCACGTCAGCTTGCACATGCACCACGAGAAGGCCCTCCTGATGGCGGCGGTGATCCCGCACGGGGCCTATTTTCTCGGGTTGCCGGTCGTGAGCGCGGCGTTGCAGGGCAACTGGCACGTCCTGCTCGTCGCCATCGCCTGCCTTCTCTACGTCGCCCATCTGGTCGCGGCCGTGCGCCAGACCTCGGCCACGACCCGCTCCCTGCGCGAGGCCAACGCCGTCGCCCAGGCCGAGCGCGGCCGCGCCCAGATCGCCAGCGCCGCCAAGTCCGACTTCCTGGCCACCATCAGCCACGAGATCCGCACCCCCATGAACGCCGTCCTGTCGGCCGCCACCCTGCTGCGGCGGACCCGGCTCGACGCCCGTCAGCGCGAACACGTCGACATGCTGGCGGACGCCGGCGATGTGCTGATGGGCCTGCTCAACGACGTGCTGGACTTCTCCAAGATCGAGGCCGGCAAGATGGAGATGGAAGACGCAGAGATGGACGTGCGCGAGCGCATCTCGGCCGTGTCCCGCATCTGGTCGCCGCGCGCGCGGGCCGAGGGCGTCCGCCTGACCGTCGCCGTCGCCGACGACGTGCCCGAATGCGTTCGAACCGATCCTCTGCGGTTCCAGCAGATCCTGTTCAACCTTCTTTCCAACGCCGTGAAGTTCACCCGCGACGGCGAGATCCGCGTCCGCGTGGCCTGGGCCGAGTCCGCCTCGACCCTGAGCGTTGCCGTCGAGGACACCGGCATCGGCATTCCGAAGGCGAGGCTGGCGGGCGTGTTCAACAGCTTCGAACAGGTGGAGGCCGGCACCACGCGACGCTATGGCGGCACCGGCCTGGGCTTGGCCATCTGCCGCCGCCTGGCCGAGCTGATGGGCGGCTCGCTGGAGGTCGACAGCGAGGAGGGCGTCGGCTCGACCTTCACCCTGATCCTGCCCGTGGCCGCCGTCGGCGCGCCGGCGCGCACTGCGGCGGCACGAGAAGACGTCGGCCCCGTTCTCAGTGGGCGCGTGATCCTCGCCGCCGACGACCACGAGGTGAACCGGCGCATCCTCGCCCTGCTGCTCGAGCCCCACGGCTGCCGGCTGGTCAGCGTCGAGAACGGGGCCGAGGCCGTCGACGCGGCCGCGCTGGAGCGGTTCGACGCCATCCTGATGGACATGCAGATGCCGGTCTTGGACGGCCTGCAGGCGACGAGGGCGATCCGCGCCGGCGGCGCCAACGCCCGGACCCCGGTGATCGCCCTCACGGCCAACGCGCTGGACGTCCATCGCGCAGCCTGGGCCGAGGCCGGCGTGGCCCGCTATCTGACCAAGCCCATCGAACCCGCCCTCTTGATCGCGGCCCTCGCCGAAGCATGCCAGGAAAGCGCCTCCGCCCGGGCCGCGGCCTAGGCGTCCCAGACCGCCAGGGCTTCCCGGAGGCTCATCGAATCCGCGGGGTCGGGTTGGGCGCGAGCACCGTCGAAGACCGGCGCCGGCCGCGGGAAGCCGCGGGCGTCGAACGTGCCGCGGGCGACGTTGTGCGGGTGTTCTCGCGCCTCCGAAGGTGTCAGGACCGGCGTGACGCAGGCTTCCGTTCCGGCGAAGCGCTCGGCCCAGACGTCCCGGTCGGCCGTGGCGAACACCGAGGCGAACAGTTCGTGCAGAGCGGGCCACCGCGTCGGATCATGCTGGGGAGCCGCGTCCGGCTCTAGCCCGAGCCCGGCCAGAAGCGCGGCGTAGAATCGCGGCTCCAGCGCCCCCACCGCCACGAACCCTCCGTCGCGACAGGCGTAGCAGCGATAGAAGGGCGCGCCGCCGTCCAGCAGGTTGGCGCCCCGCGCCTCGCTCCACAATCCGCGCGCGGCGAGGCCCGAGAACAGGCCCATGAGCTGCGCCGCGCCGTCCGTCATGGCGGAATCGACGACGCGGCCCACGCCGGTCCTCCGCGCTTCCAGCACGCCCGCCAGAACGCCGACGACCAGACCCTGGGCGCCGGCCGCGTAGTCCCCCACCAGGTTCAGGGGAGGGCGCGGAGGGCGATCCGGCTCCCCCATCGCATGGAGCGCGCCCGACAGGGCCAGATAGTTGATGTCGTGCCCGACCTGATCCGCCAGCGGCCCCGACTGACCCCAGCCCGTGACGCGTCCATAGACCAGGGCCGGCGCGCGCCTCGCGACGTCGGCTGGACCCAGGCCCAGCCTCTCCATCACGCCCGGACGGAACCCCTCGATCAGGGCGTCTGCGCGCGCCAGCAGATCCAGCACGCGCTCGCGGTCGCCGGGCGACTTCAGGTCTACGGCGACGGCGGTCCGACCGCGATGCATCACCGCCCCGCCGACCTCCTGGAACGCCGCCGCCCCGGCCGAGGACGCGCGCGTCAGCCTCAGCACACGCGCTCCCATGTCGGCGAGCAGCATGCCTGCGAACGTCACCGGGCCCAGCCCGTCGAACTCGATGATGCGGAGGTCGGAAAGCGGCCCCATGACGCAGAACCTCATGAAGCGGGGGGGAGTGGTACGTCCTCTCGGGCTCGAACCGAGGACCCTCTGATTAAAAGTCAGATGCTCTAACCAACTGAGCTAAGGACGCACGTCACCTGCGGCCGCGGCCGCGCCGGGCGTTCTGAGTCATTCCGCCCGGCAGGTCAAGGCTTGGGCGCCTGCCGGGCGCAGACTCTCGCAGAACTCAGCCCGGCCCGCCTGCGCCGGTGTTGAAGTCGAACGCGGGCTCCTGACGGCGCGGACCGCCGCCGAAGTTCCAGGTCAGGCCGACGAAGAAGGCCGGCTCCTGGAAGCGCGCGGTCACACGGTCGCTGAACGCCGGGGTGTCCACGACGATCTTCTGCTCCGCGGTGTCGAGGATGTTGACCCCCGTCAGCGTCAGGCTCAGGTCGTCGGTGAGCTTGCGGCGGTAGCCCAGGTTCAGGATGCCGAACGCCTCTCGATAGCCCTGCGCCTGCAGCTGTTCGCCGTTGTAGAAGCCGTTGATCTGGAAGAAATCGTCCGGCGTCGGCTGCCAGTTGATCGAGGCGCGCACGCTGGCGCTGGTTCCGCTGCGGTCCGCCCCCGCGACGCCCGGCACGAAGATGTCGTTGCGGAACACGGTGCCCGACGCATTGTAGCTGATGCCGAACGGCAGCTGGCCGTTGGCGATGAACTCCACGCCCATGCGCTGCGATTCGCCCAGGTTCTCGCGGGTCGTCAGCACCACCCCGCCGCCAAGGTCCTGCACGACGTCGGTCACGCCGCCCGAGCTGTCGCGATAGAAGGCCGTGGCCGAGTAGAAGGTCCGGCCGGCACGCATCTGCCAGCCCAGCTCGTAGCTGTCGGTGATCTCGGGCTCCAGGTCCGGATTGCCGCGTCGCAGGTTCTGCGGGTCGATGTAGACGGTGAACGGATTCAGGTCCTGCGGCGAGGGCCGGGCGATCCGCCGGCTGTAGCCGCCGCGCAACCGCTGGCTCTCGGTCAACTGGTAGCCGAAGTTCAGGGTCGGGTAGGCGCGGAAGTAGTCGCGCTCGACCTGAACGTTCTGGGTCACCTGATCGAGCTCGAACTCCACCTGCTCCAGGCGCAGGCCGAACTGGACGTCCAGATCGCCGAAGGGCCGGTCGTAAGTGCCGTAAGCCGCGTGGATCGTCTCGTCGTAGCGGAACAGGCTGTTCAGTCCCGCCACCGGCGCAAGGCTCGCGAAGTCGGGCCCGCGGAAGCCGAAGTTGTCGAACTCGTTGTCCTCGACGTCCAGCTCATAGCCCACCTTCAGGGTCCGGCGCTCACCCATCGGACGGGTGTAGTCGACCTTGACGCCCCATTCGTCGGAAGTGGTAGAGCCGCCGATCCGCTCGACTGAGTCCGAACCGCCGCCGGCGGTGACGTCGGTCGTCGCCTCGGTCAGGCGCTCGTTCTCGTTCGTGCCGTATTCCAGATCGACCACCAGCTCGTGCTGCTCCCCGAACTTGCGCCGGAAGGAGGTGCGGCCGTTCAGACCCTCATTCGTGAACTCGGCCGCGCCGTCGCGCACGTAGGCGTCCAGCAAGACGCCGGTCCCGTTCTCCCGGGTGAACAGTTCCTGGCCGACGCCGTCGACGCTGAACTCGCGCCAGCCCAGTTCGCCACTCACACGGTCGCGCTCGTTCAGGTCGTAATCGGCGCTGATCCGGGCGTTCATGGCCTCGAAGCGGCCCTCGTTGAGCCCTTCGTTCTGCTCGATCCGCTCGTCGGCGGGCGTCGGCCCGGGACGGAAGCGGGTGCGGCTCGATTCCTGCTCATTGGCCTGCACGCGATATCCGACGTCGCCGGCCAGCGTCAGGGCGCCGTCGCGACGGCTCCCGCTGATCGAGACGTTATACCGGTCGTCGCCGCCGTATCCGAGGCGAAGGGTGCCCGACTGCGTGGCCTCGGTGGTCTTCTTCGTCACCAGATTGATGATGCCGCCCGATCCCTCGGGGCTGAAAGCCGCCGACGGATTGGTGATGACCTCGACGCGCTCAAGCGTGCCGCCCGACATGGCCTGGAGGGCGTCCGCCCGGCTGCCGCCGCTGAACATGGCCGACGGACGTCCGTCGATCAGGATCGTCACGTTGCCGTCGCCGCGCAGGCTGACGTTGCCCTGCAGGTCGACCTCGACGCCCGGCACGTTGCGCAACACGTCGGCGACGGAGCCCGACTGGGCCTGCAGATCGTTGCCGACGTTGTAGCTCATCCGGTCGGCCTGGGTCAGGATGTCGGGGCGCAAGCCCTGAACCACGACCTCCTCGACCTGGGTGTCTTCTTCGGCGCGTTCGGCCTCCTCCTCGGTGCGCGGCTGCGGCCGGTCCTGGGCCAGGACGGCGCCGGCGGGCAGGGCGAGGAGCAGGGCGAGCGCGGTGGTCGCCAGCAGCGTGCGGGAGCGCATGGGAAGGTCTTTCGAGAGAGTCGGGTTCGATGATCTTGTTGGTATTCGCCATACGCCGCAGCGCGGCCGCTGACCGGTTAAATTTCGGCAATCCTCCAACACCTTGGCCGCAATCGCGCCATGATCGGCGGCGGATGAGGGGGACATGGCGGGCTCCCGGGGCGTGGTCGGTCGGAGAATTGGCGCGTTCCGGGCCGGCTGGCATGAGCATGGCCTGAGGAGACGGTGAGAAGCGCGCCGCCTGCGCCCTTGCGTCGCAGCTTTGGCCGGCTAAGGTCCGCCCGCGATTTCGACGCTTTTCCGACCGGAGCACGACGATGCGGCTGAAACTTCTGATGGTGGCCGCCTCCGGCCTGGCGCTCCTTGCCTCGGCGACCCAGGCCCAGGTCAGCGTCGGCGCGGCGGACCAGTCGAAGGGCGAGTACGAGGACGCCTTCCGCCAGTTCGAGGGCGAGGACTGGCCGACTCCCAACGTCTATCGCGCCGCGACGGGCCAGCCCGGACCGGAGTACTGGCAGCAGAAGGTCGACTACGTCATCGACGTGCGTCTCGACGAGGCGGGCCGCAGCCTGACGGGCAACCAGCGCATCACCTATCGAAACAACTCGCCTCACGAGCTTCCCTACCTCTGGTTGCTTCTGGACCAGAACGGCTTCAAGCGCGACTCCATGGACCGCGTCACCTCGACGACGGGCGACGAGGGCACCTACGGCATGTTCGACATTGCCCAGGTGCTCATCTACCAGGACTGGGAGGGCGGCTTCAGCGACCTGACGGTCACCGACGCCCGGGGCCGGCCGTTGCCGTTCCTGGTCAACGACGCTCTGATGCGCATCGACCTGCCCGCGCCGCTGAAGCCGGGCGAGAGCGTGACGTTCAACATGGGCTACAGCCTGGCGATCGGCGACGGCGATCTGACCGGCGGCCGTTCGGGCTATGAGTGCTTCCGCGCCTCGGACGGCGGGTCCGACTGCATCTTCCAGCTGGCCCAGTGGTTCCCCCGCCTCGCCGCCTTCTCGGACTATGAAGGCTGGCACCAGCTGCCCTACCTCGGATCGGAGTTCCCGCTGGAGTTCGGGGACTACGAGGTGTCGATCACGGTTCCGGCCGATCACGTCGTCGCCGCCTCCGGGGTGCTGCGCAACGACAACATCCTGACCGCCGAGCAGCGCCGCCGCATGGCCGCGGCCCGCACCGCCACCGACCCGGTCTACATCGTCAATCCGGCCGAGGCCGCGGCCGCCGAGCTGGGCTCGGTCGACGGCACCCGCACCTGGACCTTCCGTGCCGAGAACGTCCGCGACTTCGCCTGGGCCAGCTCGCGCAAATTCGTCTGGGACGCCATGGGCGTGCCGAACGGCGATCCCGAGATGCCGGTCGTCATGGCCATGTCCTTCTATCCGGGCGAGGCGCGCCCGCTGTGGGACCAGGTCTCGACCCGCGCCGTGGCGCACGCGCTGGAAGTCTATGGCGAGGCGACCTTCCCCTATCCCTATCCCACCGCCCAGTCGGTGAACGGCCCGGTCGGCGGGATGGAGTATCCGATGATCACCTTCAACGGCGCGCGCCCGATCCGCGCCGCCGACGGCACGCCCCAGCGCGTGGACGACGTGAAATACGCCTTGGCCGGCGTGATCATCCACGAGATCGGCCACATCTGGTTCCCGATGATCGTCAACTCCGACGAGCGTCAGTGGGTCTGGATGGACGAGGGCATCAACACCTTCGTCGAGTTCCAGGCCGAGAAGCTGTGGGACGCGGACTTCGACGCCTCGGGCGAGCCGCGCGGCGGCATCATTCGCCACATGCTGTCGGAGAACCAGCAGCCGCTGATGACCAACGCCCAGAGCCTGACGAACTACGGCTACGAGGGCTACGTGAAACCGGGCGTGGCGCTGACGGTCTTGCGCGAGACGGTCATGGGCCGCGAGCTGTTCGACCGGGCCTTCGCCGAGTACGGCCGTCGCTGGAAGTTCAAGCGCGCCACGCCCTACGACTTCTTCCGCACGATGGAAGAGGTCTCGGGCATGGACCTCGACTGGTTCTGGCGCGGCTGGTTCTACTCGACCGACCACGTCGACATCTCGCTGGACAATGTCGTCGTCGCCACGATGGAGCAGCCGGACGCCGGCGGTCAGCAGCAGCAGGGCCCGGCGACGCCGCCGGCGCCCGAGCCGCCGTCCGTCACCGTCCTGGCCGACCGCGCCGAGGGCCGCGTGCCGCTGGTCGAGCGCATGCCCGCGCTCGACAACCCGTCCGACGAGGGCTCCGCCGAGTTTCCGATCACGGACGAGCAGCGCCGTGTCTGGGCCGCGTCCAAGAGCGGTCAATTCGACGACCTGATCCGCCGCGCGGGGAGCTTCGACGGCAAGCTGTACCGCCTCACCTTCTCGAACGTGGGCGGCGTCGTGATGCCGATCATCGTCCAGTTCACCTACGACGACGGCACGATGGAGACGATCAAGATCCCGGCCGAAATCTGGCGCACCAACAACCGCAGGGTCACCTGGCAGCACGTGACCGACAAGACGGTCGCCTCCGTCATGGTGGATCCCATGCAGCAGACGGCCGACGCCGACCTGGCCAACAATGGCTGGCCGCGCGCCGCCGCGGCGGCCGAGTGATCTAGTGGCGGGCGGGCGGCGTGGGCTTCGGTCGCGCCGCCCGCTTCTCGCGCTCGGCCCGCATCCGGGCGATCAGCTCCGGGGCCGGGATCAGCAGCATCATGGCACGCCTCCGCTTGCGAACGATTCTCAATCTGCGAGCGAGTCGCGAATGATGCAAGCGCGGCTGTGAAGACCTGTGGCGACTGCGGCCTGTGCTGCAAGCTGATGGGCGTGACGGAATTGGAAAAGCCCGCGGGCAGGTGGTGCGTCCACTTCCGGCGCGGGCGCGGCTGCGACGCCTACGAGGCCCGCCCCGCCTCCTGCCGGGTCTTCAACTGCACCTGGCTGCTGACCGAGGCCCTGGACGAGTCGTGGAAGCCGACGGTGAGCGGCTTTGTCATGCACGCGGACGCGGGCCGTCTGATCGTCGAATGTGATCCGTCCCGGCCCCATGCGTGGCGCGCCGCGCCTTATCGCGAAATGCTGGAGCTGTGGGCGGCCCGGGGCCAGGAGGTGCTGATCTTCGCCGGCCGCCGCGGCCTGCGCCTCAACCCCGACGCGTCGACGCGCCCGGTCGCCCGGACCTGATCAGCGGCCGGTGGCGGCGCCGTCGGTCCGCCTTGACCGGTTTCAGTCGTATGCCGGGAAGTCCTTGCAGGGCAGGGGTTCACGCGAACCTCAGCTTCAGGCGTCGCTCCGGCCGTGCCCGCCGTTGCAGGCTGGCCTCTGGACCAATTGACGTCGGGCCGCCCGCCGATGCGGCGGCGGCTAGAGATCCCGGTCGGGAGGGCCGTCCTCGTGCAGAGTGTTGCCGTGGCGGTCGACTGAAAAGAGGTAAGCCGATCCTGCGTTGACCCGAATGCGCCGGCAATCACGGTGCCGGGCCAACAGCTCGGGGATGACTTCCAAGGCCCGCGAGGCGCTGCCCGTCGCGACGGTTTCGATCGGCGACGCATCATCGTCGCTAAACACGGTGATGACGAATAACTTCATGGCGTGAAGGCGCTGTCAACTTAAGTGGTAAGTAGAGACGCGGCGAGTTCAAAAGCCTAACGATTTCAGTCGCAAGGCGCTTGCGCGCTTCGCGGCCCACGTGCCGGCTGGGTCGTCGTGATCGAGAGCTGCCTTGGTCCAAGTGTCTGTTTTGACGGCAAATCGCGCAACGGGCTGCAACTCTACCGACGACTACTCACGAGTTAAGTTGACAGCGCCGATCGCGGACCGCGACGCGGGCCTGACGCTGCGCCCGGATCGCACCGTCGCGGACGCAGGCCTCCAGCGCGTGCTGGACCGGCGCTTGGCGTCGGACGGCGCGGACGCGCAGGGGCTGTCCGTAGGCCTGACCTTCCAGGACGTCGACGGCCGCTGGTGCCGGACCTTCCAGTCCGAGCGCGACGGCTGGGGCGGCCTCGCCTGCCGGGCCGACGAAGCGTGGACGGTCACGGCGCTGGCGGCTCTGGCTCCACCGGACGGAGAGGTGCGCATGGCGTCCTCCGAGACCCCGCCCGCCGTGCTGGCCGCCGTCGATGAGTCCATCGCCGGGACGACCGCCGATGCCGTCGCCGAAGCTAGGGCGCGAGACCGCGGCTGGAGGCCTGACCCAAATGGCGACTCGGCGAACTCGGAGGCGCCCGTCGGGTCATGACGGCGCGCCCGGCGGCCGGTTCGGCTTGAGAGCGGTGATCCTGCCCCTCCGCCCGTGCCGGCAGCCCCGCACGGTGACGACGTTATCCGAGGGCGATTGAAGGTGCCTGCGTGGGAAGCTCGTCGGCACGGCCATCGCGCTCGGCGTGCGCCGCCGGTCACGAGGGGCGTGCCGCCCCTGATGAGCCTCGTTCGTGTAAACGCGCCACGCCTCCCGCGCGCGTTTTCGCAACTGCACTGAAGCTCGCGCTGCCGGTGCCTGATACTGTTCGTCCTGGCCTTCGCCCTGGCCGCGTGCGGCGGCCAGCGCCCGCCGATCAAGCAGTTCGTCCGCACCGTGCGGGTCGAGGTTCCCGTGTCCGTCCCGTGCGCCGCGCGCGTGGGGCCGCGGCCCGACTATCCCGACGGCGACGACGCCCTCAGGGCCGCGCCGGACCTGCTGGAGAGGGTGAAGTTGCTGCTGGGCCCTTGGTCAGGCTGTAGAGGTTGCACATGGCGAGGCTCTGAGTCGGCGGGCGCTCAGCCTGCGCGGTATCGGCGCGCGGCCTGGCAGATCGGAACCTCGCTGGCGTTCAGGTAGCAGTACTCCACGCTGTCTCCGACCACGACCCAAGCGGCTCCGTTCGGCAGAACGCCGACGCCCGTAGTTGAAGCGGTCGCCATTTCGGCTTCTCCACCACCCACCTTGGCGGCCACCGACAGACCGGTCGCGCCCACGGCGATGGCGGCGGCCAGTCCCAGCGCGATCCGAACGGACCTGGTCATGCGTGTTCTCCTCTCGATTTGCGCGGCCCTCGCCGCTTCATATCCGGAACCGATCACGGGGCGCGGACGGTGTCGAGAGGCAGAGCCGGCCGTGCGAGCGGTCCCCCGGCGGATCGCGCCGCCCATGGAGAGTGGGGGTGGGGAAGTGGGGAGGCCCGCTCCCGACCCATCGAGAACATAGGCCAGGTCGGTTTATGGGCGTGTGCCGCTAAGGATGCACTTCTACCCGCTGGCCGTAGTCGGCAGCCTGCCTCTGAGAGTACACGTCGGATTGGGCTCGCCCGCGCCAGGGCATCCAAGCAGGCCCACCATATCTGGGTGGCGGGCGATGGTCTGGTTGACGCGGAACTGCGACGGGGGGTGAGTGGAAGACTGGGGCGCGTCGTAGCCGTCCGTGGCGTAAGCGATGATCTTGACGACCTGCTCCGGCGATGGGGGCCCTGCTGGGCGAGCGCGCAACCTCCGCGCCAGGACCAAGGCGCCCCAATGGTCTGCCGTTATTTCATCAGCCAATCCCGGTTCCCAGATATACGTCACCTGGGTAATGGACCGGTAGCAGGCCGCCATACCCGCATAGGCCTGAGGCCAGACCGACGAGTCTATGGCGTGGCCGAGTTCATGACCAAGAGTGTACGCCATGGCGTCCATCGCGTCGGCGCGGCTCGCGTCGAAGTCGTGCAGCCCTAAAGCTAGGCCGGGGCAAAGCACCACGCTGCCGAGCGCAAAAAAGGCGTTTGGCTTTAAACCATTCCGCCCGCAAGACGATTGATATGACCGGTAGGCTTGCACGGTCAGTTCGGGTTCACCGGTCGCATTGCCCTTTCGTCGCTCGTGACTGATATAGCTGCCAACATAGTCTTCCGCAGTCTGGATCAGCGTCACGCCTTTCAGCTGTTCCGCCATCAAGCCAGACAGTTCGGTTGAAAGGCCGGCGTCGGTTCGGAGATGCGCCGCTATAGCTGCTTTCGCCGCCTCAAAAACTTCCTGAGCCATTGGGCCATCAGGCCCCCAGCTGGTGATCTCGTCAGCGCGGCGGGCGCCTTCAGAGGTAGCCGACCGGGCCATCGCGTTGAACATGCTGGGAGTCGCGGTGGGGCCAAGTGTGTCCCAGTATTTGGCGTTGAGGCTTGTATCGAGCTGGTCAGCGTCGGCGCGTCCTTTCGGCACGGCGGAGGTGAAACCGAAGAGATCGCCGCACCTTAAGGGATAGTCCTGATCGGTCGCCTTTGCTGACGCGAAGCCCGCCAAGGCGACGGCGCTGACCCCCACCAACCAGGTTCGCATCTGCATCGCCTCCGTCTTCAAGAGGAAGCTCGTCGACCCTCGTGTCTTGGTCAAGCTGCACGCGCGCTAGTGAACCTAAAGACCAAGCAAACCATGGCAGACATCACGGCATGGCGCTGTCGTTTCAGGTGCTGAGGTCCGCCACCTACCCCTGGCTGACGTCAGCGGGTCCGCCTTACGCCAAACCGCCGCAAGTCCGCTCTAGCTTGCGACGCCTGGGGCAGCTCCCGACCCGTTGCAGACAGAGCCTCCCCAAGAGTTCTTAGCGCGCAGCGGCTTGCTCGAAGTCCCGCAGCGCAAACTGAGGTCTGGCGCAGGAGCTTGTGAAAAGCGTGCCGCCTTGCGTGCGGGCAAGAACCAGAACCTCTCGTGATTGGACGAAGTCTATACCGCAGGTAGCTCCCCAAGCACCGGGCGCGTGCGCGATCCGCTGAACAGCGTTGTGCCTCCCCTTCAGGGTGCGGGAGACGACGAACTCCGTCACCAAGTGTCCTTCGCGCCCCGTTGCCGAGTCAGGCACGGTCGATACCGCCTGTCCAACAAACGCGACATCGGCATGCCCGAGTTGGTCCGAGGCACTCCTCCAAGTTTGGCAGGAGCATGCCCACGCCACTCCGGCTATCAGCACCAAGGCAGTTGCACAGATCAGCGTGGTAATGATGCGCATGACGGGACGTTAGCAAAGGCGCATCGGTTCCCAAAGTCCGCTTCCCACCCTTAGGTGACTGTCGGCTCCCGACCCAAAGCGGACGCTAGGGATTCTGGATCACTTCCGGGGGCGGACTTTGATTGCGGGATACTGACGTGCTTCCCACAAGCGCTAAGAAGCCCGCGATCCCAACGAAATCCGGCGCGTGAGTGCTCCCTGTGCCCATGGGGTCAGAACAGATTTCTGCAAGCATCGGCCAAGCTGGGCCATTGCTCACGACGGCCTCACTGTCCAGAGCCTGCCGATGCAGCACTCGTCCGTCAGGCGCGTAAAACCGCCGCTCGTAAAAGCCGTAAGAGCGGGAACCACAGTGGACTAAAAACGTCGTGGAAGCCGCGGCTGCGCCCGGATACTGCCGCAGCAGGACACTGTCATGGAGTAGAACTTCCACCCTGTAGCCATCGGGGATTGAGGCCCTAGCGGCGATCAGTTCTGCAGCCGGTATCGACGCTGAATGAAGCATTCGCCCCGGCCCGCCGCTCGCTACCAAGGCTTGCGAGCATGAGGCTGAGGGCAATGCGCTCACGCTCAGTGCGGCAACCGCGAAAATAGCGTTTCGGCGAAACAGCTTTTGCAGACGCATCGTCCTTCGGACCCCCACGAACTCCAGTCCGAACTTACCACCCTCAACGGTGGATGTCCGCTTCCTGCCGAGAGCCGTGTGTCTGCTTTCCACCCTTAGCAGTCGCACGGCAGGTCAGCTTTTCGCTCCGACCTCACCATCCGACCGCCGGTAATAGTCCCCGATCGAGAAGCGCAGCTGGACCGCCGGCGGACCCTTCGCCCCGCACCGGCTGCACGTGACGCGGAAGGCGGCCTGGCCGAGGTCGTGAGACGGGTCCAGCCGCGCCCGGGCGTCGGCCGGGCCGAGGTAGCCCGAGCGGCCGCAGGGCTGACACCAGACGTCCAGCCCGATCTCCTTGTCGATCCAGGTGGAGATCGGCAGGGTCACAGCATCGGCACCTCGCCCTCGGCGCGCGGCGGGCGGGCCATGAAGACGACCTTGCCCGGGCAGTGAAGCCGCCGGCAGTCGGACGTCCGCCCCCAGAGCACGAAGCCGGGGCCGCGCGTGCGCTCCAGCCGCGCCAGATCCACCTTCATCTGCAGGCCGCAGACCCTGCAAATGGCGTGGACCGGCCAACCCTCGCGCCGGATCGCCGCCACGTCGGGCGCGACCGCGCGCCACTGGGCCGGCGACCAGCGGCCGTGTCGGGGGTTCATGCCCATGGGGCTCAGTGCGACGTGACGTCGGTCCGCAAGCCGAGGCGCCGGGCGTCATTGGCGGCGTTGAGGCGGGCGATGAAGCCGGGCTGCGCGGCCTCGATCTCTCGCACCAGGTGGCCCAGCCCGGCGCGGGTGTCCGACCCGGCGGGCGCAAAGAGGACTTCGGCCAGCCGCCGCAGGCGTTCGGTCGCTTCGTCGTGGTTGTTCGGCGCGGTTTGATCGGTCATCGTTTCCTCCGTCGCGCCACCGACGTTCTTGCTTTGTTCTAATTTCGCGTGGCACGCAACGGGGTCAGCCGAAGCGAGCTGGGGATGAAGCGGAGTCGCAAAGAACTTGCACTCGTGGCGGCCGTGGTGCTGGCGACAGCCGTCCACCTGGCCGCCCTGGTCGCCGGCGCTCTGAGCTAGCGGAGTGTGCGGGTCGCGAAGAAGGAAGCTCTCACTGATATGCGAGAGAACACCCCACTTCGGCAGGTATAGCGCAGGTCAAATTGCCGGAGACGCCCAGCGAAGGCGCTTTGGCCCGGTCATGAGTCACAGATCGATCTGTTCCGACATCTCCAGGGCGTCGTCCACCTCGATGCCGAGGTACCTGACGGTGCTCTCCAGCTTCCTGTGGCCGAGCAGGAGCTGACAGGCGCGAAGGTTGCCGGTCTTCTTGTAGACGAGCGACACCCTGGTGCGCCTGAGGCTGTGGGTCCCATAGCCCTGCGGTTCGAGGTCGACCATCCGAACCCACTGATCCACGAGCCGTGCGTATTGCCGGGTGCCGATATGCTGGCCCGGGCGGCTGCGGCTCGGGAACAGCCAGTCATCTTCCCGCTCGCCGCACACCTTAAGCCAGGCCGCGATCGCGTCGCGCGCCGGCTCCGTGATCTCGAACGGCACCGGCCTCCCCGTCTTCTGCTGGATGACGATCGAGCGCTGGCGAAGCGCGCCGCCGGGAGCCACGTCACTGACCCGAAGCCGGACCAGGTCACAGGCTCGCAGCTTGGCATCCAGGGCGCAGTTGAACATGGCGAGATCGCGAACCCTCTTCGCGACTTTCAGCTGCTGTCGAATGGCCCAGATGTGCTTCGGCTTGAGTGGCGCCTTGGGGCCGATCAGACGGCCGGCATTCCATGGGCGCGTGGGTTGCTTGAACAGGTCAGACTGGCGCATGGCCAACCTCCATTGAGGTCGCCTCCCTGTCCGTGGCCCAGTCTACGCTCTCTGAATCTGTTCAGCGCCAGTTGCGGACATCGCCCGATGCACCGAAAGTCGACCTTCAGCCGGCCCTCACGACTGACCTAAGACTGCGGCCTGCATAGTCAGCTCTGGGGAGGAGCCATGAGCCAGAACAAGCAAGTTGCGGCGGCCATGGGGCGGGTGCCCCTCCTTGACCTGCAAGGACTAAAGACATTGCGGGAGAATGCTCTACGGTTCGGTGAGGACGCAGCGCCCCTTGTTCAAGCGATTGACGCGCGCTTGGCTGACTTTGACGCCGCTGGCGGGCTTGCCCACCACCGGCTGGAGTTCGCACGGCAGATGTTACGGATCGTGGAGCGTGGCCGTCCTCGTCAGTGGCAGGAGGGTAGGTCCGTTTTCAACAAGGCTGTCCTTGAGAACGGTGAGAATCCATTCGTTGCATGGATGAAGGGCAACACCGCACGGCAGATTCCCATCACCAAAGCACTAGAAGATGTACTGCCTGAGTTTCCGCACATCGAGCGCGACAAGGACGTACAGTCCGGAAGAGTGTCGTGGCGCCTGAAGGGCTAGGCGGCTGGAAAGACGACTGAGCGCCAGAACCGGACCTTGAATCCCTCCTGAAAAGACGAAATCAGGCGACTGAATGGTGCTGTCAACTTAAGCTGCGGGTAGTCGTCGGCAGAGTTGGAGTCCGTTGCACGAGTCGCCGTCAAAACAGACACTTAGGCCTAGGCGGCTCCCGATCACGACGAACTCGACCGGCACGAGGGCCGCGAAGGGCGCATGTGCCTTGCGGCTGAAATCATTAGGCTTTTCAGATCGCCTCGTCTCTACTTGCCCGCTAAGTTGACAGCGCCGACGAGCTGCTGTCTACACACTCTTCTAGCCCCGAAGCATCTCATCAACAGGAGCGCCCGGCGTGCCGTGCCAATACCCCGCTGATATCGAAGCAGTCTGACGCATCCTGACGGATCTTGTACTGCTCTTGACGCTACCTTCGACAGCGTGGCCTCATCTAGATAGCCTTCATATAAGAATGGGGACTGGCTTGCGTCTTCTCGCATTCGTCCTGGCTTTGATTACGGCCGGCGGGGCCCAGGCCCAAACTGTGATTTTTAAGGACCCCAGCGGCGATGACCGCGGGCCGGGTCGCTACTCATATCCAACCGATCCGGTTTACGTTCCCGGGGCTTTTGACCTCACAGAACTCCGGGTGGAGGTCAAAGGCGATTGGGTCGAAGTCAGCGTCGAAGTGGCAGCAACCCTCAGCAACCCCTGGGACCTCCCGTTCGGCTGGTCGCTCCAGTTCCCCGTGGTTCTACTGGGAGCAAAGGAAATCATGGACCAACGCGACCTTCCCGGGATGAATGCGACCTTCGGGTTTCCAGGCTGGGATCGCGCCGTCTTGATCAGTCCTCTTCCGCCGGCACAGGTTGGGCGACACGTGTCGGAATTTCGCGGCCTCGATCGAGATGTCGTCATATCGCCGACCCGCGCCAGGGTTGAGGGCCGACGCATCATCGCGACGGTGAGGCGCAGCGAGCTGCCCGCGGGGGACCCCGCCTTTTGGGGATACCAGGTCATCATGATGAAACACGACGCGTTCCCCACTCCCGGCTACCTCCTGACCCGCGGCGTGAATGAGTCCGCCGGATTCCACGTGTTTGGCGGGGGGGACGACGGGCACTGTGATCCGTCCATCATCGACATGCTCGCGGGAGAGGGGCACGGCGAGGCCGAAGAGATTGAAGCTCAGTACCAGGTGCTTTCGGACTATGAGTGCGACGCCTCCGGAGAGCCGCTTCAGTTCGCGAACATCCCAATGGTCTTTCTGCGATGAGCGTTCGCCCCTTGATCTCCCGTCACATCATCGCGTGGGCCGCGGCCGCGCTCGCTCTGGGGATCGCCTCTGAAGTGGCGGCGCAGGTTCACAACGGCCCGGGGGTTTCCGAGCCGGCGCTGCGGTCTCCAACCCAGGCAGAACTGGACCAGGCCGCCAACACCGCTTGGATGAATTGGGTCAGTTGCCTTCAAGATCAGGCGCTTGGTCTGACGCTCGGGGCCGTAGATGCCGGTGCTTCGCCACCCACATCGTCTGTCGTCTTCGCGGCATGCGAGGAGAAAGAGGCGACCTTCGTACATGCGGCGGAGGCCGCCTCACGAGCGATGGTTTCACCTGAGGCGCGGCTGGCGATTCGAACCCGGCAAGAACAGTCGATCAACGAGCTGATCCGCAGTACTTATTCCGGCTATAATCATCGCTGAGGCGGTCGTGGACAGCTGGCCAAATGACGGCGAAGTCGTTCAGGGCCGTGGCCGATTGTACACCGCCTCTTCGACGATCAGTGTGTATTGCTGTCGGTCAGAGCCGGAGCCGGTCTTGACGAAGGCGTAGACGTTTCCCGATCCGTCAATCTCGACTTGTGAGTTCCGGCTTGAGACGCTCAGGTCGTCATTCCAAGCGATGAGGTGCTCCTCACCCGAACAATCGCGGCTTTTCAGAATGGACAGCCGGGTATCGCCGGCGGCCTCGACGGTGATCCGATAACGGCGACCGGGTCTCGTCCGGATTCTGACGCAGTCTTCGAGCTGGCCGAAGTCATCTACCTCAGCCCACTTTCGATCATGCAGGACGACGCGCCAGGCGGCAGGCGGCGGCGTCAGGATGCCCCAGGTGAATTTCTCACCTTCCCGTGGCCCGTCGAGTCGCGAGGCGGAAACTGGCGGCGGATCGCCTGTCCACACCGCACATAGGAACTCGACGTACGGTGAGGGGCTGACCCACCATGGAAGGTCCCACGTGCTGTCGAAAGGTCGGTTCCGCCCGTCCCAGCTGAGCTGGACCGCTTCCACGTCCCCGCGATGCCAGGTCACCATGACGGCGACGGGCAAGGGATGATCGGTGAGCCGAACATGCCCACACATTGAATAACCCGCGTTTCCGACTAACCAGCCGCGCCTCGGTTCCCGCCAATCCGTGCCCGCGGCCCGGGAGCCGAAGATCCGATGAACGGATCGATCCGCGGCCTCATAGAACTGCCTCTCGGTTGGTGCGGGGCCGAACGCGTTGTCGGTCGTCTGGCAAAACGCCGCCGTGGCGAGCACCATCCCAATGGCGCCCGCCGTTCCGCCAGTTGCATGTGTGGAGAACAAGCTTTCTTCCCTATTTGTGACGCGATCGGCAGCGACTTAAGTGACGGCCTTGCAGACCGAAATTTCAGCTCGCCGGTTCAGCGGCTCCGATAGGTGCTGTCAGTCTAACGCTAACCCGTCTCTACTGATATGCTGAAAAGTCCATGCAGGGCAGGGACTTATGGCGAAACTCAGCTTCAAGCGACACCGGTTCAAAAGCGACGTCATCAAGCGGGCGGTCTGGCTTTACTACCGCTTCAATCTCAGCCTCCGGGATGTTGAGGAGATCCTCGCCGAGCGGGGGATCGACGTGTCCTACGAGGCCATCCGCGACTGGTGTCGGAAGTTCGGATTGCAGATCGCGAGGAACCTGCGGCGACGCCGACCGGGGCCTTCGCCGCGGTGGCATCTGGACGAGATGGTGAGCGTGATTGGCGGCCGGAACATGTACGTCTGGCGGGCGGTCGACGACGAAGGGGAGGTGCTCGGCTCCGCCGTCGAGCGCCGGCGGGACGGGGCGACCGCCGAGAGCTTCCTGAGAAAGCTCCTGCGTGATCAGCCCGTTATCCCAGAGTCGATAGTCACCGACGGTCTCGGCTCCTACAAGACCGCGCTGGATCGGCTGGGTCTAGGCGACCGCCATCGCCCCGGCCGCCTCCGGGAGAACAACCGCGCTGAGAACTCCCATCTGCCGATCCGTAAGCGCGAGCGGCAGATGATCGGCTTCAAGAGCGCCGCCTCAGCGCAGCGGTTCCTGACGGTCCACGCCGCCGTCTACAACGCCTTCTACACCCAGCGGCATCTGGTCAGCCGCAGCACGCTCCGGCTGTTCCGGGCGCATGCGCATGCGGCTTGGAATGCGGCTGTGGCGTCGTGAGCGAGGCCGTTCAACTTGGCGATGGGCGGGAGTTAAGTTGACAGCACTGCGACGCCACCTTCACCTACTGCTGAGCTGCCGGGCTGCGGCGGAACAGCAGAAGGGGTCCGAGAGCGGCAATGCGCTTCTTCCAGATCTCCGAGTCCGCGACTGCCATCGGGCACCTGGCCCCATACAGGGCAAGTCCCGACCTCGTCCCGTGTAGGATCGCGTCGGCGCCAGCGGTATCGATGGTCAGATTCAAAACGCGGGCAAGGGAGGGCCCAGCGCAAAGAGAACTCTCGACGACTTCACGCAGAGCTCAACAGCGCAAAAATGCACACTTGCGTTGCCAAAAGGGCTCGCCACTTCCGCATCGGCAAGCGGATTTCATCAATGTCGGCCAAGAGTCAGATGCGGCCATTCCCGAGGCGGCTCAGCTGGGACGTCCGCTGCTGACTCATAGCCGACCTTCAACCCGTCCGCTTCAGGCCCGACACTGAAGCTTAGGCCCAGCACGTCCGCCTCTCACTCGTAGCAGGGAACGGGAGCGGCCGTTTCCCGTCGCCAGCAGTGTCAGGATTGCGACTTGGCAATAGCGCGCGCGACAACCTCCGGACCGCAACCATCAGCTTTAAAGGGTTGGAGGTGTAAATGAAAACCGTCATCCTCTTCGAGGAAAGGATCACAGTCATGATCAAAGCTCTTTTGGTCGCCTCGGTGCTTCAGCTCACGCTCGCCGCATCGGTGAATGCGCAGGAGATCGGCATTGAGCCCATCTATGGTCGGGTGAGCCTGACCGCAGGCGGGGATCACGCCGTGGAGCTAAAGGCCGGCGGACTGGAAAACATCGACGTCACTGAAATGCTTCCCGATTGCCGGGGCTTCGTGTCGCGAGGCCCTCACTTCGTGGTCGACTACACCGCTGGCGAAGCCCCCTTGGTGTTCTTGGTGCATTCGAAAGCGGACACGACCTTGTTGGTGAATTTTCCGAACGGGAGCTGGGCGTGTGACGACGACAGTGGCCTCAACGGCGGCGATCCTGGCTTGGTGATCTTTGCCGCGCCATCGGGCCAATACGACATCTGGGTCGGCGCCAAGGAAGAATGGGCAACGCCCGACGCCACCTTGCGCATCACAGATAGCGCAGTCGACTGACTCCCTGTCTGAAGCACGCGGGGCCGGGAAAAATCGCGGTCTATGGCTCGCTTGAGAATTGGCGAAATGAGAGGGGTAATGAACCAGACGCGCAGGAACCTCTTGGCTGGGGGACTGGCCCTCGCGGCGACGTCGCCAACCTTTGCGCGGCAAGCTTACCCCGCCATCGACGCCGAGGCCGCGAGCTTCCTGGCCACGACGCGCGCGCCGGGCTTGCAGGTCGCAATGGCGCGCAACGGCACGCTCGGCTTCGTCGGGGCCTGGGGCAGGGCCGATCAGACCGGCGCCCCGCTGACGCATGATCACCGGTTCCGCATCGCGAGCCTTTCCAAGCCGATCACCGCGGCGGCCGTCATGCGGCTCATCGAAGCGGGCCGACTGACCCTGGACTCCACGATCTTTGGACCGGGATCCATTCTCGGCGATCGGTTCGGCCCGACCTCCGGGCCGCTCCGGGCGCTTCGTGTGCGTCACCTGCTCAACCACACGGCAGGAGGGTGGACCAACGACGGGCGTGATCCGGTCTTTGCCCATCCCGAGCTCGATCAACGTCAGCTCATCGCCAAAACCCTGGCCGAGCATCCGCTGGAAGCCGCGCCCGGCACACGGCAAAGCTATTCGAACTTCGCCTATCTCATCCTTGGCAGGGTCATCGAGCAGGTGACGGGGGAAACCTATGAGGGCTGGGTTCGTCGCGACGTCCTGTCCCGTTGCGGTGCGGCGGGCATGCGCGTCGGGGACCGCGCACGGGGCGTCGGCGAGGTGGAATATCGCGCGCTGACGATCTTCGATGATCCGACCGCGGTGAACGTGCGCCGCATGGACGCGAACGGCGGCTGGATCGCCAGCGCCAGGGAGCTGGTGGGATTCGTGACGGCCGTCGACGGGACGGAGGGCCCCGGACGAATCCTGCGTCCTGCCTCGGCGAGGCTGATGGCCACCGGGCCGTTCGCCGGCGCGGCCTACGGCCACGGATGGCAGATCAACCAGTGGGACAACTGGTGGCATACGGGCATCATTCACGGCACGGCCGCCTTCATGTGCAAGACGCGCTCGGGTTATGTGATGGCGGCCCTGACCAACACCGGCGGCCCTGGCTCGGACGTCACGCTGAAGCTGGACCAGATGATGTGGCGCATGGCCGCCGCGATCCCGGGATGGCGGCCTTGACGCGCGATCGCTGCGACGTTGCGGTGTTGGAATCCGATTTCCTTTTCTCGACCTCCATGATCGAGGCGCTTCTGGATTCGGACTCCTCTACGAGGCTTAAATACCTTCAATGCGGGCGATCCAGGAATCCCACAAATGTCTGACTTAAGGAGAGTATCCTGCAAATGGCGCGACTACTGAAAGCCTTCTTCATCGTGTCGTCATCGACGGTTTTGTTGGGATGCGAGACGATATTCCTGTCTCCCGAACCGGAAGTTCACAGCACCGAATGGGGGCAAATCACCGTTTGGCATTATCCCCCTGGCTACAACAGCTCGACCTACGGGTACCGAGAGCTCTGGGCGAAGAATACATCAAACACCCCCTACTGCGTGGTGGTGGCTCGTGCGGGCGGCAAGCAGCTCGTGACGGCGCCGGCGAACACGGAAAAGCTGCTTCTCGGGCGCGGACAAGTACCGGAAGGCGCCAGCGTGGATTGGATGCCGGGATCCTGCGAGGCTTGGGGAACCTGAACGGGACCACAGGAATGCGGGCAACCATCTCGCCCACTCAGCAATGCCTGTGATCATCGAGCCTGAAGCTTAATCAGCTCCGCTTCATATCGCCCGAGCGGCAGCCAGTCGCGGCTGCAAGCCTGGGCGTAAAGGCGCCCTTCGGCTCGACGCGCGAAGACTACGTGTTCGCGGTCGCGGTCGAACTGCATGCCGCAAAGGCTGCTGTCACCGGACTGGTGACGAACGGCGGTCCACGTTCCGACGTCGCCCTTGAGCGACCGTTCGACCCTGAAGACGGTGGCGCTGATAGGTCGGCCGCCAGCCTGGCCCACGCGAACGACGCGCTCGACCCTGCCGACGAAGATGACGTCGGCCTCGTCCACCTGGTCGGCGGGATCCGGGGGAAGGCAGGTGCATGCACAAGCCGGCCCGGCGGGGGCTGCAAGGCCTAGTGCAATCGCCAGCACCGCAGCCTGGACCATATGCGTCCGCGACATTTGCGTTCTCCCTGAGCAATCGGCCATTTTCCCGGACTTTCCGGTAGCGTGTCCCTTCGCCAACGCCACGCAGCCATGCCGTCGTGTCCGCATCGGACAACGGGGGCGCCATTCACTCACGGGGCACCCAAGGCTCCCTGCCGCGATAGACCGGAGCGATCGCATAGCAGAAGTCGCGCTGCTCGATCGGTGCAAGGGCGCAATCCTCGGTGAACGCCTTGCACAACCAGTACCGATCTGTGTCCGCGTAGTTGCACTGCCTCTCGGTGAGCGCTCGGCACTCCCAGTAGTCCGAGCGCTCCGCGAGGTTGCAGTTGCGTTCGGAGATCGCCTTGCAGAACCAGTAGTGGCTGCGATCCGCCACGCCGCAGTTTCTCCGATCAAGCGCGTAGCAGAACCAGTAAAGGCTGTCGGTGAGTCGGCTGCAGTCGAGCCGCTGTTCCTGCGTCACGGGGGTCTCCGACGCAGCCGTCATCTGCGCGGCCCGCGCCGATGGAGCCGCTAGAGCCGTCACAAGGCAGAAGGCGAAGGTCCAAAACAGATTGCGCATCTTGGGCGATATCCTGGCGATCATGGGCTGGTTACGCGGGCGTGTTTATCTGCTGGCTGCGAGCGCCTGCTCGATGCACCCAAGGGCCGCATCGCGCGTGCCGCCGGCCACGTCGGGTCTGGGGTGATCGAAATCGCGGACGTAGATCGACCGGAGGTAGCCTTCGCTCAGCGGACCTATGCACTCCATTCTCTGATAGGAGCCGCGTTCGCGAGTGTCGCCGAGAAGGATGACCACCAGCGGCTTTGCGGAGGCGCGCTGCGGAATGGCGGCCCGTACGCATTGGCGGCGTGCGCCGGTCGGGTTCGGGTCTTCGGGCACGCAGTGTCGAAACACCTCGCCGTCGAAGGAAGGCCGTCCGTAAATCAGCCGGCCATCGGTTTCGAGCGCCTCGATCATTCGCACGGTCTGGCCGGCGACAGGGTCTCCGGGGCCGCCTGTGGAAAGCACGACGATCTCCGCATCAGCAACGCCGGGAGCTTCAGACGCGGGGGTCAGCGGGGCGGCCAGTAGGGCTGTGGCGAGAGCGGCACGGAGCATCGCTCACTCCCTTTCCGGTTGAGGCCAAGCGACGGCACTGATGAATCGGTTGCCATGCCCGGTGCGCCACGCCCCGAGCCGCCGCATAGGTTGACCCTGCTCGGTCATCTGGACATAGACGACGGTGGAGTCCGGGACAGGAGGGGCAGGAGGCGGCGGAGGAATGACGGGCACGCCCGGAGGAGGAGGCGGCGGCACATAAGGCACTTCGCCGGGCCAGAAAGGCCCCGCGGCGGCACGGCACGGGCTGGTGAGAGCCGCTTCAATCGCCTGCACGTCCGGTGTGCCGAGGCGACCGCCCACAGGCTTCCAACGGTCAGTGTCCGATGCGATCGTGGCCTCTGCGCCGGGTTGGGGCGGCTGCTGGACGACCCGCGGGTCGCGGTTCTGTTTCCAAAACCACCATGTGCCGTCGCTCTCCTGCCAGACGGCCGTCCAGATCGTGTTGCCGTGGAGGCCGCCAGGCGGCGCGATGGCTCGAAACAGCACGCGGGCGTCTGGGGGCGGCGATCGCCAGGGACCGTCGGGAATGACGAACTCCGCGAACAGCTCGTCCTCGTAAGTGAGGTTGCGAGCGCGGGCGTCGGCGTACGCTGGGTCGGTGCGGACGGCTTCGAACCGCGCGATCTGCTCGGGAGATGCAACGCGGCACTCAGCCGGATCCTGAATGTGACCGGCCAGAGCCGGAGAAGTCGCGATGAACTCAAAGAACATTAGACACCTCGCCATCAGTGATCGGGCGGCCGCGGACCAAACCGAACGCTGCGCCGCCCACCGCTCCTGCGAATGCGGTCATCAGCAACAACACCCAGCCCGGCTCTCTGTGCTCGTCAGGTGTTCCGCCGCTGGACAACACGATCAATCCCGAGAGCAGACCGACGATCGCCCCTGCCAGAATGAACCAGGGCAGGCTGTCGCGGCAGGTCGCCTTGAGCAAAAGAAGTGAAGAGCCGCCTCCGACCACCGGCGCAGGAACGGTGAACAGGAGGCCGAAGAGTCCGATCATCAAGGTCCCGAAAACCCAAGACGTCGGGTCCGCGCCTGAGGACGCGCTGAGGGCGGCTGCGAGCGAAAGGCTCGACGCAATGGGAGCCGCTGCAAACGCCAAAATCGTACGACCCAGAGACATCGCTCACTCCTCGGAGATCGAAGTGAAGCTGGAGGCGGCATCCAGCGTCAAGGTCAGAAGGAGCGGACGTCAGGTTGCGTCATTCGCCTGCCGCCGAAGCGTTCTGAGCCGCACACGCCGGAGCCGGGGCCCAGCTTGATCTACCCTACGGTTGGGTCGCAGGAGCCGCGGTGATGTTCATCGAGTAAGCGCCCGTCTCCCGAAGGCCGCCGCTGGTCACCGCGATGAAATAACTCCCTGCTCTGGGGAGCAGCCCAGACGCGCGAAATTCTTGAGGATCAACCTCGCCCGACCCGGACGTGGAATCTAGTTCTACAAAATACCCCCGCCGGCACGACGGGTCCCTGTAGACGTGCCCGACAGGGCTGAAATCCGCAGATCGGACATTCAGCATCACCTGCACCGGTCCGGCGACGGTGACCTCATAGCAGTCGAAATATCGGCCAGGCGCCAGGTTGGCATCAACCGGAGACAACTCGCCGGACACCTCACTGCCGACGGTCATCGTCAGGGGATCCGCGCGCAGGCGGGCGGCGTCGGGCGTGTCCGCCACAGCCAGCCCGATCATGTAGTCTCCGACGTCCCGTGAATCCGAGCTGCTGGCCCGGAACGACCAAGTGCCCCCTTGATCCAGCGTCGCCTCAAGATGCGCTGCTCGAAAGCCGAACCCGCCGTCGTCGTCGGCGTCCTCCCATTCCCCCTGGCAGCCGGGTCCACGATGCAACGCGACCCAGGCATCCACGTCGATGGAGCGCATGACGATTTCGATCGACTGGCCTGCGACGCCCACAAAATCATGACAATCGTAGTGTGCGTCCCTGTGATCCACCGGGTCCTCCGGAGCCAATGCTCCGAAAACTACCTGCCCGGGTAAGATGGACTGAGCCAGGCAAGGCGCTACGCCGCAAGTTGTGGCGACGAGAACGGCGGCGCTTAGGAGGGATTTCATCAGTTATGGCTCCGGTTCGAGGAGAATGGAACGACTTGAGGCGATACTGGGACTGTAGGCAGTGGTTGGACGCGGAGCCAAACGCCGCTGCGATTGTGGTTGTGCAGATGATCGCAAGCACGCTTGTCGGTCGAAAAGGGCCATGCTGTTCTGCGCACGCGGTATAGTAGCGAGCGTGGGGGAGAGCGAGAACGATGGTCTGGTTGATGGTGGCGCTTGCAAGCTTGGGCGGTCAGGATCCCGGCGAGCGCTGGGAGGTCGTCTATGAAACGACAGACGTCTGGGTCGGTTACGACACCAGCCGCCCATATTCGCAAGGAAACTTCCGCCGAGGATGGTTCGTCGTCGCTTTACGAGCGCCCACGGGGCGGGAGGCCTATTCAGTCGTCCGAATGGTCTTCAATTGCGCAACGCCTCAGTTCAACGTGTGGGAGAAGTGGCGCCACGACATCGACGGCCATATGGTGGGCTACGTCAACTCACGCGAAATCCTGCCGGTGTCGCCAGACACGCCGGAAGCGGCGATGCTTGCCCGTGTGTGCGTCGGCCCGCAGGCCGACGCGTCGACTGAAACGAGGACTTATGCATTCCCGGCCGTTCTGGCGGAGGGAGCGCGGGCGGCGCGATGAGCGATCACCGACTGTCCAACGAAATAACGTCGGCTTCCTGGGAATGTCCGAAGGTCCGCAACTGGCGCTGAACAGATCCAGAGAGCGTAGACTGGGCCGCGGACAGGGAGGCACCTCAATGGAGGTTGGCCATGCGCCAGTCTGACCTGTTCAAGCAACCGAAGCGCCCATGGAATGCCGGCCGTCTGATCGGCCCCAAGGCGCCGCTGAAACCGAAGCACATCTGGGCCATTCGACAGCAGTTGAAGGTCGCGAAGAGGGTTCGTGACCTTGCGATGTTCAACTGCGCCCTGGATGCCAAGCTGCGAGCCTGTGACCTGGTTCGGCTCCGGGTCAGTGACGTGGCGCCTGGCGGTGCGCTCCGACAACGGTCGATCGTTATCCAGCAGAAGACGGGGAGGCCGGTGCCGTTCGAGATCACGGAGCCAGCGCGCGACGCAATCGCGGCCTGGCTCAAGCTCCGTGGCGAGCGTGAAGATGACTGGCTGTTCCCGAGCCGCAGCCGACCGGGCCAGCATATCGGCACCCGGCAGTACGCACGGCTCGTGGATCAGTGGGTTCGGATGATCGACCTGGAACCGCAGGGCTACGGGACCCACAGCCTCAGGCGCACCAGGGTGTCGCTCGTCTACAAGAAGACCGGCAACCTTCGCGCCTGTCAGCTCCTGCTCGGCCACAGGAAGCTGGAGAGCACCGTCAGGTACCGCGGCATCGAGGTGGACGACGCCCTGGAGATGTCGGAGCAGATCGATCTGTGACTCAGGACCGGGCCCGAATGCGGGCCCGGTCATCGTCGCCTAAGGGTGGTTAGCTGACGTCAGGTTCTTCTGAGGGAGTGCGGTTTGGACTGAGATCACGCCAAGACCTGCGACGCGCCTGCAGTTGCAGATACACCGCCAAAGGTTCATCCGGGACTTTGGTCCACCCGCCGACCCGCTCAACGTCTTGCTTTAGGGAGCTTTCGACGATGTTGGCGGCCTCTTCATCGAGTCGTTCGACGACAGCCAGAGTCTGATTGGCCTTGCGCCGGACCCTTCTGCTTTCTCCAGCCTTCCGCGCCGGGATTGCCTTCCGCGACGACTTGTCGTTTTCACCATAGGTGTTGCGCCGGTCCTTCGCGTAACTGAGGGCCTTTTTGTCTTGCGGCGTCTTCGGAGGCTTACCAGTCATCTAACGACGATGCCTGCGGCAGCGGAGTCCTGCAATCGGAATGTCCGCAACGGGTCGGAAGCCGACCGTCACGTACGGGTGGGAAGCGGACGTTTCGAGAGCTACGATGATCTATGCGCGACCCGCCAGCCAGTTTTGACAGGCTCTGTGGAGCATTTCACCAAGACGCCGTCGTGGTCTTGGGTGGAACGTTGGAATCGCAGGCCGACGAGTGCGTTGGATTTGTCTCTCTTAGCGACCAACCCGAGCTGTTGCTCTTTTTGGATGGCCTGCTGGAGCGAAAGGACAGCGGCGAACTGCGTCGGGTCCTAAGGAGGCAGCGCCACATCGACATTTCGATGCCGCGAGAAGCTTGGTGGACCCTCCTTGAGCTAGTCCGAGGGCGGCTGAGCGTGCATCATCGGTAGTTCCGCAACGGGTCGGAAGCCTACGGTCACCTACGGGTGGAAAGCTGACGTCCGGCAGGCATACACACGACGATCTGCTTTCTGGCCGCCAGTGAATGGCCGCTGACGCTAGCCGGCGGTCATAACCATTCTGACCAACTCCGAGAGGCTACCAGCCTGCATCTTGGTCATGGCATTGGCCCGGTAGACCTCCACCGTACGCGGGCTGATGCCGAGGTCGAAGGCGATCACCTTGTTGGCATGTCCTTTGACGAGGCCGTCCACGACATCGCGCTCGCGCGGCGAGAGGGAGTCGAGGCGATCGGCGAAGGCACGCCTTTCGGCGTCGGCCGAGGTCGCCTTGCCCGCCTGATCCAGGACGCGATGGATCGAAGCGAGGAGGACCTCGTCATCAAAGGGCTTTTCGATGAAGTCGACGACGCCCGCGCGCATGGCCTCGATGGCGAGGGGCACGTCGGCATGTCCGGTGATCACGATGACGGGCTCAACCGACCCGCTGTCGCGGAGCCTGCGGGCAAGTTCCAGTCCAGTCATGTCGGGCATTCGAACGTCGGTCACGACACAGCCCGCCGGACGATCCTCCACTGCCAAAAAGGCGACAGCGGACTCATAAGTCCGCACCGTCAGGTCGGCAGTTTCGAGCAGGAAGGCGATGGAGTCCCGCACCGCGGCATCGTCGTCGATGACGTGAATCATGGTGTTAGTCGCCATCGGCAGCCTCCTCCTCAATACGGGCGCGCTGAAGCGTGAAATGGAAGACGGTCCCGCCGCCCGGGTTCGGTTCGAACCAGATGCGTCCGCCATGAGTCTCGATGATGGTTCGGGAAATGGACAGTCCCACGCCCATCCCGCTCCTCTTGCTGGTCACGAAGGGCTGGAACAGCTGATCCGCGAGCTCGTCGCCGACGCCCGCTCCGGTATCCGACACCGACACCCGCATCAGTTCGGCGTCCAAAGGGGCCGCGGCGATGACCAGCTCGCGCTTCGGCGAGTCTTCCATGGCGTCCATGCCGTTCCGGATCAGATTGAGCAGCACCTGTTGGATCTGCACCTTATCGGCGAGCACGCGGTCGGCGGCGGGATCTATCGCGAACCGTACGCGAACGCCGTGCTCACGCGCGCCGACGAGGGCTAGGGCGCTGGCTTCCTCGATGAGTTTCGGGAGGTCCTCGATGCGCCGTTCCGTTTCGCCGCGCGACACGAACTCGCGCAGCCGTCGGATGATGACGCCCGCCCGCAGGGCCTGATCCGCCGCTTGGTCGAGCGCAGTGGCGATCCGGTCCTCCCCCAGTCCCTTCGAGCTTAGCAGCCGTTTTGAGCCTTTGAGATAGTTGGAGATGGCCGTGAGCGGCTGGTTCAGTTCATGCGCCAGCGCCGAAGCCATTTCGCCTAGAGCCGTGAGGCGGGAAACCCGCACGAGGTCGCTCTGCAGCTCCTGCATCCGGGCCTCGGCCTGCTGGCGTTCGGTCAGGTCCCGCACGAAACCGGTGAAAAACCGGCCCTCGGCGGTGCGCATCTCGCCGACGGCGAGCTCCATCGGAAAGGTCGAGCCGTCCTTGCGCTGACCGACGACGATCCGCCCCAGACCGATAATGCGGCGCTCGCCTGTGTGGTAGTAGCGCTGCAGATAACCGTCGTGCGCCTCGCGATGGGGCGAGGGCATCAGCACGCTGACATTCTGACCGATGGCCTCGTCGACAGACCAGCCGAACAGCCGCTCGGCCGTCGGGCTGAAGGCCCGGATCACGCCGGCGTCGTCGATCAGGATCATCGCATCGGGAATGGTGTTCAGGATCAGCCGGAGGTGGGTCTCGCGCGCCGAGAGTTCCCGGTGGGCCCGTTGGAACCATTCGCCGCCCACTGTCACGGCGGCCGCCACGCCGACGAACAGGGCGGCCTCGATCCAGAGCGCCGGGCTGGCCGGCGAGAGCAGCAGCCCGGCGCAGAGACCGATCACCCCCGCCACCGCTCCCGGAATCCAGCCGCCCATGGCGGCGCCGACCACCACAGCCGGGACAAAGACCAGAAACGCGCCGTGGTCGCCGATCCGCTCGTCGAGGGCGATGCGCAGCCCGGCGCCGACCAGGGCGACGACGACCGCCGCCGCAACGGCGATCCACGGGGACGCCGGGCGGATGAACGCCGAGGGCGCTGTCTCCGGGGACTGAAAGGATCGCATCGATGCTCCTTGCCCCGTCCGGCCGGCCTCCGCGCCTCCGGGATTCTCCTTAGGGTGAAGACCCGAATACCGCCGTCGGACGCACGCTTCTACACCGGTTGCATCTTCCAAGACGCCGCCGCAGCGGCCCGGAACGCTTTCCGGATCAACAGGAGCCAAGGCCATGACCCCCTCCCTCGTCGACCTTTCGATCCACCATCAGCCGAAGGGCCTGTCGGACCGCGTGGCCTTCGGCTTCACCAAGCTGCTGCGCTTCTGCGCCGACACCTTCTTCGCCAAACGCTACGGTCACCGGGCCGTTGTGTTGGAGACCGTCGCCGCCGTGCCCGGCATGGTCGGCGCCACCATCAACCACCTGAGCTGCCTGCGCCGGATGTGCGACGACAAGGGGTGGATCAAGACCCTGATGGATGAGGCCGAGAACGAGCGCATGCACCTGATGACCTTCATCGAGATTTCGAAGCCGACGCTGTTCGAACGCTTCGTCATCGTCTCCGTACAGTGGGTGTTCTACCTGTTCTTCTTCGGCCTCTACCTCGTCTCCTCGAAGACGGCTCACCGCGTGGTCGGCTATTTCGAGGAGGAGGCGGTGATCAGCTACACCCACTACCTCGCAGAGATCGACCAGGGCCGCAGCCCGAACGTGCCGGCGCCGGAGATCGCCAAGCGCTACTGGGGCCTGCCGGATGACGCGACGCTTCGCGACGTGGTGCTGGTCGTCCGCGCCGACGAGGCCCACCACCGCGACGTCAACCACGGCTACGCCAACGAACTCGGTGGTCTACCGATCCAAGCCGTCGCGCCCTGCCCGCCGCACGCGGCGCTGGAGCCGACTTGGAAGGCCGCTGCCTGATCCCACACTATCCAGCCGCGCCCAAGCCTCCCGTGAGCGTTACCACGGGAGGCTTGCCTTGCCGGACTCAGAGATCATCCGTCTCGGTCCTCAAGCTATCTGCAGTGGCGGGTCGCTGACGTCCGCAATGGGTCGAGAGCGGTCTTTCAGCGGGCCCTGGACCGGTGCTGTCAGTCTAACCCTAACCGGTCTCTACTGATATGCTGAAAAGTCCATGCAGGGCAGGGACTTATGGCGAAACTCAGCTTCAAGCGGCACCGGTTCGAAAGCGACGTCATCAAGCGCGCGGTCTGGCTCTACTACCGCTTCAATCTCAGCCTCCGGGACGTCGAGGAGATCCTCGCCGAACGCGGGATCGACGTCTCCTACGAGGCGATCCGCGACTGGTGCCGGAAGTTCGGATTGCAGATCGCCAGGAACCTGCGGCGACGCCGACCGGCGGCTTCGCCGCGGTGGCATCTCGACGAGATGGTGAGCGCGATCGGCGGGCGGCACATGTACGTCTGGCGCGCGGTGGACGACGAAGGGGAGGTGCTCGGCTCCGCGGTCGAGCGTCGGCGGGATGCGGCGACCGCCGAAAGCTTTCTGAGAAAGCTGCTGCGGGATCAGCCGGTTGTGCCAGAGACGATCGTCACTGACGGCCTGGGCTCCTACAAGACCGCGCTGGATCGGCTGGGCCTGAGCGACCGCCATCGACCGGGTCGCCTCCGCGAAAACAATCGCGCGGAGAACTCGCATCTGCCGATCCGGAAGCGCGAGCGGCAGATGATCGGCTTCAAGAGCGCCCCTTCTGCCCAGCGGTTCCTGACGGTCCACGCCGCTTTCTACAACACCTTCTACACCCAGCGGCATCTTGTCAGCCGAGGCACGCTTCGGAAGCTCCGGGCGCAGGCGCACGCGGCCTGGAATGCGGCTGTGGCGTCGTGAGTGAGGCCGTTCAACTTGGCGATGGGTGGGAGTTAAGTTGACAGCACTTGGCTGCCGCACTCGGTGCGCGGCGCGCTGGCCGGCGCGGTCAAGAAGAAGCACAAGCTCACCGTCACCTCGGAGAAGACCGACGCGGGCCGCATCTACCGCATCGCCCCGCTGGCTGCAGCCGCCAGCAACGGGCCGGCCGCCGAATGAACCGCGAGGCGATCAACGCCGAGGTCCGGGCACTGGAGCGCCTGGACCTCGAGGGCCTGCGGGCCGTCTGGGTGCGGCGCTACGGCTTGCCCGCGCCCAGGCTGCGGTCGCGCGAGCTTTTGGGCCTGAGCCTCGCCTGGCGGATCCAGGCCGAGGCCTTCGGCGGCCTGGACGCCGTCACCCGGCGCAAGCTGAAGGACGAGAAGGCGCCGCAGCGGGCGTCGGTGGACGTGCCGGTGGGCACGGTCCTGACGCGCGAGTGGAAGGGCGTGCCCCAGTCGGTGCGCCGGACCGCCAAGGGCTTCGAGTGGGACGGCACGACCTACCGCAGCCTGACCGCGGCGGCCCGGGCGATCTCGGGCGGCATCTGGGGCGGGCCGCTGTTTTTCGGCCTGGTGGAGCGGTCCGGTGGCAAGGCCTAGGCTCCGCTGCGCCATCTACACACGCAAGTCCTCCGAAGAAGGGCTGGAGCAGGAGTTCAACTCGCTGCATGCCCAGCGGGAAGCCTGCGAGGCCTATGTGAAGAGCCAGGCCGGGGAGGGATGGACCGCCCTGCCGACCGCCTACGACGACGGCGGGGTCTCCGGCGGGACGATGGAGCGGGACGGCCTGCAGAAGCTGCTGGCCGACGTGGCCGCCGGCCGGATCGACGTGGTGGTGGTCTACAAGGTCGACCGCCTGACCCGCGCGCTGAACGATTTCGCCCGCATCGTCGAGGTGTTCGACAAGCACGGCGTCTCGTTCGTCTCGGTGACCCAGGCCTTCAACACCACGACCTCCATGGGCCGGCTGACGCTCAACGTGCTCCTGTCCTTCGCCCAGTTCGAGCGCGAGGTCACCGGCGAGCGCATCCGCGACAAGATCGCGGCCTCGAAGAAGAAGGGCATGTGGATGGGGGGCTGCCCGCCCCTGGGCTACGACCCCGACGGACGGAAGCTGAAGGTCAACGAAGCGGAGGCGGAGCTGGTCCACCACATCTTCCGCCGCTTCCTGGAGCTCCGGTCGGTCCCGGCGCTGCGCAAGGAACTGACGGCCGAAGGTCGGGTCTCCAAGCGGTGGACGGCCACCACCGGGACCGTGTTCGGCGGCATGCCCTTCGACAACGGCGCCCTCTACCACCTGCTTCGGAACAAGACCTACCTCGGCATGGTCCCGCACAAGGACCAGGCCTACCCCGCCGATCATCCGCCTATCATCGATCAGGCGACCTTCGACCGGGCCGAAGCGCAGCTGGCGACCCGTGCCCGGCGCGGACCCAACACGAAGAAGTCCGACCGGCCGGCCGCGCCGCCGCCGCTGCTCGAGCTGAAGGGCCGGCTCTTCGACTGCGACGGAACGGCGATGACCCCGATGCACGCCTACGGCCGCCGAGGCGGGGTGCATCGCTACTACGTCTCCAGCACGATCCAGCGGGGCAAGAAGGAGCGCCGGCCCGGCGCCATCCACAGACTGCCGGCCCTGCCGGTCGAGCGCTGGGCCATCGAGACCCTTCACCGGCTCTGCCCGGATCGTGATCCGCAAACGGTTCTGACACGGATGGATGTGCATGATCAGGCCGTGCAGATCGCCCTGCCGGTCAAGGCGTTGGCCCTTGAGGAGCGCGAGATCCCGTTGGCGGTCGATCGGGTCAAGCGGGCTCTGCAACCCGGCGAGACCGTCACCCTGGCCGGCGACCGCATTTGGGTCCACGTGCCGCGCCGGCTGAAGTTCCGCGGCGGGCGCGCCTGGCTGGAGGGCGAAGCGCCTAAGCAGGCGCGGCTCAGTCGGGCGCTGATCAAGGCGCTGAAGCGGGCGCATCAGGTGCTGGACGCCCACGTCGACGAGGACGGGGTGATGCCGCAGTCCCCATCTTCGCCCCACGAGCGCAACCTGGTGCGAATGGCCTGGCTGGCGCCGGACGTGCAGCTCGCCTTCCTCGAAGGTCGACAGAAGGCGGGCGTGTGCCTGGAGGACTTGCGGTGCGCCGCCATCCCGCTCTGCTGGGACGATCAAAGAGCTGCATTCGTCGCCTGATCCGGGGAAGCGATTCCCTGCTGTGGGCGTTGAAAATCCCCTGCTTATGCGGCGGCTCGCTAAACACGATCACGCCGCAATGCAGGCGTGGCGGGCGCTTGGGCGCGAACAGCCCCTGTTTCAGGGCTGAGACGGCACAGCAATTTCCCTGTTAATTCCCTGTTAGCAGGGAAAACTCATCCGGATCTTTCGGCGGTTGAGAATGGCCCGCGCAAAAGCCCGCGAAACCTGGGATCAGGGCCGCCTGTCGTGCGAGATGCGATGAGTTTGAAAGTGAGTGCTCCCGACGTATCGGGGCCCTGTTTTCCACTTAAGTAATTGAGACTAAAGGGAAAAACCGGTGGCGGAGAGGGGGGGATTCGAACCCCCGGTACCCGTGAAGGCACGCCGCATTTCGAGTGCGGTACATTCAACCACTCTGCCACCTCTCCGCGGCGCCGAAGCTTCGGTTGAAGGACGGCTTCTCTAGTCGGCGGCGCGCCGCGCCGCAAGGCCGTTTTCGCTATCTCACCGTCGGCAGCGGCAGGCCGGGCGCCTGGCCGTCGGCGGGGTCCAGGCCGGTCGCGCGGAACAGGGCGGCGGGGCGGCCGCCCGTTCCCGTCGAGGCCGCGCCGGTGGGCGCGACCAGGCCCGTGCGTTCGACGCCGCGGCGGAAGTTCTGCTTGTGCAGACTGACCCCCGCAACGGCCTCGGCGGCCGCCTGCAGCTGGGAGAGGGTGAAGGTCGGCGGCGTCAGGTCGAACAGCACGGGCCGGTATCTGAGTTTCGACCTCAGCCGGCCGAGCCCGGTGGCCAGGATGCGGCGGTGGTCCGAGGCCATGGCGCGGCCCGGCGCGGCGCCCGGCGCGGGACGGTCGGCGTCGCGGGCCGCCTCGGCCACCACGCCGGCCTCGTAGAGCAGTTCATAGCGCTCCAGCACGCGCGTCTCCGCCCATCGCGCGTCGCCCGTCGCGAACAGGGAGTCGACCCGGGCGCGGCGTCGGACGTCGTCTCCGGCCCAGGCGGCCAGCTCCGCGTCGATCGCGGCCTGCACGGCGGGCGGCCCGCCGCGACGGTCCTCCCACGGGAAGAAGTCCAGCACGGGCGTCCAGCGCGCCTCGGCCCCGGGCGGATCCGCGGCCTCGGACGTCAGCGCCAGATAGCCGACCGACACCTCCCGCGCGCCCGTCGGTCCCGGCGTCGCCCGCGGACTCTCGCGACCGGCGTCGCCGAAGGTGTAGAGCTGCTCGACGAAGCCCAGGCGGAACCCCGTCTGCGCCGTCACGAAGTCGCGCAGGGCCCGCTCGAACGTGCGGTCCTTCACCGGGTCGAACGGACCGAAGGGCAGGGCGGCCAGACCGTCCCGGCCGGCGGTGGTCAGGACGCAGGCCCGGCCGTCGCGGATCGCCATGACGACGGCGGACAGGCCGATGCGGACGCCCTGATCCGCCACGGTCACTCCGTGTGCCAGGCGTCGGCGCCCGCCACCGTGCCCATGGCTTCGGCCAGGGTCCGGTAGCGCTCGACGTAGCGCGCCTGGGCCTCGGGGGCGCTCAGCGGCGTGATGTGCAGGTCGTACCCCGGAGGCGGCGCGCCGAAGAAGCCCAACGCCTCCTCCTCCGAGAAGCCCGCCAGCTGCGTCGCCTCGAAGAAGGCGCAGGCCTTGTCGGCTTCCTTGATCAGCTTCTTGATCTCCACCGGGTTCTTCGCAGGCAGGCCGAAGCGGATGTGGATGGCGTGCTCCAGCCGCGCCTCGAAATCCTTGTAGCTGACGCCCAGCGCGGCCTTGAACGGAGAGATCATGTCGCCGATGACGTATTCGGAGGCGTCGTGCAGCAGCGCCGCCAGCCGCCATTTCGGCGCGATTCCGGGGCGGATGTGGGCGACGATCTCCTCCACCACCACGCTGTGCTGGGCGACGGAGAAGGCGTGCTCGCCGACGGTCTGGCCGTTCCATCGCGCCACGCGCGCCAGGCCGTGGGCGATGTCCTCGATCTCGATGTCGAAAGGGGAGGGATCCAGCAGGTCCAGCCGGCGGCCCGACAGCATGCGTTGCCAGGCGCGCGGCGCAGGCCTGCGCGAGGTTCGGGGTGCGGTCTTCGGCTTGGCGGGGGCGCGGGTGGGCAAGGCGGCTTCCTGACGTCGGCGGGTCAGGTGACGCAATGCGTGGCCCGGATCAATCCCCGACGTTCAGAGAGACCAGCGCCTCGGCGTCCTCGAAGGCCGCCTCCTTGTCGTCGTTCCGGGAGCGGACCAGGGCCACGACCAGCGGCCCGCCCTGCGGCCCCCGCGCCTCATAGCCGACCAGTCGCCAGCCGGTGGCGGCCTCGTCGCCGTCGGTCAGGATCCACTTGGCGCGGGTGGCGTCGCCCCGGGCGCGGACGCGCACCTCCGCCCCGCCCTCGTCCGCGCGGACGCTGACGCTGTCCTCCGAGGCGTCGCCCGAGGCCGAGGCCGTGGCCTGCGCCGTCGCGTCCGCCCGCGGCGCGTCCTCCTTCGCCTCGATGCGGAAGCCGCCGATGCGCACGTCGGCGTTCTCACCCTGGGCTTCGACGCTGATGCCCGGCAGCCGGACCGAAGCCCGGTCTCCGTCGGCGTTCACGGCCACCTGAGGGCCTTCGCCCGTGGGACCGCCCGCGATGTCGCGCCTCAGTTCGGCCTCCAGACCCTGGAGGACGGACGTCGGATCGCCGTCCAGCCTGATCAGCCGAAGTTGGACCGACGAGCCTCGCGGGCCGACGTACCAGCAGGTCGCGCCCCCGTCGGTCGCCGCGCCCTTGCGCGTCAGCTGCCCCTGGGTTTCGGGGCATTGCAGGGTTTCGACGACCTTCAGCACGCCGCGCGGCTTGTCCGACGAGGAGCCGGTCGAGATGCTGACCGACCGCTCGCCGTCGCAGGCGGCGAGGCCGAGGCCGGCCACGGCGAGCAGGGGAAGCAGGGAGGTGCGAAGACGCATGATGAACTCTTCCTTTGATCGCATCCTGCGCCGATCGGTCGGCATGGCCAGTGAAATCGGGGTAATCAGGGTGTCCGTCAGGCGCCGGGGCGGCGCGCCTCGCCCCGCGTGAGAAAGGCCAGACGCTCGAACAGGTGCACGTCCTGCTCGTTCTTGAGCAGGGCGCCGTGCAGCGGCGGGATCAGTTTCCCCGGCGTCTTCTCCCTCAGCGTCTCGGGCGCGACGTCGTCGACCAGCAGCAGCTTCAGCCAGTCCAGCAGTTCCGACGTCGAAGGCTTCTTCTTCAGGCCGGGCGTCTCGCGGATCTCGTAGAAGGTCTTCAGCGCCTCGGCGACCAGGCGCTTCTTGATGCCCGGAAAGTGCACCTCGACGATGGCCTCCATCGTCCCGGGATCCGGGAAGCGGATGTAGTGGAAGAAGCAGCGGCGCAGAAAGGCGTCCGGCAACTCCTTCTCGTTGTTGGAGGTGATGATCACGATCGGCCGCACCTCGGCGCGGATCGTCTCGCCGGTCTCCTGAACGTAGAACTCCATCCGGTCGAGTTCCTGCAACAGGTCGTTCGGGAACTCGATGTCGGCCTTGTCGATCTCGTCGATCAGCAGCACCGGGCGCACGGGGGAGGTGAAGGCCTCCCACAGCTTGCCCTTCTTCAGATAGTTGCGGACGTCGTGAACGCGCGCCTCGCCCAGCTGCGAGTCGCGCAGCCGACTGACCGCGTCGTACTCGTACAGGCCGTTGTGCGCCTTGGTCGTCGACTTCACGTGCCAGGTGATGAGCGGCGCTTCCATCGCCCCGGCGATCTCATAGGCCAGCACGGTCTTGCCGGTCCCCGGTTCGCCCTTGATCAGCAGCGGCCGTTCAAGCGCCACGGCGGCGTCCACGGCCATGCGCAGGTCGTGGGTCGCGACGTAGTTGGACGTGCCTTCGAAGCGGCGGCGTTCGGCCATGCGGCGGGCTCTCCCTGATGCGAGGTCAGGACTAGCCCGGAACGCCCGGGGTTAACAACGTTCAGGTGATGCGCTTCGGACTCGCCGGGTCGCTGGCCGGAAAGGTCTCCTCCACGCCTTCGTCGATCAGCGCCTCCTGACGATTCTCCGCGTCCTTCAGCCTGGGCTCCAGCTGGTCCGGCTTCGTCTCTTGCTTGCGCTCTTCGGTCATTGCGGGGTCTCCTGCGTCGGGGTCTCGTCGGGCGCGTAGCCCAGCGAGGCGATGTCGTCGTCGGCCAGTCGCCTGGCCTCCCAGTGGGCGGCGCTGGCCTGAGCGCCCTTCTGCTCGCGCATCAGGCCGGTGTAGACCAGCTCGATCTCGTCCGGACTGGTGTCCGGCTCGCCGTCGTCGTCGCCCTCGGTCTCACCCTCGGCCAGAAGCGCGTCGGCCTCAGCCTCCAGCGTCTCGCGCTGCCGCAGGGCGTCGTCGGCTTCTTCGGACTCCTCGTCGCCGGCGTCCTCGTCGTCGTCGACGTCCGAGTCTCCGACGGCCTGGGTGGCGTCGAACACTGGATCCAGCTCGTCGAGCAGCATCTCCGTCTCGCCGTCGTCGTCGAGATGGGTCTCGTCGAAGACTTCCGCCTGATCCTGTTCGTCGATGTCCGGCATGTCGTTCTCCTGTCGGGGAGAACAACGGACCGCGTCAGGCGGCGTTCCCGCGCTTCGCGACCACTTCGTCCAGCGCCGCCCGCACCTCGTCGATGCATGCCGGCCAGCCGTCGAACGCCCGCCTGAACAGGCGCGTGCGCGGATAGAAGGGATAACGGTCGGTGTTCAGCAGATGCCAGTCGTCCGGCGCCGTCAGCATCCACACGTTCGCGCCGACGGCGGAGGCGATGTTGGTGCCCGCGATGCCGGGACCTATGACCAGATCCAGCGCGCAGGACATGGCGGCCAGATCCTCCAGGTCGTCCTTCAGGTCGAACGGCGGCGTCCAGATGCTCACGCCCGCCGCTTCGGCCAGCGCCAGGTCCGCGCTCACGTCGCCGCACTGCAGGTTGACCATCACGGCGCCCGGCGTCTCCAGCACCGGCCGCCAGCGGTCGAAGCTGGAGAAGTAGCGCCCGCGGGATCCGGTCAGGATCAGGCTCTTCCAGTGCAGGCCGACCTTCAGCCCCGGCCCCAGGGTCTCCAGCTCGGCCTTCCAGCGCGCCACGCGCGCCGGGTCGGACGTCAGATAGCCGGCGCGATCGGGGAAGCTCTCCACCGTCGGCCGGAACTCCGCCAGCAGGGTGGCCATGGGCGTCCAGAAGTCGATCGGGCGGGCGTCCTCCGCGCGGTCGTCGAGGTCCGGGATGATGCGGTGCAGCCGCCCGTTGATCCTCACCGTGCGGTGGCCGATCACCTTCGCGGAGGGGAAGCTGCGCTGGAACAGGCTCACCAGCCGCGGCTCGACGGCCACATGCACGTCACCGTCGGGGCCGGCCGCCTCGATCACGTCGCCGACGCAGCCTCCGAAGACCATCTCGTCCGCCAGACCCTGCTCGCCGACGATCAGAACGGACCGCCCCGCCAGCGGTTCGCCAGTCCTGCGCGGCGATGCGGTGACCACGTGCATGGCGTCCGGCATGTCCGGGTCCAGCCGCACCTCGTACTCCTGAAATCCCTCCGGGATGCGGCCGACGCCCATCAGCGTCATCGCGCGGGCCATGCGCATCATCGCCGTCTCATAGCCCGGCTCGGCGCCCTTCAGGCCGGCGTCGAAGTCTTCCAGCGCGCCGGCCAGGTCGCCCAGCGGCTGGCGTGCGTTGGCGCGGTTGTACCGGGCCTTGGCCATGTCCGGCTCCAGCCGCAGCGCCTCCTCGAAGAACGGCAGGCTTTCGGCCATCCGCCCCTGATCGCTCAGCACGGTGCCGAGCGTGTTCCACAGCAGGGCGCTGCCCGGTTCGATCTGGATCATGCCGCGCAGCAGGTCGATGGCCTCGTCATAACGGTTCTGCTCGCGCAGCACGCAGGCCAGGTTGTTGGTCCCGTCCACGTGCCCCGGCTCGGCGGCCAGAAATTTCTGCAGCAGCTTCTCGGCGATCTCCAGATGCCCCAGCCGCTGGGCCAGCCGGCTCAGGTCGTGGGCGATCGCGGGATCCTCGGGCAACAGGGCCAGCGCCGCCTCGTAGGCCTGGATCGCCTCCACGAACCGCCCGACCTTCTCCTGACAGATGGCCAGCACGTGCCAGGCCAGCCCTGACGTCTCGTCGATCCGCAGCGCCTCCAGCGCCCTGTGGGCCCCGGCGTCGAAGTCACGCGTCCGCATCGCCGCGACCGCGGCCTTCAGCAGCTCCATCAGCCGCTTCTGCTTCTTCAGCGCCCCGCCGCCCGCCAGATTGCGCGACAGTCGTCGGATCGCTTCCGTCGACGCCGAATCTCCGGCCGTGCCCTGGGCCACGGGGGCGGGGGCGTGGACCAGCGGCTGGTCGGTGACGTCCTGTACGGCGGTCGGGGCGGTCATGGGCGGGCTCGCGCGGGATTCGAAGGCGTGTGGCCGACCGTGCGATGCCGCTTCACAAGACATGGTTAACCACGTCCGTTCATCTTGCGTCAGCCGCGCGACGCCTAGCGTCCCGAAGCGCGGGCCGGGGAGAGCCGCACATGCCGCTGAAACTGTCGTTGAAGCCGGGCGAGAAGTTCGTGCTGAACGGAGCTGTCGTCCAGAACGGCGACCGCCGCGGCGTGCTGATCCTGCAGAACAAGGCCAGCGTCCTGCGGGAGAAGGACATCATGCAGGTCGAGGACGTGAAGACCCCGGCCACCCGCGTCTATTTCCCGGTGATGATGATGTACCTGGACGAGGCCGCCGCGCCCAAGGTGTACGACGAGTTCGCGCGTCGGCTGACCGAGTTCATGAGCGCCACGCGCAACCCCGAAATCCTGAGCGAATGCGTCGCCGCCTCGCGGCACGTGATGGCACGGGAATACTACAAGGCCCTGATGTCGGCCCGGAAACTGGTGGATTACGAGGAACAGCTGTCCAATGTCGCTGCAGGCGTACAAGACCGCGGCCACGCGGGCTGAATCCCCCCGGGAGCTGGAATACCGGCTGTTCGGCCAGGTCACCCGCGCCCTGATGCACGCCGCGACCGTGCCGGCCGAGGACATCGCCACGCGCATCGACGCGCTGGACTGGAACCGTCGCCTCTGGTCGACCCTGGCCACCGACTGCTCGGACCCGGACAACTCGCTGAACGATCCCTTGAAGGCCCAGATCATCTCGATCAGCCTGTTCGTCAGCCGCCACTCCTCGGCCGTCATGCGCGGCGAGGAGGATTTCGAGCCCCTGATCGACATCAACCGCATGGTGATGCAGGGGCTCGCCCCGACCGCCGAGGCGGCCTGATCCTTTCCTGACCGGGGAAGAATTGCCGGGCGGCATGTTCGCCCGGACGCATGGTCAATGAAATCAACGGGCTGAGACGGCATCCGTCTTGCGTCGCGCGGGAGCGAACCAGAACCGGTTCAGCGGTCAGAAGACCGCCAGACCCCCCGACCAGAACGGAAGGACCCGACCATGAGCAACTCGGTCAACACCAACGTGGGCGCGCTCATCGCGCTCCAGAACCTGAACGCCACCAACGCCGAACTGGCGGTCACGCAAAGCCGGATCAACACCGGCAAGAAGATCGCCAGCGTGAAGGACAACGGCGCCATCTGGGCCATCGCCCAGGGGCAACGTGCCGACATCGGGGCGCTGGGAGCGGTCAAACAGTCGCTCGACCGGGGCGTCGCCGCGGTCGACGTCGCGCTGGCGGCGGGCGAGACGGTCTCCGACCTCTTGCTCCAACTGAAGGAGAAGGCACTGGCGGCGACCGACGCGTCGCTGAAGACGGCGGCCCGGGCCGCGCTGAACGAGGACTTCGAAGCGCTTCGCGACCAGATCGCGACGGTCACCAACAACGCCGAATTCAACGGGGTCAACCTGTTGAAGACCGGCGCGACCGGCTTCAACGCCCTGGCGAACGCCCAAGGCAACGCCACCATCACGGTGGCCGCCGAGGTGATGTCGCTGGGCGGGTCCATCGTCACCGTGGCGACGACCCAGGCGATCGACACCCTGACCAAGGCGTCCAACGCCCTGACCGCGGTGAACAACTCGATCGACGCGGTGTCCGGCGCCCTGGCGCGCCTGGGCACCAAGTCCAAGGCCCTGACCACCCACCTGACGTTCGTCGGCAAGCTGACGGACTCGCTGGAGTCGGGCGTGGGCAACCTGGTGGACGCCGATCTGGCGAAGGAGAGCGCCAAGCTCCAGGCGCTGCAGACGAAGCAGCAGCTCGGGGTTCAGGCCCTGTCCATCGCCAACCAGACTCCGCAGCTGGTGCTGTCGCTGTTCCGGGGCTGACGCCCACGTGAGAAAGCCGGAGGGTCCGCCCTCCGGCTTTTCTTCTCTCAGAACAGGCGGACGATCATCTCCCAGGTCGCGACCAGAACGCGGCTGACCGCCTCCCAGACGATCCAGGTGAAGGTCGCCATTCCGGCCGAGCCGACCCAGCCGACCAGCATCACCACCCCGTCCTTCTGCATCAGGCCGAAGCCGAAGGCCGCCACGATCAGCGAGGGGAACAGGTTGAATCCGATCAGCGGCAGCATGAGCACCGCGGCCCAAATCACGCACATCAGGCCGATCAGCGCCTCCGACAGGTCGCTGCTCATGAAGCTCAGGCGCGGCCGGCTGAACCTTTCGACCCGCTCCAGCCGCGACCTGACCTTGGCCGCCGCCTCGGCGAAGGCCGCCCGCGGGAGGTCGCGCTTCAGGATCCAGCCCGGCAGCCACAGCTCGTCGCGCCGGAACAACAGCTGCACGCCGATGATCAGGATGGGAATGCCCAGAAGGGTCGTGGTGCCGGGGATCACGCCGATGACGGCGCTCAGCAGGCCCAGGATCAGCAGCAGGGCGCCGAATCCCCGCTCGCCGAAGGTTCGGACCAGCTCGTCCATCGGCAGAACGGGATCGTCCACCGCGCCGACGTCGATCAGCACCTGGGAAAAGGGCCGCGCGTTGAATGAGTTCGAATCGTCGTTCATGGAGCCGCCGGCGAACAGGGTCATCCGTCTCTAGGCCCCTCCGACGCGGCCGCGCCACTTAAGAAATGGAAAGGCCGCGGTTCACGTCTCCAGGACGTGCCCGCACCGACCCGGCGGATCGAAAACCGCCCGACCCGGCGCTCGTTCCCTCAGTCGAACTCTCGCACCATGTAGATCGCCAGCGGACCATAGCCCGCGACCTTGGCGGCCAGCGCCGGGGGCAGGGGATCGACCGGCCGCCAGTCCGCCCGCATCCAGTAGGGCGCCGCGCCCTCCACCGCGATCAGTTCGGATCTCCGGATGCCGGGAATGGCGGCCCGGCAGGCGTTCAGCAAGGCGCGTCCCGTGCCGGCCCCGCGCGCATGGGCCGCCACCGACAGGTCATGCACGTACCATACGGGCCCTTCCGCCGAGGCCAGCACCACGTCCGGAGGCGGGGGTCGCATCGAGACCCAGGGATGGCTCAGGAGATAGCCGTCCAGCCGCCCGGCGGATTCCGCCACCCAGCACCAGCCCGGGGCGACGGCGGGGCGACTGGCGAACGCGGCCTCGCCGTCATGCAGATGCGTCGGATAGCCGACGGCCTGCAGCGCCAGCGCCGCGGGGAGGTCCGAGACCTCGAAGGGTCGGATCACGCCCCCAGCAGCTCCCGCCCGATCAGGAAGCGGCGGATCTCGTTCGTGCCGGCGCCGATGTCGTACAGCTTGGCGTCGCGGACCAGACGCTCGACCGGCCACTCCTTCGTGTAGCCGGCCCCGCCCAGGGCCTGCACGGCCTCCAGCGACACCTTCACGGCGTTTTCGCTGGCCAGCAGTATGGCGCCCGCCGCATCGTACCGGGTGGTCTTTCCCTGATCGCAGGCGCGCGCCACGGCATAGACGTAGGCCCGGGCGCTGTTCAGGGCCACGTACATGTCGGCCACCTTGGCCTGCATCAGCTGGAAGCTGCCGATCGGCTTGCCGAACTGCTTGCGGTCGCGGACGTAGGGCAGAACCACGTCCAGCGCCGCCTGCATGATGCCCAGCGGCCCGCCCGCCAGCACGGCGCGCTCATAGTCGAGGCCGCTCATCAGCACGGCCGCGCCGCGACCCTCGCCGCCCATGACGTTCTCTTCCGGAACCTCGCAGTCCTCGAACACCAGTTCGGCGGTGTCCGAGCCGCGCATGCCCATCTTGTCCAGCTTCTTCGAGACGCTGAACCCCTTCATCCCCTTCTCGATCAGGAAGGCGGTGACCCCGCCGTTGCCGTCGCCGGTGCGGGCGTAGACGACAAGGGTCTCGGCCGTCGGCGAGTTGGTGATCCAGAATTTCGTGCCGTTCAGGACGTAGCGGTCGCCCTTCTTCTCGGCGCGCGTCCGCATCGACATGACGTCCGAGCCGGACCCGGCCTCCGACATGGCCAGCGATCCCAGATGCTCGCCACTGATCAGCTTGGGCAGGTATTTCGCCTTCTGCTCCGGAGTGCCCCAGCGGCGGATCTGGTTGACGCACAGGTTGGAGTGGGCGCCGTAGCTCAGGCCGATCGAGGCCGAGGCGCGCGACACCTCCTCCATCGCCACGACGTGCTCCAGATAGCCCATCCCCAGGCCGCCGTACTCCTCCTCGACGGTGATTCCGTGCAGGCCCAGCTCGCCCATCTCGGGCCACAGGTCGCGGGCGAATTCGTTCTTCTCGTCGATCTCGGCGGCGCGCGGCGCCAGCCGGTCGGCGGCCCAGCGGGCGGTGGTTTCACGTATGGCGTCGGCGTTCTCGCCGAGGCCGAATTCCATGCTCTGGGGGGCGAAGGGAATGCTCATGTCCGCCGCCTAGCATCGTTCACGCGACCTGCGAAGCGTCAGGCCTTGCGACCGACCGTCCTCACCCAGAGATGCCACGACGCGGCGCCGACGCAGACCGCGCCGATCACGGCCAGGGTCCACGCCACGGCGGTCGTCTCGCCCATGGGGGACGGATCCTCCACCGCCACGCGGAAGGCGGCGGCCGAGACGGCGCAGGACACCAGCCCCAGGCCGCCCATGATCACGTACATGCCGGTCTCGCTCCAGTCGAAGCGACGCGGCGCGGCCGGCTCCTCCTCGTGACGCAGGATGGAGGTCTGCGACGGGGCGTCGACGAACAGCGGGTCCTGGGGCGCCGCCGGAGCCGGGCGCTCCTCCTCGCCCCAGACCGGGCGCGCCGGCGGGGTCTCGGCCTCCGGCGGCGGCGTCAGGATCAGCGGCTCCACGATCGGCGCGGGGAAGGCCGACCTCACCGGCTCCGGCCACGGCCGGCTCTCGTCGGCGACCGTCGGCGCCTCGGTCATCGGCGTCCCGGCGATCTCGGCCGGGGGCAGGGGCGCGGGCGCCATGCTGACCGGCTCGGGGGCCGCGGCCGCGGCGGGCGCGCCGAAGCCGGGCAGGGGACCCACCACCGAGACGCCGTAGCGCGCGCCCCACTGCGGGGTCTGGGCCGGCGGCGGGGCTGCGACGGCGGTCGGGGCCACGACGGGCTCGGCGGCTTCCGGTTCGGAGACGGGCGTGACCGCCGTCCCGGCGGCCGTGAACGCGGGCACGACCACCGCGACCGGCGGCTCCTCCCGCGACTCTCCGGCTTCTCCCAGCAGGGCCGCCACGGCCGCGGCCCGGGCCTCGGCATGGGGCCTGGGATCCGTCGTCGGCAGGGGGGCGGACAGCAGGTCGGCCAGGGCCACCGGCCGCGCGGGATCGGCCAGGAACAGGGCCCGCTCGGCGGCGCGCCGGCGCAGTCCGGCGATCGCGGGCGTCGGCTCGCTCCACGCCAGAAGCGCCTCGGCCGCCGCCTCCGGCCGTCCCTCGGCCAGCCGGGCGTGCACGTCCGACGCCGTGAACCGTTCGACGCCGACGGAGAAGGCGAAGCTGGCCAAGGCGTCGAACTGGTGCGCGTTCAGCTGTGCCGGCAGCGCGTTCAGCGCCGCCACCACGGGCATCAGATCGTACTGCAGCAGCAGTTCTGCGTCGGCCTCGCCGACCGTCAGCCCCTCGCGCGCGCTCTTGCGGTGGCCGTAGCCGATGACCCATCCCTCGCCGTCGCGCTCGGCGCGCGCGCGAAAGCCTTCGAAGCTCTTCAGCAGCACGACTCCCTCGCGGGAGACCTTGCGGCGGGCGTTGGAGGCGGGGTCGGACACTTGGTGTTCCAGATCGGGACGACGGGTTTCGCTCACAAGGCGACGGAGCAAGCTCCGCGCCGATCAGAGCAGGACGACGGTCGCCAGCCCGAGGAAGATCAGGAAACCAAAGAAATCCGTCGTCGCCGTGACGAAGACGGCCGACGACACCGCCGGGTCCTGCCTCATCTTCGACAGCGTCAGCGGCGTCAGCACGCCCACCGAGGCCGCGATGGCCAGGTTCAGGATCATGGCAGAGGCGATGACCGCGCCGATGCGCCAGTCGCCCGACCACCATCCGGCGGCCACCCCGATCAGGGGCGCCAGCACCAGACCGTTGGCCAGACCTACCGCCAGTTCGCGCTGGAAGGTCCGGCGCGCGTTGGAACTGTTCAGCTCGCGCGTGGCCAGCGCGCGCACGGTCACGGTCAGCGCCTGGGTCCCGGCGTTGCCGCCGATGGCGGAGACGATGGGCATCAGGGCGGCCAGCGCCACGATCTGCTCGATGGTGCCGCCGAAGAAGGCGATCACGCCCGCGCCCAGCGACGCCGTCACCAGGTTGATCGCCAGCCACGGCACGCGGCCGCGCACGATCTCCGGCACGGTGGAGCCGCGGTCCTCGTCCGACACCCCGGCCAGACGCAGGATGTCCTCGCGGTTCTCCTCCTGGATGATGTTGACGATGTCGTCGACGGTGATCTGGCCCACCAGCCGGCCCGCCGCGTCGATGACCGGCGCCGAGATCAGGTGGTATTTCTCGAAGATGTAGGCGACCTCTTCCTGGTCCTGGTCGACGGTGATCTCGTTCACCGGTTCCATGATGTCGGTCAGCTTCGTCGCGCGCGGCATGCGCAGCAGACCGCTGACCGAAACCCCGCCCACCGGCCGGTTCAGCGGATCAACCACATAGATGTCGAAGAACAGCTCGGGCAGATCCTCCCCCTGGGCCCGGATGTGGTCGATCGTGTCGCCGACGTTCCAGAATTGAGGCGCGGCCATCACCTCGCGCTGCATCAGTCGGCCGGCCGAATCCTCGGCGTAGCCCAGCGAGCTCTCGATCGCCGCCCGGTCCACCTCCGGCATGGCGGCCAGCACCTTCTCGCGCTGGTCGTCCTCCAGATCCTCGACGACCGCCGCGGCGTCGTCCGAATCGAGTTCCTGCAGGGCTTCGGCCAGCGTCAGGTGCGGAACCCTTTCCAGCACCTCCTCGCGGATCCCGTCGTCGAGTTCCGGCAGAGTCTCGGCCAGCAGCTCGGGCGGCAGCCACTGCACGACGACGGCGCGATGCTCGGCGGTGAGAAAGCCCATCAGGTCGGCGACGTCGGCCGGGTGCAGGTCTTCCGTCAGGGCGCGCAGCCGCATGCCGTCGCCGTCGTCGGCGGCGTCGACCACCTTTTCGACGAAAGCGGGCGTCAGGACGTAGTCCTCGTCCAGGGCCTCGTGATCGATCTCGGGCGCGACGGGGGCGATGGCGTCGGTGCTCACGCGTCGTCCTCCCCGTTATGGATCAGCTCTCAGCCGATGGGCGTCCTCAGAATAAATCGATGGTGCGGTCGAGAAGACTCGAACTTCCACTCCGGTTAGGGAACAGCGACCTCAACGCTGCGCGTCTACCAATTCCGCCACGACCGCTCGCATCGGAGCGGGGGCGATAGCGGAAAGCCGGGCGGAAGGGAAGGGCCGGGAACGTCGTCCCCCGGACATACGTTTGTAGCCCTCGAAGGAGAGCGACATGCGTAACTTCCTGATGATCACCGCCGTGGCCGCCGCGGCCCTCACCCTGCCTGCCGCCGCGATGGCGCAGAACGGAAACGGCAACGGCAAGGGCCAGGGAAATGGGCGCGGACAGGCCGAGCGCGGCCCCGACCGCGACGACGGCGACCGTGGACGCGGTCGCGGACAGGAGCGGGCCGAGCGCCGCGACGATCGCGGCCCGCGCGGCAAGGGCGACGACCGCCGCTGGGAACGCGCCGAGGTTCGCGTCCAGCCCGGCCCGCGCGACCGCGACCGTGACGACGACCGTCGCTGGGACGAACGTCAGGTCCGCCGTGCCGTGCGTGACGGCGTTCCCGTCGTCGTCCTGCGCGACGCCCCCCGCAACGTCTACATCCAGGGCTGCCCGCCCGGACTGGCCAAGAAGAACAACGGCTGTCTCCCGCCCGGCCAGGCCCGCCAGATCGCGCGCGCCGACCGGCGGTGGGACGACTGGTACTGGAGCCGCACGCGGGATGACGGCCGCTGGCGCTACGACGACGGCTACGTCTATCGAATCGCCGACAACGGCGGCGTCGCCGGCTGGCTGCCCGTGTTGGGCGGCGCCCTCGGTCTCGGCAACCTCTGGCCCCAGCAGTATCAGTACGCGCCCGCGCCGCAGTACTACACCGACTACTGGCGCGTGAACGACGGCTACGACTACCGCTACGCCGACGGCGTCATGTACGGCGTCGATCCGCAGACCCAGGCCATCGGGTCGGTGGTCGCCCTGCTGACGGGACAGCAATGGAACGTCGGCCAGCGCATGCCGTCGGGCTACGACGTCTACAACGTGCCCTACGCCTATAGGGGCCGGTACGCGGACACCGCCGACAGCTGGTACCGCTACAACGACGGCTACGTGTACCAGGTCGATCCCACGACCCAGCTGGTGCAGGCCGTGATCCAGCTGCTGGTCTGAGGGAACCCGCCATGATCCGCGTATCGACCGCCGCCGTCCTGGCCGCATTCGCGCTCGCCGCCTGCAACCCCGCCCCGTCGGCCGACGCCGGCGGGGCGGCCGAGCCCTCGTCGCGCACGCTCGCCGCCGAACTCAAGGGCGCGGGCGACCTCGGCACGCTCGAGGCCGTGCTGGTCAACTCCGGCCTGGAAAAGGTCCTCGAGGGCGTGGGCCCCTACACGGTCTTCGCCCCGGTGGACGACGCCTTCGACGGGGCGACCGCCTTCGACTTCCGCGACGAGGCCGAGAAGGCCCAGGCCGCGGCCCTGCTGCGGTCGCACATGGTGCCGGGGGCCGTGACCCGCGCGGACGTCTCCGCCGCCCTCGGCCGGGCGGAGGACGGCAAGGTCGAGATGCGGACGCTCGACAACGGCCTGATCACCTTCACCCGTGAGGGGGAGGCCATCGTCGCCACTCTGGCGGACGGAGGCCGCGCGGTGCTGACGGGGGAAGAGGTGCTCGCCTCGAACGGCGTCATCCAGCCCATCGACGGCGTCCTGCTGATGGCTCCGGCGGCCTGATCCGTCAGGCGGCGCCGGCCATGTAGTCATAGACGTCGGCCGCCCGGGTCACCGTGATCGAGATGCGGTCCTCGCTGATCGAGATCTCGCCGCGCGCCACCGGGTGATTGTTGGCCAGGATCCAGACCTCGTCGTGTTCCGACGCGTCCAGCGGGATGACCGCGCCGCGGCCCATCTTCAGCAGCTGCGCCATGGGCAGCACGGATCGCCCCAGCACGACCGAGATCTCGACGTCGACGGCTTCGATCTGGCTCATGGGGGACGCGAACTCGTACTGGTTGGCGGCGACAGGGTGTTGCATGGCGCTCCGACGCCCCACATTGCTGCGGCCATGCTTTCCCAGTCCTTAAATTCCGGCGACTCCCGGCTGATTCGGGCCGACGGCCTCGCCGTGGAATGGGTCACGTCTCCGGGCCGCGTCGACCACCCCGAAGCCGTTGCGGAAATGGAGGCGCGCGTCGCCGCCATCGCCGGGGGCCGGGCGCCGGAACGGGTCTGGCTGCTGGAGCACCCGCCGCTCTACAGCGCCGGCGTCTCCGCGCGGGACGAGGATCTGCTGGATGCCCGGTTCCCCGTGCATCGCACCGGCCGCGGCGGCCAGTTCACCTATCACGGCCCCGGCCAGCGCGTGGCCTACGTCATGCTGGATCTCGGCGCCCGCGGCCGCGACGTGCGCGCCTTCGTGCGTGGTCTGGAGGCGTGGCTGATCGGAGCCCTGGGCCGGTTCGGGGTAGAGGCGGACGTCCGCGAGGGCCGCGTCGGCGTCTGGGTGGAGCGCAAGGGTCCCGGATGGTCGCGTGAGGACAAGATCGCCGCCATCGGCGTGAAGGTCCGCAAATGGGTGAGCTTCCACGGGATCAGCCTGAACGTCGAACCCGACCTGACCCACTTCGGGGGCATCGTGCCCTGCGGGATCAGCGAGCACGGGGTCACCAGCCTGGTCGACCTCGGCGTGCCGGCCACGATGGACGAGGCCGATGCGGCGCTCAGGGCTTCGTTTCAGGAAGTGTTCGGTCCCGTGCGCAGGGTGGAGGCGCCGGAGGCCGGAATCGGTGCAGACCTGAGCTGAGACCGCCCGTGGGCGGGTTCCGGAGCGTCGCATGAGCCACGTCGAGATCGAAAGGCCGTCGCGCTCACGCGGGGACGAGGGCGATCTGGCGACCTTCTTCGACGTCTCGCTCGACCTGCTGGTGATCCGCGCGATGGACGGTTCGGTCGTGAAGGCCAGCCGCTCGTGGGAACTGACCCTCGGCTGGCGCCCGGATGAGATCGAGGGCACTCAACTGCTCCGCCTCGTGCATCCGGACGATCTCCCCGGCACCCGGGCCGTGGTCCCTCTGGTGGAGGGCTGGAAGGACGGCGACCCGATCGTCGGCCACGTCAATCGCTACCGCCACAAGAACGGCTCCTATCGGACCGTCGAATGGCGCGCTCAGAGGTACGGCGACCGCATCTACGCCGTGGCGCGCGACGTCACGGATCGTCTCGCCGCGGAGAGGGCGCTCGTCGAGGCCAAGCACGCCGCCGAGGCGGCAAGCCGGGCCAAGTCCGACTTTCTGGCCAACATGAGCCACGAGATCCGCACGCCGCTGAACGGCGTCATCGGCATCGTCGACGCCCTGGCCCGGACCGATCTCTCGCCGGTCCAGCAGGAACTGGTCGAACTGGTCCGCGCCTCCGGCGAGAGTCTGGAGCGGCTGGTTTCCGACATCCTCGACGTCTCCAAGATCGAGGCCGGCCGGCTGGAGTTGGAGATCCGGCCTTTCGACCTGTCCGAGGCGATCGACGGGCCCTTGCAGATGCTGTCGGTCAAGGCGGAGGAGAAGGGGCTCGCTTTCGAGGTGGCGCGCGGCGACGGGGCGCACGGCTGGTTCCTCGGCGACGCGCTCCGCCTTCGCCAGGTCCTGACCAATCTGCTGTCGAACGCGGTGAAGTTCACCGCGACGGGCGGGGTCGCCGTCCAGATCGACGTCGTCGAGGGCGCCCCCGACCCGATCCTGCACATCGACGTCGAAGACACGGGCGTCGGCTTCTCGCCGGAGGCCGCGGCGACCCTGTTCGACCGCTTCACCCAGGCGGACGGCTCGATCACCCGCCGCTTCGGGGGCACGGGTCTGGGTCTGGCGATCTGCCGGTCGCTGATGACGCTGATGGGGGGCCAGATTTCCGCGACGTCGGCTCCGGGAGCGGGCAGCCGCTTCTCCATCCGGTTGCCGCTCACCCGCACGCTGGCGGGGCGCGACGAGGTCGAGTCGGCTGCCGCCCCCGACCGTCCGCTGCGCATTCTCGTGGCCGAGGACCATCCGGTGAACCAGAAGGTCGTGCGCCTGATCCTCGACGCGCACGGCTGCGAGACCGTCATGACGGGCAATGGACGGGAAGCCGTCGCCGCCTTCCGCGAGGGCGGCTGGGATCTCGTGCTCATGGACATGCAGATGCCCGATATGGACGGCCTGGCGGCCACCCGCGCCATCCGTGCCTTCGAGGGCGCCGGGCCGCGTGCGCCCGTCATCATGCTCAGCGCCAACGCCATGGAGGCCCACCGTCACGAGGCGCTCGCGGCCGGCGCGGACCTGCATCTGTCCAAGCCCATCACCGCCGCGGCGCTCATGGAAGGCATCGCACGGGTCGTTCCCCGAATCCGCTGAGGAAACGCTCCGAAACGGCCACGCTTTCATTGGAGCCGGAACGGCTGCTAGCTTCGCCGCGTGAAAGTCAGTTCCGTCCATCGGGCCCTCCGGGTGGCCACCGCCCAGCGGCACGAGAGCCTCGAGACGGACGCGGACGTCGAGGCCCGTCTGCGCGACCCCGAACGCCGTGTGGGCGTCATGACCGGTCTGCGCGACTTCCATCGGCACGCGGAAGCCATGGCGGCGCCTTTCGCATCCCTGTTCAGGACGGCCGGGATCGATCCGGAAGGCCGCAGCGCCGCGCTGGACCGGGGACTGTCCAAACTCCGGGGGGACGCCGCGGCTCCGGCCGGCGAGGCGTCGCCCGCCGGCCTGTCCACCGCCCTCGGCTGGGCCTATGTGGCGGAAGGCTCCGCCCTGGGCGGGCGTGTCATGCGCAAGGCCATGGTGCGCGACGGCATCGACCTGACCGGCCTGGACTTCCTCGATCCGCACGGCGACGAAACCGGTCCGCGATGGCTGCGTTTCCTCGCCCTGCTGGACGCCGCCGTCTCCGACGGCCGCGCCGACCTCGACGCCGTCCTCGGGGCGGCGGTCGACGCCTTCGACCGCGCGCGCGCCGCGCTTGTTCCCGCATCAACAGTGAGCCGTGCCGCGTGACCGACCAGATCGCCTCCGAGGCGCACGCCGCGCTGACCGACTGCGACCGCGAGCCGATCCATGTGCCGGAGGCGATCCAGCCCCACGGCCTGCTGTTCGTGCTCGACCGGGACGACCTCAGAATCGTTCGCGAGGCCGGACGCATGACGTCGCTCACGAGCCGTGCCTCCTGGCTCGGATGCGCCGTGCATGAGTTCCTGGGAGACACCCTCGGCAAGCGGCTGAAGGCCCTGGCCAGCGTCGAACAGGGCTTCGCGGGCCGCTGGCGCGCCGCCAACGGGCTGGATTACGACGTCACCGTCCGCCCCAACGCCGCGGGTCTGGTGCTGGAAGTCGAGCAGAGCAGCCAGGGCGCCCAGCTTGGGGTGGAACTGATCAGTCGCCTCGACGCCGCCGCCGCCGCGCTGGAACGCGCGGGCAGCCTGCGGGCCGTCTGCGAGCGGGCCGCGGAGGCCTTCCGCGCGCTGACCGGCTACGACCGCGTCATGATCTACCGCTTCCTCGACGACTCCGCCGGTCAGGTGGTGGCCGAGAGCCGCAGCGCCGAGGTCGAGAGCTTCGACAATCACCACTTCCCGGCCACCGACATTCCCAGGCAGGCGCGCGCGCTCTACGTACGCAATCCGGTGAGGGTCATCCCGGACTCGCACTACGAGCCACAGCCGCTGCTGCCCCGGGCGGCCGAGCCCCTGGACATGAGCGACTGCGGCCTGCGCAGCGTCTCGCCGGTGCACCTCCAGTATCTGAGAAACATGGGCGTGCGCGCCTCGGCCTCCGTGTCGATCATCGTCGACGGCGAGCTTTGGGGCCTGGTCGCCTGCCATTCCTCGCGGCCGCAGATCCTGCCGCTGGAACAGCGCATGGCCGCGACCAACCTCGCGCGCTCGCTGGCGCGTCAGATCAAGGCCAAGGGCGACGCCGAGCTGTACCGCGAGCGGACCCGCCTGCGGCAGCTGGAGCATGAGCTGATCGGCCGCATCCCCGTCGACCGGCCGCTGGCGGACAGCCTCGCCGCCCAGGGGCGCGATCTGGCCGATCTGGTCGACGCCGACGGGGTCGCCGTCGTCGGGCCCGACGGCGTCGCCCGTTTCGGCGTCACCCCGGCCGATTCCGCCGTGGCCGAGCTGGCCGAGTGGGTCGCCGATCAGCCCAGCCTCAGGCCGTTCGCCACCCATGTTCTGAGCCAACGCCATCCGCCCGCCGCGCAGTGGGCGACCGAGGCCAGCGGCCTGCTGGCCGTGCGGCTGCCCGGCGAACAGCCGCTGACCCTTCTCTGGTTCCGCGCCGAGATCGTCGAAACGGTCCGCTGGGCCGGAAATCCCTCCACTGCGGTGAAGGACGGCCCCTCCGGCGTCCTCACGCCCCGCGCCAGCTTCGAGGCCTGGTCCGAGACCGTGCGCGGGCGCTCGCGCCGCTGGACCCCCGCCCAGGTCGAGTCCGCCGGGCGCCTGCGCGACGCGCTGCTGGACATCGCCTCCGTAGGCCAGCTGCGCAGCCTGAACCGCACCCTTCAGGCCTCCCTCAGCGAACGGGACCTGCGCCTCGAACAGCAAGGCTTCCTGATCCGCGAGGTCAATCACCGGGTGCAGAACAGCCTGACGCTGGTTTCGTCCTTCCTCGGCCTTCAGGCGCGCCACGCCGAGGCCGCCGCCGCGGAGCAGCTGAACGAGGCGCGCCGCCGCGTCCGCGCCGTCAGCATGGTGCACAGTCGGCTTTATCGCGCCGAGACCGGCGCCAGCGTGGACATGGCCCGGTACTTCGCCGAGCTGGTCGAGGACCTGGGCGGCTCGATGGGCGCCGACTGGCTGGCGCAGCTCGACTCCGACCTGGCGCCCGTCCGGATGGACGCCAGCCGGGCGGTCACCGTCGGCCTGATCCTGACGGAGCTGATCATCAACGCCCAGAAATACGCCTACGACGGCGAGCCCGGCCCGATCCGGGTCGTCCTCGAGGAGGAGCCGGACCTGTTCCGTCTCACGGTCGAGGACCAGGGGAAGGGCGGCCACGCCGTCGGCGACGGCTTCGGCTCCCTCATGATCCAGAGCCTCGTCGGTCAGCTGGGCGGCGAGCTGACCTATCGCGACGCCTCGCCCGGGCTCCGCGCGGTGCTCAAGGCGCCGATCGGCGGCGGCTGACGAACACGCCGGCGACGGGGGCAAGGGTCGCGACCCCCAGCATCAGGGCGCCCAGACCGTCCCAGGCGCCGTCCCCCAGAAGGGCCCCGAAGAGTCCGGTCAGGCTGACCGCCGCGATGATCGCGGGCCACAGAAGGGTGCGCGGCGCGCCGTGACGGGCGGGGCTCATGCCGCCTTCCTCCGCCGGGGCCACCACAGGTAGAGACCCGATCCCAGCACCACGATCGTGGCCAGGTCCAGCAGCGCCCAGACGATCTTCAGGCCCAGTCCGCCGTAGTCGCCGAAATGCAGCGGCTGCGACAGCGACAGCAGCGACACGTACCACGGCGGCCGCGCCACGGCGGTCAGCGCGCCCGTCCGGGCGTCGATCAGCGCCGGCGTGATCAGATGCTCCGTCACGGGGCTGTCGCCGTGGAAGAAGACGGCATAGTGCCTGTCGGTGGTGTAGTCCGTGCCCGGAAAGGCCACGAACTGCAGCATCATCCCGGGAAGGGCGGCCCGCGCGTCGCGCACCGCCTGATCCAGCGAGGCGCGGTTCGAGACGTCGAACGGCCGCGGATCCTCCGCGTCGACCAGCGCCATCAGCGCGGTGTCCTTCCAGTGCGCGGTGATCGGCACGGCCAGGGTGTTGACGACGCCCGTCACGCCAACGACCAGCACCCAGGCCGTCGTCACGATGCCCAGCAGGTTGTGCCGGTCCAGCCAGCGCGTCCGCGCCGCCTTCTCCCGCCGGACGGTGCCGAACTCCAGCCGCCGCATGAAGGGCGCGTACAGCGCCGCTCCCGACGCCACCGCGATCACCAGCATCACCCCCATCAGGCCCAGAAACAGCATCCCCGGCAGGCCCAGGAACATGTCGGTGTGCAGCTGCAGCAGGAACTCCACCAGCGGATGCCCCGCCACCGGCGGCGCGGCCTCGCCGCTGGTCGCGTCCAGCGGCTGGAAGGCGTAGACGCCGTCCGGCGCGTCGGGGGGCCGGCTGGTGACGTTCACCACCGGCCGGTCCTCGTCGAAGCTCATGAAGGCCGGCACGTGACCCGGATGGTTCGCCAGCGCCCGGTCCAGGATCGCGTCGAGGCTCAGCCGCTCGGCCGCCGCCGGCTCCCACTCGCGATGCAGCAGGGCGTCGTTGATCTCATGGCTGAACACCAGCGGCAGTCCGGTGACGCACAGCATCAGCAGAAAGGCGGTCGAGACCAGGCTCGACCACCGATGCGCCCACGCCCAGCCCCTGATCGCCGTCGGCGTCATGCTGGTCAGAATTCCGACGACAGCTGCAGGCTGAAGGTCCGCGGCGCGCCCAGCGTCAGATAGTTGGCGCCCGGATAGCCGCCGACCGCGACCCACTGGTCTTCGTCCAGCACGTTCTCGACCCGCGCCCGCAGCGTCAGCGGTTTGCCCGCCGCGTCAAACGACCAGCGCGCGCCGGCGTCCAGACGCGTCCAGCTTTCCAACTCGACGGTGTTGGTCGCGTTCACCTGCTGCGACCCGGTGTGCACGACCCGTCCCTCGACGGTCAGGCCCCGAACCATGGGCAGATCCCACTCGACGTTCACGTTCGCCTGGAACTCCGGCACGCCGATCGCGGTGTTTCCGTCAAGCGCGCCGCCCTCCGTGCGCCGCAGCTCCGCGTCGATCAGCGTCCAGCCGCCCAGTACCCGCAGGCCGTCGCGCGGCTCGCCGAACCAGGTGACCTCCAGCCCCTGATTGCGCTGCCCGCCGTTCGCCGCGAACACGCCGCCTTCGACGAAGGCGCTGGCCAGGGTGGTCGAGAACAGGCTCACGGTCCCGCCGAACCGGCCGACGTCGTACTTGAACCCGATCTCCGCCTGCTCGCCGCGGAACGGCTCCAGCACCTCGCCGGCGTTGGTCACGGGCGATCCGCCGCTGGTCGCCGGCGCGATCTGGCCGGGAACCAGCGCCTCGGCATAGTTGGCGTAGACCGAGATCCAGTCGTTCGGCTTGTAGACCACCGCGAAGGCCGGCGTGACCGCGTCCCCATCGTAGGCCGAGCCCAGGGCCCCGGTGTTGTAGTCATAGGTCCGCGTGCGGATGTCCTGCCACCGCGCGCCGGCGGTCAGCAGCAGACGGCCGTCCATCAGCGTGACCATGTCCGCCACCGCGAACGACGAGTTGCGCACCCGCTCGGTCACCAGCGGCGCGTCCAGATCGCCGCCGACGAAGAAGTCCGGCGTCGGCGCGGCCACGTCGACCGGCGCATACAGGTCCGAGGCGAAGCCCGCGAAGTTCGAGAAGGCATAGGCGTTGCGCGACTTCGAGCCGACCGACGACGCCGAGGCAACCAGACGGTGCTCCACCGACCCGGTCGTCACGTCCGCGCGCACGCCGACGTCGCCCGACCAGATCGTGTCTTCCCGCGCATTGTCGAAGCGATAGGCCGACAGCGTGCCGCCCGGCTGCGCGGTCGGATTGGCCAGCACGTTGGCCTCGCGCCCGTCGCGCCCGCCGATCGCGGCCCAGGCGGTGACGTTGGGGGCCAGGTCGAACTCGCCGCGCGCCGCGCCGAACAGCTGGCGCTCGTCGGTGTAGGTCCAGGGCTGGGCAAAGTTGCCGCTCGCGTCCGGCGGCGTCGGCACGGCGCCGGCCGGCGTCACCGTCGGGCGCGGCGCGTCGATGCGGTGGTCCTGATAGCCCACGTCGGCCGAGAACCGCACCGGGCCGCCCCGGCGATCGACGCCCAGGCCGATCACGTCCAGCGTCCGCGCCTGCCGGTCGACCGACGACTCGCCGTCGCGCCGGGCAAGGTTCAGCCGCACGCCCCAGTCGCGGTCGGCGCCGAACCGCCGCGACACGTCCGCCGCGCCGTACAGTTCACCGCCGCCCTCGATCCCGGCCGTCAGCCTCGACAGGTCGGCGCCCGCCCGCTTGGGAACCAGATTGAACGCGCCGCCGACGCCCGACCCGCCCGGCGCCGCGCCGTTCAGGAAGGCGGTGGCCCCCCGGAACACCTCGACCCGCTCCAGCAGCTCGGCGGCTGTGAACTGGCGCGGCAGCACGCCGTACAGGCCGTTGTAGGTCATGTCGTCCGAGTACACGGGAAAGCCCCGCACGACGTACAGCTCCTGGAAGTTTCCGAACCCCTTGGTGACGCGCACCACCGGATCGTTCTGCAGCACGTCGCCGACGCTGCGCGCCTGCTGGTTGCGCGCCAGTTCCTCGGTGTAGTTGGCCGTGGCGAACGGCGTGTCCATCACGTCCAGCGCGCCGAACAGCCCCACGCGCCCGCCCGTCGCCACCTGCCCGCCGGCATAGGCGGGGCTGATCGCCACCTGAGACCCGGTGACGATCACGTCGTCGACGCGCGTCGCCTCCGGCTCCTGCTGCTGGGCCTGGGCGGGCAGGGCGGCGATCAAGCTCAGGGAGGAGGCGGCGAGCAGGAGGGCAGAGGCGCGCACGGGAGCATTCCGATGAAAATAAGAATGCGTCGCAATATGGCCGCTCACGCGCGGTGTCCAGCCCTCATCCGGGGCGAGGGGGCCTCACTTCCCGAAAATGCTGTCCCGATACCAGCTCGGCCGCTCGTCGGCGTTCGCCACGCGCAGCGCCAGCGCCGTGATGAAGTCGTGCAGGCGGATCTCGTCCTCGACCAGGATCGGCGTGGTCGTCATGTCGTCGGACGGCCTGTGATAGTGGGTCTCGTTGAACGTCCGGATGGTCGTCGCCTCCGGCGTGCCCGCGGCGAAGCCGAACTTGAACGCCACCGCCGGGATGCCCGCGGCGATGAAGGAGTACTGGTCCGAGCGGATGAACCGGTTCTCGGCCGGGAAGGGGTCGGGCGTCAGGGGCAGGCCCAACTCCGCACTCACCGCCGCAGCATGGTCGCCGAAGGTGCTCTCCGTCGCCCCCAGCACGTTCACGCCCGTCAGAGGAATGATCGGCAAGGCCATGTCGTAGTTCAGGTTCCCGACGATGCTGTCGCGCGGCACGGTCGGATTCGCCACGAAGGCCTTCGACCCCAGCAGGCCCCGCTCCTCCGCCGTCACGATGACGAACAGGACCGACCGGCGGGGCTTCGCCGCGATCAGCTGCTCGGCGATGTCCAGCTGCGCAGCCACGCCCGAGGCGTTGTCCAGCGCGCCGTTGTAGATGGCGTCACCGTTCACCGGCTCGCCGATCCCGTAACCGTCCAGGTGCGAGGTCATGACCACGTACTCGTCGGCCAGTTCGGGGTCCGAGCCCGGCAGCACGCCGATGACGTTGGGCGAGATCACCGCCGTCTGCGTCGCCGCGAACCGCCCGCTCAGGCGCGCGTCCAGCGGAAACGACGTCTGCGGCGCCCCCGACCGGGCGTCGGCCACGATCTGGTCCAGCGACCTCGGCGTCCCGTTGAACAGCCCGGCGGAGTGGTCCGGGTGCAGGATGATCTCGGCGAAGGGCGCCTCGCCGGTGTCGGGGAAGAACCCGGGCCGCGCCGCCCCGCGCGTGACGCCGTTCCACGTGCCCGACGGGTCCGCCTGCGGCGGAATCAGACTGATCGTGCCGACCGCGCCGCGCGCCATGATCCCCGCCGTCCGCTGCGCCCTCGCATGGGTCAGGGTCAGGCTGGGCATGCCGTTGGGCGCGCCGTTGACGAAGACCGCGATCTTGCCCTTCAGGTCCACGCCGTCGAGATCGCTGTAGCCCTCCGACGGGATGTGCAGCCCGTAGCCGACGAAGACCAGCTCCGCGTCGATCGACGCGGGCAGGGGACGCCCGCCGCCGACGACCGCGTCGGCCGGCATGACCAGCGCTCGCTCGGCCCCGCCGACGGTCAGCACGGCGCTCGACGCGCCCAGGTCCACCGTCTGCTCCACGAACCGGATCGGCTGGTACCAGCCCCCGTCCGCGCCCCCCGGCTTCAGCCCCACGGCCTCCATCTCTGCGGCCACCCAGGCGGCGGCGCGGTCATACCCCGGCGTGCCGACCCGCCGCCCCTCCATGGAGTCGTCGGCCAGCGCCGCCATCCGCTGCACCCACCGCTCGCCGCGATCGGCGCTCTGCGCCAGCACGGGCGCCGCTCCGGCGGTCAGGATCAGGGCGGACAGACAGGCGGCGGCGACAAGGCGCATGGCGGACTCCTTCGAACGGAGCGCCACTAGGCACGTGCCCGGTCGGAAAGGAAAGCCGCGTCGGCGTCTCAGGCGAACTCCACCAAGACGTCGTCGGCGGCGACGGGGTCGCCGGCCCTGGCGCCGACCGCCTTCACGGTGCCGTCGCGCTCGGCCTTGAGGATGTTCTGCATCTTCATGGCCTCGATGATGGCCACCGTCTCCCCGGCCTTGACCTCCTGACCCACCTCGACGGGCACGGACACGACCAGACCGGGCATGGGGCTCAGCACCAGCTTCGACGTGTCGGCGGCCTGTTTCTCGGGCAGGCGGGCGTAAAGTTCCGCCACCCGCGGCGTCAGCACCCGCACCCGCGCCCTGGCGGCCCCCGAGCGGATCGTGAAGCCGTCCGGCACGCGCGCCACGTCGGCGGTGAAGGGCACGTCGTCCAGCACGGCGCGGAATTGCCCCAGCCCCGGGCGCCACTCGATGTCCGACAGCCGCAGCGACCGGTCCTCGCCGGCCAGCTCCAGCGTCAGCGCCTCCTCGTCGTCATAGCCCAGCGACACGCCATGCGCCTCCCGGTCGATCAGCACGATCCAGTCTGTGCGGTCCGACGGATCCTCCGCCTGCTCGGAAATGATCTCGTTCATGGCGACCGCCGCCGCGATCATCACGTCCTTGCGCCGCCGGTCGGGCGCCAGGCCGTGGAAGCCGTCGGGGAACTCGTCCTTGATGTAGCTTGTCGACAGCTTGCCCGAGCGGAACCGGTCCTGCTCCATCACCGCGGCCAGGAAGGGCACGTTGTGGCCCAGTCCGGTCAGGTGCGTGTCTTCAAGCGCGCGGGCCATGCCGTCGATGGCGGCGTCGCGCGTCGGCGCCCAGGCGCACAGTTTGGCGATCATGGGGTCGTAGAACATGCTGATCTCGTCGCCCTCGCGGACGCCGGAATCGTTGCGCACGACGTATCCGTCCCGCTCGCCTTCCTCGGGCTGCTCATACCGGACCAGCCGCCCGATCGACGGCAGGAAGCCGCGATAGGGGTCCTCGGCATAGATGCGGCTCTCGATCGCCCAGCCGTCGATCTTCAGGTCCTTCTGCGCGAAGGCCAGCTTCTCACCCCAGGCCGAGCGGATCATCTGTTCCACCAGATCGACCCCGGTGATCAGCTCCGTCACCGGGTGCTCCACCTGAAGCCGGGTGTTCATCTCGAGGAAGTAGAACGACTTGTCCTGCCCGGCGACGAACTCCACGGTGCCGGCGCTGTCGTAGTTCACCGCCCTGGCCAGGGCCACGGCCTGCGCGCCCATCTCCATGCGGGTCTTCTCGTCGAGAAGCGGGGAGGGCGCTTCCTCGATGACCTTCTGGTTCCGCCGCTGGATCGAGCATTCGCGCTCGAACAGGTGGACGACGGCGCCGTGCTTGTCGCCCAGCACCTGGATTTCGATGTGCCGGGGATCGACGATGAATTTCTCCAGGAACACCCGGTCGTCGCCGAAGGCCGCCATGGCTTCGGCCTTCACCGCGGCGAAGCCCTCGGCCATGTCCGCGTCGCCTTCCGCCACGCGGATGCCCTTGCCGCCTCCGCCAGCTGAGGCCTTGATCATCACGGGATAGCCGATCTCGCGGGCGATCTTCACCGCCTCTTCCGGCGTCTCGATCAGGCCCATGTGGCCGGGAACGGTGGAGACGCCCGCCTCGGCGGCGAACTTCTTCGAGGTGATCTTGTCGCCCATGGCCTCGATGGCCTCGGGGTTCGGACCGATGAAGGCGATGCCCTCATCGCGCAGGCGGCGCGCGAAGCCCGCGTTCTCGCTCAGGAAGCCGAAGCCGGGATGCACCGCCTCCGCGCCGGTTTGCCGCACGGCCTCGATGATCCTGTCCGCCAGCAGATAGCTCTGCGCCGCGGGGGCCGGTCCGATCAGCACGCTCTCGTCGGCCATCTCGACCGCCAGCGATCCGGCGTCGGCCTCCGAAAAGACCTGCACGGTCGAAATGCCCATCTTGCGGCACGTCTTGATGATCCGGACGGCGATCTCGCCCCGGTTGGCGATCAGGATCTTTTTGAACATGGGCTGAAAACGACGCTCGCTGAGCCTGAAACAATTGTGATCGTGCGGCCCCGATTAGGACGCGGGGGCGTGCGAGTAAACCTGACTGCGGGCTCGCCCGTTCGGCGTCCGGGCTTGGCAAGGCCCGCCGCTGACGCTTTAACGTCGCCCGCATTCCCGGCCCCCCTGGCCCGAACGGTTACCCGGAGTTCCCGATGTCCCTTCGCCTGCTGACCGCCGCGTCCGCCCTCGTCATGACCCTGAGCGCCGCCGCGGCCCACGCGCAGGACTTCCGCGCCCTGGCGGTGCAGGACCTGACGAAGGCCGAGGAAGAGATCCGCCAGAACCACCCCGCCCTGACCACGCCCGGCGTCGAGAGCCAGGCCTTCCGGCGGTGGCTCGACACGGGTCTGGCCCAGGCCCAGGGCTTCTCGGGCCGCGTCAACTCGGGCGACAGCCACGCCTATCTGATGCGCTACTACGCCAACGGCTTCCGCGACCCCAGCGTCCGCATCGATCCGACCTTCGACCTGCTGGGGCCGTACTTCGCCACGTCGTGGGCCGGCGTCACGACGGGCTGGCGCGACGGCAAGTACGTCGTCACCCACGTCCAGCCGGGCACGCGCCGCGCGCCGCCGGTGGGCGCCGTCGTGATGGAGTGCAACGGCGTCCCGATCGAGGAATTCGCCCAGCAGAAGCTGGACCTGTGGGAAGGCGACCTGACCACCGAGGCCGGCCGCGTCTACTCGGCGCCCTACCTGCTGTGGAACCGCAACAACCCCTTTACCCGCGGCGTGCCCCAGACCTGCAAGTTCCAGCCGAACGGCCGCGGTCGCGGTCGCGACTTCGAACTGCAGATCCAGCCGGTCAGCCCGCCGGCGATGGAGGCGGCCTATCGCGCCACGGTCTTCATGCCGGGCGCCCAGCCGCTGGCCATCGAGGACGTGAACGGCCGCCCGTGGGTCCGGGTCAACAGCCTCGACGACGAAGCCGACTGGCGGACTTTCAACGCGCAGTTGGAAGGCGCGGTCGACACCCTGCGCGGGCCCAACGGCTTCGTGCTGGACCTGCGCGCGGCCGGCCAGGACGACTACACCTCGCTGCGTCGCGCCTACGGCGTGGCCAACCGCATCTGGTCGCCGGAATACACCGTCAGCCGCCAGCCGGCCGCCGAATCGATCACCTACCGCGCCACCGCCGACAACCGCGCCTGGTTCGCCGACACCCTGGCCCGCATGGAAGGCGACGCGGCCTTCGCCGCCGAGAACCCGGCGGTGATCGAGGAGACCCGCGCCGTGGTCGAGGCGTTCGACGCCGCCCTCGCCGCCGGTCAGGACACCTTCAGCCTGCAGGGCCGTCCGGCTCCGGCCGACACGGGCGCCGCCAACCCCGTTCAGGGCCCGGTCGTCGTCCTGGTAGACCAGGGCTGCGCCGGCGCCTGCCTGGACCTGCTGGACCTGCTGGTGCAGCTGCCCAACGTCCGCATCGTGGGCACGCCGACCTCGGGCGGCTCGATTTTCGTCGAGCCCACGCTGCTCCGTCTGCCGTCGAACTACGCCGACCTCGAGTACGGTCACAAGGCGTGGACGGGCCGTGCGCGCGGCCACCTGCAGCCCGTCACGCCGACCGTCGCCTACACCGGCAACCCGGCGGACGAGAACGCCGTCAAGGCATGGGTCGCCGGACTGTTTTGATCCTTCGCTGAGCGATGGGCGTCGCCAGTGGGGCCGGCGGGGGGTGAAACCTCCGCCGGCCCTTCCCATTTCAGCGGCATGACCACGTCCCCTTCCGGCTATGACCTGACCCCGCCCACCGACGGCCAGCGCGCGGCCCTCGAGGCCGACCTCTCGCCCGAGGAGAAGCGCGTCCTCCTCGCCCACGGCACCGAGGCGCCGTTCTGCGGCGTACTGCTCGGCGAAAAGCGGCCGGGCGTCTTCTGCTGCCGCCAGTGCGGTCTGCCCCTGTTCCGGGCGGGGACCAAGTTCGAGAGCGGCACCGGCTGGCCCAGCTTCACCGAGCCCGTCGACGACACCCATGTGCGCGCCGTCGAGGACCGCAGCCACGGCATGGTCCGCGTCGAGACCCGCTGCGCCCGCTGCGATTCGCATCAGGGCCACGTCTTCCCCGACGGCCCGCCGCCCACCGGCCTGCGCTACTGCATCAACTCCGTCGCCCTGACCTTCGTGGAGGAGGGCCGCCCTCTGCCCGATCCCTTGGGCCGCGGCGACGGGACGGCCTGACCTTGGCCGCAATCGCGGCTAGTCTGGTCGTCGAACCGGAGACGCGCCCATGCTGATCGCCGCCCTCGCCTTGCTGCTCGATTCGACCGGGGCGCCGCAGGATCCGCCGCCGCCCGCCGACCCGGTCGTCCGCATCGACCCGCAGATCCAGTCCTGGCTGGACGGCAGCCCGACGCGGGACGGCGAGCGGGGCCCCATCTGGGACGAGGACCGCGTCCATGGCGAGATTTCGGTGGGCGTCGGCACCGGCGGCTGGCGCGAGTTTGGTGGGGCCCTCAGCACGCCGGCGGGGCAGGGCGGCCGGCTGACCGTGCGCTATCATCAGTCGGAGGGCGACGCCTGGCGCGGTCGCCCCTACGGCTACGTTCCGACCTGGTGGCAGGGGGCCCTCGGCGCCGACGACCGGCCCCTGCACGGGTCCGGTCGCCGGTTCGAGAGTGGTGCCGCCGGGCAGGATTGAACTGCCGACCTCAGCCTTACCAAGGATGCGCTCTACCACTGAGCTACGGCGGCGGAAATCTGAGGAAGCGGCCGTATAGCGAAGCGATCCGGCGGGGGGAAGCCCTCAAATGGATCGACGTGCGATCCCGGTTCGGTGAAGCTGCAGGCCATGATCGACGACCCGGAATCGCCTGCGCCGAAACCCGCGAGGCCTCAACCGTCCGAGCGGGAGAAGCGCCTCGCCGAGGCCCTGCGCGCCAACCTGAGACGCCGCAAGGCCGGAACGGCGCCGGCCGCAGGAGGCGATGACGAAAGTTCATCCTGATCGCGCCTTTCGCGGCGCACCACGCTCGGGCTAGAGAGATCGACCGACCGGGCGTGATCCCGGCGCGACAGGAACGACATGGACCGCATCGCCATCCACGGCGGCGCCCGACTGAACGGAAGCATCCCGATCAGCGGCGCCAAGAACTCCGCGCTCAAGCTGATGGCCGCGTCGATCCTGACCGACCGGCCCCTGCGGCTGACCAACATGCCGCGCCTGGCCGACACCAAATTCCTGGGCCGGCTGCTGCAGGCGCTGGGCGTCGAGGTCACCGAGAGCGAAAGCGGCGGCGAGCAGGAGACCCTGTTCCACGCCCGCGAGATCACCTCGACCTTCGCCCCCTACGACCTGGTCCGCCAGATGCGCGCCAGCTTCAACGTCCTGGGCCCGTTGCTGGCCCGCACCGGCCACGCCCGGGTGTCGCTGCCAGGCGGCTGCACCATCGGCGCGCGGCCCGTCGATCTGCACCTGGACGCGCTCAGCCGCCTCGGCGCCGCGATCCAGCTGGAAGAGGGTTACGTCTCCGCCGTCGCGCCGGACGGTCTCCGCGGGGCCGAGATCGAGTTTCCCTTCGTCTCGGTCGGCGCGACCGAACACGCCATGCTGGCCGCGGTCATGGCCCGGGGCACCACCGTCCTGCGTCGTGCCGCCATGGAGCCGGAGATCGGCGACCTCGCCCGCTGCCTCACCGCCATGGGCGCGAGGATCGAGGGCATCGACACGGACGTGCTGACCATCGAGGGCGTCACCTCGCTGAACGGCGCCGACTGGTCCGTGATTCCCGACCGCATCGAGATGGGCAGCTTCGCCGTCGCCGCCGCCATGGCCGGCGGGGAGGTGCGTCTGACCCGCGCCCGCGCGGAACTGATGACCGCCCTCACGGAAAAGATGGTCCGGGCCGGGGTCGAGGTGACGCCCACCGAAGACGGGGTGATCGTCCGGCGCGATCCTGCCGTCCGGCTGCGCGCAGTGGACGTGGAGACCGAGGTCTATCCGGGCTTCGCCACGGACCTGCAGGCCCAGTTCATGACGCTGATGACGCTGGCGGAGGGCGAAAGCCGCATCCGCGAAACCATCTTCGAGAACCGCTTCATGCATGCGCCCGAGCTGGGCCGTCTCGGCGCCGACATCCACGTCCACGCGGGTGAGGCGGTGGTGCGGGGCGTCGACCACCTGATCGGCGCGCCGGTGATGGCCACCGACCTGCGCGCCTCCGTCAGCCTCGTGATCGCCGGCCTGGTGGCGCAGGGCGAGACGATCGTGGACCGCGTCTATCACCTCGATCGCGGCTTCGAACGTCTGGAGGAGAAGCTGACCGCCTGCGGCGCCGACATCCGGCGGCTGAAGGGGGACGAATGACCGGCGCTCCGCCCGCGACCCAGCCCGAGCCCCTCCGCCTGCTCGCGCAGGACGAGGACGATCTTCAGATCATCTCGGCCGCGCTTCAGGACGCCATCCTGCGTCCTCGCGACGTGGTCTGGGAGAAGGCCGCGCGACGCCTGACGGTGACCCTCAGCCGTTTCTGCTGGGAGTGCGGCGGCACGCGCGTGCTCTCGGCGCTGCAGTTCGGCGACGTTCTGGGCGTGCGCAGCCGCCAGCTGCCGCGCGGACCGGACGCCGTTCTTGAGCTTCTGGCGCTTCATTTCGTGCCGGGCGAGGCGCCGGGCGGCCAGGTCCTGTTGATGTTCGCCGGCGGCGGCGATCTGTCGGTCCAGGTCGAATGCCTCGACGCGGTCGTCGCCGACCTGACGCCGCGCTGGAAGGCCCAGGCCCAGCCGACCCATCCGGAAGTCGAGGCGGAGCCGGAGAATCGGGGAGCGACCCCGTGACGGACCACCGCCTCGCCTCGGTCGAGCTGGACGCCGACAGCCTCGGGCCGGCCACCGCGGAGATGGAGCACGAGCGTCGCGTGGCGGTCTTCGATCTCGTGGAGAAGAACCACTTCGCCCCCGCGGGCGCCCCCGGCGGTCCCTACGCCCTCAGACTGTCCAGCCAGGACGGTCGTCTGGTGCTCGACGTGTCCGGGCCGGACTACGCCCGCGTCCACGGCCTGTCGCTGACGCCGCTGAAAGGCGTGATCCGCGACTACGCCCGCATCTGCGACAGCTACTACGAGGCCCTCCGGGGCACCTCGCCCCAGCAGATCGAGGCCGTCGACATGGGTCGGCGCGGCCTCCACAACGAAGGCGCCGAGGCCCTCAAGGCGCGGCTCGACGGCAAGATCGAGATCGACCACGAGACCGCGCGTCGCCTGTTCACCCTCGTCTGCGCGCTTTTCCGGCGGGCTTGAGGTCGCCGGCCGCCTCGACTTTCCCGCCATTATCGTGCATACGCCCGCGCCTTGAAGCGCGGTCCGCCCGACGCGCCGATCCGTATCCCGGGCGAGAGAGGCCGCATGGCTAAGGAAGAACTGCTCGAGTTTCCCGGCGTGGTCAGCGAACTGCTGCCCAATGCGACGTTCCGCGTGCTGCTCGAGGGGAACGACCACGAGATCATCGCCCACACCGCCGGCAAGATGCGCAAGAACCGCATCCGCGTGCTGGCCGGGGACAAGGTGCTGGTCGAGATGACGCCCTATGACCTGACCAAGGGCCGCATCACCTACCGCTTCAAGTAAGGGCCGCCTCCTTGCGACCCCAGCTGGTCCTGGCCTCGGCCAGCCCGCGCCGGCTGGAGCTGCTGGCCCAGATCGGCGTCGTCCCCGACCGCGTCGATCCCGCCGACGTCGACGAGACCCCGCAGAAATCCGAGACTCCGCCCCGGCTCGCCGAACGGCTGGCGCGGGCGAAGGCGCGGGTGGTCGCCGACCGCGCGCCGGACGCGATCGTCCTGGCCGCCGACACCGTCGTGGCCGTCGGCCGTCGTCTGCTGGAAAAGCCTGCGGACGCCGCCGAGGCGGAGCGGTTCCTGCGCCTGCTGTCCGGCCGCAACCATCGCGTCTTCACCGGCGTGGCCGTCGCCCGCGGGGACCGCCTGTCCGCAAGGGTCGTGGAAACCCGGGTGTCCTTCAAGCCGTTGAGCGACGTCGAGATCGCCGGCTACCTGGCCACCGGCGACTGGCGCGGAAAGGCCGGCGGCTATGCCATCCAGGGGCCGGCCGGCGCCTTCGTGCGCCGCATAGTCGGCAGCCATCCGGCGGTGATGGGTCTACCGCTGTACGAGACGATGCAGCTGCTGGCCGGCGTCGGCTGGACGCGCCCGTGAGCGGGGTCGAGGCCTGGCTGGACGAGACGCCGGGCGAAACCCGCGGCGCGATCGCCCGCGACGGCCGCTTCACGCATCTGCTCGTCGACCGTGAGGACACGCCGCCCCACCACCGCCTCGGCGCCCGCGTCGTCGGCCGCGTCACGGAACGCGCGCGCGGTCTCGACGCCGCGTTCGTGGACCTCGGCTGCGAAGGCCCGCCGGGCTTCCTGCCGGGCAAGGTCGGCGCCGTGGGCGAGCGGCTGGAATTGGAAGTCACGGCCGAACCCCGCGAGTCCAAGGGTCCGGTCCTGCGCCGCCTCGGGCCGGGGGAGGGGGCGCCGCGGCTGCTGTCGCCCGGTCCGACCGTTAGGGAAACGCTGACCGCCTTGGCCCCCGGCGTCGCCCCGGTCGAAGGGGCCGCCGAGGCGATCCGCGCCGTCATGGAGGCGGAGGGAGAGGCCCTGTCGGAACGGGTCCTCGTCCCGGACCTCGGCCTCGACGTCACCGTCCAGCGCACCCGCGCCCTGATCGCCGTCGACCTGGACCTCGCCGCCGACGCGCCGCGCGCCGCCCGCGACCGGGCGAATCGTCGCGGCCTGGCCGAGGCCGCGCGCCTGATCCGGCTCAAGGCGTGGGGAGGCCTGGTTGTCGTCGACCTGATCGGCTCCGCCCAGGACGGGGACAAGGTCATATCCGCGGCCCGCGACGCCTTCGACGGCCCGCAGGTCGCCTTCGGGCCGCTCAGCCGCTTCGGACTGCTGCAGCTGAGCCTCCCGTGGAGCCGCACGCCGGTGGAGGAGACCCTGCTCCGTGGCGGGGCCGCCGTCGCCGGGGCCCTGGCCGGCGTGCGGGCGCTGCGCCTGGCGCTGCTGGAAGACCGCGCGGCGCCCCGGCTGACCCTGCGTCTGCCGGCGGCGGAGGCCGCGGTGGCTGGGCCCCTCGTCGCGCGTCTGGGGCCACGCGCGGCCCTCCGGGCGGATGCGGACCGGGCGCCCGGCGCCCATATGGTCGTCGAGGACCGATCATGAGCGACTGCCCCATCTGCCGCCGGGCCCCGGCGGATCCGAAATACCGTCCCTTCTGCTCGCGCCGCTGCGCCGACGTGGACCTCCAGCGGTGGCTGGGCGGCGTCTACGCCATCCCCGGCGAGCCCGCCGAAGAGGCCCCGGGCGAGGACTGAACGCGGGCGCTGGACAAGGCCGCGCACGCTCGCTACAGACCCCGCTCCTCGCGGGGAATGCCCGGGCCTGGGTAGCTCAGTTGGTAGAGCAGCGGATTGAAAATCCGCGTGTCGGTGGTTCGAATCCGCCCCCAGGCACCATCCCGCCGCACGCTGAAGAAGCGCCCCCGTCAGCAATCACGAAAATGTCGCTTTGTGCGGCCACGGTCACGGTCGAACCGCCTCGCTCCCGCACCGGGAGAAAAGCGGGAACGCGGTCTTGACGGGCTGTTATGGCTTCGTCAAAGCAGCTTGGCCCTGACCGGCCCCGACCGAGCACCGCTCGGACGGCAACCGGTTACGGTCGGATGCGTTTGAACCTTCGCCGCAGGCGTGGGCTCCGGCGCTTCAGGTTTCACGGGACGCCGGATTTCCGGGGTCTCATTGGTTTTCACGGGTCAGACCAACGCAGGAACTGGCGAAAAATGCTCGATAGCAAGAAGACGAACATCCTCCTCGCCATGGCCGGCGCCGCCGCCCTCATGGCCGCCTCGCCCGCGCTGGCTCAGGAAACGCCGGCTCCGGCCGCCGCCGAAGCCGCCACGGCCGCCCCGGCCACGACCACGGCTCCGGCCGCGGACGCCGCCGCCCCCGCCACCACGGAAGAGCCGGCCGAGCCGGGCGCCGTCGGCGGCGAGCAACATGGCAAGCTGACCGTCGTCGGCATGTTCATGGAAGCCGACATCGTCGTGAAGGTCGTGATGGTCGGCCTTCTGCTGGCCTCGGTCTTCTCGTGGGCCCTGCTGCTCATCAAGCTGTTCGAGCTGGGTTCGCTCAACTCGCGCACCGACCGCTTCCTCGAGGCCTTCCGCGGCGCCCGCACCATCGCCGACATGCGCCGCATCGCCACCTCGGACGAATTCGAAGGCAACCCGATGGCCGACATGGCCGCCGCGGCCACCGAGGAGATCGAGCTGTCGCGTTCGGCCGGCCTCAGCGTCGCCGGCGAGCACCGCGACTCGGCCATCACCCGCGCCTCGGCCGCCGTGGCCGCCGTTCAGTCGGGTCTGTCCAAGCGCCTGTCGGGCGGCCAGCAGTTCCTGGCCTCGACGGGTTCGACCGCGCCGTTCATCGGTCTGTTTGGCACCGTGTACGGGATCATGAACTCGTTCATCGGCATCGCGAACACCAACACGACCAACCTGGCCGTCGTCGCCCCCGGCATCGCCGAGGCCCTGCTGGCCACCGGCATCGGTCTGTTCGCGGCCATCCCGGCGGTTATCTTCTACAACTACTTCAACACCCGCATCGCCGGCTACGGCACGCGTTCGGACGGCTTCCAGGCTGAACTGATGAACGCCATCTCGCGCCAGCTCGACAAGGGGGCGTAAGCCGGATGGGAGCCAAACTCTCCGGCGGCGGAGGCGGCAAGTACCAGATCGAACAGAACAGCGAGATCAACGTCACGCCGTTCGTCGACATCATGCTGGTGCTGCTGATCATCTTCATGGTGGCGGCTCCGCTCGCCACCGTGTCGGTGGAGGTCGCGCTTCCCAAGGCCGTCGCCAAACCCGCCCAGAACCCGCCGAAGCCGGTGTACATCTCGATCCAGCAGGACGGAGACGTCTTCATCGGCGACTTCCGCACCAGCGTCGGCGAAATGGGCGCGGAGCTGCAGAAGCAGCTCCCCAACCGCAACCCGGCGGACGAGCGGATCTTCATCCGCGCCGACCAGCAGACCCGCTACGGCGACTTCATGCAGGTCATGAACGCGCTGCAGGACAACGGATTCTACTCCGTGGCCCTGGTCGGCGAAGACGCGAACGAGCAGTGAGGGAGGCAAGGACACAGCCATGACCGACACCCCCGTCACGCCCCGCCGCAATCCGCTGCTGGACCCGCCGAAGTCGAAGGGCTTCCTGGGCGTGCCCCTGCCGATCCTGATCGGCATCGGCATCTTCATCCTGGCGCTCCACGCCCTGATGTTCGCCTGGCTGGCGGCGCAGAAGTTCAAGCTCAAGGAGTTCAACTACGTCGACGAGTCCGTCGAGGTGGAGCTCATCGAGCCGATTCCGCCGCCGCCCCCGCCTCCGCCTCCGCCGCCTCCGCCGCCGGACACGCCTCCGCCGCCGAAGCTGCAGATCCGCGAGCCGGTGCTGAACACCCAGGCTCCGCCGCCGCCGGTGACGCTCAACATCGAGCCGACCAAGAAGGAAGACCGCGTCGAATACACCGCGCCGCCGGTCATCGTTCCCGGTCCGCCGCCGCCGCCGGCTCCGCCGGCTCCGGCCCGCCCGTCGGTGATCACCAATCCGCAGTGGTCGCGTCGTCCGCAGCCGACCGAACGGGACTTCCCCGATCGGGCCCTGCAGTCGGGCACCAGCGGTTCGGCCACCGTGCGCTGCATCGCCCAGGCCAACGGTCGTCCGGCGAACTGCCAGGTCGTTTCCGAGGATCCCTCGGGCTACGGCTTCGGTCGCGCCGCCGTCCGCGTGGTCGAGCGGGGTCAGCTGTCGCCGCGAACCGTCGACGGCGCCGCCCAGAACGCCGCCTTCACGGTGACCATCCGGTTCCCGATCGCGAACTGATTTCGGGATCGAAGGCCAGACTGAACGACGCCCCGCGGTTCACCCCGCGGGGCGTTCTTCTTTGGGGCCGGTGCGCGAACCACCTTGGCCGTCCGGCGTTAGGTCGGCAGTCCAATCGCTGGGGAGCCCTTCATGCGCCGCCTGATCCGTCCTGTCCCTCTCGCCGTCGCCGCCTGCGTCGCCGCCCTGTCCGTAGGCGCCTGCGCCTACAACGAGGCCCTAGGCCGCAACCAGCTGCTGATCGTCGACGACGCCGCCCTCCAGCAGCAGGCCGACGCCGCCTGGGCCCAGACGCTGCGCACCCAGCCGGTCTCCCGCGACGCCGCCCTGAACACGCGCGTCCGCACCGTCGGCGGCCGGGTCGTCGAGGCCGCGGGCCTGACCGGCCGGGGTTGGGAATACGCCGTCTTCGTCTCCGACAAGCCGAACGCCTTCGTCCTGCCGTCCGGCAAGATCGGCGTCACCACCTCCCTGCTGTCGCTGGTCCGCAATGACGATCAGCTGGCCGCGGTGCTGGGGCATGAGGTCGGACACGTCGTCGCCCAGCACGCGGCGGAGCGCTACTCCTCGACCGCCCTGACCTCGATCGGCATCCAGGCGGCCCAGGGCGTGGCGGGCGACTATGGCCAGGCCGTGGGCGCCCTTGGCGGCTTCGGCGCCCAGCTGGGCGTGCTGCTGCCCTTCTCGCGCCAGCACGAGCTGGAGGCCGATCGTCTGGGCGTCGACTACATGGTCCGCGCCGGCTACCGCGCCTCTGAATCGATCGCCCTGTGGCGCCTCATGGCGGCGCAGCGCCAGACGAACACCCCCGAGTTCGCGTCCACCCACCCGTCCGACTCCACCCGCATCGCGCAGCTGGAGGCCTACATCCGCGAGCGTGGCTACAGCTGACGATCGGTTTCCGTCCCCATCAGGGGAGGGTGATCGCGAAGCGATCGGGTGGGAGGGACGAGGCGACCGGCCCTCGGAAGCGAGCGTGTCGCGCCCATCCCTCCCACCCGGCCTCGCCTGCGGCTCAGCCACCCTCCCCTGACGGGGAGGGAGATTGCCCACGCCGCTTGATCCCCCCTCCCAACCCCGCTATGTCCGCCCCCTCGCGATGTCGCGCCGCCTTAGCTCAGATGGTTAGAGCGCCGGTTTGTGGAGCCGGAGGTCCTCAGTTCGATCCTGAGAGGCGGTACCATCCTTCCGGGGGACAAGCGCATGACCGCCGCCCCCCGAGACCCGTCATGGGATCCCGACCAGTACGACCGTTTCGAGGCCGAGCGCGACCGCGCTGCGCTCGATCTTCTCGTCCGGCTGCCGCCCGACCTTGAGCCGCGCACGGTCCACGACCTCGGCTGCGGCACGGGCCGTCACGCGGCCCTGCTGAAGCGCCGCTGGCCGGGGGCGGAGGTGCGCGGCCTCGACCGCGATCCCGCCATGCTGGACGCCTGCCGCTCCCGTCCCGAAGGGGTGATCTGGGAGCAGGGGGACGTGGCCGACTGGTCGCCGGATCGCCCGGTCGATCTGATCTTCGCCAACGCCTCCCTGCACTGGGCCCCCGATCATGCGGCCCTGTTCCCGCGGCTCGCCCGCCGCCTGTCGCGAGGCGGCGTGCTCGCTGTGCAAATGCCCATCCAGGCCGGCACGCGGCATCATCAGGTCGTCGCCGAGGTCGCCGCGGACGGGCCATGGGCCGGCCGGCTGGCCCGCCTCGCCCGCGTCCCACGGCCCCTGCTGACGGCCGAGGCCTATCACGATCTGCTGTCTCCGACCTGCGGGGAGGTCGACCTCTGGTCGACCACCTATCTGCATGAGATCCACGGCCCCGACCCGGTTCTGGAGTGGCTGAAGGGCGCCGGTCTGCGGCCTCACCTCGCAGCGCTGGCCGACGATCCCCGGCTCACTCGGGACTTCCTGTCGCGGTTGGGCGCGGCGCTTTCCGACGCCTTCCCGGCACGAGCCGGCGGCGCGGCGCTTCTGCCGTTTCCCCGACTGTTTCTGGTGGCGCGTCGGGGCTGAGCCGCGGACGGCGCAGGTGCGTCACCGGTTCGTCCAGCTCGGCCAGCACGGCCTCGGTCGCGCGGCGACCGGCGTCCACCGCCACGTCGAAGGCCTTCCAGTCGCGGATGTCCATGCCCTCCGGCTCGGGCTGGATCAGCAGATCGGCGCGCGCGCGCGCGTGCTCCAGCTCCGCGTCGGTCGTCAGCGTCGCCGCACGCATCAGCACGCCGACGATCGGGGGCCCGCGCTTCCAGGCGCCCGACGCGATCCACCGCCACCACGAGGGCGGGTTCTTCAGGCCCTGGGGATCCACGCCGCGGGCCTGGCTCATGTCGACGCCGACGATCGGGCCGGCGTTGAACTGGCGCATGACGGCGGTGGGGAAGTTGTCGATGACGGCGCCGTCGACCAGCACCTGACCGTCCTGCACCACCGGCGGCATCACGCCCGGAATGCTGATCGTCGCCCGCATGGCCCGCTTCAGCGAGCCCTGCCGGTGCACCTCGATCCCGCCCCGGGTCAGATTGGTCGACACCGCGAAGAAGGGCAGGGGCATGTTCGACATCTCGACGTCGCCATAGGCCTCGTCCAGCAGCCGCTCGACCTTCCTCGACCGGGTCATGGCCACGATCGGGAAGGTGATGTCCGACAGCGGGTCGGAGTCGACGAAGGCGCGCTTCAGCCGCGCCTCAAGCTCGGCCTGGCTCCAGCCCAGCGCCGGTCCGGCCGCCACGATCGCGCCCATCGACGCCCCGCCGACGAAGTCGAACGGCACGCCCGCCGTCCTCAGCGCGTCGATGGCCCCGACGTGGGCATAGGCCCGCGCCCCGCCGCCCGACAGCACCAGGCCGACGGAGGTCGCCGTCACCACCCGGGCCAGCCGCTCGGCGTCGTTGGCGTCGCCGTCCTGGGCGTGGAACCAGCGCCCGGGATTCACCGCCTTCAGCCACACCGGCGTGTTGGCGGGCCGCGGCATGCGCGGGTCGCGCAGCAGCAGCAGGTCCGTCCGCCGGCGCGACTCCAGCTGCGGATTGTGCGGGATCTTCGAGACGTCGGGTGCCATCAGCGGGTCGCCGACCACGAACAGACGGTCCACCTGCCGCGCGCAAAGGTTCGCCCAGGCCGGCTCGTCGGCCTCGGCGACGTACAGGACGTAATCGTGCGCGTCCTCCACCCGCGTGAACCAGTCCGCGACGCTGGACAGCGCCGAGTGGTCCACCACCTTGCAGGTGAAGCCCATCATCTCGACCGCCGCGCACAGCCGCTCGACGAAGGCGCGGATCGGCCGGGGACGGGCGGAGATGAAGCCGAACACGCTGGGCTCGGTCACCGCGCTCTTCTGGTCGCGCGCCCGCCGGATCATCAGTCGCGACAGTTCGACCATCAGGTCGGGGTGGCTGCGCGCCGTCTCGAAGAAGGCGTCACGGGGCAGGGCCAGGATCTCGCTGTCTCGCAACGCGACCACCTCGGCCGTGTGCGACGTGCCCGCCAGCATGGCCATCTCGCCCACCGGCTCGCCCGGTCGCACCACGCCCAGGAACTGCGGCGTCTCCCCGTCTCCGCCGAACACGCCCAGCCGCCCGGCGCGCAGCAGATACAGGGTGTCGGCCGGATCGCCCTCGGCGAACAGCCGCTCGCCCCCGGTCAGCGCGAACCAGCTGGCGCGGCTTGCCGCCTCCCGCGCGAACAGGTCGTGCAGGGCGGCGTCCAGCGTGTCGCGGCGCGTGGGACTCATCGGGGCACTATTGCAGATTCCGCGGCGGGGTCACGAACGGTCAGGCTGGCCTCCGACCGATGCGTGTAGGGTGCGCGCGGAACAACGGAGGGAACGTCATGCGGTTCATCGCCATCGTCGCCATGGGGGCCCTGGCCCTGTCGGCCTGCGCCACCCCTCAGCCGCCGCTGCCGGAGCCGCCGCTGCCGGAGCCGCCGCTGCCGTGGGGCCGGGGCGTGGTCGACGCCGCCGGCTGCCCTCGCGAGGACGGCGGTCTGATGTTGGGGACGAGTCCGGCGATTGCCCGCCAGGGAACGGAGCTCACCCTGCACCCCATGCTGTACCGGGGGCCCATGGGGCCGCTGGATGTTCCGGTCGCCTGCCTCAGCGACGTCGCCGTCGGCCCTGCGGGCGCGGCGACGCTGTCGGCGGACCGAACGCGCCTGACCATTTCGCCCCAGGCCGCACCGGGCGCCGTCGTCACGGTCACCGCCCGCTTCCATGACGAGGTGGGCCGGCACGAGATCCGCGTCGTCGGGCGCGACGAGGTGGTCCTGACCGGGACGTGGCGACAGGATCGGGTCAAATGCGATCCGGGCCGGACGCCCGGCGAGCCGGTGCGTGAGCTGCGCATAGACGACAAGGGCACGTTCGGGGTCACCTATCAGCCGTTCGAGAGCTACACGGATTTCTGGGGCGATCTGACCTTCGAGCCGTCCACCGGCGTGGTGGTCATGACCCGCACGGGCGGCAACTTCACACCGCAGATTCTTGATGGGGAGGGCGTCGCCCGGCTGGACGGCGAGCGCCGCCTTGTCCTCGAAGGCGTCTATCTCGGAGACCGCAACGAGCGGAACTTCGAGCCCCGGGTCGACGACAAGGGCCAGTTCGTCGTCAATCCCGACGGGAGCCTGATCGTCGACCGTCCCGTCTGCACCTACGAGTTCGTGCGCTAGGCTTGGCGACCGCCGCTCCCCCGCCTAAACCCGGCGCATGCCCAAGCTGACGTCCGCCATCGACACGACCAGCCCCGCCTTCCGGGCGCTGGACGCCCACAACCGCGCCCTTCGCGACGAGCTGCGCGCCCGCGTGGCCGCGGCCGCCCGCGGCGGCTCGGACAAGGCGCGGGATCGCCACACCGCGCGCGGCAAGCTGCTGCCCCGCGACCGGGTCGAACGCCTGCTCGACCCCGGCTCGCCCTTCCTGGAGATCGGCCAGCTGGCCGCCTTCGGCATGTACGGCGACGAGGCGCCCGGCGCCGGCATGATCTGCGGCATCGGCCGCGTCTCGGGCCGCGAGGTCATGATCGTCGCCAACGACCCGACGGTGAAGGGCGGCGCCTACTTCCCCATGACGGTGAAGAAGCACCTCCGGGCCCAAGAGATCGCCGAGCAGAACCGTCTGCCCTGCGTCTATCTGGTCGATTCCGGCGGGGCCAATCTGCCGCACCAGGCCGAGGTCTTCCCCGACCGCGACCACTTCGGCCGCATCTTCTTCAACCAGGCCCGCATGTCGGCCCGCGACATCCCCCAGATCGCCTGCGTCATGGGATCGTGCACCGCCGGCGGCGCCTACGTCCCCGCCATGTCGGACGAGACGGTCATCGTCCGCAATCAGGGCACCATCTTCCTGGCCGGCCCGCCGCTGGTGAAGGCCGCCACCGGCGAGGTCATCTCGGCCGAGGAACTGGGCGGCGCCGAGACGCACAGCCGCCGCTCCGGCGTCGTCGACCACGTGGCCGAGAACGACGAGCACGCGCTGGAGATCGTGCGGTCGATCGTCGCCAACCTGAACACCGTCAAGGACGTGCCGCTGGACGTGCGCGAGCCGCGCGCCCCCGCCCTGTCGGCCGAGGACCTGTACGGCATCATCCCCGACGACGTCCGCGCCCCCTATGACGTGCGAGAGGTCATCGCCCGCACCGTCGACGGCTCGGACTTCGACGAGTTCAAGCGCGACTACGGCGCGACCCTGGTCTGCGGCTTCGCCCGCATCTGGGGCTATCCGGTCGCCATCCTGGCCAACAACGGCGTGCTGTTCTCCGAAAGCGCGCTGAAGGGCGCCCACTTCATCCAGCTGGCCTGCAAGCGGAAGATCCCGCTGGTCTTCCTGCAGAACATCTCGGGCTTCATGGTCGGCGGGAAGTACGAGGCCGAAGGCATCGCCAAGAACGGCGCCAAGCTGGTCACCGCCGTCGCCTCGGCCGAGGTTCCCAAATTCACCGTCCTGATCGGCGGCAGCTTCGGGGCCGGCAACTACGGCATGTGCGGCCGCGCCTATTCCCCCCGCTTCCTCTTCACCTGGCCCAACAGCCGGATCAGCGTCATGGGCGGCGAACAGGCCGCCAGCGTGCTCGCCACCGTCCACCGTGACGCCGAGACCTGGAGCCCGGAGGACGCCGAAGCCTTCAAGGCCCCGATCCGCCAGAAGTACGAGGACGAGGGCAACCCCTATTACGCCACCGCCCGCCTCTGGGACGACGGCGTCATCGACCCGGTCCAGACCCGCGACGTGCTGGGCCTCGCGATCTCGGCGAGCCTGAACGCGCCCATCCCGGAGACGGACTTCGGCGTGTTCAGGATGTGATGGGCGAAGGACCGACAATCGAACACCTTCGGAACCCCAGTACTTTGAGCTGATGCGGCGGGAGATCGATCAGGTGGTGAAGCATCTGCTTATCGTCGCCGTGCTCACTGGCTTGGCGTCATGCGCGACCGTCGGCGACGAGCTCGCTGCAGAGCCCGGGCACGACGTCATCCGCGTTTCCGTGGGCCCTTGCTACGGCCCATGTCCGATCTACGACCTTGTTATCGCCTCCAACGGTGTGGCTCGCTTCCGCGCTAGAACTTTCCAGCGCGCCGGACGCGTCCAGACCCGAGTTGTGGGCGTCGAACGCTATGAGGCCGTCGCAACCGCATTGGCGGCATACCGCCCTCCGAATACGTTGCCACCATGTGGCGAAGGATGGACCGACGCCCAAGAGTACACCATCACTTGGACGGACCGATCAGGGGAAACCGTCCAGCTGGATCACTACAGCGGCGACGGTTGTCCCGAGTCGGAAGCGTTGACGGATGTGCTTCTCACGATCCCGACAGTGGCGGGGGTTGCGGATTTGGTCCGGAAGCCCGCGTAGCGTCGCGCCACCTCACCCCGCCCGCAACACCTTCTCCATCGCCTTCCCCTTGCCGACCTCGTCGACCAGTTTGTCCAGCCGCCGCAGCTCCTGCATGAACGGGTCAGCGATCTCCTCCACCCGGTGGCCGCAGATCACGCCGGTCACCAGCGTGCGGTTCGGGTTCATCGCCGGGGCGCGGTCGAAGAAGTCCTGGAACGTCGTGCCGTCGGCCAGCAGGGCGTCCACCTGCGCCTGCGAATAGCCCGTCAGCCAGCGGATCGCCTGATCCACCTCCGCCCGCCCGCGCCCCGCCTTCGCGGCCTTGTTCACGTAATGCACGTGCACGCTGGCCACGCTGGTCCTGCGGATGCGCTCCTCGGCCTTGGTCGCCATGGTCGAGCTTCCCTGTCCCCTTCGCCCCTCCACGCGTTATAGGCGAGGCAAGCGCAGGAGACGAACCATGGCCCAGAAACCCGACGTGACCCCCACCGACGCCGACCTCGACGCCCTGGACGTCACCGACGCCGAGGCCGCCGAGATCAACGCCATCGCCCATCCCCTGGTCGCCGACCCGGCCCCTGACGCGAACGACGATCTGGTCCAGATCCGCTCCACCGCCGACGGCGTGGTGTTCGTGACGATCAACCGGCCGCAGAAGAAGAACGCCTTCGACGCCGCGACCATCGCCGCCCTGCGCGAGGCGTTCGAGACCCTGCACGGCGCCGACCACGTGCGCCTCGTCTTCCTGCGCGGCGCGGGCGGGACCTTCTGCGCCGGGGCCGATCTCGAATGGATGCGCGACGCCGTCGACTGGTCCGAGAGCGACAACCGCGACGACGCCATGGGTCTGGCGAAGATGCTCAAGGCCCTGCACGACGTCCCGGCGCTGACGGTGGCGCTGGTCGAGGGGGCGGCCATGGGCGGGGGCGCCGGCCTGGTCGCCGCCTGCGACATGGCCGTGGCGGTCAAGGGGGCGAAGTTCGCCTTCAGCGAGGTCAGGCTGGGCCTGATCCCCGCCACCATCGCCCCCTATGTGGTCGAGGCCGTCGGCCCCCGCGCCGCGCGGCGCCTGTTCGCCACCGCCGAACTGTTCGACGCCGACGCCGCCCGCGACTTCGGCCTGATCGACCGCGTCCTGCCTTCCGCCGACGCCCTCGACGACCTGATCGCCGAACTCTCGACCGCCATGCGCGCTGTCGCCCCCGGCGCCGTCGGCGACGCTAAGCGCCTCGTCCACCACGTCGCCGGCCACAAGCTGGACTCCGGCCTGATGGACGACACGGCCCGCCGCATCGCCCGCGCCCGCGTCTCCGACGAGGGCCAGGAAGGCGTCCGCGCCTTCCTCGACAAGCGCAAGCCTCGCTGGGCGGAGTGAGTCAGATAACGTCGGTTGCGCGATCCTGACGCCGTGACATAGTCGCCGTGGACGAGGGGAGGGCGACGAACATGACTCGCACCGGCATCGCGCTGTTGGCCTTGATCGGGGCGGCGCTGGGCGCGCCCGCGGCGGCCCAGGATCGACCCACCGGCCTCCAGTTCGTCCCTCGCGCCGAGTATCAGTCCATTCCCTTGGCGTCCCGCCCGTTCGCCGGCGAGGACCTGCCCGCATCGGTGGACCTGTCCCAGTACATGCCCCCGCCCGGAGACCAGGGCGACCAGAATTCCTGCGTCGGCTGGGCCGTCGCCTATGCGGTCAAAAGCTATCAGGAGCAGCGCGAGCTGCGCTGGAGCTTTTTCGAGGGCGGCAGCCTGAAGCAGGAGCGGATCTTCAGCCCCTCCTACGTCTACAATCAGATCAACAACGGCATGAACGTCGGGACCCTGTTCCCGCACGCGCTGAACCTCGTGGCCGAGCACGGCGCGGCGCCGCTCAGCTCCATGCCCTATTCGCGCTATGACGCCCAGGTGTCGGCCAACGCCCATGCGGCGGCCAAGCGCTACCGCATCGACACCTGGCGCACGGTCAACGCCCAGGCGCCGATGGAGGTGAAGGCCCAGATCGCGGCCGGCTTTCCCGTCATGATCGGCGCCGAGGTCGACGAGGGGTTCTCACGCCTGTCCGGCGCCCAGATGTGGCGCGCGCATGAGGGCGCGGTGAAGGGCGGCCACGCCATGGTCGTCGTCGGCTACGACGACGCCCGCAAGGCCTTCCGCCTGATCAACTCCTGGGGCACGGGCTGGGGCGACGGCGGCTACGTCTGGGTCACATACGAGCATTTCGTCCGTGTGGTGCGCGAGGCCTACGTCGCCCTCGACGCGAAGAATGGACCGGCCGACGGTCCCACGGTGGTCCCCGGGCCGGCGCCCACGCCCCAGCCCCCGACCAACGTTCAGCCGGTTCAACCGCCCGCCGCCGCCGCCGGCATCGTCGTCAACCAGATGGTGCACAACCAGGTCAACCCGATGTTCGGCCCCGGGGTGATGATCCACGGCGTCGTCCAGGTTCCGCCCGGCGTGCAGGGACTGGGGCAGGTCATCCTGACGGTGACCTATCAGAACGGCCAGCCGGTGCCGGGGCTGAACCCGGCGTTCGTCCTGCCCAACGGCCAGGCGGCGACCGCAGCAGGTCAGGGCGGCCAGGTCATGCTGTCGAACCAGCCCCAGACCATCCCCTGGTCGGCCTTCCTGCCCTACTGCGCCCTCGGCGTGCCCAAGGGGCAGATGTGCCTGAACTTCCCGATCGGGCCGCCGCAGACCAGCCTGCTGACGCTCAGGCCGGTGTTCTTCATCAACGGCTTCGGAGTCGCCGAAGGTCAGCCGCAGAACTGGACGCTGATCCTCTGACGCCGGGGCGGTGGCGCGTTCCCGGCGGCCACGCTAGGAACGCGACATGTTCAAGTCCGTCCTGGTCGCCAATCGCGGCGAGATCGCCTGCCGCGTCTTCCGCACCGCCCGCCGCATGGGCGTCCGCACCATCGCGGTCTATTCCGAGGCTGACGCCGACGCCCTGCACGTGCGCGAGGCGGACCAGGCCGTCCTGATCGGCCCGGCTCCGGCGCGCGACAGCTATCTGGTCGCCGAAAAGGTGCTGCAGGCCGCGAAAGACACGGGCGCGGAGGCGATCCACCCCGGCTACGGCTTCCTGTCTGAAAACGCCGACTTCGCCGAGGCCGTCGAGGCCGCGGGCCTCATCTGGATCGGGCCGAAGCCGCACTCCATCCGCGCCATGGGCCTGAAGGACGCGGCCAAGAAGCTGATGATCGAGGCCGGCGTGCCCGTCACCCCCGGCTATCAGGGCGAGGACCAGTCGATCGGGACCCTGTCCGCCGAGGCGCAGCGCATCGGCTTCCCCGTCCTGATCAAGGCCGTCGCCGGCGGCGGCGGCAAGGGCATGAAGCTGGTCGAGCGGGCCGAGGACTTCGCCGACGGCCTGGCCAGCGCCCAGCGCGAGGGCCAGTCCTCCTTCGGCGACCCGCGCGTCCTGATCGAGAGCTACATCACCCGCCCGCGCCACATCGAGGTGCAGGTCTTCGGCGACGGCAAGGGCGAGGTCGTCCACCTGTTTGAACGCGACTGCAGCCTCCAACGCCGCCACCAGAAGGTTATCGAGGAGGCGCCGGCCCCCGGCATGGACGCGGCCACCCGCGACGCCGTCACCGCCGCCGCCGTCCGCGCCGCGAAAGCCGTCGACTACCGCGGCGCCGGCACAATCGAGTTCATCGCCGACGCCTCGGACGGCCTGCGCGCCGACCGCATCTGGTTCATGGAGATGAACACCCGCCTGCAGGTGGAGCACCCGGTCACCGAGGCCATCACCGGCGTCGATCTGGTCGAATGGCAGTTCCGCGTGGCGGCGGGCGAGCCGATCCCGCTGAAGCAGGAGGAACTGTCGATCAAAGGCTGGGCCATGGAGGCCCGCCTCTACGCCGAGGACCCCGCCACCGGCTTCCTGCCCAGCATCGGCAAGCTGGAACACTTCCGCCTGCCGGAAGACGGCGTCCGCGTCGACACCGGCGCCTATGAGGGCGGCGAGGTCAGCCAGTTCTACGACCCCATGATCGCCAAGCTGATCGTGCACGAGGACACGCGCGAGGCCGCCGCCGCGGCGCTGGCCGACGCCTGCGCCCAGGTCGAGGTCTGGCCCGTCCGCACCAACGCCGGCTTCCTCGTGCGGTGCCTGGAGCACCCCCGCTTCGTCTCCGGCGACGGCGACACCGGCTTCATCGCGGCGGAGGGGGAGGGGCTCATCCCATCCGCGCCGTCGCACGCTGCAGCCACCGCCGCCTTGGTGCTTGCGGCGGATGGCCAGCACTTTGGCCCGCACGGATCTAGCGGTTCCCCGTGGGAGTCGGACGCCGATGGCATCATGGGCTTTCGGATGAACGCCGCCTCGCGGTCGCGCTTCTCCGCAGTGGTGGGCGGCCGGGTGATCGACGGTTCGGTCCTGTCGAATCAGAGTGGTGACCTTGCTTGGCGCGTATCAGTCGGAGACCGCGAGCCGGTCTTGGCTCGACGTGACTACCGGAGCGTGGTCGTCGCCAAGGACGTGTCGGTCGGATGGGCAGAAAGTGGCGGGGAAAACCTGGGCGTCCTGTTCGATCGTGGTTCCGCTTGGCTCGTCGATAAGGTTCAGTGGACGGGCAATCATGGCTCCGCCGCCGCCTCCGACGGCGCCCTGCGCGCCCCCATGCCCGGCAAGATCGTCTCCGTCCCGGTCAAGGCCGGCGAGGCCGTGACCAGGGGCCAGCCCGTCGTGGCGCTGGAGGCCATGAAGATGGAGCACGCCCTGACCGCCCCCTTCGACGGCGTGGTCGAATCGATCGACGTGACCCCCGGCGACCAGGTCGCCGCCGACGCCGTCCTGGCGGTGGTGAAGGCCAAGGACTGAAATTCCTTCTCCCTCCCCGTCAGGGGAGGGTGGCGAGCGAAGCGAGACGGGTGGGAGGGGCGCGGCTGGACGACCTCCGCAGCCCGGGCGCACCTCGCCCTGCCCCTCCCACCCGTCGGCTGCGCCGACACCCTCCCTCAAGAGGGAGGGAACACGCCGGCCGCCCCCGCGTCGTTGTGACGACCCGCGCCGATTTTCCTTGGTTGATCAGCCCCTCGCACGATCCAGGCGCTTTTCGCCGACGTCACCTGAAGGGTCCGCCACACTCCCTTCGTCCCGTCGCACTGGAGGGCTCGTGAGGCCTGCGACCTTGCGGCGGCGGGAGCGTGTGGAGCGGGGCTCGCCGTCTTCGGGCGTCGAGGCCGACGGGTCTCACCAAGAGATGAGGTCCGGCAAGGGTCAGGGGGAATACCTGGACCGTTCCGGCAGGCGTCGCAGGACGCCGCCGCCCGCCGGAGGCGATCGCGGTAAGGCGCGAACAGCGCCACCCGACGCGGACTTCCGTCAAATCCATGCGCGCGGAGCGTCACGCGAAGCCGAAACGGCAAAACACATCTTCTCCGGGCTCCGCGCCCGGCGCTCCGCCAGTCCTCCGACTCCGCGTGAAGGCGACGGGGCGCTCAGCCGTGTCCGGCGGGCGCGCCCAGTCCGACCCCGCCGACCGGCGTCGTCGTGATCGCGTCGGAGAAGTCGGCGATCAGCGGAAGACCCTTCTGGATCGCCGTCTTCACCTCGGGGACCTGCAGCGACGCCCGGTGCGCGGCCTCGTCGGTCCAGACTTCGGTGACCCAGATCGCGTCGGCGTCCTGCGGATCGTGCGCCACGACGTAGCTGAGACAGCCGGGCATCCGCCCCAGCCCCTCCAGCAGGATCGCCGTCAGCTCGTCCCGCTTGCCGGCGTAGGCCGTCATCTTGCCGATCAGTCCGTACATCGTCCCCTCCGCGCGCGCCGGCGGGCCCAGTCCCAAGGTCGCCAGACCCGCCGCTCCCGCCAGAAATCCGCGCCTGCTGGTCATCGTCGCACGATAGCGCATGCCGCCCCTTGGCGCCGCGCCAATTCGGGGCCAGATGCGCGCTCCCATGTCGTCGCTCCACCTCATCAAACTGTGCGTCGGCGTCTCCGACGTCGACTGGCTGGAGCGCCGCGCGGCGAACGGCAAGCCGCTGGTCGTGCACACCCGCATGACGCCGAAGCGCGCGCAGGAGGTGGAGGAGGGCGGCTCCCTCTACTGGGTCATCAAAGGCACGGTCGCCTGCCGCCAGCCGATCCGCGAGATCGTCACCCGGGGCGAGGGCAAGGCCAGCCGCTGCGAGATCCTGCTGGAGCCTCAGGTCATCCGCACCGCGCCGCTGGGCCGCCGGCCCTTCCAGGGCTGGCGCTATCTTCAGGGCAAGGACGCGCCCGCCGACCTGACCCAGGCCGGCGTCACCGACCTGCCGGAAAATCTGGTCCGCGAACTGCGCGACCTGGGCGCCTGGTGATCCCATGGCCCTGCTGAGCGCACCCTCCCGCGCCGCGACGCGCGACCTCGCCCGACTGGCCTGGCCGGTCGTCATGGCCCGCCTCGGCGTCATGACCATGGGTCTGACCGACGCCATCGTGGTCGGCAACTACGCCTCGCGCGAGCTGGCCTTCCACTCCCTCGCCTGGGCTCCGACCTCCGTGGTCCTGACCACGGCCGTCGGCCTGATGATGGGCGTTCAGGTCATGGCCGCCCGCATGCTGGGCGAGGGCCGGCCGCAGGACGTCGGCGCCGTGCTGCGCCGGGGGATCGCCTTCGCCCTTCGGATCGGTTTCGGCTCGGCCCTGCTGCTGATCCTGCTCGGCCCCGTCGGCCTGCGCGCCGCCGGGCTGGAGCCCGGCCTGGCCGAAGGCGCCTCGCCCGCCCTGATCGTGTTCTCGCTGTCGCTGCCCTTCTACCTGCTCTCCGCGACCGCCCAGCTGTTCATCGAGGCGCTGGGCAAGCCGAAGATGAGCATGGCCGCCATCTGGGTCGCCAACGTCGTCAACCTCGGCCTCAACCTGCTGCTCGTGCCCGACCTGATGGGCCTCGGCGTCAACGGCGCCGTCGCCTCCGCCTGGGCCACCTTCGGCGCCCGCGCCGCGCTGGCGGCCTTCCTGCTGATCTACATCCTGCGCCTGCCCGAAGCGCGGGCGCTGGGCATCTTCACCCGGCCGCGCCCCGACCCCGCCGCCGCGCGCGAGCAGCTGAAGATCGGCGCCGGCGCCGGCTCCAGCTATTTCATCGAGGTCACGGCCTTCGCCGCCATGACGCTGTTCGCCGGCCGCCTGGGCGCGAACGAGACCGCCGCCTGGGCGGTCGTCCTCAACGTCTCGGCCATCGTCTTCATGATCCCGATGGGTCTGTCGTCCGCCACGGCCGTGCTGGTCGGCAGGGCCTACGGCGGCGCCGACGGCCGCGGCGTGCTGCGCGCCGGCCTGATCGGGGTCGGGATGGTCGCCGCCGTGACCCTGCTGATCGCGCTCCTCGTCTGGCCGGGCGCCGCCCTGGTGGTCGGGGCCTATGGCCGCGATCCTGCTCTGCTGGCCATCGCGGTCCCGGCCCTGATCCTCGCCACGCTCTTCTTCGTGGCCGACGGGATCCAGGTCGTCGCCGCCCAGGCCAACCGCGCCGCCGGCGACGTCTGGTGGCCCACGATCATGCACTTCACCGCCTACGGCGCGATCATGATGCCGCTGGGCTGGTGGCTCGCGCCCCGCTTCGGCGTCGACGGTCTGGTCTGGGCCGTCATCGTCGCCAGCCTGGTCTCGGCGACGCTCCTGACCGGCCGCTTCGTGCGCATCGCGCGGCGGCTGGCCCCGACGGCGTGACGGCGAAGGTCAACGCCTCTATATCCGACGCCTCCCCTCGAAACCGGACTCCCATGGCCCGCATCCTCGTCACCTCGGCGCTGCCCTACATCAACGGCATCAAGCACCTCGGGAACCTGGCGGGCTCGATGCTGCCGGCCGACGTGTGGAGCCGGTTCAAACGGGCCCAGGGGCACGACGTCCTCTACATCTGCGCCACCGACGAGCACGGCACCCCGGCCGAACTGGCCGCCGCCGCGGCCGGTCAGGACGTCCGCACCTACTGCGACGAGCAGCACGAGATCCAGAAGCGGGCGGGCGAGGCCTTCGGACTCAGCTACGACTGGTTCGGCCGCAGTTCGAACGAACCCAACCGCCGCCTGACCCAGCATTTCGCCAACGTGCTGGAGGCGAACGGCTTCATCGAGGAGCGGGTGGATCGCATGATCTACTCCGTCGACGACGCCCGCTTCCTGCCCGACCGCTACGTCGAGGGCACCTGTCCGCACTGCGGCCACGTCGGCGCGCGGGGCGACCAGTGCGACAACTGCGGCCGCCTGCTGGACCCGACCGACCTGATCGAACCGTATTCCGCCGTGTCGGGCAGCCGGAACCTGGAGGTCCGCGACACGCGCCATCTCTATCTGCTGCAGACGAAGCTGGAAGGCGCCATCCGCGACTGGATCGGGTCGAAGTCGGGCTGGCAGACGCTGGCGAAGTCCATCGCGCTGAAGCATCTCGACGAAGGCCTGATCGACCGCGGCATCACCCGCGACCTCAAGTGGGGCGTTCCCGTCGTGGGCGCCGACGGCGGACCGCGTCCGGGCATGGAAGGCAAGGTCTTCTACGTCTGGTTCGACGCCCCCATCGAGTACGTCGGCGCGACGGAAGAATGGGCCGACGCGACGTGCGGCGACTGGAAGTCGTGGTGGCGGCTGGACGAGGGCGCGGACGACGTCCGCTACGTCCAGTTCATGGGCAAGGACAATGTCGCCTTCCACACCGTCAGCTTCCCCGCGACGATCCTCGGCTCCGGCGAGCCGTGGAAGACCGTCGACCAGCTGAAGGCGTTCAACTGGCTGAACTGGTACGGCGGCAAGTTCTCGACCAGCCAGAAGCGCGGCGTCTTCATGGACCAGGCGCTGGAGCTGCTGCCCGCCGACTACTGGCGCTGGCACCTGACCGCCTATGGGCCGGAGCACTCGGACACCGCCTTCACCTGGGAGCAGTTCCAGGGCGCGGTGAACAAGGATCTGGCCGACGTGCTGGGCAATTTCGTCAACCGCATCGTCAAGTTCACCGAGGCGAAGTTCGACGGCGTCGTCCCCGACGGCGGCGAGCCGGGGCCGGTGGAGGCGCAGCTGGACGCCGACCTGCGCGCCACGATCGCCGAGGCGACCGAACAGTTCGAGGCGATGGAGTTCCGCAAGGCCGCCGCGGCGGTCCGCGCCGCCTGGGTGCTGGGCAATGAGTACCTTCAGGTCGCCGCGCCGTGGACCGCGCTGAAGACCGACCGCGACCTCGCCGCCGTGGGCGTCCGCACCGGCCTGAACCTCGTCGCCCTGTTCGCCCGCCTCGCCGCGCCGATCCTGCCGTTCTCGGCGGAGAAGATCGCGGCGTCCGTCGGCGCGACCGACCTCAGCTGGCCCGCCGCGGACGAGGCGTGGCTGGACGCGATCCCGGCCGGCCGTTCCGTCGCTCACCAGGGCGTCCTGTTCGCCAAGATCGAGGACGCCCAGGTCGCCGCGTGGGCCGAACGCTTCGGCGGCGCCGCATAGAAGAAGGGCCCGGATCGCTCCGGGCCCGTTCGGTCATCGTGCGGGCACGTCCACCGGCTGCGGCGCGTCCGTCGGCCGGCCCGGCGTCGGCGGCGCGGGCAGGGCGCTGTCCTCGGACCGCATCCCCTTCAGATGCTTGGCCACCTCGGCCTCGGGGATGTCCAGGAAGCCCGGCGCCGCGGCGTTGTAGGGCTCCAGATTCCCGGTCCGCACCACCACCGAGCGATAGCCGTCCCAGATCATGTGCAGGGCGACGTACAGCACGATGGCCAGACCGACGTAGGCGATCCAGCGGTGCCTGGTCAGCATCTTCGCGATGAAGGTCGCCGCCACGCCCATCAGGGCGATCGACAGCACGAGGCCGAACACCATGATCCACGGATGGGCGTGCGCCGCGCCGGCCACCGCGAGCACGTTGTCCAGCGACATGGTCACGTCGGCGATCATGATCTGCAGCAGGGCGGCGCCGAAGCTCTTGCGCTTCAGGCCCAGCTCCTCCGGCGACGGCCCCTTGCCGTGCTCGATCTGCATGGCCAGCTCCAGCTCGCGCTCGGCCTCGGCCTGATCGTGCGTCGCCTGTTCGCGCAGTTCGCGCCACATCTTCCAGCACACCCACAGCAGCAGGAAGCCGCCCGCCAGCAGCAGGCCGACGATGGCCAGAAGCTGGACCGTGATCAGGGCGAAGCCGATGCGCATCAAGACGGCGGCGGCCAGACCGATCAGGATGGCCTTGCGGCGCTGTTCGGCCGGCAGGGCGGCGGCGGCCAGACCCACGGCCACGGCGTTGTCGCCCGCCAGCACGAGGTCGATCATCAGCACCTGACCGAGGGCGGTCAGGGCGGCGGGAGTGAAGAGTTCGGCGAAATCCATGGGCGGGCTCTAGGGCAGGGCGGGGCGTTCACGCAAGCCGTGGCGGCGCGTCAGGTTCCGCGCCGGGGCCGCGTCGCCTCATAAAGCGCCACGGCGGCGGCGTTGGACACGTTCAGGCTCTCGAATCCCCCCGGCATGGGGATGCGCGCCAGCGCGTCGCAGTGCTCGGCCACCAGCCGGCGGATGCCGTCGCCCTCCGACCCCATGACCAGCACGGTCGGGCCGCCGTCCAGGGCGTCGGCCAGATCCACGTCGGTGTTCCCGTCCAGACCCACGGCGCGCCAGCCGGCGTCGGCCAGCGTCTCCAGCGCCCGGCTCAGATTGACGACGCGCGCGTGAGGCAACCGCTCCGTCGCCCCGACGGCCGCCTTGGCCAGCGCCCCCGCCAGCGCCGGCGAATGCCGGTCCTGCACCACGACGCCGCGCGCGCCGAAGGCGAGCGCCGAGCGGAAGATGGCCCCGACGTTCTGCGGGTCGGTGATCTGGTCCAGCATCACGATCACGCCCTGCGCCGGTTCCGCCAGTTCGGCCAGCGGCACGCCCTCCAGCGGCGCGATCCTGAACACGAAGCCCTGGTGCACGGCGCCGGGCGGCAGGAGGCGCGCGATCTCGGCTCCCTCCATGACCTCGGCCCGGTGACCGTGAGGCGCCAGTCCGCCGGCCTCGATCTCCGCGGCCCGCTCCGGGGTGGCGATCAGCCGGCCCATCCCCTTGCGCGCGGGATTCGCCAACGCCGCCAGAACGGGGTGCCGGCCCCACAGAAGATGGTCGGGATCGACCTTGCCCCGCGCCGCCCGCGGCCCCTCGGCGCGGCGCGCGCCGTCGCTGTCGCGGCCTTTGGCGGCGGCCTTTTCCGGCCCGCTCGCGGGGCCTTTCGGACGGCCCGAAAAGGCCCTGTTCCGGTCGTTGCGTTCGCGTTTCGACGACACTATAAGACGCGCTCCGATTTGGGGCCCCTAGGGTTTTCCGGGTCCGGCGCCCCTCTAAACCAGGCGTCGCGGGATGCCGAGGCCTTTCGTCCGACGTCGCTTCCGGTCCGCCGGAAACGCCCCGGACGCCCGATGAGGTTCTCGACGCGCTGGGGGAATGTCCCGAGCGGCAAAGGGGGCGGACTGTAAATCCGCTGCGTAAGCTTCGCAGGTTCGAGTCCTGCTTCCCCCACCACGCGTCGAAGACCTGATCTGGCGGCGCTCCGAAGCGAACGCGGGTATAGCACAATGGTAGTGCAGCAGCCTTCCAAGCTGAGGATGTCGGTTCGATCCCGTCTACCCGCTCCAGATTTTGAACGCTGACAACCGCCCACCTTCCGGGCCGCAGGAGTTTTGGCCATGGCCAAGGAAAAGTTCGAACGCACGAAGCCGCACTGCAACATCGGCACGATCGGTCACGTGGATCACGGCAAGACGACGCTGACGGCGGCG
>NZ_RQWJ01000004.1 GCF_003934285.1 Brevundimonas fluminis
TGCATGAAGGAAGGCCCCGGGAGCGATCCCGGGGCCTTCCGCTTTCCGGAAAGATCAGTCGTTCGGTTCGCCGGTCGCCGGGTCAGTGGCGGTCTCGCCGCTGTTGGACGAGCCTTCGGATCCCGGCGGCTCCTGCGCCGGGTGGGGCGGCTCGCCGTCGCGGACGGGCTTCTCCTGTTCATACTCGTTCTGGCGGCCGGGCTGGCGGGCGGTCATGGGGAGGCTCCGTGGGTTCCGGACGGCAACGCCCGGCCGCCGCCGCAGGTTTCGTTCACCATGCCCCTAAACCGTGCCGCAACGGCGCCCGGGGCAGGATGCGGGACGGCCCGGCATGCGCGCGGGCGGACGGAGCCGGACCATGAGCCTGTCGGTCGACCTGATCTCGCCGGACGAGCTGGACGCGTCGCTGGTCGACGCCTGGCGGCGCATGGCCGACGCCGATCCGGATCTGGTTTCGCCCTATTTCCAGCCGGAGTTCACCCAGGTCGCCGGCGCCGTGACGCCCGGCGCGAGGGTGGCGCTGTTCCGGCGCGGCGGCCGGGTGGTCGGCTTCTTTCCGCATCAGCGGCGCGGCGGTTCGATCCAGCCGCTGGCCGCGCCGCTGAACGACTACCACGGCGTCGTCGCCGACCGGGCCGAGGCCATCGGCCTGGAGCAGGTCGCCGAACTGCTGAAGGCGCCGCGCCTGAGCGTGGGCGGCTGGGTCGGTCCGGCCAACGGCGGCGAGCGCCGCGCCACGGTGCAGGCGGCATTGCCGGACGGCTACGACGCCTGGTACGCCGAGCGTCGGGCCGCCTTCGGCAAATACTTCAAGGACAAGGAACGCGCCCGGCGCAGCCTCGAAGCCGAGCTGGGTCCGATCCGGGTCGCGCGCGGCCTGACCGACCCGGCCCTGCTGGACCACCTGATCGACCTGAAGCGCGAACAGTACCGGCGCACGGGGCGCCACGACGTCTTCGCCTGCGGCTGGACCCGCGACGTGCTGCACGCGCTGACGCGGGACCACCGCGGACGGTTCGGCGCCTCGATGGCGGCCCTGTGGGGCGGGGACCGGCTGGCGGCGCTGGAAATCTCGCTGCACGCCACGGACCAGTATCACTTCTGGTTCCCGGCCTATGACCCCGCCGTCGCGCGATGCTCGCCGGGCATCCTGCTGAGCATGGACACCATGCGCCTGGCCGGCGCCGAGGGGTACAGGGTCTTCGACTACGGCTTCCAGGGCGAGAGCTACAAGAAGTACTTCTGCAACGCCGAGCGGCGGATCGTGGAGGCGGTGATCGAGCGGCCGGGTCTGGCGCGCAGCGCCGGCCGCGCGGCCGTGGGTCTGCTGAACGCCACGGGCGAGGGCAGGGGCAGCCGGTTGGGGGCCAGCGTCCGGCGCCGGTGGGCCGCCATCGAGGCCTGCGAGATCACCCCGGGCGCGCGTCTGAGGGGCGCCCTGTCCGCCGTCGGCGCCGCCGCCGCCAGGCTGTCCCCGTCTTCCGCCGCCGCGAGGGCCTGAGCCATGACCACCCGCTACGCCGGTCCGATCCGCGAGGCCGCCGTCCACGCGCACACGCTGAACGAGCAGGGCTTCGCCGAGGACGCCTGGCTGGCGGCCCTGCTGGACCGCTGCCCGGCGGACCTGTTCGACATCAACCTCTACGACTACGACGCCGAAGGGCAGGTCTCGCTGCGCACCGGGGCGCGGGGGCGGCTGTCGGGGGCGGAGCTGCTTGAGGCGATCAAGGCCGGTCGTCTGTGGGTCAACATCCGCAACGCCGCCGAGGCCGCGCCCGACCTGTGGGACGCCGCCATGGACGAGTTCGCCCGCATCCAGCGCGCCTATCCGGGCATGAAGGCCGTCACCAACGCCGGCCAGTTGATCCTGTCGTCCCCCAAGGCGCGCGTGCCCTATCATTTCGACCCGGCGGGGGTGGTCCTGTTCCACCTGCGGGGCCGCAAGCGCATCTTCGTCTATCCGGGCGACGAGGCGCACTTGCCCGAGCGCTGCATGGAGCAGGTGGTGGCGCGCCAGACGACGGAGGAGCTGCCCTACGTCCGCGCCTTCGAGGGCGACGCGACCGTGATCGATCTGGAGCCGGGTCAGGCCCTGACCTGGCCGCTGTACGCGCCGCACCGGGTGGAGAACCTCGACCGGTTCTGCGTCAGCCTGTCGATGGACTTCCAGACCTGGCCGTCGCGCTGGCGCAACGGCGCCCTGTACACCAACGCCGTGCTGCGCAGCCGCGGGGCGCGGCCCCGACCGACGGACGTGATGGCCACGCCGGAGCTGGCGGCGCGCTGGGCGGCCTCGCTGGCGCTGAAGCGCGTCGGCGGGCTGAAGAGCCGCATCGCCCACTTCGAGCGCGACTTCGAGCCCGAGCTGGGGGTCGCGGACGGCGCGCGGGCGCTCGCCGACCGAGCTTCCTTACATCGAGGTCATGACCTCGATTTAAAGTGACCTGCGGCGGACGCGGGCGCACCTTCCGGGCATCAGATCCTGGAGAGGGAAGCCCCGCCATGAAGACCATTCTCGCCGTTTCCGCCGTCGCCATGGCCGTCGCCGCGGCCGCGCCCGCCGTGGCGCAGGAGGTGGAGATCAAGGACGCCGTGGCCCGCGTGGTCGTGATCGTCGAGGACCGCACCGACGTGGCCGTGTCGGTCGAGGCCGGCCGCGCCGACCTGCCGGCGCTGCGCGTGCGCCAGGAAGGCGGCACGACCGTGGTCGAGGGCGGTCTGAGCGAGCGCCGGTTCATGATGCGCCACAGCCGCATCCGCGACTGCCGCTCGGGCCCTCCGGGCGGGACCCAGCCGGGACAGGGCGCCAGCGTCGACGTGCGCGGCGTCGGGCGCGTCAATCTGGCGGACGCGCCGCTGGTCATCGTCCGCGCTCCGCGCGCGGTGAAGGTGGCCGCCGGCGGCGGCGTTTACGGCACGGTGGGGCAGGGCGCGCGCGAGGTCGACCTGTCGATCGGCGGCTGCGGCGACTGGACCGTGCCGAACGTGAGCGGCGACGTGCGGCTGAACATCGGGGGCTCGGGCTCGGCGGTCCTCGGCAACACCCGCGAACTGGAGATCAACATCGGCGGTTCCGGCGAGGTCCGCGCCGGCACGACCGGCGACTTCCAGGTCAACATCGGAGGCTCGGGCGACGTCATCCTGGCCGGCGCGACGGGCGGCCGGGGCGAGGTCAACATCGGCGGTTCCGGCGACGTGGCCGTGCGCGGCGGGCGACTGGCGGATCTGGGCGTCAACATCGCCGGATCCGGCGACGTCGTCTTCGACGGCACGGTCGGCGACCTCGACGTTTCGATCATGGGCGGCGGCGACGTGCGCGTGGCCGAGGTGACCGGTCGCACCGAGCGCAACATCATGGGCGGCGGCCGGGTGACCGTGGGCCGCTGAGGCCCGCCACGCCACGATTTCGCCGCTTGACGACGGGCGAGTCACCCGTCATAAGCCGCAACTCTTGTTGGGCCGGCTGTGCACCCCCGGGTGCAGACGCGGTCCGCGGGAACGCCTCAAGACCCTGTTCTTTGCAGACTCTTGGGTTCATTCGGCCTCACGGCTCGCCGTGCAGGCCGATCGTTTTTGCGGATTGCGTACCCTGAGGGCTTCGGCCCGAAGGCTTCGGTCTTTGAAATGGTTCACAGGGACGCGGTCCTCCGACCGCTTGGGATAAGCACCGATATGGATCAAAGCATCCGCATCAGGCTCAAGGCCTTCGATCACCGCGTCCTCGACTTTTCGACGCGCGAGATCGTCAACACCGCCAAGCGCACGGGCGCGACCGTTCGTGGTCCGATCCCGCTGCCGACCCTGATCGAAAAGTTCACCGTGAACCGTTCGCCGCACGTCGACAAGAAGTCGCGCGAGCAGTTTGAAATCCGCACGCACAAGCGTGTCCTCGACATCGTCGACCCCACCCCGCAGACCGTGGACGCGCTCATGAAGCTCGACCTGTCCGCCGGCGTGGACGTCGAGATCAAGATCTAAGAAGAGAAGGCGGGATCCGATGCGCACGGGCGTGATCGCCAAGAAGCTGGGCATGACCCGCGTGTTCGCCGATGACGGCGCGCACGTTCCGGTCACTGTGCTTCAACTCGACGGCTGCCAGGTCGTCGGCCAGCGCACCCAGGAGCGGGACGGCTACGTCGCCCTGCAGCTGGGCGCCGGCACGAAGAAGGCCAAGAACACCAACAAGGCCCAGCGCGAGACCTTCGCCAAGGCCGAGGTGGAGCCGAAGGCCTACGTCACCGAGTTCCGCGTCGACGCGGACGGGCTGCTGGACGTGGGCGCCGAGTTCACCGCCGATCACTTCGTGGTCGGGCAGAAGGTGGACGTCCAGGCGCCGACCGTCGGCAAGGGCTTCGCCGGCGCCATGAAGCGCTGGAACTTCGGCGGCCTGCGCGCCACGCACGGCGTCTCGGTCTCGCACCGTTCGCATGGTTCGACCGGCAACCGTCAGGATCCGGGCCGCACCTTCCCGGGCAAGAAGATGGCCGGTCACCTGGGTCAGGAGATCGTCTCCGTCCAGAACCTCACCGTCGTCCGCATCGACAGCGAGCGCGGCCTGATCCTGGTCAAGGGCGCGGTCCCGGGCCACGACGGGACCTGGGTGAAGGTCCGCGACGCGATCAAGAAGGCCCGTCCGGCCGAAGCCCCCTTCCCGGGCGGCATCAAGTCCAAGTCGGCTCCGGCCGCCGCCGAGCAGCCCGCCGAGACCCCGGCGGAAGAGACCGCTCCGGCCGCTGAAGCCACCGAAGGCGGTGAAGCGTAATGAAACTCCCGGTCATCAAACTGGACGGCAAGGCCTCCGGCGACGTCGAGCTGTCGGACGCCGTGTTCGGCATCACCGACATCCGCGGCGACCTGCTGGCCCGCTACGTCAACTGGCAGCTGGCCAAGCGTCGCGCCGGCACGCACAAGGTTCAGACCCGGAACGAGAACTCTCGCACCGGCAAGAAGATGTACAAGCAGAAGGGCACCGGCGGCGCCCGTCACGGTTCGCGCCGTGCGCCGCAGTTCGTCGGCGGCTCGCGCGCCTTCGGCCCGGTCGTCCGCGACCACGGCTTCTCCCTGCCGAAGAAGGTCCGCGCCCTGGCCCTGCGCCACGCCCTGTCGTCCAAGGTCGTCTCGGGCGATCTGGTCGTCGTGGACTCGGTGGACGTCAAGGAAGCCAGGACCGCCGCGCTGCGTGAGCAGTTCGGCAAGCTGGGCTGGACGAAGACCCTGATCATCGCCGGCCCGGAAGTGAACGAGAACTTCGGCCTGGCCGCCCGCAACATCCCGCACGTGGACGTCCTGCCGAACGCCGGCCTGAACGTCTACGACATCCTGCGGGCCGACAAGCTGGTGCTGACCAAGGCCGCCGTCGACGCGATCGAGGCCCGCTTCGCCAAGAAGGAGGCCGCGTGATGGCCGGCGCCCAACCCACCGCCAAGCACTACGACACCATCCTGGCTCCGGTGATCACCGAGAAGGCCACGATCCTGTCGGAGCAGAACAAGGTCGTCTTCCGCGTCGCCGGAACCTCGACCAAGGACGAGATCGCCGCGGCGGTCGAAAGCCTGTTCAAAGTCAACGTCGTCAAGGTCAACACCCTGGTTCAGAAGGGCAAGACCAAGCGGTTCCGGGGCATCCAGGGCCGTCGCGTCGACATCAAGAAAGCGATCGTGACGCTGGCCGAGGGCCAGTCGATCGACGTCACCACGGGGCTCTGATCCGATGGCGCTGAAGACTTACAATCCGACGTCGCCGGGCCGCCGCGCCCTGGTGCTTGTCGACCGCTCGGAGCTCCACAAGGGCCGTCCCGAGAAGTCGCTGGTCGAAGGCCTGACCAAGTCGGGCGGCCGCGGCCAGGGCGGTCGCATCGCCGTCCGCTTCCGCGGCGGCGGCGCCAAGACGCTGTACCGCAAGATCGACTTCAAGCGTCGCAAGTTCGACGCGGTCGGCACGGTCGAGCGTCTGGAGTACGACCCGAACCGCACCGCCTTCATCGCCCTGGTGACCTACGCCGACGGCGAGAAGACCTACATCATCGCGCCGCAGCGCCTGAAGGCGGGCGACACGGTGGTCGCGGGCGAGAAGGTCGACGTCAAGCCGGGCAACGCCATGCCGCTGCGCTCGATGCCGGTCGGAACGATCATCCACAACATCGAGATGAAGCCGGGCAAGGGCGCCCAGCTGGCCCGTTCGGCCGGCGCCTACGCCCAGCTGGTCGGCCGTGACGCCGGCTACGCCCAGATCCGTCTGGGTTCGGGCGAGCTTCGCATGGTCCTGGACGGCTGCATGGCCACGGTGGGCGCGGTTTCGAACCCCGACCACATGAACCAGAACCTGGGCAAGGCCGGCCGCGTCCGCCACATGGGCTTCCGCCCGCACGTCCGCGGCGTGGCCATGAACCCGATCGACCACCCGCACGGCGGCGGTGAAGGCCGCACCTCGGGCGGCCGGACGCCGGTCACGCCCTGGGGCAAGGACACCAAGGGCACCCGCACCCGCAAGAACAAGGCGACGGACAAGTTCATCATCCGCAGCCGCCACGCCAAGAAGGCTCGCTAAGACATGGCCCGCTCATCCTGGAAAGGCCCGTTCGTCGACGGGTATCTGCTCAAGAAGGCCGACGCCGTCTCGTCGTCGGGCCGCAAGGACGTGATCAAGACCTGGTCGCGCCGCTCCACCATCCTGCCGCAGTTCGTCGGTCTGACGTTCGGCGTCCACAACGGCCAGAAGCACGTGCCGGTGTCGGTCTCCGAAGAGATGGTCGGCATGAAGTTCGGCGAGTTCGCTCCGACCCGGAACTTCCCGGGCCACGCGGCGGACAAGAAGGCCAAGAGGAAGTAACCGATGGCCCAGACCAAGAACGAACGTCGGGTCGCCCCGACTGAGGCCCGCGCCAAGCTGGTGAACGTCCGGATCAGCCCGCAGAAGCTGAACCTGGTCGCCCAGTCGATCCGCGGCCTGCCGGTCCAGAAGGCGTTGAACGAGCTGGAATTCAGCCGCAAGCGCATCGCGACCGACGTCCGCAAGGTGCTCTACAGCGCCGTGTCGAACGCCGAGAACAACCACAACCTCGACATCGACAACCTGGTCGTCGCCGAGGCCTTCGTGGGCAAGAACCTGGTGATGAAGCGTTTCGCGAGCCGCGCTCGTGGCCGCTCGTCGCGCATCCTGAAACCGTTCAGCGAGATCACCATCGTGGTCCGCGAAGCCGGCGAGGCCGCCTGATGGGTCAGAAAGTCAATCCGATCGGTCTGCGCCTCGGCGTCAACCGCACCTGGGACAGCCGCTGGTTCGCCGGCGGTCAGGAATACGCCAAGCTGCTGCACCAGGACCTGAAGCTGCGCGAGTGGCTGAAGGAGCGCCTGTCGGCCGCCGGCGTGTCGCGCATCATCATCGAGCGCCCGCACAAGAAGTGCCGCGTGACGATCTACGCCGCCCGTCCGGGCGTCGTGATCGGCAAGAAGGGCGCGGACATCGAGAAGCTGCGCAAGGACATCGCGGCCCAGACCGAAGGCGAGGTTCACCTGAACATCGTCGAGGTCCGCAAGCCGGAAGTCGACGCCCAGCTGGTCGCCGAGAACATCGCCCAGCAGCTGGAGCGCCGCGTGGCCTTCCGCCGCGCCATGAAGCGCGCCATGCAGTCGGCCATGCGTCTGGGCGCCAAGGGCATCCGGATGAACGTGTCGGGCCGTCTGGGCGGGGCCGAGATCGCCCGCATGGAATGGTACCGCGAAGGCCGCGTGCCGCTGCACACCCTGCGCGCCGACATCGACTACGGCTTCTACGAAGCCAAGACGACGTACGGCATCATCGGCGTGAAGGTCTGGGTGTTCAAAGGCGAAGTGCTCGAGCACGACCCGATGGCCCAGGACAAGCGCTGGGCCCAGGAAGCCTCGGGTCCGTCGTCGAACGAAGGCCGCGAGCGCGGCCCCCGCGGCGACCGCGGTCCGCGTCGCGATCGCGGGCGTGAGGGCTAAGTCATGCTGCAACCGAAGAAGACCAAGTACCGCAAGGCCTTCAAGGGCCGCATCCACGGTTCGGCCAAGGGCGGGTTCTCGCTGAACTTCGGCTCCTACGGGCTGAAGACGCTGGAGCCGGAACGCATCACCGCGCGTCAGATCGAGGCGGCCCGCCGCGCGATCACCCGCCAGATGAAGCGTCAGGGCCGCGTGTGGATCCGCGTGTTCCCCGACCTGCCGGTGACCGGCAAGCCGGCGGAAGTCCGGATGGGCAAGGGCAAGGGCGCCGTGGACCACTGGGCCGCGCGCTGCCACCCGGGCCGCATCCTGTTCGAAATCGACGGCGTGCCGGACGACATCGCCCGCGAGGCGCTGCGCCTGGGCGCCGCCAAGCTGCCGGTCCGCACCAAGGTGGTCACCCGCCTCGACGCCGGCGTCGCTCATGTGGAGGCCGCCGCCTGATGACCAAGATCGCCGATCTCCGGTCGCAAACCGTCGACCAGCTGTCCGACGAGCTGCTGAAGCTCAAGAAGGAGCAGTTCAACCTGCGCTTCCAGGCCGCCACCGGCCAGATGGAAAAGACCCATCGGGTCTCGGAAGTGCGCAAGGACATCGCCCGCATCTCCACGCTGCTGCGTGAGAAGCGCGTGAACGCGTAAGGAAACGAAGATGCCGAAGCGAATTCTCGAAGGCGTGGTCGTCTCCGACAAGGGCGACAAGACCGTCGTCGTCAAGGTCGAGCGCACCCTGCTGCACCCGGTCCTGAAGAAGACCGTCCGCCGCTCCAAGAAGTATCACGCCCACGACGAGTCCAACGCGCTGAAGGTCGGCGACGTGGCCCGCATCGTCGAGTGCGCCCCGAAGTCCAAGCTGAAGACGTGGGAAGTCCTGTCCCCGGCCTCGGCCTCGTAATCAGAAGGATCTGATCCAATGATCCAGATGCAAACTAACCTGGACGTGGCCGACAATTCGGGCGCTCGCCGGGTCATGTGCATCAAGGTGCTGGGCGGCTCGAAGCGCCGCTACGCCTCGATCGGCGACACCATCGTCGCCTCCGTGAAGGAAGCCATTCCGCGTGGCCGCGTGAAGAAGGGCGACGTCGTGCGCGCCATCGTCGTGCGCACCGCCAAGGACATCAACCGCAAGGACGGTTCGGTGATCCGCTTCGACAAGTCGGCCGCCGTGATCGTCAACAAGCAGAACGAGCCGGTCGGCACCCGCATCTTCGGCCCGGTTCCGCGCGAACTGCGCGCCAAGAACCACATGAAGATCATCTCTCTCGCGCCTGAGGTGCTGTGACCATGGCCGCCAAGATCAAGAAGGGCGACAACGTCGTCGTGCTGACCGGCAAGGACAAGGGCCGCACCGGCCAGGTCCTGAAGGTGCTGCCGTCCGAGAACCGCGTGGTGGTTCAGGGCGTCAACATGGTCCAGCGCCACACCCGCCCCACCCAGGCCGACCCGCAGGGCGGCATCAAGAACAAGGAAGCCTCGCTTCACCTGTCGAACGTCGCCATCGCCGACGCTTCGGGCAAGGCGACGCGCGTGGGCTTCCGCATGGACGGCGACAAGAAGGTTCGCTTCGCCAAGACGACGGGAGACGTCATCTGATGGCCGACGCCAAGTACACCCCCCGGCTGAAGTCGGATTACGTGGCCCGCATCCGCGGCGCCATGAAGGAAAAGTTCGGCTACACCAACGAGATGCAGGTGCCCAAGCTGGACAAGATCGTCCTGAACATGGGCATCGGCGAAGCCGTGGCCGACTCCAAGAAGGCCACCGCGGCCCTCAAGGATCTGACCATGATCGCCGGCCAGAAGGCCGTGCCGACCAAGGCCCGCAACTCCATCGCCGGCTTCAAGCTGCGCGAGGGCATGGTCGTGGGCGGCAAGGTCACCCTGCGCGGCGACCAGATGTACGAGTTCCTGGACCGCTTCATCACGATCGCCCTGCCGCGCGTGAAGGACTTCCGCGGCCTCAAGGGCACCTCGTTCGACGGTCGCGGCAACTACGCCACCGGTCTGAAGGAACACATCGTGTTCCCGGAGATCAACTACGACCAGATCGACCAGATGTGGGGCATGGACATCATCGTCTGCACCACGGCCAAGACCGATGAGGAGGCCAAGGCCCTCCTCACCGAGTTCAAGTTCCCGTTCGTGAACTGATCGGGAAGGAAAGAGCACAATGGCTAAGAAAAGCGCCGTAAACCGCAACGAAGCCGTCAAGGCCCTGGTTGCGAAGTATGCCGCGAAGCGCGCCGCCCTGAAGGCGATCGCGAACGACGAATCCCTGCCGCTGGAGGAGCGCTTCGACGCGCGCCTGAAGCTGGCCGCCCTGCCGCGCAACTCGGCTCCGACCCGGATCCGCAACCGCTGCGAGGTGACGGGTCGTCCGCGCGCCTACTACCGCAAGCTGAAGATGAGCCGGATCGCGCTGCGCGAGCTGGGCAACAAGGGCCAGATCCCCGGCCTGACGAAGTCGAGCTGGTAAGGGGAGAGACCAAGTCATGATGATCAACGATCCCCTGAGCGACATGATCGCCCGCATCAAGAACGCCGCGACCCGCAAGCGTTCGAAGGTGCTGACCCCCGCTTCGCGTCTGCGCCAGCGCGTCCTCGACGTGCTGCAGGACGAGGGCTACATCCGCGGCTACTCCCTGGTTCAGAACCCGGGCGAGTTCCCCCAGTTCGAGATCGAGCTGAAGTACTTCGACGGCCAGCCGGTGATCGCCGAGATCGCCCGCGTGTCGAAGCCGGGCCGTCGCGTCTACTCCGCCATTTCGGATCTGAAGCCGATCAAGAACGGCCTCGGTATCTCGATCCTTTCGACTTCGAAGGGCGTCATGTCCGACGCCGCCGCCCGCGACGCCAACGTCGGCGGCGAAGTCCTCTGCAGGGTCTACTAAGATGTCCCGTATCGGCAAGAAAACCATCGCCGTGCCGAAGGGCGTGACCGTCACGCTCGACGGCCAGACCGTCACCGTCAAGGGACCGAAGGGCGAGCGCGCCTGGACCGTCGCCGACGAGATCGAGGTCAAGCACGAGGGCGACGAGCTGTCGCTGGGCCTGAAGGCGGACACGCCGCGCGCCCGCGCCATGTGGGGCCTGTCGCGCACCCTGGTCGACAACATGGTCACCGGCGTCACCACGGGCTTCGAGAAGACCCTGGAGCTGGTCGGCGTGGGCTACCGCGCCGCCATGAAGGGCAACGCCCTGTCGCTGCAGCTGGGCTTCAGCCACGAGGTCGACGTGCCGGCTCCGGCCGGCATCACCTTCGCGGTGCCGAAGCAGACCGAGATCAAGATCTCGGGCCCGGACAAGCAGGCCGTGGGCCAGGTCGCGGCCGTCATCCGCAAGCTGCGTCCGCCGGAGCCCTACAAGGGCAAGGGCGTCCGCTACGCCGGCGAGAAGGTCCGCCGCAAGGAAGGCAAGAAGAAGTAAGCCATGGCCACGACTCTCAAGCAAAACGCCAAGCGTCGCGCCGAGCGCACCCGTCGCCGCCTCAAGGCGGTGGCCAACGGCCGCCTGCGCCTGTCGGTCCACCGTTCGGACAAGAACATCTCGGCCCAGGTCATCGACGACGCCCAGGGCGTCACGATCGCCGCCGCCTCGTCGCTGGAAGGCGGCAAGGGCTCCAAGGGTTCGGACGTCTCGGCCGCCGCCAGGATCGGCAAGCTGATCGCCGAGCGCGCCATCGAGAAGGGCGTCAAGGACGTCGTCTTCGATCGGGGCGGTTACATTTATCATGGACGGGTGAAGGCGCTGGCGGATGCCGCGCGTGAAGCCGGCCTGAACTTCTAAGGGACGAGAAGCATGGCTCGTGAACCCAACCGCGGCGGCGGCGACCGCAACCGCCGCGACAACCGCAACGGCCCGGCCGTCGACGACGCCGACTCGGACATCGTCGAGAAGCTGGTCCACATCAACCGCGTCGCGGCCACCGTGAAGGGCGGCCGCCGGTTCTCGTTCGCGGCCCTGATGGTCGTCGGCGACGGCAAGGGCCGCGTCGGCTTCGGTCACGGCAAGGCGCGCGAAGTGCCGGAAGCCATCCGCAAGGCGACCGAGGAAGCCAAGAAGACCATGATCAAGGTTCCGCTGCGCGAGAACCGCACCCTGCACCACGACGGCTCGGGCCGTTGGGGCGCCGGCAAGATCATGATGCGTGCGGCCCCTCCGGGCACCGGCGTCATCGCCGGCGGTCCGATGCGCGCCGTGCTGGAAACCCTGGGCGTCCAGGACGTGGTGGGCAAGTCGACCGGTTCGTCGAACCCCTACAACATGATCCGCGCCACCTTCGAGGCGCTGAAGGTCCAGTCGTCGCCGCGCATGGTCGCGTCCAAGCGCGGCAAGAAGGTCTCCGACCTGATGGGCCGCCGCAACGACGGCGCCTCGGCGCCGGAAGCCGTGGAGTCCTGAGCATGGCCAAGAAAGACGCCAACACCGTCACCGTGCGCCAGACCGGCAGCCCGATCCGTCGCAAGTCGGACCAGCGCGCCACCCTGGTGGGCCTGGGCCTGAACCGCGTCGGCCGCGAGGCCACTCTGGAGGACACCCCTTCGGTGCGCGGCATGATCGCCAAGGTCGCCCACATGGTCGAAGTGGTCGAGAAGTAAGCGTCTCCGCAACTTGCGGAGACAGGAGGGGCCGCCTATAGGCGGCCCTTCGATTTTCACAGCCGAGTCCGCTCCCGCAGCGGGCGCTAGCACCCGAAAGGATCAGGCACATGAAGCTGAACGAAATTCGCGACAACGAAGGCGCCCACAAGAAGCGCATGCGCGTCGGCCGGGGCCCGGGCTCGGGCAAGGGCAAGACCTCGGGCCGCGGCGTCAAGGGCCAGAAGTCCCGCACCGGCGTGTCGCTGCTGGGCTTCGAAGGCGGCCAGATGCCGCTGTACATGCGCATGCCCAAGCGCGGCTTCAACAATCCGAACGCGCTCAAGCTGGCCGAGGTGAACCTGTGGCGTCTTCAGGACGCCGTCGACGCCAAGAAGCTGGACGTCAAGAAGGACATCGACGGCGCGGCCCTGGTCGCCGCCGGCGTGATCCGCCGCGCCAAGGACGGCGTGCGCATCCTGGGCACGGGCGAGCTGAAGGCCAAGCTGAACCTGGTCGTCTGGTCGGCCTCGGCCGGCGCCGTGAAGGCCATCGAGGCCGCCGGCGGCTCGGTCACCCAGCAGCGCGTCGAGGCGGAGGCCAAGGCCGCCGCCCGCGTCGAGAAGCGCAACGCCGCCAAGGGCAAGGCTCCGGCCCCCAAGGCGCCGAAGGGCGACGCCAACAAGGTCTCGGCCCGCGCCAGGCGCACCGCCGCCAAGGCCGGCAAGTAACTAAAAGAGCGGGGCGGTCTGGCTGACGGACCGCCCTTCGCCTATCTGGACGCAGGCGGCGACTTCAGGTCGGATGCGCCGCGTTCTGATCAGTCGGGGTGACGACACATGGCTTCGGCCGCCGAACAACTCGCAGCCAACATGAACATGGGCTCGTTCGCCAAGGCGACCGAGCTGCACAAGCGGCTGCTCTTCACGCTGCTGGCCTTGCTGGTCTACCGCATCGGCACCTTCGTCCCGATTCCGGGGATCAACTCCGAGGCCTTCCTCCAGTTCTTCGCCGACCCGGACGGTCAGCGCGGCATCCTGGACCTGTTCAACATGTTCTCGGGCGGCGCCGTCGAGCGGATGGCCGTGTTCGCCCTGAACGTGATGCCCTACATCTCGGCGTCGATCATCGTGCAGCTGATGGCCGCGGTGTATCCGCCGTGGGAGAAGCTGCGCAAGGAAGGCGGCGAGAGCGGCCGCAAGCAGCTGAACCAGTACACCCGCTACCTGACCGTGGTGCTGGCCCTGATGCAGTCCTTCGGCATCGCCGTGGGCCTGAACGCCACCCCGGGCCTGGTCGATCAGCCCGGCCTCTTCTTCATCATCTCGACCGTGACCGTCCTGACCGGCGGGACCATGTTCCTGATGTGGCTGGGCGAGCAGGTGACCGCGCGCGGCGTCGGCAACGGCATCTCGCTGATCATCTTCGCCGGCATCGTGGCGGTCCTGCCGTCGACCATCGCGCGCTTGCTGGGCCTGGCCCAGCAAGGACAGATGTCGGTCTTCTTCCTGTTCCTGCTGGCGGCCCTCGCCGTGGCGACCGTCGTCTTCATCGTCTTCATGGAACGGGCCCAGCGCCGGCTGCTGATCCAGTATCCCAAGCGTCAGGAAGGCAACCGCATGGCGGGCGGAGAGCGCAGCTTCCTGCCGCTGAAGGTGAACACCGCCGGCGTCATTCCGCCGATCTTCGCCTCGTCGCTGCTGCTGCTGCCTGCCACGGCCGCCCAGTTCACCGCCAACGCCGATCTGCCGCCGTGGCTGTCGTCCTGGCTGCCGATCGTCACGGGCCAGCTGACCCACGGCCAGCCCCTGTTCATCGCGCTCTACGCCGCGCTGATCATCTTCTTCTGCTTCTTCTACACCTCGATCACCTTCAATCCCGAGGACACGGCCGAGAACCTGCGCAAGTACGGCGGCTTCCTGCCGGGCATCCGTCCGGGCAAGCGCACGGCCGAGTACCTCGACTACGTGCTGACCCGCCTGACGGTCATCGGCGCCGGCTACATCACCCTGGTGTGCCTGCTGCCGGAGTTCATGGTCATGGGCATGGGCAACGCCATCTACTTCGGCGGCACGTCGATCCTCATCGTCGTGTCGGTGACCATGGACACCGTGTCCCAGATCCAGTCGCACCTGCTGGCGCACCAGTACGAAGGCCTCATCAAGAAGGCCAAGCTGCGTGGTCGCGGCGGCCGCGGCTCGCCCGCGCCGGTCCGGCGCTGAGCCTGATCGCTCGGGGAGGGCGGCGATGAACCTGATCCTGTTCGGGCCGCCCGCGGCCGGCAAGGGGACCCAGGCCAAGCGACTGGTCGAGACGCGCGGCATGGTCCAGCTGTCGACCGGCGACATGCTGCGCGCCGCCATCGCCTCGGGCTCGGAGCTGGGCCTCAAGGTCAAGGACGTGCTGGCGCGCGGCGATCTGGTGACGGACGAGATCGTCATCGCCCTGATCGAGGACCGCCTCCCGGAGGCCGAGGCCGCCGGCGGGGCCATCTTCGACGGCTTCCCCCGCACGGTGGCGCAGGCCCAGGCACTGGACGCCATGCTGGAGACGCGCGGCGCGAAGATCGACCGCGTCGTCCGGCTGAAGGTCGACGACGCCGCCCTGACCGCCCGCATCACGAAGCGGTTCGAGGATCAGGGCCGGCCGGACGACAATCCCGAGACGTTCAAGGACCGTCTGGCCGTCTACAATCGCCAGACCGCGCCACTGCTGCCCTACTACGAGGGCAAGGGTCTGCTGACCGAGATCGACGGCATGGGCTCGATCGACGCCGTCGCCGCCCAGATGGACGCCGCGCTGGACGCCTGAACCCGCGCTGACCGAACCGGCCCGTCGTGCGTTAAGCTTCGGCATGGCAGGGACGGGCATGGACCACGACCGGAAATCCGACAGGGCCGACCGCTGGCGCAAGCCGGCGATCTACGCTGTGGTGATCGCGGCGCATCTGGCGCTGTTCGCGGTCATCGCGCGGACCGCGCCGACGCCCATGCCGCCGATTCCCAGCCCGCCGTTCGAGATCACCCTGTTCCGGCCGCCTCCGCCGCCGCCGCCACCGCCCGAGCCGGCCGCGGAGGTCGGGGGCGGGGCCCCCGCCGCGCCGTCGGTCGTGCGCCCCGCGCGCACGCCGCCGCCCCGGCCGGAGGTCGTCGCGCCTCCCGAGCCCGCCCCGGAACCGCCCGAGGTCGTCGTCGGCGTCTCGCCCTCACCCGGAACCACGCCCGGGCAGGGACAGGGCGGCGAGGGCACGGGGCAGGGTGGGGGACGGGGCGCCGGAGTCGGCCCGGGCGCCGGCACGGTCCGCGCCCGTCCGATCCGTCAGGCTTCGATGCGGGAACTCCAGAGCCTGCACCCGGCGGACGCCCGGGGGCGGTCCGGCCGGGTCACCGTGACGTGCGAAGTGCAGCTCGACGCCCGGCTTGACCGCTGCCGGGTCACGTCGGAAACCCCGGCAGGACAAGGGTTCGGCGCCGCCGGAGTCGCGGCCGCCGAGCGCTTCTACCGCTTCTCGCCGCAGGTGAGGGGCGGTCGCGAGGAAGTCAGCGACATCATCATCGTCGTCGAATTCGGCCGTCCCGGGCGCTGAATCCATCGCACCCCGGGAACCCGTCGGCGCGAGGAGTCTTGCCGGACGGTTGACGCCCGCTGAATCAGGTCTATAAGAGCGCCCTTCCGCGAAGGGCGCCCAACGCTCCAGGTCTGTTGACCGGAGCGTTTGTTGCGTCCGGTTTGCGCGTATCTGGAGATCTTCGTGGCCCGTATCGCTGGCGTCAACATCCCGACCAACAAGCGCGTCCTGATCGCGCTGCAGTACATCCACGGCATCGGCCCGGCCGCCGCCGCCGACATCATCGGCAAGGTGGGCATCGAGGACGCCCGTCGCGTCAATCAGCTGACCGACGCCGAGGTGCTGCAGATCCGCGAGACCATCGACCGCGACTACACCGTCGAAGGCGACCTGCGCCGCGAGACGTCGATGAACATCAAGCGTCTGATGGACCTGGCCTGCTACCGCGGCCTGCGTCACCGCAAGGGCCTGCCGGTCCGCGGCCAGCGCACGCACACCAATGCCCGCACCCGCAAGGGTCCCGCCAAGCCGATCGCCGGCAAGAAGAAGTAAGAGAGAGCCCAGCCGATGGCCAAGGAACCGGGTCGCGTCAAACGCCGCGAGCGCAAGAACATCACGTCGGGCGTCGCCCACGTGAACGCCAGCTTCAACAACACCATGGTGACCATCACCGACGCGCAGGGGAACGCCATCTCCTGGTCGTCGGCCGGCCACATGGGCTTCAAGGGCTCGCGCAAGTCGACGCCGTACGCCGCCCAGATGGCTGCGGAAGACGCCGGCAAGAAGGCCGCTGAGCACGGCGTGAAGACGCTGGAAGTCAACGTGTCGGGCCCCGGTTCGGGCCGCGAGTCGGCCCTGCGCGCCCTTCAGGCCGTGGGCATGACCATCACGACCATCCGCGACGTCACGCCGATGCCGCACAACGGCTGCCGTCCGCCGAAGCGTCGTCGCGTCTAAGCGACGACTTCGGCAACCCCATTCTCCGCCGGTCCCGCCTTCCCTGACGAGGCGAGGGGGACCGGCGAAACCCGTTTCGAGGGACACATATGATCGAACGTAACTGGCAAGAGCTGATCCGTCCCGAGAAGCCGCAGATCGAGACCGGTTCCGACGCCCAGCGCAAGGCGCGCCTGGTGGCCGAACCCCTCGAGCGTGGCTTCGGCGTGACGCTCGGCAACGCCCTCCGGCGCGTGCTGCTGTCGTCGCTGCAAGGCGCGGCCGTCACCGCCATCCAGATCGACGGCGTGGTGCACGAGTTCTCGTCGCTGGAAGGCGTGCGCGAGGACGTGGTCGACATCGTCCTGAACATCAAGCAGCTGGCCCTGCGCATGCACGCCGAGGGGCCGAAGCGCATGACCCTGCGCGCCACGGGCCCCGGCCCGGTGACCGCCGGCCAGATCGACGTCCCGGCCGACATCGAGGTTCTGAACCCCGATCACGTCATCTGCACGCTCGACGACGGCGCCACCGTGCGCATGGAGCTGACCGTCCAGAACGGCAAGGGTTACGTCGCCTCCGAGAAGAACCGTCCGGAAGACGCGCCGATCGGCCTGATCGCCGTCGACGCCCTGTACTCGCCGGTGAAGAAGGTCGCCTATCGCGTCGAGCCGACGCGTCAGGGTCAGTCGCTGGACTACGACAAGCTGATCATGGAAGTCGAAACCAACGGCGCCGTGTCGCCGGTGGACGCGGTGGCCTACGCCTCGCGCATCCTCCAGGACCAGCTGCAGATCTTCATCACCTTCGACGAACCGAAGAAGGCCGAGGCCCTGTCGGAAGGCAAGCCCGACCTGCCGTTCAACCCGGCCCTGCTGAAGAAGGTGGACGAGCTGGAGCTGTCGGTCCGTTCGGCCAACTGCCTGAAGAACGACAACATCGTTTACATCGGCGACCTGATCCAGAAGACCGAGGGCGAGATGCTTCGCACCCCGAACTTCGGCCGCAAGTCGCTGAACGAGATCAAGGAAGTGCTGGCGACCATGGGCCTCAGCCTCGGCATGGACGTGCCGAACTGGCCGCCGGAGAACATCGAAGATCTGGCCAAGAAGTTCGACGACCAGATCTAGTTTCAACCCTTCCGCCCGTCCCGTACGCGGGGCTCGGAGCGGTTAGAATGAGGACGGGCCAAGGTCCCCGCGAGGGAAACCGGGCACGGAGTAGGAGAGACCCCGATGCGCCACGGCGCCGCCCATCGCAAGCTCGGTCGCACGACCAGCCACCGCCAGGCCATGTTCGCCAACATGGCCGCTTCGCTGATCAAGCACGAGCAGATCACGACGACCCTGCCCAAGGCGAAGGAACTGCGTCCCTTCGTCGAGAAGCTGGTCACGCTCGGCAAGAAGGGTGACCTGCACGCCCGTCGTCAGGCCATCAGCCAGGTCCGCGACGTGACCCAGGTCGGCAAGCTGTTCGACACCATCGCTCCGCGCTACTCGGAGCGGAACGGCGGCTACATCCGCATCATGAAGGCGGGCTTCCGGCACGGCGACAACGCCGCCATGGCCGTGATCGAGTTCGTCGACCGCGACGTGGACGCCAAGGGCCAGGACTCCGGTCCGGTCCAGTCGTTCGACGACGGCGAGGAGTGATCGCCGCCCGTCACGGGCGACGTTGACGACATCGAGGGGCGGCCGGGGCGACCGGGCCGCCCCTTTCGTTTGCGCGCTCAGTCTTGCGCGGGCGGCGCGCCGTCGTCCCCGCCGGCTTCGCGGCGGTCGCGGAACATGTCCGCGACGACCTGGCCCAGCTGGGAGGAGGGGCTTCGGCGGTTCAGTTCGACCCCGTACAGGGCCTGCAGATAGGCCCGGTCCCAATCCGTCATCGCCGCCGCGGCCGTCGGGTCTGCGATCACGTTGAGGATCGACGGGAAATCGCCGACCTCGTGGTCCGGGTCGACCTGGGCGAACGCGACCATCGCGACGTAGTCGCTGAGCTGCGTCAGGGTTAGATGCTCCACCTGATCGACGTCGATGATGATGAAGGCGCGGCGCAGCTCGTTGCGGATCGTGGTGGTTAGGCGGCTCAACGGCACCTTGACCCGGGGAATGCGGTCGTCGCCTGGCATCCTGATGGCGGGGTTGCCGGACTCCCCCGTGACCGGCATGGCCACATGCCACCAGCGAACCGGGCGGTCGGACGTCATGAACAGGTTCAGCTGACGCACCGTCCCGGCGGCTCCGGCGTAGTGCGGCCGGAAGGCGTTGGGGCTGCGCTCGACGAGGGCCGCCGCCAGGCCCGGCGCGTCGTCCGTCAGCATCACCACCACGTTGGGACTGCATCCGGGCTCGCCGACCGGCATGTCGAGAAGAAGCGCGACTTCCGACACCCTGTCGGCCATGAACTGGGCGGCCTCACTCTGCAGATTGGCGACCCCGACGCACACGCCCGCGCGATCCGCCCAGCGGGCGGGGGCGCGTCCCGCCGGCGGGGCGGTGACGGCGTCCACGAAGGTGGCGACCTGTTCGCGCAGCGGCATGCCCTGGACCACGATGTCGTCCACCCGGGTCGGCTCCGGCTCCTGCTGGGCCGGACGTTCCTGGGCGAGCGCCAAGGTGGGCACGCAGAGCGCCAGCGCGACGGCGACCGCGGGCAGGGTCGAGCGGGGAAGGGCGCCCGTCATTCGCTGGCCGCGGCGGGGGCTTGCCGCTCCACCGCCGCGTCCCGATCCGCGTACATGGAGGCGGCCACGCCCGCGACCTGCGAGCGCGGGTCGCGCTGGTTCCGCTCGCCCGTGTAGACCGCGCCCAGATAGGCCAGATCCCAATCCGTCAGCTCCGAGGTGGCGGCGGGATCCTCGAACACGTTCAGTATGGTGGAGAACGCGCCGACATCCGCGTCGGGGTCGATCTGGGCGAAGGCGACCATGGCGGCGTAATCCGCCAGCTGGGTCAGGGTCAGATGCTCCGTCTGGTCCAGATCGACGATGACGTAGGCGCGCAGCAACACGTTGCGCACGGCGGTTCGCACCCGACCTGGCCCGGGGATGAAGGGCGCGTCGTCGCCGGGCAGCTTGACCGCCGGGATGCCCTGTCCGGAGATCACGGGCATGGAGACGTGCCACCAGCGGATCGGCCTGTCCGTCTCGACGAACAGCTCCAGCTCCCGCCGCGTCTTCGACGAGCCCGCGTAGTCCGGGCGGAAGGCGTTGGGGCTGCGCTCAACGAGGGCCCGGGCCAGCGCCTGCCCGTCGTCGGTGGCGATGATCAGCACATTGGCGCGACAGTCCGGCTCTCCCACCGCCAGGCCCAGCTGGCGTGCGCGGTCGGAAACGCGGTCGGCGACCGCCTGGGCCACGTCCTGCCGCAGGTTGGCCACGCCGACGCAGACGCCGCCGCGCCGGCTCCATCGCGCCGGGCCGCGGCCCTCCGGCGGCTCGGTCACCTCGCCCACGAAGATGTCGATCTGCTCGCGCAGCGGGACGTTGCCGATGACCACGATGTCGTCGACGCGCGTGGACGGCTCCTCGCCCTCCTGCGCGACCGCCGGGGCCGCGAGGCCGGCGCACAGCGCCCCGGTCAGCATCCATGTCGAGATCGATGAGCGCCTCATGCCGACCGCCTCCCCACGCGCCGGCACGGGCCGGTCACTCCTTCGACAGATCCTGACGCTGGAACCAGGCCAGCGCCCCGATCAGGGGAAGGATGGTCCAGCCCAGCAGGCTCGTCCAGCCGCGCACGACCAACTCGGCCATCGGGGCGTCGGGACCCCCGCGGATGGCGGCGGCTATGACGTCGTAGCCCTGGCCGGGATTGACCAGGAAGGTCACCCACGCGTCGTTGGCCACCCCCATGCCCATCAGCGCGAACGGCGACAGGGCCTGCAGGACGCTCACCACCACCGGCACGAACAGGGCGGCCAGCAGGGACCGCCCGACCACGCCGGCCAGCAGGCCCAGCATGGTCACCTGCAGGATGCGCAGGCCCGAAACCCCGAACATCGCGAAGGCGTCGGCTATCCGGCCGTTCCCTGCGTCGAAGGTCAGAGGCCGGGAAAAGAAGCCGGCCGAGATCGACTTCTCGATCAGGGCCCCGGCGACCAGTACCAGCATGGCGACCAGCGCCAGCGTGACGTAGCTCAGCACCTTGCCGAGGATCAGCGGCACGCGGCCGTTGCGGGCGCTTATCAGCCGCCACGTCTCCCAGCGATAGTCGCCGGTGTACAGGGTCGCGGCCCCGATCAGCAGGAACAGCAGGGCCACGGGATTGGCCACGTTGCCCGCCGCCGAGACGAGTTCGGCCGCCAGGTTCATCGGCCCGCCGGCCATGGCGACCATCAGCTCGGGCGGCATCTCCTCGCCGGCCAGCTTGTCGGCGTTGGCCTTGAGGACGGCGTTGCCGATGATGCCGAACACCACGCCGATCAGGGGCACGAACACGACGGACCAGAACAGGACGGTGCGGTTCCGCAGCAGGCGGTAGGTTTCGGAGCGATAGGCGTCAGCCAGCATGGATCGCCTCCGGGGCCTGGACCGAGCCGGTCTCGGTGAAGAAGATGCTTTCCAGATCGGCGCCCACCCAGCGGGCCTCCTCGATCTCGACGCCGCGGTCGATGAGAGCCTTCAGCACGGCAGGGGCCTCGGCCCGGGTCACTGCGGCCATGACCGCGTCGTCGCCCTCCGCCGACCCCTTCTGACCCAGCAGATCCAGCGCCGCCGCCTGCGGCCGCAGCTTCAGCCTCAGCCGCTCGCCGGAGCCGGTCAGCTCGCTGACCGCGCCCTCCAGCACCAGCCGCCCCTTGTTCAGGATGGCGACGCGGTCGCAGACGCGCTGCACCTCAAGCAACTGGTGGCTGGCCAGAACGACCGTCAGGCCGTCGTCGACCGCAAGCGAGCGGATCAGTTGGCGCATCTCCTGGATGCCGGGCGGGTCCATGCCGCTGGTCGGTTCGTCGAGGATGACCAGCTCCGGCTCGGTCATCAGGGCCGCGGCCACGCCCAGCCGCTGCATCATGCCGACGGAAAAGCCCCGGACCTTGCGGTTGGCCGCCTCGGTCAGGCCGACGCGCGCCAGCCAGCCCTCGATCCTTGCGGGATCGCCGTTCAGGCCATGCGCGGCCGCCAGCCAGTTCAGCACCTGTTTCGCCGTCAGGAAGGGCGGGAACCGCGGCGTCTCGATCATGGAGCCCATGCGCCGCATGGTCGAGACCTGGCCGACCGGCCCGCCCATGACGGTGGCGGACCCGTCCGTCGGCCGGATCAGCCCCAGCAGGATGCGGAACAGGGTCGACTTGCCGGCGCCGTTCGGCCCGAGCACGCCGTACACCCCGCCGCGCGGGATGGTCAGGTCCAGCCCGTCGAGGGCGCGCACGGCGCCATAGTGTTTCGACAGGCCCCGGGTCTCGATCACTGCGCTCATGCCGCGAGACTGACACGGGAATCCGCGGGCGTGGGTTAAACTTGCGCAATGCCGCGGGAACGTCGGCGCAGCCGCGCCCGTTTGCCGCTGCGACCCGCCACGATGCCGCCGAAATGGCGCGGCGTCATGACCCTCATGGTCCAGCTTGCGAGACGTCCGATGAAGCTCCGCCACCTCGCCCTCGCCGGCGCGCTCCTGCTCTCCGCCTGCGGTTCACCCGATCAGGGCAAGGCGCAGGACGCGACCTTCGGCCAGGCCGAGGAGCGCGTCGTTCCCCGCGACGCCGGCGCGGTGAAGGCCAGCTTCGCTCCGGTCGTGCAACTCACCGCGCCCGCCGTGGTCAACATCGCCGCCCAGGGAGTCCAGACCGTGCGCGACCCCTTCTGGGGCCAGTTCAGCCAGCCGACCGGCTCGGTCGGCTCCGGCGTCATCGTGCGGGCCGACGGCATCGTGGTGACCAACAATCACGTCATCGAGGGCATGAGCGACATCCGGGTCTCCCTCGCCGACCGGCGCGAGTTCCCCGCCCGCGTCCTGCTCGCCGACGCGCGGTCCGACATCGCCGTGCTGCAGCTGACGGGGGTGGAAGACCAGCTGCCGACCCTGCGCATCGACACCAGCGAGACCCAGCAGGTCGGCGATCTGGTGCTGGCCATCGGCAACCCGTTCGGCGTCGGCCAGACGGTGACCAACGGCATCATTTCGGCCCTGAACCGCACGGAGACCGGGATCAGCGATTCCGGCTCCTTCATCCAGACCGACGCGGCCATCAACCCGGGCAACTCGGGCGGCGCCCTTGTCGACATGGACGGCGACCTGATCGGCATCAACACCGCCATCTTCTCGCGCAGCGGCTCGTCGTCCGGCGTGGGTTTCGCCGTGCCCGCCACCATGGTCCAGCAGGTGGTGTCGGCCGCTCTCGGCGGCGAAAGCGCCGTGGTGCGCCCGTGGCTGGGCGTGTCGGGCGAGGCCGTGACCAGCGAGCGCGCGCGTGAGCTGGGCCTGGATCGCCCCCGCGGGCTCGTCGTGACCCGCGTCTGGGACGGCGGTCCCGGCGACGACGCCGGCATCCGCGAGGGCGACGTCATCGTCTCGATCGACGGCACCGCCGTGGACGATCAGGGCGGCCTGAACTTCCGCGTCGGCGCCAATGCGCCCGGTGAATCGGTCCGCGTCGGCCTTCTGCGCGGCGGTCGCGAGCAGACGCTGACGGCGCGGGTCGAACGCCTCCCCGGCGACGCCAGTCTCGAGCGGGCCGTCGTGATCCAGTCCGGGGCCCTGACCGGGGCGCAGGTCCTGGCCCTCAACCCGGCGGTGGCCGATCGCCTGGGCGTCGACCCGACGACGCGAGGGGTCATCGTCGGGGCGGTGGCCCGCGGCACCTACGCCCGCGAGCGCGTGGGGCTGAGGACCGGCGACGTCGTCATCGAGATCGACGGTCGCGCCGTCACGGCCGCCTCCCAGCTGAACGACCTCCAGCGCGGGACCGGGATCACCATCCTGCGTCGCGGCGAGCGGGTCAGCGGCACGATCCGCTGACGCGCAACGTCGGCGCGCGTCGGCCGTTGACCTAGGTCATCTATCAGGAGCTCGCCATGCGCCTCGTGTTTCTCTCCCTCGCCGGAGCCGCCCTGCTGACCGCCTGCTCGCCCGCCGCCGAAGACGCCGCGACGGAACCGGCGCCGGCAGAAACGCCCGCGGCCACGCCTCCCGCCGCCACGCCGCCGGCGACGACCCCGCCGGCCGCCCCCGCCGACGACGCGTGCGGGGCCGCAGACAAGCAGGCGTGGGTGGGCCAGCCGCGCAGCTCGGTGCCCGCCGCTCCCGCCGGCCAAACCTGGCGCGTCTACGAGACCGGCGACGCCGTCACCCAGGACTTCCGCCCCGATCGCCTCAACGTCGAGGTCGACCCGGCGACGCAGAACGTGGTGCGCGTCAGCTGCGGCTGAGTTGAAGGGTCAGCGCAGGCCGCTGTCGCGATCCAGGGCGTGCAGGGCGTCGTCGATGTCCTCCGCCTTGGCGGCGACCAGGGCGCGGGCGTCGGTCAGGGCGCGGTTGTAGAAGACCGCGCCCACCTCCTTCGCCAGCCCGTCCAGCAGGGCCTCGGCTTCCAGCCCGCCGATCTCCACGTCCAGCTGCTCGGCCAGCAGGGCCCGAAGACGCGCGGCGGCCGCGCGCCGCTCCTCCGGGGTCAGGGTGATGGGCGTCTTCATGCGACCTCCGCGAGGGCTTCCTCCGCCTCCAGCCAGGCGGCCTCGGCGGCGTCCAGGTCGGCCTGGGCCTTCGCCCGGGCCCGGGTGAGCCCCTCGAGCGCCTTGGGGTTGGACACGGCGGCGTTGGCCAGATCGTCGTCGATGCGCGCGATCTCCGCAGTCAGGGCCGCGACGCGCTCTTCGGCCTTCTTCACCGCGTGTCGGAGGGTCGACGGCGACGGACCGCCCTTCTTCTTCTCCGCCTTCGGCGCGGGCGCGCCGGCCGAGACGACTTCCGGCTCGTGCTTCACCTGCGTCGGCTTCATCCCCGCCTGTTTCGCCCGGTCGAGAACGAACTTGGCATAGTCGTCCATGTCGCCCTCGAACGGCTTGACCGTCCCGTCGGCCGCCAGCCACAGCCGGTCGGCCACCAGCTCCATCAGCGAGCGGTCGTGGGTGATCAGGATGACCGCGCCGGTGTACTCGTTCAGCGCGTCCAGCAGGGCGCGGCGGCTGTCGATGTCCAGGTGGTTGGTCGGTTCGTCGAGGATCAGGACGTGCGGCGCGTCCATCGCCACCAGGTTCAGCAGCAGGCGCGCCCGCTCGCCGCCCGACAGGGCCGCGACCTTGGTCTCCTGCTTCTCGAACGGCAGGCCGAACTGGGCCAGTCGCGACCGGCGCGAGCTCTCCGACGCTTCTGGCATGGCGCGCCGGATGATCTCCAGCGGCGTGTCGGTCGGGTCCATGGCCTCGATCTGGTGCTGGTGGAACCAGCCGACCCGCATCTTGCCGTCGCGATGGAATTCGCCGGTCTCGATGTTCAGCGCCTTGGCGATCAGCTTGGCGAAGGTCGACTTGCCCGCGCCGTTGACGCCCAGCAGACCGATCCGGTCGTCCAGATCCATCCGCAGGTTCAGGTTCTTCAGGATCGGCTTGCCGGGTTCATAGCCGACGTTGGCCCGCTCCAGCCGGATCAGGGGCGGGGGCAGGGGGCGCGGCGGCGACGGCAGGATGAAGGGCGCCACCCGCTCCTCGGGCGGCAGCTCGATCCGCTCCATCTTCTCCAGCTTCTTGACGCGCGACTGCGCCTGGGTGGCCTTCGACGCCTTGGCCTTGAACCGGTCGATGAACTTCTGCAGGTGCGCCCGCTCGGCCTCCTGCTTGGACTTGGTCGCCTCCATGAGGCGCAGCTTTTCGGCCCGCGTCTTTTCGAAGGTGTCGTAGTTGCCGGTGTAGAGCTCCAGCTTGCGGTTCGACAGGTGCAGGATGTGGGTGCAGACCTCGTTCAGCATCTCGCGGTCGTGGCTGATGATCAGCGCGGTCGCCGGATACTTCTTCAGCCGCGCCTCCAGCCACAGCGCGCCTTCCAGATCGAGGTAGTTGGTCGGTTCGTCCAGCAGCAGCATCTCCGGCTCGGCGAACAGCGCCGCCGCAAGCGCCACGCGCATGCGCCAGCCGCCCGAGAAATGCGACATCGGCCGGTGCAGGTCCTCCTGACTGAAGCCGAGACCGACCAGGATTTCCGACGCCCTGGCCGGCGCGGCGTCGGCGTCGATCTCGATGAGCCGGGACCAGATTTCGCCCATCTCCTCGGGTTCCGCGGTCTCCAGCCGGCTCAGCAGCTGGTGCCGCTCCACGTCGGCTTCGAGGATCGTCTCCAGCACGCTGACGGGCGTGGCCGGATGTTCCTGATCCACTGAGCCGATGCGTGCGGTCTTCGGCAGGGACACCTCGTCGCCGCCGGCGACCAGTTCGCCCAGGATCACCTTGAACAGGGTCGACTTGCCGATGCCGTTGCGGCCGACCAGCCCGACCTTGGCCCCCGGCGGCAGGCTTACGGAGGCGTCGTCGAGGAACGAGCGGCCCCAGGCGTTCAGGGTGAGGTTCTTGATCTGCAGCATCGTCGAAAAACTCGGGCGCCTCTCACGCCTGCCGGCGGGAGATGGAGGCAAAAATGAGAAGCGTTGGAAACGGGGAAGAGCGCCGCTATAAGCCCGCGACCTTCAATCTCCCAACAAGAAGTCGCTCCCATGACCGAACGCACCTTCTCGATCATCAAGCCCGACGCCACGCGTCGCAACCTGACCGGCAAGGTCAACGCCGTGATCGAGGACGCCGGCCTGCGCATCGTCGCCCAGCGCCGCATCCGGATGACCGAGGACCAGGCGAAGAAGTTCTACGAAGTTCACGCCGCCCGCCCGTTCTACGGCGAGCTGGTGGAATTCATGACCTCGGCTCCGGTCGTCGTGCAGGTGCTGGAAGGCGAGAACGCCGTGGCCCGCTACCGCGAAGTCATGGGCGCCACCAACCCGGCCGACGCCGCCGAGGGCACCATCCGCAAGCTCTACGCCGAAAGCGTCGGCGAGAACTCGGTCCACGGCTCGGATTCGGCCGAGAACGCGGCCATCGAGATCGCCCAGTTCTTCACTGACGATCAGATCGTCGGCTGAGTTTCCCCGGACCGATGAATGAAGAAGGCCCCGGTCGTCGCCGGGGCCTTTTTTCATGGCCGGCGAGAATCGCGGCAGAACCGGTCCAGCACCGCCGGATAAAGGACGTGCTCCGCCGTCCTGACCCGCGCCGAAAGCGCCTCGGCGTCGTCGCCCGGCAGGATCGGCACGCGCGACTGGCCCAAGATCGGCCCGGCGTCGACGTCGTCGATGACCAGATGAACCGTGCACCCCGCCTCGGCGTCGCCGGCGGCCAGAGCGCGCGCGTGGGTGTCCAGGCCCGGATGTCTGGGCAGCAGGCTGGGGTGGATGTTCAGCATCCGCCCCTCCCAGGCGGCGACCAGCCACGGGCTCAGCAGGCGCATGTAGCCGGCGAGGGCCACGACCTCGACGCCGTGCGCCTCCAGCACGGCCTGGATCGCCCGCTCGTGCGCCTGCCTGTCCCGGCCGTGCCCGCGATGATCTACGACGACGGCGGGAACGCCGCGCTCCGCCGCCAGCGTCAGCCCGCCGGCCTCCGGCACGTTCGAGATCACCACGACGACCTCGAAGGCGGCGTCGGCGGCGCCCGCCGCGTCGAGGATCGCGGCCATGTTCGATCCCGCGCCGGAGATCAGCACGGCGACGGGGACGCGAGGGGAGTTCGAGGCGGTCATCGGCGCGAGGGATGGCCGCGATGACGGGCGAAGGCAAGCGCTGGACGTCGGTCCCGCCATCTGGGACGGTGGCGCGGGAACGGGGGTTTGCGAATGACGGACGCCAGCGCGGGGCAGGGCCGACTGCCGGTCATCGACGGCGTGCGGGCGGTGGCCCTGTACGGCGTCATCGCCATGAACCTGACGGGCATGGTCATGGTCTTCGCGGCGGGACAGGTGATCACCCGCGCGGGGCCGCCGGATCTGGCTTTCGGCCTGTTCGAACTTCTGTTCATACAGGGGAAGGCGCGGTCGATGTTCGCCTTCCTGTTCGGCGTGGGCTTCGGCCTGCTGATGTCGCGGACCGGTCCGGGGTTCGGGGCCTACTTCCTGCGCCGCATGCTGCTGCTGCTGGGAATCGGCGTGTTCAACCTCGCCTTCCTCTACTGGGGCGACATCCTGATCGTGTACGCCATCTGCGGCATGCTGCTCATGCTGTGTCGCGGCTGGTCGCAGAAGACCCTCCTGACCGTCGGCCTCGCCCTGGTGCTGGCGCCGCCCTTCGTGGCCGGGGCCGCCGAGATTCTGTTCGGCCCTCTGCGCGGCCTGAACGGCCAGACCGCCGCCGAGGGCTGGCGCTGGTTCGAGAGCCTGCGGCCGATCTACGAGGGTTCCGACTATTTCGCCGTGATGCGCGCCAATCTTCAGTACTACGTGGCGCACAACCTCTTCGACACCGCCTACGTCGCCGTCTACGACCTCGGCGTCATGGGCCTTTTCCTGCTGGGCCTGTGGACGGTGCGGAAGGGCGTCTTCGCCGACGTCCACCGCTTCCGAGCCTTCCTCCGGCGCGTGCTCTGGACGTGCCTGCCGGTCGGCCTGCTCATCAGCGCCGCCTACATCGCCCCGGACGTCGCGGGCATCCCGATGGAGGGCTGGATCGCGGGGGCCAGGCGCATGGCCTACGTCGGCCTGCCGATCCTCGCCTTCGGCTACCTCGCTCTTTTCACCCTGTGGTTCTCGGGATCGGGCCGCGCGGTCGGGCGCGCCCTGGCGCCGATGGGGCGGCTGGCCCTGACCGGCTATCTGGCGTCCAACCTGATCGGCGGCTTCGTCTGGTACGGCTGGGGCCTCGGCCGGCTGGGCGAATGGGGCATGGCCCAGATCAACCTGCTGGCGCTTGGCGTCTTCCTCGGTCTGTCCGTCTTCGCGGCCCTGTGGCTCCGCGTCTTCCCCATCGGCCCGGTCGAGGGGCTGTGGCGGTTCCTGTGCGGACGCCGCAGCCGGCCTGACGCCGCAGACGGCGCCGGCGCGGTCTGAGTCAGCCGCCCGTCGCGGCCGCCGGCGCCGGCGCCGGCGCGCGGAAGTCGCCGGCGGGTCCAGGGAAGACGACCGGGCTCTCGTAGCCGTCGGCGGAGATCGCCGAGACGCCGAAGAAGTAATCGTCGATCACGATGCCGCGCAGCACCGCCTCGGTGGCTTCGGGGCCGAAGGCGCGGCTGTGGGTCCACTGCGGCGCGGTGGTCGAGCGCCACCAGACGCGATAGCCCGCGGCGCCCGGCACGGCCTGCCAGCGCACGGTGGTGTCGGGCCTCACGGCGCCGGCGATCGTGACGCCCGTCGGCGGGGCCGGCGCCCTGGCCAGGGCGGCCAGCGAGACGATGTTCAGCCGGGCCACCTGCCCCAGATAGTCGAAGTCCACGCCCTCGATCACGTCGCCGTAGTGGACGCCGTTCTCCACGCGCAGGTCCTGATGCTGGCGGTCGTAGTGCTCGGCGCCCTCCGAGATCCGCACGGCGGGGAAGCCCGCGCGCAGCATCTCGACCTGGTCCCCGCCGCGCCCGTACCGGTCGGTGCGATAGATCATCTCGACGTCGAAATTCGCCAGATAGCGGTCGGCGATTCCGTCGACGAAGCGCGACAGGTTCCTCGACGAGGAATCGACCTCGCCGCCGTTGTAGCGGCGCTGGTTGGCCTGCTGCTCGGTCTCGACGGTCTTCGTTCCTTCGGAGAACACCCGCACGCGGGTGGTGTCGCGCACGCCGTTCGAGCCTTCGGAGTTGCCGACGATGTCGTTGTTCAGGTTCGCCTCGACGAACCAGCCCTGCGCCCTGGCGTAGTCGGCCAGGATCTTGCCGCCCAGCAGACCCTGCTCCTCGCCGGACAGGACGGCATAGACGATGGTCGCGTCGAACCGGTGCCTGGACAGCACGCGCGCCGCCTCGAACACGGTCGCCACGCCCGAGGCGTCGTCGTTGGCCCCCGGCGCGTCGGAGGTGAAGTCCATCACGTCGCTGACCCGCGAATCCAGATGGCCGGAGATGATGATGACGCGGTTCGGGTCGCCGGCGCCGCGCTGGATGGCCACCACGTTCACGACCTCGGTCGGATTGGGCACGCGCTGGCCGGTCACCGTGTCCGACGGCGTCACGATCTCCAGACACCCGCCGCAGTCGGCCGAAATCTGCTCGAAGCGCCGGGCCGACCAGCGCCGCGCCGCGCCGATGCCCCGCGTCTCCGACTGCGTCTCCGACAGGGTGTGGCGGGTGCCGAAGCCCACCATGAACTCGATGTCCTCCCGCATGCGCTCGGGACGGACCTGCCCGGCCAGCTCGTGAAGGAAGGGATGCTCCGTCGCCGCGGAGGTCTGCGCCGACGCCGCGCCTCCGCCCAGCAGCAACAGGGTCAGGCCCAGGGCGAGTGCGCGCATGCGGTCTTCCTCTCGGATCAGGCGGCGTCCAGTCGTCCGCACACGAAAGCGGTTTCCCCCGCTTCCAGCAAGCCGGCCAGCACGTCCTCGACGTGCTCGGGCCCGACGATCAGGATGAAGCCGACGCCGCAATTGAAGGTGCGGCGCATCTCGTGCGCCTCGATCCCGCCCGCCTCGGCCAGCCAGCGGAACACGGGCGGCAGGGGCCAGGCCTCCCAGTCGAACACCGGCTTCAGATGATCGGCGATGCCCCTCTGCGGGTTCTCGATCAGGCCGCCGCCCGTGATGTGCGCCGCGCCCTTGACCCATCCGGCCTTCATCAGCGGCAGCACCGACTTCACATAGATGCGCGTCGGCTCCATCAGGGCCTGGGCCAGCGTCCGGTCGCGGTCGAACGGGGCGTCGTCGCCCCACGTCTTGCCCGCCGCCTCGATCACCCGGCGGATGAGCGAATAGCCGTTGGAGTGCGGCCCGGACGAGGCGATGCCGACGATCACGTCGCCGGTGTTCTGCAGGTCGAAGCGGGGCAGGGCGCTCCCGCGCTCCAGCGCGCCCAGCGAGAACCCCGCCAGATCATAGTCGCCGCCGGAATACATGCCCGGCATCTCGGCCGTCTCGCCCCCGACCAGGGCGCAGCCGGCCTGCCGGCAGCCCTCGGCGATCCCCGCCACGACGCGCCGCGCGGCGTCCACGTCCAGCTTGCCGGTGGCGTAATAGTCGAGGAACAGCAGCGGCTCCGCGCCCTGCGCCAGCAGGTCGTTGACGCACATGGCCACCAGATCGATCCCGACGCCGTCGTGCCGCCCCGTCTCGATGGCGATCTTCAGCTTGGTGCCGACCCCGTCCGTCGTGGTGACGATGAGCGGGTCCTTGAACCCCGCCGCCTTCAGGTCGAACAGGGCCCCGAACCCGCCCAGCGACGGCTCCGACCCCGGCCGCGCCGTCGATTTCGCCAACGGCTTGATGGCGTCCACCAGCCGCTCGCCGGCGTCGATGTCCACGCCGGCGTCGGCGTAGGTCAGGCCGTTGCGGACGGAATTCGGGGTGTCGCTCATGGGTCACGGGCCTGAATCGGTTGGCGGACTTGCGCGGCGGCTCTTGCCACACGGGGCGCGGGCGGGGCTATAGCATCCGAATGACGCCGATCACCACCACCGAGGCCCTGCGCGACTTCTGCGCCAAGCTGTCGGACCAGCCCTTCATCACCGTCGACACCGAGTTCATGCGGGAGACGACCTACTGGCCGAAGCTGTGCCTGATCCAGGCCGCCTCGCCGACGGACGCCGCCATCATCGACCCGCTTGCCGAGGGGCTGGACCTGGAGCCGTTCCTCGACCTGCTGCGGGACGAGAAGATTCTGAAGGTTTTCCACGCCGCCCGACAGGACGTGGAGATCTTCGTGCGTCTCGGCGCCATGCCCCGGCCGATGTTCGACACCCAGGTCGCCGCCATGGCCGCCGGCTTCGGCGATCAGGTCTCCTACGAGGCGCTGGTCCGCCAGATGGTCCGCAAGGAGGTCGACAAGGGCAGCCGCTTCACCGACTGGGCCCGCCGGCCCCTGTCGGACGCCCAGCTGACCTATGCGCTGGGGGACGTCACCCATCTGGCGGCGCTGTACCCGAAGCTGCGTGACCGCCTGCAGAAGGACGGTCGGCTGGACTGGGTCATGTCCGAGATGGAGGACCTGACCGATCCCAAACTCTACGACACCACGCCGGAGCTGGCGTGGAAGCGGCTGAAGCCCAAGAAGTGGTCGGCGAAATATCTCGCCGCCTTCGTCGCCGTGGCGACCTGGCGGGAGCGCGCGGCGCAGGAGCGGGATCAGCCGCGGGGCCGCATCCTGAAGGACGAGGCCATCGACGAGATCGCCACCCAGGCGCCGACCGACGCCGACGCCTTCAACCGCCTGCGCTCCGTGCCCAAGGGTTTCGGCGGCTCGCGCCTCGGCCAGGAGCTGATCGAAGACCTCAAGCGCGTGCTGGCGGATCCCGAGGCCCACGCGCCCAAGGTCGAACGCCCCGGCCGCAACGACCCCGCCCCGCCGTCGGTGGTGGAGCTGCTGAAGGTCCTGCTCAAGGCCAAGAGCGACAACGCGGGCGTGGCCTCCAAGCTGATCGCCACGGTCGCCGACCTCGAGAAGATCGCCGTCGACGACGAGGCCGACGTCGAGGCCCTGCACGGCTGGCGCCGCCAGCTGTTCGGCGACGATGCCCTGAAGCTCAAGCGGGGCGAGATCGCTCTGGTTCTCAACGGCCCGCGCGTCGAGGTGGTCGAGATCGAGGGCTAGATCCCCTCGATCTCCAGCTCCGCGCCCAGCGCCTCGGCCAGCGCCCGGGCGCGGCGGCGCGTCTGCTCGCCCAGCAGCATGTCGGCATAGGCGGGCGTCGCCGACAGCCGCAGCGTGCTCTTGTCCAGCCCGAGCGCGGCGTTCGCCAGCAACTGCGGCGAGCGCCCGGACAGGTCGCAGGCCAGACGGATCGCCAGACCCAGCGCCCGGGCCCGCGCCCGCAGCTCGTCGTTCAGCAGCCGCTCGATCGTGGCCGGCTCGGGAGTGCTGGAGGGGCCGCCGTACCGGGCGCTGATCGCCGTCGCGAGGAAGGCCCGCTCCACGTGCGTCTGACCGGGGATCGAGGCCCGCAGAACCTGGTCGAACGCCAGCTCGACGCGGTGATCGGGGTGCAGCCGCGCGCCGAGGTCGCACAGGTTGCACGCGGCGCGGGTCAGCACCGCGTCGCGCTCCACGGCGAACGCCGGCGGGAGGTTGCGGATCAGGGCGTCGATCCAGCCCGCGACGGCGCCCGGCAGGCCCGGGGACACGCCCTGTCGCGCGCCCAGCGCCTCGGTCCCGGCCAGCAGCGGATCGACGACCAGCGTCTTCTCCCCCAGCGCCTCGAACAGCAGGCCCTCGCGCACGCCCCAGGCCGAGAAGCTGATCTCCTCGAAGCCCAGATGCTCGATCAGCCCCTCCAGCACGAGGGCCGCATAGGGCAGGGTCTCGGCCCGTCGTCTCGATATGCCCGGCGACTTTTCCAGCGAGGCGCGCGACTGGCGGGCGGCGAAGCGCGCCACCTCGCGGGCGTCCGCCGCGCTCATCGCATACTGGTGCACCACCTTCAGCGGATAGTCCGAGATCGCCATGTGCAGCTGGGCCAGGCTGCGCCACGCCCCCCCGACGGCGTGCAGTCGCCGGTCGCCATGGTCGCTCCTGGCCGGCTTCAGCCGCTTGGCCACCAGCGCCCGGACGCGTTCGGCGTCGAAGGGTTTCCCGTCCGACAGGGCGAAGGGCCCCAGCGCCAGGGTGACGCCGTCCATGACCTTGCCGTCGCCGATCCGGGTCAGCTCCAGACTGGTCCCGCCCATGTCGGCGGCCGTGCCGGCCGCGTCCGGGGCCCCGGCCAGCACGCCGAGGGCCGAGGCGCGCGCCTCTTCCTCGCCGGTCAGGACGCGGATGCGCAGGCCGGTCTCCGCCGCCACCCGTTCGCAGAACTCCGGCCCGTCCTCGGCCTCGCGCACCGCCGCGGTGGCGGCGACGAAGGTCAGGTCCGGCCGCACGCCCTCGATCACCGCCGCGAACCGCTTCAAGGCCGCCATGGCGTCGACGACCCCGCGCTCCGACAGGCGACGGGTGCGCGGCAGGTCGCGGCCGAGGCCGGCCAGCACCTTTTCGTTGAACACGGTCCAGATGGCCCGCCCCTCCAGCCGGTACAGCACCAGACGCACGGAGTTGGATCCCACGTCGACCACCGCCGCCTGGGCGGGCGCGGCGTCAGACGGGCCGGTCATAGCGCAGGGCTTCGGGCAGGGTCTTCACCTTGCGGCCGCGGCCGGACAGGCTGGGATTGGTCATGAAGTACTTGTGCGCCGAGAACGGCCGCGCCGGGTCCACGGGCTCCATCCGGCGGTAGACGCCGTCGGGTCCGAGGATCCAGCTCTGCAGGTCGTCCTTCAGGTTGGCCACCATGATCTGGTCCAGCACCTGGTCGTGAACCGTCGCGTTGCGCACCGGGGTCATCAACTCGACGCGGCGGTCGAGGTTGCGCGGCATCCAGTCGGCCGAGGCGATGAACAGCTTCGCCTTGTCGTTCGGCAGATCCCGCCCGTTGGCGAAGGCGACGACGCGGCTGTGCTCGAGGAAGCGCCCGACGATCGACTTCACCCGGATGTTCTCGCTCAGCCCGGCCACGCCCGGACGCAGACAGCAGATGCCCCGCACGATCAGCTCGATGCGCACGCCGGCCTGACTGGCGCGATACAGGGCGTCGATCACCTCCGGATCCACCAGGCTGTTCATCTTCGCCCAGAGCGCCGCGGGCTTGCCCTTGGCCGCCGCCGCCATTTCCGCCTCGATCAGGCGGATCAGGGTGGCCTTCATGTTCAGCGGCGAGACGACCAGCGCTTCCAGTTCATCGGGCGCGGCATAGCCGGTGATGTAGTTGAACACCCGCGTCGCGTCCCGACCCAGCACGGGGTCGCAGGTGAACAGGCTCAGGTCGGTGTAGATGCGCGCCGTGACGGGGTGATAGTTGCCGGTGCCGAAGTGGCAGTAGGTGCGCAGTCCCTCGCCCTCCTTGCGCACCACCACGCTGACCTTGGCGTGGGTCTTGTACTCCACGAAGCCGAAGACGACGTGGACGCCCGCCCGCTCCATGGCCCGTGCCCAGCGCAGGTTCGCCTCCTCGTCGAAACGTGCCTTCAGCTCGACCAGCGCGGTGACGTTCTTGCCGTTCTCGGCCGCCTCGATCAGGGCGGCGACGATCGGACTGTCCTTCGACGTCCGGTACAGGGTCTGCTTGATCGCCAGGACGTTCGGATCGCGCGCGGCCTGTCGCAGGAACTGCACCACCACGTCGAAGCTCTCGAACGGGTGGTGGATCAGCATGTCCTTCTCGCGGATCGCCGCGAAGATGTCGCCCCCGTGGTCGCGCACCCGTTCCGGGTAGCGGGGCTCGTAGCCCTTGAACTTCAGATCCGGGTGGCCCGCCGGGATCAGGTCGGAAAGCTGGGCGAGACCCAGCATGCCGTCGACGAGGATGACGTCCTGCGGTTGGGCGTTCAGCTCGCCGGTGATGAAGGTCCGCAGATCCTCCGGCATCGAGGCCTCGATCTTGATGCGCACCACCGAGCCCAGGCGGCGCTGCTTCAGCGCCTCCTCGAACTCCATGACCAGATCTTCCGCCTCTTCCTCGATCTCGATGTCGCTGTCGCGGATCAGCCGGAAGACGCCGCGCTCCAGCACCTCGCAGCCGGGGAACAGATGGTCGATGAAAAGGGTGAGCAGGCTCTCCAGCGTGACGTAGCGCTTCTTGCCCGGCGTCGACCGCCCGTCCGTCGCAAGGGGCCAGAACCGCTTCACCTGGGTCGGCACCGGCACCAGCGCATAGAGCACCCGGTTGTCGGCGACGCGGCGCAGCTTCAGCGCCAGCGAAAAGCCGAGGTTCGGCAGGAAGGGAAAGGGATGAGCCGGGTCGATGGCCATCGGCGTCAGGATGGCGAACAGCTGGTTCAGGAACTCCGGTTCCAGGCGTTCCCGCTCGGTCTTGGTGGTCTTCGCCGCGTCGACGATCTCGATTCCGGCGCCGATCAGCTCCTTGCGCAGCTTGCGCCAGCGCCGCTGCTGCTCCGCCATCAGGACGCCGGCGGCCGTGTTGATCTTCTCCAGGGCCTCGGCGGGAGTAAGCCCGTCGGGCGAGACGATGCGCACTCGTTCGCGGACCTGACCTTTCAGCCCGGCCACGCGCGTCATGTAGAATTCGTCCAGATTGTTGGCCGAGATCGACAGGAACCGCAGCCTCTCCAGCAGCGGATGGTCCGGGTTGGCGGCCTGCTCCAGCACGCGGGCGTTGAAGGCCAGCCACGACAGCTCTCGATTGAAGAACCGTTCCGGCGAGGCCATCAGCGCCTTGTCCAGCTTCAGCTGCGGCGCGCGTGACGTCGGGACGTCGTCGCCGCGTGTCGGGTCGCTGATGACGGCGGATTCGCTCATGCCTTGGTCATGGCCCGGTCTCGGCGACGCCGCAACCGCGCAGGCATGAAGATGCGCGGCCCGCGACCGTTTCCGTCGCGGCCGCGTGCCAGAAATGCGCTCGCATCCCCCATCCGGCCCGGGATGCGCTGACGGCGCCCGGCGCACGCGATCCGGACTGTCCGGACTGTCCGGACTCAAATTTTCAATCCGGATCGCCGGGGCCCAGCGGTCCGAAGACTCGCCGGGCGACCGCCCGCGTCACGGCCCCCGGCTCCGCGTCCAGCCTCGCCACCGCGGCCTCCACGGCCCCCGACGACCGCTCGATCCGCTTCAGCAGCCACGGGATCAGATCGGCCGGAGGGGCGATCGAGCGGCGCGCGAATTCGGCCTCCAGCATCTCGGCCAACACCGCATCGTCCGGCGTCTGGATCGCGACCGTGGGCACGGCGTCCAGCCGGGATCGCAGATCGGGCAGGGCCGCCTCCCAACTGGACGGCGCGCTGCGGGCCACCAACAGCAGGGCGCCGCCGCCCGACCGGGCCAGATTGATCAGATGGAACAGGGTCTCGTCGTCAGCGTCCGGCGCGCGGTCCAGCAGGATCGGCCGGCCCTCGACCTCCAGCGGGTCCAGCAGCGACGCCTCCGCCCCGTGCACCGGCACGGCGCCGACCCGTTCGGCCCAGTCGGCGGCCAGCCGGCTCTTGCCGCTGCCCTTGGGCCCGATCAGCGCCAGCACCGGCGTCAGGGCGTCGGGCCAGGTCGCCAGCCGGGCCACCGCCGCGGCGTTGCAGTCGGACGTGACGAATGGCCGATGACGACCCGCGCCTTCGTGGGTCAGGTCCAGCTTCATCTGGCCGCGTTTCGGCTCCTCGCCCGTCATGCCTGCCCCATAGCAGAACCGGCGCCGTGGGGCAGGGCGCCGGTGGGCCGTTCCGTGGACGGATCGACGCCCGCTGGGGACGGCCAGCCTTGACTTTGCGGGGGGATGATGCGCCCTACGCCATCCCCGAATTGCGCCGTTTGCGCCCTGGATTCCAAGACGAACCGACCATGCACGCCTATCGCTCCCACACCTGCGGCGCCCTCCGGTCCTCCGACGCCGGCTCGAACGTGCGGCTGTCCGGCTGGGTGCACCGCAAGCGCGATCATGGCGGCCTGCTGTTCGTCGACCTGCGCGACCATTACGGCCTGACCCAGCTGGTCTTCCACCCCGAGGCCCCGGGCTTTGAGGTGGTCGAGCGCGTGCGCGCCGAAAGCGTGATCCGCATCGACGGCGAGGTCGTGGCCCGCGAGGCCGGCACCGTGAACCCCAACCTGCCGACCGGCGAGGTCGAGGTCCGCGTCAAGTCGGTCGAGGTCCTGTCCGAGGCCGCCGAACTGCCCCTGCCGGTCTTCGGCGAGCCGGAGTATCCCGAGGAACTGCGCCTGAAGCACCGCTATCTCGACCTGCGTCGGGAGACCCTGCACCGGAACATCGTGCTGCGTTCCAGGGTCATCTCCTCGATCCGGCGTCGCATGGTCGACCAAGGCTTTCTGGAGTACCAGACGCCGATCCTGACGGCCTCGTCGCCGGAAGGCGCGCGCGACTTCCTGGTGCCGTCCCGCCTGCACCCGGGCAAGTTCTACGCCCTGCCGCAGGCCCCGCAGCAGTTCAAGCAGCTGCTCATGGTCTCGGGTTTCGACCGCTACTTCCAGATCGCCCCCTGCTTCCGCGACGAGGATCTCCGGGCCGACCGCTCGCTGGAGTTCTACCAGCTCGACGTCGAGATGAGCTTCGTCACGCAGGAGGACGTGTTCGCGGCCATCGAGCCCGTGATGCACGGCGTGTTCGAGGAGTTCGCCGACGGCAAGCCCGTCTCGCCCATCGACGGCGTCCACACCTTCACCAACGACTTCGGCCAGACGTCGGAACACCGGGGCTTCGAGCGGCTGACCTACGCCCAGTCCATGGCCTGGTACGGCACCGACAAGCCGGACACCCGCAACCCCATCAGGATGCAGGACGTGTCGGAGCATTTCCGCGACGGCGGCTTCGGCCTGTTCAACAAGATCCTCGCGGCCGACGAGAACAACGCCGTCTGGGCCATCCCGGCCCCGACCGGCGGCAGCCGCGCCTTCTGCGACCGCATGAACTCCTGGGCCCAGGCCGAGGGCCAGCCGGGCCTCGGCTACATCTTCTGGTCCGACGATCAAGGCGCCTGGGGCGGACCGATCGCCAAGAACCTGGGCCAGGAGCCGACCGAGGCCCTGATGTCCTCACTGGGCCTCGGCAAGGGCGACGCCGCCTTCTTCGCCGCCGGCCTGCCCGCGACGTTCGCCAAGTTCGCCGGCCTGGCCCGCACCCGCGTGGGCACGGAGCTGAAGCTGATCGACGAGAACCAGTTCAAGTTCTGCTGGATCGTCGACTTCCCGATGTTCGAATGGTCGGAAGAAGAGAAGAAGGTCGACTTCAGCCACAACCCCTTCTCAATGCCCCAGGGCGGGCTGGAGGCGCTGGAGACGCAGGACCCCCTGACCATCCGCGCCTATCAGTACGACATCGTCTGCAACGGCTATGAGCTGTGCTCGGGCGCGATCCGGAACCACAAGGCCGAGATCATGCTCAAGGCCTTCCAGATCGCCGGCTACGACGCGTCGGTGGTCGAGGAGCAGTTCGGCGGCATGCTGAACGCCTTCCGCTACGGCGCGCCTCCTCACGGCGGTCTGGCGCCCGGCATCGACCGGATCGTCATGCTGCTGGCCAATCAGACCGCGATCCGCGAGGTCATCGCCTTCCCGCTGAACCAGCAGGGGGAGGATCTGCTCATGAACGCCCCGACCGAGGCGCAGGAGCGCCAGCTCAAGGACGTCCACATCCGCACGGCTCTGCCCCTCAAGTAGGGGGGCGGCGGCCGGCTCAGGCCGGGCTCAGCGGTCGGCGACGACGATGTTGCGAGTGGTGCGCGGCGGCGCGGCCGGCCGAGGCGGGGCCGGGGGACGCACGACGACCATGCGGCCGCGGCAGACGTTGACGCGCATGTCGCGGGGCAGACGGGTCGCAGCGTCGCCGCAGGCCTCGGACACCTGGGCTTGGGTCAGCCCGCGCGCGCCGGTCAAATCGGTGCCGCGAATGTCCGTCCGGTCCAGCGTGGCGCCCTGGAAATTGGCCCCGCCGAAGGCGCCCCCGGTCAGGCGCGCGCCGTCCAGCGAGGCGCCGCGGAAGCTGACTCCGGCGAAATTGCCGTTCGACAGGTTCGAGGCGTCGACCTCGGCGCCCGTGAAGTTGGCGTTGCGGGCGTCGACGTTGGCCAGGGTCACGCCGAACAGCTCCGCGTCGGCGAACACGGCCGAGCGAAGGTTGGCCCGGTTCATGTTGGCTCCGCCCAGCTCGGCGCCGGTCAGGTCGGCGCGGCTCAGATTCGCCGAGGTGAAGACCGAGCCCATCGCCTCGACCCCGTTCAACCGGGCCGAGGTGAAGTTGGCGCCGCCGAAATTGGCCCCGACCAGGGTCGCGCCGGTCAGATTGGCCCGGGAGAAGTCGGCGCCGGAGAAGTTCGAACCGACCAGCTCTGCGCCGCGCAGGTTGGCGCCCACCAGCGTCGAGCCGGTGAAGGTGGCGGAGATGAAGGTGGCCCCCGCAAGGTCGCGGCCCGACAGTTCGCAGCGCACGCAGGAACCGCCCAGCGACACCGTCCGCGCCACGTCCGGATCCTGGCCGTAGTACGGGCTCTGCTGCAGGAAGGGCTCCTGCGGCTTCGTCACCGGGATCGCCTGCCGCATCTCGGCCGCCGTGGTCTCTCCGGCCACGACGGGCCCGGCGGCCGCGAGCAGCGCCGCGGCGGCCGTGATCAGAAACAGACGGGGATGCGGAAACTGGGTCACGGGTCTAGATGATCCGATCTCGCCGAAAACCCTACTTAAATCGACGTAAGGTCCGCCGCATTCAGCAGGCGGGAATGTGCAGGCCGCGCGGCAGACGCGTGGCGGAGTCGCCGCAGGCCCTGTCCAGCCGGCCTTGGGTAAGGCCGCGGGCCGTGCCCATCTCGGCTCCCGAGAAGTCGGCGCCCGAAAGGTTCGCGCCCGAAAAATTCGCGCCTTCCAGATACACGCCCACGAAGCTGGCGTTGGTCAGATCCGCGCCGGCGAAGCTCGCTCCGCCGAACACCGCGCCGTAGGCGTCCACGTCGCGCATGTCCGCGCCCGAGAAGTTGGTCCGGTTCATCACCGCCAACGAAAGCGACGCCTGTCTCAGCCGCGAGCGGGCGAGGTTCAGTCCCGAGGCCTCCAGCCCGGTGAAGTCGCCCTGGAACAGGTTGCATCCGGCGCAACTGCGACCGGACTGCACGCGGGAGATCTGGCCCGCGTTCTGGGCCGCGGCGGGAGCGGCGAAGGCCAGGGCGGCGACGAACACGACGAAGGCGGTCAAGCGAGGCATGGGACGCTCCGGAAACGAAGCCTGCGGCCCTGCAAGATTCGCGCCTCAGCCGGCCGGGGTTTGGACCGTTCCCCCGCCTGCCCCGGACGCCGCGCCGCAGGTGTCGCAGGTCAGGGTCTCGCCCCGGCGCTGAACGGCCATTCCCCCGCAGGCGGGGCAGGGGGCCTGGGCGGGCTCAGCCTCGGCGGGCGACCGCCGCTCCTCCCGCGCCTTGCCGAACGGCAGGACCACCAGATTGTCCGGCGTGGCTCCGCGGGCGAAGCCCTTCGAGATCAGGCTGGCGGCCGGGACCGCCTCGGCGTCGTCCGCAGGAACCAGCCCGTCGCGGTCGCCGCCCTCCGCGCCGTCGGCCAGGTCGTCGCGTCCCAGATAGGACACCCCAAGCTCCCGGAAGATATAGTCGAGGATCGAGGTCGCGGACCGGATGGAATCGTTGCCGGTCACCCGTCCTGACGGCTCGAACCGGGTGTGGGTGAAGGCGTCGACGAACTCGTCCAGCGGCACGCCGTATTGAAGTCCGATGGAAACGGAGATGGCGAAATTGTTCATCAGGCTGCGGAAAGCGGCGCCTTCCTTGTGCATGTCGATGAAGATCTCGCCGAGTTCGCCGTCCTCGTATTCGCCGGTGTGGACGTAGACCTTGTGGCCGCCGACGGCAGCCTTCTGGATGTAGCCCTTGCGTCGGTCGGGCAGCTTCCGGCGGGACCTGTCCTTTTCGACCACCCGCTCCACGACCCGCTGTTCGACCGGGGGAGCGGGCGGGTCCGCGCGGCGCGGCGCCGGCTCCTCGACGGGGCGCAGGTCGAGGGCGAACCCGGCGGGCGGTTCCGCCCGGGCCAGACGCAGGCCGGGCCGGCCTTTGGCCGCGGCGTCGGCCAACAGGGCCTCCGCGTCGGCGGCGGTCGCCCGCCAGTGGACGGGCTGTGCCCGCAGATCCGGCGCGTCGGACAGGTCCGCGAGCGCCGCCTCGAAGTCGGGCGCCGCTCCTGGAACGCCGTCCAGCCAAGGCTTCAGCGTTTCGGGCGCCTCGCGCCACCCGGTCAGGTCAGGCGTCCCCAGCGCATGGGCTTCGGCCGCCGCGATCGCCGCGGGGCCGAACCCCAGCCGGCTCAACAGCGACCCTTCGCCCGGCTCGAGTCCCAGCACGTCCCGGGCGAAACCCGCGTCGAGGAAGGGCTCGGCGAACGCCGCGTCCAACGTGTCGACCTCGTTCAGGGCCGCCTCGATGGCCTGCAGTTCGACGTCGGTGAACCCCGCCCGCCGCAGGGTCGCGTGGTCCAGACCGGGCGCGTCGACCAGAGTCCGCCGTCCGAACAGCCGTCGTTCCGCGGCCTCGACCAGGGCCGGCTCATGCCGGGTCAGGGCGTCGGCGAGCGCGGGGTGCAGGCGCCGGCTCACGTCGCCGTCGGCGGTCTCGAACAGATCGACGGGCGACCACCGGCCGACTCCCAGGCGCAGGGCCGCCTCCGGATCGGCTCCGAACAGGCCGATCCGGCGTCCCTTAGCCCGGACCGCCTCGACCATCGCCGTCGCAAGATCGCGGACTTCGGCGACGCCGGCTTCAAGGTCGCCGGCCCGCAGGCCGCGCGCCGTCAACCCTTCCAGTTGCAGGATCAGACGTGTGCCCTCGCGAGCCAGGGCGATCGCGGCCCGACCCGTCAGGTCCGCCAAGGTCCGGATCTCCTCCGTCCCGTCGGAAAAGACCGTTCGGCAGGCCTCCAGATTCAGCGCCAGGCTCACCGGCGCGACCGGCGTCGCGTCCGGCGCGTCGAAGACGGCGATCAGGTCGCCGTGCAGAAGGCCGGTCAGAACCGCGCTCTCCGCCTCGCCGCCGCGTTCGAGCACGACGGTGAGGGGCGGGGGCGTCGGCCACGACGTGTCCGCCGCGGTCGGCACGTCGCCGTCGACGGCGCGGGCGATCTCGGCGTCGGAGGCGCCGGCGCGCCGGGCGGCCCAGGCGGCGCGGGCCAGGGCCGGATTGCGCAGCGGGTCTCCGCAGTCGGCGGCGGGGCCTTCGCAGCGCAGGACCGCCTCGGCCACGCCGCCGAGGGCGTCGGTCAGGGCCGTCAGCGCGCCATGGGCCAGTCGGGCCGCGGCCGCCTCCCCCACATGCCGCGCGATCGGCGCGCGCCCCTGCTCGTGGCGACCGTCGATCACCCCGGACGTCGCGGCGACCGCCCCGAAGGCGACCAGCCCCGCGCGAACGGCGAGAGCGAGGTCGGCTGCGGTCCCGTCGTCGGCGCCGAGGGCGCGCAGCCGCGCCTCGACGGCTTCGAGCACGTCGCCGCCGTCGCATCCCGCCCAGTCGATCCAGGCTTCCAGCCGCGCCGTGGACCAGTCCATGGGCGCGACGACCGTCACGACGTCGGCGTCGCGGTCCACCTCGCGTTCCACGCACGGGGCGAGGTCGGCCGGAAACGGGATTCGGCTGCGTCGGGGCATGGGCGTCCTTGGGGCGGCCTGCGGGCGGCGTCTTGGGCCGCAGGATAAGTCGTCACGCGCGCCCCAGGCAATAAATCTGGGCCCCCGGAGGGCATTCGCCCACAAGATATGGGCTCTCCGTGAACGCGCGGCGCGCTGGACGCGGACGCGTCGGGTTTCTATGATCAGGTCGCCCGCGGCGAAGCCTTCGCCGGGTGATGTTGACGGACGGATTCGCGTGCTCGCAAAGCTCTTCTCCTGGTGGAACGGCGCCACCATCGGCACCCTGGTGACGGTCAAGGGCCGCGGCGAACACGTCGGCACCGACGAGTTCGGCAACCGCTATTTCCAGTCGCGCGACACGGTCAGCTATGACGGCCGGCGCAGACGCTGGGTGCTCTACAACGGCTACGCCGAGGCTTCGAAGGTGCCGCCGGACTGGCACGGCTGGCTGCGCTACACCTATGACGAACCGCCCAGCCGCACCCCGCTCCCGCGCAAGACGTGGGAGAAGTCGCACCTGCCGAACCTGACCGGCACGCCGATGGCGTGGCGGCCGCCTGGCTCGCTGGCGGCCGAGGGCGTGCGGCCGAAGGCCGACGGCGACTACGAAGCCTGGAAGCCCGAGTGAGACGCGCGCTTCGCCTGGCGCTGATCGCGGGAACGGCGGTCCTGGCCCTCGGCGGCGCGGGGGTCACCGCGGCGTTGCTGGATCTGCCTCAGGACGCCCGGCCGGTTCAGGATCCGCAGGACCCGCCGCAGGCCCCGCCGGCCGAGCAGGCGCCCGCCGGCGACCCGGCGCCCGAGCGCCCGGTCCCCGTGACGCCGCCCGGCGGCGCGGACTCCATCGCCGCTGCGGTGGCCGCGGCCCAGGAATCGGATCGGGCGCCGGCGTCCATCTCACAGGCCGAAGAGAAGGCCGACGAGGACGAGGCCGAGGAGGGGGAGGTCGCTGTCGAAGCCGCGCCCGCCGAGCCCGAAGGCCCTCCCGGCCGGCGTCAGCGCCGCCGCTTCGCCATCGTTCAGGCGGTGGACAAGGTCACGGCCGAGACCATGCGCTTCGAGGTTGAGGTCAACGGCCGCCCGGTGGCGTTCAACAAGACCCTGATCTTCCGCGCCCGGGCCTGCGAGGTTTCGGCTTCCGACGAGCGCGCCCGTGACGCCGTCGCCTACATGGAGATCAGCGCCCAGCCCCGGGGCGGCGCTCCGGCACAGGACGTGCGCCAGCTGTTCCGGGGCTGGATGTTCGCCTCAAGCCCCGGCGTCAGCGGGCTGCAGCACCCCGTCTACGACGCCTGGATCGTGGGCTGTCGCGGCTGACCCACGGCCTCCGGCCCGCTCATCGGGGCGTGGAACAGCGTCATGTCGGGCTCCATGGCCACCGCAGCATCGAGCATCCGCATGTAGGCGGCGTGAGGCACGGCACGCGCTCCGAACTGGTCGAGGTGCGGGTTTTCGAACTGCGCGTCCAGAAGGACGAACCCCGCCCGGTTCAGGCGAGCCGCCAGATGCACCAGGGCGATCTTCGAGGCGTCGGTCGCGCGGCTGAACATGCTCTCGCCGAAAAAGGCGCCGCCCATCCGCAGGCCATACAGGCCGCCCACCAGACTGTCCGCGTCCCAGATCTCGACGCTGTGCGCCGCGCCGGCCGCGTGCAGGGCGACGTAGGCGTCGCGGATCGCGCCGTTGATCCACGTCTCCGGCCGCCCCACAGTCGCCGCGGCGCAGGAGGCGATGACCTCGCCGAAGGCGTGGTCGGTCGTGACGGCCAAGGGCGACTTGCGAACCGTGCGGGCAAGCCGCGACGGCACGCGGAAGGGATCCAGCGGCAGGATGGCGCGCACGTGCGGCCTGACCCAGCCGACCTCGGCGTCGTCCGCGGTCTCGGCCATGGGAAAGGCGCCGTCGCGATAGGCGCGAAGCAGGAGGTCCAGCGGGATCACGCCCCGCGACACGGGTCAGGCCCCGGCGCGCCGCTTGGCCCACTGCTCCAGCCAATGGATGTCGTAATCGCCTGACAGGATGTCCGGCTCCTGCAGCAGGCGCTGGAACAGGGGGATGGTCGTGTCGATGCCGCCCACGACCATTTCGCCGAGGCTCCGCTTCAGCCGCGCCACGCATTCCTCGCGGTCGCGGCCGTGCACGATCAGCTTGCCGATCAGGCTGTCGTAGAAGGGCGGGATGGAATAGCCGGCGTAGATGGCGCTGTCCAAACGGACGCCCAGTCCGCCCGGCGCATGGAAATCGGTGATCGTGCCGGGCGACGGCGTGAAGGTGTCGGGATTCTCGGCGTTAACCCGCACCTCGATGGCGTGGCCCTCGAAATGGATGTCGTCCTGGGTGAAGCTCAGCGGCAGGCCGGCGGCCACGCGGATCTGCTCGCGCACCAGGTCGACGCCGGTGATCGCCTCCGTCACCGGGTGCTCCACCTGCAGGCGGGTGTTCATCTCGATGAAGAAGAACTCGCCGTCCTCCCACAGGAACTCGATCGTCCCGACGCCCAGGTAGCCGATGGCGGCGATGGCCTTGTTGACGGTATGGCCGATCTCGGTGCGCTGCGCGGCCGACAGGGCGGGAGAGGGGGCCTCTTCCAGCACCTTCTGGTGGCGGCGCTGCAGGGAGCAGTCGCGTTCGCCCAGGTGCACCACGTTGCCGTGGCTGTCGGCGATGACCTGGATCTCGATGTGCCTCGGCTTCTGGAGATAGCGCTCCATGTACACGGCGCCGTTGCCGAAGGCGGCCAGCGCCTCGGACTGGGCGGTCTGCACCGCCTCGACCAGGTCGTCGGGCGTCAGCGCGACCTTCATGCCGCGCCCGCCGCCGCCGGCCGCCGCCTTCACGATCAGGGGGAAGCCGATGGTCTTCGACGCCTCGATGGCCGCCTCGACGGTCTCGACCTCGCCGTCCGAACCGGGGACCACGGGGATGCCCGCGTCCTTCACCGTCTGCTTGGCGGTGATCTTGTCGCCCATGACGCGGATGTGCTCGGGACGCGGACCGATGAAGGTCATGCCGTGCGCCTCGACGATCTCGGCGAAGCGGGCGTTCTCGGACAGGAAGCCGTAGCCGGGATGGATCGCCTGGGCGCCGGTGATCTCGGCCGCCGCGATGATCGAGGGGATGTTCAGATAGGATTTCGCGGCCGGCGCAGGCCCGATGCAGACGCTCTCGTCGGCCAGACGCACCCACATCGCGCCGCGGTCGGCCTCGGAGTGCACGGCGACGGTGGAGATGCCCATCTCCTTGCACGCCCGATGGACGCGCAGCGCGATCTCGCCGCGGTTGGCGATCAGAACCTTGGTGAACATGGCTTACGCCTCGAGCAGGACGAGGGGTTCGCCGAACTCGACCGGCTGGGCGTCGCCGACCAGCACCTCGACGACCTTGCCGTCACGCGGGGCCTGGATCGGGTTCATGGTCTTCATGGCCTCGACGATCAGCAGGGTCTGGCCCTTCTTGACCGTGTCGCCGGGCTGCACGAAGGCCGGCGCCTCAGGCGACGGCTTCAGATAGGCCGTGCCGACCATCGGCGACTTCACCTGCTCGCCGGCCTTGGCGACGATGGTGGCCGGGTCGCTGGGCATGGAGACGGGCGCGGCCGACGCGGCGGGAGCGGGGGCGGCGACGGGGGCCGGGGCGGCGGCATAGGCGACCGGGGCGGCCGCCACGGTGATCTCCCGCGCCACGCGGATGCGCAGATCGCCGCGCTCCACCTCGATCTCGGTCAGCTCGGTGTCCTTCAGGATGTCGGCGAGCGAGCGGACCAGCCCGGCGTCGATCTGGTCGGACTTCGGCGCGGCCGGCTTGGCGGCGGGGGACTTGCTGACGGCCATTTGGGACCTCTGTTTCTTCTGTCTTCGAACGGGCTTACGCCAGCCCGCGTTCCTGTGCCAGTTCGACGGCCGCCCGGACGGCCAGTTCATAGCCGCGCGCGCCGTGGCCCGCGACCGTCTTCGCCGCCACCAGGGCGACGTAGGAATGATGTCGGAACGCCTCGCGCGCCGCCGGATCCGACAGGTGGCATTCCACGACGGGGATGCTCAGCGTCTTCAGCGCGTCCAGCAAGGCGATGGACGTGTGCGTATAGGCCGCGGGGTTGATGACCAGGGCCTGCGCGGCGATCCGCGCTTCCTGCACCCAGTCGACCAGCACGCCTTCGTGGTTCGTCTGGCGAAAGTCGACCCGCCAGTCGGGCGCGGCGCGCTCGCAGATCCCGCGCACGTCCTCCAGCGTTTCGCGCCCATAGATTTCCGGCTCCCGTTCCCCCAGCAGGTTGAGGTTCGGGCCGTTCAGGACGAAAAGGACGGGGGTTTCGGGCATGCGCTCGAGATCGGCGGCCGGTCAGGCCGGAATCGGACGGGCCTTTTAGCCGAGGCTTCGCCGTCGTCCAACACGGAGATTGACCCCGCGTCATGCGCATTCAGCTGAACGGCGAGGACCGCGACGTCGCGGCGACCACGATCCTGGCGCTCGTCGAGGAACTCGGCCTCGACGTCCGCAAGGTGGCCGTCGAGCGCAATCTCGAGATCGTGCCGAAATCGCTGCATGCGGACACGCCGGTGACCGAGGGCGACCGCATCGAGGTGGTGCAGTTCGTGGGGGGCGGCTAAACCCCGCTCATGACCTCTTCCCCCGACACCTGGACCGTCGCCGGCCGCACCTTCTCGTCCCGACTGATCGTCGGCACCGGGAAATACGCCAGCTATGAGCAGAACGCGGCGGCGGCCGAGGCGGCGGGGGCCGAGATCGTCACCGTGGCGGTGCGCCGGGTGAACCTGACCGATCCGAACCAGCCCATGCTGGTCGATCACGTGAAGCCCGACCGCTTCACCTTTCTGCCCAACACAGCGGGTTGCTTCACCGGCGAGGACGCGGTGCGGACCCTGCGGCTGGCGCGCGAGGCGGGCGGCTGGGACCTGGTCAAGCTGGAGGTGCTCAGCGACACCGCCCACCTCTATCCCGACATGCTCGAGACGCTCCGGGCGCTGGACCTGCTGACCAAGGACGGCTTCCAGGTCATGGTCTACTGCACCGACGACGTGGTCATGGCCAAACGGCTGGAGGACGCCGGCGCCGCCGCCGTCATGCCGGCCGCCGCGCCCATCGGCTCGGGCCTGGGCATCCAGAACCGCGTCAACATCGGCCTGATCGTGGAGCAGGCCAAGGTGCCGGTGCTGGTCGACGCGGGCGTCGGCACGCCGTCGGACGCGACCCTGGCGATGGAGCTGGGCTGCGACGCCGTCCTGATGAACACCGCCATCGCCGGGGCGAGGGATCCGATCCTGATGGCCGGGGCCATGAAGCACGCCGTGATGGCCGGCCGTCAGGGCTATCTTGCCGGCCGGATGCCCAGGCGGATGTACGCCAGCGCCAGCTCGCCGCTGTCGGGCCTGATCTGAGGCCTAGCGGGCGGCCTGGATGGCGCGGCCGATCGCTTCGGGATCGTTGCTGGGCATGGCGCGGCCGTTCACGAAGAAGGTGGGCGTGGCGTCCAGACCCATCCGCCCCGCGCCGATCTGCACGTCGGCCAGCACCTGCGCCACGGGGGGGCTCTGCAGCGCCTCGCGGTTGGGGCCGAGGTTGACGCCGTTTTCGGCCAGCACGCGGTCGATGCCCTCGATGGTCAGCGATCGTTCCGCCATCAGCGCCTGATGCACCGGCAGGTACTTGCCCTGGGCATGGGCGACCAGGGCGGCGCGCGCGGCGTACTGCGACGTGATCTCGCCCTCGCGGTCCAGGATCGGCCATTCGCGAAAGACGAAGCGGACGTCGGGATTGTCCCGCATCAGCTGGATGTAGCCCGGCGCCGCCAGCTTGCAGTAGGGGCAGCGGTAGTCGAAGTACTCGACCACCGTCACCTTCGCGTCCGCCGGACCGAAGGCGGGCTCGTTCGGGCCCGGCTGCAGGAGGGCCGGATTGGCCTGCGCCGCCTTGGTCAGGGCGTTGACGCGGTCGGCGTTGGCCTTGACGTCGCGGGCGCGCACCACCTCGTCCAGAACCTCGGGATTGGCCAGCAGGTAGGAGCGCACGCGGGCGCCGAAGTCGCCGCCGCCGCCCACCTGCGGCCAGACCGCGACGATCAGCGCGAGCACGGCGACCGCGAGGGCGGCGGCCGTGGCGCGGGGATCGCCGAAGCGGGCGAAGGGATCGCGCGCCGGCGCGGTCTCGGGCGGGGTCTGTTCGGTCATGTCGGGTCCGTGTCGGGCGTCAGTCGCCGGTGGGGCGGATCACGCCGGGGCGCCGGCGGGCCGTGTCCTCGTCCAGCCGGCGCAGGTCCTCGTGCGTCGCGCCGGAGGCCAGGATGATGTCCATGGCGCGCCGCCATTCCATGGACCCGGGCTCCAGCATGTCGCGGGCACGCAGGGCGAACTGCACGGCCTGCCGCTCGTCGCCCATGGCGAAATAGAGCTCGGCGTGGGCCAGGCGTGCCTCGCCCTCCTTGCCCTGGCGGGCATAGGCCTGCCCCAGCAGACGCCACGCCAAGCTGTTCTCGGGTTCCAGCGCGACCGCCGTCTTCAGATGGGCGACCGCCTCCTCCACCGCCTCGGTGCGGCCGGACTCCAGCAGGGCGTGGGCCAGGTTCACGTGCAGCAGCGGGGCGTCGGGCATCAGGCCGACCGACTTGCGGTGGGCCTCCACGGCTTCCGGAGCGCGCCCCTCCTCGAACAGGATCTGACCGCGCAGTTCCCACAGGAAGGGGTTCTCCGGCTGCTCCGCCAGCAGTTCGTCGACGGCCGCCAGGGCGACCTCGGTCTCGCCGGCGCGATAGCGGGCGATGGCGCGCGCATAGCGTGCCGGATAGCTGGCGTCCGACTCCGGGTATTTCCGCAGGGTCTGGACCGGCGGCTCCATGAAGGCGTGGATCTTGGCCAAGACCAGCGCGTGCTCCGCGATCTGCACCGGCGTGTCCACGACGCCGTAGTGTTCGCCCTGGGTCACGATCGGGCGCAGCTGTTCGATGCGTTGCGACGACAGCGGGTGGCTGCGGAAATAGGGAAAGCGCCGCGCCTCGGAGAAGACCTCCTGAGACCGGAAATTCTCGAAGAAGCCCAGCAGACCCCGGCCGGACATGCCCGCCCGTTCCAGCGCCCGGGCGGCGGTGATGTCGGCCTCCCCTTCCTGCCCCTGCATGTAGCGCAGGGCCGACAGGGTGCCGAAATACTGGCTGTTGGCCATCAGCACGGCGGCCGCGTCGGGCGCGCCGGCCACCGCGGCCAGCGCGCCCAGCGCCATGGTCATCAGGAAGGGTTGCATCCCGGCCTGCTGGGCTCCGTCCCGCAGGGTGTGCCGGTTCTTGATGTGCCCGCCCTCGTGCGCGATCACGCCGAGCAGCTCGTTGGGCGTGCGCGTGCGCATGATCAGCCCGGTGTTCAGACCCATGATCCGCCCGCGCGTGGCGAAGGCGTTCAGCTCCTGGTCGTTGACCAGAAGGATGGTGATCTCGTCCGGCTCCAGCCCCATGGCGACGAAGACCGGCTCGGACCAGTCATGAATGATGCCCTCGATCTCGGTGTCGCGGATCAGGCTCTGGGCGCCGGCCGCCTGTGGGAACAGCGTCAGGGCGGCCGCCGCGAGAACGGCCGCGGCGCGGGTCGCGGTTCGGGTCAGCCAGCTCATTGAACGCTCCACTCCTGACGCCCCTCCGGCTTCATCCTAGGGCGTGACGGCCGCAGGTGAAACCGCGTCGACGGGTCGCTCCCTGCGTCCGAAACCATCGTGGCCGACTGATGGCGCCGTTACAGACGCCACCAGCCGCGCTTCGGTTTGGGCGGCGGCGCGGTGATCTGGGCCGGATCGTCCTCGGCGACCCCGGCAGGCGCCCGCGACCGCTCGGGCTTCGGCGCCGGAGCGGCCGAGACGGCGGGCTCGGGCTCCGGCTCGACGGCCGTTTCGACCTCGTCGGCGTCGACCGGAGCCTCTTCGGCTTCGGCCGTCGGGGACTCGACCTCCTCCGCCGGCGCGTCGAGGGCAGGGGCCTCCAGCGCCGGCGCGGCTTCGGCGACGACCGCGTCTTCCGTTCCCTCGGCGGCGGTCACCTTGCGGCGCACGCGGCGACGCTTGGGCTCGGCCGGCATTGCGACGGGAGCGGCGTCCGCAGCGGGGTCGGCGGTCTCAGCGATGTCCTGGACGCTTTCGGCGACCTCGGTCCCGTCGGTCGTCGCGAGACCCTCACCGCGCTCGCCGCGTCCGCGGCCCCGACGCCGACGACGCCGTCCGCCGCGCTCGCCGTCGCCGCGAGCTTCGTCCGATCGGGTCTCCTCGTTCAGGCGCGGAGCGTCTTCCGCACGGACCGGAGCTTCGCCGCCGGCCTGCGGCTGCAGGGGATCGAACCAGACGAAGGGGTCCTGAAGCGACGGCGTGCGGCCGCGGACCCAGACGAAACCGTCCTTCTCGCCCGCGTCCTCGCGCGCCCGGCGACCGCCGCGGCGTCCGCGACGGCGGCGGCGTCCGCCCTCGCCGTCGTCGTCGCTCTCGGCGCGACGGGGCCCGCGCGCCTCGCGGCGGGGCTCGTCCTCGTCGTCCTCGGCCGCGTCCTCGTCCTCGTCGTCTCCGAAGACGTCCTCGGCGGTCTCGTCCTCCTCCTCGGCCTCGTCGTAGACGAAGTCGTCGGTCAGATCGGCCGGATCGAAGTCCGCGGCCGGAGGCACGAAGTCCTCATTCGTCTCGATCCGGTCGACCGCGCTCTCGGCCTGCCCCAGCCGGTCGTCGACCATGACCACCAGGGTCACGCCGCGCTGTTCCAGCAGGCGGTCCAGATGACCCCGCTTGAAGTTCAGGATGTACAGGGCCGTGGCCGTGGGCACGCGCAGGTTAACCACCCCCGCGCCGTTCTTGCCCACCTCGATGTCGACGGCGCGCAGGGCCATCAGGGCCGCGCTCTCGGCCGAGCGAACGCGCCCGGCGCCGTGGCAGTGCGGGCAGGCCTCCGTCGCGCCTTCGATCACCCCGAGGCGGCGCCGCTGGCGGCTGATCTCCATCAGACCGAAGCCGGAAATCTTGCCCATCTGGATGCGGGCCCGGTCCTGGGCCAGGGCGTCCTTCAGGCACTTCTCGACGGCGCGGTTGTTCTTCGACTCCTCCATGTCGATGAAGTCGATGACGATGAGACCGGCCAGGTCGCGCAGACGCAGCTGGCGGGCGGCCTCGGCCGCGGCCTCCATGTTGGTCTTGAACGCCGTCTGCTCGACGTTCCGCTCCTTGGTGGCGCGGCCGGAGTTGACGTCGATCGCCACCAGGGCCTCGGTCTGGTTGATCACCAGGTAGCCGCCGGACTTCAGGTTCACGACCGGCTGGTGGATCTGGTGCAGTATCTCTTCGATGCCGTTCGCGGCGAACAGCGGCTTGGAGCCGCGGTACAGGTGCACCTTCTTCGCCTGGCTGGGCATCAGCACGCGCATGAAGTCGCGCGCTTCCTTCCAGCCCTCGACGCCCTCCACCTGGATGCCGTCGAAGTCCTTGTCGAACATGTCCCGCACGGCGCGGCGGACCAGGTTCTCCTCCTCATGGATCATCGCCGGGGCGTTGGACCGCAGCGTCGTCTCGCGGATCGTCTCCCACAGGCGCAGCAGATATTCGTAGTCGCGCTTGATCTCGGCCTTGGTGCGCTTGGCCCCCGCCGTGCGGATGATCAGGCCCATGCCGCGCGGCACGTCCAGCGACGCGGCGGCGGCCTTCAGCCGCTTGCGGTCTGCGGCGTTGGTGATCTTGCGCGAGATGCCGCCGCCCTTGCCGGTGTTGGGCATCAGCACGCAGTAGCGGCCAGCCAGCGACAGCCAGGTGGTCAGCGCGGCGCCCTTGCCGCCGCGCTCGTCCTTGACGACCTGCACCAGCAGGATCTGGCGGCGCTTGATGACGTCTTGGATCTTGTAGCGGCGCATCAGGCGGCGCTTCAGGCGCTCCTCGTCGGCCAGCTTGCCTTCGCTGTCGCCTTCGTCGTCCGCGCTCTCGCGGCCTAGATCGTCCTCATGATCCTCGTCCGTCGCGGCCTCGGCCATGATGGCCTCGCGGTCGGCGACCGGGATCTGGTAATAGTCGGGGTGGATTTCGTTGAAGGCCAGGAAGCCGTGGCGGTTGCCGCCGTATTCCACGAACGCCGCCTGCAGGCTGGGTTCGACCCGGGTCACCTTGGCGAGGTAGATGTTCCCGCGCAGCTGGCGCCGCGCCTTGGATTCAAAGTCGAATTCCTCGACCTGACGGCCCTGGACGATGGCGACGCGGGTTTCTTCCGCGTGCGCCGCGTCGATCAACATGGTCTTTGACATCAAAAGTCTCTCTCTGGCGCGCTCGGTCGTCCGCTCCGGGGCCTTGCCCGGTCGCCGCGACGGCTCGCCGAATGGAATGAGGGGCGCACGGATGGGCCGTCGCGCCGCGTCGCCCTTGGGGCGGCGGCGTCAGGGTCCGGTCGGACCGCGGGTTGGCCAAGGCGTGCAAGCCCATGGGTTCGGTTCATCCGGGGATCGGCCGTCCAGCGACGTCCGCCCCCTCTGTCGGGCGGCGCATGGCCGGCCCGGATGGCGTAGGGGTGCCGCGGGGAGGGCGCGCCGGTCAGGAGATTCCTTCGGCGCGATCAGACGCGGACGGCCGAACATAGGGGCGCCCACCGCGAATTGAAAGCACGTCCCCGCTTAACGGAATCCACAGGACGATGCCGCAGGATGGCCGCCGTATCCACGTTTCGTCCGCGAAGACCGTCAGAATGCGTGCTTCCTTCTCGTTTCCGACCGCAGGCTGGCGTCCTCGCGACTGGGCCCTGACGGCGTTGGCCTTCGTGGTCGTGTGCGTCGTCGGCCTGACGGCGGGCCGCGGGCTGGCCGCTTTCGGCGGCGACGTGCTCCGCCTGCGCCTCGGCGGCGACGCCCAGGCCACGCGCGTGGTCGTCGATCTGGACGGCGCGGTCGAGGGTTCGGTGGTCGAAGCCGGCCGCGACGGCCGCGTGGTCGTCGCCCTGCGCGGCGCCCGCGCGCGCTCGCCGCTGGAAGGCGAGGGCAGGGGGCTGGTCCGCCGGTGGCGCGTGGCCTCGGAGTCCGGCGGATCGCGCGTGGAGCTGACCCTCGCCGCCGGCGCCCGCATCGAGCGCCGCTTCCTGCTCCCGCCGGGCGACGGCGTGGAGCATCACCGCTACGTCGTCGACCTCGCCGCCGACGGGCGTCCGGCCGCCGCGGCCGCCGCCGAGCCGCGCCCCTCGGCACGGCGCGAGAAGCCCCTGATCGTCATCGACGCCGGGCATGGCGGCCGGGATCCCGGCTCCCTGGGCGCCTCTCACCGCGAGAGCGAACTGGCGCTGGCCGCCGCGCTCGACCTGAAGTCCGAGCTGGAGCGGACCGGTCGCTATCGCGTGATGCTGACGCGCGACCGGGACGTCTACGTGCCGCTGCAGCGTCGGGTCGAGATCGCGCGCCGCGCGGGCGCCGATCTGTTCATCTCGCTGCATCTCGATTCGTCGGCCGACCCGGCCACGCGCGGCGCCAGCGTCTACACCCTGTCCGAACAGGGGGCCGGCCGCGCCGTGCGCGAGTTCACCGGACGCGACGACTGGACGCGCGAACTGGACCTCCCGGGTCGGGATCCCGGCGTGGACCGCATCCTGCTGGACATCACCCAGCGGTCGACCCAGAATCAGTCCGCCCGCTTCGCCCGCGGCCTGCTGGGCGAGATCGAAGGCGCCGGCCACCCCATGCTGCGGCGCAGCCACCGCGACGCCGGCCTGGCCGTCCTGCTGGCCCCCGACGTGCCCGCCGTCCTGCTCGAAATGGGCTTCATCACCAATCCCGACGACGCCCGGGCGATGGGCAGCCAGTCCGGACGTCGCCGCCTGATGCGGGCGGTGGTCCGGGGCATCGACGCCTTCTTCCTCGACGCCGAACCTCTGCGCCACGCGTCGACCGGGAACGCCGCCGGACGCCCCTGACCCTTTGATCCCGTCGCCGACGCGGGCTACACAAACGCCGGGCGTCGCTCGGAGTATCTGGTGAAGATCGCGGAACGTTGGATCGTGATGGCGGGCGTCGGCCTGCTGGGGGCCATCGCCCTGGCGGGACTGGTGGTCACGATCTATGCGGCGTGGCTGTTCCACGACCTGCCCGACGCGGCCGAACTGGCCGACTACCGCCCGCCGACGGCGACGCGCGTCTACGCCGCCGACGGCACCCTGATCGGCGAGTTCTCGGAAGAGCGCCGCATCTACGTCTCTTACGACCAGATCCCGCCGGTGGTGATCCAGGCCTTCCTGGCCGCGGAGGACCGCAACTTCTTCCGGCACGGCGGCATCGACGTGTCCGGCATCGGCCGGGCCATGTTCAAGAACGTCTTCAACGTCGCCACCGGGCGGCGGCTCGAGGGCGGCTCGACCATCACCCAGCAGGTGGCCAAGAACGTCCTGCTGACGTCCGAGAGCAGCCTGAACCGCAAGCTCAAGGAGGCCGTCCTCGCCAGCCGTCTGGAAGGGACGCTTTCGAAGGAACAGATCATCGAGCTGTATCTGAACGAGATCTTCCTCGGGTATCGCTCCTACGGCGTGGCTTCGGCCGCCTACAACTATTTCGGCAAGTCACTGACCCAGCTGACGCCGGACGAGGCCGCCTTCCTCGCCGCCCTGCCCAAGGGCCCGAACAACTATCATCCCAAGCGACGCCCGGAGCAGGCCAAGGCCCGGCGAGACTGGGTCATCGGCGAGATGGGCGACAACGGCTTCCTGACCGACGCCCAGGTCGCCGCCGCGGTCGCCCGGCCCCTGACCACCCAGGATGCGCCCCGCAGGGCGCAGTACGCGGACGCGGACTTCTTCGTCGAAGAGGCGCGCCGTCAGGCGATCTCCCGCTTCGGCGACCGCCCGGTCAACGCCGGGGGTCTGTACCTGCGCACCACCCTGGACCCGGCGCTGCAGTCCGCGGCGCGCTCGGCGCTGATGACGGGGCTGGAGAACTACGACCGCCGCCACGGCTGGCGTGGGCCATGGGGCACGACCGACTTCGCCGAGGGTTGGCAGGCCCAGGCCCTGAAGAGAACCGCGCCGCCGGAACGGCGGGCATGGCGCGCCGCCGCCGTCGAGAGCGTCTCGGGCAACAACGTCCGCGTCCGACTGGCGGCCGACGATCGCGCCGGCAGCCTGATCGCGTCCGACGCCGCCTGGGCCAACGCCAACAGGCAGCTCCGGCGCGGCGACCTGATCTTCGTCGAACCGCGCGACGGCCAGTTCGCTCTGAAGCAGATCCCCGCGGTCAACGGCGCCCTCGTGGCCATCGACCCGCACACCGGCCGGGTGCTGGCCATGGTCGGCGGCTATTCCTACGCCCTCAGCAGCTTCAACCGCGCCACCCAGGCCGAGCGCCAGCCCGGCTCGGCCTTCAAGCCCTTCGTCTACGCCGCGGCGCTGGAGGGCGACTACACTCCCGCCTCGATCGTGCTCGACGCGCCGATCAGCTTCGCCGGCGGGCCGAACGGCACGCGCTGGACGCCCGAGAACTACAGCCGTCAGTACTATGGACCGCAGACCCTGCGTCGCGGACTGGAGCTCTCGCGCAACGTCATGACCGTGCGCCTGGCCCAGGACATCGGCATGCGCAACGTGGTGGACCTCGCCGACAAGATGGGCGTCGGCAAGCTGGAGCCGAACCTGTCGGTGTCGCTGGGCGCCGGCGAGACCACGCCCCTGCGCCTGACCGCCGCCTATTCCGCCTTCGTCAACGGCGGCCGGCGGGTCGAACCCTATCTGATCGAATACGTGCAGGACCGCACCGGCGAGATCACCTGGCGCGCGGACCAGCGCAACTGCCGCGAATGCGGGCGGGGATTCTCCGGCCAGGAATCGCCGCGCCTGCCCGAACGCGGCGTTCAGGTCATCGACCCGATCACCGCCTATCAGGTCTCTTCCATGCTGGAGGGCGTGGTCCAGCGGGGCACGGCCGCCAGCGCCCGGGGCCTCGGCCGCTGGGTCGGCGGCAAGACGGGCACCACCAACGAGTACCGCTCGGCCTGGTTCGTCGGCTTCTCCTCGGACATCGTGGTCGGCGTCTTCATCGGCTTCGACGACAACCGGCCGATGGGCTCGGGCGAGACCGGCGCCACCACCCCCGTGCCGATCTTCACCGAGTTCATGCAGACCGCGCTGAAGGCCCGGCCCGCGCGGCCTTTCGTCCGGCCGAAGAACGCCGTGTTCCGGACCGTCAACGGCATCGAGGAGGCCTTCCGCCCCGGCACCGAGCGCCGCCGTGAGGAAGCGCCGGCGCCCGAGCCGCAAACTCCGACGGGTCCCCAGCTCTACGACGACCTGATCCGCCGCGAGCGCGAGGCCCAGGCCGCGCAGGAAGGTGCGGCGCCGCCGCCCACGGCCCCGCCGCCGCCGAAGAAGCAGGATCCGCCGGAAGACTTGAGCGGACTGTTCTGACGCGGGGGCTTCCCCCGGGCGGCGGACCCCTCTATCTCCGCGCCTCACCATTTTGATCGCGGAGTTTGCGATGAGACCGGATGTCGAGGCCATGAAGGCCGACATCGAGCAGAGCGTCGCTCTGCTCAGGAGGCGTCTTTGACTGGGATGCCGCTCTAAGAAAGCTCGACGAGCTGAACGCCCGGGTCGAAGACCCGACCCTGTGGGACGACCCCGAACAGGCCCAGGCCGTCAGCCGCGACCGCTCGCGGCTCGAGGCCCAGATAAACGCCGTCCGCGAGATGGAGCAGGGCGTCGAGGACGCCGTCATGCTGTCCGAGATGGCCGACGAGGAGGGCGATGAGGAGGCCCTGGAAGGGGCCCGCGCCGACCTTCGCGCCATCAAGGAACGCGCGGCGCGCGCCGAGCTGGAGGCACTGCTGTCCGGCGAGGCCGACGGCAACGACGCCTATCTGGAAGTGAACTCCGGCGCCGGGGGCACCGAGTCGAACGACTGGGCCGGCATGCTGCTGCGCATGTACACCCGCTGGGCCCGCGCCCACGGCTATGAGGTCGAGGTCGAGGCGGAGGAGGGCGGCGAGCAGGCCGGCATCAAGTCTGCCACCATCCAGGTGAAGGGACCCAACGCGTACGGCTGGCTGAAATCGGAATCTGGCGTGCACCGACTGGTGCGGATCAGCCCCTACGACGCCGCCGCCAAGCGCCACACCAGCTTCGCCTCGATCGGGGTCTCGCCGGTGGTCGACGACGCGATCGAGATCGACATCAACCCGGCCGACGTGCGCACCGACACCTATCGGGCGTCCGGAGCCGGCGGTCAGCACATCAACAAGACGGACTCGGCCGTGCGTCTGACGCACGTTCCCACGAACACCGTCGTCGCCTGTCAGGCGGGCCGGTCGCAGCACCAGAACCGCGAGCAGGCCTGGAAGATGCTGCGCGCGCGCCTGTACGAGCTGGAGCTGCAGAAGCGGGAGGCCGCGGCCCAGGCCCTGGCCGACGCCAAGACCGACATCGGCTGGGGTCACCAGATCCGATCATACGTCCTGCAGCCGTACCAGATGGTGAAGGACCTGCGGACCAACGTGGAGACGTCCGACACCCAGGGCGTGCTGGACGGCGACCTCGACCAGTTCATGGGCGCGGCGCTCGCCGCGCGCGTGGGCGAGACCCGCGGGTCGACGGTGGAATGAGCCAACCTCCCCGCCCGCAAGGCGGGGAGCTCAGCTTCAGTTCGACATCGAGATGGTTTGGGTCGCCGGTTGGGTCGGCGCGGGCTGCGTCGGAGCGGCGGCGGGCTGAGCGGCCGGCGCCGGCTTGGGGGCCGGGGCCGCATCGCGGCGTCCCTGGATGCAGCGGCCCTGGAAGTAGGCGCCGACGTCGATCGACAGCTGCTCGGCGGTGATGTCGCCGTCGACATAGGCGGTTGACACCAGCTTCACCTGCTTGCCGGTCACGGCCCCCTGAACCCGGCCGCGGATCTCGATGTAGTCGGCCGACACGTTGCCGTCGACGGCGCCGGTCTCGCCGACGATCAGGCGACCCACGCGCACGTCGCCCTTGATCTGGCCGTCGATCTGCAGGTCGCCGCCGCCCGAGACGTTGCCTTCGAAATTGAGGTCGGCCGACAGGGTCGACAGGCCTCGGCCGGGGGTTGCCGCGGCGGGCGCCGGAGCCGACGGCTGGGCCGCGCGCGGGGCGGCGGGCGCCGGAATGTCCGGCAGCGGCGGGATGGCGGTGGATTTCGCATCGGCCGGGGAGGGCGACTTCGACTTATTGAACAAGATGATCTCCAGCTCTCATGAAGCGGGCGGGGTTCTGCGGTCGGCCGTTCATCCACACCTCGTAGTGCAGATGCACGCCGGTCGAGCGGCCGGTGGTTCCCATGGCGCCGATCCTCTGGCCCACGGCCACCCGCTGCCCCACCGTGACCGCGGTGGAGTTCAGATGGGCGTAGCGCGTCTTGAAACCGCGACCATGGTCTATCTCGACGGTGTTGCCATAGCCTGAACGCACGCCGACGAAAGACACGATTCCGGGAGCGGTCGACAGGATCGCCGTGTTGAGCGGGCCGGCGAAGTCCTGGCCCTGATGATAGGCCGGCCGGGCGTTGAACGGATCGAAGCGCAGGCCGAAGCCCGAGGTCACCCGCGCGTCCGTCGGGCGGGCGAAAGGAAGGGCGGCCGAGACCGCCGTCAGGCTGCGCATGTCCGACAGGTCGGTGGAGGCGTTCAGGATGCGCGCGGCGAAGGCCTCGTCGACGTCCAGAATGGCCGCAAGGGCGCGGGGATCGTCGGCCGTGACCAGCGGCCCGCCGAGCCCGGCGCCGCCGACGGCGTAGGCGGCCGGGTTCAGGCCGGCCAGCCGGAAGGCCAGCCGCAGCCGCTCCGCGCGGTTCCGCGCGAGGTTTTCCGCGCGGTCGATCAGCGTCTCCTGATCCATCCGCACGCCGACGATGCGCTGGGTCGGCGACAGCGGCGCGTCGGGGTCGGAGACGGTCGGGACAAGCAGTTCCTGCGCCCCTTCGACGCCCTGGAACATGGTCATGACCTGCGTCAGGGCCACGTGCCGACGTTCGACCATGTGCGCCAGTTCGTCCAGCGAGCCGGAGGTGGCCGTCATGCGCACGACGGCGGTGTCCAGCCGGGCACGCAGATCGGCGTTGGCGCGCTCCGAGGCCGCCCGGGCGCGTTCGATGGCGCGGTCGGCGCCGCCGATCTGCATCAGGTCCAGGGCGAAGCCGGCCGAGGCGACCACGGTCCACAGCGCCAGCACCGCGACCCCGCAGGTCCCGACGAACTGGTGCCAGGGCTTCAGCGCCACCGCGCGCACGTCGTCGCCGGTGCGCAGATAGAGATAGCGGACCGGAAACCGCTTCTTGAACCAGGAAGGCTTCTTGGCCTCGTCGTCGTCGGTCATACGCAACGCCCCCACGTCGGTCAGGGGTTATGCATCGCCCGGAAACCGTCGTTCAAGACCGTTCACGCAATCTTAACCATGTTGGCGCGCTTCGAGGCGAATAACGCCCGTCCCGAAGACTGAAATTCGCCTCGCGGGCGAGACGGCCCCGTCTCCCGTTTCTAACGCGGATCTTCGACCGTCCACAGACGAATCTGCGGGTCAGTTCCCTTCGACGGCCGCCAGAACCTCCGCGGCATGGCCCTTCACCTTCACCGATCGCCACACGCGACGGACGACGCCGTCCGGCCCGATCAGGAAGGTCGACCGCTCGATTCCCATGTAGGTCCGCCCGTACATCGACTTCTCACCCCAGACACCGAACGCCTCGGTCACCGCGCCGGCCTCATCGGAGCCCAGGACGATCTTCAGGTCGTGCCTGGCCTTGAACCGGTCCAGAGCCCGCAACGGGTCGCGCGAGACGCCGATCACCCGGGCGCCGGCGGCGGCGAAGTCGTCTATCAGCGCGGAGAAATCCTTCGCCTCGTTGGTGCAGCCCGGCGTGTCGGCCTTGGGATAGAAGAACACCACCGTCGACTGACCCGAGCCGTCCGTCAGCCGGAAGCGTCCGCCGCCGTCGGTCGGCAGGTCGATGGCGGGGGCCCCGGCCCCCTCGATGATCCCGGTCATGTCATGTCCTCTCAGACGGGGCGGACCAGCACGATCTTCTTCTTGCCGGCCGCCAGCTTCAGCACGCCGTCGGCGTTTAGATCGGCGGCCCCGATCAGCGCAGCCCCGTCCGTCACGCTCGCGTCGTTCAGCCGCAGACCCCCGCCCTGGGCCAGGCGACGGGCTTCGCCGTTCGACTGCGTCAGCCCGGCCTTCGTCGCCACCGCGGCGATCATGCCGCCGACCACCTCGTCGCGCGGCAGTTCGACGGTGGGCAGACCAGCGGCGGTCTTGCCCTCCTCAAACGCCAGCTTTGCGGTCGTCGCCGCTGCGAAGGCTTCGGTCTCGCCGTGCAACATCGTGGTCGCCTCGTGGGCCAGCACCTTCTTCGCCTCGTTGATCTCCGCGCCCTGCAGCCCCTCCAGCCGGGCGACCTCATCCAGCGGCAGGTCGGTGAACAGGCGCAGGAAGCGGCCCACGTCGGCGTCGTCGACGTTCCGCCAGAACTGCCAGTAGTCGTAGGGCGACAACTGGTCGGCGTTCAGCCAGATCGCCCCTTGGGCGGTCTTGCCCATCTTGCCGCCCGACGCCGTGGTCAGCAGCGGCGTGGTCAGGCCGAAGGCGGCCTTGTGATCCACGCGCCGAACCAGATCGACCCCCGAGGTGATGTTCCCCCACTGGTCCGACCCGCCCATCTGCAGGGTGACCCCATGGCTGCGATTCAGCTCCAGAAAGTCCACCGACTGCATCAGCATGTAGTTGAACTCGAGGAAGGTCATCGGCTGCTCGCGCTCGAGGCGGAGCCTGACGCTGTCGAAAGCCAGCATTCGGTTGATGGAGAAGTGGGTTCCGAACTCGCGAAGGAACTGGACGTAGCCGTAGCCCGACAGCCAGGCGTCGTTGTCCAGCATGATCGCGTCCGTCGGGCCGTCGCCGAAGGTCAGGAACCGGCCGAAAACCTGTTTGATGCCGGCGATGTTCGCCGCGATCGTCTCGTCGGTCAGCTGCGGCCGGCTGGCGTCCTTGCCGGTCGGATCCCCCACGCGCGTGGTGCCGCCGCCCATCAGGACGACGGGCCGATGCCCCGCCTTCTGAAGCCGGCGCAGCAGCATGATCTGGATCAGGCTGCCGACGTGCAGGCTGGGCGCCGTGGCGTCGAAGCCGATGTAGCCCGACACCACCCCCGCGGTCGCCGCCGCGTCCAGCTCCGCCGGATGGGTGATCTGATGAATGTAGCCGCGGTCGCGCAGCGTCTTCAGGAAGTCGGACTGGAAGGCGGTGTCGGTCATGTCGGCTCCGTTAGCAGGGAAGCCGGCGGCCGTCTTGAGGGGAGCTGCGCCGGCGGGGTGCGGCGCAGGGGATCGCGGGCCGCTCGATCAGATCGAGGGGCGGCAATAAAGGCCGGTCAGGGGACGCGGGGCGATCATGCCGGCTCCCTCGCACGCGCCGTTGACCCCCGTCAACCAGCCGCTATCGGTGGCGAATGCAGGTCAGCCTCAGGCCCCATCCGACGTCTCCGCCCAGCCCGATCGCCGCGCTGACGGTCGTGATCGATCACGACGACGCGGCGCTTCGGCTTCGGTTCGTCGTGGAGGGTCGGATCGACGACGTGGCGTGGCCGGAGCCCGCGGATGGACGCGTCGACGAGCTTTGGCGGCGCACCTGCTTCGAGGCCTTCGTCCAGGCCAATGGCGGCTATGTCGAGTTCAACCTGTCCCCCTCCGGCCAGTGGGCGAGCTATCGGTTCGACGCGCCGCGGCAGGGCATGCGAAACGCCGTTGAGACGCCCATGTCGCTCCGGATGGACGCCACGTCGGACTCCGTGGCGCTGGCGGCGCGGCTGACGCTGCCGTCCGGCGCCCGACGCCTGGGCCTCTCCGCGGTGATCGAGGCGACCGACGGCACGATCTCCTATTGGGCGCTGGCGCATCCGTCGGATAAGCCCGACTTCCATCATCCCGACTCCTTCGTTCTGGAGCTGCCATGAAGTTCGGCGTCGACCGCCTGCTGTCCGATCCCGATCTGCGCCGCGACCTGCGCGGACGCCGCGTCGCGCTGCTGGGTCATCCGGCCTCGGTCACGGCGGGTCTGACCCACAGCCTCGACGCGCTGGCGGCCTGCCCGGACATCCAGCTGACGGCCGCCTTCGGGCCGCAGCACGGGATGAAGGGCGACCTGCAGGACAACATGATGGAGTCGCCGGACGAGACGGATCCGGTGCTCGGCATCCCGGTCTTCAGCCTCTACGGCGAGGTGCGGCGGCCGACGGGGCAGTCGATGGGGACCTTCGACGTGATCCTGATCGACATGCAGGACCTCGGCTGTCGCATCTACACCTTCGTGACGACCCTGCTTTACGTGCTGGAGGCGGCGGCCGAGCACGGCAAGTCCGTCTGGGTCCTGGACCGGCCCAACCCGGCGGGTCGCCCGGTGGAGGGAACGACCCTCCGCCCCGGCTGGGAGAGCTTCGTCGGCGCGGGTCCTATGCCGATGCGCCACGGCATGACGCTGGGCGAGATGGGCCGGTGGTTCATCAGGACCTTCAACCTCGAGGTCGACTATCGCGTCATCGAGATGGAGGGCTGGCGGCCCGACGAAGGCCCCGGATGGGGCTGGCCCCTGAACGAGCGCAGCTGGATCAACCCCAGCCCCAACGCGCCCAACGTCTCGATGGCCCGCGCCTATGCCGGCACGGTGATGCTGGAGGGCACGACCCTGTCCGAGGGGCGCGGCACGACCCGCCCGCTGGAGCTGTTCGGCGCGCCGGATCTCGACGCCCGCGCCATCATCGCCGAAATGCAGGCCTTCGCGCCGCAGTGGCTGAACGGGTGCCGCCTGCGCGACGTCTGGTTCCAGCCGACCTTCCACAAGCACGCGGGCCTGTTGTGCAACGGGGTCCAGATCCACGTCGACGACCCGAGCTACGACCACGCCGCCTTCCGACCCTGGCGGGTGCAGGCGCTGGCGTTCAAGGCCATCCGCCGACTGCGCCCCGACTACGACCTGTGGCGCGACTTTCCGTACGAGTACGTGTTCGACAGGCTGGCCATCGACGTCATCAACGGCGGGCCGCAGTTGCGGGAATGGGTCGACGACGCGGAAGCGCAGGCCGGCGATCTGGACGCGGTCGCCGAGCCGGACGAGCGGGCGTGGGAGGAAGGGCGCAGGGCGTTCCTGCTTTACTGAAGTCGCTGCACAACCTTGGACAATCCGGTGGACTTCGACTGCACAAGGTCCAGCGCGGGCGTCAGGCCGGGTTCTCTTCCAGCCGCTTGTCCAGATAGGCGCCGACCCGGCGCTCCACGGCGTCGACGTGATCCTGCCAGAAGTGGGTCGCGCCCTCTTCCAGCTCATAGTCGATGACGATGCCCTTCTGGGTGCGCAGCTTGTTGACCACGCGCTCGACCTCGACCGGCGGCACGATGGTGTCGGCCGTGCCGTGCAGGAACAGGCCCGAGGCCGGGCAGGGGGCCAGGAAGCTGAAGTCGTAGATGTTCGAGGGCGGCGAGACGGAGATGAAGCCGTCCGTCTCGGGCCGGCGCATCAGCAGCTGCATGCCGATGTAGGCCCCGAACTGATAGCCGGCGACCCAGGTCTGCGACGCCGCCGGATTGTTGGCCTGCAGCCAGTCCAGAGCGGTGGCCGCGTCGGCCAGTTCGCCGATGCCGCTGTCGAACTCGCCCTGCGACTTGCCGACGCCGCGGCTGTTGTAGCGCAGCGTCGCGAAGCCCCGCTTCTGGAACAGCTGGAACAGCGTCACCGCCACCGGATTGTTCATGTGCCCGCCCGCCTTGGGGTGCGGGTGCAGGATCAGGGCGATGGGGGCGTTGGGGCGCTTGCCCGGCGAATAGCGACCCTCGATGCGGCCCGAGGCGCCGGGCAGGATGACTTCAGGCATCGTTTTCCGTCTCAATCGTCGTTTCGGCCAGGCGCAATACTTGACCGCGGGGGTAGGACTTTCTAAGTCCCCGGCACGGCGCGCGGCCCTCTCAAGGGCGCGGGTTCTAGCACAGAGCCCCGTGAATGCGCGCGATTTTTGAGGACCCGAATGCGCCTGTCGACCAAGGGACGCTACGCCGTCATGGCGATGGCCGATCTGGCCCGCAACGGCCGGGCCGAGGCCGGTGACGCGCGCGCCGTGTCGCTGGCCGAGATCGCCGCGCGGCAGGAGATTTCGCTCAGCTATCTGGAGCAGCTGTTCGCCCGCCTGAGAAAGGCCGGGCTGGTCCTGAGCGTCCGCGGACCCGGCGGCGGCTATCGGCTGGCGCGCACCCCGGCCGAGACGGCCGTGGCCGACATCGTGCTGGCCGTCGACGAGCCGATCCGTGCCGTCCGGTGCGCCGTTCAGGGCACGCCGCGCGGCTGCATGGCCGGCGGCGAGCGCTGCATCACCCACTGGCTGTGGGAGGACCTGGGCGCCGAGATCCACGCCTATCTGGCGGCCGTTTCGCTGGAGGACGTGGTGATGAAGCGCACCGGACTGCGCCGTCGTGCCGCGCCCGTGCTGACTGAAGGAGCGGCGGCGTGACCGCGAAGAGCCCCGTCTATCTCGACTACAACGCCTCCGGTCTGGTTCGCCCCGAAGTTCAGGAGGTCATGGCCAAGGCGCTGGCGGACAACGGCAATCCGTCCGCGGTGCACGCCGCCGGACGCCGCGCGCGGGCGCGGATCGAAACCGCGCGGGCGCAGGTCGCCGATCTGGTCGGGGCCGATCCGACGGCGGTGGTCTTCTCGTCCGGCGGCACGGAATCCAATGCCCAGGCCATCGTCAGCGCCATCGCGGCGGGCTGCGAGCGGCTGATCGTCGGGGCCACCGAGCACCCCTGCGTGGCCGAGGCGGCGACGGCGTCGGGCAAGCCGGTCAAGATGCTGCCGGTCGATCGCGACGGCGTGGTCGACCTCAAGAAGCTGCAGCAGCTGCTGGCCCTGCCGGGCAAGGCGGTGGTGGCGATCCACCACGGCAACAACGAGAGCGGCGCGATCCAGCCGATGGCCGAGGCGGCGAAGCTGGTGCGCGCGGCGGGCGGCTGGCTGCACGTCGACGCCATCCAGTCGGCGGGCAAGATCCCGGTGAACCTGCGCGATCTCGGCGCCGACTCCCTGACCCTGTCCGCGCACAAGCTGGGCGGGCCGCAGGGCGTGGGCGCGCTGGTGCTGAAGGACGGCCGCGAGGCCGTGCGCATCCTGCACGGCGCGGGGCAGGAGCGCGGCCTGCGCGCCGGCACCGAGAACGTGCCGGGCATCGCCGGCTTCGGCACGGCCGCCGATTGCGCCGCGCGCGACCTGCCGCTGGCGGAGGCGCACAAGGCGTGGCGCGACGCCGCCGAGGCACGGGTGAAGGCCGCCGGCGCCGTCATCATCGCCGAGGGCGCGCCGCGCCTGCCCAACACCCTGTTCATGGCCGCGCCCGGATGGGACAGCCCGCAGCAGCTGATCACGCTGGATCTGATGGGCGTCATGGTGTCGGGCGGCAGCGCCTGCTCGTCGGGCAAGATCAAGCCGTCGCGCGCCATTCTGGCCACCGGCCGCACCTCGCTGGCCACCAACGGCATCCGCATCTCGGGCGGCTGGGGCACGACCGAGGCCGACTGGGTCCGCTTCGCCGACGCCTGGCTGGAGGCCTGGGCGAAACGTCAGGCCAGGGCCAGACAGGCGGAGGTCGCCTGATGGCCGCCGTCAAGGAAACCGTCGACGCCGTCGTGGAGCTGGAACGCTACAAGTACGGCTTCACCTCGGACGTCGACACCGAGTTCGCGCCGAAGGGCCTCAACGCCGACATCGTGCGCTTCATCTCGGAGAAGAAGGGCGAGCCGCAGTGGATGCTGGAGTGGCGTCTGGCCGCCTATGAGCGCTGGCTCGCGATGGAGGAGCCCACCTGGGCTTCGGTCCGGTACGAACCCGTCGACTATCAGGACCTCCATTACTACGCCGCGCCGAAGCAGAAGGAGGGGCCGAAGTCGCTCGACGAGGTCGATCCCGAGCTGCTCGAGGTCTATCGCAAGCTGGGCATCCCGCTGAAGGAGCAGGAGGTGCTGGCGGGCGTGCAGGGCGCGCCGAAGGTGGCGGTGGACGCCGTGTTCGACAGCGTCAGCGTGGTCACCACCTTCAAGGCCGAGCTGGCGAAGGCGGGCGTGATTTTCATGCCCATTTCCGAGGCCTTGCGGGAACATCCTGAGCTGGTGCGGCAATATCTCGGCACCGTCGTGCCGGTCAGCGACAACTATTTCGCGGCCCTGAACAGCGCGGTCTTCAGCGACGGCTCGTTCGTCTATGTCCCGCCGGGCGTGCGCTGCCCGATGGAGCTGTCGACCTATTTCCGCATCAACGCCAGCCAGACCGGCCAGTTCGAGCGGACGCTGATCATCGCCGACAAGGGCAGCTACGTCTCCTATCTGGAGGGCTGCACCGCCCCCATGCGCGACGAGAACCAGCTGCACGCCGCGGTGGTCGAGCTGGTCGCGCTGGACGACGCCGAGATCAAATATTCGACCGTCCAGAACTGGTACCCCGGCGACGCCGAGGGCAGGGGCGGCATCTACAACTTCGTCACCAAGCGCGCCGACTGCCGCGGCGACCGGTCGAAGGTGTCGTGGACGCAGGTGGAGACCGGCTCGGCCGTCACCTGGAAGTACCCGTCCTGCCTGCTGAAGGGCGAGGAGAGCTCGGGCGAGTTCTATTCCATCGCCATCACCAACGGCCGGCAGCAGGCGGACACGGGCACCAAGATGGTGCACCTGGGCAAGAACTCGAAGTCGCGGATCATCGCCAAGGCGGTGTCGGCGGGGCGGTCGGATTCGACCTATCGCGGCCTGGTCTCGGTGCACCCCAAGGCCACGGGCGTGCGCAACTTCACCCAGTGCGACAGCCTGCTGATCGGCAAGGAGTGCGGCAGCCACACCATCCCCTACATCGAGGCCCGCAACGGCTCGGCCCAGCTGGAGCATGAGGCGACGACGACGCGCTTGTCGGAGGACCAGCTGTTCTACGCCCAGCAGCGCGGCCTGTCGGAGGAGGAGGCCGTGGCCTTGCTGGTCAACGGCTTCGTCCGCGACGTGCTGCAGGAGCTGCCGATGGAGTTCGCCGTCGAGGCGCAGAAGCTGGTCGCGATCAGTCTGGAAGGGAGCGTGGGATGAGGCGCGCCGCGCTCTTCGTCATGGCCCTTCTGGCCGCCGGATGCCAAGCACCCGAACCGGACGCTGCGGCCGAGGCCACCCGCATCGACGCCGCGAACCGCAGCCCGTCGGACGGGATCTGGCGGCTGCAGTCCCTCACCGGCTTCGACTCCGTGCCCGGGCAGATGCTGTCCATTTCGCGAACGACCTACAGCCTGCGGGGCTGCGGTGAGGCGACGGGCCATCTGCCGACGCGGGAGAACCCGGCCGTGATGAAGACGTCAGGCGCCCAGCCGACCTGCGACGATCGCGACGTCGCGGTCCAGCGCGCCCTTTTGGCCCTGTTCGCGGCCGAGCCGACCGTCGACCGTCAGGACTGCGGGGCCGACGAAGACTGCCCCTACAAGATCGTCGTGCGCTCCGAAGGAGCGACGGCGACCTTTCACCCTCAATTCCTGAACTGACCAGAATGCTCTCCATCTTCAACCTCCACGTCACCGTCGGCGACAAGCCGATCCTCAACGGGCTGACGCTCGACGTCCCGGCGGGCGAGGTGCACGCCGTCATGGGGCCGAACGGGGCCGGCAAGTCGACGCTGGGCTACGCCCTGACCGGACGGCCGGGATATGAGGCGACCGCCGGATCGGCGTCGTGGGACGGCGAGGACCTGCTGGCGCTGGACCCGGCCGAGCGCGCCGCGAAGGGCGTCTTCCTGTCGTTCCAGTATCCGCTGGAGATCCCCGGCGTGCCGGCCATGACCTTCATCCGCACGGCGCTGAACGCCCAGAAGCGCGCGCGGGGCGAGGCCGAGGTGTCGGCGCCGGACTTCCTGAAGCTGGTCCGCGCCGCGTCGACCCGCCTGAAGATGAATTTCGACATGCTGAAGCGGCCCCTGAACGTCGGCTTCTCGGGCGGCGAGAAGAAGCGGATGGAAATCCTGCAGATGGTCCTGCTGGAGCCGTCGCTGCTGATCCTCGACGAGACGGATTCCGGCCTCGACATCGACGCCCTGCGCATCGTCGCCGACGGCGTGAACGCCCTGCGGTCGCCGGAGCGGTCGATGCTGGTCATCACCCACTACCAGCGCCTGCTGGACTACATCCGGCCGGACCGGGTGCACGTGCTGGCGGCGGGTCGGATCGTCGCCTCGGGCGGCCCGGAGCTGGCCCTGCAGCTGGAGGCCGAGGGCTACGACAAGTACGCGCCAGAAGCGCTTCAGGGGGCGGCGTGACGGCGCAGCGGCTCGATCTTCGCGATCCGTCGTCCTTCCCGTCGCGGCGCGTCGAGGCGTGGAAGTACACCGACGTGCGCCGTCTGCTGCGGGACACGCCGCCGGCGTCTCCGGAGGCCGAGGTTGCGCCGGGCGGGCCGTTCGCGGCGCTGGGCGGCGAGGAGTTGGCCTTCGTCAACGGCCGCTGCGAAGGGTTTCCGGGGATCGTCGCCAAGGGCCGGGGTGAGGCGCCGATGCGCCTTCGCTTCGTCTCGACCGCCGACGGCGCCGGACATCAGCCGGAGGCGGCGATCGAGGTGACGGCCGGGTCCCGGCTGGTCCTGCTGGAGAGCCACGAGGGGCGCGCCGCCGGCTACGTCGCCAACACGCGGCTCAAGATTTCCGTGGGCGAGGGCGCCTCCCTGACGCGGATCGTGCTGGGCGAGGACGCGGCGGACGCTCTCGCCTTCGTCAGGGCCGAGGTGACCCTTTCGCCCGGCGCCACGTTCGAGCAGGTCACGGCGACGGACGGCGCCAGGCTCCAGCGCTTCGAGACCCACGTCAGCCACCCGGGCCAGGGCGCCTCCGTCCGCATGGACGGGCTTTATGCACTGTCCGGCGAGCGGCACGCCGACCTGACCAGCGTGGTCACCCACGCCGGGCTCGACGGCCAGACCAGCCAGCTGGTCAAGGGCGTCGTGCGCGACACGGCGCGCGGGGTGTTCCAGGGCAAGATCGTGGTGGAGCGCGGCGCCGACGGGACCGACGCCCGCATGGCCCACAACGCCCTGATCCTGTCCGAACGCGGCGAGGTCGATGCCAAGCCGGAGCTGATCATCTATGCCGACGACGTGCAGTGCGCGCACGGCAACACCGTCGGCACGCTGGACGAGAGCGCCCTGTTCTACATGCAGCAGCGCGGCCTGCCGGCGGAGGAGGCGAGGGCGCTTCTGACCCAGGCGTTTCTGTTCGAGGTCGTCGACCGCATCGAGCACGACGGCGCGCGCGAGGGGGTGCGGGAATGGCTGACGGCGCGACTGTGACCCCCCTCGACGTGGCCTCCGTCCGCGCCCGGTTCCCGATCCTGTCGCGGCAGGTGAACGGGCGGCCGCTGGTCTATCTGGACTCCGCCGCCAGCGCGCAGAAGCCGCGCGCGGTGATCGAGGCGATGACGCGGGCGATGGAGGGCAGCTACGCCAACGTCCATCGCGGCCTGCACACGCTCGCCAACGAGACCACCGAGGCCTTCGAGGCCGCGCGCGAGAGCGTCGCGCGCTTCGTGGGGGCCGAGGCGCCCGAGCGCGTGGTCTTCACCAAGGGCGGCACCGAGGCGATCAATCTGGTGGCGGCCGGGCTGGGTCAGAGCCTCCGACCGGGCGACGAGATCGTCGTCAGCCAGATGGAGCATCACTCCAACATCGTGCCCTGGCACCTGCTGCGCGAGCGGCACGGGGCGGTGCTGAAATGGATCCCGGTGCTGGACGACGGTTCGCTGGACATGGCCGCCTATGCCGACCTGCTGGGGCCGAGGACGCGGATGGTGGCGGTCACCCACATGTCCAACGTGCTGGGCACGGTGAACCCGGTGGCCGAGATCACGCGGCTGGCGCACGCGGCGGGGGCCCAGGTGCTGATCGACGGCTGCCAGGGCGCGGTGCACTGCGCGCCGGACGTGGCCGCCATCGGCTGCGACTTCTACGTCCTCACCGGGCACAAGCTGTTCGGGCCCACCGGCATCGGCGCCCTGATCGGGACCGAGGGCGCGCTGGAGGCTCTGCCGCCGTTCCAGGGCGGGGGCGAGATGATCGAGACGGTGGCGATGGACCGCGTCACCTATGCCAAGCCGCCGCACCGGTTCGAGGCGGGCACGCCGCCGATCCTGGAGGCGATCGGACTGGGCGCGGCGATCGACTGGTACGCCGCCTTCGACCCCGCCGCCGTGCGGGCCCATGAGGCGGCTCTGCTGGAGCGGGTGCGGGAGCGGCTGTCGGGCGTGAACTGGCTGACCGAGATCGGCACGGCGCCGGGCAAGGGCGCCATCTTCGCCTTCACCGTGGAGGGGGCGCACGCCCACGACGTGGCCCAGATCATGGACCGCTACGGCGTGGCGATCCGCGCCGGCCTGCACTGCGCCGAGCCGCTGGCGCAGCGTTTCGGCCTGACGTCGAGCGGACGCGCCAGCTTCGCCCTATATAACACCCTGGAGGAGGCCGACGCCTTCGCCGACGCCCTGATCAAGGCCAGAGACTTCTTCGTATGAGCGCGCCCATCTCCGACAACGCCGACTTCGCCGCCGCCTGGGACGAGCCTCAGGCCAGCGCCCTGTCGCAGGACGAGATCGCGCGCCTGACCGACGACATCGTGGCGGCGCTGAAGACCGTGTTCGACCCGGAAATCCCGGTCGACGTCTATGAGCTGGGCCTGATCTACAAGGTCGACCTGTCCGACGACCGCGACGTCGACATCGAGATGACGCTGACCGCCCCCGGCTGTCCCGTCGCCGGCGAGATGCCGGGCTGGATCGAGGACGCCGTGGCCAAGGTCGAGGGCGTGAAATCGGCGAAGGCGAACTTGGTCTTCGATCCCCCGTGGGACCCCTCGCGCATGAGCGACGAGGCCAAGCTGCAGCTGAACATGTTCTGATGAGCGAACCCGTCGTCACCCCCGCCCCGCGCCGCCCGCGCCCCTCGGTCGTCACCCTGACGCCGGCCGCCGCCGACCGCGTGCGCGCGCTTCTGGCCGCCAATCCCGACAAGGTCGGGCTGAAGATCGGCGTCAAGAACGGCGGCTGCGCCGGTCAGGAATACGTCTTCAGCCTGACGGACGTGGTCAGCTCGTTCGACGAGGCGGTCGACTTCGACGGCGCGCGTGTGGTGATTGAGGGGAAGGCGATCCTGTATCTGATCGGCACCGAGATCGACTGGGAGGTCACGCCGCTGGCCTCGAAATTCGTCTTCCGCAACCCGAACCAGACCGACGCCTGCGGCTGCGGCGAGAGCGTGACGATCACGCCGGCGACGGGTTGAGGCTCACTCGTCGCTGCTGCGAAACTCGATCGTAAACGTCACTGTCTGATGTGAATGGCGGGGATGCGCCTTGAAGTGTGGGGCGGTGCATCGCGCCACTCTCTCAAGTATCGGATGAGACGCCCGGGCTTTACAGGACGTCAGCTCTCCCTCCGCGCCCGCCTGACATGACAACTCTGCTGTCCCGGCGGCGGGAAGTTCGGTGACTGCCGCACAGTCTGCGAGCTCCTCACTCGACGGCGTTCGAACCCACTCGATGCGGTTGGGGGGCGACGGCGGAGGTTCTTGGCGGGCCGTAGAGGCGCCGAGCAGGACCAAAACGGCGAGGAGGATATTCACCTCGCTGCTCCTTGAGCCGCCTTCTTCACCTCATCCGGCGTCGGCACCTGCACCGCTGGTGTGACCGGGCCACCCGTCGCCTCGGCGATCAGTTCTGCCGTGCGGTTCTCGACCGCCGCCTCAAGTCGCGCCATGAATTCTTCCTTGGGCAGGCCGGTCGGGATCGGCTGCAGAAACTCGATCGTCGCCGTCCCCGGACGCTTCTCGAACGCCTCCTGCGGCCAGAACAGGCCGAGGTTCGTCGCCAGCGGGACCACCGGCATGTCGAAGTCGCGGTACATGTGCCAGACGCCGGACCGATAGCGGAACTTCTCGCCGACCTTCGCCAGATTGCCCTCCGGATAGATCAGGATCTTCCGTCCCTCCCGATGGGCGTCGGCGCCGCGCTGCTTCAGCGAGTCGCGCGCTTCGCGGCCCCCGCAGTTGTCGACGACGATGGCCCCCAGCTTGCGCAGCACCGTGGCCATCAGCGGAAATTTCTCCAGGTGGTCGCCCGTCACGAAGGCCAGGTCGTCGAACTGGTCATAGACGCAGAATCCGTCCCCCCAGCTCTGGTGTTTGGCCGCGATGATGAAGGCGCCGTCGGGCAGGCGCTCGCGGCCGCGCACGTCCACTTTGATTGCGGCCAGAACGCGCATCGCCTGAACCATGCGGCGGACGTAGCGGCGGATGATCCAGCCCGTCGCCGCGCGCCCAGGCAGCAGCGCCGCGATCACCGCCGCCAATGTGTAGGCGATCGACAGCGACCAGTAGGCGGCGGCGAAGGCGAAGCTGCGGATCATGCGGCCATCATGAGGGGCGACGTGGCCGGTTCAAGGCGAAGCTTCAGGCGGCGGCCCTCTGCGCGCTCTCGGCGCAGGTGACGCGGTTCCGGCCGCCGTGCTTGGAGGCGTACAGGGCTTCGTCCGCGCGTCCCAGCAGGGCGGCCGCCGTCTCGCCGCGGGCCAGCCGGGCATGGCCGGCCGAGATGGTGACCGCGCCCAACTCGTCGTCGGTCGACCGACGGCGCAGGCTGCGCGAGGCGATCTCGGTGCGGACGTCCTCCAGCGCGGCCTCGACGGTGGCTGAGTCCTCGTTGGGGAAGATGACGGCGAACTCCTCGCCGCCGTAGCGGGCGGCCATGCGCGGCGTGCGCGCCAGCCGGCCCAGCACGCTGGCCACGTAGCGGATGACCTGGTCGCCCGTCTGGTGCCCCCAGGTGTCGTTGAACCGCTTGAAATGATCGATGTCGACGACGGCCAGCACCAGGTCGCGGCCGTCTCGGTGGGCGGCTTCGACGCAGGCTTCCAGATGCTCGTCGAAGGCCTTGCGGTTCGCCAGATTGGTCAGGGCGTCCGTCATGGCGTCGCGGCGCACCTGCTCCAGGTGCTCACGCAGCCTGGCGACCTCGCGGGTCGAGGCGTCGAGGCGCTTCTCGAGGTCGGCGTTCTGCTTCTGCACCTTGCGGGTCGCCGTGGCCAGGCCGTCGACGACGGTGCGCAGGCTCTCGGGCGAAGCGGCGCCTTCCATGTCGGCCGAGGCGCCGGCCAGCACCTGGCCGTACTCCGACTGGTTCTTGTGCGCCTTGGCGATGGCGGTGGCGACGCTGGTCAGTTCGCGGTCCAGCACCCGGCCGGCGTCGCGAATTTCTTCCGACAGGCGGCCGCGCGGCAGGTACTCCGCCGCCAGCATGTCGGACACGGCCTCGGTGAAGGGTTCGCCGGCGGCCAGGATGCGGCGGATCTCCTGACCCAGAGGGCCCTCAGGCTCGCCGAGGTGGTGCAGCCACAGCTCGAAATTGACCGGCGTCGGCCAGACGCCCGCGGCTTCCATCTCGTCCAGCACGCGCCGCGCGAGGCCATAGGCCTCCGGACCGCGCAGGGTCGTTTCTACGACCTTGGCCATGCGTTCCCCCGCATTCTTGGTTCCCCGAGCCTAGCCCCCGAAGCGTAACGGCGGGTTAAGCGCGGCTGGAAGATCGCGGATTCGGGAACGGCTTCAAGCGCCGATGACGACTGGCCGGCGCAGGAAGGCGGGGATGTCGGCGTCGCCGAAGGGACGGCCGCGCGGGGCGGGGGCGTCCTCGGTCGCTTCCGACGCCGCACGCGGAGCGCGGTCCCGATCGCGGCCCCGGCCGCGCCCGCCGCGGTCGCGACGCGGGCGGTCGCCGCGAGGCTCGTCGGCGGCGACTTCAGGCGCCCCGGTCAGGACGGGCGCCTCGACGGCCTCCGCCACGGCGGAGAGATCCGGAACGGGCGCGGCCTCGGTCGCGGCCTCGGCCTCGACGGCCCGGTCGCCGGTGCGACGGCGGCTGCGCGAGCGGGCGGGGCGGGGAGCGTCGCCCTCGGCGGCGGCGGGCACTTCTGCTCGCGGGGCGCGTTCGGCCGGGCCGTCCAGCACCAGCTCCTCGGGCGTCATCTTGATCAGCTTCAGGACCTTGTCCAACGCCTTGTCGTCCGACGGCGTCACGATCATGAAGGTCTGGCCCTTGCGTCCGGCGCGGCCGGTCCGGCCGATCCGGTGCACATAGTCGTCGGCATGGTGCGCGACGTCGTAGTTGAACACGTGGCTGACGTCCGGAATGTCCAGGCCGCGCGCCGCGACGTCCGACGCCACCAGCAGCTTCAGATCCCCGGCCCGGAACGCCGCCAGCGTCTTCATGCGCAGGCTCTGGTCCAGGTCGCCGTGGATCGGCGCGGCGTCGAAGCCGTGCTTCTTCAGCGACTTGGCGACGACGTCGACTTCGGACTTGCGGTTGCAGAACACGATGCCGTTCTTCACGTCGTCGCGCGCCACCAGTTTGCGCAGGGCGTCGCGCTTGGCCTTCGGATCGCTGGTCCTCAGCCGCACCGTGTACTGGGTGATGGTCTCGGCCGTCATGGCCGGGCGGCTGGCCTCGATCCGCGTCGGATCCTTGAGGAACTGCGTCGTCAGCCGGGTGATCTCGGGCGGCATGGTGGCCGAGAAGAACAGGGTCTGGCGCCGCGGCGGCGTCAGTTTGAAGATCTTCTCGATGTCCGGGATGAAGCCCATGTCCAGCATGCGGTCGGCTTCGTCGACGACCATCACCTCGACGCCGGTCAGCAGCATCTTGCCGCGCTCGAACAGGTCGATCAGGCGGCCGGGCGTGGCGATCAGGACGTCCACGCCCTTGGTCAGGGCGGCGACCTGATCGGCCATGGAGACGCCGCCGATCAGCAGGGCCCAGCTCAGCTTGGTGCCCTTGGCGTATTTGGCGAAGCTTTCGGCGACCTGGTCGGCCAGTTCGCGGGTCGGGGCCAGAACCAGGGCCCGCGGCATGCGGGCGCGGGCCCGGCCGGTGGCCAGCCGCTCGATCAGCGGAAGGGTGAAGGCGGCGGTCTTGCCGGTGCCGGTCTGGGCGATGCCCAGCACGTCGCGTCCGGCCAGGGCCACGGGGATGGCCTGTTCCTGGATCGGCGTGGCGGTGGTGTAGCCCGTCGCGGCGACGGCGCTCAGCGTGGTGGGCGAGAGGCCCAGCTGTGAGAATTCGGTCATTCGGTCCTTGCAGGAAAACCGCCCGGCCCAGTTCCCGGATCAGGGAGGGGCGGGGCGGCGACAGGGTGATGGCCCTGAACGTTTCAGGGCGTGACGTCTGCGGAACCGCCCCTCATGGGCGTGCGGGCGGCGCGGATCGCCATCCTGTCCCGAACGTGCCGGCGCATATGGCTTTTCCCCACGTGGGAGTCAAGTATTCGCGGGATCGCGCACCTCGCGCGAAACCTCTTGCCTTTCGTGAACATTCGGTAAGATTGCCGCCGGGGACGGACTGGTTGGAGGGGTTGAATGCGCGTGAGGGCGTGGCTGTTCGGGTGCGTGGTTCTGGGATTGGGGGGCGTCGCCGCGCCGGTCGCGGCCCAGTCGGGGATGTCGTCGGCGTTCGGCAACACGATCGTGTCGAACTATCCGGACGGCGGCTGGGTGAAGCACTGGTTCAACCCCGACGGCGCCTACACCGCCCACTTCAGCGACGGCCGGCGCATCACCGCGCGCTGGCGCGTCGAGGGCCACAACGTTTGCCTGACCCACATCCGGCCCAGCATGCTGATCCCGCGCTTCTGCAGCCGCATGGTCGAGGCCGAGGTCGGCCAGACCTGGACGGCCCGCGATCCGCTGGGGCGCCGGGTGCGCAACACCCTGATCGCCGGTCGGAACATCTGACGCCTCAGGTCTCGCGATAGGGCGAGCCTTCCCGGCGCAACATCGAAATCTCGGCGTCCACGGCCGCGCGCTCGCCTTCAAGATGGTCGGCGACGGCGCGCCTCAGGCCGGGGTGCGCGATCCAGTGCGCCGAATGCACCCGCTCGGGCAGATAGCCGCGCCCCAGCTTGTGCTCGCCCTGCGCGCCCGCCTCGACGCGGGACAGACCCAGCTCCAGCGCCAGCTCGATCGCCCGGTAGTAGCAGAGCTCGAAGTGCAGGAAGGGTCTTTCGACCAGCGTGCCCCACTGGCGGCCGTAGAGGGCGTCGCGCCCGATGAAGTTCAGGGCGCCCGCGACGGGGGCGCCGTCGTCGAACGCCAGGATCAGGGCGACGCGGTCGGCCATGGTCTCGCCGATGCGGGCGAAGAAGTCGCGCGTCAGGTAGGGGCGGCCCCACTTTCGCCCGCCGGTATCCATGTAGAAGGCGAAGAACGCATCCCAATGCGATGATCGAACGGCCTTTCCGGTCAAGACGCGAATGTCGAGACCCCGCTGTGCCTCACGCCGCTCGCGCCGGATCGACTTGCGCCGCCCGGAAGAGAGGGCGGCCAGAAACCCCTCGAAGTCCCCATAGCCCCGGTCGCGCCAGACGAACTGCAGGTCCTGACGTTTGAGCAGGCCGGCGTCGCCCAGCCAGTCCCACTCCGCCGTCGTCGGGAAGTTCACGTGCAGGGAGGAGACGCCCAGCCTCTCCCCCAGTCCGATCGCCGCCTCCAGGAGACCCGCCCGCACGGCGTCTGCGTCCTCGCCCGGCGCGACGAGCAGACGCGGCCCCGTGACCGGCGTGAAGGGCACGGCCGAGAGCAGCTTGGGATAGTACTCCCCGCCCGCCCGCTGGAAGGCGTCGGCCCAGGCGTGGTCGAAGACGTACTCGCCCTGGGAATGCCCCTTCAGCCACAGGGGCAGGGCGCCGATCAGCCGGCCTTCGTCCTCAAGGGTCAGATGCCGTCCCGCCCAGCCCTGCCGCGGCACGGCGCTGCCCGACGCCTCGCAGGCGTCGAGGAAGTCGAACGAGACGAACGGATCGCCCGTCGGCGCGGCGAGGGCGTCCCAGGCCTCGCGCCCGATCTCGGCGACGGTCTGATGGACGAGGGCGGTGAGGCTCACCGCACCTCGACGATCGCGTCGATCTCGACGGCGAAGTTCAGCGGCAGGCGATAGACCCCGACGGCCGAGCGGGCGTGACGCCCCTTGTCGCCGAAAACCTCGACCATCAGGTCCGAACAGCCGTTGATCACCGCCGGAATGGCCGAGAAGTCCGGGCCCGCCTGGACGAAGCCGCCCAGTTTCACGATGCGCTCGACGCGCTCCAGATCGCCGTCCAGCGCCGCCGACATCTGGGCCAGCAGGTTGACGCCGCACAGGCGCGCCGCCTCCTTCGCCCGCTCCGGCGTCACGTCCACGCCCACGGTGCCCAGCACGCCGCCGGCCGCGTCGTTGGACAGCTGGCCCGAGATGTGGACCAGGTTCCCGCTGCGCACCCACGGCACATAGTTGGCCACGGCCTTCGCGGGTTCGGGCAGGACGATGCCGAGATCGGACAGGCGGGCGGCGACGGACATGCGGGGCTCCGGAGTTGCTTCGGCCGCTGTTTAGCGAGGCCCGTGCGCCGCGTCACGGCCCTTAAGGGAACGCTCACCCGGATGCGGCAGTCTGTCGACCATGGATATGCGACCGAACCCCGTCGAGGCGTCGCTGCGCGCCGTCATCGCCCGGATGAGCGACGCCGACCGCGCCCGCGTCGACGCCGCCGTCGAACCCGCAGCCGCCCGCGCCGCCGCCGCGGCCACCCACTGGAATTTCGATCTGCCGGCGCAGGAGGTCGACGCCGTCTTGGGTCAAGGCGCCACCGACGACGCCCGCCGCGGCCTGATCGCGGCCTGGACGCTGGGCGTCATGGAACGTGCCAGTGCGGCCGGCATGCCGCCGGCGGTGATGGAGCTGTATCCCTACTGGATCGAGAAGACGGCCGAGTTTCTGGCCGGCGACACGGGCCCCTATGACCGCGACTTCTGGGCCAAGGACGTGCGCTTCGCCCTGGCCCTGTCGGTGCCGGGGGCAAAGACGCAGATCATCGACCTGTCCTCGCCGATGGGACCCGGCGAGAGCGTCCGCCACGCCCTGTCCGGGCGCGGGATCGGCCCGTTGATCAACTACGTCCGCCACGGCGCGAACCGGCCCTGGCTGCAGGTGCACACCGAGAGCCGGCATCTGGAGGACTTCACCGAGGAGGGGTGGAACCGCGCCTGGGCCACCGCGGCTGAGATCTGCAAGGTCCGGCCCGAGCTGGCCGGCATGATCGGCTCCAGCTGGTTCTACGATCCGCCGCTGGAGACCATCAGCCCGCGTCTGGCCCACCTGCGGCTGAACCCGCTGAAGGGCGGCGCCTGGATGGTTCATCAGGGGCCGGGCGAGATCCACACCGAACGCGCCGCCGCGAGCCCCGGCAGTCGCCGCGCCCTGATCGAGAGCGGGGAATATCTGCCGCGCAGCTGGCTGGTCGCCTGGCCGCGCAAGGCGCTGATCGCCTGGGCGAACGCGCGCGGCGCCTAGGCCGCGAGGCGACGCCATCCCTCGGCCACCGGCACGATCGTCAGCCCGGCCGACTTCGCCGCGAGGACCAGCCGCTCCAGATCGCGGGCGGTGCAGCCATAGGGCGTCGGCGCGTCCGACACGTCATGGCCGTAGGCGATCAGCCAGCCGTCCCTGGCCGCGGCCTCGGCGCAGAGGGCGTCGAGGTCGTATCCGGGCAGGCGGCGGCTCTCCAGACCTATGGCCTTCAGGGCGTTGCGATCCTCCGTCCCGGCGTTGACGCCGTTCCGCACGCCGCGCCCGAGCGCGAACCGCAAATCAATGATCGATTTCGCCCCCAGCGCCACGTCGCCGAAGGGATAGGCGAAGGTTTCCATCACGTGTCCGTCCAGCCGGTCGGCGACCCACAGGGCATTGCGGGCCAGACTGCGGCCCAGCTCCGCCGGAGAGAGGGTCAGGGTCGAGACGTGCTCATAGGTGTGGCAGCCCACCTCGTGCCCGGCGAAGAACAGCTCCCGCATGTGGTCTGCTGTGAACTGGGGCAGGCCCAGATTCTCGCCGCGCTCCAGTCCGCCGCAGACGTAGTAGGTGGCCTTGACCCCGTGCTGGGCCAGCACCGGTCCCGCCTCGGTCCACGCCGTCTCGGGAAAGTCGTCGAAGCTGAGGCTCAGCATGCCGCCGGGCGCGCGCACGCGCACCGGACGGCGGTCCAGCCACCGTCCGGCCCGGCGGCGCATCTTGTCGACGAAGGCCTGCATCCCGCCGACGCTAGGGCAGGGGGCTTAAGACCGGGTTGAGCGCCCCTTCAGCGCCCGGCCGGCCACCACGGCGCCCGGGCCGAACTTCGCGCGCAGGGCGTCGACGGCCGTCTCGGTCTTCAAGGTGCGCGCGGCCTCGGTCTCGAACAGGGCGGCCGGAGCGTCGACGGCGTCCTCGACGTCCGCCAGGCCGATGCCGATCAGGCGATACGGAATGCCAAGTTCCGGCCCCAGCAGCCGCCGTCCCTCGGCGAACAGACCGCGCGCCGTCTGCACCGGCTCGGCGGGCGTGGTGCGCCGCGTGATGATCCGGAAGTCCGTTCGCCGCAGCTTCAGCACGATCGACCGTCCCGCCACGCCGTCGCGCCGCGCCTTGGACGCCAGCTTCTCGCACAACGGCCACAGCTCGGCCTCCAGCGCCTCGCGGTCGGTCAGGTCGTGGTTGAAGGTGGTCTCGGCGCTCATGCCCTTGCGGTCGCGCTCCGGGTTCACGGCGCGGGCGTCCTTGCCGTTCGCCAGATCGTGAAGCCGCAGACCCCATTCGCCATAGCGCTTCGCCAGATCGCGCAGATCCGCCTTCGCCAGGTCGCCGACGGTGCTGAAGCCGTCGCTGCGCAGCGTCTTCGCGAACACCGGCCCGACCCCCGGCAGGATGGTCACGGGCCGAGGGGCCAGCGTCGCCGCCGCCTCCGTCCCCAGCACGGTGAAGCCGCGCGGCTTGTCCATCTCCGACGCCACCTTGGCGAGGAAGCGGTTGGGCGCCAGGCCGATGGAGACCGTCAGACCGGTCTCGTCCTCGATCTCCTTCTGCAGCCGCACCAGCTGAAGGATCGGCGGGCCGCCGTTCAGCCGCTCGGTGCCCTTCAGGTCCATCCACGCCTCGTCCAGGGACAGCGTCTGCACCAGCGGCGTCAGGGCCCGCACCTTGTCGAAGATGCGTTTGCTCTCGGCGACGTACTTCGTGAAGTCGGGCTTGATCACCACGGCGTCCGGGCACGCCTTCAGCGCCTTGAACATGGGCATGGCGGAGCCGACGCCGTACAGCCGCGCCACGTAGCAGGCGGTCGAGACCACGCCCCTCACGCCGCCGCCGACGATGACTGGCCTGTCGCGCAGCTCGGGCCTGTCGCGCTTCTCCACCGAGGCGTAGAAGGCGTCGCAGTCCAGATGGGCGATGGCGTGAGTCGTCAATTCCGGGTGGTCGAGCACCCGCAACGAGCCGCAGTTTCGGCACGTGCGCCGCGCGGATTCCGCTGTGGCCAGGCAGTCGCGGCAGATGCTTGCGGGGTGGCCCAAGGCTAAGGACTCGGAAAGGTCGCGCTTACCCCAACTTAAGACCGATGGGTCACGGTTGCATCCGAACTCGGCGGAAATCGCCCGCGACCGTGCGGACGCATGCCGATCTCAGGTGTCGATGACCAAGACCGTCCTCATCGTCGAGGATAACGAGCTGAACATGAAGCTCTTTCATGATCTGCTCGATTCCCAGGGCTTCCGCACCCTGCAGACGCGCGACGGCCTCTCGGCGCTGGCGATCGCGCGCGAGCATCGCCCCGACCTGATCCTGATGGACATCCAGCTGCCCGAGATCTCGGGGCTGGAGGTCACCAAGTGGCTGAAGGACGATCCCGATCTGGCGCACATCCCCGTCATCGCGGTGACGGCCTTCGCCATGAAGGGCGATGAGGAACGCATCCGCCAGGGCGGCTGCGAGGCCTACATCTCCAAGCCGATCTCGGTCCTGCATTTCCTTGAAGTCGTCCGGCGCCATTTGGGCGTCGTGGCGGCGTGAGGCCGCGCCGATGACCGCCCGGATCCTCGTCGTCGACGACGTCGAACCCAACGTCCGCCTGCTCGAGGCCAAGCTGACGCTGGAATACTATGAGGTCCTGACCGCCACCGACGGTCCGACGGCGCTGGAGGTCGCGTCGCGGGAAAGACCGGACCTGATCCTGCTGGACGTCATGATGCCCGGCATGGACGGGTTCGAGACCTGCCGGCGGCTGAAAGCCATTCCGGAGCTGCGCCATGTGCCTGTGGTGCTGGTGACCGCCCTTGACGGACGCGAGGACCGGATCCGAGGACTGGAGGCGGGGGCCGACGACTTCGTCACCAAGCCGATCGACGATCTGGTGCTGATGGCGCGGGTCCGCTCGCTGACGCGGCTGAAGGCCATCGTCGACGAACTGCACGATCGCGAGGAGAGCAGCCGCCGTCTGGGCGTCGACGCCGACGCCGCCGGGCGCCTGCGCGCGACGGGCGGCCGGGTGCTGATCGTCGACCACTCCGAGCGTCAGGCCGCAAAGATGCTGGAGCGCCTGTCGGAAGAGCACCGTCCGGCCATCGAGTCGGATCCCGCCGTCGCGCTGGAGGCGGCGAAGGGCGGGCTGGACCTGATGATCGTGAACCTGCAGGCCGCCGAGTTCGACGGCCTGCGCCTGATCGCTCAGGCCCGCTCGACCGAGGCCGCGCGCCGCACGCCCGTCCTGGCGGTGGTCGACCCGATCGATCGTCCGCGCATGGTCAAGGCGCTGGAGCTGGGCGCCAACGACATTCTGATGCGCCCGGTGGACGTCGAGGAGCTGCAGGCCCGCGCCCGCACCCTGATCCGCCGCAAGCGCTATGCCGACTTCCTCCGCCAGAAGCTGGACTACAGCCTGGAAATGGCGGTCACCGACGCCCTGACCGGCCTGCACAACCGGCGCTACATGGCGGGCCAGCTGCAGGCGCTGGTGGGCCGCGCGGCGCAGGGCGGCGAGACCGTGTCGATCCTCGTCCTCGACATCGACCACTTCAAGGCCGTCAACGACGGCTTCGGCCACGACGCCGGCGACGAGGTGCTGCGCGAGTTCGCCGTGCGCGTCGCCACCAACGTCCGCGCCGTTGACCTGCCATGTCGCATGGGCGGGGAGGAATTCGTGGTCGTCATGCCCGGCGCGCCGATCGAGGCCGCCGTCCGCGTCGCCGACCGCATCCGCCGCGACGTGGCCGAGGTCCCCTTCCGCGTGCTGGACGGCGAGGCCGCGCTGGACGTCACCGTCTCCATCGGCGTGGCGACGGTCGCGGGCCCCGACGACACCCCCGAGGCCCTGCTCAAGCGTGCCGACGACGGGGTGTACGAAGCCAAGGCGCGCGGCCGCGATCAGGTGGTGGCGCGGGCGGCCTGACCGCCCGGACGAGCGGACGAGCGGACTAGCGCCCGCCTCTCATGGACTTGTCGATCGCCTGGCTTCGGGCGGCGCCGTCGCCCTGCACGTTGCGGTCCGCGCGATCGAAGATGCCGCCGGGGTTCCGGCTCCGGCACTGATAGTCCTGCTGGACGTCGCCCGTTTGCAGGCCCGTCGCGACGACCCTGCCGCGCGTCGAGCCGTCGCAGATCAAGGCGATCTGGTCCGCCGTCAGGTCGCTGGCGTCGGTCAGGGGGGCGCAGGCGCCGAGGGCGAGCAGGGCGGCGGCGGTGAGGGCGGCGGCGGGCAGGATGCGCATGGGATCACTCACTCCGGTTGCTGAAATCGTCGATTGCACCTCGAAGTGGAGGTTGAAGGTGGCGGCGCGTCAAGCCTCATGGTCTGAAGTCAGCGTCTTGCGGTCCGATCTGATCCAGCGTTCGATCGCCCGGCCGCGTGGGAGGCGACATGGCGAAAGATCGCAAAGGCTCAGGCGCGGCCGGCTATTTCGTGGTCATCCTGCTCCTGATCGTGGGGCTGGCCGTCGGCTGGTTCTCGATCTTCGGCGGTCCTTATCAGAAGGCGGTCCCGGAACGGTTCCATGCGGGCCGGTGGCAGGCCGCCGATGCGGGCGGCAACAGGCGCTGCGCCATGCTGTGGGACCTCACCGAACGGGTGGGCATCGTCGGGAAGACGCGTGCGGAACTCGAACGGATGCTTGGCCCGGCTGAGGATGAGGACGACGATCCGACCGTAAGCCACTGGCACCTGTGCCCGAGCTTCATGGACATCTACATCCTGGAAGTCGGTTGGCGGGGAGATCGGGCGGTGTCGGCGCGGGTGCGTGACACTTAGAGCGGCCATCGAGCGGCAACAAAAAACGCCCGGCCATCGCTGACCGGGCGTTCGAAAACCAGCGAGGCGTTTCGCCTTACTTGATCTTGCCTTCCTTGAATTCGACGTGCTTGCGCACGACGGGGTCGTACTTCTTCACGACCATCTTCTCGGTCATGGTGCGGGCGTTCTTCTTGGTGACGTAGAAGAAGCCGGTGTCGGCGGTCGAGTTCAGGCGGATCTTGATCGAGGCGGGCTTGGCCATCGGGAATTACCTTTGCGACGGCGAAAGCCGCTGGAAACGAGAGGCGCGGAACATACTCAGGCGCGTCGGGAAGTCAACGCCGGGGCGCGGCCGTGCTAGCGTGAGCGCATGAAAGCCCTGATCGCCCTCATCCCCGCCGCCCTCCTGGCCCTGTCCGCCTGCGCCAGCGCGCCCGTTCAGACGCCGCAGGACGCCTTCTTCGCCCGTCTGACCGAGCTGTGCGGCCGGACCTTCCACGGCCGCGTCGCCGCCGACGACACCAACGACCCGAACTTCGCCGGCAAGGCGCTGGTCATGCACGTGCGCGACTGTTCGGCCACCGAGATCCGCATTCCCTTCCACGTCGGCGAGGATCATTCCCGCACCTGGGTGATCACCCGGACCGGCGCGGGCCTCCGCCTGAAGCACGACCACCGCCACGCCGACGGCACGCCCGACGTCCTGACCTGGTACGGCGGCGACACGGCGACGCCGGGCACGGCGGAGCGTCAGGAATTCCCCGTCGACGCCGAATCGATCGCCCTGTTCACGCGGGAGGGGCGGACCGTGTCGAACACCAACGTCTGGGCGATCGAGATCCGGCCGGGCAGCGAATACGTCTACGAACTGGCCCGTCCCGGCGGCCGCCTGTTCCGCGTCGCCTTCGACCTCAGTCGACCGGTCGCCAACCCCTGATCGGGCGCACGGTGGCGCAGGCGGGCGTGCCGTCCCGGCCCCGGCCGGGAAGTCCGACCTCCAGCACCGCGCCCGCGCGCGCCTGATCCAGCAGGGTCGGCGGAATGTCGTGGACGTCGATCTTGGCCCGGCGGCTCAGCGGCGTGGCGTGGTCCCCCGCCGACTGGCCGATCCGGATGTAGACGAACCGCCGCGCCTTGCCCTCGCGCCGCACGAACGGACCGGTCAACCGCCCGTCGTCGTGAAGGGTGATCGGGACGTCGAAGCTGAGCGGGCCGTCCCCGGCGGTCACCGGCTCGAACGGCATGTCGTCCTTCTGCAGGCTGTAGCGCACGCCCGGGACGGGATCGTCGATGGTCAGCCTGACCCGGATCTCCGTCACCGGAAGGCCCGCAGCCTCTCGCGCACGGCCTCCAGGCCCGGCAGGACGCGGCCGATCTCGTCGGCGTTCTTCTTCCACTTGTCGGGCCGCGGCGGCTCAAGCGTATGACGCGAGTCGGGCAGGGGGCCGCCGGTCCGCTCCGTCAGCGCCGCATCGATTTCGATGCCGGCGAAAGCCGCGATCCCGGCGATCACCTTGCCCGGAGCGGCGACGAAATCGGCATAGCGCACCACGTGCCGCCGCCCGGCCGGCAGGGCTTCCAGATCGTCCATGATGGTCGTGTTGGTGACCGCCCACTGATGCGCGGCGATCTCCTCGACCGGTTTGCCCTTCAGGCCCTGCCAGCCCTGCGGCAGCAGCAGCGACCACGGCCCGTCCCAGCCCTGCAGCTGCGGATAGGTGACCCAGCCGCCCGAGCGCCAGGCGTCGATGATGCTCGAGACGTTCTCCTCGGGCTCACGCCACAGGAAGACGTAGAGGGCGTCCGGAAACACCTTGTCGAAGAAGGGGATGCGCAGGGCGTTCTTGGGCGTTTTTTCCAGGAACCGCACCGACGGCCGGTTGGCGAAAGGCGCGCCCGCGCCGTCCACCAGCTTCTCGGCCACGCGCGCGTGCATGGCCAAGCCGATCTGCGGATCGAACTGCGCCGCCGTCAGCCGGTTGGAGTCGACGCCCGGCGCGCCGGGACGCAGCCGGGGAAAGCCCTCGGCCAGCCAGTGCGCCTCGCCGCCCACGGTGTGCAGCTGCGGCGTCACCGCCAGCGTCTCGAAAAGGGCGGTCGATCCCGACCGCGGCGCCGCCACGATGATGATCGGCCGGTCATAGGTCGGCACGGTGCGCACCGACGGCCCCGGCCCGGCCGCGCCCGCCGGGGTCTGTCCCGGCACGGCCGCCGCCGCCTGTCCCCGCGCCCCGTCGTTGACGGCGTAGGCGGCCACCCGCGCGCCGGCGACGCGCAGCACCGGCATGTCGTTGGGCCCGACGCGAAGATCCTCGCCAAGGCCCCGCACCTGCTGCAGGAAGGCGTCGATGCGCTTGCGGTAGTGGGGGACCCCCCGGTCCTCGTCGGCGAACAGGGACCAGAGCTGGCGCCAGTCCTGACGGAAGCCCCAGCAGGCCCGCTCCAGCGCCCGCACCTCCGCCTCGCCGGCTGCCCCGCCCTTCACCGAGACCGTCTCGGAGACCAGGTCAGACAGCAGCTGGTCGATCTCGGACGGCGGCATGACGCGGTGGACGTTGAAGCGCTCGAAGGCCAGCGGCGCCTTCTCGCCCGGCCGATACGGCACCAGCCGCGCCCCGAGGGGGCCGTCGGCCGCCGCGTCCGCCATGTCCCAGAACCGGGCGTTGCCGGTGGTGTCCGCCACCAGATGGATGCGCTCGACGTCCGAGCCGTTGACGACGCGGTGCGTGCGCCAGTTGTCGAAGATCCACGACTCCCCCGCGGCCATGTTCACCACCTGGTCGTCGCAATGGAATTTCACGTCCGGCGTGGTGACGATGGGGATGTGCATCCGCACCCGGTGGAACCAGTGATAGTTCACGTCCGTATGCGTCGGCACCTCGGACCCCGGGCCCAGCTTCATCAGGCGCGACCGGCTCCACACCACGCCGAAGTGGCTGAGCACCTGCTGCAGATAGGGCGCGGCCAGCAGGTGCGGCGTCGGCGCCATGGCCCCGGCGACGTCGTCGTTCTCGGTCCCGCCGACGGTGATCAGGCGCAGGGCGCTGTTGCCGGGAATGTTGTTCGGGTGCGGCGCCCAGGCCTCGGCCGGGAAGGCCAGCACCTCGGCCCTCAGCCGCTCCACGTCGAAGGTGAAGGGCAGTTTGATGAAGGGAGCCTTGAGCTTCATTCCGAACGGATACCGGCCGGGGCGGGCAGGGTCAAAGACGTTCGATCCGGTGCTGTCCCCGCACCTGCCTGACGAACGGCAGACCCTCGGCGCGGTCGTCCAGCGCGGCGTTCAGCACGAAGCGCGTGATCGCCGCCAGATCGCGCGACAGGGCGTCGTCCGCTTTCAGCCAGGCGACGTCCTCCAGCTCGTCCGCCGCAGGGCGCGGGCGATCGTCCATCAGCGCCGAAGCGTCGGCACGGAAGAACCGGGCGTCGAAGCGACGGCTGCGTCCCGGCGGGGTGATGGCCCGGGCGACGTAGCTCATGGCCGCGAGGTCGGGCAGGGCGCCGCCGGCCCGGAACTCCCGCCAGGGGCCGGCGACGCCGGCTGGCGGCGCGGGCCGGGCCAGCCTCAGTCCCGTCTCCTCGAAGGTCTCGCGCACGGCGGCCAGCATCAGGGCCCGCGCCCGGTACGCGCCGACCTCCGTCTCCAGCCGCGCCCGCGTCTCGCCGGTCGGATCGGACGCCGACGCGGCGCGTCCGTCGGCCCGGTCCACCCGCCCGCCGGGGAACACCCATTTGCCGGCCATGAAGACGTGGCCGGCCGCGCGGCGACCCATAAGCACCTCGGCCCGGACGCCGGTGCCACGCGTCAGGATCAGCGTCGCCGCGTCTCGCGGCCGCATCCGTCCGCCCGTCCGTGGCGCGTCTCTCAGATCCTGATCGGCGTCGAAGGGCTGCGTCACCGCCGCTTGCCCTTGCGAACCCCCTTCAGCCCGCCTGACGGCCTGCCGCCCGCGCGCGGTTTGGGTCCGCCCGGCCGTCCCTTGCCGCGCGTCGGCGGGCCGTCCCCGCCCCGGCCCCTCATGCCCAGTCGCGGAGCGGGCGCATTGGGATCGCGGGGGTCGGGGTCGGACAGCATCTCGAACAGCAGCCCGCCCGTCACCGGCGTGGCCTCCACCAGCCTGACCTCGACCGGCTTGCCCAGCGTCCAGCGCACCCCGGTCCGGCCGCCGACCAGGGCATGGGTTCGGTCGTCGTGGGTGAAGTACTCCCCGCCCAGCGACGACACGGGCACCAGTCCGTCGGCGCCCGTCTCCTCCAGGCGCACGAACAGGCCGAAGCGCGTCACCCCGGTGATCCGCCCACGGAACATCGAGCCGACCCGATCCTGCAGGAAGGCGGCGACGTAGCGGTCCATGGCGTCGCGCTCGGCCGCCATCGAGCGGCGCTCGGTCGTGGTCACCTGCTCGGCGATCGACGCCAGCTCGGCGATCTCGCGGTCCGTCAGCCCGTCCTTGCCGAAGCCCAGCGCGCGGATCAGTCCCCGATGCACGATCAGGTCGGAGTAGCGCCGGATCGGCGAGGTGAAGTGGGCGTAGCGATCGAGGTTCAGACCGAAATGGCCCACGTTCTCGGGCGAATAGATCGCCTGCATCTGGGTGCGCAGCACCACCTCGTTGACGACCTCCGCATGCGGCCCCTCGCGCGTCTGGTCCAGCAGCTTGTTGAACCGTCTGGTCGTCGCCGGCTCGCCCTTGGTCCAGGGGATGCCCAGGGTCTGCAGGAAGTCGGCCAGGTTGAACAGCTTCTCCTGGCTGGGCGCGTCGTGGACGCGATAGATCAGCGGCGTCTTCTTCTGCTCCAGCGTCTCGGCGGCGCAGACGTTGGCCTGCACCATCATCTCCTCGATCAGCCGGTGCGCCTCCAGCGACACCCGCGCCTCGATGGAGGCGATGCCGCCGTCGGGGGCCATGCGGATGCGCCGCTCCTGACTCTCGATCTGCAGCGGGCTGCGCTTCAGCCGGCCCCTCAGCATGCAGCGATAGGCGTTCCACAGCGGGTAGAGGATCGCCTCCATGATCGGGCCGGTCGCGTCGTCCGTCTGCCCGTCGATGGCCGCCTGCGCCTGCTCGTAAGACAGCTTGGCGTGCGATCTCATCAGTCCGCGGACGAAGCGATGGCCGGTCTTCCGGCCGTTTTCGTCGAAGACCATGCGCACCGCCATGCAGGCGCGGTTCTCGCCGGCCTTGAGGCTGCACAGGCCGTTCGACAGCACCTCCGGGAGCATCGGCTCGACGCGGTCCGGGAAATAGGTCGAATTGCCCTTGTCGCGCGCCTCCCGGTCCAGCGCCGAGCCGGGCCGGACGTAGGCGGCGACGTCGGCGATGGCGACCCAGACGACCCAGCCGTTGGGATTCTTCGGATCCTCGTCGCGGTGAGCGTAGACGGCGTCGTCATGGTCGCGGGCGTCCACCGGATCAATGGTGATCAGAGGCAGCTCGCGCAGGTCCTCGCGGCCCTTCAGGGAGGGCAGCTCCTGATCTTCCGCCTCGCGCTCGACCGCTTCGGAGAAGCCCATCGGCACGTTGTGGGCGGCGATGGCGATGAGGCTGGCGGCGCGGGGATCGTCCTCGCGGCCGATGGTCTCCAGCACCTTGCCGCGCTTCGGGCCATAGCGGTGCTCGCCCTTCTCGATGGCGGCCACGACCAGATCGCCGTCCTTCAGCCCCTCGGCCAGCAGGGGCGGGATGAGCAGGACGTCCTTCGACCGCCGGTCCACCGGCTCGACCCGCACCTCGCGGTTCGACTTGCGGACCACGCCCAAGACCTTGTTGGCTCCGGAGTCCAGGCGCTTGATCAGCCGCGCCTCCCAGCCGTCCTCCGCCCTTGAGAACCGGACCAGCAGCCGGTCGCCCATGCCGGGCGCCGGGCCGGTCTTGCCCGTCCTGTCGGGCATCAGGAGCGCGCGCGGCGCGTCGTCGGACGCGTCGACCAGCCGTACGTAGAACTCGCCGTCCACGTCGCGCTCGACCACGTCGGCGACGCCCACGGGGGGCAGGTCGCCGGCGGGCGAGAATCCCTTGCGGCCGCGCTTGCCCAGCGCACCTTCGGCCTCCAGCTCGCGGATCATCTCGCGCAGGGCCCGCCGTTCGCCGCCCTTCAGGCCGAAATGCTTCGCGATGTCCGTCCTCTCGGCCGACCCCGCCTCGCGCAGGAAGGCCAGCAGCGTCTCCTTGTCCGGCAGTCCGGCGGCGGGGCGTTTCGGGGGTTTGCTCATCGTCCCGACATAACGCGCTTCGGCCGTCCGCGTCGTCAGCTTTGATCGGATTGTGGCGAAGGGCCGACTTGGCCATCCTGCTCCGACGTCATCCGGAGCCCGTCATGTCCTTAGTCGCCCTCGCCCTGACCGCCGCCCTGCTGGCGCCGCAGGATCCCGTGACGCACGAGCAGGCCGTGACCTGCACGGGCGTCTTCCTGTTCGCCAACATCCTGATGACCCAGGCGGCCGAGGCGGATCCCACCCCCGAGAACCAGGAGACCGCCGCCGCCGCCGGGCGCCTGATGAAGGCCGCCGACGACGATCGGCTGGCCGCCGCGCGCCGCGAGGGAATCGCGGTCGACGCCAGCGGACAGGCTCTGAACGTCTGGCTGGAGGCCAGCCTGCCCGACTCCGAGGCCGTCGTGGGTCGCGAGCTCGATCCCTGCCTGCAGCGCTACATGAGCGCCATCTGACCCGCCCGGCGGCTTGACCCCGGGACGGCGCGCGCCCAGCCTCGCGCGCGTTCGTCAACCGGAGTCGCCCGTCCCATGCCCACCGCCGCCCCGACCGTCAGCGCGCCGTCCGGCTCGCTGCTCGACCTCATCGGCGCCACGCCCATGGTCGAGGCGACGCGGCTGGACACGGGCAAATGCCGCCTGTTCCTGAAGCTGGAATCCCAGAACCCGGGCGGCTCGATCAAGGACCGCATCGCCCTGTCGATGATCGCCGCGGCCGAGCGCGAAGGCTTCCTGAAGCCCGGCGGCACGATTGTCGAGGCGACCGCCGGCAACACCGGCCTGGCGCTTGCGCTGGTGGGGCAGGCCAAGGGCTACAAGGTCCTGCTGGTCATCCCCGACAAGATGTCGAAGGAGAAGATCCAGCACCTGCGCGCCATGGGCGCCGACGTGCGGCTGACCCGCTCGGACGTGCCGCACGGGCACCCGGAATACTACACCGACATGGCCGAACGGCTGGCCCAGCAGATTCCCGGCGGCTTCTACGTCAACCAGTTCGCCAACGACGCCAACTCCGCCGCCCATTTCGAGACCACGGGCCCCGAGATCTGGGCCCAGACGGGCGGTGACGTCGGCGCGCTGGTGGCCGGCATCGGCTCCGGCGGCACCATCACCGGCATCGCCCGCTATCTGAAGTCGGTGGGCTCGGACGCGGAGATCATCCTCGCCGACCCCGTCGGCTCAACCCTGGCCGGGATCGTCAACGAGGGGGTGCCCGGGCCTGAGGGCAGCTACACGGTCGAGGGCATCGGCCAGAACTTCGTCCCCGACACGGCGGACGTCACCCTGATCGACAAGGCCTATTCCATCCCGGACGCCGAGGCGATCGCCACCGTGCGCGAACTGCTGCTGAAGGAAGGCATCCTGGCGGGCTCGTCGTCGGGCACGCTGATCGCCGCGGCCCTGCGCTGGTGCCGCGAACAGACCGAGCCGAAGACGTGCGTCACCTTCGTCTGCGATACCGGCGCCAAATACCTTTCCAAGGTCTACAACGACGCCTGGCTGGCCGATCAGGGGCTGACCGACCGGCCGATCCACGGCGACCTCAGCGACCTGATCACCCGGCGGCCGGAGGAGGGCGGAGTGGTCGTGGTCGGTCCCGACGACACGCTGGACACCGCGTTCAAGCGCATGCGCGGCTCGGACGTGTCGCAGCTGCCCGTGCTTCAGGACGGACGGCTGGTCGGCATCCTGGACGAGAGCGACATCGTCCACGTGCTCGACACGGACGAGATCACGCGCAAGGAGCGTTTCGCCAAGCCCGTCTCCTCGGCCATGACCCGAGATCTGGACACGGTTCAGGTCAATGAGCCGCTGGACGCCCTGATCCCCCTGTTCGATCGGGACCGCGTGGCCATCGTGCTGGATGGCGAGCGGTTCGTCGGCCTGATCACCCGCACGGATCTCATCAACCACCTCAGCCTGAACCGATGAGCCGGAACCCGTCGCCATTCGTGGCGACCTTGCGGCGAACCGGCTGGACTGGGGCGAAATTGCGGTGAAGCCTGTCCCCCTCTCCTGAACGGTGGGGCAGGCCGACATGACGACTTCCCGTTTCCTCGCATTCTTCGCCGCGACCGCGGCTCTGCACCTGGCGGCCCCCGCGCACGCCCAGTCGATCCCGCCGACGCGGACGACCCCGGTCGGTATGCCCGGCTGCGGTCAGGACGTGCCTCTGGCCGCCACGCGCGCGAGCATCACCTTCGCCAGCGGCGGCAAGGACATTCCGGCGATCCTGTACGAGCCGCAGGGCGTGCCGCACGCCTCGACGGCGGTGGTCATCCTTCATGGCCGCGACGTCGCGGGCGAGATGATCTATCTGGACGATCACGCCCTCCAGTTGGCGTCCCGGGGCGTCTCGGTGCTGCTGCCCTTCTATCTGGCGGCCGACGATGGACGGGACCCCGAGCCGGCTCGAGCCCGGGCGGCGCATCGGACGTGGCGACGGGTGGCGCTGGACGCCGCCGAGGCTCTGGCGGCGGAGCGGGGCGTGTCCCAGCGTCAGGTGCATCTTTGGGGACACACGCGAGGGGGCGGCGTCGCGGTCGCCGCGGCGCTGGAACGGGGCAGCCCGGTCGGCGGGGCGATCGCCGTCCAGATCGGCGGCAGGCCGCAGGATTCCGCTGAAGGTCTGGGCCGCCCCTTCCTTCTGATCTACGCGCCTGACGCCCTGTTTCCGGCCGCGCAGGGGCGGGCCATGGCCGATGCGATCCGTGAGGACGGGGGCGTGGTCGAGGAAATCCGCATTGGAGTTCCGTGGGAAAGCTGGGCCGGGGCGGAATGGTGCGCGGTCTTCGACCATTCGCGTGCCCATTTCGACAGATCGCGCCTCTCGGCCGGCGACTGACACGACCGCCGTCGCCATTCGTGGCGACTTTGCGGCGAACTTGCTGGACTAGGGCGAAATTGTGGTGAAGCCTGTCGGCCTTTCGTGAATGGTGGGGCAGGCCGACATGACGACTTCCCGTTTTCTCGCATCCTTCGCCGCTGCGGCGGCGCTCTTCGGCGCCGGCGCGGCCTTGGCCCAGGCGCCCGCGTCCATGGCCGGTTGCGCCGACGACGTCCGGCACAATGCGACCCGCGACTCCATCACCTACCAGTATCGGGGCAAGGCCATCCCGGCCCTCTTCTACAAGCCGCGTCCTGGGACGGAGAACGGCGTCGGCATCGTGCTGCTGCACGGCTTCATGGGTCTGGGCGGGCACGGACCGCTGTTCGACCCCCACGCCATCCAGCTGGCCTCGCGCGGCTACACCGTTCTGATGCCCAGCTACTTCGACGCCCGACCCTGGCGACAGCGGTTCAACGGGGACGACATGAAGGAGTGGTCCCAGGCCTCGGGCGAGGCCGTCCGCTTCCTGGCGTCGCAGCCCGGCGTCGATCCGCAGAAGGTCGTCCTGTGGGGGTATTCGCTGGGCGGCTACCTGGCCACCGACGGCTCGCTGACCGACTACGGCGCGGCGGCGGGGGCCATCGGGGTTTCGGCGGGAACGGACATCTTCGAGCACGCCTCCCGCGGCTCGCGGCCGATCCCGATCCTGCTGATGCACGGGCGATCGGACCGGTCGGTCAGCGTCCGCTCCATGGAGGCGCTGGGCAGGAATCTCTCGGTGCGCGGGGCGACGGTGGAGACCGAGCTTCTGGACCGCCAGCAGCATGAGCTGGACGCCCCGACCTGGTGCCACGTCTTCGGGCGCACGCGGCGGTTCCTGGAAACCCACTTCCTACCGGCGCCGTCGGCCTGACCGCGCCATGAAGGCCCGGCTGGTCGCCCTGGCTCTGCTGACGACCGCCGTGGGGACCGCGCCCGCCGTCGCCCAGGTCGACTCCTGCCCCGGCGACATGGCCGGTCCCGCGACGCGGGCGACGGTCGAGTACGTCAGCGGCGGGCGCGCGATCCGGGCCCTGCACTATGTCCCCGGCCGGCCGAACGGCCGGGCGCTGGTCCTGCTGCACGGCGCGGGCGGACTGCGTCAGGACGCGCCGGTGTTCGATCCGCATCTCCTGCAGCTGGCGGCGCGAGGCTGGCACGTGCTGGCTCCGGCCTATTACGACGCGCTGGACCCGCCCGAACGCCGGACCAGCCGCGATCTGCGGGTCTGGCGGCGCGTGGCGCACGACGGCGCCGGCTGGCTGCGGCGGCGGCCGGGCATGGAGGCGGGCCGGGTCGCGGTCATGGGCTACTCCCTCGGGGGTTTTCTGGCGGTCGAGGCGGCGATGGAGGAGCCGGTCTGGTCGGCCGGGATCGCCGTGGCGGCGGGCCTGGACGTGGGCGAGCCCCTGCGCGACCGGCGCGGGACGCCGCTGCTTCTCATTCACGCCGAGCGGGATCCCGTGATCTCGCCGGTGTCGACGCGGCAGTGGGCGGGCGGGCTGGAGCGGCGGGGCGCCGCCGTGCGGGTGCACGAACTGGTCTGGTCGGGCCATTTCTTTGACAGGGCGACGTGGTGCGGCATCTTCTCGGAGACGACCGCTTTTCTGGACGCCGCCATGCCGGACGCCGCGCCATGATGCCGAACCGCCGTGAGGTGCTTGCGGGCCTGCCGCTGGCCGCCGCACTGCCGGGGACCGCTTCCGCCCGCGCGCAGGAGATGGCGCCCGGCGTGGCGCTGACCGCCTTCGTCAGCGCGGGCCAGGAGGTGGCGGCCGTCCTCTTCACCCCGACCCGGCCCGGCGGGGCCATGCGCGGGGCGGGCGTGATCCTGCTGAACGGCGGCGGCGGCACGAACAACGACCTGCCGCGCTTCTGGCGCGACGCCGTGCGCATGACCGAGCGCGGCTACGTCGTCGTCATGCCCAACTATCTGGGCGCGACGCCCGAGCCGAGCCCGCGAAACCGGGCGCGATGGGCCGAACTGGTCGCCGACTGCGCCGACTGGCTGGCCGCCGCGCACGGCGTCGGCGCGGGCAGGGTGGCCCTGATGGGGTTCTCCCGGGGGGGCTGGCTGGCGACGGAGACCGCCCTGACCCGACCCGGCTTCCGCTGCGCCGTGGGCATCGCCTCGGGCGGGGACCTGCCGGTCGAGGCGATCACGCACCGGCCGCCGGTGCTGCTGATCTACGCCGACGCCGATCCCGTCGTGCCGCCCGCCTCGACCCGGGCCTGGCAGCGCCGGATGCGCGACGCGGGCGTCCGCGTCGAGACCCACGTGCTGGACTCCGGCAACCATGTGTTCGAGCCTTCGGAGTGGAGCGAGATCTTCGGGCGCGCGGAACGCTTCGCCCGGCCACACCTCGCCTGAAGGAGGCCCCGATGAGACGACGCGCCGTGCTGGGCGGGCTGGTCGCGCTGGGCGCGGCGCCGGCGGCGGCGCAGGAGCCGCTGCTGACCTATGCGGGGATGACCTTCCGCAGCCACGGCAAGGACATCCGCGCCATCCACTATCGCCCGCTGGGCGCCGAGCGGAAGTCGGCCATCGTCATGATGCACGGCTCGGGCGGCCGCATCCGCAACGACGGGCCATGGCACGATCTGGCCATGCAGTTCGCGGGCGACGGCTACGAGGTCCTGACGCCGCTCTACACCGACGCCTGGCCGGATGACGGGATACGCCCGCCGGCCATGATGGAGGCGTGGCGCGACGTCGGCGAGCACGCGGTCGACTGGTTCATCGCCCGCGGGATCGACCGGCGGCGCACGGCCATGTTCGGCTATTCGCTGGGGTCCTACGTCGCCGTCGACGGGGCGCTGGGCAACAGCCGCGCGGCGGCCGCGATAGGGCTGGCGGGCGGCGTCGACGTCTATACGCCGCGGGCCCCGCGTCGGCGGATTCCGGTGCTGATGATCCGTGCCCAGAACGACACCCATGTCCTGCCGCGCAACACCGACGCGTGGATCGACTTCCTCCGCGATCGCGACGTCCCGGTGCGCGAACACACGATCGTGGGGGCGGGTCACCTGTTCCGGCCGCAGGAATGGGTGGAAATCTTCCAGGTCTCGGCCCAGTTCTACGCCTCGAACGTCGGCCGGGAGATTCGATGACCATCCGCAACCGTCAGGGCTTTTCGACCCGCGCCATCCACGCGGGTCAGAGGCCCGACCCAACGACCGGCGCGGTCATGACGCCGATCTACGCGACCTCGACCTACGCCCAGGAAAGTCCGGGCGTGAACAAGGGCTATGAGTACGCGCGCGGCAAGAACCCGACGCGCGAGGCGTTCGAGGCCTGTCTGGCTGACCTGGAGGGGGGCACGCACGCCTTCGGCTTCGCCTCCGGGATGGCGGCGACCTCCACGGCGCTGGAGTTGCTGGACGCCGGCTCGCACATCGTCACCGGCGACGACCTGTACGGCGGCTCCTGGCGGCTGTTCGAACGGGTGCGGCGGCGCTCGGCGGGGCTGGACTTCGCCTACGTCGACTTCAGCGACCTGTCGGCCGTCGAAGCCGCCATCACGCCGAAGACGAGGATGATCTGGGCCGAGACGCCGACCAATCCGCTGATGAAGCTGGCGGACATTCAGGGCCTGTCGAGGATCGCCAGGGCCCACGGCCTGATCCTGGTGGTCGACAACACATTCGCCACGCCGTGGAGCCAGCAGCCGTTGTCGCTGGGCGCCGACGTGGTCATGCACTCGGCGACCAAATACCTGAACGGCCACTCCGACGTCATCGGCGGGGCCCTGGTGACGGCGAACGCCGAACTCGCGACGCAGCTCAAGTTCCTGCAGAATTCCGTCGGCGGCGTGATGGGGCCGTTCGACGCCTTCCTTGCCAACCGTGGTCTGAAGACCCTGGGCGTGCGGATGAAGGCGCACAACGAGAACGCCCTGGCCGTCGCCCGCTGGCTGGAAGACCGCAAGGGCGTGGCCCGGGTCGTCTATCCGGGTCTGATCTCCCACCCCCAGCACGATCTGGCGGCGCGGCAGATGAACGGCCGCTTCGGCGGCATGGTCACGGCGATCATCGACGGCGACCTGGCCCGCACGCGTCAGGTGCTGGAGCGGGTGCAGGTCTTCACCCTGGCGGAATCGCTGGGCGGCGTCGAAAGCCTGGTCAACCACCCCGCCATCATGACCCACGCCAGCGTGCCGAAGGAGCTGCGCGAGGCCGGCGGCGTCACCGAAAATCTGATCCGCCTGTCGGTCGGCGTGGAGGACGTCGAGGACCTGATCGCCGATCTGGACCAGGCGCTGGGCTGAGGCGTCAGCCCGGCAAAGCGGTCTGATGCCCGGTCGCCGGCAGTTCCTTCTTCTTGCGCACCGGCGCCTTGCGCACGACCGGCACGGGGGGCAGTGCGGCCCGACGCGCGCGCTCTTCGTCGATCACGGGAAGAAGCTCCGCCGCCGCGGTCATCTGGGTTCCCGTTCCGTGCGCGATCAGTCGTTCGGCGTTGGCGCGCAGGATCTTCAGGTCGTCGTCGTTCATCAGAGGAACGCGTTCGCTCAGCGGGGTCATGGGCAGCTCCTGTTAGGTGGCGGCCTCAGGGCCGGCGTCCGGAAAGACGCCAGCCCTTCAGCTGATTGAAGGCGATCTCGATGGTCACCCGGTCCCCGACCAGCGACGGCGCCTCGGCCTTCCCGCGGGCGGGCAGGGCCGTGACGACGTGGCCGTTGGTCAGGCGGACCCGGCGCAGTCCCAGAGGCAGAAGTCCCACGACGTCGCCTTCGAAGGCGATGGGCCGCGGGGCGCCGGCCGGAGAGGGACGGCCCGGATCGACGGGCAAGACGGCCTACTCGGCCGCCTTCAGACGTCCCGCCGATTCCTTGCCGGAACGGGCGTCGCGCTCGACTTCGTACGAGATCTTCTGGTTCTCGTTCAGGCTGCCCAGGTCGGAAACCTCGACCGCCGAGGCGTGGACGAACACGTCCTTGCCGCCGTCGTCAGGCTGGATGAAGCCGTAGCCCTTGGTGGAGTTGTACCATTTCACAGTGCCGGTCGCCATATCATGACCTCCGATAAGGCATTGGCCACGAAGAGGATTCTCCGGTGGCCTGTCGGGTCTGGGATGGGATCGGCGTAACCTCGGTGCGCGATGCAAAGGGGCAGCAGCGTTTCGCAAACGAGATGTCGACGAAGGATCAATTGGGCGCTTTGAAGCCTCAAGGCAAGGCCGGGCGTCGGATAAAGACCGTCGGGCGGCCGTGGCCGGCCGCCCGACCCTTCGCCTCAGTTCGGCATCAGCACGCCGTCGACGACGTGCACCACGCCGTTGTCGGCCGTCAGGTCGGTCGCCGTGACGCGGATCTGGGCGCCGGTCCCGTCGGTCAGCACCACGCCGCCGCCCACGACGCGGGCCGTCAGGGCGGCGCCCTGCACGGTCGTGACCGTCGCCTGGCCGCCGCCGTCCTGGATCAGCTTGATCAGATCGGCCGCCAGAACCTTGCCCGGCACCACGTGATAGGTCAGCACGCCCGTCAGCAGGGCGCGGTTCTCCGGGCGCAGGGCGGCCTGCAGCGTCTCCGCCGGCACCCTGGCGAAGGCCGCGTTGGTCGGCGCGAAGACGGTGAACGGGCCCGGACCCGACAGGGTCTCGACCAGACCGGCGGCCTGCACGGCCGACACCAGAGTGGTGTGGTCCGGCGAGCCGACGGCCACGTCCACGACCGTCTTCGCCTGGGCGGGCTGGACGATCGGATCGGCGAAGTCACGGGCGACGGTCGGGGTCACGCCGGCCACGGCCAGGGCGGCGGCGACGCTCAGCATCATCGGGGTCTTCTTCATGGGGAGGCCTCTTGTTTCCTGAGACGGGTCATCGTCGACCCGTTCCGGATACGGCGCCGCCGGTCCTCCGGCCGCACCCAGCGACGCCCCGCCGCAGGCGTCGCACCCCCGTGCGCTCTCAGAAATAGGTGGCGAGGCCCACCACGAACTTGCCGTCGTAGATGTCCGTGCCGACCACGGCCGGACCGTCCGCGTCGGTGTCGTGCCAGCGGGCGTCCAGCTCCAGCCGATCGGTGAGCTGCCACGTCGCGCCGACGTCCCATCCGACGTAGTCGACGCCGACTTCCTGCTCGCGCTGGCCGACGCCCGCAGACCAGCTCAGGGTCGGCGACTGGTCCCAGCTGGCGCGCGCCTCGTACCAGGTCCAGGCCTCGGTCGAGCCGATGCCGTCCGGCGTGTGCTGAAGGCGCAGCTTGCCCTCGACGGGACCGATGGAGCGGATCAGGTCGGCGGTGAACTCCCACGCGCCGGCGTCGTCGGTCAGGTCGGCGTCGACCAGCCACTTGTGCTCGGCGGAAAGGTCCAGATCGAAGCCCATGACCTGCGGACGCCAGCCGGCGACCAGCGAAACCTCGAGCTCCGAACCGTTCGACTTCACCGTCTCGGCGGCCGGGCCGAAATAGAAGGCGCCGTCCGCGCTGCTGTATTCCGCCAGCGCCCAGACCGAGGCGTCGCCGCCCGACTTGGACACGTTCTTCGACCGGTTGTCGGAGTCGACCCCGGCGCCGAAGCTCCAGCTGCCGCGGGGCGCCTGCACGACCTGATCGGTCATCGGGTCGGCTTCCTGGGCGAGCGCGGGAAGCGCGGACGTCGAGGCGAGCAGGGCGAGGGCGAGCGGGCGCAGGGTCATGACGGTCCGTGGGCGGAGGAAAGGCGCGGCTCTCCTAGCCCACGTCGGCGGCGAAATGAAGTCTCCGGCTCAGCCGGCGCGCCACGGCTCCTCGGCGAAGCCGGCGACGGCCTGTCGATACTCCGTCTGCAGACGGGCGACCAGATCGGCGGTCGGGATCACGTCATGGATGGCGCCCGAGCCGTGACCGGCCGACCAGACGGTCTTCCAGGCCCTGGCCTCCTCGCCCATGTCCAGTTTGTGCTCGGGCAGGGATTTGGGATCGATGCCGTTGGCGACCAGGGACTTCGTCAGGAAATTGGCCGGGATGCCCGACACCGCCGGCGTGTAGGTCACGTCGGTCGCGCCCGCGTCGACGATCATCTGCTTGTATTCGCTCTGCGCCGCGCTCTCGGTCGTGGCGATGAAGCGCGTGCCCATGTAGGCGAAGTCCGCGCCCAGCGCGCGCGTCGCGGCCACGTCCCGTCCGGTCGAGATGCAGCCCGACAGGATGATCGTGCCGGAGAAGAAGCTGCGCACCTCCTCCACCAGGGCGAAGGGATGAATGACGCCCGCGTGCCCGCCCGCGCCGCCGGCGACCAGGATCAGGCCGTCGACGCCGGCTTCCGCCGCCTTCCGCGCATGGCGGATGTTGGCGATGTCATGGAACACGACCCCGCCGTAGCCGTGCACCGCGTCGACCACGTCGCGCACGGCGCCCAGGCTGGTGATGATCAGCGGCACCTTCTCCTCGACCGACACCATCATGTCGGCCATCAGGCGCGGATTGGTCGGGTGCACGATGTGGTTGACGCCGAAGGCGGCCGCGCCCGGCTTCCGCCGCGCCTTGATCTCGAGCAGCCACTCCCGATAGCCCTCGGTCGTGCGCTGGTTCAACGAGGGGAAGGTGCCGATCACCCCCGCGTTGCAGCACTCCACCACCAGGTCCGGCCCGCTGACGAGAAACATCGGCGCCGCGATCACCGGCAGCGTCAGCCCGGACTTCAGGCTCTCAGGAATGGCCATGGACGTTCACCCCGTTGCGTTTCGCTACGGATAGGACGGCGCCGCTGCGGAAGGCAAATGGCGGCGTGCGCTGTAGGTCATCGCGCCACAGGGAAGTTGATTGTGAAGCGTACGATCGGGCGCTTGCCGTCGGTGGTCGCCGCGAAAGAGCCCACAAGTCTGCCGCGCTGCGCGATCGTCGCCGCTGACCGTCCTACGCCGTAACCGCGCGGAGACTGTGCCTCAGCGCGGCACTGCGTCAGCGAGCCATCGGCCTGCACAGCGCACGCCAGACGCGCCGATCCCGGCCAGCCTGATGACAGAAACTCGCGGGTGAAATCCGATGTCCTCGGTGTAGGGCGCACCTCCCAGTGTCGCGGGAGTTCATCGATCAGCGCTCCGCTGTCGTCATAGAGCATCGGTTGGCCGCCCGCTTCTTGGGCCTCAACCGTCCCACCTGCGGAAATCATGGCAAGGAGCGCCAGACCTTGGACTTTCCACCGCATGACCGTATCTCCGCTGCGAACCGCGAAAGCCTACACCACCATGACCACCGACGTCTCCGGCCTCTCCCAGCTGGGCGCGCGCACGCCCATCCCCGCTTCGCCCGAACAGGCGGCCTTGGAGCGGGTGCCCAATCCGCATCCGGACGCCCTGTATCTGGCCCGCTTCACGGCGCCGGAGTTCACCAGCCTGTGCCCCGTCACCGGCCAGCCGGACTTCGCCCACCTCGTCATCGACTACGCGCCCAAGGACTGGCTGGTGGAGTCGAAGTCGCTGAAGCTCTACCTGACCAGCTTCCGCAACCACGGCGCCTTCCACGAGGACTGCACCGTCTCCATCGGCCTGCGCCTGAACGCCCTGCTCCAGCCGCGCTGGCTGCGCATCGGCGGATACTGGTATCCGCGCGGCGGCATCCCCATCGACGTCTTCTGGCAGTCGGGCCTCCCGCCCGAGGGCCTGTGGCTCCCCGACCCCGGCGTGCCGACCTACCGCGGGCGGGGGTAGGGGCGCTTTTCGCCGTTTCCTCATGCTCGGCTCATGAGTTGATCCGTTCCGCCTGCTGAGCTCGGCGCATGACCGACGCGCGCCCGCTCCCGCTCGAATCCCTCGGCCGTCGCTGGCTGACCGAGGCGCAGGCGTGGGCCGACCGGAGGCCATGGCGCGCCGCCGCCTTCGAGTTTCTCTGGTTCGGTCTCAAGCAGGGCTGGGCCTGCCTGTTCGGCGGACTGCTGCTGGCGCTGATCCTCGCGACGCACCTCCTGTGGCCCGCCGACGCGGCGATCGCCCGCTATGATTTTCTCGTGCTCGGCGCCCTGACCATCCAGGCCGCCATGCTGGCCTTCAGGCTGGAGACCTGGGCCGAGGCGCGCGTGATCTTCCTGTTCCACCTCGCCGGAACGGTGATGGAACTGTTCAAGACGGCGCAGGGCAGCTGGATCTACCCGGAGCCAAGCCTGTTGCGCATCGGCGACGTGCCCCTGTTCTCGGGCTTCATGTACGCGGCGGTGGGCAGCTACATCGCTCGGGTGCAGCGCATCTTCCACATCCGGGTGCGGCGCTTTCCGCCGCTGTGGAGCTTGTGGCTGCTGGCGGCGGCGATCTACGTCAACTTCTTCGCCCACCACTGGCTGCCCGACGTGCGGCTCGCCCTGTTCGCTGCCAGCGCCGTGATGTTCGCGCCGGGCAGCTTCAGCTTCGTCGCCGACCGCATGCGCCGGCGCCTGCCGCTGCTGCTCGGCTGGCTGCTGGTCGCCCTGTTCATCTGGTTCGCCGAGAACCTCGGCACCTTCGCCCGCGCCTGGACCTATCCCGATCAGGACGGCGTCTGGCGCATGGTGTCTCTGCAGAAGCTGGGCAGCTGGTACCTGCTCATGCTGGTCAGCGTGGCGCTGGTGGCGTTCGTCCGCCCGCCCGAGCGGGAGGCCTAGGGCAGGCGCTCCACCTTGTCGGCCATGTCCGGCCTCGGCCGTTCCAGCAGCGGCTCGGCCGCCGTGCCCATGTGGATGAAGCCCGCGACCGTCTCGCCCTCGGCGACGCCCATCAGCGCGCGGGCGCGACGATCGTAGGCGTACCAGTCGGTGATCCAGCTGGCCGCATAGCCGTGCGCGTTCGCCGCGTGCGCCAGGTTCATGCAGACCGCGCCCGCCGACAGCTGCTGCTCCCACAGGGGCGCCTTCGGGCTCTCGACCGGCGCCGAGATCACCATCGCCGTCACCGGCGGCGACGCCAGCTTGCGCAACGCCGCGCGGTCCCTGTCCGAGGCCGCCATCGCTTCCAGTCGTGCGACCCAGCGCGACCGCGTTTCCGGGCCGATCACCACGACGCGCCACGGGAACAGCTTGCCATGGTCCGGCGACCGCAGGCCGATCTCCAGAATGGTCTCCAGCTCCGTCGCGGACGGCCCCGGCCCGGCCAGGCCCTGCGCGGGCGCGGAGCGACGGTCGCGCAGGCGCTCGATCAGGGCGTCGTCGCGGGTCGGGTGGGGCAGGGGGGTCCCGAGGTCTGTCATGCGCCTCACCTAGTCGCCGGGCGCGCGATCCGCCATACCGGCCCCATGAGCGGCCGCGAAGACGACGTGCGACCCGATCCCCTTTGGGACGACGGCTCCGGTCGGCCGCCCGCGTGGCAGGACCACGGCGAGCGCCTGCTCTTCGAGAACCCGTGGATGCGGCTGACCGAGCACAGGGCGACGGCGCCGACGGGCGCGCCCGCCGATTACGTCGTCATGCGTCCCGCCTCGCTGGCCGTCGGCGTGCTGCCGCTGCATGGCGACGGCACGGTGACCCTCGTCGGCCAGCACCGTTTCGTCCTGATGAACTGGTCGTGGGAGATGCCGGAGGGCGGCGCCCGTCCGGACGAGGATCCGCAGGCCGCCGCCGCCCGCGAGCTGGCCGAGGAGGCGGGGCTCGCCGCACGGTCGTGGCGCGAGGTTCTGCGCATGGACATGTCCAACAGCGTCACCGACGAGCGGGCGGTCGCCTTCCTGGCCTGGGACCTGGACCCGGCGCCGACCGCGCCGGACCCGACGGAGGCCTTCCGGGTCGCGCGCGTGCCGTTCCTCGACCTGATCGACGCCGTCGGCATGGGAGCGGTGCGCGACGCCTTCACGGTGGCGACGGCCCTGCGGGCCCACCATATGGCCGTCACCTCGCAATTGCCCGGCTGGCTGTCGCACGTCATGCTGGGCCGACCGCGATGAGCGTCAGGGAGGACGTCATGGCCAAGCTGGAAGTCGTCCCCGCCGCTCCCGGAGTGTGGGCCCGGTTGCGCGACGCCGCGTCCGAGGCGGCCCGGCGGGAACCCGGGCTCGCGTCCCAGATGAACGCCGTCGTCCTGTCGCACGAGGATCTGGCGGGCGCGCTGAGCTTCCAGGTGGCGCGCAAGCTGGGCGATCAGGAACTTAACGCCATGACGGTGCGCGAGGTCTGTCTCGCCGCCTACGCCGACCGCCCCGATCTGGTCGACGCCGCCGAGGCCGACCTGCTGGCGGTGGAGGAGCGCGATCCCGCCATCCGTTCGCTGCTGCAGCCGTTCCTGTACTTCAAGGGCTATCAGGCTCTGCAGGCCTGGCGCGTGGCCAACTGGCTGTGGAGCCAGGACCGCACGACGCTGGCCTTCCACATCCAGAGCCGCATGTCCGAGCTGTTCCAGGTCGACGTTCATCCGGCCGCGCGGATGGGCCGGGGCATCTTCATCGACCACGGCACCGGCGTGGTGATCGGCGAGACCGCCGTGGTCGGGGACGACGTCTCCATGCTGCACGCCGTGACGCTGGGCGGCACCGGCGCCCAGCGCGGCGACCGCCATCCCAAGATCGGCAAGGGGGTTCTGCTGGGCGCGGGGGCCAAGGTGCTGGGAAACATCACCGTCGGCGACTACGCCAAAGTCGCCTCGGGCTCGGTGGTTCTGAAGCCGGTGCCCGCTGGCTGCACGGTCGCCGGCGTCCCCGCGCGGCTGGTCAACTGCCCGACCGAGGCCGCCCCCGCGCGCACCATGGACCACACGCTGGCGGACGTCGTCTACGACTTCGTGATCTGACGGGGTTTCGCCGCCCGACGCCTTTCTCTAGGGTCCGCGGCCAATCGCACCCCTGATTTCCGAAGAAGGCGACCGCCCGTGAAAGACACCGACATCAAGCGTCTGGAAACGCACCTGAAGCGCACGTTCAACCACGGCGGGATCCAGGTCCGCGCGCGCAAGCAGGCGGATTCGGCCGAGGTCTACGTCGACGACGAATTCGTCGGCGTCGTCTTCGAGGACGAGGACGGCGACGGCTCCTTCATGTTCGAGATGGCGATCCTCGGCGAGGACCTGCCCAACCCCTGAGCGCGGAGTCAGGCGTTCGCGACGCCCAGCGCCTTCATCAGGGCGTCGCGGATCACCGCCTCGGTGAAGGGCTTCTGCACGGTCGGCCGTCCGCGCCAGTGCTCGGGCAGACCGCCCTCGCCATAGCCTGTGGAGAAGACCAGCGGCACGCCTTTCGCCTCCAGCGCCTCGGCCACCGGAAACACCTGGGTTCCGGCGACGTTGACGTCCAGCAGGGCGACGTCGACGCCATCCTCCTTGGCCAGCCGCAGCCCCTCGTCCACCGAGGAGGCGGGGCCCACGGCCACGCAGCCGAGGTCTTCCAGCATCGTTTCCAGCAGCATGGCCACGAGGGATTCGTCCTCGACGATCAGCACGCGCCGTCCCGTCAACGCCGTCATCAGTTCCGCCCCGAGTTCACTGGAAAGATCATGACCGCGGTCAGACCTTCCTCGCCATAGTCCATGGTGATGTTCCCGCCCAGATCGTGACGCACGGAGCGCTCGATCAGGCGGCTGCCGAAGCCCCGGCGTTCCGGAGGAGACGCCGGCGGCCCGCCTCCCTCGCGCCAGACGACGCGCATCCGTCCGTCCTCGTCCAGACTCCAGTCGACCGTGACCCGCCCGTCGGGCGCCGAAAGGGCGCCGTACTTGGCGGCGTTGGTCGCCAGTTCGTGGAACACCATGCCGAGCGAAAGGGCCGCCGACGGCTTCAGCGCGACGTGCGGACCGTTCAGCAGCACGCGCGTCCGGCCGTGCGCCTCGGTCTCGTGCTCGAGCACCTCATGCAGGTCGGCCCCTTCCCAATGGCTCCGGGTCAGGAGGTCGTGCGTGTGCGACAAGGCCAGCAGGCGCGCCTGGAAGCTTTCGGCGAACCGTTCCGGCTGGGCGTGCGATCGCGCCGTCTGCATGGCGATGGACTGCACCGTGGCGAGAGTGTTCTTCACCCGGTGGTTCAGCTCGTCGATCATCAGCCGTTGCCGTCTGTCCGCAAGCACGGCGTCGGTCACGTCGTGGCCCTGGACGAACACGCCGGCGACGGAGCCGTCCATGTCCCGAAGAGGCTGGTAGATGAAGTCCAGATAGACCGTCTCCAGCCCGCCCGACCGCGAACGGGCCAGCTGCACCGGCACGGCGCGGCCCTGAAAGGGTTCGCCGCTTCCCCTGACCTCGTCGAGCAGGTTCAGGAAGCCCTGGTCGGGGATCTCCGGCAAGGCCACACGCAGCGGCTTGCCGTCCAGATCGTCGCGGCCGACCAGATCGGCATAGGCGCGGTTGTGCATCTGGAACACGTGGTCGGGGCCGGTCAGCACGGCGATGAAGCCCGGCGCCTGCAGGAAGATGTCCAGCAGGCGGTTCCGCTCGCTCTGCAGGCGGCGGTTGTCCTCCTGCACGTGTTCCGCCCGGGCCAGGATGTTGCCGCTCAGCAGCTCGCCGACGCTGGCTTGGTCCTCGGCGCCGGCCACCCGGCGACGGAGGCGCTCCACCTCGGTGACGTCTTGCGTGTGCTGCAGGATGTAGACGACCTCGCCGGCCTGATTGCGCACCGGCGCGTGGGTGGCGCTCCACCAGCGGTCCTCGATGCGCCGGGTCCCGTCGGCGTCGACGAGCTCGATCGGATAGTGGATCAGGGCCAGGTGATCGCGTTCGCCCGTCTCGATCACCCGCTGCAGCGATTCCCGCAGCCGCTCGGCGTTGGCCCGCGCCGCGTCGTCCTCGCCGCCGCCGTCGTAGACCTCGAAGATGGCCTTGCCGATCAGGTCCTCGCGCCGGCGCCCCAGCACGTCCAGATAGGCCTGGTTCATGCCTGCGTAGCGCAACTCGGGCGTGAGCAGCATGTAAGGGTTGGGCGAGGCGTCGAACGCCAGCGCGATGTCGCGCGCAAGCTCGCCGTTCAGCTCCAGATGCCTCAAGATGCCCCCCGCATGCGGGCCTTCAAACGCCGTGATTTGATCCGGGTTCCGCAGGTGATGAAACTATTTCTGCATTGTCCGGGGCCGGCGCGCGTCGCAAGCATGCGCGGATGTCCCTCCTCGCCGTGATGACCGCCGCCATGCTCGTGCTCGCCCCGCAGGATCCCGACCGTCCGGTGGCGGCCACGGGTTCGGGTCCCATCGCCGGCGTGAGAGCGGACGGCGTGTCCAGCTTCAAGGGTCTGCCCTACGCCGCGCCCCCGGTCGGGCCTCTGCGCTGGACGCCCCCGCGGCCGCCGGAAGCCTGGACCACGCCCCGCGACGCGGCCGACTACGGCGCGATCTGCGTGCAGCCCCCCGCCAACGGCGATCCGGGCGTCGGCCCGCTGCCGATGAGCGAGGACTGCCTGACGTTGAACGTCTGGTCGCCGGACGGCGCGCGCGACCTGCCCGTCATGGTCTGGATTCACGGCGGCGGCTACAACAACGGATCCGGCACGGCGGCGCTGTACGACGGATCGGCGCTGGCCCGGCGCGGCGTCGTGGTGGTGACGATCAACTACCGGCTCGGCCGCCTCGGCTTCTTCGACCATCCGGCCCTCGCCGCCGACCGCGCGGCCGACCAGCCCGCCGGGAACTACGGCGTCATGGATCAGATCGCGGCGCTGGAGTGGGTGCGCGACAACGTCGCGAACTTCGGGGGCGATCCGGCGAACGTGACCATCTTCGGCGAGTCCGCGGGCGGCGTCGCAGTGACCCAGTTGATGATCGCGCCGGGCGCGCGCGGCCTGTTCCACAGGGCGGCGGTGCAGTCCGGCCTGGGACGCCAGGTCTCCGCCGAACTTGCTCTGGATCGCCCGGGCCGCCCCTCGGCCCGGTCTCTGGGCCGGACCTGGGCCCGGGGCGCCGGCCTGCCCGCCGACGCCGACGCCGCAGCTCTGCGCGCCGTGCCGGCGGAGAAGCTGCTCGCGCCCATGCCGGCCTTCTATTCCGACAACCTGATCGTCGACGGCCGCGTTCTGACCGAGGACGTGATGGAGGCCTTTGAGGCGGGGCGGCAGGCCCCCGTGCCGCTGCTGCTCGGAACCAACAGCGCCGAGTTCTGGTGGATCCGCCCGACCGACGCGGGCGCCTACGGCCGGGCCGACGACGCGATGACGGAGGCGGAGCACGACGCCCTGCTGGAGGCCTATGGCGGGGCCGAGGGGTACGATCAGCACGTCGTCAGCGACCTCATCTTCAACGAGCCCGTGCGGCTCCTGGCGCGGCTTCATTCCCGCGCGGGTCATCCGACGTGGCTCTACAGGTTCGACGTCGTGCCCGATTCGAATCCCGAGCCCAGCGGCGGCGCGACCCACGCCTCGGAGCGGCCCTACGTCTTCGAGACCCTGCACACCGTCGGGCGCCCGCTGGGAGACCGCGACCGCCGCGCCTCGGCCGACATGGCCGCGTACTGGACCGCCTTCGCCCGCGCCGGAGATCCGAACGGGGCAGGACGGCCGGCGTGGCCCGACTTCCGGGAGCAGGCGGATTTCCTTCTGGAATTCACCAACCAGGGCCCGGTCGCCCGGCCGATGCCCAACGCGCCGCGACTGGACCTGATCGAGGCCTTCTACGCCCGCAGCCGATGACCCGCCTCGGGCGTCGCCGGCTGTGACGCCATGGGCACAGACCGCGCTGTGACCAAACTGCGGCCCTTGCGGGGCGCATTGAGGGTGTGTCATGTAACCGTTTACACATTCGGCGCGGACGGACCTCGACAAGGGGCCGGCACCGCGCGGAGGCAGGGAGCGGAAACGTCTTGGGCATCGTCCCGTCACATCAGCGCGCGTCCGGAGCGGCGGCTTGAAGCCGGCCAACATCCGCGACGTCGCCCGGCGCGCCGAGGTCTCGGTGGCGTCGGTGTCGCGCGTGCTGAACGGCGCGGGCCCGGTCACCGACGCGACGCGCAAGAAGGTGATGGAGGCCGTCGAGGCCCTGCAGTACGTGCCGCACTCCGGCGCCCGCAGCCTGTCGACCAGCCGCAGCCACACCGTCGGCGTCATCCTGCCGGACCTGTACGGCGAGTTCTTCTCGGAACTGATCCGCGGCGTCGACCTGGCGGCGCGCGAGCGTGGGTACCACCTGATCGTCTCCAGCTCTCACGACGAGGCGGAGGCCGCGGCCGCCGCCGTCCGGTCCATGCGGGGCCGGGTCGACGGCCTGATCCTGATGTCGCCCCATGCCGAGGTCGGCCAGGCGACCGCGGCGGTGACGGGGGGCCTGCCGGTGGTGCGCCTGAACGACGGCGCCGCCGGGGCCGACGGGCCGTCGATCGTCGTCGACAACCGCGGGGGCTCCGTCGCCGCCGTGGAGCACCTGATCTCTCTGGGCCGGACCCGCATCGCTCACGTCGCCGGCCCGACCGACAACCTCGAGGCCGAGGCGCGCCTGTCCGGCTATCTGGAAGCCATGGCCGGCGCCGGCCTCGACGCCCGGGTGATCGAGGGCGACTTCGACATGGCGTCGGGACGCCGCGCCGGGCTGGATCTGGCACGGGGCGACGGCGTGGACGCGGTATTCGCCGGCAACGACATGATGGCGCTGGGCGTCATGCTGGCCCTTCAGGACGCGGGCCTGCGCTGCCCCGAGGACGTCGCCGTCGTCGGCTTCGACGACGTGCCGCTGGCCTCGCTGGTGCGGCCGGCCCTGACCACGCTTCGCATCGACATCGCCGAGATCGGCCGCAGCGCGCTGACGCGCCTGCTCGCCCAGATCGACGGCCAACCGGACGCCGGACGCCAGATCGTCCGGCCCGAACTCGTGATCCGCGGCTCCACCTCGGGCCCGGACGCGAAAACACGCGCGGCGAACGAGCGGACGCCGGTCGCGCATCATTCCGCTCAGGGGGACCATCAGGATGTCTAGGATGAACAAGCGCTATCTCGGGGCGGCTTCCGCCCTCGCCGTCGCCGTCTCGCTCGGCATGGCCGGCACGGCCGCCGCCCAGGTGTCCAGCGCCACGCTGCGCGGCACCGTCACCGACGAGGGTCAGGCCGAGACCGGCGGAACCGTCACGGCCCGCGACGTGGCCACCGGCTTCACCTCCCGGGGACGCATCGCGGCCGACGGCGGCTACGTGATCCCCGGCCTGCGTCCCGGCACCTATGAGATCACGGCGACCTCGGCGGACGGCGAGACGACGACCGACGTCGTCACCCTGGCCCTCGGTCAGGTCGGCACCCTCGATCTGGACGTCGGCGGGGCCGGCGCGGGCGTGGGCGTCGAGGGCGCGACCCAGGTCGACGACATCGTCGTGGTCGGTCGCCGCCTGTTCGAGGTCCGCACGCCGGAAGTGGCGACCAACGTCAGCCAGGCGCAGATCAACAACCTGCCCCAGATCAACCGCAACTTCCTGAACTTCGCCGCCCTGGCCCCGGGCCTGCGCCTGTCGCAGAACCCTGAAGAGCGCACGATCTCCGCCGGCGGGGCCCCGGCCCAGCAGATCAACGTCTTCATCGACGGCCAGAACCAGAAGTCGACCATCATCGACGGCGGTGTGGCCGGTCAGGACGACAGCCGCGGCAACCCGTTCCCGCAGGCGGGCGTGCAGGAGTTCCGGGTCATCACCCAGAACTTCAAGGCCGAGTACGAACAGGCCGGCTCGGCCATCATCACGGCCGTGACCCGCTCGGGCACGAACGAGTTTTCGGGCGACGTCTTCGTCACCTACCAGGACGAGAGCTGGATCGCCCAGGACACTTTCGCCGAACAGCGCGGCGATCCCAAGGCTCCGCTGGAGAACATCCAGTACGGCTTCTCGGTCGGCGGCCCGATCATCGAGGACACGCTGCACTACTTCCTCGCCTATGAGCGCAAGGACGAGACCCGGTCCAGCACCGTCTTCTCCAACGACGCGACCTATGGAGCCCTGTTCGCCAGCGACTTCGGCACCTTCGCCTCGCCGTTCGAGCAGGACCTGCTGTTCGGCAAGCTGTCCTGGCAGGTGAATCCCGACCATCGCGTCGAACTGAGCGGCACCTTCCGCGACGAAAACGACATCCGCGACTTCGGCGGCACCACGTCCTACGACCGCGCCCAGCAGGTCAACACGGACGTCCGTTCGGTGGTGTTGAAGCACCAGTGGAGCGGCGACGGCTTCTTCAACGAAGCCACGGTCGACTACTTCCAGTACGTCTACAACCCGACCGCCTTGAACTTCAGCGAGTACGGCCGCGAGTACATCGTTTTCCGTGACGACAACGCCGCGCCGGGCTTCCAGTACAACGCCTTCAACCGCGACCGCACGGTGTTCAACACCGGCGGCCGGTCGGACAACCAGTACATCGAGCAGGAAAACCTGACGTTCAAGAACGACCTGACGTTCACGGACATCGAGTGGATGGGATCCCACACGATCAAGCTGGGCGCCAAGTACTCGATGCAGACGATGTACGTGAACAAGCAGTTCGGCCGGAATCCGCAGTTCCGCTACGACGTGGAGGCCCGCCCGGAGATCAACGGCAGCCGCGACATCCCCGTCTCCGTCTTCCTCGGGTCGGGCGTGCCGGCCGCGGACGTCGAGAACAACGTCATCGGCCTGTACATCCAGGACGACTGGCAGATCACGCCTCAGCTGGAAATCAACCTCGGCCTGCGCTGGGACTATGAGGACAACGCGGTCAACAACGACTACGTGACGCCGACCAACATCCGGAACATGCTGAACGCCATCCAGGCGCTGCCGGGCTACGACTTCCCGTCGTACTTCAATCCGGCGGACTACATTTCGGACGGAAACCGCGACGCCTTCGCCGACGCCTGGCAGCCGCGCGTCGGCTTCAGCTACGACGTCTTCGACGACGAAAGCACCGTCATCTTCGGCGGCGCGGGCCGGTACTACGACCGCATCGGCTTCAACTTCGCCTTCGATGAGCGCTTCAAGCCGCTGCAGTTCAACAAGGAGATCTTCTTCTCCGTGGCGGGCGGCCCGCGTGGCGGCGTCGACACCGTGGCCTGGGATCCGGCCTATCTGACCGCCGCCGGTCTCGATCCCCTGCTGGCCGCGGCGCCGGGCGCGGGCGAGGTCTTCCTCGTCAACAACAACGCCCCGATCCCCTACACCGACCAGTACAACCTCGGCGTCCGCCAGAAGTTCGGCGACTGGCAGGCCGAGGTCATCCTGGCGGCCGGCCGCACCAAGGACGAGTTCGCCTGGTACATCGCCAACGCGGGATCGGAGACGGGCAACCGCTTCGGCGGCCCGACCCCGTGCTCGGTCGGCTACTGCGAGTTCCGCAACCTGATCTTCTTCTCGGCCCACGGGCGCGAGCGGGAGTATGAGGCGGTCTACGTCAAGCTGGACAAGCCCTACAACGCCCAGGACGGCTGGGGCTTCAACCTGTCCTACACCTTCATGGACGCCCAGCAGAACGGCAGCCGCGACAACGGCATGGCGGGCTTCGACTTCGACTACAACTCGCCGGAGCAGACGCCGTGGTATCCCTCGTCCTTCGACGAGCGCCACCGCGTCGTCGCCTCGGGCATGGTCGACCTGCCGTACGATTTCCGCCTGTCGGGCATCCTGACCCTGGGTTCGGGCACCCCCTTCACCCAGTTCGTCTGCCCGACCGCCGTGCGGCCCGACCCGTCCAACCCGGACATCTGCTGGAACGCCGGTCGTCCCGAGAAGTACAGCTTCATCATCCCGAACGCCTGGGCCTTCCGCCAGCTGGACCTGCGTCTGACCAAGACCTTCGAGCTGTGGGACGGTCAGGCGGTGGAGGCCACCTTCGACGCCATCAACGTGCTCGACACGAAGAACTACAACGGCTTCGAACAGTGCCTGTGCTCGGCGGACTACGGCGACCCCCGGTCGCAGGCGTTCCCGACCCGCAGCTTCCAGGTCGGTCTGCGCTACCGCTGGTAAGCGTCTCCTGAGCCTGCCGGGCCGCCGCGACGCCCCAATCGTCGCGGCGGCCCATTTTCTTTTGAGTTTTCGTCAGTCGCGTAAGAGGATTTGCCCATGGACCGTCGCCAGCTTCTCCTGTCCGTGGGTTCCGCCGCCGCCCTCGCGGGCTCAGGGTGTTCGACCCTGTCGCTGCCGGGCATGGCCGCCGGCGTGGATCCCGAGCTGACCGACCTCCAGTTCCGCACCTTCCGCTGGTTCGCCGAGACCCAGAACCGGCAGAACGGCCTGACCCCGGACCGCTGGCCCACGCCGTCGTTCGCCTCGGTCGCCGCCGTCGGCTTCGCCCTGACCTGCTGGCCCATCGGCGTCGAGCGCGGCTGGATGAGCCGGGAAGAGGCGCGCGACCGCACCCTCGCCACCATCCGCTTCTTCCACGACGCGCCGCAGGGCCCCGCCGCGACCGGCATGACCGGCCACAAGGGCTTCTTCTACCACTTCCTCGACATGAAGACCGGCCACCGCTTCGGCACGACCGAGCTGTCGACGGTCGACACCACCCTGCTGCTGGGCGGCATGCTGTACGCCAAGCAGTGGTTCGACGCCGACCACCCCGAAGAAGCCGAGATCCGCACCAAGGTGCAGGCCATCTACGACCGCGTCGAATGGGACTGGGCCGAGGTCCGGCCGCGCCGCATCACCATGGGCTGGCACCCGGAGACCGGCTTCATCCCCGCCGACTGGCACGTCTACAACGAAGGCATGCTGGTCCTGCTGCTGGCCATCGGCAGCGACGCTCATCCGGTGTCGGCCGACGTCTGGACCGAGTGGTGCAGCGTCTACGAGCGCAGCTTCCATGCGGAGTGGGGTCCGAAGCACCTGCATTTCGGCCCGATGTTCGGCCACCAGTACAGCCACATGTACGTCGACTTCCGCGGCATCCACGACGCGTGGATGCGCGGGGTCCAGGCCGAGATTCCGGGTTTCGACTACTTCCAGAACAGCGTCCGCGCCGTCGCGGCGCAGAAGGGCTATGCGGTCCGCAACCCGAAGGGTTGGGTCGGCTACGACGACCAGGTCTGGGGCATCACCGCCTGCGACGGCCCCGGCGACTTCAAACAGGTGATCGACGGCCGCGAGCGCGAGTTCCACTCCTATTCGGCGCGCGGTCCCGGCGAGCGCGACGACGGCACCCTGGCTCCCACCGCGGCGCTGGGCAGCTATCCCTTCGCCCCGGCCGAGGTGACCGCCTGCTTCAAGGCCCTGAAGTCCCGCTACGGCGCCGGCATCTGGACGCAGTACGGCTTCCTCGACAGCTTCAATCCGACGCTCACTCACCGCGACGGCCCGCTGCTGCACGGCTCGATCGTGCCGGGCGTGGGCTGGGTCGACGGCGACTATCTGGGCATCGATCAGGGTCCCATCGTCATCCAGATCGAGAACGGCCGCTCCGACGCCGTCTGGAAGCGCATGCGGTCCGAGCCCAACCTGATCCGCGGTCTGAAGCGCGCCGGGTTCACCGGCGGCTGGCTGGACCGCGCATGAGCCTGATCCGGCCCGACCGTCGCGCCGCGCTGGGCCTCGTCGCCGGCGCCGCCGCGGGTCTGGCCGGCTGCGGCCGAAGCGGGCAGGGCACGCGCCTGACCTTCTGGGCCATGGGCAATGAGGCGACCAACGTCCCGAAGATCCTGCCGCGCTTCGAGGCGCAGAATCCCGGCATGACCGTCGACGTCCAGGCCCTGCCGTGGACCGCCGCGCATCAGAAGCTGCTGACCGCCTACGCGGGCTCCTCGCTGCCGGACCTCAGCCAGGTCGGCAACACCTGGGTGTCCGAGATGTCGGCCATCGGCGCCATCAGCGAGCTTCCGGCTTCCGCCTCCGACCTGCTGACGGATCAGTTCCCCGCGGTGCTGGACACCAACCGGGTGAACGGCCGCCTCGTCGGCGTGCCCTGGTACGTCGACACCCGTCTGCTGTTCGTGCGCACCGACCTGCTGGCCCAGGCCGGCTACGACGCCGTGCCCACGACCTGGGCCGACTGGAAGGCCTCGATGCACGCGGTCAAGCGGCTCGTGGGTCCGGACCGCTACGCGATCCTGTTGCCGCTCAACGAGTTCGAGCAGCTTCTGACCTTGGGACTTCAGGGCGAAGAGCCCCTGCTGCGCGACGACGACACGCGCGGCAATTTCTCCAGCCCGTCGTTCGTCGCGGCGCTCGCCTTCTACAAGAGCCTGTTCGACGAGGGCCTCGCCCCCGTCGCCTCCTCGACCCAGATCTCCAACGTCTGGACCGAGTTCGACCGCGGCTGGTTCAGCTTCCACTTCTCCGGCCCGTGGACGATCGGCGAGTTCCGCGACCGCCTGTCGCCCACCACCCGATGGAACACCGCCGGCGTGCCCGGCCCGCGCGGCCCCGGCGCCTCGGCCCCCGGCGGCTCGTCTCTGGTCGTCTACCGCTCGTCGCCCAATCAGGAGGCGGCGTGGAAGCTGGTGCGCTTCCTCATGGATCCGGCGGTCCAGGTGGAATTCAACCGCATCACCGGCGACCTGCCCAGCCGGCCCAGCGCCTGGGCCGATCCCGCCGTCGTCGCCGATCCCGCCATAACGGCCTTCAAGGGCCAGCTCGAGCGCGCGAAGCCCGTGCCCAAGGCGCCGGAGTGGGAACGGATCGTCACCGAGATGCAGATCGTGGCCGAGCGCATGGTCCGCGGCGAGTTCACGCCCGAGGCCGCTGGCGCCGAGATCGACCGCCGCGCCGACCGCCTGCTGGCCAAGCGGCGCTGGATGAAGGAGCAGGGCAGGGCATGACCGCCGTCGAGGCCACCATCGCCGCCGAGCCGCGTCGCCCTGCCGCGAACCCGCGCACCCGCTCGCGTGCGGCCTGGGGCTTCGTCGCCCCGGCGCTGATCGCCATCGCCGTCTTCTTCGCCGTGCCGGTCTTCGCGGCCCTGCTGCTCAGCCTGACCGACTTCGACATCTACGCCCTGGCCGACCTGCGCAACCTGCGCTTCGTCGGGCTGGACAACTACGTGAACCTGTTCAGCAATCCGCTGTTCTGGGGGGCCATGAAGAACACGGGCCTGTTCGCCCTGATCGGCGTGCCGGCCTCGATCGCCGCCTCGCTGGCCGCCGCCCTGCTGCTCAACGCCCGCATCATCAAATGGCGGCCGGTCTGGCGCGTCGCCTTCTTCGCGCCCTTCGTCACCACCCTGGTCGCCACGGCGGTGCTGTGGAACTACCTGCTGCACACCCGCTACGGCCTGATCAACTGGGCCCTGACCGGCGTGGGCCTGCCCGCCGTCGACTGGCTGGGCAGCCCCGCGACCTCCATCCCGGCCATCCTGATCTTCGTCGTCTGGAAGACCTTCGGCTACAACATGCTGATCTTTCTGGCCGTCCTTCAGACCGTGCCGGACGAGCTGCACGAGGCCGCGCGCATCGACGGGGCCCGGGCCTGGACGCGCTTCCGGCACGTCACCCTGCCGGCCATCGCCCCGACCCTGCTGCTCGTCTCGATCATCTCGGTGGCCAGCTTCTTCCAGCTGTTCGCCGAACCCTACGTCATGACCCAGGGCGGCCCGGCCCAGTCGACCGTGACGGTGCTCTACTTCATGTACGAAGAGGGCTTCAAATGGTGGAACCTGGGGTCCGCCTCGGCGGTCGCCTTCATCCTCTTTCTCTGCATCCTCGCCGTCACCCTGGTCCAGCTGGCCGTCGCCCGCCGTCTGGGGGCCTACGAATGAGCCGGCGCTTCGACCTTAAGGCGGTGCTCGCCAACCTGGCCGTCGTCCTGCTGGTCGTCGTCGTCCTGTTCCCGCTGGTCTGGATGGTCTCCGTCAGCTTCATGAGCCAGGGCGAGGCCGCCACCTTCCCGCCGCCGCTCTGGCCGTCGAAGCCGACGCTGGAGCACTATCGCGACCTGTTCGTGACCCAGGGCATGGGCCGCTACATGCTCAACAGCCTGATCCTCGCCACCCTGGCGACGATCCTGGCCCTGCTGTTCACCGTCCCCGCCGGCTACGCCTTCGCCAAGCTGCGCTTCGCCGGCCGCGATCGCCTGTTCCAGCTGCTGGTCGCCGCGCTCGTGGTGCCCGCCCAGATCGGCACCCTGCCGCTCTTCCTGATGTTGAAGTCCATGGGGCTGGTGAACACCTATGCGGGGGCCCTGGTGCCCTGGCTGGCTTCGATATTCGGCCTGTTTCTGGTGCGTCAGTACGCCCTCAGCATTCCGGACGAGATGCTGGAGGCCGCGCGGGTCGACGGCGCGACCGAGGGCCAGATCTTCCGCCGCGTGGTGCTGCCGACGCTGCAGCCCATCGTCGTGACCCTCGCCCTGTTCGTCTTCCTTGGCAGCTGGAACGACTTCCTGTGGCCGCTGATCGTCCTGACGGACCAGTCGAACTACACCCTGCCGGTGGCCCTGGCGGCCATGTCGCGAGAGCACGTGCAGGACGCCGAGATGATGATGGCCGGCGCCGTCCTCACCGTCGCCCCGGTGCTGATCCTCTTCCTCGCCCTGCAACGCTACTACATCCGCGGCATGCTCGCGGGCAGCGTGAAGGGGTAGGTCACCAGTCCTCCTCCGACGGGGGAGGATTGCGCGGAGTAAGCTGATGCGTTCTGTCCTCGTCCTGTTGGCCTCGATCCTGATCGCGGGTTCCGCCCACGCCCAGGACCCCCGCGTCCTCGACGCCTTCGAGGACCTGTCGCCGTGGACGGCCGACGCCTCCACCGACGTCTCCTCCGCCGTCGCCCCCGTGGACGGGCGCGAGGGGCGGGCCATGCGGCTCAGCTACGACTTCAACGGCCGCTCGGGCTACGCCTTCGCCGCCCGCGCCATCGACCTGGACGTGCCGGAGAATTTCGAGATCAGCTTCTGGGCCCGCGGCGACATGCGGCCCAACACGCTGGAGATCAAATTCGTCGACGCCACGGGCCGCAACGTCCACTGGCGCCGCATCGAGAACTTCCAGGCGCCGTCCGAATGGACCCGCTTCACCATCAAGAAGCGCCAGATCACCTGGGCCTGGGGCCCCGATCCCGACCGCACCTTCCGCGGCGCCGAACGCATCGAGTTCGTGGTCACGGCGGGGCAGGGCGGCGCGGGCACGCTGGAGGTCGATCAGCTCGAGATCCGCGAGCTGCCGCCCGAGCCGGGCGTCCCCCCGCGTCCGGAAGCCGAGGCGACCAGCGTCGACGGCCTGAACGTCGCCGCCCGCGCCGTCGACGACGACCCGGGGACCTTCTGGCGGTCGCAGCCGGGCGCGTCCCAGTCCCTGACGCTGGACCTCGGCTATGAGCGCGAGTTCGGCGGACTGACCCTGCGATGGGCCGATCGTCACGCCGCCTCCGGCTATGTGGTGCACGCCTCCTCCGACGGCCGCGAATGGCGCGAGCTGACCCGCGTGACGGACGGCGACGGCGGAGCCGACTGGCTGCGCACGCCCGAGGCCTCGGCCCGCTGGCTGCGGATCGACATGCGGACCCCGCTCGACCAGTCGGGCGTCGTCGGCCAGGCCGGCGCCGGCCAGCGGCTCGGTCAGGCGGCGACGAACGCCTATGCCCTGACCTCGGTCGAGATCGAACCCCTGTCGTTCGGCGAGACGCCGACGAAGTTCGTCATGGCGGTGGCGGAGGAGAACCTGCGCGGCCTGTACCCCCGCGGCTTCGTCGGCGAGCAGCCCTACTGGACCCTGGTCGGCGTGGACGGCGGCGGCGAGAGCGGTCTGATGTCCGAGGACGGCGCCATCGAGCTGCGCCGCGCCGGTCCGTCCATCGAGCCCTTCGTCGTCGACAACGGCCGCCTGATCACCTGGGCCGACGTCGGCATCACCCAGTCCCTGCGCGACGGCGACCTGCCCATTCCGACGGTGACCTGGGCGTCCGACGACTGGACCCTGGCGATCACCAGCTTCGCCGAAGGCACGCCCGAGGCCGCAGGACTGTGGGGCCGCTACGACCTCACCAACACCTCGCCCCGGCCTCGCGCCCTGACGCTGGCGCTGGCCGCGCGTCCGTATCAGGTGAACGGCCCGATCCAGTTCCTCGCCATCCCCGGCGGGGTCGGCCCGATCGAGCAGTTCGACTGGAACGGCGCGACGCTCGTGCTCAACGACGCCGTCCGCGTCTCGGCCCTCGTCATCCCGGACGCGGTGTCCGCCTCGACCTTTCAGGCCGGCGCCGATCCGCAGGCCCTGATCGCCGACGCCTCCGCCCGCCGCGCGCCCGCGCAACGGATCGTGGAATCCGACGCCTCGGGTCTGATGGCCGGCGCGCTTCTGTACGACGTCACCCTGCAGCCCGGCGAGACGCGCACCTTCGGCTTTCTCGCCCGGCTCGCCGGCCCGACTCCGGACCTCCAGCCGACGGCCTCGGTGGAGGCGGTTCTTGACAGGGCCGAGGACGCCGTCGCCGCAGAATGGCGCGGCAAGATGGACCGCTTCGACCTGATCCTGCCGCCCCAGGCCCAGCGGATCGAGGACGTGGCCAAATCCTCGCTGGCCCACATGCTGATGTCGCGTCAGGGGCCGATCATCCAGCCGGGCACGCGCAGCTACAACCGCTCGTGGATCCGCGACGGCGCCATGATGGCCGAGGGGCTGAACCGCCTCGGCCACGCCGACGTCTCGGCCGCCTATCTGGACTGGTACGCCCCCTACGTCTTCGAGGACGGCAAGGTGCCGTGCTGCGTCGACGCCCGCGGCTCCGACCCGGTGCCCGAGAACGACAGCCACGGCGAGTTCATCTTCCTGGCCGCCGAGAACTATCGCCACACCCGCGACCGCGCTGCGCTGGAGCGTGTCTGGCCGCAGGTGCAGAAGGCCATCGCCTACATGGACGGCCTGCGCGCCACCACGCGCACGGCGGAGTTCCGGACGTCCGAGACCGCCCACCTGTTCGGCCTGCTGCCGCCGACCATCAGCCACGAGGGCTATTCCGACAATCCGGCCTACAGCTACTGGGACGACTTCTGGGGCCTGATCGGCTACCGCGACGCCGCCTTCATCGCCGACGTGCTGGGCGACGCCGACGCGGCGGCCCGCATCCGCGCGGCGGGGACGGAGTTCCAAACCGACGTCATGGCCTCCATCACGGCGACCGCCGCCTTCCACGACATCGACTGGATCGCCGGCGCCGCAGACCGGGGCGACTTCGACGCCACCTCGACCACCATCGGCCTGTCGCCCGGCGGCTTCATCGACGAGCTGCCCCAGACCCTCCTGACCAATACCTTCGACAAATGGTGGGACAACTTCACGGCGCGTCAGGAGAACCGCATGACGTGGCGCGACTACACCCCCTACGAACTGCGCAACGTCGGGGCCCTGATTCGTCTCGGTCGCCGCGACGCGGCCCTGCGCGCGCTCGACTTCTACTTCGCCGACATGCGCCCCGTCGCCTGGAACGGCTGGGCCGAGGTCGTCGGCCATCATGAGCGCGAGCCGCGCTTCATCGGCGACATGCCGCACGCCTGGATCAGCTCGGACTACATCCGCTCGGCCATCGACCTGCTGGTCTATGAGCGCGTCGACGACGGCGTTCTGGTGCTGGCCGCCGGCCTGCCGTACGACTGGATGACATCCGACACCGGCGTCGGCGTGCGCGACCTGCGCACCGCCCACGGCCTGCTCAGCTGGCGCCTGAAGCGCGACGGCGCCGCCTGGACGCTGTCCTTCACCGGCGCCGCCTCACCGTCCGGCGGCTTCGAGCTCCACTGGCCCGAGGAGCACCCCGTCCCCGCCCGCGTCCGCATCGACGGCCGCGCGGCGGAATGGGATGGGCAGGTGCTGAGAATTCCGGCGAACGCGCGGCGCGTGGAGATGCGGTAGCGTCTTTCCCTCCCCTGAAGGGGAGGGAAACGGGCACTATGCCCGCTCGAAGGCCCGCCCTTCCGCGTCGAACAGTTGCACCTTCTCCGCCGGCGCCTTCAGCGTCAGGCTCTGACCCTGAGACGGCCGCTCGGCCCCGTCCAGTTGCGCCGTCAGCGTCTCGCCGTCGCCGCCGTCCAGATAGGCGTAGGTGGCGTGGCCCAGGGTCTCGACGAAGGTGGTCTTCGCGGTCAGCGCGCCGCCGGGCCCCCGGGTCGACAGGTGCTCGGGGCGCACGCCCAGGGTGACCCGGTCGCCGGCCTTGGCGCCGTTGGCCTTCACCGCCGCCGGCATGACCGCCCCCGACGCCGTCCGCACCGTCACCTGTCCGCCCCCGGCCTCGACCACCTCGGCCGGTATCAGGTTCATCTTCGGACTGCCGATGAACTCGGCGACGAAGCGGTTGGCCGGGCGCTCGTACAGCTCCATCGGCGCGCCGACCTGTTCGATCCTGCCGCCGTTCAGCACGACGATCCGGTCGGCCAGGGTCATGGCCTCCACCTGATCGTGGGTGACGTAGATCATCGTCGTCCCCAGCCGCTGGTGCAGCGACGCGAACTCATACCGCATCCGCACGCGCAGGGCCGCGTCCAGGTTCGACAGCGGCTCGTCGAACAGGAACACGTCCGGCTCGCGGACGATGGCCCGGCCGATGGCGACGCGCTGGCGCTGCCCGCCCGACAGGGCCTTGGGCTTGCGGTCCAGATAGTCGGTGATGTTCAACACCTCGGCGGCCGCGTCGACGCGGCGCCTGACCTCGCCCTTGTCCATCTTCGCCAGCGACAGGGCGAAGCCCATGTTCTCGCGCACCGTCATGTGCGGATAGAGGGCATAGGACTGGAACACCATGGCGATGCCGCGGTCCGACGGCGACAGGCCGGTCACGTCGCGCCCGCCGATGTCGATCGACCCGCCGTCCAGCGCCTCCAGCCCGGCGATGGTGCGCAGCAGGGTGGACTTGCCGCAGCCCGACGGTCCGACGAACACCACGAACTCGCCGTCGGCGATCTCAAGGTCGATGCCCTTCAGCACCTCGACGGCGCCGAAGCTCTTCCTCACGCCGCTCAGCCGAACGTCCGCCATCCGTCTCCACCCACGCCGGTTTCTTGTTTGGCGTCAGCGTAAACGGTTACAGGCGAAGGGCAATCCTCACGCCCGCTTCGGCCTGCCCTTGAACGCCTTCCCGCCGGTCTTGGCCCGGAACGGCTTGGCGCCCGGCTTGCCGGCCCAAGGCTTCTTCTCGCCGCGCGGCTTCTCGACCCAGGGCTTCTTGCCGGCGGGCGTCGGGTCGTCCTTGGTCCGCTTGATCCACCTGGGCTTGTCGCCGTCCGCAGGCGCGATCGCCGCCTCCGCCGTCCGTTCCGGACGCGGCGTCCATGGCTTCTTCGGCCCGTCGAAGTCGCGGCGCGGCTTGGCGAAGGCCTTGGGCCGCGCGGTCTTCTCGCCCGGCGCGGGGGCCACCGCGTCGCTGATCGACACGTCCTCGTCGGCGGCCCTGGCGATGGCCGCGCGGAACTTCGCCTCGGCCTCCTGCGTGATCTCGAACTTGGTCTCGCGGTCGAAGATCTTGATCGAGCCGACGTCGCGTTTGGTCACGTGTCCCAGGCGGCAGATCAGCGGCAGCAGCCATTTCGGATCGGCGTTCTTCTCGCGGCCCACGTTGATGCGGAACCAGCTCATGTCGCCGCCCTGGGCGAAGTCGACCGGCTCGCGCTCGCGCCGCCCGCGCTCGCCTTCCATGGTCCGCGCCATGCGCGCGTCGTCCTGCACGTCCTCCGGCGGGGGCAGCTTCTCGCGGTACAGCCGGATCAGGGCGGCCGCCACCTGCTCGGGGCTCGACCGCTCCAGCAGCTTGCGGCCCATCTCCAGCGAGTCCTCGTCCGCCGGCGCCGTCAGCACCGGATCGGTCAGCATCCGCTCCTGATCCTTGGCCCGGATCTCGTCGGCCGACGGCGGGCCCGACCATTCCGCCTCGATGTTGGCCGAGCGCAGCATCAGCTCGACCTTGCGGCGGCGCGTGTGGCTGACCATCAGCACCGAGGTGCCCTTCTTGCCCGCGCGGCCGGTCCGGCCGGAACGGTGCAGCAGGGTGGCCTTGTTCACCGGGATCTCGGCGTGGATCACCAGCCCCAGGTCCGGCAGGTCCAGCCCGCGCGCCGCCACGTCGGTGGCCACGCACACTCGCGCGTGGCCGTCGCGCAGCGCCTGCAAGGCTTCCGACCGCAGCGACTGCGTCAGCTCGCCCGACAGGCCCACGACCTGAAAGCCGCGCTCCCGCAGGCTCGCCGTCAGGTGCTTCACCCGCTCGCGCGTGTTGGCGAACACCAGGGCGCCCGGGCTCTCGAACCAGCGCAGCACGTTGACCACGCCGTGCTCGATCTCATGCGGCGCGACGCGGATGGCCTTGTAGGCGATGTCGCCGTGGGCGACCGTCTTCGACGTCGTGTCGATGCGGATCGCGTCGCGTTGATAGGTCCTGGCCAACTGCGCGATCTCGCGCGCGATCGTGGCCGAGAACAGCAGCGTCCGCCGCTCCGCCGGCGCCTGGTCCAGGATGAAGGTCAGGTCCTCGCTGAACCCCATGTCCAGCATCTCGTCGGCCTCGTCCAGCACCACGGCCTTCAGCCGCGACAGGTCCAGCCCGCCGCGCTCGACGTGATCCTTCAGACGCCCCGGCGTGCCCACGACGATGGCCGCGCCGCGCTCCAGCACGCGCCGCTCCGCCCGCGGGTCCATGCCGCCGACGCAGGTGGCGATCCGCGCCCCGGCCTTGGCGTACAGCCACTCCAGCTCCTTCGACACCTGCAGCGCCAGTTCCCGCGTCGGGGCGATGATCAGGGCCTCGGGCGCCGCGTTGTCGGCGAACCGCTCGGCCTCGCCCAGCAGGGTGGGGGCCAGCGCCAACCCGAAAGCGACGGTCTTGCCCGACCCCGTCTGCGCCGAGACCAGCAGGTCGCGGCCTTCCTCGGCCTCCAGCACGGCGGACTGGACGGCCGTCGGCTCGTCATAGCCGCGTTCGGACAGGGCGCGGTCGAGCGCGGGATGGCTGGTGGGGAAGGGCATGGTCAAGCGGTCCAGAAGCACGAGCGGCGCGCGAACGGTCGGCGCGAAATCGGCGGACGGCGGCCAGTATTGGGAGATAACGGCGAAATGGTGGATGCGACAGGGATTGAACCTGTGACCCCCTCGGTGTGAACGAGGTGCTCTCCCGCTGAGCTACGCATCCGGGCCGTTTCAGGAGGCGGGGACATAGCCCGGTGAAATCGGGGAAGCAAGTCTCGCCGCCACGATCCCGTCCACCGCCGCCTCCAGCACGTCGAAGCCGTCGATCAGCGCATCTCCGCCCAGATCCGCCGCGGGGATTTCGGTGTAGCCGAAGGTGGTCACGATCACCGGCACGCCCGTCGCCCGCGCCGCCGACACGTCGGTGATCGAATCGCCGACCATGACCGCGCGGCCCGGATCGCCCCCTGCCTTCAGCACCGTCTCGCGGATGTGCGCGGGGTCCGGCTTCCGCGCCGACACCGCGTCCGCCCCGCAGATCGCCGCGAACCGGTCCGTCAGCCCCAGCCGCTCGAACAGCGCCAGCGACAGGTGCGTCGGCTTGTTCGTCGCCACGCACAGGATCGCGCCGCGGGTCGCCAGCCGGTCCAGCGCCGCCTCCACCCCCGGATAGACGTGGCTGTGGTCGCAGATGCGCGCCAGATAGTCCTCGAGAAACGCCGCCAGCAGCGCCGGCTGCTCCGCCTCGTCCCAGTTCGCGCCTGCCTCCCGGAACCCGTCCTTCAGCAGGGCTGTGGCCCCGTGCCCCACCAGATGCCGCGCCGCTTCCACCGGCCGGGGCGGCAGGCCGCGCAGGGCCAGAAGCCGGTTCAGCGTCCCGATCAGGTCGGGCGCCGTCTCGACCAGCGTCCCGTCCAGGTCGAAGGCGATGGTCCAGCCGCTCAGGTCTTTCATGCGCCCGGTTCTATTTGAGTCCGCGCCGCCGTAAAACGCGGCAAGTCGCCGAATCCGGAGCCCGCATGACCCGTCGCGCCGCCATCATCCTCGCCGCCGGCCAGGGCACCCGGATGAAGTCCGGCCTGCCCAAGGTGCTGCACCCCGTCGGCGGCCGCGCCATGCTGGACCACGCCATCGACGCCGCCGAGGGTCTGGGCTGCGAGCGCGTGATCGTCGTCGTCGGCGATCACAGTCCGGAGGTCCGCGCCCACGTCGAGAGGCGCCTCGGAACCGCGTCCGTCGCCGTCCAGGATCCGCCGCTCGGCACCGGCCACGCCGTGCTGGCCGCGCGCGAGCTGATGGCCGACTTCGACGGTCAGGTGGTCGTCACCTACGGCGACGTGCCCCTGCTGAAGGCCTCGGACATCGAGCCCGTCTTCGGCGACGCCCTGACCGTGGTGGGTTTCGAGGCCCGGGACGCCACCGGCTACGGCCGCCTGTTGATCGACGCCGACGGCGGGCTTGAGGCGATCGTCGAGCACAAGGAGGCCTCGCCCGACCAGCTGAAGGTCACCGCCTGCAACTCCGGCGTCATGGCCGCGCCCTCGCGCCTGCTCTTCGAACTGCTGGCCGAGGTCCGCAACGACAACGCTAGGGGCGAATACTATCTGACCGACGTCGTGGCCCTGGCCCGCGAGCGCGGCGAACCCACCCGCGCCGTCTTCGCGCCCGAAGACGCCGTCATGGGCGTCAACGCCCAGGGCGAACTGGCCCGGGCCGAGGCCCTGTTCCAGAAGGTCCGTCGCGACGACCTGCTGGCGTCGGGCGTCCGCATGCCCGCCCCCGACACCGTCTTCGTCAGCTGGGACACCTCGGTCGAGCCCGGCGCGGTGATCGAACCCTACGTCGTCTTCGGCCCGGGCGCCGTGGTGCGGGCCGGGGCGAAGATCAGGGCCTTCAGCCACGTCGAGGGCGCCGAGGTGGGCCCGGGCGCCGAGGCCGGCCCCTATGCCCGCCTGCGCCCCGGCGCGAAGCTGGGGGAGAAGGCCAAGGTCGGCAATTTCGTCGAGGTGAAGAACGTGACCATGGGCGCGGGCGCCAAGGCCAATCACCTGTCCTATCTGGGCGACGGCGCGGTCGGCGCCGGCGCCAACATCGGCGCGGGCACCATCTTCTGCAACTACGACGGCTTCTTCAAATACAGGACCGAGGTGGGGCAGGGGGCCTTCGTCGGCTCCAACACCTCGCTCGTCGCCCCCGTGGTCATCGGCGCCGGCGCCATGGTCGGCTCCGGCTCCGTCGTGACCGCCGACGTCGCCCCCGGCGACCTCGTGCTCGCCCGGGCGCCGCAGACCGCGAAGCCCGGCTGGGCCGCCCGCTTCATGGAGACGATGCGCGCGAAGAAGGCGGCGAAGGGCTGAGCGGGCTCAGTCGGGAACGGCGTAGTAGCCGTTCGGGATGCGCCCGCAGTCCGGCGCCAGGCCGTGCACGACGAGATCGGCCGGCGGTGCGCCGGTCGCCTGATCGACCACGCCCGTCGTGCAGTCGCCAGCGTTGAAGCGCTGCGCCAGGACGTAACTCCCCCCCGACCGGGGCGTGAAGCTGATCAGATTGGTGCACCCCGTGACGACGGTGTAGGCGGCGCGCGGCTGCCCGTAGATTTCCGCCAGAAGATGCGTGCGCTGGCCGCCCGGCAACCTGAAGGTCGACGAGGTCTGACCGGCGAAGACCTTCGACATGGGGTCGAAAGCGGCGATCTTCAGGACCTCACTGCACGCGACGCCGGATGACCACGACAGTATCTGTCCGGTGCCATACGTGCCCAGTTCAGGATCCCGCGCAAAGCTGACCCGGGCGGCGTCGGCGGTGTCCGCCGGCTGCACGAAGACCGTTTCGCACGCGCCGCACGCCAGGGCGGCCGCCGTCGCTGAAATGAGGGCAGCGCCACGCTTTCCCATCGATCGTTCCCCCGATAAAGCCGGGGCAGCCGACCACCGATCCGCGGCCACTGCAAGAGAGCCCAGATGTCCGACCTCCAGAAACGCCGTGCCGGCGAAGCCGCCGCCCTCCGCGTCGAGGCGGGCATGATCGTCGGCCTCGGCACCGGCTCCACCGCCGCCTGGTTCGTCAAGGCGCTGGCCGCGCGGAACCTGCCGAACCTGCGCTGCGTCCCGACGTCCGAGGCCACCGCCGATCTGGCCCGCGAGCTGGGCCTGCCGCTGGTCACGCTGGAGGACGTCTCGCGCATCGACCTGACCGTCGACGGCGCCGATGAGATCGGCCCCGGCCTGGCCCTGATCAAGGGCGGCGGCGCGGCCCTGCTGCGCGAGAAGTTGGTGTGGGAGGCCTCGTCCACCTGCCTCGTCATCGCCGACGCCGCCAAGGTCGTGCCGCACCTGGGCGCCTTTCCCCTGCCGATCGAGGTCGTCGCCTTCGGGTACAAGACCACGGGGGCCCGCATCTCCGACGTCCTGACCGATCACGACGTCGCCTTCCCGGGCCGATTCCGCGTCGCGGACCGCGGCATGGTCCGCACCGACGGCGGCAACGTCATCTACGACGCCAAATGCGGCGTCATCCACGACCCCGCCCGTCTCGCCGACGACCTGAAACTGGTCACCGGGGTCGTCGAGCACGGCCTGTTCCTCGACCTCGCCGACGAGGCGATCATCGGCACGGATGCGGGCGTGGAGACGCGCCTTCCCTGAGTCGGGGCGCCTTCTGGGACTGACCGGCAAGCGAAGTGTCCAATCTCCGTCGGGAGAGGGACGACGTGGCGGCCGACCCCGCCCGGTTGCGTCAGCCCGCGCCGGATTTCCCAATCCGATCAACGCTCGCCCGGAACCTTCGCCCTTTGTGCCGGGGTTCGCAAGTCTCCCGCCCGCCCGCCGAAGGCGCGTCCGTCAGTCGCGAAGCAGCGGCCCCATGCGGTGACCTGCGGGTCATTCCGGACGGCTTTCGATCAGACGGACCGCGCGGAGCGTCACGCGAAGCCGAAACGGTGAACCCCCACAGCATCCGGGCTCCGCGCCCGGCGCTCCGCCCGCCCTTTCCACCTGCCGACTTCCGTCGGGAGGCGCCTCCGCTTGCCCGCCGGGGTCCCCACGCCTACCTCGACCGCTTCAGCACCGGAGCCCGCGCATGACCGCCTACGACTACGACCTCTTCGTCATCGGCGCCGGTTCGGGCGGCGTGCGCGCCGCGCGGCTGGCCGCACTGGACGGCAAGCGCGTCGCGGTGGCCGAGGAACATCGGACCGGCGGCACCTGCGTGATCCGCGGCTGCGTGCCGAAGAAGTTCATGGTCATGGCCTCGGACTTCGCCCACCAGTTCCAGATCGCCGAAGGCTATGGCTGGACGGTCCCGGAGCCGACCTTCGACTGGCCCAGATTCATCGAGGCCAAGGACGTCGAGATCGCCCGCCTGTCGGGCATCTACGCCGCCAACCTGGGCAAGGCGGGCGCCGAGCTGATCCATGGCCGCGCCGTCCTGAAGGACGCGCACACCGTCGAGATCGTCGGCAAGGACCGGACCTACACCGCCGAGCGGATCCTGATCGCCACCGGCGGCCGTCCCTGGGTCCCGCCGCGACTGCCGGGCGTGGAGCACGCCATCACGTCCGAACAGGCCTTCCACCTGCCCGAACTGCCGAAGCGCATCCTGATCGCCGGCGGCGGGTACATCGCGGTGGAGTTCGCCGGCATCTTCGCCGGTCTGGGCGTCGAGACGACGCTGATCTACCGCGGGCCCAACATCCTGCGCGGCTTCGACGACGACGTCCGCGCCCATCTCGCCGCCGAGATCGAGAAGCGGGGCGTGAAGGTCATCCTCGGCTGCCAGCACGACCGGCTGGAGAAGAAGGCCACCGGCGTCGTCAATCACCTTGAGAACGGGATGGCGCTTGAGACCGACGTGGTCATGTTCGCCACCGGGCGCATCCCGTACGTCAAGGATCTGGGCCTTGAGACGGCCGGGGTCGAACTGACCGACGACGGCGCCGTCAAGGTCGACGAGTTCTCGCGCACGACGGCGGAGAACATCTGGGCCATCGGCGACGTCACGGACCGCATGAACCTGACGCCCGTGGCCATCCGCGAAGCCGTGGCCTTTCATTCCACCGTCTTCCGCGACCGGCCGATGAAGTTCGACTACGAGGCCGTCGCCACCGCCGTCTTCAGCCAGCCGCCGGTCGGAACGGTCGGCCTGTCGGAAGCCGAGGCGCGTCGGGCCTGCGGCGGCGGGGTCGACGTCTACATGACCCGCTTCCGCCCCATGAAGTACGCCTTCACGGGATCCGACGAACGCATGCTGATGAAACTGGTCGTGGACAAGGAGAGTCGGCGCGTCGTCGGGGTCCACATCGTCGGTCCCGACGCGCCGGAGATCATCCAGGTCGCGGCGATCGCGGTGAAGGCCGGCCTGACCAAGGCCCAGTGGGACGCGACCTGCGCCGTCCATCCGACCGTGGCCGAGGAGCTGGTGACGATGCGCGAGCCGGTGCGGCCGCAGGAGACCACGCTCGGCTAGTGCGGCGCCACGTCGGGCGGCGGCGTGGTCAGCCAGGGGGCCAGCCTGAACCGGCGCGGGGCGGCCCCCACGGTCCGCGTGGAGATGAACTGGCGCGCGAAGGTCACCACGCCCCGGATCGTCTGTTCGTCGAAGGGTTTGCACACGGCCCCGAGGGCGCCGGAGAAGCCGTCCGGGATCTGTTCCGGATTGGCGGTCAGGAAGATGACCGCCGCGCCGTGCTCCGCGACCAGACGGTGCGCGATCTGCGGCCCCGTCATTCCGTCCATCAGGTTGACGTCGACCAGAGCCAGATCGGGCTTCTCGCGCTCCGCCACGGCGAAGGCGCCGCGGGTGTCCACGGCGACGCCCACCACCTCGCAGCCCGCGTCGAGCAGGATCAGTTCGAGCTCCATGGCCAGCAGGGCCTGATCCTCGACGATCATGACCCTTAGCCCCTCGACGCCGGTCACTGTTCGTGGTCCCCCCGCAACTGCCCGCGTCACCTACGCCATAAAGTGTCGGCGACCGGACACTTGCAACGTCGTGATGGCGGCAAGGTTCGGCGTCGGCTAAAAAAAATCGGGGAATCAGGGCGTCGGAGTTCAGTAATGGCGGAAATGTCGCTCTCGGGCACCATGGGATCGGGCGCCGCGGGCCCCGACGCCTGTTGCCGGTTCCTGCAAACGCTGGTCTCGATTCGCCTGCGCACGGTCGAGGATCCGGACTCCCGGCGGCATCTGGGCTGGATCAGCGACATGGCCGCCGCCGTCGGCCTGATGAGCGAACGCCACGGTCAGGGCGACCCCTTCGACGCCTACGTCGAGGAGGCCCTCGCCTTCTGGCGCCGCAGCCTGGAGGCCCGGGGCCTGCGCCTCGAAGTCCGCGGCCGCGTCGGGGACCTGCCTGAGGTCCAACGGCTGCCGCTGGCTGTGATCCTGCACGAACTCCTGACCAATGTGACCCGCCACGCCTTCGTCGACGGCGGGAGCGGAGCGGTCGCCGTCGCCTTCTCGGCCACGCGCTCGGGCCTCAGCCTGGTCGTGCGCGACACCGGCGCGGGGGCCGCCGAACCGCGCAAGGGCGACGGCCTGTCCCTGATCGAGGGTCTCGTGGCGGCGCACGACGGGACGATGACGCTCGAGACCTCGCCGGGCGCCGGCTTCGCCGTCCGCATCGGACTGCCCTCGGGCGCGGAGCGCCTGAACTGAGCGGTCGAAACCCGGTGTGATCCCCACGGCGGCCCGGCTTGCCCTAAGTCGGAGCGTCGTCCTCTCAGCACCGGGATCGCCATGACCCTCCGCACGCCCTCGCCCTCCCGCCGCGCCCTGCTGGGCGGCGCGGGCCTGCTGGCGGCCAGCTTCATGGTCTCGGTGCGCTCCGCCGCCGCCCAGGACGCCCGCGTGCGTCACGCGTCACGCATCGACGCCCTGATCGCCCGAATGACGATCGAGGAGAAGGCGGGACAGCTCAGCCTCTTCAACGATCCGTTCCGCTTCCGCCCGCAGGAGGTCAATCCGGTCGACAAGGACGGCGATCCGGCCCGCGTCGCCGACATGATCCGCAAAGGTCAGGTCGGATCCCTCTTCAACGGCGTCGGCGCGGCCGGCGCCCGGACGATCCAGGACATCGCCCTGAAGGAGAGCCGGCTGGGAATCCCGCTGCTCTTCGCGGCCGACGTCATCCATGGCCTCTACACCGTCTTCCCCGTGCCGCTGGCCGAGGCGGCGGCGTGGGACGCCGGGCTGGCCGAACGCACCGCGCGGGCGGCGGCGCGGGAGTCGGCGGCGTCGGGCATCCATCAGACCTATGCACCGATGGTCGACGTCGCCCGGGACCAGCGCTGGGGCCGCGTCGTGGAGGGGGCGGGGGAGGACGTCTTCCTGGGATCGGTTCTGGCGGCGGCGCGCGTGCGCGGATTCCAGGGCCCCGACCTGACGGCGAAGAACGCCCTCCTCGCCACCCCGAAACATTTCGCGGCCTACGGGGCGGCCGAGGCGGGGCTGGACTACAATACCACCGACATGTCCGAGCAGCGGCTGCGCGGCGTCTATCTGCCGCCGTTCAAGGCCGGGTTCGACGCGGGCGCCCTGTCGACCATGAGCGCCTTCAACGAGGTCAACGGCGTGCCCGCCACCGGCAACGGATGGCTGTTGACCGACATCCTGCGCGACGAGTGGGGGTTCGAGGGATACGTCGTCTCCGACTATACGTCCGAAGAGGAGCTGATCGCCCACGGCTTCGCCGAGGACGGGCGGGACGCCGCACGGATCGCGCTTCTGGCCGGCGTCGACATGAGCATGGTCTCGGGCCTCTACAACGCCCACATCCCGGATCTGGTCGCGAAAGGCGACGTGCCGATGTCGGTCGTCGACCGCTCGGTGCGGCGGGTGCTGAACGTGAAGGCCGCGCTGGGCCTGTTCGACGATCCCTACAAGGGCTCGGACCCGGACGCCGAGCGCCGCGAGGTCAACGCTCCGGAGCATCATGCGCTTTCCCGGGAGGCGGCGCGCAAGTCGGTGGTGATGCTGAAGAACGACGGCGGCGTGCTTCCCCTGCCGAGGAGCGGCAAGCGCATCGCCGTGATCGGACCGGCGTCCGACGACGACGTGTTCGGGCCGTGGACCATCTGGGGCGACCGGACCAAGGCCGTGTCGCTGGAAGCCGGCCTGCGCGCCGCCCTGGCGCCGGGCGCGGCCCTGACCTTCGTGCGCGGGTCGGACCCGGAGGCTCCGATCGAGGGCGGCATCGACGCCGCGGTCGCGGCGGCGCGGTCGGCCGACGTGGTGATCCTGGCGGTGGGCGAGTCGACGCCCATGTCGGCGGAGGCCCAGTCGCGGGCCGAGATCGTCGTGCCGGCGCCGCAGCAGGCCTTGGCGGAAGCGGTGAAGACCGCAGGAAAGCCGACCGTCGTACTGCTTCGGACCGGGCGGGCCCTGGCGCTGGAGGGCGCGATCCGGGACGCCGACGCCATCCTGGTCACCTGGTTTCTCGGCAGCCAGCACGGGCCCGCCCTGGCCGACCTGCTGTTCGGCGATCATTCGCCGTCCGGCCGTCTTCCCGTCAGCTTTCCGCACGTCTCGGGTCAGCAGCCCTTCCACTACGATCACAAGCCGACGGGGCGGCCGGCGGACCCGGCGCCGCCTCGGGAGGAGTACCGGACCCAGTTCCGCGAGGCCCCCCACAGCGCGGCGTTTCCGTTCGGGCATGGGCTGGGATATGGGCCCGTGACCTATGGCGCGACGGAAGTCGAGGCCTCGACCCTGTCGTGGGACGGCCGCATCGAGATCTCGGTCGAGGTGTCGAACGTCGGTGTTCGGCCGGTCGAGGAGACCGTCCAGCTTTACGTCCGCGACCGCGTTGCGCGGCTGACGCGACCGGTGCGGGAACTGAAGGGTTTCCGCAAGGTTCGGCTGGAGCCGGGTCAGACACGGCGCGTCGCGTTCACGCTCGACCGGAAGACGCTGGAATACATGGGGCCGGAGAACCGCTGGACCGTCGAGCCCGGGCGGTTCGACGTCTGGCTGGCGCCGGACGCGCAGAGCGGCGTCGCGGCCGGGTTCGCCCTGGTCCGCTGACGCCGCACCGACCGGGATCCTTACTGGTCCTGCATCACCCGCCGGGCGTTGACGGCGAAGGTCAGGGGATCGTCGAAATAGCCCTGCTTGCCCGTCGAGGCGGCACAGACCTGACCGCGGACGTCGTCCATCAGGGCGCCGGGGTTGATCGCGGTCCAGCTGCCGTCGCCGACGAAGTCGTCCGACGCCGAGCTGCCGTCGATGTAGAAGAAGCTGGAGCGCACGGTCTTGTAGCGCATCTGCGAGCAGTCGATGTCGATCAGGGAGGTGGCCCAGTCGAACTGACCCGGCTCCGGCCGCACCGCGACCAGGGCGGTGTTGATCTGGCGCACGCTGCCGTTGATGCGCATGGAGCTCCAGTCCACCGCCATCACGGCGCTGTCGGAGATGGCGATCGCCTCCCACTCGTCCGCGGCGGCGGCGCCGGCGGTCAGCATCAGGGCTGCGGCGCCCACGAACGTCGATTTCAGCATGGTCAGTTCCCTCCAGAACGGTGACGCGAGGATCGCGCAGCCCGGCCGGCGCGTCGAGACGAATTTCCCCACGGTTCCTGACGCACAGTCATCCCGCCAGCACCGCGACGGACATCCGCTGCAGCAGGGCGGCGCCCTGACCGATCGCGGCCAGCCGGCTGGAGGCATGCCCGAGGACGTTGGCGGCGTAGACCTCGTAGAGGGCGATCCGGCCCTCGAGGAAAACCGGGTCGCCCTGTCCGGCGTCCAGCTCGGCCCGGGCCTCCAGCGCGCCGCGCGCCAGCATCCACCCGCCGATCACGTCGCCCATCAGCTTCAGATAGGCGTCCGCCCCCGCCAGAACGTCGGCGGCGCGCACGGGATCGGCCTTCGCGTCGAGCAGCCACAGGGTGGCGTCCTCGACCGCCTCGACGGCGGCGGCCAGCCGCTCGACCGGCTTGCCGGAGTACAGGCGCGGCAGTCGGGCGAGATCGGCCTTCATCTCGGCGATGATCGCCCGCGCCGCCTCGCCGCCGTCCTGGGACAGCTTGCGCCCGACGAGATCCATGGCCTGAACGCCGTTGGTCCCCTCGTAGATCGGGGCGATCCGGGCGTCGCGATAGTGCTGTGCGGCGCCGGTCTCCTCGATGAACCCCATGCCGCCGTGGACCTGCACGGCCGCCGACGCGACCTCGACGCCCACGTCGGTCGACCACGCCTTGGCGATGGGCGTGAGCAGGTCCTCCCGACGCTTCCAGGCGACCCGCTCCTCGACCGTGGGCGCGTGACGCGCCAGATCGGCGGCCACGCCGCACGACAGGCAGATGGCCCGGGCGGCCGCGATCTTCGCCTTCATGACCGACAGCATGCGGCGGACGTCGGGGTGGTCGACGATCGGGGCGTTCGCTTCGCCGGTCAGGACGCTGCGCCCCTGACGGCGGTCCTGGGCATAGGCCAGCGCGCCCTGGTACGCGCGCTCGGCGATGCCGACGCCCTCGACGCCGACGGCCAGCCGCGCGGCGTTCATCATGACGAACATGTGGGACAGGCCCTCATTGGGTCGGCCGACCAGTTCGGCGGTCGCGCCCTCGTAACTCATGACGCAGGTCGGCGAGGCGTGGATGCCCAGCTTGTGCTCGACGCCGACGGCGCGGAAGGCGTTGCGGTCGCCCAACGACCCGTCGGGCTTCACGAGGAATTTCGACGCGAGGAAGAGGCTGATCCCCTTGGGCCCGGGCGGGGCGTCGGGCAGGCGCGCGAGGACCATGTGGACGATGTTGTCGGCGGCGTCGTGGTCGCCCCAGGTGATGAAGATCTTTTGGCCGGTCAGCGCGTAGGTCCCGTCGCCGTTCGGCGTCGCGGTCGACGTGAGTGCACCCAGATCGGTGCCGGCGTGGGGTTCGGTCAGGACCATGGCCCCGGTCCATTCGCCGGAGACCAGCTTCGGAAGCCAGGTCGCCTTCTGATCCTCCGTGCCGTGCTCCTGCAGCGCCTCGACGGCGGCGAGCGACAGCATGGGGCACAGGCCGAAGGCCATGTTGGCGGCGTGCACGGTCTCATAGGCCGCCAGCTCCAGCGCCTTGGGCAAACCCTGCCCGCCGTGCTCGGGCGCTGCGGACAGGCCGGTCCAGCCGCCGGCGGCGAACTGACGGTAGGCGTCCGCGAATCCGGGCGCGGCGGTCACCGATCCGTCGGCGTACTTCGCCCCGTTCAGGTCGCCCGGACGGTTCAAGGGCACCAGCACGTCCTGCGAGAACTCGCCCGCCGCCTCCAGCACGGCCGGGAGCAGGTCGTCGTCATAATCCGGGAAGCCCCCGGTGGCGGCGACGCGGTCGATGCCGGCCACGGCCTTCAACGTGAAGATCAGGTCGCGGACGGGGGCGCGATAGGTCATGCAAGCCTCATTTGATCTCCGCGTCTTGGCGCGACGCGGCGCATGCCCCAAGGTGCCCCGGCGCCGCGACGGAAGGGAAGGCCCATGAGCGAACCGCGTCATCGCTATTCCAACGTGTCGCTGACCCTGCACTGGCTGACGGCCCTGCTGGTGGTCGGGCAGATCGTGCTGATCTCGATCGCCGAAGGGGTCAGCGGGCCGGAGCGCGGCTTCTGGATGATGCTGCACAAGTCCGGCGGGGCGACGATCCTGATCCTGACGCTGGCGCGTCTGGGGTGGCGCGTGGCCAATCCGGCCATTCCGCTGCCGGCCTCCACCCCGCGGTGGCAGAAGATCGCGGCGCGGACGACGCACGTGCTGTTCTACGTCGTGCTGCTGGCGCTGCCGCTGACGGGCTGGCTGGCCGGGTCGGCGTCCGGGCGCGGGTTCGAGTGGTATGGTCTGTTCGATTTTCCCCTTCTCCCGATCGGCGGCGGGCGCGAGCTGGCGCGGAGCCTGATGGACGTGCACGAGGCGCTGCCCAAGCTGCTGTACGTGCTGCTGTTCCTGCATGTGGCGGGGGCGCTGAAACACCATTTCATGGATCGGGACGACGTTCTGCGCCGGATGATCCCGGCGATCCCGCGGCGACCATGAGCGATCCGACGGCGCGGGCCGCGGCCGCGCTGAAGGCCGGCGACCTCATCATCCTGCCGACCGAGACGGTCTATGGGCTCGGCGCCGACGCGGCGAACGCGGAGGCCGTCGCGAAGGTCTTCGAAGCCAAGGACCGGCCGCGCTTCAACCCCCTGATCGCCCACGTCGCCGACGCCGCGCAGGCGGAGCGGGTCGCGGTCTTCGACGCCACGGCCCGGGGGCTGGCGGAGGCCTTCTGGCCGGGTCCCCTGACGATCGTGGCCCCGGCGCGCGAGGGCGGCGGCGTCTGCGAGCTGGCGCGGGCCGGACTGGACAGCGTCGCCGTGCGCGTGCCGGGCCATGCGAAGGCGCGGGCGGTGATCGCGGCCTTCGGCGGGGCGGTGGTGGCGCCGTCGGCCAACCGGTCGGGACGGCCCAGCCCGACCACCTTCGCCGACGCGGTCGAGGAGACCGGCCACGCCGTCGCCGAGGCGGTGGACGGCGGGCCGTGCGCGGTCGGTCTGGAGAGCACGGTCGTCTCCGTCCTGGACGGCAAGGTGGCCCTGCTGCGGCCCGGCGCGGTGACGCGCGCGGAGATCGAGGCGGTCGTAGGGTCGCTGAGCGAGGCGGGCGAGGGGCGGCGATCACCCGGAAGGGTCGCGCTGCACTACGCCCCCGACGCCCCTGTGAGGATCGAGACGGCGGAAGCAGGGCCGGGCGAAATCTTGCTGGGGTTTGGTCCGGGCGTGGGGGAGGCGCGCTGGAGCCTCAGCCCGACCGGCGATCTGCGCGAGGCGGCGGCGAACCTGTTCCGCCTGCTGCGCGAGGCCGACCGCGAGCGGCCCTCGGCGATCGTGGTGGCCCCGGTTCCGCGCGAAGGACTTGGCGAGGCGATCCATGACCGGCTTCGCCGTGCGGCGGGCCACGTCGGCTAGGGGGCTGCCGGCGCGCATGAAGTCCCAACCTTGGCGCCGCTTGCGCTCGCCGTCGCCGACAGTTCTCGGCCGCCGTCAGCGGGCTTTTCATCTGATGCGCGCCGCCGTCCTCAGGTCAGCATTCGACCCGTTGCGGACCCTCAGGGTTTCACCATCTCTCGCGAGCAAGGCGGCGCGGCCAGCATTTTTGATGTGGCGAAGCGCCATCCTGCGACATTCGGAATCTGAGTTGATCTGCCGTTCCACCCATCGCCGCCACTCTGGCCGGGCTGCAGCGATCACATGAGCCTCATGTATGCTCACGCCGTGCTCTTCACGTAGGGCCTTGATATATCTGATCCAGCGGAGGCGCTCTTCCATGGGGTGAAGGTATCGGCCCTGATGTCCGCTTTCCACCCTTCACAGACCTTCGGCGCGTCCGCTTTCGGCGAGACGGGCGCGGCTATTGCGCGGTCCAGCCGCCGTCGATGGAGAAGCTGCCGCCGGTGGCCGACGCGCCCAGGTCGCTGACGAGGTAGAGGAACAGGCCGGTCAGCTCGTCGGAGGTGACGAAGCGCTTGGTGGGCTGTTTGGCGAGGATGACCTCCTCGACCACGCGGTCCTTCGAAATGCCGTGGGTGCGGGCCTGATCGGCGATCTGCCGCTCGACGATGGGGGTCTCGACGAAGCCGGGGCAGATGGCGTTGCAGGTGATCCCGTCGCGCGCGGTCTCCAGCGCCACGGTCTTGGTCAGGCCGATGACGCCGTGCTTGGCGGCGACGTAGGCGGACTTGAACGGGCTGGCGCGCAGGCCGTGGGCGGAGGCGACGTTGACGATGCGGCCGCGGCCCTGGGCCTTCATGATCGGGACCGCGGCGCGGATGGCGTAGAAGGCCGAGGAGAGGTTGACGGCGATGATCTGGTCCCACTTCTCCGAGGGGAATTTCTCGATCGCCTCGACGTGCTGGACGCCGGCGTTGTTGACCAGGACGTCGAGGCGGCCGAGCTCGTGTTTGGCGAAGGCGACGAGGTCGGCGACCTCCTCGCCCCGGCGCATGTCGGCGGCGTGGTAGCGGACGCGGACGCCGCAGGCGGCCTCGATGCCGGCGCGGGTGCGCTCGATTTCGGACGGGTCGCCGAGGCCGTTGAGGACCACGTCGCCGCCGCGCGCGGCCACGGCGCGGGCCAGCGCCAGACCGATGCCTGAGGTCGAGCCGGTGATGACCGCCACCTGGCCCGACAGGTCGTTCATGTCGCGGGGGGCGGCCGTAGCCGACTCTCCGGGCGCGGCGCCGCGCTTGGGCCAATGCAGCATGTCGTCTCGTCTCCTGCGCGCCGTTCACGGCGTCTTGCCCCAGACTATCGCTTCGCACCCGCGAAGGCGACCCGGCCAGAATATTCCCTAGCGGGTGAATATCCAGTCCGAATCCGTCGAACCGGTCCTGTCGAAGGCATAGCCGTCGGTCGTGAAGTCCTTGAGGCCCTCGGCGCGGTCGACGCGGTTCTCCACGGCGAAGCGGGCCATGGCGCCGCGGGCCTTCTTGGCGAAGAAGGAGACGATGCGCGTCTCGCCGCCGCCGTCCTTGGCGCCCTCGCGGAAGTGGCAGGTGACGACGGGAATCTTCAGCGCCCGGGCGTCGACGGCGCCGAAGTATTCTTGACTGGCGAGGTTGATGAGCGTGGAATCGGCGTGCCCCTCGGCGTCGGCGTTCAGCTGCTTCGAGATGCGGTCGCCCCAGAAGTCGTAGAGGCTGGAGCCGCGGCGGGTCTTGAGCCGCGTGCCCATCTCCAGCCGATAGGGCTGGATGCGGTCGAGCGGGCGCAGCAGGCCGTAGAGGCCGGACAGGATGCGCAGGCGATCCTGGGCCCACGCCAGGTCGGCGGCGGACAGGGAGCGGGCGTCGAGGCCCTGGTAGACGTCGCCGGCGAAGGCCAGGACGGCCTGCAGGCCCTGATCGGACTCCGGGTCGAAGGCCTTGAAGCGCTGCTGGTTCAGCTTCGCCAGATCGTCGGAGATCCCCATGAGGCGGCGAAGCTCGGCCTGGGTCTGGCGCCGCGCGGTGACCGACAGGCTCTTCAGGTCGTCCCCGAACCGGTGACGCGTGGCGGGCAGACCGGCGGGGGCTTCGGTGAAATCCAGCCGCTTGGCCGGAGACAGGACGAACAGCAAAGGCGGTCTCCCGGGAACGCCCGATCGGACGGGGTGGGCGCCAGATAGGCCGCTTCGGCGACGATTTGAACCGGCGGCCTAGAACAGCACCGCGGGATTCATGATGCGATGCGGATCCAGCGCGGCGCGGATCGCGCGCATGGCGTCCTGCTCCACGTCGGACTTGTAGCGGCGCGCCTCGTCGGTCTTGAGGCGGCCCAGACCGTGCTCCGCGCTGATCGAGCCGTCGAAGGCGGCGACGAGGTCGTGGACGACTTTCGACCCCTGCGGCTGGCGCGCCATGAAGGCGGCGGGGTCCGCGTCCAAGGGCCGCATGACGTCGTAGTGCAGGTTGCCGTCGCCGACGTGGCCGAAGGCGCTGATGCGGGCGCCGGGCTCGAAGGCGAGGACGGCGGTCTCGGCGGCGTCGATGAACTCGGCGATGCGCGAGACGGGGACGGAGACGTCGTGCTTCCAGCCGGGCCCCTCGGGCTTCTGGGCGGCGGACTGCTCCTCGCGCAGCTTCCAGAAGGCGGCGCGCTGGGCCTCGTTCGTGGCCACGGCGGCGTCGAGGATCAGGCCCTGGTCGAAGGCGGATTCGAGCAGGCGCTGGAGGGCGGCCTCGGCGGCGCCGTCCTCGCCGGACGCCAGTTCGATCAGGACGATCCAGGGGGTGACGGTCTCCAGCGGCTCGCGCACGCCGGGAACGTTGCGGACGGCCATCTCCACGCCGACGCGGCGCATCAGTTCGAAGGCCTCGACCCCGCCGCCGGTCTCGGCCCTGGCGCGGGCGAGGAGTTCGACGGCGTCGGCGGCGCGGGACAGGCCGGCCATGGCCGTCGCGCGGGAGCGGAGGAGGGGGACCAGCTTCAGGGTGGCCGCGGTGACGACGCCCAGTGTGCCCTCGGCGCCGATCAGGAGCTGCTTCAGATCGTAGCCGGTGTTGTCCTTGCGCAGGGTCTTCAGCCCGTCGAAGACGCGGCCGTCGGGCATGACGGCCTCGATGCCGAGGACCAGATCCCGCATCATGCCGTAGCGCAGGACCTGGACGCCGCCGGCGTTGGTGGAGACGACTCCGCCGATGGTGGCGGTGCCTTCGGCGGCGAGCGACAGGGGGAAACGGCGGCCGGCGGCCAATGCCGCGTCCTGGGCCTCCTTCAGCGTCACGCCGGCCTCGACGGTCAGGGCGTCGTCCAAGGGGGAGACGGCGCGGATCGCGCGCATCTTGCGGAGCGACAGCAGGACCTCGCCGAAGGGGACCTGACCGCCCACCAGACCCGTGGCGCCGCCCTGGGGCACGATCGGGATGCGACGGGCGGCGCAGATCCTCACCGCTTTCGCCACCTCTTCGGTGGAACGAGGCGTGAGCATCAGCGGGGTGTGGCCGTGCCACCGGCCGCGCCATTCCTCCAGCCAGGGCGCGATCTCCTGCGGGTCGTCGGTCCAGCCGCCGGGGCCCAACGCGGCCTTGAGTTCGGCGAGGCCTTCGGCGAGGCCGTCGAGGGCGGCCTTGAGGCGATCGGGCGGGCGGGGAAGGGCGCTGTCCATGCGCCCTTTGTCCCAAAGGCTTGCCGGGGTGGGAAGGGGCGAGTTACGCCGGAGCATGACCCTGTCAGCCCCCGTGCCCGCCGTCGGCGTGATCTGCTTCCGCGGGGCGGAGGTGCTGCTGATCCGGCGGGGCCGCGAGCCGCGGCGGGGGCAGTGGAGCCTGCCGGGCGGACGGGTCGAACCCGGCGAGCGGCTGGAGGAGACCGGCCTGCGCGAGCTGCGCGAGGAGACGGGGGTCGAGGCCGAGCTGCTGGGGCTGGTCGACGTGGTCGACGGCGTGTTTCCGGAGCACGGGCGGCACTATGTGCTGATCGACTATGCGGCGCGGTGGGTCGCGGGCGAGCCGGTCGCGGGCGACGACGCCTCCGAGGCGGAGTTCGTGCCGGTCGAGGAAGCCTGCGCACGGGTGGACTGGGACGAGACCCGGCGTGTGATCCGGCTGGCCGCCGCGCGGTTTCTTACGCCGATGTAATCTTCGCCGTCCGGTTTCGATGGAACGGCGGTCGCGGGCGCCCTAGCCTTCGAGGCCATAGGAGGACGTCGATGGAACTGCCTACGATTTTCGTTCTGGTGCTGGTCGCCTTCGCGATCGTGCTGTTGTTCAGCGTGGTGAAGATCGTGCCGCAGGGGCGCGAGTTCACGGTCGAGCGCTTCGGGAAATACACCAAGACCCTGGCCCCCGGGATCCATCTGCTGACGCCGTTCGTCGAGAGAATCGGCCGTCGGATGAACATGATGGAGCAGGTTCTGGACGTCCCGACGCAGGAGGTCATCACCAAGGACAACGCCATGGTGAAGGTGGACGCCATCGTCTTCATCCAGGTGATGAGCGCGGCGGCGGCGGCCTATCGGGTCGAAGACCTGCCGTACGCCATCACCCAGCTGTGCTCGACCAACCTGCGGACCGTGGTCGGCTCGATGGACCTGGACGAGGTTCTGTTCCAGCGGGACAACATCAACTCGCGCCTGCTGACGGTCATCGACGCGGCGACCGAGCCGTGGGGCGTGAAGGTCAACCGCATCGAGATCAAGGATCTCACGCCGCCGGTGGACATCACAAACGCCATGGCGCGGCAGATGAAGGCGGAGCGCGAGCGCCGTGCGGTGATCACCGAGGCCGAGGGCGAGAAACAGGCGGCCATCGCCCGAGCCGAGGGCGCCAAGCAGTCGGCGATCCTGCAGGCCGAGGGCCGCAAGGAAGCCGCCTTCCGCGACGCCGAGGCGCGCGAGCGCGAAGCCGAGGCCGAGGCCCGCGCCACGGCCATGGTGTCTGAAGCCATCGCCCGCGGCGACGTGAACGCGATCAACTATTTCGTGGCGCAGAAGTACGTCGAGGCCTTCGCCCAGTTGGCCAACAGCCCGCAGCAGAAGACGGTCATCGTGCCCGCCGAGATGGGGGCGCTGGTCGGCTCCATCGCCGGCATCGGCGAACTGGTGGGCCTGGCCGGCCGGCAGCAGTCGGGCGGATCGACCCCGCCGCCCGCGCCGCGCAGCGCGCCCCCCGCGCCCCCGCGCCCGCCGCGCCGCCCCGCCGGCTCGGTTCCCGTGACGGAGTAGGACGATGGACGCGATCCTGAGCCTTCACGCCTCGCAGCCGTGGTGGATCTGGCTGGCGATCGGCGTGGCCCTGCTGGCGGTCGAGGCCGCCATCTCGAGCGAGTGGCTGCTGTGGCCGGCGGTGGCCGCCGGCGTGGTGGCCGTGCTGACGGCGCTGGGCCTGAGGCTGGGCCTGACGGCGGAGATCGCCGTCTTCGCCCTGCTGACCGCCGCGGCGACCCTGCTGTCGCGACGGCTGATCCAGCGCGTCAATCCGGGTGAGGTCGCCGACGTCAACGACCGCACCAGCCGGCTGGTCGGTCAGCGGGCCCAGGTGGTTCAGCCGTTCGTCGACGGCCGCGGGCGGGTCTTCGTCTCGGGCGCCGAATGGGCGGCCGAGATCGACGGCGATGCCCCCCTGCCGGGCCAGAGCGTGGTGGTGGCCGATGCGTCGGGTGCGACGCTGAAGGTGCGGGCGGGGTGATCGGCCTGGCGCTCGCCGGGGCGCTGGCCTGCGTGCCGCTGGCGCAGGCCGACGCTTTCGGCGACATCGCGTTCGACGAGCGGCTGACGCGGGACGACGCCCGGTTCGCGTCGGTTCGGTGTGATGACGACGGCTGCACCGGCCGAGATGGGGCCGGCGTGGAGTACCACACCGACGGCGAGTGGATCCTGCAGAAGATCGTGGCCGGGCGCGGACCTTCCGACGCGTTTCGTGACCGGTTGGTCCAGCTGCCCGAATCGACGACCGGCGAGCTAACCGCCGCGCTCTGCATCGAAGCGAGCTGGATCACGCTGAAGCGCGACGCCGACGGCGGCTGGACCTACGGCCTTTACGCCCAGCCCTAGCCCCGGCGTTCCTCGATCCACCTGTTCGACAAAGCGTCGGCGCGTTCGTTCAACTCATGCCCGGCGTGGCCCTTGACCCAGTGCCACTTGACCTGGTGCCGGGCGCGGGCGGCGTCGAGACGTTTCCACAGGTCGTCGTTCTTGACCGGCTTCCTGTCGGCGGTCAGCCAGCCGCGCGACTTCCAGCCGGGCATCCATTTGGTGATGCCGTCCATGACGTAGCGGCTGTCGGTGTGCAAATCGACGCGGCAGGGGCGGTTCAGCGCCTCCAGCGCCATGATGGCGGCCGTCAGCTCCATGCGGTTGTTGGTGGTCAGCGGTTCTCCGCCCCACAGCTCCTTCTCGTGGCCGGCGCCGGTCTGCAGGACCGCGCCCCAGCCGCCGGGCCCGGGATTGCCCTTGCAGGCGCCGTCGGTGTGGATGATGACGTGACTCATTGGCGCCGTGACTACAGGTCCGCTTGGCTTGGCGCCACCGGAGCGCCTATATGCGGCGCTAGAAGATCAGGCCGACGAACCGGTCCGCATGAGGAGAGTACGCCGTGGGCGCGATGAGCATCTGGCACTGGGTGATCGTGATCGCCGTGATCGCCCTTCTGTTCGGCGGGCGCGGCAAGCTGTCGGGCCTGATGGGCGACGCCGCCAAGGGCATCCGCGCCTTCAAGGACGGCCTGAAGGACGACGACAAGAAGGACGGCCCCGCCGAGGGCGTGAGCTCGCTGCCGCGCACGGACGCCGAAAAAGACCAGCTGAACCGCTGACCGCCAACCTGCGTCGGAGACCCTGACGGATGGGTGGCCTAGGCCCCGGCATCGGCGGCTTTGAAATTCTGGTGATCGGACTCGTGGCCCTGCTGGTCGTGGGACCGAAAGACCTGCCCGTGATGATGCGCAAGCTGGGCAAGGCCATGGCCCGCGCGCGCGCCATGGCCAACGATTTCCGCGCCAGCTTCGACGAGATGGCGCGCCAGTCCGAGCTGGACGAACTGCGCAAGGAGGTCGACGCGCTGCGCCGCACCCAGATGGTGCCGCTGGGCGCCGAGGCCGAGGCGACCTTCCGCGAGATCAACGCCGACCTGAACCGCCCGGTGGAATCGCCCGCGCCCGCGCCCCAGCCGTTGCTGACGGGGCCGGAGGAGTTCGCCGATCCGGGGCCGACGCCCATGGAGGCGGTTGAGGTCGCGCCGGTGGAAACGAAGGCGGCGACGCCTCGCACGAAGGCGACGAAAGCCGTCGCGTCGGTCGGCAAGGCTCGCCCCAAGGCGGCGACGAAGCCGGCTCCCGACAAGGTCAAGGCACCGGCCGCCAAGCCGAAGGTCACCCGGAAGAAGGCGGTGGACCTGTGACCCGCGACGAACGCGACGAGGCCGAGATCGAGGCGTCGCGCGCGCCCCTGATGGACCATCTGGTCGAGCTGCGCGGGCGACTGCTGGTGTGCGTGGTGGCCTTCATCGCGGCCTTCATCGTCTGCTTCTTCTTCGCCGCGCAGATCCAGCTGATCCTGATCCAGCCGTTCCAGGCCGCGGCCGCCATGCACGCGGCGCAGGGGCACCACGTGAACCCCTTCGATCTGATCGCGGTGACCGCCGGTCTGAAGCCCGTTCCGGACGGGGGGCAGGAGGTGGTGCAGCTCATCGCCACGGCCCCGCTGGAGCAGCTGTTCACCAAGATGAAGATCGCCGGTTTCGGCGCCGTGGTGCTGGCCTTTCCGGTGCTGGCCTTCCAGCTTTACCGGTTCGTCGCGCCCGGCCTGTACCGCAACGAGAAGGGCGCCTTCCTGCCTTTCCTGCTGGCCGCGCCTGTGCTGTTCCTGCTGGGTGGCGCGCTGGTCTATTTCGTCATGCTGCCGTTCGTCATGTGGTTCTCGCTGGGCCAGCAGGTGGTGGGCGACGGCGTGTCGGTGGCGCTGCTGCCGAAGATTTCGGAGTACCTGAACCTGGTGACGGCGCTGCTGCTGGCGTTCGGCCTGTGCTTCCAGCTGCCCGTGGTGATGACGCTTCTGGGGCTCGCCGGGCTGATCTCGTCGAAGTTCATGGCCGAGGGGCGGCGGTACGCCATCGTGGCCGTCGTGGTGGTCGCCGCCGTGGTGACGCCGCCGGATCCGATCAGCCAGCTGATGCTGGCCGTGCCGCTGGTGCTGCTCTACGAAATCTCGATCTGGTGCGTGCGGCTGATCGAGCTGCGGCGGAAGAAGGCGGACGACGCCGACGCGCTCGCCGCAACTTGACCCCGCGTGATCTTGGCGCCGCCCCGGGGGCGCGCTAGGCCGGACGCCAACTTGTTCTCAGGGAGAGACGACCATGGCCGACCTGGCTTCCGTCACCGAACACATCCGCGGCGCCGTGGGCGACAACTCCGGTCTGGGCAAGACCGTGAAGATCGACCTGGGCGACGTCGGCAAGATCTACATCGACGGCGCCTCGGTCCCGAATTCGGTGACCAACGAGGACAAGCCGGCCGACGCCACGGTGTCGATGTCGTGGGACGACTTCATGGCCCTGTCGGAAGGCCGGCTGGACCCGATGATGGCCTTCATGCAGGGCAAGCTGAAGGTGGCCGGCGACATGATGATCGCCCAGCGTCTGGCGCCGCTGCTGAAGCGCTGAGATTGACGCAGATCGAAGACGACGACGGCGCGGCGCTCCAGAAACGTCGCGCCGTTTCCTTTTGAGCCGGAGCCTTTCCATGGACTTTCGTCATTCCGACCGCGGTCTGCGCTGGCAGGAGCGCGTGGCGCGCTTCCTCGAGACGAACGTGATCCCGCGCGAGGCGGAGTACTGGGCGCAGGTCCACGAAAACCCGAAGCGCCAGCCGCCGGTCATGGAGGCGATGAAGGCCGAGGCGCGCGAGGCGGGGCTGTGGAACATGTTCCTGCCGGGCGAGCACGGGGCCGGGCTGACCAATCTGGAATACGCGCCGCTGGCCGAGATGATGGGGCGGCGGCTGTGGTCGGCCGAGGTGTTCAACTGCAACGCGCCGGACACCGGCAACATGGAGGTGCTGCACCTCTATGGGAACGCCGAACAGCAGGCGCGGTGGCTGAAGCCCTTGATGGCGGGCGAAATCCGCTCGGCCTTTTTGATGACCGAGCCTGCGGTGGCCAGTTCGGACGCGACCAACATCGAGACGCGCATCGAGCGCGACGGCGACCACTACGTCATCAACGGCCGCAAGTGGTGGTCGACCAACATGGCGCACCCGAACGTCGCCATCACCATCGTCATGGGCAAGACCGACTTCGGGGCGGCGACGCACCAGCAGCAGAGCCAGATCCTGGTGCCCGTCGACACGCCCGGCTTCCGCGTCGAGCGGATGCTTTCCGTGTTCGGCTATCAGGAGCTGCCGATCGGCCACGCCGAGGTGGTGCTGGAGAACGTGCGGGTGCCGGTTGCGAACCTGATCGCCGGCGAGGGCCGGGGATTCGAGATCGCCCAGGGGCGGCTGGGGCCGGGGCGCATCCACCACTGCATGCGCGTGATCGGCGCGGCGGAGCGGGCGCTGGACCTGATGGTCGAGCGGCTGCTGTCGCGCACGGCGTTCAGGAAGGCCATCGCCGAGCACTCCGTCTGGGAGCAGCGCGTCGCCGAGGCGCGGACCAACATCGAGATGTGCCGGCTGCTGGTGCTGAAGGCGGCCTGGATGATGGACGAGGCGGGGGCCAAGAACGCCAAGTCGGAGATCGCCCAGATCAAGGTCGCCGCGCCGCGCATGGCGCTGAAAGTCATCGACGACGCCATCCAGGCGTTCGGTGGGGCGGGCGTGTCGGGCGACTTCCCGCTGGCGGAGCTGTACGCCACGGTGCGCACCCTCCGCATCGCCGACGGGCCGGACGAGGTGCACAACCGGACCATCGCGCGGCTGGAGTATGCGAAGCACGGCGGGAAGCCGGTCCGGTGACGGACTGCTGACGCCCGGTGGCAGCTGTGCCGTTTCCGCGGCCTTGAAGGCAACGGACGGCGACCCGAGGTGTTCTGTGTGAAGCGGTCGACATCGGGGCGGCGGCGCGCGCCACGGGAGCACCTCATGAAAGCGTCACCGAAGACCGCCTGTCCCGCGGCGGACGACGCCGCACGCTATCGCGAGGTGCGTGGGCGGATGCCGGCGCTGGCGGCGGGGCTGACCGCGGAGGATCTGCAGGCGCAGTCCATGCCCGACGCCAGCCCGGGCAAATGGCATCTGGGTCACGTCAGCTGGTTCTTCGAGACGATGCTGCTGGGCCGTCGTGAGGGCTATGCGCCGGTCGACGCGGAGCTGACGCTGATCCTGAACAGCTATTACGAGGCGCTGGGCGAGCGGGTGGCGCGGCCGGAGCGCGGGCTGATGACGCGGCCGTCGCTGGACCAGATCATGACCTATCGCGCCGAGGTGGACCGCCGGATGGAGAGCCTGCTGGCCGACGGTCTGCGCGACGAGCACGAGCGGTATCTTTTCGAGCTGGGACTGGCGCACGAGGAGCAGCACTGCGAGCTGTTCCTGATGGACCTGCTGCACCTGATGAGCCGGTCTCCGCTGGAGCCGGCGGCCTATGAGGCGGAGCCGCGGCAGGCGGCGGCGCCCGAGGCGGGACAGGGCTTCGCGCGCGTCGAAGGCGGGCTGGTCGAGATCGGGGCGGGAGACGCCGGGTTCGCCTTCGACAACGAGAAGCCGCGGCATCAGGTCTTCGTCGAGCCCTTCGCCGTCTCGCGCGGGCTGGCGACGAACGGGCGCTGGCTCACCTTCATCGAGGACGGCGGCTATGAGCGGCCCGAGCTGTGGCTGTCCGACGGCTGGGCCACGGTGAGGGCCGAGGGCTGGAGCGCGCCGCTGTACTGGCGACGCGAGGCGGACGGTCTGTGGACGACGATGACGCTGGCCGGCCGCCGGGCGGTGGACCCGTCGGAGCCGGTGCGCCATGTGAGCTTCTACGAGGCGGACGCCTTCGCGCGGTGGGCGGGCAAACGCTTGCCGAGCGAGGCTGAGTGGGAGGTCGCGGCCCAGGCGGGACTGCTGTCGGACGGCTTCGGCGAGGTGTGGCAGTGGACCGCCAGCGCCTACCTGGCGTACCCGCGCTTCCGGCCCACTCCGGGGACGGCTTCGGAATACAACGGCAAGTTCATGAGCGGGCAGCAGGTGTTGCGCGGGTCGTCCTGGGCGACGCCGGCGGGGCATGAGCGCGCGACGTACCGCAACTTCTTCCCGCCGTCGGCCCGATGGGCCTTCTCGGGCGTGCGTCTGGCGGACGAGCCCGCCCTGGCGGAGCGGCCGCTGGAACCGGTCCAGACCCAGGCGTTCCGGGAGGCGATGATCGAGGGGCTGAGCCGGCCGCGCAAGGCGACCTCGCCCAAGTGGTTCTACGACGCGCGCGGCAGCGAGCTGTTCGAGGACATCACGCGGCTGGAGGCCTATTACCCGACGCGGCAGGAGGCGGCCCTGCTGGAACGGACCGCGCCGCGGCTGGCCGAGAGCTTCGGGCCGGGCGCGGTGCTGGTGGAGTTCGGGTCGGGCGCCAGCGAGAAGACGCGCAAGGTGCTGGACGCCGCCCACGACCTGGCCGCCTACGTCGCGATCGACATCAGCCCGGACGCGCTCAGGGAGGCGAAGGCGCGGCTGGAGACGGCGTACCCCGATCTGGTCATCCGGACCGTGGCGGGAGACTTCCTGTCGCCGCTGACGTTGCCGGCCGATCTGCCGGAAGGGCGGCGCGTGGGCCTGTTTCCCGGCTCGACGATCGGAAATCTGGAGCCGGACGAGGCGGTGCGGTTCCTGAAGGGCGCGCGCGACCTGTTGGGGCCGGACGCCCTGTTCGTGCTGGGCGTCGATCTGGTCAAGGACGTCGAGGTGCTGGAGCGCGCCTATGACGATCCCGAGGGCGTGACGGCGGCGTTCAATCTGAACCTGCTGGCCCGGGCGAACCGCGAGCTGAAGTCGGATTTCGACCTGGCGGCGTTCCGCCATCGCGCGATCTGGAATCCCGCGCGGTCGGCCGTGGAGATGCATCTGGAGTCGACGCGGCCGCAGACGGTTCACGTCGGCGGCCGCGCGTTCGGCTTCGACGCCGGGGAAACGATCCACACCGAGAGCTCGCGCAAGTTCACCGAAGCGAGCCTGCGCGAGACGGCGTCGGCCGCCGGCTGGACGCTGGAACGACTGGACGTGAGCCCCGACCCGTCCGTCGCCCTGGCCCTGCTGGCGGCCTGAGCCTCAGTTCACGCGGGTGGCGGGTTCGCCGGGTTTGCGGCTGCCGTGGGAGGCCTCGCCGCCCTTGCGACCGGCCTTGGCGGCCAGGCTGCGGTCCTGCGAGAAGCTGCGCTTCTCGCTGGGCACGCTGGCTCCGCCCTTGCGGGCGATCTCACGCTGACGCTCGGGGTCCATGGAGGCGAAGCCCCGCTTGGAGACACCGGACGCTTTGGGGGGCTGAAGGGACATGGGGCGGTCCATCCTCACTGTGGCGTTGCGTTGCAGTCACAATCCGTGTGCGGGGCTTCCGTTCCCCGCCTCCGGTCACAGGCGCGCGAGCCGCAAACCGCTGACTTTTGGGCGAATCACTCACGCCGCCGGTCGGCCCGGGTTTCCCGGTTCGGGCATGGGCGGGCCGTCCGGCGACGGCGGCGGCGGATCGATCTCGGGACCCGGAGGGGTGGTGTCCGGCACCTCGGGGGGCGAGACGGGTTCGGGCATGGGGTCGTGCATGACGTGCTCCTGACGCTGGGTCAGGAGGCCAACGCGCGGCGGACCCGGTTCGATGCCTTTGTCCCCCGGGGGGAGAAGGCGGTTACGTCCGCCCCAGCGCCTGATCCGACACGAAGGGATTGGTGCGACGTTCTGCCCCGAAAGTGGAGCCGGGTCCGTGCCCGGGGACGAACTGGACGTCGTCGCCCAAGGGCCAGAGCTTGGTCGTGACCGAGTCGATCAGGGTCCGCAGGTCGCCGCGCGGGAAGTCGGTGCGGCCGATGGAGCCCTGGAACAGGACGTCGCCGACCTGGGCGAAGCGCGCGGCGCGGCAGAAGAAGATCACGTGGCCGGGCGTGTGGCCGGGGGTGTGGAACACCTCCCAGGTGGTTTCGCCCAGCGTCAGGACGTCGCCGTCGGCCAGCCAGCGGGTCGGGGTGAAGCTGCGCATCGGCTCCAGCCCGTACTGTGCCGCCTGGGCCGGGATGCCGTCGATCCAGAACTGATCCTCGGGATGCGGGCCGATGATGGGCGCGCCGGACTTCTCCGCCATCTCGGCGGCGCCGCCGGCGTGGTCGAGGTGCCCGTGGGTGATCCAGATCTGGTCCAGCGTGAGGCGGCGTCGGGCGACCTCGGCGAGGATCGGATCGACGCCGCCGCCGGGATCGATGACGGCGGCCCGGTTCGTCTTCGTGCACCATACGGTCGTGCAGTTCTGCTGGAAGGCCGTCACCGGCGCGACGAACAGGCCGAGGGGGGAGGGGGCGTCGGTCATGAGCGGAGAGATAGTCGGCCGTCCGGCCCGGGGATAGCCGTCGAGGGCGTGCTCAGGTCGACGGCTTCGCCGGGGCCGCGCGGAGGCGGCCGACGAGGAGGGCTCCGATCAACCAGAGGCTCAGGATCGGACCTGCCGCGAGAGATGTCATGACGAGCGCCGCGCCCGCGCCCTCCGAGATGAGGGCGCGGTCGAGGGCGAGCTGCAGGACGCAGATCAAGGCGAGCACGGCCAGGGCGGCGAGCGGGGCGATCTGGGCGCGCAACGACCACCAGGCCGTGGCGCGGAGCCAGGTCCGGCTTCGGACGACGACGACGGCCGCGAACACTACGCCGGCCACGTAGGCCCACCACAGCACGACGCCGAACATGACCAGCAACTGGATCGCGGCGAAGGCGGGATCGGACGAGGTGTTCACGGCGCGAGGATCGCATCGGGGCGCCGGATTGCAAAGCCGGGATCGGACGCCGCCCGCGTTGACCTTTGCGCCCCGTCTCGACATAAGGGCGGGCTTCGAGGCGCCGCCCTGGCCAAGGGCGGCCCTTCTTGCTTTTCCCATCGCGCGTCCGCCCGTCCGTCCGCGCCCCAGAGCGTCAGATCGTCCCGCCCATGCAAGTCGTCGAAAAGTCGAACGAAGGTCTCAGCCGCACGATCGCGGTGACCATCCCCGCCGCCGAGCTGAACGAGAAGCTGGACGCGAAGATCAAGGAAGTCTCGCCGCAGATGAAGCTGAAGGGCTTCCGTCCCGGCAAGGTGCCCGCCGCGCACGTCAAGAAGACCTACGGCCGCGACCTGATGGGCGAGATCGTCAACGACGCCCTGAACACCTCCAGCCAGAAGGCGCTGGACGAGGCCAAGCTGCGTCCGGCCGCCCCGGCCGAGATGAAGCTGGTCAGCGACATGGACAAGGTCGTCGCCGGTCAGGAGGACCTGACCTATGAGATGTCGCTGGAGGTCATGCCGGACTTCACGCCGGTGGACCCCAAGACGCTGAAGCTGGAGCGCCCGGTCTATGAAGCGACCGACGCCGATCTGGACGAGGCGCTGAAGGATCTGGCCGGTCAGGCCAAGACCTATGAGGACAAGACCGGCAAGACGGTGAAGGCCGCCGAGGGCGACCAGGTCACCATCGACTTCGTCGGCAAGGTCGACGGAGAGGTCTTCGAGGGCGGCTCGGCCACCGACGCCGACCTGGTGATCGGCTCCAACCGCTTCATCCCCGGCTTCGAGGAGCAACTGAAGGGCGTGAAGGTCGGCGACGAGAAGACGCTGAACGTCACCTTCCCCGAGAACTACGGCGCCGCGCATCTGGCCGGGAAGGCCGCGACGTTCGACGTCACCGTCAAGGCCATCAAGGCCGAGGCGGAGGCGAAGATCGACGACGAGTTCGCCAAGCGGCTGGGGCTGGAATCGCTGGACAAGCTGAAGGACCTGCTGCGCCAGAACCTGAACCAGCAGTATGCCAACGCCGCCCGCTTCAAGCTGAAGCGCGGCCTGCTGGACCAGCTGGACGCCAAGCACAGCTTCGACCTGCCTCCGAAGATGGTGGAGCAGGAGTTCGACGCGATCTGGCGCCAGGTGAAGGCCGACAAGGAGGCCGGACGCCTCGACGAGGCCGACGCCAAGAAGACCGAAAAGGCGCTGGAGAAGGAATACCGCAAGATCGCCGAGCGCCGCGTCCGCCTGGGTCTGGTGCTGGCCGAGATCGGCCGCGCCAACAACGTGCAGGTCACGGATCAGGAGCTGAACAACGCGATCATGGCCGAGGCCCGCAACTATCCGGGCCAGGAGCGTCAGGTGCTGGACTTCTATCGCCAGAACCCGAACGCCGCCGCGCAGATGCGCGCGCCGGTCTACGAGGAGAAGGTGTGCGAGCTGATCTTCGGCCAGGCCGAGGTCAAGGACGCGCCGATCAGCAAAGAAGACCTGCTGAAGGACGAGGACGAGGGCTGACCGCCGTTCGGCGGGGCTTTCCAGCGAAGGTTGTCTGAGGCAAGCTGATCGCGCCCGATCCGGGCGTGTTCAGGAGCGCCCTCCATGCTGGCCGCCGTCATGTCCCTGGCCCTCGTCACGGCCGTTCAGCAGGATCCTCCGGTGCAGGATCCACCGCCGCAGGATCCGCCGGCGACCCGGGTGGACGACATCATCGTGGACGGCCGTCCGCTGACGACCGTCGCGGAGGAGTTCGTCGAGAACGTCGGCGAGGCGCCGCGCGGCCGGGGCCTGGCGCGCTGGAACCGGGCGATCTGCGTCGGCGCGGTCAACCTTCGCCCCGAGGCGGCGCAACCGTTGATCGATCACATCTCGGCCGTCGCCGAAGATCTGGGCGTCCGGTCGGGCGACGTCGGATGCCGCCCCAACGTCATCGTCGTCTTCACCGACGACCCGCGCGCCGTCGCGGGCGCCATGGTGGAGGCAGATCCCCGGGGCTTCCGGCTGGGCGGCAGGACCTATCACCTGAGTTCCGACTTCCGCGACGACTTTCTGGACGGCGACCGCCCTGTGCGGTGGTGGACCACCAGCGTTCCGATCGACTCGGAAACCGGGCAGCGGGCGACGCGCCTGCCGGGAGACGTGGACGCCGACGGAAATCCGGCGGCGCCCTACATCTTCAGCACCTCGGCCTCGCGCCTGAACAGCCAGGTCCGTGACGATCTGGCGCGCATCTACGTGATCGTCGACGTGAACCGGGTGAACGACGTGAGCCCGCAGCAACTGGCCGACTATCTGGCTTTCGTGGCCCTGGCGCAGGTCGATCCCCGCGGCGACGTCTCGCGGCAGGCCAGCGTGCTGAACGTGTTCGAGGATCCGGCCTCCAGCCCCGGCTTCAGCGACTGGGACATGGCCTATCTGCGCGCCCTGTATCGACCGGGCGCGCCGATGCGGACGGATCGCCGCGCCGTGGCGAACGGCGTGGCCGACGAGGTCGCCCGGACGATGCGACAGTCGTCGCCGCAGTGACGGCACGGCGGCCGCCTTGCGCGGTGGCCTGCGGGACGCGATATCCTGGTGTCCGAGAGGGCGTGCGCTGAGTCGCGCCCCGCATCCCGAGAAGGCCCCGAATGCGCGATCCGATCGACCTGATGAACATGAACCTGGTCCCCATGGTGGTGGAGCAGTCCAGCCGGGGCGAGCGGGCCTTCGACATCTTCTCGCGTCTGCTGCGCGAGCGGATCATCTTCCTGACCGGACCGTTCGAGGACGGCATGGCCAGCCTGATCTGCGCCCAGTTGCTGTTCCTGGAGTCGGAGAACCCGAAGAAGGAGATCAGCATGTACATCAACAGCCCCGGCGGTCAGGTGTCGTCGGCGCTCGCGATCTACGACACCATGCAGTACATCAAGAGCCCGGTCTCGACGGTGGTGATGGGGATGGCGGCGTCGGCGGGCTCGCTGATCCTGACGGCCGGCGCCGCGGGCCAGCGGGTGGCGCTGCCGAACGCGCGCATCATGGTGCACCAGCCCTCGGGCGGGTTCCGCGGCCAGGCCTCGGACATCGAGCGCCACGCCGAGGACATCCGCTACACCAAGCGCCGCCTGAACGAGATCTACGTCCATCACACCGGTCGGACCTATGAAGAGGTCGAGAAGACGCTGGACCGCGACCACTTCATGTCGGCCGAGGAGGCCAAGGCCTGGGGCATCGTCGACCACGTCTACGACCGTCGCGAACAGGCCGACGGCGACGGCGTGAAGACCGTCTGACGCAGTTGACGAACGGGCCGCCCGCGCGCCTCATGCGTGTGGGAGGCCCACCATGCGCAATACGATCATCGCCGGACTTGCCGGCGCCGTTCTGGCTCTGTCGGTCACGGCAGCGGCGGCCCAGCAGTCCGATGAGGTCTATCGCGTCGAGGATCTGGTCGTCGAAGGTCGGCGTCTGGATCAGGCTGCGCGGGCCTTCGTCGACGAGGTGGCGGCCCCGGCGGGGGACCGGGGCGCGGCCCGCTGGGACGACGGCGTTTGCGTGGGCGCCGCCAATTTCACGCCGGAGGTGGCGCAGTACCTGGTCGACCACGTGTCCGACCTGGTCCGTTCGCTGGGCCTGCGCGCCCACGAGCCGCCGTGCCACCCGTCCGTCCTGATCATCGGCACGACCGACGGGGCCGGGTTCGCGCGGGAACTGGTGTCGCGCCGGCCGAAGCTGTTCATCGTCGGCGGTTCGGGCATGGATCGGGGCCGCGACGATCTGGCGGCCTTCCAGACCGGAGACGCGCCGGTGCGCTGGTGGCACGTCAGCGTGCCGGTCGACGACGAGACGGGGCAGATCGCGGTGCGGCTTCCCGGAATGCACAGCATACGGCCCTCCACCGAGCCGAACCGGCTGATGGAGGAGCATCACGCCCCGCAGGTCCGGCGGAACTTCGCGTCGCGGCTGCGGGAGCCGCTGCGGGATGTGATGAAGCGGTCGTTCGTCATCGTCGACGTGGACCAGCTGGGCGGCGCGACCCTGGAGCAGCTGGCCGACTACGTCGGCTTCGTCGCGCTGGCCCAGGTGGATCCCGACGCGGACCTGCGCCGGTTCGACTCCATCCTGAACCTGTTCGAACCGGAGGGGAGGGGCGTTCCCGGCCTGTCGCCGTGGGACGCGGCCTATCTGGAGGGGCTCTACGCGGTGCGGCACGGCCATGTGGGCCGCAACGCCCAGGCGTCGGCCCTGAGCCGCGCCATCCTCGACGCCTACACCGCGGGGGCCGAGGACCGCTGAGGACCGTCAGGGCCGGCCGGTGAAGACGCGGAACCCCGCCACGTCCGCGATCCGCAGCATTTCGCGGTCGCCCGAGGTGTCGCCGTAGGCCGCGGCCAGACGCAGGTCGGGGCCGAAGACGGCGTTGAGACGACGCACCTTCTCCTCGCCGCGGCAGTTGGGCGTGGCGAAGGCGCCGGCGACCCGGTCCCGGCCGTCGAAGGCCAGCCGGGTGCCCAGCAGCATCTCCGCGCCGAGGCGTCGGGCGAAGGGGGCGACGGTCAGGTCGGGGCTGGCCGTGACGATGACCCGCCGGGCCCCGCGCTCACCCCAGTCGTTCCATGTCCGGACGGCGTCGGGGCGCATGAAGCGATCCCAGACCTCGGCGGCGAAGTCCTCGGCGTCGCGCTCCAGATCCTGTTTCGGGACGCCGAGCAGAAAGCGCCGCACGGAGGCGGCCTTCAGCGCGCCGCGGTCCCGATCGCGAACATAGGCGGCCAGATCCGGCGTCATCCGGGCCAGACCGGCGGCCCAGCCGCGCCGGCCCGCCCGCCAACGCAGGAAGGCGGTGAAGCTGTCACGGACCGTCAGGGTGCCGTCGAAGTCGAAGGCCACGACGGGGCGCCCCTCGACCGACTGGCGCGTTCCTTGCTCCGTCCCCATGTCAGACATTCGCCACCGTGATCCCGCATGCCATCCTGATCGCCCTTCCTTCCGAGTCGGCCCCTTCGCGGGGGTTGTGACCCGGTTCGGGATGGGTGATTGTCATTTTTTGAAGACCTTCGCGCCCATCGTTCGGGAATCAAACGCGCAGGAGACGCGTTGAGTCCCAAGCGGGACGGACGCGAGAGTGAGAAGGGTCGATGACCAAAGCCGCCGGAACCGACGCCAAGAGCACGCTCTACTGCAGCTTCTGCGGCAAGAGCCAGCACGAGGTGCGCAAGCTGATCGCCGGACCGACCGTGTTCATCTGCGACGAGTGCGTCGAGCTGTGCATGGACATCATCCGCGAGGAGCACAAGATCGGCTTCGTGAAGGCCAAGGACGGCGTTCCGACGCCGAAGGAGATCCGCGAGGTCCTCGACGACTACGTGATCGGCCAGGCCCACGCCAAGAAGGTGCTGAGCGTCGCGGTCCACAACCACTACAAGCGTCTGAACCACGCGACGAAGTCCAACGACGTCGAACTGGCCAAGTCGAACATCATGCTGATCGGGCCGACCGGCTCGGGCAAGACGCTGCTGGCGCAGACGCTGGCGCGCATCATCGACGTGCCCTTCACCATGGCCGACGCCACGACGCTGACCGAGGCCGGCTACGTCGGCGAGGACGTCGAGAACATCATCCTGAAGCTGCTGCAGGCCAGCGACTACAACGTCGAGCGGGCGCAGCGCGGCATCGTCTACATCGACGAGATCGACAAGATTTCGCGCAAGTCGGACAACCCGTCGATCACGCGCGACGTGTCCGGCGAGGGCGTGCAGCAGGCGCTTCTGAAGATCATGGAGGGCACCGTCGCCTCGGTGCCCCCGCAGGGCGGCCGCAAGCATCCGCAGCAGGAGTTCCTGCAGGTCGACACGGCCAACATCCTGTTCATCGTCGGCGGCGCCTTCGCGGGGCTGGAGAAGGTGATCTCGGCGCGCGGCGAGGGGGCCTCGATCGGCTTCGGCGCCAAGGTCAAGGAAGTGGACGAGCGCCGCACGGGCGACATCCTGAAGCAGGTCGAGCCGGACGACCTGATGCGCTTCGGCCTGATCCCGGAATTCATCGGCCGTCTGCCGGTGCTGGCCACGCTGGAGGATCTGGACGAGGTCGCCCTGGTCAAGATCCTGACCGAGCCCAAGAACGCCCTCGTCAAGCAGTACAAGCGCCTGTTCGAGATGGAGAACGTCGAGCTGACGTTCACCGACGACGCCCTGTCGGCGGTCGCCAAGAAGGCGATCACCCGCAAGACCGGCGCGCGCGGCCTGCGGTCGATCCTGGAAGGCATCCTTCTGGAGACCATGTTCGAGCTGCCGACCTTCGAGGGGGTCGAGGAGGTCGTGGTCAACGCCGAGGTGATCGAGGGCAAGGCGCAGCCGCTGCTGATCTATTCCGAGGCCGGCAAGAAGAAGGCCGACGGCGCGGCCTGACGCCCGCGGACTTGTGAGACGGACGACGGCGGCGCTAGAAGCGTCGCCATGAAACAATCCGTGAAGCTGATCGCCGGGAACTGGAAGATGAACGGGCTGTCCGCCTCTCTGGCGGAGGCCAAGGCCCTGCGAGAGGCGTTGGACGGCGAACCGTCGGCGCACCGGGTCGCCCTTTGTCCGCCCGCGACCCTGATCGCGCAGATGGCCTGGGCGCTGAGAGGCGGGGCGGTTGAGATCGGCGGGCAGGACTGTCATGCGAAGGCTTCGGGGGCGTTCACGGGCTCGGTGTCTGCGCCCATGCTCAAGGACGCCGGCGCGGGCCTGGTGATCGTCGGCCATTCCGAGCGGCGCCAGGGATTCGGAGAGACCGACGCCGACGTCGCGGCCAAGACCGAGGCGGCGATCGCCGCGGGGCTGGAGCCGATCGTCTGCGTCGGGGAGACGCTGGATCAGCGCGAGGCCGGCAAGGCGGTCGAGGTGGTGCGGGCGCAGGTGCTGGGCTCGCTGCCGGATTCTGCGGGAACGGCGGCCTTCGCCGTCGCCTACGAGCCCGTCTGGGCCATAGGCACGGGCCTGACGCCGACCCTTGAACAGATCGAGGAGGTGCACCGCGCGGTGCGCGCCGCCATGGTCGAGAGGCTGGGGCAGGGCGGCGAGACCGCTCCCATCCTGTACGGCGGCTCGGTCAAGCCGGACAATGCCCGGGACATCCTGGCCGTGCCGGAAGTGGGCGGGGCGCTGGTCGGCGGGGCGTCGCTGAAGGCTGCGGATTTCCTGGGGATCGTCCGCGCGGCGTGATCCGTTTGCCGCAGGTCGACAAGGGTGCTAACAGCCCCCGCTTGATCGGCGCACCCCTGCGCCACATCTGAATGCGGCCATGCTCCAGACCATTCTCCTCGTCGCCATGATCCTGATCTCGCTGTCGCTGACGGCGGTGGTGCTGCTGCAGCGCTCCGAGGGCGGCGCCCTCGGCATGGGCGGGGGGCCGTCGGGCATGATGACGGCGCGCGGCGCGGGCAACCTGCTGACCACGACGACGTGGTGGCTGGCCGCGCTGGGCATCATCTGCGCCATCAGCCTGACGATCGTCGGCAACATGAGCCGCGGCACGGGCTCGATCATCGACGCCGACGCCGTGGGCGCCCTGGCCGCGCCGACGGCCCCGGCCGCGGAAGCGGGCGTCGAGGGCGCCCCGGCCGCCGCCGCGACCCCGGCCGCGCCGTCCGCCACGCCGTCGCTGGGCGATCTGGAAGCCGATCTGGCCGCTCCGGCCCCGGCCACCACGCCGGCCAACCCGGCCCCGGCCAACTGAGAGTGAACGGGGAGATTCATCCCCGCCTTCCTCTCCCGCCCTCAAAGTCTCCGCCGCCCGGCGGACCGAATCAGCAGTAGGTTGGTCCCCCGTGGCCAGGTATGTCTTCATCACGGGCGGCGTGGTTTCTTCCCTCGGGAAGGGGCTCGCTTCGGCGGCGCTGGGCGCCCTTTTGCAGGCGCGCGGATACAAGGTCCGCCTGCGCAAGCTCGATCCCTATCTGAACGTGGATCCGGGCACGATGAGCCCGTATCAGCACGGCGAGGTCTTCGTCACCGACGACGGCGCCGAGACCGATCTCGACCTGGGCCACTATGAGCGGTTCACCGGCGTGTCGGCGGCGAAGTCCGACAACATCACCACGGGCCGGATCTACCAGACGATTCTGGAGAAGGAGCGCCGCGGGGACTACCTCGGCGCGACCGTGCAGGTCATTCCGCACGTCACCGACCAGATCAAGCAGTTCTGCCTGTCCAAGGCCCTGACCGACGACGGCCAGGACGTCGACTTCGTGCTCGTCGAGATCGGCGGCACCGTCGGCGACATCGAGGGCCTGCCGTTCTTCGAGGCCATCCGCCAGCTGGGGCAGGACCTGCCGCGCGGACAGTCGTGCTTCGTGCACCTGACGCTCCTGCCGTTCATCCCGACGGCCGGCGAGATGAAGACCAAGCCGACGCAGCATTCCGTGAAGGAGCTGCGGTCGATCGGCATCCAGCCCGACATCCTGCTGTGCCGCTGCGAATACCCGATCCCGCCGGAGGAAAAGCGGAAGATCGGCCTGTTCTGCAACGTGCGCGAAAGCGGCGTCATCCAGGCCATGGACTCGGCCGACATCTACGCCGTGCCGCTGGACTATCACCGCGAGGGGCTGGACCGGGAAGTGCTGGCGCACTTCGGCCTGACCGACGCGCCGGAGCCTGACCTGACCGGGTGGGGGGAGATCGTCGACCGTCGCCTGCGCCCCGACGGCGAGGTGACCGTGGCCGTGGTCGGCAAGTACACGGTGTTGAAGGACGCCTACAAATCCCTGATCGAGGCGTTGCACCACGGCGGCGTGGCGAACCGGGTCAAGGTCAACATCGACTGGGTCGAATCCGAGACCTTCGAGGGCGATCGCGAAGCCTGCAACGCGCGCCTTCAGGGCGCCCACGCCATCCTGGTGCCCGGCGGCTTTGGCGAGCGGGGCTCTGAGGGCAAGATCGAGGCGGCGCGGTTCGCGCGCGAGAACGCCATCCCCTATTTCGGCATCTGCTTCGGCATGCAGATGGCGGTGATCGAGGCGGCGCGGAACCTGGCCGGCTTCCCCAGGGCCTCCTCGACGGAGTTCGGCCCGACGGACGAGCCCGTGGTCGGCCTGATGACCGAGTGGACCCAGGGCAACGAGCGGGTCCAGCGCATGGCCGGGGGAGACCTGGGCGGGACGATGCGATTGGGCGCCTATGACTCGGTGCTGAAGCCGGGGTCGAAGATCGCCGAGGCCTACGGCGCCACGACCATCAGCGAGCGGCACCGCCACCGCTATGAGGTCAACATCAACTATCGCGAGGCGATCGAGGCGAAGGGGCTGGTGTTCGCCGGCCTGTCGCCGGACGGCGTGCTGCCCGAGACGGTGGAGCGGACGGACCATCCCTGGTTCATCGGCGTGCAGTACCACCCGGAGCTGAAGAGCCGGCCGTTCGCGCCGCATCCCCTGTTCGCCAGCTTCATCGGCGCGGCGGTCGTGCAGAGCCGCCTGGTTTAGGGCGGAACGGAACGGCGGGACGGCTTGGCCGTTTCAGCTCGACCATTCACCCGAGGAGGCCCAGATGGCCCGTTCGATCCTGACCCTGGCCGCCGTCGGCGGCGCCGCCCTGATGGCCGCCGCGTGCCAGCCCGCCGCCGAGGAACCGGCCGAAACCACGACCGTGGTCGAGACGCCCGCGCCGGTCGTCGTCGAGAAGCAGGCGCCGCCGGTGGTCGTCGAAACCCCGGCGCCTCCGGTGGTCGTCGAGCGCGAGGGCGACAGCACCACGGTGCGCGCCGGCCGCGACGGCATCGAGGTCGAGACGACCAACCGCTGATCGCCCCGGCAAAATGAAGAAGGCCCCGGGCGGTTCCCCGCCCGGGGCCTTCCTTTCATGGACCCAGCCGCCGATCAGCAGCTGTAGTACATGTCGAACTCGACGGGGTGGGGATGCAGCTGGAGGCGCATCACCTCCTCCATCTTCAGCTCGATGTAGCTGTCGATGAAGTCGTCGTCCATGACGCCGCCCTTCTTGAGGAAGGCGCGGTCCTTGTCGAGATTCTCGAGCGCCTCGCGCAGCGAGCCGCAGACCTCGGGGATGTTGCCGCGTTCTTCGGGCGGCAGGTCGTAGAGGTTCTTGTCGGCGGCGGCGCCCGGATCGATCCGGTTCTCGATGCCGTCGAGCCCCGCCATCAGCAGGGCGACGAAAGTCAGATAGGGGTTGCCCATCGGGTCCGGGAAACGCGCCTCGATGCGCTTGGCCTTCGGCGAGTTGACCCAGGGGATGCGGATCGAGGCCGATCGGTTGCGGGCCGAATAGGCCAGCTTCACGGGGGCTTCATAGCCGGGCACCAGCCGCTTGTAGGAGTTGGTGGTGGAGTTGGCGAAGGCGTTGATGGCCTTGGCGTGCTTGATGATGCCGCCGATGTACCACAGGCACATGTCCGACAGGCCGGCGTATTTGTCGCCGGCGAACAGCGGCTTGCCGTCGCGCCAGATCGACTGGTGCACGTGCATGCCCGAGCCGTTGTCGCCGAAGGTCGGCTTGGCCATGAAGGTGGCCGACTTGCCGTAGGCGGCGGCGACGTTGTGGATGACGTATTTGTAGAGCTGCAGGCGGTCGGCCATGGTCAGCAGGTCGCTGAACTTCAGGCCGAGCTCGTGCTGGGCCGGCGCGACCTCGTGGTGGTGCTTCTCGGGCTGCATGCCCAGATCGCGCATGACGGACAGCATCTCGCCGCGCAGGTCCTGGGCGCTGTCGGTCGGATTGACCGGGAAGTAGCCGCCCTTGTGCGTCGGCCGATGGCCCATGTTGCCTTCGGAGTATTCGGCGCCCGTGTTGGCCGGCAGCTCGATGGAGTCGTAGGCGTAGCCGGTCTCGTGCGGGGCGGTGGACCAGCGCACGTCGTCGAAGATGAAGAACTCGGCTTCCGGCCCGAAGAAGACCGTGTCGCCGACGCCCGAGGACTGGACGTACGCCAGCGCCTTCTTGGCCATCGAGCGGCTGTCGCGGTTATAGGGCTCGCCGGTGTCGGGGTTCAGCACGTCGCAGAACAGGAACAGCGTCGTCTGTTGGTAGAAGGGGTCGATCCAGAAGCCGTTCAGGTCCGGCTTCAGCAGCATGTCGGACTCGTTGATGGCCTTCCAGCCCGCGATCGACGACCCGTCGAACATCGTGCCGTCCTCGAGGAATTCCTCGTCGACCAGATCGACGTCGAACGTGACGTGCTGCATCCGGCCCTTGGTGTCGGTGAAGCGGAGGTCGACGTACTGGACGTCCTTGTCCTTGATCTCCGCGAGGATCTTCTTCGCGCTCATTCTCTCGATGTCCGTTTCTTGGGGGAGGAGGAAAGGAAACGGCCGCCCGGGGGCGGCCGCGACGGGAGGTGATCAGACGGCCTGGGGACCCGTCTCGCCGGTTCGGATGCGGATGACGTCGGACACGTCCGACACGAAGATCTTGCCGTCGCCGATCTTGCCGGTCTTCGCCGCGGCGATGATCGCGTCAATCACGGCCTGGGCCATGTCGTCGGGCACGACCACCTCTATCTTGATCTTGGGCAGGAAGTCGATGACGTATTCGGCGCCGCGATAGAGCTCGGAATGGCCCTTTTGACGGCCGTATCCCTTCGCCTCGAGCACGGTCATGCCCTGGACGCCGACGTCCTGAAGGGCCTCCTTCACCTCGTCGAGCTTGAAGGGTTTGATGATCGCTTCGATCTTCTTCATGGTGTCCCCGAGGCGGCGAAAAGCGCCCACGCGTCGGGCGCGCATGGGACAGTGCATTGCAGCATATGGCAAGCGACTTTTGGCTCCTGTTCCCATCCGTGATCGGAATTTCGGAATGGAAGTGAACGGACCCGCCCTGTGGGACGCGCAGTTCCCGTGGCCGGCGGAGGACGCGCACAAGCACTCGCGCGGGCGGCTGGGCGTGGTGTCAGGGCCGGCGCACCGGACCGGGGCGGCGCGACTGGCGGCGCGCGCGGGTCTGAGGGTCGGGGCGGGGCTGGTGCGCGTGCTCTGCCCGCCGTCGGCGACCGGCGTGCTGGCCGCGTCGCTGGAGGCGGTGATGGTCGATCCGTTCGACGGGCCTTCGGCGCTGCGACGGCTGGCGGAACCGCTGGACGCGGCGGTGATCGGCCCGGCGACGGGCGTGGACGAGGGCACCGTCGAGGCGCTGGACGTGCTGGCGGAAAGCGGCGCGGCGCTGGTGGTGGACGCGGACGCGCTGACCGTTTTCGAAGGGCGATCGGAGACGCTGTTCGCCCATCTGGACAGGGACGACGTGCTGACGCCGCACGAGGGCGAGTTCGAACGGGTGTTTCCCGGCCTGCTGGCGGAGGGCCGCGGGACGGCCGCCGCGGCGGCGGCGCGGCGGGCGAACGCCATCGTGCTGCTGAAGGGACGCGAAACCCTGATCGCCGCGCCGGACGGACGGCTGGCCATCAATCCGCCGGCCCCGGCATGGCTGGCGACGGCGGGGTCCGGCGACGTCCTGGCGGGCCTGATCGGGGGACTGCTGGCCCAGCGGATGCCCAGTTTCGAGGCGGCCTGCTGTGCGGCGTGGATGCACGCCCGGGCGGCGGCGCTGCATGGGCCGGGGTTGATCGCCGAGGACCTGCCTGAGTTGATCCCGGAAGTGCTGGGGGATCTCTACGGGATCAGGCCAGACCGGCCTTCTTCAGCGTCTTCCAGGCCTTTATGACGCGTTGAAGGCGGGCCTCCGCGCCGCGGTCGCCGCCATTGGTGTCGGGGTGGAAGCGCTTCAGCAGCAGATGATACTGGGCCTTCACGGCCTTCTTGTCGGCGCCGGGCTCCAGATCGAGGTCGGCTAGGGCGGTGCGTTCCAGCTTTCCGATGCGTCGGTCCTCGGCCGCCGGGCCGGTCTGCGGGTTCACCTTGCGGCCGAACAGGCCGAAGGCGTCGCGCCAGGAGCCGCCGCCGTCGCCGTTCGACGTGCCGAATTTGGCGGCGAAGGCGGCGGCCTCGCGGCTCTTGGGGCCGGCCTTCATCTCCCAGGTCGGGCGGCCGCCCGTCATGGCCTCGTTCTCCTGCGCCGCGCGGATCTCGCCCTCGCTCATGCCGGCGTAGAAGTTCCAGCCCTTGTTGTATTCGGCGGCGTGCCCCTGACAGAAGTCATAGAAGTCGTTCAGCCGCTCGCGCGACTTCGGCGCGCGGGCCGTGGCGGCGCGGCGGCAGTCGGGCCACTGGCACGGCTTTTCACCCGGCTTCAGGTGCAGGACGTCGGCGGCCGCGGCCTCTTCCTCGGGCTTTGGCGGCTTCACCCGGATGTCGGTGAAGCGGGGCCTGTATTGAAACGCGGCGGGCATGGACCGAAGTGTAGGGTCGAATTGGTCCGCATCAAGGAAGCGCCATGCCGGAAGGCCCCATCGCCACGGAAATTCGTCGGAAGCTGACGGCGGCCCTGACGCCCGAGCGGCTGGAGATCGAGGACGACAGCTGGCGCCACGCCGGCCACCACCATGAGGGCGGCATGGACGCGCAGCCGGGCGGCGAGAGCCATTTCAACCTGCTGGTGGTGGCGTCGGCCTTCGAGGGGCAGGGCCGTCTGGCGCGGCAGAGGGCGGTCAACGCGCTTTTGGCGAGCGAGATGGCGGGCCCCGTGCATGCCCTGTCGATCCGGGCCCTGACTCCGGCGGAAGCCGGGGATCTGCCGTAGCGGCGTTCACCTCGTCTTAGAACCTTCAACAATAGCCTCCGCCGCGGTGAGGGTAAGGCAGGGGGCCGGCGTTTTGGTCGAATCGGACGCACACGGCGAAACGCAGGCTCCGGGCGAGGCCGCCGCGGCGCTTCGGGCGATCCTGCAGACCCAGTACCTGCGCTATCTGATCATCGGGGCCTGGGCTCTGGGCCTGTTCTCGATCCTGGATCCCCTGCTGGCCGGCGCATGGTTCGCGGCCACCATCGGCGCGGGCGCGGTGCGCGGCGAGTTCGAACGCCGCATCAGCCAGCGCGTCGGCACGGGCTGGGGCATGATCTTCCCGGCCGTGGCCACGGCGACGACCGCGGTCTGGGCGGTGGCGCCGCTGCTGGCGTGGTTCTCCGGCGCGATGTTCGGCCAGTCCATGGCGATGATGCTGCTGGTGTCCGGCTATGTGCTGGTCTTCTCCCAGCTGCGCGCGTCGCCGCGGCAGGCGATGGTGATTTCGTCCCCGTATGGACTGGTGGCCCTGATCATCGCGGGGAGCCTGTGGGGCACCGAGGGCTTCATCCCGTTCCTTGCCTCGATCCCGTTCGCAGCCGCGGGCCTGTTCGTCCTGGTCACCATGACCATGCTGCGCGAGGAGCGCATCCGCGCCTTCCAGGCCCATCAGGCGCACCTGATCGAGGAGCTTGAGGCCGCGCGCGACAAGGCCAACGCGGCCAATGACGCCAAGTCGAACTTCCTGGGCGTGATCTCGCACGAGCTGCGGACGCCGATGAACGGCGTGCTGGGCGCGGCCCAGTTGCTGAGCGCGACGCGGCTGGAGCCGACGCAGCGTGAGTATCTGTCGATCATCCGGACGTCGGGCGACAATCTGCTGAGCCTGCTGAACGACATTCTGGACATGACCAAGATCGAGGCCGGCAAGATGACGTTCGACGTCGTCGACGTCTCGGTCGAGGATCTGCACCGTCGGGTGGTGGGCCCGTTCCAGGCCCAGGCCGAAGCCAAGGGGCTGGACTTCGAGGCGCGCTTCGAAGGCGAGACCCCGGCAGTCGTGCGCGGCGATCCGCTGCGCGTCTGTCAGGTGATCCACAACCTGCTGTCCAACGCCGTGAAATTCACCGACGTGGGCAAGGTCAGCTACGTGGTGCGGTCCACCCGCGTCTCCGACGCCCGGGTGAAGTTCGACTTCGAGGTCCGCGACAGCGGCGCCGGCATCGCCGAGGCCGACGTGCAGCGGCTGTTCCAGCCCTTCACCCAGGTGGACGCCTCCTCGACCCGCCGGTTCGGCGGAACGGGGCTGGGTCTGACGATTTCCCGCCGCCTCGCCAACATCATGGACGGCGACATCGCCCTGAAGTCGAAACTGGGCGAGGGATCGACCTTCACCTTCACCGTCGAGGCCGACGTGGTGGAATGGGAAGCTGCGGCCCCGGCCCAGACGGTCGAGGCGGACGAGGAGGCCGGCGGCAGCCTGAACGTGCTGGTGGTCGAGGACCATCCGGTGAACCGCATGATCCTGGAAGCCTGGATGAGCTCGGCCGGACATGCCTCGGCCAGCGCCGAGAACGGCCAGATCGCGGTCGACATGACGCAGGATCAGGCCTTCGACCTGATCATCATGGACGTGAACATGCCCGTGATGGACGGGCTGAGCGCGACCCGCGCGATCCGCGCCGGCGGAGGGGCCAACGCCGAGACGCCGATCGTGGTGCTGTCGGCCTCGGCGCGCATCGAAGACCACGAGGCGGGCATCGAGGCGGGAGCCGACGCCTACCTGAACAAGCCGATCGACTTCGCCGCCCTGGCGCGGGTCATGGGCGCCGTGGGACAGGGGCGCCCGGGCGTGCGCGCCATGGACGAGTTGGTGCGACCGACCATGGCAGCCGCCTGACGGGGGTCGCGCCGCAGCGACCTCGTCCCTAGATCGAGGGCATGCGGGCCTTCGCCGAGCTTCTGGACCGACTTTCGCTGACGGCGTCGCGCAATGCGAAGCTGACGTTGCTCCGCGACTATCTGCGGGCCACGCCGGATCCGGATCGCGGCTGGGCGCTGGCGGCCATCACTGGGGATCTGAGCTTCGACGCGGCCAAGCCGGCGATGATCCGCGCCGCAGTGGAGCGGCGCGTGGATGCGCTGCTGTTCCGCTGGTCCTACGACTACGTCGGTGATCTGGCCGAGACGGTGGCGCTGATCTGGCCGGCCGATCCGACGCGGCGGGCGAATCGCGAGCCGCAGCTTTCCGAGGTCGTCGAGACCCTGAAGACGGCGGGCCGCGCGGAGGTTCCGGCCCTGATCGAGCGGTGGATGGACGATCTGGCGCCCAAGGGCCGCTGGGCGCTGCTGAAGCTCATGACCGGCGCCCTGCGCGTCGGGATGTCGGCGCGCCTGGCCAAGACGGCGGCGGCGCGCTCGGCGCCCGACGACGACCCGCGCGGCATCGACGCCTCGGACGTCGAGGAGTTGTGGCAAGGCCTCGAGGCGCCCTACGGCGACCTGTTCGCCTGGCTGGAGGGCCGGTCCGAGCGGCCGGCGGCGGACGCGCCGGGCCGGTTCCGCCCCGTGATGCTCTCGGTCGCCCTGGACGAGGCCGTCGACCTGCCGCGCGTCACGCCCGAGGACTGGGTCGCGGAGTGGAAGTGGGACGGCATCCGCGTGCAGGCGGTGCGCGAGGCCGGGGTGGCGCGCCTGTGGTCCCGCACCGGCGACGAGATCTCGCGGGCGTTTCCGGATTTGATGGCGGCGCTGGAGTTCGACGGCGCCGTCGACGGTGAACTGGTCGTGCTGCGAGATGGTCTGGTGGCGCCGTTCGGGGATCTGCAGCAGCGGCTTAACCGGAAAACGGTCGATCCGAAGCTGGTCGCCAGCCATCCGGCGGCGTTGATCGCCTATGATCTGCTGGCCGAGGCTGGCGAGGATCTGCGGCCCCTGCCGCTGGTCGAGCGACGGGCGAGGTTGGCGCGGCTGGTGGATCGCGTCGGGTCAGACCGGATGATCCTGTCGCCGGACGTGGTCTTCGCCGACGTGGCGCACCTGACGGCGCTGAGGGCCGACCCGCCGGTGGGCGCCTCGGCCGAGGGCCTGATGTTGAAACGCCGGGACAGCGCCTACGTCGCCGGTCGGCCAAAGGGGCCGTGGTTCAAGTGGAAGCGCGATCCGCACGTGATCGACGCAGTGCTGATGTATGCCCAGCGGGGCTCTGGCAAGCGGTCCAGCTTCTACTCCGACTACACCTTCGGGGTCTGGACCGAGGAAGGAACGCTGGCGCCCGTCGGCAAGGCCTACTTCGGCTTCACCGACGAGGAACTGAAGCAGCTCGACAAGTTCGTGCGCGACAACACGGTGGAGCGGTTCGGGCCGGTGCGGTCGGTGAAGGCGAGCCGCGAGCACGGCCTGGTGCTGGAGATCGCCTTCGAGGGTCTGCAGCGGTCGAGCCGACACCGGTCGGGCGTCGCCATGCGCTTTCCGAGGGTCAGCCGCATCCGTTGGGACAAGCCGCCTGCGGAGGCGGACACCCTGGGCGACGTTCTGGCCCTACTGACGGCGCTGGAGCGCGAAGGCGGAAGATTGGCGGCAGCTGCGCCGTGAACCCGAATCGTCCGTCGGCATTACGTCGGACATGGAACTTTCGATCTCACATCGACGGTTGGCGGTCGCGGCGGGCGTGGGCGTGATCGCCCTGGGCCTGGCCGCGGGAGCGGCGGTGCTGACGCCGTCCGGGTCGGCGGAAGCGAAGGGCGAGGCGCTGAAGATCGCGCTGTTCACGCCGCCTGCTCCGAAGATCGATCCGGGCGAAACCATGGAGGTCGGCGAGCTGACCGACGGGTACGTTCACCGCCCTGCGCCGCGTCCCGAACCGATCGAGTGGGTCGAGTTCGACGAGGGTTGGTGGGACGTGGACGATCAGGAGCCGCCGCAGCAGGTCGCGCATGCGCCGACGGTGGAACCCATCCCGGTGCGACCTGCGCCGCCCGAGCGGTCGGGCGGCGACGCCATGGGCTTCGGCTTCGACTCCCGCGAGCAGGCCGAGAGGCGCGTGATGCGCTCGGCGCCGCCGGAACGGCGACCGATGCCGCAAGGGGCCGAGGCTCCGCCGCGCGTGATGGTTTCGGGCGAGCGTCAGGCCGTCTTCTACTGATCCCGGGGTTCCATTGCCGGCCCGAGGCGCTAGACCCTAGGCCATGGCTTCCCTTCCCGAACTGGTGACCGGCGCCGTCGCGGCCGGAGAACGCGCGACCGCCGTCGATGCGGCCATGGTCGCCAAGCTGACCGACATGGCGGGCGACTTCGCGGTCAACCTGCTGGTCGCCGTGCTGATCCTCGCTGTGACGGTGGGGGCCGGAAAGTGGGCCGGTCGCGCCGTGCGTCGCGCGGCGGGTCGGGTGCGCGGCCTCAAGCACGATCCGACGGTGGTCAGCTTCATCGCCCAGGTCGTGCGCGTCGGCGTCTACCTGATCGGATTCATCGCCATCCTGCAGCGCCTCGGCGTGCAGACGACCTCGATCATCGCCGTGCTGGGCGCGGCCTCGCTGGCGGTGGGTCTGGCGCTGCAGGGGACGCTGGCCAACGTCGCGGCGGGCGTCGTCCTGCTGATCCTCCGACCCTACCGCGTCGGGGACGTGATCGAGGTGGGCGGAGCGTCGGGATCGGTCCAGCGACTGGACCTGTTCGTCACCCAGATCTCGAACGCCAACAATCACAAGATCGTCGTGCCCAACGGCAAGGTGCTGGGGGACGTCATCGTCAACCTGTCGGGGCAGGGGACCCGCCGGATCGAGATCCACTTCACGGTCGGCTACGGCTCGAACCTGAAGCAGGCGCGGCACGTGATCGCGACGACGGCGGCGGCGCACGAAAGGGTGCTGCCCGACCCGGCGCCGTGGGCGGGCGTGACCGGGCTGCTGGACAGTTCGGTGCAGATATCGCTGCACGCCTGGGTGAAGTCCGAGGACTGGTGGCACACGCAGTCGGAGCTGTACGAGCAGGTCAAGGTGGCGCTGGACGCGGCGGGCGTCGAGATCCCTTTCCCGCACCAGGTCCAGATGGACTACGCCCCGCCGCCCGCCGGCCCGGATCCGCAGACGCCCTTCCCGCAGCCGCCGGAGCCGGGGCCCCCGCCGAAGCCGCGCGCGAAGCGCGGCCCGAAACTGCCGCACCTGAGGAAGGCGTGACCATGCGTTTCGATTTCGCCTCCGACAACGTGGCCGGCATGGCGCCCGAGGCGCTGGAAGCGCTGGCCCGGCACAACGACGGCTTCGCGCGCGCCTATGGCGGCGACGATCCGGCGGCGCTGGCGGCCGACCTGATCCGCCGGAAGCTGGACGCCGACGTGGAGGTCCGGTTCGTGTTCAGCGGCACGGCGGCCAACGCCATCTCCCTGTCGATGCTGGCCTTCCCCTTCGAGGCGGTGCTGGCGCACCACGCGGCCCACGTGTGCACCGACGAGACGGGCGCGCCGGGGTTCTTCGGCCAGGGCGTGGGGCTGATCGGCCTGCCCGGACATTCCGGCAAGATCGACCCGCTCGCCCTCGAGGCCGCCCTGGCCGAACCGGACATGGGGCATCGTCAGCCGGCGGCGGCGCTGTCGCTGACGCAGGCGACCGAGTACGGCGCGGTTTATGCCGAAAAGGAGCTCGCGGAACTGGTCGCCCCCGCGAAGGCCAAGGGCCTGGGCGTGCACCTGGACGGGGCGCGGCTGGCCAATGCGGCGGCGGCGGGATTCGACCTGACCGCCATCGGACGCATGGGCGTCGACGTCCTGGTCATGGGCGGAGCCAAGGCGGGCGGCCTGTGCACCGAGGCGCTGGTGATGTTCGACCGGTCGCTGGCGCGGCGGGTCGACAACCGCCTGAAGCAGGCGGGCCAGATGGCGTCGAAGGGGCGGTTCCTGAGCGCCCCCTTCCTCGGCCTGCTGGAGACCGGGGCATGGGAGCGGCACGCGACGCACGCCAACGCCATGGCCGCGCGGCTGGCGGAGGGAGTCGAGGGCGGGACCCCCTATGTCCTCGCCCATCCCGTGGACGCGAACGCCGTCTTCGTCCGGATGCCGGCCGAGGCGCATGCGCGGCTGAACGCCGCCGGCTGGGCCTGCCACAGATTCGACGACGGCTCCGTGCGGCTGGTCTGCTCCTGGGCGACGACCCCCGAGGCGGTGGACGAGATCGTCGAGGCGATGACCCGGCTGGCCTAAACGCTTTGCGCGCGGCGCGACGCGGGCCATATGAACTCCATGGCGATGCGCGGCGAGCGCTCCGGCCGCCGTCGCGCCGACCCTGCGGTCAAGGCGCTGGGCGCGGAGCCGATCAATCCGGAAGACAAGCCCATCGGCGCCTGGACGGCGCTGAGGGATCTGGCGGGCGTGGTGGGACGGTCGGGCGCGCCGCAACTGCACGCCCGCGTCGCGGGCGCGCTCGGCCTGACGCTGGCGGGCAAGGGGTTGGGGGTGCTGGCGCCGCTGGCGCTGGGCGCGGCGGTGAACCGGCTGGCGGAGGGCCAGTCGACGGGCGCGACGGTCGGGCTGTCCTTCATGGCGCTGGCGATCGGCTGGGCGCTGATCCGGTTCCTGTCTTCGGCGACGCCGCAGTTGTCGGACGTGGTGTTCGCCCCGGTGCGGGCCGCCGCCCAGCGCAAGACGGCCGCGGAGACCTTCGCGCACGCCCTGAACCTGTCGCTGGACTTCCACCAGACCAAGCGGTCCGGCGCCCTGTCGCGGACCATGGACCGGGGATCGCGGGCCGTGGACTTCCTGCTGAGGATCATCGCCTTCAACCTGGGGCCGACGGTGGTGGAGCTGGTGCTGGCCGCGGCCGTCCTGGGCGGGCTGTACGACTGGCGGTTCGGGGCGCTGGCGATCGCGGTGGTCGCGATCTACGCCGTGGTCACCTTCGGCATGGCCAACTGGCGGCTGGAACACCGGCGGGCGATGAACGCCGCCGACACCGAGGCCGCCGGCCTCTCGGTGGACGCCCTGCTGAACTACGAGACGGTCAAGTCGTTCGGGGCCGAACGGCGCGCGGCCGAGAGCTATGATCGGGCGCTGGAGACCTACGTCTCGGCCGCGCTGAAGGCCAATGGGTCGCTGGCGGCGCTGAACCTGATCCAGGCCGCGATCATGAACGTCGGTCTGGGCGTCATGGCGGTCATGGCGGGGTTCGAGGCTGCGGCCGGTCGGATGGGGCCGGGCGACGTGACGGCGGCCGTGCTGATCCTGATCAGCCTGTACCAGCCGCTGAACATCCTTGGCTTCGCCTATCGGGAAATCCGTCAGTCTTTCATTGACATGGAGGAGATGCTGAAGGTGACGCGTCAGACGCCGCAGGTGGCCGACGCGGCCGACGCCCGCCACCTGCCGCGTCCCGCCGACGCGCGGGGGGCGTCGCTGGCCTTCGAAGGCGTGGGCTACCGCCACGACGCGCGGGCGAACGGGCTGGAAGACGTCGACTTCACCGCCGCGCCGGGCACCACGACCGCCCTCGTCGGGCCGTCGGGTTCCGGAAAGTCCACGATCGTCAAACTCGCCCTGCGCCTGCTGGATCCGCAGGTCGGACGGGTGCTGATCGACGGGCAGGACGCCCGCGAGGTGACGCAGGAAAGCCTGCGCCGGGCGGTCGCCCTGGTGCCGCAGGACGTGGCGCTGTTCAACGACAGCATCCGGGCCAACATCGCCTTCGCCCGTCCGGACGCGGACGAGGCGGCGATCTGGGAGGCCGCGGAGGCGGCGGAGCTTGCGGACTTCATCCGCGCCCTGCCGAACGGCATGGACACCAAGGTGGGCGAGCGGGGACTGAAGCTGTCGGGCGGGGAGCGTCAGCGCGTCGGCATCGCCCGGGCCCTGCTGGCCGACCCCTGCATCCTGATCCTGGACGAGGCCACCAGCGCACTGGACAGCCGGACCGAGGCGGCCATCCAGAAGACGCTGCGCAAGGCGCGGGCGGGGCGGACCACGCTGGTCGTGGCGCACCGGCTGTCGACGGTGGCCGACGCGGACCAGATCCTGGTGCTGAAGGCCGGGCGGGTGGTCGAGCGCGGCGCCCACCACGAGCTGGTGGCGCGCGTCGGCGGCGAGTATGCGGCCCTGTGGCGCAAGCAGACGCGGGGCGCGCGGACCCGGACCGCAGGCGAGGCCTAGGCCATTTTGGAGGCGATCAGCCGATCCAGATGCGCCTTGACCGCGGCCCGTGCCGGGGCTTCCCGGTCCAGCTTCAGCATCATGCCCAGGGAGGTCGAATAGACCTTGGGCACGCGCCAGTCGAACGGATGCTCCGGAGAGGCGGCGTCGATCAGATCGCACAGGCCGCGCGCGACTTCGCAGACGTCGTCGAGATCGAAGGGGCCCGCGGCGTCGATCATCATGGTGCAGGCGATGTAGAGACGGTTCAGCGCGTCGTCCTCATCCGCTCCGGCAGAGGTCTCCGGCGGCACGATCTCCGCCAGCAGCTCGGCCTGCCGGGCGACCTCGGCGAGGCTCGGCGGCTTCAGCGCCTCAAGGTTGGCGTTGGCCGCCGCGAGCGCCCGCAGGACGCTGATTCCGCCGGCGGCGTCGATCATGGAGCCGAGACGCGACTTGCGGCGGGCGTGGGTGATGACGGCCATGCTAGGCCTTCTCCGCGCGTTCGGCTTCGAGCTGGGCCAGACGGAGGCGGTCGGAGCGCCGCTCGACGTCGGGTGGTTCGTCGCGGAACCGACGGTCGGGCCCGAAGTAGTCGCCGACTTCCAGGAAGGGCCGCTCGTCCCTGGCCACCCAGACGATGCGTTCCAGCAGGTTCTTCGCGCTGAAGGGCTTGGTGATGATGAAGTTGGCGCCGCAGTCGCGGGCGTCCAGCACGCGGGAACGCCGGACGTGCGCGGCCGTCATGATCACGGGGACGAAGGCGTTGGGCTGGTTCTTCGTGCGACGCAGCCAGCGGACCAGCTCATAGCCGTCCATGTCCGGCATGTCGCAGTCGACCACCAGCAGGTCGATCGGCGTCTCGTTGAGAATCTCGACCGCGTCGGTCGGACGGGTGATCGCGTGCCGGGTGCGGATTCCGAAGCCGAGCAGGCAGGCCGTCGTCAGCTGGAGCGAGAAGTTGGAGTCGTCGACGACCATGGTCGCCGCGCTGGACAGGTTCACGACGGCGGTGTCGCGCAGTCCATCCATACTCAAGCCCCACTGAACGCCGGTACGCGATGTAACCGGTTTCCTCGAGGAGTGAGGCACGACTCATGAGCGAACGGTTAATCGCGTTCGCTCAACCCAGACGACCTATGGCGTAGAAGCGTTCGGCGCGGCCGCGACGCACGGCTTCCGGCGTGAGGCCGGACAGGGCCGCCAGCTCTTCGGCCAGGACCTCGCCGACGTTCGCGATCGCCCGATCCCGGTCGGTGTGAGCGCCGCCGACCGGCTCGTCGATGACCCGGTCCACGATCTTCAGTCCGATCAGGTCGGGCGCGGTGATCTTCATGGCCATGGCGGCGTCCTTCGCTCGCGCGCCGTCGCGCCAAAGGATCCCGGCGGCGCCTTCCGGCGAGATGACCGAATAGATCGAGTGCTCGAGCATGAGGACGCGGCTGGCCGCGGCGATGGCGATGGCGCCGCCCGAACCGCCTTCGCCGGTGATGACGGCGATGGAAGGCACGCCGAGCGTGAGGCCGCGCTCGGTCGAGCGGGCGATGGCCTCGGCCTGGCCGCGCTCTTCGGCGCCCAGGCCCGGATAGGCGCCGGCGGTGTCGACGAAGCTGATGACCGGCAGGCCGAAGCGGTCGGCGAGGTCCATCAGCCGGGCGGCCTTGCGATAGCCCTCGGGCCGGGCCATGCCGAAATTATGGGTCAGGCGGGTGGCCGTGTCGTGGCCCTTCTCCTGGCCCATGACGACGACCGGATCGCCGTTGAACCGGGCCAGACCGCCGAGAATCGCCTGGTCGTCCCCGAATTGACGGTCGCCGCGCAACTCCACGAAGTCCTCGAACAGGCCGGCGACGTAGTCGACGAAGTGGGGCCGGTTCGGGTGGCGCGCGACCTGGGTCTTCATCCACGGGTCGAGAGAGGCGTAGGTCTTCCGGCGCAACTGGTCCGCCTTCTTGCGCAGGCCCTCGATCTCCGAATCGAAGGAACCGGCCGAGGCGGAGGCGGAGAGGAGCGACAGCTCCTCGATCTTGGCCTCCAGGTCGGCGATCGGCTTTTCGAAGTCGAGGTAGTGGGCGGCCATCGGGAGATCCGGGCGACGGGGCGTGCAAGCCCCTGCGAAAGGCGGCGGAAACTAGTCAGGTCGGTCGTGCGGGGCAAGCCGGGTCAAGCTCGGCCCCTCCGTCCCAACGGGTGGCGGGTGCGGACGGTTTCGGCGAGCGCGTCCTGGGTGACGTGGGTGTAGATCTGGGTCGTGCCGACGTCGGCGTGGCCCAGCAGGGTCTGGACGACGCGGAGGTCTGCGCCGCCTTCCAGCAGATGGGTGGCGAAGGCGTGGCGCAGAACGTGCGGACTGACGCGCGCTGCGTCGATGCCGGCCTCGATCGCCGCCTGATCCAGCAGCTGGGCGAAGCGGCGCGGCGTCAGGCGGCCCGAGCGGGCGGAGGACGAGGGGAACAGCCAGGGCGATTCCGGCGCCTCCGGCTCATGCGCCGCGTCGCGGGCGGCCAGCCAGGCGGCCACGGCGGCGCGGGCCGAGGCGTTCAGCGGAGCCAGCCGCTCCTTCCCGCCCTTGCCGCGCACGATCAGGTGGGTGGGGTCTCGCCGCACGGCCTCGACCCGCAGGGCCAGCAGTTCCGACACGCGCATGCCCGAGGCGTAGGCCAGCTCGATCAGGGCCCTGAGGCGCAGGGCGGACGCGCCGTCGCGGCGTTCGACGGCCGCAAGCAGGCGCGCCACCTCGTCACGGGACAGGACGCGGGGCAGGGGGCGGCCGCGCCTCGGGGCGTCCAGCCGCGCCGACGGATCGTCCGCGCGCCAGCCTTCGGACAGGGCGAAGCGACAGAACTGGCGCACCGCGGAGCGGCGTCGCGACTGGGTCGCGGGCGACAGGCCCCGGGCGGCGAGACCTGCGTACCAGGCCTCGACCTGCTCCCGCGTGGCCGTCATCAGGCCTCCGGCCCCCGCCTCGGCGTCGGCGAGGTCGCGGGCGTAGGCCGACAGGGTGTGGGGCGAGGCGTCCCGCTCCACCGCCATCATCTCCAGGAAGGCCTCGATCTGGGGCGTCATGGTGTTATGGACGAGGGTTCCATGTCGAAGCCCGCAGACCCCGCGATTCCGTCGATAGACCGCACCATAGCCCTGGTCGGCCTGATGGGCGTGGGCAAATCGACGGTGGGCCGGCGACTGGCAAAACGGCTGGCGCGGGAGTTCGTGGACGCGGACGCCGAGATCGAAGCCGCGGCGGCCATGACGGTGTCCGACATCTTCGCCCGCCTGGGCGAGCCGGAGTTCCGGGCGGGGGAGGCGCGGGTCATCCGTCGGCTCTTGGACGGGGCGCCCAAGGTGCTGGCCACGGGCGGCGGCGCGATGCTGAACGCGGACACGCGCGCCTTGCTGAAGGCGCGGGCCGTCACGGTGTGGCTGAGGGCCGACCTGGACGTGATCGCGACGCGGGTGGCGCGACGGGACACCCGGCCGCTGCTGAGGGGCAAGGATCCGAAGACGACGTTGGCGGCTCTGGCGGAGGCGCGCTATCCGATCTACGCCCAGGCCGACCTCACGGTGGACGTCGGCGCCGGATCGCACGCCCAGGCGGTCGAGGCGGTCGTGGCCGGGCTGAAGGCCTGGTCGGCGCGAAAGGACGAAAGATGACGCGCACGGTCCGGGTCGAGGGGCGGGGCTTCGCCGGCTACGACGTCGTGATCGGCGACGGCCTGATCGCCCACGCGGGACGGCGCGTCGCGGAGCTGGGCTTTCACAGCGTCTTCGTCGTGGCGGATGCGACCGTGGACGCTCTGCATGGAAACCGGCTGCGGGCCGGTCTGACGGCCGCCGACGTCCGCCACGCCGGCATTCGCGTGCCCCCCGGCGAGGCCAGCAAGAGCTTCGACGGGTTGCGCACGGTGCTGTCCGCGCTGGCGGACGCGGGCGTGGATCGAAAGGGCGCGGTCATCGCGCTCGGCGGCGGCGTGACCGGCGATCTGGCCGGGCTGGCGGCGGCGCTGTGGATGCGGGGGGTGGCCCTGATCCAGCTTCCGACCACGCTGCTGGCGCAGGTGGACTCGTCGGTCGGCGGCAAGACGGCGATCGACCTGCCGCAGGGGAAGAATCTGGTCGGGGCCTTCCACCAGCCGCGGCTGGTCCTGGCGGACATGGACGCGCTGGCGACCCTGCCGCCGCGGCAGCTGCGTTCGGGCTGGGCCGAGGCGCTGAAGCACGGCCTGATCTGCGACCCGGCCTATTTCGACTCCCTGACGGGACCGGACGCGGCGGGGGCCGGCGGAGACCGCGCCGCGCTGGCCCGCGTCGTGGCGCGGTCGGTGGAGATCAAGGCGGACGTCGTCGGGCAGGACGAGAAGGAGGCCGGCGCGCGGGCCCTGCTGAACCTGGGTCACACCTTCGGCCACGCCGTGGAGGCCGAGTTGGGCTTCGACGACGCGGTGATGACGCACGGCGAGGCCGTTGCGCTGGGGTGCTGCCTGGCGTTCCGGTTCTCGGCCGCGGAGGGTCTGTGCGACGACGCGGAGGCGCGCCGCGTCGACGCCGCATTCGCGGCGGCGGGCCTGCCGACGCGACTTCCGGAGGGGCTCTCCGCGGGCGCGCTGCTCCGACGGATGGCAGGCGACAAGAAGGCCGAAGCCGGCCGGCTGACGCTGATCCTGGCGCGAGGCGTCGGGCGCGCGTTCGTGGCGAAGGACGTCGACCCGGAGCCGGTGGCGCGTCTTCTGCGGACCGAGGGCGCCGCCTAGTCGACGGCGCGGCAGTCCGTCGGCTCGGCGTCTTCGGACGCCCAGGTGGCGAACTGGCCGCGGCCGCGCAGCTCGTGGCCGCTGGCGCGATACCAGAGCCCCTCGGGCGCCCGCTCCATGAACAGGTCGATGGCCTCTCCCATCGAGGTGCGCACCGTGGCCATCTCGCGGGCGTTGTCGAAATCGACCGACAGACGCTCGCCGTTATCGCAGAGGTACACGGCCCGGACCACGCGGTGCAGAGCGCGCTCCTGTATCTCGGCGCCGGTGCGGCGGCGCGCCGTCTGGGCGTCCAGCGCGCGCTCGCGGACGGCCTCGGCGTCGTCGGTGACGGGCGTGGGCTCGCCACAGCCGCCGAGGGCGGCAAGGGCGGCGATCAGGATCACGGACGTCGTCAGGCGCATGCGGCTTCCCCTCGGCTGGACGCCGAACGCGCCATGTCAGACCGGCGTTCCGCGCCGTGCACGGAAGAACGTCCGCAAGGCGAGCGCGGACTCGTCGGCGAGGGGGCCGCGCTCGGACAGGGGGCGCCAGTGGAGCGTCGGCTGGTCGAACAGCCTCGGCCCATGGACGACGGCGCCGCCCTTCGGGTCGTCGGCGGCCCAGACGACGCGTCCGATGCGGGCGTGCGACATCGCTCCGGCGCACATGGCGCAGGGCTCCAGCGTCACATACAGGGTCAGGCCGGTGAGGCGGTAGTTGCCGGTCGCGGCGGCGGCGGCGCGCATCGCGACGACCTCGGCGTGGGCCGTCGGGTCCTGGCTTGAGACGGGAGCGTTGGCGCCCGTCCCGACGACCTGTCCGGTCGCTTCGTCGACGACGACGGCGCCCACGGGGACCTCACCTGCGTTCGCCGCCGCTTGCGCGAGGTCCAGCGCCATGCGCATGAACCGCTCATCATGGTCCGCCATACCGACGACAACGACAAGAAGCCCCGCCCGCGTCAAGCCGGCGGCAAGTTCGACGACCGCAAGGGCCCGCCCCGCGCGGGCAGGCCCGGCAGCAAGCCGGGCGCGCCAGGGCGTGAGGCGCACCCCGGCAAGCCGGGCGCCGCCAGGCCCGAGGAGGCCCCGAAGCGCAGCGAGCGCATCGCCAAGGCCATGGCGCGCGCGGGCATCGCCAGCCGCCGCGAGGTCGAGCGCCTGATCGGCCTCGGCAAGGTGGCCGTGAACGGCAAGATCCTGGACACGCCCGCCGTGCTGGTGACCCGCGACGACGTCATCACGGTCGACGGCAAGCCGATCGGCTCGGCCCAGGCCACCCGGGTCTGGCGCTATCACAAGCCCGCCGGCCTGGTGACCAGCCACAACGATCCGCAGGGGCGGCCGACGGTGTTCGACGCCCTGCCCAACGGCCTGCCGCGCGTGATCTCGGTCGGGCGTCTGGACCTCAACACCGAGGGCCTGCTGCTGCTGACCAACGACGGCGAGCTGAGCCGGGCGCTGGAGCTGCCGTCGACCGAGCTCGTGCGCCAGTACCGGGCACGGGCGCGCGGGCGCGTGACGCAGACGCAGCTGGACGGACTGAAGGACGGCGTGACGGTGGACGGCGTCCGCTATGGCCCGATCGAGGCGACGCTGGACAAGGCGAAGGAGAAGGCCGAGGGCGACGGCAAGGGGCCGGCCAACCTCTGGATCAGCGTGGCGATCACCGAGGGCAAGAACCGCGAGGTCCGCAAGGTCCTGGAGAGCCTGGGCCTGACCGTGAACCGGCTGATCCGCCTGGCGTACGGGCCGTTCCAGCTCGGGACCTTGCCCGTGGGGTCCGTCGAGGAGGTGGGGCCGAGGGTGATCCGCGAACTGCTGGCCGAACACATCCGGCCGGAGAATCTGCCGACGGGGAACACGGTCGAGACGCCGGCGCCGATCCCGGGCCGCCGCAGCGCGGTTCCGATCGTCAAGGGCAAGTCGGGCTCGGCCATGTCGGATCCCTCGCGCAAGCCCAGCCGCGTGCGCGCGGCCGAGGCGGCGCAGACCGAGGCGGTGGAGCGTCGCTCCAGGCCGCCGAAGAAGCAGGGCTGGGCCAGGGCCGCGCCGAAGTTTGAGCATCCGAAGCGCGACTTCAAACCCCGCGCCCGCCCCGAGGCGGCCGAAGGCGCGACCGGCGAGCGTCCGAAGCGCCCCTTCAAACCGCGCGAGGACAAGGTGATCGGGCCCAAGTCGGAGACCTGGGCGCGGGACGGAAAACCGGCCGGGCGGCCGGGCCCCCGGAAGGACTTCAAGCCGCGTTCGGGCGCCGGCGCCGGCGCCGCGCCGCGCGGCGGGCCGGGACGGGCGGGGCCGGGCGGCGGCAAGCCACGTCCGGGCGGTGGATCACGCGGAGGGCGCTGAACCTTTCAGACGGGCGGCCAGGCGGGCGGCGCGTCGCAGGACGGTGACGGCCGTCAGCAGGACGACGACCGCCAGCGCCAGCCACAGGACGCCGCGGTCCCAGTCGGGCAGGGCGACCGCGCCGATCGCCGACAGGACGCAGCCGGCCGTCAGCGCGGCCATGCGGTGCGGCTTGGCCCCCGGCCCTGCGAAGTCGACGACGCCGGTGAGGGCGTGGCCCAGTTCGCGGACGTAGGCCGTGAGCACCGCCAGCACGGCGGCGCTCCATCCGAGGACCGGGCCGAACGCGGGATCGTAGTGCCGCAAGGCATAGCCCGCGCCGATCAGGAACAGGGCGTCGGCGACGCGGTCGGGCAGCTCGTTCCAGATGGGGCCCAGGGCGCCGCCGCGGCCGTGCTCGACCGCCACCATGCCGTCCAGCAGGTTGGCCAGCAGGCGCAGCTGGATGGTGAGTCCCGCCAGCAGCAGCCAGCCGGCGCGGGCGGCGCCCGCGGCGTCCGCCGACTGCCAGAAGGCGGCGAAGCCGACGGCGGCGAACAGCAGGCTGGAGGCCGAGATCAGGTCGGGCGCAACGCCCATGCGGGCCAGAACGGCGGCGGCGGCGCGCGCCCAGCCGGTCCCGCGCGACTTCAGGGGGCGTCGGCTGTCGGTCATTTCCGCTCCAGGCTGAGGGCGTAGGCGAAGGCGTAGACCGTGGAGACGGTCCAGGGAACGGCGATGGTGGCCAGGACCTCCGGCGTCCCGACGGCCATGTGGACGCCGGTCAGCAGGCCCGCGACGGTGAGGCAGCTGGCCACCGGCGGCACCAGCCGGGCGCCAGGGCCGGTCAGGCGGGCGTGGGCCCATTCCAGCCAGCGCTTGATCAGCAGGGTGATCAGTCCCGACAGGGCGCCTTGCGCGACGAAGGCCGTCGCCATCGCCGCGGCCCCGTGATCGCGATTGGCGAAGGCCGCCCAGCCGCCCATGGCCACCACGGCGAAGGCGACATGGGCCACGGTCGAGCGAATAGGGGTCGTCGGGGCGGGCGGCTGCGCCATAATGGGTCCGGGCCTGATTCCGGGAGCAGTCTAGGCGATGAGCGACCTGCTGACAGCGGGATTGGGAGAGGTCCGGCCGCCGCTGTTGTGGGGGTTCGCCGGGCTGGCCGTCGTGCTGGTCGTCGCCTCGCTGGCCGTTCTGTTCCTGCAGAAGACCAAACCGGACCGGGACTGGACCGAGCTGCGGCTCCGGGTGCAGTCGTGGTGGGGCATGATCGCGGTCGTCGCCCTTGCGCTGGCGCTGGGCTGGGCGGCCATTACGGTGCTGTTCGCGGCCGTCTCGTTCGTGGCGCTGAGAGAGATCCTGTCGCTGGCGCCGCTGCGGCGCGAGGACCGGCTGATCGTGCTGTGGGCCTATCTGACCGTGCCGCTGACCTACGGTCTGGTCGCGCTGGACCAGTACCGCATCTACCTGGTGGCCATTCCGGTCTGGTTCTTCCTGGTGACGCCGTTCCTGATGGCGATCGCCGGCCAGACGCGGGCCTATCTGGCGACGGTGGCGACGATCACCTGGGCGGTCATCGTCTGCGTCTTCAATCTGGCGGTTCTGCCGCTGCTGATGAAGGTCCCGGCCGAAGAGGCCCCGGCGGGGGCGGCGGGGCTGGTGTTCCTGCTGCTGCTGACGACGGAAGCCAATGACGTCTTCCAGTTCCTGTGCGGCAAGGCGTTCGGCCGGCGCAAGATCCTGCCGACGGTCAGTCCGAACAAGACCTGGGAGGGGTTCGTCGGGGGCTGGATCCTGACGGCGGCGGCCTTCTGGCTGCTGGCGCCGGTCTTCACGCCGCTGAGCGTCTGGCAGGCGGCGGTGATGGCGGCGCTGCTTCCGGTCGCGGGCTTCGCGGGCGACGTGACCATGAGCGCGGTCAAGCGCGACCTGGGCGTCAAGGACACCAGCCGGCTGATCCCCGGCCACGGCGGCCTGCTGGACCGGATCGACAGCCTGACCTTCACCGCTCCCCTGTTCTTCCACCTCGTGGCCTACTATGCGCTCACCCCCTACTGAGCCCGGAGAGGCGGCGCGGCCGCACAGCTGGCTGCGGCAGGCGTTCCTGACGGCTCTGGCGGCGCCCGCGGTCCGGTTCCTGACCGGCATGGACGTGGTCGGGCGTGAACGCCTGCCGCGGACGGGCCCCGCCATCATCGCGGCCAACCACGCCAGCCACATGGACGCCTTCATGCTGCTGAGCCTGTTTCCGGCGAAGACGCTGGCCAAGGTGCGGCCGGTGGCGGCGGCGGACTACTTCCTGGCCAACCCCGCGATCAGTTGGGTGTCGCTGAACCTGATCGGCATCAGCCCGATCTCGCGCAAGGTGAAGCGGGGCGAGGACGTGCTGGCGCCGGCGCGGCGCGCGCTGGAGCGGGGCGAGATCATCCTGGTCTTCCCGGAGGGCACGCGCGGCTCGGGGCAGGGCATGGGGGACCTGAAGGGCGGGGTCGCGCGGCTGGCGGAGGCCTGGCCGGCGGCGCCGGTGATCCCGATCTGGATCCAGGGCGCGGACCGGGTTCTGCCCAAGGGCGCGCGGACGCCGGTGCCGATGAACTGCACCGCGCTGGTCGGCGAGCCGCTGGTCTGGGAAGAGGGGCAGGACCGGCCGGGGTTCACCGCCGCGCTGCGCGAGCGGCTGGAAGCGCTGGCGGCCAGCGCGCCGCCGCAGAAGTGGAGTTGAGATGCGGATCGTCGCGGGATCGCTGAAGGGCCGGGCCATCGTCGCGCCGGAGGGGCAGGGCACCCGCCCGACCAGCGACCGCGCGCGGCAGGCGATCTTCAACATCCTGGAGCACGCGCCGTGGGCCGAGGGCCTGCAGGACCAGCGGGTCATCGACCTGTACGCGGGGTCGGGCGCGCTGGGCTATGAGGCGCTGAGCCGAGGGGCGGCGTTCGCCCTGTTCGTGGAGACGGACGACGCGGCGCGGGGCGCGATCCGCGAGAACATGGACGCCTATGGCCTGTTCGGGCGCAGCCGGGTGCACCGCAGGAGCGCGACGGACCTGGGGGCGCGGCCGGGGTCGGCGGGCGAGGCCTTCACCCTGGCCTTCCTGGACCCGCCGTACCGGCAGGGACTGGGCGAGCAGACGCTGGCGCGGCTGCTGGAGGGCGGCTGGCTGGCGCCCGGGGCCATCGTGGTGTTCGAGCGCGGCGTCGATGAACCGGACATCGAGACGCCCGGCTATGAGCGGCTGGACGCGCGCGACTGGGGGGCCGCGCGCGTCCTTTTCCTGCGGGCCCTACCAGCGCCGGGCTGAGACGCGGTTGTCCAGCTGGCTGCGCATGCGGGCCAGGCCGGCGCGGTTGACGCGATAGGGGCCGCCGCCGCGGCTGGCGATCAGCCCCTTGGTCTTCAGCTTCTTCCAGACCGACAGGGTGCAGTCGGTCAGCAGCAAGCCGTCGCGGGTCCAGCAGAGGGCCGCCAGCACGCGGCCGTCGGCGTCGCGTTCCAGCACGATGCCGCCGCCCTGGGCGAGGCAGTGAAGCGTGCGCTGTTCCGCACGGGAGATGTTCATTTGAGGATTGTCCGAATGGCGTGACGGGTCGCTCCGGCGCGCGGGCCGGAGGGCGGGTCAGAGGCTCTTCACAGGCTTGCTGCGAGGCCTCAGGCCTGTCGCGCAATCTCGGACATGGACTTCCTGTCGGGCGGAATGCCCGGGGAGACGCGGGATATGGCACAGGCGGCGGTTTCGGGCCAGTCTGGGCGCATGACCCGCATCGACCGCCGCGCCTTCCTGACCGCCGCCGCCGCGCTGGGCGCGTGCGCGCCGCCCCCGAGGGAAGCCGGTCCCGGCGACTGGGAGGTCTTCCCGGAGACGGCCGTCGGCTGGGACGGCTGGCCCGCCATGCCGTGGGCGGTGCAGGAGATCTACGCCGCCGTCTGGGACGGGCGCATCGCCACGGCGGGCGGGCTGAAGTCCGTGCAGGGGCAGCCGCTTCACATCGAGGACCGGCTGGCGCTGTTCGACCCGTCGCGGATGAGCTGGAGCGAAGGGCCGCGCCTGCCGGCGCCCCGGCATCATCCCATGATGGTCGCGTCGGGAGAAACCCTGTGGGCGATCGGCGGCTACGGCCGGTCCGACGCAGGCGAGTGGACCAACGCCGCCGAGGTCTGGTCGCTGACGCCCGGCGCGACGGCGTGGGCCGACGGACCGGCCCTGCCCGTGCCGCAGGCCGAGGCGGTGGGCCTGAGCCACGGCGGGCGGGTGCATCTGGTGACGGGCAGATCGCCGGGCGGGGCGGCCAACGGCGGGTGGAACGATCAGGCCGACGTCGACCGGCATCTGGTGCTGGCCGACGGGCGGTGGGAGACGGCGCGGCCGTGCCCGATGGCGCGCAACAGCGCGGCGGGCGCCGTGCTGGACGGGGCGCTGTGGATCGCGGGCGGGCGCACGGTGAGCGGCGGCGGCACGGGGCGGCTGGACCGGTACGACCCCGTCGCCGACCGGTGGGACACCCTGGCGCCCATTCCCCGGTCCGGGGCGTCGGGACAGCAGGTCGGCGGCGGACTGGCGCTGGTCGCGCTTCCCGGACGGCTGGTCGCGTTCGGGGGCGAGTGGTTCCGGCCCCGCGCGGAAGGCGGCGGGGGCGGGGTCTTCGCCGAGACCTGGGTCTACTCGGTCGGCCGCGACGTGTGGGAGCGCGGGCCGGACATGCAGACGCCGCGCCACGGGCTTGCGGCGGTGGAGTGGCACGGCCGGGTGGTGGCCGTCGGCGGCGGGGACGTGGTCTCGGGCGGCAACGCCACGGGCGTGGTGGAGGCGTGGACGCCGTCGCCGTGGCGCTGAGCTCGCCGCGCTAGCGTCGGCCGGCCTGTTCCGACATCCGCGCCACGTAGGCGTCGGTGCAGGCCTCACCATTCGGCATGGTGGCGACCAGCCCGCGCGGCGCCTCGATGTAGCCGCTGCCGAGGCTGAGCAGCTTGCGCTCCGTGCCCGGGGCGATCAGCGCCGAATACCAGGAAGAGCCGGCGTTCTTGTAGCCGACGCACACCGGCTCGTCGCCGGAGTTGAAGCCCCACAGTTCCCGGGTCTGGTAGTTGGGATCCATCCAGTCGGGCTGAACGATCCGCACCTCCACGCCCATGCCGGGGTCCAGATAGCCGAGGCTGTGCCGGCTGATGACGGTGGGACCGCAGGCCGTGGTCAGGCCGGCGGCGGTCAGGATCAGCAGGGCGCGGGCTGTGCGCATGGTCGAGTCTCCCCTCTCGTTTCGCGCCCTGAGGATGTCGCGACGAACGCGGCCGTCAAGCCGTCGGAAACTCGCGGTTTCTGACGGAGGGGCTCAGTCGGCCAGCCGGTCCGCGATGGCGCGGGCGGCGGCGGAGACGTCGGCCCAGGCGGTCTCGAAACCGGCCTCGTCGCCGAACCAGGGGTCGGCCACGGCCTGACCCGCGCGGCCCGGGACCCAGTCGAGCAGCAGGCTGAGTTGCGCCGTGGCGTCGGCGGGAGCGAGGGCGCGCAGGTTCGCCAGGTTCTCGTGGTCCAAGGCGATCACATGGTCGAAGCGGCGGAAGTCGTCGGGACTCACCTGCCGGGCCCGCAGGCCGGAGACGTCCACCCCGTGCCGCCGCGCCGTCGCCTGCGCCCGCCGATCCGGCGCCTCCCCCGCGTGCCAGTCGCCCGTGCCGGCGGAGTCGACGGTCAGGTCCAGCCCGCGCCGCGCCGCCTCGGCGCACAGCGCGCCCTCCGCGAGCGGAGAGCGACAGGTGTTGCCGAGGCAGACGAAGAGGAGGGAGGGCATGCTCAGAGTTTGGGGCGCTTTCCGAAGCCGTTGGTCCTGAAATCGAGACCGCATCTCGCGCAGTGGCGGTTCGGGATCGGACTGTTCCGTTGCACGCCGAATGCGGGCTCGTCCTCAGTCCGCCAGGTGCTGAAGCCGCAGGCGGGACAGCGAAGCAGGAATAGGCCTATGACGTATCCTGAAACGGCGACGACGCCGAGGAGCGGCTGACGGGGAGCAAGAAGGACCCAGACGGCCAGCACCGGCAAGAATGCCGCCATGTAGAGGCCGGTCGCCAGCCTGATGTTCATTGCGTGCCTCACCGCCTCCCGAACAACCGTTCCAGGTCGGCCAGCTTCAGCTCCACGTAAGTCGGCCTTCCGTGGTTGCACTGGCCGGAGTGCGGCGTCGCTTCCATCTGCCTCAGCAGGGCGTTCATCTCGGGCGCGCTGAGCACCCGCCCGGCGCGGACGGAGCCGTGGCAGGCCATGGTGCCGCAGACCTCGGCCATGCGCTCCTTCAGGCTGAGGGCCGCGCCGTGTTCGGCCAGGTCGTCGGCGATGTCGCGGATCAGGCCCTGGACGTCGGTGTCTCCGAGCAGGGCCGGGGTCTCGCGCACCAGGACGGCGCCGCCGCCGAAGGGTTCGACGATCAGGCCCAGCTCGGCCAGTTCGTCGGCGCGGGCGACGACGCGGTCGGCCTCGACGGGGTCGAGCTCGACCACCTCCGGCGTCAGCAGGGCCTGACGGGTGACGGCGCCGGTCGCCATCTGGGCCTTCATCCGCTCATAGACCAGCCGCTCGTGCGCCGCGTGCTGGTCGACCACGACCAGGCCGTCGCGGGTCTGGGCGACGATGTAGGTTCCGTGCAGCTGGGCGCGGGCGGCGCCGAGGGGGAAGTCGAGCTCGGAGGGGTAGGCGGCAGGAGTAGGCGGTAGGGCGGCCTGACCCGGTTCGACGCGGGCGCTGCGCTCCTCAAGGCCGGGGATGATCTGGGGGGCGGGGCGGGGCGCGTCCCAGCCGGTCCAGCCGCTGAAGCCGGCGGCGCTGGGAGGCGGGCGGTGGCCGGGCGCCTGGTGGGCGGTGAACCCCGCCAGCGCGTCCGCCGCGACCGTGGTCGAGGCCCGGTGGCCGGCCCCGGCGAGCGCGTGACGCAGGGCGCCGACGATCAGACCGCGGACCAGGGCGGGGTCGCGGAAGCGGACCTCGGCCTTGGCCGGGTGCACGTTGACGTCGACCTGCAGCGGATCGAGGTCCAGGAACAGGGCCGCGGCCGGGTGGCGGTCGCGGGCCAGGAAGTCGGCGTAGGCGCCGCGGATGGCGCCGTGCAGCAGGCGGTCCTTCACCGGGCGGCCGTTGACGAACAGGAACTGGTGCGCGGCATTGCCCCGCGAATAGGTGGGCAGGCCGGCATAGCCCGAGAGGCGCAGGCCCTCGCGCGTCTGGTCGATCAGCAGCGCATTCGCCTCGAAGTCGCGACCCAGCAGGGCGGCGAGGCGGCGCAGGCGACCCTCGTCGCCTTTCGCTTCGGCGGGCAGGCGCAGCACGGCGCGGCCGTCCAGCAGCAGGGTGAAGGCGACGGCCTCGTGCGCCATGGCCTGACGCTTGATCTCTTCGGTGATGGCCATGGCCTCGGCACGGGCCGACTTCATGAACTTCAGCCGGGCGGGGGTGGCGTAGAACAGGTCGCGCACCTCGACCCGCGCGCCGTGCGGGGCGGGGAAGGGGGCGGGGGCCGGGCCGACGGCCGCGCCGCCGTTGACCTGCATGGCCCAGGCCTCGTCTCCCGCCGTGCGGGCGGTCAGCGACAGGCGGGCGACCGAGCCGATGGAGGGCAGGGCCTCGCCGCGGAAGCCCAGGGTGAAGATCCGCAGCAGGTCGACGTCGCCGGCGTCGTCGGGCTCCAGCTTCGAGGTCGCGTGGCGCTCGACCGCCAGCGGCAGCTCGTCGCGCGGTATGCCCTTGCCGTCGTCGGCCACCAGGATGCGCGACAGGCCGCCGCCGTCGGCGTGGATCTCGATGGATGTGGCGCCGGCGTCGATGGCGTTCTCGACCAGCTCCTTCACCGCGCCGGCCGGGCGGTCGATCACCTCGCCGGCGGCGATGCGGTTGACGGTCTCGGGCGAGAGGCGGCGGATGGGCATGGGACGCCCAAGATAGGCGCGTCGGACGGGATTCGTCAGTGCGGCCGGATCAGGCCTCGGCCAGGGCCGCGCGGCGGGCCTCGCGGCGGGCCTCGATGCGGCTCCAGATCCGGTCGTGGACGGTGAAGAAGACCGTCTGGACCAGCGGCTCGATGACGCCGATGGCCAGGGCCACCTTCCAGTTCTGGGTCAGGGCATAGGCGACGGCCACCGCCACGGTGAAGTGCATGACGCCATAGGTGACGGTCTTCAGCGCGATCTGCTTGAACGAGGTCGGCAGGGCGTGACTGTGGCCGTGGTGGGCGCGGTTCTGCTCCTCGATCGACATGACCTCGAGGCGGGCGGTGAAGGCCTCGGACGCCTCCTCCAGCCCGGACAGCATCCGCCGCCGCTCGATGCGGTGCCAGACGCGGTCGTGGATCGAATAGGCGATGGTCTGGAAGAAGGGCTCGACCAGACCCACGGCCAGCGCCAGACGCCAGTCGCGCGTGATGGCGAAGGCGACCAGGATGGCCACCACCAGGTGCATGACGCCGTAGCTCGCGATCTTGAGCGCGAGGTTGCGGGCGGTCGAGATGAGCAACTTGACCATACAGTTCCGAAAATCGTGTCGCGACCGCCGCCGCGCAAGGCAATTTTTCTCGTCGGACAGATAGCTCGTCCGAAGCCCTTGCGGTTCCACGGCCGCGGCGGTTATACGCGGCCCGCAAAACGGAGGCTCCTCATGGAGATTCGCGAAGGGCTCACCTTCGACGATGTTTTGCTCGAACCCGGCCCGTCCGAGATCATGCCCGCCGACGCGGACGTCTCGACGCGCCTGACCCGCGACATCAAGCTGAACATCCCGCTGCTGTCGTCCGCCATGGACACGGTGACCGAGGCGCGTCTGGCCATCGCCATGGCGCAGGCGGGAGGGCTGGGGGTCATCCACCGCAACCTGACCGTCGACGAGCAGGCCGAGCAGGTCCGCCAGGTCAAGCGCTATGAGAGCGGCATGGTGGTGAACCCGGTGACGGTGCACCCCGACACCACCCTGGGTGAGGTGCGCGAGATCGTGGCGCGCAAGAAGATCAGCGGCTTCCCCGTGGTGGACCGGACGACCGGCAAGCTGGTCGGCATGCTGACCAACCGCGACATGCGCTTCGAGAGCGACCCGAACCGCAAGGCCGCGGACCTGATGACCACGGGCGAGCTGGTCACCCTGCGCGAGGGCGCGGGCAAGGAGGCCGCGCGCGAGCTGCTGCGCACCCGCAAGATCGAGCGGGTCATCGTGGTGGACGAGGATCACCGCGCCGTCGGCCTGATCACCATGAAGGACATCGAGAAGGCCCAGGCCTTCCCCAACGCGGCCAAGGACGACCAGGGCCGCCTGCTGGTCGGCGCGGCCTCGACCGTGGGCGACAGCGGGTTCGAGCGGGCGATGGCGCTGGCCGACGCGGGCGCCGACGTGGTGGTCATCGACACCGCCCACGGCCACTCCGCCCAGGTGGCCAGGGTGGTCGAGCGCATCAAGCGCGAGAACAACCGGCTTCAGATCGTGGCCGGCAACATCGCCACCTATGACGCCGCGCGCGCCCTGATCGACGCGGGCGCGGATGCGGTGAAGGTGGGCATCGGGCCGGGCAGCATCTGCACCACCCGCATCGTCGCCGGCGTGGGGGTGCCCCAGCTGACGGCGATCATGGAGGCGACGCGGGCGGCGAAGGAGTCGGGCGCGCCGGTCATCGCCGACGGAGGGATCAAGTATTCGGGCGACCTGGCCAAGGCCATCGCGGCGGGCGCGTCGGTCGCCATGATGGGCTCGATGTTCGCGGGCACCGACGAGGCGCCGGGCGAGGTCTTCCTTTACCAGGGCCGCAGCTACAAGAGCTATCGCGGCATGGGCTCGGTGGGGGCGATGGGCGCGGGCAGCGCCGACCGCTACTTCCAGAAGGAGGTCGAGACCCAGAAGCTGGTGCCCGAGGGCATCGAGGGCCAGACGCCCTACAAGGGCCCGATCGCGCCCGTGCTGCACCAGATGGTCGGCGGACTGCGCGCGGCCATGGGCTACGTCGGCGCCGGGACGATCCGGGAGCTGCAGGAGCGCGCGCGGTTCGTGCGCATCACCGGGGCCGGCCTGCGCGAAAGCCACGTCCACGACGTGATGATCACGCGCGAGGCGCCGAACTATCGGCAGGGGTGAGGGGAGCAGAGGACGATGGACATGGCGCCGGACCTGATCCTTCTGGCCTTCACCCTGATCCTGGCGCTGGTCCAGATCGCGGCCGCGGGCCTGGCGCGCACCGCGGAACTGGGCGCCAAGTGGAACGCCGGGCCGCGGGACGGCGAGACGCCGCCGCCGGGCAAGCTGGCCGCGCGTCTGATGCGGGCGCAGGCCAACCTGTTCGAGACCCTGCCGCTGTTCATCGGCGCGGTGTTGATCGCCCACGTGGCGGACAAGGCCGGGCCCCTGACGTACTGGGGCGCGCATCTCTATTTCTTCGGGCGCGTGATCTACCTGCCCCTATATGCGCTGGGCGTGCCCTACGTGCGCTCGCTGGTCTGGCTGGTCGCGACCGGCGGCCTGGTGATGATCATCGCCGCCCTGTTCGCCTGATCGGAGACTCGTGACCCCTTCCGCCCGCCTCGCCGCCGCCGCCTCGGTCCTGGACTCGATCGCCCAGGGGCGCCAACCGGCCGAGGCCGTGCTGAAGGCCTGGGGCGCGGCCAACCGCTATGCCGGGTCCAAGGATCGCCGGGCCATCGCCGACCGGGTCTACAAGGTGCTGCGCGCGCGCGGACGGCTGTCGTGGATCATGGGCGGACGCGAGGACGGGCGGGCGCTGGTGATCGGCTCGCTGGCGGCGCTGGACGGGCTGACGCTGGAAGAGATCGAGGCGCTGCATTCCGGCGACGGCTATGGCCCTCGCCCGCTGTCGAAGCAGGAGCGCAGCCGGATCACGGCCGGCGAGGGCGATCTGCCGGGGTGGGTGCAGGCGGGTCTGCCGGAGTTCGTGGTCGAGGACTTCAAGGCCACCTTCGGCGACCGCTGGACGGAGGAGGCGCGCGAACTGATGCAGCCCCGCGCGCCGATCGACCTGCGGGTCAACCTGGCCAGGGCGACGGTCGACCAGGTCGAGGCGGAGCTGATCGAGGCGGGCCTGCAGCCCTCGCGGACGCCGGGCTCGCCGGTCGGCCTGAGGCTGGCGTCGGAGCCGCCGCCGAACGTGCAGGCGCTGGAGGCCTTCAAGTCGGGCCGCATCGAGATCCAGGACGAGGGCAGCCAGATCGTCTGCGCTCTGGCCGGCGCGGCGCCGGGCCTGACCGTGGTCGACTACTGCGCCGGCGGCGGCGGCAAGACGCTGGGGCTGGCGGCGGCGTTGGAGGGCCAGGGCACGCTGGTCGCCTCGGACGTCGTGGCCAAACGGCTCGAAAACATCCGGCCCAGGCTCGCGCGCGCGAGCGTCGAGGCGGAGCTGCGGCTGATCGGGCAGAACGGCGGCGGGATGGAGGACCTGAACGGGCAGGCCGATCTGGTCTTCGTCGACGCGCCGTGCAGCGGCTCCGGCACCTGGCGGCGGCGGCCCGAGGACGCGTGGCGGCTGACGGCGGAGGAGGTCGAGCGGCTGCATGCCCTGCAGGTGCGCATTCTGGATCAGGCGGCCAAGCTGGTGAAGCCGGGCGGGCGTCTGGCTTACGTGACCTGTTCGATGCTGAGTCGAGAGAACGAGGCCAGCGCCGACGCCTTCGAGACCGCGCATCCCGAGTTCGCCCCGGTCGGTGCGCGGCGCCGCCTGTCGCCCGCCGCGACGAACACCGACGGCTTCTTCTTCGCCCTGTACGAACGGACCCCATGACCGACCACCAGAAAGTCCTGATCGTCGACTTCGGCAGCCAGGTGACGCAGCTGATCGCGCGGCGGCTGCGCGAGGCCAAGGTCTATTGCGAGATCCATCCCTACGCGAAGGCGGAAGCCGCGATGGCGGCGATGAACCCCGCCGCGATCATCCTGTCCGGCGGGCCGGAGAGCGTGCACGAGGAAGGCAGCCCGCGCGCGCCGGAGTCGGTGTTCACGGCCGGGGTGCCGGTGCTGGGCATCTGCTACGGCGAGATGACGATGTGCGAGCAGCTGGGCGGCAAGGTCGAGGGCGGCCATCACCGCGAGTTCGGGCGGGCTGCGATCACGGTGCAAAAGGCCTCGCCGCTCCTGGAAGGGCTGGCGGGCGTCGGCGAGGACGAGCCGGTGTGGATGAGCCACGGCGACAAGATCACGGCCATCCCCGACGGCTTCGACGTCATCGCCACCTCGCCGGGGTCGCCCTATGCGGTGATCGGCGACGAGAAGAGACGCTTCTACGGCATTCAATTCCATCCGGAAGTCATGCACACACCCCGCGGCGACCGGATGCTGCGCAACTTCACCCACGGCATCGCGGGACTGAAGGGCGACTGGACCATGGCGGCCTATCGCGAGGAGAAGATCGCCCAGATCCGCGAGCAGGTCGGCGACGCCAAGGTGATCTGCGGCCTGTCGGGCGGGGTCGACAGCTCGGTGGCGGCGGTGCTGATCCACGAGGCGATCGGCGACCAGCTGACCTGCGTCTTCGTGGACACCGGCCTGCTGCGCAAGGACGAGGCGACGCAGGTCACGACCCTGTTCCGGGATCACTACAACATCCCGCTCATTCACGTCGACGCATCGAAGGAATTCCTCGGCGCTCTGGCGGGGCAGTCCGATCCGGAGACCAAACGGAAGACCATCGGTCGGGTCTTCATCGAGGTGTTCGACCGTGAGGCGCAGAAGATCGAGGGCGCGGAGTTCCTGGCCCAGGGGACGCTGTATCCCGACGTGATCGAGAGCGTGTCGTCGTCCAGCGGCAAGGCGCACGTGATCAAGAGCCACCACAACGTCGGCGGCCTGCCGGACTACATGAAGCTGAAGCTGGTCGAGCCGCTGCGCGAACTGTTCAAGGACGAGGTGCGGGCGCTGGGCCGCGAGCTGGGCCTGAGCGACGCCTTCGTGGGACGGCATCCGTTCCCGGGGCCGGGCCTGGCCATCCGCATCCCCGGCGAGATCACGCCGGACGCGGTGGCGACCCTGCAGGAGGCGGACGCCATCTATCTGGACGAGATCCGCAAGGCGGGGCTGTACGACAAGATCTGGCAGGCGTTCGCCGTGCTGCTGCCGGTCAAGACCGTCGGCGTCATGGGCGACGCGCGGACCTATGAGAAGGTGCTGGCCCTGCGGGCCGTCACCTCGACCGACGGCATGACGGCGGACTTCTTCGAGTTTCCGTGGGACGTGCTGGGCCGTACCGCCACGCGCATCGTCAACGAGGTGCGCGGCGTGAACCGCGTCGTTTACGACGTGACGTCGAAACCGCCGGGCACGATCGAGTGGGAGTGATCCCGGTCAGTCGGTGAAGACCGGCCGGCGTTTCCGCACATTGGCCATGACCGCCTCCATCTGGTTGGGCGTGGCGATCAGGGCGGTCTGTTCGACGCTTTCGGCCATCAGAATCCGGTCGGCGCCGGCGTCGCGGGACAGGTTGGCCAGGCGCTTGGCGGCGCGGACGGCGTCGGGGTTGCGGGCCGCGATCTGGCGGGCCAGCGCCACGGCCTCGGCGTGCGGGTCGTCGGCGAGGCGGGTGACCAGGCCCAGCGCGACGCCTTCTTCGCCCGAGAACTCCCGCGCCGTGTAGATCAGCTCGCGCAGCACGTCGTCGCGGACCAGACCGCGCCACAGGGCGAAGCCGGCCATGTCGGGCACGATGCCCCACTTCATCTCCATGACCGACAGGCGCGCGTCGCGGCGGGCGATGCGGACGTCGGCGCCGGAGAAGACCTGGAGTCCGCCGCCGAAGATCACGCCATGGCCCGCGGCGATGACCGGCACGGGCAGGTCGCGCCAGCCCCAGGCGGTCTGCTGGAACAGGTTGGCCAGGCCGTGGGTGCGGGAGACGACGTCCAGCCCGGCGCCGGCCAGCCCGCCCATGGTCGCCTTGTCCAGCCCGGCGCAGAAGCCGCGCCCCTCGCCCGAGAGCACCACCGCGCGCAGGCCCGGCGTCGCCGCCAGCCGGGCGGGCGCGTCGGCCAGCGCCTCGAGCATCGGCATGTCGAGCGCGTTGAGCTTGTCGGGCCGGCTGAGCCGCACGTCGGCGACGCCGTCGGCGAAGGTGATGCTCACGCGTTGGGTCATGGCGGTCTCCGGGATGCCGACGATTCGTACCGGGCTGACCGCGGGGAACGCCAGAGGCGCGGCCAAGCCTTGCCCTGCGGCGCGACCCACGGCAGGACGAGCCCATGATCACCCTTTACGGCATCCCCAACTGCGACAACGTCAAGAAGGCCCGCGTCTGGCTGGACAACCGCGGCACGGCGTTCGCCTTCCACGACTACAAGAAGGCGGGCGTCGACGAGGCGGTTCTGCGGGGCTGGGTCGCGGCGCACGGGTGGGAGACGGTGCTCAACCGCAAGGGGACGACGTTCCGGGCGCTGCCCGATGCGGACAAGACCGGACTGGACGCCGACAAGGCCGTCGCGCTGATGCTGGCGCAGCCGTCGATGATCAAGCGGCCGGTGCTGGCGCTCGAGGACGGGCGGACGCTGGTCGGGTTCGATCCGGCGGCGTGGGGCGCGGCGCTGGGCTGAGGCTCAGCCCTCGACGTCGGTGGCGGGCCGGTCGTGGCCGTCGGCGCGTTCGGTGACCCACTGGCCGTCGGCGGTCTCGTATTCGATCCAGGCGGTGCGGTCGGCGACGCGCTGCTCGCGGGCTGCGCGTTCGGCGGCGGCCCGCGCGGCGTCGTGGCTCGGGAAGGTCTCGGAGAAGGTGTCGCCGAGGCGATAGGCCCAGCCGCCGTCGTGCTGGACGATGCGATAGGTGACTTCGGTCATGGGCGCTCCGGGGCTCGGGATTTCAGGCGGACGACGGCTTCCACCGCATAATGGTCCGATGGCCACACGCCGTCGACGTCCTGCGTGCCGGTGACGTGGGCGGACACGACGTCGAAGGCGTCCCGCTCGACGAAGACGTGGTCGATGACGCGGGCCGCGTGGCCCTCGTGGGTGTTGAGGGTCGTCGGCGCGGCGCCGGCGGGCAGGGCGCTGACGAAGCGGGGCGAAGCGGCGAGCCCGGCCAGGCCTGGGTCCTCCAGCGGGGCGTTGAAGTCCCCCATGACGATCAGGGGCGGGCCGCCCTCGCCGATCCAGCCGAGCAGATCCGCCGCCTGCCGCGCGCGGATGGCGGCGCCCTCGGCCGTGTGGTGGAAGTGGGTGTTGACGACGTCGACCGGACGCCCGTCGAAACCGACGCGGACGCGCAGCGCCGTGCGCCAGTCGTCAAGAGGCTCGAGCTTGCGGGCGGCGGTCTCGAGGATGGGCAGGCGGCTGAGGATGGCGTTGCCATAGCGGCGGGGCGCGCCTTCGGCGTCGGTCGACATGAAGCGCACCTCGTAGCCCCCGAGCGCGGCGGCGATCGTGTCGGCCTGGTTCGGCAGGCCCGTGGCCGCATCTTCCAGAACCTCCTGCAGGCCGATGACGTCGGAGTCGGCGGCGCGCAGGGTCTCGACGATCAGGGGCAGACGCGCGGGCCAGTCGTCGCGGTCGTGCCAGATGTTGAAGCTGGCGACGCGGAGGGGGCGCGAGGCGCCGGGCAGGGTGGCGCAAGCGGCCGCGGGCGCGGCGGCGAGGGCGGCGAGCAGGGCGCGACGGTGGATCATCGAGGTCTCCAATCGGCGCCCATCCTGCCGGTTCCGCCCGCCTTACGAAAGTTTCACCCGGTCGTCCGCATCCGTGCGTCGACGCCGGCGCCTCTTGTGATCAGAAGGCCGCGGCATCAGGCTGCGGGCCGGGAGAGACAAGGGGATTTCATCATGGACGAAGGTTTCGTCGCGTTCTGGGCCATCCTGTGCGTGTTCGGCACGATCACGGCCATCATCGTGGGGCCCACCTGGCTGAAGTCGCGCGAGAAGCGCGAGATCCAGCAGACCGTGCGCCACGCCATCGACAAGGGGCAGGAACTCCCGGCCGAACTGATCGACGCCCTGACCAAGGACGTGCAGAAGAACCTGCCGTCGCGGACCCGGGATCTGCGCAAGGGGATCATCTGGACCGCCACCGGTCTGGGCATCGCGGCCTTCAGCGTGGTCAGCAACATCGGCGGCCGCGACTGGGACGGCAACAATCTGGACAGCGGCCTGCTGGGCATCGCCTGCATCCCGCTGACCATCGGCCTGGCCTTCATCGTCCTGAGCTTCTTCAACAAGAACAAGGACTGAGGCCGGGCGGGAAGGGGATCGATCATGACCCAGTCCCTTGTGGACCGGCACGACGTCGAGCTGGCGGCCCAGGCGGCCGCCGGCGGGCGACGGGAGTTCGGCGAGCTGGTCCGTCGTCACGGATTGGCCGTCCGTGCCCTGCTGCGCCGGATGGGGGCGCAGCCCTCGACCGCCGACGACGTGGCCCAGGACGCCTTCATCCAGGCGTTCGAGCGCTGCGCCGAGTTCCGCGGCGAAGGCACGTTTGCGGCCTGGGTCAAGCGGATCGCGGCGCGGCTGTATCTCAAGCGGGTCGCCAAAGAGTCCCGCTACGTCGCGGAACTGGAAGACGATTCGACCGCTCCGACCGTGGAGCACGGGGATCGCGTCGATCTGGACGAGGCCCTGAAGTCCCTGAGCGAGGCGGAGCGTCTCTGCGTCAGCCTGTGCCACGGCGCAGGGATGGCGCACCCGGAGATCGCGGCCGCCCTGAATTTGCCACTCGGCACGGTGAAGTCTCATGTCAAACGTGGTCTGGATAAACTCCGCGCGCGGCTCGCGCCCGCCGGGACCTTGGGGAGGACGCAGCATGTCGGCTGACGAATTCGACCCCGAGATCGAGCGCCTGTTCGCCCGCACCCCGCACATGCCCGACGCCGCCCTGTTCACCGCTCAGGTGGAGAAGCGGCTGGAGCAGGGATCGCGCGTCCGCTTCCTGGCCCTGTCGCTGGCCGGCGTGGTCGGAGGCGCGGTGGCCCTGCGCGAGGCGGTGACGGTGAACCTGAACCTGGGCGACGGCTCCGGCGTGGTGGCCGGGGCGGCGGTGAACCGGGGCGTGAGCGCCGTCTCGACCCAGGCCCAGGGTCTGGCGCAGGGCGCGCTGGACGCCGTGGGGCTGAGCGGACTGGAGGTCGGATCGCTGGGCGCCATGCAGCTGTTCTGGATCGCGGCGGCGGCTTTGGTGGCCGTGGCGGCGGCCGGGGCGATGAGGCTGGCCCAGGACGTCTGATGACGCGGGGCCGGCCAGTCCCTATCTAGAGCGCCTCGCACCGAGGAGGCCGCCATGTCCGCCCAGAAGCAGGAAGCCGTCCGTCGTCTGGCCGCGCCGGACATCCGCGGCCGCAAGGGCGGCGAGCCGCTGGTCTGTCTGACCGCCTATGACGCGCCGACGGCCGAGATTCTGGATCCGCACTGCGACCTGCTGCTGGTCGGCGACAGCGTCGGCATGGTGGTGCACGGCTTGCCGAACACGGTCGGCGTGACGCTGGAGATGATGATCCTGCACGGTCAGGCGGTCATGCGCGGGTCGAAACGGGCCATGGTCGTGATCGACATGCCGTTCGGCAGCTACGAGGGCGGCAAGGAGATCGCCTACGAGAACTGCGCCCGGGTGATGAAGGAAACCGGCGCCCAGGGGGTGAAGCTGGAGAGCGGCCCCACGGTGCCCGAAACCATCGCCTATCTCGTCCAGCGCGGCATTCCGGTGATGGGGCATGTGGGGCTGAGGCCGCAGGCGGTGCTGACCGACGGCGCCTTCAAGGCCAAGGGCCGGACGGAGGAGGAGCGACTGCGCGTGCTGGCCGAGGCCGAGGCGACCGCCGACGCCGGCGCCTTCGCCGTCGTGGTCGAGGGCGTGGCCGAGGGGCTGGCGCGTGAGGTCACCGACGCGATCGACAAGCCGACCGTCGGCATCGGCGCCTCGGCCGCCTGCGACGGCCAGATCCTGGTCGTGTCCGACATGCTGGGCATGTTCGGGTGGACGCCGAAATTCGTGCGTCGTTACGCCGACCTGCGCGGCGAGATCGACCGGGCGGTCGCCGGCTACGCTGCGGACGTCCGCGCCCGCCGTTTTCCTGCCGAAGTCGAGACCTACTTCAGCAAAAAGCCCGCCTCGGCCTGAGCGCCGCGTTGCGGGGGCGACGGCGAGCCTCTAGGGTCGCGCCGAATTCAATTCAGCGGGTCGTGAACCCCGCTTCGTGGGGGCGACGCATCCGTGACTGACGTCTTCGAACAGGTCGAAGAGGAGCTTCGCTCCGAACGCTGGAAGCGGCTGGCCCGCAAGTGGGGGCCCGTGGTCGGCGGCGCGCTGGCGCTGGCGCTGGTCGTCGCCCTGGCCTTCTGGGGCTGGGACAGCTTCAAGACCTCGCAGGGCGAAAAGGCCGCCGTCGCCTATGACCGCGGCATGGACGCGCTTCAGGCCAACGACGCGGCCGCGGCCGAGGTGGCCTTCACCGAGGCGCACAAGGTCGGCAACTCGGCCTACAAGGCCCTGGCGCTGAACCAGCGCGCGGGCCTGGCCTTGCAGCGCGGCGACGCCGATCAGGCGGTGGAACTTCTGGACCAGGCCGTCCGCGCCGACCGCGACCCGATCCTCGCCGATCAGGCCGCGTTGAAGGCGGTGTGGATCCTGATGGACGAGGGCGGCACGCTGGAGGACATCGAGGGTCGTCTCGAGCCCCTGATCAAGGACGGCCGCCCGCAGCGCGTGATGGCGCTGGAGACCCAGGCCATGGCCCGCCTGCAGTTCGGCAAGACCGCCGAGGCGCGGCAGACCTTCGTGCAGCTGCAGCTGGGTCAGGACGTGCCGGACTCCGTTCGCCAGCGCGCCCAGATCGGCATCGCGGCCATCGACAACGGCACCGCCGCCGCCATCCCGGACGTGCTGCGTCAGCCGGTTCCGGCCGCCGCGCCGGCGCCCGCGTCGCCTGCCCCCGTCCCTGAACAGCCCGCGCCCGCCCAGTGATGATCTCCGGAAACATGCCCATGGATCGCTTGCTCAAGGCCGGTTCCGTCGCCGCCCTCGCCCTCGTCGTCGCCGGCTGCGGCACGGTGCAGCGCGTGCTGCCGTTCAGTCTGGGCCGCGGCCCGCAGGCCGAGGACGTCGCCAGCGCGGGCGAGCGCATTCCCGTCATCGAGTTCGATCAGGCCCTGGCCCCCTCGGCGGCCCTCGCCGGACGCGACTTCTTCCTGCCCGGCCCGCAGGCCGTGGCGGCCTGGCCCAACCCCGGCGGCACTGCGGACAACGCCGTCGAGCACGTCATCGCGGGCCAGAACTTCCAGATCGCCTGGCGCCGGAACATCGGCGCCGGGGCGGGCCGCACCAGTCAGGTGATGGCCCCGCCGGTGGCCGAGGGCGGCCGCGTCTTCGTGCTCGACGGCGAGGCCGCCGTCTCGGCGGTCGACGCCCGCAACGGCGGCCAGATCTGGCGCGTCAACCTGCGGCCAGAGGGTGAGCGCGGCGGCTTCGGCGGCGGCGTGGCGACGGCCGGCGGCAAGGTGTTCGTCTCGTCGGGCTATCGCACCATGACGGCGCTGGACGCCGCCACGGGCGCGGTCGTCTGGCAGTCCCCGGTGGACGTGCCGATCCACGGCGCCCCGACGGTCTCGGGCGCCCGCGTCTACGTCGTCGACGTGGACAACCAGATCATCGCCTTCGACGTCAACACCGGTCAGCAGACCTGGTCGTACCGCGGCATCGTGGAGCCGGCCCGCATCATGCTGGCCTCGGCCCCCGCCGTGACGGGCGACACGGTCGTGGCGCCGTTCTCGTCCGGCGAACTGCTGGCGCTGCGCGCCTCCAACGGCCAGCCGCTGTGGCAGCGTGAACTGTCCCGCACCAGCCGCACCAGCGCCCTGTCGGAAGTCCGCGACATCGCCGGGCGGCCCGTGATCTCGCGCGGCTTCGTCTATGCCGTCAGCCACTCCGGCGTGCTGGGCTCGCTGGACGCCCGCTCCGGCCAGCCGCGCTGGCAGCTGCCGATCGGCGGGGTCCAGGCGCCGTTGCCCGTCGGCGACGTGGTGTACGTCGTGTCCAAGGCCGGCCAACTGACCGTGATCAACCGCGACAGCGGGCAGGTCTACTGGACGCGCGACCTGAACGAGGGACGCGTGCGTCAGGAAGGCGGCTTCCTGGGCTTCTGGGACCGCACGGTGCGGCCGACCTGGGCCGGGCCCATCCTGGCCTCGAACCGTCTGGTGCTGGTCAACTCGGACGGCGAGGCCGTGGCCCTCAATCCGAAGACGGGGGCGACCGAGGGCACGCTGCGTCTGGGTTCGCCGGCCTACGTGTCGCCGATCGCCTACGACGGCGCCCTGATCGTGGTCACGAACAGCGGGGAGTTGGTCAGCATCCGCTGATCCGGCTTCGCCTCGCCTTCAAACGGGTTTAGATCGGCGTCATGGCCATCAAAGTCGCCATCGTCGGTCGGCCCAACGTGGGCAAGTCGACCCTGTTCAACCGGCTGGTGGGCAAGCGGCTGGCGCTGGTCGACGACCGGCCGGGCGTGACGCGCGACCGCCGCTACGCCCAGGGCAACATCGGCGACATCGACCTGACGCTGATCGACACCGCCGGATATGAGGACGTCACCGACGAGAGCCTGGAAGCCCGGATGCGCGAGCAGACCGAGCTGGCGATCGAGGACGCCGACCTGATCCTGTTCATGATGGACGCGCGCGAGGGCGTGACCCAGCTGGACCGCATCTTCGCCGACCGGCTGAGGAAGGTGCACAAGCCGATCATCCTGCTGGCCAACAAGTCCGAGAGCCGCGAGAGCGGCGGCGGCGTGGGCGAGGCGCATGCCCTGGGCTTCGGCGAGCCGGTGGCCCTGTCCGCCGAGCACGGGGAAGGCATGGCGGACCTGTACGCCGCCGTTCTGGCCGCCTCCGCCGACGTGTTCATCGAGGAAGAGGAAGAGGCCGACAAGCCCATCCGCATCGCCGTGATCGGTCGTCCGAACGCCGGCAAGTCCACCCTGGTCAACCGTCTGCTGGGCGAGGATCGCCTGCTGGTCGGCCCGGAAGCGGGGATCACCCGGGACTCCATCTCGGTGGACTGGGAGTGGGAAGGCCGCCCGATCCGCTTCGTCGACACGGCGGGCATGCGCCGCAAGGCGCGTGTGCAGGAGAAGCTGGAGAAGCTGTCGGTCGCCGACACCCTGCGGGCCCTGACTTTCGCCGAGGTCGTCGTCCTGATGATGGACAAGGACAACGCCTTCGACATCCAGGACCTGCAGTTGGCCGATCTGGTCGAGCGCGAGGGCCGCGCGCTGGTCTACGTCGCGTCCAAATGGGACCTGGAGGAGGAGCCGCAGGCCAGGCTGGCGGAGCTGAAGCGGCTGGCCGAGGAGAAGCTGCCCCAATTGCGCGGCACGCCCTTCGTGGCGCTGTCGGCGCACAACGGCCGGGGCGTCGACCGCCTGATGCCGGCGATCATCCAGGCCTATGAGACCTGGTCGGTGAAGGTGAAGACCCGCGACCTGAACGACTGGCTGGCCATGGCGACCCAGCGGCACCCGCCGCCCGCCGTCGACGGCAAGCGAATCAAGCCGAAGTACATCGCCCAGACCAAGGCGCGCCCGCCGACCTTCGTGCTGTTCTCCAGCCGCGCCTCGGCCATGCCGGACACCTACAAGCGCTATCTGATCAACTCGATCCGCGAGAGCTTCGACCTGCCGGGCACGCCGATCCGGCTGACGGTCAAGTCGGGAAGCGCCAATCCCTACGCCGAAGGCGGCGCCAAGTCGGGGCCAGAACGGTTCAAGGGCGCCGCGAAGACGGCGCCGCGCAAGGTGCAGAGGGCCGAGAAGGCCGAGGCCGCGTCCAAGCTGCCGGGAAAGGCGCTGGAAGCGAAGGTCAAGGCCGGGGCCAAGCCGAAGGTGAAGCCGCTGGGCGGGCTGAAGGCCAGCGCCTCGAAGAAGGCCGGAGCGAACGTCTACGTGGGCAAGGGCGTGCGTGGCGGCGCGCGGCAGGTGTCGCGGTCGGGCCGCGTGCGGACGGGTCAGAAGGGCGGCAGCCGGAGGTAGCTCGGCATGTTGCGCTCGACGCACCTTGATCCAGCGTCGCCCGACCCAGGAGACCGAACATGATCGCCCTTATGCTGGCCGCCGCGTTGACCGCGCAGGACCCCGTTCCCGCCGAGTGCGTCGAGGCCGGCACCACGCTCGAGATCAACGACTGTTTTGCCGCCCTGACCGAGGCCGAGCGTGTCCGCATGGACGCCTACTACGCGGTCGCGGTCTCGACCTTGAGGGAGGGGGGAGAGGACGGGGGCGAGGAGGCCGTCGCCGAGCTGGAAGCCGGACAGAAGGCTTGGGAGAGCTATGCCGAACTGGCGTGCGCGGCGGTGTACACGCGCTGGCAGGCGGGCACGATCCGGGTGGTCAAGGCGCTGCAGTGCCGACGCGATCTGACCCGCGAGCGCACGCTGCATCTCTGGCGGGAATACATCTCCTTCGAGGACTCCACGCCGCCGTCCTTGCCTGAGCCGACGGGCTACGCGGCGCGGGCGTCTCGCGAACCCTAGATGAGGGCCGCGGCCCCGGGTCCCGCCTTCCAGTCCCTGAAGTTCAGCGTCAGCGGCGGCTCGCGGGTCGGGTCGGCCAGTTCGACGATCAGCGGCCCGATCTCCGACGGGTGGGGCAGGCTCTCGGGATCCTCGCCCGGGAAGGCCTGGGCGCGCATCCGGGTGCGCATGCCGCCGGGGTTCAGCACGCAGATGCGGATGGGCATGGTCTCGGTCTCGTCGGCCCAGCACTTCATCAGCACCTCGGCGCCCGCCTTGGTCGCGGCGTAGGCGCCCCAGAAGGCGCGCGGGGCCGTGGCCACCGAAGTGGTCAGGTGGATCACCCGCGCCGCGTCCGACAGCTTGAGCAACGGTTCCAGCGAGCGGATCAGACGATAGACGGCGGTGAAATTGGTCCGCTCGATCTTGGCGAACTGCCGCGGATCGGCGTGGCTGACGGGCGCCAGACCCTCGGCGCCGAGGGTGGCCGCCGCGTTGACCCAGACGTCCAGGCGGCCGAAGCGCTCGAACAGGGCGCCGCCCAGCCGGTCGATGGCGCCGCCGTCCACCATGTCGAAGGGGATCAGGGTCGCGTGCTTCCCGGTGGCCGCATAGACGGCGTCGTCCAGCTCCTCCAGGGCGCCCTGGGTGCGGGCGGCGGCGACCACGTGGGCGCCCGCCCTGGCCAGGGCGAGAGCGGCCGCATGGCCGATGCCGCGGGAGGCGCCGACGACGAGGGCGATGCGGTCTTTCAGGGGCGGGTCGGAAGTCATGCGGGCTGATAGCCGCCCGGGCCGCGGATCGCCAGAGTCAGAAGCCGCGTTTGGGCTGCCACAGACTGACGCCGACGCCCTGGTCGTCGACGATCGAGACCGAAAGGCCCGTCGCGCTTTCGGACGGCACCTCGGACTTGCCGCCGAGATCGACGACCCGTTTGCACAGGGCGTCGATGTCCTCGACGCGGAAGTACAGATGGGTGAAGACCTTGCACTGGCCCACGCGGATGCCGAACGGCGGGTCGCTGTCCGCGACGTGGGCGTAGGTGGCGTGGGAGGACGCCTCGTCGAAGGTCCAGCCGAACAGGGCGCCGTAGAAGGCGCGGGCCTTGTCGAGGTCGGGCGTGTCGAGCGTGAAATAGCCGAGCTGGATCATGCCGGCTTAAGCGCTGACGAGCAGGGAAAGTTGCCGCCCGGACTCCTCGCGGCCGCCCTCCTCGATCTCCCGGTCCAGCAGGCGGGTCGGATAGTCGCCGGTGAAGTAATGGTCGGTGAACTGGGGGTTCTTGGGGTCGCGGGGGCCGGCCTCCATGGCGGCGTACAGGCCATCGACCGACAGGAAGCCCAGCGAGTCGACCTCAAGGTACTTCGTCATCTCCTCCAGCGACATGCGCGCGGCGATCAGCTGGTCCCGCTCGGGCATGTCGATGCCGTAGAAGTCGGGCCACAGGATCGGCGGGCTGGCGGAGCGCAGATGGACCTCCGCGGCGCCCGCGGCGCGGACCGCGCGGACCAGTTTCACCGACGTGGTGCCGCGCACGATGGAGTCGTCGATCAGGACGACGCGCTTGCCCTCCAGAACCGCGCGATTGGGGCTGTGCTTCATGCGCACGCCCTTCTGCCGGGCGCCCTGGCTGGGCTGGATGAAGGTGCGGCCGAGGTAGTGGCTTCGGATGATGCCCATCTCGTAGGGAATGCCGCTTTCCTGGGCGTAGCCGAGGGCGGCGGGCACGCCGGAGTCCGGCACGGGGACGACGACGTCGGCCTCGACCCGGTGTTCGCGGGCCAGACCCGCGCCCATGCGCTTGCGCACCCCGTAGACCGACTTGCCGTTCACGATGCTGTCGGGGCGCGAGAAGTAGACGTACTCGAACAGGCAGGGGCGCGCCGGGCGGGCGGGGAAGGGCTTCAGCGAGCGCAGGCCCTCGTGGTCGATGACGATGACCTCGCCGTTCTCGACGTCGCGGACGAACTCGGCGCCGATGGCGTCCAGCGCGCAGGTCTCGGACGCCAGCACCCAGCCGTCGCCGACCTTGCCCAGCACCAGCGGGCGGATGCCCAGCGGATCGCGCGCGCCGATCATCTTCGTGCGCGTCAGGCAGACCAGGGCGTATCCGCCCTCGATGCGCGAGACGGCGTCGATGAAGCGATCGACGATCTTCGCCTTCCGGCTGCGGGCGATGAGGTGGAGGATCACCTCAGAGTCCGACGTCGACTGGAAGATGGCGCCTTCGCCGACCAGCTGGCGGTGCAGAAAGTGGAAGTTCGTCAGATTGCCGTTGTGGGCGATGGCGATGCCGCCCTGGTCCAGATCGGCGAACATCGGCTGGATGTTGCGAAGGAAGCTGCCGCCGGCGGTGGAGTAGCGGGTGTGGCCCACGGCGGCCGACCCGGGCAGGCGCTCGGCCAGGTTGGCTCCGCCGAAGGCCTCGCCCACGAGGCCCATGTGACGCTCGGTGTGGAAGCGCTGATCGTGGACGCTGGCGATGCCGCAGGCTTCCTGACCGCGGTGCTGAAGGGCGTGCAGGCCGAGGGCGACGACGGAGGAGCCTTCATCCCGGTCCGCGCCCCAGACCCCGCAGACCCCGCATTCCAGCCGCAGCTGGTCGTCGTCGGCTTCCCGCCAGTGGGGCCGGTGGACGACGGGATCGGCGATCGCATGCGACATCGTCGGAGCTCCGATGGCGGGGACGGCTACTGTGGGGACGGCCGCGAGGTATTGCCGGAATCTGTCGGGGGCAAGGCGTCGTCGCCGGAAAAACCTTGGCGCACGGACGAATTGACCACCGGTGTGACCGCGTCGAGCCCGGCGCCGATGCCGGGCAGGACGATCTGGATGACGCGCGCGGCGCCCGCGCTGAGCGGCCAGGTGGCGGCGCGACCCAGCCAGCCCGGCGTGCGCTCGCCCGGCATGGCGGCGACGATGACCAGATGCACCGCGCCGACCAGCACGAGTCCGCGCGCCGCGCCTACCAGCACGCCGAGGGCGCGGTCCACCCCGCCGAGGTGCGGATGGGCCTGGGCCCGCTTCGACAGGGTCGAGCCGAAGATGCGGATGCCGAAGTAGACGATCAGGAAGCCGACGAGCGCGGCGAAGATGACGCCTGCCCAGTCCGGATCGACCAGGCCGCGACCGATCGGAGCCGTCAGGGGCAGGGCGATCAGGGTGACGAAGGCGGCCAGGACGAAGCTGAGCAGGGTGATCAGCTCGCGCGTCGCGCCGCGCACGCCGCCGGCGGCCGCCGAGGCGAGCAGCACGATCAGGACGAAGACGTCGTATCCGGTCACGCGGCGCTCCGCCTTGAGGGTGGGGAGATCAATAGCGTCTCTGCGAGATTCGTTCGACCGCCTCGGACAGACGCTGAACGGACAGGCAGTCCATGGCCCCGCCGCCGCCTTGGGGCAGGGGGGCGCACAGCGCCTGGTCGAAGCCCAGCTTGGCGGCCTCGCGCAGACGGGCCTCGGCGCGGCCGACGGCGCGGACCTCGCCGGACAGTCCGATCTCGCCGAAGACGACGCAGCCCTGGGGCAGGGGGTGGTCGACGGCCGAGGAGATGAGGGCGGCGGCGGCGGCCAGATCGGCGGCGGGCTCGTTGATGCGGAGGCCGCCGGCGACGTTCAGATAGACGTCCTTGTCGCCCAGCCCCAGGCCGCACCGCGCCTCCAGAACCGCCAGCACCATGGCCAGGCGCCCGGAATCCCATCCGACCACGGCGCGGCGCGGCGTGCCGTAGCCGCTGGGCGCGACGAGCGCCTGGATCTCGACCAGCACCGGACGGGATCCCTCGATGCCGGCGAAGACGGCGGCCCCCGGCGCGCGGTCCTTGCCTTCGCCGAGGAAGAGCGCGGAGGGGTTCGAGACCTGCCGCAGGCCGGCGTCGCCCATTTCGAAGACGCCGATCTCGTCGGTGGCGCCGAAGCGGTTCTTGCCGGCGCGCAGGATGCGGAAGGGATAGCCGCGTTCGCCCTCGAAGCTGAGCACGGCGTCGACCATGTGCTCGACCACGCGCGGGCCGGCGACCTGGCCGTCCTTGGTGACGTGGCCGACGAGGATCACCGCCGGGCCGCCGGACTTGGCCATGCGCACCATCTCGCTGGCGCAGGCGCGGACCTGGGTGATCGAGCCGGGCCCGGCCTCATGCACGTTGGACCACAGGGTCTGGATCGAGTCGACGATGACCAGGTCGAAGCGGTCGCGCTTCAGCGTGCCGAGAATCTCGCGCAGGGCGGTGGCCGAGGCCAGTTCGACGGGGGCCTTCTCCAGCCCCATGCGCCGGGCGCGGCTGCGGATCTGCTCCACCGCCTCCTCGCCCGAGATGTAGGCGACGCGGCGGCCGGACAGGGCGGTGCGGGCCGCGACCTCCAGCAGCAGGGTCGACTTGCCGACGCCCGGATCGCCGCTGAGCAGCAGGGCCGAGCCGGGCACGACGCCGCCGCCGCAGACGCGGTCGAACTCGGTCACGCCGGTGAAGATGCGCGGCGGTTCGGGCGTTTCGGTCTCCAGACTCTCGAACTGAAGCCCGCGGGCACGGGAGGTCGCGGCCGGCTTCAGCGCGCCCGGCGGGGCGGACTGGCGCTCCTCGACGATCGAATTCCACTGGCCGCAGGCGCCGCACTGCCCCGCCCACTTGCCGTGGACCGCGCCGCACGACTGACAAACGTAGATTGCGGAGTCTTTCGCCATGTGATCGGCTTACAGGAGTCGACGGCGGCGGGGCAGGGGGCTGCGTCGGGGGTGCGACCGGTTCTGTCGTGGGGCGTTCGTGGCCGTCAGAGACTTCTACATTCTGTTCGGCGTCACGTGGGTGACGGCTTTCGTCTACGGCGGGAGCATGTTTCTGGCGGGCTTCCGTATCCGGAGTCTCAAGGCGTCGGGGCGTCTGCCGCAGGACGTCCCGTCGGCCGCCGACGGACCGCTGGAGGGGCTGCGGGCCGTCAAATGGATGCTCACAGGGCGCTATGGCGAAGTTCAGGACGGCATGGTCCGAACGCTGGCCCTCGTCGCCCGACTGACCTTCGGACCCGCGCTGATCCTGGTGCTTGCGGTCTTCTGGATCACCCTCACCGATCCTCCGGGGGACCTTGGCGGCGAGGCGCCGCCGGTCACCCTCGACGTGCCCGGTCCTCAGGCGTCGCGATAGCGACGCGGAACGCGGGCGCCGACCGAGGTCAGGAGTTCCCAGGCCACGGTGCCGGCGGCCGCCGCGGCGTCGTCCAGAAGGCGGTGGGCGCCGAACAGCTCGACCTCGTCCCCAACCCGGACGTCGAGGCCCGTGACGTCGACGGCCAGCACGTCCATCGACACGCGGCCGACGATGGGACGAAGGGTTCCGGCGACGAACGCCTGCCCCCCGGGGCTGCTGGACCGCAGCACGCCGTCGGCGTAGCCGGCCGCGACCGTGGCGATCCGGGCGGGACGATCGGCGACGAAACCGCGCGAATAGCCGACGCTTTCGCCGGCCCGGACCTCGCGCACCTGGAGAACGTCCGCGCTGAAGGTGGCCACGGGGCGAATGCGGGCGTCGGGGCGACCCTCCGGTCCTCCGCCGTACAGGCAGATGCCCGGCCGCACGGCGTCGAAACCAAAGTCGGGTCCGAGGAAGCAGCCGCCCGAGTTGGCAAAGGAGCGCAGGACCCCCGGGTATCGAGCGGTGATCGCGGCGAAGGCCTCGCGCTGGAGGCGGTTCATCGGATGGGACGGCGCGTCGGCGCAGGCGAGGTGGCTGAGGACGAGGTCGAGCCCTCCGAAAGGCTCCGGCGCGTCTTCCGGGCGGAAGCCGAGGCGGTTCATGCCGGTGTCGATCTGGAGTCCGCAGGGCCCGCCGTCCGCCGCGCGCCATTCGGCGGCCTGTTCGGGGGCGTTGAGGACCGGCTTCAGCCCGGCCGCGATGAGACGCGCGGCCCGCCCGGGCGCGCAGCCGTCGAGGACATAGACGTCGGGGGCCGCGCCCAGCACGGCGCGCAGCGCCTCGCCCTCGGAGGCCCGCGCCACGAAGAAGGTCCGTGTGCCCTCGCGCATGAGGCGTCGGGCGACCTCGATGGCGCCTAGGCCGTAGGCGTCGGCCTTGACCACCGGATGCACGGCGACGCCCGAGACGGCTTCGAGGGTCCGGTAGTTGGCGGCGAGGGCGTCGAGGTCGACGGTCAGGCGGGCAAGGCTCATCCCGGCCTTATGCCGCAACTGCGAAGGCGTCGCTATTCGTAGCTGGTGTTCTCCCAGCGGGCGTCGCGGGCCAGGTTGCCGAAGCGGGTGGTGTCGGCGTCGAAGCTGAGGCGGATCGTCCCGATCGGACCGTGGCGCTGCTTGCCGATGATGACCTCGGCCACGTTCCGGAGCCGGTCCATGTCCTCCATCCACTGCAGGTGCTCGGGCGTGCCCTCCTGCGGCATGGTGCGCTCCTTGTAGTAGCTCTCGCGGTACACGAACATGACGCAGTCGGCGTCCTGTTCGATCGAGCCGGACTCGCGCAGGTCGGACAACTGGGGCCGCTTGTCGTCGCGGCTCTCGACCTGACGCGACAGCTGCGACAGGGCGATGATGGGGACGTTCAGCTCCTTGGCCAGCGCCTTGAGCCCGCCGGTGATCTCGGACACCTCCTGCACGCGGTTCTTCTGACCGCCCGCGTCGCCGGTGGTGATCAGCTGCAGGTAGTCGACGATGATCAGGTCGAGGCCGTGCTCCATCCGTTTGAGGCGGCGGGCGCGGGCGGCCAGCTTCGACATGGCCAGGCCGCCGGTGGCGTCGATGAACAGGGGCGCCTCGCCGATCTCCACGGCGGCGTCGCGAAGGCGGCCGTAGTCGACGGCGTCGATCTCGCCCTTGCGCAGCTTGTCCGAAGGCACGCCCGACGCGTCGGCCAGGATGCGCATGGCCAGCTGCTCGGCGCTCATTTCCAGCGAGAAGAAGGCGACCACGCCGCCGTCGACGGTCTTTCGGCCTTCCGGCGTCGGCTCGTAGCGATAGTTTCGGGCGACGTTGAAGGCGATGTTCGTCGCCAGAGACGTCTTGCCCATCGACGGCCGGCCCGCGAGGATCAGCAGGTCGGACTTGTGCAGGCCGCCCAGCTTCTGGTCGAGGTCGTCCAGGCGGGTGGCCAGGCCGGCCAGCTTGCCGTCCCGCTGATAGGCCTCGGCCGCCATCTGCACGGCGCCGGCCAGGGCGGTCGAGAAGCCGACGAAACCCGACGAGGGCTTGCCCGTCTCGGCGAGTGAATAGAGCGACTGCTCCGCCTGCTCGATCTGGTCCATCGCCGCGGTCTGCGGGTCCGGCGCCTCGCGCATGATGTCGCCGCCGATGCGGATGAGCTCGCGCCGCAGGGCCAGGTCGTAGACGACGCGGGCGTAGTCGGGCGAGTTGGCGGCGGGGGGCGCGCGGTCCACCAGATCGGCGAGGTAGCGGACGCCGCCCAGCTGCTGGAACGCCGGGTCCTGCTTGAAGCGCTCCATCAGAACGGTGGGGTCGGCCAGCAGACCCTGCCTGACGTGGTCCTCGATGGCTTCGAACAGGCGCTGGTGGAAGGGTTCGTGGAAGTGCGAGCCCTTCAGCCGGTCGGACAGGCGCTCGAACACGCCGTTGTCGAACATGAGGGCGCCCAGCAGCGCCTGCTCGGCCTCCAGATTGTGGGGCGGCGCGGCGACGACGGGCAGCTCGGGCGTGATGGGGGCGAGGGCGTTCATGGGGGTCCGAGACTTACCCCTGCGCCCCGCCTGCGTCAGGAGCGGTCGCGGGATCGGCTGGGGGCGGACCGCGCCGGTCTGTGGATGAGGAGTCGGCGAGCGGTGTTGCGCGAAGGGCGGCGGACTTCCTAGGGTGAGGCGAGGGAGGCGGCATGGCGGATCGCATACATTCCAGGGGAGCCCTGAGCGGCGTCGAAACGGCTGCGCTGGCGACCGCCTTGCAGGGTGAGGAGGTGATCGCGCCGCGCGGGGCGCCCCCGCTTCGCGGCGACGCGGTGCGGTTCATCGTGGAGACCGTCAACCGGGCGGCGGGGCCGACCGGCTGCATGGTGGTCTTCAAGGGGTGGACGATCGAAGGCCGGATCGACCTCAAGGGGCAGTCGGGGCTCGGGCACCTGGGCCTGGTCCGCTGCGATCTCATCGACCTCTACCGAGATGGCGGCGACGCCGGACAGATCGTCGATCCGGGCGAGCTGGACGTCGAGTTCGCGGATCTCAGGGGGCTCGACCTCGCCGGCAGTGATCTGGCCGTCCTGAGCGGCATGAGGGCACGGGTAAGAGGCAGCGTCTATCTGAAGCGATACCCCCAGTCGAAAAGGGCGTCGGACGCGCACGTCGCCGGGCGGCGGTTTCGATGCCGGCGGGGCGTGGACCTGTCCGGAGCGTGGATCGAAGGCAGCCTGTCTTGCCGGGGCGCGGACTTCGGCTTCGATCCGACGCCCATGAAGGAAGACGACTGGATCAAGGATCCGGACTGGCGGAAGCATTTTCCGTCTGAACCTCATCCCGGGGCGCCGGAGGCGGATCGTCCGGTCGAGCATCCCTTCTGCATGAACCTGCGCCACACGACCGTCGGCGGCACCCTGTACATCGGTCCGAAGCACGCTCAGGAGTTCGGTGAAAAAGGCGACTGTCTGCTGCTCGGCTCGGCCGATTTCTCCGGTCTGCGGGTACGGGAATTCGTGGACCACGGCACGACTTACGCGCCGCTCGAGAACACGCGCCATCGTCTGGTTCTCGACGGGTTCGAATACGAGCGGTTCGGGTCCTGTTCGCCCCAGGACCATCAATTCCGCGTGGGGAAATGGCTGGCGATGCAGCCGAACGCCTTTGCGCCGCGCCCGGACTGGCGGGACTGGTTGCTGGGCCGTCGGACCGTGGGGCGGGAGTTCCAGCCGCAGCCCTACGAGCAGCTGGCGAAGGTGCTGAAGGTCATGGGTCATGACGCCGACGCCAAGGAGGTGTTGTTCTCCCGTCGACGAAATCAGGCGTTTCACGCCCTGACCGTCTCCGGCCGGGTCGCCCGGTTGAGTCTGTGGCCCTTCGTCTGGCTGTACGCCTTCGTCACCGGACTGGGATACAAATCCACCTCGCTGGTCGGAGCCATCACCCTGCTGGTGTCGGCGCACGCCGTGGTGCTGAGCGAGGCGGCGAACCGCGCGCTCATCGCGCCCGCCGACGCCACGCTGCACGCCTCGTCGTGGTGGAGCGGCTGTCGGACGAGCAACGTCCCCGAATCCAGCTGGCTGGGGCGGGCGAGAGTGGGGGCCGACGGTCTGAACGAGTGTCTCAAGCGGGAGACGGGCGCCGGAACGCGCTATGTGGAGCACCCGCGCTTCAACGCCCTGTTCTACGCCATCGAGTCGTTCTTCCCGGTGCTGAATCTCGAGCAGCGCAGCAAGTGGACGATCTCCGACCGCGAACCCGAGGGCGCCGCCCTGCGCTGGTGGATGGGCTTCTACACCATGCTGGGCTGGGTCGGGACGTCGCTGCTTGTCGCCGGCCTGTTCGCGCGCTTCAACCAGCGCGGCGGGGACTGATCAGAGGATCAGGGAGATCAGCAGGGCGGCGCTGACCGCGGCGAGGGCTGCGGCCAGCAGGAGGCGGTAGAGGCGCTCCGGCAGGTGGATCAGCAGACGGCGGCCCATCAGGGTGCCGGCGGCGGCTGCGGCGAGCGTCAGCCCCAGAACGATCGGATGCCCGAGGATCGACACGCCGATCAGGCCGAACAGGACGATCTTCGAGAGGTGCTGGAAGGTCAGGCAGGCCGAGAAGGTGGCCGACAGTCGCTCCTTCGCGTCGTAGCCGCCCTGCATCAGGGTCATCAGCAGCGGACCCGTGGCGCCGACGATCATGGACAGGGCGCCGGTGATCACGCCGAACGTCACGGGGCGACGACGGCGGACGGTCAGTCGCGTCTCCGGCCGGAGGACGATCAGGACCGCACTCGCCAGGATGTACAGGGCGACGGCGGCCTGGACGAAGGTGAAGTCGGCCGTGGCGACCACGGCGGCCATCGGGAGAGACGCCGCCGCCGACGCCGGGACGAACCAGGCGACGAAGCGCCAGTCGATCTCCCGGCGCAGTCCCAGCGCCCGAAACAGGGCGGAGAAGCCGGTGATCCAGGCGTGGAGGGGAATGACCAGACCGGGCGGCATGGTGGCGGCCACGGCGGCCATCTGCATGCCGCCGGTCGGGCCGATGGCCGAAACGGCGAAAGACACCGCCAGCGTGGCCGCGCAGAGGGCCAGGACGTTGAGCGCCGGCAGGCCGTCGATGAGGGTGGTCGTCAGGTCCAAGGGAATCCCGCCCGAAGTCGCATCCTGATTGGCGCACCGGGCGGGACCGGGCAAGCGAAAGGGGCGCGCCCTCGCGGACGCGCCCCTGACTTCAGTCCGCCGAAGACGCCGATCAGGCTTCTTCGTAGGAGTCCTGCTGGCCGGCGCCGCCGGCGAGCATGTCCGCGGCGGCTTCCTCGGCCGCGGCGCGCTCGTCGGAGAACTGCGAGGCGATGACGTCCTCGCCGCGCGCCTGACGCTCGGCCTCGTCTTCCGAGCGGGCGATGTTGACCTTGACCGTGGCCGACACCTCGGCGTGCAGGCGGACCAGCACCTCGTGGACGCCCAGCGTCTTGATCGCGGTGTTCAGCACGACCTGCGAGCGCTCGACCTTGCCGCCGGCGGCCTGGATGGCCTCGGCGACGTCGCGGCCGGCGACCGAGCCGTACAGCTGGCCCGTCTCACCCGCCTGGCGGATCATGACGTAGGTTTCGCCGTCGATCTTGTCGGCGACCTTCTGGGCTTCGGCCTTGTTCTTCTCGTTGCGCGCCTCGATGGCGGCGCGCTCGACCTCGAAGGCCTTCAGGTTGGCGCTGGTGGCGCGACGAGCCTTGTCGCGCGGCAGCAGGAAGTTGCGGGCGAAGCCGTCCTTGACGGTGACGACGTCGCCGATGGCGCCGAGGTTCTCGACGCGTTCGAGCAGAACGACCTTCATCTTACTTCACCACATACGGCAGGAGGGCGAGGAAGCGGGCGCGCTTGATGGCCTTGGCCAGCTCGCGCTGCTTCTTCTGGGACACGGCGGTGATCCGCGACGGGACGATCTTGCCGCGCTCCGAGATGTAGCGCTGCAGCAGCTTGACGTCCTTGTAGTCGATCTTCGGGGCGTTGGCGCCGGAGAACGGGCAGACCTTGCGGCGGCGGTGGAAGGGACGACGGGCCGGCGCGTTGCCGACCGTGGTTCCGGGGACGGGACGGGTGGTGTCGGTCATGATCGGGATCCTTATTCCGAGACTTCCGCGTCGGCGTCTTCACGCGGGGCGCGTTCGCGCTCGCGCTCACGCTCGCGCTCGCGGCGGGCCAGCAGGGGCGACAGCTCCAGGTCGAGCTCGTCGACCTTGACCGTCAGCCAGCGCAGGACGTCCTCGTTGATGGACAGCTGACGCTCGACCTCGGCCATGGCGGCCGGCGGGGCGTCGACGGCGAGCAGCGAGTAGTGCGCCTTGCGGTTCTTCTTGACCCGGTAGGTCAGGTTGCGCAGGCCCCAGTACTCGATCTTGGCGACGGAACCGCCGCCTTGCTCGATCAGGTCCTTGATGGTGTCGTTGAGGGCTTCGGCCTGTTGCGCGCTGATGTCCTGGCGCGACATGACCGTGTGCTCGTAAAGAGCCATGGCAGTCTCCCTTGGGGGGCGTCGGCGCGACCGGACCGGGTAAGTCCGTCCACGATGGTTCCCGAAGCGGCGGCCGAGACGACTTCCCGACCCTTTGGCGTTCCGCATCCGGGACCGAAGCCCTGGAAAGCGGGCGCGTATAGGGGAAAAGGCGGCGCGCGGCAAGCGCGGCCCCGTCAGGCGCGGTTCAGGGCGAGCTGGATCACGTCGGTGCGCGCGGAACGGAAGCCCGCCTCGCAATAGGCGAGGTAGAAGCGCCACAGGCGACGGAAGCGCTCGTCGAAGCCGCCCATCCGGCGGATGTCCGGCCAGGCGGCCTGGAAGCGCTCGTCCCAGAGCTTCAGCGTGTCCGCATAGTCCTGGCCGAAGCGCTCCACGCCGGACCACGCGAGGCCCTCGCGCTCGATCACCGGCCTGAGGCGGTCTTCCGACGGCAGCATGCCGCCGGGAAAGACGTACTTCTGGATGAAGTCCGTGCGCCGCGCATACTCCTCGAACAGCTCGTCCCGGATGGTGATGATCTGCAGGCCGGCGCGACCGCCGGGCTTCAGGACGTCGCGGACCTTGGCGAAATAGGTCGGCCAGTATTCCTGACCCACGGCCTCGAACATCTCGATGGACGCGACGCGGTCGAAGGTCCCCTCGACGTCGCGGTAGTCGATCAGGCGGACGTCCGCCCTGTCGGCCAGTCCGGCGTCGAACAGGCGCTTCTTCGCGAAGTCGTGCTGTTCCTGACTGATGGTCACGCCGGTCACGCGGGCGCCGATCTCCTTCGCGGCGAACTCGGCGAAGCCGCCCCAGCCGCAGCCGATCTCCAGGACCGTGTGGCCGGCGCGGAGCTCCATCATGCGCGCCAGCGACGCATACTTGGCGCGCTGGGCCTCGGCCAGATCGGTCCCCGGCCCTGCGAAACGGGCCGAGGAATAGGTCATCGTCTGATCCAGCCAGGCGGCGTAGAAGCCGTTGCCCAGGTCGTAGTGGGCGTGGATGTTCTTGCGCGAGCCGCGACGGCTGTTGCGCTTCATCCGGTGCGAGACCCAGTTGACCGCCTGCATGACCGGATTGCCGTCGAACAGGCGGCGGATGTGGTCGTAGTTGCGGGCCAGGGTTTCCAGCAGGGTCGCCAGCTGCGGGCTGTCCCACTCGCCGGCCATGTAACCCTCGGCGAAGCCGATGTCGCCGGCGGCCAGGACGCGCCGGGCGAAGCGCCAGTCCTTTACGTCCAGGGTCGCGGTCAAACCGGGCTGCCTGCCTTCGAGGACATGGCGTTCCCCGTCGGGGGTGAGGACGTGCAGACGCCCGAAGGTCCAGTTGGCGCCCAGCAGCCGCAGCAGCAGCGAGGCCCGGCGCGGGGGCCGGGCGTCGGCGGCGACCTCGTTGGCGCTGACCGAGGACATGGAGGGAAAGGTGGGGTCGGGGGCCGTCATCCGTCAATCCTCCCGGTCGCCGCGCACGCGGTCGATCGACTTGAGCGCGTCCAGGGCGCGCTTGCGGGCCGCGTCGTGGTCGACGATGGGGCGGGGATAGGTCGAGCCCGGCCGAACGCCGGCGTCGCGAAGGACGTCGGGCGGCGCCTCCCACGGGGCGTGGATCCAGCGGTCGGGAAGCGTCGCCAGCTCCGGGATCCAGCGTCTGACGTATCGGCCTTCCGCATCGAATTTCCGTCCCTGCATGACCGGGTTGAAGATGCGGAAATACGGTGAGGCGTCGGCTCCGGATCCGGCGACCCACTGCCAATTCTGCACGTTCGAGGCCAGGTCGGCGTCGACGAGGCAGTCCCAGAACCACTTTTCGCCTTCGCGCCAGTCGATGAGCAGGTGCTTGATCAGGAAGCTGGCCACGACCATGCGGACGCGGTTGTGCATGCGTCCCGTGGCCCAGAGTTCGCGCATGCCGGCGTCGACGAACGGGTAGCCCGTAAGGCCGCGCTTCCATGCCTCGAGACCTTGCGGATCGTCGCGCCACGGCATGGCGTCGTATTCGGGACGGAAGGCCTTGTCCGGAATCTGCGGGAAGGCGTGAAGCAGGTGGGCGGAGAAGTCTCGCCAGACCAGTTCCGACACGAACTTGGCGGCCTGGGCCGCCGGGCCGGCCCTGCGCGCGGCGGCGACGGCGCGCCAGGGACTGATCTCGCCGAAGTGCAGATGGGGCGACAGGCCGCTGGTCAGCGGATCGCCCGGCCGGTCGCGACCGTCGGCATAGTCGGACAGGGCGTCGCGAACGAAGCGCGACAGGGCTTCGGTCGCGCCCGCCTCGCCCGGCGCGCCCTCGAACCCGGTCGACCAGTCGGGACGGGTGGGGTGCAGGCCCCAGTCGTCGAGGTCGTCGGATCTGAGACCCTTCGGCGACTCGATGGCGCGCGGGCCGAGCGTGTGCGGCGGAGGCTCGGCCTGATCCAGCAAGGCCTTCGAAAAGGGGGTGAAGACCTTGTAGGGACCGCCCGATCCGTTCTTCACCGAGCCCGGCGGGCACAGGTGGGAGGCGTTCCAGCCCTTCACCTCCACGCCTTCGGCCTTCAGCGCGTGGGCGAGGTCGGCGTCGCGGGCGGCGGCGTCCGGCTCCCAAAGGCGGTTCATGTAGAGTTTGTCGGCCCCCGTTTCCTCGATCAGGCGGCGCAGCTCGGCCTCGGAGTCGCCGCGGCGAAGGATCAGCCGCGAGCCCCTCTCACGCAGGTCGGCGTCCAGGGCCCGCAGGGACTTGTCGAGCCACCACAGAGACGCCGCGCCCGGCGGGCGCACGCGCGATCCCTGATCCAGCACGTAGACCGGCACGATCGGCGCGCCGGTGTCCGCGGCCCGGTTCAGGGCCGGGTTGTCGCCCAGTCGGAGGTCCTGCCGGAACCACAGGATCACGGGCTTGTCGGTCGGTGTGGTCACGTCCCCTCGCGTCGTGGCATCTTGCGGCGAACGCCCCCGCGCGCCACCTGTTCGCCGCATAGGCGCGGCATGAGCGCGCGCCAACGCCCAAGCTCTCGTCACAAGGTCGCACCGTGAAGCCGAACGCCGTCATCGACATCAAGGAAGGCCTGAGCCGTCCCGTCTCCATCGGCGGCGGACGGCGGATCGTCTTCATCGCCGGCCCTTGCCAGCTGGAGAGCCGTCAGCACGCGCTGGAGATGGCCTCGGCGCTGAAGGAGATCGGCGAGCGGCTGAACGTCGGCATCATCTACAAGACCAGCTTCGACAAGGCGAACCGCACCAGCGCGACGGCCGCACGCGGGTTCGGCCTCGAAGGATCCCTGCCGATCTTCGCCGAGATCCGCGAGTCCCTCGGCCTACCGGTGCTGACCGACGTCCACACCGAGGAACACTGCCGCATCGCCGGCGAGGTGGTCGACGTGTTGCAGATCCCCGCCTTCCTGAGCCGCCAGACCGACCTGCTGCTGGCCGCCGCCGCGACCGGCAAGGCGATCAACGTCAAGAAGGGTCAGTTCCTGGCGCCCTGGGACATGAAGAACGTGGTCGCCAAGATCACCGGGGCCGGCAATCCGAACGTGATGGCGTGCGAGCGAGGGGCCAGCTTCGGCTACAACACCCTGGTCAGCGACATGCGGGCGCTGCCGGTGCTGCGCGAGATCGGCTGCCCGGTGGTGTTCGACGCGACGCACAGCGTGCAGCAGCCGGGCGGGCAGGGCACGTCGTCGGGCGGCCAGCGCGAGTTCGTGCCCGTGCTGGCCCGCGCCGCCGTGGCCGTCGGCGTGGACGCGGTCTTCATGGAGACGCACCAGGACCCCGACAACGCCCCGTCGGACGGCCCCAACATGGTGCCGCTCGACCAGTTCGAGGCCCTGGCGGCCGAACTCATCGCCTATGACGACCTGACCAAGAGCCGGATGGCGGCGGCCGCCTGATACGGCGCGGCACACGACCGATTTTGACGCGATGCGCCTTCAGGATGGGCAGATGACGCGCGACGCCTTCAGGATCCGATCCGGACTCTCCGGACTCTCCGGACTGTGTTTTTCAGGTCCGGGCGGTCCGGCCGCCGCTCGACCGGCGAGGCCATGCGGTTGTGTCCCCGCGCGTCGCGCTTTAGCTGACCTGCATGGCTGAGCGCACTTTGGATCTGGGCGGACTGCAGGCGCTGCTGGAGCGCGTGCGCGGGTTGAAGGTCGCCTGCGTCGGCGACCTGATGCTGGACCGCTACGTCTATGGCGAGGTGGACCGCATCTCCCCGGAGGCGCCCATTCCCGTGCTGAAGGTGAGGCGGCGCGTCGCGATGCCCGGCGGTGTGGGCAACGTGGCGCGCAACGTCGCGGCGCTCGGCGGGCTCGCGCGTCTCGGCGCGGTGTCGGGTCGGGACGCAGCCGGCGACGAACTGGCCGCCCTGATCGCGGCCGGGGGCGGCGTCGAGGACGCGGTCGAACGGCGCGAGGGTGCGGACACCATCGTGAAGACTCGGTTCGTCGCCGCCGGTCAGCAGCTGCTGCGGCTGGATGAGGAAACCGCGCCTCTTATGGGAACAGAAAGCGACGCGTTTTCCGGCGTATCTGTCATTCTTCTCTCAGACTATGCGAAAGGCGTCGTCAGCGATCTGATGATCGGACAGGCCCTGAAGACGGCACGGGAGCGGGGCGTGCCGGTGATCGTGGACCCCAAGGGCCGGGATTTCGCACGTTACGGGGCGGTCGATCTGATCAAGCCGAACGCCAGCGAGCTGGCGGGCGCCACGGGGCTGCCGGTCGGCACGGACGAGGAGGTCGAGGCCGCCCTGGGAGCCTTGCTGTCGTCGACCGAGGCCAGGGCCGTCGTGGTCACGCGCGCCGGCAAGGGCATGAGCCTGATGCGGCGCGGCGAGGCGGCGAGGCATTTCCCCGGCCGGGCGCGCGAGGTGTTCGACGTGTCGGGGGCCGGGGACACCGGTCTTGCGGCGCTGGGGCTGGCGCTGGGCGCCGGTGCGACGCTGGAGACGGCGGTGGAGTTCGCCATTCTGGCTTCCGGCGTGGTGGTCGGGAAGGCCGGGACGGCGACGGTGTCGCCCGCCGAGCTGATCGACGCGGAGATGAGCCAGCACGCGGCCGGGGCCCACGCCAAGGTCATGCCGCTGGAAGAACTGGCGCACGTGGTCGAGGGCTGGAAGCGGCAGGGACTGAAGGTCGGCTTCACCAACGGCTGTTTCGACATCCTGCACCGCGGGCACGTGGCCTATCTGGCGCAGGCGCGGTCGTGGTGCGACCGGCTGGTCGTGGCGCTCAACACCGACGCCTCGGTGCGGCGACTGAAAGGCGAAGGCCGGCCGATCAACGATCTGGACAGCCGGGCCGTGGTCATCGGCGGGCTGGGCAGCGTGGACCGGGTGACCAGCTTCGACGATCCGACGCCGCTGGCGCTGATCGAGCGGCTGAGGCCCGACGTGCTGATCAAGGGCGCGGACTACACCCGCGAAGGCGTGGTCGGCGGCGATCTGGTCGAAAGCTGGGGCGGCGAGGTGAGGCTGGCGACGTTCGAGGACGGGTTTTCCACCACCCGCACGATCGAGAAGATGAAGGACCGCTGATGGCGCGACGGATGATCGTGGTGACGGGCGGCGCGGGCTTCATCGGCTCGAACGTGGTCGCGCGCCTGTCCGCGGAGGACCGGCGGGACGTGGTCGTCTGCGACCGGCTGGAAGACGCCGCGTCGGGCAAGTGGAAGAACCTGGCCAAGCACCGGCTGGCCGACTTCTGGCAGCCGGAGGAGCTGTTCGAGAAGCTGGAACGGCACGCCGACCGTGTGGAGGCGGTGGTGCACATGGGCGCGATCTCGGCGACCACGGAGCCCGACGCGGACCTGATCCTGCGCACGAACTTCAGCCTGTCGCGCGATCTGTGGGACTGGTGCGCGCTGCGGGACGCGCGGCTGATCTACGCCTCGTCGGCGGCGACCTACGGCGACGGGGAAGAGGGCTTCGACGACGACGATGATCTTGAAAGTCTGTCGGCACTGCGCCCGCTAAATGCTTATGGATGGTCGAAATTCCTGTTTGACCAGTACGCGGTTCGGCAGGCGGAAGAGGGCCACGCGCCCAGCCAGTGGGCGGGGCTGAAGTTCTTCAACGTCTATGGGCCGAACGAAGGCCACAAGGGCACGATGAAGTCGGTCGTGGCGCAGATCTGGCCCAAGGTCGCGGCGGGCGAGCCGGTGACCCTGTTCCGGTCGCACAACCCGGACTATCCGGACGGCGGCCAGATGCGGGACTTCGTCTATGTGGACGACGTCGTCGACGTGATCGCCTGGCTGCTGGAGAGGCCCGAGGTCTCGGGAATATTCAACGCCGGTTCGGGGACGGCGCGATCGTTCCTGGACCTCGCCAACGCGACCTTCGCAGCGGCGGGCGTGGCGCCGGCGGTCGAGTACGTCGACACGCCCGAGAGCATCCGGGACAAGTACCAGTACTTCACCGAGGCGCGCATGGACCGGCTGCGCGAGGCCGGCTTTCCCGGGCAGTCGACGCCGCTGGAAGAGGGCGTGCGGCGTTACGTGCAGGACTTCCTGATGACGGCGGACCCGTACAGATGAAGGGGCCCCGGCTGACCTGGCGCCAGTGGGTCGGTCTGACGGGGTTCGCCGTCGTCTTCGTGCTGACGGCGGCCGCCCTGGTGTGGCGGGGCGACATCCTGCGCGCGGGGCTGGACCCGCAGGTGCCGTTCCAGACCTATGAGCCGCCGCCGGCCCCGGACTATGCCGCGCGCGACGCGTGGGCGCTGTGGGAGGCCCGCGCCCCCGGGGCCGGAGACGTGCCGGTCTTCTTCGTGCATTCCACGACCTATGACGGCGGCGCGCACTGGAACGCGCCGATCGGGGACCGCAAGGCCGACGCCTATCTTCGCAGGGTGGTCCTGCCCAATCACGCCGGGCCGTTCGCCAGGGCCGGTCCGGTCAGCGCGCCGAGGTACCGGCAGGCGAGCCTTTACACGCGGCTGACGTTGAGGGACGACGCGCGGGAGGCGCGGGCGTTCGCCTGGCGCGACGTGGAGGCCGCGTTCGACGCCTGGCTGGCGCGGCATCCCGAAGGGCCGCTGGTGCTGGCCGGGATGGAGCAGGGCGCCGAGCTGGTGGACCGGCTGGTGAAGGCGCGGGTGGCGACCGATCCGGCGCTGAGGCGTCGACTCGTCGCGGTCTATCTGATCGACGCGGTGGTGGCGGTCGACGACGTGCCTCCCGCCGTTCCGGCCTGCGCGGCGCGCGATCAGGCGGGCTGTCTCGTGGCCTTCTCCGCGGTCGGGGAAGACGGCGACGGCGCGGGCCGGCGGAGGTTGAGGCGTGCGCTCGTCTGGGACGGCGAGCGGCTTGTGGATCTGGACGGACGCGACGCCCTGTGCGTGAACCCCATCTCCGGCGTCGTCGACGGCGGGCGGACGGAGATCCGGGCCCACGGCGGCGCGACCAACGCCACGGGGCTGGAATGGGAGGCGCACCCGGCGCTGCAGGGCGGCCTGATCACCGCCGAGTGCCGCGACGGTCTGCTGCGGCACGCGCGCGCCCGCGGCGAGTCCTTCCGGCGAGGAGGATCATGGGCGGATCGCAGAAAGGCGATGCCTTACAACCTGTTCTATGGCGATCTTGAGCGCGACGTGCAGGCGCGGATCACGGCGTGGCCGGGTCAATCGGACGTGCGGCCGTCGCGCCAGTCGAACAGCGCCTCGAGCACCTGAACCGCCCGGCCGCGCGGGCTTTCCAGCCTGGGATCGCGGCTGAGGATCAGGCGCGCGTCGTCCGCCGCGGCGCGCAGCAGGTCGCGGTGCCGGATCGGGTCGGCGAAGCGATAGGCCGGGAAACCTGACTGGCGCAGGCCGATGGGATCGCCGCCGCCCCGCAGGCGGAAATCCGCCTCGGCGATCTCGAAGCCGTCGTCGGTGTTCCGAAGAATCTCCAGTCTTTCCCGCGCGGACCCGCCCAGACCTTGCTCGCCGGTCGCATAGAGCAGGATGCAGGAACTGGCTTTGGCCCCGCGCCCGACGCGGCCGCGGAGCTGGTGCAACTGGGCCAGACCGAAGCGGTCGGCGCGTTCGATGACCATGATCGACGCGTTCGGCACGTCGACCCCGACCTCGACGACGGTGGTGGCGACCAGCACCGGCAGCGAGCCGGCGGCGAAGCGGCGCATGACCTCCTCACGCTCCGGTCCCGGCATCTGGCCGTGGGCGAGGCCTACTTCGAGACCCAGCCGTTTCGACAGATCGGCCGCGCGCGCCTCGGCCGCCGCGAGGTCTCCCGTCTCGGACTCCGCGACCAGCGGGCAGATCCAGTAGGCCTGGGCCCCGTCGGCCACGGCCCGGCCGAGACGCCCGGCGACCTCGTCCAGCCGTTCGACGGGCAGGACGGCGGTGGTCACGGGCGTGCGGCCCGGCGGCTTCTCCTCGAGGCGGGAGACCTCCAGATCGCCGAACCTGGTCAGCTCCAGCGTGCGCGGGATCGGCGTGGCCGACATGGTCAGCATGTGCACGCCCTCGCCCTTGGCCTGAAGCCGGGCGCGCTGTTCGACCCCGAAGCGGTGCTGCTCGTCCACGACGACGAGACCGAGCCGGCGAAAGGCCACGGCGTCCTGGAACAGGGCATGCGTGCCGATCGCGACGTGGGCGGAACCGTCGGCCAGGGCCGTGAGCGCGGCGCGGCGGTGGGAGACGGCGTCGCGGCCGGTCAGCAGCAGGGCGGTGAGGCCGGCCGATGCCAGCAACGGCCGGAGTCGCTCGCAGTGCTGGCGGGCGAGGATCTCGGTCGGAGCCATCAGGGCCGACTGGAAGCCGGACGAGGCGGCGTCGGCCATAACCAGGGCGGCGACGGCCGTCTTGCCGGAGCCCACGTCGCCCTGGAGCAGGCGGGCCATGCGCGTGCCGGAGCCGAGGTCGGCGCGGATCTCCGCCACCGCCCGCACCTGTGCGCCCGTCAGCCGGAACGGCAGGGCGGCCTGAAGCGCCTCCGACGCCGGGCCCGCGGCGATCACCGGGGCCGGTTGAGCCTGGCGCGCGGCGCGGCGACGGGCGAGGGCGAGCTGGTGGGCCAGCAGCTCGTCGTAGGCCAGTCGTTGGCGGGCCGGGGCGTCGGGCTCCAGCTCGGGCAAGGATCGGGGCGCGTGCAGGGCCTCGACCGCCTCTCGCCAGCAGGCCCAGCGGCTGCGCGCCAACCAGGCCGGATCCTGCCACTCGGGCAGGTCGGCGACCGCGCTCAGGGCCTGCTGGACCAACTTGCGGATCTGGCGCGAGGTCAGGCCCTGCGTCGCCGGGTAGACGGGCTCGGAGGCCGCCGGCTGATCCTCGCCGTCGACCTGGTAGACGTCCGGATGGACGATCTGCACCTCGCCGTTGAAGCGTTCGACCTTTCCGGAAACGAGCCGGGCCTCGCCGCGCGGCAACAGGCGTTCGACGTGCCGGGCCGAGCCACCGAACCAGACCAGGTGCACGAAGCCGGTGTGGTCGGAAGCGCGCACCTTCAACGGCACGCCCGGCTTTCCCGGCGCGATGACGCGGTCGACCACGACGGTGAAGACGCCGACCTGATCCTCCACCGCCTCGGCGGCGGTCATGGGGCGACGCAGGATCAGCCCGGCGGGCGGCAGGAAGACGAGGTCACGGACGAGGGGCCCGGCGACCTTCCGCACCAGAGGCAGCACCTTCTGGCCCACGCCCTTGAGGGTGGAGACCTCGGCGAAGAGGGGGAACAGAATCTCCGGTCGCATCCTTGTCAGCATACGGCCGCCGCGCGGGTGGCGAAATCGGCCCGGGGCGTCTATCTGGACGCTCCAACCAGATCATCGAGACCGGGCAAGAATTCTTGTGACCGAACACGTCGTGCGTTCCGAATCCGAGCCTTCAGAACGGCTGCGCCGGCTGACCTTCCGCGCCTGGCGGCGAGGCTTCCGCGAGGCCGACCTGGTGCTGGGGCCGTTCGTGGAGCAGGTCGGACCGGCGCTGTCCGACACGGAGCTGACGGCGTTCGAGGCCCTGCTGGACGTGGACGACGACCACCGGATCTATGCCTGGATCATCGGCGGGGCCGAGACGCCGGCGGAGCATGAGACGCCGCTGATGGCGCGGTTGCGGACCTTCATGCGCGACCACGTGTCCGCCGCGGTCGCGCAGGGGGCGGGCTGATGGACGGATCGACGCTCAAGGCCGGCGAGGCCGAGATCGGCGGCGCGCCGGAGGGGCTGGACGCCCTGGTGGTGGCCGACGCGCTGAAGGAGGAGGGCGGGATCGCCCTGTTCGTGGCGCGGGACCTGTCTCGGGCGACGCAGTTCGCCCAGGCCATGGCCTTTTTTGCCCCGGACGTCGAGACGCTGACCTTCCCCGCGTGGGACGTGCTGCCGTACGACCGGCTGAGCCCAACGCCGGCCGTGTCGGCGGAGCGGATGGCGGCGCTGAGCCGGCTTGGGCGGCGCGATCCGAAGGACCCGACGCCGCTGCTGGTGGTGACCACCGTATCGGCGGCGACGCAGCGCGTGCCGGCGAGGAGCCTGACGCAGGACGCTGCCTTCGAGGCATCCATCGGCGACGAGGTCGACCTGGCCGAGCTGGAGCGGCATTTCGCGGCCAACGGCTACGTCCGCGCCTCGACCGTGTCGGAACGCGGCGAGTTCGCGGTTCGGGGCGGGGTGGTGGACGTGTTCCCGCCGGGCTTCGAGGAGCCGGTGCGCCTGGACCTGTTCGGGTCCGAACTGGAGCAGATCCGCACCTTCGACCCGGAGACGCAGCGATCCACCGGCAAGCGCGAGAGCCTGACGCTGGCGCCGGTGTCGGAGGCGCTGCTGACGCCGGAGAGCATCTCGCGGTTCCGCACGGGCTGGCTGAACCTGTTCGGGGCGGCGGGCGACGACATGATGTACGCCGCCGTCAGCGAGGGCGCGCGGCGGCAGGGGCTGGAGCACTGGCTGCCTCTGCTGCACGAGCGGCTCGACACGTTGTTCGACCATCTGCCGGACGGCGCGCCGGTGTTCTTGGACCCGCAGGTCGAGGCGGCGCGGGCGGAGCGGTGGTCGCTGATCGCCGACGCCCATGACGCGCGCAAGGCGTCCAAAGACGGGCCGTCGAAGTCGTCCGGCGCGTGGCGCGTGTTGCCGCCGGAGCGGCTGTATCTGCCCGAGAGCGACTGGAACGCCGCGCTGGCGGGGCGGAAGGTGCGGCGGCTGTCGCCCTTCGCGGGGCAGGGCGTGGACGCCGGCGGGCGCCTGGGACGGACCTTCGCGGCCGAGCGGGCGCAGGACAGCGTCAACCTGTTCGAGGCGGTGGCGCAGCACGTGAAGGCGCTGCGCGCGGAGGGGCGCAAGGTGATCTTCGCCAGTTGGACCGAAGGGAGTTCCGAGCGGCTCGCCGCCATGCTGGGCGACCATGGCGTCCAGCCGGTCGTCGCGGTGCGCGACTGGGGGGACGTGGCCAAGGCGTCGAAGGAGATGATCCTGCGCGCGGTCGTGCCGATCGACCACGGCTTCGTCGCGCCGGGCTTCGCCGTCATCAGCGAGACCGACATCCTGGGCGACCGGCTGGCCCGTCCGCGGCGCAAGCGGCGGGCCGCGAACTTCCTTGCCGAGGCTTCGGCTCTGACCGCGGGCGACCTGGTGGTGCACCTGGACCACGGGATCGGCCGGTACGAGGGCCTGAGGACGCTGGAGATCCAGGAGGCGCCGCACGACTGCCTGGAGCTGCTCTACGCCGGCGAGAGCAAGCTGTATCTGCCCGTCGAAAACATAGATCTTCTGACTCGATACGGGTCGGACGCGGACGGCGTGCAGCTGGACCGGCTGGGCGGGGCGGGATGGCAGGCGCGCAAGGCCAGGGCCAAGGCGCGCTTGCGCGAGATGGCCGAGGGCCTGATCGCGCTGGCGGCCAAGCGCGCCCTGAAGACGTCGGACGCCGTCACGCCGCCGCACGGGCTGTTCGACGAGTTCTGCGCCCGCTTCCCGTACGAGGAGACGGACGACCAGCTGAACGCGGTCGGCGACGTGCTGGAGGACCTGGGCAAGGGCATGCCGATGGACCGGCTGGTCTGCGGCGACGTGGGCTTTGGCAAGACCGAGGTGGCGCTGCGGGCGGCCTTCGTGGTGGCGCTGTCGGGCATGCAGGTGGCCGTGGTGTGCCCGACCACGCTGCTGGCGCGGCAGCATTTCAAGACTTTCAGCGAGCGCTTCGCCGGCTGGCCGGTGAAGGTGCGGCACCTGTCGCGGATGGTGACGGCGAAGGAGGCGGCGGAGACCCGCGCGGGGCTGAAGGACGGCTCGATCGAGATCGTGGTCGGCACCCATGCGGTGCTGAGCGACCAGGTCGGGTTCAAGAACCTGGGCCTGGTGATCGTCGACGAGGAGCAGCACTTCGGCGTCAAGCACAAGGAGAAGCTCAAGGCCCTGCGCGCCGACGTGCACCTGCTGACGCTCACGGCCACGCCGATCCCGCGCACGCTGCAGATGGCGCTGTCGGGCCTGAGGGAGATGTCGATCATCGCCACCCCGCCGGTCGACCGTCTGGCGGTGCGGACCTATGTGACGCCTCAGGATCCGGTGCTGATCCGCGAGGCCCTTCTGCGCGAGAAGTATCGTGGGGGGCAGGCCTTCTACGTCGTGCCGCGGCTGAAGGATCTGGAGGGCGTCGAGCGGTTCCTGCGCGAGCAGGTGCCGGAGGTGACGTTCACCGTCGGCCACGGGCAGATGAGCCCGACCCAGCTGGAGGATGTGATGAGCGCCTTCTACGACGGGCGCTACGACGTGCTGGTGTCGACCACGATCGTGGAGAGCGGCATCGACATTCCGACCGCCAACACCCTCATCGTGCATCGCGCCGACATGTTCGGCCTGGCCCAGCTGCACCAGATCCGAGGCCGGATCGGGCGGGCCAAGGCGCGGGCCTTCGCCTATCTGACCACCGACCCGAACAAGCCGCTGAGCCTGTCGGCCGAGCGGCGGCTGCAGGTCCTGCAGTCGCTGGACAACCTGGGCGCCGGCTTCCAGCTGGCCAGCCACGATCTGGATCAGCGCGGCGGCGGCAACCTGCTGGGCGACGAACAGTCCGGGCACATCCGGGAGGTGGGCGTCGAACTGTATCAGCAGATGCTGGAGGACGCGGTCGCCAGCCTGCGCGAGGCGGGCGGGGAGGTTCAGGACCGGGGCTGGTCGCCGACGATCAACACCGGCGCGGCCGTATTGATTCCAGAGGAATACGTGCCGGACCTCAACGTGCGTTTGAGCCTGTACCGCCGCCTGTCGGACGCGGAGAGGGGCGAGGATCGGGAGGCGATCGCGGCGGAGCTGATCGACCGGTTCGGCCCCCTGCCGGACGAGGCGAAGCAGTTGCTGCGGATCGTGGGCATCAAGGCGAACTGCCGCGAGGCCTGCATCGAGCGCATCGACGTGGGACCCAAGGGGGCGGTGCTGACGCTGCGCGACAACAGGTTCCCCAATCCTGCGGGACTGGTCGGCCTGATCCAGAAGAACCACGCCAGCTGGAAGCTGCGGCCCGATCAGAAGGTCGTGGTCAAGGGCGACTGGCCCGACGCCGACGAGCGGCTGAAGGCGGCGGAGCGCGTGACGGCCGATCTGGCGCGCGTCGCGAAGGCGGGAGGCTAGGCGCAGCCGTCCTCCGGCGACGGATCGCGCTTGTCGAAACGCGCCTCCCACCACGCCGCGCAGCGCGACCGCAGATCGGCGAAGGCCGCGTCGTCGAGGCCGTAGGTGGTGATGATCAGCTGGGTGCCGCCGCGCGGCCATCTGTCGTTCGGCGGGCGGCCCATGGCCACCAGCAGGCCGTGGCCCCATTCGCGGACCGTCAGGCCGACCTGATGCCGCCCGAGGTGCCAGACTTCGCCGGACACGGCGTCTCCGGCGGGCAGCGTCGCGGCCCACGGCTCGCCGACGGCGGGGATCTCGGTCAGATCAAGCGCCGCGGCGCCGTTGAGCGCCTCGGTCTTCGGCTCGCCGCCGAAGTAGAGCGTGCGCCGCGCCTGCCCCGGATGGTGGGTCATCATGAAGCGGAGCTGTTCGGTGAAGGCGATCCAGCCCTCGGTCATGTCCTCGAACACGCCCTGCCAGTCCTCATCGGTCGTGGGGGCGGAGCGGACCAGACGGACGATGGAATGGTCGCCGCGATCCTCGACCTCATAGCGGTCCGGGACCCCCTCGAAGTCCAGCACCCGCCGGACTTCGTCGGGCCGGGCGTACTGGAAGAAGATGAAGTCGACCTCGCCCGCGAGGCCTTCGTACTCCCAGCCGAACCAGCTCATGATCTGGTCCTTGTCGCGCAGCGCGGCCCAGACGGCGTCGGCGGGCGCGGGGACGGTCACTTCCACGAGAACGCGGTCCTGCAACGGCTTTTCGGTCATGGCTCAGTTCCGGCTGGGTGGGGATTGGTCGGTACGGCGGGATGGGCGACGGCGGTGAGCCGGAAGCGACGCCCGGCGGGGGCCGCATAGGCTCTCGCGATGTCGGCGACGACTGCGGCGACCTGTTCCGAAAAGCGGTCGAAGTCGGCGGGGGTGGCCAGGGTGACGTCGGCCTCCACGGTCAGGGTCAGCAGACGGGAGCCCTGGCTTTCCGCCGCCTGTCTCATCCGGGCGACGTCGCGCACGGTGGCGGAAGCCGCGCCGATCAGGTGGTCGACGGCGTGACGGTCCTGCGCGGCGACGGCGGCCGGATCGGCGGGCGATTGCAGCAGGGAGGGATCCAGCACCAGGTTCGGCGCGGCCACGAACAGGCGTTCCACGAAGCCGCGCTTCTTTCGCTCGCCGGCAGGTTTGACCAGGCCGGCCGCCTCAAGCGCGCGGAGGTGATGTCCGATCCGCTGGCGCGGCATGTCCAGCCGGTCGGCCAGGCCGGCGGCGGAGGCCGGCTCCACCAGGCTGGCGAGGATGCGGCGCCGGAGCGGGGCGAGCGCCAGATGCGCCGCGTCCAGATCGTCGAGCAGAGCTGTGGGCTTGGAGGCCATGCGCCGTTGTCCATTGGACAAAAACAAATGTCAAATAGACCGCGCGGACGGATGAGTCCGCAGCTGAGCAGGATCAGGCGGCGGCGGGGACGGCGTCGCGGGCGGCCCGCTCCAGCAGGGAGGACGGGCTTTCCTGACCCTGCTGCTGGGCGACGCCGACGTCGAAGGCGACCGTGAAGGGCCGGGCGCCCGGGCCGGCGTCGAAGGCGGTGCAGCCCACCACGGCGGCGATGCGGTCCGCGACCAGCCGCGCCTCGACCGCGTCGGTCGCGGGCAGGGCGAGGGCGAAGACTTCGGGCGACAGACGGGCGGCGGTGTCCTCGATGCGGATCAGGCGCGAGATCATGGCGCCGATCTGGGGCAGGGCCCGGGTCAACCAGCCGCCCTCGCGCGCCAGCCGCAACTCCTGGTTCTGGGACACCCGCAGAACGCAGACGGACATGGGGCGGCGGCGGGCCGTCGCCGCCTCGACGACGCGGCCCAGATGGGCGGCGAACAGGTCGTCGGTGAACAGACCGGTCGCGGGGTCCGTTAGGCCGGAGGCGCGGGCGGCCTCCAGCGCGCGGCGCACGGCCTGGTGCTCGCGATAGGTGCGGGCCAGCGACACGATGCGGGCGGCGGTCTCGAGCTCGGGCACCGTGGCTTCGGCGACGTCGGCGAAGCCGCGTCCGTAGAGATCGGTCAGATCGACGGGGTCCTCCCCAGACAGGTAGAGCACGACGGGGATCTGCTGCAGGCGGGTGTTGCGGCGCATGCCGGCGGCGATGGACTGGGCCGGGGCGCGGTCCGGCCCGCTCCACAGGACCGCGGCGTCGAAGGCGCGTTCATGCAGATAGTCGAAGGCGGTGTACGGGGTGGGCGCGGCCACCACCTCGCAGCCCTGGGCCTCGAGCGCGTTGCTCAGGGCCAGCACCCGGCGGTCCGGCGGGCCGGCGGCCAGCACCCGGAGCGGGGAGGCGTCCGGCTCGTCAGGTTGTAGATGAACGCCGCGCGCACCGAAGGTCGCGGCCCGCAGGGCGATCTCTTCTTCCGCCACGGCGCCGCGCATCAGGCTCTCCAGCCGCAGCCGGACCTGGGCCGGATGGCCTGCGCCGGACATGGCGAGGTCGAATGGCGCGCGTTCCGAAGCTGTCGCGCCGGCCGCGACGGCCAGGGTCGGCAAGGCGCGGGGCAGGGCTGCCGCCTTCAGCGCCTCCACCCATTCGGCGGCCTGGGGCAGCCGGGCGTCGACGATCAGGGCTTCGACCGGAAGGTCGCCGAGGGCGGAGAGGGCCCCGCCGAGGCTGCGCGCCGTCACCGTGCGCCATCCGATCGAGTCCAGCCCCTGACACAGGGGGCCGACGACCGAATCCTCGGCCGCCAGAACCAGAATGCGCGGTTCCGCCTTCACGCCACCAACTTCCCCAGCCCAAAGCGCGCGGACCATAGACGCGGCCGCCCGAGCGCCGCAACGACGCATTCGCCTGAACGCCGCACCCGGATCAGGTCTTCCGCATCCGAAATATTCCGTTACGTTCCGCCGCATCCGGAGCGCGGGGAACCGACGGTTTGCACAACGAGCACGGCAGGACGCCGATGTGGTGGCTGAAGCTTTCCGGAAGGGCCTTCGCGCGCAGCTGGGGTCGGGACGTCATGCTCTACACGGGCGGCGTCTCCTTCTTCGCCCTGCTGGCGGTGTTTCCGGCCATCGCCATCCTGATCGGTCTGTACAAGGTCGGCCTGTCGATCAGTGAGGTAAGCGCCCAGGCGGCGGCATTGGCCGACCTGCTGCCGACCGCGGCGCGGTCGATCTTCCTCACCGAGATCGAGCGTCTGGCCTCGGCTTCCGCGCGGACCGTGTCAGCGCAGTCGGCCTTCGCCCTGATCGTGGGCGCCTATGCTGCTCACCGTGGATTCAAGGCCTTGTTGGCCGGTCTTCAGCTGATACACGACGAGCAGGAGCCGCATGGCTTCCTCAAGTTCAACCTTCTGGCCTTCTTCGTCGCCCTGTTCGCCTTCGCCCTGTTCACCGTCGTGTCGGGAGCGGTGGTGACGTTCCGCCTGATGTCGCACGCGTCGGGGGGCGGCGCGTCGGGGGGCGTGGGATTGCCGTTCGACGGCCTTCTGCCCGCGCTGGGCCTCGGCTTGGGGCTGACCCTGCTCTATCGTTACGCCATGAGCCATCGGACGCGCGTCGCCTGGGGCCCGTCGATCGTGGGCGGGCTGATCGCGACGGTGCTGTCGATGGTCAGTTCGTGGCTGTGCGCCATCTACGTCGAGCAGATCGCGCCGCTCGGCGCGACCTACGGCTCGGTCGGCGCCATCGTGGTGCTTCTGATCTGGCTGTCCTGGAACGTGAACGCCATCTTCTACGGCGGGGCGTTCGCCACCGAGATGGAGATCGCCGACCGCGCGCGCGGAGCGCCCGTCTTCGACGAGGACGATCCGCCCTCCGCCGAAGTGGTCAACCTGGCGGCGCGCCGGTCTCGACGCTGAAGCGCAAGGCGCCGTCCGCCTCATGAACCGACACCAGCCTGTGCGGACCCGCGCCGATCAGGTGCGGCACGTCGATGCGGGCCATGGGATCGTCGGCCAGCAGGGTGACCGTCGTGCCGGGGGCGGACGCCTCCAGGGCCTTGCGCAGGCGAAGGGAGGGAACCGGGCAGCGATGGCCCCTCGCATCCACCACCAGCCCGCTCATGCCGTGGCCCGATCCAGCAGCAGGTCGAGCGCCTGAAGCAGGGCCGCGCGCCGCACGCCGTCTCGCCCGAGATCGCCGAACCGGCGCTCCACCTCGATCAGACCCGCGGGCCCCTGCGCGGCGAACCACACCAGCCCCACCGGCTTGTCGACCGACCCGCCGCCTGGCCCGGCGACGCCCGTGACGGCGACGGTCAGGGGGACGCCGGCGGCCCCGGCCGCTCCGCGCGCCATGGCCCCGGCGACCTCGCGCGAAACGGCGCCGTGCGCGTCGATGAGGGCCGCCGGGACGCCCACCAATGCGGTCTTGGCCGCATTCGAATAGGTGACGAACCCGCGGTCGACCACGTCGGAGGAGCCGGCGACGGCGGTGAGGGCCGCGGCCACGAGGCCGCCGGTGCAGCTTTCGGCGGTGGCGAGAGTCAGCCCACGGGCGCGGGCCGCCGCGAGGACGGCTTCGGCGCGGGTCACGACGTCGCGGTCGAACATGAGGCTTTCCAAGCGGCGGGCGAGTCGTCTTAACCTGCGCCCGACAGGGGCCGCGTGTCGACGGCGCGCCCGAATTCCATCGGAGCCTTCATGAGCGCAGCCGACGTTCCCGCCGGAGCCGCCCAGACGGGCGACCGGCTGACGCCCGCCCTGTTCGCCCTCGCGATCTTCACCTCCGCCTCGCTGGTCTTCGTGGTCCAGCCGATGGTGACGAAGCTGGTTCTGCCCATGCTGGGCGGCTCGCCGCAGGTGTGGAACACGGCGATGGTCTTCTTTCAGGCCGCGTTGCTGGCCGGATACGGCTATGCGCACCTGCTCCAGCGGATCGGATCCCTGCGGACGCAGGTGATCGTGCATCTGGCGTTGTTGCTGGTGGCCGCGCTCTTTCTGCCGCTGGGCGTCAGCGGCGCGCTGGGGAACCCGGATCCCGCCGCGCCGATCCTTTGGCTGCTGGGCACGCTGACGCTGTCGATCGGGGCGCCCTTCGCGGTGTTGTCGGCCACGGCGCCGCTGCTGCAGGCCTGGTACGCGCGGGTCAGGGTCGGCCACGCCGACGGCAAGAACCCTTACGTGCTTTATGCCGCCTCCAACCTGGGCAGCTTCCTGGCCCTGCTGAGTTATCCGGTTCTCATCGAGCCGCTGGCCACGCTGTCCGGCCAACGCTGGGGGTGGACCGGCGGTTATGCGGTGTTCGTGGCCCTGATCGTGGTCATGGCCCTGACCGTCTGGCGGCGTCAGGCGGCCGCGGCCGAACCCGCGCCGCTGGAGCGCAGCGCGCCGCTGAGCTGGAAGGACCGGCTGATCCTGATCGGTCTGGCGGCCGCGCCGTCCAGCCTGATGCTGGGGGTCACGGCCCATCTGTCGACCGACGTGGCCTCGGCGCCCTTCCTGTGGGTCATTCCGCTGGCGCTGTATCTGCTGACCTTCGTCATCGCCTTCCAGTCCAGGCCGTGGATCCCGCTGCCCGTCACCCTGGTCGTCCAGGCGGCGGTCGGCGCCGTGGCCGTGACTCTGGCGGCGTTCCGCAGCGACGAATGGCTGGTCCTGTTCGGCATCAGCATCCTCGCCTTCTTCTTCACGACGCTGATGTGCCACCAGCTGCTGGCGGCGCGGCGGCCGGCTCCGGATCGGCTGACCGAGTTCTACCTTCTGATGTCGCTGGGCGGCGTCGTCGGCGGGGCCTTCACGGCCCTGTTGGCGCCGGTGATCTTCAACGACGTCTGGGAGTATCCGCTGATGCTGGTCCTGGTCGGCTTCGCCCGACCGTGGGGGCGTGGCTGGAAGCTGGATTACCGCGACGCCTATTTCCTGCTGGCGGGCGTCGTGATCGCAGCCCTTCCGCCTGTGATCCACATGGTGGTGCACGCCAACGAGATGCTGTGGCCGCTGTTCCAGTCGCCCGCGATCTTCCGCCAGATCACCGTCCTTCTGCTGGGCGCGGCGGCGGTGTGCGCCTTCCTGATCCGCGACCGGGCCCTGGCCTATGTGGCCCTGCTGACGGCGATGACCCTGTCGGCCCAGTGGATCAACAAGGGCGCCGATTCCGCTTACACGGAGCGCAGCTTCTTCGGCGTCATGCAGGTGGCCAACCAGCCCGACGAGCGGCTGGGCGGCGACGTTCACGCCCTGATGCACGGCACCACCCTGCACGGGGCGCAGGCGCGGGATCCGCGCTACGCCTGCTCACCCATGACCTATTACGCGCCGACGACGCCGATCGGACAGGCGGCGGTGATGGTGCAGAATCGAGGCCCGGCGGTGAACATCGGCGTGGTGGGGCAGGGCTCCGGCGCCATGGCCGCCTACAAGCGAGCCGGCGACACCCTGACCTTCTTCGAGATCGACCCGATGGTGGACCGACTTTCGCGTGACCCGCGGTGGTTCACCTACATCAGCGACTGCGCGCAGGGTCCAGTGCGGACGGTGCTGGGCGATGCGCGCCTGACCCTGGAGGAGGAGCCGGCCGGGTCGTACGACCTGCTGATCATCGACGCCTTCTCGTCGGACGCCGTGCCGACCCACCTGCTGACGCAGGAGGCGATCGACGGCTACCTGCAGCTGCTCAAACCCGACGGGGTGGTGCTGCTGCACCTGTCGAACCGCAACCTGGACATCACCCTGCCGGCGCTGGCGGCGGCGCGGGCGCTGGGGGTGCCGGAGCGGCACCAGATCTACATCGAGGACCGGAACGCCCCTGACATGGCCGAGGCGTCGACCGAGGCCATGATCCTGTCGCCGACCGAGGCGGGGATGGCCGACTTCGCCGCCGATCCCCGCTGGCGCGTGCTGGCCCCGACCGAGGTGCGGCCGTGGACGGACGACTACGTCAACCTGTTCGGGTCGCTCGTGCGGGCGACCTTCTAGGTCCTCACTCCGGCAGATCCAGCGTCGCCGTCGCCATCGCCGCCAGGCCTTCGTCGCGGCCGGTGAAACCGAGCCCTTCGGTCGTCGTCGCCTTCACGCTGACGGCGTGGAGCGGGAGTTCCAGAATCGTCGCGATGCGGTCGCGCATGGCCTGACGGTGCGGCTTCACCTTCGGCCGCTCGCAGATCAGGGTGACGTCCGCATGCACGATGCGGCCGCCGCGCGCCGCGGCCAGGTCGCGGGCGTGGGCGAGGAACGCGTCGGACGCCGCGCCCTTCCAGCGCGGATCGGAGGGCGGAAAGTGGTCGCCGATGTCGCCTTCGGCCAGAGCGCCCAGAATGGCGTCGGTCAGGGCGTGCAGGCCGGCGTCGGCGTCGGAATGCCCGATCAGGCTCCTGTCGTGCGGGATCTCGACGCCGCACAGCCAGACCGCGCCGCCGGGTCCCCAGCGATGCACGTCGTAGCCGTGGCCGACGCGGGTGATTCGACGTTCCGTCGACGCGAGAAGGGCTTCCGCCATGGCGAAATCCTCAGGATGGGTCAGCTTCATCAGGCGCGCGTCGCCGGGGACCTGGGCCACGGTCAGGCCGGCGCGGCGCAGGGCTTCGCTCTCGTCCGTCGGCGAGACTGCGTCCGGCCAGGCGTCCAGGGCGGCGGTGAGGGCGCCGACCCGGGCCGCCTGCGGGGTCTGGACGCGCAGCAAGCCGTCGCGCGTGACGGTCTCGCCGACGCGGCCCTGATCGTCGCGGCGCAGGCTGTCGGCGACCGGCAGGACCGGGGCGGCGGCGTCCGCCGTCGCGAGGGCGTCCAGCAGGGCGTCGATCACCGCTCGGGGGAGCAGCGGCCGCGCGGCGTCGTGGACGAGGACCGCCCGGTCGGCCGGCTGGTCGGAAAGTGCCGCCAGACCGGCCCGGACCGAGCGGGCGCGATCGGCGCCTCCGGCCACGGCGATCCAGCCGGCGAGACCGGCGAGGGCGCGATCCGCCTCCTGGCGCGCGTCGGCGGGAATGCAGACGACGACCGGATCCGCGCCCGCGTCCCTGAGCGCGGCGACCGAGCGGCGCAGCACGGGCATCCCGCCCAGCAGACGCCATTGTTTGGCGCCGCCCGCGCGGCTTCCGGTCCCGGCGGCGACGACGATGGCGGAGAAGGTCATGGCTGGGCTTCTAGTCAGGCGCGGGCCGGCTGGCGAGGGGCGTTGCGCGCGGCGCGTCGCGGGCGCAGCATCCCCTTGAGGGAGAGGGCATTCCATGACGCAGACCATTCTCGCGCCGGTGATGACGCTGGTGCTCTGGTCGCTGGTGATGTGGGCGTGGCTTTACGTCACGCGCATCCCGGCGATGCGGAAGGCGCGGATCAAGCTGGATCCCGAGGCGCCGACGGGAGCGCTGACCCAGTCGCTGCCGCCGCGGGTGCGGTGGAAGGCCGACAACTACAACCACCTGATGGAGCAGCCGACGATCTTCTACGCGACGGCGCTCGCGCTGGCGGTGGCGGGGTCTGGCGGCGGACTGAACCTCTGGCTGGCGTGGACCTACGTCGGGCTGAGGATCGCGCACAGCCTGGTGCAGGCGCTGGTCAACGTCATCCTGCTGCGGTGGGCGCTGTTCATGGCGGCGAGCGGGGTGCTGGTCGTTCTGGCGGTCCGGGCGGCGGTGCGGGTGTTCTGAATCCTCCGGGCGCCGTATGAGGCGCCGCGTGACGACCCAGACCCTTCAGATCGGCGACGTGACGGTGCCCGGCCGGGTGCTGATGGCGCCCATGACCGGCATCACCGACCTGCCGTTCCGGCGGCTGGCCAGCCGGCTGGGCGCGCCCTACGTGGCGACGGAGATGGTGGCCTCGACCGAGCTCGCGCGCGGTCGGCCGGACGTGGTGCGGCGCGCCGCCGTGGGCGAAGGCTTGCCGCTGACGGTGATCCAGCTGGTGGGACGCGACCCGACCAGCATGGGCGAGGGGGCGCGCATGGCCGAACAGGCGGGCGCCGACCTGATCGATCTGAATTTCGGCTGTCCGGCCAAGGAGGTCACCGGCGCGGCGGCCGGTTCGGCGCTGATGCGGCATCCTGAACTCGCGGTGCGGATCATCGACTCCGTCGTGAAGGCGACGTCGCGGCCGGTGACGGTGAAGATGCGTCTGGGCTGGGACGATCGCGACCGGAACGCGCCGACGATCGCGGCGCGGGCGCGCGACGTGGGCGTCAAGGCCGTCACCGTGCATGGGCGCACGCGGTGCCAGTTCTACACCGGGACGGCCGACTGGGATGCGGTGGCCGAGGTCAAGGCCGCAGTGGACGTGCCCGTCATCGTCAACGGCGACGTGACGTCGGCGGGCCACGCTCGGGAAGCGCTGGACCGATCCGGCGCGGACGCGGTGATGCTGGGGCGGGGGGTGTACGGACGCCCGTGGCTGGCGGCCGACATGCAGGCGGCCCTGGACGGGCGCACGGCCGGGGCGGAGCCGGGAGCGGCGCAGCGGCATGCTCTGGTGGTGGAGCATTTCCGCGCAGTGCTGGAGTTCTACGGCGAAGTGTTGGGGCTGCGCATGTTCCGCAAGCATCTCGGCTGGTACGTCGAACAGGCGCCCTGGCCGGCGGATCCGGGGGACCGACGTACGGCCAAGGCGAGGCTTTGCCGCCTGGAACGGCCGGAAGAGGTTGAGGAGGAGTTGGCCATACTTTGGCGGCTGAAGTGACGCGGTTCGGCAACTGACCTGTTGATTTTGCGCAACAGCTCGGGGAGAGTGCCTGTCCGCATGAGCTCGTCGACGACCCCGCAGGACGCCCCGAGCCCCGCGCTGACCGCGCGGGCGCCCCTGCTTCCGCTGCTCTCGGGCATGAGCGGCCGCCCCCTGTTCGCCCTGGCCTACGTCGTCGCCTTCCTGATCGTCGGGGGCGCCATCTGGGTGGTGGCGACCGCCCCGTCGGCCCCGGGCGTGGAGGCGGACCGGAACTTCACCAGTCAGATCGTGCTGGCGGCGCTGATCGGCAATCTGCTGATCATCGGGACCCTTGCGATCGTGGTGGCGCGCCAGGTGCTGGCGCTGGTGCGGGACCGATCGCGTGCCGGGGCGCGGCTGCACCTGCGGTTCGTCACCCTGTTCTCGCTGGTCGCGGTGGCGCCGGCCGTCGTCATCGCCCTGGTCTTCGGCGTGCTGGTCAGCCGCGGGGTCGACCAGTGGTTCAGCAAGAACGTGAGCGACGCCGTCGAGAACGGCGCCGACATCGCCCGGGCCTATCTGCAGGATGTCGGCGGGACGCTGGAAGCGGACCTGTCGACCATGGCCAACGAGCTCACGGCTCCCGAGGCGACTTCCGGCTTCCGGGAGAACCGGATCTGGTTCTCGACCCTGCTGGCGCAGACCGCGGGAATCTTCGGTTATCCCGCCCTCTACATCATCGACGGCGAGGGGCAGGTCCTGGCCCGCGGTGAACTGCCCGGGGCGCCGCCCTACCGCGTTCCTCCGCCCGCGGATCTGGAGCTGGCCGCCGCCGGAGAGGAGGCGCCGAGCGGGGTCACCGAGGGGCCCGACGCGGTCCGCGCCCTGTATCCGCTGACGGGCTATGGCGACGCCTACCTCTATGCCGTCCGGCCGCTGCAGCCGGGCCTGATCTCCCAGATGCGCAACAGCGAGCAGTCGATCGTCGCCTACCGCCAGGCCGAGCAGAGCCGCGAGCGCCTCCAGTGGGCGTTCGCGCTGAGCTATCTGGAGACGGCGCTTCTGGTGCTGGTGGGGGCGGTCGGACTGGGCATGGCCGCCGCCAGCGCCATTTCGGCGCCGATCGGGCGGCTGATCTCAGCCGCGGACCAGGTGGCGGCCGGCGACCTGTCGGCGCGCGTCGACGAGCCGTCGGACGTCGACGATCTGGCCGCGCTGTCGAACGCCTTCAATCGCATGACGGGGGACCTTCAGGCGCAGCAGACGGCCCTGCTGGCCGCCAGCGAAGAGGCGGTTGGGCGCAGCCGGTTCATCGAGACGGTGCTGTCCGGCGTGTCGGCGGGGGTGATCGGCCTTGACCGCAAGGGGCGGATCTCCGCGGTGAACGAAAGCGCGGTTTTGCTGCTCGGCATCGCCGAGACCGAGCTGATCGGCATGACCCTGGCCGAGGTGTCGCCAGAACTGAGCGACCTGCTCAAGCGGGGCGAGGCGCACATCGAGGAGGACGTCGACGTCACGCGCGAGGGCGAGACGCGACGGCTGCGCGTGCGGATCGAGGGCGGTCTGGGCGGCGAGATGGTGCTGACCTTCGACGACATCACCCGGCTGGTCACCGCGCAGCGAAACGCCGCGTGGCGGGACGTGGCGCGCCGCATCGCTCACGAGATCAAGAACCCGCTGACGCCGATCCAGCTGTCCGCCGAGCGCCTGCGCCGTCGTTACCGCAGCCGGGTGGAGGACGACGTCGAGACCTTCGACCGCTGCACCGAGACGATCATCCGGCAGGTCGGCGACATCGGCCGGATGGTCGACGAGTTCTCGTCCTTCGCCCGCATGCCCACCCCGCGCTTCACGGCCGCGAATCCGGCCGAACTGCTGCGCGAGGCGGTGTTCGCCCAGCGGGTGGCGCATCCGGACGTGGCGGTGGAGATGCCGAAGCCGCCGGCGAAGGTCGTCGCCCACTGGGACGGCCGCATGGTCGGCCAGGCCCTGACCAACATCCTGAAGAACGCCGGGGAGTCCGTGCTGGCGCGGCGCGCCGTCGAGGGCCCCGGCGATCCCGAGGCTACGGCCATCGTCGCGCGGCTGACGGTCGAGGACCATCAGGCGTGCTTCATCGTCGAGGACGACGGCATCGGGCTGCCCGAGAAGGACCGGGACCGGCTGACCGAACCCTATGTGACGACGCGCGAGAAGGGCACCGGCCTGGGCCTCGCGATCGTGCGGCGCATCTGCGAGGACCATGGCGGCGAGCTGAAGCTGGGCGACGCCGAGACCCTGCGCGGGGCGCGGATGACCCTGGTGTTTCCCTTGAAGCCGGGCGTGACCCGGACCCCTGCGACTGCAAACGCGACGGCGAGCTAGCGAGGCGAGATGCGACCCACAGGCGCTGACATTCTGGTCGTGGACGACGAGGCGGACATCCGGGAACTGGTGTCCGGCCTGCTGGAAGACGAGGGCCACGCCGTGCGCGTGGCGTCCAACTCCGACGAGGCGATCGCCGCCATCCGCGCGCGGCGGCCTTCGCTGGCCCTGCTGGACATCTGGATGCAGGGCGGCGGCCTCGACGGGCTGGAACTGCTGGACGTCATCAAGGGCGTCGACGAGGACCTGCCGGTCGTCATGATCTCCGGCCACGGCAACATCGAAACGGCCGTCAGCGCGCTGAAGCGCGGCGCCTACGACTTCATCGAGAAGCCGTTCAAGTCAGACCGTCTGGTGGTCGTGATCCAGCGGGCGCTGGAGGCGGCGGCGCTGAAGCGCGAGAACAGGCGGCTGCGGACGCAGGTGATGGCCCCGCCGGGGCTGATCGGCAAGTCGGCGGCGGCCCAGACGCTGCGCGCGACCATCGCCAAGGTGGCGCCCGCCAACAGCCGGGTGCTGATCTCGGGCCCTCCGGGATCGGGCAAGGAGCTGGTGGCCCGCCAGATTCACGACGCCAGCCCTCGCGCGCGCTGCGAGTTCGTGGCCATTTCGGCCGCCGGGATGACGCCGGAGCGGCTGGACGTCGAACTGTTCGGCGAGGAGGGCGACCAGGGCCGCCCGCACAAGGTGGGCGTGTTCGAGCGCGCCCATGGCGGCACCCTGTATCTGGACGAGGTCGCGGACATGCCGCGCGAGAGCCAGAGCCGCATCCTGCGCGTGCTGGTCGAGCAGCGATTCCGCCGCGTCGGGGGCGAACAGGACGTGCAGGTCGACGTCCGCGTCGTGTCGTCCAGCAGCCGCGATCTGAAGGTGGAGATCGAGCAGGGCCGGTTCCGCGAGGATCTGTTCCACCGCCTGAACGTGGTGCCGGTGCGGGTGCCGCCGCTGTCCGAGCGTCGCGAGGACATCGCCGAACTGGTCGAGCATTTCGTGGAGTCGATCTGCGCCGCCCAGGGCCTGACGCGTCGTCGCATCGCCGACGACGCGGTGGCGGTGATGCAGGTTCACCCGTGGCCGGGGAACGTGCGGCAGCTGCGCAACAACGTGGAGCGGCTGCTGATCCTTGCCTCCGGCGAGGCGGACGAGCCGATCACGGCGGACATGCTGCCGCAGGAGGCGTCGACGTCGTCGGGCGGCGGCGGCCTGGGGGCCGACAGGATCATCGCCCTGCCGCTGCGCGAGGCGCGTGAGGTGTTCGAGCGCGAGTATCTGTCGGCGCAGATCATGCGCTTCGGAGGCAACATCAGCCGCACCGCCGGATTCATCGGGATGGAGCGGTCGGCGCTGCACCGGAAGCTGAAGTCGCTGGGGGTCTCGCCCTCTCGCGGCGGGGACGAGGATCTGGACGGGACGGGCGGGGAGGGCGAGGGCTGATGTCGCGAGTCGCCTACGTCAACGGCGTCTATCGTCCGCATCGGGACGCCGTGGTCCATGTGGAGGATCGGGGCTACCAGTTCGCCGACGGCGTCTATGAGGTGTGGTCGGTATTCGAGGGCCGGCTCGCCGACTTCGACGCGCACATGACCCGGCTCCATCGCAGCCTCGACGAATTGAGGATCCGAATCCCGATGACGCGCGAGGCGCTGACGCAGGTGCTGCGCGAGACGGTGCGACGCAACCGGGTGCGTGACGGCCTGGTCTACATCCAGGTGACGCGGGGCACGGCGCGGCGCGACCATGTCTTTCCGGGCGAGGAGACGGCGCCCAGCGTGGTGGTGACCGCCCGGCCGATGGACATGCGCAAGGCCGAAGCCTCGGCCAGGAAGGGCGTGGCGGTGATCACCCAGCCGGACATCCGGTGGGGCCGATGCGACATCAAGACGGTGGGTCTGCTGCCGAACGTGCTGGCCAAGCAGGCGGCGCGCGAGGCGGGCGCGGCCGAGGCGTGGATGGTCGACGAGATGGGTCTGGTCACCGAGGGCGGATCGACCAACGCGTGGATCGTGGACGAGCATGGCGTCCTTCGGACCCGCGACGTTCAGGCCAACATCCTGCGCGGCTGCACCCGCGCGGCGCTGCTGGAACTCGTGCGCGAGACGGGGATCACCTTCGACGAACGGGCCTTCACCGTCGAGGAGGCGAAGAGGGCGAAGGAGGCCTTCTACACCGCCGCCAGCGCCTGGGTGATGCCGGTGATCTCGGTCGACGGCGCGAAGATCGGCGACGGCAAGCCGGGCGAGATCACGAGGCGGCTGCGCAAACTGTATCTTGAACGGGCGCGCGAAGAGGCCATCTAGCCGTTGCTCCGGCGCGTCATCGACCGCTAGGGTGCCGCACCGCCCGACCGGACGGAAACAACAAGAACAGGGGCCAACCCGCCATGTCGCAAGACAAACGCCAGAACCTGCAGGACACCTTCCTGAACGCGGTCCGCAAGACCAAGACGCCCCTGACCATCTTCCTGGTCAACGGGGTCAAGCTGCAGGGCATCGTGACCTGGTTCGACAATTTCTGCGTGCTGCTGCGCCGGGACGGCCAGTCCCAGTTGGTCTACAAGCACGCCATCTCGACCATCATGCCGTCGGCGCCCGTGCAGCTGTACGAGCCCGACGCCGAAGAAGACTGATTGTCCAAACACATCGATCATGCCGTCCCGCTGATCCGGGCCGTCGTCGTCCATCCCGACCGGCGCGAGGGCGCGGACCGGGCGGCGGCCGAACGTCTGGAGGAGGCCACAGGTCTGGCCCGCGCGCTGGACCTGGACGTCCGCGCCCAGGAGATCGTGCGCGTGCGCAAGCCCGTGCCTGCGACCCTGTTCGGATCGGGCAAGGTCGAGGAGCTGGCGGCGCTGGTGCGGGCGGCCGAGGCCGAGGCCGTGGTGGTCGACGACCAGCTGAGCCCTGTGCAGCAGCGCAATCTTGAAAAGGCCTGGGACGCCAAGGTCATCGACCGCACCGGGCTGATCCTGGAAATCTTCGGCCGCCGCGCGCGGACGCGGGAAGGCAAGCTGCAGGTCGAGCTGGCGCGGCTGGAGTACGAGCGCTCGAGGCTGGTGCGGACCTGGACCCATCTGGAGCGTCAGCGCGGCGGCACCGGGTCGACCGGCGGCCCCGGCGAGACCCAGATCGAGATCGACCGCCGACTGATCGCCGACCGCATCGTCAAGCTGAAGGGCGAGTTGGAGGAGGTGCGGCGCACGCGCGGCCTGCAGCGGAAGCAGCGGGCCAAGGCCCCGCATCCGACCGTGGCGCTGGTCGGCTACACCAATGCCGGCAAGTCGACGTTGTTCAACCGGCTGACGGGGTCCGAGGTGCTGGCCAAGGATCTGCTGTTCGCCACGCTGGACACGACCCAGCGGACGCTGAAGCTGCCGCAGGGGCGGCCGGCGATCATCGCCGACACCGTGGGCTTCATCTCCGACCTGCCGCACGAACTGGTCGACAGCTTCCGCGCGACGCTGGAGGAGGTGGGCGAGGCCGACCTGATCCTGCATGTGCGGGACATAGCGTCGGAGGACACCGAGGCGCAGGCCAAGGACGTCGAGGCGGTGCTGAAGCAGATCCCGCCGGTCGAGGGCAAGGCGCGGCGCGTGCTGGAGGTCTGGAACAAGATCGACCTGCTGACGCCCGAGGCGCGCGAGCTGGCCGAGGGGCAGGCCGCGCGGGCGGGCGAGGGTGGGGCCGTGCCGGTCTCGGCCTGGACCGGCGAGGGGATCGAGGCCTTGCGTCGGGCGATCGCCGACCGCATCGACGACGAGCCGGAGATGGAGCTGACGCTGGAACCCTCGCAGGGCGAGGCGCTGGCCTGGCTGTACGAGAACGGCCGCGTGACGGGGCGCGAGACGGACGCCGAGGGGCGGACGCGGGTCACGGTGCGGCTGCACCCCGCGGCGCTGGGGCGGTGGGAGCGGGCGTTCGGCTGACCCGTCTCCTCCCCATCGGAACGGTGGGGAGGCGGACCGCGAAGCGGTGGAGGGGCGCCTACCGCGAGCTCCGTTCGGCCGCGACCTGCGTGATGAACGCGCCCACCCCATCGAGTTCGGTGCGAACGTCCTCGGCCGCGATCCGGATTACGCGAATGCTCTGACCGGTGAGCCATAGGGTGCGCTCGGCGTCGTGTCGCATCTGATCCGGGCGGTCGTGGCCTTGTCCATCCATTTCAACGGCCAGCTTCGTCTCGGCGCAGTAGAAGTCGAGGATGTGGAAGCCGACAGGAGGCTGGCGACGGAACTTCAGTCCTTCGATCTGGCCCCGCCGCACCGCACTCCAGAGGCGCGCTTCCGGTGGCGTGAGGGCGCGACGCATCTTGCGGGCGCGTTCGACCAGTTGCCGCGTGGCCAAGAGTCCCCTCCACCGCTTCGCGGTGCCCCTCCCCATTCCTGCGGAACGGGGAGGAGACGTCAACGGCGCTCCGCCGCCTTCGCCGCATCCCACAGCGCGTCCATCTCGGCCAGATCGCTCTGGTCCGGGGTGCGTCCGCCTTTGGCCAGCTCCGCCTCGATGAAGTGGAAGCGGCGGACGAACTTGGCGTTGGCGCCGCGGAGGGCGTCCTCGGGTTCGACGCCCAGTTTGCGGGCCAAGTTGGCGACGACGAAGAGGAGGTCGCCCATTTCTTCGGCGGCCTTGCGCGCGTCGCCGGCGGCGATCTCGGCCTTCAGTTCGGCGATCTCCTCCTCCAGCTTGGCGAACACCTCGTCGGTGGACGGCCAGTCGAAGCCGACGCGGGCGGCGCGCTTGGTCAGCTTGGCGGCGCGGTGCAGGGCGGGCAGGCCGACGGGGACGTCGTCCAGCACGCCGTGCTGGGCTTTCTCGGCGCGCTCGGCGGCCTTGATGTCCTCCCATCGCAGCTTCTGCGAGGCGCCGTCGGGGCGGGCGGCCTCCTCCCCAAAGACGTGGGGATGGCGGCGCTCCAGCTTGTCGGCGATGGCGGCGGCGACGTCGTCGAAGGCGAAAAGACCTTTCTCTTCCGCCATGCGGGCGTGGAAGATCACCTGGAACAGCAGATCGCCGAGCTCGGAGCGCAGGTCGTCGAAGTCGCCGCGGTCGATGGCGTCGGCGACCTCATAGGCCTCTTCCAGCGTGTAGGGCGCGATGGTGGCGAAGGTCTGCTCCACGTCCCACGGGCAGCCGCCGACGGGGTCGCGCAGGCGGACCATGATCGATTTCAGGCGCTCGATCGGGGCGGTCATGCGGCTTCCCCGTCGCGGGCGGCCAGTTTGGCGCGGACCTCGGCGTGGGCTTCCGGCGTCAGCGGATAGATGCGCAGCACCAGCGCCGAGACCAGCAACAGGACGACCGGCGCGGCGATGAACAGCCATTGCAGGCCCAGGATCACGCCGGGTTCGTTCACCGCGCCCGGCGCGGGATCGAAGCCGATCCATTCCAGCACGGCGAAGGCGCCGACCGAAAACGCATAGCCCAGCTTGGACGTGGCGTTCAGGATGGAGAACAGCAGGCCCGTCCGGTCGGCGCCGTCGTCCAGCCGCACGGCGTCCGACGCGTCGGCCATCATGGCGCGCAGGAGCAGGTCGGCCGCGCCGAAGGCCAGTCCCGTGCCGAAGATGGCGGCCAGCGCGGAGGGAAAGTCTCCGGCCGGCACCAGCAGTGTGGCGGCGGCGAAGCTGGCGGCGAAATAGACGCTGCCGACCGCGAGCGCCCGGTGCTTGCCCACGCGCGTGGCCAGCCAGGCCCAGAGGGGCGCCCCGACCAGACCGGCGACGAAATAGACCAGCAGCAGGATCGAGGTCTGGTCGCGCTCGAACCCGCGCGCCTGCTCGAAGAAGTAGAAGAACAGCACGCCGATCAGCCCGCGCGCGGCGCCCAGCAGCAGGTCGGACAGCAGCAAGCGACGCAGGACGGGCTTGAGGATCAGCTTCAGCGTCGCGCCCACGCCCCCGTGGGGCGGCGGGGCGACGTTGCGGGGCTCGGGCGTGAACAGGAAGGTGACGAGAAGGGCGATCGGCAGCAGGCCCACGATGAAGCCGCCCTGCATGCGCACGGCTTCGACGTAGGACTTGCCCAGCATCTCCTGCGCCACGACGGGGATCAGCAGCACCGCCAGCACGCCGACGATGTTGGCCACCTGCCACCAGCCGTAGATGCGCGACCGCTGGTCATAGTCGGGCGACAGGACGGCGGCCCAGCTCATCTGGCTGAGCAGGCTGATCGAGTAGCCGAGGTACATGACGACCAGCCAGACCGCGAGGTGGGTCGCGTCGGCGCCCCGGCCGACGAAGAACAGCATGGCGACCGAGATCATCAGGATGGGCGCGCCGATCGCCATCCAGACCCGATAGCGGCCCCACTTCGTCGAAGTGCGGTCGATGACCATGCCGAGGAAGGGGTCCACCACGATGTCGGCGAGGCGGACGATCAGGAAGATCAGGCTGACGGCGGCCAGCGGCACGCCGACGTGGCTGGCGTAGAACTCGGGCAGGGTGACGTAGACCGGCAGGCCCAGTGACGCATACGGCAGGCACGAGGCGGCGAAGGCGGCGAGCGTCGCGTTGGAGCGGCGCGGGGCGGCGGTCGTCATGGAGGGCTCCGGGCCGCGAGTCGGCCGCCGAAACCTTGCCAGCCTTTTCGCCGCGACGGGAGCGCGCACTTGATGCGGACGGGGGAGTCGGGCCTTCTGCGGCCATGAGGCGGACCCTGCTCCTTCTTGCCGCGACGGCCGGCCTGGCGACGGCCGGCGCCGCGCGGGCGCAGGACGACGTCTGCGCCGCCTCTCACCCCGGCATGTGGGGCGGCTCGGCGGAAACCAACGGCAACTCGCTTTGGGGCATGACCTGGTCGCCGTTCGGCACGGTGGAATACGGCTGGGAGACCTATCTGCCCCTGATCCAGCGCGAGCTGTCCACGCCGTGCGGCCCCGGCACGCCGGCTTTCGCCGAGGCATTGGCGCGTTTCCAGGAGCGGCACGACCTGACGGTCACCGGACAGTTCGACGGCGCGACCTTCCAGGTGTTTCGCGGCATCTGGCAGGAGCGGCGACCCTTCATCATGGCCCGTGTGCGCGGAGAGGAGTGTCCGGAGGCCGCGTCGCAGCGGGATCTGGGCTACCTTCAACTGGACGAGGAGCACGCGGACCGGATCACGCGGCTGCTGCGCTATGACGTGCTGCACGCCTATCGCGCCATGCGGGCGGCGGCGCGGCGCGAGGTGCCGGAGATCGCGGCCGATCCCGAGCTGCTGCAGATCTTCTCGGGCTGGCGGGACCCGGCGGCCGACGCCGCGCGTTGCGCGGCGGAAGGCAACTGCGATGGTCAAAGGCGCGCGGTCTGCTCGCCGCACCGCACCGGCACGGCGGTCGATCTGTACGTCGGCCACGTCGAGGGTCTGGGCGTCGACTCGACCAGTCCGGTCAGCCGCCAGTACATGAGCCGGGGGGCGACCTATCGCTGGCTGGTGCAGAACGCCCACCGATTTGGATTCGTGCCCTATGTCTTCGAACCCTGGCACTGGGAATGGACCGGACCCACACCCGAGACCGAGGCCTATTCTCACCCGGTTGACTGAGGGCGAAGCGGCCCTGGCCGCGCGGGTGTTCGGCACGGCGCTGGACGTGGCGCGGGTGCGCGTGCTGGCGACGCCGTTTCCCCGCGCATTCGTGCCCGGACGCTGGTTCGGGGTCGACTGGATCTGCTGGCCGCGCGCGACGCTGTCTCACGATCTGAGCGCGAGCCCGCTGTCCGTGCGGGCGACGTTCGTCCACGAGCTGGTGCACGTCTGGCAGGCACAGGCGGGGACCAACCTGCTGTTCGCCAAGCTGAGGGCCGGAGACGGGCCCCAGGCCTATGCCTACGTCCCCGTGCCCGACTGCGTCTGGGATGGGCTGAACATCGAGCAACAGGCAATGGTGGTGGAGCACCGCTATCGCCTTGAAGAGGGTGGAACCGTGCCGGCCGACCGAGCCTTCTATGACCGGGTCTGTCCTTTTTGACGCACGGGGCTTGAAGGCCCGGATCTGTTCGCCATTTCCGTAACCATTACGGTGACGAATGTGCGTCACCAGCGCAGACGGAGGGCGACTATGCCGAAGATCCTGGTTCTCTATCACTCCACCTATGGCCACACCGAGCGGATGGCAGAGGCCGTGGCCGAAGGGGCGCGGTCGGTCGAGGGCGCGACCGTGGACGTCAGGCGGGCGCCGGAACTGGTGCCCGAGGAGCTGGCGAAGAAGAGCGGCTACAAGCTGGATCAGGCGGCCCCGATCGCGAAGCCGGAAGAATTGGCCGACTATGACGCCGTGATCGTCGGCGCGGGCACGCGGTACGGCACGGCGGCCAGCCAGATGCGCAATTTCCTCGACCAGACCGGTCCGCTGTGGGCCAAGGGCGCGCTGGTCGGCAAGGTCGGCTCGGCCTTCACTTCCACCGCGACCCAGCACGGTGGACAGGAGACGACCCTGATCGGCCTGATCCAGACCCTGCTGCACCACGGCATGCTGATCGCCGGCCTTCCGTATGCCTGGCAGGGTCAGTCGCGCATGGACGAGATCACCGGCGGCAGCCCCTACGGCGCCACCACCATCACCGGCGGCGACGGCTCGCGTTTTCCGTCCGACAATGAGCTGGAAGGCGCGCGTTGGCAGGGCCGCTACGTCGCGGAGACGGCGGCGAAGCTGGAGAAGGGCAGGGCGTGAGCCAGCCCGCGGTCTTCTTCGGCCACGGCTCCCCGATCAACGCCCTGGGCGGGCCCCACGCCGACGCGTGGGGCAGGCTGGGCCGGGAGATCGGCAAGCCGAAGGGCGTCGTCATGATCTCCGCCCACTGGGAGACCGAAGGGTTGCGCGTGACGGCGCAGGCGGATCCGGAGACGATCCACGACTTCCGCGGGTTCCCGGCCGAGCTTCATGCCTACCGGTATCCGGCGCCCGGCTCTCCGGCGCTGGCGGAGCGCGTCGCAGCCCTCACGGGCGCGACGCCGGTCAAGGAGTGGGGCCTCGATCACGGAACATGGTCCGTCCTGGCCCACGTCTGGCCGGAAGCCGACGTGCCGGTCGTGCAGCTGTCTCTGGACCGTGGTCTGGACGCGGCGGGCCACGTCGAGACCGCGCGCCGGCTCACGGTCCTGCGTGACGAAGGCGTGGCGATCGCGGGTTCGGGCGATTTCGTCCACAATCTGCGGACCTGGAAGCGCGACGGCGGCGACGCCTATCCGTGGGCTGCGTCGTTCAACGAGGCGGTGAAGGCAGCCCTTCTGCGCGACGACGTCGAAGCCCTGACGAACTGGATCGACCTCGCCGAGGAGGCGCAGTTGAGCGTGCCGACCGACGAGCACTTTCTGCCGCTGCTCTATGTGGCCGCGCAGCGTCGAAGGGACGACGCGGTGGAGTTCTTCAACGACGTGATCGAGGGCGGATCCATCTCGATGACGGGCGTCAGGATCGGCTAGCCGAAGATCCTCCGACCGCCGACCCAGGTCGCGGCGACCTTGCCCTGCAGTCGCCGACCGTCGAAGGGCGAGTTGCGGGATTTGGAGCGCAGGGCGTCGGCGTCGATCACCACCGGCGCGTTCGGGTCGAACAGCACGAAATCGGCGGGCGCGCCGGCCGTCAATCGGCCTCCGTCCAGTCCCAGCAGCTCTGCGGGGCCGAGCGTCAGGGGGCGCAGAACCTCCAGCAAGGTCAGCTCGTGCTCGTGGTGAAGCGTCAGCGCCGCCGCGAGCAGGGTCTCCAACCCGACGGCGCCGGGCGCGGCCTGGGCGAAGGGGCGGCGCTTGTCTTCCGCAGGCGCCGGCGTGTGGGCCGAGGTGATGACCTCGATCCTTCCGTCGCGCACGCCCTCGATCATCGCCAGCCGGTCGCTCTCTGCCCGCAGCGGGGGATCGAGCCGGTAGAACGTGCGCCAGTCGCCGGCGTCGAGATCGTTGAAACAGAGATGATTGATCGAGACGCTGGCGGCGACCTGCAGGCCGCGTGCACGTGCCCGGTCCAGCGAGTCCAGCGCCGCCTCCGTCGAGATCAGATCGACCAGAATCCGGACGCCGGTGAGCTCGGCCAGCGTGAGGTCGCGATGCAGCTGGATCCGCTCCGCCAGGGCCGGAGCGGCGGCGAGGCCCGCCCACGCCGCGGCGTCTCCCGCCGTGGCCACCGCGCCGTCGTTCAGCCATGGCTCCACGGGACGAACCGCGACGAGCGCGTCGAAGGCGGCGGCATAGGTCATGACGCGCTGAAGGGCGCGGCTGTTGACGATCGTGTGGTCGCCGTCGGTGAAGTATGCGGCGCCGGCTTCGTCCATCAGCCCGATCTCGGCCATGCGTTCGCCCGAGCAGCCCCGGGTCAGAGCTCCGGCCGCAAGGACCCGGACGAGATCGAGGGCCGCCCCGCGCCGGTGGATGAAGTCCACCATTGCCGGATCGTCGACCGCCGGGTCGACGTCGGGCTGGACGACGATGGTCGTGACGCCTCCGGCCGCGGCCGCGAGGCTCGCCGACTTCAGCGTCTCCTTGGGCTCGGCGCCGGGCTCGCCGGTCTTGACGCGCACGTCGATCAGTCCGGGCGCCAGGCACAGCCCTTCGGCCTCGACGATCTCGACGCCGGAGGGCGCGGAGCCGCCGGCGGCCACGTCGACGATGCGGCTGTCCTCGACCAGCAGGGCGCCCGTCGCGTCCAGGCCCGACGCCGGGTCCAGCAGGCGGGCGTTGACGACGGCGAAGGCGGTCATCGGCCACCTCCATGACGGCGCTCGGTCAGGGCGGCCAGCACCGCCATGCGCGCGGCCACCCCCATCTCGACCTGCTGCTGGATCAGGGAGACGGTCAGATCGTCGGCGACGTCGGAATCGATCTCGACCCCCCGGTTCATCGGCCCGGGGTGCATGACCTTGGCCCCCGGCGCGGCCCAGGCCAGCTTCTCGCGATCCAGGCCCCAGAAGCGGAAATATTCCCGGGTCGAGGGGATCAGGGCGCCCTCCATCCGCTCCAGCTGCAGGCGCAGCATCATGACGACGTCGGCGCCGGCCAGGCCCTCGCGCATGTGGTGGAAGACCTCGCAACCCCACCGGGCGGCGGCGGAGGGGATCAGGGTCGGCGGCCCCACGAGGCGAACGCGGGCGCCCAGCATGGACAGAAGCGCGATGTTGGACCGCGCCACGCGGCTGTGGGCCACGTCGCCGCAGATGGCGACGGTCAGGCCGCCCACGTCGCCGAAGGTGCGGCGGATGGTCAGGGCGTCCAGCAGGGCCTGGGTCGGGTGCTGATGACGGCCGTCGCCGGCGTTGACGACGGCGCAGCCGACCTTCTGCGACAACAGATGCGCCGCGCCGGACGCGCCGTGGCGCACGACGAGAATCTCCGGCGCCATGGCGTTCAGGGTCACCGCCGTGTCGATCAGGGTCTCGCCCTTGGCCACCGAAGAGGCCTGAACCGGCATGGTGACGACGTCGGCGCCCAGGCGCTTGGCCGCGATCTCGAAGGAGGAGGAGGTCCGGGTCGAGTTCTCGAAGAACAGGTTCACCACCGTGCGCCCCGCCATCAGGTCCAGCGGGCGCGATGAGGTCTGACGATTGTGCTCGGCGAAGGCGTCCGCGAGGTCCAGCAGCGCGTGGGCGGCTGGAGGATTGAGGTCGGTCGCCGACAGGAAATGGTCGGTCGGAAACGGCGTCAGCCGCTCTGCGATCGCGTCGGGGACGGCGGCTTCGGTCATCAAAGCCGCGTCATAGGCCAGACTCAGGCCAGATGGAACAGCACCAGCAGGATCGGGATGACGGCGGCGGCGGCGACCGTGGTCAGGGCGACGACTCCGGCCATCAGGGGGGCGTCGCCGCCCATCTGCCGCGCGAGCATGTAGCTGGCCGCCGCGCCGGGGGCCGCGCCGCACATCAGGGCTATGCCCTGGGCCGTCGCGTCGCCGCCGTAGAGGACGCACAGCCCCCACATCAGCGGCGGAGTGATCCCCAGCTTGACGAAGGTCACCGCGGCGATCGTGATCTTGCGCCGCGCCACCTCGGCGAAGCTGAGGCCGGCGCCGGCCACGATCAGGCCCAGCGGCAGGGCGGCTGCGCCCAGCAACTCCAGCGTGTCGGACAGACCGGGCAGGCGCGGCACGCCCGCCATGTTCAAGGCCAGTCCGATCAGGCAGGCGACCAGGATGGGGTTGGTCAGGATCGCGCGCGCCAGCGTCAGCGGCGACATCGGCTTGCGGTCGGCGCCCCAGCGCTCCAGCACGACGACGCACAGGATGTTGGTCACCGGGATCATCGCGCCGATGACGACGGCGGCCAGCGCCAGGCCGTCGGGCCCGTAGACCGACTGGATCACCGGCAGGAAGACGAAGCTGTTCCAGCGGATCACGCCCTGGAAGACGCTGGTGTAGGCGGGGCCTTCCAGCCGGATCAGCGGCTTCAGCAGCAGGGTGATCGTGGCGATGACGAGGACCGAGGTCACCGCCGCCAACCCGGCCGCGCCCGCGCCGCCGCCGGAGATGTCGGCGCTCCAGATCGCGGGGATCAGGAAGCCGGGATAGAGGAGGTTGATCGACAGCTTTTCGATCGGCCGCCACGTCGCGTCCGGCAGGAAGTCCGATTTGCGCAGGCCGTAGCCGACGGCGATCAGGACGAAGACCGGCAGGACCCCGGCGAGCAGGGCGCCCATCAGCCCCTCAGCCGGTCCAGCGCGCCCTGCAGGATCCAGGCGGCGGCGGTGCGGTCGATCACCTGCGCCCGACGCTTGCGATTCAGGTCGAGGTCCTCGATCAGGAAGCGCTCCACCGCGCTGGTCGACAGGCGCTCGTCCTGAAAGGCGACCGGCACGGCGCGCAGGCGCTGGAGGTTGCGGGCGAAGGCTCGGCAGGACTGGGCCCGCGGGCCCTCGCTGCCGTCCATGTTCAGCGGCAGGCCGATCACGAGACCGGAGGCCTGGCGGGCGTCCATCAGTTTCAGCAGGGCGTTGGCGTCGTCGGTGAACTTCGCCTTGCGGATCAGCTGCAGCGGACTGGCGATCACGCGACCGGGATCGGACGTGGCCACGCCGATGGTCTTCTCGCCGAGGTCCAGGCCGAACCACGGCGTGTTCGGGGGAGTCTGCTCGCGGAGCTGCTCAAGGGTCAGGTCGATCACCTTGCGGCGGTGGGGCTGGCGCGGCCGCAAGTCAAGGCGCAAGCTGCCGCGAAACCGAGGGGTGGGACACATGAGATCCATCATCATGTCGGCCGTGGCGACGCTGATGCTGGCCGGCTGCGACGCGACGCAGGACGGCCCCGTGAAGGACAAGACGCCCCCTGAACGTCCGGCGACCGGGCCGCTCACGCCGACCGGCCCGGCCCAGACCCTGTCGGCCGATGCGGACCCGAACCTGCAGCAGGCCGCGGCCGTGGTCGAACTGACGCCGGTCGAGGGGCAGGGCGCGCTGACGGTCAAGATGTTCGGCACGGCCGGCGGCGATCCGGCGATGAACGGCCTCTACACCTACGTCGCCTTCTTCATCGATCCGGCCGAGGGCTGGCGCGTCTTCAGGATCGGCGACTTTCTGGACTACCGGGTGTTGTCGGCCGGACCCGGCCGCGTGGAGCTGGAGATCGACGAGAGCACCATGGATCCCGAAACCAGCGAGATCGGTTCCACGACCCGTCGTCTGATCGTCGGCTGGGCGCCGGGCGCGGACGGCGCGGCGCCGGTGGCCGTCACGGTCACGCCGGCCAGGTGAGCGAGGACCGCCGCCGGTCGGTCGAGGCCTATGACTCCTGTGCCGGGACCTATGCTGAGATCACGCGGAACGGCCATCCCGAGACCCGGGAGGCCCTGAGGCGGTTCGCCGACGCGGTCGGCGAAGGAGCGCGGGTGCTGGAAGTGGCGTCCGGCCCCGGCTGGGACGCCGATTTTCTGGAGTCGCGCGGCGTGACGGTGCGGCGCACCGATCTGTCGGAGGGCTTCATCGGGTTTCAGACGTCGCGGGGAAAGACCGTCGAGCGGCTCGATCTGCTCGACGACGATCTGGGCGGGCCGTGGGACGGCCTCGTCGGCCTGTATGTGCTTCAACACGTCGCGCGCGTCCGGACCGACGAGGTCGTCGCCCGCATGGCCGCCGCCCTTCGTCGCGGCGGCGTGCTGCTGATCAGTTTTCAGGAAGGAGAGGCAGAAGACGAGCGGGCGGGGGCTGAAGGCGGAATCTCCGAGCCGGTGCGGCGAAGTCAGGAAGAGATGCGCGACGCCGTCGAGCGGGGCGGGCTGGAGATCGTTTCGTGGCACGGGATCGAGGGCCGCGAGGCGGACTGGGTCCTCCTGATCGCGTACCGTCCTTGAGATTTGACCATCGCGCGGCTAATCCCGCGCCTTCACCGCACGTGCAGGAGGGCCGCATGGCCATCGACGCCGCGACGGTGCGCAAGGTCGCGCATCTCGCCCGGATCAAGACGCCCGAGGACCGGCTGGAGCCCCTGGCCGCCGAGCTGAACGGCATCCTGGCCTGGATCGAGCAGCTTAACGAGGTCGACGTGGAGGGCGTGGAGCCGATGACGTCAAACGTCGCCCAGCCGCTGCGCCTGCGCGATGACGTCGTGACCGACGGCGCCAAGGTCGACGCCGTGCTGTCGAACGCGCCGAAGTCGGCGGACGGATTCTTCGTGGTGCCGAAGGTGGTGGAATGAGCGAGCTGACCACCCTGACGCTGAAGGCCGCGCTGGACGGGCTGAAGGCGCGCAAGTTTTCCTCGGAAGAGATCACCACGGCGTTCCTTGGCCGCATCGAGGCGGCCAACCCGACGCTGAACGCCTACGTCGAGGTGACCGCCGACAAGGCGCTGGGCATGGCGCGCGCCGCCGACGCACGGCTGAAGGCCGGCGAGGCGGCGCCGCTGCAGGGCGCGCCGCTGGGGATCAAGGACCTGTTCTGCACCGACGGAGTGCAGACGACGGCGGGTTCCAACATGCTGCGCGGCTTCGTGCCGCCGTATGAATCCACCGTCACCGCCAACCTGTGGCGCGACGGGGCGGTGATGCTGGGCAAGCTGAACATGGACGAGTTCGCCATGGGCTCGTCCAACGAGACCAGCGCCTTCGGCCCCGTGGTCAATCCGTGGAAGTCGAAGACGTCCAACGCCGACCTCACGCCCGGCGGCTCGTCCGGCGGCTCCGCGTCGTCGGTGGCGGGGGACCTGTGCCTGGCGGCGACGGCGTCGGACACGGGCGGGTCGATCCGCCAGCCGGCGGCCTTCACCGGGACGGTCGGCATCAAGCCGACCTACGGCCGGGCCAGCCGCTTCGGCATGGTCGCCTTCGCCAGTTCGCTGGATCAGGCCGGGCCGATCACGAAGACGGTCGAGGATGCCGCGATCCTGCTGCGGTCGATGTGCTCGTTCGATCCGAAGGATTCCACCAGTCTGGACGTCGAGACGCCCGACTGGACGCAGTCGCTGAACAAGGGCGTCAGAGGCCTGCGCATCGGCGTGCCCAGGGAATACGTCGTCGACGGGATGCCGGCCGAGATCCAGAAGCTATGGGATCAGGGCGTCCAGTGGCTGAAGGACGGCGGCGCCGAGATCGTCGAGATCAGCCTGCCACACACCAGATACGCCCTTCCGGCCTATTACATCATCGCTCCCGCCGAGGCGTCGTCGAACCTGGCGCGCTACGATGGCATGCGCTTCGGCCATCGCGCGGCCGAGGCGAAGTCGCTGACGGATCTGTACGAGACCAGCCGGGCCGAGGGGTTCGGCAAGGAGGTCCAGCGTCGCCTGACCATCGGCGCCTATGTCCTGTCGGCCGGATTCTACGACGCCTATTACGTCCGCGCTCTGAAGGTGCGCCGCCGCATCGCCCAGGACTTCGACGACGTCTGGGGTCGGGTGGACGCGATCCTTACGCCGTCGACGCCGTCGGCGGCCTTCGCCTTGGGCGACAAGCAGATCGACCCGCTGCAGATGTATCTGAACGACATCTTCACGGTGACCGCCAATCTCGCGGGCCTGCCGGGAATCTCCGTTCCCGCCGGCGTGGATTCGGGCGGCCTGCCGCTGGGGCTGCAGGTCATCGGCAAGGCGCTGGACGAGGCGACGGTTTTCCAGGTGGCCGACGCGCTGGAACGCGCCGCCGGGTTCACGGCGCGTCCGGATCCGTGGTGGTGATCTGAGGATCGCGATGGAGGCCTGACCGAGAATCGAACTCGGGTACGCGGATTTGCAGTCCGCTGCGTCACCACTCCGCCATCAGGCCGCGGGGCCTTTCGGGGGCCCGCGTCATCGCGAGGGGCGTCAGCTATCAGATCGGATGACGCGCCGCAACGCGACTTTGAAATCAACGCGCCGTGACCGTATTGACGGTTCCCCAAGGGCGCGCCTTCGCCTATAAGCGCGCTGCAAATCAACAGCTGGTGACAAACATGGACATGACCGCGGCGCGCAAGGCGATGGTGGACAGCCAGGTCCGCGTCAACGACGTCACCGACCGGGCGCTGCAGGCGGCTCTGCTGGCCGTGCCGCGCGAGAAGTTCTGCGCCCCGGGCCGCGAGTTCTCGGCCTACGCCGAGGTCGAGGTCGAGATCGTCCCGGGCCGCAGCCTGATGGAGGTCCGGGAGGTCGCGAAGATGCTGCAGTTCGCCGTGCCGCGCGAGGGCGAACGGGCGCTGGCGATCGCCGGCCCGTACGCCGCGGCCGTGCTGTCGCGGATGGGACTGACGGTCACGGCCCAGGAAGCGGATCCCGCGGTGTTCGACGTGGTCGGCGCGGCCCTGGAAGAACAGGGGGTGACTCCGGTCGTCGCGCCGCTGGCCGAACCGCATGGCGAGGGCTGGGACCTGATCGTCAGCGAGGGCGGCGTGCCGACGGCGCCCCACGCGTGGCTGGGGGCGCTGCAGCCCGGCGGACGTGCCGTGTTCGTGGAGCGCGCCGGACCCGTGGGTCGGGCCGTCCTGTACGTGCGGGGCGAGCATGGAGGCATTTCGCGGCGCGAGCTGTTCGACGCGGCGCCGCCGGTGCTGGACGCCCTGCGACCGGCCCCCGCCTTCGCGCTGTGACGACGGATCGGGGCGCGTCGCGCGTGAATAAAACTTAACTGGCGTGCGGCAGAGGGTTTCCGCACTTACCTCGGTCACAATACGGCGCCGCTCCCCCGGCGCGGGTCTCAAGGTCTGAACATGCTGAACCACACCCGAGCGTTGGTTTCCGCCGCCGTCCTGGCCGTCGCGGCCGGTCTGGCCGCCCCCGCCTTCGCGCAGGAGACGCTGGGGAGCGCAGCCGACCTCGCCTACCGCACCAATCCCACCGTGCTGGGCCAGCGGGCCAGCCAGCGGGCCCTCGACGAGTCGGTGCCCCAGGCGCGGGCGGGGCTGCGCCCGTCGATCGACGTCTCGGCCAGCGCGAACTACAATTTCTCCGACAGCGCGGGCGGCGCCCGCGAGATCGACACCGACGGCGACGGAATCCCGGACACCACCATCAACGTGCCGGCGTCCAACAACGACTCGACCTCAGGAAGCGTCAGCATCGGCCTGTCCCAGACCCTGTGGTCGGGCGGCCGCATCGGTCTGGGCATTTCGGTCGCCGAGGCCAACGTCATGGCCGGCCGCGAGAACCTTCGCGGAGTCGAGCAACAGGTGCTGGCTTCGGTGATCCAGGTCTATGCCGACGTGCTGCGCGACGAGGAGATCCTGCGCATCCGCGAGTCGAACCTGACCGTGCTGGAGCGCCAGCGTGATGAAGCCAACGCCCGCTTCGAGGTCGGCGAGATCACCCGAACGGACGTTGCGCAGGCCGAGGCGCGACTGGCCCAGTCGCAGGCCGATCTGGCCAATGCCCGCGCCCAACTCGCCGTGAGCCGCGCCGCCTACGCCGCCGTGGTCGGTCAGGCGCCGGGCACGTTGACCCCTCTGCCGCAGCTTCCCGGCGTCCCGGCGGACTTCGACTCGGCCCTGGCCGTGGCCCTTGACGAGAATCCGGACATCCGCTCCGCGGTCTATGGTCTGGCCGCTGCGGAGGGCCGCGTCGCCCTGGCGCGCGCCGAATATTTGCCGTCGGTGCGCGCGACCGCGTCCTACGGCGGCTCGACCAACGATCTGGGCGACCTGGGCCAGTTGGCGGACGAGACCTCGTTCCGCGCCGGCGCGACCCTGTCGGTGCCGATCTTCACCGGCGGGCTGAACGGCTCGCGCGTCGCCCAGGCGCTGGAGCAGGCCAACGTCGCCCAGATCGCCATCGAGGGCGAACGCCGCGGCGTCTTGCAGTCGGTGTCCAACGCCTATGCCCAGCTGGTCTCGGCACGCGCCACGGTGCTGGCGGGCGAGGAGGCGGTGCGCGCCGCCACCGTCGCGGCAGAAGGCGTGCGTCAGGAGGCGCAGGTCGGCCTGCGCACCACCCTGGACGTGCTCAACGGCGAGCTGGAGCTCCGCAACGCCGAGGTCGCCCTGGCCACCGCGCGGCGCAACGAGTACGTGGCCCAGGCCAACCTGCTTCTGGCCATGGGCCGGCTGGACATCACCGTGCTGGCTCCGGGCGCGGAGGTCTATGATCCGGCCGCGAATTACGACCGCGTGCGCAACCGGGGCGCCTTGCCGTGGGAAGGCGCGATCGAGGCGCTGGACCGCATCGCGGCCCCTCCGATCACCGCCACGCCGGATGCGCCCGACGCGCCGATCGATCAGCGGTTGAAGGGCGACGTGATCCGGACGGCGCCGGGCGAGCTGCGTCCGTATTAACCTGAGAGGCGAAAACGTCCGTTGATTCCGCCTGCCGATGGTGCGACGACAGGACGTCCCTTCACGCCGCCGACCGCCCGTCGCGACGCTCCGTCCAAGGTTGAACCATGACCGATCAGACCGCTCAGGAACCGACGATGGAGGAGATCCTGGCGTCGATCCGCCGGATCATCTCCGAAGACGATGCCCCGGCCGAGACGGCCCAGGCGGCGGCCCCCGAGGTCGCGCCCGCCTATGAGCCGGAGCCCGAGCCGGTCGACGTTTCGCCGGCGATGATGGACGAGACGCCGTCGACGCAGGACGATGACGTTCTGGAACTCACCGACCGCTACGAAGAGCCGGCCGCCGAGACCATCGGCGACCTGGACGTGACCCCCTCCGCGCCCGAACCTGTCCAGGCTCCTGAGCCGGAGCCGTTCCCGGCGGCAGCCGCGCCCGCGCCGTCTGGCGACGGATTGATCGGCGCCGCCGCGGCGGGCGCCGCCGCCTCCGCCTTCGCCGGCCTGACCGCCGCCGTCCGCAAGCCGGCCGAGCCGGATCTGCCGGCGGGCGCCGGGACTTCGCTGGAAGCCTTGGTGGGCTCTCTGCTTCGGCCGATGCTCAAGGAGTGGCTGGACGCCAACCTGCCGGCCATCGTCGAGACCCAAGTACGCAAGGAAGTCGAACGCATCGCCCGGAACGCCGGCTGAGCCCCCTCGCACCTTCGCCAACCCTTCAAGGGCGGCTCCCGGGGCGGGGCCGCCCTTTTCCTTTGCGCGCTGGACAGACGCGCCCCCATGACCGAGACGACCCGAATGCTTGAGAAGAATTTCGACCCGAAGTCCGCCGAACCGCGCCTGTACCAGATGTGGGAGGCGTCCGGCCTGTTCGCCCCGCGTGACGACGCGGCCGAGACCTATTCGATCGTCATCCCGCCGCCGAACGTGACGGGCAGCCTGCACATCGGGCACGCCCTGAACAACACGCTACAGGACGTGCTGGCGCGGTATCATCGGATGCGGGGCAAGGCGGTGCTGTGGCTGCCCGGCACGGACCACGCGGGCATCGCCACGCAGATGGTCGTGGAGCGTCAGCTGGCGGCCTCAGGCAACGTCGGCCGCCGGGACATGGGCCGGGACGCCTTCGTCGAGACGGTGTGGAAGTGGAAGGCCGAGAGCGGCGGCACGATCGTGCGCCAGCTTCGCCGGCTGGGCGCCAGCTGCGACTGGTCGCGCGAGCGGTTCACCCTCGACGAGGGCCTGTCGGCGGCGGTGCGCAAGGTCTTCGTCCAGCTGCACAAGGAAGGGCTGATCTACCGCGACAAGCGGCTGGTGAACTGGGACCCGCACTTCCAGACCGCGATCTCGGATCTGGAGGTCGAGCAGAAGGAGGTTGACGGCGCCTATTGGCACTTCTCCTATCCGCTGGCCGACGGGGTGACTTACGAGCACCCGATCGCGTTCGACGAGGACGGAACGGCGACGGAGTGGGAGACGCGCGACTACATCGTCGTCGCCACGACGCGACCCGAGACGATGCTGGGCGACACCGGCGTGGCGGTGCATCCGGACGACGCGCGCTATGCGGGCCTGGTCGGCAGGTCGGTGATCCTGCCGATCACGGGCCGCCGCATCCCGATCGTGGCGGACGACTACGCCGACCCGACCAAGGGCTCCGGCGCGGTGAAGATCACGCCGGCGCACGATTTCAACGACTTCGGCGTCGGCAAGCGGGCGGGGTTGGGCGCGCTGAACGTCATGGACGGCTTCGGACGGATCACCGCGGTGGACACGCCCGACGTGCCGCCCGAGTACGAAGGCATGGACCGCTTCGTCGCGCGCAAGGCCGTCGTCGCGCGGGCCGAGGAAGAGGGTTGGCTGAAGCGGATCGAGAAGACCCGCCACATGGTGCCGCACGGCGACCGGTCGGGCGTGGTCATCGAGCCGTGGCTGACGGACCAGTGGTACGTCGACGCCAGGGTGCTGGCCCAGCCGGCGCTGACGGCGGTCGAGCAGGGCGACACCGTCTTCGAACCGAAGAGCTATGAGAAAATCTACTTCGAATGGCTGCGCAACATCGAGCCGTGGTGCATCTCGCGCCAGCTGTGGTGGGGGCATCGCATCCCCGCCTGGTACGGCCCGAACGGCGAAGTCTTCGTGGCCGAGACGGAGGAGGAGGCGCGGGCCCAGGCCGGCGACCTGCCGCTGACGCAGGACGAGGACGTGCTGGACACCTGGTTCAGCTCGGCGCTGTGGCCGTTCTCGACCATGGGGTGGCCGGAGAGGACGTCGGATCTGGAGCGGTTCTATCCGACCAGCGACCTCGTCACGGCGGCGGACATCATCTTCTTCTGGGTGGCCCGGATGATGATGATGGGCCTGCACTTCACCGGCGAGGCGCCCTTCAAACGGGTGATCATCAACGGCCTGGTCCGCGACGAGAAGGGCCAGAAGATGTCGAAGTCCAAGGGCAACGTCATCGACCCGCTGGAGATCGTCGACGAGGTCGGGGCCGACGCCCTGCGCTTCACCATGGCCATCCTGTCTGGCACGCGCGACATCAAGTTGTCGAAGCAGCGGATTGAAGGTTACCGAAACTTCGGCACCAAGCTGTGGAACGCCGCGCGCTTCAGCCAGATGAACGACTGCGCGCGCGTGGCCGGGTTCGACCCGGCGGGCGTGACGTCGACGCTGAACCTGTGGATCCGCGGCGAGCTGGCCAAGGCCGAGCGTCAGGTGTCGGCGGCGCTGGAGGCCGGGCGCTTCGACGAGGCGGCGCAGGCGCTGTACCGGTTCGTCTGGAACGTCTTCTGCGACTGGTATCTGGAACTGGCCAAGCCTGTGTTCCAGGGCGCGGACGAGACCGCCAAGGCCGAGACGCGGGCCATGACCGCCTGGACGCTGGATCAGACGATCAAGCTGCTGGCGCCCGTCATGCCGTTCATCACCGAGGAGCTGTGGGCCGAGCTGGGCAAGACCGGCGCGCCGCGCGACGAGGGGATTCTGCTGGGCGCGGCCTGGCCGGACCTGCCCGACGCCTTCGTCGACGCGGACGCGGAAGCCGAGATGGGCTGGCTGATCGAGGTGGTCGAGGCCATCCGGGCGCTGAAGGGCGAGATGGGCGTGGCCACGACGAAGCCCCCGCTTACCTTCGTCGCGCCGGACGCGACGACGTCGGCGCGGGTGGAGCGGCACCGCGAGCTGCTGGCCGGACTGGCCCGGGTGTCCGAGGTCGCCGTGGCCGATCAGGCGCCGGCGGGCGCGGTGGCCTTCGTCGCCGGCGGTGGGGCGGCGGCGCTGACCCTGGCCGGCCTCGTCGACGTGGCGGCGGAGCGCGCGCGGCTGGACAAGGAGGTCAAGGCCATCGAGTCCGACTTGGCCCTGTTCTCGAAGAAGCTGGACAATCCCAACTTCGTCGCGCGCGCCGCACCGGAGGTGGTTCAGGAGCAGCGAGACAAGCTGGCTGCGGCCCAGGCCGACCGGGCGCGTCTGGAAGCGGCGCGCCAGCGTCTGGCCGCGCTGGGGTGACGACGCGGCTGGATCAGCTGATGGTCGCCCGCGGTCTGGTGGCCAGCCGGGCGCGCGCCCGGGCGGCGATCGAGGCAGGCGGGGTGACGGTGGACGGCGTCGCCGCCACCTCGCCGGCGCGGAAGGTGCGCGACGACGCCGAACTGACGGTGCGCGAGGCCCACGACTGGGTGGGACGCGGAGCGCTGAAGCTCGCTCACGCGCTGGAGATCTGGCCCGTCGCGGTCGAAGGGCGAACGGTGCTGGACGTCGGCGCTTCGACCGGCGGCTTCACCGAAGTGTGCCTGAGGGCCGGCGCGTCGCGCATCTATGCCGTCGACGTGGGACGCGGGCAGTTGCACCCGACGGTGGCCGCGGATCCGCGCGTCGTGAACCTGGAAGGGACCGACGCCCGCGAACTGACGCGCGACCTGATCCCGCGGGCGCCGGAGCTGATCGTTTGCGACGCCAGCTTCATCGGCCTCGCCAAGGTGCTGCCGACGGCGCTGGCCCTCGCCGCGCCGGGCGCCGATCTGGTGACGCTGGTGAAGCCGCAGTTCGAGATGGAAAGCCGTGCCGAGGTCGGGCGCAAGGGCGTGGTGCGCGGCGGGGAGGCCCGCCGTGCCGCGCTGGACCGCGTCGTCGCCTGGCTGGAAGGCGTGGGCTGGACTGTGCGTGAGACGGTCGAGAGTCCCGTCGTCGGCGGTGACGGCAATCGAGAATGGCTGCTGTGGGCGCGGACCTCACTCAGCGAGCAGCCCGGCGGCGAGCCTTAGCCGCGCGACAAGGAAAAACCCCCGGCGGATTGCTCCACCGGGGGCTTCCGGCCCGTCGCCGATCGACAGGGGGGCTGGAAAAGAGCGGCGACGGGATCTCGTCAGTAGCCGTAGCGGTCGCAGACCTCGCGGCGGGTGATCACCGTGCGGCCCCAGCGATCGCGCTCCTGTACCTGCACCGTCCGACACCCGGAATCGCGACCGTAGGCGTCGTAGCCGTAGCCATAGTCGGAGCGGGCGTAGGGATCGCGCCGGTAGTCGTCGCGGTAGGGCTGCTGGTAGCCGTAGCCGTAGCGGCGGTCGTCATAGCGGTCGTCGTAACCGTAACGATCGTCGTAGGCGCGGCAGTCCGAAGACCCGGAGCCGACGCCGGCGCCGATCATGGCGCCCACCACGCCACCCAAAACGCTGCCCTCGGTGCGACGGCCGCGGGCGGCCATCTGGGACCCGGCGACGGCGCCGATGGCCGCGCCGAAGGTGGCGCCGGCGGCCTGACGCTGGCTGCGGTCACGGTCGCAGTAGCCAGGGTACGACCGCTGGGCGTAGTCAGGATCGTAGCCGTAGCCGCCGTAGCGATAGTCCTGCGCCTGGGCCGGGACGGCCATGGTCGCCAGCGTGCCGGCCGCGACGGCGGCGGAGGCGAGGGCTGCGAGGGGGCGGTTCGGACGGGCCATGGAATTCTCTCGTGGATCTTGGGGCGGGATCGCCGATGGGGTCCTTATGAAGGGGCCGGCCTGAACGGCCGTTGAGCGCGCCGTTCATGTTCGTTCAGGAAAGGTCCCTTGCGCGCGGGCTGCGCCCCGGCGAGAAGCCGCCGATGAGGACGCGGCTGAACATCGAGCGGGTGGCGGGGCAGGGCGACGGCGTCGCGCGCGGCGCGGGGGGCGCGGTCTTCGTGTCCCTGACGCTCCCGGGCGAGGTCGTGGAGGCGGACGTCGAGGACGGCCGCGGCGACCTCGTCGGCGTGATCGCGGCCAGCCCAGATCGGGCGACGCCGCCCTGTCCGCACTTCGGCGACTGCGGCGGATGCGCCCTCCAGCACTGGACCGACGGAGCGTATCTGGACTGGAAGCGGGAGCAGGTGATCCACGCCCTTGGGCGCGAGGGGCTGGAGGCCGAGGTCGCGCGAACCGCGGCGACGCCCCCGCATGCCCGCCGGCGGGTGGCCCTGCATGCCCGGCGGCGCGCGGACGGGACGGTGGCGTTGGGGTTCAAGGCGCGGAAGTCGTGGCGGGTCGTAGACCTGCGGACGTGCGTCATAGCCGACCCGCGCATCGTCGCCGCCCTGCCGGCGCTGGCCCACTTGGCGGCGGCGCTGTTCGAGCACCCAAAGTCGGCTCCCAGCCTGCACGTGACGGCGACCGAGGCCGGGCTGGACGTGGACGTGACGGGCGTGGAGCGGCGGACGGGCGGAGGCCTGTCGGGGGACGCTCGGGCGCGGGCGATCGCGGCGGCGCAGGCGGCGGATCTGGCGCGCCTGAGCCTGGCCGGCGAGGTGCTGGTCATGCGCCGGCCGCCGGTCGTGACCTTCGGGCGGGCCCGGGTCGTCTTGCCGCCCGGCGGCTTCCTGCAGGCTTCGCCGCAGGCCGAGGCGATCATGGTGGCGGAGGTCGCCGGGGCGGCGAGGGGGGCGAGGAGGATCGCGGACCTGTTCTGCGGGGCGGGAACCTTCACCTTCCCCCTGGCGGAGATCGCTCCGGTGCTGGCGGCCGACGCGGGCGGCGACGCGGTGGCGGCGCTGAACGCGGGCCGCAGGACCGCATCGGGACTGAAGGGCATCGAGGCGCAGACGCGCGACCTGTTCCGGCGGCCGCTCTCGCCGTTCGACCTGAAGGGCGTCGACGTCGCCGTGATCGATCCGCCGCGCGCCGGGGCGATCGAGCAGATCCGCCAGCTCGTGGACGCCCGCAAGATCGAACGCGTCGCCTACGTCAGCTGCAACCCCGCCACGTTCGCCCGCGACGCGGCCGCGCTGGTCGCCGGCGGCTACCGGCTTGAGCGCGTGCTTCCGGTGGACCAGTTCCTGTGGTCGGCCCACGTGGAGCTGGTGGCGACGTTCCGCCGCTGACGGATGTGGGAGTCGGACAAAAAAAGACTCCCGTTTCTTCCACATTGCGTCGCGCGAAACCGCCACATCGGCATCACGCCGCGTCGAACAGGTCCATCTGAGGCCGCAGATCCGGCGGCGGCCGGAACTTCGTCACATCCAGTTCATGGCGGAGGCCGTCGAGGCCCAGCCGTTTGACGGCGGCCTTGAAGCGCGCGGCGATCAGGGCGGCGACGGGGCCGGTCCCCTTCATGCGCCGGGACCAGTCAGGATCGTAGTCACGGCCGCCGCGCGTCTGGCGCACGAGGGACATGACGCGCGCGGCCCGGTCGGGGCGGGCCTCGGCCAGCCATTCGCGGAACAGATCCTTGATCTCCAGCGGCAGGCGCAGGGTGACGTACATGGCGGTGCAGGCGCCGGCCTTCTTCGCCGCCTCGAGCACCGCCTCCAGCTCGTGGTCGTTCAAACCGGGGATGACGGGCGCGAAGCCGACCCCGACGGGCACGCCGGCGTCGGCCAGGCGGGAGATCGCCTCCAGCCGTCTGGCGGGGGTCGAGGCGCGGGGCTCCATGGCGCGGGCCAACCCGCGATCGAGCGTGGTGATGGACACGAAGGCCGAAGCCAGTCCTTCACGTCCCATCGGGCCGAGGACGTCGAGGTCGCGCGCGATCAGCACCGACTTGGTGATGATCGAGAAGGGGTGGTTGAAGCGGCGCATCACTCCGAGGATGGCGCGCGTCGACTTCAGCTCGCGTTCGACCGGCTGATAGGGGTCGGTGTTGCCGCCTATGTGGATGCGCCTGCAGACATACCGGGGCCTGGAGAGCTCCTGTTCCAGGAGACGTGCGGCGTCCGGCTTCCAGAAGATGCGGCTCTCGAAATCCAGGCCCGGGGATAGGCCCATCCAAGCATGGGACGGACGGGCGTAGCAGTAGATGCAGCCATGTTCGCAGCCCTTGTAGGGGTTGATGGAGCGGTCGAAGCCGATGTCCGGGCTCTGGTTGCGGGCGATGATCGTGCGAGCCCGCTCGGGGGTGAGCCGGGTCCGGAGGGGCGCGACGCCGGCGTCGTGGGCCGTCCAGCCGTCGTCGAAGTCGTGCACCTTTTGAGGTTCGTATCGCCCGGTCGCATTGGATCGCGCGCCTCTGCCCTTCGTCTCGCCCATCCCAAGAGAATAGCGCAGAAAGAGAACAAAGCAAGAACTATAGCGGTGCGACGCGATGGAGGGAAGCTGGCCGCAGGCTGTATGCCGGTCCGCCCAGGTCGCCGCTTGAGGGGCGCGGCCTGCGAGGTGGGTGGTGCGGATGAGAGGACTCGAACCTCCACGCCTCGCGGCGCTGGAACCTAAATCCAGTGCGTCTACCAGTTCCGCCACATCCGCAGGTCCGCGGGCGGTTCTAACGGTTGGAGTGCGCCACGCAACGGCCCAGATCGGGGCGGCCGCACATCTCCGCTCGCAGAACCACGAAATTCGTGCGCAGATTGCGTTTCACACGAGGAGACGGGCTGATGAAGGTGATCGGAATTCTGGGCGCCGCGGCGCTTCTGGGGGTGGCGGGTTGCGCCTCGACCGAGATGAGGGCGGAGTCCTCCTCTCACTGCGAGGCGAACATCTCGACGCGGGTGCTGGCCTCGGACTGCGAGGCGACGACGACGCGCACCGCTCGGCCGATCGGCAAGGTGCAGCAGCGCAACGGCGCCGTCACCGCGGAGCTGGCCCGAGGCGCCTGACCGTTCCGGCGGCGTCGAAGAAACGCCCGGGGCCGCGGCCCCGGGCGCTTTGTTTATGGACGCCGCAAGAAGACAGGGCCCGGGATCGCTCCCGGGCCCTTCCTTCTTCTCGTGATCCCTGCGGATCAGCGCTTGTCGTGGTCGTCCGTCGGGGACGGAGCGCCCGGCATGGGCGGCACCGGTCCGGGAGGCGCGTCGGGATGCAGTTCCGGCACGTCCACGATGCCGCGGCCGACATGGCTCTTGCGGATGCCGTAGAGCAGGTAGACGACCAGGCCGATGCCGCCCCAGATCGGGAGCACCATCTTGGCGTCGTGCGGCAGGTTCCAGAACAGGAAGGCGCAGCCGGCGGCCGACAGCGGAGCCATGATCCACACCAGCGGGGTGCGGAACGGGCGATGCCGGTTGGGATCCTTCACGCGCAGCATCAGCACCGCGATCGACACCATGAAGAAGGCGAACAGGGTGCCGGAGTTCGAGATGTCGGCCAGCTGACCGACCGGGAACAGGGCCCCGGCCGTGGCCACCGCCATGCCCGTGAAGAGGGTGACGATGTGCGGCGTCTTCCACTTCGGGTGAACCCTGGAGAAGGCTTCCGGAAGCAGGCCGTCGCGCGCCATGACGAAGAAGATGCGGGTCTGGCCGTAGATCATCATCAGGATGACCGAGGGGAGGGCGACCATGGCGGCGGTGCCCAGGGCGTTGCCGACGGCCGGGAAGTTGATCTCACGCAGGACGTGGGCGAGGGCTTCGTTCGAGCAGACCAGCTGGTCGGCGTTCTGGGCCAGGGCGCAGGCGGCCGCGAAGGCGGCGGAGCCCGGCTGGACCGCCGAACCGTCGGCGCCGACGACCGGCTGGGCGCCGATGGCGCCGACCGCGCCGACCGCGACCAGCAGATAGAAGATGGTGCAGATGGCCAGCGAGCCGATCAGGCCGATGGGCACGTTGCGCTGCGGGTTCTTGGTTTCCTCGGCGGCGGTCGAAACGGCGTCGAAGCCGACGTAGGCGAAGAAGATCGACGCCGCGGCGCCGACGATGCCCATGCCGGTCGTGCCTTCCGGACCGAACCAGCCGTTCGGCGCGAAGGGCGTGAAGTTGCCGGTGTTGATGACCGGGATCGTCAGGGCGATGAAGGCGGTCAGGGCGGCGACCTTGATCACCACCAGGATGGCGTTGACGCGCGCGGACTCGGTCGTGCCCCGCATCAGCAGCAGGGTCACGGCCATGGCCACGATGATCGCGGGCACGTTGATGTAGCCGGCGCCGTCGGCGGTGAAGCTGGCGGAAGGAACGAAGCCGTTCAGGGTCCAGACGGGGCCTGCGGACAACATGTCCGGCCAGTCGAACCCTAGCGCGCTTTCCAGCAGCCCCATGAAGTAGCCGGACCAGCCGACCGACACTGCCGAGGCGGCGACGGCGTACTCGAGGATCAGCGCCCAGCCGACCATCCAGGCCAGCAGTTCGCCCATGACGGCGTAGGTGTAGGTGTAGGCGGAGCCCGAGACCGGGGCCATGGCCGCCAGCTCGGAATAGCAGAGCGCCGCGACGGCGCAGACGGCGCCGGCGATGACGAAGCTGTACATCATGCCCGGGCCGGCCTTTTGGGAGGCGGCGGCGGTCAGCACGAAGATCCCGGTGCCGATGATGGCCCCGATGCCGAGCAGCGTCAGCTGCAGCGGGCCCAGCGAGCGATGTAGAGACTTCTTCTCGGCCGTGGCCAGAATGGCGTCGAGTGACTTAACGCGCCACATATGAACTCCTCCCCCCTATGGGACAGCTTGATGCTGGCGCGGACGCTAGCGGCGCCCGTCCCCCATGGCAACGCGGTTTCCGTTTGGTGAATGCGGCGTGACGGCGCGCCACGGTTGGCCGTGGCGCCGCGAGCGCGCTAGGGACCGGGCATGCGCCTGCCCATTCACGACGTGCTGAGCGAGCTGACCGCGGCGCTGGAGGCGTCGAACGTCGCCGTGCTGGCCGCGCCGCCGGGCGCGGGGAAGACCACGGTCGTGCCGCTGACCCTGCTGGAGGCGCCGTGGCGGGGGGACGGGCGGGTGCTGGTTCTGGAACCGCGGCGGCTGGCGGCGCGCGCCGCGGCCGAGCGGATGGCGACGACGCTGGGCGAGGCGCCGGGCGGCCGGGTCGGCTATCGCACCCGGCTGCAGAGCCGGATCGGGCCGACGACGCGGGTCGAGGTGATCACCGAGGGGGTCTTCACGCGGATGATCCTGGACGACCCGGGTCTGGAGGGCGTCGCCGCGGTCCTGTTCGACGAGTTCCACGAGCGGAGTCTGGACGCCGATCTGGGTCTGGCGCTGGCCCGGGAGAGCCAGAAGCTGCTGCGGGACGATCTGCGGCTGGTCGTGATGTCGGCGACGCTGGACGTGGCCGGCGTGTCCCGGCTGCTGGGCGATGCGCCGGTCATCGAGGCCATGGGGCGGGCGTTTCCGGTCGAGACCCGGCATCTGGGGCGCGATCCGCGCGAACGTGTCGAGGAGGCGATGGCGCGGGCGATCCGGCAGGCCCTCGCCGAGGAGAGCGGCTCGATCCTCGCCTTCCTGCCGGGGCAGGGCGAAATCCACCGCACGGCGCGGCTTCTGGCGGAGCGGGTGCGCGACCCTGCTGTCGAGATCGCGCCCCTGTTCGGCGCCATGGACAAGGCGGAGCAGGACAGGGCCATCCAGCCGGCGGCGCCCGGCCTGCGCAAGGTGGTGCTGGCGACGTCGGTCGCGGAAACCAGCCTGACCATCGAGGGGGTGCGCGTGGTCGTCGACGGCGGCCTGTCGCGCGTGCCGCGCTTCGACCCGGCGGCCGGGCTGACGCGACTGGCGACCGTGCGGGTCAGCCGGTCGTCGGCGGAGCAGCGGCGCGGCCGGGCGGGACGGACGGAACCGGGCGTCTGCCTGCGGCTGTGGGACGAGGAGCAGTCGCGCGGTCTGATCCCGCATCAGCCGCCCGAGATCACGCAGGCCGACCTGACCGGTCTCGCGCTGGATCTGGCGCGATGGGGCGCGCGCGACGCCGGGGGGCTGGACCTGCTCGATCCGCCGCCGAAGGGGGCCTTCGCCGAGGCGAGGGCCGTGCTGGCGCGGCTTGGGGCCCTGGACGAAGTCGGAGCGCTGACGGCGCATGGGCGCCGGCTGGCGACCCTCCCGCTGAGCCCGCGGCTGGCGCACATGGTCGCCTTCGCCTCCGACCGCGGCGATGCGACGACGGGGGCGCGGATCGCGGCGATCCTGTCGGAGCCGGGACTGGGAGGCGGGTCGACCGACCTGCGCGACCGACTGCGGGAGCTGGAGCGGGACAGGTCCCCGAGGGCGCGCGACGCGTTGAGGCTGGCCGAGCGCTGGGCGCGGGCGGCGGGCGGCGGGACGGGCGAGACCTTGGAGCCGGGGCGACTGGTGGTCGAGGCGTTTCCGGAAAGGGTGGCTCGGGCGCGCGGCAAGGCGGGGGAAGCGCAGCTGGCGTCCGGGCGGGGCGTGCATCTGGACCCGACCGACCCGCTGGCGCGCGAACCGTGGCTGGCGGTGGCGGACCTGTCGGGCGGTGAAGCGGGGGACCGGGTGCGGCTGGCGGCGCCCGTGGACCCGGCCGATCTCGCGCATCGCGTGGAGGAGGAGGACCGGCTGGCGCGGAATCCGGGGGGCAGGCTGGAGCTGAGGCGGGTGCGGCGGATCGGGGCGCTGGTTCTGGATGAGACCGTGATCGGCGCCCCCGACCGGGCGCAGGTGACGGCGGCGTTGCAGGCCGAGGTGGAGCGGCGGGGTCTGAAGACTCTGCGCTGGGGCGAGCGGTCGTCGGCGCTCCGGGCGCGGCTGGCCTTTCTCGCAAGTCTTGAGGAAGGGTGGCCCGACGCGTCGGATACGGGCCTGCTTGAAGCGCGCGAAGCCTGGCTGTGGCCTCTCCTTGATCAGGTGCAGGCGCTGGAGGCGATTCCTGACGCGGCTCTGGAGCAGGGGCTGAAGTCGCTCGTGCCTTGGGACCGCCAGCGCGAGCTGGAGCGGCTGGCCCCCGGCCGCCTGGAGACGCCGTTGGGGTCCGCCGCCATCGACTACGCCGCCGAGGGCGGTCCCCGCGTGGACATAAGGGTGCAGGAAGTGTTCGGGGTGACGACCCATCCGACGGTGGCCGGCGGACGCGTGCCGCTGACGCTGGCCCTGTTGTCGCCGGCGCGCCGGCCGGTGCAGGTGACGAAGGACCTGCCGGGATTCTGGGCCGGCTCGTGGAGCGCGGTGAGGGCCGAGATGCGCGGCCGCTATCCCCGACATCCCTGGCCGGAGGATCCGTCGAAGGCCGAGGCGACCACGCGCGCCAAACCGCGCGGGACGTGACCGCGACAAGAGCGTCCTCGCCTTGAGGACGGCCGTGGACTAGCGTCCCAGCATGGCCCTGCTGGTCTACTTCATCACCTTCGCCGCCTTCGTCGTGATCTTCACGAGAGAGGTCGTCGCGCCGGCCTCCGGGGCGTCGTGCGACAAGCGCTGGCGACTGTACGCCGGTGGGCTGAACGCGGCCAATCTGGGGGTGGTCGTCGCGGCCGGCTTCCTCTTCGAGGGATGGATATCCGGATCGTCACTGCTGGGTCTGTCCGGAAGACTGGACGTGGTGAGTGGAGCGATCCTGACTTTCCTCGTCTCAAGCTTCGTCGCCTACTGGTGGCATCGCCTGATCCACAAGTCCGATCGGCTCTGGCGGTGGACCCACCAACTGCATCACAGCCCGTCGCGGATCGAAGCCCTGACGGCGTTCTACGTGCACCCCTTCGACGCGCTGGCCGCCACGCTGCTGAACGCCCTGGTCGCCTACGTGATCCTGGGGGTCGGTGGCCTGTCGGCGGGACTGTCGCTCGTCGGTGTGACCCTGTTCAACCTCGTCGCGCACGCGGATCAGAGGACGCCAAGGTGGATGGGCGTCTTCATTCAGAGGCCGGAGATGCACCGGCTGCACCATGAGCGCGGGGCCCACCGCGGCAACTATGGTCTGCCGCTGTGGGATCTGATCTTCGGGACGTGGCGCAATCCGCGCGAAGGGCAGGTCGAGTGCGGCTTCGCCCCGGAGAAGGAAGCCCAGATCGGCCCGATGCTGATGTGCCGCGACGTCGACGGCTGAACTTGACGCACGCCTTGAGACTGGTGCTGGGAGACCAGCTTTCGGACGCCCTGTCGGCGCTGGCCGATCTCGATCCTGAGCGGGACGTCGTGCTGATGGCCGAGGTCCGGGACGAGGCGACCTACGTCCGGCACCACAAGCAGAAGATCGCCCTGGTCTTCGCCGCGATGCGCAAGTTCGCGGCGCGACTGCAGGAGCGCGGGGCGCGGGTTCGGTACGTCCGGATCGACGCGCCGGAGAACACGGGCTCGATCCCCGGTGAACTTACGCGGGCGGTCGAGGCGCTGAGGCCCGGCCGCGTCGTCGTCACCGAATGCGGCGAGTGGCGGCTCGTGGAGGCGCTGAAGGCGTGGGCTGCGGAGGCCGGCGTCCCGGTCGAGGTGTGCGAGGACCGGCGCTTCATCTGCTCGCACGACCGCTTCCGGCGGTGGGCGGCGGACAAGACGCAGCTGCGGATGGAGTTCTTCTATCGCGAGATGCGACGCGAGACCGGCCTGCTGATGGACGGCGACGAGCCGGTGGGCGGGCGCTGGAACTTCGACGCCGAGAACCGGAAGAAGCTGCCGAAGGGGGTGACGCCGCCGGGGCGGAAGCGATTTCCGCCGGACGCCGTGACGCAAGAGGCCATGGCGCACGTGGCGCGCCTGTTTGCCGACCATTTCGGCACGCTGGACGCCTTCGACTGGCCGACGACGGCGGAGGAGGCTGAGGTCGCGCTGGAGCATTTCCTGCGCGACTGCCTGCCCGGGTTCGGCGACTGGCAGGACGCGATGAAGGACGGCGCGCCGTGGATGTGGCACTCGCTGACGTCCACCTCGATCAACCTGGGCCTGCTGGATCCGCTCGACGTCTGTCGCCGGGCTGAGGCGGAGTTCACGGCCGGTCGGGCGCCGCTGAACGCGGTGGAGGGCTTCATCCGCCAGATCCTGGGCTGGCGCGAGTTCGTGCGCGGGGCCTACTGGCTGAAGGTCCCGGAGTATCGGAAGCGCAACTTCCTGGACGCGGACCGGACCCTGCCGTGGTTCTACTGGTCCGGCGAGACGGACATGGCCTGCGTCGCCGACGTGGTGGCTCGCACGCGCGACCACGCCTACGCCCACCACATCGAGCGGCTGATGGTGACCGGCAACCTGGCCATGCTGCTGGGCATCCATCCCGACGAGGTCGACGACTGGTACATGGTCGTCTTCGCCGACGCCTATGAGTGGGTCGAGATGCCCAACACCCGCGGCATGGCGACTTTCGCCGACGGCGGGATCGTGGGGTCCAAGCCCTATGCAGCGTCCGGCGCCTACGTCGACCGGATGAGCGACTGGTGCGCGGGCTGCCGCTACGACGTGAAGGCGAAGTCGGGGGAGGGGGCGTGTCCCTTCAACCGGCTCTACTGGGGTTTTCTGGAGCGGAACCGGAGGCGCCTCCGCGACAACGTCCGCCTCGCCATGCCGTACCGCACGCTGGACGGCTGGAGCGCCGAGCGGCGTCGCGAGGTGGTGGTGGAGGCGGAGGCGTGCCGAACGGAACTGGGCGCCGTCGCTCGGACCTAAAGCCCCTCCGTCGCCGCATAGATCATGATCCCCGTCGCCACCGACAGGTTCAGGCTGTCGGCGCGGCCGCGCATGGGGATCTTGACGTTGACGTCGCAGGCGGCGGCGAGGCGGTCGGTCAGGCCGGCCTGCTCGTTGCCCATCAGGATCAGGGCCGGGCGGGTCAGCGCGGCGGCCCGGTGATCGACCGTCGCGTCCAGTCGGGTGCCGACCACGGCGCCGGGCCAGGTCGCGCGCCAGGCCAGGAAATCCTCGACGGTCGCCCTCGAGATCGAGACGGCGAAGATCGAGCCCATGGTGGCGCGCACGGCCTCGGTCGAGAAGGGGTCGACGCAGTCGCCGATCAGGATCACGCCGCCGCACCCGGCTGCGTCGGCGGTGCGGATGATGGTGCCGAGGTTGCCGGGGTCGCGGACCTGCTCCAATGCCACCCAGCACGGCGCGCTTTCCGGTCGGATCCCGGTCAGGGGCAGATAGGTCTGGTCGAACACGGCCAGCACGGTCTGTGGGTTCTCGCGCCGGCTGATCTTTTCGAGAATGGCGTGGGTGACGATCACCACCTCGCCGCCGGTCTTGATGGTCTCTGATCGGGCCCGGTCCAGCAGCGGATGGGGGCGGGCGTCCTGGCCCACGAGCAGCAGTCTGGGCGCGCGGCCGAGGTCGAGGGCTTCGCCGATGGATTTCAGACCTTCGGCGAGGAAGCGGCCGGTCTGCTGCCGCTCCTTGCGCATGTGCAGGGCGCGCACGGCCTTGACCGTTTCGTTCGTCAGGCTGGTGATCAGCCTCTCGCTCACGCCGTCCACCGCGAGAAGAAGCTGAGGCCAATGGAACGGCCTTCGGTATCGGCCTCGCCCAGAGCCAGTTCGCCCCAGTCGATCGCGCCGGACCGTCCCCTGAGCGCGTCGGAGGTCAGGTGGGCGAGGGAGAGGCCCGAAATCCGCGCCGCATAGGCGTTGAGCAGCAGGAAGTCGGCGTCGTCGGCCAGCAGCCGCGCGCAGTCGGCCATCAGGCCGGGCAGGTCCTCGAACAGACGCCAGACCTCGCCCGTCGGGCCGCGCCCGTACTTGGGCGGGTCGAGGATGATGCCGTGATACTTGGACCCGCGCCGGACCTCCCGCGCCACGTATTTGCGGGCGTCGTCGACGATCCAGCGGACGGGGGCGTCCGAAAGGCCGGACAGTTCGGCGTTCTCGCGCGCCCAGGCGACGGATTTCTTTGAGGCGTCGACGTGCGTGACCTCGGCCCCGGCGGCGGCGCAGACCAGACTGGCGACGCCGGTGTAGCCGAAAAGGTTCAGGACGCGTGGGCGGCCGAGCGCGCGGACGCGCGCGTCCAGCCACTCCCAGTTCGCCGCCTGCTCGGGAAAGACGGCCAGGTGCCGGAAGGCGGTGAGCCGGGCGGTGAAGCTCACGTCTTGCCACGACATCACGAACGGCTCGATCGGCCCGCGCTTGAAGCGCCACCGGCCCTCGTCGTCCTCGCCCTGCGGATCGAACGCGGCGTCGGCGCGGTCGAAGGCCGCCGGATCGCGCGGCGCCCAGAAGCACTGGGGCTCGGGCCGAACCACGGAGACGCGGCCGTAACGCTCCAGCTTCCTGCCGTCGCCGCAGTCCAGCAGGCCGAAATCTTCCCAGGGACGGGTGATCAGCGTGGTCGGGGCGGACGTGAGCGCGGGCGTCATGCGCCGCTGATAGGCCGGGCGAGCCCCCCGGGTCCAGAGTCGGCCGCGACGTCCGGACTGTGCCGCGTCTTGTCCCAGGCGAAGGGCTCCGTCACCAGGCGCCAGGCGGCGTGAGCGAAGGCGATCGACAGCAGCGACCAGTAGGCCGGCGACTCCGCCATGGCGACGGGCCCGTACCGGATCCCGGCGCGCCGGGCGCCGATCCCGGCGGTCAGCCAGGCGCAGACGACGCCCGACCCGAGGACGAAGAGGGCCGTCGGCGGCGTCGCGGGCGTCAGCCCCATCGCGGCGGCGGCGAGGACGGACGCCGCGACCCATGCCACCGACGGCGCGTGCGCGGCCGCGGAGGCGAGAGCCATGCCCAGCGTCATGAGCAGGCTGATCCCTCCCTTGAGTCCCAGGGTCCACGGGCGACGTGTATGAACGCCCCATGTCTGCATGAAGCCCTTCATCCACCGCGTGCGCTGGGGCAGCCAGTCGTGAAGGTCGCCCGGCGGCGTCTCCAGCGTGGCCCGTGAGATCACGTCGAGGCGCCATCCGTGGCGGTGCAGGCGAAATCCGAGGTCGGCGTCCTCGGTGACGTTCCAGGCGTCCCAGCCCCCGACCGCGCGCAGGACCTCGGCGCGGAAGTGGTTGCTGGTGCCGCCAAGCGGGAACGGCATGCCGAGGCGGGCGAGACCGGGCAGGGTGACCTCGAACAGGGCGGCGTACTCCAGGGCGAACTGCCGATCGAGGAACGGCGAGCGGGTGCGGCCCAGCCGGACGACGCGCAGGGGCGCCTGGACGCAGGCCAGCCGACCGTCGTGATCGGCGGCGAAGCGCGCGGCGGCCTCTCGCAGCTGCAGCGGGTCCGGTCGGTCCTCGGCGTCGTAGACGGTGACCAGCTCCGCGCGGCAGCGGGAGAGTCCATGGTTGAGCGCGCGGGGCTTGGTGGTCGGCGCGCCCGGCGGCACGATCAGAATGCGGAGCCAGGCGGGCCGGTCGACGGCTTCGAGGGCCGAAAGCGTCGTCTGATCGTGAGCCTCGAGCAATAGAAAGCCCTCAAGCCGATCCGGGGGATAGTCGATCGCGGACAGGGCGGCGACCAGCTGCGGCGCGACCTCGGCCTCGTCGTGCAGGGCGACGAGGATGGAATAGGTCGGGAGCTCGGCGGGCGTGACGCCGGCCGGGGTCGGCCTCAGGCTCGTCAGCACCAGAAGGATCCGCCAGGCCGCGCACACGGCGAAGGCGACCTGGACCGCGATGATCGCGAGGCCGGCCGTGAGCCCGGGCGCTCGCCACAGACCGAGGCCCACCGTCCCGGCCGCGAGGATCAGCACGAACCACTGGAAGGGCGACGGGCGGCGCAGACGTGCGGCGTCTCCCGCCGCAAGGGCGAAGGCGTGCGGCAGGCGGTCCTCGCCGTCGGCGCCCAAGTGCTGTCCTCCCGGTCCCGGGGAACACGGTTAGGCGGAGTGCGCGGGGCGGGCAAGGCCGCCGCCGGTTGTGACCCCGGGTCGAATGCCGCTATGTCGCAGGAGGATTCACGGAGCCGAGCCCTTGTCCGTCGCCCCCGCACCGGCCGCGCGATCGATCCGCAAGCCCAAGGGCGGCGGTCACGAACGAAGGGCGGAAATCCTGTCCGCGGCCGAGCGCATCTTCGTCGAGCACGGCTATGAAGGCGCCACGATCCGCAAGATCGCGGACGAGGTCGGCCTGTCGTCGACGGCGCTGTACATGCACTTCGCCGACAAGGCCGAAATCCTGCACGAAATCTGCCGGGGCGCGTTCGAGGCCCTGACAGCCGCCAACGCCGCCGTCATCGTCGAGCCGGCGCCGCCGGTCGAGCGGCTGCGCAGGATGATTCAGGCCTATGTGGACTTCGGCTTCGCCAACCCCAACGCCTATCGCCTGATCTATCTGACCCGCCCGGTGGAGGCGCGCGACGGCGCCGAGACGGCGGCGCAGGAGGTCGGGATCGGCCTGTTCCGCGCCTTCGAGGACGTGGTGCGCGAAGCCGAGGCCGCAGGCCAACTGAAGCGGGGAGCGCGCGAGACGGCGCAGGCCCTGTGGGCGGGAGGGCACGGCGTGGTCTCCCTGATGATCACCAAGCCGTACTTCGACTGGACCTCCCGCGAGACGCTGACCGCGACCGTGCTGGACGGCCTGTTCGAGGGCCTGTTCCGTCCATGATCCGGGCGGCGGCGCTGGCCGCGGCCATGGCGGCGACGGGGTGCGCGGTTGCGCCGGAGGGAGACGACGGCCGGCTGAGGGTCATGTCCCTGGACGGCTGCGCGGACCAGTACGTGATGGCCATGCTGCCCGACGCCGAGCTGGCCCTGTCGCCGCGGGCGGACGACGCGGACTCCTACTTCGCCGCGGAGGCGCGGCGGCGTCGCCGGGTCCGGCCGGGTCTGGAAGCCGCCGTCGGCTTTCGGCCCGACGTGGTGGTTCGCCAGTGGGGCGGAGACGCGCGGCTGCTGGCGGCGCTGGAGCGGCGAGGGGTCAAGGTGGTCGAGATCGGCGACGCCTCGGACCTGGCGGGCGTGCGGGCCAACGTGGTGCGCGTGGCCGGAGAGTTGGGGCGACCGGACGTCGGGGCGCGGCTCGCGCGGGGGATGGACCTCGTGCTGGCGAGGGCGGCGGGCCGCTCCGGACCGCGTCAACAGGCCTTGTACCTCACCGCCTCCGGCTGGACGTCCGGGCCGGGCACCCTCGTGGACGCGGTGATGGCCGCAGGAGGGCTGGAGAACGCGACCCGGGCGCCGGGGTTCGGTCCGGTCGCTCTCGAGCGACTGGCGCTCGACCCGCCGAGTCGGTTCGTGCTGGGCTTCTTCGACCGGCCGGGCTCGGACCGCCATGGGATCGGGCGCCATGAGATCGTGCGGCGCGCGGTGGCGAAGGGCGAGGCGACGGAGATCCCGGCGGCCCTGCTGTCGTGCCCGGCGTGGTTCACCGCCGAGGCGGCCGGGATGCTGGCGCGGTGAACGCTTTCGCCCGGCTGAATCTGGCCCTCGGCATCGCCTGCGCCGCCGCGTTGGCGCTGGCTGTGGCTTTGGGCGAGACGACCCTGAGCGCCGACCAGTGGCGAGAGGCCTTCGTCGACCCGACGTCGGGCCCGGCCGACGTGCTGTGGCGCATCCGCGCTCCCCGGGCGGCATGCGCCCTGTTCGTGGGCGCCGCGCTGGGGCTGGGCGGCGCGGTGATGCAGGGGCTGTTGCGAAATCCCCTGGCCGAACCGGGCGTGCTGGGCGTGTCTGCGGGCGGCGGGGCCGCGGCGGCCCTGGCCATCGTGCTGGGTCTGGCGTCCGTGCCGGGCGGAGTCGAACTGGCCTCCGTGGCCGGGGCCGGTCTGGCCGCGCTGGCGCTGCTGGCCTTCGTTCAACGTGTGCCGTCGCCCGCCGGATTGATCTTGTTTGGGGTCGCGCTCTCTGCGCTGGGCGCGGCGGGGACGGCCCTGGTGTTCAACCTCGCGCCGACGCCGCTGGCCGCGGCCGAGGTCATGGCCTGGCTGATGGGCTCGGTCGAAAACCGGGGCTGGGCGGAGGTCGCGTGGATCGTCGCGCCGGCCGCCCTCGCGGCGGGGCTGGCGCATCTGTGCGGTCCCGGTCTCCGCGGTCTGGCGCTGGGCGAGGACACGGCGCGGACGTTGGGCCTGAGGCTGCAGCGGCTGAGAACCCTCGCCTTGCTGGCGGCCTCCCTGGCGGCCGGGGCGGCGGTGGCGGTGGCGGGCGCCATCGGCTTCGTCGGCCTCGTCGCTCCCCATCTGGTTCGGCGTTTCGTGCGGGACGATCCGGGACGGCTGTGGGCGCCATCGGCGCTGGCGGGCGGGCTGATCCTCATGGTCGCAGATCTGGCGGTCCGGATCATCCCGACGGAGCAGGAGCTGAAGCTGGGCGTGGTGACCTCGCTGGTCGGCGCGCCCCTGTTCGCCCTGATCGCCGCGCGCGCGGCGCGGAGCTGGCGGTCATGAGCGGACTGGAGCTGATCGGGGCGCGGGTGAGGCTGGGAGACCGGACGGTGCTGGACGGCGTCGGTCTGGCGGTGGCGGCGGGCGAACTGGTGGCCCTGTGCGGACCGAACGGCGCGGGCAAGTCGACGGCGATCCGGGCGCTGGCCGGGCTGGTGAGGCTGGACGCGGGGCAGGCGCGGCTGGGCGGCGACCCCGTCGAGGGGCTCTCTCCCGCGGAGCGGGCGCGTCGGGTCGCCTATCTGGCGCAGGAGCGGACGGTGGCGTGGAATCTGAGGGCGGAGGCCGTGGCCGGCCTCGGCTCCCCTCCCGGCTCGGAGACCCGCGTTTCCGCCGCGCTGGCGGAAATGCAGGCGACCGCCTTCGCAGACCGGGGGATCAACGACCTTTCGGGCGGAGAGCGGGCGAGGGTGCTGATCGCGCGGGCCCTCGCCCAGCCGGCGACGGCCCTGCTGGCCGACGAGCCGACGGCCGGGCTGGATCCGGACGGGCAGCTTCTGGTGATGGAGCGACTGGCGGGACGGGCGCGGTCGGGGCAGGCCGTGCTCGTCAGTCTCCACGATCTCGACCTGGCCGTCCGCTGGGCGGATCGGGTCGTAGTCCTCCACGGCGGCCGGATCCACGCCGACGCCGCGCCGCGTCAGGCCCTGACCGACGCGGTGCTGGGCGAGGTCTTCGGCCTGACCGCCGACTGGACCGGCGGCCGCCCGCGTTTCGACAGACTGGCCGTCAGGTGAGCTGCTCGTAGGGGATCGGGCCCGAGCCCGCTCCGCGGGCCAGATCGTCGGACAGGGTCAGCGGGGCCGACCCGCCCGCCAGCCGGGCCTTGTAGACGCCCATGTTCTCCATCACCCGCATCATGTAGTTGCGCGTCTCGGTGAAGGGCGCGCACTCGATGAAGTCGACCGGATCGACCTGACGGCCGCGTGGATCGCCGCAGCGGGCGATCCACTGGGGCGGGCGCGCCGGGCCGGCGTTGTAACCGACGGTGGCCAGCAGCATCGAGCCGCCGAACTGGCCGGTCAGCTCCGCGAGGTGATAGCTGCCGAGCTGCATGTTGAAGTCCGGGTCCCACAGGCGGTCGGCCGAGTAGGTCAGGCCCAGTCGTCGCGCCACGCCCGAGGCCGTGGAGGGCAGGAACTGCATCATGCCGCGCGCGTCGGCGCTGGAGCGGGCCATGGGGTCGAAGCTGGATTCCTGGCGCGTGATGGCCAGGGTGAAGGCGAGGGGCGCGGCGCCCGGCACCTCCGGCGGGATGCGGATCGGATACTGGCGCTCGGGCATCAGAAAGCCGCGCTGGCTGGCGGCGCGGCCCACCATCATCGAGCCGAAACGGTCGCCGTAGGCGAGCAGCATGTCCATCAGCTGCGCCAGGCCGGACGCCTCGGGCAGGCGGTCGTCGAGGTGATAGGCGAACACCCGCATCAGGCCCTGCTCGTTCGCTTCTCCGAGGATGCGGGTGGCGCGGACCACCTCGTCCGCCTCGAACCGGGTGCGGTCGGCGTCGCTCACGACCGGGTCGGCGGGCAGGGTGAGCGTCGTGACGCCGGCCTTCTCGGCGGCAAGCTGGCCGTAGAAGGTCTGGATGTGCTGCGCGCCCGCCTCATAGAAACCGCGGGCGCGGGCGGCGTCTCCCTGGGCCTCGGCCGCGCGGCCCAGCCAGTAGAGGGCTCGCCCCTGCGTGATGGGGGTCGAGGAATACGAGCGCAGCGCCTCGAAATGACCGGCGGCCCGCGCCGGGTCGTTCAACTTGGTCAGGGCGACCCAGCCGGCGAAGAATTCGGCGTCGACCTTGCGCTCGCCGGCCGGGAAGCCGTGGCCGGCCATGGCGCCGTAGGCGCCGCGCCAGTCGTTGCGTTGCAGGGCGTCGAGGAACCAGTTGCGGCGTTCGCTCCACAGCGTGTTCTGGCCCGCCTCATGCGAAGGGGCCGGCGGAAGGCCGGCGAGCAGGGCGAAGCCCTCGGACTGGCGGTTCTGGGACCGGAGCAGGCGGACCCGCTCCAGGACGACGGCCGGGTGGGACGCCTGCGACGGGGTGAGGCCCGCGACGATCGCGTCCGGCGCATAGGCCGTGCGGAGGTTCATGACGGCCTGCGCGACGGCGCGGGTCTCGGGCGAGGCGAGGTCCAGCATCGCCCGCGTCGCAGGTCCGTGCGGGCCGAGGATCAACATGCCGAGCCGCTGGTCGTGGTCGGCCGTGGTCAGCGCCTGGGCCCAGCGACCGAGCGCGCGGGTCTGGACGTCGGCCTCGAACGACTGGCCGGTCCACCAGCGCCGGACCAGATCGACGGCCTCCTGCTCGCGGCCCGAGGCGGACAGGGCGTCGGCGAGGGCGAAGGCTCCGGCCGCCGTGACCGGCTCGCGACCGTCGAAGTGGCGGATCACCGTCGGCGGCGGCGCATAGGCGCGGGCCAATGCGGCCTCCGTTTCGGCACGGCGCGATTCGGCGCGGGGCCATGCGGCGAAGACGCGGTCGGCGGCCTCCAGCTCGGCGAAGCTCAGATCCCGGCCCGACACGTCGATCACGGCCCATTCGATCAGCTTGCGCGCCGTGGGGTCGGCCATCTGCCGAGCCAGGGCCCTTGCGCCGGCGACGTCGCGGTTGCGTGCCGCCGTGAGGGCGCGGGGGAAGATTTCGGCGTCCGCGGCCGAGAGAATCCGGGCCTGACGGGAGTAGGGCACGTCCTGCGCCGGCGCGACCGCCGCGGCGATCCTCTCGGGCGCGGGCGCGAACAGGGCGGTGACGGCCGCCAGCAGGGAGGCGAGGAAGTTCTGGGCCATGCTTCTCCGGACCGGGTTGCGACCGCGCGGGCCCATCCCTAAACCTTCATTCGATCGGACGGCGGCGCACGCCGCGCCCCCTGACAGGACCCATCGTCACCATGACCGCCCCCTTGTTCAAGGGCGTGATCACCGCACTGATCACACCTCTTCGTGACGGAACCGTCGACGAAGCCGCCTTCACGGCCCTGCTGGAACGCCAGATCGCGGCCGGGGTTCACGGCGTCGTGCCCATGGGGACGACGGGCGAGAGCGCCACCCTGACGGTCGACGAGCACAAGCGCGTCGTCGCTCTGTGCGTCGAAAAGTCCGCCGGTCGCGTCCGCGTGATCGCCGGGGCCGGCTCGCCGTCCACGGACAAGGCGATCGAGCTGGTCCGGCACGCCAAGACCGTCGGGGCCGACGGGGCTCTGGTGGTGACGCCTTACTACAACCGTCCCTCGCAAGCGGGTCTGAAGGCGCACTTCGAGGCCGTGGCCGACGCCGTCCAGCTCCCGATCCTGCTCTACAACGTGCCGGGACGCACGGGAGTCGACCTGGCGGACGACGTCACCATCGCCCTGGCGAAGCATCCGAACGTGGTGGGCATCAAGGACGCGACCGGCGACATGGGTCGGGTCAGCCGCATGCGGGCCGGGATCGGCGAAGGCTTCGCCCTGATCAGCGGCGACGACCCGAGCTTTCTGGGTTATCTGGCGCACGGCGGGCATGGGGTGATCTCGGTCAGCTCCAACGTCGCGCCGGAAGGCATGGTGGCGCTGTATGACGCCGTGCAGCGCGGCGACCTGGAGTCCGCGCGCCTGTGGCAGGACCGGCTGATCGCCCTGCACAAGGCGCTGTTCCTCGACAACTCGCCGGCGCCGACCAAATACGCCCTGGCGAAGCTGGGCCTGTGCGGCGAGGACGTGCGCCTGCCGCTGGCGCGGACCGATGAGGCCGTGCGCCCGTCGATCGACCGCGCCATGGCGGCCGCGGGCGTGGCCTGATGGCCGAGAAGACGTCGCAGGCGAAGACGCTCGCGGAGAACCGCCGGGCGCGCTTCGACTATTTCCTGGAGGACTTCACCGAAGCCGGCATCCAGTTGCTGGGCACGGAAATCAAGTCGCTGCGGGAAGGTCGGGCCAACATCGCCGAGAGCTACGTGGCGCCGGAAGGGCGCGAGCTGGTGCTGATCAACGCCGACATCCCGCCGTACAAACAGGCCAGCCGCTTCAACCACGAGCCGCGCCGGCACCGGAAGCTGCTGCTGCACAGGAAGCAGATCGACCGCATGATCGGCGCGGTTCAGCGCGACGGCCAGACCATCATTCCGGTGCGCCTGTACCTGAACGACGCGGGCAAGGCGAAGATCGAGATCGCCCTGGCCAAGGGCAAGAAGCTGCACGACAAGCGCGAGGCCCAAGCCGACCGCGACTGGGCGCGCGACAAGGCGCGCCTGCTGCGCGACCGGGGATGAACCGGCGTCAGCCCAGCGGCTGAGCCTCGACGACCCCGTCCAGCGTCCGGGACACGCCCGTGTCGGCGTACCACCCCAGCGACGGGCTCATGAACCGGTCCGCCGCCGCCCCCAGCGACGCGACGATCAGGCATCCGATCACCAGCCACAAAGCCCCCCGACGTTCGGACGGCGTGAACACTCCATTCGACCTGCGCATGCGAGCCTCCTCCAGGCCCGAAAACGCGACGCGGACGAGCCCGGTTGCACGCGAGGAAGCTTACGCCCCTCCGTCCGCGATTCGCGTGGCGAGGGCGCCACAGGGAGCGTGAATGCCCCGTTCCGGCGATCACGATTCGATGAGCTGACGCGCGCGTTCGAAGATGCCGCGGAACATCTCCGGGGTCAGGCGGCCGGTGTTCGTGTTCAGGCGGGAGCAGTGGTAGCTGTTCAGCAGGACCAGGCCGCCGACGCGCCCCTCCGCGCCGTGCCCGGCGGGCATGGCCGAGGCGGGCTTGCCGAGGGCCTTCAGCACGTTGCGGCGGGAGACGTCGCCGAGGGTGACGATCACCTTCAGCCGGGGCAGGGCGCCGAGGCGCGAGATCAGGAAGGGACGGCAGGTGCGCTCTTCCTCCGGAGTCGGCTTGTTGCCCGGCGGGGCGCAGCGGACGGCGTTGGTGATCATGCAGTCCACCAGCTCGAGCCCGTCGTCGGGTCGGGCGTCGTAGGTTCCCGTCGCGAAGCCGGTGGCGAGCAAGGTCTCGTAGAGCAGCCAGCCGGCATGGTCGCCCGTGAACGGTCGCCCGGTGCGGTTCGCCCCGGTGCGGCCGGGGGCCAGGCCGGCGACCAGCAGACGCGCGTGGGGATCCCCGAACGACGGCGCGGGATCGTTGAACCAGGTCGGTTCGCGCCGCGCGTTCTCCGCCCGATAGGCGACCAGTCGGGGGCAGAGCGGGCAGCCGCGCGGCGCCTCGGGCGGGAAAGGGATCATGAGCGGGGCCGCGCGATCTCGGGCAGCAGGTCGGCGAGATCGAGGAAGACGTCGGCCTGGCGACGCAGTTCGTCCGCGATCTGCGGCGGCTGGGTCCTGAGCGTCGAAACCACGGTCACCCGCACGCCCCTGGCCTGCACCGCCTCCACGGCCCGCCGGAAGTCGCCGTCGCCGGTGAACAGAACGGCGTGGTCCAGCCGCGGCGCCAGTTCGAGCAGGTCTACCGCCATCTCCATGTCCATGTTGCCCTTGATGCGCGAGCGCCCTTCGGCGTCCGTGAAGCGCCGGACCGGCTTCGTCACGACGGAAAATCCGTTATAGTCCAGCCAGTCGATCAGGGGTTTGACAGGAGAGAACTCCTCTCCCTCGACCACGGCCGTGTAGTACAGCGCCCGCAGCAGACGGCCTCTCGCCGCGAACAGCTCGAGCAGCTTCCTGAAGTCGAGCTCGGCGTGAAGGCCGCGCGCCGTGGCGTGCAGGTTCGCGCCGTCGATGAAAAGCGCCACGCGTTCTGGCATGATGTCCGGCATGGATCCGTCTTCCGGCGAGAATGATCAGGTCAGACGTGGCGCTTCCGGTCCGGAATCGGTGACCGACCTCGATCTGGACGAGGCCGTCATCGTCGCCCTCGGCTGCAATGACAAGGGCGCCTGGTCGGATTGCCGGCAGGCGCTGGAGGCGGCCCTGGCGCGTTTCCGGTCGGAGGGGATCGACGTCATCGCGCGGTCCTCGTGGTGGCGGTCGGCCGCATGGCCCGATCCCGACCAGCCGCCCTTCCTGAACGGCGTGGTGATCGTCCGCACGGAGATGTCGCCGAACGATCTGATGGCCGCCCTCGGGCGGATCGAGGAATCGTTCGGCCGTACGCGGGGGGAAGGCAGGAACGCGCCGCGCACTCTCGATCTCGACCTGATCGCCTACGGCCGGCGGACCGGAGACCTCGACGGCCTGATCCTGCCGCATCCCCGCGCGGCGGAGCGCGGCTTCGTCATGGGACCGCTGACGGAGATCGCCCCGCACTGGCGACACCCGACGTCGGCGGAGGCCGCGGCGGTTCTGGCGCAGGCCGTGACCGTGGGGCGCGACGCGCGTCCGCTGTAACGCCCCGTTTTCGCCTTCGCCGCGTTGCACAATGAGTCGCGAACCGCTATTTTCCGCGGTTCTCTCCGCCGCCCGAGGATTTCATGGCCCGCGTCACCGTCGAAGACTGCATCGAGAAGGTTCCCAACCGCTTCGGCCTGGTGCTGCTGGCCGGCCATCGCGCCCGCAACATCGCCAACGGCGCGCCGCTGATGCTGGATCGCGACAACGACAAGAACCCGGTCGTGGCCCTGCGCGAGCTGGCCGAGGACGCGGTCAAGCCGGACGAGCTGTCGGAGGCCATCGTCACCACCCTGCAACGCGTCGACGAGCGCACCGAAGCCGAGGACGAGGCGGAGACCGTCGCCCTGCTGGCCGAGCCGCAGCACATGAACATGGCCGAGGCCGAACTGATCCGCGCGCTGCAGAGCGACCGGGACGGCGGCCAGGAGGAGCGCTACTGACGCCGGACGGCGACAGCGGCGTCACAATCCTTCCGGCGCGTCACGACGCGCCGGCCTCACAGACTGAGACGGCCGAACCCGCGCCCCCGCGCAGCAAGGTCCTGCGCCAGTTCGAACTGATCGAGGCGGTCAAGGCCTATGACCCCTCGGCCGATGAGGCGCTGCTGAACCGCGCCTACGTCTACGCGATGAAGATGCACGGCTCGCAGCTGCGGGCCTCGGGCGATCCCTATTTCGCCCATCCGATCCAGGTGGCGGGCATCCTCACGGATTATCGACTGGACACCGCGACGATCGTCACGGCCCTGCTGCACGACGTCGTCGAGGACACCACGGCCACGCGGGACGACATCGCGCAGATGTTCGGGGAGGAGATCGCCGGCCTCGTCGAGGGCGTGACCAAGCTCAGCCGGCTGGAACTCCAAGCGGAACACACGCGTCAGGCCGAGAATCTCCGCAAGTTCATTCTGGCCATCTCCAAGGACGTCCGCGTCCTGCTGGTGAAGCTGGCCGACCGCCTGCACAACATGCGCACGCTTCAGTACGTGAAGCCGGAGAAGCGCGAACGCATCAGCCGCGAGACGCTGGAGGTCTATGCGCCGCTGGGGCGGTCGATCGGCATCCACTCGATCGCCCAGGAGCTGGAGGAACTGTCCTTCGAGCACCTGAATCCGACGGCTCGAAACGCCCTGCAGCGCCGTCTGGACGCGCTGAAGCTGGAGCATGGAGAGGCGCTGGACAAGGTCACCCGCGAGGTCGGCGCGGTGCTGGCCGAGGCGGGCATCGACGCCCAGGTCACCGGCCGGCAGAAGACGCCCTATTCGATCTGGCGCAAGCTGCAGCGCAAGTCCGTCGGCTTTTCGGCCCTGTCGGACATCTACGCCTTCCGCGTGATCGTGGAGGACGACGCCGACTGCTACGCCGCGCTGGGCGTGATCCACCGCCGTTGGCCGATGGTTCCGGATCGGTTCAAGGACTACATCTCCACCCCGAAATCGAACAACTACCGGTCCCTGCACACGACCGTGGTGGGGCCGGGCGGCCTGCGCATCGAGATGCAGATCCGCACGGGGGCCATGGATCGCGTCGCCGAGGACGGGGTGGCGGCGCACTGGGCCTACAAGAACCACGCCTATGGCTTCGACAAGGAGGCCATGGAGAAGGACGGCGGGCGCGATCCCCTGCAGAACCTCCGCCACCTGGTCCAGGTGGTCGAGAGCGGCGAGGGGCATGAGGCGAACGACGATTGGGTCGAGCACGCCAAGCTGGAGATGTACCTCGACCAGGTCTTCGTCTTCACGCCGAAGGGCGCGCTGATCACCCTGCCGCGCGGGGCGATGCCGCTGGACTTCGCCTATGCGGTCCACACCGGCATCGGCGAAACGGCCGTGGGCGTGAAGATCAACGGCGAGCTGAAGCCGATGCGCACGCCGCTGGTGAACGGCGACGTGGTCGAGATCGTGCGCGGCGCCAAGCGCGAGGTGCCGGCGGACTGGCGCAGCCTGACCGTGACCGGCCGCGCGCGCTCGGCGATCCGCCGCAACATCCGGACGACCGAGCGCACCGAGTACCAGAAGCTGGGCAAGGCCACGCTGGAGCAGACGCTGGGTCGCGTCGGCAAGAGCCTGAAGGAGGTCGCCCTCGCGCCGGCCCTCGAGACGCTGGCCATCGCCAGCGAGGACGAACTGTTCACCGCCGTCGGCCAGGGCAAGGTTTCGCCGGCCAAGGTGGCGGAAACCCTGTTCCCTGCGCTGAAGGGCACGGTGAAGTCGGTCAAGGCGCGCAAGCGGATCAACGACGAGGAGGCCCGCCTGTTCGTCAACGGCGGCGGCTTGACGCCGGGCGTCAGCATCCATTTCGGCGCCTGCTGTTCGCCGCTCCCGGGCGACCGGATCGTCGGCATCCTCGAGCCCGGGCAGGGCCTGACGGTGCACACCATCGACTGCAACCGCCTGGCGGACGCGGCGGACGACGACACGATCTGGCAGGACCTGCAGTGGACGCCGAGGGCGGAGACCAGCGGCCTCGCCGCCACGCGCCTGCGCACCACCATCCGCAACGCGCCGGGCGTGCTGGGCGCCGTCGCAACCCTGATCGGCGAGGCGGGCGGCAACATTCTGAACCTGAACATGACGCGGCGGCAGCAGGACTTCTTCGACGTCGACATCGACGTGGAGGTGCTGGACGCCCGCCACGCCACCAGCATCATGGCGGCCCTGCGCGCGAACCCGGCGGTCGACACCGTCGAACGCATCCGCGGCTGAGGCTCGTCGTTCCGGATTCCATGACCGACCACCATCCCCACACCGCCGCCCAGATGGCTTCCCCCTCCTACCGGCTGGCGGCCCTCGACCAGGATTTCTTGCTGTCCGAAGCCCTGCGCGGGGTGCGGTTCCAGCTTGAGTACGAAAAGGTCGAAAGCGCGCTGAAGGCCTGGGGAGTCCGGTCGACGATCGTCGTCTTCGGCTCGGCGCGCGTGGGCGCCGACGGCCGGGGACGGCATTCGCACTGGTACGAAGAGGCGCGGAAATTCGGCAGGCTGGCTTCCGAGAGGGGCGGCGCGATCAGGGGCGAGGTCGGGCAGCCGCGCGACAACGTCATCGCCACGGGGGGCGGCCCGGGCATCATGCAGGCCGCCAACCAGGGCGCGTTCGAGGCCGGGGCGCCGTCCATCGGCTTCAACATCACCCTGCCGCACGAGCAGTTTCCGAACCCTTGGTCGACGCCGGAGCTGACGTTCCAGTTCCACTACTTCGCGATGCGGAAGATGCACCTGGCGATGCGCGCGAACGCACTGGTGGTGTTCCCGGGCGGGTTCGGGACGCTGGACGAGCTGTTCGAGATCCTGACCCTGCGCCAGACGGGCAAGGCGCCGGAAATCCCCATCGTCCTGTTCGATCGCGATTACTGGCAGGGCGTGATCAATTTCGACGTCCTGATCGCCCATGGAATGGTCAGGCCGGACGACCTGAATCTGTTTCGCTACGCCGACGACGCGGATGCGGTGTGGCGATGCCTGCTCGAGTGTGGCCTGAAACCGCACGAGAGCATCGACAAGCCGGCGTTGCCGCACACGAAGGTCAGGTCTAATCGGGAGGGATGACCTCCGAAGACGTTCTCAACGAGTTCCGCGCCGCCGGCGCCCTGCGCGAAGGCCACTTCGTCCTGTCCTCCGGCCTGCACAGCCCGGTGTTCCTGCAGAAGAACCTGGTCTTCATGAACGCGGAGCGCTGCGCCCGGCTGTGCAGAGCCCTGGCGGAGAAGATCACGGCGGCCGTCGGGGCGGTGGACGTGGCCATTTCGCCGGCTGTCGGCGGCATCATCCCGGGCTATGAGACGGCGCGCTGGCTCAAGGTGCCGTCGATGTACGTCGAGCGCGAGGGCGGAGAGTTCAGACTGCGTCGCGGCTTCCACCTCGAACCCGGCCAGAGGGTGGTGATGGTCGAGGACATCGTCACGACGGGCCTGAGCTCCCGCGAATGCATCGCCGCGATCCGGGCCGACGGCGGGGAGGTCGTCGCGGCCGCCTGCATCGTCGACCGCTCGGGCGGCAGGGCGGACGTGGGCGTGCCGATGGTGGCCCTGGCGACGCTGGACGTGCCCGCGTATCCGGCCGACGCCCTGCCGCCGGAGCTGGCGGCCCTGCCGGTCGAGGATCCCGGCAGCCGGCGGCTGGCCAGGTAGGAGAGGGCGATGGCCGCGGCGCGGATCAGACTGGGCGTCAACATCGACCACGTGGCGACGGTGCGGAACGCCCGAGGCGGGGCGCATCCCGATCCTGTCCGCGCGGCGCGGGAGGCCCTGGCGGCCGGGGCGGACGGGATCACGGCGCACCTGCGCGAGGACCGTCGGCACATCACCGACGCCGACATCGCCGCCCTGAGCGACCTGTGCGCCGAGGCGGGCCGGCCGCTGAACCTGGAGATGGCCGTCACCGAAGAGATGCTGGCCGTCGCCCTGCGTCACCGGCCCCATGCCGCCTGCCTGGTGCCCGAGCGGCGCGAGGAAGTGACGACTGAGGGCGGACTCGCGGTGGCGGGCCACGAGGCGCGGATCGCACCCGTCGTGAAAGCTCTGGACGCCGCCGGCGTGCGGGTGTCCCTGTTCATCGAGCCGAGCCTCGCGCAGGTCGACGCCGCGCGCGCCGTCGGGGCCCAGGTCGTGGAATTCCACACCGGCCGCTACTGCCACCTTTCCGGCGACGACCGTCTGATCGAATTCGAGCGCCTGCAGGCGGCGGCCACGCGCGCCGTGGAACTGGGGCTGGAAGTTCACGCCGGCCACGGCCTGGACTACGTCACCGCCGCCGACATGCTGGCCATTCCGGAGGTGCGGGAGCTGAACATCGGCCACTTCCTGATCGGCGAGGCGGTGTTCGTCGGCCTCGCCACCGCGATCGCCCGCATGCGCGCCGCCATGGACGCCGCCGCATGATCGTCGGGGTCGGCGCCGACCTGTGCGACATCCGCCGCATCCAGGACTCGTTGGACCGCTTCGGCGATCGGTTCAAGCTGCGGTGCTTCACCGAGATCGAACGCATCCGGTCCGACCGCAAGCCGGACGCGGCCTGGAGCTACGCCAAGCGGTTCGCGGCCAAGGAAGCCTGCGCCAAGGCGCTGGGGACGGGCATGCGGCGCGACGTCTACTGGAAGGACATGGGGGTGGTGAACCTGCCGTCCGGGCGGCCGACCCTGGCCCTGACGGGGCACGCGGCGCAGCACCTGCGTCGGCTGACGCCCCCGGGGCACGAGGCGACGGTGCATCTGACGCTGAGCGACGAGCACCCCTATGCGCTCGCCTTCGTGGTGATCGAGGCCTTGCCCGTCACAAAATGAGACGATACGCCTGCGACGCCAAGAAAACTCGCCGCAGTGCGGGTGGGGGACCCTCGAGATGAGCGACGCCGACAAGCCGCACGAACACGACGAAACGGGCCACGAGCCGCACGCCGAGCCTCATCCGGCGACCGAGGCGGAATCCGCCGGAGGCGGCGAGGCGAACGCGCAGGTCGAGCCGGAAGGGCACGCCGACGGCGCCCCCGCAGCGGATGCGTCGGCCGACGCGGAGGCAGGGGGGGCGCCGACGCACGAAGGCGCCGAGCCGGCGCCGGCCGCGACCGGGGCCACGGCTCATGACGAGGCGGTCCACCACCCTGAGCCGACGCCGCCGGCCGAACCCTTGGCCGCCGCGGCCGTCGCCGGGGCGGCCGCCGCATCCGCCGGTCGCGTCGACGCCGCCTCGCCGATCTGGAGCGATCAAGGCGACGCGCCCGACCATGCGACGCCCACGCCGATCTATAAGGAGCGGAAGGCGAAGAAAGACAGGAAGTCAGGTGGTTCGGGCAATGAGTTCGCCGAGATCCTGAAGACGGTGTTCTTCGCCCTGCTGATCGCCGTGGTCCTCCGCGTCGTGCTGTTCCAGCCCTTCACCATCCCCTCGGCCTCGATGGAGCCGAACCTTTACGAAGGCGACTACATCGTCGTGTCGAAGTGGTCCTACGGCTATTCGAAGCACGCGATCCCGTTCAGCCCGCCGATCTTCGAGGGACGTCTCTTCAACAAGGCGCCCGAGCGCGGCGACATCGCCGTGTTCAAGCTGCCGCGGGACGCTGGCACGGGCCCGAACAAGGTCGACTACATCAAGCGGGTCATCGGCCTGCCGGGAGACCGGGTGCAGATGATCGACGGGACCCTGCACATCAACGGCGAACCGGTGCGCGACGTGGTGCTGGACGCGACGGAAGTCGGTGAGACCTTCGGCGCCCGCCCCGCGACCCAGTTGCGCGAGACCCTGCCCAACGGCCGCACCTTCACCATCCAGGATTTCGGCCCCGGCGGCATGCTGGATTCGACGCCGGAGTTTCAGGTGCCGGAAGGGCACTACTTCATGATGGGCGACAACCGCGACAATTCGGTGGACAGCCGTGACCAGTCCTCGCAGGGCGTCGGCCTGGTGCCCGAGGAAAACCTGATCGGCAAGGCCGAGATCATCCTGTTCTCGTGGTCGCCGGGCGCGTCGCTGTTCAACCCCGTCAGCTGGTTCAGCAAGGTGCGGCCCAGCCGCTTCTTCACGGACCTTGACTGACGCGCGGCAGAACCGTCGCGCGGACGCCGTCCGCGACCTGACCGCGCGCCTGGGCCACGCCTTCGCCCGGCCCGAGCTGCTGGAGATCGCCCTGACCCACGCCAGCGTGGGGGAGGGCAACGAGCGCGACTCGCGCGGCCGTCCGTTCGCCGACAACCAGCGGCAGGAGTTTCTCGGCGACCGCGTGCTGGGCCTGCTCGTCGCCGAGCGGCTCATGCGCGATCTGCCGGACGCCGACGAGGGCGAGATGTCGTCGCGGCTGCACGCCCTCGTCGACAAGGCCGCCTGCGCCCGCGCCGCCGAACGGCTGGGGGTGGGCCCGGCCATGCGCCTGTCGTCGGGGGAGACGAAACAGGGAGGTCGTCGTCGGGAGGGCGTGCTGGGCGACGCCATGGAGGCGATCCTGGCCGCGGCGTATCTGGACGGGGGTCTGGAGGCGGCCCGCGCCGTGTTCGATCGCGCGTGGGCGGAAGAACTGGCGACGCCGATGCGCCGGAGCCTGAGCAATCCCAAGTCGGCCCTTCAGGAATGGTCGCTGGGCGGCGGCCGCGGCCTGCCTTCCTATCGCATCGTCGAGCGCACGGGGTCGGACCATGCGCCGACTTTCACCGTCGAAGTCTCGGTTCCGGGTCTGCGACCCTTGACCGGGCGGGGGCGCTCGCGTCAGGAGGCGGAGAAGGCGGCCGCCGTCGCCCTGTTGTCCCGTGAAGGCGTGAGTTGACCGAAGACCAATCCCAGACCCGCGCCGGCTTCGCCGCCATCATCGGCGCGCCCAACGCCGGCAAGTCCACGCTGGTGAACCGGCTGGCGGGGTCGAAAGTGTCGATCGTCACGCAGAAAGTGCAGACGACGCGCTTTCCGGTGCGCGGCATCGCCATGCATGGCGACGCCCAGATCGTGCTGGTCGACACGCCCGGCATCTTCAACCCGCGCCGGCGCCTGGACCGGGCGATGGTGGCTTCGGCCTGGGGTGGGGCGGACGACGCGGACGTCGTGGTGCATCTCGTAGACGCCGCCTCGCACATCGCCTCGGAGACGAAGGACGGCACGGCCGCGGACCGACGAGGGGCCGAGGACACCGAGACGATCATCAAGGCCCTGACCGCGGCCGGGAAGCAGGTGATCCTGGCGCTGAACAAGATCGACGGCATGCGCCGCGACACCCTGCTGGCTCTGGCGCAGAAGCTGGACGCCACAGGCGCCTATTCCGAGGTCTTCATGATCTCGGCGGCGACCGGCGACGGCGTGGACGACCTGAAGGCGCGCCTCGCCGCCGCCATGCCCGAGGGGCCCTGGATGTACCCGGAGGATCAGGCCGCCGACGTGCCCATGCGCGTGCTGGCGGCCGAGATCACGCGCGAGAAGGTCTATCTGCGCGTGCACGAGGAGCTGCCCTATTCGGCGGCGGTGGAGACCACGGCCTTCGACGATCGCGCCGACGGCTCGGCCCGGATCGAGCAGACCATCTACGTGGAGCGCGACAGCCAGCGCCCCATCGTGCTGGGCAAGGGCGGTCAGACGCTCAAGTGGATCGGCCAGAAGGCGCGCGAGGACCTGACCGAGATCCTTGGCCGCCCCGTGCACCTGTTCCTGACGGTGAAGGTCGACCCGAAGTGGCAGGACAGCCGCGCGCTCTACGCCCAATTCGGACTGGACTATGACGCCTAGCCCGGCGGCCCGCTGGGCCGGCCCGGCTCTGGGGATGGCGCTGGCCCTCGCCGCGGTCGCCGGCGGCGCCTGGTGGTGGACATCCCAGGACAAGACTGCCGCGGCGGTTCCGGGCGCGCCCGAACGGCCCCCGGTCGTGGTGGTCGAAGATCTCCCGTCGCTGAGGGACGCGCTGGAGGCCCAGGCCGAGCGAGGGCGCTTCTCGGGCGCGGTGCTGGTGGCGAAAGGCGACCGCGTCCTGTTCCGGCAGGCCTACGGCTTCGCCGACCGCGAGGCGGGCTCACCGGTCGAGCTGACCTCCCGATTTCGGCTCGCCTCGGTCAGCAAGCAGTTCACCGCGGCGGCGATCCTGCGGCTTCAGGACGAAGGCGTGCTGTCGGTCGACGATCCGCTGTGCCGCTGGATCCGGCCGTGCCCGGAGGCGTGGGCGCCGATCCGGCTGCGTCACCTGCTGTCGCACACGGCGGGCGTGCCGGACCTGATGGCGCAGGCCAACTGGGGCCGGCGGCGCGTGGCCCCGACCACGCTGGCCGACCTGACGACGGCTTCCGGCTTCTATCGTCTGCAGTTCGAGCCGGGGACGAAGATCCGCTACTCCAACGCCGGCTACAACCTGCTGGCCGCCGTGGTCGAGGCCGCGAGCGGGGTGGAGTTTCATGCCTGGCTGCAGGCAAACTTCTTCACGCCGCTGGGCATGCACGACACGGGGTATGACGGGTCCGGCACGATCGTGATGGGATACGCCGACCTGGCGGGCGGACTCACGCCCCAGCCCAACGCCAACGTCAGCGTCATCACCGGCGCGGGCGCGCTGTACTCGACGGTCGACGACCTGTTGGTCTGGAACCGCGCCCTGCACGGCGGCGGTCTGCTCACGGACCAGAGCTACGCCGAGATGATCCGCGACCATGGCCCGGCGGACGCGCCGCCCGAGCGTGGCCGACCTCGCCGGGACTGGGGTTTTGGCCTGTTCGCCAACCGGCTGGGCGAACGGGTCACGCCGGCTTTTCCGGATCGCCAGATCTATCACACAGGCAGCTGGTCCGGCTTCCGTAATCTGGTCCTGCATCAGCCGGACGAGGACGTGACGGTCATCGTGCTGGCGAACAACTATCACCGCCAGCCGGAGGTCATGCTGATCAGCCAGCAGGCGCTGGCCGAGGCGTTGGGGCGGCCCTTCCCGACCGCGCTGCTCCGCTAGCCCTCGCGGCGCATCCGCTCCTGCCGTGCGGCCTCGCGATCGTTCTGCGCCTGGGGGGCGATGGCGGCGGTCTCGACCTGCCCCGCACGGACATAGCGGCTGCAGGTCACGCCGGACGGGGAGTGGCGCGTCCCGATCATCCGCCAGGCCGACGCGCCCACGCCGTCGCGGAACAGACGCTTGCCCTGACCGAGCACGACCGGAAACACCATCAGCGAGATCTCGTCGATGACGTCCGCGGCCAGCAGGGCCTGCACAAGCTCGCCGCTGCCCTGGATCAGCAGATCCCGATCGCCGGACGTCTTGAGCCGCCGCACCGCCTCGCCGGGCTCTCCCTCCAGGCGGTGACTGTTGGCCCAGGTCAGCGGCGTGGCCGGGCCGGCGACCACGAACTTTTCGATGGCGTTGAAGGTCCGGCCGATCTCGTCGTCCTGCTCCGGCCAGTGGGCGGCGAAGATCTCATAGGTCTTGCGGCCCAGCAGCAGGTCGTAGTCGCGCCCGATCCAGCCCTCCATCATCTCGCCGACCGTCTCGTCGAAGTGAGGCGCCAGCCAGCCGCCGTAGGAGAAGCCGCCGGTCCAGTCCTCGGTGGGGCCTCCGGGCGCCTGCATCACGCCGTCAAGGGTGACGAAGGTCGACAGTCGAAGCTTGCGCATCGTCAGGCCTCCCCGCGGCCGGCGTCCGCCGCGGCGAAATGGGCCATCTGGTCGGCGTGCGCCTTGCGGAAGGCCGGGCGGTCGGTGACCCGGGCGACGTAGGCTTCGGTCGCGGGCCGGTCACCGAAGGCCCGCACCTGCGTAACGCGCAGGACGTCGGCCATCAGAAGGTCGGCGACGGTGAACCGGTCCGCGGCCAGCCACGCGCGCCCGTTCAGCACGCCTTCCATGTGGTCGAGCCGACTCTTCAGCCAGCCGTCCAGACCGTTGTCCGCCGTGCCCGACAGACCGAGGAACCACCAGGGGACGGTCACCATCTCCAGAGAGTTGAGGGCGGCGATCACCCACTGAAGGGTCGCCGCCTCGCCGGCCGGGTCGCGCGGCGCCAGGGCCTCGCTCTTCTTCGCCAGATGCAGCAGGCCGGCGCCGCTCTCGAACAGCTCCACCTCACCATCCTGAAGGAACGGGATCTGCCCGAACGGCTGATGCGCGAAATGGTCGGGCCCCTTGTCGGTGAGCGGCACCGTGCGGACGACGTAGGGCAGGCCCGCCTCCTCGCACGCCCAGCGCAGACGCAGATCCCGAACGAAGCCGCGCGGCATGCCAGGGACCCAGTCATAGGTCCAGATCGTCAGGCCGCTCATTGGGCGGGGGTCCAGCCCTCGGCGGGGATGGTGTTGACCATCCACGGCACGCCGAACCTGTCGGTCAGCATGCCGAAGCCGGGGGACCAGAAGGTTTCGCCGAACGGCATGCCGGCCACGCCGCCTTGCGAAAGCTCCCGGTACCAGCGCTCGGCCTCGGCCTTGTCGGCCGTGTGCAGGGTGACGTCGAAGCCGTTGCGGGGCTTGCCGTAGCTGGGCGCGAACTCCGGGATGCCGTCGGATCCCATGATCGCCTGGTCTCCCACCTCCAGCCAGCAGTGCATCAGCTGGTCGCGGTACTTCGGGTCGACCGGCATGTCCGGGGGGCCGTCGCCGTAGGTCATGGCGGCCGTGATCCTTCCGCCCAGCACGCGGGCGTAGAACTCGAAGGCTTCGCGGCAGTCGCCGGTGAAGCTGAGGCTGGTCACGATCTTCATGGTCGTCTCCTCGCGGGAAGGGGATTCAGTCGGGATTCGCCGCCAGCCAGGCTTCCAGCCGATCGAGGGTGGAGTTCCAGCCGTATTCGTGGCCGGTCAGGCTGCGTTCGGACTTCAGGCCCTCGTGGGTGAAGTCCATGCGGGTGCGGCCGTCGTCGGTTTCGTGGAGCAGGACCGTGACGAGGGTGTCGGCCGGCGGGCCGTCCTCATGGCTCTCGTCCCACCTGAAGGTGAAGACCAGCCGCTCGGGCTCGACGATCTCGCGGTAGTGGCCGCCCTGCCAGAGATCCTCGCCGGTCTCGACCGAGCGAAGACACGCGCGCCATTCGCCGCCGACCCTCAGGTCGTTGGTCCCCGACACCATCGGCCACTCGACCGGCCCCATCCAGTTCACCCGCATCTCCGGACGGGTCCACGCCATCCACACCAGGGCGCGGGGCGCGTCGAACGTCCGGCTCAGGCGCAGCCGATGCGGCAGCACAGCGGGGAGGACGGGCAGGGTGGCGGCGGGGACCATGTCAGAAGGACTTCACGATCTGGTTCAGCTGGTCGGCGACCTGACCCCAGCCTTCATGGAAGCCCATTTCGACATGCTGCTTCATCGTCGCCTCGTTCCAGTGGCTGGCCGTGGCCTTGTAACGCGTCTTGCCGTCCGCGGTCGGTTCGAACTCGACGCGGGCCACCATGAACGGGGCGCCGGCCGGCTTCCAGTCGGGCGTGAAGGCGTCGGTCGAGATCAGGCGGCGGTTCGGCACCACCTCCAGGAAGACGCCCGAGTTGGGGAAGCGCTCGCCGTCGGGGCCGTGCATGACGAAGTTGAACCGCCCGCCCGGGCGCGGCTCGATCACCGCGTCGGTGATGCTCCACGGCCTGGGGGCGAACCACTGCGACAGGATCGCGGGGTCCGTGTAGGCGCGGTACACCTTCTCGGGCGGGGCGTCGATGACGCGTTCCAGGACCAGATCGAACGCGTGGGCCACGCCGTCGGTGTCGCAGGGATTGGTCTCAGTTTCGTTCGCCATCGTCTTTTCCTTTCTGAACCTTGCGCAGATAATCTTCCAGCCGGTCGAAGCTCTGGTCCCAGTATCGGCGGTAGTGTTCGATCCACTCCGCGACGCCCTTCAGGGCCATGGGCTCCAGGCGGGCCGGGCGCCACTGGGCGTCCCTGCCGCGGCTGATCAGACCCGCCTTTTCCAGGACCTTCAGGTGTTTCGACACGGCCGGCAGGCTGATGTCGAAGGGCTCGGCCAGCTCGTTCACCGACGCCTCGCCCTCGCACAGTCGCGCCAGAATGGCGCGACGGGTGGGGTCGGCGAGGGCGGCGAACTTGAGGCTGAGCGGATCGGCGGACATGGCGGACCGGTGTTGAACTGTTCGGTTAAATACGGAACGCCCGTTTCCTTGTCAACCGTTCGGTTAAATACGAGGAGCCGCTCTAGGATCGACGGTCAAAGGAGCCCACCATGTCCGTCGTCCTCGCCCTCGTCGCGGCCCTGTCCGCGGATCCGGAAACCGCCACCGTCGAGGCCGTGATCGACCGCATGCACCAGGCGGCTTCTCAGGCCGACGGCGCGGCATACTTCGGCCAGTTCACCCCGGATGCGCGCTTCGTCGGAACGGACGCGACGGAGCACTGGCCGCTGACCGATTTTCGCGCCTATGCGGAGCCGTACTTCGCGCGGGGCCGTGGCTGGACCTACGTGCCCCGCGACCGGGTGGTGACGATCGCCCCGATCGCCTGCCGTTGCGTGGCCTGGTTCGACGAGAAGCTGACCAACGAAAGCTACGGCGACCTTCGAGGATCCGGCGTGCTGCGTCTGACGGACGACGGCTGGAAGATCGAGCAGTACGTGCTCAGCTTGTCCGTACCGAACGATCGAGCGGCTCGCGTCGTTGAGGTGATCGCCGCTCCCGGCGAATGAGGGCGCCGTCGGACTCAGCCTCGATCACACGATCGATGCCTTCATTGGTGCGGGCGTCGATGGCGAGCATCTGCCGCTCGAGCTCATAGCCCTCGTCCATCAGCTTCAAGGCCTCGATCCGGCGCGCCTCGAACCGGCGGAAGACGCCGCGGTCGCTGAACATGAACATGCCGCCCATGGGCTGCCATGCGCCCTTGCTCGCCTCCAGCATGTCCAGGTGCGCGTCCAGAAGGTCCAGCAGCCCGGCCTGCACCTCCCAATAGCGCTTCAGCAACGGCGCCTTGTCGCCGGCCCCGATGTCGAACCGCTCCAGCACGGCCGACCGTGAGTCCCGATCCACCACATTGTCCTCCAGCACCTTGCGGGCCGTGGCGTCGGCTTCGGCGAGGCGCGCGGGCGCCTCGGTGACCAGCCGGCGGGCCTGGACAAGCCGTTCTCGCGCCTCGTCGAAGCCGCCGTCCCGATCGAGTCCGCGCGGGCTGAACGAACTGCGCCCCATGGTGAAGGCCAGCTGGCGGTGGACCGCCTGATGGGCCCATGTCTGCTTGTTGCGCGAGTCGGTCAGCGCCTCGACCAGCCGCACCGCATAGCCGGCGCGATCCGCCTCCAGTGTGCGAGCGACCGTTTGCGGCGCCCCGACCAGCAGAGCCACGATGGCAAGACCGCCGGCATAGGCCAGCCCGTGCCGTCGGTTCGCCGGCTGAAGGATCAGGGCGTTGACGGCTCCGCCGACCGCGGCCGCCATCAGCAGGGATGTCAGAACGAGGGCCCCGATCGAGGTGATCCAGATGGTCACGCTGGCGCCGTCGGTGCCGTCCCCGAACGCCTCGGCTTCGAGCACGCCCGAGGTCCACCACGCGGCGCCGGCGACGAGGGCGGCCCCCGCGATCAGGAACGGCCAGCTGGGAACCTTCGCCTGCCAGGCGCGACGACGGGATCCTGAGAACTTGTCCATGTGCTTCAACTCCCCCGTGCGCAGGATAAGCCGGGGAACCGGGGGCCGCGCAAGGGGCCTTGCGCCCCGGTGGGCGGGCGCTAAGCCGGGAGCATGGAATTCACCGACGAGGCCGTGGTTCTGGCCGCCAGGGCGCACGGCGACACGGGGGCGGTCGTCGACCTGCTGACCCGTGAACACGGCCGTCGCATGGCCTATGTGGCCGGCGGCGCCTCGCGACGGATGAAACCGTTCCTCCAGCCCGGCGCGCGGGTCGAGGTCGAGCTGAGGGCGCGCACGGCCGACCAGCTTGGCTCGGCGCGGCTGGAGCCTGTGGGCGAGGGGCCAAGCGCCCTGTTCGACGACGCCCTGGCCCTGCTGGGGCTGTCTTCGGCCGCCGCCGTGGCGCAGGCGGCCCTGCCCGAACGCGAGGCGCACCCCGGGGCCTTTCTGGCCTTCGAGGCGCTGACGTCGGCGCTGGCGCTGCGCGATCTCTGGCCGGCGGTCTACGTGCGGTTTGAAAGCGGTCTTCTGGAAGAGCTGGGCTTCGGCCTGGATCTGGCCAGCTGCGCCGTCACGGGGACGGTCGACGATCTGGCCTGGGTCAGTCCCCGCACGGGCCGCGCGGTCTCGGCGGAGGCCGGCGCCCCCTACGCCGATCGCCTGCTGCGCCTGCCGCCCTTCCTTCTGGGGGCGCAGGCCGGATTGGGTGAGGGCGACGTGCGCGACGGGCTCGCCCTGACGGCCCACTTTCTCCAGCGCTGCGTCTTCGACCCGCTGAACCGTCCCTTGCCGGAGGCGCGCGACCGGATGGTCGAGCGGCTGAGGGCCGCCGGACTCGCCTGAAACCGGCGCGGATCAGACGTCCAGCTCTTCCTTCACGAACCGGGCATTGTCCTGGATGAAGCGGAAGCGGGCGTCGGCCTTCTTTCCCATCAGCCGCTCGACCAGATCCTCGACGTCGGCCAGGTCCGTCACGTCGTCGGGCACCGTGACGCGCGCGAGGGTGCGGGTCCGGGGGTTCATGGTGGTGTCCTTCAGCTGGGACGCCATCATCTCGCCCAGGCCCTTGAAGCGGCCGATCTCGACCTTCTTGCCCTTGAAGGTGGTCGCCAGCAGCTCGTCGCGGTGGGCATCGTCGCGGGCGTATTCCGACAGGGCGCCCGCCTGGATGCGATAGAGCGGGGGCAGGGCCATGAAGAGGCGCCCTTGACGGATCACGTCGGGCATGACGCGGTGGAAATAGGTGATCAGCAGGGCGGCGATGTGAGCGCCGTCGACGTCGGCGTCGGTCATGATGACCACGCGTTCGTACCGCAGGTCGTCGATGTTGAACCGCGCGCCGGGCTGGACGCCCAGCGCCAGCGTCAGGTCCGAGAGCTCGACGTTGGCCCGCAGCTTGTCGGCCGTGGCGGAGGCCACGTTCAGGATCTTGCCGCGCAGGGGCAGGATGGCCTGGGTGGCGCGGTCGCGAGCCTGCTTGGCGGAGCCGCCGGCCGAGTCGCCCTCGACGATGAACAGCTCGGTGCCCTCGGCCGCCTGACGCGTGCAGTCGGCCAGCTTGCCCGGCAGACGCAGCTTGCGCGTGGCGGCGGCTCGCTGGACCTCCTTGTCCTTGCGGCGGCGCAGCCGGTCCTCCGCGCGCTCGATGACGAAGCCCAGAAGCGTGTTCGCCTGTTTCGGGCTTTCGGTCAGCCAGTGGTCCAGCGGATCGCGGATCAGCTGTTCGACCAGACGCGCGCCCTCGGGCGAGGACAGGCGGTCCTTGGTCTGGCCCTGAAACTCCGGGTTGCGGATGAAGACGCTGATCAGGGCGCCGGCGTTGGCGATGACGTCCTCGGCCGTGATCTGCGCCGCGCGCTTCTCGTTGATCAGCTCGCCATAGGCCTTGAGGCCCTTGACCAGAGCCGCCCGGAATCCGGCCTCGTGCGTGCCGCCGTCCGGCGTCGAAACCGTGTTGCAGTACGAGGACACGAAGCCGTCGGCGTCGCCGAAGCCGGCCGGCGTCCAGGTCACGGCCCATTCGACCGCGCCCGCCTCGCCCTTCTTCTCGACCCGGCCGGCGAAGGCGGGGGTGACGGTCTCGACGTCGCCGATCCGGTCGGCCAGGGCGTCGGCCAGGCCGCCGGGAAAGTGGAGGACGGCCTCGGCCGGGGTGGAATCCGTGATCCGCTCCGGCGCGCAGGTCCAGCGGATCTCGACGCCGCGGAACAGATAGGCCTTGGACCGCGCCATGCGGAACAGGCGGGCGGGCTTGAAGGCGGCGCCGACGCCGAAGATCTCCTCGTCCGGCTTGAACCGGATCAGGGTGCCCTTCTTCCGCGACGGGCCGACCCGCTCAATGGGCGCCAGCACGTGGCCGCGGCTGAACGACTGTTTCCATTCGAAGCCGTCGCGCCAGACCGTGACGTCCAGCCGCTCCGACAGGGCGTTGACCACGGACACGCCCACGCCATGCAAACCGCCTGAGGTTTCATAGGCTTTGCCGGAGAACTTGCCGCCGGAGTGAAGCACGGTCATGACCACTTCAAGCGCCGACTTGCCCGGATGTTTCGGGTGCGGATCGACGGGGATGCCGCGACCGTCGTCGAACACCGACAGGAAGCCGTCGGCGTCCAGCTCCACTCGGATGTGCTTCGCATGCCGGGCCACGGCCTCGTCCATGGCGTTGTCCAGCACCTCGGCGAACAGGTGGTGCAGGGCGCGCTCGTCGGTGCCGCCGATGTACATGCCGGGGCGTTTGCGGACGGGCTCCAGTCCCTCCAGCACCTCGATCGAGCTGGCGGAATAGCCGGGATCGACGGCGGCGGCGGTCGGGGCCGGCTTCGACGGCGCCTGCGGCGCGCGCGGGAGTTCAGGCGCGGCGGCCTTGACCGGCGGCGTGGGCTCCGGCCGCGGCTCGGGCTCGGGCAGATCGAACAGGGACGGGGCGGCGGACGACATGGGCCGATGATGAGACGATTCGGGGACGGCTCCGGTAGACCCCGTGCGGGTCGGCGGCAAGCGGAACGGGGACGGAATCGGGCAGAACCGAGCGCGTCACGACCGCGAGGAACAGGACCCAGGGCAGGCCCTGGTGCGCCATTATGATGCTCTCGGACAGGCTGAGCATCAGGAAGGCGGCGAGGAAGCCCAGCGCCCACCAGCCCTCCTGAGCCCCGGCGCGGCCCGAACGCAGGACGGAGGCGACGACGGCGAAGACCGCCATGCCGCCGACCAGCAGGGCGCCGGGCCAGCCCAGCTGGACGAGGACGTCGATCCAGCCGTGGTGGGCGTTGGGGACCAGCCAGCCGGTCTCGACGCGGATCCAGTCGGCCGGGACGCTGTCGCGCTCCCAGAAGGCGCCGTAGCCCCAGCCGGTCCAGGGACGCTCGGCCACGCGGGTCATCAGCGCCTCCCAGATCTCGGTGCGGCCGGTCAGCGACGGATCCTTGCCCAGCACCTCCAGAATCTCGACCGAGTGGCTGTCCCAGATCAGGAAGCCCACGCCGCCGGCGGCCGCGGCGGCCCAGACGGCGAAGACGGCGAAGGCGGCGCCGCCCTGCCGCATGGTCCAGAAACCGGCGATCATGCCGACGCCCAGCACCAGGCACAGCAGCGAGGTCTTGGACTGGGTCGCCAGCACCAGCGCCGAGGCGAGGACGAGGGCGAGCGCGGGGATCAGGCGCCGCCGGTCGGGCGAGGCCAGGCAGGCGGCCGAGGCCGTGGCGACGATGACCATGACCGCGCCCATCTGGTTCTTCTCGTACCAGAGGCCGCGCCACAGGCCGGCGTTGTCGGCCTGGTGCACGCCATAGGCGGGGAAGGCGAAGACCATGATCAGGCTGCCGACCGCCATGATCAGTCCGGTCCGCATCAACAGGCGCGGCAGGTGCGGGCCGCGGAAGGCCGCGCCGAGGTACAGGGCGAAGCCGCAGGAGATGGCCAGGGCGATGGCGCGGCGCGACGTCACCTCCGGGAACAGCGACCACCACTTGGACGCATAGGCCCACAGCACCAGCAGGCCGATGACGACCATGGCCGGCCACGCGCGCCACAGGCGGTCGATCCTGTAGATGAGCAGCCCCGCCGTCATCGCATAGACCGGCAGCCAGGCGAGGCGCAGGACCGGCGTCTCCTCCTGCGTCGGCGCGAAGATCGGCCCGATCAGGGCTCCGGTCAGCATGAACAGGATGAACACGCACGCCGCCGTCTCCCACCACGCGGGGGCGGGCTCGAGCGGAGCGGCGGTCAGGGCGGAATCGCGCACCGGGGCAGGGTGGCGGGGTGCGCTTAACGAACCGTTTGGCGCGGCGCGATGGCTAGTCTGTCGGGGGAGCTAACGCCATGAGGGCCTCGAAAGAGAGGTCTGTCGGCGGTGCCTGCAGGGCCATCGGCACGTGGCTGACAGCAAAGGAATTGCCGCAGTTGCTTACGGCATATTCCCGCCGCGCGGGATCATCGAAGCCGACTGGTCTTTTCGAGCCTACGAATACCAGATACCAGCCGCCGACCATCATCGGCCAGCGGCCCGTGCTGTTCTCACTGAACAGCAGGAGGTTGGCGGGCGGCTCGCCTTTGTAGCTTCGCAGGGCGCGGACGGAATACTCGATGCCCTCGAAGCCATCGGGATCGTCGTCGGCGGGATCGAGCCGTGCTGATGTGACCTGAGCGAGGAACACGTATTCGGCTTCAGCGAACTCCTCAGCCACGGTGGGGTATCGCTCACAGTATGCCCGCGACGGCGAAGCCGTGGCCGCCAGCAAGAGACCTGTGAGAAACCAGACGACGCGCATCACGCCCGCTCCACGAACGTGTCGATGACCTTCTTCTCGCCCGCCTTGTCGAAGGCCACCACCAGCTTGTTGCCCTCGACCGCCTTCACCAGTCCGTAGCCGAACTTCTGGTGGAACACGCGCGTGCCGCGGGTCCAGCCCGAACCGGCCGAGGGGTCGGCGGTGGCGATCAGGCGGCCGTCGCCCTCGATCAGGGCCTGACGGGCGGGGCGGTCGGTCGGCTGGCGGGCGGCGGCGAAGGCCTGGCCGCGCTTCCAGCCGGGGCTGGAATAGCCGCTGCCGAAACTGGGGGCCTCGTCCCAGCGGCTCTTGGCCTCCTTCAGACCGGCGGAGGCGCCGTAGTAGCCGGTCTGGCTCTCCGGCTCGACGTGGTCGATGGGCAGTTCGTCGACGAAGCGGCTGGGCAGCTGGCTGGTCCAGCGGCCGTAGACCAGGCGGTTGGCGGCGAAGCTGATCCGCGCGTCTCGCTTGGCGCGGGTGACGCCGACGTAGGCCAGACGGCGCTCCTCCTCCAGGCCCTTCTCCCCTTTCTCGTCGATGCTGCGCTGGCTGGGGAAGACGCCTTCTTCCCACCCCGGCAGGAAGACCAGCGGGAACTCCAGCCCCTTGGCGCCGTGCAGGGTCATGACCTGCACCGCGTCCTCGCCCGCGCCGCGGTCCAGGTCGAGCACCAGCGACACGTGCTCCAGATAGGCCAGCAGACTGTCGAAGCCCTGCATCGACTGCACCAGCTCCTTCAGGTTCTCCAGACGCGTCTGGCCCGAGGTGCGGTCCGCCTTCTGCATCTCGGTGTAGCCGCTCTCCTCCAGAATGGTCTCGGTCAGCGTCCAGTGCGGCGTGTCCTGGGCCAGGGCGCGCCAGCGGTCCAGGTCCCGGACGAAGCCGGCCAGCGCGGTTCGGGTGCGAGCCTGCAGCTCGTCGGAGGTGATCAGCTCGCGCACCGCCGTCATGGCCGGGACGCCGGACAGGCGGGCCATGTGCAGGATCTTCTGCACGCTGGTGTCGCCGATGCCGCGCTTGGGCACGTTGACGATCCGCTCGAAGGCCAGGTCGTCGTCCTCGGACAGGATCAGGCGCAGATAGGCGTGGGCGTCGCGGATCTCGGCGCGCTCGAAGAAGCGCGGGCCGCCGATCACCTGATAGGGGATGGCCAGCATGACGAAGCGTTCCTCGAACGCCCGCATCTGAAAGGACGCGCGAACGAGGACGGCCATGTCCTTGTAATTCATGCCAGTCCGGCGCGCGGTCTCGATCTCGTCGGCGATCAGGCGGGCCTCGGCCTCGCCGTCCCAGACGCCGCGCACGCGGACCTTGTCGCCGGTCTGGTCCTCCGTCCACAGGGTCTTGCCCAGCCGGCCCTTGTTGGCGGCGATCAGGCCCGACGCCGCGCCCAGGATGTGGGCCGTGGAACGATAGTTGCGCTCCAGCCGGATCACCTTCGCGCCCGGGAAGTCGCGCTCGAAGCGCAGGATGTTGTCCACCTCGGCCCCGCGCCAGCCGTAGATCGACTGATCGTCGTCGCCGACGCAGCAGACGTTGCCGGTCGAGGAGGTCAGCAGGCGCAGCCACAGATACTGGGCGACGTTGGTGTCCTGGTATTCGTCGACCAGGATGTAGCGAAAGCGCTTGCGATATTCGTCCGCGACGTCCGCATGCTGCGACAGGATCGTCAGGTTGTGCAGCAACAGGTCGCCGAAGTCGCAGGCGTTCAGCGTGCGCAGGCGGGCCTGATAGAGGCCGTACAGCTTCTGCCCCTTGCCGGCGGCGAAGTCCTCGCCCGGCGGCAGCTTCCCGGGCGTCCAGCCGCGGTTCTTCCAGCCGTCGATCACGCCGGCGAAGGATCGGGGCGTCCAGCGCTTGGTGTCGACGTTCTCGGCCTCCAGCACCTGTTTGATCAGGCGCTCCTGATCGTCGGTGTCCAGGATGGTGAAGGTCGACTTCAGCCCCACCAGCTCGGCGTGACGGCGCAGGATCTGGGCGGCGATGGAGTGGAAGGTGCCCAGCCAGCGCAGCCCCTCGGCCGACGGACCGATCAGATGGGTGATCCGCTCGCGCATCTCGCGCGCGGCCTTGTTGGTGAAGGTGACGGCCAACAGCTCCCACGGACGCGCGCGGCCGGTGGCCAGAATGTGCGCAAGTCGCGTGGTCAGCACGCGCGTCTTGCCGGTGCCGGCGCCGGCGAGGACCAGAACCGGGCCCTCGGTCGTCTCCACGGCCTCGCGTTGCTCGGAGTTGAGCCCCGAGAGCCAGTCGGTCGGCCCGCTCTGAAGGGCGCTTTCGGGCGCACGGGCGCGGGCGAGGTCGGAGATGCGGGGGGCGGATTCGGTCATGCGGATCCCGGAACATAAGGAGCACGCGGGCGAATGTCAGCCGCCCGGCCCGGGGAAGCCGGCGGAACCGTGGCCGTTCCCCGCCGTTACGGCCGACAGTCACTCACCCGGAGGGAGGGTCCCATGGCGGACAACATCAACAACAACGGCGGCGGCGGCGGAAACACCGGCATGGCCTTCATCGTCGGCGCGATCGTGGTCGTGCTCGCGATCGTCGCCTACTTCGTGTTCGCGCGGGGCGGCATGGGCGGCGCCGAAACCAAGGAAGTGAACGTCGACGTCGACCTGCCCGAGGTGTCCGCCCCGGCCGTCCCCGGCGGGAACTGACCCATGACGGATCCGAACCTGCCCCCTCGCGACGACCGGCCCGACGTCGTCCATCATACGACGATCAACAATCCCCCGCCCTCGGGCGGAGGCGGCGGCTGGCTGGCCTTCCTCATCGGCGGCATCGTGATCGTGCTCATCATCGTCGCCGTGGTGCTGTTCAACGGCGGCGGCATGGGATCGGTGGACGAAACCAAGGTCGATCTGGACGTGGACGTCCCGGCCCCCAGCATGCCGGATTTGCCGGAACCGAAGCTGCCGGAGGCTCCCGAGCTTCCGACGGTCGAGCCGCCGACCACCCCGGCGCCCTCGCCTCAGGGGTAGGGATCAGCGAAGCCCGTAGGTGATCGTGGTGACGACCCGGACCTTCTTGTCCGGAGTCGACCCCTCGGCGTCGACCTCATCGCGCGCCAGGATCTCGAACGATCCCTGCGTCGCCTGCCTGATCGGTCCCAGCGCCGCGCCCGAATCCTGGGCGAAGCGCTGGGCCCCGGTCTTCGCGGCGGCCGTCGCCTGACCGATCATCTCCGGCCGCACCTTGTTCAGGCCGGTGAAGACGTAGGTCGGTCCGACGTAGTCCTGCAACACCACGCCCTGACGCACGAGCTCGCTCAGCGCGCGGCTGGTGGACTGAACGCGCGCCACGTCCCCGGTCCGAACGACCACGGTCTGGCTGAGGATGTAGCGGGGGCCGTTCTGCTGGCTGCCCCACTCGCGCGACTGGGTGTCGGCCACCGACAGCTGGCCCAGGGTCACCGCGTCGGCCGGATAGCCCTGACGAGCCAGAAAGGCGCGGACCGTGCTCAGATCGGCGTCGATCCGCGCCTGCACGTCGCCGAGGACGTCGCCGGACGCGGTGAACTTCAGCGGCAGGACCGCCAGATCGGCGCGAACGTCGCGCTCGGCCAGACCGCGCACGGTGACGGTGCGGTCGCCCACCCTCGCGTTGACGAGCCCCTGACCGATCAGGCCCCCCGCCACCGCGGTGCCCAGGGCGATGGCCCCGCCGACGGCGAGGGCCGGGATCAGACGCGGATCTGTCGGCATGTCATGGCTTCCCCGAAAACGCCGAGAGGAAGCGCCCGAAAGGCGCGGCCGTCAATCGTCCGCGAAACGGCGGTCTCCGGAAGCCCAGGCGAGGGCCAGCAGCCGGCAGGCAGAGGCGAGGGGCGTCCGGCCGCGCCGCTGGTCGATCCGCTTCATCAGACCGGAGACGGGCAGCGACATCTCGGTCGCGATCCCGTCGAGGACGGCCCAGAATTCAGGCTCCAGCGCCACCGAGGTCGCGTGGCCGGACAGCAGGACGGAGCGTTTGCGAAGCATCCCGGCAGATTAGGTGGAAGGTGGACGGGCGTCGACGACGCCGTTTCGCCGAGGTCGTAATCACAAGGTCTCCTTATGCGTTTGGTCTTCCTATCCTCGTTGCGGCCCTTGCACCCGCGGCGCACTTCTGGCGCATGACCTCCGTGACCGAAAAGCTTGCCCCGCGCCCCGGATCGACCCTCACCAGGGCGACACTGATCTCGATCGGGGCGGTGGCCCTGTGCGCCGTCATCTGGGGCACGACGTGGTACGGCATCACGTGGCAGCTGGGCGTGGTCGAGCCGATCGTCTCGGTGACCTGGCGCTTCGGACTGGCTGCGCTGGTGCTGTTCGCCGGCATCGCCCTGGCCCGGCGACCGATGGGGCTGACGCGACGCCAGCATCTGGAGGCGGCGGGGCAGGGGGCCTTCACCTTCGCGGTGTCCTACGCCTTCACCTACCAGTCGGAGCAGCACGTGCCGTCGGCCATCGTGGCGGTGATCTTCGCCGCCCTGGCCTTTCTGAACCTCAGCCTCTTCCGCGTCGCCGCGAGCCAGAAGGCGCATGCCCTGTCATGGGCCGGCGCGGCGCTGGGCGTGGTCGGGGTGGCGGTGCTGTCGGGATCGGAATTGCTGAGCGCGCGGCTGGGGCCGCAGGCGGCGCTGGGCATAGGATTCGCCGTGATCGCCGTGACCAGTTCGGCCTTCGGCAATCTGTTCGCATGGCGCGCGCAGAAGGCCGGCGCGCCCCTGCTGGCTTCCACCGCCTGGGCCATGGCTTACGGCACGGGGATGCTGGCGATCTACGGCGTGGCGACGGGCGCGGAGTTCCGGATCGAGCCGACGGCCGGATACCTGATCTCGCTGACATACCTCGCCGTCCTGGGCTCCGTCGTCGCCTTCGTGGTCTATTTCTGGATCGCCCGCACGCGAGGGTATGCCTTGGCCAGCTACATCTCGGCGCTGACGCCGCCGATCGCCATGCTGGTGTCGGTGACGTTCGAGAACGCGCGGTTCGGAATCTGGGCCCTGGTCGGGCTGGCCGTGGTCATCGCCGGACAGGCGCTGATGATCCGGGCGGCCCGCGCCAAGGCCGCCTGAGATCGCCTCACCAGATCCAGCCGCGCTTCTTCCTCGGCCGGGGCTTCTCCTCGCCCTCGGGCAGCGGGACTTCCGCGGCCTCACGCCGCCGCTGCTCCTCGAGAAAGCGCTTCTTGCGCAGCACCGCCATCAGCGGGATCAGGCCGTGGGTGATGCGGGGGTCACGGCGAGGATCAGTCGTCATCGGGGCGCTCCGGGTCTCGGTCCCTGCGGTGTCCGTCCAGCGCACGGTCGCGGGCCAGCCGTTCCAGCAGCGTCTGCTGCCTCTCCGGCTTCGGCCGGCCGTGGACGGCGCGGTTCTCGACCGCCTTCGCCTTCGCCGCCGCCCTGTCGCGGGCCTTCCTCGCCTTGTTGAGGTTCACGATCTCCGCCATGCGGCGAAATCTAGACCAAAGTGTCGGCGAATTCACTGCCGCCCCGGGGGGCTGGGTCGTATTCGTCCATTGCGGGCCATCCGGGCGTGCATGAGGAGACCGAGTTGATCGCGCTGATCCTGAACGTCCTGTGGCTCATCTTCGGAGGCCTCATCGCCGGCATCGGCTGGCTGATCGGCGGGGCGATCCTGGCGCTGACGATCGTCGGCCTGCCGTGGACCTTCGCCGCCTGGCGCATCGCCGCCTACACCTTCTGGCCGTTCGGGCGCGAGGTGGTGTGGCGGGACGACGACGGCATGGACCCCGGCCGCGGGCCCCTGGGCGCGGTGCTGAACGTGATCTGGATCGTTTTCGCCGGCTGGTGGATCGCGCTGGCGCACCTGATCTCGGCCTTCTTCGAGGCCATCACCATCATCGGCATACCTTTCGCCCTGAAGGACCTGGAACTGGCCAAGCTTGCCTTCGCCCCGGTGGGCCGGACGATCCGGGAGAAATGATCAACCGGGGCCGATCATCTTCTCCGGCCGCACCGCCTCGTCGAACTCGGCGTCGGTCAGATAGCCGCCGCCGACGGCTTCTTCCCGGAGGGTCGTGCCGTTCCTGTGCGCGGCCTTGGCGATCTTCGCGCAGGCGTCGTAGCCCAGTTTGCCGTTCAGGGCGGTGACCAGCATCAGCGAGTTGTTCAGGCCGCGTTCGATGTTGTCGCGGCGGGGTTCGATGCCGACCACGCAGTTGTCGGTGAAGCTCACAGCCGCGTCGGCCATCAGGCGCACCGACTGCAGGAAGTTGTAGGCCATCACGGGGTTGAAGACGTTCAGCTCGAAGTGCCCCTGCGATCCCGCGAAGGTGACGGCGGCGTGGTTGCCGAACACCTGCACGCACACCTGCGTCAGCGCCTCGCACTGGGTCGGGTTGACCTTGCCCGGCATGATCGACGACCCCGGCTCGTTCTCCGGCAAGGCCAGTTCGCCCAGGCCCGAGCGCGGTCCCGATCCCAGGAAGCGGATGTCGTTGGCGATCTTGAACAGGCTGGCCGCCACCGTGTTGATCGCCCCGTGGCTCATGACCATTGCGTCATGGGCGGCCAAGGCCTCGAACTTGTTCGGCGCCGTCGTGAAATTCAGGCCGGTGATCTGGGCGATCTTGTCGGCGACGCCCTCCGCGAAGCCGATCGGGGCGTTCAGACCGGTCCCCACGGCGGTGCCGCCCTGCGCCAGCTGCGTCAGGTCGGGCAGGGTGCTCTCGATCCGCTCGATGCCCTTGGCGACCTGCTGGACGTAGCCGCCGAACTCCTGGCCCAGCGTCAGCGGCGTGGCGTCCTGGGTGTGGGTGCGGCCGATCTTGATGATGTCCTTCCACGCCTGCGCCTTGTCGTTCAGCGCGTTGTGCAGCTTCTGCAGCGCGGGCAGCAGGCGGTGGACGACCTCTTCCGCGCAGGCGACGTGCATGGCCGTGGGGTAGGTGTCGTTGGACGACTGGCTCATGTTGACGTGGTCGTTGGGATGGACCGGCGTCTTCGACCCCATCTCCCCGCCCAGGAGCTCGATCGCCCGGTTCGAGATCACCTCGTTGGCGTTCATGTTCGACTGCGTGCCCGAGCCCGTCTGCCAGACGACCAGCGGGAAGTGCTCGTCGAGCTTGCCCTCGATGACTTCGTTCGCGGCCTGCACGATGGCCGCGCCCAGTTTCGGATCCAGCCTGCCCAGCGCCATGTTCGTCTCGGCCGCGGCGCGCTTGACGATGCCCAGCGCACGGACGATCGGCAGCGGCTGCTTCTCCCAGCCGATCCTGAAGTTGCCGAGGCTGCGCTGGGCCTGCGCGCCCCAGTAGCGGTCGGCCGCGACCTCGATGGGGCCGAAAGTGTCGGTTTCTGTGCGGACGTCGGTCATGGCGCGGCGGGCTCGTCAGGCGTGGCGGGAAGGTGCGGGCGGGTGTAGCACGGACGGATGGACGGGCAAGGCGAGGGACGGGACATGAGAGCGGGGATCATGGTCGTGACGGCGGTCGCGGCGGCGCTGGGCGCGACGGCGGCGGCGGGCCAGACCCCCGACGCGCCGCACGACGTGCTGCTGGACACCGAGGCGGGGGTGATGATCCTCGATCTCGACTATGTCCGCGCACCCATCACCGCGTGCAACTTCGCCCGCTACGTCCAGTGGGGCGACTATGGCCATGGCGGCTTCTTCCGCTCGGTCGTGGCCGCGACCAACGACAACCCCAATCCGATCGACGTGATCCAGGCGGCCACGCCGCGCGGTTCGGACGACGCCCTGCGCCCGCCCATCCCGCTTGAGCGGACGTCGCTGACGGGGCTCAGCCATGTCGCCGGCGCGGTGTCCATGGCGCGCGACGGGCCGGACACGGCGACCTCGAGCTTCTTCATCGTGACGCAGGACGCGCCCTCGCTGGATTTCGGCGGGGGTCGCAACCCCGACGGTCAGGGCTTCGCCGTCTTCGGACGCGTGGCGGTCGGGCTGGACGTGGCGCGGGCGATCCAGATGCGCCCGACGGATGGACAGGAGCAACTGACGCCTCCGGTGCGGATCAACGCCGCCGTCATGCTGGCGCCGCCGCCCGAGGTCTGCGCTCCTTGACCCCCGGCTGGATCGGGACGGGCAAGGTCCGGGCGCGCGAAGTCGGCGACGTGGTGGAGATCACCATCGACGGCCTGACGACCCAGGCGAAATACTACAAGCCGCTGGTCTACGAGTTCATGCGCAAGGAGTGGCGCGGGGCGCGGCCGTCGTGGGGCGACCACGTCGTCGAGATCCGGATGGAGCACGTGGGCGAGCCGCCGTGGATGGATCTGGACAACCTGGCCAAGGCCCTGCTTGACGCCATCAAGGGCTATCTGTTCCACGACGACGCCCAGGTGGCGCGCCTGCTCGTCGAACGGCACGAAGGCGAGCGCGAGCGGATCACGATCCGGGTCTTTCCGCGCGGATCTCAGGGGCCCGGATAGCGCTCGAACTGGGGCAAGGCCTGCAGATCCGCCATCCAGCCGATCCTCTCGGCCGTCTGGATCTGCGCCTGCAAGGGCAGGGCTGACGGGTCGTCGAGCGTGGCCGTCTGGACGTCGATCTGGTCGGGGAAGATCAGCGCATTGGTGTAGAAAAGCCCCGTCCCGCAGGCGGGGCAGAAATGCCGGCGCCCGTGTTCCGACGAGGCGTATTCGCGCGTCTCGCCGTCGATGCGCACTTCCGCCGCCGGCGCCAGCGCCCAGGAAACCGCGGGCGCGCCGGCGCACTTGCGGCAGTCCTCACAGTGGCACAGGGCATGACGTGCCTCAGACGGCATCGAATAGCGGACCGCGCCGCAGTGACATCCGCCTTCCAGCGCCTTCGCCTCCCGAATGTTCTCGCTATGTTCGTAAAGCGGGCGCGGTGCGTCAAGCCCCGCGTCACGGTCAGCCGCGGAAGGCGTAAGTGGTCGTCAGCAACGGCCGGATGTCGCCGCCGATGAAGACCTGGGGCTCGGACGCCGGACGGAGGCCTTCGGCCGTCTCACGGCGCGCCACGCAGGTTCGCGCCAGTTCGGACAGGTGGATGAAGTCGGTGGCGTTCGGCAGACTTTCGAGCACGCAGCCGTCGAAATAGGGATGGACGGCGTCCTGGCTGCAGCCGAACGAGGAGCGGTCGCGGCGGGCGGCCGTCATGATCATGCGGTTGGGGCCCTGCAGCTCGGGGATGAAGACGCCGGAGAAGCAGGCGGAGACGACGACGACCGTCGGGCGCTCTCCGCACCATTCGTCGACCAGCTGGCCCATGCGGGCGGGGCTCAGCTGGCCCTCAGTCCCCCAGGTGATGCCTCGCGTGTTCCCGTGCGACGTGAAATACAGGAAGCAGCCGACCGTCGCCCGGCGGGCCGTCTCGCCGATTCCGGCCAGGACCTGGGCGCCTGTCGAGGCGTCCGCGGCGTCCGGGCGGAGCGTGAAGTCGACGAAGTGACGCGCCTCGAATCCCTCGGCCTTGAACGCCGCCGTCAGGTCGCGGCGCGAGTTGTCGAACGCCACGATCGGATCGCCGCGGCTGGTGCGCCAGTCGGCGGCGACCACGGCGGCGGCCCAGCCGTCGAAGGGCGAGCGCGGCTGCTGCGGGAAAGACGGCGTGGTGGCGCAGGCGGACAGGGTCAGCGCGGCGACGGTGGCGGCGACGAGCGTGCGGATCATGAAAGGGCCCCTTCAGCTTCCGGGACCATTGATCGCGACGCGGGGGCGGGGGTCAACCCGTCCGGACCTGACGGCCTACTTCTTCCGGAACTGGTCCAGCGAGACGACCTTGGGACCGTCGTCGCCCGACGGTGGCGGCGGCGCCGGGGTCGGCTCCGGCTCCGGCTCCGGCGCGGCGGCGCGCGCCTCGAACTGCAGGATGAACTGGACGGACGGATCGTAGAATCGGGTCACGGCGGCGTAGGGCACCGTCATGACCTTCGGCAGGCCGCCGAACTTCAGCATGACGGTGAAGCGGTCCGGCTCGACCGCCAGGTCCCAGTACTGGTGCTGGAGGACGACGGTCATCTCCTCCGGGTACTTGGCGAGGATGTCCGGCGGCAGGCTGACGCCCGGCGCCCGGGTGACGAAGGTGATGTAGAAGTGGTGCGCGCCGGGGATGCCCTCGGGCATCGCGGCGCGTTCCAGGGCCGCGCGCACGACGCCTCGAAGGGCGTCCTGGGCGAGAGCCTCGTAGTTCATCTCGTCGACCGGCGGGGTCTGGTCGGCCATGCTCACCTCGGCTGGGATGGGCACGACATAGCGGCCCGCGCACGACGAAGGAAGCGGCAGAGAAGGTCAATGGGGCGAGAAAGTCCCGGGCTTCTGTTGCCAGGCGCCCGGGGAGCCCCGCCCCGGGATCTGAACCCCGAGGACTTAAGTGTTCGAAATCACCCGAACCGCTTACGCGGCGAGAGCGACTTCTCCAGCGAAGTTATCGTTCGCAGTTAGTCAAAGGCCCGATACGGTGGGCCAGGACGGGCGAAAGCAACCTCTTTACACGTCCGTCGATGCTGGTCGGCCCCGCGCTCCCCGCTGATAACGGAAGGGAGATTGGTGGAGCCGCCGGGAATCGCACCCGGGTCCGGTCCGCTTATTGCAGGCACGTTTATCGCCATAGTCCGGGCGAACCCGGACGGACCCAATATAGGCGCGCGAAAGGTTCATTCCAAGTTTCCTGCCGGCGTGGCGTTCGCGCACTGGCGGGGTCAAGGCTCGCGGGCTTGATTGAGCCGGTTTTCAGCACAGGATTTTCTTCTGATGTCCCCCCTCTTCCGCGCCCTCCTGATTGCCGCGTCCCTGGCGTTCGCCACCGCCGCGCCCGCCCTGGCGCAGGATTTGTCGGCCGAGGACCGGGCGACGGTCTCCGCCCGCTTCGAGACCCTGCACGACAAGGTCGTGGGCGGGGACATGTCGGCGGCGATGGACATGCTGCCGCCGGGTGTGATCGACGCCATGGCGGCGCGCTACGGCGTGACCCCGGAGCAGGCGCGAGAGGCGGCCCGGGAGGTGGCGGCCCAGGTCATGAGCGGCGTCGAGGTCACGGAATATCGCGTCGACGTCGACGGCGCCGAGGTGAAGCGGACCCCGGACGGGACCCGCACCTACCTGATCGTGCCGCTGCACATGACGATGCGGATGCCGGGCCTGACGGCGAAGGCCTACTCGCCGACCCTCGCGTTCGAGGTCGACGGCGTCTGGTACATGATGAACGTCGAGGAAGCCGAGCAGGCTGCCGTCCTGCGCGAGGTCTATCCCGAGTTCCGGGACGTCGGGTTCCCGAAGGGCACGATGGAGATCGTCGAGGACTAGGGCGCCGTCCGCGGCCAGTCGGGCGTCTGGTTGCGGAACCAGGTCAGCTGGCGCTTGGCGTAGTTGCGCGTGGCCTGACGGACGGCGTCCATGGCCTCGTCCAGCGTGACCTTGCCCTCTAGGTGGGCCGCGAAATCCCGCACGCCGACCGCCTTCATCGCGGGCAGGTCGGGGTCGAGGCGCCGTCGCGTCAGCGCCCGCACCTCGTCCAGCGCGCCCTGTTCGACCATCAGGCCCACGCGGCGGTCGCAGTTGGCGTAGAGGGCGGCGCGCTCGGGCTCGATCACCAGCCGGTCGTAGGTTCCGGGTGTCAGCAGCGGCCGCGTCTCCGCCTGCCAGTCCGAGAGCGCCCGGCCGGTCGTTTCGAGCACCGCCCAGGCGCGCGTCAGGCGCTGGCGGTCACCGGGAGCGATGGCGGCCGCCGCGCGCGGATCGCGTTCGGACAGGCGCGCTCGCAGGGCGTCCTCGCCCAGAAAGTCGTAGGTCTCCTGCGCCGCATCGCGCGCGGACGCCGGCACGTCGGGAATGTCGGCGATCCCCTTCGTCAAGGCCGTGAAGTACAGACCCGTGCCGCCGACGATCAGGGCGGGCCGCTCCTGCGCCCTGAGCTCGGCCAGCAGGGGAGCGACGGCGCGGGCCCAGCGGCCGACCGACCAGGCGTCCGCCGCGTCGGCCACGCCGTAAAGCCGGTGCTCCGCCTGGCCCTCATCCTCCGCCGAGGGCCGCGCCGAGAGGATTCGCAGGTCGGCGTAGAGCTGCTGGCTGTCCGCGTTGACGATCGCCGCGCCCGTCTCCCGGGCACGCTGCAGCGCGAGGGCCGACTTGCCCGAGGCCGTGGGGCCGGCGATCAGGGTGACGAGGGCGCTCATCCGGCCCGCTTAGCCCCTCCCGCCCGGGCGGGGAAAGTCGTAGATGCGGCCCATGCCCAGCAAAGACGACGTCCTGACCGCCCTCGACCGGATCATCGACCCGAAGACCGGTCGGGGACTGGTCGCGTCAGGGCGGGTGCAGGGGCTGGTCGTCGCCGACGACAGGGCGGGGTTCGCCCTCGACGTCCCCGCAGCGGACGCGGCCCTGTATGCGCCCGTGCGCGACGCGGCCGAGGCGGCGCTGAGGGCGCTGCCGGGAATGGCGCGGACGTCCGTCGTGCTGACGTCCGAGACGCCGCCGGTCGCACCGCGCCGCACCGCGTCCCTGTCGCCGCAGGCCATGGACCAGACGCGCCCGCGCGCCCCCGTGCCGACCGAAAGACCCGCCCACGTCCGCAAGGTGCTGGCCGTCGCCGGCGGCAAGGGCGGGGTCGGCAAGTCGACCGTGGCGGTCAATCTGGCCGCCGCCCTGGCCGCGCGCGGTCTCTCCGTGGGGGTGCTGGACGCCGACGTCTACGGCCCCTCGCTGCCGACGCTTCTCGGGATCTCCGGCAAGCCGGCCTACGTCGACGGCGCCATCGAGCCTCACCGGGCGCATGGGTTGAAGGCCATGTCGGTCGGCCTGTTGACCCAGGCGTCTGACGCCATGGTCTGGCGCGGGCCGATGGCGTCCCAGGCCCTGACCCAGATGCTGACCCAGACGCGCTGGGGCACGCAGGCCGAACCGCTGGACCTGCTGGTCGTCGACCTGCCTCCCGGCACGGGCGACGTCCAGCTGACGCTGATCCAGAAGACGCCGCTGGACGGGGCGGTGATCGTGGCGACGCCGCAGGAACTGGCGCTGGCCGACGCGCGTCGGGCCCACGCCCTGTTCGAGAAGGTCGGCGTGCCGACGCTGGGCCTGATCGAGAACATGACGGGCGAGGTGTTCGGGCGGGGCGGGGCCGAGGCCGAGGCGGCACGGCTGGGCGTTCCCTTCCTCGGCGACCTGCCGCTGGACGGGGCCCTGCGCCGGGCCAGCGACGCGGGGACTCCGGCGGTCACGACCGAGCCGGAGGGGGAGACCGCGCGGCGTTTCGCCGGGTTCGCCAGGGCGCTGGCCGATCGGCTGGGCCTCTAGCGGCGTTCCAGCGTGCGGAAGGTGAAGGCGTGGTCGTCCTTCTCGCCCGGCTCGTGCCGCTCGGAGAAGACTTCGGTCCAGCCGGCTTCGTCAAACGGGGGGAAGAAGGTGTCGCCGTCGGGCGCCGCGTCCACCTCGGTGATGTGCAGCACCCGCGCGCGCGGCAGGGTCTCGGCGTACAGCCTCGCGCCGCCGATGACGCAGATCTCGTCCACGCCGTCCTCGGTCGCCTGTTCGCGCGCGATCTCCAGCGCCTCTTCCAGCGAACGGCTGACCAGGGCCTGGCCCATGGCGGTCCGCGCCTGCCCGTCCTCGCCCCAGCCCTCGTCGCGGGTCAGCACGATGTTAAGCCGGCCGGGCAGGGGCTTCAGCGGAAGGCTCTCCCACGTCGCCCGACCCATCAGGCACGGCTTGCCGATCGTCAGCGCCTTGAACCGCTGCAGGTCGCTGCGCAGCCGCCACGGCAGCCCGCCGTCTCGCCCGATCACGCCGTTGCGGGCGCGCGCGACGACCAGGGACAGGCGGGGGATCACGTGCATCGAGGAAATTTGAACCCACGCCGGCTCAGCATTCGCTTAAGTTCGCAATACGTCTGCTCAGATGTCTTAGCGCCTTGGAATGTTTCCCGAACAAAAGGTTCCTTCCAGATGCGCTCGAAACACTCGCTGATCTGCTGCTCCAAATTATTGACAGATCGCCCTCTTATTATGCGAAAATCGTTCGCAAACATAGCGCAGCGCTCGTAGTGGTTTAGTATATCTATCAATTTGCTTCGATACGGGTTTATTCTCTTTATGCGTGATAGTTCTTCAAATTTGGCGTCGATCTCTTCAGATAACTTGGCGCAATGTTGAAATTCGGCAACCCGAGAGTTCCTCAAAAGAGCGTATGCGGCTACACAAAACGAAAGCAGCGCTGCGATCGGCGCCAAGAGCGTAACCCAAAGGGGTGGCCCGCCATTTTCGACGACGGTGATGATCAAGCTACTTCTTCGTCGGCGGCTTAACATTGTGATTTGTTGTCGACACGCTGCGAGTAGCTCCCTTCGGAGAACCACTGTTTGTGCGAACCGAGCCCGTGACGGTGCGCGAGCCAGCCGACCCAGATCTCGAAGAGCCAGAACTCGGCGGCTTGGAGGGGGGCTTAGCCATATTTCATCAACCCTAGACTGAAACTTGCGCCTTAATGTGCGGCCAAGCTTCATAACCTTCAAGCGTCACGTCCTCGCGGGTGAAGGCGAACAGGTCGTCCCGGGGTGTCAACGTCAGGCGGGGCAGGGGGCGCGGCGTGCGCGACAGCTGCTCGCGCGCCTGCTCGACATGGTTCAGATACAGGTGGGCGTCGCCGAACGTGTGGACGAACTCGCCGGGCTCCAGCCCCACGACCTGCGCCATCATGTGGGTCAGCAGGGCGTAGCTGGCGATGTTGAACGGCACGCCCAGGAAGACGTCGGCCGAGCGCTGGTACAGCTGGCAGCTCAGCTTGCCGTCCGCCACGAAGAACTGGAACAGACAATGGCAGGGCGGCAGGGCCATGTCGTCGACGTCGGCCGGGTTCCACGCCGTCACGATGTGACGCCGGCTGTTGGGATTGCGCGTCAGGCTTTCGACCACCTTCTCGATCTGGTCGATCACGCGCCCGTCGGGCGCCGACCACGAGCGCCACTGCTTGCCGTAGACGGGGCCCAGCTCGCCCTCGGCGTCGGCCCACTCGTCCCAGATGCGCACGTCGTTCTGCTTCAGCCAGGCGATGTTGGTCTCGCCGCGCAGGAACCACAGCAGCTCCACGATGATGCTGCGCAGGTGCAGCTTCTTGGTGGTCAGCAGCGGAAAGCCCTTCGACAGGTCGAACCGCATCTGACGGCCGAAGACGCCCAGCGTGCCGGTGCCCGTCCGGTCCCCGCGCTCGGCCCCGTTCTCCAGGATGTCGCGCAGCAGGTTGAGGTACTGCCACTCGGGATGGTCTGCCGGCGCGGCCTGCGTCTCGGCTTCCAGAAGGGCGCGGTGGGCGAGGGCGTTCATCCTCCCAGACTGACCCCCAAACCCGATTCGCGGCGAGCCGAATCGACCGGCGGCCGGTCCAGGTTGTGGATCAGCCTGTGAACCCATCCGCCTCCAGAAACGCCGCCTCTTCCGCCGTCGTCTCGCGGCCGAGCGCGGCGTTGCGGTGGGGAAAGCGGCCGAAGCGGGCGACGACGCCGTGGTGATGCTCGGCCCAGCGGTCGTCGGGCTTCCGGTCCATGCGGGTCTGGAACAGCTCCACCTGACGGTCCTGATCGGCCATGTCCTCGGAGTGCTGCAGCGGCAGATAGAAGAAGCGCCGGACGTCGCCTTCGATCTCCAGATCGTGGCCGGCGTCCAAGGCCCGTCGCGCGAACATGCGGGCCAGCGGATCGGTGGCGAAGGCGTGGCCGGTGTCGCGGAACGCGTTCCTCGGGAACTGGTCCAGCAGGATCAGCAGGGCCAGCGACCCCTCGGCGGTCTCGGCCCACCCGTCCAGCTCGCGCCGGGCGGCGGCGACGTGGGCGTCGTGGAAGCGGCGGCGGAACAGGGCGTCGAAGGCGTCGTCCTTGGCGAACCATTTCTGCGGCCCGGCCTCTTTCCAGAAGGCGACGACGTCGGAAGGCGATATGTCTTGGGTCATGTCCGAGAACCTAAGCACGCCCCTACCCGTCTTCCATGACCGCGACTGCGATCTCTCGATCATCCGGGGCAAGCGCGTCGCCGTGGTCGGCTACGGCAGTCAGGGGCGGACCCATGCGCTGAACCTGCGCGACTCCGGCGTGGCGGACGTCGTCGTGGGGCTTAAGGCCGGGTCTGCGACGCGGGCGAAGGCCGAGGCGGACGGATTCACGGTCATGACGGCCGGAGCGGCGACGGCCGGCGCCGACGTCGTCGCCGTGATGGTGTCGGACGAGGCGCATCGCGACCTGTGGCGGAACGAGTTGGCCCCGGCCATGAAGCCGGGCGCCGCGCTGGTGTTCGCGCACGGTCTGTCGGTGCGGTTCGGCCTGGTCGAGCCTCGGCCGGATCTGGACGTCGTCCTCGCCTCGCCCAAGGGCATCGGGCCGCGCATCCGGGATCTCTACGAGGCGGGCGAGGGGGTCTTCTGCCTGTTCGGCGTCCATCAGGACGCAACGGGCGGCGCGCACGCCCTGGGCCTGTCCTATGCGGCGGCGCTGGGCTGCGGCCGCAAGGGCATTCTGCAGACGACCTTCCGTGACGAGTGCGAGAGCGACCTGTTCGGCGAGCAGGTGGTGCTGTGCGGCGGTGTGGCCGAGCTGATCGACGCGGCGTTCAACAAGCTGGTCGACGCCGGCTATCCGCCCGAGGTGGCGTGGTTCGAGTGCTTCTATGAGGTCAAGCTGGTCACCGACCTGATGTTCGACCTCGGCGTCGCCGGGGCGTTCGGGAAGATCAGCAACACGGCCGAGTACGGAGCCTACCTGACCGGACCCCGCGTCGTCGGCGAGCCGTCTCGGGCGGCGATGGATGATGTTTTGCAGGAGGTTCAGTCGGGCGACTTCGTGCGTCGTCTGATGCGGGATCATGACGCCGGCTCGCCCGATCTGCTGGCGCGCCGCGCCGCGCTGGGCCGGCGGCGGATCGAGACCGTGGGGGCGCACCTGAAGGCCGTGGCGGACCGCGCGAAGGACTAGGTCGCCCCGACCCGCAGCTCGCCTTCGTAGTCCCCCTTGCCGATCGGCACGCCGCGCGTCCGCAGGATCGCGTAGGCGGTCACCACGTGGAAGTAGAAGTTCGGCAGGGCGTAGCTGAGCAGATAGGTCTCAGGCGTCAGAAGAAAGGTTCGCGGAGCCCAGGCCGAGCGGTGAGCGTTCCCGGGGTCGGTCGGACGGTGGATGTCGATTTCGAAGCTCCGGCCCGCCCAGCCGTTCACCTCCGCGGGGGCGAGGGCCTCCAGCTCCGTGATCGCCGTGTCGACGAGGGCCTGAAGATCGGCGAACGGCATCGGGCCGCGCAGGGGCGGCGGGTCGAAGACGCCGGTCCGCGCGGCCTCCATCCCCCAGACGGCGTGGTGCCTGAGGGCCTCGATCTGGAAGTGCAGGGGCGCCATGTCGTCGATCAGCCGCGCCACGACGAAGTCGTCGGCGTCCGCCTCCGTTTCCGCACAACGGCGCGCGGCCCGCGCCAGCACGTTGCGAAGGGCCCGGAGCGTCTGCAGGAAGGTCGGAACGCTGAGGTCGTAGAGCGACGTCGCCATCGCCCCATCTGGGGTCGCCGGCGACGGGCGGTCAACGTCAATCCGGAACCACGGTCGCCTTCGACAGGTCGGCACGTATCCTCACGACGTCGCCGGGGCGCGCGCTCGCCCCGGGGACGTGCAGATGGACGCGGTCGTCGCCGAGGCGGGCGCCGACCTCGCTGAAATGCCCACCGAACCGGGTCGTCTCGATCGTGGTCTCCAGCCCTTCGCCGCCAGGTCTCAGATACTGCGGCCGGATCAGCAGGGCGGCGGGTCCGTCGGGCAGGCCGGGCGCCGGCACCTGTCCCAGCGGCGTCCGCGCCACGCCGCCCGCGACGTGGGCGGGCAGACGGTTGACCTCGCCCAGCAGACGCGCCGCCGCCGTCGAGGCCGGGCGGGCCCAGCACTCCTGCGGATCGCCCGACTGGATCACCCGGCCGCCGTCCATCAGCACCAGATCGTCGGCCATCATCAGGGCCTCGCCCGCGTCGTGGGTGACCAGCAGAACGGCGGCCCCGGCGGCTTTCAGCGTTTCCAGCAGGCCCTCGCGGACCTCCGACTTGAGATGGGCGTCGAGGCCCGAGAAGGGCTCGTCCAGCAGCACGGTGTGGGGCTCCCGGACCAGCGTGCGGGCGAGGGCCACCCGCTGCTGTTCGCCGCCCGACAGGGAATGAGGCCAGGACTTCGCCCGATCGTTCAGCCTGACGTCGGTCAGCGCCTTCAGCACCCGCGCCTTGCGTTCCGCGGCAGGAAGACCTCGAAGGCCGAAGCCGACGTTGTCCCCCACGGACAGGTGCGGGAACAGGGCATAGTCCTGAAACACGAGTCCCACGTCGCGGGCTTCTGGCGGCACGGTGCGGCCGGGGGCCGAAAGCACCTGGTCGCCGGCACGGATTTCACCGGCGTCGACCGGCTCCAGTCCGGCGATAAGGCGCAGCAGGGTGCTCTTGCCCGAGCCCGAAGGTCCCAGCAGGCATGTTATGCGTCCCGCGCGCAGGTCGAGCCCGGCGTCCTGCACCGCCGCCGTGGCGCCGTAGCGGCGCGCCACGCCGCGCACGGTGATGGTGGAGGTCTCGGTCATTCGCTTCCCGGTCGGGCGTGTGCGGCCTTGCGGCTCAGCCATATGACGGGCGGCAGGGCCAGCGCCACAAGGATCAGCGACGGCCAGCCCGCATTCGCCAGCCGCTCGTCCCGCGCATAGTTGTCGGCGATGACGGCCAGGGTGTCGAAGTTGAACGGGCGCAGGATCAGCGTCGCCGGCAGTTCCTTCAGCACGTCGACCAGCACCACGATGGCGGCGGTGAACAGGGCCGGGGCCGCGATGGGGAGTTGAACGCGCCAGGCGGCCGCGCCTTCGCTCGCGCCGAGCCCTCGCGCGGCGTGGATCATCGACGGGGTGACGCGCGACAGGCCGGCGTCGACCGGCTCCAGGGCCGCGGCCATCAGGCGCGCGGCATAGGCGTAGAGCAGCAGGGCCAGTCCGGCCACCACATTGGCCGAGCCGCCGGGCACGACGCTCCAGATCCAGGCGGCGGGCAGCAACAGACCGATGGCCATCACCGCGCCGGGCGTGGCGTAGCCGATGCTGGCGACCCGCGCGGTCAGGGGAAGGCTGCGCGCCGCGAGGGCCAGGGCGGTGGCCAGCGCCACGGTCACGACGGCGCCGCCGACGCCGAGGGTCACGGTGTTGCGCGCCGCCGAGATCAGGCGCGGCCAGTCCGGCTGAACGTCGATCGAAGACCAGGCCAGCCAGCCAGCCGGCAGGAGCAGGCCCAGCGTCAGCAGAAGCAGGCAATAGGCGAAGGCGAGCCATGCCTTCGAGCCCGTCAGAGCGGTGACCGGCAGGGGCCGCCATTTCGCGCCGGGCGAGCCGTAGGCGCGGCGGCGTCGACCGGCGCGCTCGATCCACAGCAGCAACGCCGCGGCGCCGAGGAGGGGCAGGGCGAACTGGGCGGCCGAGGCCAGCGAGCCGTAGACGAACCACGCCCGCACCACGCCCGTCGTCAGGGTCTGGACGCTGAGGAACTGGACGGCGCCGTAGTCGGCGAGGGTCTCCATCACCGCCAGCGCCACGCCGGCCGCCAACGCCGGACGCGCCATGGGCAGGGCGACCGACAGGAAGGCACGACGGGGCGAGGCGCCCAGGCTCCGCGCCGCCTCCAGCGCATGCACCGGCAGGTTCGTGAAGGCGGCCCGCATGGCGAGATAGACGTAGGGGAAGAAGGCGAAGCCCAGGATGAAGCCCGCGCCCCACAGACTGCGCATCTGGAACGGCAGGGCGACACCGGCGGCGGCCCTCAGCCAGGAGTTGAGCTCGCCCGCCACGTCGAACAGGTCGGCATAGGCATAGGCGACGGCGAAGGCCGGCATGGCGAAGGGCAGCGCCAACGCCCACTCGAAGGCCCCCCGGCCCGGAAAGCGATGCATGACCACGAGCCAGGCCGCGATCGAGCCCAGAACCCCGGTGACCGCCGCGACGATCCCGGCGAGGGCGACCGAGGTCAGGGCGTAACGCGTCAGGTCCGTCGCCGCGATGTCGGCGGTCGCGCCGGACAGGGCCGCGGCGACGACGCCGATCAGGGGCAGGACGGCGACCAGCGCCGCCAGCACGCCGATCAGGCGCAACGGCGACGGCCCTCGCCGCGAAGCGAGGGCCGTGCCGGGTTCCGAAACGGTGGGGCTCAGCGCCACCCGGCCGCGGACATGATCGACTGGGCCTCGGCCTGACGGCGGCCATAGACCGAGACGTTCATCGGATTGGCGGTGAAGCTCTCGAACTCGCGCACGCCCGCCGGGGCCTGGACGCCGACGGCCGCGGGGAATTCGTTGTTCTGCTCGGAGTTCAGGACCTGGGCTTCGGGCGAGGCCAGAAACTCCAGGAAGGCGATGGCCTCGGCGCGGTGCGGCGCGTTCCTGGCCACGCCGCCGCCCGACACGTTCACGTGGGCGCCCTGACCGTTCAGCGACGGGAAGCCCAGCTTGACCTTGTCCGTCAGGGCCACGTCGGCGGGATCGGTCGAGCGGTCCATGCGGATGAAGTAGTAGCTGTTGGTGATGGCGACCTCGCAAACGCCGGCGCCGACGGCGCGGATCTGGTCGCGGTCGCCGCCCTCGGGCGGGCGCGCCATGTTGGCGACGACGCCCTCGACCCAGGCCTTCGTCTTCTCCGGTCCCCACGCTTCCAGCAGGGCGCCGACCAAAGACAGGTTGTAGACGCTGTCCGAAGACCGGACGCACAGCTTGCCGCGGAAGCGCGGCGAGGCCAGCTCCTCGTAGGTGTCGACCTCTTCCGGACGCACCTTGGTGGAGTCGTAGGCGACGACGCGGGCGCGTCGGCTGGTGCCGAAGAAATGGCCTTCAGGCTCGCGCAGGGCGGCGGGGATGGCCGAGGTCAGGACCTCCGACGTGATCGGCTGCAGCAAACCCGCGTCTTGGGCGCGCCACAGGGCACCCGCGTCGGCGGTGATGAAGACGTCGGCGGGGCTCGCCGCTCCCTCCGCCTGCATGCGCGCGATCAGCTGGTCCGGATTGCCCTCGATGCGGTTGACGCGGATGCCCGTCGCCTTCTCGAAGGCGGCGTAGACCTGCAGATCCCCGTCGTAGTGCCGCGCCGTATAGAGGTTCAGGACGCGCTCGCCCGAGGCGCCGTCCTTCTTCGCCGCGTCCGACTGGTCGCCGCAGGCGGCCAGCGGCAGGGCGAGGGCGGCCATGCAGGCCATCAGGGTCCGACGCAGCGTCATGGGCATCTCCTTTGCTGACGATCGACTAGGGCTTTTGCGAATTGATCGCAAGAGATGATCGCAAAGGTGCGGCCGCGCGAACGGCGGGGCGACCGAAGATGATTCTCGGGAAATCCGCCCCCAAGACAGCGCGGCGCCGCGCGCCGGGCGATGGGGCGGGAAAGATGGTCGGAGTGGCAGGATTCGAACCTGCGACCCCTGCGTCCCGAACGCAGTGCTCTACCAGACTGAGCCACACTCCGACTTGGAGGCGGGCTTATAGCGACGCCCCCCAAGGCCCGCAAGCGACCTTTCGGCCCGTTTTGGAGTTTGTTCGCGGCGGTCCGAAAAAGATGCGCCCGGCGCCCTGTTGCATCCGAAAAAGGCTTGGCGTATCTCACCGCCTCCCCGCCGCGAGGCGGGTTGCGCCGGACCTGCTGGGGAATGGTGTAATGGTAACACTCCGGTTTTTGGTACCGTCATTCTAGGTTCGAGTCCTAGTTCCCCAGCCATCCGCCTTTCCCCTCCGTCAGAAGTCGTGGGTTGAGCGCGCCGGGCGCGCGTGGCCTGCTGCGCGCAACGGAGGAGGCCCTGCCATGTCGTTCCGGAGACTCTGCGTAGGCGCGCTCTCGGCGGCCCTGGCGCTCTCCGCGCCCGTCGCATCCGCCCGCGCCCAGGACGGAGGCATGTGGCAGGTCAACGTCGCGGGGGTGCCGCTGTCCTGTGTGGACCACTACGGCACGCCGGTCCGCATCTACGTGACCAACGGCCTGAACAACGTGGGGATAGCCGCACGCACGCAGCAGGGCCAGCCCATCGTCGTCCTGAACCCCGACGTCTTCGCCCGGTTCAGCCCCACGGTGCAGGTCTGGTGGTTCGCCCATGAGTGCGGGCACCACGCGCTGGGGCCGTACAATTCCGAAACCAACGCCGACTGCTGGGGCGTGAAGGTGATGCGGCAACAGGGCCTGCTGCATTCCTACTGGCAACTGGACCAGTTCGCACGGGAACTGGCCAGCCTGCCGGGTTCGCCCGTCGGCCATCTGCCCGGACCGGCCCGGGCCCGGAACATCGCCAACTGCGCCCTGACCTGAGCGGCGACGCGGCTTTCCCTTTCTTCATTTGACGGCGTCGCTTGCCGGGCGGAAACCAGAGGCCACATCCTCGGGGGACTTCCGTCATGAACCGCCGCGACCTGATCGCTTCCACCGCCGCCGCCGCCGGCCTCGCCGTCGCGGGGCCCGTCCTGTCACGCCCGTCCGGAGCGCAGATGCCCACTCCTCCCGTCGCCAAGAAGATCCCCGTCACCATCGAGCAGCTGGGGCGGACCCGGGTGGACGAGTACCAGTGGATGAAGGACGACAACTGGCAGGCGGTGCTGCGCGATCCGACCCTCATCAAGGCGGACGTGAAGGAGAATCTGGTCGCCGAGAACGCCTATCGCGAAGCCATGATGGCCTCGACCGTGCCCCTGCAGACCCAGATGTTCGAGGAGATGAAGGGGCGGATCAAGCAGGACGATTCGTCCGTGCCGAACGCCGACGGCCCGTGGGAGTACTTCACCGAATTCCGCACCGGCGAGCAGCATCCCCGCTACATGCGCGTCGAGCGCCAGGGCACGTGGACGCAGGACGGGCAGATCGTGACGAGGAATTTCGTCCAGGCACCCACGCCGCAGCTGCTGCTGGACGCCAACGTGCTGGCCGAGGGCAAGGCCTATTCGGACGTGGGGCAGGCGTCGCACAGCCCGGACCACGCCCTGTTCGCCTATTCCGAGGACGCGCAGGGATCCGAGGTCTACCGCATCTACGTCAAGGATCTGGCGACCGGTGAGCTGGTCGGAGCGCCCATCGAATCGGCGACCGGCGGCTTCACCTTCTCCCCCGACAGCCGGTGGATCTTCTGGACCAACCGCAATGACAACGGCCGCCCGGACAAGATCTTCCGTCGCCCGGCACGCGGCGGGGAGACGACGTTGGTCTATGAGGAAGAGGACGAGGGCATGTTCATCGGCGTCGGGCGCACGTCCGACGACCGCTTCCTGATCGTCGGCATCCAGAACCAGGAGACCTCCGAAAGCCGCTTCATCCCCGGCGACGACCCGACGGCCGCGCCGCGGGTGATCGAGCCGCGCGTCGAGGCACGCAAGTACGACGCCGACCACTGGGGCGACCGCTGGATCATCCACACCAACGCCGACGGCGCGCAGGACTTCAAGGTCTGCGAGGCGCCGACCGACGCGCCGGGCAAGGCCAACTGGAAGGACCTGATCCCGCATGCGCCGGGCCGCTACGTCGAGGGCGTCGCGCTGGTGAAGGACTTCATCGCCCGTCAGGAGCGAGCCGACGCCAACACGCGCATCGTCATCCGCGATCGCGCCGGGGCCGAGCACGAGATCGCCGTGGACGAACCCGCCTATGCCCTGAACCTGGGCGGCGCGTCGGAGTTCGAGACCACGGTCATGCGCTACGGCTACAACTCGCCCTCCACGCCGACCTCGACCTACGACTACGATCTGAAGACCCGCGAGCGGACCCTGCGCAAGGTGCAGGAAATCCCGTCGGGCCACGATCCGGCGAACTACGTCGTCGAGCGGGTCAACGCCCCGGCGCCCGACGGCGAGCTGGTGCCGGTCACCATCCTGCGCCGCAAGGACACGCGGGTGAACGGCACGGCGCCGCTGCTGCTGTACGGCTACGGCAGCTACGGCATCCCCATGGCGGCCAGCTTCTCCACCAACCGGCTGAGCCTGGTCGACCGCGGCTGGATCTACGCCATCGCCCACATCCGCGGCGGATCGGACAAGGGCTGGGGCTGGTTCCTGGCGGCGCGCCGGATGACCAAGAAGAACACCTTCACCGACTTCATCGCGGCCGCCGAGCATCTGATCTCGACCGGCCACGGCAAGGCGGGAAACATCGTGGCGCACGGCGGCTCTGCCGGCGGCATGCTCATGGGGGCGGTCAACAACATGCGGCCCGATCTGTGGGCCGGCGTTATCGGCGACGTGCCCTTCGTCGACGTGATCAACACCATGTCCGACACGTCGCTTCCGCTGACTCCGCCGGAATGGCCCGAATGGGGCAATCCGATCGAGGACCCCGAGGCCTACGACTACATGTTCAGCTACAGCCCGTACGACCAGGTGAAGGCCCAGGCATATCCGGCCGTGCTGGCCACCGGCGGCCTGTCCGACCCGCGCGTGACCTACTGGGAGCCCCAGAAGTGGGTGGCCCGTCTGCGCCCGGCCACGACGTCCGGCAAGCCCGTGCTGCTGAAGATCAACATGGAAGCCGGCCACGCGGGTTCTTCGGGCCGGTTCGACTATCTGAAGGAAGTCGCCCTGGTCTACGCCTTCGCCATCTGGTCGGTGGAGAAGGGGTGGGAGGCGGCGTGAGCCCCACGGTCAGGCCCGCCGCGCCCGCCGATATGGGCGCGGTGGCCCGGCTGTACGGGCGCGAAGTCGCCGGCGGCACGGCCAGCTTCGAACTGGAGCCGCCGACGCCGGCCGAGATGACGGCGCGCTTTCTGGCCGTGCGCGACAAGGACCTGCCGTGGCTGGTGGCCGAGATCGACGGCGCCTTCGCCGGCTACGCCTATCTGTCGCCGTTCCGCCCGCGCGCGGCCTATCGCTACGGCGTGGAGGTCTCTGTCTATGTCGAGGAGGCGGCGCGGGGCCGGGGCGTGGCCCGCGCCCTGATGACCGCCCTGATCGACGCGGCGCGCGACAGGGGGCTGCGCCACGTCATCGCCGCCATCAGCCAGTCGGCCACCAGCGACGCCTCCATCGCCCTGCACCGGTCGCTGGGGTTCGACACCGCCGGCGTCTACCGCCAGGTCGGCTGGAAGCACGACCGCTGGCTGGACGTCACGCTGATGCAGCTGGACCTGTCGCCGGACGGCGCGCCGCCGACGGCGGAGGGGCTGAGGCTGGGGGGCGGGCTGGCCTAACCCACCTTCACCCGCGTCGCCGCCTCCGGCAGATCTTCCCCGAAGGCGCGCTGGTAGAACTCCGCGATGGTCGGGCGTTCCAGTTCGTCGCACTTGTTCAGGAAGGTCAGGCGGAAGCTGAGGCCAAGGTCGCCGCCGAAAATCTCGGCGTTCTGGGCCCAGGTGATGACCGTGCGCGGCGACATGACGGTGGAGATGTCGCCGTTCATGAAGGCGTTGCGGGTCATGTCGGCGACGCGGACCATGGCGGCGATTCGGCGACGGCCCTCGGCGTCCTGCCAGGCCGGGACCTTGGCGGCCACGATCTCGGCCTCCACGTCGTGGTCGAGGTAGTTCAGCGTGGTGACGATGGACCAGCGGTCCAGCTGGGCCTGATTGATCTGCTGGGCCCCGTGATACAGGCCCGTGGTGTCGCCGAGGCCCACGGTGTTGGACGTGGCGAACAGACGGAACCAGGGATTCGGCCGGATCACCCGGTTCTGGTCCAGCAGGGTCAGTCGGCCCGACGCCTCCAGCACGCGCTGGATGACGAACATCACGTCCGGACGGCCGGCGTCGTACTCGTCGAACACCAGGGCGACGGGGCGCTGCAGCGACCAGGGCAGCAGGCCCTCGCGGAACTCGGTGACCTGTTTGCCGTCCTTCAGGACGATGGCGTCCTTGCCGATCAGGTCGATCCGGCTGACGTGGCTGTCCAGGTTGATGCGGATGGTCGGCCAGTTCAGCCGCGCCGCCACCTGCTCGATGTGGGTCGACTTGCCGGTGCCGTGATAGCCCTGGACCATGACGCGGCGGTCGAAGGCGAAGCCGGCGCAGATGCTGAGCGTGGTCTGCGGGTCGAAGCGATAGGCGTCGTCGATGTCCGGGACGTGGCTGTCCTTCACGTCGAAGCACGGCACGGTCATGTCGCTGTCGACGCCGAACGCCTCCCTGACCGTCACCTTGCGGTGCGGTTCCAGCGTCAGCAGGGGATCGGGCGTGGCGTCGAGGGGAGAAGTCATGTCGCGCGCTTAGCGCACCCTCACCGGGTGGTCGAGGCCCATGCCGACGCGCAGGGCGCGGTCGATCACGAAGGGCAGGCGGGCGGCGACCGGCAGCAGCAGGCGCCGCGCCAGGTCGGCCGCAGGCGAGGACGCGCGGATCATGGAGGTGACCGACCGCACTCCGTTCACGACCTTGGCGTCGACCGCATGGCGCAGACGCCCGTAGTCGTCGAGGCGCGCCGGTTCGCCCTTCAGAAAGTCGGCGGCGCAGGCGGCGAAGACGAAGGCGTCCTCGATGCCGAGGTTCATCCCCCGCGCGCCCATCGGCGAGTGGATGTGCGCCGCGTCGCCCCCCAGACAGATGCGGCCGACGTTCAGGCGCTCCGCGACACGGTGCGAAACGCGGAATTCCGAACTCCACCGGACCTCACCGACCCGCCAGTCCGCGGACAGCGCCGACAGGGGATCGGCGCCGAAGGTGATCAGCCGGAACGTGCGGCCGGAGAAGGGCAGGCAGATCAGCGGACCGTCGGGGCGCAGGTCGACCCAGCCCTCGTCGGTCGGCGGGCCCTCCAGATCGACGTCCATCAGCCGCCACGGTTCGGGCCAGGCGTCGCCGGGGAAGTCGAGTCCCAGCGCCTTGCGCACCGTGGAGTGGGCCCCGTCGGCGGCGAACAGGACGGGCGTTCGCGCCGTGCCGCCGTCGGTCAGCGTCGCCGCGACCCCGACCGCATCCTGTTCGATCGTGGCGACGCCCAGGCCGCGTTCGACGGCCACGCCCAGCGTCGCCAGAGCCTCGGCCAGCAGCGCCTCGGTGCGGGCCTGCGGCAGGATGGTCATCGGGCGGTCGGCGCCGAGGCGGGCCCAGTCGGGCGCGAGGGTCGCCAGCGGACGGCCGCGGCGGTTCACCCTCAGTCGTCTGATGGACTGCCCTTCCGCGACGATCCGCGCCGTGACGCCGGTCTCCTCGAGCAGCGACAGGGTGCGCGGATTGACCCCCAGCGCCTTCGAGGTGCGGGTCGGGGCGGGCGCCCCGTCGACGATGCGGACGCGGATTCCCGCGCGGACCAGAAACAGCGCCGCTGCCAGACCCGTGGGCCCGGCCCCGGCGATCAGGACCTGCGGGGCGTCGCTCAGGCCGCCCCCAGCCGCACGTCGACGTTGCCGCGCGTGGCGTTCGAGTAGGGGCAGACCTGGTGCGCCCGGGTGATGAGGTCGTGGATGGCCACAGGGTCGAGGCCGTGGTCGACGACCGTCAGATCGATGTCGAGGTTGAAGCCCTCGCCGTTCGGATTGGGGCCGAAGCCGACGGTGGCGTTGACTTTCGTCTCCGGCGCCACCGGCTTTCCGGCCTTGCCCGCGACCAGCCGCAGGGCCCCGAGGTAGCAGGCGGCGTAGCCCGTGGCGAAGAGCTGTTCCGGATTGGTGCCGTCGCCGCCCTTGCCGCCCATTTCGGGCGGCACCGACAGACGCACGTCGATCTTGCCGTCGTCGGTCGTGGAGCGGCCCTCGTCGCGGCCGCCGCCGCTGGCCGTGGCGTGAGCGCGGTAAAGAACTTCCATGAAATCAGTCCTTCGAGAAAATGTGTTCGTTTCGTCCGGCAGCGTACGTTGGCCTGGGGCAAGTTCGTGTGCTAAGAGTCCGTCCTGCAGTCGGCGGGGTCAACCCTTGGGCGACCGCATTCAGCTCCGACGGGCGCGGGCTCCGGGAGGGCCTCATGGCCACGCAGTGGTTCTGTTACGTGCACATCGGCGAAGAGATGCCGCTGATGATGCCCCTGGACGCCGAGGATCGCGCAGGCGCGATGGCGCTGGCGCAGGGCCTGCTCGTAGAGCGCCCCCAGGCGACCCACGTCGAGGTCTGGGACGGCGACCTGACGGAACGGATCGAGCGCGCCGCCGCGCTCTAGGCCGTCAATCCGCGGCCTTGGCTTTCACCGCCGGCTTTTTCGCGGCCTTTTTCGCCGGAGCCTTCCTGGCGGCCGCCTTCTTCGGCGCCGCCTTGGCCTTGCCCTTGGGCGCGGCCGCCGCACGCGCGGCCAGCAGGGGCAGGGCCGCCTCCAGCGTCATCTCCTCCGGCGCCGTGCCCTTGGGCAGGGTGGCGTTGACCTTGCCCGACTTCACATAGGGACCGAAGCGGCCGGCCATGACGTGGACGGGGTCGCCCGTTTCCGGGTGGACGCCCAGGTCCTTCAGCGGCGTGGTGGCCGCCCCGCGCCCGCGCGCGCCGCCCGCCCGCTTTTCGGCCAACAGCGTCACCGCGCGGTTCAGACCGATGTCGAAAACCTCTTCGATGTCAGAGACGTTCGCATAGGTCCCCGCGTGCAGGATGAAGGGTCCGTAGCGGCCGAGCCCCGCGGAGATCGGCTTCCCGTCCTCCGGGTGCATCCCCACCTCCCGCGGCAGCGACAGCAGGCGCAGCGCCCGCTCCAGATCCAGGCCGGCCGGCGACCAGCCCTTGGGCAGGGACGAACGTTTCGGCTTGTCGCCGTCGCCCGCGGTTTCGACGTAGGGGCCGAAGCGGCCGATCTTGAGATGCACGGGCTGGCCGGTGACCGGATCGACGCCCAGTTCGCGGTCGCCGCCGTCGGCGGAGCCCTCGACCGCGTCGGGAGACGCCACGGGACGGGTGAACTTGCACTCGGGATAGCGCGAGCAGCCGATGAAGGCGCCGAAGCGGCTGGTCTTCAGGCTGAGCTGGCCCTGATGGCACAGGGGGCATTCGCGCGGGTCGGACCCGTCTTCCTTCTGCGGGAAGATGTGCGGCCCCAGCGACTCGTTCAAGGCGTCCAGAATCGCCGTGGTGCGCAGCTCGCCCGCCGCCTGGGTGGCGGCGTGGAAGTCCGTCCAGAACTCGCGCAGCAGCGCCTTCCAGTCCAGATCGCCGGCCGAGACCTCGTCCAGACGCGTCTCCAGCGCGGCGGTGAAGTCGTACTCCACCCACCTGGCGAAGAACTGCTCCAGGAAGGCCGTGACCAGGCGGCCCTTGTCCTCCGGATAGAAGCGATTCTTGTCCATGCGCACGTATTCGCGGTCGCGCAGGGTGGTCAGGATCGAGGCGTAGGTGGAGGGGCGGCCGATGCCCAGCTCTTCAAGTTTCTTGACCAGAGTGGCTTCGGAATAGCGCGGCGGCGGTTCGGTGAAGTGCTGGTCGGCGCGCACGTCCCGCACGGCCGCGATCGCGCCTTCCTTCAGCGCGGGAAGGCGGGCGCCGTCGTCGTCCTCGTCGTCGTCGCCGTCCTTCGGCTTCTCGTCCCGGCCCTCTTCATAGACCGCCATGAAGCCGTCGAACGCCACGACCTGGCCGGTGGCGCGCAGGCCCGTCTGGCCGTCTGCGCTCTCGACCTCCACCACCGTGCGGTCCAGGCGGGCGGCCTCCATCTGGCTGGCGACCATGCGCTTCCAGATCAGCTCGTAAAGCCGCTGAAGGTCACCCTCGAGTCGAAGGCTGTCGGGGTGGCGCGCGATGTTGGTCGGGCGGATGGCCTCGTGGGCCTCCTGGGCGTTCTTGGCCTTGGTCTTGTAATGCCGGGCCTCGGCCGGGACGTAGGCGGGGCCGAAGCGGTCCTTGATCACTTCGCGCGCCTGGGCGATGCCCTCCGGGCTGACCTGGACGCCGTCGGTCCGCATGTAGGTGATCAGGCCGCCCGTGCCGTCGACGCCCTCATAGAGCTTCTGCGCCGCCTGCATGGCGCGCTGGGCGGTGAAGCCGAGCTTGCGCGCCGCCTCCTGCTGCAGGGTCGAGGTGGTGAAGGGCGGCGCTGGGTTGCGCCTGACCGGCTTCTTCTCGATCGACCGGATCGTGAAGGCGCCGGACTGGATGGCGGCGCGGGCGGCGGAGGCCGCGGCCTCGTCCTTCACGTCCAGACGCTGGACGCGCTTGCCGGCGTGCTTGACCAGTCGGGCGACGAACGGCGGGCTGTCGGCGGTGACGTCCGCCTCGATCGACCAGTATTCCTGCGGCTTGAACCGCTCGATCTCCATCTCGCGGTCGACGACGATGCGCAGGGCGACGGACTGCACGCGGCCGGCCGAGCGCGCGCCCGGCAACTTGCGCCAAAGGACCGGCGACAGGGTGAATCCGACCAGATAATCCAGCGCGCGGCGGGCCAGGTAGGCCTCGACCAGCTGCATGTCGAGCTCGCGCGGCGCGGCCATGGCGGCCTGCACGGCGGATCTCGTGATGGCGTTGAAGGTGACGCGCTGGACGGTCTTGTCCTTCAGCGCCTTCTTCTTCGTCAGGACGTCCAGCACGTGCCAGCTGATCGCCTCGCCCTCGCGGTCGGGGTCGGTGGCCAGCACGACGCGGTCGGCGCGCTTGGCGGCCTCGGCGATTTCGGCCAGGCGCCTGGACGCCTTGGCGTCCACCTCCCAGCTCATGGCGAAGTCTTCGTCGGGCTTCACCGAGCCGTCCTTCGAAGGCAGGTCGCGGACATGGCCGTAGGAGGCCAGGACGGTGTAGTCCGAGCCCAGGTAGCCGTTGATGGTCTTGGCCTTTGCGGGGCTCTCGACGATGACGAGATTCATGCGGTCCGGGTCTCGGGAGGGGGCGGGAACGTGGTTCGCCTCGCGCGGCATGTCAAATCGGCGCTTTCGCCGCGCCTCGCTCAGGCGCTGACCAGTCCGCCGGGAAGAAGCGTCGCACGGCCGACGAGGCTGAGTTCCAGCAGAGCCGCGGCCACCGCCCCGGCCGGCGCCCCCACGGCCCGGGCCAGTTCGTCGCGCGGCGCCGGCGTCGGCGAGAGCAGGGCGGCGACCCGTTCGATCAGGGCGTCATCCGGCTCCTGGTAGTCCGGGACGTCGGCCGGCGGCTCGAACAGGGTCCGCAGGGTGGAAAAGGCCCGCTCCACGTCGTCCAGCCCCTCGCACAGGGCGGCCCCGTTGCGGATCAGGTCGTTCGTTCCGCGGGAGCGGGGATCCAACGGGGAGCCCGGCACGGCGAAGACCTCGCGCCCCTGTTCGGCCGCGAGGCGGGCCGTGATCAGCGAACCGGAGCGCAGTTCGGCCTCGACCACCACGACGCCGCGGCACAGGCCGGAGATGATGCGGTTGCGGCGGGGAAAGTCCTGGGCCTGGGCCCGGGCGCCGGGCGGGCGTTCGGACACGACGCAGCCCCGCTCGCCCAGCCGTCGATGCAGGTCGGCGTGCTCGGGCGGATACACGTCGTCGACGCCGCCGCCCAGGACGGCCGCAGTGCCGGTCGCCAGCGCCCCTTCATGCGCCGCGCCGTCGATGCCGCGCGCCAGGCCGGACACCACGGTCCAGCCCGCCTCGCCCAGCTGCGCCGCCAGTCCGCGGGCGATTCGGATGCCGCCCGCCGAGGCGACGCGAGCCCCGACGATCGCGATGCAAGGCCGCGCCAGCAGGGACGGATCGCCCAGGGTCCAGAGCACGGGAGGCGGCGGGTCGACGGCGGCCAGCGCCGTCGGAAAACCCTCTTCTCCGAGAACGATCAGTCGCGCTCCCGCCGCCTCGCCGGCGTCGATCTCCGCCCGGACTCGCGCCGGATCGCACAGGGGCGAGGCCGTGCCGGCCCGGGCGGTCAGGCGCGGCCACGCCTCGACGGCGGCCTCCGCCGAGCGGAACCGGCGAATCAGTTCGCGAAAGGCGACGGGACCGACGCGGTCCGTGCGGGCGAGGCGCAGGCGGGCGAAGCGTTCGCCGGCCGACAGGCTCACGCGGCCTTGGCCCCGATGCGCGGCTCCCGGCCCCTCAGCAGCCGCCCGATGTTGGCCGAGTGGCGGATCCAGATCAGCGTCGCGGTGAAGGCCGCCAGCATCGTGATCGGGGCCGGAGCGGGCAGATTCAGCGCGGGCAGCGGGGCCAGGGACAGCAGGGGCGCAGCGGCCGAGGCGACAAGGGCGGACAGGGACGAGATGCGGAAGAGCAAGGCGACGAGGATCCAGATCACGCCGGCGATCAGGCCCAAAGGCCACCAGGCGGCGATCAGCAGACCGAAGAAGGTGGCGACGCCCTTGCCCCCCTTGAAGCCCAGCCAGACCGGGAAGAGGTGCCCCAGGAAGGCGGCGCCCCCGGCGATCGCCCCGGCGACCTGGCCCGCGTCGCCCGAAATCAGGGCGCGGGCGACCAGCAGGGCCACGGCGCCCTTGCCGGCGTCGAGGATCAGGGTGGCGAAGGCCAGGTCCTTGCGGCCGGTGCGCAGGACGTTCGTCGCGCCGATGTTGCCCGAGCCGATCTTGCGCACGTCCCCGGCGCCCGCGGCGCGGGTGAGCAGGACGCCGAAAGGAATCGAGCCCAGCAGATAGCCCCCGACGGCCAGAAGGCCGAGAGTGGTCAGGGCCGGAACGGCCAGGTCCTGCAACTGATTCGCTCCCGTCGGAAATCCGCGGCCACGATGGCGGCGACGGGCGGCCCAGGCAAGGCCCGCGCCGCCCGTCGGGCCGGCGTCAGGCGCGCTTACGCATGGCCGCGTCGAGGCTCCAGGGTCCCGGACCCGCGGCGCAGATGTACAGGAAGACGAAGCAGTACAGCGCCGCCAGCTCGCCGCCGTTCAGGATGGGGAAGAAGCCGTTGACCCCATGAACCATCCAGTAGGCGACGGCGCAGAAGCCGGCCGCGAGGAACGCCGCCGGACGGGTGAACAGGCCGAGGACCAGAAGCACGCCGAGGATCAGCTCCAGCGGTCCGGACAGCCCGGCCAGGCTCAGACCGGGGGGCGGGACGCCCTCGACGACGGGAAAGCCCAGCACCTTGGCCGTTCCGTGCTGCAGGAACAGCGCGCCCGACATGATGCGCAGGACGCTGAGCAGCTGCGGCTGCCAGGCGGAGAACCGGTCGAACATTCAAACCTCCCTCTCGATGAGAGTCGGAGACTGGAACGGTCAAGGTTTCAATTCAAGCGGCGGCCCGGTCGGTTTCGACCATCTGCTGGATCAGGACGTAATCGGTCTTGCCGGTTCCCAGCACCGGCACCTCTCCCACCCGGACGATCTTCTTGGGAACCGCCAGTTCGGGAGCCCCGTGATCGCGGGCCCACTCGGCCAGACGGGCCACGTCGGCGTCCTGGCGGTCCGTGACCAGGACCAGCTTCTCGCCCTTGCGGGCGTCGGCCACGGCGACGACGGCGTGCCGGTTTTCCGGCCAGACCGCGCCGGCCAGGCCCTCGACGGCGGTCAGGCTGACCATCTCGCCGCCGATCTTGGCGAAGCGCTTGGCCCGGCCGAGGATGCAGACGTAGCCGTCCTTGTCGATGTCGACGATGTCGCCCGTGTCGTGCCAGCCGCCGGGCAGGGGGTCGACCTTCTCCGGATCATCCGGCGAGAGGTAGCCTTTCATGACGTTGGGGCCGCGCAGGAACAGGCGCCCGCCTTCGTCGATGCCGTCCACCGGGTCCAGCCGCCACTCCATGCCCGGCAGCATCTGACCGACGGTGCCCGGCCGGTTGCGGTCGGGGTGATTGACCGCCACGACCGGCGCGGCCTCGGTGGCCCCGTAGCCCTCCAGCAGCTTCAGTCCGCGGAACTTGGTGTTGTAGAGGTGATAGGTCTCGTCCTTCACCTTCTCCGCGCCGGCGACCACGAACTCGAGGGTCGCGAAGTCGTCCGGCGCCGCGACGCGCGCCCACTGGTTCAGGAAGGTGTCGGTGGCGAACAGGATGGACGCCTTCACCTCGGGCAGCAGTTCGACGATCTGCTTGGCGTGCAGCGGCGACGGGTACTGGAAGGCCTTCATGCCCGTCAGCATCGGCAGCAGAACCCCGCCGGTCAGGCCGAAGCAGTGGAAGGTCGGCAGGGGATTGAAGACCACCCAGTCGGGGTTCAGGTCGATGTGCTGCGCCACCTGCCGGCAGTTCGACACCAGATTCCACTGGCTGAGGAAGACGCCCTTCGGCGCGCCGAAACTGCCGGAGGTGAACAGGATCACGCCCGGCGAGGACGGCTCCGTCTTCACGCGGAACCGCTTCGGCATCAGTCCCGCCATGAGACCGTACAGCTTGTCGGGCAGGCCGATCGTCTTGCGCACGTCGTCCAGCCAGACGATCTCGGCCACCGTGGCGATCTCGGCCAAAAGCTCGTCAAGCTTCGCCTGATCGACGAAACGCCTTGCGGACAGGACCCGCTTCACGCCGGCGGCCTGGATGGCGGCCTTTATGTTCCGCTCGCCCGAGGTGAAGTTGATCATCACCGGCACCCGGCCATGGGCGTGCAGGCCATAGTAGGTCACCACCACGCCGGCCGACGACGGCAGCAGCACCCCGACCCGCTCGCCCGGCTCGGTCATGGCCGCGATCTTCCGACCCAGCACGAAGGCGGCCCGGATCAGACCGGTGTAGGTCAGCGGCTTGCGGTCCTGGTCCTCCAGAATCTCCTTGTCGCCAAAGGTGTCGCGCGCGGCGATCAGGGCGTCGAAGACGGTCTCCTGACCCTTGGCGTTCAGCGGCATGCGCAAGTCGAAATCCTCCCCGCCGGCCGGTCGCCGGTCTGGTTTACGCGGCGCAAACTAGGGGCGGGCGCGGACCTTGAAAAGATGCGTAACGGGGCGTGAGGTTCCGGCCGGGCTTGCCTTGATCCGCCGCAGGGACGACATAGCCGGGAAATGGTCACCCTGATCGACAGCCTGACGAAGTCGCCGGCCGAACTGCGTCACCCGGAAAAGGCCAACCGGCCCGACACCGCGGTGCTGCGCAAACCGGACTGGCTGCGCGTCAGGGCGCCGGGGTCGGGCCAGTACAACGCCACGCGCGCGATCGTGAAGGAGAAGGGCCTTCACACCGTCTGCGAGGAGGCGGCCTGCCCCAACATCGGCGAGTGCTGGAGCCAGAAGCACGCCACGCTGATGATCATGGGCGACACCTGCACGCGGGCCTGCGCCTTCTGCAACGTGAAGACCGGCCTGCCGCAGCCGCTGGACCCGGAAGAGCCCGCCAAGGTCGGGCTGGCCGTTCAGCAGATGGGCCTGAACCACGTGGTCGTCACCAGCGTGGACCGCGACGACGTGCATGACGGCGGCGCCGCCCATTTCGCCGAGGTCGTCCGGCAGATCCGCCTGCAGGCGCCGGGCACGACGATCGAGATCCTGACGCCCGACTTCCTGCGCAAGGAGGGGGCGGCCGAGGTGATGATCGACGCCCGTCCCGACGTCTTCAACCACAATCTGGAAACCGTGCCGCGGCTGTATCTGAAGATCCGGCCCGGCGCCCGCTACTTCCACTCGCTGCGCCTGCTGCAGATGGTCAAGGAGCGCGACCCTCACCAGTTTACCAAGTCCGGCATCATGGTCGGTCTCGGCGAAACCCGGGAGGAGGTCATGCAGGTCATGGACGACATGCGCTCAGCCGGCGTCGATTTCATCACCATCGGCCAGTACCTTCAGCCGACCCGCAAGCACGCCGCCATCGAGCGGTTCGTCACGCCGGAGGAGTTCAAGGCCTACGAGGCGATCGCCCGGGCCAAGGGCTTCCTGATGGTGTCCTCGTCGCCGCTGACCCGCAGCTCGCACCACGCCGGGGAGGACTTCGCGCGGCTGAAGGCGGCGCGGCTGTCGAAGACCGGGCGCTGATCGCCGCTTGGCCGTCCATCGGGTCAGCCGCATCCTCCCCTACGCCCCGGACCAGCTGGCGGCGCTGGTGGCCGACGTCCGCGCCTATCCGGACTTCGTGCCCTGGGTCACGGCGATGCGGACGTGGAACTCGCGCGAGGAGGCGCCGGGCGTCGACCTGATTGACGCCGAGGCCCAGGTCGGCTTCAGCTTCCTGAAGGAGCGGTTCGCCACCTGGGTGCGGCACGACCGGAACCGTCACGTCGTCGAGGTGGGGCTGCTGAGCGGCCCCTTCAGACACCTGAGGAACCGCTGGGAATTCGTCCCGGTCCAGCAGGGCACGCGCATCGACTTCATGATCGACTTCGCCTTCAGGAGCCGCATCCTCGACGCCATGCTGCACGCCAACTTCGACCGCGCCGTCGGCCGTCTGATCGGCTGTTTCGAGGCCGAGGCGTCGCGACGTTACGGGCGGCCGGCATGAGCTTCGACTTCGACGCCGTCGTCGTCGGGGCCGGCGCCGTCGGCCTGGCCTGCGGGCGCGCGCTGTCGAAGCGGGGCCTGACCGTGCTGGTGCTCGAGCGGAACGGGCACATCGGCGAGGGCGTCTCCAGCCGCAACAGCGAGGTCATCCACGGCGGCCTCTATTACCCGACCGGATCGCTGAAGGCCCGGCTGTGCGTGACGGGGCGACGGGCCCTGTACGCCTTCCTGGAAAGTCACAAGGTCGATCACTGGAAGTGCGGCAAGCTGGTCGTCGCCACCGAAGAGAGCGAGGCGGAACGGCTCGAGGCGATCTTCCGGCAGGCCACGACCAACGACGTCGAGAAGATCGAGCGGCTGAACGGCGCGCAGGCGCTCGCGCTCGAGCCCGAGCTGAAGGTGCACGCCGCCATCCTGTCGCCCGAGAGCGGCGTTTTCGACAGCCACGGCTACATGCTGGCGCTGCAGGGCGAGATCGAGGACGCGGGCGGGACGGTCGTGGTCTCGACGCCGTTCGAGCGCGCCGAAGCCCTTCCGGGCGGCGGATTTTCGGTCACGGCGGGCGGGGAGGGCGGCGCGACCCTGACCTGCCGGCTGCTGGTCACGGCGCCCGGGCTGCAAGCGCAGGACGTCGCCGCGCGCATCGAAGGCTTCCCGGCGGACCGCATTCCCGAAGGCCATTTCGGCAAGGGCGTCTACTTTCGGCTGACCGGACCGGCGCCCTTCAACCGTCTGGTCTATCCGCCGCCGATCCCGGGCGCTCTGGGCACGCACTATCGCAAGGATCTGGGCGGGCAGGGGGTGTTCGGGCCCGACCTCGCCTTCGTGGAGACCGAGGACTACTCGGTCGATCCGGCCAGGCGCGACGAATTCGTGCGCTACATCGGGCGCTTCTGGCCCGGCGTGGACGCCGACCGGCTGACGCCCGACTACGCCGGCATCCGGCCCAAGCTGCATGGGCCCGGGGAGCCTCAGCCCGACTTTCAGCTGCGCGGGACCGAAGACCACGGGATCGAGGGGCTGGTCGCCCTGTTCGGGATAGAAAGTCCGGGCCTGACCAGCTCCCTCGCCATCGGCGAGGCCGTCGCGGACCTGCTGGATGCCTGAGACGACGCTGAGGCTGGCGACGCCCGAGGACGCCGCGCGACTGCAGCCGCTGGTGCACCGCGCCTATCGCGGCGACGCGGCGCGAAAGGGGTGGACCCACGAGGCCGATCTGCTGGACGGCGATCGCATCGACGTGGAGAGCGTCGTGGCCATCGTCGCCGATCCGGCGCAGGTCGTGGTGATGGCCGAGCGCGACGGCGCGCCGGTCGGCTGCGTGCAGGTGACGGACAAGGGGGGCGGCCTGGCCTATCTGGGCATGCTGTCCGTCGAGCCGGAGCTGCAGGGCTCGGGATTGGGCCGCCGGCTGGTGCGCGAAGCCGAGCGCGTCGCCGTCGAGCGGTTCGGCGCCGACCGGATGGAGATGACCGTCATAGTCCAGCGGACCGAGCTCATCGCCTGGTACGGGCGGCTGGACTACGCCCCGACCGGCGAGACGCGGCCGTTCCCCGCGACCGATCCCCGGTTCGGCCTGCCCAGGCGCGACGATCTGGCCTTCACGGTGCTGGAGCGGCGGCTGACTTGACCGCGGTGGGACGCGGGAGCATCGGCGCAGCATGGAAATCCGGACGTCCCGTCTGACCCTGCGCACCGCCCGTCCGGACGATCTGGCGGCGATGCACGCCGTCCTGTCCAGCGTCGAGGCGACCCGCTGGTGGTCCACGCCGCCACACGCCGATCATGACCAGACGCGGGTCTGGCTGGAGTCGATGATCGCGAAGGGTCCCGGCAATCCGGACTTCGTGGTGGAGTTCGAAGGACGCGTCGTCGGCAAGGCCGGTTTCTTCGCGCCGCCGGAGATCGGCTACATCCTGCATCCCGAGGTCTGGGGCAGGGGCATGGCGTCGGAAGCGTGCGCGGCGGCCCTCGACCACCTGTTCGCCACGACGGATCATGCCGACGCCACCGCGGACGTCGATCCCGACAACGCCGCGTCGATTCGCGTGCTGGAGAAGCTGGGCTTCGTTCGGACGGGGTTCGCGGCGCGGACCTGGAACGTCGGCGGGGCGTGGAAGGACAGCTTTTTCTACGGCCTTTCGCGGGAGACCTGGCGCGCGCGCGGCGAGGCTTGAAATCGCCATGACGTTCCGGCATAAGCCCGCCTCCCGCAGCGGCCCGGTTCGGCCGCCGCAGTCGTATTTCCGCGTCCTCCGGCCTTTCCGGCGGCGCCCAGCCTGAAGATCGAGACGGACATGGCCGTTCCCAAGCGCAAAGTATCGCCGTCGCGTCGCAACATGCGTCGCGCCCACGACGCCCTCGGCACCAACGCCTACGTCGAGGACAAGGACACCGGCGAGCTGAAGCGCCCGCACCACATCGACCTGAAGACCGGCACCTATCGCGGTCGTCAGGTGCTGACGCCCAAGGACGAATAGTCCCGACAAGTCCGGCGAATGCCGAGCTTTGACGGCGCGCGGGTAGCCCCGCGCGCCGTTTTCGTGCGTTGTGTCGGCTTCCTCAACATCCGGAGCCGTTCATGCGCCTGATCCTGATCACCGCCGTCGCCGCTTCCGCCCTGGCCCTCGCCGCCTGCGGCGCGCCGCCCGCCGAGGAAGCCACGGCCCCCGCCGAGCCGACAGTGCCCACTGCGCCCCGGACCACGCCGGCCGCGCCGGCGGACGGCAACGCCCTGACGGCCACCGGCCTGGGTCCGCTGCGCATCGGCATGACCCGCGCCGAGGTGGTCGCCGCCTGGGGCGAGGACGCGAACCCGGACGCCGTCGGCGGCGCCGACCCCGCCCAGTGCGACGAGTTCCGCCCCGCTCGCGCGCCGGAAGGCACTCTGGTGATGATCGAGAACGACCGCCTGACGCGCATCTCGCTGATCCGCGGCTCCACCCTGAAATCCGACCGCGGCTTCGGCCTGGGCGACGAGGCGTCGGCGGTGAAGACGGCCTATGGCCCCGCCGCCGTCGCGAGTCCGCACAAGTACAGCTCGGCCCCGGCGGAATACGTCACGGTGTGGAGCCCGCCGACCTCGGGCACGGCCTATGTTCAGGACCCGGACGCGCGCGGTTTGGTCTACGAGATCGGCATGGACGGCCGTGTCTCCGCGATGCGGGGCGGCGGTCCGTCGATCCAGTACGTCGAAGGCTGTTCCTGACGCGGGCCGGTGGCGCATGCGGAGGGTCTGCGTTACACCGCGCGGACCTTTCAGCCACCGGACCGAACCATGACCGACATCGCCGACATCGTCGCCCGCCAGATCCTCGATTCCCGCGGCAATCCGACGGTCGAGGTGGACGTGATCCTGGACGACGGCAGCTTCGGCCGGGCGGCGGTTCCCTCCGGCGCCTCGACCGGCGCGCATGAGGCCGTCGAGCTGCGCGACGGCGACAAGGACCTGTGGGGCGGCAAGGGCGTGCTGAAGGCGGTCGACGCCGTCAACGGCGAGATCTTCGACGCCCTGTCCGGCATGGACGCCGAGGATCAGCGCCGGATCGACGAGGCCCTGATCCAGCTGGACGGCACGGAGAACAAGGGCCGGCTGGGCGCGAACGCCATCCTCGGCGTATCGTTGGCCTGCGCCAAGGCCAGCGCGATCTCGGCCGGACTGCCGCTGCACCGCTACGTCGGCGGCATCTCGGCGCGCATCCTGCCGACGCCGATGATGAACATCATCAACGGCGGCGCCCACGCCGACAATCCGATCGACATCCAGGAGTTCATGATCCTGCCGACCGGCGCGGAGAGCTTCTCCGAGAGCCTGCGCATGGGCACGGAGATCTTCCACGCGCTGAAGAAGGCGCTGAAGGACGCGGGACACAACACCAACGTCGGCGACGAGGGCGGCTTCGCGCCGAATCTGGCGTCCGCGCAGGAAGCCCTGGAATTCATCACCAGGGCGGGTCAGGCCGCCGGCTATCTGGCCGGCGAGGACTTCCACCTCGGCCTCGACGTGGCCTCGACCGAATTCTTCAGGGACGGCAAGTACCACATGACCGGCGAGGGCAAGGTCCTCGACCACGAGGCCATGGTCGGTTACCTGGCCGATCTGTGCGAACGCTTCCCGATCGTGTCGATCGAGGACGGCTGCGCCGAGGACGACTTCGACGGCTGGAAGGCTCTGACCGAGCGGCTCGGCGACCGGGTCCAGCTGGTCGGCGACGACCTGTTCGTGACCAATCCGGTGCGCCTGGCGGCCGGCATCGGCGAAGGTCTGGCCAACTCGATCCTGATCAAGGTCAATCAGATCGGCACGCTTTCCGAGACGCTGGATGCGGTCGATATGGCTCATCGCGCCGGCTACACGGCCGTCATGAGCCACCGCTCCGGCGAGACAGAGGACTCGACCATCGCCGACCTGGCCGTGGCCACCAACTGCGGGCAGATCAAGACCGGCTCGCTGGCCCGCTCGGACCGCACCGCCAAGTACAACCAGCTGCTGCGCATCGAGGAGATGCTGGGCGACCAGGGCCAGTACTACGGCGACGGCATGCTGCTGCGCTAGTTTCTCCGGCCAAGCTACGGTTCGTTAGGCATTTTCGGTCATCCCTGAATAGGGAATCCCCCGCGCTCAGAAGGAGCGTCCGACTTGCTGGACCGCATGAAGCCGTATCGCGTGACCGCCGCTTTGTTCCTGGCGGTCGTCTACCTGTCCATCCAGGCGCTGACGGGCCAGCTGGGCCTGCTGTCGGCGCACGCGCGCGCCGAGGCCCTGGAAGCCAAGGAGGCTGAGGCGCTGCGGCTGGAACGCGAGCGGGCGGACCTCGAGGTGCGTGTGCGCCATCTGAGCGACGACAATCTGTCGCGCGACCTGCTCGAAGAGCGGGCGCGGGCACTTCTGGGCTATTCCGATCCCCGCGACGTGGTGGTCGAGGTGCAGGCGCCGGCCACGCCCGGGGACGGGCGCCGGTCCGCCGCCTGAACTGTTGTTACAGCGCGTGATCCCGGCTTTGCCTTTCCGGAACCAAGGCTGCTAAAGCCCCTTTCCGTAAAGTCAGAAGGCCCCGGCTTTGGGGTCCAGCCGGGAGATGGCGGATGGCGAAAGCCCCCTCCGAAAAGACTGCCCCGAAGAAGCTTCCGAACGCGCCGCAGGCGTCGAAGGAGGACCTTCTCCGCTTCTATCGCGAGATGCTGCTGATCCGCCGCTTCGAGGAGCGCGCGGGCCAGCTGTACGGCATGGGTCTGATCGGCGGCTTCTGCCACCTGTACATCGGTCAGGAGGCCGTGGCGGTCGGCGTTCAGGAGAGCGTCAGGCAGGGCCACGACAAGATCATCACCGGCTATCGCGACCACGGCCACATGCTGGCCGCCGGCATGGACCCGAAGGAGGTCATGGCCGAGCTGACCGGCCGCATCGGCGGCTCGTCCAAGGGCAAGGGCGGGTCGATGCACATGTTCGACGTGCCGACCGGCTTCTACGGCGGCCACGGCATCGTCGGCGCCCAGGTCGCCCTGGGCACCGGCCTGGCCTTCGCCGGCAAGTATCGCGGCGACGATTCGGTCAGCTTCATCTACTTCGGCGACGGCGCGGCCAACCAGGGCCAGGTCTACGAGAGCTTCAACATGGCCCAGCTGTGGAAGCTGCCGGCCATCTTCATCATCGAGAACAACCAGTACGCCATGGGCACCTCGATCGAGCGCGCCTCGGCGACGACCGATCTCCACATGCGCGGGGCCAGCTTCGGAATTCCGGGCGAACAGGTCGACGGCATGGACGTGCTGGCCGTGCGCGACGCCACGGCGCGGGCGGTGAAGCGGGCCCGCGAAGGCGGCGGCCCCTTCATCCTGGAAGTGAAGACCTACCGCTATCGCGGCCACTCCATGTCGGATCCGGCCAAGTACCGGACCAAGGAGGAGGTCGACGAGGTCAAGACGACCCGCGACCCGATCGAGCACGTGAAGAAGCTGCTCGACCAGGCCAAGGCGACCGAGGACGAGATCAAGGCCATCGACGCCGAGATCAAGGCGATCGTCGCCGAGGCCGTGCAGTTCGCCCAGGAAAGCCCGGAGCCGGACCCGTCCGAGCTCTACACCGACGTCTACGTGGAGGCCTGACCGTTGACCGACATCCTGATGCCGGCGCTGTCCCCCACGATGGAAGAGGGCACGCTGACCAAGTGGCACATCAAGGCGGGCGACACGGTGTCGGCCGGCCAGGTGATCGCCGAGATCGAGACCGACAAGGCGACCATGGAGGTCGAGGCCGTCGACGAGGGCGAGGTGCTGGAGATCCTCGTCCCGGAGGGCAGCGAGAACGTGAAGGTCAACACGCCGATCGCGCGCCTCTCGGGCGACGACGCGGGCGCGTCGGCGCCGAAGGCCGAATCTGCCGCCAAGGCGGCCGTCGAGGGCAAGACCGGCGATCCTGAGAAGGCCCCGCCGACGGGGGGAGCGGCCGAGGAGCCGGTGAAGCCGAAGGTCGAGCTCAGGGACCCGGAGATCCCGGCCGACGCCAAGCTGGTCAAGACCACCATCCGCGACGCCCTGCGCGACGCCATGGCGGAGGAGATGCGCCGCGACGAGAGCGTGTTCCTGATGGGCGAGGAAGTCGCCCAGTACCAAGGCGCCTACAAGGTCAGCCGCGAACTGCTGCAGGAGTTCGGCGAGCGCCGGGTGATCGACACGCCGATCACCGAATACGGCTTCGCCGGCGTCGGCGTCGGCGCGGCGATGTCGGGCCTGAAGCCCATCGTCGAGTTCATGACCTTCAACTTCGCCATGCAGGCGATCGACCACATCATCAACTCGGCGGCCAAGACCCTGTACATGTCGGGGGGGCAGATCCGGGCGCCCATCGTGTTCCGTGGGCCCAACGGCGCCGCCAGCCGCGTCGGCGCCCAGCACAGCCAGGACTATTCCGCCTGGTACGCCCAGGTGCCGGGGCTGAAGGTCATCGCGCCTTACGACGCCGCCGACGCCAAGGGCCTGCTGAAGGCGGCGATCCGCGATCCGAACCCCGTTGTCTTCCTCGAGCACGAGATGATGTACGGGCTCGAGTTCGACGTGCCCGACGTCGAGGACTGGATCGTCCCGATCGGCAAGGCCAAGGTTCGCCGCGAAGGGACTGACGTCACCATCACCGCCCACAGCCGAATGGTCGGCTTCGCCCTGCAGGCCGCCGAGAAACTGGCCGAGGAAGGCATCAGCTGCGAGGTCGTGGACATCCGCACCCTGCGCCCGCTGGACACCGACACCATCGTCGAGAGTGTGAAAAAGACCAGCCGTCTGGTCTCCGCCGAGGAAGGCTGGGGGCCGATGGGCGTCGGCGCCGAGGTCGTGGCGCGAGTGATCGAGCACGCCTTCGACTACCTCGACGCGCCGCCGTTGCGGGTGCATCAGGAAGACGTGCCGCTGCCCTACGCCGCCAACCTGGAGGCGCTCTCCCTGCCGGGCGTCGACAAGGTCGTCGCCGCCGTGAAGGCGGTCATGGCATGAGCGAGCCGGTCGAACATCGCCTGAACGTTCCCGACAGCGTCGCGGCCGATCCCGAGGCGATCGAGATCCTGCGCATGTGGTGGTCGAGGCGCGAGCCGGTCATGGCCATCAAGCCGGCCTTCTCGGACCCGACCCAGTTCGGCCGCATGCTGGCCTACGCCGCCCGTCACATGGCCCACGGCTACGGCGTGCGGCACGGCATGGACGAGAAGCAGGCCTATAACCAGATCCTGAAGGGCTTGTCGGAGGTCATCGCGGCCGACGACGTGCGCACGGTGGCCGAGCCCGAAGCGGCGAAGGGGAGCGTGCAATGACCGACATCCTGATGCCCGCCCTGTCGCCCACCATGGAAGAGGGCGTGCTGGCCAAGTGGCACGTCAAGGTCGGGGACGTGGTCTCCGCCGGCCAGGTGATCGCCGAAATCGAGACCGACAAGGCGACCATGGAGGTCGAGGCCGTCGACGAGGGCGAGGTGCTGGAAATCCTGGTCGCGGAAGGAACCGAGGGCGTGAAGGTCAACACGCCCATCGCCCGTCTCGCCGGCGACGACGCCGCGCCCGCGCCGAAGAAGGCCGAGGCGCCGAAAGACGAGACCAAGGCCGGGTCTGCCAACGCCGCCGCCCCCGCGAGCGAACCCGCCACGGAGGCGCCGAAAGCCGCTCCGGCTCCGGCTCCGGCGACGGCGGCCGGCGAGCGCATCTTCGCCTCGCCGCTGGCCCGCCGGATCGCGGCGCAGAACGGCGTCGACCTGTCGACCGTCAAGGGGACCGGCCCGCACGGCCGGATCGTCCGCCGCGACGTCGAGGGCGTGAAGGGCGGAGCGGGAACCGCGGCGGCCGCGGGCGCGCCGCCGAAGGGCGAGCCGCGCCAGGTTTTGTCGCTGGAGCAGCAGGGCATTCCGGCCGGCAGCTACGACCTGATCCCGCTGGACGGCATGCGCAAGGCCATCGCGCGCCGCCTGACCGACAGCTTCCGCGACGTCCCGCATTTCCCCCTGACCATCGACTGCGAGATCGACGGCCTCCTGGCCGCGCGCGCCCGGGTCAATGCGATGCTGGAGAAGGACGGCGTCAAGGTTTCGGTCAACGACTTCGTGCTCAAGGCCTCGGCCATGGCGCTGAAGGCCGTGCCGGAGGCGAACGCCAGCTACACGCCGGAGGGCATCGCCATGCACCACCACGCCGACGTGGCGATGGCGGTGGCGATCGACGGCGGCCTGATCACCCCGATCGTCCGCGCCTGCGAAACCAAGTCGCTGCGGCAGATCGCGACGGAAGCCAAGGATCTGGCCAAACGCGCCCGCGACCGCAAGCTGAAGCCCGACGAGTTCCAGGGCGGCACCTTCTCGGTTTCCAACCTCGGCATGTTCGGCATCAAGGCCTTCGCCTCGATCATCAACGAGCCGCAGGGCGCGATCATGAGCGTGGGGGCGGGAGAACAGCGCCCGGTCGTCAAGGACGGCCAGCTGGCCGTGGCCACGGTCATGACCGTGACCCTCACCTGCGATCACCGCGTCGTGGACGGCGCGGTGGGCGCGCGCTTCCTGCAGGTCTTCAAGGCGATGATCGAAGACCCCGTGACCATGCTGGCCTGAGGACGAGACCGTGGCTGAATTCGATCTGATCGTCATCGGCTCGGGCCCCGGCGGCTATGTGGCCGCCATCCGAGCCAGCCAGCTGGGCCTGAAGACCGCGATCGTGGAGCGCGAGAACCTGGGCGGCATCTGCCTGAACTGGGGCTGCATCCCGACCAAGGCCCTGCTGAAGTCGGGCGAAAAGTACGAAAGCCTGTCGCACCTCAAGGACTATGGCCTGTCGGCCGAGAAGATCGGATTCGACTTCGACGCCATCATCCAGCGCTCGCGCAACGTCGCCAAACAGCTGAACGGCGGCGTCGGCTTCCTGATGAAGAAGAACAAGGTCGAGGTCATCGAGGGCACGGCGAAGCTGGAAAAGGGCAAGGACGCGCCCAAGGTCGTGATCGCGCTCAAGGCCGGCGGATCGCGCACGGTCGAGGCGAAGTCGGTGATGCTGGCCGTCGGCGCCCGCGCCAGGGCGATCCCCCAGATCGGGCTGGAGGCCGACGGCGACCGCATCTGGGCCTATCGCGAGGCCATGGCGCCGAAGTTCATGCCGAAATCCATCGTCGTGATCGGGTCCGGCGCGATCGGGATCGAGTTCGGCAGCTTCTATCGCGCGCTCGGTGCCGAGGTGACCGTGGTGGAGGCCCTCGACCGCATCATGCCGGTCGAGGACGAGGAGGTGTCCAGGGCGGCGCAGAAGGCGTTCGAGAAGCGCGGCATGAAGTTCCGCACCGGCTGCAAGGTCACCAGGGTGGCGAAGGACAAGTCCGGCGTGAAGGTGTCGATCGAGGCCGGCGGCAAGGCCGAGACGCTGGAGGCCGAGGTCTGCATCTCGGCCGTCGGCATCACCGCCAACACCGACGGCATCGGGCTGGAGGCGCTGGGCGTGAACATGGACCGCGGCCACGTCACCATCGACGGCCACTGCGCCACGAACGTAAAGGGGCTCTACGCCATCGGCGACTGCGCCGGCGCGCCGTGGCTGGCGCACAAGGCGTCGCACGAAGGCATCCACGCCGCCGAGCACATCGCCGGCTTCAAGACGCCGACCGTGCAGTCGCCCATCGCCGGCTGCACCTACGCCCAGCCCCAGGTCGCCTCCGTGGGCGTGACCGAACAGCAGGCGAAGGCCGAGAAGCGCGAGGTGAAGATCGGCCGCTTCCCCTTCAAGGTGAACGGCAAGGCCATCGCGTCGGGTGATACCGAGGGCTTCGTGAAGACCATCTTCGACGCGAAGACGGGCGCCCTGATCGGCGCGCACCTGATCGGCGCCGAGGTGACCGAGATGATCCAGGGCTACGTCACCGCCATGACCATGGAGGCGACGGAGGAAGACGTCCACGGCATTGTCTATCCGCACCCGACCATGTCCGAGGCCATGCACGAAGCGGCGCTCGACGCGTACGGCCGCGTGATCCACGTCTGACCCCCCGCTACATTACGGATTAGACACCCCTTCGCGCTTGCCCGGACGGCTTCGCTCGCCCTAGTGTCCCGGCCTAAGTCGCGTGGGGAGTTCGTGATTTGCCGCATCCGCTGGGCATCGCCTTGGGAATCCTGTCGCTGACGGCACAGGATCCGACGACGCCCGCGCGTCAGGATCCGCCCGCGTCGCCGCCGATCTTCCAGCCGGGTGCGCCGGGTCAGCCGACGCGCACGGTGACGGCCGAGCAGGCCGCCGAGCTGGCGCGCACGACCTACACAGAGGCGGACGTGCGCTTCATGCAGCACATGATCGTCCACCACGCCCAGGCGGTGGACATGGTCAAGCTGCTGGAGGTGCGCGGACACTCCCCGCGGGTCAAGGCGCTGGGCCGGCGCATCGCCATCGGACAGGCGTCCGAGATGGACCTGATGCGCGGTTGGCTGCAGGCCCGCGGCCAGCCCGTCGAGGCGCACGACCTCCACGCCGGGCACGGCGCCCCGGCCGCAGGCGGCCACGACGCCCATGCCGGACACGCCGATCATGCGGGACATGCGGCCGCGCCTTCCGAAACGCCGATCATGCCGGGCATGCTGTCGCCGGCCCAGATGGCGCGTCTCGCCGCCGCGGAAGGCGTCGAGTTCGACCGCCTGTTTCTGGAAGGCATGATCCAGCACCACCAGGGCGCGCTGGACATGGTCGAGGAGTTGCTGGCGCTGCCGGACTCCGCCGAGGACACCCTCTTGTCCGACTTCGTGACCTCGGTCGTCGCCGACCAATCCTCCGAAATCCTGCGCATGCGCAGTCTTCTCGCTGAACTCTGAACCTGAAGGAGCGGCCATGTTCGTTCGCAAGACCCTGCTTTCCTCAGCCGCCGCCCTTGCGGTCCTGTCCGGCGCCGTCGCCGCCCAGGCCCAGCAGGCCTCGGTCCCCGTCGTCGCCGTCGACGAACGGACGCGCCTGTCGGACGGCATCATGGACGCCGGTCAGGCGGCGAAAGGCCTGGCGCTGGAGCATGCCGTCGCGCCTCCGCCCGGCTTCTTCGATCCGGCCATGATCTTCGCCCCGCCGACGACGCAGGAAGAGGGCCAGGCCCTCAACGCGCGCATCCAGGCCAGCCCGGACACCTTCAGCCCGCTCGCCCTGTCGAACACCGACATGGCGCTTTCAGGAAATCGCCTTTTCGTCGGCAACTTCAACGGCTTCAATGCCTATGACGTGTCGTCGGGCAAGCCGGAGCTGATCCTCTCGGTCGTCTGCCCGGGCGGGCAGGGCGACCTGTCGGTCCACGGCGACCTGCTGTTCATGTCGGTGGAAGAGAACCGCGGTCGCGTCGACTGCGGAGCCAGCGGGGCAGGGGGCGCGGTCAACGCCGAGCGTTTCCGCGGCGTGCGCATCTTCGACATCTCGGACCTGCAGAACCCGCGCCAGGTGGCGGCGGTCCAGACCTGCCGGGGGTCGCACACCCACACCCTGGTCCCGAGCTCTGATCCGAACGTCCTCTACGTCTACAACTCGGGCACCTCGGGCGTGCGCCGGGCCGAGGAGCTGTCGATCTGCTCGTCGGGCGAACCGGGCCGCAACGCCGACACGGCGCTGTACTCGATCGACGTCATCAAGGTGCCGCTGGACCGTCCGCAGGACGCCGCCATCGTCAATCGTCCGCGCATCTTCGCCGACGAGAACGGCCGCATCGACGGCCTCTGGACCGGTGGCCGCATCGGCGTGACCAGCCAGGAGACGGCCCAGACCAACCAGTGTCACGACATCACCGTCTTCCCGGGCATCAACCGGGCGGCCGGCGCGTGCGCGGGCAACGGCATCTTCCTGGACATCTCCGATCCGGAGAACCCGAAGCGCATTTCGGACCTGTTCGACCCGGACATGGCCTACTGGCACTCGGCGACGTTCGACAACACCGGCGACAAGATCGTCTTCACCGACGAGTGGAGCGGGGGCATCGGCGCCCGCTGCCAGCTTGAGGATCCCGCCACCTGGGGCGCCAACCTGATCGCCACCGTCGGCGGCGACGGCAAGCTGCGCGGCCGCGCGTTCCACAAGCTGCCGTCGGCGCAGAACGCCAGCGAGAACTGCGTCGCCCACAACGGCAACCTGATTCCGGTCCCGGGACGCGACCTGATGGTGCAGGCCTGGTACCAGGGCGGCATCTCCGTGATGGACTTCTCCGATCCGATGAAGCCGGTCGAAATCGCGTACTTCGACCGCGGCCCGCTGGACGCCGATCGGCTGATGGTGGGCGGTTCGTGGTCGGCCTACTGGTTCAACGGCCGCATCTATTCCAGCGAGATCGCGCGCGGCGTCGACGTTCTGAAGCTGGTGCCGTCCGACATGCTGTCGCCGGCAGAAATCGCCGCGGCCGAGGCGGTCCGGATGGACGTGATCAACCCGCAAACCCAGACGCGGGTCGAATGGGCCGACACGCCTGACGTGGCCATGTCCTACGTCGACCAGCTCACCCGCTCGGGCGCCGATGCGGCCCTGATGCGTGAAGCCAGGGCCGTGGTCGACGGCTGGCGGGCCGGCTCGGCCGACGCCGCCACCGCGGACGCCGTCGCGGCGCGTCTGACCGAGGCGGCGGGCGCACGCGGCGTCAGCGCGGTCGACGCCCGTCGCATGCGGGCGCTCGCCGGCGTGTTCGAGCGCATCGGCTAATCGGGTCGTCCTGACGACCAGCAGGCGGCGGGGAGGGCGCAGGTCCTTCCCGCCGTCGTCGTTCGGGCTCAGCGCTTCTTGCCCAGCTCCGCGGCGATGTCCCTGGTCAGGCGCCCGACCTTGCGGTGCGCCGCGGTGATCTGGTCGCGGGTCACGCCCCAGCGTTTCATCCAGTACTCGACGGCCTGACGTTCCGAGAGGTCGAGCCGCTCCTTGTCGATGAAGCCGCGTTTGTCCTTGAGACCGGCCATGAGTGCTCCTGTTCGCTGCGTCAGGAGGGTAGCCGCGCCGGCCCGGCGACGCGAGCGCACGACGGGACCAGCAGCCTCCCGTCATCGCCTAAGACATATTATGCGAAATCCGGTCAGGCTCTACGGAGCGACCACGGCGCTCCAGCCGTCATGGGCCACCTCGACGTTGGCCGGAACAAGCGCCGCCAGAACCTTGTAATCCATGTCGATATGGAGGTTCGTCAACACCGCGCGCTCCACCTCGGCCGCGGCTATCCACTCCAGCGCCCGGTCAAGATGACCGTGCGTGGGATGAGCCGTGAACCGCAAGGCGTCGACGATCCAGACCGCACTCCCGCGCACCGCGTCGAGCGCGGCCCCGTCAAGCTCGTCGACGTCGCTGGAATAGCTGATCGGTCCGCAGCGCACGCCGAGGCTGCGGATCGGCCCGTGCCCCTGATCGAAGGTCCGGACCGGCACCGGGCCGCCGGCGCCGTCGATCGTCCACGGCGCGCCGTGCGTCGGCAGGTCGCGGCACTCAAGGATCGCCGGATACCCCTGCACGCTTTCGAAGATGTAGCCGAACCGCGACGTCAGGGCCGCGCGGGTCGCGTCGTCCATCCAGGCCGGAATCCGCCGTCGCTTCCGCATAGCGAAGACCCGCAGGTCGTCGATGCCGTGCGTCTGGTCGGCGTGGTCGTGGGTGTAGATCACCCCGTCGACGTGGGTGATCCCGGCCGCCAGCGCCTGCTCCCTGAGGTCCGGGGAGGTGTCGATCAGCACGTTGGTGACGCCCTCGGCGCCCCGCCGCCGCACCAGGGCCGAGCAGCGCGTCCGCCGGTTCCTTGGTTCGGAGGGATCGCAGGCGCCCCAGTCGCCGTCGCCGCGCGGCACCCCGCCCGAAGAGCCGCAGCCCAGAATCACCACCTCCAGCGCGTCGCTCATGCGCCCGCCGGCCTCGGAATCCGGTCGAAAAGCGCGAAGAAGGCGTCGGTCGTGCGCGCCTCCGCCTCTTCCCGCGACCAGCCGCGAAGCTCCGCCAGCTTGTCGAGAACATGGATCACATAGGCCGGCTCGTTGCGCCGTCCCCGGTGCGGCACGGGCGCGAGGTACGGGCAGTCGGTTTCGACGATGATCCGGTCGGCCGGCATGTCCCGGATCACCGCGCGCACGTCCTCCGCCGCCTTGAAGGTGGCGATCCCTGAAACCGAGAACCAGGCCCCCATTTCGGCTGCGTCTTTCGCGAGTTCCGGCCCGGACGTGTAACAATGCATCAGGAGCTTGAAGGGCCCGTCCGCCATCTCTTCCCGCAGCACCCGGCCCATCGCGTCGTCGGCCTCGCGCGTATGCACCACGAGCGGCAGACCGGTGGCGCGAGCCGCCCGCGCATGCTGGCGGAAGACCGCTTCCTGGATGTTCCGTGGGCTGAGGTCGTAGTGGAAGTCGAGGCCGCACTCCCCTATTCCGACGACCTTTTTCAGCTTCGACAGCTCGACGAGTCGCGGGGCGGCCAGATCGGCGTAGTGCCGTGCCTCGTGCGGATGGACGCCGACCGTGCACCAGACGTCGTCGTGCGCCATGGCCAGAGCGTGCGTCGCCTCGAACGTCGACAGCCTGTCGGAGATCTCGACCATCAGGCCGACCCCCGCCGCGCGCGCGCGGGCGATGACCTCGTCACGGTCCTCGTCGAACTGCGGCGCATGCAGATTGACGTGGCTGTCGATCAGCATGCCCGGGCCTTGGTCCGCTCGAGATCGTTCAACGCGGACGCCAGCACCTCGCCGCGATCCAGGTTCAGGCCGGCCGCCCGGTCGGGCCACTCGGCCAGCCGGGTCCACAGATCCGCCCAGTCGGCGGCCCCCTCCCCGCCCGCCAGGGCGCGGTCGCGCACGGCGGCGGCCAGGTGATGCATCATGTCGTCGAAGCGGGCCGCGCCCTCCTGCCCGCGCAGGGAGCCCTGCAGGGCCAGGCGCTCGGACCGGTCCAGCGGGCCGGGCGCCCCGACCCAGCGACGCGCCAGCCGGTCGGCCGCCCGGGCGTCGTCGCCCACGGCCGCGAGCGCCGCGCCGGGCGATCCTCCCGACGCCGCCGCGACGGCCTGCGCCTCCGAGGCGTCCAGCCCGACGCGGTGCCGCAACATGTCGGCGACGGCGGCGTCCGTCCACGGCTTGAACACCAGACGACGACATCGCGAGCGGATCGTGGAGATCAGCCGGCCGGGCGCATGGCACACCAGCAGCAGCACGCCGTTGGGCGGGGGCTCCTCAAGGGTCTTCAGGATGGCGTTGGCGGCGTTGGCGTTCAGATCGTCGGCCGCGTCGATGACGGCGACGCGCCGTCCGGCCTGCGCCGGGCTCTTGGAGAAGAACTCGGGCAGGTCGCGCGCCTGGTCGACCGAGATGTTGCGCTTCGTCCGGCCACCCTCGACGGCGCGTTCCAGAACCAGCAGGTCCGGATGCGACTGGGCCGAGACCAGACGGCTGACCGGGTCCTCCGGCCGCGCCCCCAGAGGTCCCCGGGACGGGTCCGGCGCGGCGCCCAGCAGCCGTCGGGCCGCACGGTGGGCGAAGGTCGCCTTGCCGCGCCCTTCCGGTCCGCACAGCAGCCAGGCGTGGTGCAGCCGTCCTCGGTCAAGAGCGTCCAGGAAGGCGGTCTCGGCCTCGACGTCGGGCACGAGGTCGAACCGGTCGCGCGGGTGCTCGCTCACAGGCCCGCCGTCTCCACCGCCGCGCGCACGCGGGCGGCCACCGTTTCCACGTCGCCGTCGGCGTCGATCAGGCGGCATCGGTCCGGATGCGCGGCGGCGATCGTGCGAAAGGCCTCGGCCAGCCGGTCGTGGAACGCGCCGCCCTTGCCCTCGAAGCGGGTCTCCGCCGCCCCCCGGGCCAGCGCGCGCGACAGACCGCGCTCCGCCGGGAGGTCGAAGATCAGGGTCAGATCCGGCTGATCCGCGCCGACGACGGCCGAATCCAGCGACTCGACGAAGGCCGGGTCGACGCCGCCCGCCGCGCCCTGGTAGGCCCGCGTGGAATCGCTGAACCGATCGCAGACGACCCATTTGCCCGCCGCCAGGGCGGGGCGGATGACCGCGTTCAGGTGATCGTCGCGGGCCGCGAACATCAACAGGGTCTCGGTCATGGCGGACCAGTCGGCCGCGTCGCCCGAGACCACCAGCGCCCGGATGCGTTCGCCGCCGGGCGATCCGCCCGGCTCGCGCGTCAGGACGACCTCGTGGCCGCGTTCGCGCAGGACCTCGGCCAGCAGTCGGGCCTGGGTGGACTTGCCGGCCCCCTCCCCGCCTTCGAACGTGATGAACCGACCGCGCGACACCGGTCCTGTATGGCGGGCGCGGGCGGCGCGGCCAAGGCCCGCGACGTCAGAAAGCCGGGCTTTCCCCAGCGGCTTCGACGACCCGCGCCAGAACCTCGAACCCGGCTTCGGCCGCCGCGCGCTCGCGGCCCAATCGCGGCGCCCGTCCCAGGTAGCGCACCCGCACGCGGCCGACGCCGCGGTCCAGCAGTCCCAGCTCCCGCGCGGCGCCCCGCGACAGGTCGATGATCCGCCCGTCCACGAACGGCCCCCGGTCGTTGACGCGCAGGACCGCGCTCCGCCCGTTCTCGAGATTGGTCACCTCGACGAGCCCCGGCAGCGGCAGCGTCGTGTGCGCCGCGGTGAGGGCGTTCATGTCGAAGATCTCGCCCGTCGCCGTCGGGCGTCCGTCGAAGCGGTCGCCGTACCAGGAGGCCATGCCGACCTCCTCGTAGTCCGGGTCCTCCCGCGGGTGATACCAGCGCCCGCGGATCTGATAGGGCCGCATCGTCCCGCCGACGATCGGCGCGGGATCCCGCACCACGGGCGCGTTCGGCCCCCGGTTCGGGCCCATCCCCATCAGGGCGCACCCGGACGCCAGCGGCCCGATCGCCGCGAGCGTGAGAAGTCGAAGCGCCCTGCCCTGCATGGTCCGGCAGGATGCGGCCCGACCGTTTGAACCTGGTTAACGGGAGATCACCCCGCGTGCCGCCCTTCGCAGAACTCCTCGACCATCTTCGCGCAGAAGGCGGGCAGATCGTCGGGATTGCGGGAGGTGACCAGACCGTCGTCCACCACGACTTCCTCGTCGACCCACGTCGCCCCCGCATTTGATAGGTCGGACTTCAGCGACGGCCACGACGTCACCCGGCGGCCTTCCACGCCGCCGGCGTCGATCAGGGTCCAGGGACCATGACAGATCGCCGCGATCGGCTTGGACGCGTCCACGAAATCGCGGACGAAGGCGACCGCCTCGTCCTCCAGCCTCAGGGCGTCGGGGTTGATGACGCCGCCCGGCAGGACCAGCCCGTCGTAGTCGTCCGAAGACGCCTCCGACAGGGTGCGGTCCACCGGCGTCCGGTCGCCCTTGTCGTGATGGTTAAACCCCTGGATCGACCCGGATTTCGGCGAGACCACCTCCACCTCGGCGCCCGCCGCCTTCAGCGCCTCGACCGGCCGGGTCAGTTCGACCTGTTCGAACCCGTCGGTGGCCAGGACGGCGATCTTCTTTCCGGTCAATTTGCCTTGGGTCATGCAGCGCTCCTCTGCTGACGCGAAGAGAAGCCGCGACGGCCGAGGGCGTTCCGGAAAATGGCGGACAGGGTGGGATTCGAACCCACGGTGGGCTTCCACCCACGGCGGTTTTCAAGACCGCTGCCTTAAACCACTCGGCCACCTGTCCGGTCGCCGGCCAGGCGGGTGGCTGGAGGGCCGGAGGGATCTGGCGGAGACGGAGGGATTCGAACCCTCGGTACCGGTTACCCGGTACGACGATTTAGCAAACCGTTGCCTTCAGCCACTCGGCCACGTCTCCGGCAGACGGCGTCGATAGCGGAGGCGCGCGGGCGGCGCAACCGGCCCATTCCGGCAGGAGCATTAAGGGGATGGTCAGTCCCGATGTGACAGGGTTCGGCGACCCTGGAACCGGACCGACGGCCCGAATGACCCCGACCGCCGCCCTGCTCTCTCCCGCCGAACCGGACGACGCCGTCGCCGGGCCGTCGCTCGACGCCCGCGGCCTTCGCGAGATGGCGGAACGCGGCTTGGGCGAGGGGGCCGCCCGGCGAGGCCCCTTCCGCCCCGAAGTCTGGCTCAATGCACGCCAGCGGCACGCGGCGCGGCTGGCCGCCCACTACTTCCGCGCCATCGACGTCTCCGTGGTGTTGGCCGTGACCCTGCTGTGCGCCTGGGCCGGCTCGCCCACGGACCTGGCGCAGGCCACCGTGGCCGAGGCCGCGCCCTTCGGCGCCGGCGCCCTCGTGCTGCTGGCGCTGCTCAGATCGCTCGATCTGTACAGATTTCCTTCCGGCCGGCCCGCCGTGATGCATCTGGGGGCCCTGGCCGGGGTCGCCGCCGCGTCGACGCTGGTCGCGGTCGCCCTGGCCGTCGCGCTGGGCGGCGGCCCCCTCTCCGCCCTCGTCGTGTGGGGCGGCGTGTCGCTGGCGTCGCTCTACGGACTGCACCTCGTCTGGCTGGATCGGGTGGGCGCATGGCGTCGCTCGGGCGCCCTGACGCCCAACGTCGTCGTGGTCGGCGCGACGCGACATGCCGAGGCGCTGATCCGGGCCGCGCTGGAGCGGCGCGACGTCAACGTGCTGGGCGTGTTCGACGACCGTCTGGCCCGCAGCCCCGACGCCGTCGAGGGCGTCCCGGTGCTGGGCGATTCCGGGGCCCTCCTGAGTCACCGCATCCTGCCCTTCGTCGACCGCATCATGGTGGCCATCGATCCGAAGGCGGAGGCGCGTGTCCGGCACCTCATGGGCCGTCTGGGAAGCCTGCCGAACGAGGTGACCCTGCTGGTCGATCCCGTCCGCCCCGGCGACCGCGAGGACGCCCTGAATCGCCTCGCCGACAGCCGGCTGGCGCCGCTGAACGGCCGCAAGGACGACGACCGGCGCGCCTTCAACAAGCGGCTGCTGGACCTGACGGTCGGGGGACTCGCCTTCCTCGCGCTCCTGCCGGTGATGGCCCTGATCGCCGCGCTGGTGAAGCTGGACAGTCCCGGCCCCGCCCTGTTCCGCCAGCGCCGGCACGGCTTCAATCAGGAAGAGATCGTCGTCTGGAAATTCCGGACCATGAAGCATGCCAGCGCCGACGCCACGGCCAGCCGGCAGGTGACCCACGACGACGACCGCATCACCCGGCTGGGCCGGATCCTGCGCTCCACCAGCCTCGACGAGCTGCCGCAGTTGCTGAACGTCCTGACCGGCGAGATGAGCCTGGTCGGCCCCCGTCCTCACGCCGTCGGCATGAAGACCGGCCAGGTCGAGTCCGCGCGGCTGGTGGCCGACTACGCCCATCGCCACCGCATCAAGCCGGGCATGACGGGCTGGGCCGCCATCAAGGGCTCCCGCGGCCCGCTTCACTCCGCCCAGGACGTGCGCCGCCGCGTCCAGCTGGACGTCGAATACGTCGAACGCCAGTCGGTCTGGCTGGATCTTTGGATCATGCTCGTCACGGTCCCGGTCCTGCTCGGCGACCGCGCCGCGGTGCGCTGACGTGTTCTGGCGGGGCGTCTGGGGCTATCTTCCGGCCAACGTCGTGCAGGGCGTGGTCGGCTTCCTGGCCATCGTCCTGTTCACGCGCCTAATGTCGCCGGAAGAGTTCGGCCGCTACGCGCTCGCCTTCTCCGTCTTCACCCTCGCCCACGTCGCCGTCTTCACCTGGCTGGAGGCGGCCATGGCGCGCTTCTGGGCCGCGTCGAAGCCGGGCGCCGACCTGCAGGGGCATTTCGCGGGTCTGTACCGGACCGCCCTGCTGCTGACCGCGGCCTTCGTGCCTCTGGCCCTGCTCGCCGTCTGGCTCTGGCCCGCCGATCCTCTCTTCCGCATCGCCGTCGCGGTCGGTCTGATGGGCTGTCCGGTCCGTTGCCTCGTCAAGCTGGCGCAGGAGCGGCTGCGGGCGGAGGGCGAGGTTTCGAAATCCGCCGGCATCGACATGACGGTGACCGCCGCGGGTCTGCTGATCGGCGTCGGGTTCGCGCTCGGCGGCGCCGGCGGCGCGGCGCCCCTGCTGGGACTCGGCCTCGGCCCGCTGCTGGTCCTGCCGTTCGTTTTCCCGGGCGAATGGCGACGGGGACGCGGCGCGAGGCTCGATCCCACAAGGATGCGCGCCTACGCGGCTTACGGCTATCCGATCGCCGCGTCGCTGGCCCTGACCGTGGTCCTCGCTTCCACGGACCGCTTCCTGCTGGCCGTCTTCCTCGACGAGGCCGCCGTCGGCGCCTATCACGCCGGCTATTCGATCGCGAACAGGACGCTGGACGTGCTGTTCCTCTGGCTCGGCACGGCGGGGCAACCGGCGCTGGTCATGGCGCTGGAGCGCGGCGGGCGCGACCGACTGACGACCGCCGCCCGGGAGCAGCTCTCGACCTTTCTGCTGATAGGCCTGCCCGCAGCCGCGGGGGTCGCCCTGGTCGCCCGGCCGCTGGCGCAGGTGCTGATCGGCGAGGACCTGCGCGCCGACGCGGTCACGGTGACGCCGTGGATCGCCCTGTCGGCCCTGCTCTACGGCCTCACCGCCTACTACTTCGGGCAGGCCTTCACGCTCGGGCGCAAGACGACGGCGCTGCTGGGGGCCATGGCGATCCCCGCGCTGTTCAACGTCGTCCTCAACCTCATCCTCGTTCCCCGCTTCGGTCTCATCGGCGCGGCCTGGGCCACCACGGCGAGCTTCGGCATCGGCCTTGTCGCCACGCTGGCCCTGGGCCGTCGCGTCCTGCCCCTGCCCATGGCCTGGGAATCCCTGGCCCGCTGCGGCCTGGCGACGGCCGGCATGGCCGTCGTCGTGGCCGCGCTCCCGGCCATCGGGGGCTTCCCCGAACTGATCCTGAAGGCCGGCGCCGGCGGGGCCGTCTACGCCGCCCTGGCCCTGACGCTCAATGCGGCCGGCGTGCGCGACGTCGCCCTGTCCCTGATCGAACGGCGCAAGCGGGCGAGGGCGACGGCATGAGCCCCCGCGCGCGCATCGACGACAACGCCGCCTGGGGCCGGGCTTCGCCCCGTCTGTCGGTCCTCATCCCCTTCCTGCGCGACGACCCTTCACGGCTGATCGAGGCCCTGTCCGCCGTCCCGACGCCGGGCGCGGAACTGGTCCTGCTCGACGACGGCACCGGCGACGCGGATCTGGGCGAGCGCCTCAAGACCCGGGCCGGCGCCCTTCCCTTGCCGGTCCGCCTGATCACCCTGCCCGCCAACGAGGGACGGTCGCGCGGACGCAACCGGCTCGCGCAGGCGGCGCGGGGCCGGCATCTGCTGTTCCTCGATTCCGACATGCTGCCGGACGCGCCGACGTTCCTGTCGGACTGGCTGGCCCTGATCGACGCGGAGGATCCGGCCGTCGCCTTCGGCGGCTTCTCCCTGAAGCAGGCGCCGACCGACCCGCGCTTCGCCGTGCACCGGGCGATGGCCGAACGCTCCGAGACGCTGGACGCCGCCGCGCGGTCGCTGGCGCCCGAGAAGTACGTCTACACCTCCAACCTGCTGGTCCGCCGCGACGTGTTCGACGCCGAGGCCTTCGACCCCGCCTTCACCGGATGGGGCTGGGAGGACGTGGAATGGGCCATGCGCGCGTCGCGCCGCTGGTCCGTGCGGCACGTGGACGTGCCGGCCACGCACATGGGTCTGGACGAGACCGCCGCCCTCGCCGGCAAGTACGAGCAGTCGGCAGCCAATTTCGCGCGGGTCGTCGATCGCCATTTCGACGTGGTCTCGACCTACCCCAGCTATCGCGCCGCCCGCCGGCTCAAGCGCGTGCCGGGACTCGGAATGATCCGGCCATGGTTCCGGCGGCTGGCGCTCAGCGAGGCCGCGCCCGTCTCCGTCCGCGCCTTCTCCCTGCGCCTCTACCGCGCCGCCCTCTACGCGGATCGGGTGTGACGTGGCCCGCGTCGCCGTCGTCATCCCCACCCTGCGTCGCCCGGACAGCCTGGCCCGCGCGCTGCGCTCGACCTTCGCCCAGACCGGTCTTGAAGGGCACGAGGTCGAGGTCGTCGTGGTCGACAACGATCCTGCGGGCGCCGCCGCCGATCCCGTCAGGACCCTTCGCCCCGTCAGCCCGTTTCCGCTGACCTACGTCGCCGCGCCCCGCCCCGGCGTCGCGACGGCCCGGAACGCGGGCCTCGCGGCCACGACGGCCCCGCTGATCGCCTTCCTCGACGACGATCAGGAAGCCGCGGCCGGCTGGCTGGCGGCCCTGCTGTCGGCACAGGCGAGGACGGGCGCCGACGTGGTCTTCGGCCCCATCACCGGCGTGGCCGAGGGCGCACCGGAGTGGGCGCGGGCTCACCTCGACGCCTTCTTCGGTCGCGAAGGCCCCGACCACGACCGTCTGATCGACAAGCCCTGGGGCTGCGGCAACGCCCTGCTGGTCCGCGCCACCGCCCTGCCCGGCGACGCGCCCTTCGACGTCGCCGCCGACGAGCTGGGCGGAGAGGACGACGCCCTGTTCGCCCGGGTAAAGGCCGCCGGCGGCCGCTTCGGCTGGGCGGCAAGGGCGCGGGTGTCCGAGATCGCTCCGCCCCACCGCGCCACCATGGCCTACGCCCTGCGCCGCGCCTTCGCCTACGGTCAGGGTCCGAGCCAGGAGGCCCGCGCGCGCGGCGACTGGCCGGGTCTCCTCGGGTGGATGGCCGTCGGGGCCGTGCAGACCGCCGTCTGGGCCGCCGCGTCGGCCGGCCTGTGGCTGCTGCGCCGCCCGTCGCGCGCCCGGGCCATGGACCGAGCCGCCCGCGGCCTCGGCAAGGTGCTGTGGGCGCCGCTGTTCGAACCCAGATTCTATGGCGCCCGGGAGCTGGCCCGGCTGGAGCGCGTCAGCCGGTCAGACGGCTGAGGAAGCCGGGCGGCTTCCAGGCGGTGCGGTTCAGCACCACGCCGGCGATGCGGCCGCCGACGGCCTCGATCTCCTGGCGCAGCGCCGAAGCCTCGTCGGCGCCTGTGGATTCCGCCGCCACGACCAGCACGACCGCGTCCGCGAGCGGCGCGAGGACCAGCGCCGTGTCCGAGCGCTCGGCCGCCGGGCAGTCGACGACCACGATCTCGGCGTGTGGGCGGAGCGCGTTCCAGTAGGCCGGATCCGGCGAGGCCTCGACGCGCTGGCCGACCCGGATCGCCTCGGCGGCGAAGCGCGACACCCAGAGCCGTCCCCCGAGGCAGGACCGCGCCGTCAGCAGACGCGCCGGCGGCACGATCCGGCCGTCCCGGCTCTTCGCCGGGGGATGGACGTCGAAGAAGCACGAGCCGTCGGGCGAGGCGAACGCGGGACGGCTCAGGGTCCCGAACCGGTCGGGCGCCGCCGCCACGGCCTCCTGCTGGCCGGGCTGGTCCAGATCGGCGTCGATCAGCCAGACCGGCCGGCGCGCGCGGACCGCCGCCAGCCGCGCATACTCGCGCGAGACGGTCGAGGCGCCCTCCCCCGACAGGGCCGAGACGATCAGCACCATGCGGCCGCCGCGCGCGGGCGCGGGGCCGAGGGCGGACCACAGGGCGGCCATCTCGGAGGTCAGGTCGATCATCGAATCGCTGGAACGCTCGCGCACGACGCGAAGGCTAACACGCCCTGCCCGTTCACCGCGCGACCTTGACCGGCGCCGCGGCCAGAACCGGCAGATCCAGGGTGCGTCCGACCGACGCCGGGGTCGTGAAGCCGCGCCGGGAGAAGATGCGGATCAGACCGACCGACAGCGCCGTGAATGCCGCGAACAGGATCACGGCCGCCAGCAGCGGCAGCTTCAGGCTCCTGCCCCGCAGCGGCGGCGCGGCCCGCTCCATGACGCGCACGTCGTCGGCGCCGGCCTTGACCAGTCCCTGATCGGCCAGCGCCTGCGCCTCGCGCTGCTGGAACTCCCTCACCGTCGCGCTCTGGACGTCGCGGGCGCCCGCGAGCGTGGCGTTCTCGGACTCCACCGCCGTCAGCCGCGCCTGCCGCGCGCGCAGCTCGCCCAGCTGGGCGTCCAGCACGCCGAGCCGCGCCATCAGCGAATCCCGCTGCGCCAGCGTCGTGGCCCGCGTCGTCTCCAGCTCGACCCAGATGGGGTTGGGGCCGGTCCGCACTTCCTTGACGCCCACGCCCTGACCGCTGGCCACGTACTGCTCCAGCCCGGCGATGCGGGCCTCGATGTCCTGGATGGGCTGGCTGTCGGGCAGATAGCGGGCCAGCAGCTGCTCCCGCTCCGTCCGCAGCTGCAGGATCTGGTCCCGGGCCGCGACGTTCAGGTCCTGCTGCAGGGCGATCTCGGGCGGCGTCGACGCCAGCTGGGTCTCCAGGGTCGCCAGCTGGCGGGTCAGCTGGTTGACCTGGGCCTGGGTCGACAGCCTGTCGGCGGACACCGTCTGCCAGTTGGCGGCCAGCGCCGCCTTCGTGGCCGCGAAGTCTCCGATGTTCTCGGTGCGGAGGAACTGCTCATAGGCCGCGTCCGCCTCGGCCAGGGCGTCCTCGAACACCAGCCGCTGCGCGCTCAGCGCCGGGGCGCTGGCGTCGGCGAAGACCTCCCGGCGATGGATGAGATACTGGTCGATCACGGCGTTCAGCACCGTGGCGGCCCGCTCCGGATCGTCCGCTTCGTAGGTGATCCCGATGATCGGGCTGCCGGTCACCGCCCCGGCGGACAGCCCGCCCTCCAGCGCCTTGATCGCGGCGATCCGCATCTCGGCGGGCGTGCCCGTCGCCTTGTCGCCCAGGATGGCCGGCGCGCCCAGGGCGTCGACCACCCGCTCCTTCACCGCCCGGCTGTTCAGCAGCGCCGCCTCGGACTGGGTGACGGTGTCGACGTCGGGCGTCTGGCCTCTCTCCGTCGCCCCAACGCGCGGCTGATAGACGTACTCCTGCCCCACGCCGGCGTAGACGCTTCCGCGCGCCGTGTACGTCTTGCCCAGGGTCAGGACGACCGCGGTTCCGACCGCCACCACGGCCAGGAAGATCACCAGCATGATCCAGAATTCGCGGAACAGCAGGCCGATCACGTCCAGAAGGCCGTAGCGCGGTCGGGCGATGACTGTGGCCGTCGTGCGCATGGGCCTGGACGCGAATCCGTGAGACTGAACCGGAGCCTCAGCCTTCGCCCCTCGGCGTTAACCATCGGTTACCCATGACGCCGCCACCCTGCCCTCACCGTGATCCGTCGCGTCGGGATTCGCCCATGACCTTCAGCCGCCGGCATTTGATGCTTGGCCTCGTCGCCCTTCCCTTGGCGGCATGCGGAGGCGTGGCCGTTCCCCGGATGTCCACGCCCCTGTCGGGCCCGGAAACGAGCCGCGGCTTTCCTGACATCCCCTTCGCCGACTGGACCGACGCCGAGCCGGAGTACGTCCTCTATCCCAACGACGAGATCGAAGTGGCGACCCCGACCGCCCCGGAACTGACCCGCACGCTGAAGGTCGGACCGGACGGCCGCATTTCCCTGCCCCTCCTGGGTCAGGTCATGGCGGCGGACCGCACCCTGGCCGAGCTGGAGCAGGACGTCTCCTACGGTTACGCCTCCCAGCTGGTGCGCCCGGTGGTGGAGATCACGCTGAAACAGGCCGGGCCGATCCGGGTCTGGGTCGACGGGGAAGTCCGCACGCCCGGCGTCTACGAGATGACCGGCGACATCGACGCCTACCAGGCGGTGATCCAGGCCGGCGGCTTCCTGCCGACGGCGCGGACGCAGGAAGTTGCGCTGATCCGGCGCGGGCCGGGCGGACGCCGCATGCTGCGCGTCCTCGACCTCAGGCCCCGGCGGGGCATGGCGGTGGCGGTGCGGCGCGGCGACGTCATCTTCGTGCCGCGCTCCACGCTGGGCGAGCTGGCCAACTTCTTCACCCAGATCCGAAACGCCCTGCCCATCGGCTTCAACTACACGATCAACGGGCAGTATCAGCAGTTCTGACGGCGACCGGGTTCAGGCCGCCAGCCGGCTCGTGCCGGCGTCGATCCAGCGACGCGCCGCGCGCTGGGCCTCGCCGATCTCCTCGCGATCCATTTCCTGCGACAGCTCGCGACGGTACTCACGGGCTTCTTCCGAGCCTTTCATTGCCGCCAGGTTCAGGATCATGTGGGCCGAGACCCGGTCCATCGGGCACCCGCCCGTGCCGGTCGAATATCGCAGCCCCAGCTGGAACAGGGCGTCGCCGTCCATGTCCGGGGTGGGCAAGGGCAGAGCGCCCGCTTCCGCAACGTCCTGCGCCGCTTCTTGCGCGTTCATCACCAGTCCTCCAGGCCGTTCTGGCCCCGCTTGATGACGCGATCAAATACCCGCGGTTTGAAGTTAAAGTTAATGGCGAAAAGCCGGCCGGAAGTTTTTCGACAAGGAAGAATGAATACTCCGCGCCGCGTTCAACCTCGCGAAACCATTGGATAATCTCTGATTAGGATTTTCGCGCCCGCTGCCCGAACAGGACGGCCCGCTGGGCGTCCGCCTCCCGCCCCGCCCTTGCGAGATCCCTGCCCAGATCCTTGCCCAGCCAGCGGCCGGTCCGCACCGCCGGGCGGTCGCCGACGACCTCGAACCAGCGCTTCACGTTCGGGAACTCCCGGAGATTCTGCCCCTGTCGCTCCCACGGGACGATCCATGGCCAGATGGCCATGTCGGCGATGGAATAGTCGCCGGCGACGAACTCACGGTCCGCCAGACGGCGATCCAGCACCCCGTAGAGCCGATGGGTCTCATCCGTGTAGCGACGCACGCCATAGGCCAGATGGCGCTGGTCTTCGGTCAGCGCGGGCGCGTACTGCCGGAAATGGTGCGTCTGCCCCGCCATCGGCCCCAGACCGCCGACCTGCCAGAACAGCCACTGATCGACTTCCGCCCTGCCCCGCGCGTCGCGCGGATAGAAGCGCCCGGACTTGGCGCCGAGGTATTGCAGGATCGCCCCGCTCTCGAAGATCGACAGCGGCAGGCCGTCCGGTCCGTCGGGATCCACGATCGCGGGCATGCGGCCGTTGGGGCTGATCGCCTGGAACGCGGGTTCGAACTGCTCGCCCACGCCGATGTTGACCGGCTTCAGCTCGTACGGGATCCCCATCTCCTCCAGGGCAATGGAGATCTTCCAGCCGTTGGGGGTGGGCCAGTACCAGAGCTGGATCGGTCGGGACATCTGCGGGCTCCTTGCGGGACGCTGCGGAAGTGGGCGGCGGAGCACGCCTCCGCAATGGCCCAACCTGACCGTCCCATTCAGGGACGGTTCATGCGGCGGGGCCGACCGTCCGTCATCACCCTGTTCCGGGCGGAGTTCTCGCCCGATTCCAACGAGGCCCGTTCATGAACCGTCTGACCAAGGCCGCCGTCGTCGCCGTCGCTCTGTCGACGACCGCGGTGCCGCTGGCCGCAGAAGCCCAGAGCCGCCGCGACCGCGATGAGCGTCGGGACGACCGCCGCGACTATCGCCAGGACCGCCGCGACGATCGCCGCGACTTCCGCGAGGAACGCCGGGACGACCGGCGCGACTGGCGCCGCGGCGAATACGACAACCGCCGGGAGTACCGGCAGGACCGCCGCGACGATCGCCGCGATTTCCGCGCCGAACGCCGGGACGATCGTCGCGACTTCCGCAACGACCGCCGCTGGGACCGCAACAATCGCGACTGGTGGCGCGGCCGGTCGGAATTCCGCGACTACCGCGGAGCCCGCAACGGCTACTGGTACGCGCCGGGCTACGGCTACTACCGGGTCGAGCCGCGCTACTACGGCTATCGCTGGAGCCGTGGCGCCTATCTGCCGTCCAGCTATCACCGCTACTACGTCAACGATCCGTACTTCTACGGTCTGCGTCCGGCGCCGCGTGGCCACCGCTGGGTGCACGCCGACAACGACATCCTGTTGGTCGCCCTGGCCACGGGCCTGATCGCGGACGTGCTGTTCGACGTCTTCTGACGCGACGGGCCGCCCGCCTGGGGCAGGGCCCCGCGACCGGCGTCGCGGGGCCCTTCTCACGCGGACGGTTCAGTCGCCGTTCAGCTTGCGGGGCACAGCCTCGAACCCAAGCCGCCCGCAGAAGGGCGTGCAGGAACCACGAGAATGAAGAGAACCCTTCTGGTCTTCTCCGCCCTCACGGCCTTCGCCGTGCCGGCGGCGGCCCCGGCGATCGCCCTGGCCCAGGACCCCGACCGCCGCCGCGATCGCGGCGAGGTGCAGTCCGAGCGCCGCGAACAGCGTCGCGAGGCGCGTGAAGAGCGCGGCGGCGGGAACGCCGGCGGCGGCGGCGGCGAACGCCGTCGTCCCGACGTCACGCCGCCCCCGCCCCCTCCCCCGACCCAGGACCGTCGCCAGGAGCGTCGCGAGGAGCGGCGTGACGACCGTCAGGACCGGCGCGAGGATCGTCGCGACGACCGGCAGGACCGTCGCGAGGACCGGCGCGAGCGTCGCGCCGACCGCCCGCCGCCCACCCCGGAGCAGCGCGACCGCCGCCAGGATCGGCGGGAAGATCGCCAGGATCGTCGCGAGGAACGCCGGGACGACCGTCAGGACCGTCGTCAGGATCGCCGCGAGGACCGGTTCGAACGGCGGGACGACCGTCGCGACTATCGCGAGTTCCGCCGCAACTGGAACCGCGACAACTGGCAGCGCGACTGGAACCGTCGTCATGGCCGCAGCGACTGGTGGCGCAACGACCGTCACTTCCGCGGCTGGTCGGGCGTGCGCGTCGGCTTCTATTTCTCGCCGGGCTACGGCTACTACAGCGTGCCGCGGTCGTATTGGGGCCGCACCTATCGCGAGGGCGACTACCTGCCCTCGATCTTCTGGCGGTACGAGATCACCGATCCGGCCTACTGGGGCCTGCCCTGGCCGCAACCGGGCACGATGTGGGTCTGGGTGGACAACAACATCTACCTGGTCGACCGCTTCGACGGCTACGTGATCGAGGCGATCCACAGCGCCTGGCGCTGGTAGTCGCCGCAGCGACGGAGAAGGCCCCGGAGCGATCCGGGGCCTTTTTCGTGCCGCACCGGCGGAACATCAGGCGACGGCGGGCAGCCGGGCGACGTTGCAGTGGGTCCACAGCCGGTCCATGGCCGCGACCAGGGCGTCCATCATGCCGTCGTCGTGGTCCGGCGACGGCGTGAAGCGCAGGCGCTCCGTCCCCTTCGGCACGGTCGGATAGTTGATCGGCTGGACGTAGATGCCGTGCTCTTCCAGCAGCATGTCCGAGATCATCTTGGTGTGCACGGGGTCGCCCACGAACACCGGCACGATATGGCTTTCGGACGGCATGACGGGAATCCCCGCCGCCTCGAACCGCGCCTTCAGCGCGGCCGCCCGCTCCTGATGCCTTTCGCGCAGTTCCGGATGCGCCTTGAGGTGACGCACCGAGGCCAGGGCGCCCGCCGTCAGCGCCGGCGGCAGAGACGTCGTGAAGATGAAGCCCGAGGCCCAGCTGCGGATCGCGTCGACGATCACCGCGTCGGCGGCGATGTAGCCGCCCATCACGCCGATGGCCTTGCCCAGGGTGCACTCGATGACGTCGATCTGGTCCAGCACCCCGTCGCGCTCGGCGATGCCGGCGCCGCGCGCGCCGTACAGGCCGACGGCGTGCACCTCGTCGAGGTAGGTCATGGCGCCGTACTTCTTGGCCAGCGCGATCGTGCCCTTCAGGTCGGCGACGTCGCCGTCCATCGAATAGACGCTCTCGAAGGCGATCAGCTTGGGCGCCCCGGCCGGGGCGGCGGCCAGCAGCGTCTCCAGGTGCGCCAGGTCATTGTGCAGGAAGACGTGCCGCTCGCAGCCGCCGTGGCGGATTCCGGCGATCATCGACGCGTGGTTCAGGCTGTCCGAGAAGATGATCAGCCCGGGCAGGATGCGCTGCAGCGTCGCCAGCGTCGCCTCGTTGGCCACATAGCCGGAGGTGAACAGCAGCGCGGCCTCCTTGCCGTGCCAGTCGGCCAGCTCGGCCTCCAGATCCACGGCCGAGCGCGTGGTGCCCGAGATGTTGCGCGTGCCGCCGGCCCCCGCTCCCGCGGCGTCGACCTCGGCCTTCATGGCCTCCAGCACGACCGGATGCTGCCCCATGCCCAGATAGTCGTTCGAACACCAGACGACGACGTCCTGCTCGGTCCCGTCGGCGCGACGGCGCACCGCCCGGGGGAACCGGCCGCGCACGCGCTTCAGGTCGGCGAAGACGCGATAGCGCCCCTCCCCCTTCACCTGCTCGATCGCGGTCTCGAATGCGGCCTTGTAGTCGTACAATCCGGGTGCCTGCCTGGACTCTGCCTTCGCGGCGGGTTTTGCGCCCGGACCCCGGCAAAGTCCATGCGGGACGCCGGTTAAATCGTCGCAAGGTCTTAATTGATAACGGTTCTCAAGGACTGCGCGGCTCATCCGCCGACGTCTCGACGCCGGGTCCGCCCGCGTCTTTGAGATCGATCAATCGGTGGGGAGATCGTCCAGCTTTCCGCGCAGCAGCTGAAGGATGGCCGAGAAGTCGCGGCCGCCGAATCCCAGTCGGTCGAACATCTGGTACAGCGCCTCCGTCTGGGCTCCCAGCGGCGTCGTGGCCCCGGCCGCCGCGGCGGCCTGCTGCGCCAGCTTCAGGTCCTTCAGCATCATCGCCGTGGCGAAGCCGCCGTCGTAGTTGCGGTTCGACGGGGCGGTCGGCACCGGACCGGGCCACGGATAGTAGGTGGTGACCGACCAGCTCTGCCCCGACGCCTTGGAGACGATGTCGAACATCTTCACCGGATCCAGCCCCAGCTTCTCGGCCAGGGCGATGGCCTCGCAGGTCCCCAGCATGGTGATGCCCAGGATCATGTTGTTGCAGATCTTGGCCGCCTGCCCGGCGCCGTGGTCGCCGGCGCGGAAGGTGGCGCGGCTCATCGGCTCCAGCGCGGCCTCGATGCGCGCGAACTCCGGCTCGTCGCAGCCGACCATGAAGGCCAGCGTGCCCGCGTCCGCCGCCATCGTCCCGCCAGACACCGGCGCGTCGGCGAAGACGTAGCCCGCCTCGGCCGCCAGCCCCGCCACCTTGCGGCAGGTCTCCACGTCGATGGTGGAGCAGTCCAGCAGCAGGGCGCCGGTCGGCGCCGCGCCGATGATCTGCTCGGAATAGACCTTCAGCACGTGCGGCCCCGCAGGCAGCATGGTGATGACCACGTCCGCGTCCTTCACCGCCTCGGCCACGGAAGACGCCGCCTGACAGCCCGCCGCGACGGCCCGCTCCACGGCCTCCTTCGACAGGTCGAACGCCATCACGACGTGACCGGCCTTCGCCTGATTGGCGGCCATGCCCCCGCCCATGTTGCCCAGGCCGATGAAGGCGACGGTCTGCGTCATGGCGAACTCTCCCTGTCTGACTCGGCGGGAGGGTTAGCGGGTTCGACGCCCGGTCGCCAGCGCGACCGTTCAGCCCGGCTTGCGGAACCGCAGCATGAACTGGCTGGTCTTCCCGCGGATCGACCCATCGAAGACGTTGGCCGTCAACGGATCGTCGGCGCGCTCCAGAAGATCGCTCTCGGCCTCCAGAACGAAACCGGCGGCCTGAACCTCGCGCTTCACCTGCTCCACGTCGATGCGGTGCAGGGCGTTGGCGGCCGAGAGCCCCGAACCGGCCGTCGAATGGTGATCGACGATGACGTAGTGGCCGCCCGGCTTCAGCGCCGCGAACACGGCCGCGTTGACGCGCCGGGCCGTGTCGTCCGCGAACGGGTCCAGATGCAGGTCGTGATAGTTCTGGGCCGTGAAGACCAGGTCCGCGCCCGACGGCCAGACCGGCGCCGCGATCGGCGAGGTGACGCCGTCGACGTTGGCCAGGGCGTCCGCCGCCGTCACCGCTTCGCCATAGCTGGCCTGGAACTGGACGAACTCCTGCGGCTGCCATGCCGTGACGTGACCCTCCGGCCCCACCGCCGCTGCGAAGGCCCGGGTGAAGAAGCCGCCGCCGATGATCATGTCGATCACGTGATCGCCGGGCTCGACCCTCGCGAAGGCCAGGGTCCCGGCGGTCATCCGCGCGGCGTCGCGGCCTCGATCCTCCTCCGTGCGCGGCGGGCCGGCCAAGGCGGCCGAATAGGTCTCCGGCGACGGGCCGCCCATCAGGCCTGAGCATGCCGTCAGCGTCAACGCGACGGCGACCAGCCCGGCTCTTGCGTCCATCAGGGTCTTCATGACCATTCTCCGATCCTCGTTACGTCAGATCACACGGTCCGCGCCCGACGTTCAAGGGCATGGCATGGAGGCCGTCATGGCAAAGCTGATCGCCACCTACGGAACGCCCACGGATCCGGAGGTCTTCGCCGCGCACTACGAGGCGGTCCACGCCCCGCTCGCCCGCCGCATTCCGGGCCTCCAGGCCTTCGAGGTGAGCGAGGGGCCGATCATGACCCCGGCGGGCCCGTCCGACGCCCACTTCATCGCCATCCTGACCTTCGCGGACATGGCCGCGCTTCAGGCGGCCATGGCCAGCCCGGAGGGTCAGGCCGCCGCCGCCGACGTCGCCAACTTCGCGACCGGCGGCGCGACGCTCACCCTGTTCGCCACGCGGCCCGGCTGAGCTCAGCCCGGTTTGCGGAAGCGATAGACGAACTGGTCCGTGCGATAGCGGATGCGCTCGTCGAAGACGTTGATGGTCCGGTCGTCTTCCGCATTGCGGATGGCGTCGCTCTCGCCGTCGAAGACGAAGCCCGCGGCCTCGACCTCGCGCTTCAGGAACTCGCCCTCGATCCGGTGCAGCGACTGGACCTCGGTGTTTCCGGTGCCGTCACGACCCGCATGGTCGATGACGACGTAGTATCCGCCCGGCTTCAGCGCGTCGTACACGGCCTTGTTCATCCGGTTCACGTCCACGCCGAAGGCCGGGATGTGGAAGTCATGGTACTCCTGCACCATGAAGACCGCGTCCAGCGGCTCCGGGAAGGTCATGGCGTCCAGCGCCCCCTCCATCGCCACCACGTTCGGATAGGCGGCGGCCAGACCCTGCGCCAGCGGCGTCTCGCGCGTCGCCGTCCGCGTCGGGACGAAGGCGTAGACCCGACCGTTCGGCCCGACGACATTGGCGAACAGGCGGGTGAAGTACCCCTCCTCCGGCCGGATGTCGGCGACCCGGTCGCCGGGCTTCATCCCGACCAGATCCATCATGGCGACGGGCTCCCGCGCCGCGTCCCGCGCCACCTCGTCCGCGGGGCGGCGCGGATCGGCCAGGGCAGCGGCATAGGTCGCGTCCGAGTCGAAGTGCGAGACGTGCACTCCGGACCCGCCGTCGTGACCGGTCACGTTGATCACCATGCAGCCCGCAAGGGCCATGGCTCCGCCGAGGGCGAGGATGAGGGTGCGCATCGAGGTCTCCTGAACGGCCCGCGCCATCTGCGCGCGGAACGCAGTTCGGAGCAAGCCTCAGCCCAGCGGGGTCCACTCCTGATCGGCCGGCAGCGGCGCGAACAGCGCCTCCACTTCCGCGTCCGACACGTCCGCCAGCGTCTCCGGCTTCCACCTCGGCTGACCGTCCTTGTCGACGATCACCGACCGCACGCCCTCCTGGAAGTCATGCGTACGCACCACGCGGCCCCCCAGCCGGTACTCCATGGCCATGTTCGCCGCGAAGTCGGCCATGCCGCGGCCGAGCCGCAGCTGGCGCAGGGTCACCTTCAGCGACTGGGGCGACTTGGTCTTCAGCGTCGCCAGCTGTGCGAGGGCCCACTCCGTCCCCTCGGCCTCCAGCGCGGCGAAGATCGCCTCCACCGTGTTGTGGGCGAACAGGCGGTCGATGGCCTCGACGTGCGGGCCCACCGTCGGCTCGCCGGGATCGTCCTCCAGCCCGTCGGCCACGTCGGCCGGATGCGCCGGATCCGTCTTCAGGATGGCATGGAAGGCCTCGATCGCGTCGGACGGCAGGTAATGGCTGTGGATGCCCAGGAACACCGTGTCCGCCGCCTTCAGCCGCGCCCCCGTCAGAGCCAGCCATGTCCCCGTCTCGCCCGGGAGGCGCGACAGGAACCAGCCGCCGCCGACGTCGGGGAACAGGCCGATCCCCGTCTCCGGCATGGCATAGGTCGTCCGTTCCGTGGCGATGCGCACCTCGGCCGGCTCGCTGATTCCCACGCCTCCGCCCATGACGATGCCGTCCACGATGGCCGTGATCGGCTTCGGGTACTCGAACATCAGGTGGTTCAGCCGGTACTCGGTCAGGAAGAAGGCCCGGGCCTCCGCCGCGTCCCCCGCCCCGCTCTCGGCGATCATGCGGATGTCGCCGCCGGCGCAGAAGCCGCGCTCGCCCGCATGGTCGATCAGCACCGACTTGACCGCAGGATCCTCACGCCACGCCAGCAGCGCCGCCGTCATCGCCTCGCACATGGCCTTGTTCAGCGCATGCAGCGCCTTGGGCCGGTTCAGGGTGAGGCGTCCGACCCCGGACTGGACGCGGGTCAGGACTTCAGGCTCGTCGATCATGCGCGCCGGAATAGGCGGCGTCGCCGGAACGGTAAAGGCTCAGCCGGCCGGGGTGACGCTCAGCTGGTAGGGAATGTAGAGCATCAGCTCCAGCGGCCCCGCCTGACGCCAGGTCACCTGCCGCGACAGGCCCGTCACTTCGACGCCATAGGCCGGGCCGAACGCCGCCGCCGTGGTCCCCGCGTCCGCCGCGATCGCGGCCAGCACGACCGGGCGATACTGGTCGGGCCGGATCACGGTCGGCTCCCAGTCGTCCATCAGACGCAGCTCCGTGCGGCCGACCCGCTGGGTCGCCTCGACGAAGGCGCGGATGCGGGCCGAGGCGGCCTCCAGCGTGTCGCCCTCCGCGATCGGCGTCTTGATGACCAGGGTCACGGCGCTGGTGTCCGGCCGACCGTCGTCGCTGTGGAAGCGCAGGGTCGGGATCATGCGCGCGTCGAAGTCGGCGACGTTGCCGCCCGAATCCAGCCCCAGCTCGATCGAGGCGTCCAGTCCCGCCGCCCGCGCCATGGCGGCCAGCGTCTGGGTGATCTCGCTGCGCCGCTGCGCCGCCTCGCGGGTGTCGCAGGCCACGCGGACCGACACCACCAGATTGTCGGCTCGGCGGGACACCTGGACGTTCGGAAACTCGGCCTGGCTGGAATAGCCGCGGCTGGAATTGGCGCTGAAGCGGAATTCCTGGGCCTGGACCGCACCGGCGAGCAGGCAGGCGACGGCGGCGAGCGGGATCATGAGACGCATGGCGGTGGCTCCGTTCTGTCAAAGCCATCCCGCCACGTTCCGGCGTCGCCGTATGCCGACGAAAGCTGACGCCTCTTTATTGCCGCATCATCTCCCGCGCCGTGATCACGCGCATGATCTCGTTCGTGCCTTCCAGGATGCGGTGGACGCGCAGGTCGCGGACGATCCGTTCAAGCGGATAGTCCTTCAGATAGCCGTAGCCGCCGTGCATCTGCAGGGCTTCGTCGGCGATCTCGAAGCACAGGTCCGTGGCCATGCGCTTGGCCATGGCGCACCACTTGGTCTTCTCCGGATGCCCCGTGTCGATGGCCCAGGCGCCGCGCAGGACCATCAGGCGGCAGGCCTCCAGCTGGGTCGCCATGTCCGCGAGCTTGAATTGGATGTTCTGGAATTCGTTCAGCGACTTGCCGAACTGCTTTCGTGTGGCGACATAGGCCTGCGCCGTCTCCAGCGCCAGCCGCGCCCCGCCCAGCGAGCAGGCCGCGATGTTCAGCCGCCCGCCGTCCAGACCCATCATGGCGTAGCGGAAGCCGTCGCCCTCCTTGCCCAGCAGGTTGGACGTCGGAATGCGGCAGTCGTCGAAGCTGACGATGGCCGTGGGCTGGCTGTTCCAGCCCATCTTCTTCTCCTGCGCCCCGAACGACAGGCCCGGCGTGCCCAGGTCGACGACGAAGGCCGAGATGCCCTTGGGCCCGGCCTCCCCGGTCCGCGCCATGACCACATAGACGTCGCTGGTCCCTGCGCCGGAGATGAAGGCCTTGGACCCGTTCAGCACCCAATGGTCGCCGTCGCGCGTCGCCGTGGTCCGCATCGCCGCCGCGTCGGAGCCCGAGCCCGGCTCCGTCAGGCAGTAGCTGGCGATCTTCTCCATGGTCGTCAGCGCCGGCACGTAGCGGGCGCGCAGGTCGTCGGAGCCGAAACCGTCGATCATCCACGTGGCCATGTTGTGGATCGAGATGAAGGCCGCCGTCGAGACGTCGCCGCGCGACAGCTCCTCGAAGATCACCGCCGCCTCGACGCGTCCCAGCGCCATGCCGCCGTGCTCCTCGCCGGCATAGATGGCCGCGAAGCCCATCTCGGCCGCCTGGCGCATGACGTCGACGGGGAAGTGTTTGGTCTCGTCCCACTCGGCCGAATGCGGGGCCAGTTCGGCCTCCGCGAAAGCGCGCGCCGCGTCTTGGATGGCGCGCTGGTCGTCGGTGAGGGCGAAGTCCATATGTTGCTCCCGCGTGGTCGGCCGTCAGGGCCGGCTCGCACGCCGTGCTTCTATCCAAGCCGTCGCGCGTCGTCACCCTCGCCGGCTGACGACCGCGTCTGACGTCGGGCCGTGCCAGTCTGCGTCGGTCGCCGGCCCGATCCGGACTCTCCGGACTCTCCGGACCCTGTTTTTGAGTCCGGACGGCGCCCCCGGCGCCCGGAAGTCACCGGTCCCTGTTCTCCAATGCGGCCAAGCCGCCTATGACGCCGTCATGACCCAGCCGTTCCTGCCCGCCGCCTTCCCCTTCGCCCGCCCCCGCCGGCTGCGCGCCGCCCCGTGGGTGCGTCGTCTGGTCGCCGAGACGACGCTGACGCCCGCCGATCTGGTCTGGCCGCTGATCGTCCACGACGGCAAGGACGACCGCATCCCGGTGCCGTCCATGCCGGGCGTGTTCCGCCTGTCGCCCAGGGCGGCGGCCGAGGCGGCGAAGGAGGCACGCGACCTCGGCATCCCCGCCGTCGCCCTGTTCCCCAACGTCGACCCGGCGATCAAGGACGGCGTCGGCACGGGCGCGACCGACCCGGACGGCCTGATCCCCGACTGCATCAGGGCCATCAAGGACGCGGCGCCCGAGGTCGGCGTGATCACCGACGTCGCGCTGGACTGCTACACCGACCACGGCCACGACGGCGTGCTGGAGGACGGGCGCATCGTCAACGACGCCAGTCTGGAGCGGCTGGCCGAGCAGGCCTTCATCCAGGCCCACGCGGGCGCCGACGTGGTGGCCCCCTCAGACATGATGGACGGCCGGGTCCAGGCGATCCGGGAGGCCCTGGAAGCGAATGGATTTCAGGATGTCCTGATCCTGTCCTACGCCGCCAAATATGCCTCGGCCTTCTACGGCCCCTATCGCGACGCGGTCGGCTCGGCGAAGCAGCTGACCGGCGACAAGAAGACCTATCAGATGGACTTCGCCAATGGCGACGAGGCCCTGCGCGAGGTGGCCATGGACCTGTCCGAGGGCGCCGACGCCGTGATGGTCAAGCCGGGGATGCTGTATCTCGACGTCGTCCGGCGCGTGTCCGAGACCTTCCGCGTCCCCACCTTCGCCTACCAGGTGTCCGGCGAGTACGCGATGATGAAGGCCTCCGCGGCCAACGGCTGGCTGGACGAGGACCGCGCCATCCTCGAAAGCCTGCACGCCTTCAAACGCGCCGGCGCGGCGGGCGTGCTGACCTATTTCGCGCCCCAGGCGGCGCGGCTTTTGGGCGCATGAGCTCCCGACTTGACGGTTAACGGCCGCGCTGGGCATACGGCGCTCGCTCAGGTCTGACGCAGGGGGATGCGCCATGTTCGGGTTCGGCAAGAACAAGACCGGGGGCTCCCCGCCGCCCGCTCCGATTGAGACCGCGCCCGCCCCGGCCGCCACGGAGCCCGCGGTCACGCCCGCCCCGCGCGGACCGACCCCCGACGAGGCGCTGCAACAGCTGCGCGACGGCAACGCCGCCTTCCTGCGCGGCGAGAACAATCTGGGGCACGTCAAGGCGAACGACCTGGACGACCTGCAGGGCGGCCAGAACCCCATCGCCACCATCGTCGGCTGCGCCGACAGCCGCACGCCGCCGACCATCCTGTTCAACCAGGGCTTCGGCCGTCTGTTCTCCATCCGCGTCGCGGGCAACACCGTCGACCGGCGCGGCCTGTCGTCGATCGTCTATGCGGTGAAGCACCTCAAGTGCCCGCTGGTCGTCGTCATGGGTCACACCGGCTGCGGCGCCGTGGCGGCGGCGGAATCCATCGTCGACGGCGCGGCGCTGGACCCCTCGCTTGAGGAGATGATCGTGCCGATCATCCCGCCGGTGCTCGCCGCGCGCGCAGGGAACGGATCGCCCGTCGAGGAGAACGCCCGCTGGGTCGCGCGCAAGCTGGCCACCGCCGACGCCAGCCTGGCCGACGCGGTCGAGGCCGGCACGCTGAAGATCGTCGCCGCCGTGAAGCAGATGCACTCCGGTGAGGTGAAATTCCTCGACGCCTGAGGCTTATTCGTCGCGGAGCTCGAGCGCCGTGTAGGGAGCCTGTCCGCGCTCGATCCGGATCAGGTCGAGCACGCCCACGATCTGATGTGCCCGCCAGGTGCTGAGGTAATAGGCCAACGCCCCGAGGGTCAGCCCGGCGCCGATCGCCACCACGTGCTGCAGGTTGTCGCGCGCGAAGCTGACCAGGCTGTCGCCCGCCACCTCGGCGACGATGGCGAGAACCGAAATCGGCACCGTCAGATAGGCGATCACGACCGCCTTCAGCATCTGCTCCTGGCGGCGGACGTTCAGGTTCGCCAGCGCCGACAGGGCGTCGAACGTGGGCCCGTCGACGTCCGCCAACAAGTCGAAGCTGTCCTGCGTCGACCTGTTCGCGCGAAAGCCCGTCAGGAAGTCGACCCCCACGTACCCCCACGCCCCCGGCGTGACGAAGCCCGACGGGATCAGGCTCCAGACGCCGAAAGGCTTCTTCAGGGCGCGCCAGAGCTCCCAGAGCCGCTCGCGATGCGGTCGCTCAGCCGCGCCGCCAGACTCGACGTGTCCCATCGCGATCCCCCCAACGCCTGCACCTCGGCATAGAACTGATCGACCAGCGCCGTCAGGGCAAGCCGGCTGCCGTTCCGCCGCGCCTCGTCCAGCACCAGACCGAGGTCCTTGCGCATCCAGTCGACCGCGAAGCCGAAGTCGAACTCGCCCCGACACATGGTCGCCCAGCGATTGTCCATCTGCCAGCTCTGCGCCGCGCCCTGCGACACGGCGGCCAGCACCGCCTCGGGGTCCAGCCCCGCCCGCTCCGTGAAGTGCACCGCTTCCGCGAGGCCCTGGACCACCCCGGCGATGCAGATCTGGTTGACCATCTTGGTCAGCTGACCGGATCCGGCGGGGCCCATGTGGCGGATCGCCTTGGAATAGGCGCCCAACGCGGGCCGGGCCGTCTCCAGCGCCGCCGCATCGCCCCCGACCATGACGCTGAGCTTGCCGGCCTCGGCGCCGGCCTGCCCGCCGGACACGGGGGCATCCAGAAAACGACGGCCGGACGCCTCGGCCAGCGCCGCCATCTCCCGGGCGACCACGGCCGAAGTCGTCGTGTGATCGACCACGACCGCGTCCGACGCCGTCGCTTCGAGCCCGGACGTCACGCTCCGCCGCACGTCGTCGTCGTCGCCGACGCACAGGATCAGCAGTTCGGCGCCGTCGGCCGCCGCGGCCGCCGACGCCGCAGCGCGTCCTCCGTGCGCCTCGGCCCAACGCGCGGCCTTCTCCGGAGACCGGTTGAAGCCCGTCACCTCATGTCCCGCGCGAACCAGATGCCCGGCCATCGGCGCGCCCATGACGCCCAGCCCCACGAAAGCGATCTTCATTCCCGGATCTCCGACGAGGCCTGCCCGTAGCGGCCACGGAAATAGGTCAGGGCGTCGCCGTCGGAGGTGTCGAAATCCTCGACGCGTCCGATGACGAGCAGATGATCTCCCACCTCCGACCGCGCATGGACGGCGCAGTCCAGACGCGCGAGCACGTCCGCCAGGCGCGGTGCGAAGCCGGGCGCGAACGTCGCGTCCTCGGGCGTCAAGCGACAGTCGCCCCGCGCGAAGCGGTCAGCCCGTTTCGCGTCGTCGGCGCGCAGGACATGCACCGCGAACCGCTCCGCCGCGGCGAAGGCCGGCATGCGCTCGCTCGTCAGGGCAATCGACCACAGAATGAGGCGTGGCTCCAACGACACCGACGCGAAGGAGTTGGCGGTGATTCCGACCGGTCCGCCGGGGCCGTCGACCGTCATCACGCAGACGCCCGTCGCGAAGGCGCCCAGGGCGCGGCGGTAGGCCATGGAAGCGGCCGCCAGATCGTCGGGCACGGGTTCGAGGGACATGACCCGCACCTAAGGGTCTTCGCTCCGCACCTCAAGCAGCGGCGCCCGAGCACAAGGCCGCAGGGCTCGCCGCTCATGGGAAACGCCACCTTAACCCTGTCTCCCCGATCCTTCGGCGGATGTTCCTCGCTCGCAGGTTTCCATGTCCAACGCCGACCGCCCGATCCTGATCAAGAAGGTCAAGAAGGTCGTCGGCCATGGCCATCACGGCGGGGCGTGGAAGGTGGCTTACGCGGACTTCGTGACCGCCATGATGGCCTTCTTCCTGCTGATGTGGCTGATCAACACGACGGACCCGGAGCAGAAGCGCGGCATCGCCGAGTATTTCGCCCCGGCCAGCGTCTCGGCCACCACGTCCGGCTCCGGCGGCATCCTCGGCGGGACGTCGCTCGGAGACGACGGCGCCAAGAGCTCCGGGTCGATGTCGGTGATCACTGAACTGGCCCCGGAGGCGCCGCAGGACGCGCCGCAGGAGGCCGGTCAGTCTTCCAACCTCGCCGCCGCCAGCGAGGAGGCCCTGCGCGAGGAAATCGCGCGCCGCGAGGCCGCGGAGTTCGCCTCCGCCGCCGCCTCCCTGCGCCAGGCCATGCAGTCGATGCCGGAACTGGCCGAGCTGTCGAAGCAGCTGATCATCGACCAGACGCCCGAAGGCCTGCGCATCCAGATCGTCGATCAGGAGGGCCGGTCCATGTTCGACCAGAACTCGGCCCGCCCGAACGCGCGCGCCCAGTTGCTGCTCCGCGCCGTGGCCAAGGTCATCGTCCAGCTGCCCAACCGCATCTCCATCACCGGCCACACGAGCGCGGTGGCCGGTTCCAGCCGCGCCAGCGCACCGGGCGACTGGGCGCTGTCGGCCCAGCGCGCGGACGCTTCGCGCCTGATCCTGCAGGCGGCGGGCGTCGACCCGGACCGCGTCTATTCGGTGTCCGGCAAGGCGGGGTCGGATCCGCTGTACCCCGACGATCCCACCCTCGCGGGCAATCGCCGCATCTCGATCGTGCTGCTCAGGGAAGCGCCGGTCCTGCCGCGGGACACCAGTCTGTGATCCCCGCCGCCCGCGGAGCGAATCGCCTTGCGGGCGCCACGAGGCGGCGTTCAAATCCGCCCATGAGCGGCGTCTCTTCTCGCGGATCCTCACGGAAGCGGCCGTGACCCAGCACGTCCCCCGTCGTCAGCTGCGGTTCTACATGACGGCGACGGCGCCCTGTCCCTACCTGCCCGGCAGGACGGAGCGGAAGGTCTTCGCCAACCTGCCCTTCTCCGACGGCGCCTGGGTCAACGACGAGCTGACCCAGGCGGGCTTCCGGCGCAGCCAGAACATCGCCTATCGCCCCGCCTGCGACGCCTGCGACGCCTGCGTGTCGGTCCGCATTCCCCTGAATCGCTTCGACATGTCGCGGAACCGCGCCCGCACGCTGCGCCGAAACGCTGATCTGGTCCGGCACTTCGTCGAGGCCGAGGCCACGGTCGAGCAGTTCGATCTGCTCCGCCGCTACCTGACGGCGCGGCACCCGACCGGCGGCATGAGCGACATGGGCTGGCTGGACTACGTCGCCATGGTCGAGGACACGGCCGTGCGGACGCATCTGGTCGAGTACCGCCTGCCTTCCCTGGACGGCGGGCCGGGCCGGCTGATGGGGGTGGCCCTCACCGACGTGCTCTCCGACGGCCTGTCCATGGTCTACAGCTTCTTCGACCCGTCCGAGGAAAAGCGCGGCCTCGGGGTCTTCGCCGTTCTGGACCACGTCGTGCAGGCGCGGAACCTCGGCCTGCCGTTCGTCTACCTCGGCTACTGGGTCGAAGGCTCGCGGACCATGGATTACAAGGCCCGCTTCCGCCCGCTCGAGGCGCTCACCCGCTTCGGCTGGGCGCCCCTTCCCGAACTACCGGAACTTCCTTAGGCCGCGGGGGCCCTGCCGCCCGGCCTGGGCGCGCTTGCCCAACCAGTCCTTCCAGTCCGGCCAGCTGCGGCGGCGTCCGCCGCCGTCGACCCATTCCGGCCCGGCCTCGGCCGCGAAGACCGTGACGTCGGCCAGTCCGCCCTGCTTGAAGCCCTGCAGCTTCACGCCCTTGCCACGGCCCATTTCCGGAAGCTCTTCAAGGGGGAAGACCAGCGCCTTGATGTTTTCCCCGATGGTGGCGACATGGTCTCCGGCGACCCGGACGGCGACCAGCATCTCGCCGTTCAGAACCTGCTTGCCGCCCCGCTTCTGCGCCAACAGGTCGTCTTCGGGCGCAATGAACCCGTAGCCGGCCTTCGACGCGACCAGCAGCCTGCCCCCGGGCCGATGGGCCAGCAGATTCACGATGTCGGCCTTTTCGTCGAGATCGATCATCAGCCGCAGCGGCTCGCCGTGCCCGCGCCCGGACGCCAGCTTGTCGGCCCCCACGGTGAAGATGCGCCCGTCCGACGCCGCCACCAGAAGCTTGTCGGTCGTGAAGGCCGGGACCAGGAAGGCCAGGGCGTCTCCCTCCTTGAACTTCAGTTCGGACGGATCCTCCACCTTTCCCTTGGCGGCGCGGATCCAGCCGCGTTCCGACAGGATCACCGTGATGGCTTCGCGCGGAATGAAGGCGTCGATCGGCGGCGGAGCCGAGACGTCCACCGCTTCCGCGATCGTGGTCCGCCGCGGCGACACCAGCGCCTTGCGCACGTCCTCCAGACCGATGGCCAGCAGCCTCGTCTGTTTGGCGGGCGAGGCGAACATCTCGTTCAGACCCGCAAGCTCCTCCGACAACTCCTTGAACTCGTTCTCGATCGCCATTTCTTCGATCCGCGCCAGCTGGCGCAGTCGGGTGTCGAGGACGTAGTCGGCCTGGGTCTCCGTCAGGCCGAAGCGAGCGATCAGCACGGCCTTCGGCGTCTCCTCCTCGCGGACGATGCGGATGACCTCGTCCAGATTCAGGAAGACGATGCGCAGGCCTTCCAGAAGGTGCAGCCGCGCCTCGATCCTGTCCGCCCGCCAGCGCGAGCGGCGGAGCAGAACCTCGCGACGGTGATCGAGGAAGGCGACGAGGCACGCCTTCAGCCCCATGACGCGAGGCGTGCCGTCGGCGTCCAGCACCGTCATGTTGATGGGGAAGCGGATCTCGAGATCCGACAGCCGGAAGAGGCTTTCCATCATCACGTCGGGCGTCACCGTGCGGCTCTTCGGCTCGAGCACGATGCGGACGTCCTCGGCCGACTCGTCGCGCACGTCGGCCAGAAGGGGCGACTTCTTCTGCTCGATCAGATCCGCCAGCTGCTCGATCAGCCGCCCTTTCTGAACCTGGTACGGCACCTCGGTGACGACGATCCGCCACATGCCGCGGCCCAGATCCTCCGTCTCCCAGCGCGCCCGCAGGCGCACGCCGCCGCGGCCGGTCTCATAGGCCTCCAGCAGGCTGGCGTGTCCCTCGACCGCCACGCCGCCGGTCGGGAAATCCGGCCCGGGGACCCGCGCGACCAGTCCCTCCGTCGTCGTCTCGGGCCGCTTCAGCAGGTCCAAACACGCGTCGATCAGTTCCGCGGCGTTGTGCGGCGGAATCGAGGTCGCCATGCCCACGGCGATGCCGGAAGACCCGTTGGCCAGCAGATTGGGGAAGCCCGCCGGCAGGACGACCGGCTCGGTGTCCTGGTCGTCATAGGTGGGGCGGAAGTCGACGGCGTCCTGGTCGATGCCTTGCAGCATCAGGGTCGCGGCCGCGGTCAGCTTGCACTCGGTGTAGCGCATGGCCGCGGCGTTATCGCCGTCGATGTTGCCGAAATTGCCCTGACCGTCCACCAGCGGGTAGCGCTGGGCGAAGTCCTGCGCCAGCCGCACCAGAGCGTCATAGATGGAGGCGTCGCCGTGCGGGTGATAGCCCCCCATCACCTCGCCCACCACCTTGGCGCACTTCCGCGCCGCCGCCTGTGGGTTCAGCCGCATCTGGTGCATCGCGTAAAGGATGCGGCGGTGCACCGGCTTGAAGCCGTCGCGCACGTCTGGCAGGGCGCGATTGGTGATCGTCGACAAGGCATAGGCCAGGTAGCGTCGGCTCAGCGCCTCGCCCATGGGCTCTTCGACGATGCGGCCGCCTTCCGGCGGCGGGGCGTGGATGGTCATCGGGCTCAGAATCGAAAACGGGACGCCAGTCTAGCGTCCCGTTCCGGCATTTACGCGTGCTGGACTGTGGATCAGTTCGCCGGTCGCTGGGCCGTCGGACGGTCCGGCGAGGCGAAGGGGCTGTCGGCGTACCACAGCGGCCGCTCGCCGTCCGCGATCGTGCGGGCGATCGAGGTGTTGACCACGGCGAAGCGGGCCGCGGCGTTCCAGTCGATGGGCAGGGTCACTTCATCGGAAACCTTGTGATAGTGGTTCTCGAGGAAGTCGGCGCTGGCCGCCGCGCCCGGGCCGGCGGGGCCCGGGTCCAGATAGACCGAAGGCACGCCCGCCTTCACGAACTCATAGTGGTCGGAGCGGACGAAGAAGGCCTCTTCGGGCGTCGGATCGGGCGTCAGGCCCACGCCCACCGCCTCGGTCGCCGCCTTGACCACAACCCCCAGCGTCGAGTGCTCCGCGCCGAAGGCGACCAGATCCTCGAAGGCGTAGGTCAGGATCGGCATGTCCAGGTTGACCGCCGCGACGATGTTCTGCAGCGGCACTGTCGGATTGGCGGCGAAATAGCTGGACCCCAGAAGGCCTTTCTCTTCAGCGGTCACGGCGAGGAAGATCACCGAGCGCTTCGGCGGATTCTTCGACAGCTCGCGGGCGACTTCGATCATCGTCGCGATGCCGGAGGCGTTGTCCATGGCGCCGTTGAAGATCTTGTCGTCGCCTTCCTGCTCGGGATCGACGCCTTCGTGATCCAGGTGGCCCAGAACGACGACGTACTCATTCTTCAGTTCCGGGTCGGAGCCTTCGAGCACGCCGACGACGTTGGGGCTCTCGATCAGCTCGGCGGAGGTCGAGATCGTGCCGCTCATGCGACCCGGCAGGGCGAAGCCCTGCACCCGCTCCGCCGCGCCCTTCGTCTGGACTTCCTGAGCCGACATCGGCGCGCCCGCGAACAGGGCGTCGGACATCGGCGTGCTCAGATACCCCTCGAACTGCAGGCCCTTCGCGTCGGACTGCGGTCGCCCCTGGGCGTCCGTCCACTTCATCTGGGGTTCGCCCAGGAAGGTCATCAGATAGGCCCACGGAGCCGGGCGCGCCTGCGCCGGCAACAGGGTCAGAACGCCGATCGCGCCGCGCTCCGCCGCCGTCGTCGCCTTCGAAGACTGGATGTGGGCGCTCAGCTCGCTCGGCAGGCCCTGCGGCATGTCATACAGAACCACCACGACCTTCCCGCGCACGTCCAGGCCGGCGTAGTCGTCGATGCCCTCGGTCGGCGCGACGACGCCATGGCCGACGAAGACCATCTCGGCATCGAACGCCTGCTCGCCGATGACGGTGCTGTACAGGGCCGCGTGCTGGCCCTGGGTGAAGGTCTGGTCGCCGACGCGCATCGTGCCGCCGGTCGTGGTGATGTTGGCGAAGGTGATCGGCTGGCGCCAGCTGGAGCCCTCGGCGTTCCCCAGCGGCTTCAGGCCGAACTCGGCATAGTGACGCTCGACGTACTCGGCGGCCAGGATGTGCCCGGCCGATCCGGTGTCGCGGCCTTCCAGCTCGTCCGACGCCAGGTAGGTGATGTGTCCCTTCATCCGGTCGCCCAGTTGCGCGTCGACCGTCTGGGCGAGGGCCACGGACGACGCGCCCGCCAGCAGGAGGGCCGAAAGGCCGGCGACGAACACGCGTTTGAACATGGTGAGGTTTCCTCGATCTCGATGCCGGCCAGCTAACATCGTGCGACCCGCGAAGTCACGCCGCCGCGCATTACATTCCGGTCATCCGGACGGCCCGCCGCGAGGCTGCGACCGGGCGTGATAGGATGTCGGCATGGACTCTCCGCTGATCTCGACACGGGAACTGGGCGACCGACTCGACGACCCCGCTCTGCGCCTCCTCGACGCCAGCTGGCATCTCGGCTCGCGCGACGGCCGGGCGGAATTCGAGCAGGCGCGCATTCCCGGCGCGCGCTTCTTCGACCTGGAAGCCGCCTCGGCCGCGGGGTCGCCCTTGCCGCACATGCTTCCCGATCCGCCGGACTTCGCCCCCTATGCGGGGTCTCTGGGGCTGACCGTCGAGGCGCCGATCGTGGTCTATGACGCCGTCGGCCTGTTCTCCGCGGCCCGGGTGCGCTGGATGCTGAAGATCATGGGCGCGCGCGACGTGCGCCTGCTGGACGGCGGCCTGCCGAAGTGGCGCGCCGAAGGCCGGCCGATGGAGAACGGGCCCCAGCGGCCGACGCCGCCTGAGGTGTTCCGGGCGAGGTTCGACGACGGAAGGGTCGTGGGCGTGCCGGAAGTCCGGGCGGCGCTCGCCGGCGAGACCCAGGTGATCGACGCCCGCGGGGCGGCGCGATTTCGGGGACAGGCGGCGGAAAGGCCCGGCGTGCGCCCGGGTCACATGCCCGGAGCGACCAATCTACCCTACTCCGACCTGCTGCGTTCCGACGGCACGGTAAAGACCGGAGCGGAGCTCGAGCATGTCTTCCAGGCCGCCGGCGTCGATCTCTCCCGGCCGGTAGTGACCACCTGCGGCTCCGGCGTCACGGCCGCGATCCTGTCGCTGGGGCTGGAGATCCTGGGCCGACCGTCCCGCCTGTATGACGGCAGCTGGTCCGAATGGGGCGCCCGCCCCGACCTGCCGGTCGAGACGGGCTGACCCGCATCAGGCAGGCGGGGCGACGGGGTCCGGCTCGTCGGCAGGGACCACGGCGTCGGTCTCGCCGCGGGAAACCACGGTGGCGGCGACCAGGTCGCCGGTCACGTTCAGGGTGGTCCTGCACATGTCGAGGAAGCGGTCGACGCCCAGGATCAGGCCGATCCCCTCCGGCGGAACGCCCACCATCACCAGGATCAGCGCCACGACGGGCAACGATCCCGCAGGCACGCCGGCCGTGCCGATGCCGCCCAGGATGCAGACCAGCATGACCACCAACTGCTGATACAGGCTCAGTTCGACGCCGAAGAACTGGGCGAGGAACAGCACGGTGACGCCTTCGAACAGGGCGGTGCCGTTCTGGTTCGCGGTGGCGCCCACCGTCAGCACGAAGCGGGAGATGCGGCGCGGCAGCTTCAGCTTCTCCTCCGCCGCCTTCAGGGCGATCGGCAGGGTCGCGTTGGAGGAGGCGGTGGAGAAGGCCACCACGAACGGCTCCTTCACGCCGTTGGCGAACTTCAGCGGATTCATGCCGCCGAAGATCATCACCAGCAGCGGGTAGACGACGAACATGTGGATCGCCATGGCGCCGAGGGCCACGCCGGCATAGGCGCCCAGCCGGACCAGCAGCTCCCAGCCGAACAGCGCGGCCAGGTTGAACATGAGCGCCGCGATCGCGATCGGGGCCAGTTTGATGACGAGGTTGATGAGCTTCATCATCACCTCGAACAGCCCCTGCAGGCTCTCCTGCAGCCGGTCCGTAGCCGGCGACTTCGCCATCACCATGCCGATGCCGAAGATCAGGGCGAAGACCATGACCGGCAGGATCTGGTTCTCCGCCGCGGCCGTGACGACGTTCGACGGGATCATGTCGAGGAAGAACTTGCCCGCCTCGATGCTTGTCGGCGCGTTTCCGACGATTCCCGCGGCGCCCTCCGCGCCCTCGGCCAGCAGCTGCTGCGCCAGCACCGGATCGACCCCGTCGCCCGGTCGGAAATAGTTGACCATGAGCAGGCCGATGCCCACGGCGATGGCCGACACGAGGACGGTGAACAGCAGCGTCTTGAACCCGACGCGCCCCAGCGATTTCAGATCGCCCATCTCGGCCACGCCGACGGCCAGGGCCGCGAACAGCAGGGGCAGTACCAGCATGAACAGCAGGCGCAGGAAGATCTGTCCGACCGCCTGGACGATCTCCATCACCCAAGGGATCACCACCAGGTCGTTCTGGTTGACGTAGAGCCCGCCCGCCAGGCCGAGCGTGAAGCCCAGCAGCATCCAGACGTAGAGCGGAATTCCGCCGCGCTTGACCGTGTCCATGCGTCCCCCTGTCGACCTTCTCGCCGAGGCCTATCGAATCGGAAGGGCGTACATCAGCCCGCCCGGTTCAGCGTTCCATTGTGCGTTGAGACCCCGGGCGAGGTCGAGGGGCGAATCCGCACCCACGTTCCGCTCGAAGATCTCGCCGTAATTTCCGCCCGCGGCGATCGCCGCGCGGGCCCAATCGCGGTCGAGGCCCAGCATGGGGCCGAACTCGCCGTCGAGCCCCAGCAGGCGGCGCGCCCGGGGATCGCGCGGCTCGTCGTCGCCGCGTGCGGCCGACTGGGTTATGCCCAGCTCCTCGGCGAGGACGAGTCCGTTCAGCGTCCACCGCACCACGGCGGTCCACCCTTCGTCGCCGCGCCGGGTGACCGGCCCCAGCGGCTCCTTGGAGATCACGTCCGGCAGGATCGCGTGTTGCTCGGGATTGGCGAGCGTCGTCCGCGCCGCCGCCAGAGCCGAGACGTCGGCCGTGAAGGCGTCGCAATCCTCCCGCGCATAGGCCTGCCGCGCCTCTTCCTCGCCGGCCAGCACGACCGGCTCGTAGTCGAGGCCGCGAACCCGGAACCAGTCGGCCAGGTTCAGCTGCGAGGTGGACGAGCCCTGCACGCAGACGCGCGCGCCGTTCAGTTCGGTGGCGCTGGTCAGGTTCAGCGCCCGACGAACCATGAAGCCCTGACCGTCGTAGTAATTGACGCCGGCGAACGCCACCCCCTCGCTGACGTCCCGGGTCATGGTCCAGCTGGTGTTCCGCCACAGGACGTCCACTCGCCCGTCCTGGACGGCGGCGAGGCGGTCGCGATTGCTCAGGGGCACGAACCGGACCGCGTTCGGATCCCCCAGCACGGCTGCGGCCAAGGCGCGGCAGAAATCGACGTCGAAGCCTCGCCATTGCCCGCGATTGTCGGTGAAGGCGAAGCCGACCAGTCCCTCATGGACGCCGCAGTTCAACCGGCCGCGCCGCTTGACCGCCTGCAGGGTCGGGCTCTCCAGCGCCACCACGCGGCCGCCGGTCGAGGGCGCGGTGACGCCGTCCCGTCCGGTCCGGTCCGGCTCCCGCGCGCGATCGCCGCAAGCCGGGAGGGCAAGGGCGAGGGGCAAGAGGATGGGGACCAGGCGGCGCAGCATCGCGGGCGGACCATAGCCCCCCACGCCCGCATCGCAACCCGCCGGGTCCGATCATGGCGCGCCCGGCAGGACTCGAACCTGCAACCGTCCGCTTAGAAGGCGGATGCTCTATCCGGTTGAGCTACGGGCGCCTGTTCCGGCGATACGCGTGCTCGCCACGCGGCTCAAGCGGCGAGCGACCGGGTCGCGAGCGGCGGCCGCCCGCAAGACGTCAGTGCGTCCAGGGCTGTCTCCGCCCCGTGGCGAAGTTGTCGGCATAGGCCTTGAGCACCGGCGCGGGCTCATTCGGCTCCTGCACGCGGAAGGCGATGCCGTGGCGCCGGGCGTAGTCCACGGCCTCTTCCTGGGTGTCGAAGGTCAGGCGGACCTGGCCGTTCATGTCGGTGGAACCGGTCCACCCCATCAGCGGATCCAGGAAGCGCGCCGAGGCGGGCTCGAATTCCAGCCGCCACTCGCGCGTCTTGGCCTTGCCGGACTGCATGGCGGTGCGGGCGGGACGATAGATGCGCGCGAACATGACGGTCTCCGATCACTTGTCCCTTGGTCGGGGCGAGAGGATTCGAACCTCCGACCCTCTGCTCCCAAAGCAGATGCGCTACCAGGCTGCGCCACACCCCGACGGAAGGGAGGGCCTTCTGCCACGCTCCGTGGAATCCGGCAACGAGATCAGCCGCCGAAGAACGGATGCACCACGCGATCGCCCGCTTTGGCGCCGATCTCGTCCATCCGCCCGGCGCGGGTTTCCAGAACGCCCTTGGCCGGGCCGTTCGAGGGATAGGTGCTCTCGGAATAGGGCGTGGTGTGTTTGGCGATCGAGACGATCCGGCCATCGGCCCCGATGTAGACGATGTCCAGCGAGCTCGGGGTGTTGCGCATCCAGAAGCCACGCTCCGCGGCCTCCGGAAACTCGAACAGCATGCCGCGGTCGTCGGCGAGGGGCTGGCGGAACATGAGGCCGCGCTGACGTTCCTCATCGTCGTCGGCGATCTCGACCCAGAACTCGTGCTCGCCCGACGTCGTCACGACGGTCAACTTCTCGAGCGGATTGCCGTCCTGGTCCTTCGGAACCGCAGCATCGCCCGCACAGGCGCCGAGCGCCGTCACCAGCGCCGCCGTCAAAACCAGTCTTCGATCGAACATGCTCGCCTCGCACTGCGCGGGGCGACGCCAGTCAGCCGCCCGGCCGAATCTCCGCCACCACGAGCCCTTTGGGACCCTCGGCGAACCGCACGGATACGGCCTCACCGGGCGCGAGGTCGTCAAGCCCGCATCGACGCAACGTCTCCACGTGCACGAAGATGTCGCCGGCCGCGCCGTCGCGGACCACGAAGCCGTAGCCCTTGGTGCGGTTGAACCACTTCACCACCGCTCGTTCCATGGGGCCGTCGACCTCGACGCCGGCGTCCGAAGCCTGACGCAGGGCGTCGTAGCCGCCGCGCCGGGGCGTCTCGGCCGGAGGGGCGTCGAGCGTCAGCACCTCCACCACCTGCCATCCCTTGGGGCGCCGCACGCAGTCGCAACTGATCGCCGCGCCCTCCGCCGCCTCTTCAAGTCCGCTCTGCCTCAGGCTGGAGACATGAAGAAGCACATCGCGGAGTTCGGTCTGCGACGGGTCGTCCGGAACGATGAAACCGTATCCCTTGCCGGGATCGAACCACTTGATCTTGCCCGCGATGCGCACCGTGGCGGACGCGCCCGCTTCCTCCAATTCCGACACAGCCTTGAGCCCCCCCTCCGCGACACGCGGGGCGGCTCATTTATCACCGTTCCGTGAATGACTGAAAAGGGAAAAAACGCTGCTTTTCCGAGCGCGACGAAGCCTTGCGCACGCGCGATCACGGCGTAGTCGCGCGTTTGGACGGGTGAGCGTCGCCAACTTTTTAGGAAGGCCCCGCGTGGCAGTCCCTAGGGGAATCGAACCCCTCTTTTCAGGTTGAAAACCTGACGTCCTAACCGATAGACGAAGGGACCGCTGCGCGGGGAGCCGGCGATATAGCCGCCGATTCCGATGGGTGCAACCCCCTCAAACCGCCCGCGGATCGGCGACGTCCTCGATCTCGAATTGCACCCCGCGGCGGCCGTTCCAGTCGTCCGCCCTGAGACGTCCCGCCACCATCAGCCCCCCCTGCCCCGCCAGCAACGCGCGGCCGAGCGGCAGGTCGGCGCAGCGCCACGCCACGGCCCGGACCGACGCGCCGTCAGGGCCGGTCAGACGGCACCGCACGTGTCCCTGCCCCATCGGCGCCGGCTCCCGCGCGACCACGCCTTCCAGCGCGAACATCGGCTCCGGGTTGCCCGGGCCGTGCGGCGTCAGCCTCTGGAACCCGTCGAAGAGGGCGCGATCGACCGCCCGCGGCTCGACCAGGGCGTCGATCTCCAGGGCGTCCAGCTCGACCGCGTCGGCGCGCGAGTCCCTGAGTCGCTCGTTCAGGAAGGCCGACAACTCGCCCACCCGGTCGGCGGCGACCGTCAGCCCCGCCGCCATCGGGTGCCCCCCGCCGGCCAACACGACGCCCGCGTCCCAGGCCGCCTGCACCGCGCGCCCCAGGTCCATGCCGGGTTGAGATCGCCCCGAGCCCTTGCCGACGTTGTTGACGGCGTCCAGGCCGATCACGATCACCGGCTTGCGCCAACGCTCGCGAAGCCGGCCCGCGACGACGCCGATCACGCCGGGGTGCCAGTCCTCGCCGGCCACCACGACGACGGCGCGGTCGTCGGCATGGGCGCCGGTGGCCTCGACCCGGCGCACGGCGGCTTCGGTGACCTGCCGTTCCACTTCCCGGCGTTCGAGGTTCAGGGAATGAAGCTCGGCCGCGAGCGAGCGCGCCTCGATCGGGTCGTCGGTCGACAGGAGCCGTGCGCCCAGATCGGCGCGGCCGATCCGGCCGCCCGCATTGATCCGCGGTCCCAGGATGAAGCCGGCATGGTTCGTTCCCGCCGGCCCCGGTTCCGACCCGGCCGCTTCCAGAAGCGCTCTGAGCCCCGGATTGGCCCATCCTGACATGACGCGGAGCCCGAGCATGGCCAATGCCCGGTTGAACCCCGTCAGGGCCGTCACGTCGCAGATGGCGCCCAGCGCGGCCAGGTCCAGCCATCGCCGCAGGTCCGGTTCCGGCCTCGACGTGAACAGGCCACGCCGACGTGCCTCGCGATTCAGCGCCGCCAGCAAGACGAAGACCACGCCCGCCGCCGCCAGATTGCCCTGACCGGAGCCGCATCCCGGCCGGTTCGGATTGACGACGGCCACGGCCGGGGGCGACGCCCGCATCAGGTGATGGTCGATCACCACGACCTTCAGTCCGATCGCGGCCGCATGCTCGAGCGCCGCCACCGCCGCGGCGCCGCAGTCCACGGTCACGACCAGATCGGCGCCCCGGGCCTTCAGGGCGTCGAAGGCCGCCGGGCTGGGGCCGTAGCCCTCGGTCAGACGATCGGGGACGTAGATCGGAAGATCGCGCCCCATGGCCCTGAACCATCGCACAAGCAGGGCGGCGCTGGACGCCCCGTCCACGTCGTAGTCGGCGAACACGTGCACCGCCGCGCCGCCTGCGACGGCGTCCACGATCGCCTCGGCAGCCACGTCCATGTCGAGGAAGGAGGACGGATCGGGGAACCATGTCCGCAGCGTCGGCTCCAGGAAGTCCGCCGCGCCCGCCGCGTCCTGCCCGCGCGCCGCAAGCGCCCTGGACAGCGGTTCGGTCAGGCCGTGCGCCTGCATGAGGCCACGCACGACCTCTGCGTCCGCCGCGCGTTGTCGCCAGGCGCGGCCCGATAGCGAGCGTTCCACCCCCATGAAGGCGGTCAGGGCTCCGTGCGGGGCCCCATCGGCCATCAGAGACGCCGCGTCGTGCGGATGCGCCGGACGGTCCCGTCAGACGAATCCATGACCAGCGTGTGCGTCGAGACGTAGCCCTCGCCCATCTGCACGCCATCCAGAAGGGCGCCCTTGGTGACGCCGGTGGCGGCGAAGACGGCGTCCTTGGACACCAGCTCATGCAGGTCGTACTTCCGGGAGAAGTCTGTCACGCCCGTGCGCGCCGCACGGGCCCGCTCCTCGTCGTTGCGGAAGATCAGGCGCCCTTGGAAATGCCCGCCCACGCACTTCAGCGCCGCGGCGGCCAGCACGCCCTCGGGCGCTCCGCCGGAGCCCAGGTACATGTCGATGCCCGTCTCGGGCTGGGTCGTATGGATCACGCCCGCCACGTCGCCGTCGGTGATCAGCACCACCTTGGCGCCGACCTCGCGCAGGGCGGCGATCAATTCCGCGTGGCGCGGGCGGTCCATGACGCAGACCGTGATCTGGTCCGTCGCCACGCCCTTGGCCTTGGCCAGCGACAGCACGTTGTCCTGGGGCGAGTTGTCCAGATCGACCGTGCCCGCCGGATAGCCCGGACCGACGGCGATCTTGTCCATGTAGGTGTCCGGGGCGTGCAGCATCCCGCCGCCCGGCGACATGGCCAGCACGCACAGGGCGTTGGCCATGGCCTTGGCCGTCAGCGTGGTGCCTTCCAGCGGATCCAACGCGATGTCGATCGCGGGGCCTTTGCCGGTGCCGACCTTCTCCCCGATGTACAGCATCGGCGCCTCGTCGCGTTCGCCCTCGCCGATCACGATCTTGCCGTCGATGTCGAGCGTGTTCAGGGCGGTGCGCATGGCGTCGACGGCCAGTTGGTCGGCGTGCTTCTCGTCGCCGCGGCCGATCTGGTCGTACGAGGCGATGGCCGCCAGCTCGGTGACGCGCGCGGCGTCGGCGGCGAGGTTGGAAGCGTGGGCCGTTTCGGCCATGGGCGATTCTCCTTGGCGAGAACAGGCTCGCAGATTCAGACGTCGGCGACGACTCAGCGTCGCGGAATGGGCGCGGGCGGGCGGGCACGTTCCCGCAGATCGCGGGCGAAGGCGTCCAGCTGTTCCCGGGTGCGCTGCGTGTCCGGCGAGACCGGCACGGCCTCGACGCGGGCGCGGACGTCGGCTTCCAATCCCGTGGCGTCGTCCACGGGCGGAAGGGCGGCCATCCGGGCCTGCAAGGCCGCGCCGTCCGCGCGCAGGGCCGCGACCTCGGCGCGCACCTCACCCGGCGTCGGCCCGTCCGTCCCGACGCTGGGAAAGTCCTCCCAGCGCGGATAGGCGCGATTCGCGTTGACGATCTCGGCGATGCGGGCGGTTTCTGCGGGATCCGCGCTTTCCGCCGTGTCGAGCGCGGTTTCGCAACCGCCCAGCGCCATCAACGCCGCGGCGGCGATGGGGGCGCCCGTCTTTTTCAATGCCGACGCGTTCATTTCGGGCCCGGTCATATGCCATGATCGGCGCCGGCGGAAGATCAGGACGGGGAAGCGACGATGGCCAGGCGACCGACGGGGACGACGCCCCCCCCAGCGGCCGGTCCGCGGAAGCCCGGGCGCCCGACGTCAGCAAAGCCGCGCGGGAAGAGCGCGAAAGCCGCCGCCGACGCCCGGCGGGGGCCTTCCCCCGACGCCACCGCCACCGCCGACGAGGCTCCGCCGGCCGCTCCGCCGCCTCGGCAGCCGTCGGCGGAGAATTCCCGGGAGATGCTCGAGACCCTGTCCATGAACATCGCCCGGGCGGCCATGACGGCGCAGGCGGCGATCGCCGAGGCGGCGCTCAACCAGGCCGATCGCCCCGCCGCCTTGTCGCCCGACCCCTTCAACGTGGGGCCGGCCATGACGCAGGTGATGACCGGCCTGGCCTCACGACCCGAGAAGCTCTTCGCCGCCCAAGCCGATCTGTTCAACCGCTACCTCGACCTGTGGGCCGGCGCGACGCGGCAGGCGGCGGGCGAGACCCCGGCCCCGCCGCCCGCCGACAAACGGTTCAAGGATCCGGCCTGGTCCGAGAATCCCATGTTCGACGTCATGCGGCGGTCGTATCTGATCACCTCCGACTGGATGAATGGCCTGGTTTCGTCCGTCGAGGACGTCGATCCGAGGACGAAGCGCCGCGCCGAGTTCTTCACCAGGCTGCTGACCGACGCCTTCTCCCCGTCCAACTTCCTCGCCTCCAACCCCGCCGCGTTGAAGGCCATGGCGGAGACTAACGGCGAGAGCCTGGTGAAGGGCATGCAGAACTTCGCCGCGGATCTGGAACGCGGCATGGGCAAGCTGAAAATCAGCCAGGCCGACTACGGGCGGTTCGAGGTCGGTGTGAACGTGGCCACCGCGCCGGGCAAGGTCATCTGGCGCGACGAGCTGTTCGAACTCATCCAGTATGACCCCGCCACGGAAAAGCAGCGCGCCATTCCGCTGCTGATCTTCCCGCCCTGGATCAACAAGTTCTACATCCTGGACCTGCAGCCCGGGAACTCGATGATCCGCTGGCTGTCGGCCCAGGGGTTCACCGTCTTCGTCTGTTCGTGGGTCAATCCGGACCGCGACAAGGCCGAATGGGACTTCGACCAGTATCTGGAGAAGGGCATCTACCGCGCCGTCGAAAAGGCGCTGGAGCAGTCGGGAGCCGACAGCCTGAACGCCGTGGGCTACTGCATCGGCGGCACCCTGCTGGGCGCGGCGCTGGCGCACATGGCGGCCACGGGGGACGACCGCGTCAATGCCGCCACGTTCTTCGCCGCCCAGCACGACTTCGCCGAGGCTGGCGACCTGTTGCTGTTCACCGACGAGCACTGGCTGGCCGAGATCGAGAAGAAGATGGACGCCGCCGGCGGCGTGCTGCCCGGCGCGGCCATGGCCGACACGTTCAACGCTTTGCGCGCCAACGACCTGATCTGGTCGTTCTTCGTCAGCAACTATCTGATGGGCAAGGATCCGCCGGCCTTCGATCTCCTGTTCTGGAACGCCGACCAGACGCGGATGCCCAAGGCCCTGCACCTGAACTATCTGCGCAGCATGTACGGCCAGAACCTTCTGTCCAAAGGCGAATTCGAAATCGGAGGAATCAAGGTCGATCTGTCGAACGTGCAGATCCCTCTGTATTTTCAGGCCAGCCGCGAGGATCACATCGCCCCGATGAACTCGGTCTATCGCTCGGCCCGCGCCTTTTCGAACGCCGACGTGACCCTGACGCTCGCGGGATCCGGCCACATCGCGGGCGTGGTCAATCCGCCGTCTGCGAAGAAGTACCAACACTGGCTGAACCCCGACCTGCCCGAGACCCTGGCCGAATGGCAGGCGGGGGCCGAGGAGCGTCCGGGCAGCTGGTGGGAGCATTGGTCCGGCTGGCTGCACGACCGCTCGGGCGGCTGGGTGAAGGCCCGCGACCCCGAAAAGGGCGCATTCCCCCCTCTTGAGTCCGCTCCGGGATCGTATGTGAAAGTGAAGTCTTGAACCGTCTGGAGCCGAACGCCCTCCTCGCCCTGTCCGCCGCATTCGCCCTGCTGCTGGTCGTGCTGACCACGGCGGTTTACGGCCCACCGGTCGCCCTGATCCGGAACCCGCTGCTGGCGATCATCTGCGCCGGCGGCTTCCTGCTGCTGAACCCCGTGTTCGACCGGATGATGAAGCGGCCCGTCCGCGCGCCGCTGATCTCGCCCCGGAACCCCGCGACGGCGGTCTGGGCCGCGCTGTTCCCGATGATGATCCTGATCTGCGCCGCCGTGCCGATCTTCTGGCCCGGCCGCGACTACGGCCTGCTGGTCATCATCGCGGCCGTACTGTTCGGCGCGACGGCGGAGAGCGCGCTGAAGGCCCGTCGGATCTAGCTGGGCCGGAAGTTCAGCGCCGCGCCGTTGTTGCACCAGCGCTTGCCCGTCGGGCGCGGCCCGTCGTCGAAGACATGCCCCTGATGCCCCAGGCAGCGGGCGCAGTGATACTCGGTGCGCGGGACGCCGAGGGCGTAATCGGTCTTCGTGCCGACGTTCGCCTCCATCGCGCGGAAGAAACTGGGCCAGCCCGTGCCGGAATCGTACTTCCAGTCCGACCGGAACAGGGGCAGTTCGCAGCCCTTGCAGACATAGGTCCCGGCGCGCGCCTCGTCGTTCAACGGGCTGGTGAAGGGCCGCTCCGTCGCCTCACGGCGCAGCACGTCGTAGCTGATGCCCGGCAGGCGGCGACGCCATTCCGCCTCGGTCAGATCCCGCCACGGCGAGTCGGCGTACCGGCCGTCCTGGGCGTCCGCTCCGCCCGGCGCGCAGGCCGCGACGGTCAGGGCGGAGGCGCCGGCGAGCAGTCGGCGGCGATCGGTCAGGGTCGGGCTCATGCCCCAGATACGTCGGCATCGCGTGGGGGGTTTCAGGTCAGCCCGGCGCCTTCGTCCAGACCCAGCATCAGGTTCAGGTTCTGCACCGCCGCCCCCGAAGCGCCCTTGCCGAGATTGTCCAGCAGGGCCACCAGCCGGGCCTGCCCGCCGGCACGGTCGCCGAAGACGTGCAGCCGCAGGCGGTTGGTGCCGTTGAGCCCCTCGGGCGTCAGCCCGGTCATCGCCTCCGTCTCCTCCAGCGACGCCACCTCGACGAAACGCGCGCCGGCATAGGCTTCGGTCAGACGGCCGTGGACCACCTCGATCGAGGGCGAGCCCGGCAGGGCCTCCAGATGCAGCGGCGCCTCGACCAGCATGCCCTGGCGGTAGTTTCCGACGGCGGGCGCGAACAGCACGGGGCGCGACAGGCCCGCATGCTTCGTCATCTCCGGCACGTGCTTGTGCGTCAGCGTCAGGCCGTAGGCCCGGAAGGGATCGGGCGTGCCGGCCTCGAACTCCGCGATCATCGCCTTGCCGCCGCCGGAATAGCCGCTGACGGCGTTGACGGTGACGGGGTGGTCCGCCGGCACGATGCCCGCCCGCACCAGCGGCGCGATCAGGGCCAGGAAGCCGGTGGGATAGCAACCGGGGTTCGACACCCGCTTCGCCGCCATGATCCGCTCGCGCCGCTCCGGCGACAGCTCCGGAAAGCCATAGGCCCACATCGGATCGACCCGGAAGGCGGTCGAGGCGTCGATCACCCGGACTTCGGGATTCTCGACCATGGCCACGGCATCGCGGGCCGCGTCGTCCGGCAGGCACAGGATCACCAGATCGGCGCTGTTCAGCGCCTCGCGCCGCGCCTCGACGTCGCGCCGCCGGTCGCCGAGCAGCATCAGTTCCAGATCTGCGCGCGCCTCCAGCCGCTCCCGGATCTCCAGCCCCGTGGTCCCGGCCTCGCCGTCGATGAAGATGGTGTGGGTCATGTCGTCCCTCTCGCCCGAAGGCCGGACGGAAAAAGGGCGCTCCGGTTTCCCGAAGCGCCCCTGAAATCCAAACCGCGTGAGACGGCTTAGCGCTTCGAGAACTGGAAGCTGCGGCGGGCCTTGGCGCGGCCGTACTTCTTGCGCTCGACGACGCGGCTGTCGCGGGTCAGGAAGCCGTGCGGCTTCAGGACCTTGCGCAGTTCCGGCTCATAGTGCGTCAGGGCGTGCGACAGGCCGTGACGGATGGCGCCGGCCTGGCCCGACAGGCCCGAGCCCTCGACGGTGCAGACCACGTCGTACTGCGTGGCGCGGTCTGTGACGTTCAGCGGCTGGGCGACCATCATCTGCAGCACCGGACGCGCGAAGTAGGCGTTCAGCTCCTTGCCGTTGACGGTGATCTTGCCCGAACCCCGCTTCACCCACACGCGGGCGACGGCGTTCTTGCGCTTTCCGGTCGAATAGGCGCGGCCCTGGGCGTCCAGCTTCTGGACGTGGACGGGGGCTTCGGCCTCGACCGTGCCCATGCCCTTCAGGGCGTCGAAGCCGGTCGCGGCCGGCGCTTCGGTGGTGGCGTCGGTCATGCTCAGGCGCTCCGGACGTTCTTGGTCGACTTCGCCTTGAAGTCGATGGTTTCGGGCTTCTGGGCCTCGTGGTCGTGCGTGGCGCCGGCGAACAGGCGCAGGTGCGTCATCTGCTTGCGGGCCAGCGGGCTTTCCTTCGGCAGCATGCGCTCGACGGCCTTCTCCAGCACGCGCTCGGGGAAGCGGCCGCCCAGCACCTTGGCCGGGGTCGTCTCCTTGACGCCGCCCGGGTGACCGGTGTGACGATAGTAGACCTTGTCGGTGTTCTTCTTGCCGGTGAACACCACCTTGTCGACGTTGGTCACGACGACGTAGTCGCCGCAATCCACGTGCGGGGTGTAGGTCGGCAGGTGCTTCCCGCGCAGACGGTTGGCGATGAAGGTCGCGAGGCGGCCCACCACGACGCCTTCGGCGTCGATGTGGATCCACTTCTTCTCGACCTCGGCCGGCTTCAGCGAAGCCGTGGTGCTCTTCAGCATGACGAAGGGTCCAGTGATCGGGATGCGGCTGACCGGAGAGGACCGCCGACGGAAGGCGCGCTGATAGACGAAGCCCCGGCGGACGTCAACGCCATCTGCGTCGCCGATGCGGCACTATCTAGCTGTATATACGACCCTTTTGGATTACGGTATTAAATTACCCCGCGCCGTGCGGCATTCAGGGCTCCGTCCGGACCACAGCTTTCATGGAAACGTGATGATCCCCGCCTCCCCGCGCGGCATAAGCGCGCCATACGCGGAGTCCTGCATGCCCTTCGACCTGATCGACCGTCGCCAGCTTATGGCCACCGGCGCCGCCGGCGTCGCCTTCTCGGGACTCGCTCGCCATGCACGGGCCCAGGAGGGCGAAACCTACGTCAACGAGGTCGAGGGCTATGGTCCGCTGATCAAGGACCCGAACGGCGTGCTCGATCTGCCGGCCGACTTCACCTACGAGGTCGTGTCCCAGGCGGGCGACACGATGGACGACGGCCTGTTCATGCCCGGCCAGCCGGACGGCATGGGCTGCTTCCCCCTGTCGGACCGCGAAGTGGCCCTGGTCTGCAACCACGAGCTCAAAGGCTCCGGCGCGCTGCACCGCAACCTGGGTCCGGGCGGCTTTCATCAGGAACGCCTGCACCTGCTGACGGCGGACCGCGCCTACGACACCTACAAGGACGGCCGCGTCCTGCCGGGCGGCACGACGACGACCGTCTATGACCTCAGGACCCGCAAGGTGATCCGCCGGCACCTGTCGCTCGCCGGCACCTCCACCAATTGCTGCGGCGGCATCACGCCGTGGGGCAGTTGGCTGACCTGCGAGGAAACGGAGGAGACCTCCGCGACCGCCGACGTGACCAAGCCTCACGGCTTCGTCTTCGAGGTGCCCGCCGGCGCGCCGGGTCTGGTCGATCCCGTCCCGCTCAAGGCCATGGGCCGCTTCGAGCATGAAGCCGTCTGCGTCGACCCCGGCACGGGCATCGTCTACCTGACCGAGGACAAGGCCGACGGCCTGTTCTACCGCTTCATCCCGAACGTGCCGGGCAAGCTGGCGGAAGGCGGCAAGCTGCAGGCCATGGTCGTGCGCGGCGCGACCGACACCCGCAACCACGACGCCCGCACCTGGGCCGTCGGCGACTGGGTCCAGGTCGACTGGATCGACATGGAAGACGTCGAGTCCCCCGACGGCGACCTGCGTCTGCGTGGCCACGCCGCCGGCGCGGCCCTCGTGGCGCGCGGCGAGGGCATCTGGTGGGGCAAGGACGAGCTGTACATGACCGCCACCTCGGGCGGTCCGCTGAAGCGCGGACAGGTTCTGCGCTACGTGCCCTCGCCCGAGGAAGGCAAGCGGGGCGAACGCCGCCGGCCGGGCCGCCTGCAGTTGTTCGTCGAGAGCGCCGACGAGAAGACGGTGAACATGGCCGACAACATCACGATCGCGCCGTGGGGCCACCTCATCCTCTGCGAGGACAACTACTCGGAGACGACCCGCAACCACCTCAAGGGCGTGACGCCGAAGGGCAAGGTCTACACCATCGCCCGCAACGTCTTCCGCGGAAACGCAGAGTTCGCCGGCGCCTGCTTCGCGCCGGACCAGACCCTGTTCGTCAACATCATGTATCCCGGCCTGACCCTGGCCATCCGCGGCCCGTGGGAGACGGTCCGCGGCTAGAGCAGCCGCGCGGGCCCGCTGACGAACAGCCGCGGCTGCGACCGCCGCACCAGCCACAGGTTCCACGTCGCGACGCCCAGCACGATCGCCGCCCCCGCCTGGTGCAGGACGCCCAGACCGATCGGCACGGCGTGGACCAGCGTCAGGACGCCGACCAGGGCCTGCAGGCAGATCACGCCAAGCAGGGCGAAGGCCGCCGCGCCCAGTCCTTCCGCCAGCCGCCAGCGCCACGCCTGAACGGCATAGACGAGCGCGCCGATCAGCAGGCCATAGGCCACCGCCCGGTGGTTGAACTGCACCAGTCCCTGATCGTGCAGGAAGGCCAGCCCGCCCTGCGCCCAGTCCACGGGGGGAAAGACAGCGCCGTTCATCATCGGCCAGTCGGTGTAGACCAGCCCCGCCTTGCCGCCCGCGACCAGCCCGCCCAGCAGGCTTTGCAGGAAGACGGCGCCCAGCAGCAGGGCGGCCCCGCGGCTCCATCCGACCGGAGAGCGTGAGGTCTCCTCCCCGTAGAGCGCCTCCAGCCCCGTCCAGATGAGGCCGGCGAAGATCAACAGGGCGAGGCCCAGGTGCGTGGCCAGCCGCTCCGGCGCCACGTCGACGCGCTCCGACAGTCCTGACGAGACCATCCACCAGCCGATCAGGCCCTGCAGCCCGCCCAGCGCCAGCAAGATCGCGCAGCGCCACAGCAGCCGCCGAGGCAGACGGCGCAGGGCGACGAAGACCAGGAACGGCACGGCGAAGGCCACGCCGATGAACCGCCCCAGCTGCCGGTGGATCCATTCCCACCAGAAGATGCCCTGGAACTCCGCCAGGCTCATGCCGGCGTTGACCTCCCGGTACTGGGGGATCTCCTGATACTTTCGGAAGGCTTCCATCCAGTCGGCGTCGTTCATCGGCGGCAGGGCCCCCATGATCGGTTTCCACTCGGTGATCGAAAGGCCCGAGCCGGTCAGACGGGTGATTCCCCCGACGACGACCATGGCGAAGACCAGGGCCGCGACGGTGAACAGCCAGATGGCCACCGCGGGCGCGCGGTCCGGCGTGAAAATACGGTTCATTCGACGCTCGACGTCCGTCACTGTACAAGGCGGTCCGCCCGGCGGGCGACACGACCCGGAGCGGTATGCCCGCCCTTTGGGTCGAGCGCGAGTCGCCGGGCGTCATGTCGCAGAAGGATCGGTCCGCGTGCAGCACCTGGATGTCGTCGTCGCCCTGCTGGCCGTGCTCGGTCTGGCCGTCGTGGCCGATCAGCTGACCGGCCGCCGCAGCCTCGACCAGGCGCTTCTGGCCGGCGGGGTCGGCGCGATCTGCGGCGGCTTCCTGCACGTGCGCGTCTTCGCGCTGGGGAGCATGGACGGCTGGGGCTGGGTGCTGTGGAGCCTGATCGGCGCGGTGCTGTGCCTGCTCGCCCACTTCCTGTTCCGGGGGAAGCGCTGATGCCGCCGCGGGCGCGCCGCGCCGTCGCCAGCCTGGGCGTCGTCGTCTTCCTCGCGCTCTACGTCTGGCTGGCGATCTTCATCGCCGATCGCCTGCCCGACGGGGCCTGGATCGACGCCCTCTACTTCATCCTCGTGGGCACGCTTTGGGGCGTGCCCCTGCTGCCGCTGCTCAAGTGGGCCGAGGGCGGGAAAAAGGACTGACGGCGAACGTCGCGAGCGACCGCCTCGCGAACCGCCTCAAGCGTCGAGCCGCCGCGTGGCGAGCGATGGGGCCGGAAGGGTCAAGGGAAGATGGTCGGAGCGACAGGATTCGAACCTGCGACCCCTTGACCCCCAGTCAAGTGCGCTACCAGGCTGCGCCACGCTCCGAGAGGGGCTCCCTATAGACGGGGCCGCGTCCGGCGCAAACCCCGATCGGAGGAAAAATCCTCAGGCTGACAGCGCCCGGTCCAAGCGCGCCCGCGCGGCCTCCACGCGGGCCAGGGCCACCCGCAGAATGGACAGGTTCGTCGAGGCCTTCACCGGCGCGTGGCCCGGCGGTTCGGGCGCCGCCCCGACCTCTGGTTCCGGCACGGCTCCGTCAGCGACGGCCTTGAGGCCCCGGGTCTTGTGCAGCTTCTGCACGCCGCGAATGGTCATGCCCTCGTCGTGCAGCAGACGCTTCAGTCCGCGCAGCACGGCGAGGTCCTGGGGCCGGTAGAATCGCCGGCCGCCGGCCCGTTTCAAAGGCGTCACGAAGGCGAACTTCGTCTCCCAGAAGCGCAGCACGTGCTGAGGCACGCCGACGTCCTCGGCGGCTTCGGAGATGGTGCGGAAGGCGTCCGGCGCCTTGGCCATGGTCAGACCGCCAGATGGGCGTCGTGAACCCGGCTCTTCATGATCTGCGAAGCGCGGAAGCTGATGACCCGGCGGGGGTTGATCGCCGCCGGCACGCCCGTCTTCGGGTTGCGGCCCATGCGGGCGCGCTTGTCCCGGACCTGGAACACGCCGAAGCCCGACAGCTTGACCGTTTCACCCCGTTCCAGAGCTTCGACGATCAGTTCCAGAGTGCGTTCGACCAACTGGGCGCATTCGGCCCGCGACAGGCCCACCGCGTCATGGACGGCGTCGCACAGGTCGGCGCGGGTGACGGTCTCAGGCGTGGACATCTTCCCTCCCTCGGCCCTTCAGGTCCGCCGACATAAAGAGCCATGCGGACTGATTTTCAAAGGCCAATCTTCGTTTCAGAGGCGAAACGCGCAGGCGCCCCAGGTCAGCCCGCCCCCCATCGCCTCAAGCAGCACCAGGTCTCCCCGCTTGATGCGACCGTCCCGGATCGCCGCGTCCAGCGCCAGCGGAATCGACGCGGCGGAGGTGTTGGCGTGGTCGGCCACGGTCGACACCACCTTGTTCTCGTCCAGCCCCAATCGCTCGCCCACACCGCGGATGATCCGCTGATTGGCCTGATGCGGCACGAACCAGTCGACCTCCGACACCTCGACGCCCGCCGCGGCGGCCGCGGAGGTCACCGCCTCGGCGATGTTCACGACGGCGTGGCGGAAGACCTGATTGCCGGCCATCCTCAGATGACCGACCGTCCCGGTGGTCGAGGGCCCGCCGTCGACGTACAGCAGGTCCGTCTTGGTGCCGTCGCTTCGCAGGGAGAAGCCCAGGATGCCGCGGTCGGCCGGCGTTCCCTGACCTTCCACCGGCTCCAGCACCACGGCGCCCGCGCCGTCGCCGAACAGGACGCAGGTGGACCGGTCGGTCCAGTCCATCAGGCGGGACATCTCTTCGGCGCCGATGACCAGGGCGCATTTCGCATGACCCCGCGCGACGAAGCCGTCGGCCACGCTGATGGCGTAGACGAAGCCCGTGCACACGGCCTGCACGTCGAAGGCGATGCACGTCGGGGCGAGGATCTTGCGCTGCACGATCGACGCCGTCGACGGGAAGGTCATGTCCGGCGTCGTCGTGGCCACGATGATCAAATCGACGTCCGCCGGAGTTTTCCCGGCGGCGGCCAGCGCCTTTCTGGCGGCTTCGACGGCCAGATCGCTGGTCGGTTGATCGTCGGCCGCGCGATGACGTTGCCGGATGCCGGTCCGTTCCTGGATCCACTCGTCGGAGGTGTCGACGATCTCCGACAGTTCGGCGTTCGTCACGACCCGTTCGGGCAGATAGGCGCCCACGCCGGTCACGGCGCTGCGGATGACGCTCACTGGGACTTCTCCTCGGCATCGGCGGCCGGCGCGGCGAGCACGGAGGTCAACTGGCTCAGGTTCTGACCGACCTTCTCGAGATAATCGCTTCGCGCCAGATCGACGGCGATCCGCACGGCGTTCGAGAAACCCTTTGCGTCCGCCCCGCCATGGCTCTTCACGACGATGCCGTTCAGGCCCAGGAGCGGCCCGCCGTTGATGGCGCTGGGGTCGATCCGCTGGCGCATGCGCTTCAGCGCCGGCAGCGCGAGGAGAGCGCCCGTCCGCGCCATCACGCCGGACGTCAGGGCGCCCTTGAACTGGGCGAAGATGTAGCGGGCGACGCCCTCGGCCGTCTTCAGGGCGATGTTGCCGGTGAAGCCGTCTGTGACCACCACGTCCACCGTGCCCTTGGCGATGTCGTCGCCCTCGACGAAGCCCTTGTAGGCGAGACCGAAGCCGCCCTCTCGCAGCAGGCGTGCCGCCTCGCGCACCGACTCATGACCCTTCATGTCCTCGGAGCCGACGTTCAGGATGCCGATGGTGGGGCGTTTCACGCCGTGGACCGCCCCGACGAACGCCTCGCCCATGATGGCGAACTCGACCAGTTGCTCGGCGTCGCTCTCGACGTTGGCGCCCACGTCCAGCACGGCGGTGATGCCGCCCTTCATGTTCGGCCAGCTGGCCACGATGGCCGGTCGCTCCAGGCCATGCGCCGACATGCGCAGGATCAGTTTCGAGATGGCCATCAGGGCGCCGGTGTTTCCGGCCGACACGACGGCGTGCGCCTCTCCGGACTTCACCGCCTCGATGGCGTTCCACAGGCTGGAGCCCTTGCCCCGACGCATGGCCTGGGCCGGCTTCTCGTCCATGGCCACGACCTTGTCGGAATGCCGGACCTCCACCGCGCCGGCGGCTTCGCCGACCTTGTCCAGCTCGGCCCGGATCGCCGCCTCGTCGCCATGCAGCAGGAAGCGCGCCTCCGTCGCCGGGTGACGGCGCCGCCAGGCCACGACCGCGGGCACCGTCACGGACGGTCCGTGGTCCCCGCCCATGGCATCGACGGAAATGGTCAGCATGTCAGGCAAGCCTTTGAGCCTCCTTCGGCTCGTGTCCGGCGCGGGCGGCGGACGATACCGGCGCGCCCGCTGTATGCAAGCGTGCGACGCGAGGTCAAGTTTCCGACGCGTCGCCGCCGGTCCTCAAGCCCTTCAGGACGGCGAAGGGCGATATTTCCGCCGACTCTTCCGGCTGCACGAATTCGGCGCCGGGCGCGCGCGGGAAGGGGTCGAGCGCGAGACTCAGCTGTTCGACGGCATGGTGTCCCAGATCGATCTGTCCGCCCTCGATCACGTCGGCCCCGTCGTCCTCCAGGGACACCTCGACCTCGCCGCCTCCCGCCTCGTCGGCCTCGACCAACCGGACGGTGAAGGCTTCGTCGACCGTCGCGGGCAGCGGGGTCAGCGTCAGGCCGCAGCGCTGGATCACCTCCGCCTTCACCCTCCCCTTCAGCAGCCAGCCGAACTCGGCGGGCGCCAGCGTGAGTTCCGTCGAGAAGGCGTCCACCGCCTGGAGATCCAGCCATCTGGCGATCGCCTTGCGCTCGGCCTCGTCGGCTTCAAGGACACGGGTCACGCCGACGCCGACCTGGTGGAGGCGAACGGGGCGGCTGAAGGGATGTTGCTGGCTCACGGGACGACCTCCGGCCAGTCGGGCCCCTGAATCAGCGAACCCAACTCCTGCGCCGCAAGAGCGTCACGCGCGGCGAGGGCATAGCTCGCCAAAGCTTCACCGGCCGTCGCGGTCTCCGGCGCGACGTTGCGCGCCAGGGCGGCCCCCAGGTCGACGCCCGCCTCGCCCTTCAGTCCGGGCTCATAGGCCGACATCCGGCCGTACACCTGTTCGCTCAGCTTGCGCATCTTCTTGGCCACCGACAGATCGCCGACGCCCAGTTCGCGCAGGTCGTTGTCCAGCGCCGAGACGAAGACGTCGAACAGCCGCTGGGCAAGCTCGCGGCCCTCCTCGCCGTGTTCCTGCAGACGCAGGATCAGCAACTGGACGTGAAGCACGTACAGCTCGAACCGGGCGTCGATGCGGTCCGCGACGCCCAGGACGGCGTAGAACCGCGGATCACGGGCCTGGGCCACCGCGTGGGCGTACAGTCGATCGGCCGCGTCGGGTCGGCTTTTCAGCCCCAGAAGTCTCTTCAGCATGGTCGGCGGCCCCTTTTCCGCCGCGGCGTTGAACTAGGACGGCGCACGGGCTAGGTCAAAGCCTGCAACTCCGCACATGGACGTTTCATGTACCGCATCCTGACCGCTTCGGCCCTCGGCGCTCTGGCCCTGACCGCTTCCGCGTGCGCGCCGGTGATCGGCGTCCACGGCTATCAGGCGGTCGACGCCGTCCCGGCCGACGTCGTCGTGGGCACGGACACCAAGACCAGCGTCCGCGACCGTCTCGGCACGCCCTCGGCCACCTCCCTCTTCGAGGGCGACGACATCTGGTACTACATCAGCCAGACGACCGAGAAATACACCTTCAATCTGCCGCAGGTGTCCCAGCGCTCGGTGACCGAGATCGTCTTCCAGGGCGATCAGGTCGCGGCCGTCCGCGTTCTCGGCCTGGATGACGGCCGCGACGTCCGCATGAACCGCAACGAGACGCCGACCCGCGGCCGTGAGCTGACGATTCTCGAACAGCTGCTGGGCAACGTCGGCCGCGGCCAGCTGCCGCGGACGGACCAGGACGCGCCCGGCCAACGCCGCCCGGACTGATCCGGGCCGCCTCCACCCTTGCCGTCAACGCAAGGCAGAAGGCCCCGGAGATCGCTCTCCGGGGCCTCTTTCCTGTTTGAGCGGTGGCTCAGATCCCCAGCTTGCCGCTGGCCAGAACCGCAAGCAGCAGCAGGGCCACGATGTTGGTGATCTTGATCATCGGGTTCACCGCCGGACCGGAGGTGTCCTTGTAGGGATCGCCCACCGTGTCGCCGGTGACCGCGGCCTTGTGGGCTTCGGAGCCCTTGCCGTGGACCACGCCGTTGCGGTCGGTGAAGCCCTCCTCGATCACCTTCTTGGCGTTGTCCCACGCGCCGCCGCCCGAGGTCATCGAGATGGCCACGAACAGACCGGTCACGATCACGCCCATCAGCATGGCGCCCAGGGCGGCGAAGGCGTCGGCCTTTTCCGTGGCGGGCAGCATCAGCACGACCGTGAACAGCACGATCGGCGACAGCACCGGCAGCAGCGAGGGCACGATCATCTCCTTGATCGCGGCCGAGGTCAGGATGTCCACGGCCTTGCCGTATTCCGGCTTCACCTCACCGGTCATGATGCCCGGGTTCTCGCGGAACTGGCGACGGACCTCCGCCACGACCGATTCGGCGGCGCGTCCCACCGCCGTCATCGACATGCCGCCGAACAGGAAGGGCAGCAGGCCCCCGAACAGCAGGCCCACGACGACGTAGGGGTTGGCCAGGTCGAAGGCGACAGGCCCCAGACCGTCGAAGAAGCTGCCCGGCAGGGCCTCCGCCGAGAAGTGCTTCAGATCCTCGGTGTAGGCGGCGAAGAGCACCAGGGCGCCCAGGCCGGCCGAACCGATGGCATAGCCCTTGGTCACGGCCTTGGTGGTGTTGCCCACGGCGTCCAGGGCGTCGGTCGAATGACGCACTTCCGGCGGAAGGCCCGCCATCTCGGCGATGCCGCCGGCGTTGTCGGTGACTGGGCCGAAGGCGTCCAGCGCCACGATCATTCCCGCCACGCCCAGCATGGTCGTGGTGGCGATGGCGATGCCGAACAGGCCGGCCAGCTGGTAGGTGACGACGATGCCGACGATGATGACCAGGGCCGGAAGCGCCGTGGCCTCCAGCGACATGGCCAGGCCCTGGATCACGTTGGTGCCGTGACCCGAGACCGAGGCGTTGGCCACCGACTTCACCGGGCGATAGTTGGTGCCGGTGTAGTATTCGGTGATGACCACGATCAGGGCGGTCACCACCAGACCGACCATGCCGGCCCAGAACAGGTTCATCGGCTCGATGACCAGCCCGCCCGACGTGGTGACCGGGCCGAGCAGGTCCTGCCCCTGCAGGAACTGGAACAGGCCGAACACGGCCGCCGCGGACAGCACCCCGGTGACGATCAGGCCCTGGTACAGGGCGCCCATGATGTTCTGGCTCTTGCCCAGACGGACGAAGAAGGCGCCGATGATCGAGGTGACGATGCAGACCGCGCAGATCAGCAGCGGGAGCAGCATCATGACGTCGACGTACGGCTGGCCGCGGAAGAAGATGGCGGCCAGAACCATGGTGGCCACGGTGGTCACCGCATAGGTCTCGAACAGGTCGGCGGCCATGCCGGCGCAGTCGCCGACGTTGTCTCCCACGTTGTCGGCGATGGTCGCGGCGTTGCGGGGATCGTCCTCGGGGATGCCCGCCTCGACCTTGCCCACCATGTCGCCGCCCACGTCGGCGCCCTTGGTGAAGATGCCGCCGCCCAGTCGGGCGAAGATGGAGATCAGCGAGGCGCCGAAGCCCAGCGCAACCAGACCGTCGATGACCTCCCGGCTGGTGCCCTCGAAGCCCATGCCGACGGTCAGCAGGGCATAGTAGCCCGCCACGCCAAGCAGGGCGCCGCCGGCCACGAACATGCCGGTCACCGCGCCCGAGCGGAACGCCAGATCCAGACCCCGCGCGAGGCTCTCGCTGGCGCCCTGCGCCGTGCGCACGTTGGCGCGAACCGAGATCAGCATGCCGGCGAAGCCCGCGGCGCCCGACAGCACGGCGCCGATCAGGAAGCCGATCGCGGCCCACTGGCCGATCAGCAGCCAGGCGGCGATCAGGATGACCACCCCGACCATGCCGATGGTCATGTACTGGCGGCGCAGATAGGCGCTCGCGCCTTCCTGGATGGCCGCGGCGATCTCGCGCATCCGGTCGTTGCCGGTCGAGGCTTTGAGAAGACTGGCGGTCTGGACGGCGCCGTAAAGCACCCCCAGCGCGCCTGCGGCTATGACCAGCCACAGATAGTTCGTCATGGCGTTTCCAAGTCCTGTGATGCAAAGCGCCCGGACCCTTGGCGCGGCGGGTCCTCAGGACCTTCTTCCGCCTTCCGGTCCCCCCGTGCGCGACGGACGCGGACGATGCGTCCTTGGGGAATTGCGGCGAAACCGTGCCATCACGGAACGCGGCGCGCAAGCCGCCGGATGAACGCCGTTCAGGAGGGCCGCACGCCCGTGCGGCGACGCGGGGACTGGCTGACGATCTCGACCCGCGCGACCTGCCGGGCGCCGGCGATGCGGGTTGCGGACTGGAGCAGGGAGGCGGACATGGCGCGGGAATCCAGGCGGGTCCAGTCGTCCGCCAGGGTGAAGGGCGTCCGGTGCGCCGCGCGGACCAGCGCGTCGCGGAAGAAGGCGTCCTTGTTGCGGATCGCCGCCGCGTCCGCGCCGCGCGACAGGTGGAGGCGCAGACTGACGAACACGTAGTTGCGCACCCTTCCGCCCGAGATGACCGGCAGGCCCACGCCGGCGATGCTGACGTTCGCGCTCTCCTCCTCGCCTCCCGCGCGGGCAGGCGGGGCGAGGCCCAGGACGGCGGCGGCGGTCAGGAGGCTGCGGCGGATCATGCGGCGCAGCTTGACCGGCGCGCGTTGCAATTCCGTTGACTCACCCGTGGGTGAAGCCGGGCTTCGAGATTCCGACCGGCCTGCCGCCCCAGCGCGCGGTCACGCCCCGGCCCGGCGTGAACCGCCCCAGCTTCGTCAGCCGCAGGTGCAGCCGCTCCGCCTCCCGCCGCAGTGCGGTCTCGGCCGACGGCGGGGCGGCGAAGGCGATCTCGTAGTCGTCGCCGCCCGTGGCCAGGTCGACCAGGGCGCCTTCGGGATCCACCCGCCCCTGGAACCAGGCGTCGGCGGCGGCCGACAGCGGCAGCGGCTCCAGGTCCAGCTCGACGGCCAACCCGGAGGCCGCGGCGACGCGGCCGACGTCGGCGATCAGGCCGTCGGAGACGTCGACCGAGGCGGTGGCGTGGGCGCGGATCGCGTCGACGAACTCAAGCCGGGGCGTCGGGCGGCGATAGCGGTCGGCCAGGGCGGCGACCCGCTCGACCTCCAGAGGAAGGCGGTCCTGCGCGGCCAGCAATCCGAGCCTCCCGTCGCCGATCGTGCCGGTGACGAAGAGCAGGTCGCCCGGCCGGGCCCCGGCGCGGCCGACCGCCCTGCCCTTGGGCGTCCAGCCCAGCAGGGTCGCGGAGAAGCTCAGCGGCCCCGGCGTCGACACGGTGTCTCCGCCCATCAGGGCGACGCCGAACGTCTTCTGGTCCGCCCGCAGCCCGTCGCAGAAGGCCATCCGCTCAGGCCAGCCGCAGCGCGGCGACCAGGCGCAGGTGAGCAGGTATCCGAACGGCTCGGCCCCCTTGGCGGCCAGATCCGACAGGTTCACCCTCAGCAGCTTCTGCGCGACCGCCTCCAGCGGGTCGTCGGCGAGGAAGTGCACGCCCTCGACGATCGCGTCCTGGGTCAGGACCAGGTCGTGGCCCGGCCGTGACGGCAGCACCGCGACGTCGTCGGTCAGGCCGCGCGCGTAGTCAGGGTGGGCCAGCGGCCGGAGCAGCCGCTCGATCGTCTCGAACTCGCCGGCGACGTCAATCGCGGGCATCGCGGGCGACGCCGTCCAGAGCGGCGTTGACGAACCTCGCCTCGGCCTCGTCGAAGAAGGCCTTGGCCAGCTCGACGTACTCGTCGATCACGATCTCGCGCGGCACCTCCGTCTTCTCGCGGAGCTCCCACGCGCCGGCGCGCAACAGCGCCCGCACCGTGGAATCGAGCCGCTCCAGCTTCCAGCCGCTGGCCAGACGCTTCGTCACCGCGGCGTCGATCGCGGACTGTCCGGACACGACGCCGCGCAGCAGGTCGGCGAACCATTCCTCGTCCGCCTCGGCGAGGGTCAGGCCCTCGATGTCGCGGTCGAAGCGGTGCCGGGTGAACTCGTCGATGACGGTCTCGACCCCCTCTCCCGCCAGTTCCATCTGGTAGAGCGCCTGCACGGCCGCGAGGCGGGCGACGGTGCGCGCGCGCCGCTGACGCCCCGTCAGACCCTTCTCGGCCTTGGCCTTCTCCGCCTCTTCCAACTGGGCCATGACGGCCGAAAGGCTGTTGGGTTCGCTCATCCGTTCAGTCCCACGCGCAGCCGCCTCCTCAGGTCGATCAGGTCCAGGCAGGCGCGCGCGGCGAAGCCGCCCTTGTCGCCCTCGCTGCGCCGGGCCCGGGCCCAGGCCTGATCCTCATCCTCGGTCGTCAGCACCCCGTTGCCGACGCACAGCCCCTTCAGACCCAGCTGCATGATCCCCGCGGCGGACTGATCCGCCACGATCTCAAAATGATAGGTCTCGCCCCGGATCACGGTTCCGAGCGCGACGTAGCCGTCATAGCGCGGCGCCGTCGGATAGCGGCCGGCCTCTTCGGCAAGGGCGATGGCGGGCGGGATCTCCAGGGCGCCCGGCACGGTGATCACGTCATACGCCACGTCGCGCGCGCGCAGGGCGTCGGTCGCCCCATCAAGCAGGGCGTCGGCCAGGTCGCCATAGAACCGCGCCTCGACCACGAGGACGCGCAGGGGTTCGCTTACGATCGGTCTTCTCCGTCCATGTCGCGCCAACCGACGATGCGCAGGCCGTAGCCCTCCAGCGCGGTGGGATTGGGGCGGGTGGAGCTCATCACCACCATGTCCCGCACGCCCAGATCCAGCAGGATCTGCGCCCCGACGCCGTAGTTGCGCAGCGACCGTTCGACCGCCTTCGGCTTCTCGACGTTGGCCAGCCGCTCGGCCAGACCCTGCAGCTCTGGATCGCGCAGGAAGACCATGACGGCGGGGCCGGCATGGTCGCTCAGCGCGCGCATCGCCTGCGGCACATAGTTCTGGCGCGCCTCGACGTGGCCCAGGATGTCCGCGGCGAAGTCGACCTGATGCATCCGCACCAGCGTCGGCTTGCCGGCCTCGACCTTGCCCTTGACCAAAGCGATGTGCTCGGTCCCCTCGATGGCGTTCCGGTACAGCATCAGCCGGAACGGCCCGCCGTGGACGCTGTCGAACGGCGCGTCCATCACCCGTTCCACGAACCGCTCGGTGCGGCGGCGATGGGCGATCAGGTCGGCGATGGTGCCGATCTTCAGGCCGTGCAGCTGGGCGAAGGCGACCAGGTCGGGCATCCGCGCCATGGTGCCGTCGTCGTTCATGATCTCGCAGATCACGCCGGCGGGGGTCAGGCCGGCCATGCGGCTGATGTCGACGGCCGCCTCGGTGTGGCCGGTCCGGACGAGCACGCCGCCGTCGCGCGCCACCAGCGGGAAGACGTGGCCGGGCGTGACGATGTCGTCGGGGCCTTTCGTCGGGTCCGACGCGACCTGAACCGTGCGCGCGCGGTCGGCCGCGCTGATGCCGGTCGTGACCCCATCCTTCGCCTCGATCGAGACGGTGAAGGCCGTGCCCATGCTCTCGCGGTTCTCGGCCGACATGGGCGGGAGGCGCAGTTGCCGGGCCCGCTCCTGGGTGATGGCGAGGCAGATGAGCCCGCGGGCATGGCGGGCCATGAAGTTGATCTGGTCCGGCGTGGCGAATTGCGCCGGGATGATGACGTCGCCCTCGTTCTCCCGGTCCTCGGCGTCGACGAGGATGTAGGGCCGCCCGTTGCGGGCGTCCTCCAGAATGTCCTCGATGGGGCTGATGGGGCTGTCGTTCACGTTTGCGGCCAGGACGGAAGTCATCACGCGGTCTCCTGCCACCGCGCGAGGTATCGCGCCAGCATGTCGATCTCCAGATTGACGCGATCGCCGGCCTTCAGCCCCCCCAGCGTCGTGTGATCCCAGGTGTGCGGGATCAGGTTGACGCCGAACCGGCGTCCCTCGACCTCGTTGACCGTCAGGGACACCCCGTCGACGGTGATCGAGCCCTTGGCCGCGACATAGCGGTGCAGCGGCGGCGGCGCCTCGAAGGTGACCCGGTGCGACCCGCCTTCGGGCTCCACGGACACGACGGCGCCGACGCCGTCGACGTGGCCCGAGACCACGTGCCCGCCCATTTCGTCGCCCAGCCGCGCCGCGCGCTCCAGATTGACGCGATCGCCCTCGGCCCAGGCCCCCAGCGTGGTCTTCGACAGGGTTTCGTTGGAGACCTCGACGGCGAACCAGCCCTGGCCCTTCTCCACCACGGTCAGGCAGCAGCCCGCGTGGCTGATCGAGGCGCCCAGATCGATGCCGGAGACGTCCCAGGCGGTCTCGATCTCATAGCGACGATCGCGATCGGTCTGCGAAACCGCACGCACCCTGCCGACGTCGGTGACGATGCCGGTGAACATCAGCGATCCGGACTGAAAGAACAGGGTCCGGACAGTCCGGAGAGTCCGGATCCAGTCATCGCAGCGCCTCGTACCGTTCCCACAGGTCGTCGCCCACGGACTGGACGTCGAGGCGTCGGAACTTGGGGGCGTCGGCCAGGTTTGCAAGCGCCAGCGCCGCGACGCAGGGCCGCCCCTCGGCCCCCAGCAGGATCGGCGCGCGGAACCACCACAGGGCGTCGACCGCGCCGGCGGCCACGAAGGCGGCGGCCACGCGCCCTCCCCCCTCGACCATCAGCGTCCGGACGCCGCGTTCGGCAAGGGTGTCGAGCACCGCCGGGACGGCGGGGCGTCCCTGCGCGTCGGCCGCCACGCGCACGACCTCGGCGCCACCGAGTGGCCGGGGCTCGGCCGTAGTCAGAATCAGCGTCCCCTCGCGGGCGAGATTGGCCCCCGCGGGCGTGCGCAAGCGGCTGTCCAGCACAACACGGACTGGATCAGGACCTGGCTCATCCCCGGGCAGACGGGTGGTCAGACGCGGATCGTCGGCCAGCACCGTCTCGACGCCGACGAGAATGGCGTCGCTTCCGGCGCGCAGCCGGTGGCCGAGGTTTCGAGCCTCGGGGCCCGTGATCCAGCGGCTCTCGCCGGAAGCCGTGGCGATGCGTCCGTCCAGTGACGTCGCCAGTTTCAGGGTGACGCGCGGGCGCATCAGCCCTCGTCCAGTCCCTCGTCGCCGAGGAAGCGGGCGAAGTCGCCCGTGTGGCGGAAGTCCTTGTAGACCGAAGCGTAGCGGACGTAGGCCACCTCATCGACGCCCTTCAGCGCCTTCATGATGAAGTCGCCGACGACGCTGGAGGCGATTTCCGTCTCGCCCAGACTCTCCAGCTGGCGCGTGATGCGGCTGACCAGCTGTTCGATCTGCTCCGGCTGGACCGGCCGCTTGCGCAGGGCGATGCGCAGGGAGCGCTCCAGCTTGTCGCGGTCGAACGGCGTGCGGCGCCCGTTGCGCTTCAGGATCATCAGTTCGCGAAGCTGCACGCGCTCGAAGGTGGTGAAGCGCCCCTCGCACGACGGGCACGACCGACGGCGCCGGATGGCCGCGCCGTCGTCGGACGGCCGGCTGTCCTTCACCTGGGTGTCGGCGTTTCCGCAGAAGGGGCACTTCATCGTCAGCTCATCCGTAGATCGGGAAGCGCGCGGTCAGGGCCCGCACCTCGCCGGCGACGCGCCGCGACACGGCCGGATCGGCCTCGTCGCCGCCCTTCATCGAGTCCACCACGTCGGCGATCCAGTGGCCGACCTGTTTGAACTCCGCCTCGCCGAAGCCGCGCGTGGTGCCGGCGGGGGTGCCCAGCCGGACGCCCGAGGTCACGGTGAAGGGCGCGGTGTCGAACGGCACGCCGTTCTTGTTGCAGGTCATCAGGGCGTGCTCGAGCTGCAGCTCGGTCGCCTTGCCCGTCACGCCCTTGGGGCGCAGGTCGACCAGAACGATGTGGCTGTCGGTGCCGCCCGAGACGACCGCCAGACCGCGCTCGATCAGCACGGCCGACAGCGCCCGGGCGTTGGCCACCACCTGGCGGGCATAGGCCTTGAACTCCGGCTTCAGCGCCTCGCCGAAGGCCACGGCCTTGGCGGCGATGACGTGCTCAAGCGGCCCGCCCTGCAGTCCGGGGAAGACCGCCGAGTTGATCTTCTTGCCCAGCTCCAAGTCGTTGGACAGGATCATGCCGCCGCGCGGGCCGCGCAGGGTCTTGTGGGTCGTCGTGGTGACCACATGGGCGTGGGGGATCGGGCTGTCGTAGGCGCCGCCGGCGATCAGGCCGGCGTAGTGTGCCATGTCGACCATCAGATATGCGCCCACCTCGTCCGCGATCTCGCGGAAGCGTTTGAAGTCGATCTGACGCGAATAGGCGGACGCGCCGGCGATGATCAGCTTCGGCTTCTCGGCCCGCGCCATCTCGGCCACGTGATCGTAGTCGATCAGGTGATCGTCCTCGCGGACCTTGTAGGTGACCGGCCGGAACCACTTGCCCGACTGGTTGGCCGGGCTGCCGTGCGTCAGGTGCCCGCCGCAGGCTAGGTCCATGCCCAGGAAGACGTCGCCCGGCTGAAGCAGGCTCATGAACACGGCCTGATTGGCCTGGGCGCCCGAGTGCGGCTGCACGTTGGCGAACGCGCAGCCGAAGAGCTCCCTGGCCCGTTCGCGCGCCAGGTTCTCGGTCACGTCGACGTACTCGCAGCCCCCGTAGTAGCGGCGGCCCGGATAGCCCTCGGCGTATTTGTTGGTCAGGACCGAGCCCTGCGCCTGCAGCACCGCCCTGGAGACGATGTTCTCCGACGCGATCAGCTCGATCTGCTCCTGCTGACGCGAGAGCTCGCCCTCGATGCCCTTGAAGATCTCCGGGTCGGCGGCGGCCAGATCGGTCGAGAAGAAGGCGTCGCGGGCGGAGGCGGTCACGGGCGGAAATCCTGGGGAGAAATCGACGGTCAGGCTTTCTAGGCCCGGCCGTCGTTCACCACAACATCTTGCGCCCGTGCGGGCTCATAGCCCCAGCTTCGCCTTCAGGATCTCGTTCACCGCGGCGGGGTTGGCCTTGCCGCCGGTGGCCTTCATGACCTGACCGACGAACCAGCCGACGGCCTGGGGCTTTTCGGCGACGGCGGCGGCCTTGTCCGGGTTGGCGGCGATGATGTCGTCGACGGCCTTTTCGATCGCCCCGGTGTCGGTCACCTGCCTCAGGCCGTGCTTCTCGACCACCTCGGCGGGCGAGCCCTCGCCGTTCCAGACGTGGTCGAACACCTCCTTGGCGATCTTGGACGAGATGACGCTCGTCTCGATCAGCTCGACCAGCTGCGCCAGGTGGGCCGCCGGCAGGGTGTTCTCGGAGAAATCGCGCCCGTCCGCCGCCAGACGCGCCGACAGTTCGTTCGTGACCCAGTTGGCGACCAGCTTGGCGTCGCGCCCCCTGGCGGCCTCCTCGAAATAGTCCGCCTTGGCCTGTTCGGAGATCAGCACCACCGCATCGTACTGCGACAGGCCGTACTGGCTCATCAGCCGGCGGCGCTTGTCGTCCGGCAGCTCGGGCAGCGAGGCCTTGATGCCGTCGATCCACGCCTGTTCGATCTCCAGCGGCAGCAGGTCCGGATCGGGGAAGTAGCGATAGTCCATCGCCTCCTCCTTGGACCGCATCGACCGCGTCTCGCCGGCGGTGGGGTCGTACAGCCGCGTCTCCTGATCGACCTTGCCCCCGTCCTCCAGAATCTCGATCTGGCGGCGCGCCTCGTAGTTGATGGCCTGGGCGATGAAGCGGAACGAGTTGACGTTCTTGATCTCGCAGCGCGTGCCGAGATGCGAGAAGTCGCCCGTCGCCTTGAACCGGTCGTAACCGCCTTCGCGGCAGACCGAGACGTTCACGTCGGCGCGCAGGTTGCCCTTCTCCATGTCGCCGTCGCAGGTGCCCAGGTACATCAGGATGGTCCTGATCTTCTTGACGTAGGCGACCGCCTGCTCCGGCGTGCGGATGTCGGGCTTGGAGACGATCTCCATCAGCGCCGTGCCCGCACGGTTCAGGTCGACGTAGCTCTCGCTGGGCGACAGGTCGTGGATCAGCTTGCCGGCGTCCTGCTCCAGGTGCAGCCTTTCGATGCCGACGTCGAAGAACTCGCCGTCCTCGCCCTCGACCTCGACGACGCCCTCGCCGACGATCGGGTGGAACAGCTGGCTGATCTGATAGCCGGTCGGCAGGTCGGGATAGAAATAGTTCTTCCGGTCGAACTGGCTGAAGGTGTTGATCCTGGCCCGCAGGCCCAGCCCCGTCCGCACCGCCTGCTCGACGCAGAAGCGGTTCAGGACCGGCAGCATGCCGGGGAAGCCCGCGTCGACCAGCGACACCTGCTCGTTCGGCCCGGCCCCGAAGCCGACGGCGGCGCCCGAGAACAGCTTGGAGTTCGACGCCACCTGGGCGTGGATCTCCAGCCCCATGACGATTTCCCACGGGCCCGTGCGGCCCTGGATCAGTTTGGATTTGGCGGCGGCGTCGGTCATGGCCGCTGATTAGCGTCCCCGGCGACGAAGGGGAACATTCGTCTTGAGCCCGTCGCATATCCGCGCTCAATCTTGGACCACCATCGGGGAGACCATCATGACCAAGATCGCCGCCGCCTTCGCCGCGCTCGCCGTTCTGGCCGGCGCCGCGCCCGCCGCCCAGGCCCTTCCGGCCGTGCCCGCCGTCCAGGACGCCAAGCCGAACATCGGCTGGACCATCGGCGAGCTGCTGGAGAACGAGAAGGCCGCCGCCGTGCTGGAGAAGCATCTTCCCGGCATCGCCGACCATCCGGCCCGGCCCCAGTTCGAGGGCATGACGCTGGAGCAGGTCGCGCCGCTGTCCGACGGCCAGGTCACCCAGGAGATGATCGACGCGATCGACGCCGACCTGAAGGCGCTGCCGGCCGACTGATCAGCCGGTGACGACCGAGGGGGCCTCTCGCCCGAGCAGGTCCCCGACGTCGGCGAAGGCGCGCGACGTCGCCGACAGGGCGTCTAGGTCCGCCGCGGCATCGGCGTCCGCCCGCTCTGGCGGCAGGTAGGTCTCGAGGTAGACCCGCAGCGTCGCGCCCGAGGACCCGGTGCCCGACAGGCGGTAGGTGATGCGCGCGTCGGGGCTCAGCATGACGCGCACGCCCTGCCCGGCCGCGCCGGCCCCGTCGACGGGGTCGACGTAGGCGAAGTCGTCGGCGCGCACGACGCTGAACGGCCCCGACGCCCGTCCGGCCGCGTCGTCCAGCCGCCCCCTCAGGGCCTGCATGAAGGCCTCGGCCGGGCCGGTCTCCAGCCCCTCGTAGTCCTCCCGGCGGTAGGCGTCGCGGCCGAAGCGGGTCCAGTGACGCATCACCAGCTCGCGGACGCCCACGCCTTCGGCCGCCAGAAGGTTAAGCCAGAACAGCACGGCCCAGAGGCCGTCCTTTTCGCGCACATGGTTCGAGCCCGTGCCGAAGCTCTCCTCGCCGCACAGGGTGATGCGGCCGGCGTCCATCAGGCTGACGAACCATTTCCAGCCGGTCGGGGTCTCGAAGCAGTCGACGCCCAGCGCCCTCGCGACCCGATCCGCGGCCCGCGCGGTCGGCATGGAGCGCGCCACCCCCGCCACGCCGCCCGCATAGGCGGGCACGCGGTCCGCCAGCGCCGTCAGGATCGCCAGGCTGTCGCCCGGCGAGACCACGAAGCCGCCTGGGCCGACGATCATGTTGCGGTCGCCGTCGCCGTCCGACGCCGCGCCGAAGTCCAGGGCGTCTGGCCCGGTCATCGCCGCCATCAGCCCGGGCGCATGCTCGGGATGGGGGTCCGGATGGCCGCCGCCGAAGTCGGGCAGCGGCGTCGCGTTCATCACCGTTCCGGCCGGGGCGCCCAGCCGGCGCTCGAGCAGCTCGGTCGCATAGGGGCCCGTCACCGCGTGCATGGCGTCGAACCGCATGCGGAAGCCCGAGGCGAGCAGTCCCCGGATCGCCGGGAAGTCGAACAGACTTTCCATCAGATCGGCGTAGGCCGTGACCGGATCGATCACCTCGACCGCACAGCCGCCGACGCGCGTTTCGCCGAGACGGTCCAGATCGATCTCGCCGTCCGTCTCGACGCGCCAGTCGGCCAGGGCCTTCGACCGCGCGAAGATCGCTTCCGTGAGGCTCTCGGGCGCGGGGCCGCCGGAGGCGGTGTTGTATTTCACCCCGAAGTCGCCGTCCGGGCCGCCGGGATTGTGGCTGGCCGACAGGATCACCGCGCCCTGGGCCCCGGTCGCGCGCACCAGATTCGACGCGGCCGGCGTGGACAGGAGCGCGCCGCGCCCCACCTTCACGCGGGCGTATCCGGCCGCCGCGGCCATGCGGACGACGGTCTCCGCCGCCTCACGGCCGAAGAACCGACCGTCCCCGCCGACGATCAGGGTCGCGCCCGGGTCCGGAGGATCGCACTCCAGGATCGCCTGGACGAAGGCCTGCAGATAGCCGGGCTGCATGAACCGGCGCGTGGACTTGCGCAGTCCGGACGTGCCGGGCCTCTGGTCGTCGAAGGGCGTGACGGCGTGGACGGCGATGGGCAATTGCGGCTCCGGCGGCGGTCGTGGACGCGGGCCGAACGCGCACGGGCGCGGGCGGCTCCCGCCCGGCTTCGCAGATGGGCCGGCGGGCCACAACCCGCCGCGGCCGCCCTCAGGCGATGGGCGCGGTGATCCAGCCGATGGCGCCCGCGGCGCTGACGGCGGCGACGACCACGGCCAAGCCGATGATCACGCGCGAATGACGACCCAAGGCCCCGACAATGTTGACGAACATGACACCCAACTCCCCGGACGCCGCATCTCCGCCACATTCCGGGCCGGCCATCAAGGTGTACAAAGGGTTAAGAAGCTTCACGGCTGCGTGATTTGGTGCAGGGCGATCGCGGCGGCGGTGGCGACGTTCAGGGAATCGAACCCGGGCCGCATGTCGATCCGCACCGCGCGCAGCCGCGCGACGATCTCCGGCGGCAGGCCCGGCCCCTCCGTTCCGACCACCACCGCCCGGCGCGGCGCGGTGCGGACGTCCTTGAGACTCTCGCGCCCCGCGGGGCTGAGGGCGAGGCATTCCACCTCCCTCCGGGTCAGCTCTTCCAGCAGGGCGTCCAGCCCCCCTGCCCTGACGATCGGCAGGCTGAGGGTCGCTCCTACCGCCACCCGCAGCGCCTTGCGGTAGAAGGGATCGCAGCAGCGGTCGTCCAGCACCACGGCGTCGACGCCGAAGGCCGCGGCGTTGCGCATCAGAGCGCCCATGTTGTCGTGATTGCCGACGCCGCCCGCGACCAGCAGCGTCCTCGGCCCGGGCGCCGCGACCTCGTCCAGCGAAACCGGTGGCGGCACGCGCCCCAGCGCGAGAATGCCGCGATGCAGATGGAAGCCGGCGACCGCGTCCAGCACGCCTTGGGCGGCGACGTGCACCGGCGCGCAATCGGCCAGGGCCGACCAGACGTCGGCGAGCGCGCCGACCCGGCGTTCGTCGACCAGCACCGATTCCACCGCGCACCGACTCCCCGGCGCCACGAGCGCCCTCAGGACCACCGCGCCCTCGGCGACGAACAGGCCGCGCCGTCCCGTCAGGTCGCGCTCCCGCACGTCGCGGAAGCCCGCCACGCGGGGATCGTCGGGATCTTCTACGCGGATGGGGGTCATCGCGGCGGATTTACCGTTGCACGACGCGCGCGGCCACTGCTATGGAGCCGCCCTCTCGAGAGGGGCCTCCGTTCCGCGGTAGCTCAGTGGTAGAGCAGCCGACTGTTAATCGGCTGGTCGTAGGTTCGAATCCTACCCGCGGAGCCACTCTCGACCTCCCCGACCTTCGGACGAAAAAAGACCCGACCTGTTGAGGGCCGGGCCTGAAGGGTCTGGTGATGGTGGGCGACCTCGCGAAAGGCGTCCGATACCCTCGTTCCGCTGAATTGGTTGCCGGGAAGTTAACGCGCCGGAATCCAGGTCGACAGCGGGGCGCCGTCAGGGGCGGCCCAGCCGATCAAGGCGCCTCCGCCGGCCGCCGAGACGGTTCCGGGCGCGACGCGGGCCAGCACCGGGGCGTGCTCGACCCCGTCGACGACGATCGATCCGCCGAGGCCCGCGAGGTCCGTGCGCACCGTCCAGACGCCGGCGGCGTCCACCTGAACCTCCATGCCCGCCCCCGCGCCCATCCGCACGACCGCGGGCCCGCGGTCCTTGCGGCCCGAAACCAGAACCATGCGCCCGTCGTAGTCGATCGCGGACAGGCCCGTTCCCCCGTCCAGGCGACGTGAGGGGGCGCCGGGAGAGAGCGCCAGCGCGGCGCCGTCGGGCAGGACCAGAACCGCGTCGGGCCCCGGCAAGCCGCGCTGCCCGTCCTGATCCTCCGGACGCAGCAGGATGGGCTGCGGGGACGCGGGCAGGCCCAGCTCGAACCCGCCGTCGGGCCCCGCGGTGGCGGCGTGCGCGCGGCCCTCGCCGTCCCGCATCACGACGCGGCCGCCCGGCTGGGCCTGTCCGGTCAGCGAGATGCTTCCCCCCGTGACCACCACGCGGTCCACGCGGGGCGGCGCGCGCCACGAGGCCTCCTGCGGCGCCGGGTCGCCCGGCGCGGACTCCGGTCGGTCGCAGGCCGAGACCAGCAGGGCGACGAGGACGACGGGGACGGCGGATCGAAGCATCGGGGGCCTATGGCGGGGATCGGTCCTCCGCTATGTCCATGGGCGCACCCCCTTGTCGAGGACCCATGGCCGCCCTTTCCGATCTCCGACCCTTCGACGGGTTCTCCGTCTGCGTCTTCTGCGGCTCCTCGGAGCGCGCGGATCCGGCCCTGACCGAAGGCGCCGCGCGACTGGGGCGGATGATCGCCGAACGCGGGTGGCGCCTGGTCTACGGCGGCGGAGGGGTCGGCCTGATGGGCGCGGCGGCGCGGGCCGCGCACGCGGCGGGCGGCCGGGTGGTGGGCATCATGCCGGCCTTCCTCCGCAGCCGGGAGCGGCTGTTCGACGACGTCGAGACGGTCGTCGTCACCTCCATGCACGAGCGCAAGACGCTGATGTACGACGCCTCGGACGCCTTCATCGTCGCGCCGGGCGGCGTCGGCACGCTTGAGGAAGCGGTGGAGGTCCTGTCGTGGAAGCGGCTGGACCTGCATCCCAAGCCGGTGGTCTTCCACAGCCCCGACGGCTTCTGGAACGCCTTCGACGCCCTCATGCGACACAGCATCGAGACCGGCATGACGCCCGAATCCTTCCTCGGGGCCTACGAGATCCACGCGGACCTCGAGGAGGTGGTCAGGGCTGTGGCGACGGGTCGCGATGCGGCGCCGTTGCAACATGATCGCCGATAAGTGATCAATGATCAGGCCATAGTGCGTTTTTAAACGATACGCACCTTGACGGCCGCCGCGGCGAGGCGTTCCTCCACCGTCGGCACATGCCTGATCATTCACGGAGCCCTCCCATGCGCGCTTTCGTCCTCGCTGCCGTCCTGGCCCTCGCCGCCCCCGCGGTCGCCCAGACGCCCGCCAACTCCCTGACCCTCGCCGACGCCTCGACGGCGCCGGCCGGCCGCACCATCATCGACGGCGCCGGCTGGACCTGCGAGGGCGCGACCTGCACCGCCACGGGCGGCGCCAACCAGCCGGCCGCGCGCGCCTGCCGCCGCGTCGTCGCCCGCGTGGGCAAGGTCACCGCCTTCACCTGGAAGGGTCAGGTCCTCTCCGCCGAGCAACTGGCGACCTGCAACGCCTGATCGCGTTCAGGTTCGAGGACTGAAAGGGCCGCTCCTTCGGGGCGGCCCTTTTCGCAGGGACTCAGGCGACCGAGCCGAGCCGGGCGATGATCCCGTCGCGACCGATCAGCGGAATCAGCGCCGCCATCTCCGGACCGTGGGTCTGGCCGGTGAGCGCCAGCCGCAGCGGCCTGAAGAGGGCGCCGCCCCTGGCGCCGGTCTCGGCCTTGACCGCTTCGGTCCAGACCGACCATGCGCCGGCGTCGATCGTCTCGGGCAGCAGCCGCGCCGCCGTCGCGACGAACGCCGGATCCTCGATCACCGGCACGACGGGACCCCGGACGAGTCGCGCCATTTCAACGACGTCGCCGAACTTCTGAAGGTTGGCACGCACCACGTTCCAGAAGTCCTCGCCCAGATCGGCGTCGACTTCGGCCAGCCGCGGTCGCGCCGCCTCATAGGGCATGGCGTGCAGCGCCTGCGCGTTCAACCGATCCAGATCGGCCGTGTCGTAGCGGGCCGGAGAACGGCCCATCTTCGAGAAGGCGAAGCCCGCGCCCAGCGCCTCGATCGACTCGCCGACCTCGAGAGGATCGCTGGTGCCGATGCGGCCCAGATGGCTGACGATGGCGATCGGCTCATAGCCCTGCTCGCGCATCTCGCTGATGGACAGCGAGCCCAGCCGCTTCGACAGCGCCTGCCCGTCCGCGCCGACCAGCAGCGGCATGTGGGCGAAGCCCGGGACCCGTCCGCCCCACCCGGCGGCGATCAGGGCCTCGAAAATCTCGATCTGCGCACCCGTGTTGGTGACGTGGTCCTCGCCGCGGATCACGTGGCTGATCGCCATGTCCAGATCGTCCACCACCGACGGCAGCGTGTAGAGGAACAGGCCGTCCTCGCGGATCAGCACCGGATCGGACATCGAGGCCGTGTCGACCTCGGCGTGGCCGCGCGAGAGATCCTCCCAGGAGACCCGACGACCATCCAGTTTGAAGCGCCAGTGGGGGCGGCGGCCCTCGGCCTCATAGGCGGCCTTTTCGGCGTCCGTCAGGCTCAGGGCGGCCCGGTCGTAGATCGGCGGAAGGCCGCGGGACAGCTGCACCTTCCGACGCCGATCCAGTTCCTCGGCGGTCTCGTAGCAGGCGTACAGCCGACCGGCGGACTTCAGCGCCTCGGCGGCCGCCTCATAGCGGTCGAACCGCTTCGACTGGTTGTGCCGTTCGTCCCAGACCAGACCCAGCCAGCGCAGGTCGTCCTCGATGCCCCGCTCGAACTCAGGCGTCGACCGCGCCAGGTCGGTGTCGTCGATGCGCAGCACGAATTCGCCGCCCTGACCTTTCGCGAACAGCCAGTTCACCAGGGCGGTGCGGACGTTGCCGACGTGCAGCTTCCCCGTCGGCGACGGGGCGAAACGGACCTTGACGGACATGGGCTCGGGCGACCTCGAAACGGGAGGCGGCTAGGTCGCGCCCCGACCGGGCGAAGTCAAGGCGGACCCGCGCGCCCGAACAGCCAGTTCATGCCGATCCGGTAGGCGTCGCCGGCGTTTGCCGCATGGGTGCCGCCCTCGACCCGGGCGCGATGGAGTCGCCATGGCCGGTCCGGGCGCGCCTCCCACGTCGAGCCCCAAAGGGCCGCCTCCTCCTGCAGGTCGGCCCGATCCCGCGTGCCGCTGACGATCACCATGCCGAGGTCGTTCCGGGCCGCAGGGGCCGCCGGGCCCATCAGCGACTCGATGCCGGGCGTCAGGGAGGGGTTGCTGGCGATGCGGCCCTGGAACAGGTCCGGGTCGTGGATCGCCGACCACAGCACGAAGGCTCCGCCGCGCGACTGGCCGAACAGGACGCGGCGCGCCGGGTCCGCGCGGAACCGGCGCTCGATCTCGGGGATGAGCTCGGTCCGCAGAAACCGGTTGAACGCGGCGGCGCCGGCCGCCTCGGCCGCCACGCCGTCGCCCGGCGTCTGGAAGTCGACGTTGCGACGGTTCACCGACGGATCGAAGCCCCCATAGGCGATGCCGACCACGATCGCTTCGGGCAGGCCGTCGTCATAGGTCAGGAACAGGTGATTGGCGGCCAGGATGGGGAACAGGCTGTCCCCGTCGGTCAGATAGACGGTGGGGTGGCGCGCCGCGGCGCCGGGATCGTAGCCGTCAGGCAGCCGGACGTAGATGTGGAAGGCGCGTCCGACCTCCCGGGACTCCAGGGGGAAATAGTCGCCGCGCAGCGCCGGCAGGTGGTTCAGCGGCAGGACGCCCGGCGCCGGCCCCGGAATGCACCCGGCGAGCAGGATCAGCGCGGTCAGGACCGGGGCGATGCGGAACATGGTCCCTCCCCCGGGTTTCAGTCGTCGCGGTGGACCCGCTCGCGGCGCTCGTGGCGCTCCTGGGCCTCGACCGACAGCGTCGCGGTCGGACGGGCTTCCAGACGGCCCAGACTGATCGGCTCGCCCGTCTCCTCACAATAGCCGTACGAGCCGTCGTCGATGCGGCGCAGGGCCTCGTCGATCTTGGAGATCAGCTTGCGTTGACGATCGCGCGTCCGCAGCTCCAGCGCCCGGTCGGATTCCGACGAGGCGCGGTCGACCAGATCGGGGTGGTTCTCCGTCTCGGCCTTCAGGTTGACGACGGTGCCCTTGGACTCCTTGAGGATGTCCTCCTTCCAGGCCAGCAGCTTGCCGCGGAAATAGGCCAGCTGCCGCTCGTTCATGAAGGGTTCGTCGTCCGAAGGCCTATAGGCCGGTTCGACTTCTGGCGTCTTGGCAGCCAACGCGGTCATTTCACTCACGCTCGACTAGTCGCGCCCCCCTGCGGCGCATGGCCGCCCCATTAACCGGGCAAGAGAGTCGCGACAACGGTGTTGTGAAGGCCACAATGCGGTCACGCTTCACGTCTGCGTCATGGCGTGACATTTCTTCCTCACCTTCCCGCCTGACGTGAACATTTCGTCATGTTTTCCGGCGGTTCATGCTGCAGTGCGGCGAACCTCGCGCTTGGCCAGCTCCACCGCGGCGCGAAGGTCGATCTGGGTCAAAACCGTGGCGAGGCCGGGGTCGTCGACCTCGGCGGCCGCTTCTCCGACCGCCCTCGACAGGCGCTGCAGTGCGGGCGCGTCGTCCGCGCCTTCCAGGGCGGCCAGCCGCAAGGCGTCCAGACCGTCCAGCAGGCCGCGCCCCCGGCGCATGGCGCGGCGCTTGCGCTCCGTGGCGTCCTCGACCCCCTGCAACGCCATCAATGCGGACACCCCGGCCACTCCCGCCGCGGCGCTGGCGGCGGCGGCCGCGCCCGCCGAAGCCGGGGCCGGCGCGCCCGGCAGGGCGAAGCCCGCGCCGGAACGTTGGGGACGGGCGGCGTCGACGGGCCTGGGCCCGCTGGGTCCGGTCACCTTCATCGGTGGGCGCTCCGCTTCATGGGGCGACCATGGCGGCGCGCCGTCACCGTTTGGTTAACGCCCCGGCAGACTTTGCCGCCCGTGGCCCGGCCTCGCGGGGCCGGAGCGCTGGATTCACACGCATTTCCGCCCGGCACGATCCTCGCAAGGGGATGAGCGACCGCACTCCGGGAGTTCGCCGCGCATGCAGAATCTGCTCACCGCCCTCGCCGTCTCGGGCCTCGTGACCCTGGCCTCGACGCCGGCCCTGGCCCAGTCGCGGATCAAGGACATCGTCTCGATCGAGGGCGTGCGCTCCAACCAGCTGGTCGGATACGGCCTGGTGGTCGGGCTGAACGGCACGGGCGACAACCTCCGCAACTGCCCCCTGACGCGACAGTCCCTGGACAGCATGATGGAGCGGCAGGGCGTCAACATCCGCGGCGCCCAGGCCAACACCAAGAACGTGGCCGCCGTCATGGTCACCGCCGAGCTGCCGCCGTTCGCCGCGCCGGGCTCGCGCATCGACGTCTCGGTCTCGACCCTGTGCGACGCCAAGAGCCTGCAGGGCGGCACGGTGGTGGTCACCACGCTGCAGGGCTGGGACGGTCAGGTCTATGCGGTGGCGCAGGGCTCGATCCAGACCGGCGCGGTCTCGGCCTCGGGCGCCTCGGGCTCTTCGGTCACGCGCGGCGTGCCGACGGCCGGCCGCATCGCCTCGGGCGCCGTGGTCGAGCGTGAGACGGGCTTCGACCTGAACGGTCAGGACGCGGTGCGCCTGACCCTGCGCAACCCGGACTTCACCACCGCCCAGCGCGTCGCCGGCGCGGTCAATCAGATGTTCCCGAACACGGCCTGGGCCGAAAACGGCACGGTGGTCGTCCTGCGCCCGCCGGCCGGCTACGGCACGGCCAACTTCCTCAGCCGCGTCGAAAACCTGTCGGTCGCGGTCGACGCCCCGGCCAAGGTCATCATCGACGAGGTCAACGGCGTCATCGTCATGGGCGAGAGCGTGCGCGTCTCCACCGTCGCCATCGCCCACGGCAACCTGACGGTCTCGGTGCAGGAAAACCCGCGGGTCAGCCAGCCCGAACCCTTCAGCGACGGCGAGACCGTGGTCGTGCCCCAGTCGGACGTGACGGTCGAGGAGGATCGCGGGACCCAGATCCGCATGGTCGACGGCGGCGCCTCCCTGTCCAGCCTCGTGGCCGGCCTGAACGCGCTGGGCGTCTCGCCGCGCGACCTGATCTCCATCCTGCAGGCCATCAAGGCCGCCGGCGCCCTCCAGGCCGACATCGAGGTGATGTGATGAGCGATCCTCTCGTGGTCTCCCCCGACCTGCTGCGCTCCGCCGCGCCGCCGCGCGTCGTTCCCGACCGCATCAAGCAGACCGCCGAAGCGTTCGAGGCCTCCTTCATCGCCCAGATGCTGCGGCCGATGTTCGAAGGCGTTTCGACCGAGGCGCCGTTCGGCGGCGGCGAGGCGGAGGCCACGTGGCGCGGTTTCCTGCTCGACGAAATGGGCAAGCAGGTCGCCCGCGCCGGCGGCGTCGGTCTGGCCGACCACGTCATGGCCCAGATGATCCAGATGCAGGAGATGCAGGCATGAGCGCCGACCCGCAGACCGCCGCCTTCCACGTCCGTCGCCTGATCGACCTGACCCGCCGCCTGACGGGGCGGCTGGAGACCGAAACGGAGGCGTTCCGCGAGCACCGCGCGCGGGACCTGCTGGCCGGGCAGGCCGAGACGCAGGAGATGGCCAACGTCTATCGCCGCGAGTCCGCCCAGCTGAAGGCCCGACCCGACGTGCTGAAGGCGGCCACCGTCGCCGACCGGATGGAGCTGGTCCACGCGACCGAGCTGTTCGAGGTCGCCCTGTCGGCCCACTCGCGCGTCGTCGAGGCCGCCCGCACCGTTTCGGAAGGACTGGTCCGCACCATCGCCGCCGAGGTGGCCGCGCAGCGGGGCAATCCGTCTGCCTACGGCGCGGCGGGACACGCCAACGCCCCCAACGCGACCGCCGTCGCCCTCAACCGCACGGCCTAGAGGGCGACCTCCCGCTCCACGCCGACGGCGTCGAGGAAGTCACGGTCGTGGCTGACCACCACCAGCGCGCCGTCGTAGGCGGCCAGCGCCGCCTCCACCGCCTCGATCGACTCCAGATCGAGGTGATTAGTCGGCTCGTCCAGCACGAGCAGCTGCGGCGGCGCCGCGCCCGTCATGACGCAGGCCAGGGCGGCGCGAAGCCGCTCGCCACCCGACAGCGTGCCGACCGTCCGCTGCGCGACGACGTTGCGGAACAGGAAGCGGGCCAACGCCGCCTGGGCGTCGTTGGTCGAGCCTTCCGGATTCAGCCGCCGCCACGCCTCCAGCAGGGTCTCGTCGGGCTTCAGGATCGCCGCCTCCTGATCCAGCAGGGCGGCCTCGACCGGACGTGAGACCGTACCCGCCGTCGGGATGAGCTGGCCGGCGACGATCCGCAGCAGCGTCGTCTTTCCCGCGCCGTTCGGCCCGGTCACCGCCACGCGCTCCGGCCCCGTGATCCGCAGGGAGGTCGGGTGCAGCACGCGCCGCCCGCCCGGCGCGTCCCATGTCGCCTCCGTCAGCTCCAGCACGGTGCGGCCCGCGGCCAGACCCGTCGACGGCATGGGAATCGACAACGCCCGCACCCGCTCAACCCGCTCGCGAGCCTCGGTCAGGTCGGCTTCCGCCCGGGCCGTCTTCCGCTCGGCCAGTCGGCGTTCGGCGCCGCCGGAGTTCTCGGCCCGCTCGGCCATCATGCCCAGCACGATCTTCGGCGCGGAGCCGCTGGCCGCGAACGCTCGTCCCGCACGGTCGCGGCGCGCCTTCTTCTCGACCGCGCGTCGGGCCTCGCGCGTCGCCGCGTCGACCGCGCGTTCCGCGACGTCCAGGCTCCGCACGGCCGCCGCCCGTTCCGCGTCGCGGCGCGCGACGTAGGCGTCCCAACCGCCGCCGAACATGCGGGCGCCCAGACTGGAGAGCTCGAGGATCCGGTCCATCCGCCGCAGCAGGGTCCGGTCGTGGCTGACCACGACGGCCCCGCCCTTCCAGCGATTCAGCAACTCCGCGATGGCGGCGCGCCCGTCGGCGTCGAGATGATTGGTCGGCTCGTCCAGGACCAGCAGCTCCGGCTCGGCCAGCAGGAGCGCCGCCAGCCTCACCCGCGTCCGCTCCCCGCCGCTCAGCGTCCCGGCCCGCCGGGCGGGCGACAGGTCCGTCAGTCCGACGTCCGCCAATGCGACGCCGAGACGGGTCTCCAGCGTCCAGTCCGCCAGCGCCAGATCGTCCTCGCTCCCCTGCCCCACGGTGATCCGCGCGATCCGGGCCAGCGCCGCGGCGCAGCCCAGCAGGTCCGCCACGGTCTCGCCGGGTCTGGGGTCGTCGCGCTGGGGCAGCCAGCCGACCCGCGCGGCCCGCGACACGGCGCCGTCGACGGGATCGGCCAGACCGGCGATCAGGCGCAGCAGCGTGGTCTTGCCCACGCCGTTGCGGCCGACCACTCCGGTCCGCTCGCGCCCGAAGGCGAGCGTCAGATTGTCGAAGAGGCTCCGGCCGTCAGGCGTGCGGGCGGCGACGCCGGCGAGCGTCACGAGCGCGGACGCGGACGGGTTGTGGGCGGACGGAGAGGACATGGGCGCAGACCAGGGCAAGCAGGGAAAGGGCGAAACCGATTTCCAGCGCGCTGATCATGACCGTGGGCACTCCCGTTGAACGTCGAGGGGCAGACTGCCCTCGGGACCGGGCCGAAACAAGGCCCGACGGCGCCGCATTAACGGTGATCGTTGGCAGGAGTCTTCACCGATCGGTGAAATCCTGACCTCATGCAGACCAGGTCTCGCCTCCTCGGCCTCGCCTTCGCCTCGGCCGACGCCCTGATCGAAATCGCCGGAGACGGAACCGTCGCGTTCTGCGCGGGCGCGGGTCCGGACTCCGACGACCTGTCCGGCTGGCGCGGCAAGCCGCCGACGGACCTGGTGAGGGCCGCGAGCCGCACGGAGCTGAATGCGGCGCTCCATGATCTGCGCCCCGGACTCCGGTCGACCCCCGTCTCGCTGCTCTTCAGCTGCGCGGACGGTCGGGTCCGGCGCGCCACCCTGCGCGCCTTCCGCCTTCCCGATCTCGCTCCCCTCCTGCGCCGTCACCTGGGAGGGTGAGCCCTTCGCCCTCGAGCTCCCCGAAGTCCCGCCTCTCGCCTCGCCCGCCGGCTTCCTCGACCGGGCCCGCGAAGTCCTCGAGGCGCCCGGACGCGGCCACCCCGTCGACCTGGCGTTCGTGGACGTGCCGGGACTGGGCGAGGCCGGGCGATCGGTCACCGAGCGGGTGGAGGCGACCCTGCAGACCGCCTCTCTGGACGGCCGCTCGGCCGCGCGCCTCGCGCCCGACCGCTTCGCCCTTCTTCGGGGGGACGTCGCGCAGGATCTTTCGGAGGCCGTCAAGGCCGCGGCCGCCGCCGCCGCCGAAGGCTGCGAGTTGGAGCCCCGCGTCGCCCGGGTCTCGCTCTCGCCCGGCGCCGCGCCCGTGAACGCCCTCCGCGCCCTGCGCTTCACCATCGAGTCCTGCCTGAAGGACGGCGGCGCGTTCGATCCGGAACAGACTTTCGGCGCTCATCTGAATCAGACCCTGCGCGACGCCGACAGGTTTTCCGAGATGGTCCGGACCCGCGAGTTCGAGCTTCACTGGCAGCCGATCGTCGACCTCTCGACCCGCGCCGTCCATCATTTCGAGGCCCTGGCCCGCTTCGGCGCCGTCGGCGGGCCGGCGCCCATCATACGCATGGCGGAAGAACTGGGGCTGGTGGAGGCCTTCGATCTCGCGGTCGCGGAGAAGGCGCTGGGACGCCTGCGTCGGCCCGGAGGCGGGACGCTCGAGGTCGCCGTCAACGCCTCGGCCGCCTCGCTGGCCGGCGACGCCTATGTGAACGGGCTGCTGCGGATGACCCAGGCGGATCCCTCGCTGCGCCGCCGCCTGATGGTGGAAGTCACCGAGACGGCCGCGCTGGCCGATCTCGAAGCCGCGAACACGCGGCTGTCCTGGCTGCGGGCGGCCGGCGTCCGCGTCTGCATCGACGACTTCGGCGCCGGGGCCGCATCCTTCGACTGGCTGGGCCGCCTCAAGGTCGACATGGTCAAGATCGACGGCGGGTTCGTGAAACGGCTCGAGACGGACTCGCGCGCCTCCACGCTGATCGCCCACCTCGCCGCCCTGTGCGCCTCGCTGAAGGTCGATGTGGTGGCCGAGATGATCGAAACCGAAGAGACGGCCGTGATGCTCCAGGACCTCGGCGTCCGCTTCGGGCAGGGCTGGCTATTCGGCCGCGCCGAGGCGGAACCGACGCTCCGGCTGCGCGAACCCCGTCTCAAACGCGTGGGCGCCGTCGAAGCCTGGGGCTGAGCCGGCTCAGCGACGCCGGCGACGCGCGCGGACGGGCGCCGGGCGAGGCTTGGGCTGGGCCGCGATCCAGACGCCGGCCAGACCCGCGGCCGTGAGCCCCAGAGCGATTTCGACCGGTCCGATCATGTTCGACGCTTCCTACGCCACTTCGTGTCCTGCGAAGATGCGGACGAAGCCGGGCCCGCGCAAGGATTTTCACGCATGGTCATTTCGCCGCAACGGTGAGAGGCTGGGCCGAAGGGGAGAAAACATGCGCGTCCTGATCGCCCTCGCGATGAGCCTGACGACCGCCGCCTGCGCCGGCCACGGCGGCGGAGGAGAGGCTTCCGGCCCGCCGGATCTCACCCCGATTCCGGGTCGGCCCCTCACCCAGACCGCCCGGCTCGTGCTCGATTGCGTCGACCAGGCGCAGACTTCGGCCGGCGTGGACATGATCGCCGACGACGGCGAGGGACGGATGATCCGGTTCACCTGCACCGGGGCCACGGCCGAAGCCCTGTTCGGGGCGCTGGCCCCCCGCAGCGCCGCCATCGGCTCCGAATGGGTCGAGGACGGCGTCGTGCACCGGTCGACGGAGCGCATGCAGGAAGACCTCTACGGCCTCGACGTCTGTCGCCGCGACGGCGCCGCCCACGTCTGCGTCTTCAACCTGAACCTCGGCGCCTTCATCGGGGAGTGAGACCTCTCCGTCCGCAGGCGACGTCAACCTGGATCCGGAGGCGCGATCGTGACGGGCGTGGCTCCGGCCTTCATCGTCGGCGCCAGGTGGAAGCCCACCACCTTCCATTGGGCGCCTTCCTTCATGAACATGGTGCTCACCGTCAGGACCCGGTCCGGATAGTCGTACGTCCGCACGACCTCATAGGTCGATCCGGCCGTGCCGGCGTTGGCGTGCCAGCCCACGGTCTCGCCCTCCGGCACGGGCCCCTGCGGCACCAGGGACTTGAGGAAGGGCAGCTGGGCGGCCATCTGGGCCCCGTCGACCCTTGCCGACATGCGCGCGGTCAACCGGTCGTCCTGTCCGGCGGCGAGTTCCTCAAGCAGGGCCCGCGCCTCTGCCTCGCGTTCCGGACTGGCGGTCTTCGCCGGCAAGCCGCACGCGGCCGTCGCCAGCGCCGCGCAGACGGCCGGCGGCGTGATCCATCGAACCATGGAGTCCCTCCCCTTCAACCGAAATCTGTCAGGTGGAGATCGCTCTGACAACCGCCGCCCGGCGCCGGCGCCCCCTGCTGCCAACCGGCGGCAGCAGGTTGGCGGACGCCGACGAAGGTTCCCAATATGTTCTTGCTGAACTGGCCGAATTGATCCCCATATGACGCCGTTGCGCCGGACCCGCCTCCGGCTTCCTGGCGTTCCCGGATTCCATGACCGAGAAACACGACTTCATCCGCGTGCGTGGCGCGCGCGAACACAATCTGAAGGGCGTCGACGTCGACATCCCGCGCGAGAAGCTGGTCGTGATGACCGGCCTGTCGGGCTCGGGCAAGTCGTCCTTGGCCTTCGACACCATCTATGCCGAGGGCCAGCGCCGCTACGTCGAGAGTCTGAGCGCCTACGCCCGCCAGTTCCTGGAACTGATGGGCAAGCCCGACGTGGACCTGATCGAGGGCCTGTCGCCCGCCATCTCCATCGAACAGAAGACGACGTCGAAGAACCCGCGCTCGACCGTCGGCACGGTGACGGAGATCCACGACTACATGCGTCTGCTGTGGGCGCGGGTCGGCGTGCCGTATTCCCCCGCGACCGGCCTGCCGATCGAGAGCCAGACCGTCAGCCAGATGGTCGACAAGCTGACGGAGCTGCCGGAGGGCGAGCGCCTGCTGCTGCTGGCCCCCGTCGTGCGCGGACGCAAGGGCGAGTACCGGAAAGAGATCGCCGAGTGGCAGCGCGCGGGCTTCCAGCGCCTGAAGATCGACGGCCAGTTCTACGCCATCGAGGACGCGCCGCAGCTCGACAAGAAGTTCAAGCACGACATCGACATCGTCGTGGACCGCATCGTCACCAAGCCGGGCCTTGAGGGACGCTATGCCGACAGCCTGCAGACCGCGCTGAGCCTCGCCGACGGCATCGCCGTGGCGGAGTGGGCGAACGCGCCGGAGGGGGAAGAGCCGCGCCGCATCACCTTCTCCGAGAAGTTCGCCTGCCCGGTCTCCGGCTTCACGATCAGCGAGATCGAGCCGCGGCTGTTCTCGTTCAACAACCCGTTCGGCGCCTGCCCGGTCTGCGACGGTCTGGGGGTCAAGCTGGCGTTCGACGCCGACCTGGTCGTGCCCGACCGCGACAAGACCCTGCACGCCGGCGCCGTGTCGCCGTGGTCGCGCGGCCCCTCGCCGCTCTACACCCAGACGCTGCAGTCGCTGTCGACCCACTACGGCTTCTCGATGGACAAGCCGTGGCGCGACCTGCCGGAGAAGGCGCAGCAGGTGATCCTGCACGGCTCGGGCGGCGAGAAGGTCCGCTTCGTCTACGACGACAACGCCCGCAAGTACGAGACCACAAAGCCGTTCGAGGGCGTCCTGCCGAACCTCGAGCGTCGCTGGCGCGAGACCGACAGCGCCTGGGTGCGCGAGGAGCTGGGCCGCTACCAGTCCGAGACGCCGTGCGAGGCCTGCGGCGGCAAGCGTCTGAGGCCCGAGGCCCTGGCGGTCAAGATCGCCGGTCAGGACATCGCCGAGGTGTCGTGGCTGTCGATCAAGCACGCCCACGAGTGGTTCACCGGCCTGGACGGCAAGCTGACCGAAAAACAGATGGAGATCGCCCGGCGGATCCTGAAGGAGATCAACGACCGCCTGCGCTTTCTGAACAACGTCGGCCTCGACTATCTGAACCTGTCGCGCAGTTCCGGCACCCTGTCTGGCGGCGAAAGCCAGCGCATCCGGCTGGCGTCGCAGATCGGCTCGGGCCTCACCGGCGTGCTCTATGTGCTGGACGAGCCGTCGATCGGCCTGCACCAGCGCGACAACACCCGTCTGCTGGACAGTCTGCGTGGCCTGCGCGACCTCGGGAACTCCGTGCTGGTCGTCGAGCACGACGAGGAGGCGATCCTGACGGCCGACCACGTCATCGACATGGGCCCGGCCGCCGGCGTCCACGGCGGCGAGATCTGCGCCCAGGGCACGCCCGCCGAGGTCATGGCCAACCCCCGCTCCCTCACCGGCAAGTACCTCACCGGCGAGCGCGAGATCGAACTGCCGCCCGAGGGCCGGCGTCCGGTCAACCGCAAGAAGATGCTGAAGGTCTCGGGCGCCACCGGCAACAATCTGAAGAACGTCACCGGCGAGATTCCCGTCGGGCTGTTCACCTGCGTCACCGGCGTGTCGGGCGGGGGCAAGTCCACGTTCACGATCGAGACCCTCTACAAGGCCGCCGCCCGCCGCCTTCACAACGCCTCGGACGCGCCCGCGCATTTCGACCGCATCGAGGGGCTGGAGCTGTTCGACAAGGTCATCGACATCGACCAGTCGCCGATCGGCCGCACCCCACGCTCGAACCCGGCCACCTACACAGGCGCCTTCGGCCCCATTCGTGACTGGTACGCGGGCCTGCCGGAGTCCAGGGCCCGCGGCTACGGCCCCGGCCGCTTCAGCTTCAACGTCAAGGGCGGCCGCTGCGAGGCCTGTCAGGGCGACGGCGTCATCAAGATCGAGATGCACTTCCTGCCCGACGTCTACGTCACCTGCGACGTCTGCAAGGGCAAGCGCTACAACCGCGAGACGTTGGAAATCGTCTTCAAGGGCAAGAGCATATCCGACGTTCTGGACATGACGGTCGAGGAAGCCGCGCAGTTCTTCAAGGCCGTGCCGTCGATCCGCGACAAGATGCTGACCCTGGAGCGGGTGGGGCTGGGCTACGTCAAGGTCGGCCAGCCGGCGACGACCCTGTCGGGCGGCGAGGCCCAGCGGGTCAAGCTGTCCAAGGAGCTGTCGAAGCGGGCGACGGGCCGGACCCTCTACATCCTCGACGAGCCCACCACGGGTCTGCATTTCGAGGACACGCGCAAGCTGCTGGAGGTGCTGCAGGAGCTGGTCGAGGCCGGCAACACCATCGTCGTGATCGAGCACAATCTCGACGTCATAAAGGCCGCCGACTGGCTGCTCGACTTCGGTCCGGAAGGCGGCGACGGCGGCGGCGAGATCGTGGCCGTCGGCACGCCGGAGGAGGTGGCGAAGAACCCCGCCAGCTGGACCGGCAAGTACCTGAAGGAGGTGCTGGACCGCCACGAGGCGCGCCGCAAGGCGCGCGTGGCGGCCCTCAGGAAGCGCGCGTGACGGCCTGGCGGGGGATCACTCCGTCGCCGGAGCGCCCTTGATGCCCAGGTACGCCGCCGAGAAGGGGGCATAGGCGACGGCCAGCTGGAGCGCCGCCCCGATGGCCTGGAACACGATGGTCACCGCCAGAAACGGCCCCATCGTCGCGAAGATTTCGGCCGGGGCCGCCCCCTCCAGCTGCGCCAGTTCGGACCAGCCTCCGGTCATGCCCATGATCAGCATGAGGGGGAACAGCACGAAGCTGAACAGCATCGAGACCACGATGGTCATGATGAAGGCGAGGACCGCCATGCCGATGATCGGCAGCGCCCTGCCTTTCGTCAGCCGCCAGCTGTCGAACACGGCGATCTTCTTCTCGGCCACCGTGATGGGGACGGCCAGGCTGAAGCGCGCGGCCAGCCAGGCGCCGACGACGATCATGCCCAGGCCGACCAGCACGGCCACCATCCATCCCGCGTCGCCCATGGCAGCCGCCGCGACGCCGCCGATCAGCCCCGCCGCCAGCCCCATCCCGCCGAAGACGATCATGGCCAGCACCGCCAGGGCCAGGGTCACCGCCAGCACGCGCAGCTCGTCGGCGCCCACACGCAGGTAGCCGAACGCCGACCTGCCCGGCTCCAGAACCGAGCGGGCCACGGCCGCGTTCAGCATCGCGCCGAACAGGAGCCCCAACGGAAAGAGCAGCAGCATCAGCGAGCCCCACGCCGCCATCAGGGGCGCGAGGTCCTCGGGCGTCGGAGAGGCCACGCCCTCGAGCGCCTCGGCCGCGCCGACGAGGGCGACGATCGGCCCGATGCCGATCAGAACCATCAACGCCATGAAGCCCAGATAGGCGGCCGTCCACCAGACGAGCACCATCGGCTTGCGCCGCACCACGCGGAATCCCTCGAACGCCGCCTCCGTCGCCGAAAAGGTCATCGTTCCCTCCCCTTGGGCCCCGAGCCCCGGGCCCGGGCCGACCCTAGACCGCGCCGCCGTCGGCGTCAGCCCCGGTCGGGTCGGCTTTCGGCGCGAGGTCGCGCGCGGCCACGGCATAGGGCGCCGTCCACAAGGCGGAGCTGAAGCCCTGCACCCATGACATGGGGATCAGCAGGACGGCGCCGATCGCCAGAATCAGGCCGGGGTCCTCCAGTTGCGCCAGCAGCCAGGCCTCCACCGCCGCCTCGTCGGCCCAGGCTTCCAGCCCGCCGCCGAACATGATCGCCGCGAGGATGAACAGGACCATCATGGCGATTCCGATCAGGATCGACACGCCGATCAGACCCAGCATCAGCAGGAACAACCTCCCGGTCTGGCCGCGTCCGGCCCTCCAGCCAGCCTCGAACGCCAGTTCGCCGGTGATCACCGCCGTCGGCGCCATGAGGGCCAGCCGGCCCCAGAGCACCAGCAGGCCCAGAACCAGGGCGAACCCGATCAGCACCGCCGTCCACATGGCCCAGGCCGCCCCCGTAGCGGCGCCGGCGATGCCGAATCCCGCGATCACCGCGGCCCCGAGCGCGAAGATCGTGGCGACGCCGGCGACGATGGCGATGCCGATCACCGCGACGTGGAATTCGTCTTTCGACAGCCGCAGGAAGGCGGTGCGGTCCCGCCGGCGCGCCCCGATCACCGCCCGGATGATCGCGGTCGTCACCAGAAGGAGGGCCAGGAAGCTCAGAAGGGTGGAGAGGTTGCTCCACGCCTGAAAGATCATGAACTGGTCGAACGACTCGAAGTCGTTCATCCCCGGATGGGCGCCCGCCGCGGCCATGCCGCCGGTCTCGATCATCTCCGCCAGCATCGGCCCCATCGCCGCGAAGACGATGAAGGACGGCACGATGCTGAGCAGGCCCCAGACCATGGTGGTGAGCGGCCTGCCGAAGGCCAGCCGGAACGGCTCGCCGATCGCCTCGCCGATCGAAAATCTTCTCGCCATGTCAGCCCCCCGGCTTCCAGTACTCCAGGCGCCGATAGGCGCCGCCCAGCGCCCCGGCCGCGAACGGCAGCCACAGCGCGGCGGCGGCGACGGCGCCCCCCGCGGCGAAGACCGTCCCATGCCCGGCCGCCGCCGACAAGCCGAGCAGCGGCGCGAAGACAAGGACCAGCAGGATCGACAGCCGCCAGAAGCTGCCGGTGGCGATGCCCATGGTGTTCAACGACACCGCCTGGCCGCGCCCCACCGTCGCCTGACTGAACAGCGACAGACGGACGATCAGCAGCACCGGCACCGCCAGGACGACCGCGCTCACCGCCGCCAGCACGGCGAGCTTCCACGGGGGACCGACGGCGGCCCAGTCCCGCGCGCGCACCGCCTCGGGATCCAGCCCCGCCGCCCCGAAGAGGGCCAGCGCCACCAGCGCCAGCACCGCGGCGATCATGACGAGGAACAGCAGGTTCAGCAGCAGAGCGACGACCATCGCCGCCTCGATCCGTCCGAACTGCAGCCCGCCTGCGCCCAGACCGGCGGACGCGGCCCCGTCGCCGAGCACCGTCGCCCGGTTCGCCGCGCCCCACGCCATCAGCGCCGCCAGAACGAGCAGGCCGGCGAGGACGACGCCCGGCGCCCCGCCGTCCACGTACGCCGTGCTCAGCGCGCCGACCGCCGACAGCAACGCCAGCGCCGCCCAGCATCTGCCCCATACGGCCGGAACGGCGCGCAGACCGTCGATCAGAGCGGCGCTCACATGAAAACGTCTGAGGTGCGCCGGCGCGCGCATGGTGCGATCCCCCGAAAGCGGCGCGACCATAGTCGCGGCCGTGGCCCGCCGCCACCGCACGGGCTGACGCGGGCCGCGACTGTGGCTAGAAGGCCGCGATGAGCGCCTCTCCCTCCCCTTTCCCCGTTCACGTCGTCGGCGGCGGCCTGGCCGGCTCCGAAGCCGCCTGGCAGATCGCCCGCGCGGGCGTGCCGGTGATCCTGCACGAGATGCGTCGCGCCGGCGTGAAGACCGACGCGCACCGGACCGACGGCCTGGCCGAGCTGGTCTGCTCCAACTCCTTCCGATCGGACGACTGGGAATACAACGCCGTCGGCCTGCTTCATGCCGAAATGCGCGAACTGGATTCGCTCATCATGGCCTCGGGAGACGCCCATCAGGTGCCGGCCGGCGGCGCCCTGGCCGTCGATCGCGACGGCTTTTCCGACGCCGTGACGAAACGACTGACGGAGCACCCGCTGATCACCGTGGTCGGCGAAGAGATCGCCGGCCTGCCGCCGGAGGCGTGGGACAGCGTCATCGTGGCGACCGGCCCCCTGACCTCCCCCGCCCTGGCCGACGCCATCCTGAAGGCGACCGGCGAGGAATCGCTCAGCTTCTTCGACGCCATCGCCCCCATCGTCCACGCCGACTCGATCGACTTCGACGTCGCCTGGCGTCAGTCGCGCTACGACAAGGAAGGCCCCGGCGGGGACGCTGCGGCCTACGTCAACTGCCCGATGGACAAGGCGCAGTACGAGGCCTTCATCGACGCCCTGCTGGCCGGGCCCAAGGCCGAGTTCAAGGACTGGGAGCACGTCCCCTATTTCGACGGCTGCCTGCCCATCGAGGTGATGGCCGAGCGGGGCCGCGACACCCTGCGCCACGGCCCGATGAAGCCGGTCGGCCTGACGAACCCGCGCAGTCCGGAGACCAAGGCGCACGCCATCGTCCAGCTGCGCCAGGACAATGCGCTCGGCACGCTCTTCAACATGGTCGGCTTCCAGACCAAGCTGAAGCACGGCGCCCAGACCGAGGTCTTCCGCATGATCCCCGGGCTGCAGAACGCCCAGTTCGCCCGACTGGGCGGCCTGCACCGCAACACCTTCCTGAACTCCCCCCGGCTGCTGGACCGCCAGCTGCGCCTCAAGGCCCTGCCCCGCCTGCGCTTCGCAGGTCAGGTCACGGGCGTCGAAGGCTACGTCGAAAGCGCGGCCCTGGGCCTGTTGGCCGGCCGCCTCGCCGCCGCGGAGCGTCTCGGGCGCCCGCTTGAGGCCCCGCCGCCCGAGACCGCGATCGGCGCCTTGGTCGAGCACATCACCGGCGGCCACCTGGACGGGTCGAAATTCCAGCCCATGAACGTCAACTACGGACTGCTCCCGCCTTTGGAAGCGCCGCGCGTCGACGCCGAGGGCGAACGCATCCCGCCCAGGGACCGCGGGCGGGCGAAGAAGCGGCTGATGAGCGTGCGGGCGCTGCAAGCCCTGAAGGCGTGGCGGGACGCCTAGGCCGTCGCCTCCACCCAGCGCCGGACCAGGTCGACCAGGGCGGTCGACCGGGAGTCCAGTTCGGCAAGGTCGCGAAGCTGCACCACACCGCGATCCGGCGAGGGCCATCTCGCCAGCCGGGCCGGATCTTCGAAGGCGAACCCGTCGCCCCGGACCGCCGCGCCCCGATGCAGCACGAGGCGCCAGCCGCCACGACGCTCCACGCCTAGGGTCACCCGATCCTCGCCCTTCAGGGCGAAACTGGGCGCATTCCATTTGATCGTCTCGACCCACTGCGCCTTCACCGAACGGACGAGCGCGCGCAGCCGGTCGATGCGGCGCCGGTTCGGACCGTCCTGCGCCGCCAGCCAGACGGCGACGTCGTCCGGCGTCATATCCGCCCTCTGAGGGTCGCCCACGTCAGGCGGAGCCTTTTCATGGCCTCCGGCTCGTCCGGCCGCGCAAGAGCGGCCGGGGCGACCGCCGGAAACGCCGCGACGGGCAGGGCCTTCAGCGCGGCGTTGGCCTTGCGCCGCAGCTCCCGGGCCTCGTCGAACCTGCCCGTCTGCGTGAGCCCCCGGACCCGGGCCGCCGGAGCGACGGCATGCTGGTGCCCCGGCCCCGCAAGCACCTGCGCCGCCTGCTGCATCGGCCCGACGAACAGGGCCTCCAGATCGTGGGGCCGCCCGTGCGCGCGATCGACGTGCGCGTCGATCAGCACATCCAGCGCCGCCCGGTCGAGCGCACGCCGCGCCACGACGCCGGCCAGCGCCTCCAGCACCGGATGCCCCTTTCGTGGGTCGCCCGCGAAGACGCCGTCCAGCTGCTCGCGCCACCAGACGTAGCGCATTTCGGCCAGAAGCGGCTGGCTGACGCGCGTCGGAATGGCCATCAGCTCGGCCTCGAAGGCGTGCAGCGCGATCAGGTCCGCCCGGGCCTGAACGTCGCCGACGAACCGGCTGGCCAGCCAGCGGTCCGGGTCGGCGGCGCGGACCTGGGCGTCGAGATCCGTCACCCGAACAGGGTCTGGTACATCGCCATGGAGGTCAGCATCGGGAAGCTGAGCAGCAGGTTGGTGCGGCTGGCCAGCATGGCGACGCGCGCGGCCTTCGCCTTCGTCTCGTCGTCGACCGCGACGATGCCCAGCGCCCGCTTCTGGTTCGGCCAGATGATGCCCCATACGTTCAGGAACATGACGATGGCCAGCCAGACGCCGACGCCCATCAGCATGTAGCCCTGGTCGCCCTGCACCAGTCCGCCGGCCAGTCCGAAGCTGAACACCTCCAGCGCATAGGCGTGGCCGCGCAGGAACATGACGGCCAGGCCGGCCAGCACCGTGGCGAAGGCCGCCCAGCGGAACCAGAACAGGGCCTCGGGCGCGATGTGCTTGCCCACGGCCGGCTTCAGCTCGACCGGGATCGACGGCATCACCCGGATCTGCACGAAGTTGAAGTACCAGAGCAGGCCGATCCACAGCACGCCGGCCACCACGTGCACCCAGCGCAGCGTCGCCTGCCAGAAGATCAGGTCGAACCCGCCGCCCGACACCCGGCCGAAGGCGAAGATCATCAGGCCGGCCAGCACCAGGCTGAGCACGACCGTGTTGCGGAAGTTCGAAAGCAGATTGCCCATGACGGCCCCTCCCCAGGGAATCGAGATGGGGCACCGTAGCGCTCCCTCCCCGCGATGGGGAGAGAGCGTTTCGCCTCACGGACGGCTGGCCATGCCCAGCTTGACGGGGGTCGGGTCTTCTTCGCCACCGCGCTTGACGCCCCACAGCAGGATCACCGGCGCGCCGACGTAGATCGAGGAGTAGGTGCCGACGATGATGCCGAACATCAGGGCGATCGAGAAACCGAACAGCGCCTCGCCGCCGAAGATGGCCAGAACGGCCAGGACCATGATGGCGGTGACGCCGGTCACGATGGTGCGGCTCAGCGTCTCGTTGATCGACAGGTCGATCACCTCGCGCAGCGGCATGGCCTTGTACTTGCGCAGGTTCTCCCGCAGGCGGTCGAAGACCACGACGGTGTCGTTCATCGAATAGCCGATGACGGTCAGGATCGCCGCGACCATGTTCAGGCTGAACTCCAGCCGCAACAGGGCGATGAGGCCGAAGGTCAGGATCACGTCGTGCACCAGACCGACGATGGCACCGAAGCCGAACTGCGGCTCGAACCGGAACCAGATGTAGACGAACATCAGCAGGGTCGCGACGCCCAGCGCCATCATGCCCGACATGAACAGCTCGCTGGACACCTTGGAGCCGACGACGGCCACGTCGGAATAGGTGACCTGCCCGACCGCGCCGCTGATCGCGGATTCCACGTTCCGGACCACTTCGGTCTGATCCTGCTCCTCCGGAACCTGGAAGCGGACGATGGCCGTCGAGCCGTCGACCACGCCTGTGTCGCGCCGGGCGATGCCCTGCACGCCCACGTCGCCCAGCCCCAGTTCACCGACCGCCGACCGGATCTGGTCCAGCTCCAGCACCTGTCCGGCGGGCTTGGCGACCTCCAGCGAGGCACCCCCGCGGAAGTCGATGCCCAGGTTCAGGCCGGGATAGAAGCAGCCGACGATCGAGGCGACGCACAGCACCGCCGACAGGATGCCGAAGGCGCGCGCATATTTGACGAACTTGAAGTCCGTCTTGGTCGGCAGCAGCTTGATCAGGGGCCATCCACGCATCGCCATCACTCCGCGATCGGCAGTTTCTTGGGCTTGGCGACCTTCAGCCACCAGGCCAGACCCACCTGTGCGACCAGGACGGCCGACAGCATGGAGGTGAAGACGCCGATCGTCAGCGTCCAGGCGAAGCCGCGCACCGGGCCCGCGCCGAAGATGAACATGATCAGGGCCGCGACGAGGGTCGTCAGGTTGGCGTCGATGATCGTGCCCATGGCCTTGTTGAAGCCGGCGTCCAGACTGGCGATGACGCTGCGGCCCTGTCGGGCCTCGTCGCGCATCCGCTCATAGATCAGCACGTTGGCGTCCACCGCCACGGCGAAGGTCAGGATCAGACCGGCGATGCCCGGCAGCGTCAGCGCCGCGCCCGTCATCGACATGGCGGCGATGATCAGCAGGCCGTTCAGCAGCAGGCCCAGCACCGAGATGCCCCCGAACAGGAAGCCATAGGCCAGGAACATGAACAGCACGATGATGGCGAAGCCGACCGCGGTCGAGATCATCCCCGCCTGAACGGCGTCGGCGCCCAGCTCGGCCGTGACCGTCCGGCGCTCCACCACCTCCAGCGGCGCCGGCAGGGCGCCCCCGTTCAGCAGGGTGACCAGTTCGGCCGCCGTCTGGATCGAGAAGCTGCCGGTGATCTGGCCGTCACCGCTCGGGATCGCGCCCTGGATCGTCGGCGCGGAGATGATCCGTCCGTCCAGGATGATGGCGAACGGCTTGCCGATGTTGGCGGCCGTCGCCTCGCCGAAACGGCGCGCGCCGACGCCGTCGAAGCGGAAGTCGATGGCCGGACGGCCGCTCTGGTCGGCGCCCACGCCGGCGCGGGTGAGGTTCTCACCCGACACCAGCACGCGGCGCTTCACCAGATAGGGGTTCTGCTGATCGTCGTAGAGCAGTTCGGCGTCAGGCGGCACGATGCCGGCCAGCGCCTGCTCGACGCTGTTCTCGACGTCGACCATCTGGAAGGTCAGCTGCGCCGTCTGGCCGATGACGCGCTCCAGCGCGGCGGGGTCGCTCTCGCCGGGCGCCTGGACGACGATGCGGTTCGCGCCCTGACGGGTGATCGACGGTTCGCGCGTGCCCAGCGCGTCGACCCGGCGGCGCACCACCTCGATCGACTGGGTCACCGCGTCCGGTCCCATCGTCCGAAGCGCCTGCTCCGTGTAGGCCACGCGAACGCGGTTGTCGGAAAGCCGCTGGATCGTGCGTTCCGAGACGGCGTTCAGGCCGCCGGACTGCGTCAACGGACGCAGGGCGGTGAAGGCCGCGTCCTGACCTGCGCGGTCGACGAAGGTCACCGTCACGCCCGCCTCGTCCGGCGTGGTGGTGACTGGCGTCACGCCGGCGGTCTGCAGGCTCGCGGCCACGTCCTCGCGCAGGTTCTCCAGACGCGCGGCCTGCATTTCCGAAACGTCGACCTCGAGCAGCAGATAGCTGCCGCCCTGAAGGTCGAGGCCCAGGTTGACGCCGCTCTTCGGCAGGAAGCCGGGCAGCGCCTCGCGCTGCGCGGGGGTCAGCAGGTTCGGGAAGGCGAACAGCACGCCGAACGCCACGGACAGGGCCAGAAGGATCACCTTCCAGCGGGACAGATGGATCATGGCTTCAGGGCCCCGGTCGGACGGTCAGACGCTCAGGACTTGGCGTCGTTGGCGGCGATGGCGGTGCGGTTGCGGACGTCGGCGATCATCGCCTTCACCACCCGCACGTTCACGCCCTGGGCGATCTCGACCATGACCTCGTCGTTCTCGACGCGCGTCACCTTGCCGATCATGCCCGAGGACATGACGACGGTGTCGCCGCGCTTCACGGCCCCGATCATGGCCTGGTGCTCCTTCTGGCGCTTCTGCTGGGGGCGGATCAGCAGGAAGTAGAACAGCACGAAGATGCCGATGAACGGCAGGAACTGCATCGCCAGTCCCAGCATGCCGGGGTCGGCCGCGGCGGCCATCAGGATCAGGTCGGTCGAGGCGGCGTCGGTCATGCGCACTCCAGGCGTGCGGGCGCTGTCGGCCCGTCGAAATCAAGAGGCGCGGAACCTAGGGCCGACCTCGCCCGGATGCAACGCGACGAAGCGCGTTCGTCAAACTACCGTGGCAGAACGGTCAGCGGATCGACCGGCCGCGGCTCGTCGCCGAACATGCGCCAGACCTGGAAATGCATGCTGGGACCGTTGCCCGGCGTCCGCCCGGCGGTGCCGATCACCTCTCCGGCCGCGACGTCCTGCCCCTCGGTCACGCGCTCGGAGCCGAGATGCGCATAGACGGTGCGCCAGCCGTCGGGATGCACGATCAGGACGGTCAGGCCCTGATCCGCCACCACGTTGCCGACGTAGTAGACGCGCCCGGCCGCGCTGGCGCGGACCTCGGCGCCCTCGGCGGTGCCGATGTCGACGCCGCTGTTCCTCTGGCTGACGCCCGTGGCGCCGAAGCGGCTCAGGATCTCGCCCCGCACCGGCCAGCTCAGAACGCCCGGCGCCGCAGGCATGGGGCGAGGCGTGGCGGCGTTGCCCGAAGGCGGCGGCGGGGGCGGCGGCGCGCTGCCGGCCGGCACGCGCACGCCGCGCGGCGACGGTCCGCTGGCCCGCTCCTCCGGCCCCAGATCGACGGCGCTGTCGGGCAGGGTCAGCCTCATGCCCGGCCGGATCGCCGCGCGCGGGCCGAGGTCGTTCAGGTCGACCAGGGTCTGGATCGGCGCCTGGAAGCGTCGGCCGATGCCGTACAGGGTGTCGCCCGGCTGGACCTCGTAGCTGGCGCCCGCCGCGACGGCGACCGGCGCGGGCGGCGGGTCGGACGCCGGGGGCGCATAGGCCGGCCCGGCCGCGGGCGGCGGCGCGGCGTAGGTCGGCTCCGCGGGCGGCGGCGGGTCGGCGTAGTCCGGCTCGGGCTGGGCCGGCGGCGAATCATAGGGATTGGCCGGGCTCACGCCGACCGGGGCGAGACCGCCGCCCTGGATGTCCTCACGCGGGACCACGGCGTTGGGCGGCGGCTCGTAGGCCTGCGGCTGCGGCGCGGGTTCGACGTATCCCGACGGGGCGGGCTGGACCGCGATCGGCATCGGCCGGGTCGAGTAGCGGGGCTCGGTCGGATAGGTGGAGCAGGCGGCGGCGCCCAGCGCCAGCATCGCCAGCGCGGCGGCCCGTCGCATCCCGTGTCCTGCGGTCATGGATCTCCCCTTGGCCTGCGGTTCCGGTCGCCCCTGAATGCCCGGAAGCCGACCGTCAGCCAAGCCGTCAATCGGCGCCATTTTGGGGCGCCCCGATGAACGCGGCCGCGGCTCAGCCTTCCTTCGCCGCGCCCTCGACCAGGGGCACGAAGCGGACTTCGGCCAGACTCTCGCGGCTGAAGCTGCCGTCCGGCTGGCCGACGTAGCGGTTCAGCATCTGCACCGAGGTCCGCCCCACCGGGCAGACCAGGATCCCGCCCGGCTTGAGCTGCTTCAGCAGCTCGGTCGGCTCGTGCGGCGCTGCGGCCGTCACCATGATGCGGTCGAAGGGCGCCTGCTCCGGCCAGCCCAGACCGCCGTCGCCGTGGCGTGTGATGACGTTGTCGATCCCGAGCAGCCGCAGCTTGTGCTCCGCCTCCGTCAGCAGGCTCCGATATCGCTCCACGGAATAGACGTAGCGCGCCAGCCGGCTCAGCACCGCGCACTGGTAGCCGCTGCCCGTGCCGATCTCCAGCACCCGGTGGCGCGGCTGCACCTCCAGCGCCTGGGTCATCAGGCCGACGATGTAGGGCTGGCTGATCGTCTGGGCGCAGTCGATCGGCAGGGCCTGATCCTCCCACGCCTGATCCAGAAACCGCTCGTGCACGAAGACCGCGCGGTCGATCGACTCCATCGCCGCCAGCACGCGGGGATCGGTGACCCCCTGTTGGCGCAGATGCAGGATCAGACGCCCCGCCCGGTCGTCGCGCAGGTTCATGCCTCGACCCGCTTCGGCGGCGCCCCGCCCAGCATGCCCTTGAGGTCGTGCACGCTGGCGTGATGCGTCAGGTCGATGTGCAGCGGCGTGACGCTGATCTTCCCGTCGTCCATGGCCCTCAGGTCCGTGCCGGGCGCGTGGTCCTGCTTCGTCCCGCGGAAGCTCATCCACCAGTAGTCGCGCCCGCGCAGGTCGGTGCGCTTCACCGCCGCCATCTCGCCGGCGACGCGGAAGCCCTGCGTCGTCACCTCGACCTCGCTCACCTGCTCGGGCGGGCGGGCGGGGAAGTTCAGATTCATCACCACGCCGGGCGACCATTTCGACTCCAGCAGGCGCGAGATGATGCCCGGCGCGAACTCTTCCGCCGTCTCCCAGTGCGCCGTCACCTCGTCGTGGAAGCGCTCAAGCGACTGGCTCAGCGCGATCGAGCGGATGCCGAAGGCCATGCCCTGCAGCGCCCCCGCCACCGTGCCGGAGTAGCTGCAGTCCTCGCCGACGTTATGCCCGCGATTGACGCCCGACAGCACCAGATCCGGCGGCGCGTCCATGATCTCGTTGACCGCCAGCACGACGCAGTCGGTCGGCGTGCCGGTGACCGCGAACCTCTTGTCGCCGAAGCCGTGCACCCGCAGCGGCTCCGTCAGGGTGATCCCCCGCCCCTTGCCCGACTGCTCGAACAGCGGCGCCACGGTCCAGACGTCGTCCGAGAACCGGCGCGCGATCCGTTCCAGACACGCCAGACCCTCGGCGTCGATCCCGTCGTCGTTGGTCAGCAGGATCCTCATCCGACGTGCGTGACCCCGCCCATGTAAGGCTGCAGAGCGGCGGGCACGGCGATGCGCCCGCCCTCGTCCTGATAATTCTCCATGATGGCGACCAGCGTCCGGCCGACCGCCAGACCGCTGCCGTTCAGCGTGTGCACGAACTCCGTCTTCTTCTCGCCGGCGCGCTTGAACCGCGCATCCATCCGCCGGGCCTGGAAGTCGCCGCAGTTCGAGCAGCTCGAAATCTCGCGGAACGTCCCCTGCGACGGCAGCCAGACCTCCAGATCGAAGGTCTTCTTCGCCGAAAAGCCCATGTCGCCGGCGCACAGCAGCATCCGGCGGAACGGCAGCTCAAGCGCCTTCAGCACCGCCTCGGCACAGGCCGTCATCCGCTCGTGCTCGGCCTCGGAATCCTCCGGCCGCGTGATCGACACCAGCTCGACCTTCGAGAACTGGTGCTGCCGGATCAGCCCCCGCGTGTCCCGCCCGGCGGAGCCCGCCTCCGCACGGAAGCAGGGCGTCAGCGCCGTGAGCCGCATGGGCTGGGCTAGTTCGTCCTCTGAAAGGATCGTCTCGCGCACGAGGTTGGTCAGGGAGACCTCAGCGGTGGGGATGAGCCAGCGGCGTTCCTGAATTCCGGATTGAACGCGCCTCACGGGATCGGCGCGGTCCATCGCGAGCAGGCCCTCGAGATAGTGAGCGGCCTGTCGGGCGGCCATTCCTTCGAACGAGCCCATCCGGTCCCGAGCAAACCGCTTTGTCTCGACGATATATGTAACGTCACCCCGGCGACCGCGAATAACGTAGTCGGCAAAGTTGACGCGCTGCATGGCAGAGTCGAGCGCTTCGGCTGTGACATTGTCACTGTCGTTTGCGACCGACTCCAAGACGCTCAAGATGTAGTCGTTCAGACTGGCTTCCTCGGCCTGCCTGTCGGCGAAATCTGCCACAGGCGACAGGCCGAACACACCGGAAAAGAGATCTTCTCCGAACTTCGGCAGCTGCCCCGTGCCGAACATCGCCTCGTCACGGACCAGAAGCGGCGGGTTCACCTCCTGATAGCCGTGCGTGTCCGTCTGCAGGTCCAGCATGAACTGGCCGATCGCCCGTTCCAGCCGCGCCAGCCCGCCCTTCAGGACGGCGAACCGCGCGCCCGACATCTTCGCCGCCGCCTCGAAGTCCAGCAGGCCCAGCGCCTCGCCCAGGTCGGCGTGATCCCTGGCCGGGCCGGTCTTGCGCGGCGTGCCCCAGGTCGAGACCTCGACGTTGCCGCTCTCGTCCTCGCCGTCCGGCACGTCTTCGGCGGCCAGGTTCTTCTGACCCGCCAGCAGGTCGCGCAGCTTCGCCCCGACCGTCCGTTCCGCCTCCTCGGCCTCGGCGATCTTCGACTTCAGGCCCTCGACCTCGGCCTTAAGCCGGTCGGCCTCGGCCGTGTCCTTGCGGCCCATGGCGGCGCCGATGGCCTTGGACGCGGCGTTGCGCGCGGCCAGCGCCTCCTGCCCCGCCGTCTGCGCGGCGCGCAGCTCGCGGTCCAGCGTCAGGACGTCGTCGACCAGTTTGCGGGCGTCCTCGACCCCGCGCCGCGTCCACCCGGCCACATAGTCGTCGGGCCGGTCCCGAATGGCTTTCACGTCATGCATGGAGCGGGGCTTAGCGCCCCGCCCCGTCCGGCTCAACCGCCGTCAGCGGTTCACCGCCTTCATCCCGGCTTCCGGATAGCGCGTCCCTGAAGCCGCGCCCTTCGGGAACACCTCGTCGATCCGCGCCAGATCCTCCGCGGTCAGCTCCAGGTCGACCGCCGCGGCGTTCTCCTCCAGCGTCGCGATGCGCCGCGTGCCGGGGATGGGGACGAGGTTGGAGCCCTGTGCCAGCACCCAGGCCAGCGCCAGCTGCGCCGCCGTCACGCCCTTGTCGGCGGCGATCGCCTTCACGGCCTCGACGAGATCGAGGTTCTTCTGGAAGTTCTCGCCGCTGAAGCGCGGGTTCGTGCGACGGAAGTCGCCCTCCTCCAGATCTTCCGGCTTCGTGATCTGTCCCGTCAGGAAACCGCGCCCCAGGGGGCTGTAGGGCACGAAGCCCACGCCCAGCGTCTCGCACGTGGCCAGCAATTCGTCCTCCGGCTCGCGGCTCCACAGCGAATATTCGGTCTGCAGCGCCGTGATCGGATGCGTCATGTGCGCCCGGCGCAGCGTGTCCGGCGCGGCCTCGGACAGGCCCAGGAACCGCACCTTGCCCTCGCTCACCAGCTCGCCCATCGCGCCGACCGTCTCCTCGATCGGCACGGCCGGATCCACGCGGTGCAGGTAATAGAGGTCGACGTGGTCCATCCCGAGCCGGCTCAGGCTGCCCTCGATGGCGCGGCGCACGTTCTCCGGCCGCCCGTCGTTGACGCGCTCCTGCCCGTAGTAGACGCCGAACTTGGTGGCCACGAAGGCCTTGTCGCGCCGGTCCTTCAACGCCTCGCCTACCTGCCGCTCATTGGTGTGCGGCCCGTACATCTCCGCCGTGTCGAAGAAGGTGATCCCCAGCTCCAGCGCCCGGTGGATAACCCCCGTCGCCGCCGCCTGATCCGAGGGCGTGCCGTAGAAGCTGGCCATGCCCATGCAGCCCAGCCCGATGGCCGAGACCTCCGGCCCGCGCGGGCCCAGCGTGCGCGTCTTCATGCGCCGTCTCCTGAAAATGTGAGGAAGCCGGCGCCTCGCCGGACGCCCGGTCAGTTGGGCGCCGTTCGGCCTCATTTCAAGGCGCCGACAGCGCCCGCACCGTCGGCGTCCGGTCCAGCGCGTCCCCCGGGATCGGGTCGCTGCGCAGAACCAGATGCGCGAACAGCGTCCGCGCGCCCGCCAGATCCCCGGCGCCCACGGGCCGCGGATGGCGGCCGTCCTCCCGCGTCAGCGGGATCAGGGTCAGGGTGACGCCCTGGATCACGTTGCCGCCGATCACCGCCACCCGGTCGTCGAAAGTCCGCACGACCACGTCGCAGTGCATGCCCGCGTACTCGCCGACGTCCGGCCTGCGGTCGGCCACGGTCTCATAGCGCCAGCGGCCCCGGCTGTTGCACAGCAGGTCGCCGGGCAGCAGCGGCCGCTCCCCGGGGTCGTGCGCCTCATAGGCGGCGCCGGGCTCGCCCCCGTCCGCCGCGCGGATGGCCTGATCCACATACACCCGGTGGGAGATGTCGCGCCGGAACAGCGCCGGCGTGTCCAGCCCCGACTCGCACATCGTCCAGCTGATGAAGGCCGCCGACCACGGCTCGACCCAGTTCAGCTCGCCCTCGCCCTCGCCCCACTGGCGGTTCTGTCGCGCCACCACGTCCGGACCGTCCGGCGTCGCCGACCAGTATCCGGCCACGATCGCGTAGGTGGCGGGGTCGCTCTCCCACCGCCCGACGCGGCTCAGCGGGCGGGCCTGCCGCGGCGCGGCCAGTTGGGGATTGGCCGCGTCGCCCACCACGCCGTCCGGCAGCACCCGCCGCTGGATCTGGGTGGCGTCCACGGTCTGGAAGCCGAAGACGCCCCACTCCCCCGCCGCCACGTCCACGATCCGCTGGCGCACCCCGGGCAGGCCGCCGGGCCGGCAGCGCGCCTCGACGATCCGCATCGCTCCCGGCCGACCCTCGACCCGGCTTTCCGGCGGGATGACGTCCAGCGCCTCGCGCGGCAGGCGGTCGACCTGCGCCGTCGCCGGCGTCGCCGCCAGGGCGAGAAACAGGATCAGAGCGGCGCGCACTGCCGCTCCAGCCAGCCCCGCACCTCGCCGTCCAGCAGCGGGCCGACCTTGGTCAGGGTCTCGGCGTGATACGCGTCCACGTAGGCCCGCTCGTCGGCCGTCAGCAGGTCGACGTCGATCAGCGTCCGGTCCAGCGGCGCGAAGGTCAGCTGCTCGAACCCGTGCATCGGCCGCTCGCCGCCTTCGATGGCGGTCGGCTCGGTCACCACCTGCAGCGTCTCGATGCGGATGCCCCAGTGCCCCTCCCGGTAGTAGCCGGGCTCGTTCGACAGGATCATGCCCGTCAGCAACGGCTGGCTGTTGACCAGCTTGGCGATCCGCTGCGGTCCTTCGTGCACGCCCAGATAGCTGCCGACGCCGTGGCCCGTGCCGTGGTCGTAGTCGAAGCCCTGCATCCACATCGGCAGACGCGCCAGCGCGTCCAGCTGGTGCCCCGTCGTCCCTGCGGGGAACCGCACCGTCGCCATCGCGATGTGTCCTTTGAGCACAAGGGTGAACATGCGCCGCTGGTCCACCGAGGGTTCGCCCACCGCCACGGTCCGCGTCACGTCGGTGGTGCCGTCCAGGTACTGGCCGCCGCCGTCCACCAGCAGCAGCGAGCCCTTCTCCATGCGCCGGATCGTCCGCGCCACGGGCTTGTAGTGCGGCAGGGCGCCGTTCGGCCCGGCCCCGGCGATGGTGTCGAACGACAGATCCTTCAGAGCGCCGGTCTCCTCACGGAACCGCTCAAGCGCCTCGGCCACCGCGCGCTCGTCCGGCAAGGTCCGCTGCGCGACCGTGTCGACCCAGTGGAGGAAGCGCGCCAGCGCGGCCCCGTCCCGGATGTGCGCCTGACGCGATCCCTCGATCTCGACCGGGTTCTTGGCCGCGCGCGGCAGGGCGCACGGATCCATGCCGCGCACGATCTCGGCCCCCGCGGCCTCCAGCCGGTCGAACCACCATGCGCTGGATTGCGCCGGATCGATCAGCACGCGGCGGCCCTTCAGGTCGCCCAGCGACGCCTCGACCGACGCGGGGTTCTCCAGCGTCACGTCCTCGCCCAGCCAGCCGGGCAGTTCGTTGGTGACCTTGCGCGGATCGAGGAACAGCTTCGCCGTCCCGTTGGCGTGCACGATCGCCTGTCCCAGCGGCAGCGGCGTGCGGATCACGTCCCCGCCCCGGACGTTGAAGAGCCAGGCGATCGACGCCGGCGCCGTCAGCACCGCGCAGTCGGCCCCCTTCGCCTCGATCGCCGCGCCGATCCGCTTGCGCTTCGACGCCGCGCTTTCGCCCGTATACCGATCGGGGTGCGGCACGACCGGCGCCGTCGGCTGCGACGGCCGCGCGTCGCCCCAGGCCAGGTCCAGCGGATTGACCTCCACCGGCTTCAGGTCCGCCCCCGCCTTCGCCGCCGAGCGCTTGAGGACGGCCAGCGCGTCCGGGCTGTGCAGCCGCGGATCATAGCCGATCACCGCGCCCTCCGGGGCCTTCTCAAGGTAGGCGGGCACCCCGCCCTCGACGAGGTCCAGGATTTCGAACTGGCCCGCGTCGACCTGGGCCCGGACCTGCACGGTGTAGCGCCCGTCGGCGAACACGGCGGCCCGGTCCTTCAGCACCACGCCCGCGCCCGCGGAGCCGGTGAAGCCCGTCAGCCAGGCCAGCCGGTCGTTCGCTTCGGGCAGATACTCGTTCTGGTGCTCGTCCTCGTGCGGGACCAGGAAGCCGTCCAGCCCCTGCTCCGCCATGCGGGCGCGGACCAGCGGAAGGTGCTTCGCCCCGAAGGACGGATCGGTGGTTTCGTCGAAGGACTGGCGCATGGCGGGGAACCTAACGGCGCCCCGCCTCATCGCAAACCCGCGATCAGCCCTGCGGCGTCGTCGGCGTGACCACGGCGGCCCCGCCGGTCGGCGCCGGGGTCGGGACCGGCACCTCGCGCTCGATGACCACCGGCTCGGCGGCGCGCGCGGCGGCGGCCCGGGCGTCGGCCTCGGCACGGGCGGCGTTGGCGCGGGCGACCTCGACGCTGGCCTGGGCGCCGGCGATCTGGCCGGCCGCCGCGGCCTGCAGCGCCTGGGCTTCGGCCTCGGCCGCCGCGACCTCGGCGGCCAGGATCTGGTCGTCGGTCTCCGGCGCCTGGCGGCTGAACAGGATGAACATCACGGCGATGATCACCAGACCGCCCAGAATGCCGGCGATCCACCAGCCGACGTTCGATTCGCGCACCACCACCGTCTCGGTGGTCTCGGTCACGACGGGCGCCGGCTCGACCACGACGGTCGTGCGGTTCGGATCGTTGGGGTCGACGTAGGTCACGCGGAATCTCCTCCAGTTCGGGAGGCGAAACGGCTCCGCTGGCCTGCGCGTTCCTTAACCCTGCTTGCGCAGCGCCAGCGCGCTCCAGGCGTCGTGATGGATCGTCCGCTCCACCACGAACCCCAGCGGTCGATAGGCGTCCAGAACCCGCTCCTCCTGCGTCCGCAGCAGACCCGACAGGATCGCCGTCCCGCCCGGCTTCAACGCCCCCGCGATCTCCGGCGCCAGCTCCACCAGGGGCGCCGCCAGAATGTTCGCGAACACCAGATCATACGGCACGTGCTGCGCGATGCGCGGATCACTCAAGCCGTCGGCGAAATAGAAGTCGCACTTGGCCCCGTTGATCTCGGCGTTCTCATTGGCGATGCGGGCCGACGGTTCGTCGATGTCGGTGCCCACCGCCACGGCCGACCCCGTCTTCGCCGCCGCGATGGCCAGCACGCCCGTGCCGCAGCCGACGTCCAGCACCTTGTCGAACGTCTCGGTCTTCAGCAGCTCGTCGAACGCTTCCAGACACCCCACCGTCGTGCCGTGATGCCCCGTGCCGAACGCCGCGCCGGCGTCGATCTTCAGCGTCACCCGGCCCTCGGGCACCTTGCCCTGGTCGTGCGCCCCGTAGACGAAGAAGCGTCCCGCCTCGACCGGCGGCAGGCCCGACAGCGACATGGCCAGCCAGTCGGCGTCGGCCAGCTTCTCCACCGTCACCTCCAGGTCGGCGGACGCGCGCAGCGTCGCCTCGATGCCCTGGGCCTCCTCCGTCGTGGTCGGAAAGGCGTCGATGCGCCAGACGCCGAGGTCCTCGTCCTCCTCCAGGATCGAATAGGTCGCGCCTTCCAGCAGCGGGTCGGCGTCGAGGCGACCGGCCGCGGCCTCCGCCGCCTCGCGCGGGCCTCTGGCGACGATTTGCAGGGCGGACTCGGACATTTCTCAAACCTCGTTATCATGCCGAATCGAGCAGGCGCGGGACGAGGGGTTCCGCGTCGACCGAACACACATCCGAGGGGTCGGGGAGTTCATGGCCAAAGCACCGTCCAAGTCCAGCGCCGCGTCGAAGACGACGACCGCCGCTTCCAAGCCGAAACCGGCCGCGAAGTCGAGCACGGCCGCGAAGAAGCCGGCCGCGCCCAAGGCGTCGACCGCCAAGGCCGCCGCGCCGAAGGCCGTCGCCAGACCGAAGCCCGCCCCCGCCGCCAAGGCCGCTCCGAAGGCCGCGGCCAAACCCGCCGCCGCGAAGAAGCCGGCGGCGCCCAAGGCCGTCGCGCCGAAGCCGGCCGCCCGGCCGGCGGTGAAGGCCGCCGCCAAACCGGCTGCGAAGAAGCCCGCCGCCAAGCCCGCCGCGAAGAAGCCGGCCGCCGCCAGGCCCGCCGCGGCGCCGAAGCCCGCGCCCGCCGCCGCCCCGGCGCCGAGGCCCGCCGAGGCTTCGAAGCCCGCCGCCGCGGCGCCCGCTCCGGCGAAGAAGGCCGAGCCCAAGGGCTTCTTCGGCAAGCTCAGCGACATGATCTTCGGCAAGCGCTGAGATCAGGTCTTCTGAAACTCCAGGGGCCGGGGCGCGAAGCCCCGGCCCTTTCGATTCAGCCGCGCCGTCCCCGCGCAACCAGATAGACCTCCGACGAGTCCTTGCGGCTGGCCTTCGGCTTGATGGGCCGCACGTCGTCGAACTCGGCCCGCAGCCGCGCCAGCACGCCGCCGGCGTCGCCGCCCTGGAAATTCTTCGTCACGAAGGCGCCGCCCGGCTTCAGCGTGCGGATGGCGAAATCCGCCGCGATCTCGATCAGGGCGATGATCTTCAGATGGTCGGTCTGCCGGTGGCCGACCGTGTTATGGGCCATGTCCGACAGCACCAGGTCCGGCGCCCCGCCCAGCGCCTCGATCAGCTGCCGGTCCACGCCCGGATGAGTGAAGTCCGCCTGGATCAACTGGGCGCCCGGAATGTCCTCGATCATCAGCAGATCGACGCCGACCACGGCCTTCGCCCCCCGCTGCAGCGCCACCTGCACCCAGCCGCCCGGCGCGGCGCCCAGGTCGATCACGCGCGAGCCCGGCCGGATCAGGTTCAGCCGGTCGTCGATCTCCATAAGCTTGAAGGCCGCCCGGCTGCGCCACCCCTCGGCCCGGGCGCGCTCCGACCACGGATCCGACAGCTGCCGCTTGATCCACTGCTGGCTGGACATGGACTTGGTGTCGGCCGTCTTGATCTTTCCGCCCATGCCGCGCCCGGCGGCGGTTCCGCCTGAGGGCGGGCGCACCATGCGGCGGCGTTCCTGCGGCGTGTCGTCGTTTCCGGCCATGGGGGCTTATGTCACCGGCGGCCCATCGACGAAAGGCGTCCGGTCGGACAGTCTGGCGCCTTCCCGCGCCGGAGCCTCCCATGTGCAGCCAGTATCAGATGAAGCTGCCGCTCCACGTCGTCGAGCAGGCCTTCAGCCATACCCGCTTCCCGCTGCGGTTTCCCCTGGGGCGGCCCAACTTCGAACCCGCCGACCGGATCACCATCGGCGACGTCGCGCCGGTCGTGACCGGCGTCGAAGGTCCTGAGCTGGGTCAGGTCCGTTTCGGCTGGAAGGGGCCGTCCGGCCGCCCGGTCTTCAACTTCCGCTCGGAAGGCCGCCGCTTCGACGGCGCGGTCCGATGCCTGGTTCCGGCCTCGGGCTTCTACGAGTTCACGGATCCTCAGGCGGGGCAGAAGCGCAAGACCCAGTGGCTCTTCACGCTGACGGGAAGGGACTGGTTCTGGATGGCCGGGGTGGTCCGTGACGGCGGCTTCGCCCTTCTCACCACCGAGCCCGGTCCCGACGTCGCGCCCTTTCACGGTCGACAGGTCGTCGTGCTTCCGCCGGACCTCGGCGCGGAATGGCTGGACCTGACGCGCTCCGAATCCGATCTTCTCCGCGCTCTGCCGGAGGGCAGCCTCGCCGCCCGCAGGACCTTTCCGCCCACCGGGCCGTGACGGCAGGGGACGCCCTTTCCCCCGCGCCGGTCGGCCTGTAAGACCCCCCGCAGTTCACGAAGGAGCCCTCCATGGCCGACACCCTGACCCTCACCCTCGACGTCGGCGACGGCGAGGCCCGCGACGTGGTCATCAAGCTGCGCCCCGATCTGGCCCCGGGCCACGTCGCGCGCATCAGCGAACTGGCCTCGGAAGGCTTCTACGACGGCGTCGTCTTCCACCGCGTCATCCCCGGCTTCATGGCCCAGGGCGGCGACCCGACGGGCACCGGCACGGGCGGATCGAAGAAGCCGAACCTGAAGCAGGAGTTCTCGGCCGAGCCGCACGTGCGCGGCGCCTGCTCCATGGCCCGCACGTCGGATCCCAACAGCGCCAACAGCCAGTTCTTCATCTGCTTCGACGACGCCACCTTCCTCGACCGCCAGTACACGGTGTGGGGCAACGTGACGTCGGGCATGGAGCATGTGGACGCCCTGCCGAAGGGCGAGCCGCCGCGCAGCCCCGGCAAGATCGTCAAGGCCACGGTCAGCTGAGGCCGGCATGGGGCGCGTCCTCACCCTCATGCTGGCGGTGATGGTGTCCGGCATGCTGGCCGGACTCGTGGGATCCTTCGTCCTGAACGCCGTCGTCCAGGGGGCGTCGGGCGGGGTCGGGGACCCCACGTCCGGCCTGGTCACCTTCACCGCCGTCTTCTCGATCGTCGGTCTGGCCGCCGCCGCGGTCTTCGGCCTTCCCGCTCACATGACGCTCAGCCGCATGGGCCGCACGCGGCGCGCGCCCTATGTGCTGGCCGGCCTGCTGGCCGGCCTGGTCATGGGGCTGGTGTTCTCGGGGCTGCGCCCGGACGGTTGGCAGACGGTGCTGATCGGCGTCGCCGCCGGCGCCGCGGGCGGTCTCGGCTTCTGGCTGATCGCCCGCCCGGACCGTCGGCCGAAGCTGTGAGGGCCTAGCGGCTCAGGCCCGCGTCCAGGGCGCGGAAGCTCCGGATCGCCAGCGTCGTCGAAGACTGGAACACCGCCGGCTGGACGCGGTCCACGTCGTCCGTCGGCTTGTGATAGTCCTGATGGAACTCCACGCCCAGGTACAGGAAGGGCACGTTCGCGCGGAAGAAGGCGCCGTGGTCCGACGCCTCGACCCAGTTGTTCGCGCCCGTGTCCTCCGGCGTGTCCTTGCCGAACGCCAGCGAGATGCCGCCCACCGGCGCGATCCCCTCCAGCAGCGGCCGGAAGGTCGGGTGCTGATAGGTGCCCGTGACCCACAGCTTGCCGTCGGTCTCGGCCCGTGCGGTCATGTCGAAGTTCAGGTTCAGGGCGATGGACTCCAGCGGCACCGGCGGCGCCTCGACGAAGTGCTTGGCGCCCAGCAGCCCGCTCTCCTCGGCGTCGAAGGCGACGAAGATCACGCTGTGCTCGGGCGCCTGGCGCTTCAGATCGGCCGCCAGCGCCAGCATGGTCGCCACGCCCGAGGCGTTGTCGTCCGCCCCATTGTGGATCTGGCCATCGGCGATCCCGACGTGGTCGTAGTGGGCCGTCACCACGATGTAGCGGTCGCCGCGGCGCGTCCCGGGGATCACGCCCAGCACGTTGACGCCGTTCACCACGGCGCCGCGTCGGGTCGTGGCCTGAAAGGGCTGCAGCCGCCCCATGGCGGGCGCGGCGATCCCCATCTCCTCGAAACGCGAGACGATGTAGGCGCGCGCCTTCTCTCCGCCCGGGGTGGAGGGGCCGCGCCCCTCCATGTCGTCGGCGGCCAGGATCGACAGGTCTTCCCACAACTGCGAATCGACCGCAGGCGCGGCCTCAGGCGCCGCGGGAGCCTCCGCGGCGGTCATGCACCCACTCAGGACGAGCGCGGCGATCAGGGCGGCGGACGAGACGTGCAGGCGCATGCAGGCTCCTTGAAGAGATTCCGACGACGCTAGACCGGGCGCGCGTCGGCGTCAGCTTAAGTTCGCGTCATCCGCCGGCATCATGACCGTGGCGGGGCGTCGCGTCGCCTGCTAGCCATCGCCGCCATGAGCGAGATCGCCGTCGACGCCCTGACCCTGGACCAGGCCCGCGAGGAGCTGGCCCGGTTGTCCACCGAGCTGGCGCATCATGATCGTCTGTATCATCAGCAGGATGCGCCGGAAATCTCGGACGCCGATTACGACGCGTTGAAGCGTCGGGCGCTGGACATCGAGGACCGCTTTCCCGAACTGACCCAGGACGACAGCCCTTCGCAGGTCGTCGGCGCCGCCGTCTCCAGCCAGTTCGCCGAGGTCCGCCACGGCGTGCCCATGCTGTCGCTGGACAACGCCTTCGCCGCCGAGGACGTCCGCGACTTCGAGGCCCGGATCCGCCGCTTCCTGAAGCTGCCCGCCGACGAGCGCGTCGCCTTTGCGGTCGAGCCCAAGATCGACGGCCTGTCGGCCAGTCTGCGCTACGAGGACGGGGTGCTGGTCGTCGGCGCCACGCGCGGCGACGGTCGGACGGGCGAGGACGTGACCGCAAATCTGCGCACGCTCAGCGACGTGCCGCAGAAGCTGAAGGGGTCCGGCTGGCCCGCCGTGATCGAGGTGCGCGGCGAGGTCTACGCGCCCAACGACGGCTTCGACGCCTTCAACCAGGCGGCCGAGGCCGAGGGTCGGCGCACCTACGCCAATCCCCGCAACTTCGCCGCCGGATCGTTGCGCCAGAAGGACCCGGCGATCACCGCCTCCCGCCCGCTGAAGTTCTTCGCCTACGCCTGGGGCGAGACGTCCGACCCTTTCGCCGAAACCCAAAGCGACGCGCTGAAAGCCCTGGAAAGCTGGGGATTTCCCGTCAACCCCCGCTCGACCCGCGTCGAGGGCGCCGAGGCCCTGCTCGGCCTCTACGATCGGCTCCAGGCCGACCGCGCCACGCTCGGCTACGACATCGACGGGATCGTCTACAAGGTCGACCGGCTGGACTGGCAGCAGCGTCTCGGCTTCGTCTCCCGCACCCCGCGATGGGCCGTCGCGCACAAATTCCCGGCGCAGCAGGCCCAGACGGTGCTGGAGGGCATCGACGTCCAGGTCGGCCGCACCGGTTCGCTGACCCCCGTCGCCCGCCTGCATCCCGTCACCGTCGGCGGCGTGGTCGTCCGCAACGCCACCCTCCACAACGAAGACGAGATCGCCCGCAAGGACGTCCGCATCGGCGACACGGTGATCCTTCAGCGCGCCGGCGACGTCATCCCCCAGATCTTGTCGGTCGTGCTGGAAAAGCGCCCCGCCGACGCGAAGCCCTACGTCTTCCCCACCCACTGCCCCGTCTGCGGGTCGGAGGCCGAACGGCCCGAGGGCGAGGTGCGCCGGCGCTGCACCGGCGGCCTGATCTGCGACGCCCAGCTGGTCGAACGCCTGAAGCATTTCGTCGGCCGCCGCGCCTTCGACGTTGAAGGGCTTGGCGAAAAGCAGCTGGTTGCGTTCCACGAGCGCGGCTGGCTGAAGGAGCCCGCGGACATCTTCCGTCTGGCCCGCGACGCCGAAAAGCTGGACGCCCTGCGCGCCGAGGACGGCTATGGCGAGACCAGCGTCGCCAACCTCGTGGCCGGCATCGACGCGCGCCGCGTCATCGCCCTCGACCGCCTGATCTTCGCCCTCGGCATCCGCGAGATCGGCGAGCAGACTTCGCTGCTGCTCGCCCGCCACTTCGGCGCATGGGACGCCTTTCATGCCGCCGCGCTGGAGGCGGCGTCCGGCATGCCCTCGCCGGAATGGACCCGCCTCGCCGAAGGCCACGGCGTCTCGCCCCGCACCCTGTCCGTCATGGCCGCCGCCGACCTGCCCGCCGCCGATCCATGGCCTGAGGCGCCGATCGACCAGAAGCTGGCCCTCGTCTTCCCCGGCGTCGCCGCGCCCGCCCGCCGCGCCTTGGCCGAACTCGCGCCCGACTGGCCCGCGATCGTCGAACTGGCCCGCGTCGCTCGCGAGGATGGCCCTTCGGCCACGCTCGGCGAGATCGCCGGCATCGCGGGCGTCGGCCCCGTGGCCGCACGCGCCGTCGCCGCCTTCTTCCACGAGCCCCACAACCGCGCCGTCGTCGACGCCCTGATCGATCAGCTGGACCGCGTCGAGGACGCCGAACGCCCGAAGACGGACACCGCCGTGGCCGGCAAGACCGTGGTCTTCACCGGCGCCCTGGAGCGCTTCACCCGGGACGAGGCCAAGGCCCGGGCCGAAGCCCTCGGCGCCAAGGTGTCGGGCTCGGTGTCGAAGAAGACCGACTATCTGGTCGCCGGCCCCGGCGCGGGGTCCAAGCTGGCCGAAGCCCGGAAACACGGGGTCACGGTGCTGACCGAGGACGAATGGCTGGCCCTGATCGGAGCCGGTTGAAGCCAATCCGGAGGCCCGGCGCGACTTCGCCGACGGCTCGACCCTGAACTTCCGCGGCATGTTCAGCCCCGACCCCTTCATGGGCAAGGAGGGCTACCCGCTGCTGCTCGCCGCGGGCGAGACGGCGAACGGCGTCGATCCCCTGATCGACCGCCAGCATCCGCACGAGCTGGTGATGGAGCTCTCGGCCAGCTACGCGCGTCGCCTCTCGGACGGCTCCAGCGTCTTCGGCTACGTCGGCCTGCCCGGCGAGCCAGCCTTCGGCCCCCCGGCCTTCATGCACCGCATGAGCGCCATGGACAGCCCCGAGGCGCCCATCACCCATCACTGGCTGGATTCGACCCACATCGTCTTCGGCGTGGCCACCCTCGGCTGGGTCAGGGACGGGGTGAAGCTGGAAGCCTCCTCCTTCCGCGGACGGGAGCCCGACGAGGACCGTTACGACCTCGAGAGTCCGGAGTTCGACAGCTGGGCCGTGCGCGCCAGCTGGAACCCGGCGCCCGAATGGTCCCTGCAGGTCTCCTATGCGGACGTCACGGCGCCCGAACAGCTGGAGCCGGACGAGGATGAGACGAAATGGTCGGCCAGCGTCCTGCACGCGCGCCCGATCGGCGCCGAAGGCTGGTGGGGCTCGACCCTCGCCTGGGGCCGGAAGACCAACGATCACGACGAATCGAAGGACGCCTGGCTGGCCGAGACGGCATTCAGTCCGGACGACCGCTGGACGATCTTCGGCCGGATCGAACGGACCGAGACGGACGAACTGCTGCCGGCCGTGGGCGGCGGACACGGGGACGTCTTCACCGTCTCCAAGGCTTCGGTCGGGGTCGTGCACGACTGGCGCCTGTCCCCGAACGTCCGCTTCGGCCTCGGCGCGCTCTACGCGGCGAATCGGGTGCCTGCGGGTCTGGACGCGGCCTACGGCGGCGATCCCGACGGCGGCATGGTGTTCCTGCGCCTGAAGGTCGACTGACGCCCGGCCTGTCGGTCCGCGACGGGGGAGCGCGTCGGGCGCTTCCCCGCTTGCCCCCTCGCGCCCGCGCCGCCTATACGCGCAGTCGGGCGATCTGCGCCGCAACCCGTCGGGCTTCTTCGAATGATTTCCAGCTTCCGTGATTTCGCCAAGTCCAAGTGGGCCATGGCCCTGCTGGTCGTGCTGGCGCTCAGCCTGCTGATCACCGGCGGGACCCAGATGGACGTCTTCGCCCAGCTGGGGCCGAAGCACGTGATCTCGGCCGGCGACCGCAGCGTCGATCAGGCCCAGTTCCGGTCCGACTTCGACCGCGTCCGCCAGAACATCGAGGAGCAGCAGGGTCGGCCCGTCACGGCGCAGGAGCTGGTCGATCAGAACGTCCACGTCCGCTATCTGGAAAGCCAGACCCAGCGCCTCGGCTTCCTCGCCTGGGCCTGGAAGGCCGGCATCCGCCCCGGCCAGGACGTGATCGCCAAGCAGATCCGCCAGATCCCCGCCTTCTTCAGCGAAGTCACCGGCAAGTTCGATGAGCAGCGCTACGCCGCCCAGCTGGCCCAGCTTGGCCTGACCCCGGCCCAGGCCGAGCAGGAAGTGCGCGACGAATACATGCGCAACCACTTCGGCGCCGCCCTGTTCGCCGGCGCCCGCACCCCGCGCGTCTACGGGGCCCTGGTCGCGACCCAGGCGCTGGAACAGCGCGACGGCCGCTGGTTCAAGGTCACCCAGGAGATGGCCGGCCGCGCCGGCGCTCCGACCGACGCCCAGCTGAACGCCTTCCTCGCCGAGAACGGCGACCAGCTGCGCCGCCCCGAGCTGCGCACCCTGTCCATCGTGGTCTTCGGCAATCCTCCCGGCCAGCAGGTCGAGGTGACCGAGGCGCAGGTTCAGGAGCGGTTCGAGTTCCGCAAGGACGCCCTGTCCCTGCCCGAGCGCCGCAGCTTCGTGGTCATCACCGCGCCGAACCAGCAGCAGGCGCAGTCCGTGGCGCAGGCGATGCGCGGCGGCCAGACGCCGGACGCCGCCGCCGCGGCCGCCGGCCTGCAGCCCACCCGCTATGACGAGACGCCGCGTTCGGCCGTGCCCGACCCCGCGATCGCCCAGGCCGCCTTCGGTCTGCCCGCCGCCGGCGTCAGCGATCCGGTCCAGGCCAGGGTCGGCTTCGCCGTCGTGGCCGTCACCGGCATCCAGGCCGCCGAGCCCGCCACGCTGGAAGGCGTCCGCGAGGCCATCGTGCAGGAGCTGCGCGGCGAGGCCGAGCGCAAGCTGGTGTTCGACCGGGTCCAGCGCTTCGAGACCGCTCGCGACTCGGGCCGCACGCTGGAGCAGGCCGTGGCCGACGTCGGCGCCCGCATCCTGCCGATCCCCGACGTCTCCCGCGACGGACGCACCGCGTCCGGCCAGCAGGTCAACGCTCCGCCCCCCGTCTTCGAGACGGCCTGGAGCCTGCAGCAGGGCGGCGTCAGCGACGTCGTCGACGCGGGCAACGGCCAGTATTTCGCCGTCCGGGTCGACGCGGTGAAGCCGGCGGCCCTGCCGCCGCTGGACGAGGTCCGCGAGGACCTGACCCGCGCCTGGATCCAGCGCGAGAACAACCGACTGCTGCGCGCCAAGGCCGACGAGCTGGCCGGCCGTCTGCGCGCCGGCGAGGACATCGTCGCCGTCGCCCGCTCCGTCGGCGCCGAGCTGATCGTCCGCACCGGAGTCCGGCAGGACGAGGAGACCCAGGCGGCGCTGGGCGTCGGCGCCCTGACCGGTCTGTTCGGTCAGGCCAAGGGCCAGGCCTTCGCCGAGGTGAACTCGGAGTCGGAGTTCGTGGTCGGCGTCACCGACGCCGTCCGCGCGCCCGCGCCCGCCCTCGTCGGCCCGATCGCCGAGCGGGTGCGTCCGCGCATCGGTCAGGATCTCGCCAACGGCCTGGGCGATCTGGCCATCGCCGCCGGTCAGGCGCGCGTGAAGGCCGAGTTCGACGTCGGTCTGGCGCGCGAGGCCCTCGGTCTGCCGCGCGAGGCCCCGGCCGCCGCCGGCCCGCAATGACGACAGCCGGCGCCGGGCCGGTCGTCCGGCGGCTGATCGACGATCTGGAGACGCCCGTCTCGGCCTTCCTCAAGGTGGCGCACGGGCGTCCTCACGCCTGCCTGCTGGAATCGGTCGAGGGCGGGGAGAGCAACGGCCGATTCTCCATCCTGACGCTGGACCCCGACGTCGTCTGGCGCTGCCGCGACGGCGTGGCCGGGGTGGCGCGCGACGGCGGCGACTTCGTCCGCGACGACCGCCCCGCCCTCGTCTCGCTGCGCGCCCTGATCGCCGACTCCGCGCTGGACCTGCCCGACGATCTGCCGCCCATGGCCGCGGGCCTGTTCGGCGTCTTCGGCTACGACATGGTCCGCCTTCTGGAGCCCCTCGGGGCGGCCAATCCCGACCCGCTGGACCTGCCCGACGCCGTCCTCACCCGGCCCGGCCTGATCGCCGTCTTCGATTCGGTGAAGCACGAGATCGTGGTCGTGGCCCCCGCCCGCGACGGCGACCGCGGCGCCGCCGAGGCCCGCGTCGACGCCTTCGAGGCCGCCCTGCGCGCGCCGTTGCCGGCCCGAAAGCCGGCCGCGCCGGCCGAAGTCGACTTCGCCTCTCCGGTCGACGAGGCGGCGTTCACCGCCATGGTCGTCAGGGCCAAGGACTGGATCGCGGCGGGCGACATCTTCCAGGTCGTGCTCAGCCACCGCTTCGACGCGCCGTGGTCGGCCGACCCGTTCGCCTTCTACCGGGCGCTCCGTCGCCAGAACCCCTCGCCCTATCTGTTCTTCCTCGACATGGGCGACTTCCAGCTGGCCGGCTCCAGCCCCGAGATCCTGGTCCGGCGCAAGGACGGCCGCGTCACCATCCGCCCGCTGGCCGGCACCCGCGCCCGCGGCGAGACGCCGGAGGCCGACCGCGCGCTGGAGGCCGAGCTTCTGGCCGATCCCAAGGAGCGCGCCGAGCACCTGATGCTGCTGGACCTCGGCCGCAACGACGTCGGCCGCGTCGCCGCCCCCGGCAGCGTCCGCGTCACCGACAGCTTCACCATCGAGCGCTACAGCCAGGTCATGCACATCGTCTCGAACGTGGAGGGCGACGCCCACCCCGATCTGGACGCGGTCGACACCCTGCTGGCCGCCCTCCCCGCCGGCACGCTTTCGGGCGCGCCCAAGGTCCGGGCCATGGAGATCATCGACGCGCTGGAGACCACCAAGCGCGGCGTCGGCTACGGCGGCGGCGTCGGATACATCACGTCGCAGGGCGAGGCGGACGTCTGCATCGTGCTGCGCACCGCCCTGTTCGCCCGCGGCCGAATCCACGTGCAGGCGGGCGCCGGCGTCGTCGCCGACAGCGATCCGGTCGCCGAATACGAGGAGACCCGCGCCAAGGCGCGCGCTCCCATGCGCGCGGCGCAGGAGGCCTGGCGGTTCTCTTAAGGGGTGAAGGTGACGCCCGGACCCAGGATGAAGGCCCCGGCCATCAGCACGGCCCCGATGGCCGCCAGCGCCGAAGCGCCCAGCGCCTTCAGCGGCGCGGCCCTGTCCGGCGCGGCCTCGCCGGTCAGCAGGGCCTTCGCCTGGCCGATGGCGGTGCGGGCGGTGTCGATGCGGGCGTCGCTCATGGGCGGACGATCCCGCACTCATGGTTAACGAACCCTTGCGGCGGCCTGCCCGCTTCCCCCCCGTCGCGCCGGGCCCTATGACGCCCGCATGATCCTCGTCGTCGACAACTACGACAGCTTCACCTGGAACCTGGTCCACTACCTCGCGGAACTGGGCGCCGGGACGCGCGTGGTGCGCAACGACGAGATCACGCCGGAAGAGGCCTGGGCCTCGAAGCCCGACGCCGTCCTGCTGTCCCCCGGCCCCTGCTCGCCCAACGAGGCCGGCATCTGCCTGCCTCTTCTCGCCACCGCCCCTGAGGACATGCCGGTCTTCGGCGTCTGCCTGGGTCACCAGGCCATGGGTCAGGCCTTCGGCGGCGAGGTGATCCGCGCCAGGACGCTGATGCACGGCAAGACCAGCCCGATCCTGCACGACGGCCGGAGCGTCTTCCGCGGCCTGCCCTCGCCCTTCACCGCCACCCGCTACCACTCGCTGGCCGTCCGCCGCGACACCCTGCCGGACGTGCTGCAGGTCACGGCCTGGACCGAGGACGGCGAGATCATGGGCCTGGCCCACCGCACCCGCCCGATTCACGGCGTGCAGTTCCATCCCGAATCGATCGCCACGGAACACGGCCACGAGCTGCTGGCCAACTTCCTCGACCTCGCGAACGTGAAGCGGACCGCGACGGTCTGATGGCCGATTCCTTCAAGCCCCTGCTGGCCAAACTGGTCGACGGCCGCATCCTGTCGACCGACGAGGCGCGCGACTTCTTCGCCGCCTGCCTGCGCGGCGAGCCGACGCCGGCCCAGGTCGCCGCCGCCGTCACCGCCCTTCGCGTGCGCGGAGAGACGGTGGACGAGATCGCCGCCTTCGCCACCGCCATGCGCGACGCGGCGCGCACGCTGGATCATCCCTACGACGCCATCGACACCTGCGGCACCGGCGGCGACGGTCAGCACACCTTCAACATCTCCACCGCGGCCGCCCTCGTTCTGGCCGGCGCGGGGCTGAAGGTCGCCAAGCACGGCAACCGCGCGCTCTCCTCGAAATCCGGATCCTCCGACGTGCTGGCCGCCCTGGGCGTCAATCTGGCGGCGACGCCGGAACAGCAGCGCCGGTCGCTGGACCACGCCGGCATCGCCTTCCTGTTCGCCCCCCACTATCACGGGGCCATGCGCCACGTCGGGCCGGTGCGGGCCGAGATCGGCTTCCGCACCGTCTTCAACCTGCTTGGGCCCCTGTCCAACCCGGCCGGCGCCCGGCGTCAGGTCATGGGCGTCTACGATCCTCGCCTGCTCGAGCCCTTGGCCGAGGTGCTGGGCCGACTGGGCGCTCGCCGGGCGTGGACCGTCCACGGCCAGGGTCTGGACGAACTCACCACGACCGGCCCGACCGAGGTCGCGGAATGGAAAGACGGCGCCGTCCGCCGCTTCGCCGTCGCCCCGGCCGACGCCGGCCTGCCGACCGCCACCATCGACGACCTGCGCGGCGGCGACGCCGAGGAGAACGCCGCCGCCCTGCGCGCCCTGCTGGACGGCGCGCCCGGCGCCTATCGCGACGTCGTCCTGCTGAACGCCGCCGCCGCCCTGCTCGTCGCCGACCGCGCCGACACCTTGCGCGCAGGCGCCGAACTGGCCGCCGCCGCCATCGACGACGGCCGCGCCGCGCAAGCGCTGGCCCGCCTCGTCGAGGCGACGAACACGCCGATCGAGGAGCCGGAAGAATGACCGACGTCCTCGCCCGCATCGCCGCCTACAAGCGCGAGGAAGTCGCCGCCCGAAAGGCCGCCGAATCGCAATCCGCCGTCGAGGCCCGCGCCGCCCTCGCCTCGGCTCCTCGCGGCTTCCACGCGGCCCTGCAACGTCGTTTCGACGACACGGGCCGTCCCGGCCTGATCGCCGAGATCAAGAAGGCCAGCCCGTCCAAAGGCCTGATCCGCCCCGACTTCGACCCGCCCGAACTGGCTCGTGCGTATGAGCGCGGCGGCGCGACCTGCCTGTCGGTCCTGACCGACGGCCCCAGCTTCCAGGGCGACGACGCCTTCCTGCGTCAGGCTCGCGCCGCGACCGCCCTGCCCTGCCTGCGCAAGGACTTCCTGGTCGACCCGTGGCAGGCGGCCGAGAGCCGGGCGCTGGGGGCCGACTGCATCCTGATCATCCTGGCCATGATCGACGACGGCCTGGCCGCCGAACTGCTGGCCGAAGCCGACCGCTTCGGCATGGACGCCCTGATCGAGACCCACGACGAGGCCGAGATGGCCCGCGCCTGCCGCCTGGTTCAGGATCGGGAGACGGCGCTGGTGGGGATCAACGCCCGGTCCCTGCGCACCTTCGACGTCGACCTGGCCCGCGTCGAGGAACTGGCCCTGCTCAGCCCCGTCCACGCCCTGCTGGTCGCCGAAAGCGGCATCTTCACCCCCGACGACGTCGCCCGCGTCTCCGCCGCCCACGCCCAGGCCGTGCTGGTGGGGGAGAGCCTGATGCGTCAAGCCGACGTGGAGGCGGCGACGCGGGAGCTGATGGGATGAAGCCGGCCACACCCGGCCGACGCAATCTCGAGGCGATTCTGTCGGCCGCTGCTGCCGCGCTCCTGATCTATCTGGCGCTCAGGCTTCTGGCGACGGACGGAGCCGGCTTCCGAAGCCGCAGGCTGTTCAACGTTTGGGAACTCGGCGTCATCGTGAACTTTGCGATGGCGGCGCTTCTCATCGCAAACGTCTATCGCGTCGCAAGCAAGGGGCGGCCCATTGAGGTTCTGGGTGACGGCCTGCACCACCCGAGCTGGCGGCGCCCCATCCCCTTCGCCGAGATCGAGCGCGTCCTGTTGAAGCGCGAGCCCGCACTACACGGCGGCCACAAGATGCAGGTTTCGCTGCTTCTGAGATCGGGAGCGGTTCAGCTTTTGCCATCCTCGCTGTTGCCTGCGGCGCCGACGAGGTTCGCCAAGCGCGTGCGTGCCGCGATGGTGCAATCCACGCCCCCTCCCCGTTAAGTTGACATTAGGCAAGAACACTTACAGAACATCGCCATCGGTTCACGGCTTGTTCCTGAAAGATTCGACGCCATGCTCACCAAGAAGCAGCACGAGCTCCTGATGTTCATCCATGAACGGATCAAGGAGACGGGCGTCTCCCCCTCGTTCGACGAGATGAAGGAGGCGCTGGATCTGGCGTCCAAGTCCGGCATCCACCGCCTGATCACGGCGCTGGAGGAGCGCGGCTTCATCCGCCGCTTGGCCCACCGCGCCCGCGCGCTGGAGGTGACCAAGCTGCCCGACGCCGCCGCGCCCGGCGGACGGGCCTTCAAGCCGCAGGTGGTGCAGGGGGGCGGCCGCCCCATCGCCGCGGAACCCGCCAACGACACGCGCGAACTGTCCCTGATGGGCAAGATCGCCGCCGGCACGCCCATCGCCGCCATCGAGCACGAGACCGCCCGGTATCCCGTGCCCGAGGCCATGCTGGGCTCCGGCGAGCACTATCTGCTGGAGATCGAGGGCGACTCCATGATCGAGGCCGGCATCCTGAACGGCGACCTGGTCATCATCAAATCCAGCGACACCGCCACGTCCGGCGACATCGTCGTGGCCCTGGTCGAGGGCGAGGAGGCGACCCTCAAGCGTCTCCGCAAGAAGGGTGCCTCCATCGCCCTGGAGCCCGCCAACCGCAACTACGAGACCCGCATCTTCGGCCCCGACCAGGTCGAGGTGCAGGGCAAGCTGGTCGGCCTGATCCGCCGCTACCACTGACGGCGGCGGAGGGGGTCACTCCCCCTCCCCGTACCGCGCCCACGGGCGGTCGCCGCGCAGGTCCGCGACCCACAGCGCGCGCCAGCCGTCGCCCTCGCGCCACAGCTCCACCGCGCCCTTCTCGGCGAAGTCCCGCCCGTCCAGCACCAGCCGCGAGGCGCACTCCGGCGGCAGTTCGTCCACGACCGCCCGCACCGCCACCACCTCCGCCGTCGCGCACGCCGCCGCCAGCCGCCCGATCTCCGGCGCGCGCCGCCCCCACAGCAGCGCCGGCCCCAGCGCCTCCGCCTCCGGTCGACAGTCCGTCCGGCCGCAGGTCCAGCCCTCTTCCGACCGCGCCTCGACCGTAAGCCCCCGCCGCCGGCTCCACACCTCGACGCCGAAGTCCTCAAGCCCGCCGCGCACCACGGTCGCGCGACCGCCCGCGACCGTCGCCGCCTTCGCGCCCCCGTCGCCGATCCACACGTCCGGCGCCGGCCCCCTCGGCCAGACCAGCACGGCGCACGCCAGCGGCAGGCCGATCCACCTCAGCGGCCCCCGCACCAGGCAGCAGATCATCACCCCCAGAAAGGCGACCGGCAGCGCCGCCGTCGGCGCGCTGGCCCAGGTCCTCACCGCGCCCGGCAGCCCGGCCGTCCACGCGCCCACCGCCAGCATCGCCTCGATCCCGAGCCCCGCCAGCCACAGGAACGGCCCGCCCAGCCCGACCGGCTCCAGCAGCGCACCCAAGGCCAGCGTCGGCATGATCAGGAAGTCGCTGATCGGGGCCACGGTCATGTTCGAGACCAGCCCGTACATGGCCGCTCGGTTGAAATGCTGCATGGCGAAGGGCGCCGTCGCGGCCCCGGCCACCAGACTGGCCAGCGCGGCCAGCGCGATCCACTGCCCCGTCTGCTGCACCGCCAGGATCACCGCCGGCGCCTGGATCTCGCGCGGCCGGTGCGGCCACGCCTCGACCAGCGCGACCAGCGCCGCGGTCGCCGCGAACGACATCTGGAAGCCCGGCGTGACGATCGCCTCCGGCTGGATCGCCAGCACGACCAAGGCCGCCACCGCCAGCCCGTGCATGGTGATCGCCGGCCGGTCCATCAGGACGGCGAGGAAGGCGATAGACGCCGTCACCGCCGCGCGCACCGCCGGCGGCGGCGCGCCCGAGATCACCAGGTAGACCCCCACCGCGACCAGCCCCGTCCACGCCGCCGCCTTCTTGCCGTTGATCCTCAGCGCCAGCGGCGGGACCAGCGCGATCCCCAGCCGCGCGGCGAAGAAGGCGAACCCGCCGACCACCGCCATGTGCAGGCCCGATATGGACAGGATGTGCGCCAGCCCCGAATCGCGCATCCGCTCGACCTCGTCCGGGTCCAGCCAGGCCTCCACCCCCGTGGTCATGGCCGCCGCGATGCCGCCGGTCCGGGGGCCCAGCCGTTCCACGATGCGCCGCGCCAGATCGACTCGGACCGCGTTGACCGCCATCGTCAACCGCAGCCTCCACGGCGGCCGATCCAGCCGGGCGGGTCGCGGATCGGTCAGCACGAAGGCCACGCCGCCCATGCGCTGGAACCAGGCGCCTCGTCCGAAGTCGTACGCTCCCGGCGAGGCCGGCGCCGGCGGCGGGTTCAGCAGGGCGAACAGGTCGACCGGCGTGCCCGGAGCGATCGGCGCGGAGCCGCGCAACGTCGCCCGCACCCGCAGCGGCGTCTCTTCGGGCGGCAGCCCGTCGACGCGCACCGGCGCCACCATCACCCGCGCCCCGCCGCTCCCGCCCGGCGATTCCACGTCCGTGACCCAGCCGGTGATCCGCGCGGGCCCGGCCATGGCCGGGGCGACGGGCGCGGCCGCCCGGTCGCTCCTCAGCTTGGCGTTCGCCGTGCCCAGGGCGAAGAAGGCCAGCAGCATCAGCGGCCAGGTCGCCTTCCTCCCGACCGCCCGCCGCCTGATGGCCAGCCATGCGCCCGTCAGGACGACCGCCGCCAGCACCGGCGGCCACGCCGGCGGCTCGACCTTCAGCATGAAGTATGCCGCGCATCCGCCGCCGAACGCCACGGGGGCCCACAGCCCCCATCTCAGGGCCTGCGCCGCGGCCTGATCGTGCAGGAAGGTCGCGGCCCGCTCGCGCAGGCTGGGCTTGGCCGCGACGGACGCTATAAGGGCGGCCTTGCTGGACCCCGCCCCCATGACCTCCTCGACCCCGCCTTCCGGCCCCGTCGTCACCCGCTTCGCCCCCTCGCCCACCGGCTCCCTGCACATAGGCGGTGGAAGAACGGCGCTTTTCAACTGGCTGTTTGCACGACGCCACAACGGAAAGTTCCTCGTCCGCGTCGAGGACACCGATCGCGAGCGCTCGACCGAGGCGGCCGTGAAGGCCATCTTCGACGGCCTGAGCTGGCTCGGCCTGTTCCCGGACGAGGAGCCCGTCTTCCAGTTCAGCCGCGCCGGGCGCCATCGCGAGGTGGTCGACCAGCTGCTGGCGGGCGGCCACGCCTACCGCGATTTCCTCTCGGCCGAAGAGACCGGCGCCCTGCGCGACGCGGCCAAGGCCGAGGGCCGGACCTTCGAAAGCCCATGGCGCGACCGCGAGCCGTCCGTCGACGACCTGATGAAGCCGCACACGGTCCGCTTCAGGCGGCCCAGAGAGGCCCCCGTGGTCGTCGCCGACGCCGTGCAGGGCGAGGTCCGCTGGGACACCGCCGCGCTGGACGACCTGGTCATCCTGCGCTCCGACGGGGCTCCGACCTACAATCTGGCGGTGGTGGTCGACGACCACGACATGGGCGTGACCCACGTCATTCGCGGCGACGACCACCTGAACAACGCCGCGCGCCAGTCGCTGATCTACGACGCCCTGGGCTGGTCCCGACCGACCTTCGCCCACATCCCGCTGATCCACGGCCCCGACGGCGCCAAGCTGTCCAAGCGGCACGGCGCCCAGGCGGTGCACGAATACGCGGCGATGGGCTACCTGCCCGAGGCGATGCGCAACTATCTGGCCCGTCTCGGCTGGGCCCACGGCGACGACGAACTGTTCTCCGACGAACAGGCCATCGCCTGGTTCGACCTCGACGGCATCGGCAAGGCCCCGGCCCGGCTGGACTTCGACAAGCTGGCCCACGTCAACGCCCACTGGATCCGGCTGGCCGACGACGACCGCCTGGCCAAGGCGGCGCTCGACGTGCACCTGTCGCGCGGCCACGTCCTGGCCGAGGGCGACGAGGCCCGCCTGACCCGCGCGATTCCCTTCGTGAAGGACCGGGCGAAGACGTTGCTCGAACTCGCCGACCAGACCGCCTTCGTCCTGCGCCGCCGCCCGCTCGTCGTCTACGACAAGGCCCTGCCGATGCTGGCCGGAGAGTCGGGCGAGCGCATCGGCCGCCTGCGCGACCGCCTGCGTCTGTTCGAAAGCTGGGACGTCTTCGCGCTCGAGGCCGAGCTGAAGGCCTTCGTCGAGGAGGAGGCGGTCGGTTTCGGCAAGGTCGGACCCGCCGTCCGCGCCGCCCTGACCGGCGACGGCGTTTCGCCCGACATCGCCCGCACCCTGGCGGCTTTGGGGCGGGAAGAGGCCCTCGGGCGCTTGGATGATGCGCTGCAACAGACTAAATGACGTTCACCTCAAGCTTTCGCTTCCCGCCGGCGCGTCTCGCGCCGCGGTGAGGCGTACGGAAAAAGGCCGCACATGACCGAAGCTCCCAAGACCGCCGGAACCGCCACCCTGACCCTCGGCGACAAGAGCGTGGAGCTTCCGGTGCTGTCCGGTTCGACCGGTCCCGACGTCGTCGACATCCGCAAGATGTACGGCGCCACGGGCGCCTTCACCTTCGACCCGGGCTTCACCTCGACCGCCTCGTGCGAAAGCGCCCTGACCTACATCGACGGGGACGAGGGGATTCTGCTGCACCGCGGTTATCCGATCGACCAGCTGGCGTCGAAGTCGACCTTCGTCGAGGTCTGCCATCTGCTGCTGCATGGCGAACTTCCCAGCGCGTCCGAGTTCGAGAGCTTCGAGCGCAGCGTGACCATGCACACCATGCTGCACTCGCAGTTCGACCGCTTCTTCGAGGGCTTCCGCCGCGACGCCCACCCCATGGCGATCATGGTCGGCACCGTCGGCGCCCTGTCGGCCTTCTACCACGACAGCCTGGACATCCATGACCCGGTCCAGCGCAACATCTCGGCCATCCGCCTGATCGCCAAGATGCCGACCATCGCGGCGCGCGCCTACAAGTACCACGTCGGCCAGCCCTTCGTGTCGCCGCGCAACGACCTGAACTACGCCGAGAACTTCCTGCGCATGTGCTTCGCCGTACCGGCCGAGGACTACGTCATCGACCCCGCCCTGGCCCGCGCCATGGACCGCATCCTGATCCTGCACGCCGACCACGAGCAGAACGCCTCGACCTCGACCGTCCGTCTGGCCGGCTCGTCGGGCGCCAATCCCTTCGCCTGCATCGCCGCGGGCATCGCCTGCCTGTGGGGCCCCTCGCATGGCGGCGCCAACGAGGAGGCGCTGAACATGCTCAAGGAGATCGGCACGCCCGAGAACATTCCGGACTTCATCGCCGGGGTGAAGGACCGCCGTCACAAGCTGATGGGCTTCGGTCACCGGGTGTACAAGAACTACGACCCGCGCGCCCGCGTTATGAAGGAGAGCGCCGACGAGGTGTTGGCCGCCACCGGCCGCATCAACGACCCGCTGTTCCAGGTCGCCAAGGAGCTGGAGAAGGTCGCCCTGAACGACGAGTACTTCATCGAGCGCAAGCTGTTCCCGAACGTGGACTTCTATTCGGGCATCACCCTGTCGGCGATGGGCTTCCCCACCACCATGTTCACCGTCCTGTTCGCGCTTGCCCGCACCGTCGGCTGGATCGCCCAGTGGCAGGAGATGATGGAGGATCCGTCCCAGAAGATCGGTCGCCCGCGTCAGCTCTACACCGGCCCGACCGAGCGCGACTATGTGCCGATCAGCCAGCGCGGCTGAGCCGGCAGGCCGGACTGAAGATCAGGGGGCGCGGCGCAGGTCGCGCCCCTTTTTCATGCGCCGCCCGCCGGTGCAGCAGCCGGCCGTCCGCGTCGCGCGCTTCCTCCACCTCGTCCGCCGAGACCGTGCGCACCTCGGCTCCGGGCACGCGCGGCGAGAGGTTGAGGGTCAGGTGCTCCCATTCCGCGCCCCAGCCTCTCCCCCACACGCAGTTGTAGGCCGTCAGCTCGCGCCCGTCGGCCAGCCGCAACGTCGTGGCCCGGCCGCGTCGCGCCGCCAGAAGCCGCACCAGGGGCCGTCCCCTCCCGGGCAGGATCAGATCCACCATCGCGCGGCGCCTCCATGTCCAGGCCGCACCTTCCCCCCCTCTCTCCGTGACCGCCATGAGCGGGACATGAGGCGGGTCTGAAAAGCGCGGCCCGCCGCGCAAGACGTGGCGGCCGACCCCGCCCGATTGCGACGACCCGCGCCGGATTTCCCAACCGGTCCGATCCCGTGCCAACCTCGGGGCGGCTCCGTCGCGGGACGAGGGGCGTCTCGCCGGACCGGGGGGCGGCGAGGCGTCGGGCGTCGCGCGGCCCCGTCTTCGGGCGGGTCGGGGGACGCGGCGGTCATGCCGGTTCACGGGAAGGACAGGGTCCGGGGCCGGGGTTCGCAAGTCTCCCGCCCGCCCGCCGAAGGCGCGTCCGTCAGTCGCGAAGCAGCGGCCCCATGCGGCGACCTGCGGGTCATTCCGGACGGCTTTCGATCAGACGGACCGCGCGGAGCGTCGTCGCGAAGCCGAAACGGTCAAACCTCACAGCCTCCGGGCTCCGCGCCCGGCGCTCCGCCCGCCGTTTCCAACTCCGTCGTCACGCGGCGGAGGGCTCTGCCGTGTCCGGCGGGCGCCGGTTCTCGCACAATGGGCTTACGGCACGGGGGCTCGCATGTTAGCCATCCGCACCCGTTACATTGTCCGGAGTGAGCCCGTGCGTCAGAACGCCCCGTCGATCCGCAAGCTGCTGGGGGGCTCGGCCGCCCTCGGCGTCGTCCTGTTCGCCGCCGGGGCCTGGGCCCAGGAGGCGCCGCTGATCCAGCCCGGCGCGCCCGGTCAGGCCAGCCGGACGCTGGAAGGCCGCGAGGCCGCGCGCATCGCCGACAACCGCTATTCCGACGCCGACGTCGCCTTCATGCAGGGCATGATCCTGCACCACGGCCAGGCGCTGGAGATGGCCGCGCTGGTTCCGACGCGGACCAACAACCCGCAGATCGTCGCCCTCGCCGGCCGCATCGACGCCTCGCAGGAGGACGAGATCGCCTTCATGCGCGGCTGGCTCACCGAGCGCGGCGAAGAGGCGCCCATGCCCATGCCGACCGCGGGCGACCACGCCGGCCACGCCGGCATGGACCATTCGGCCCACGGCGCCGGGCACGCCGGCATGCCCGGCATGGCCTCGCCCGAGCAGATGGCCCAACTGGCCGCCGCCCGGGGCGCCGAGTTCGACCGCCTGTTCCTGCAGCTGATGATCCGCCACCACGAAGGCGCCGTCACCATGGTGTCGGACCTGCTGTCGCGCGGCGGCTCGGCCTACGACCCGGTCCTGTTCCGCTTCGTCAACGACGTGACCAACGAGCAGCAGGCCGAGATCAACCGCATGACGGCGCTGGCCCGCGCCGCCTCGCCGGACCCGCGCACCAATCTTCGCGCCGGCTTCCGCGACGCGGAAGAGGCCGCGTCCAACATGACCCTGCTGGCCAGCCTGCCCAAGCCGACCGGCTTCTTCGATCCGACCAATCCCGAGGGTCTGCCGCCCCGTGCCGGCGAGGACGTCGGCCGCCGCGCGCCCTTCCTCAGCTTCTCCAACACCGACATGGCCTTCCAGGGCGACCTGCTGGCGGTCGGCAACTACCACGGCATCAACCTGTACCGGATCGGCGACGATCCGGCCCCGACCCTGATCAGCTCCATCGTCTGCCCGGGCGGCCAGGGCGACGTGTCGATCGTCGGAAACCTGATGCTTATGTCGGTGGAATCGACGCAGGGCCGCGTCGACTGCGGACGCGAGGGCGTCGGCCCCGAGCCCAGCGCCGAGCGCTTCCGCGGCCTGCGCATCTTCGACATCTCCGACCCGGTCCGCCCGGTCCAGGTGGGCCAGGTCCAGACCTGCCGCGGCTCGCACACCCACTCGGTGGTCTCCGCCGACGCCGACCGCCTGATCGTCTACAACTCGGGCACCGCCGGCGTCCGCGCCGAGGAGGAGCTGGCCGGCTGCGTCACCGGCGCCCCGGGCGACCCGCGCACGGCCCTGTTCCGCGTCGACGTGATCGAGATCCCGCTGGCGGACCCGTCGCGCTCGCGCATCATCGACAGCCCGACGGTCTTCGCCGACGAAGGCACCGGCGCGGTCGCGGGCCTGTGGGCGGGCGGGGATCACGGCCCGGGCACCCAGACCACGGCCCAGACCAACCACTGCCACGACATCACCCTGTTCCCGACCCGCAACATCGCGGGCGGGGCCTGCTCCGGCAACGGCATCCTGTTCGACATCTCGGACCCGCGCGCGCCGAAGCGGATCGACGCCGTGACGGACGCGGGCTTCGCCTACTGGCACTCGGCCACGTTCAACAACGACGGCGACAAGGTGCTGTTCACCGACGAGTGGGGCGGCGGCGGACGCCCGCGCTGCCGCGTCCAGGACCCGATGACCTGGGGCGCCAACGCCATCTACGACATCGTCGACGGCAAGCTGGTTCACCGCGGCTACTACAAGCTGCCGGCCGCCCAGACCGACCTCGAGAACTGCGTGGCTCACAACGGCTCGCTGATCCCCGTCCCCGGCCGCGACCTGTTCGTCCAGGCCTGGTACCAGGGCGGCCTGTCGATCAGCGACTTCACCGACTCGTCCAACGCCCACGAGATCGCCTACTTCGACCGCGGCCCGGTGAACGCCGAGCGTCAGGGCTCGGGCGGCTACTGGTCGGTCTACTGGTACAACGGCAAGATCTACGGCTCGGAGATCGGTCGCGGTCTGGACGTCTTCGCCCTGACCCCCAGCGAGCATCTGACCGCCAACGAGATCGCGGCGGCCCAGATGGCCGACGAGGGCGGCACGGTGAACCCGCAGCAGCAGTATCCGGTCCGCTGGCCGGCCCACCCGGTCGTGGCCCGCGCCTATCTGGACCAGTTCGCCCGCGACGGCGGCATGGACGCGACCCAGATGGCCCAGATCACGGCCGCCCTGGATCAGGCCCAGCCGCTGATGGACGCCGGCCGCAAGGATCCGGCCGTCGCCGCCCGCCTGCGCGGTCTGGCCGACGCCATCTCGCCGCGCGGCACGGACCAGACGGCCAAGCGCCTGCGCGGCCTGAAGGAGACCCTGACCGGCATCGCGGCGGTGGTGGGTTAAGCTTGAACGCTGAGGGTCAGCCGTTGCGCTCGACGATGACCCTCAGCACGGCCTCGGCCGCGATCTCCGACGGGTCGCGGCCGCCCCGGCCCATCAGATCCAGCGCCGCCGTCTGCCGCGCCGCCTGATCGGCCCGCGCCGCCGGATCGTCCAGCAGCCGCCCGACCTCGGCGGCGAAGGCCTCCGGCGTCGCGTCCTTCTGGATCAGCTCGCGGGCGATCTCCTCGTCGGCGGCGTGATTGAACAGCGTCGCGTACTTCCCGGTGAAGAACGGCCGCATGATCGCATAGCTCAGCGGCTGGAACCGGTAGCCGATGACCATCGGCGCCCCGGCCAGCGCCAGCTCGGTCGACACCGTCCCGCTGGTCGCCATCGCCACCGTCGCGGCCTTCATCACGGCGTACTTCTCCGCCTCGTCCACCTCGTGGACGGGCACGCTCCAGCCGGCCAGCTCGTCCCGCACGAGCTCCGCCACGGTCCCGGCGACCGCGACGGCGACCTCCAGCTCCGGCCGCGCCGCCTTGAGCCGCTCGACCGCCTCGCCGTAGACCGGCGTCATCAGCCGGATCTCGCTGGGCCGGCTGCCCGGCAGGACCAGCAGCAACGGCGCCTCCGCCCCGATCCCCCGCGCCGCCCGGAATGCCGCCGGATCGGCCCCGGCCATGTCGACGTGCAGGGCCTGCGACCCGACCACGGTCGTCGCCAGGCCCTCCCGCTCGAACCAGGGCGCGTCGAAGGCATACAACGCCAGCAGATGATCCACCGCTCCCGCCAGCGTCTTCGCCCGCCCCGGCCGCGACGCCCAAACCTGCGGGCCGACGTACTTGATCAGCGGCACGTCCGGCAGGACCTGCCGGATCGCCTTGGCCACGCGGATGGTGAAGCCCCAGCTGTCGATCAGCACCACGGCGTCCGGCCGCTCCGCCTGCGCCAGCGCCACGGTGTCCGCCACCCGACGCTTGACCGTGCCGTAGGCCTTCAGCCCCTCCAGCCAGCCCAGGATCGACAGCTCGGCGATGTCGAACGGGCTGGCCACGCCCTCGGCCGCCATGGCGGCCCCGCCCACGCCGACGAAGGTCACGTCCGGCCCCAGCCGCGCCTTCAGAGCCCGGGCCAGCCCCGCGCCCAGCGCGTCGCCCGACGCCTCGGCCGCCACCAGCATCACCTTCAGCGGCCGGCTCACGCTTCGCCCCAGACGTACAGGCCCAGCCGGTCCGCGGCCTCCACGATCGCCGCCCGGTCGATCAGGATCAGCCGTCCCGCCTTGCCGCCGACGCCCGCCAGCCCCGCCGCCGCCGCCAGTTCGATCGTCCGCGCCCCGATCACCGGCATGTCCACCCGCAGGTCCTGGATCGGCTTGGGCGCCTTGCCCAGCGCGCCCTTCGGCGCGCCCGGCGCCCCGCGCAGGTCGGCGGGCAGACCGGCGACGCGCGTCAGCATGGCGTCCGTCCCCTCCTGCGCCTCGACCGCCAGCACCAGGCCGTCGCACACGACCGCCCCCTGTCCCACGTCCAGTTCGCCCGACTTCTCGGCGACGTGCAGCGCCTTGCGCAGGTCCGCCAGCTGCGCCGGATCCGGCGTCACCCGTCCCAGCGCCCCGGCCGTCAGGGTGTCCCCGCCCAGGATGTCGTCCGCCCCCTCCACGACGTAGCCCTCGGCCTCGAACACGGACAGGATCTTGCGCAGCAGGGCGTCGTCGCCCTGGCTGGCCGCCTTGACGATCCCCGGCAAGAGGGTCGCGCCCTTCAGATCGGGCTTCAGGTTCTTGAAGTCAGGGCGGCTGACGGTGCCCGCCAGGCACACGGCCCCGCATCCCGCCTTCTTCATCGCCGACAGGATGCCGCCGATCCGGGCCATGCCCATGTCGACGCCGTCCCACGCCTCCAGCGCCGGATCGGCGAAGCCCGCCAGCCGGACGACGAACAGCGGGCGGTCCTCGGCCTCGCACCGCGCGGCCACGGCCAGCGGCAGGTCGCCTCCGCCCGCGATCAGGGCCAGCTTCGGCCCGGTCATTCGCCCGGCAGCGCGACGGGCCGCCGCGTGTCCTCGCGGATGAAGGCGATGATCTCCTGGATCTCCGGCAGGTCGGCATAGGCCGCCTGCGCCGCGTCCAGACGCTCGGAAAACAGACCCGGAGCCTCGAAGATGTCGCGATAGGCCGCCAGCAGCCGCCGCACCTCGGCCTTGCCGTAGCCCTTCCGCTTCAACCCGATCAGGTTCAGCCCGTGCAGCCGCACGTGGTTGCCCCAGGCCGAACCGTACGGGATGACGTCGCGCGTCACCGCCGACAGTCCGCCGACGATCGCGCCCTGCCCCACCCGACCGAACTGATGGACTGCGCAGAGGCCGCCCAGAAACACCCTGTCGCCGATCCGCGCATGTCCTCCCAGCGTCGCATTGTTGGCGAAGGTGACGTGGCTGCCGACCACGCAGTCGTGGCCCACATGCGCGCCCGTCATGAAAAGGCAGCCGTCGCCTACGGTGGTCAGCTTGCGGTCGCCCGGCGTGCCGCGGTTGAAGGTCGAATGCTCGCGGATGGTGCAGTTCGCGCCGATCTCCAGCGCGACGGGCTCGCCCTTGTAGCCGCCATGCTGCGGGTCGCCGCCCATCACGCAGAACGGGTGGATCGTGGTGCCCGCGCCCACGGAGGTGTCCTGCTGGATCACCACATGGCTGGCCACGCGCACGCCGGCGGCCAGCGTCACGCCCGGGCCGACGATGGACCAGGCGCCGATCTCGACGCCGTCGGCCAGTCGCGCCGAGGCGTCCACCTGGGCTGTCGGATGGATGGCCATCAGGTCGCCGGCTGATCCACGGTCACGACCATGGCCATGAACTCCGCCTCGGCCGCCAGCCTGCCGTCGATGTAGGTCTCGCCGCGGAACTTGTAGGCGTCGCCGCGCGCGCGGGTGACCTTGACCTCCATCCGCAGCTGGTCGCCCGGGCGCGCCGGCCTGCGGAAGCGCACGCCGTCGATCGACATGAACATGATGACCTTGTCGGCCACCGCGACGTCCATGGTCTTGGACATCAGCAGGGCGCCGGTCTGGGCCATCGCCTCGACGATCAGCACGCCCGGCATGACCGGATCGATCGGGAAGTGGCCCGGGAAGAAGGGCTCGTTGTGCGTGACGTTCTTGATGCCGGTGATCGAGGTCGCGGGCACGAAATCCTCGGCCTTGTCGACCAGCAGGAAGGGATAGCGGTGCGGCAGGCGCCGCATCACCTCGGCATAGTCGATGGTCGCCTCGTCGCTCATCCGTCCGTTTTCCCGCGTGCCTTTCCCGAGGCCTGTTTGGCCAGCCAGACCGCTTCGCGCAAGGATTCCCGCAGCGGCTTGGCCGGATAGCCGGACCAGGTCTCCCCCGGCGGCACGTCCTTCAGGATGCCGGCGCCGGCCGCGATCCGGGCGCCTTCGCCGATGGTGATGTGGTCGCCGACGCCGGCGCGGCCGCCGAAGACGGCTCCGTCGCCCACCTTCACCGAGCCGGAGATGCCTGTGAAACCGGCCATCAGGCAGTTGCGGCCGATCACGCAGTTGTGGGCGATCATGACCAGATTGTCGATCTTGGTGCCCTCACCCACCACCGTGTCGTCGAAGGCGCCGCGGTCGACGCACGAGTTGGCGCCGATGGTGACGCGATCCTGGATGATCACCCGGCCCAGCTGGGGCACGTCCACAGGCCCGTCCGCCGAGACGGCCGCGCCGAAGCCGGCTTCGCCGATGCGCACGCCCGCCGACAGCTTCGCCTGGTCCCCGATCAGGGCGAAGAAGACGCTGACGTTGGCGCCGATCACGCAGTCGCGGCCGATCTGCACGCCGGGGCCGATCACGGTGTTGGGCCCGATGCGCGTGCCGCGGCCGATGCGCGCCCCGTCTCCGACCACGACGCCGGGCGAGAGCTCGACCGTCGCGTCCTCGACCGCCGCGGCAGGGTCGACGGCGCGGAAGGCTCGCGCCCGCACCAGTACGTCGGCCGCCCGCGACCAGGCGGCGTGCGGCGTGCGCGTCACGATGACGGCCGCGTCGGCGGGGGCGTCGTCCGCCGCCTCGGCCCGCACGAAAACCGCCCCGGCGCGGGTTTGCGCCAAGGCGGCCTTCAGCTTGCGGTCGGACAGGAAGGTCGCGGCGTCCCGATCGGCCGACGCCAGCGGCGCGACGCCGGAGACCATCCGGTCCCCGCCCCTCAGGACCTCGCCGCCGACCAGTTCGGCCAGCTCCTGCACGGAGCGCGGCGGCAGGGCCTCGAAGAAGCGGAGATCCGGCAACGGCGTCCTTACTGGTTCGGAACCTGAACCGGCGGGGTCATGCGCGAGAAGCTGAGCGACGGCAGGGCCGCGTTCAGGCGCTGGATCACCACGTCGGTGATGTCCATGGCGGGGTTCATCTCGATGACCGCTTCGCGGGACAGCAGCAGGCCGCAGCCGCGCTCCTGATAGACGGCGACCAGGATCGGGTCGGTCGCCTGCGCGATGGCGCGGAGCTGCATGTTCAGCGTGTACTCCAGCTCCTGCTGGCGCTGGGCCTCCAGCTGCCGGGCTTCGGCGATGCGCTGCTGCAGGGCCTGCGAACGCTGGGCGAATTCCTGCTCCGGGATGGTGCCGCGGCCCTGCTCCAGAGCCGTGATTTCGGCCTGGATCGACTGGGCGTAGGGCTCGAGTTCACCCGAAACCTGCTGGGAAAGGGTCCGCATGCCCGTCTGCACCGACTGGCCGACGGTGGACTGAGCCAGCAGGCGCTCGTTGTGGAACACGCAGACGCCGGGGATCACCGGGCCGGGGTTGGCGGGACCCTGGGCCTGGGCGGCGGCCTGGCCGGCGAACAGGAGAGTCAGGGCGAAGGCGCCGTAAGCGAGGGTCTTCATGTCATTCAGCCTTTGGTACGCCCCCTGTCGAGGGGAGTTAGAACTGGGTGGAGGTCGAGAAGCGGAAGTTCTCGGTCTTGTCGAACGGCATTTCGGAGAACGGCTGGGCCAGGTCGAAGCGGATCGGCCCCATCGGCGAGCGCCAGTGGATGCTGACGCCGACGGCGCCGCGGAAGTCCAGCTCGTCGTTGATCCGGGTGCTGGGCAGGCCCGTCGCCGGATCGGTGGTGTAGCGATCGTCCAGCATCCCGAGGGTGCCCACGTCCACGAAAGCCGAGGTCCGGATGCCGTACTCTTCCGGCAGGCCGTTCGGAATGGTCAGCTCGACCGTGCCGACGACGTAGAAATTGCCGCCGAGGGCGTCCGTGGTCAGCAGGTCGCGCGGCCCCATGCCGGCGGTTTCGAAGCCGCGGAAGCTGTTGCCGCCCTTGAAGAAACGGTCGTTGATGCGGATGGGGTCGCCGGCCCAACCGGTGACGTAGCCCGCCTCCAGCCGCGTCGTCACCACCCACTCCGGCGCGAAGCCGTGGAAGGCCGAGATCTCGCCCTCGGTCTTCAGATAGTTCACGTCGCCGCCGACGCCGGCCAGATCCTGCCGCAGCGTGCCCGTCCAGCCGCGCGTCGGGCGGATCGGATCGTTCCGGCGGTCCACCAGCAGGGTGTAGCCGATGGACGAGTTCACGAAGGCGCCGATCTGGTCGCACAGGGCCGACGTGCCGCCCGCCGCGGTGCCGCAGAAGCCGAACGGCACGATGATCTCGTCCTCGCGCAGGAAATAGCGGGCGCTGATCGCGGTGTAGCCGTTCAGCGGATAGGAGATCCGCAGGCCGGCGCCCGTCGACCGGTAGTCGTAGCTGGAGTACTCGCTCAGGTCATAGCGCGAGTGGAACAGGTCGAAGCCCGCCCGCAGGTCGCGGCCGAGGAACTTCGGCTCGGTGAAACGGAAGTCGATGTTCTGGCGCAGCGAGCCCCATTCCGCCCGCGCGACCAGGTTCTGGCCGCGGCCGCGGAAGTTGCTCTCGGAGATGCCGAGGTTCAGCACGAAGGAATCGTAGGAGCTGAAGCCCGCCCCGACCGACAGCTCGCCGGTCGGCTGCTCCTCGACGGTGACGTTGACGATCGAGCGGTCGGGTTCGGATCCCCGCACCTCCTCCACCGTCACCTCCTTGAAGAAGCCGAGGCCGCGAAGGTTGTTGCGCGACCGCTCGAGGAGCTGACGGTTGAAGGCGTCGCCCTCGGTCAGGACCAACTCGCGCCGGATCACGGGGTCGATCGTGCGCGTGTTGCCGATGACGTTGATGCGCTCGACGTAGACCCGCTCTCCTTCGCGGACGTTGAAGGTCACGTCGACGGTGTCGGTGTCCGGGTTCACCGCGAACGTCGGCTCGATCTCGACGAAGGCGTAGCCGGCCGATCCCGCGGCGTAGGTCAGGGAGTCGGTCGCCGCCTCGATCTTGTCGCTCTCGTACAGGCTGCCCGAGCGGAACGGCAGGATGCGCGTCAGCAGGTCGGCGTTCAGCTTGTCGTTCTCGGTGACGACCTTGACCTCGCCGAAAGTGTACTTGTCCCCCTCGTCGACGGTCAGGGTGATGGCGAAGGCGTCGCCGCCCGGCGTCAGCTCGGCCACCGCCGACACCACCCGGAAGTCGTAATAGCCGCGGTTGGTGTAGAAGTCGCGCAGCTGCTCCCGGTCGTAATCCAGGCGGTTGGGGTCGTAGTTGTCGTTCTGGGTGAAGATGCGCCACCAGACCGACTGCTTGGTGACCATCACCTCGCGCAGGTCGCTGTCGGAAAACGCCTTGTTGCCCAGGAAGGTGATCGACTGCAGCCCGGTTTCCGGGCCCTCGTCGATCTCGAACACCACGTCGACGCGGTTCTGTTCGAGACGCACGATCTTGGGCGAGACGGTCGCCGAGATGCGGCCCGACAGACGATACAGTTCGACGATCTTGCCGACGTCCTCCTGCACGCGCGCCGCGGTGTAGATGCCGCGCGGCCGGATGGTGACTTCTTCGCGCAGCTTGTCGTCGCCGACCGCGCCGTTCCCTTCGAAGATCACCTGATTGACGATCGGATTCTCGACCACTTCGACGATCAGCACGCCGTTTTGCACGCCCATCTGCACGTCGGCGAACAGGCCCGTGCGCGACAGGGCCTGCACGGCCACGTCCAGAACCACCGGATCGACGACGTCGCCGGGCCGGATGGGGAGGTAGGACAGGACGGTGGCGTCCTCGATCCGCTGGTTAGCGCCGCGCACTTCGATGCGCGTGATCTGCACGCGCTCCTGGCCCGTGGGATCCTGCGTCTGGATCGGGGCGGGCTGGATGGCGGGCGCGGGCGGCGTCTGCTGGGCGAAGGCCGGTCCGGCCAGCCCGGCCGCGACCACCAGGGCCAGGGCGCTGGCGCGGCCGAGCGGTCGGAAGGGGCCGCGAACTTGGGTAGGGGTCATGCTTTTTACCGTCGGGGGCTGGCGTCGGCTCACGATGCGAGCCCGCCGAGGAAGGCGAAGAGGTTCTGTTTCTGCAGATCGTTCCAGGTCGCGAACAACATCAATCCCGCGAGCAAGGCAAGACCGACGCGGAACCCCGCCTCCTGAACGCGCGCGGGGACTGGCCGCCGGGCCACAGCTTCATAGGCGTAGAACACCAGGTGCCCCCCATCGAGAACCGGAATCGGAAGCAGATTTACAAAGCCAATTCCGATCGAAACTAAGGCGGCGAACTGAAGAAGCGTCAGCGCGAGGTTCGCGCTCTTGAGACCGACGTCGCCGTCGCCCTCCAGAGCCTGCTGGGTGACCCCGCCGGCGGCCTTGGCGATGCCGAGGGGGCCGCTCAGCAAGTCGCCGGACTCCCGTCCCGCGAAGATGCGGCCCAGATAGGTCGTCGTCGTCTCGAGCGTGTCGCCGATCGCGGCGACCCCGCGCCCGAGCGCTTCCAGAGGGTTCAACGGCCGGTAGCTGAAATCCGCCGCGCTCAGCGGGGCCAGGCCCATGCCGATGCGGGAGATGCGGACCCGTCCTGCGATCCGGTCCTGCTCGATCACCCGCTGGGGGGTGGCGGTCAGGGTCAGGGTCTGCTCGCCGCGCCGGACACCGAAGGTCAGGGGTTCGTTGGCGCTGAGCACCACCTTCTGCGTCACCTCCGACGCCTCCACGACCGGCCGGCCGTTGATCGAGGTGATCAGGTCGCCCCGCCGGAAGCCCGCCTCTGCCGCGGGGGTGCCCGGCGTCACCTGGGCCACGCGGGGCGCCGCGATCTGCTCCCCGACCACCGAGAACAGGACGGTGAACAGGACCGCCGCCAGGATGAAGTTCGCCGCCGGACCGGCCGCGACGATCAGGGCCCGCTGCCAGATCGGCTTGAAGTGGAAATAGTCGCGCTCGGCGCCCGGGCCGTGCTCCGCGATCAGTCGCGACTTCAGCTCGGCCAGACCGGCCTGGTCGGGCACGCTGGAGGCGTCCAGATCGCCGGAGAATTTGACGTAGCCGCCCAGCGGCAGCGCGCCGACGCGCCATTCGACGCCGTGCCGGTCCGTGCGGCCCCACAGGCGCTTGCCGAAGCCCAGCGAAAACTGGTCGATCTTCACGCCGAAGGCCCGGGCCACCAGAAAATGGCCCAGTTCGTGGATCGTCACGATCAGGCTCAGCACCAGCACGAACGGCACGATGTGCAGCAGGAACGCGCCGAGCAGGTCCAGAATGGCGTTCATCGCTCCTCCGCCGCTCAGGCCGAAAGACGGTCGACGACCGTCCGGGCCAGGCGTCGCGCCTCGCCGTCCACGGCCAGCGCCCCGTCGCAGTCGCCGCCGGCGGTGAGCAGGCCCCCCGTCGTCGCCGCCTCGAGCGTTTCGGCGACGACTGCGGCAATATTGAGAAACGCCAGTCGGCGGTCAAGGAAGGCCAGCGCGGCCACCTCGTTCGCGGCGTTGAACACCGTGGGCGCCGCACCGCCCGCCTTCAGCGCGTCCCGCGCCAGCCCCAGCGCCGGAAACGTCTCCAAATCCGGCGCCTCGAACGTCAGGCGTCCCAGCGCGGCGAGGTCCAGCTTTGGCGCCGGCCACGGCAGCCGCTCGGGCCAGGCCAGGGCCACAGCGATCGGCGTCCGCATGTCCGGCGGCCCGAGCTGGGCCAGGGTTGAGCCGTCCCGGTGCTCCACCAGGCTGTGCACGATGGACTCCGGATGCACCACCACGTCGATGCGGTCGGCGGGCATGTCGAACAGATAGGCCGCCTCGATCGTCTCCAGCCCCTTGTTCGCCAGGGTGGCGCTGTCGACCGAAATCTTGGCCCCCATGGACCATTTCGGGTGCGCCACGGCCTGTTCTGGCGTGATGCCGGCCAGATCCTCACGGCGCCGCCCCCGGAAGGGCCCGCCCGAGGCGGTCAGCACCAGCCGCTCCACGCCCTCGGGACGGACCGCGTCGAACACCTGAAAGATGGCGGAATGCTCGGAATCGACCGGAATCAGCCGCCCGCCGGCGGCCCGGACGCGGTCGATCAGGGCGCGGCCGCAGCAGACCAGGCTTTCCTTGTTGGCGAGAGCCAGCACCCCGCCGCGGCCGGCCGCGGCCCAGGCCGAGCGGAGCCCCGCGGCGCCGACGATCGCCGCCATGGTCCAGTCGGAGGAACGCCCCGCCGCCTCCGCCAGCGCCCCCTCGCCGGCCGCAGCCTCCACGCCGGACCCGGCCAGCGCCGACCGCAGCTCGGCCAGCCGGTCCTCGTGGGCGGTGACCGCCACCTTCGCCTTCCAGCGTCGCGCCTGTTCCGCCAGCAGGGCGACGTTGGCGCCGCCCGTCAGGGCCTCGACCTCATAGACCGCCGCGCCCGCCGCCTGCGTCTGCGCCATCAGGTCCAGCGTGGACACGCCGACCGATCCGGTCGACCCCAGAACGGTGACCTTGCGCCGGATCATGGGACCGCCAGCGACATCGTCAGAAGGCGGCATCCGGCCAGCACCACGGCGGCGAACATCAGGCCGTCGACCCGGTCCAGCAGGCCGCCGTGGCCCGGGATCAGTCCGCCGGCGTCCTTCACGCCGAAACGGCGCTTCAGGGCCGATTCCCACAGGTCGCCCGCCATGGTCGCCGATGCCCCCGCCAGACCCAGCGCCAGGCCCCAGATCGGGTCCGGAACTCCCAGCCCGCCGGGGATGAAGGCGGCGATGACCCACCCCGCCAGCGCCCCTGCGACCAGGCCCCCGATGAAGCCGGACCAGGTCTTGTTGGGCGAGTAGCGGGGCCACAGCTTGGGCCCCTTGAGCAGGCTGCCGACCACGAAGGCCATGACGTCCGACGCCCAGGCCACGACGAAGACCAGGATGGTCCAGCTCAGACCGAGGCTCGAGTTCCCGTCGCGCAGCCAGATCAGCAGGATGGCCGGCCAGCCGAGGTAGAGGACGCCATAGGCGGCGTCGACGCCTTCCTGACCGACGCGCCTGGCGAACACGCCCGCCGCGGCCGCGGCGAAGACCAGCAGGACCAGCGCCGGCGACATGGCGCCGACGTGGGCGGTCACCGTCACCGCGAACAGGGCCGCGCCGACGGCCCAGGCGATCGGGGTCGCGCGCGTCGGCGCGCTCATCTGGGCCCATTCTCGCGCCAGCAGGACGCAGGCCGCCAGCATGATGGCGAGGAACCAGCTCTCGCCGGCCCAGATGGCGAGGACGGCCAGGGGCGCCAGCACCAGGGCCGAGACGGCCCGCAGGCCCAGATCCTTCAGCGACGCCATCAGGCGGGCACCGCGGGGCGCCCGCCGTAACGTCGGTCGCGGCTGCGGAAGGCGTTCACCGCCTCGGCCAGATGCGCCTCGCCGTAGTCGGGCCAAAGCACGTCCTGGAAGACGAACTCGGCGTAGGCGGCCTCCCACAGCAGGAAGTTGGACAGCCGCGTCTCGCCCGAGGTGCGCACGATCAGGTCGACGGGCGGGCCGTCGCCCGTCGACAGGGCGCGCCCGAACGCGTCCTCGTCGATCGCTTCGCCCGAGGCGGCCAGTTTGCGCGCCGCGTCGACGATGTCGGCCCGGCCGCCGTAGTTGAAGGCCACCTGCAGCCGGAACTGCTCGTTGCCGGCCGTCTCGCGCTCCGTCCGGGCCACGATGTCGGCGATGTCGGGCGGCAGACCCTCGCGACGGCCCAGGATGCGGACCTTCACCCCTTCCCTCTTCAACCGCGCGAGATCGCTGCCGACGTAGGCGCGGACCAGGCCCATCAGGTCGGACACCTCCTCCGCCGAGCGGTTCCAGTTCTCGGTCGAGAAGCCGAACACCGTCAGGCAGCGGACGCCCAGCTTCGGCGCCGACTGAATCGTGCGTTTGAGCGCCTGCACGCCCTCACGGTGGCCGACGGCGCGCGGCAGGCCCCGGCGCGCGGCCCAGCGGCCGTTGCCGTCCATGATGATCGCCACGTGGCGGGGCCCGGGGGCCTGGTCGGGGTCAGGATCGCTCATGCGCGGATGCGGTCGGCTCAGACCTGCATGATCTCCGCTTCCTTGGCCTTCAGGGCCTCGTCGATGCGCTTGATGGCGGCGTCGGTGTCCTTCTGGACCTCCGTCTCCATCTTCTTCTGTTCGTCCTGGCTGATGTCCGAGGCCTTCTCGGCCTTCTTGAGGTCGTCGTTGGCGTCACGGCGCACGTTGCGCACGGCGATCTTCTGTTGCTCGGCGTACTTCCCGGCCAGCTTGGCCAGATCGCGGCGACGTTCCTCGGTCAGCGGCGGGATCGGGATGCGCAGGGTCTGGCCGTCGACCACCGGATTCAGGCCCAGACCGGCGGCGCGGATGGCCTTCTCGACCGACACCACCATGCCCTTGTCCCACACGTTGACGGAGATCATGCGCGGCTCCGGCACGCTGATCGCCGCGACGGCGTTCAGCGGCGAGGTGGAGCCGTAGGCCTCCACCATGACGGGATCCAGCAGCCCCGCGTTGGCCCGGCCGGTGCGCAGGCCGTTGAACTCGCTCTTCAGCGCGTCCACCGCCTTGTCCATGCGGTCGCGATAGGTCTTGAGGTCTGGCTTGGCCATGGAAACTTCTCTCGAGTCTTCTTGATCTTGTCAGGCGGTCTTGGCGTTGTGGATGACGGTGAACGCGCCCTCGCCCCGGAGGGTCCGCCGGAACGAACCCTTCTCGCGGATGGAGAACACCACGATCGGGATGCCGGAGTCACGCATCAGGGCGACCGCCGAGGCGTCCATGACCTTCAGGTCGCGCGCGAGGACGTCGTGATAGGTCAGCTCGTCGTAGCGGGTCGCCGTCGGGTCCTTCTTGGGATCGGCCGTGTAGACCCCGTCCACGCTGGTGCCCTTCAACAGGGCGTCGCAGCCCATCTCGGCGGCGCGCAGGGCGGCGCCCGAGTCGGTCGTGAAGAAGGGCGCGCCGACGCCGGCGGCGAAGATCACCACGCGGCCCTTCTCGAGGTGCCGCAGGGCGCGACGACGCACATAGGGCTCGGCCACGGCGTTCATGACCAGGGCGCTCTGCACCCGCGTCTGGACGCCGATCTTCTCCAGCGCCGCCTGCATGGCCAAGGCGTTCATGACGGTGGCCAGCATGCCCATATAGTCGGCCGAGGCGCGGTCCATGTCGCCGGCCGCCTTGGACAGCCCGCGGAAGATGTTGCCGCCGCCGATGACCAGGCAGATCTCGACGCCCTCGCGCGCCACCTCGGCCACGGCCTGGGCCACCTCGGCGACCGTCGCCATGTCGATGCCGTAGCCCTGGTCCCCCATCAGGACCTCGCCGGAGACCTTCAGCAGGACGCGCTTGTATCGGAACTCGCTGGGCGCGTCTGGCATGGGAAATCCATCGGTGGGCGGAGAGACGCCGGAATCGGCGGTCCCTTATAGACGAAGGGCGCGCCCGGCTTCAAAGCCCGGCGCGCCCTCGGCGTTCGGCTTTTCGGCCGATCAGCCCTTCATCATCGAGGCGACTTCGTCGGCGAAGTCAGGGCCCTCGACCTTCTCGACGCCTTCACCCAGCGCCAGACGGACGAAGCCGCCGATGTGCAGGCCGGGGTTGCCCAGAGCCTTGCCCTCCTCGGCGACCAGCTGCTCGATGGTCTGGTCGGGGTTCATGACGAACGGCTGCTTGGTCAGCACCACGTCCTTCTGGAACTTGTTGATCTGCCCCTCGACGATCTTCTCGATCATGTTCTCGGGACGGCCTTCTTCCTTGGCCTTCTCGATCAGCACGGCGCGTTCCTTCTCGATCGCGGCCGGGTCCAGGTCGTCCGTGTTCAGCGAAAGCGGGCTGGTGGCGGCCACGTGCATGGCGATCTTGCGGCCCAGCTCGCGCAGCTTGGCCTTGTCGCCCGCGCCATGCAGGGCGACCAGCACGCCGATGCGGCCGACGCCCGGCGACACCGCGTTGTGCACGTAGGTGGCCACGACGCCTTCGTCGACCGACAGGCGGGCGGCGCGGCGCAGCTGCATGTTCTCGCCGATGGTGGCGATCATGTTGGTGACTTCGTCCTGGACGGTCTTGCCCGACTCCAGCTCGGCGCCGTGCAGGCCCTCGACGGTCGCATGCTCCAGCCCCAGCTCGGCGAAGCGCTTGGCGGCGTTCTGGAACAGGTCGTTGCGCGCGACGAAGTCGGTCTCGGCGTTGAACTCGATGGCCGAGGCCACCTCGCCGGCGCCCACTTCCTTCGACGCGACGGCGACCAGGCCCTCGGCGGCGACCCGGTCGGCCTTCTTGGCGGCCTTGGACAGGCCCTTGGCGCGCAGCCAGTCGATCGCGGCTTCGATGTTGCCGTCGTTCTCCTGCAGGGCCTTCTTGCAGTCCATCATGCCGACGCCGGAGCGCTCGCGCAGTTCCTTGACGAGGGCGGCGGTGATCTCGGCCATGTTCAGTCTCCTTGGGTCTTCGTATGCGGGAACGGCCGGACCCCTGGAGGGCCCGGCCGCGCTCAGGCGTCAGGCGCGGCCTTCGGGCGAAGACCGCCGGGCGATCAGCCCGTGGCCTTCTCGGTTTCGACGGCGTCCAGGGCCTCGGTCGTCGCGGCCTGGGCCTCGGCGTCGGCGGTCGGCGCAGCTTCGGCGGCGGCCTCCATCTCGGCGGCCACGTCTTCCGTGCCGGCCGGAGCGGCTTCGGCCTCGGCCGGGACGGCCTTGGCTTCGCGCAGCATCGGCTCGACCGGGGCTTCCGAAGCGCCCAGATCCACGCCCGAGGCCGAGGCGCCCGAAGCCAGGCCGTCCAGGACGGCGTCGGCGATCAGGTCGCAGTAGGTCTGGATGGCGCGGGCGGCGTCGTCATTGCCCGGGATCGGATAGGTGATGCCGTCCGGATCGCAGTTGGTGTCCAGGATGGCGATGACCGGGATGTTCAGCTTGCGGGCTTCCTGGATCGCGATCGCTTCCTTGTTGGTGTCGATCACGAACATGATGTCCGGCAGGCCGCCCATGTCCTTGATGCCGCCCAGCGACAGCTCCAGCTTGTCGCGCTCGCGCTGCAGGGTCAGCAGTTCCTTCTTGACCCGGCCCTCGCCGCCCGACTCCAGCAGCGAGTCCAGCTCGCGCAGGCGGGCGATGGAGCCCGACACGGTCTTCCAGTTGGTCAGCGTGCCGCCCAGCCAGCGGTTGTTCATGTAGTACTGGGCCGAGCGCTTGGCGGCCTCGGCGATCGGCTCGGAGGCCTGACGCTTGGTGCCGACGAACAGCACGCGGCCGCCCTTGGCCGCCACGTCGCGCACGGCGACCAGCGCCTGGTGCAGCAGCGGGATCGACTGCGACAGGTCGATGATGTGGATGTTCGAGCGCGAACCGAAGATGTAGCGCTCCATCTTCGGGTTCCAGCGGTGCGTCTGGTGACCGAAGTGGGCGCCCGCTTCGAGCAGGGTGCGCATGGAGAATTCAGGCAGAGCCATCTGCGTTCAGTCCTTTATCCGATTGATCCGCCGCAGGCGCTTTAAAGCCGAAGCCTCGGAACGGAGCGGACCGGATGTCTCCCGGCACGCGCCACGCCTGCGTGTGAAGTGGGCGCGCGTGTAGGGGAAACCGGCGCCGATGGCAAGGGCGAGGTCGCGCGATCCGCCGACCGGTGATATGTGGAACGCTCGGTCGGTCCGGGGAGGGCGACGATGCGGAAATCCTTGATCGTGGGCGTGGGCCTGCTGGCGGCGGGCCTGCTGGCGGGGACGGCCCTGACCCAGACTCGGCCGCAACCGCCCGCCGAGCCGAATGCGCCGCCCGTGCCGGCGGCCGTGGTCCTGACGCCCGACCGCGCCGAGGCGGCCGCTCTGGCCCGGGCCCGGCAGGACCCGCTGGCGACGCGCCTGCGCGGCGTTCTGGCCCGGAGCCCCGCCCGGGCGGAGGCGCCGGAGATCCAGGCCTCGACCGTGCCGGTTCTGGGTCCCTCCGATCCGACCCTGCTGGCGACCGCCCGGTTCCATCCGGGAGACCGCCAGTACACGCTCGTGGTGCGCGACGGCGACGACGTCATCGAGATCTACGGCACGACGCGTGCCCTGCGCAGCCCGGCGGCCGGCCCCCTCCCCCCGCCGATGACGCCGCCGCAGGCGCGCACCGCCACGCGCGGGCCGACGGCGCTGGAGCGGTCGCTGACGCAGGCCGGCCAGGCCGGGCTGGACCAGGTCAGGGCCGAGAGGACCGAGTACGGCGTCGACGTGAGCTTCGGCCGCTTCGGCGCGGCCTACAACGTCAGCTTCATCTGCGGCGCCCCGGGGGGCGGCAACTGCACCGAGGCTCGGGCCATCGCCTTCGCCGCGTCGATGGTGCTGCTGGGAGACGGGCAATGAGACGCGCCCTGCCCCTGCTGGGCCTGCTGCTGCTCACCGCCTGCTCGCCTTCCGGCTGCACGCCCGCCGACGCCGGGCCGGACGGGACTGACCCGGTTCCCCCCGGAGAGGTCGTGCCGCCCGGCGAGCCCTCGCCTCCGACGGAGCCGGAGCCGCCGGCGCCCGAACCCGTCAGCTGGCCCCACGAACCGGGCGGGTCGCTGTACCCGGGCTCGGGCTCCGGCGCGACGGACCCGACCATCTGGGCGCCGGGCATGCGCTTCCCGATGGAGGCGGCCCCCGCCTACGCCAACTCGCAGGTCTACGGCTACGGAGGCTTCATGGCCCCGGGGCCGGGTGGCCAGTGCGACGCCCGCAACTACGCCTATCCGTGGCGCGACAACTTCTGTGAGACGCGGTCGTGGACCAACGGCATGTGCCCGGCCGGGAAAGGCCATCAGGGCCAGGACATCCGCCCGGCCACCTGCGTCAAGAAGGTGCACTGGGTCGTGGCGGCGGAGAACGGCGTCGTCACCTCGATCGGCAGCTACTCCGTCTTCATCCGTGGCGACAGCGGACGGCTGTACCGCTACCTGCACATGGATCGGGCGCACGTCGTCACCATCCTGACCGAGGGTCAGCGGGTCACGCGCGGCCAGCGCATCGGCCGGGTGTCCGACGACTTCGGCGGTTCGGCCACGACCATCCACCTGCATTTCGAGATCAAGGCGCCGGTGGTGTCGGGCTCCGACGACCTGGGCGTCATCTTTGTGCCGACCTATTCCAGCCTGACCGACAGCTACGGCCGCCTGTTGCAGGCCACACCGCCGGCGCCGGAGACCTGACCGTCAGAGCTTGTGCAGGCCGTCGAACCGCATGGTCGGCGTCACGCTGAACGGCTCCACGTCGGTCAGGCAGCGGACGTTGACCGCGGCGTTCTCGACCCCGTCCGGCCCGGCGCCGAAGCCGTGCGTCTCGACCCCGCAGGTGGGGCAGATGAAGTGACGGATCTTGCGGGTGTTGAACAGGTACTCCTGCGCCACCCCCTCGCCCTTCGTGATCCGGAACTTGTCGGTGGGCACGAAGGTCAGCCAGACGCCGGTGCGAAAGCAGTGGCTGCAGTTGCACTCCATCACGTCCTTCAGATCGCTCTCGACCTCGAAGGCGATCGCGCCGCAGTGGCAGGAGCCCGTGTGGGTGGCCGTCATCGGTCCGTCCCCTTCTTCCGTTCGCCCCGGCCGGATCGCAGGGCCATGACCAGCCCCACCACCGCCACCAGCAAGGCCGCCGGCAGGGCGATGAACGCGAAGAACAGCTCCGGGTAGCTCTCGTCCGGACGGCCTTCCAGAATCCAGACCGTCGGCGTGAAGCCGAGAAAGGCGCACAGGCCCGTCAGGCCGAGGCCAGACCAGAACAGCCACCACCTCCGAAGAGGCATCACGCGTCCTCCAGCAGGGTGACCCCCGGCGCGGTCTTCAGCGCGCCGCGGACGGCGGCGTCGAGGCGATAGCGGCCGGGCAGGCGGATCTCGACCTCGCGGCGGCCCTCCAGCGCTGCGACGATGCATACTTCGCCGCCCCGGTCGTCGGCGCGGGCGCGGTCCAGCCGGGCCTTCAAAGCCTCGGCGTCGGCGGCGCGGGACGAGACGTGCACGCGCAGGCCCGCCGCCGCGTCGTCGATGATCCGGTCCAGCGGCGAGACGTCGTCGCCGAAGTAGCGCACCTCTCCGTCCGCGGCCTTGGCGCGGACCTTGACCAGCACGGTGGCCCCCGTCTCCAGCCTGTCGCGGCATTTGCGCAGCTGTTCGGGCGGGAACAGGCATTCGAACTCGCCCGTCGGATCGGAGAAGGTGACGAAGGCGAACTTCTCGCCGGTCCGGGCGCTGGCCCGCTCCTGACGGCGGCGGACGACGCCGGCCATCTGGAAGGCCTCATGGCCGCTTTCCGCCAGGGCCTGCACCTCGGCGGCGAAGGTGACGCGGCGGCGCTTCAGGGCCGAGGCCATGTCCTCCAGAGGGTGGCCGGACAGGTAGAAGCCGACGGCGGCCAGCTCCTGATCCAGCGCGTCCGGCCCGCTCCAGGGCTCGACGGCCTTCAGTCGGGGGCGAGCGGCGTGGGCCTGATCCGCGCCGAACAGGCTGACCTGGCTCGAGGCGCGCTCGGCGGCCACCGACTGGCAATAGGCGATCAGGACGTCGGCCTGTTCGACCAGCTGACGACGGTTCGGATGGATGCCGTCGAAGGCGCCGGCGCGGGCCAGGTTCTCCAGCGCGCGCTTGTTCACCGCGCGCGGATCGACGCGTTCCAGGAAGTCGAAGATGTCGGAGAACCGGCCGCCTGCCTCGCGCACCTCGACCACGTGGCGCATGGCCTCCAGACCGACGTTGCGCACGGCGCCCAGCGCGTAGAGCACCGCGCCCTCCCCGTCCGTCCACGCCACGTCGAAGTCGGCGGAAGAGCGGTTCACGTCGGGCCGCTCGACCTTCACGCCGAAGCGCCGGGCGTCCTGGTAGAAGACGGCCAGCTTGTCGGTGTTGGACAGGTCCAGGCTCATGGACGCGGCCATGAACTCGACCGGGTGGTTGGCCTTCAGCCAGCCGGTCTGGAAGCTGATCAGGGCATAGGCGGCGGCGTGCGACTTGTTGAATCCGTAGCCGGCGAACTTGGCCACCAGGTCGAAGATGCCGCCGGACTGGGCCTCCGGCACGCCCTTTTCCGACGCGCCCGCGATGAAGCGGGCCCGCTGGAAGTCCATCTCCTCCTTCTTCTTCTTGCCCATGGCGCGACGCAGCAGGTCGGCCTCGCCCAGGCTGTAGCCCGCCAGGATCTGGGCGATCTTCATCACCTGCTCCTGGTAGATGATGACGCCGTAGGTCTCGCTGAGCGTCTCCTGCAGCGTGGGGTGCAGGTAGTCGACCTCCTGCCGCCCGAACTTGCGGTCGATGTAGGTGTCGATCATCTCCATCGGCCCCGGCCGATAGAGGGAGATCAGGGCCGTGATCTCCTCGATGGAGCCGCAGCGCATCTTGCGCAGGGTGTCGCGCATGCCCTGGGATTCCAGCTGGAACACCCCGACCGTCTGACCCGAGGCCATCAGCTCATAGGTCGGGGCGTCGTCCAGCGGCAGGCCGTTCCAGTCCGGCGCCGCCCCGCGCCGCTCCAGGAACTGGCGCGCGCGGTCCAGCACCGTCAGGGTCTTCAGGCCCAGGAAGTCGAACTTCACCAGACCGGCCGGCTCGACCCACTTCATGTTGAACTGGGTGGCCGGAATGTCGGAGCGCGGGTCCTTGTAGAGCGGCACCAGTTCGGTCAGCGGCCGGTCGCCGATGACGATGCCGGCGGCGTGGGTGGAAGCGTTACGGTACAGGCCCTCCAGCTCCAGCGAGACGGACAGCAGGTTGGCGACGGCGGGCTCGGCGTCGCGCGCCTCCTTCAGGCGCGGCTCGATCTCGATCGCCTGTTCCAGCGTGGTCGGATTGGCCGGGTTGTTCGGGACCATCTTGCAGAGGCGGTCGACCTGGCCCAGCGGCATCTGCAGCACGCGGCCGACGTCGCGCAGCACGGCGCGCGCCTGCAGGGTGCCGAAGGTGATGATCTGGGCCACACGGTCCTGACCGTAGTGCTCCTGCACATAGGCGATGACCTCCTCCCGCCGCTCCTGGCAGAAGTCGATGTCGAAGTCGGGCATGGAGACCCGCTCGGGGTTCAGGAAGCGCTCGAACAGCAGCCCGAACCGGAGGGGGTCGAGGTCGGTGATGGTCAGGGCCCAGGCCACCAGAGAGCCCGCGCCCGACCCCCGTCCCGGACCCACGGGGATGCCGTGCGCCTTGGCCCATTTGATGAAGTCGGCCACGATCAGGAAGTAGCCGGGAAAGCCCATCTGCGTGATGATCCCGACCTCCCACTCCAGCCGGCCCCAGTAGTCCTCCTCCGGGGCGGCGGGGACGACCTGCTTCAGCCGCGCCTTCAGCCCCTCGCGGGCCTGATGCATCAGCTCATCGGGTTCGGTGCGGCCGTCGCCCGTGTCGAAGCGCGGCAGGATGGGGGCGCGGGTCTTGACCAGGAACGCGCAGCGGCGGGCGATCTCCAGCGTGGAGTCGCAGGCCTCGGGCAGGTCGGCGAACAGCTGGCGCATGGCCGCGGGCGGCTTGAACCAGTGCTGGTCGGTGATGCGGCGGCGGTCCTCCTGACCCACGAAGGCGCCGTCGGCGATGCACAGCAGGGCGTCGTGGCTGCGCGCCTGCGTGGCCTTGGCGTAGTGGACGTCGTTGGTGGCGACGAGGGGCACGTCGTTCGCATAGGCCCAGGCGACCAGACCGGCCTCGGCCTGGGACTCCTCCGGGCGGCCGTGGCGCTGAAGCTCGACGTAGAAGCGGTCCCCGAAGACGCGGGACATCTCGGCCAGGGCGGCATGGGCGTCGGCGTCGCGGCCCTGCACGAACAGGGGATCGATCGGGCCGTCGGGGCCGCCGGACAGCAGGATCAGCCCGGCGTTGCGCTCCACGACGCGCGACCACGGCACACAGGGCTCGACCGCGTCGTCGGCGCTGAGGTAGGCGGCGGAGGACAGGTCGCACAGGTTCAGCCACCCGGTCTCGTCCTGGGCGATCAGCACCACGGTGGCGCACCGGGCCCAGCGGGCGTTCACCTGGCCGCCGATGCCGCTGACCGGCAAGGCGCAGGCGATCAGCGGCTGCACGCCGGCGTCGCGCGCGGCCTGGCTGAACTCCAGCGCGCCGAACAGGTTGGCCCGGTCGGCCACGCACACGGCGGGCATGCCGGCCTCGGCCGCCATCTTGGGGATCTTCCCGGCCTTCAGCGCGCCTTCCAGAAGCGAATAGGCCGACCGCACCCTAAGGTGCACGAACCCCGAACCCGTCGCCGCCTCGCTCACGCCGTCACCCGCTTCATGGCTCGATCAGACCGCGACTCGCCCGGCCGGTCCACGACGTCGGCATGAGAGTGAGAGTCCGGAAAAAAGACTCCCATTACTCCCACTCGGTCTCCGTCAGACCCCGTGCGCGCTCAACGCCACCTGCCACACCATCCAGACGAAACCGCCGCACGACGCCAGCGCCATCGCCTCCCGCATCCACCGAGCCATAGGACCGTCCCCAGAAATGATGTTCCGGTAATGTTCTATGTTGTCGCTTTGTTCCCGTCAAGGCCGTCACCAAGCAATCGCTCGCGTCCGCCGGCGACCTCTGGCAGAAAGAGCGGCGCGCCGACCAGCACCCGCCGACCCGGCGACAGGCGTCGCCAGGAGCCCGGCCATGGCCAAAGGGCAGGTTCGGAAGAACAAGGAAGTCCGCAAACCCAAGGCGGAGAAGCCGAAGCCGGCGATCCAGGTGGGAACCTCGCCGTTCACCCAGCCGCCCGGCAAGCGGTAGGCGTCCCGCCCTCCCCGCGCCGGCGGGCCGGCGGGCCTCAGTAGGCGTGGCTCTCCGCCGGGCGCTCTTCCAGATGGCCATCCTTCAGGGCGAAGACGCGATCCATGTGGCCCGCCAGTTCCATGTTGTGGGTGGCGATGAGGGCGGCGACGCCGGTGGCCTTCACCCGGGCGCGAAGGTCGTCGAAGACGGCCTGGCTGGTGGTGGGGTCCAGGTTTCCGGTCGGCTCGTCGGCCAGCAGCAGACGAGGCGCATTGCCGAGCGCGCGGGCGATGGCGACGCGCTGCTGCTCGCCGCCCGACATCTGGGCCGGCTGGTGGGTCAGCCGTTCGCCGAGGCCCAGCGAGGTCAGGGTCTCCTCGGCGCGCCGGCGGGCTTCCGCCTCGCCCACGCCGGCGATGCGCATCGGCAGGGCGACGTTGTCGCGGGCGTCGAACTCCGGCAGCAGATGGTGGAACTGGTAGACGAAGCCGATCTTGAACAGGCGCAGCTTCGTCCGGGCCCGCTCGTCCAGCCCGCCGACGTCCTCTCCGTCGATGGCGATGGAGCCCTCGGTGGGCTTCTCCAGCAGGCCGGCGGCATGCAACAGGGACGACTTGCCCGAGCCCGACGGACCGATGAGGCCGACGATCTCACCGGGCATGACGTCCAGATCGACGCCCTTCAGCACAGTCAGGCCGCCCGAGCCGGTGACGTAGGTGCGCGTCAGGTTACGGACCGAGAGGACGGGTTCACTCATAGCGAAGCGCCTCCACCGGATCGAGCCGGCTGGCCCGCCACGAGGGCAGGAAGGCCGCGAGGCACGAGGCGCCGACGGCCAGCACGGCCACCCAGAAGACGTCGCCCATGTCGACCAGGGCCGGCACGGCGTCCAGCATGTAGACCTCGGCGTTGAACAGCTGCACGCCGAGCAGGCCCTCGAGGAAGTGCTGGATCGCCGCGATGTTCAGGCAGAACAGCAGGCCCAGCGTGATCCCCGCCGCGGTGCCCGCGATGCCGATCGTGGCTCCGGCGATGAAGAAGACGCGCAGCATGGACGACGGACTGGCCCCCACCGTCCGCAGCACGGCGATGTCGCGCGTCTTGTTCTTCACCAGCATGACGATGCCGCTGATGATGTTCAGGGTGGCGATGACGACCAGCATGCCCAGGATGATGCTCATCGCGACGCGCTCGACCTGCAGGGCGCCCCAGAAGGCGGCCAGGCTCTGGCGCCAGTCGGTGACCAGCGTGCCGGGCCCCGCGGCTTCGCGCACGGCCGGCAGGATCCGCTCGACCCTGTCGGGCTCCGTGACCTTCAGCTCGACCACGTCCCACAGGCCCTCCTTGCCGAAGAAGAGCTGGGCCTGTTCCAGCGGCATGAAGACGTAGGCCCGATCGAAGTCCGCGGCGCCGGAAGAGAATATCCCGCCGACCACGTAGGTCTTTTCCTGACCGCCCAGATTGCCGAAGGCGCTGTCGGCGCCGGTGGGCGAGTACAGGGTGATGGGCGATCCGACGCCCAGTCCCAGCTGCTGGGCCAGCGCCTTGCCGACCAGCACCCGGTCGCCGCCCCAGTCGCCCTGGCCGAAGGTGGCCTTGGCCTGATCGTCCAGGCTGGCGAAGACGAAACGCATGGAATCCAGGTCCCCCGGCCGGATGCCGCGCACCAGCCCGCCGGTGATCTGACCGCCGGCGCGGAACATGGCCGGGCTCTCGATCAGGGGGGTCACGCTGACCACCTGCGGCAAGGCGTCCAGCGAGGCCAGCCGCTGCTCGCGGTCGTCGGCGGTGAGAACCTGACCGTGGACGTAGAGATGGCCGTTGAAGCTGAGCATGCGGCTGAGCAGCTCCGACCGGAAGCCGGCCATGATGCTCATCACCGAGATCAGCACGGTGACGGCCAGCATGATGCCGACGAAGCTGATCCAGGCGATCAGGGCGACGCCCCCCTCCTTCCGCTTGGCGCGGAGGTAGCGCAGCGCCAGGCCGATCTCCCAGGCGGAGAAGGGACCCGCGCCCTTCACGCGGTCAGCCTTTCGATCGCCCCGGCCAGCGGCACGGAGACCTTCTCGCCGGTGGCCCGGCGCTTCAGCTCGACCACGCCGTCGGCCAGCCCCTTGGGCCCGATGGTCAACTGCCAGGGCACACCGATCAGATCGGCGGTGGCGAACTTGCCGCCCGGCCGTTCGTCGGTGTCGTCGTAGAGCACGTCCTTGCCCAGCGATTCCAGCTGCTTCACCGCGTCTTCGCAGGCGGCGGAGCAGGCCGAGTCATTGGCGCGCAGATTGATGACGACGACGTCGAACGGCGCGACCGCGTCGGGCCAGATGATGCCGCCCTCGTCATGGCTGGCCTCGATGATGGCCCCCAGCAGCCGCGACACGCCGACGCCGTAGCTGCCCATGTGGACTTCCGTGTCGGCGCCGTCGGGCCCCGCGACCTTCGCCTTCATCGGCGCCGAGTATTTGGTCCCGAAGTAGAAGATGTGGCCCACCTCGATGCCGCGCGCGGTCAGGCGGTCGGCCTCGGCCGTCTGGGCTTCGAAGGCGGCGGCGTCATGCATTTCCTCGGTGGCGGCGTACAGCGAGGTGCGGCCGTCGACGAGGGCCTGCAGGTCGTCCCAGTCCACGTCGGCGCCGGGTGCCGGCATCTCGACCAGCTTGCGGTCGCAGAACACCTGGCTTTCGCCGGTGTCGGCCAGAACGATGAACTCGTGGCTCAGGTCGCCGCCGATCGGCCCGGTGTCCGCCCGCATCGGCACGGCCTTCAGGCCCATGCGGGCGAAGGTGTTCAGATAGGCCACGAACATGCGGTTGTAGGCCTTGCGGGCCGAGGCCTCGTCAATGTCGAACGAATAGGCGTCCTTCATCAGGAACTCGCGGCCGCGCATGACGCCGAAGCGCGGGCGGCGCTCGTCGCGGAACTTCCACTGGATGTGGAAGAGGTTGAGCGGCAGCGCCTTGTAGCTCTTCACATAGGCCCGGAAGATGTCGGTGATCATCTCCTCGTTGGTGGGGCCGTACAGCAGCTCGCGCTCGTGCCGGTCGGTGATGCGCAGCATTTCCGGGCCATAAGCGTCGTAGCGGCCGCTCTCGCGCCACAGATCGGCCAGCTGCAGCGTCGGCATCAGAAGCTCGACGGCGCCGGCCCGGACCTGCTCCTCACGGACGATCTGCTCGATCTTCTTCAGCACCCGCAGGCCCAGCGGCAGCCAGGCGTAGATGCCCGCGGCCTCCTGTTTGATCAGGCCGGCGCGGAGCATCAGCTGGTGCGAGACGATCTGGGCGTCCGAAGGCGCCTCTTTCAGCGTGGGCAGGAAATAGCGCGACAGGCGCATGGTCTGGGAATCCGGGCAGGCGGGAGGTGGGCCGCCAGCTTTAGCCGGGTCGGCGGGGCGAAAGCTAGGCCGCCGTCACCGCAGGTTGGGCAGCGGCAGCCAGCCCGTGCCGATCAGGACCATGATGAACGCCCAGACGATGGCCGAAACCCAGGTGGTGGTGAGGAATTTCTTCTTCAGGTTCGGATTGGCCGGCGCGCCCCACTGGCCGCCGTCGGTCGGACGCTCCTGATCGCTCTGGTTCATGCCCAGCGGCAGGACGGCGAACAGCACGGTCCACCAGCACGTGATGTAGATCGCCGTCATGGTGATCGGGCCGATCGGAAAGTCCATCAGTGCGCGCCCTCCTTCGGGCTTTCCATCAGTTCGACCAGCACCCCGCCCATGTCCCTGGGGTGCACGAAGATGATCGGCGTGCCGTGGGCGCCGATGCGGGGCTCGCCCGTGCCCAGGATGGTCGCGCCCCTGGCCCTCAGGGCGTCGCGCGCGGCCAGGACGTCCTCGACCTCGAAACAGACGTGGTGCTGGCCGCCCTTCGGGTTCTTCGCCAGAAAGCCGTGGATCGGGCTGTCCTCGCCCAGCGGCTCGATCAGTTCGATCTGGCTGTTGGGAAGGTCGACGAAACAGACCCGCACGCCCTGCGCCGGCAGGTCGAACGGCGCGTGCGCCCTCGTCGCCCCAAGCAGGTCGCGGTACAGGGCCACCGAGGCCTCGATGGAGGGGGTGGCGACCCCGACGTGATTCAGGCGTCCGATCATCGAACCAGAAAACTCCGCTCATCCCGGCGAAAGCCGGGATCCAGTCCTGTCCTAGAAGCACAGCCGCTGACGAATGTCAGGGCGGCACATCGTCAACGGCCGTGGGGTCAAAGCACTGGATCCCGGCTTTCGCCGGGATGAGCGGAAGTCATAGCCGCAGCACGATCGTCTCGACGATCGGACGGCGGTCCCAGATGTGCTGGCTGGCCTTCTTCAGGGTGCGCGCGACGGCCTGCTCGACGACCATCTCGTCCTCCAGCGCCTCGCCCTTCAGCTTTCGCACCGTCTGTTCGACGCGCTCGGCCATGTCGTCCAGGATGTCGCCCAAGGGGCGGTCCGCGTCGCCGGGCAGGCCCAGGCCGCGCACGTCGATGTCGCTGACGATCTTGCCGCGCCTGTCGAGGGCGAAGCTGACGATCAGGACGCCGTTGTTCGACGCGTGCCTGCGCTCGCGCAGCGCCTCGCCCGCCTCCTCGACCAGCATGCCGCCGTCGACGAACAGGCGCGCGGACGGCACTTCGTCGATGATGACCGCCGGGCCGGGGGCCAGGCGCACCAGGTCGCCGTCACGGGGGGTGATGGCCTGCGGGACCTGCATGTCCTTGGCCAGCAAGGCGTGCTCGGCGATGTGGCGGCGCATGCCGTGGGTCGGCACCGCGATCTGCGGGCGCACCCACTGGTACATGAGCTTCAACTCGTCCCGGCACGGGTGGCCGGAGACGTGGATGCCCGGGTGGTCCTTGTCCGTGTAGATGCGCACGCCGCGCTCGGACAGGCGGTCCTGCAGGCGGCCGATCGGCACCTCGTTGCCGGGGATGATCCGCGACGAGAAGATGCAGTGGTCCCCCGGGCCCAGTTTGATGAAGGGATGGCTGCCGTCGGCCACGCGCGACAGGGCGGCGCGCGCCTCGCCCTGGCTCCCGGTGCACAGATACAGGATCTCGTCGGCGGGCCAGATGCGCGCCTCCTGCTCGGTCAGGAAAGGCTTCACGTCGGCCAGCATGCCGACCGACTTCGCCGCCGCCGTGATGCGATGCATCGACCGCCCCGCCAGAGCCACCCGGCGGCCGGCCTGTTCCGCCGCGTGGATGACGCTGTCCATGCGCGCGACGTTGGAGGCGAAGCAGCCGACGGCCACCTTGCCCTTCAGGTCCGAGATCAATGCCGCCAGGGCGGTGCGGACCTCGCCTTCGGACCCTGCGACGCCGTCCTGGAAGACGTTGGTGGAGTCGCAGACCATGGCGAGCACGCCGTCGTCGCCCAGCCGCTTCAGCGCCTCGACGTCGGTGTTCGACCCCAGCACGGGGTCGTCGTCCAACTTCCAGTCCCCGGTGTGGAAGACGGTGCCCAAGGGCGTCCTGATCGCCAGCCCGCTGGGCTCGGCGATCGAGTGGGTCATGGTGACCATCTCGATGTGGAACGGGCCCAGGTCGACCGTGCCGCCGACGTCGACCAGATGGATCGGCGCATCGTCTATCCCCGCGTCGCGCAGCTTCTCCCGCACCAGATAGGCGGTGAACGGCGTGGCGTAGATCGGCGCCTGCAGACGCGGCCACAGCCACGGCAGACCGCCGATGTGATCTTCGTGCGCGTGGGTGACCACGATGCCCAGAATGGTCTCGCCTTCCAGCGCGGTCGGGTCCGGCACGATGATGTCCACGCCGGGCGTGGTCAGGTCGCCGAAGGTCACGCCGACGTCGACGATGATCCATTTGCGGCCGTGCGCCGGGCCGAAGCCGTAGGCGTTGAAATTCATTCCGATCTCGTTGGACCCGCCCAGCGGCAGGAAGACGAGCTCGTCGTTCTTGTTTTTCGTCATGCGCCCATGTGGGTGTTGCGGCGGTGAATTTCGAGCAGCCCGCGGATGGTGAGGTCGGAATCGAAGACGTCGATGGCCGGCGTCGCGCCTTCGAACAGGCTGGCGACGCCGCCGGTTCCGATGACGGTCATGGGCTTGCCCCACTCGGCCTTGATGCGCGCCGTGAGCCCCTCGATCAGCGCGACGTAGCCCCAGAAGACGCCGGACTGCATGTTCGAAACCGTGTCCTTGCCGATCACGCGGTCGGGCTTCTGGATGGCGATGCGCGGCAGCATCGCCGCCGCCTCGTGCAGGGCCTGAAGGCTCAGGTTGATGCCCGGCGCGATGACCCCGCCCTCGAAGGCGCCGTCGGCGGCGACCACGTCGAACGTGGTCGCCGTGCCGCTGTCGATGACGATCAGGTCGCCGGGATACTTCAGATGCGCGCCGACCGCATTGACCAGCCGGTCCGCGCCCGCCTCTGTCGGCTTGAGGATCCGCGCCTGGATGCCCAGGTCGACGCCGGGATCGCCGATGACCAGCGGCTCGGCGTTCAGCCAGCGCCGCGACAGGTTGCGCAGGTTGAAGATCGACTGCGGCACCACGGACGAGATGATGCAGGCGTTCAGCGCCTTCAGCGCCAGTCCGCGCATGCCCAGCAGCTGGGCCAGCCAGACGGCGTACTCGTCGGCCGTCCGCGTGCTTTCGGTCGCCGTGCGCCACTGGGCGATCCAGTCCTTGCCGTCATGCACGGCGAACAGCGTGTTGGTGTTGCCTTGCTCGATCGCCAGAAGCATCAGCCGGCCTCTCCGAAGAAGACGTCGCCCGCAGATATCAGGCGCAGGGTCCCGTCCGCCAGCCGCAGCCGCAGCGCGCCGTCGTCGGCCAGCCCCTCCGCGATGCCTTCGACCGTCTCATGCCCCAGCCGCGCGACCGCCGGCCCGCCCAGTCCCTGCGCCCGCGCGGCCCAGGCGTCGCGGATCGGCGCGAAGCCGTAACGCTCCCACCGCTCCCACCAGGCGTCGAAGGCCTGGGCCAGAAGGTCCAGAGCCGCGCCCGGCGACGGGGAATAGGCCACGTCGGGCCGAAGTGCCTGCGCGACGGCGACCGCCGGACGTTCCACGTCGTCGGGCGCATGCGTCAGGTTCACGCCGATCCCGACCGCGAGCCAAAGGCCGCCCGCCGGATGCGCCCCGCTCTCCAGCAGAATTCCGCTCGCCTTCTTCCCGTCGATCATGACGTCGTTGGGCCATTTGATGCGGACGCGCTCCGGCTCGACGAAGGCGGCGATCAGCTCATGCGCGGCCAGCGCCGCCACGAAGGTGACCTGCGCCGCCTCGGCCGGCGGGCGGCGCGTGACGGCCAGCAGCGTCGCGGCCAGGTCGCCCGTCTCGCTGGACCAGGCCCGGCCGCGCCGTCCCCGCCCCGCGGTCTGGCGACGCGCGGTGATCCAGACCGGCGCCAGGCGCCCGGCCTCGGCCAGACGACGCGCCTCGGCATTGGTGGAGTCGACCTCGTCGAGACGCAGGATCTCGACCTGCGCCGCGGTCATCCCGCGCCGTAGCCGGTCGCGGCGATCCGGGTCAGGGGCTCAAGCCAGGTCAGGCCGACGATCACCAGCGGGAAGGCGAAGGCGGCGCTGGCCAGGGCGACGGTCTTCGCCTCGATCGGGGCCCTGTCCGTGGCCTCCACGCCCTCGGGCGCCGGGTCGAACCACATCAGCTTGATGATGCGCAGATAGTAGAAGGCGGCCACGACCGAGGCGACCAGACCGGCCGCGGCGACCTGCCAGTAGCCGGCGTCGGCGGCCGCGCCGAAGACGTAGTACTTGCCCCAGAAGCCCGAGAACGGCGGCATGCCCAGCACCGACAGCGACAGCACCGTCAGGGCGATGGCCGTCAGCGGCCTGTCCTTCTTCAGCCCCGCCAGATCGGCGATGCGCCGGATGGGACGGCCGCCGCGCGACAGGCTCAGCAGGATGGCGAAGAAGCCGAACTGGTCGATGACGTACAGCGTCATGAACATCAGCATCGCCTGCACGCCCGCCGTGGTGCCGGCGGTCAGGCCCAGCAGGGCGTAGCCGATGTTGGCGATCGACGAATAGGCCAGCAGCCGCTGCAGGTCCCTCTGCACCAGACCGCCGAAGGCGCCGACGGCGAACGAGATGAGCGAGATCAGCACCAGAACCTGGGCCCACTGGTCGTGGATGCCGCCGAAGCCCTGGTCCAGAGCGCGGGCGATCAGCACCATTGCGGCCAGCTTGGGGGCCGTGGCGAACAGGGCCACCACCGGCGTGGGCGCGCCCTCGTAGACGTCGGGCGTCCACATGTGGAACGGCGCCGCGGAAACCTTGAAAGCCAGACCGCAGATCAGGAACACCAGACCGAAGATGAGGCCCGGACCCGGGTCGGCCGAGGCCACCGCCGCGATGTCGTCGAACCGCATGGAGCCGGTGAAGCCGTAGACCAGGCTGGCGCCGTACAGCAGGAGCCCTGAAGACAGGGCGCCCAGAACGAAATACTTCAGGCCCGCCTCCGACGCCTTCAGGTCGTCGCGGTGGAAGGCGGCGAGAACGTAGAGCGCCAGCGAGTGCAGCTCGATGCCGACGTAGAGCGAGATCAGGTCGCCGGACGAGGCCATCATGGCCATGCCGACCGAGGCCAGGACGATCAGGATCGGCAGCTCGAACCGGGCGATGCGCTGTCGGTGCATCCAGCCGTCGGCCAGCACGATGGCCACGGCCGAGCACAGGAAGATGGCGACCTTGGCGAACACGGCCAGCCGGTCCGACACGAAGGCGCCGTCGAAGGCGACGCCCAGCGGCGAGGTGGCGGCGACGGCCGAGGCGCCGATCAGCAGGCCGACCGACAGGATCGAGATCAGCCGCGCCGACTTCTCGCCCATGAAGGCGCCCAGCATCAGCAGCACCATGGCGCCGACGGCCAGGGTCAGTTCGGAAGCCGCGATCTGCAGCGCGCCCGTAAGGTCCATCATCATCTCAGCCCCCGATCGCGGCGCGATAGGCGGTGGTCACGCCTTCGACCGACGCGGCGGTCACGTCCAGAACGAGGCCGGGCTGGACGCCCAGCCACAGGGTGCCGACGATCAGCGGCACGAAGATCGCCAGCTCGCGCAGGTCGATGTCGGTGATCGTCTTCAGGGCGGGGTTGGTGATCTCGCCGAACATGACGTTGCGGTACAGCGTCAGGGCGTAGACCGCCGAGAAGATCACGCCCGAGGCGGCGAACAGGGCGGCCCAGGTCGAGACCTCATAGACCGCCGTCATGGTCAGGATCTCGCCGATGAAGCCGCTGGTGCCCGGCAGGCCGACGTTGGCCATGGTGAACATGAGGAAGATGGCGGCGAACCACGGCATCTTCGACGTCAGGCCGCCGTAGAAGGCGATCTCCCGCGTGTGCATGCGGTCGTAGACCACGCCGACGCAGAGGAAGAGCGCGCCCGAGATCAGGCCGTGGCTCAGCATCTGGAACACCGCGCCCTGCACGCCCTGCTCGTTGCCGGCGAAGATGCCCATGGTGACGAACCCCATGTGCGCCACCGACGAATAGGCGATCAGCTTCTTGATGTCGGTCTGCCGGAAGGCGACCAGCGAGGTGTAGACGATGGCGATCACCGACAGGGCGAAGACCAGCGGCGCGAACTGCTGCGAGGCCTGCGGGAACATGGGCAGGTTGAACAGGATGAAGCCGTAGCCGCCCAGCTTCAGCAGGATGCCGGCCAGGATCACCGATCCCGCCGTCGGCGCCTGCACGTGGGCGTCGGGCAGCCAGGTGTGCACGGGCCACATCGGCATCTTCACCGCGAACGAGGCGAAGAACGCCAGCCACAGCAACGGCTGGGCCTGGGCGCTGAACGCATATTCCTTGAGCGCCGGAATGCTGGTGGTGCCCGCCTCGAAGGCCATCCACAGCATGGCCAGCAGCATAAGGACGGACCCGAGCAGGGTGTAGAGGAAGAACTTGTAGGCCGCGTAGATCCGGTTCTGTCCGCCCCAGACGCCGATGATGATGAACATCGGCACCAGGGTGCCTTCGAAGAAGATGTAGAACAGGAACAGGTCCAGCGACGTGAACACGCCGATGACCAGCGTCTCCAGCACCAGGAAGGCGATCATGTAGTCGACGACGCGGTCCTTGATCGTGGTCCAGCTGGCCGCGATGCACAGCGGCATCAGGAAGGCCGTCAGCAGGACGAACAGGATCGAGACCCCGTCGACGCCCAGATGATACTGGGCCGCGCGGAACCATTCGTAGCGTTCGACGAACTGGTAGCCGACCTGCGACGGATCGAAGACCGCCGTCAGCCAGGCGGCGACGCCCAGGGTGGCCAGGGTCGTGCCCAGCGCGATCCAGCGCGCGGCGTTCGCGGCCCCCTCACCCTTCGCGACGAAGCGCGCGAGCAGGATCGCGGCGGCGCCGACCAGCGGCAGGAAGGTGACGAGGCTGAGGATGTGATCGGTCACGGCCATGGGCTCAGGCTCCGAAGGTCGCGATGACGAAGGCCAGCAGGCCCGCCACGCCCAGGAGCATCACGAAGGCATAGTGGTAGACGTAGCCGGACTGGATCTTGCCCAGCCGCGCGGCCGACTTCAGCGAGGCCCAGGCCGCGCCGTTGGGACCGAGGCCGTCGATGATCTTCACGTCGCCGACCTTCCAGAACAGGTCGCCCAGCGCCCTGGCGCCGCGCACGAAGACCACGTCGTACAGCTCGTCGAAGAACCACTTGTTGTAGAGGAAGGTCCACAGCGGTCCCTTCGCCTCGGCCATCCGCTTCGCCAGCCCCTCGCGCAGCACGTAGTAGTAGAGGGCGAAGGCGGCGCCGATCAGGGTGACGACCAGCGGCGCCCACTTCACCCACTTCGGCACTTCGTGGCTGTCGTGCAGCACGTGGTTGCCCGCGCCGGAGAAGATGGCCCCGCGCCAGAACTCGTTCTCGTGGTGGCCGATGAAGTGCGGCGCGAAGATGAAACCGGCCGCCACCGCGCCCACCGACAGCAGGATCAGCGGGACCAGCATCACCCACGGGCTCTCGTGCGGGTGCAGGGGGCCGTGGTGGTCGTGGGCGTGATCGTCGTGGGCGTCCGGCAGGGGCTCGGAGTGGGTCTCAAGCTGGGCGTCGGTCGCGTGATCGTCATGACCGTGCGCGTGGGCGGCGTGGGCCTCTTCGGTCCACTGCGGCTTGTTGTGGAAGGTCATGAAGATCAGACGCCACGAGTAGTAGCTGGTCAGGGCGGCGGCCAGCAGGCCGACGATGAAGGCGAAGTACCCGGCCGCCGAGTGCCCCGTGGTTGCCGCGGCGTACGCGCTCTCGATGATCGAGTCCTTGGAATAGAAGCCGGCGAAGCCGCCGATCTCCGGGATGCCCAGGCCGGTGATCGCGATGGTGCCGATCAACATGACCGCATAGGTCACGGGCAGCAGCTTCCACAGGCCGCCCATCTTCCGCATGTCCTGCTCGTGGTGCATGCCGTGGATCACGGAACCCGCGCCGAGGAACAGCAGCGCCTTGAAGAAGGCGTGGGTGAACAGGTGGAACATGGCGGATTCGTAGACGCCCACGCCCGCCGCGAAGAACATGTAGCCCAGCTGCGAACAGGTCGAATAGGCGATCACCCGCTTGATGTCGTTCTGCATCAGGCCGACCGTCGCGGCGAACAGGGCCGTGACCGCGCCCGTGATGGCGATGAGCAACGACGCCGTCGGCGCGTACTCGTAGATCGGGCTCAGCAGGCAGACCATGTAGACCCCGGCGGTCACCATGGTCGCCGCGTGGATCAGGGCCGACACCGGCGTCGGGCCCTCCATGGCGTCGGGAAGCCAGGTGTGCAGGAAGAACTGCGCCGACTTGCCCATGGCGCCGACGAACAGCAGGGCGCCCGCCAGGTCCAGCGCCGACCAGGTGTGGCCCAGGAACTCCCAGCCCGTGCCCGCGCGGTCGGCGATCATGGGGAACAGCTCGGCGAACTGGATCGTGCCGAACATCCAGAAGACGGTGATGATCCCGAGGGCGAAGCCGAAGTCGCCGACGCGGTTGACGACGAAGGCCTTGATGGCGGCGGCCGAGGCCGTGGGCTTCTTGTACCAGAAACCGATCAGCAGATAGGACGCCAGGCCCACCCCTTCCCAGCCGAAGAACAGCTGCATGAAGTCGGCGGCGGTGACCAGCGCCAGCATGGCGAAGGTGAACAGCGACAGATAGGCGAAGAAGCGCGGCCGGCTGTCGTCCTCGGCCATGTAGCCCCAGGAATACAGGTGGACCAGCGACGACACGCTGGTGACCACGATCAGCATCACGGCGGAGAGGGCGTCGATGCGGATGGCCCAGTTCGACTGGAAGTCGCCCACGTTGATGAAGGGCGCGATCTGGACCGTGAAGGCCTCCATGTGCCCCCAGGTGTGCTGGATGAAGACCGTCCAGGCGACGAAGCACGAGAAGAACAGCAGGCCCGTGGTGACGGCCTGCGAGGCGAAGTTTCCGATGCGCCGGCCGAACAGTCCCGCGATCGCGGCGCCCAGCAGGGGGGCGAAGACGCCCAGGGTGACGAGAAGCTGGATGTCCACGGTCAGCCCTTCATCACCGAGGCGTCGTCCACGGCGATGTCGCCGCGATTGCGGAAGAAGGTCACCAGGATGGCCAGGCCGACGGCGGCCTCGGCCGCGGCGACGGTCAGCACGAACATGGCCATGATCTGACCCGACACCTCGTTCAGGTGGGTCGAGAAGGCGACGAAGTTGATGTTCACGGCCAGCAGGATCAGCTCGACCGACATCAGGATGATGATGACGTTCTTGCGGTTCACGAAGATGCCGAACACGCCGATGGTGAACAGCATGGCGGCGACCGCCAGATAGTGGGCCAGGGTCACGACCATCAGCGCAGATCCTCGGGGTTCAGGCCGGCGCCGGTCTCGATGGACTTCAGCTCCATGGCGGTCTTCGCATTGCGACCCACCTGGACGCCGACGTCCTGACGCTTGATGCCCGGCTTGTGGCGCAGCGTCAGGGTGATGGCGCCGATCATGGCGATCAGCAGCACGATGCCGGCGGCCTGGAAGAAGTAGACGTAGTCCGTGTAGAGCACCCGGCCGATGGCCTCGATGTTGGTCTTGTCGGCCGTCGCCGCCGCGGGCCCGACGGCGTCGGCCGCCGCGCCGCCGTTGGCCACGGCGACGGTGATCATGATCATCTCGGCCAGCAGCACCCCGGCCACGATGATCGCGATGGGAAGATAGCGGGCGAAGCCCTCGCGCAGCTTCACGAAGTCGACGTCCAGCATCATGACGACGAACAGGAACAGCACGGCGACGGCGCCGACGTAGACCACGACCAGGAGCATCGCCAGGAACTCGGCGCCCAGCAGAACGAACAGCCCCGCGGCCGAGAAGAAGGCCATGATCAGCCACAGAACCGAGTGCACGGGGTTGCGCGCGGTGACGACCAGCAGGGCCGAAACCACCGTCACGGCGGCCAGCACATAGAAGGCGACGGCAGCGATCACGCGCGGGCTCCCCAGGTTGCGGACTGCGCGCACGAGTCACCCGACGCAGCGCGGCGCCCTTCTAGACCTGCGCCTTCGGCGGCGACAAGGTTGACGGAGACGATCAGCGCCACGACGCGTCCATCTCCAGATTCTTCGCGATCTGCCGTTCCCAGCGATCGCCGTTGTCCAGCAGGCGGGCCTTGTCGTAGTACAGCTCCTCGCGCGTCTCGGTGGCGAACTCGCTGTTCGGCCCCTCGACGATCGCGTCGACCGGACAGGCCTCCTGGCACAGGCCGCAGTAGATGCACTTCACCATGTCGATGTCGTAGCGGGTCGTGCGGCGGCTGCCGTCCTCGCGAGGCTCGGCCTCGATGGTGATGGCCTGGGCCGGGCAGATGGCCTCGCACAGCTTGCAGGCGATGCAGCGCTCTTCCCCGTTCGGATAGCGGCGCAGGGCGTGCTCTCCGCGGAAACGCGGCGACTGCGGATTGCGCTCGAACGGATAGTTCACCGTCATCTTCGGACGCAGCAGGTGCTTGAACGTCAGGAAGAAGGCGCCCACGACGTCGACCAGCAGGGCGCCGCGCAGGGTCTGGCTCATGCGGGCGATCATCGGGTCGATCCTCGGGTCATCGGGGTCATCGTCAACATGGTCAGTTCCGCGGGCAGGCTTGCATGTCGCGGTCATAGTCGCGGTCGGCGTTGCGGTTGGCGGCGGCCTGACAGCGTCGGTCCTGCTCGGCCTGGCGGTCGGCGCGCTCCACCCGCTGCTGGGCGGTCTCGTTCGGGTTCGGCTGGATCGGCCGCGTCCAGTTGCACGCGGCGGACGTCAGCGCCAGCGTCAGGATCAGGATCGCGCGCATCACGCCCCCACCATGAACACGCGCCACGCCGAGACGCCGGCGACGGCGACCAGAGAGGTCGGCAGGAAGATCTTCCAGCCCAGACGCATCAGCTGGTCGTAGCGATAGCGGGGCACGAAGGCCTTCACCATGGCGAACATGAAGAACCAGAAGACGATCTTGGCCGAGAAGACCAGAAGATAGAACAGGTTGGCCAGCCACTGCGGCCAGTCCGGCAGGCCGATCAGGGCGACGTCGAATCCGGGGTTCCAGCCGCCGAAGAACAGCAGGCTGATCATGGCGCACATGAAGACGATGTTGACGTACTCGCCCATCATGAAGAGCAGGTACGGCGTCGACGAGTACTCGACCTGATAGCCGGCCACGAGCTCCGACTCCGCCTCGGGCAGGTCGAACGGCGGGCGGTTGGTCTCGGCCAGGGCCGAGACGAAGAAGACGATCGCCATCGGGAACATGATCAGGACGGTGGGCCAGGTGCCCGCGCCGCCGCCGAAGGCGAACCAGTTCCAGATCCAGCCTTCCTGCTCGGTGACGATGGTCGTCAGGTTCATGGTGCCGGCCAGCAGGATCACGTTGATGATCACCAGGCCGATGGACACCTCATAGGACACCATCTGCGCCGCGGACCGCAGCGAGCCGAGGAACGGATACTTCGAGTTCGACGCCCAGCCGCCCATGATGATGCCGTAGACGCCCAGGGAGCTGATGGCGAAGACGTACAGGATGCCGACGTTCAGGTCGGAGATGACCCAGCCCGGCGCGAACGGCATCACCGCCCAGGCGCCGAAGGCCACGATCACGGTCAGCACCGGGGCCAGCAGGAACACCGCCTTGTCCGAGCCGGCCGGAACGACGACTTCCTTCAGCACGAATTTGAAGAAGTCGGCGAAGGACTGAAGCAGGCCGAAGGGGCCGACCACGTTCGGGCCCTTGCGCATCTGCACGCCCGCCCAGATCTTGCGGTCGGCCAGCAGCAGGAAGGCCACGGCCAGCAGCACGCCGACCGTCACCAGCAGGATCGCGCCGACGGTGGCCAGGGTCCAGCCGAGGGGAGAGGTCCAGAACTCGGTCATGCTCTCACTCCGCCGCCAGGGCCAGCTTGCCGCCGACCCGGCGGTCGGACAGATCGGCCATGGTCGGGCTGGCGCGGCCGATGGGATTGGCCAGGTAGGGGTCGCGCACCAGCGAGCGCAGGGGCGCGGCCGACAGCTCGCCCTTCTTGCCCAGCGCCGACGGATCGAACGGCGCCGGCGTCGGGCGCCAGCCGATCTGACCGAAGGTCGGACGCTCGGCGATCAGCTTGTCGCGCAGCTGCGTCAGGCTGTCGTACGGCAGGGTCTGGCCCACGCGCTCCGACAGGGCGCGCAGGATGGCCCAGTCCTCCTTGGCCTCGCCCTTCGGGAAGACCGCGCGCTCGGCGATCTGGACCCGACCCTCGGTGTTGACGTAGAGGCCCGACTTCTCGGTGAAGGCCGCGCCCGGCAGGATCACGTCGGCGCCGTGCGCGCCGCGGTCCCCGTGGCTGCCCAGATAGATCTTGAAGGCATCGGTCGCGGAGGCGTCGATCTCGTCGGCGCCCAGCAGGAAGAGCACGTCCAGCGCGCCCTTCTTGACCATGTCGGTCGCCGACAGGCCGCCCTGACCGGGCACGAAGCCCATGTCGAGGCCGCCCACGCGCGCGGCGGCGTGGTGCAGGACGTTGAAGCCGTTCCAGCCGTCCTTCACGACGCCCAGCTTCTTCGCCAGCGCGCCGAGCGCGTTCAGCACCGCCGGCCCCTGCTCGCCCGCCAGAGCGCCCGCGCCGATCACGAAGGCCGGACGTTCCGCCTTCGACAGGGCGTCCGTCGCCGCCCTGGGCAGTTTCGCCAGCGTCGCCGCCGAGGCGCCGAGACGCTCCACCTCATAGGTCAGGTCGCCGGTCTCGCCGACCACGGCGATCTGCGAAGACCCGTTCAGCCACGACTTGCGCAGCCGCGCGTTCAGGATGGGCGCTTCGACGCGCGGATCCGTGCCGATCAGCACCACGGCGTCGGCCGCCTCGATCCCGGCGATGCCCGAATTGAACAGCCAGCCCTCGCGCGGACCGTGGCCCAGCGCCGAGCCGTCCTGACGGCAGTCCGTGTTGGCTGAGCCCAGGGCGCGGAACAGGTCCAGCGCCGCCTTCATCGACTCCGCGTCCTGAAGGTCGCCGGCGATCACGCCGATACGCTCCGCGGCGGCGGCCGTGATCGCCTGGGCCGCGGCGTCCAGCGCCTCGTCCCACGTCGCGGCGACCAGCTTGCCGTCACGACGCACCCACGGACGGTCCAGCCGGCGGTGCTTCAGCCCGTCGACGGCGTAGCGCGAGGCGTCCGAAAGCCACTCCTCGTTGATGCCTTCATGCACCCGCGGCAGGGCGCGCATCACCTCGGCGCCCTTGGCGTCGATGCGGATGGCCGAGCCCAGGCCGTCCATGACGTCGACGGTCTCGGTCTTGCGCAGTTCCCACGGGCGATACTGGTACTGCCACGGCCGGTGGGTCAGGGCGCCGACCGGGCACAGGTCGTTGACGTTGCCCGACAGCTCGCTGTCGACCGCCTTCTCCAGATAGGTCGTGATCTCGGCGTCCTCGCCGCGCGAGATCATGCCGATGTCGGGAACGCCGGCCACCTCGGTGATGAACCTCACGCAGCGGGTGCACTGGATGCACCGCGTCATGAAGGTCTTGATGGTCGGGCCCATGTACTTCTCTTCGACGGCCCGCTTGTTCTCGGCGTAGCGGGAGCCGTCGCGGCCATAGCCCATGGCCTGGTCCTGCAGGTCGCATTCGCCGCCCTGGTCGCAGATCGGGCAGTCCAGCGGGTGGTTGATGAGCAGGAACTCCATCACCCCTTCGCGGGCCTTCTTCACCATCGGCGTGTCGGTGAAGATCTCCTGTCCCTCGGCCGCCGGCAGGGCGCACGAGGCCTGCGGCTTCGGCGGTCCGGGCTTCACCTCGACCAGGCACATGCGGCAGTTGCCGGCGATCGACAGCCGCTCATGGTAGCAGAAGCGCGGGATCTCGTGCCCCGCGCGCTCGGCGACCTGGAGCACGGTCATGCCGGGCTCGAACTCGGTCTCGATGCCATTGACCTTGGCGACGGGCATCAGGCGGCCTCTTCTTCGGGTTCGGCGGCGACGGGGAAGGTCTCGGCGGAGACGGCGCCGTCGGGCAGGGTCGTCGTGACGGTGATCTCGCGCGCGGTGACGACGAAGCGCACCAGCGGATCCCCGGCCTGGTTCATCCAGCGGTTCTGCGCCTCTTCCGGGCGGTCCAGCGGCTTCCAGATGATCATGTCGCCGTCCACGCGGCACTGGGCGCGGCGCTCGCCGCCGTCGACCGGGGCGCGCCAGGTGGCGTCGACGATGCCGTCGCGCACGCCGGCGATGGTCACGGCCTCCATCTGCTGGCCATGGATCGCGGCGACGCCGGCGCGGCAGACTTGACGAAGGCGCGCCTCGGTGAGCGCCACGGGCGCCGGCGCCGTGCCGTCCTTGGCCGGCGGCGGCGGCGAGGGCGGCGGCGCCTCGGCCTTCTCGTCCCGCCCGCAGGCGGCCAGCGTCAGCGACGCCAGCAGGATGAGGGGAAGCGCGCGCATCATTCGGCCGCCACGGCGTGGCCGGCGAAGTTCGCGCGGCGTGTCCGGTACGACGAGATGCGGTCCTCGATCTCGTGGCGGAAGTGACGGATCAGGCCCTGCACCGGCCACGCCGCGGCGTCGCCCAGGGCGCAGATGGTGTGGCCCTCGACCTGACCGGCGACGTCCAGCAGCAGGTCGATCTCCGACGGATCGGCCTCGCCCACGGCCATCCGCTCCAGCACGCGCCACATCCAGCCGGTGCCCTCGCGGCACGGCGTGCACTGGCCGCAGCTCTCGTGCTTGTAGAAATAGCTGATGCGGGCGATCGCCTTCACCAGATCGGTCGACTGGTCCATGACGATGACCGCCGCCGTGCCCAGGCCCGAGCGCATGTCGCGCAGGCTGTCGAAGTCCATCAGGGCGACTTCCGACATCTCTCGGGTGATCAGCGGAACGGACGAGCCGCCCGGAATCACGGCCTTCAGGTTGTCCCAGCCGCCGCGCACGCCGCCGCAGTGCTCTTCCAGCAGCTGCTTCAGCGGAATCGACATCGCCTCCTCGACGTTGCACGGGCGGTTCACGTGACCCGAGATCGTCATCAGCTTGGTGCCGGTGTTGTTCGGCCGGCCGAAGCCCGCGAACCAGTCCGCCCCGCGGCGCAGGATGGTGCCGACCACCGCGATCGACTCGACGTTGTTCACCGTGGTGGGGCAGCCGTACAGGCCGGCGCCGGCCGGGAACGGCGGCTTCAGGCGCGGCTGGCCCTTCTTGCCCTCCAGCGACTCCAGCAGGGCCGTCTCCTCGCCGCAGATGTACGCGCCGGCGCCATGGTGGATGTAGACGTCGAAGTCCCAGCCGTGGACGTTGTTCTTGCCGATCAGCCTGGCCTCATAGGCCTGGGCGACCGCCGCCTCCATCCGCTCGCGCTCGAAGACGTATTCGCCGCGCAGATAGATGTAGCAGGCGTGCGCCTGCATGGCGAAGCTGGCGATCAGGCAGCCTTCGATCAGCAGCTGCGGATCGTGGCGCATGATCTCCCGGTCCTTGGCGGTGCCGGGTTCCGACTCGTCGGCGTTGACGACCAGATAGTGCGGCCGGTCCGGGCGGACTTCCTTGGGCATGAAGGACCACTTCAGCCCCGTCGAGAATCCGGCCCCGCCGCGGCCGCGCAGGCCCGAATTCTTGACGTTGGCGATGATCCAGTCCCGACCGAGGTCGAGCATGTCCTTGGTGGCGTTCCACGCGCCGCGCGTCTTCGCCCCCTCGAGCGTCCAGTCCTGGAGCCCGTAGAGGTTGGTGAAGATGCGATCCTTGTCTTCCAGGATTCCGACCATGGTCAGTTCAGGTCCCCGCGGCGGCTCTCGGCCGCGTTCATCTTGTTCTTCGCCCAGAGGGCCATGCCTGCGCCCGCCAGCGCCACCAGTCCGCCGACGGGGACCAGGATGCCGAGATCCGGTCCGAGCCAGCCCATGTGCCCCCCCAGGGCAAGGCCGGCGCCAAGCACGACGTCGCCGATGCCCACCAACATGATGACGCGCCAGCCTTCGGTCTTTTGCGGTTCGGCCATCACCCCTCCTCCCGCATGCGGCGGCGGTGATGGCGGGTGCGGATGAAGATGGCGGCCAGCATCAGCGCCCAGCCGCCGGCCAGGGCCGCATAGCCGATCCACTGCACCGCCTGCGCCGCGCCGCCGGCCTGCGGCGATGCGTAGACGGCGATCGCCCCCAGCACGACCAGGGCGAAGCCGATCAGGCGCGGCTTGCGCGCGACGGCGCGCAGCTCGGCCCGATAGGCGGCCACGCCCGCGTCGGTGCTGAAGTCCGGCCTGGTCATGCCTTCACCGGCTGGGAGTTCGGCAGCGTCCTGATCGGCTTCGCGGCCGAGCCGTCATAGAGCGCGGGATCGGTCAGGGTCAGCGCGCCGCCCTCGGGCGCCGAGTTTACGCGGTCCACGCGCGGTCCCGGCTCCGGCGACTTGCCGGCGGCGAAGTCGTCGATGATCCGCTCCATGTCCTTCGCGGTCAGGTCTTCGAAGTAGTAGTCGTTGATCTGGGCCATCGGCGCGTTGGCGCAGGCGCCCAGGCACTCGACCTCCTGCCAGGTGAAGCGGCCGTCGGCGCTCAGCTTGTCCTTCGGGCCGATCTTCTTCTCGCAGACCTTCATCAGATCGCCCGAGCCGCGCAGCATGCACGGCGTGGTGCCGCACACCTGGATCAGGGCGGTCTTCCCGACCGGCTCCAGCATGAACATGGTGTAGAAGGTCGCGACCTCCAGCACGCGGATGACCGGCATGCCCAGCAGCTCGGCGATGGCGCGCATCGCGGGCTCGGAGATCCAGCCGTCCTGCTTCTGGACCAGCCAAAGGATCGGGATCACCGCCGACTGCCGACGGTCGCCCGGATACTTGTTGATCCACCAGTACGCCTTCTCCTTCGTCTCCTCTGAAAAGGCGAAGGATTCCGGCTGGACCTTGGCGAGACGACGCACCCCCATCAGACGTCCATCTCCGTGACCACGACGCCCTTGCCCATCATCTTCTTCCTGATGCTGACGATCTTCCTCTGGCCATGCCGGCGCAGCAGGAAGCAGTGATGCACGGTCTCGCCATAGGGCGCCGTGGCCGAATAGTTTTCCAGCTCCCACCCCTGCGAGAGCCATGCGGTGAGCGCGCGATCGGTCATCGGTTCACGCTCATCTCGACGATGCAGCCGCCCTCGACGCGATAGACGGTCAGGCCGTCGAAGGTGCCCAGTTCGCCGCCCGTGTAGGCCTCGGTCTGGGCCACCATGTCGCCGGCGGCCAGGCGCTGCAGCGGGCGCATGACGTAGGGAGGCTCGATGACGAAGATGCGGGTGCGGTAGTTGGCGATCACCTGCGCCCCGGTCAGGTCGCCCTGACCGTCGAACACCCGGGCCTGCGGGGCCAGCACGGCTCCCACGGCCTCGAGGTCGCGGGCGTTGTAGGCGGCCACGAAGGCGTCGACCGCCTCGACCGGCGTGCGCGTCACGGCGCCCGGCTCGCAGACGGTCAGCGCGGAGACCAGGGCGGCGGCGATCATCGGCGCCCCCCGAACCAGCGACCCAGACGCTCGGACCAGATCGCCCGGTCGGCGCGGATCAGGGCGCCGGTGGCGAACGAAAACGGCGGCAGGCGGCGCACGGCCAGCCGACCGAGGACGATCGCGCCGATCATCCACGGGATGCTGCGCAGGTTGGCTTCGAGGAAGCCGCGACCGTCTTCGAGATAGCCCAGCCGGTACGCGCCGCGCACCAGCGTCACGCCGGCGACGGCCGGGGCCTGCATCAGGCCGGCTCCGAGGAGGAAGCCCCCGGCGCCCAGCCGTTCGCGGCGGCGCGGCGAAAAGGCGAACTCGATGGCCAGCCCGAACGCCAGCAGCCCGGCGAAGGCCAGCAGCTGCAGCTGGGTGAACACCGGCTCGACGACGAAGGCGCTCATTGCCCCTCCCCCGCGTCAGGCAGAATCCACGACCGCGCGATGGTGCAGCCCTCGACCTGATAGATCACCACCGCGCGCATCACCTCGGCGGCGCCGACGGCGATGACCTCCTCGTCGATGACGAACTGGCCGTTGGCGATCCGCTCGCCCAGGGTCAGGGTGAACTGCCGGTCCTCGAAGCTGGAGGCGTAGCCCGCCCGCATCTCGTCGTGGCCGGTCATCACCGGCGTGCCCGGAAAGTTCGAAACGACCGCGTCCGGGGCGTACATGGCGACGAACGCGTTCAGGTCGCCGGCCTGAAAGGCCTGCAACTGGCGCTCCACCACTTCCACCGGATCGCAGTCGAACAGCATCAGCGGTCGACCTCGCCGAAGACGATGTCCAGGGAGCCGAGGATGGCCGACACGTCGGCCAGCATGTGGCCGCGGTTCATCCAGTCCATCGCCTGCAGGTGCCGGAAGCCGGGCGCCGAGATCTTGACCCGGTACGGCTTGTTGGTGCCGTCCGAGACCAGATAGATGCCGAACTCGCCCTTGGGCGCCTCGACGGCGGCGTAGACCTCGCCCACCGGGGTGCGGAAGCCCTCGGTGTACAGTTTGAAGTGATGGATCAGAGCTTCCATCGACCGCTTCATCTCGCCGCGGCGCGGCGGGGCGATCTTGTTGTCCTCGATCATCACCGGCGCGCCGGGGCAGTTGCGCAGACGGTGGATGCACTGCTCCATGATCCGCGCCGACTGGCGCATCTCTTCCATGCGGCACAGATAACGGTCCCAGCAGTCGCCGTTCTTGCCGACGGGAATGTCGAACTCCAGTTCGGCGTAGCACTCGTACGGCTGGTTCTTGCGCAGGTCCCAGGCGATGTCCGAGCCGCGCAGCATCACGCCGGTGAAGCCCCAGTCGAGGGCCTGCTGCTTCGAGACCACGCCGATGTCGACGTTGCGCTGCTTGAAGATGCGGTTCTCGGTGACGAGGGCGTCGATGTCCTTCATCGCCGCCGGGAACTCCTGGCACCAGCGGGCGATGTCGTCGATCAGTTCGCCCGGCAGGTCCTGGTGAACGCCGCCCGGGCGGAAGTAGTTGGCATGCAGGCGCGCGCCCGAGGCGCGTTCGTAGAACACCATCAGCTTCTCGCGCTGCTCGAAGCCCCACAGCGGCGGCGTCAGGGCGCCCACGTCCATCGCCTGGGTCGTCACGTTCAGCATGTGCGACAGGATGCGGCCGATCTCGGAGTACAGCACCCGGATCAGCTGGGCGCGGTACGGAACCTCGATGCCCAGCAGCCGCTCGATGGCAAGGCAGAAGGCGTGCTCCTGATTCATCGGCGAGACGTAATCCAGCCGGTCCAGATACGGCACGTTCTGGAGATAGGTGCGCGCCTCCATCAGCTTCTCGGTGCCGCGGTGCAGCAGGCCGATGTGCGGGTCGACGCGGGTGACCAGCTCGCCGTCCAGCTCCAGCACCAGACGCAGCACGCCGTGCGCGGCGGGGTGCTGGGGGCCGAAGTTGATGGTGAACTTGCGGTCGTCCATCTCGCGCGCGTGCGCGGTGCGGCCGTCGTTCGGATCGTCGAACACGTCCGTGCCCAGGACGGCGGTCGGCTTGGGCGCCGGGGTGTGGGTTCCGTCGGCCATGATCAGCCCTTCACCTTCTCGTCGCCGGGCAGGACCGGCGCCGGATACTCCGCGCCCTCCCAGGGCGACAGGAAGTCGAAGTTGCGGAACTCCTGCTGCAGGCGGACCGGCTCATACACCACCCGGCGCTGCTCCTCGTCCCAGCGCACCTCGACGTGCCCGGTCATGGGGAAGTCCTTGCGCAGCGGATGCCCCTCGAAGCCATAGTCGGTCAGCAGGCGGCGCATGTCGGGGTGGCCCGAGAACAGCATGCCGTACATGTCGAACGCCTCGCGCTCGAACCAGCCGGCGGACGGGTATACCTCGATCACGCTGGGCACCGGCTGGACCTCGTCGGTCGCCACCTTGACCCGCACGCGCACGTTCCTGGTCATCGACAGCAGGTGGTAGATCACCTCGAACCGCTCCTCGCGGTCGGGGTAGTCGGCGCCGCAGACGTCCAGCAGCTGCTGGAAGCCGAAGCGGTCGCGCAGGTCGGTCAGGACCTGGACGATCCTCTCCCGCTCGGCGACCAGCGTAAGCTCTCCGAAGGCGACCTCGGCGGCCACGTCCAGCTCGGCCACCATCTCGGCGCCCAGCGGCGTCAGGGCGGCTTCCGTCGCCGCGATCACGTCCAGCGCGCTCATCGGTCGATGGTCCCCGTGCGGCGGATCTTCTTCTGCAGCTGCAGCAGGCCGTAGACCAGCGCCTCCGCCGTCGGCGGGCACCCCGGCACGTAGACGTCCACCGGCACCACGCGGTCGCAGCCGCGAACGACGGAATAGCTGTAGTGGTAATATCCGCCGCCGTTGGCGCAGCTGCCCATGGACAGCACGTAGCGGGGGTCCGGCATCTGGTCGTAGACCCGGCGCAGGGCGGGGGCCATCTTGTTGGTCAGGGTGCCGGCCACGATCATCAGGTCCGACTGGCGCGGGCTGGCCCGCGGGGCCATGCCGAAGCGCTCCAGATCATAGCGCGGCATCGACGCCTGGATCATCTCCACGGCGCAGCAGGCCAGACCGAACGTCATCCACATCAGCGAGCCGGTGCGGGCCCAGGTGATGACATCGTCCAGCGAGGCGGTCAGGAAGCCGCGCTCGCCCAGCTCCATGTTGACCTGTTCGAAGAACTTGTCGTGGAGCGCGGGATCATAGCCCTCGACCGACGAGCGGGCCGACAGGCCGTAGGGGCTGGAGGGGGCCGGCGGGGTCGCGCCGGGAACGATCACTCCCATTCCAGGGCTCCCTTCTTCCACTCGTAGATGAAGCCGACGGTCAGCACCCCCAGAAACACCATCATCGACCAGAAGGCGAAGATCATGCCGCCCTTCGACAGATCGAACAGGGACACGGCCCACGGAAACAGGAAGGCGACCTCGAGGTCGAAGATGATGAACAGGATCGACACCAGATAGAAGCGCACGTCGAACTTCATGCGCGCGTCGTCGAAGGCGTTGAAACCGCATTCGTACGCCGCCAGCTTCTCGCTGTCCGGGTTCTTCGGCGCGACCACCAGGGCAGCCACCGTGAACAGGATGCCGATCACGCCGCCGAGCGCCAGGAAGATGACGGCCGGCAGGTATTCCAGAAGGAATTCATTCATCGAGAGAGGACCTCGGTCGCCCGCGAGGAGCCGGGCGGAATCGCGGCTTTCTAGACGCACTCCCCCTCGCGTTCAAACCCCGTGAGGAGGGGATTTTCTGCGAGTCGTTCGCAGGTTACGAGATGTCGCATTGCGTGATCGACCGCGACCGTCTCCCCTGCGCGATCCTGTCACATCCGGAGTCCCTCGATGAAGCTCGGCGCCCGCGTCCTCGACGCCGTGGAAAGGGTCGGCAACAAGCTGCCCGACCCGGTCTTCCTGTTCTTGTGGTTCATCCTCGCCCTCATCGTCCTGAGCATGGTGGGCGCGGGGCTCGGCTGGCAAAGCGTCAACCCGGTCACGGGCGACGTGCTGCAGGCCCAGAGCCTGCTGGCCCCGGCGAATCTGGAGAAGCTCTTCATCGACATGCCGAAGACCCTGGCCGCGTTCCCCCCGCTGGGGATCGTGCTGACCGTCGTCTACGGCGCGGCGGTGGCCGAGCGGGCGGGCCTGTTCACCACCGCCTTCCGGGGCATGCTCCTGAACGCGCCCCGCTACATCCTGACGCCGGCCGTGGCGGTGACCGGGATGGTCTCTCACCATGCGTCGGACGCGTCGTACGTCGTGGTCATTCCGCTGGCCGCGGTGATCTTCGCCGCGGCGGGACGCCATCCGCTGGCGGGTCTGGCCGCGGGCTTCGCGGCGGTGTCCGGCGGCTTCGCCGGCAACCTGTTCCCGGGCGCCTCGGACGCCCTGATCCTGGGCATCACGGAGCCGGCCGCGCAGCTGATCGACCCCAGCTACAGCGTCACCATCGCCGGCAACTGGTTCTTCTCCATCGGCATGGTCGTGGTGTTCACGCCGATCATCTGGTTCCTGACCGACGTGGTCATCGAACCCCGGCTGAAGACCCGCGCGCCTCTGAACATCGAGGGGCCCAAGGCCGACGAGAAGACGCCGCTGACCTCGGCCGAGAAGCGGGGTCTGGCCTTCGCGGGCCTGACTCTTCTGGCCATGATCGCCCTGTGGGCCCTGATCGTCGCCTTGCCCGGTTCGCCCTTCATCGACGCCGAGGCGGAGCCGAACCAGCGGTTCAACCCGCTGTACCAGTCGCTGGTCGCCTTCTTCGCCATCCTGTTCTTTCTCGCCGGGGCGGCCTACGGCGTCGGCGCGGGCTCGGTGAAGAGCCACCGCGACCTGGTCGTCATGATGCGCGACGGCATCGCCCAGATGGCGCCCTACGTCGTGCTGGCCTTCTTCGCCGCGCACTTCGTGGCCATGTTCAACTGGTCCGGGCTGGGACCGATCCTCGCCGTCAGCGGGGCGGAGTATCTGAAGACCATCGCCCTGCCCGCGCCGTTGCTGCTGATCGCGGTCGTGCTCGTGTCCTGCTTCTTCGACCTGTTCATCGGCTCGGCTTCGGCCAAATGGTCGGCGCTGGCGCCCATCGTGGTGCCCATGTTCATGCTGCTGGGGATCAGTCCGGAGATGACCACCGCCGCCTACCGCATGGGCGATTCGGTGACGAACATCGCGACCCCGCTGATGAGCTACTTCCCGCTCATCCTGACCTTCGCCCAGCGTTGGGATCCGAAGTTCGGCCTGGGCAGTCTCATGTCGACCATGCTGCCCTATGCGGGCGTGTTCCTGATCTCGGGTCTGGTCATGGTGGCGATGTGGGTGGCGCTGGATCTTCCTCTGGGCCCGGGCGTGGGCGTTCACTACGAGCCGCCGCCGCCCGCGGTGGCCGCCCAGCCCCCCGTCGAGGGGGGCATCGCCGGCGAAACGACCGGGCCCCAGGCGGCCGCCCGATAGCCGACGAAAAAAGCGTCGGGGCCGCGCTTGACGGGCGCGCGGCCCCCGCCTAAACGACGCCCCTCGCCGCGGCGCACCAGCGCTTCGGCCGGGATGTGCGGGTGTAGCTCAGTTGGTTAGAGTGCCGGCCTGTCACGCCGGAGGTCGCGGGTTCGAGCCCCGTCACTCGCGCCATTCCTGACGGACGTCGGAATGGCCACCGCCCATCCCCCCTTCATCACCCGCCCGAGTAGCCGCCGATTATCGGCAGCACCTCGCCGGTGATGTAGCTGGACATCTGCGGCGACGCCAGGAAGACGAAGGCGGGCGCGATCTCCTCCGGCTGGGCCGGGCGCTTCATCACGGTGTCGGAGCCGAACTTCGACGTCTTCTCCGCGTCCTTGTCCGCCGGGTTCAGCGGGGTCCAGACCGGCCCCGGCGCCACCACGTTCACGCGGATGCCCCTGGGCGCCAGATGCGTGCCCAGCGACCGGGCGAAGGCGTGAATGCCGCCCTTGGTCAGCGAATAGTCCAGCAGGTCCTTGTTGCCCATGATCCCGGTCACCGACCCGGTCATGACGATCGACCCGCCGGCCTGCATGTGCGGCACGGCCGCCTGACAGATGTTGAAGTAGCCGTAGAGGTTGGTCTTCAGCGTCCGGTCGAAGTGGTCGAACTTCAGATCCTCGAAGGCCTGCACATGCTCCTGGAAGGCGGCGTTGGGCACCACCACGTCCAGCCGGCCGAAGGCGTCCAGCGTCGCCTTCACCGCCGCCCTGGCGAACTCGGGATCGGCGACGTCGCCCTTCAGCACGATCGCCCTGCGTCCCTCGGCCTCGACCGCAGCCTTCGCGTCTTCGGCGTCGCGCTCCTCGTCCAAGTGGCAGATGGCGACGTCGGCGCCCTCGCGCGCGAACAGGACGGCCACGGCCCGGCCGATGCCGGAGTCGCCCCCGGTCACCAGCGCCGCGAAGCCCGCCAGCTTGCCCGAGCCCTGCCAGAACGGCGCGTCGTACATCGGCGCCGGATCCAGCGCGGCCTCGTCGCCCGGCTTGGTCTGGTGCTGCTTCGGGAACGGCGGCTCCGGATAGCGGCGGGCGCCCGCCTGCACCGCGCCGTCGTCGACCCCGTCGCCCGATTTCGCGTCCTTGGCGTCGATGCGCGCCTGCACCTCGCGCTCGTGGTCCGCCACCTTTTCGGCGCGGGGATCGAAGCGGTCGTCCATGTCTGCCTCCTGCGGTCTTCGCAGGGGCAATGCGCCGGGCGCGGAGCCCGTTCCGAACGGCTCAGCTCAGCAGGTCGAGGCCGCGCCGTAGCGGCTCACTGCGGCATGCGGGACGAAGGACCTCAGGTCGACGCGGGTCAGGCGGTCATACTCGCACTCGGGCATGTCGTCGGAATCGACGCCCAGCGCCCGGGCGATCAGCGGAACGGTGTTGCTGTGGCCGACCACCAGGATCACGGCGTCCTCAGGCTGGGCAGCGATCTCGGCCACGATCGCGCCGACGTGCGCCTCGACTCCCGCGTCCAGGGCGAACGCCCGCACCGGGGCGCCGAACTCGGCGACCGTCGGGGCCGCCGTCAGTCCGGTGCGCTGCAGCGGGCTGACCAGCACCAGATCAGGTCCCTCCCGTCCGAAGATCGCCGCCAGCGCCTGAGCCCGCTGCGTCCCCGCCTCCGACAGCACCGGATCGCGCGAGGCGTCCGCCTTCTCCGCATGCCGAACCAGAACCACGGTCTGGGCCGAGGCCGCGGAAGCCAGAGCCCAGAGCCCGGCCGCCAGCGCGGCCCTCATCAACGCACTCATCCGTCCCCTCCCCGAGCCGACCGGAACTCGGCCTTGCCGCTGACGTCAGCATAGGTCTCGCACAGGCTTTCGAACACCCGATCCCAGGCGAAGCGGTCCACCGCCTTGGCCCGCGCCGCGGCGCCGACCGCCTCGACGTCGCGCGCGAAAAGGGCCTCGACCGCCGCCGCATAGGCCGCGGGATCGGCCCGGTCGGCCAGCTGACCCACGGTCGGATCGACCGTCTCCTTCACCCCGCCGGCATTGATGCCGACGACCGGCCGACCACAGGCCATGGCCTCCAGCACGATCAGGCCGAAGGGCTCCTTGTCGTTGGCGTGCACGAAGGCGTCGCAGCTGGCGATGATCTTCGCCACCGTCTTCGGGTTCGCCTCATAAGGCATGGAAATCACGCGGTCTTCATGCGGAAGTCCCTGCCCGGCGCCCACCAGGACCAGATGATAGGGATCGCCCAGCTTCTGGACCGCCTCGATCAGCACGTCGATGTTCTTTTCGCGGGCCGGACGGCCGGCGAAGCACAGCAGCCGCGCCGACGCGGGCAGGCCCAGCCGCTTGAGCAGCCAGTCGCGGTCGCGCCGGTCGGGGCGGAAGGTCTCGACCTCCACGCCAAGCGGCTGGATGACGATGTCGCGGATGCCGGCCTCTTCAAGCCGCCGCGCGATGTAGCGGCTCGGCGAGACGACGCGGTCGAACTGGCCGAACAGCTGGGCCCAGCGTTTCTCGACCGGCTTCTTGGCCCATTCTCCGAAATGCAGGGCGGCCAGGCCCGCCGGATCGGAGTGGCAGAAGCCCACGACGGGGCATCCGACCCGCTGCCCGGCCTCCAGGGCGCCCTGGCCGGGCGTGTAGGGGTCGCCCGCCTCGATCAGGTCGGGCTCCAGAGAGGCGACCCACGCGGCCCAGCGGCGCACCGACTGCGGCCAGCGGTAGCCGTCGCCGAACGGCAGCTTGGTCGCGTGCAGGTGCACGATGCCGTCCTCGCCCGCCTTATGGTGCGGACCCGGCACGACCAGGGTGTGGGCGACCTCCGGACGATGGGCCTCAAGCCAGGCCTTCTTGGACAGAAGATACCGCTTCACCCCGCCCGACTTCGGCGCATACAGCATGGTGGTGTCCACCATGCGGGGCCTCGGATCCTCCGACGCCGCCCGGGCGGCGCGCAGGGTGTCCGAGACCTCCTCGTCCCAGCCGGGAAAGAGGCGGAGCTCGCCTTCCTGCACCTCAAGCCCGGCCAGGCTGACCAGTTCGCGCTCGGCCGCGCTCACGCCGATGCGGCCCTTGCGGACCTTCTTCTGGATGCGCCGGGCCTTGCGGACCCTCGACATGTGCGACTTGACCATGCCGCGCCGTAGCGCCGCCCGCGATCAAGCTCAAGCGTCGTCGACGCCGCCGCCCGACGGACGGGATTCCGGAACGGCCCGGCCGCGTCGGGACAGGGCCTCGCGCAGCAGCATCTCGACCTGGGCGTTCACCGAGCGCAGCTCGGCGGCGGCCAATCGCTCGACCGCCGCCATCACCTCGGGCGAGGCCCGCAGCAGGAAGGCTTTCTTCGCCTTGCCCGCCATCAGCCGTAGAGGGTGCCGGTGTTGACCACGGGCTGTGCCTCGCGGTCCGCGCACAGCACGACGAGCAGGTTCGAGACCATCGCCGCCTTGCGGTCCTCGTCCAGATCGACCACCCCGCGTTCGCCCAGATCGGTCAGGGCGTTCTCGACCATGCCCACGGCGCCCTTCACGATGAGGCGACGGGCGGCCAGCACGGCCTCGGCCTGCTGACGCTTCAGCATCGCCTGGGCGATTTCCGGAGCATAGGCAAGGTGCGCCAGCCGCGCCTCGTCGACGACGACGCCGGCGACCGCCACGCGGGAAGCCAGCTCCTGACGCAGCCGATCCGCCACGTCCTCGGCGTCGGCCCGCAGGGTCAATTCGTGCTCCTCGCCGTGGTCGTAGGCGTAGTGCGAGGTCAGGTCGCGCAGGCCCGTGTCGACCTGGATGTTCACGAAGGCCTGGTAGTCGTCGACGTCGAACAGCGCCTGTGCCGAGTCCTCGACGCGCCAGACCACGTTGGCGGCGATCTCGATCGGATTGCCGCGCTTGTCGTTCACCTTCAGCTTGTCGCTGGTCAGGTTGCGGGCCCGGAGGCTGATCTTCTTGCGCGTGTACCAGGGCAGCACCCAGCGCAGACCGGTCGTCCGGTCGGTGCCTCGATAGTCGCCGAACAGCAGGATGGCGGCCGCCTCGTTGGGCTGCAGGGCGTAGAAGCCGCACATCAGGAACAGGCCGACGACGGCCAGTCCGGCGCCGCCGGCCAGGAACGGCCAGGCGTCGGGATTCTGGGCCACCAGCACCGGGCCGCCGATCACCATCGCCAGCGAAACCAGCAGGATCGGTATGCCGCCCGCGGCCCTGGCCGCCCGCTCGGTGGATCGTTCTCTCTTTTCCGTCATGAAAACCCCCTGTGTCGATGTCGAAGTGATATCACTTTGTGATCGCCACATGCAAGGCCGGATCCGGGCGTGCGGCCTTGCATTCGCCTCAAATTCGGGAAACTTGGGACAAACGTCCGACGGGGCTGCTAAACGGCCCCCAAATTCGTCTCGTGCGCCGTCGAGGGGTGATCCCGGTTATGCGTCTTTTCTATGCGACCGCTGCGGCGCTCGCGCCCTTGCTCTTCGCCGCCGGCGCCCAGGCCCAGGTCGTGATCAACACGGCGCGCACGACGCCGATCCTGACGTCCAACGCCAACAACGGCGCCGCGGCCGACGTCCAGATCGCGTCCGGCGGGGCGATCAATCTGACCTCCGGCACCGCCGTGACGGTCGATTCGAACAACACCTTCACCCTGTCGACCGGCGGGGCGATCACCTTCACCAACGCCGCCGACGGCGCGACGGGCGTTCTGGTGAACGGCGGCGTCAACACCACGATCACCATCAACGACCGGATCGTCATCGGCGATTCCCTGGGCGCCCAGCCCAATCCGGACGACGACCTGGACCCGGATGGCCCGTGGGCGACGGGGTCGGGACGCTACGGGGTCCGTCTGGCCGGTCCGGTCACGGGCGATCTGCTGCTGAACCGATCCGGCTTCATCCAGGTCGAAGGCAACGACTCTTTCGGCATCTCGATCGACGACGGCCTGACCGGAAACTTCCGAAGCCAGGCCGAGATCCGCACCCTGGGCGACCGGAGCGTGGCGGTTCGGCTGGCCGGCCTCCTGGACGGCAACGCCTACATCGGCGGCTCGATCGACTCGACGGGCGAGGACGCCTCGGCCGTGGTGGTCGAGGGCGACGTCACGGGCCGCCTGATCTTCCAGGGCGACATCGCCGCGACCGGGTTCCGCTACCGCTCGCGCCCCGCCCAGGACGTGATCGACGACATCGATGCCGACGATCGTCTTGAGGGCGGGCCCGCCGTCATCATCGCCGGGAACGTCGCGGGCGGCGTTCTGTTCGACGTCCTGCCGACCGAGTCCGATTCGAACAGCACGGACGACGACGGCGACGGCGTGACGGACTCGGAAGAGACCGCGTCGCGCGTGTCCACCTTCGGCTCGGCGCCGGCCATCCTGGTCGGCTCGACGACCCAGGACATCACCCTCGGCGCCGTCGGAACCGGCGATCTGAACTACGGCTTCATCAATCGCGGCACGGTCAACGCCCAGGGCATTCTGGACGGCGTGAACGCCCAGGCGGTCCGATTCGGCGTGGACGGGGGCGGCGCCGTCACGATCGACGGCGGCGTGCTGAACGCCGGACCCGTGTCGGTGCTCGCCTACGACGCCGACGCCGTCGCCTTCCGCTTCGGCGCCGGAGTGACGACCCCGCGCTTCACCAACACCGGCTTCGTGACCGCGGCCAGCGCCAGCGACGCCGGAGGCGAAGTCACGACGATCCTGTTCGAAGCCGGCGCCGACGTCGCGACGTTCACCAACCGGGGGACGATTCTCGCGACCAGCGGCGGCGGCACGGCCGACGTCACCGCCGTCCGCGATCTGAGCGGCACGCTGACCTCCTTCACCAACATGGGCGTGATCGAGGCCAATCTGACGCCCAACGCCGACGGCGACCCGGTCACGGGCACGTCCGCCGCCGTCGACCTTCGCGCGAACACGACGGGCGTCGTCTTCATCCAGGACGCCGACCCGGCCGACCCGGCGCCCGGCGACGGCAATCCGGACTCAGACGGCGACGGCGTCGCCGACGCGTCCGAACCCTCCATCTTCGGAGACGTCCTGCTGGGGTCGGGAGCCGACGTCGTCGACGTGCGCAATGGCACGATCACGGGCGCGATCGACTTCGGGGCCGGAGCGGACAGCCTGTCGATCACCGGCGGGGCGACCGTCACCGGCCGCCTGGCCGACTCCGACGGGCAACTGACGATCGACGTTCAGGACGGCACCCTTGACGGGCGTCAGACCTCTACGCTGGGCGTCACCGACCTGACCGTCGGCGGGGACGGCCGCCTCATCTTCACGGTCGACGGAGCCGCGGGCACGGCCGGCGGCTATGCGGTGTCGGGAACGGCGAACCTGCAGGACGGATCCCAGCTCGGGGTGCGCTTCACCTCCCTGATCGCCGCGCCGACGCGCTTCACGGTCATAGACGCCAACACCCTCACGCTGGGCAACGTCGACTTCGAGGCGACCGAATCCAACTCGCCCTACCTCTTCCGTGTGGACGCCTCGGCCGACGCCGCGGCGGGCGAGGTTTATCTCGACGTGCGGCGCCGCACGGCTGAGGAGGCGGGGCTGATCTCCGCGGAAGCCGGCATCTTCGACGCCTTCTACGGCGCCCTGGGGTCGAACCCGAACCTGCTGGACGCCTTCATCAGCCAGACGGGGCGCGAAGATTTCATCAATCTGTACGAGCAACTCCTGCCCGAGCACTCGGGCGGGCCGCTCCTGTCGCTGTCGGGCGGCGTGGACGCCGTGACCCGCGCCCTGGTCGGCCGCAACGCCTCGGCGGCCCCCGGTCAGGGCAGCGCCTGGCTGCAGGAGATCACCTTCTACGCCGACAAGGACAAGACCGACACCTACGGCTTCCGCTCCGAAGGCTTCGGAGTGGCCGGCGGCTTCGAGATGGGCACCGATTACGGCAACCTGGGCGTCAGCCTGGCCTTCACCTCGTCGGACCTCGAGGATCCGGAGTCCGAGGCCGAGGAGGTCATTTCCGCCAATCTGATCGAACTGGGCCTCTACTGGCGGGCCCAGGGCCAGTACTGGACGACCTGGGCGCGGGCCGCGGGGGGCTACGCCACCTTCGACTCCACCCGGCGCCTGGTGGGCTCGGGCCTGAATCTGTCGAACACCTCCAGCTGGAACGGCTGGACCGTGGCCCTGGCCGGCGGCGCTTCGTACGAGCGCACCTACGGCCGCTTCACCATTCGTCCGGAAATCTACGCCGAGTATTTCTCGCTGAGCGAGGACGCCCACGTCGAGGCGGGGGGCGGCCAGGGCTTCGACCTCGAGATCGACGAGCGCGAGGGCCACATGTTCTCGGCGACGGCGGCCATGAACATCGCCATGGGCATGGGCCAGAACAGCTGGCTGAAGCCGGAATTCCGCATCGGCTGGCGCCAGAACATCTCGGTCGATCCGGGCGTGACCATGGGCCGGTTCGTCGGCGGCGGCCCGGACTTCGCCATCGCGCCGGACGGCATCGAGGGCGGCGGCCCGATCGTCGGATTCCGTCTGAACGTCGGCAACGAGCTGGGCATGCTGTCGGTCAGCGCGGACGCCGAACTGATCGAGGACTACGTCCGCTACATGCTGCTGCTGCGGGCCAGCTTCCGGTTCTAGGACCGGGCCCACGATCCGAAAGACGAGAAGGGGCCGCCGGACGATCCGGCGGCCCCTTTTTCGTGTCCGGTCGTTCCCGGACCCTCTCCAGGGATTCTCCAAGGAGTTTCCATGGGATTGTCCAGGGATGTGCAGCCGTCGGGCGGTGGGCGGCGAGGGGTTCGAACCCCCGACCCCCTCGGTGTAAACGAGGTGCTCTGACCAGCTGAGCTAGCCGCCCTGCCCGCCTGTTCCCCTTGCCGGGCGCGGGCCGCCGCCGCAAGGGCGACGACCCGTCCGGATCAGTGGCTGACCGTCGCCGTGGCGCCGTCGGCCGGCGGCGCGGCGGCGGGGAGGGGCTCGGCGGCCTCGTCCCACTCGACCGGCGTCAGCGTGCCGGTCAGGGCCCACTTCAGCGCCTCGTCCGCGGTCGAGATGGGGACGATCTCGAGCGCCGACTTCACGTTCTCGGGCACGTCGGCCAGGTCCTTCTCGTTCTCCTGCGGGATCAGCACCGTCTTGATGCCGGAGCGCAGGGCCGCCAGCAGCTTCTCCTTCAGGCCGCCGATGGCGGTGACGCGGCCGCGCAGGGTGATCTCGCCGGTCATGGCGATGTCCTTGCGGATCGGCACGCCGGTCAGGACCGAGACCATGGCCACCGTCATGGCGACGCCGGCGGACGGGCCGTCCTTGGGCGTGGCGCCGTCCGGCACGTGCACGTGGATGTCGGTCTTCTCGAACACCGGCGGCTTGACGCCGAAGGCCAGAGACCGCGCCCGGACGTAGGAGGCGGCGGCGGAGATCGACTCCTTCATCACCTCCTTCAGGTTGCCGGTCACGGTCATGCGGCCGCGGCCCGGCATCTTGATGGCCTCGATGGTCAGGATGTCGCCGCCGAACTCGGTCCAGGCAAGGCCGGTGACGATGCCGACCTGATCGGTCTCGTCGGTCTCCCCGTACCGGTACTTCTTCACCCCGGCGTATTCGGCCAGCTTGGCCGCGTCGATGGTGATGGAGGCGACGTCCGTCTTCGCCATCTCGCGCACGGCCTTGCGCGCCAGACCGCCCAGCGCCCGCTCCAGCGAGCGAACGCCGGCTTCGCGAGTGTAGTAACGGATCAGGTCCCGGAGCATGGCGTCGGGCACGACCAGTTCGCCGTCCTTGAGGCCGTGGTCGACCAGCAGCTTCGGCAGGACGTGACGCTTGGCGATCTCGACCTTCTCGTCCTCGGTGTAGCCGCTGACGCGGATGACCTCCATCCGGTCGAGCAGCGGCTGCGGCATGTTCATGCTGTTGGCCGTGGTCACGAACATGATGTTCGACAGGTCGTAGTCCACCTCCAGATAGTGGTCCCCGAAGGTCGAGTTCTGGGCCGGGTCCAGCACCTCCAGCAGGGCCGAGGACGGGTCGCCGCGCCAGTCGGCGCCCAGCTTGTCGATCTCGTCCAGCAGGATGAAGGCGTTGGTGGTCTTCGCCTTCTTCATCGACTGGATGATCTTGCCCGGCATGGAGCCGATGTAGGTGCGGCGGTGGCCGCGGATTTCGGCCTCGTCCCGCACGCCGCCCAGCGACATGCGGACGTACTCACGCCCGGTGGCCTTGGCGATCGACTTGGCCAGAGAGGTCTTGCCCACGCCAGGAGGTCCCACGAGGCACAGGATCGGGCCCTTCAGCGAACCGGTCCGGGCCTGGACGGCCAGGTATTCGACGATGCGCTCCTTCACCTTCTCCAGGCCGTAGTGATCCTCCTCGAGGATGTCCTCGGCCTTCTGCAGGTCGATGGGCTTCTGTCGCGCCTTGCCCCACGGAATCGACAGCAGCCAGTCGAGATAGTTCCGCACCACCGTGCTCTCGGCCGACATCGGCGACATGTTCCGCAGCTTCTTGACCTCGGCGTCCGCCTTGGCGCGCGCCTCCTTCGACAGCTTCGTCTTCCGGATGCGCTTCTCCAGCTCCATGATCTCGTCACGGCTGTCGTCGGTCTCGCCCAGCTCGCGCTGGATCGCCTTCATCTGCTCGTTCAGGTAGTATTCCCGCTGAGTCTTCTCCATCTGGCGCTTGACGCGCGAGCGGATCTTCTTCTCGACCTGCAGGACGGAAATCTCGCCCTCCATCAGGCCATAGACCTGCTCGAGGCGGCCCGCGACGTCGAACGTCTCCAGCAGCTTCTGCTTGTCGGCGATCTTGACCGACAGGTGGGCGGCGACGCTGTCGGCGAGCTTGGACGCGTCCGTGATCTGGGGGATGGAACTGAGCGCCTCGGGCGGGACCTTCTTGTTCAGCTTCACATAGTGTTCGAAATGCTCGATCACCGCGCGCGACAGGGCCTCGGCGCGCGCCGGATCGGCGATCTCGTCGTCGAGCACGACGGCCTCTGCCTCGAAATACTCGGTCTGGTCGGTGAAGCGGGTCAGGCGGGCACGGCGCTTGCCCTCGACCAGCACCTTCACCGTGCCGTCGGGCAGTTTAAGCAGCTGCAGAACGGTCGCCAGCACGCCGATCGGATAGATGGCTTCGGCGGCGGGATCGTCGTCGACGCTGTTCTTCTGGGTCGCCAGCAGGATCTGCTTCTCGCCCTTCATGATCTCGTCGAGCGCGCGCACGGATTTCTCGCGGCCGACGAACAACGGCACGACCATGTGCGGGAACACGACGATGTCCCGGAGCGGCAGGACGGGGAGGACTTTGGACTCGGACATGATGCGAACTTCCTGGAGTCCGGGTTGATCCCGGACCCGTCGCGCCGGCGTGGGGGGCAAGGGGCCCGACCGTTTCGACTCGACCCGCCTTGTGGCGGCCTTCGCGGAAGTATGTGGTCCGGAACCGTACGCGTTCAAGCGTGACCGGTCCGAGGGCTGGGGATCAGCGCATATCCTTAAGCACGATCTTCGCCGCGTTGTGACCCGGAGCGCCGGTGACGCCGCCGCCCGGGTGGGCGCCGGAGCCGCACAGGTAGAGGCCGGGCACGGGCATGCGGTGATCGGCGTGGCCGAGCACCGGACGGGCGCTGAACAGCTGATCCAGCGTCAGGCGGCCGTGAAAGATGTCGCCGCCGACAAGGCCGAAGCGCCGCTCCAGATCGCGCGGCCCCAGCGCCAGACGGCCGAGCACCGAGGCCTTGAAGCCCGGCGCCCAGCGGTCGACGGTCTCGATCATCAGGTCGGCGACGGTCTCGCGGTCGTCGTCGGAAAGGTCGGGCGAGACGTGCTGGCAGAACAGGCTGGCGACATGCCGGCCCGGCGGGGCGAGCGTGTCGTCCAGCGTCGACGGGATCAGCATCTCGATGATCGGCTCGCGCGACCAGCCGTCCAGCCGGGCCGAGGCGTGGGCTCGCTCCATATAGGCGAGCGAAGGCGCCATGATGATGCCGGCGGTCAGGTGGTCGCCGGGTTCGGGCATGGCGGTGAAGCGCGGCAGTTCGCTGAGCGCCACGTTCATGCGGAAAGTGCCGGATCCGGAGGCGTAGCGCGTCATCCGCTCGCGGAAGTCGTGGGGCACGGCGGCCGGATCGACCAGCCGGTCGAACAGCAGGCGCGGGTGCAGGTTGGAGACGACCGCCCGGGCGCGGAACACGTCGCCCGCCTCGGTCACCGCGCCGACCGCCCTGCCCTTTTCCGTCAGCACCTCGACCACGGGCGCGTCGAGGCGGACGTCGACGCCGCGCTCGGCGCAGGCCCGGGCCATGGCCTGGGTGATCGCGCCCATGCCGCCGACGGCGTGCCCCCAGGCGCCGCGTTTGCCGTTCACCTCGCCGAAGACGTGGTGCAGCAGGACATAGGCGCTGCCCGGCGTGTAGGGGCCGGCGTAGTTGCCGACCACGCCATCGAAGCCGAACAGGGCCTTGATCGGCTCGCTGTCGAACCAGCCGTCCAGCCAGTCGCCGGCGGACTTGGTGAAGAGGTCCAGCAGGTCGCGGCGGCCCTGGACGTCCAGAGCCGCCGCCTGACGCCCCAGGGCCCCGGCCGAGAGCAGGTCCGGCAGGGCGTGCAGCCAGCCGCCTGGGGTCATGTTGGGCGGCGGACGCAGAATCCAGTCGCGCAGGACGTCGGCCACGACCTCGAGCCGGCGCTCGTATTCCGGCAGACGGTCGGCGTCTTTTTGCGAGAACCGGGCGACCTCGCGCTGCGTGATCCCCTCCCCGGCCAGCAGCCGGTCGCCCCCCGGCAGGGGCAGGAAATTGGCGACCTTGCGCAGCACGACCTGCAGTCCGTGACGGCGCAGGTCCATGTCGGCGATGACTTGCGGGTTGAGCAGGCTGACCGTGTAGCTGGCGGTGGAGTTGCGGAAGCCGGGTTGAAACTCCTCCGTCACCGCGGCGCCGCCGACGACGGATCGACGCTCCAGCACGGTCACCTTCAGTCCCGCCCGCGCCAGATAGAAGGCGCAGACAAGCCCGTTGTGGCCCCCACCGAGGATGACGACGTCGGTTTCGATGGCGGCCATGGACGCTCCCTTTCGGAAGCGCGTCTAGCACGGCGGGATCAGGCGGACAGCAGGTCCAGCACGGTCAGGCCGATCTGGGCGAGCGTGCAGAAGGCCAGGGCGGCGACCATGACGAGCTCGGTGCGGCTGGGGCGGCGCGGCATGGCATCCTCCGGGATCGTCGAGGATGTCACGATTCGGGCAGGTCCCAATCTTTGGTTGTTTCACGCCTACTTTGGGTAGCCGCCGACCCATCGCTGGTGCAGCAGCGGGGCGCCCAGCCAATAGCAAAGCTCCGCAGGGCGTTCGACGTTCCAGACCGCGATGTCGGCGACCTTGCCGGGCTCGAGCGTGCCAATCTCCGACGAAAGGCCAAGTGCGGCCGCGGCATGGCGCGTGGCGCCCGTCAGGGCCTCCTCCGGCGTCAGGCGGAACTGTACGCAGGCGAGGTTGAGGGCGGCGGTCAAGCTGGCGACCGGCGAGGTGCCGGGATTGCAGTCCGTGGCCACGGCCATGCGCACGCCGTGGCGACGGAAGAGGTCGATCGGCGGCGGCGTCGTTTCTCGCAGCATGAGGTAGGCCCCGGGCAAAAGCACCGCGACGGTCCCGGCGGCGGCCATGGCGACGACGCCCGCTTCGTCCACATGCTCGACGTGGTCTGCCGACAGGGCGCCGTGCGCGGCGGCCAGACTCCCTCCCCCCCCGTTCGAAAGCTGGTCGGCGTGCAGCTTGACCGGCAGACCGAGGTCGCGGGCGCGCTCGAACAGGCGGGCGATTTCGTCCGCGGTGAAGGCGATGGGCTCGCAGTAGGCGTCGACCATGTCGACCAGGCCTTGCGCGTGCGCGGCGGGCAGGACCTGATCGATCATCAGGTCGAGGTAGGCGGTGCGATTCTGACGATGCTCGGGCGGCAGGGCGTGCAGGCCCAGGAAGCTGGTCGAGACGCGCACGCGGCCCTCGACGCCGACGCGGCGGGCGGCGCGCAGCATCTTCAGCTCGTTGTCGGCGTCGAGGCCGTAGCCGGACTTGATCTCCACCGTGGTGACGCCGCTGTCCGTGAGGCCACGCAGGCGGTGGAGAGCCGAGGCGACCAGGGCGTCCTCGTCGGCGGCGCGGGTGGCGGTCATGGTCGAGACGATGCCGCCGCCCTCGCGCGCGATCTGCTCATAGGGCACCCCGGCCAGGCGGCGCTCGAACTCGTGCGAGCGGTTGCCGCCGAACACCAGATGGGTGTGGCAGTCGATCAGGCCGGGCGTGACCCACCGGCCGCCCAGGCGCTGGGTCCGCTCCGCGTCGTGCGCGGGCAGTTCGGCGCGCGGACCGACCCAGGCGAGGCGGCCGTCGCGGACCAGAAGCGCGCCGTCCTCGACGGCGCCGTAGGCCAGGCCGCCCTCCGCCATGGTGGCGAGACGGCAGTCGGCGATCAGCAGATCGAAGCGGTCAGCCACGCGCTTCAAATCCCGCCAGCAATTCGCAGAACCAGCGACCCGCCGTGAGGGAGCCGAGGTCGCCGATTTCGAGAGAGGGGTCGTATTCGGTCAGGTCGACCGCGCGGACCTTGGGGTGGGCGCCGACGACGCGCGTGGCCTGGAAGAAATCCTGGACCGGGACGCCGCCCGGGCGGGCGCCGGGGCTGGCGGGCCACTGGCCGCGGTCGATGACGTCGATGTCGAAGTCGACGTAGATGACGTCGCAAAGGGCGGAGAGGCGGTCCAGCTCCTGAGCGACGGCGGCGGCGAGGCCCAGTCGGCGGCATTCGGCGGCGGTGCGGACGGAGATGCCGGCGACTTTGGCCTTCTCATGCGCGCGGCGGGTGTTGGCGAAGGGGGCGAGGCCGACCTGACTGATGCGGCGCCCGTCCACTCCGTCGTCCAGCAGGGCCTGGATGGGATTCCCGTTTGTCAGGCCCTGATCCGTGTCGCGCAGGTCGAAATGGGCGTCCAGCGTCAGCACGCCGACGCTGTCGAGGCCCAGCGCATGGACGCCGGGGCGGGTGACCGCGTTGTTGCCGCCGATCAGGACGGTCAGGTCGCGACGAGCTTGCGCGGCGACGGCGTCGCGGAGGGGTGCGAAGGCGTCGGACGGCGAGACGGCCCTGAGCGGGACGTCGCCGGCGTCGTGGACGGCCGTCGTCAAGTCCAGCCCCGTCTCGACGTCGTAGGTCGAAAAGCGCGGCAGCACGGCGCGCAGGGCCTTGGGCGCGAGGTCGCAGCGGCCTGGCGTCAGGGAGCGTTCGTTCAGCGGCGCGCCGATGAGCGCGGCGCGCGCGTCCGGGTGATCGCCGACCAGGTCGGCGACGGAGCGCCAGGACAGGGCTTCGGAGGCTTCCATGCTCATGGGTCGCCAGCGTAGAGACGCGGACATGAGCGAACAACAGATGACCAACGCCCGCATCGTCCGCGCCCCGCGCGGACCGGAGAAGACCTGCCGCACCTGGGCCGCCGAGGGCGCGCTGCGGATGCTGATGAACAATCTGGACCCGGAGGTGGCCGAGCGGCCGCAGGACCTGGTCGTCTATGGCGGAATTGGCAAGGCGGCACGGGACTGGGCCAGCTTCGACCGGATCGTGCAGAGCCTGCGCGAACTGGGCGAGGACGAGAGCCTGCTGGTGCAGTCGGGCAAACCGGTGGGGGTGTTCCGCACCCACACCGACGCGCCGCGCGTGCTGATCGCCAACAGCAATCTGGTGCCCAAATGGGCCACCTGGGAGCATTTCCACGAGCTGGATCGCAAGGGCCTGGCCATGTACGGCCAGATGACCGCCGGGTCGTGGATCTACATCGGCACCCAGGGCATCGTTCAGGGCACCTATGAAACCTTCATGGAGGCCGGGCGCCAGCACCACGGCGGCGACTGGTCGGGCAAGTGGATCCTGACCGCCGGGCTGGGCGGCATGGGCGGGGCCCAGCCGCTGGCGGCGACCATGGCCGGCGCCTCGTGCATCGCCGTGGAGTGCCAGCGCAGCCGGATCGAGTTCCGCATCCGCACCCGCTACCTGGACGTCATGGCCGAGAGCGTGGACGAGGCGCTGAAGCTGCTGGAGCGGTCGCTCACGGAAGGAAAGCCGCTTTCGATCGGGCTCTTGGGGAACGCGGCGGAGGTTCTGCCTGAACTGGTGAGGCGTGGCGTCCGGCCCGACCTCGTGACCGATCAGACCAGCGCCCACGACCCGGTGAACGGCTATCTGCCCGCGGGCTGGACCGTGGGGGAGTGGGAGGAGAAGCGCGAGAGCGATCCTGCGGCGGTCGAGGCCGCGGCGCGGGCGTCGATGGCCGTGCACGTTCAGGCCATGCTGGACTTCCACGCTGCGGGCGTGCCGACGACCGACTACGGCAACAACATCCGGCAGGTGGCCTTCGACGAGGGCGTGAGCGACGCCTTCGCCTTCCCGGGGTTCGTGCCGGCGTACATCCGTCCGCTGTTCTGCCGCGGAATCGGGCCGTTCCGCTGGGCGGCGCTGACGGGAGATCCTGAGGACATCCGCAAGACCGATGCGGCGATGAAGCGGCTGTTTCCGGAAAACACGGGACTGCATCGCTGGCTGGACATGGCGGGCGAGCGGATCGCCTTCCAGGGCCTGCCGGCGCGCATCTGCTGGATCGGTCTGGGCGACCGGCACCGGGCGGGTCTGATGTTCAACGAGATGGTGGCGTCGGGCGAGCTGTCGGGGCCGATCGTGATCGGGCGGGATCATCTGGACTCCGGCTCGGTGGCGAGCCCGAACCGCGAGACGGAGGCGATGATGGACGGTTCGGACGCGGTGTCGGACTGGCCGCTGCTGAACGCCCTGCTGAACACGGCCTCGGGGGCCAGCTGGGTGTCGCTGCACCACGGGGGTGGGGTCGGCATGGGCTATTCCCAGCACTCAGGCGTCGTGATCGTGGCCGACGGCACGCCCGAGGCGGCGAAGCGGCTGGAGCGGGTGCTGTGGAACGACCCGGCGACGGGCGTCATGCGCCATGCCGACGCGGGCTATGAGATCGCGAAGGATGCGGCGCGCAAAAACGGGCTCAACCTGCCGAGCGTGGAACGCTGACGATGACCCACATCCAGATCGGTCGATCCCCCCTGACCCTGTCCCAGTTGCGTGCCGCCCTGGAAGGGCCGGTGACGCTTTCCCTGACCGATGCGGCCTGGGCCGACGTCGACGCGGGGGCTGCGACGGTGGCGGACATTCTGGCCAAGGGCCGGACGGTCTATGGCATCAACACCGGCTTCGGCCTGCTGGCCAACACCCGGATCGCGGCGGAAGACCTTGAGACGCTGCAGAAAAATCTGGTGCTGAGCCATGCCTGCGGGGTCGGCGATCGGCTGTCGCCGGGCGTGACCCGGCTGCTGATGGCGCTGAAGATCGCCAGCCTGTCGAAAGGGGCGTCGGGGGTGCGGCGCGACACGCTGCAGGCGCTGATCGACCTGGTGAACGGCGAGGTTCTGCCGGTCATCCCGGCCAAGGGGTCGGTGGGGGCGTCGGGCGACCTGGCGCCTCTGGCGCACATGAGCTGCGTGCTGATCGGCGTCGGCGAGGCCGTCGTCGGCGGTCGCGTCGTGGCGGCGGTCGAGGCGCTGGCGAGCGTCGGTCGCGAGCCCGTCGTGCTGGGGCCCAAGGAGGGGCTGGCGCTGCTGAACGGGACGCAGTGTTCCACGGCGCTGGCGCTGGCGGGGCTGTTCGCGGCGGAGGACGCGTTCGCGGCGGGGCTGGTGGCCGGGGCGCTGTCGGTCGACGCGCTGAAGGGGTCGGACGCGCCGTTCGATCCGCGCATCCACGCCCTGCGCGGCCAGCCGGGTCAGATCGAGGTGGCGCGGGTGCTGCGCGAACTGCTGTCCGGGTCGGCGATCCGGGACAGCCACCGCGACGACTGCGAGAAGGTGCAGGATCCCTACTCCCTCCGGTGCCAGCCGCAAGTGATGGGCGCCGGGCTGGACGTGCTGCGCGCCGCGGCGGCCACCCTGGTGCGCGAGGCCAATGCGGTGACGGACAATCCGCTGGTCTTCTTCGCCGAGGGCGACGTCATTTCCGGAGGGAACTTCCATGCGGAGCCCGTCGCTTTCGCAGCGGATCAGATCGCCCTGGTTCTCTGCGAGATCGGCAACATCTCCGAAAGGCGGACGTCGATCCTGGTCGACCCCAAGATGAGCGGCTTGCCGGCCTTTCTCGTGCGCGAAAGCGGGCTGAACTCCGGTTTCATGATCGCCCAGGTGACGGCCGCGGCCCTGGTGGCGGAGAACCGCATGCTCAGCCATCCGGCCAGCGTCGACACGGTGCCGACCAGCGCCAATCAGGAAGATCACGTGTCGATGGCCACCCACGGAGCCCGGCGCCTGCTGGACATGGCGGAGAACGCCGCGACGGTGGTCGGGATCGAACTGCTCGCCGCGGCGCAGGGCATCGACTTCCAGCGCCCGCTGAGGTCGTCGGAGCCGCTGGAACGGGCATGGGCCGTCGTCCGCGAGGCGGCGGCGGAGTACGCCGAGGACCATTATTTCGCGCCCGACATAGCGCGCGCGACCGCCACCGTCCGTGAGGGGCGGTGGCGGCCGTTCGTCGGAGATCTGCTGACCTGAGCCGTCAGGTCAGAGCATGGACATGCATTCCCGGCGCGCGTCCGCGAAATCGCCGGAACTCTCCGGGTCCATCAGCAGGGTGACGCCGAGCTCGGCGACCTGGGTCTCGACCTCGTCCTGGCTGAAGCCCAGGGCGGCGCCCGTCACGTAGGACCGCTCGGTGAATTGCATGCCCTCGGCCATCCGGGCCTCGAGCTGTTCGTCGGTCATGTTCTCCATGGTCACGATCAGATCGAGGGTGTCGACCGCCGCGCACAGGACGTTCATCAGGTGCTCTTCGCCGCCGTCGCGCCCTTCCAGCTCGTCCAGCCAGGCCAGATCCAGCTCCTCGTCACCGCCGTCGTCGTGATGGTCGTCGTCGAAGTCATCCATCACCGACGGGTCACCCCCGGAAACCAGCGTCAGGGTGTATGCGCCGGTCTCGCCGCCGCCCAGCGTGTTGGCCCGGATGAACCAGGGCCCGCCGTCGGTGCGGAACTCGGCGTGCGAATTCAGGCCGTCGCCCCAGTCGTCGTTGCTGACGTGCGTGGCGCCTTGGCAGTCGCGCCCCTTGCCGACGACCAGATAGGCGTCGAAGTCCTCGGAACCGTAATCGACCGTGTAGACGCCGGCCGGCGCGTTGAAGACCCAGCAGTCGTAATGGCTGCCGTCGTCCAGGGCAGGGTCGGACGCGGCGATCGTCCCGCGAACGGTCTGGCCGACCGAGATCGACTGCGCCGAAGCGGCGCCGGCGGCGAGGACGGCCGTCAGCGAGACGGCGGCGAAGAGAGCGTTGCGGCGCATATGCTTGAGATTCCCCCGGCCGGAAGCGGCCATGGAGGGACGCTACATCGTCCGCATCACTCCGTCATCTGACGCCGCCTGACGGGCGATCAGGGTTTGGGCTGCGGCCTGACCGTCAGCACGTAGCGGCCGGCCTCCTGGGCGCCGAAGCTGCCGGCGCGGATCACGTAGTCGCCGTCCTCGGGCGCTTCCCAGTCGAGACGGGCGTGAGTGTCCGAGAGGGAGTCGTCGTCGCTGCCGAGGACTTCGAATCCGCCGTCGTCCTTCTCGCGCCCGATCATGACGAAGGCGTCGAAGGCGTTGGACGCCAGTTCGATGCGCAGCGGCTCGCCTGCCTTGGCGTGGACGCGATAGCTGTCGAACCAGCTTCCGTCGGCCGCCGCGTCGTCGTTCTCGGACAGGGCGCCGCGCACCGAGGCGCCGACCAGCAAGCTGCCGGGCTCGGGCTTGGGGCCCCGGTCGATCAGCTCGACGGCGTAAAGCCCGTCCGCCTCGGGCCCGAGCGGCGACACGCGAAGGATGTAGTCGCCGTCGGCCGGAAGTGAGAAGTTGAGACGGGAGTCCGTGCCTTCTCCGAGCCCGTCGTCGTCGGAAGCCAGGTCGGTGAACTCGCCCTCCGCGGAGCCGATGCGCAGGAAGGCGTCGAAGTCGCCGGAGCGGAGGATCGCCTGGACGCGCTGCCCCTCCAGTCCGGAGAAGACGTAGGAATCGTAGCCTCGGTTCTCGGCGTCGCGGGAATCCGAGTCGTCTATCTCCCCCTCGATCCGCGCGCCGAAGGCCAGAGGCACGGCCGGCCGCTCGGGCGCGGCCTCGGTCAGCGACACCGAATAGGCGCCCACGCCGCCCGGGGCGAAGGCGCGGACCTCGACGCGGTAATCGCCGTCGGCAGGAAGGGTGAAGAGCAGGCGGGAATCCGTTCCCTCCGGTCCGCCGTCGTCGTCCTCGGCAAGGACCTGCGACGGGTCGGTCTCCGCCCGCAGCTCGACGTAGGCGTCGAAGGCCGACGAGGTCACGTCGATCTGCGCGCGCTGACCGCTCGCGCCCGAGAATCGGTACACGTCGACCACGGTGCCGTCGGCGTTGACGCCGTCGGTCAGGGCGAGGTCGCCCTGGACGGTCGCGCCCCAGTCCAGAGCGACGGCGGGAGCCACGGGCGGGGCCTCGGCCAGGGTCAGGACATAGGCGCCGTCGTCATTTCCGACCGGCGTGACGCGGATCAGGAACTCGCCGAACGACGGGGCCTGGAACACCAGACGCGAGTTCAGTCCCTGACCGTCGTCGTCGTTGACGGCCAGTTCGACGAAGTCCCCGCCAGTGCCCTGCCCCACCTGGAGCATCGGGTCGAAGGCATCGGACCTCAAGGTGATGAGGACGCGCTCGCCTTCCCGCAGGCGCAGCGAGTACGCATCGTAGCGGACGCCGTCCTCGGTCTCCGGGTCACGGTCTGACAGGTCGCCGTTCACCGACCGTCCGATGCGCGCCCCGGTCGGGCGCGGCGCGCGCGGAGCCGGCGGGCGCTCGGTCAGTGCGAGCGAATAGGGTCCCAGCGCCTCGCTCTCGAAGCCACGGGCACGCACGATCCAGTCGCCGGCCGGGGCGGTGAACCGCAGGCGGGCGTCGGTGCCGGACAGCGAATCGTCGTCGGACCATTCGGGCCCGTCGGCTTCGCCGTCGGCCGGCCAGACCTCAAGGTAGGCGTCGAAAGCCGTGGAGGTCAGGGTCAGCTCGACCCGCTGGCCCTCCCGGGTGGTGAACCTCCAGGCGTCGTAGCGATACCCGCCGTCCTCGACGCGTGCGTCTTCGGCCGTCAACTCGCCGGACGCGACGCGGCCGAAGGAAAGGGCCTCCTGGGCCGCAGCGGGCGTCGCGGCCAGCAGCAGGCCGGAAAGGGCGACCCCCGCGAGCGTTTGAAGACGGTTCATGGCGGACTTCTCCCCGAGACGGTCCCGATCATAGACGCCAGCCCCCCCGCCCTGTAAATCGCGCGCCGTCCCCCAAGCGACTTTCCCCCGAGGCCCGGCTCATGTCCGACTCCGTTCCCGCGCGCATCATCGACGGCAAGGCGTTCGCCTCGGGGCTGGTGGACCGCGTTGCCGCCGCGGCGGAGCGGCTCCGCGGGAAGACCGGCGTGCGGCCGGGGCTGGCGGCGGTGATCGTCGGCGACGATCCGGCCAGCCGCATCTATGTGAAGTCGAAGGGCGAACGGGCCGAAGCGGCGGGCTTCCACTCCGAGACCGTGCGCCTGCCCGAGGAAACGACGCAGGCCGAACTGCTGGCGGTCGTCGAGCGGCTGAACGGAGATAGGGCGATCCACGGCATTCTGGTGCAGCTGCCGCTGCCGCCGCAAATCGGCGCCGACGCCGTGCTGGCGGCGATCGATCCGGACAAGGACGTGGACGGCTTTCATGTGGTCAACGCCGGGCGGCTGGCCACGGGCGGGCGCGGGCTGGTCCCCTGCACGCCGCTGGGGTGCCTGATGCTTCTGAAGCATGAGCTGGGGGACCTGTCCGGGCTGGAGGCCGTTGTCGTGGGGCGCTCCAACATCGTCGGCAAACCGATGGTCCAGCTGCTGCTGGGCGAGAGCTGCACGGTCACGGTGGCGCATTCCCGGACGCGCGATCTGCCGGAGGTGTGCCGCCGCGCGGACATTCTGGTCGCGGCCGTCGGGCGACCGGAGATGGTCCGCGGTGACTGGATCAAGCCCGGCGCGACGGTGATCGACGTGGGCATCAACCGCGTGCCCTCGAAGGAACCTGCGAGGGCTGCGGAAGGGAAGACCCGCGTGGTCGGCGACGTGGCGTTCGACGAGGCGGCGGCGGTGGCCGGCGCGATCACGCCGGTGCCGGGCGGAGTCGGCCCGATGACCATCGCCGTGCTGCTGGCCAACACCTATGCGGCCGCGTGCGCGGCGGCAGGCGTGGAGGCCGAGCCGCTGGACGCTTGAAGCGGCGTCATGAAGGGCTGATATATCAAGGAAGCGGCGATCCGGCCGCGTTCGGGAAGGGCTGTCTCGATGATGCGTGTTAACCCCCGTCTCGCCGCGGTCGCGGCGGTCGTCGTGCTGGCGCCGGCTGTGTCCGGCTGCGGCGTGAACGCCATTCCGACGAACGAGGAGAACGCGAGGGCCAAGTGGGCCGACGTGCAGGCGGCCTACCAGCGACGCGCCGACCTGATCCCCAACCTCGTGGCCACGGTGCAGGCGGCCGCCATCGCCGAGCGGACCACGCTGACGCAGGTCATCGAGGCGCGGTCGCGGGCCACGTCGATCCAGCTGACGCCCGAGATGCTGAACGATCCGGCGGCGATGCAGCGGTATCAGGCCGCGCAGGGAGAGCTGACGCAGGCCCTGAGCCGGCTCATGCTGGTGGTGGAGCAGTATCCGCAGATCCAGTCGAACCAGAACTTCATCGCCCTGCAGAGCCAGCTGGAAGGCACGGAGAACCGCATCAACATCGCGCGGCGCGATTACAACGAGGCCGTGCGCGCGCACAACACGGCGCTGCGGACCTTCCCGACGGTGATCTGGGCCAACACGATCCATGCGGGCTCGGGGCCGATGCAGCCGTTCCAGGCCAATGAGGCGGCGCAGAGCGCGCCGACGGTCACCTTCGACGTCGCGCCGGGGGCAGCTCCCGGCTCGGCCCCGCCGGCGCCGACCCCGGCCCGGTGATCCGCTCGCCGAGAGCGGCGGGAGCGGCGCTGGTCGTCGCCCTCGCCTGGCTGTGCGCCGCCGTCCCCGGGGTCGCGCAGGAGCTGCAGTTCCCCGCCCTGACGGGGCGGGTGGTCGATCAGGCCAACCTGCTGTCGCCGGCGAAAGAAGCCGAGCTGGCGACCCGGCTGGAGACGCTGGAGCGGGACACGTCCGACCAGCTGGTCGTGGTCACGGTCGACAGCCTGCAGGACCGCGACATCGCCGACTACGGCTATCAGCTGGGCCGGGCCTGGGGCATCGGGCAGTCCGAAGAGAACAACGGCGTCCTGTTGATCGTCGCGCCGAACGAACGAAAGGTGCGTATCGAGGTCGGTTACGGACTGGAGCCGATCCTGACCGACGCCCTGTCGGCCCTGATCATCCACGAACGGATCCTGCCCGCCTTCCGCGAGGGCGGCTACGAGCGCGGGATCACCAACGGGGTGGAGGCGATCGAGAGCCAGCTGCGGCTGGATCCGGAGGAGGCCCAGGCGCGCGCCGCGGCGGCGGAATCGCCCGACGCCGAGGTGCCGGTCGCCATCATCCTGTTCATCCTGTTCGTCGTCTTCATGGTCTTCATCAGCTTCGTCAGCGCCGTGTCGCGCGCCGGCCGACGGCGCAAGGGGCGCGGCGGCAAGGACGACGACGGGGACGGCATGACGCCGATCCTGATCTGGGCGGCGGCCGAGGCCCTGAGCGGCGCTGCGCGGGGGGGACGCGGCGGGGGCTGGGGCGGCGGAGGATTCGGGGGCGGAGGATTCGGGGGCGGAGGCGGCAGCTTCGGCGGCGGCGGCGCCTCGGGAGGCTGGTGATGAAGATGACCCCCGACGATCACGCCCGCGTGGCGGCGGCCATCGCCGAAGCGGAGAAGGCCACCAGCGGCGAGATTTTCTGCGTCTTCGCCCGCAGGGTGTCCGGCTACTGGGACGTGCTGCTCGGCTGGGCGGCCGCGGCGGCGCTGATCCTGCCCCTGCTGGCGATTCCGCTGGGCCTGGATCCGAGCGACCTGCCCAGCTTCGCTCACGGCTGGAGCGTGGGACATGCGGCGGCCGCCGGATCCGAAGCCGGAACGGCGATCGCGGTTCACGCGGTGCTGCAGCTGGCGACCTTCGTAGCGGTGCTGCTGCTCGGCCTGATCCCCGCGGTGCGCCGCTGGCTGACGCCGTCGGCCATACGCCGCGACCGGGTGCGGCGCGCGGCGCTGAACCAGTTTCTGGCCCATGGGCTGCACGTGACCGAAGCCAGGACCGGCGTGCTGATCTTCGCCGCCGACGCCGACCATCGCGTCGAGGTGATCGCCGACAAGGGCATCCACGAGAAGGTGCCGGAGGACGTCTGGGCCGACGCGGCCGCGGCGCTGGTCGCGGGGATGAAGCGCAAGGCGCCTGCGGACGGATTCGTCCGGGCCGTGGAGCTGTGCGGAGGCGTGCTGGCGGAACACTTCCCGCCGCGCCCGGCCAATCCGAACGAAGTGCCCGACCGGCTCGTGGAGATCTGAGCGCCCCCTGACGGCCATGATCGGCCTTTAGGCGACGCATGCCTCATGCCCCGTCTCGTCACCTACAACGTCCATCGATGCGTCGGAGTCGACCGCCGGCTCGACGTCGACCGCGTCGTCGCGGTCATCGCCGAGCTGGAGCCGGACGTGGTCTGCCTGCAGGAGCTGGACGTCGGTCGGGCGCGGACGGGCCACGTCGATCAGGCCCAATCAATCGCCGACAAGCTGGCCATGGCGGTCCGCTTTCATCCGGCCATGCGCGTGGAGGCGGAGCTTTACGGCGACGCCATCCTGACGCCCCACCCCGAGCGGCTGGTCCGCGCCGGCCCTCTGCCCACGCTCCCGAACGTGCCGGGGCTGGAACCCCGCGGGGCCCTCTGGGCCCAGATCGACATGGGCGCGGCGACAGTGAACGTGATCAACACCCATTTGGGCCTCGTGCCGCGCGAGCAGAGGCTGCAGACGGCGGCATTGGCGGGCAGGGATTGGCTGGGGTCGGACCTGTGCGTGGGCCCGACCATCCTGTGCGGCGACTTCAACGCCACGTCGATGACCCGGCCCTATCGGACCCTTTGCGGAACGGGTCTGGAGGACGCCCAGCGCAAACTGGGCGTCAGGCCTTCGGTGAAGACCTTCCCCTCCGCCTATCCGGCGATCCGCATCGACCATGCCTTCGTCAGCCGCGAGATTCGGGTGACGGGCGCGCACGCCCCCTTCTCCCCGCTTGCCCGAATGGCCTCCGACCACCTGCCGCTGGCGTTCGATTTCGAGGTCGACGGCTAGCCGAGATCGAGGTGGGCCGCACCGCGGAGGATCGCCTCGGAGCGCGGCGAATGTGCGCCGCCCTGATCATGCAGCACCAACGGGGGCAGCAGCACCAGAGGCGCCCTGCCGAGCCGCACCGCCTTCACGAGCACGCGCTTGGCCGGCCGATCCGCATACGGATGAATGGGCAGGATGCGGAAGGAGCCCGCCTTGCGGCCCAGGAGAGACAGCAGATCGGCCAGCCGGTCGGCCCGGTGGATCAACAGGATCGTGCCTCCGTCCCGGACCCCGGCCAACAGGAATTCGGTCCACGCCTCCAGCCCGGCGTCGGCCATCCACGCCGCCCGCTTGCCCGGCGACGGGGCGCGCAGCGCCGAGGCGTCGTCGAAGAAGGGCGGATTGCTGACGGCCCAGTCGGCGCGTGGACGCTCGAGCGCCGTGAAGCCTGCGGCCACGTCGAATTCCCGCACCTCGCCGTCAAGCCGGTTGAGCGCGAGGTTTCGCATGGCGAGGACGGCCGTCGGCGCGTCGCGCTCGACGCCCAGCAGGCGGACGCCGGGCCGACGGACGCCGACCTGACACAGGACCGCGCCCGCCCCGCACCCCGCCTCCAGCACCGTGTCTCCCGGCGCCGCGGCGATCGCGGCCGCCAGAATCGCGGCGTCCATCCCCGCGCGATAGCCGTCGCGCGGCTGCAACAGCCGGACGCGGCCGTTGAGCAGCGGGGTTTCCTCGACCTCAGGTGCGACGGTCACGCGCTTGACCCGTTCATGGGCGGTCACCATTGTGCGCCGCGTCGTCATGAGGCAAGGCGGCGTCCGTGTTTCCCCGCCCTCACGCCTGAAAGTGCCGCCTTTGGACGCCGTCACCGCGCCCCTTCACCGCCCCGCCGGACAGGTCGACGACCTGGTGCGGATGGCCGGGCCGGACATGGCGGCGGTCGACGCCCTGATCATCGACCGGATGCAGTCCGACGTGCCGGTGATTCCGATGCTTGCCGAGCATCTGGTCGGCGCCGGCGGAAAACGACTGCGCCCCCTGCTGACCGTCGCGGCGGCGCGCGCGGCGGGCGCCGACGGTCCACTGAATGCGCCGCTGAAGCTGGCGGCGGCGGTGGAGTTCATCCACACCGCCACGCTGTTGCACGACGACGTGGTGGACGTGTCGGAACTGCGGCGGGGCAAGGTGGCGGCGCACCTGATCTGGGGGGCTCCGTCCAGCGTGCTGGTCGGCGACTTCCTGTTCGCGCGCGCCTTCGAACTGATGGTCGAAACCGACGACATGCGGGCGCTGGGCATCCTCGCCAAGGCCTCGTCGGTGATTTCGGAAGGCGAGGTGCTGCAGCTGACTCGGGCGCATGACCTGAACCTGGACCGCGACACCTACCTGAAGATCATCGGCGCCAAGACCGCCGAGCTGTTCGCCGCCGCCGCGGAATCGGGTGCCGTCGGCGCGGGCGCGTCGGGCGAGGCATCGGCGGCGCTGCGCGACTACGGCATGGCGCTGGGGCTGGCCTTCCAGTTGGCGGACGACGCTCTTGACTACGGCGGCACGGCCGAAGCTCTGGGCAAGAACGCCGGCGACGACTTCCGCGAGGGCAAGGCCACCCTGCCCCTGCTGCTGGCGGCCGCACGCACGAGGGGTCGCGAGGACGCCTTCTGGGAGCGCACCATCACGAAAGGCGAGCGGACCGAGGACGACTTCCGCCGTGCGCGCGAGCTGGTGATCGGCACGGGCGCGCTGGGCGCGACCTTGGACGAGGCCGGCGCCTTCGCCGACCGGGCCAAGGCGGCGCTGGGCGCCCTGCCCGCGTCCGACTGGCGGGTCGCACTGGAAGACCTGGCCGACTTCGCCGTCAGCCGGGCGGCTTAACGCAGGCTGGCGCAGAACCGCTGGATGCGGCGGCAGCCCTCCTCCAGCACGTCCTCGGACGTCGCATAGCTGATCCGGAAATAGGGGCTCAGGCCGAAGGCCGAGCCCTGGACCACCGCCACGCCCTCGGCGTCGAGCAGGGCCGAGACGAAGGCGTCGTCGGAATCGATCACCGAGCCGTCCGGCGCGGTCTTGCCGATCAGGCCTTCGACCGACGGATAGACGTAGAAGGCGCCCTCAGGCGTCGGGCAGCGCAGGCCGGTGGCCTGGTTCAGCATGGACACGACGAGGTCGCGGCGGCGTTCGAAGGCGGCGGCGCGCTCCCTGATGAAGTCCTGCGGGCCGTTCAGGGCCTCCACGGCCGCCCACTGGCTGATCGACGACGGGTTCGACGTGGTCTGCCCGGCGACCTTGCGCATCAGGTCGATCAGCGGCCTGGGTCCGCCCGCGTAGCCGATGCGCCAGCCGGTCATCGCATAGGCCTTGCTTACGCCGTTCACCGTCAGGGTGCGGTCGATCAGGTCGGGCGCGACCTGGGCGAAGGTCAGATAGTCGAAGTCGCCGTAGATCAGATGCTCGTACATGTCGTCGGTCATCACCCAGACGTGCGGGTGACGGCGGACGACGGCGGCCAGGGCTTCCAGCTCCGGCCCGGTGTAGGCGGCGCCGGTGGGATTCGACGGGCTGTTGAGGATCAGCCACTTCGTCCGCGACGTGATCGCCGCCTCGAGCGCCTCAGGCCGCAGCTTGAAGCCGTCGACCTCGTGCCCGACGACCGTCACAGGTTCGCCGCCCGCCAGCAGGACCATGTCGGGGTAGCTGACCCAATAGGGCGCGGGCACGATGACCTCGTCGCCGGGCGACAGAGTGGCCGCCAGGGCGTTGTAGAGCACCGCCTTGCCGCCCGGGGCGACGTGGATCTGGTTCGTCTCGTAGGCCAGACCATTCTCGCGCGCGAACTTGGCGACGACGGCGGCCTTCAGTTCGGGGATGCCGTCCACATCGGTGTACTTCGTCTCGCCGCGCGTGATGGCGTCGATGGCGGCGCGCTTGACGTTCTCCGGCGTGTCGAAGTCCGGCTCGCCCGCGCCGAGGCCGATCACGTCGCGCCCCTCGCGTTTCAGCTCACGCGCCCGCGCCGTGACCGCCAGCGTCGCCGACGGCTTCACGCGTGCGAGGGCTGAGGACTGAAGCTGGCTCATGTCGGCGATCTCATGCGTGCGGGGAGGCCCCGGCTGTTTACGGGCGGGGGGGCGTGAGGGCAAATGGGGGGATGATCCGCCGCGTCCTCGACTTCGTCCTGAACATGGAGGCGGCGCGATGGCGCGCCGTGGCGGCCACGACAGTGCTGCTGCTGGCGGTCGTGGGACTGTTCCTGCTGGGCAAGCAGGCGCTGGGGCTGCACGCCGAAGAGAAGCTGCGTCACTGGCTGGAGGGGTATGCGGGCAGTCCCTGGGCGTTTGCGGCGACGATGGCACTTTTTGTGGTCGCGGCCTTCGTCGGCGCGCCGCAGTTCATTCTGATCGCCGCCTGCGTGGTGGCGTTCGGGCCGTCTCTGGGGTTCTGGTACAGCTGGGCCGCGACGGTGATCTCCGCGGGCGTGACCTATTGGCTGGGGCGTGGCCCGACCGCACGCACGCTGGAGCGGCTGGGCGGCTCCACGGCGGCGCGGCTGAAGCGCTTCGTGGGCAAGAACGCCTTCTATGCCAGCTTCATGATCCGGAACGTGCCGTCGGCGCCCTTCATCGTCGTCAACATGGCGTTCGGGGCCACGCGAGCGAACTTCTGGTCGTTTCTGATCGGCTGCGCGCTGGGCGTCCTGCCCAAGACGGCGCTGGTGGCCTTCTTCGGCGGGGCGGTGGCGGCGGCGGCGAGCGGCGACGGGACGTGGACGAGCCTGATCCTCGCGGGTGTGGCGGTGGTCTGGCTGGGCGTCATGCTGCTGGTGCGCGAGTGGGTGAAGCGACGGGAATCGAATCGCAACTAGGTCGGTTGCATTAAGGCGCAACCTGTCCCACATGCGGGCCGTTCAACCGGCAAGGAGGCCCGCAATGACCACCACCCTGTTCATCTCGCCCGGCGCCTGCGCCATGGCTTCGCACGTCGCCCTGCTGGAAGCCGGCGCGCCACACGAGACCACGGTCGTCGATCTGAAGAAGGGCGAGCAGCGGACGCCGGAGTATCTGTCGGTGAATCCGGCCGGATCGACGCCGGCGCTGCGGACGGACAGGGGCGTGATCACCCAGAACGCCGCCATCCTCGGCTGGGTCGCGGAAACCTTCCGCGAACGGGACCTGGCCCCGGTCGACGATCCGTTCGAGTACGCGCGGTTCAACGCCTTCAACGGCTGGCTCTCGTCGTCGCTGCATCCGGCGCTGGGCAAGGTGCTGTTCAGCCGGCCGGCCCTGGAAGGCGAAGCGAGGGCGCACGCGGTCGAGTTCGCGCTGGGCAAGCTGGACCTGGCGGAACAGCATCTCGTCGAAGGGCCGTGGGTGTTCGGCGAGACGTGGACGCTGTCCGACGGCTACCTGATGGTGTTCGAGCGCTGGGCGCGTCAGGCGGGCCTGCTGGACAAGGCGCGCTACCCCAAACTGAACGCTCATCTCGACCTCGTGCAGTCGCGCGACGCCGTGAAGAAGATGCTGACCGTCGAGGGTCTGCAGCCCGTCTAGGCCCAACGGCCGCGGGTCGGCGGAAGCGCGGTGCGTCGGGGGTTGTAATCCCCGGCGCACACGGGCAAACGGGCCGCAGGTCGGCTCGACGAAATCGATCAGGAACGGATCGCGCGAGGGGATGCGTGCGGGACGGGGCGTCGTCGCAGCGGGCCGGTTTCGCTGTCCGCCCCTCAAAGGCCCCAATCCGAACGGTATCCCACGCCCATGCACCTTTTCGGCATGATTTCGAACGACATCGCCATCGACCTCGGGACGGCGAACACCCTGATCTACATGAAGGGCAAGGGGATCGTCCTGAACGAGCCTTCCGTCGTGGCGCTGAGGAACGTGGGCGGGCGCAAGATCGTGCACGCGGTGGGCATCGAGGCCAAGCAGATGCTGGGCCGCACGCCGGGCCACATGGAGGCCATCCGCCCCATGCGCGACGGCGTCATCGCCGACTTCGAAGTCGCCGAGGAGATGATCAAGCACTTCATCCGCAAGGTTCACAACCGCAAGGGCTTCGTGAACCCGAAGGTGATCGTGTGCGTGCCGTCGGGGGCCACGGCGGTCGAGCGCCGCGCCATCAACGACTCCTGCCTGAACGCCTCGGCCCGCCGCGTGGGCCTGATCGACGAGCCGATGGCCGCCGCGATCGGCGCCGGCCTGCCGATCCACGAGCCGACCGGTTCGATGGTCGTCGACATCGGCGGGGGCACCACCGAGGTGGCCGTGCTGTCGCTGTCGGGCATCGTCTATTCACGCTCGGTGCGCGTGGGCGGCGACAAGATGGACGAGGCGATCATCAGCTACATGCGCCGCAACCACAACCTGCTGATCGGCGAAACCACGGCCGAGCGCATCAAGAAGGACATCGGCACCGCCCGCATCCCGGCCGACGGCGAAGGCCTGTCGATCGAAGTGAAGGGTCGCGACCTCATGCAGGGCGTGCCGCGCGAGGTTCGCATGAGCGAGCGCCAGGCCGCCGAAGCCCTGGCCGAACCGGTCAGCCAGATCATCGAGGCCGTGAAGGTCGCGCTGGAGGCCACTCCGCCGGAACTGGCCGCCGACATCGCCGACAAGGGCATCATGTTGACCGGCGGCGGCGCGCTGCTCCGCGGTCTGGATGCGGAAATCCGCGATCACACCGGCCTGCCGGTGTCGGTCGCCGACGATCCGCTGAGCTGCGTGGCCATCGGCTGCGGCCGCGTGCTGGAGCACCCTCGCTGGATGAAGGGCGTGCTGGATTCCGCGCTCTGATTTGAACCGTTCCGGCGGTTCCCACGCGGCACGGATTTTGCGATAGGCTGGACGGATCGGCGGCGTCGGTCCGTCGATTCTCAAACCCCTTTTCCGGAAGGCGCGCCGTGGCGTTTCGCGACGGACCGTTCGAAAATCTCAGGGTGCCGGCGATGCTGGGCGCCGGCGTCGCCGTGATCGCCGCCGTCGTCGCCGCGATCCTGCTGCTGGTGACCGATCGTCGGGCCGAGGCCAGCCCCCTGACGCCGGTTCGGGCGGGCGCGGAGGCGACGCTGGGGCCCATCAACGGCGTCCTTGCCTATCCCGTGCGTTGGGTCGGCCACGTCAGCGACTGGATCGGCGGCTATTTCTTCGCCGTCTCGGAGAACCGCAAGCTCAAGGCGGAGATCGCCGAGCTGCAGGCCGTGCGCGACGCCAACATCGCCCTGACGAACGTCAACCGTCGCTATGAGGCGCTGCTGGGGATCCGAACCCAACCCCCGGTGCCGATGGCGTCGGCACGGTCGATCTCGGACGCGCGCGGCCCCTTCGCCAATGCCCGGCTGATCGACGTCGGCTCACGACAGGGTGTGAAGATCGGCAATCCCGTCATCAACGAGCACGGACTGGTCGGGCGCGTCGCCGGGACCTCGCCCAACGTCTCGCGCGTGGTCCTGCTGACCGACGCGGCCAGTCAGGTGCCGGTGCTGATCGACCGCTCGGACGCCCGCGCGATCCTGAGCGGAGACGGCAGCGGCAATCCGAGGCTGGAATACGTGCGCGGCGAGGACGCGCTGAAGGTCGGCGACCGGGTCTTGAGCTCGGGCGACGGCGGCGGCATGCCGCGCGGCATGCCGGTCGGAGTCGTCGCGCGCGGCGTCGACGGATCCTGGCGGGTCAAGCTGTTCAGCGACCGCGGCGCGATCGACTACGTCCGCGTGCTGAAGTTCGAGGACTTCGGCCAGCTGGTCGCGCCGGAGGCGCTGAACGCGCCCCCGCTGGCCGCTCTGGACACCAATCCCGCCGCCCGCCCGCCCGAACCCGCGACCCCGCCGCCGGCGGCCGCGCAGCCGGCGGATCAGCCGGCCCGGGGGGCGACGGAGTGAGACGCGCCGCGGTCACCGTGCGCACCGGCGGGGCCATGCAGTGGATCGGGTGGCCAGCGCTGGCGGCGGCCGCCGGAACCCTGATCCTCGCCACGCCGGTCGAGCTGTTCGGCCTTCAGTTGCCGGAGCCCATCCTGCCCCTGCTGCTGGCTTTCGCCTGGCCGCTGATCCGGCCGTCGCTGATGGCGCCCGCAGTGCTGTTCGCCCTCGGGCTCCTGCTGGACGTGATGCTCTATGCTCCGTTGGGCCTGTGGCCGCTGTGTCTGCTGGCGCCCTATGGCGTGGTGCTGGTGTCGCGGTCGTTTCTGGCCGGACAGGAGACGCGGGTGCTGTTCTTCTGGTTCAGTCTGACCAGCGCCGCCGCCTTCCTTCTGGCCTATCTGATCGTCACACTGACGGGAGGGCGGCCGCCCAGTCTTCTGGCCCTGCTGGGACAGGTGGTCCCCACCCTGCTTCTGTTTCCCCTGTCGAACGCCCTGATCCAGCGCTTCGACGACGTCGACGTCCGCTACAGATGAGTTCCGAGCCCTCCATCTTCTTCAGCGACCCGAACGAGCGACAGGGCTCGTTCCTGCGCCGCACGCTCGTCGTCGGCGGGCTGACGGCCCTCGGCGTGATGGGTCTCGGACTGCGACTGGGCCAGCTGCAGGTGGTCCAGGCCCGGGAGTTCGCCACCCTGGCGGCCGAGAACCAGTTCAACTTCCGCCTCGTGCCGCCTCCGCGCGGACTCATCAAGGATCGCAACGGCGTCGTCATCGCCGGAAACCGGCCAAGCTTCCGCGTGCTGGTCGTGCGCGACGAAACCAAGGACCTGGACGGCACGCTGGACCTGCTGGGCCGACTGTTGCCGGACACGCTGGAGCGGCGACGGGGCATCATCCGCGACGTCAACGCGGCGCCCCGGTTCACCCCCGTGCCGGTCAAGAGCGACCTGACCTGGGATGAGTTCGCCCGGGTCAACCTCTACGCCAACGAGCTGCCCGGCGTGATGGCCGACATGCACGAGGCGCGGTTCTATCCGCACGGCGGCGCCTTCGCCCACGTGGTCGGATACGTCGCCAAACCCAATGCGCGCGACGTGGAGGCCTATCGCGAGGCGGGCGAAGAGGTGCCCACCCTGCTGTTCAATCCCAGCTTCCGCATCGGCCGCCAAGGCATTGAGCGATCGCTGGAGGATCGGTTGAGGGGCGAGCCCGGCGGCAATCGGGTCGAGGTCGACGCGCGCGGTCGGGTCGTGGGCGAGGACGCGGAAAACTCCAGACCGCCGGTTCCTGGCGAAGAAGTCGTTCTGACGCTGGACGCCGACATCCAGAACAAGGCGCTGGAGGTGTTCGGCGAGGAAGCGGGCAGCTGCGTGGTCATGGACGTGCGCAACGGCGACGTCCTGTGCATGGTTTCGGCGCCTTCGTTCGACCCGAACCTTTTCGTCAGCGGCGTGCCCACGTCCGTGTACCGCGCCTGGGCCGACTATGAGCGGCGCCCCCTGACCGACAAGGCGATCAACGGCGTGTTTGCGCCCGGCTCCACGTTCAAGCCGGTCACGGGTCTGGCCGCCCTGGTCCGCGGGGCCAACCCCGACCGCCGCATCACGTGCACCGGCGGCTTCTACCTGGGTCGACGCTTCGCCTGCCACGCCACGCACGGCTCGCAGGACATGCGGGACGCGATCAAGAACTCGTGCAACGTCTATTTCATGCAGCTGGCGGTCGAGATGGGCCCCGACGCCATCGCCGAAGTCGCGCGCACCATGGGATTCGGCCAGACGTTCGATCTGGGCATCGGCAACCAGAACCCGGGACTGGTTCCCGACACGGGCTGGCGTCGACGCAATCCCGTGCGCGGCGACGGCAAATGGTATCCGGGGGAGACGCCGAGCTATGCGATCGGCCAGGGCGCGTTGACGGTGAACGCCCTCCAGCTGGCGGTCTACACCTCGCGCCTGGCGAACGGTCGCAAGGCGATCCAGCCGCGCCTGATCAAGTCGATCGGCGGCAGGGAGCAGCCGCCCGCGGGCGACGTCCGGGACCTTCCGTATGACCCGGCCTTGCTGGCCATCCTCCGCGAGGGCATGAACCGGGTGACCGACGTTGGCGGCACGGGCTTCCGCAACAGCCAGCTGGGTCTGGGCGCCGTGCGGATGGCGGGCAAGACCGGCACGGCCCAGGTCCGGAACTATGGAACGGGATCTCGCAAGTCGAACGTCTGGTCCCAGAAGGACCACAACCTGTTCATCGCCTACGCCCCGATCGACGAGCCGCGTTACGCCGTTTCGGTGATCGTGCAACACGGGGGAATGGGCGGCGGCACGGCCGGCGCCCCGCGGGCGCGCGAGGTCATGAAGGTCGCCCTTCTGAAGGATCCGGACATCCGTCGGCGCATCGAACAGTCCGGTTTCGCCGACACGGAGGACCCCGGCTCGCACGAGGCCAACGCCCTGGGCGCCGCGGGGCCTCAAGGCGCCCCCGCACCGGCGACGGAAGAGGCCCCGCCGGCCGCCGGCGCGCAGCCCGCCTCCACGTCGGAGGCCCCGCAATGACCGCCTCCGCCCTGACCCGTCCCGGCGAACGCGACCGCCTGTCGGTCAAGGTGCGCGAGATCGACTGGACCCTGGTGGTGCTCCTCTCGGTCGTCGCCGGCGTCGGGGTCGCCATGCTGTACTCGATCGCGGGCGGCGAGTGGCAGCCGTGGGCGGCGGATCAACTGGTGCGCTACAGCGCCGTGCTGGTGATGGCCCTGGTCCTCGCGCTGGTGCACCCCAAGTGGTGGTTCCGCGCCGCCTATCCGATGTACGGTGTGCTGCTGGTGCTGGTGCTGATGATCGAGTTCACGCCGCTGGGGTACGTGGCCGGCGGTGCGCGGAACTGGCTGAACCTCGGCTTCATCCGGATTCAGCCGGCCGAGTTCATGAAGCTGGGTCTCGTGCTGGCCCTTGCCCGCTGGTACCACAACCACACGGCGCAGGAGGCGCGGCTCAGCTGGAAGCTGCTGATCCCGGCGGCGATGATCGGCCTCCCCTTCCTGCTGGTGGCCAAGCAGCCGGACCTGGGGTCGGCGATGATCATCGGCCTGACGGGCGCGGCGGTGATGTTCGTGGCCGGTCTGAGCTGGAAGATCATCGTGCCTACGGGCGTTCTGGCCGCCGTCGGCACGCCCCTGTTCGTCATCTTCGGCATGCACGAGTATCAGCGTAACCGCGTGCTGACCTTCCTCGACCCGACCAAGGATCCGTCGGGGACGGGGTACAACATCATCCAGTCCAAGATCGCGCTCGGATCCGGCGGGTTTCTGGGCCGCGGCTACGGGCTGGGCAGTCAGAGCCAACTGGAGTTCCTGCCGGAGCGGCAGACGGACTTCATCTTCTCGACGGTCGCCGAGGAATTCGGCTTCGTCGGCTCGTTCTCGCTGCTGATCTGCTATGCCGCCATCATCTTGATCGGCCTGCGCATCGCCAGCCTGTCGCACAGCCATTTCGGGCGCATCGCGGCCAGCGGCATGGTGGCCTTCTTCGCCCTGTTCGTGCTGATCAATGGAGCGATGGTGATGGGACTGGCGCCGGTCGTGGGCGTGCCGATGCCGCTGCTGTCGTACGGCGGCTCCTCGATGATGACGATCATGTTCGGCTTCGGCCTGGTGCTGTCGACGCGCGTGCACCGCTATTCGGAACTGCCCAAGGGCCACGGGCTTTTCTGAGCATGACCGAGACCGCCCCCATCGTGGCGCCGCCCGACATGTTCGACGACTGCGCGGACAAGCCCTGCCCCGAGCCGGTAATGCCGGGAGCTCCGCCCGACCGGCTGAAGGCCATGACGGACGGCGTCAGCATGCGCGAGAGCCCCGCGGAATGGGCCTTCGTGCGCCTGTCCAAACTCATCGAGGACTTCGAGAAGGGTCTGGACCGGGACGAGGAGATCGGCGCGACCATCGTCGGCCTGCCCGGCGACGCGACGCTGAAGTTCGACGAGGTGGGCTTCTGGGCCCCGGACCTGCTGCTGTTCAGCGGCAAGAACGCGGACGGCAAACCCGTGCGGGTGATCCAGCACTACGCGGCGCTGAACGTGACCCTGAGTTCCACAAGGAAGCCCGAGGAGCGCGAGGCGCGCCGCATCGGCTTCCAACTGTCGGAACTGGTGCAGAAGACCAATCCCAGGCCCCGGGCCAAGGCCAGAAAGTCATAGCCGGGCACGGGCGGCCTCAAGCTTCTTCCTCAGCTCCGCGCGTGCCGTTCGGTGCGCCTCGCGCAGCGACGCGGCCCCGTCCTCGAGCGCCGCGCGCTTCCGTTCGACGTCGGCCAACGCCGTCTGGTGCCGGGCGTCCAGCGCTTCGAGCTCCGCTTCAAGCTTCGCGACGCGCTTGCGGTCGGCGGGTGACGGCCCCTTGGGCTTCGGCGGCTTCGCGGTCTTCGCCTCCCGCGGCGCCGCGGCGACCTTGCCCACCTCGATCGCCTCGCCCCGCTGGATGACCTTGCCGGGCCGGGCGACGGCGGCGTCGGCGTCAGGGGAGTCCGGAGCCTCGGCGGCGAGCCCCGTCTTGAAGATGTCCTGCGACAAACCCCAGGCCTCGAGCGCCTTCGGCTTCGACGTCGTGGCCACGGTGAAGCGGTGAAAGCCGTTGGACCAGCTGAAAACCTTCAGCCGGGCCATCGCCGCCTCAGAGCTCCGCCGCCCAGTCGGTGGCGCGCACCAGGCTGTCGACGATCCCGGGTTCGGTGGAGGCATGGCCTGCGTCGGCGACGACGTCCAGCCTCGCCTCGGGCCAGGCGCGGTGCAGCGACCAGGCCCCCGACATCGGCGTGACGACGTCGAAACGGCCCTGGGCGATCCACGCCGGAATGTGCCGGATGCGCGAAACGTTGCGCAGGATCCAGTTCTCCTCCGGGAAGAAGCCGCCGTTCATGAAATACCAGCATTCGATGCGGGCGAAGGCGAGGGCGAATTCCGGATCGGCGAACTTGTCGGGGCGGGCGTCGGGCCCCTGGACGCTGACGGTCTCGCCTTCCCAGCTGGACCAGGCGACCGCGCAGCGCTCGCGCTCGGCCTTGTCTGCGCCCGTGAGGCGTTTGTAGTAGGCGCCCATCAGGTCATGGCGCTCGTCCTCCGGAATGGGAGCGACGAAGCGCTCCCAGGCGTCCGGGAAGATGTTCGACGCCCCTTCCTGGTAGAACCAGCGCAGCTCAGGCCGGGTGAGCAGGAAGATGCCGCGCAGGAGCAGGGACCGCACCCGCTCCGGGTGGGTGATGGCGTACGCCATGGCCAGGGTGGAGCCCCAGCTGCCGCCGAACACGGCCCACCGGTCGATGCCCAGCATTTCCCGCAGTCGCTCGATGTCCTCGATCAGGGTCCAGGTGGTGTTGTCCTCTAGGGAAGCGTTGGGCTTCGACTTGCCGCAGCCGCGCTGGTCGAACATGACGATCCGCCACTTCCTCGGGTCGAAGAAGCGCCGCATGCCGGGATTGACCGCTCCCCCGGGGCCCCCGTGCAGGACCACGACGGGACGTCCCTGCGGATTGCCGGATTCCTCGTACCAGACCTCATGCGGGCCGCCCGTGGACATCCAGCCCGACGCATAGGGCTCAAGCTCTGGGTACAGGTCGCGGCGGGGAGGGTCGGAAGCGGGGAAGGCCATGGAGATCCTGATTTTTCCTACCTGTCGCGCGGCCACGGTTAACGCGATGTGACCGACATGGGCCCAACGCGCGGGCGGCCGGCCCGTTCGGAAACGGAATCGGCCCGCGACGACGACCCGAGGCCACGCTAGACCGGCCCTCATGGCCGAGTCTCCCGCCCCAACCGCAAGAACGGCTCAGCTTAGGCTTTCGATCGGCTATGTGTTGCTGTTCGGCGTCACCGGGGTGAGCCTGCCCTACGCCGGCCTGTGGATGCGGGACCGCGGTCTGTCAGGGGCCGAGATCGGCATCCTGCTGGCCGCCCCGATGCTGGCGCGGTTGATCACCGGGCCGGCGCTGGCCGTCTGGGCGGACGGCTTCGCGCACCGACGCACGCCGATCGCCCTGCTGGCGGCGGCGGCCGCCCTTGGATACGGCGGCGCGCTGTTCGTCGACGGCTTCGGACCGTGGATGGTCTGCTGGTTCGTGGGCGCGACCGCTGCGGCGGCCCTGCTGCCGCTCAGCGACGTGCTGACCCTCAGGCTGGCGCGGCGCAGCGGCTTCACCTTCGCCCTGCCCCGCGGCTTCGGATCGGCCGCCTTCGTCGCCGCCAACGTCGTCATGGGGGCGATCCTGACGCGGACGTCGTCGCAGGCCGTCGGCGTGTGGATCGCATGCGGCGCCGCGCTGCTGGCGGTCTTCGCCCTCGCCGGCCTGCCCGACGAAGCCGTGGGGGACGGGCCGAGAACCCGCGCACGGGACAGGTTCAGAGGACTGGGGGCGCTGTTGGCGTCCGCCCCTTTCGTGGGTGCCGTGGCCGCGACGGCGGCCCTGCACGCGTCGCACGCCTTCTACTACGCCTTCTCGGCCGTGCTCTGGACCGCGCAAGGTCTGAGCGCGACGGTCACCGGCGCGCTGTGGGGCTTCGCCGTCGTGATGGAGATCGCCTTCATGTGGGTGATCGAACCCTGGCGACGACGTCTGGGCGTCAGTCCCTGGACCCTGATCCTGATCGCGGCGGGCGCAGGCGCCGTGCGATGGGCGGCTCTCACGACCGAGCCGGGCCTTGGCTGGCTGGTGGCGCTGCAAGCGCTGCATGCGCTCAGCTTCGCCGCCTCCTATCTGGCCGGGCTGGAGTTGGTGGACCGGTTCAGCCCGCCGGAGTCGCACACGGCGGCGCAGACGCTGTCTTCGGCCCTGTCGTCGGGCGTGGTGATCGGTGTGGCGACGCTGGTGTCGGGTCCGCTCTACGACGCGCACGGTGCGCAGGGCTATTGGGCGATGACGGCACTGGCTCTGAGTGGCGGGCTCGTTGCTCTGGTGATGCGACGCCGGGCGCCGGCCTGACGGCTCAGTGAGCCGACCCGCGCGCCGCCGGCGAAAGGTGGCGGGCGATGGCGCCCATCGCCGCTTCCAGTCCGGCGCCGGCCCGCGCAGGGTCCGAGGGCACACGGAGCAGGGCCACGGCAGGCGCGTCGATGCCGTCCGGCAGGCCGCACATGGCCCGGAACAACATGTAGCTCGCCGCGTCCCCGTCCGACTGGGATGAGATTTCGGCGGACTGGCCGGCATCCGTCAGGGCACGGACGATCTCCTGCGCAGAAGCGGTCGCGCGGACCACGCCGGGTCCGGTCGGGGCGAAGCGGCCCTTGCCGTTCAGGGTTCGGTTCTCGGCCCGGGTCTGGACGCGGAAGCCGTCTGCCCGCGCGCGTCCCAGGATCAGCAGGGCGCGACAGGCAGGATCACGCAGGCGGCCCTCCAGTTCGCTCGCGATCGCCTCGGGCTCGGTCGCCTCGACGCGGCGGGCGCGGGCCGAAGCGAGGCCGTCGGTGAGCGCGGACGCGGCTCCAAGCGCGGCGTCCACTTCCGGATCGCAGACGCAGACGACGATCTCCGGACGGGCGTCGGACGAGAGGTCGGGCATGGGCGCGGACCATGACGGTTGTGTGACGGCGAGCCGGACCCTCTCCCGCCGTCCCCTCCGCCGTCAAGCGGGAAACGGTCCGAAGCGGCCAAAGCCGCGCACGTTTCCCCGCTCAGGCGAGGTCGCCCACCGCCGCGTCCAGCAACATGAAGGCGCGTCCGGCGTCGGACGCGAGCCGATTCAGGACCACCGCCGGGTCGCCGGAGCGGGCGTGGTCCTGAAGCAGTCGCGCGGTCTCGCGCACATAGGCCTCGGCGTCGACGCGCAGGGCGGGATCGCTCATGACGCGCCGCGAGACGCTGCGCACGGCGGCGGGCGCCACGCGACGCACCACGGCGCGCGCGGCGGCGGGATCGCCGCGGCCGATGGCGAGCGCCGCCTCCTCGATCCTCGCCCGCGGCAGGAGGGCGTTGGGATCCACGCCCATTCGTCGGATGGAGTCGACGATGCGCGCGGCCAGACCCTCGGCCTCGGCGGCCGGCATCATCGGCGTGTCGAGATCCAGTGGCGCGTCGCCTTCCAGATCGGCCCAGTCCAGCGGCGCGGCGGGAGCGGGCGGCGCGGCCTTGCCGGCGTTCAGCTGCAGCCGACGCAGGCCGAAGGTGCGGCCGGCCGGCGGCGCGGCCGGATCGGCCGGCGGAGCTTCGGCGACCGGCGGCGCAGGCCGCGGCGGTTCGGGCTCGCGGCGGCGGCCCTGCGCGTCGCCGGAGACGACGCCCATGAGGCGCACCGCCTCGGTCAGCATCTCGTAGTTGCGGCGGACGCGCTCCTGGAAGGCGGCGTCGAGGGCTTCGGTGTCCTCGGCGGCCTTGCGCGAGGCGTCCGACAGAGCCTTCAGCCCGTCCTCCACCACGGCGCGCACGGATTCCGCGCGCTGGCGGGCGGCCTCGGGCAGTTCGGCCGCCTTTCCGTCCAGTTCGACCAGTGCGCCCTCGACCTGTTCCAGCATGAGGCCAAGGCGGTCGGCGAGGGCTTCCAGCCTCTCCTGGGCCCTCTGACCGGCCTCGTCGACGAGGCCGGCGCTTTCCGTGACGAGCCGGCGGGCACCCTCGATCCGGGCGTCGGCCGCCTCGTCGGCCTGCTGGGCGGCGGCGAAGAGGGCCTCGCCCAGACGGTCCGCGCGGTGCTGGGCTTCCTCGGCGGCGGTCCGGGCGGTCGTGCGGGCGGCTTCGGCCGTGGCCTGCAGTGCCTCCAGAGCGCGGCGGGTCTCCTCGATCTGAACGTCCCGGGCCTCGGCGGCCAGGGCCTCGAACCTGTCGAGCGCGACCTTGGTCGCCGCGTCGAAGCCGTCGGCCTCACGCTGGGACATCTCGATCAGGGCGCGGAACTGGTCGGTGGCCGCCTCGATCAGATCGCGCACCGTTTCCACGGCGCCGGCCGAAGTCTCGGACAGTTCGCCGCCGGCGGCGCGGGCGGCCGACAGCTGCTCGACCAGTTGGGCCCGCTGGCTTTCGACCTGGGCGGAGAAATCCTCCTGATCGGTGCGCAAGGCATAGGCGGCGGTGACCAGGGCGGCGCGCTGCTGACCCAATCCCTCCTCCACCGACTGGATCTGTTCGGCGACGCCGGCCCCGGCGTTCTCCAGCCGGATCGTCTGACGCGACAGGTCGTCGGCGGCGGCGCGGGCGGCGTCCTGGGCCTCACCCGCGGCCGCGGCCAGATCCGCGGCGCGGGCGGCCAGCGCGGCCTCGGCCTCGCGCAGCTGGGTCTGGGCGAGGTCGGAAGCGTCCATGACCATGCGCGACTGGCGCTCGACCGCCTCGACGACCACCAAGGCCTGACCGTCCAGCTTCTGGTTCAGTTGGTCCATGGCCTGCCGCTCCTGCGACAGGGCTTCGGACAGCCGGCGGGCGGTGGCGGCGGCCGTCTCGGCCGCGACGTTCAGGCGCTGCGTCTCTTCCGACAAGGCCTCGCGCAACAGGGTCATGTCGCGACGGGCGCGCTCGGCCGCCAGCGCGGCCTGATCGACGTCCTGACGCAACAGGCTCAGCACGCCGCCCGCCTCCTGTGCGGCCAGCGCCGTGGGCGCCAGAAGGGCCTCGGACAGGTCGCGGGCGCGGCGGGTCTCTGCGGCGAGGCGCGCGGAATCCGTGAGCGATCGAGCCAGCAGCAGAGCCAGTCCGGCGGGCGCCACGGCGATAAGGGCGTAGACGGCGAGGCGCAGTGGCTCCAGCTGCACCGTGCCGAAGCCGGTCTCATAGGCGACGAGAGCGGCGACCCCCGCGGCCCACAGGGCGGAGGCGACGCCGGCGATCCAGTACGGGGCCGCAGTGGGACGCGTGGCGGCCGGCGTCGAAGCGACGGCGGGCGGAGGCGCCGCGGGCTGGATCGGCATGGGTTCGACCGGCGCCGGCGGCCGGCCGGCGTCCACGGCGACCTCGGCGCGCGCTTCGGCGGTGCGGGCGCGCTCGGCCTCATCCGCCTCTCGACGGGCGGCTTCCTCCGCAAGACGGCGCCGACGTCGCTCCGACATGGGACGCTCCGGAGACGCAGACGCGGGTTCCAGCTGAGGCGCGGCCTCCGAGGCGACCTCTTCCGCCGCGGGCGCTTCTGCGGCCGTCTCCGCTTCGGGAGCGGTGAGGTTGAGCGGCGGCCGTTGGCGGTTCTTCATCGGATGCGGATTTCAGGCTCTGGGTCGCGGACGCGAGACCCTAGAGCGTCATCCGTTCACCGAAAAGGCGAAGGCGGTCGAATCCGCGATTCAGCACTTCCGCGACGCGGCGGAGATCAGGATGGTTCCGGACGGCTTGGGCGGGCAGTCGTCCTTGACGCGCCGCACCTCGGGCTCGTCCGCGCGCTGGTCGCGCAGTTCGACGCCGAACTGCGACAGCGCCGCCATGGCGAGGGCGGCGACGATGCTTGCGATGAACTCGATCAGCGCGTGCATTCGCCGACCTTCTCCCCTGACTGCGAGCGGCGTTATGCGCCTTTTCAGGCCGCCGAACAATCGCCGCCGCAATGAACAATGCGTCACGATTGACGATCGCCGTTCGCTTGTGTGACGCAGGACACGGCACGAATCCCCCTTCGGGCCGTTAGGCGCAGCCATGACCACTGAACCCGTGCCCGCCGACGACGCCCCCCTTCTCGCCCGTCCGGGGCTGTGCTGGCGCACGACGCATGCGACGCGGGCCGCGACCCTGATCGACGGCCAGGCCTGGTTCGACGCTCTTTCCTCGTCGCTTGAGAAAGCCCGACGCTCGGTGGTGATCCTCGGGTGGCAGTTCGACCCGCGCACGCGGCTGGATGCGGAAAGCCGTCACGGCGACCGGCATGCGGAGATCGGGCACCAGCTGCGCATGATGGTGAAGTCGCGGCCGGACCTCGACGTGCGCCTGTTGATCTGGAACTCGCCGATCCTGATCGCCGCCTCGCAGGGCTTCTTCCCTCATCGCGCCCAACGTTGGTTCCGCAAGCGGTTCGTGGAGTTTCGCCTCGACCGGCCGGGGCCCCTCGGCGCCTGTCACCACCAGAAGATGGTGGTGATCGACGACGCCGTCGCCTACTGCGGGAGCGGCGATCTGGGCCCCGATCGCTGGGACACGCAGGATCACAGGGACGCCGACCCGCGACGGGTGCAGCCCAACGGCGCCCTCGCGCCCGCGCGGCACGAGACCATGTGCGTGGTCGAGGGCCCCGCAGCCCGGGCGCTGGGCGATCTCGCGCGGGAACGCTGGTTCCGCGCGACCTGGGAGCGGACCCTGCCCGACCCCGAGGGAGTCTCGGATCCCTGGCCGGACGGCGTCGAGCCCCAGTTCCGCGACGTGCCGGTCGGCGTCTCGCGCACCGAGCCGAAATGGGGCGGGCGCGGCGAGGCGCGCGAGGTGGAGGCCCTGCATCTGGAGGCGATCCGCAGCGCGGAGCGGCGCATCTATTTCGAGAACCAGTACTTCACCTCCCCGGCCATCGCGGCCGCCCTCGCCGAACGGCTGAAGGAGCCCGACGGGCCGGAGATCGTCGTGGTGTCGACCGGGTCCAGCCCCAGCTGGTTCGACGGCATCACCATGGACACGGCAAGGTCGGAGGTCCTGTACCGGTTGGAGCAGGCTGACGCTCACGACCGGTTCTACGCCTTCAGTCCGAACACGCGGCGGGGCGACAGCATCATCGTGCACGCCAAGGTGACTGTGATCGACGACGTGCTGCTGCGGATCGGATCGGCCAATCTGAACAACCGGTCCATGGGTTTCGACACCGAGTGCGACCTGTCTCTGGAGCCGGACACGGCCGACGGCCGCGCGGCGATCGAGGCGTTCCGGCATCGCTCGATCGCCCATTTTCTGGGCGTGGACGCAGAGGCATTCGCGGCGGCGGAGGCGCTGTTCGGCTCGATGGGCAAGGCGATCGAGAAACTGAACCAGGGGCGGATGTCGTCGCTGGGCGCCACGCCGCCGTCAGCCGTGGAGCGCCTGATCGCGGAGTGGCAGCTGGGCGATCCGCGGTCCCCGGCGGACTCCTGGCGGCCGTGGAAGCGGCGTAACGCCTCGCAGCGACCCTATGACGAGAGACGGCGGACCCTGTCGCGCCGGTGAGCGGGGCGCGGTAAGGGAGGGGCCATGACCCTGCGCCCGCTGTTCATCACCCATGTCTATGAGGCCAGCCTGGCGGGCGCCGCCGGATTCGACGTCTTCAACGCGGAGCTGGCGCACGCCTGCCGCATGCTGGCGGCCGAGGACGCAGCCGGCCGCGCGTGGTGCCGGAACCATGGCTATCGCGGTTACACCTCCTACGGATCCCTGAACGACCTGCCGCAACGGCTGCCGGAGTTCGCGGAGCTGAAGCGCCGCCTCGACAAACACGCACAAGCCTATGCCAGCGCGTTGAATTTTGATCTGGCGCGCAAGCCGCGTCTCGACAATCTCTGGGTCAACCTTCTGAAGCCCGGCGGCGCGCACTCGGGCCACATCCACCCGCACGCCTTCCTGAGCGGCACGGTCTACGTCGAGGTGCCGGACGGCGCCTCGGCCCTCAAGCTGGAGGATCCCCGGCTGCCCATGATGATGGCCCGGCCGGGCGTGCGGCCCGACGCGCCGGAGGCGGAGCGGCCGTTCGTCTATCTGACCCCGCGCCCTGGAACGGTGCTGATGTGGGAAAGCTGGCTGCGGCACGAGGTGCCGCCCAACGCCGCGAGGACCGAGCGGATCTCGATCAGCTTCAACTACGCCTGACGTCCGGGCAGCCACATGCGAACGTCAGGAATCGAGACTTGGTCAGCACAAGGCGGACGGACAAGCGTCGGACCTGAAACAGGAGAGAAAGACATGCTCAGAATCGCCGCCGGCGCCGTGGTGGCGCTGCTTGCCTCGTCCGGGCCGGCCCTGGCCCAGCAGCCGGGATTTGAGCCGGCCTATGGCAGCGCCGACCTTTCGGCGGCGGACGACCACCGGATCGAACTCAAGGCCGGAGGCCATGAAGACGCCAGCCGGGTGGGCCGGGGCTGCGTGGGAATGGTCGCTGACTACCCCGACTTCGTCTTCAACTACACGCCGGGCGAGGCGCCGCTGATCATCACGGCGACCTCACGGGCGGATACGACGCTGCTGCTCAATTTTCCGGACGGGTCATGGGCGTGCAACGACGACGGGGGCGAGGGAGATCCGAATCCGGGCATCGTGATCCATCGGCCGCCGGCAGGGCGGTACGACGTCTGGGTCGGCGCGAAACAGCCGCACCCCGCCCCCGACGCCGTCCTCCGCATCTCGGCGACCCTGGAGGACTGACGCCGTCGCGGCCTGCCTTCAGGCCTCGTAGGAATCCCGGATCATGCGATCGAGGGTGCGCACGCCCCAGCCCACGGCGCCGTCGGGCACGGTCGGGTTCTTCGAATCCTTGACCCACGCCGTCGGCGCGATGTCGATGTGGGCCCACGGCACGCCGTTGGTGAAGCGCTGCAGAAACAGGGCGGCGGTGATGGATCCGCCGGCGCGGCCGTTGCCCATGTTCTTCACATCGGCGATCGGGCTGTCGATGTGGCGCTCGTAGATCTCCGGGATCGGCATCCGCCAGACGTTCTCGCCGACCTTGGGCGCGGCCTTGCCGATGTTCCCGGCCAGTTCATCCGAGTTGGAGAAGACGCCAGCGTATTCCAGGCCCAGCGAGATGATCATGGCGCCCGTCAAGGTGGCCAGATCGACCATGAACTTCGGCTTGAACCGCTCCTGCGTGTACCAGAGGCAGTCGGCGAGGACGAGGCGGCCCTCGGCGTCGGTGTTCAGGATCTCGACAGTCTGACCCGACAGCGTTTCGACGACGTCGCCCGGACGGGTCGCGGCGCCGTCGGGCATGTTCTCGACCAGACCGATGACGCCGACGACGTTGGCCCTGGCCTTGCGCCCGGCGAGGGCGTGCATGAGGCCGACGACGGCGGCTGAGCCGCCCATGTCCCACTTCATCTCCTCCATGCCCTCAGCGGGCTTGATCGAGATGCCGCCGGTGTCGAAGCAGACGCCCTTGCCGACGAAGGCGAGCGGCTGGGCGCCCTTGGCCCCGCCGTTCCACTTCATGACCACGACCTGGCTGTCGCGCACGCTGCCCTGGCCGACGGCCAGCAGGGTGCGGAAACCAAGTCTGGCGAGTTCCTTTTCGCCGATGACCTCGACCTCGAGGCCCAGCTTCTCCAAGCCCTTGACCCGCCGGGCGTATTCTTCCGGGTAGAGCACGTTGGCCGGTTCGGCGACCAGGTCGCGGCTGAATTCGACGGCCTCGGCGACCGGAGCGAACTCGGCGTCGTACAGTTTCTGCGCCGCCTTCGGGTCGGCCGCGACGATGCGGATCGTCTGGATCGACGGCGTCTTCTCGGGCTTCAGCGTGGTGCGGTATTTGAGGAAGCGGTAGCCGGCCAGACGGGCCGCGAAGGCGGCGCGGGCGGCCTGTTCGGCCGACAGGTGCGAGACGTCGATGGCCAAGGCGTCCGCGCCCGACATCTTGACCGCGTGATAGGCGGCGCCGGCGGCGGCCTCCAGCGCCAGGTCGTCGACCTGTCCGGCCTCGCCCGCCCCCGTGATCACTATCGTGGCGGCGTCGCAGCCCGAGACGCCGGCGACCAGCTGGGTCGAGTTCTTCGCGCCCGTGAAGCGGCCCGCGTTCATGGCGCGCGACAGGGCGCCGCCGGTGGCCGCATCCAGCTGCACGCCGGCGCCGGCGAGACTGCGGCCCTCGTGCGCCAGCACGGCCAGAACCGGAGCGGCGCCCGCGGACGCGGCGAACTCGATCTTCATCGGATACTCCTGCCGGAAAAACACGCCCGGCTTTGATGCGACACGGCCCGCGGACTGTCGCGGGAAACGATGGCCATGTATTAGGGCGATCCCCACGCCGCCCGCAACGGGGCGATTTCCTTTCGTCCATGACGCTGATTCAAGGCTATCTTTTCCGACAGATCGCCCGTCCCGTCGTCGGGGCGTGCGCGGCTCTGGCCGGAATCGGCATCCTCAGCCAATCGCTGGAGCAGCTGGAATTCGTGGTCGAGCGCGGCGCCAGTCTGTGGGTGATGGTCAAGCTGACCAGCCTCGCCGTGCCGCAGCTGCTGGCGGTCATCCTGCCCATAGGCCTGTTCGTCGGCGCGCTGATCGCCTTGACCCGGCTCCAGCGGGAGCAGGAGCTCATCGCGGCCTTCGCGGGAGGCATGACGCGCTGGGCGGCCATCCGACCAGCGGCGCTTCTGGCCTTGATCGTCGCCGGCCTGACGCTGGTCATCAACGTGGCGGTGCAGCCTTGGGCCCAGCGCGCGGCGCGCGACGAGGCCTTCGCCGTGCGATCCGACCTTGCGGCGCTGCTGGTTGAGGAAGGGCGGTTCCAGAAGGGGCCGAACGGTCTGACGGTCTACGTCCAGGAAATCCAGCAGAACGGGCTGATGACGAACCTGTTCGTCCACATCGACGACGGCAAGTCGGTTTCCACCTGGGACGCGGCGGAGGCCCGGTTCAGCCGCATCGCCGGCGAGCCCTACCTGCTGCTGGGTCAGGGGTCGTGGCAGCGCTATTCCTCGGACGGCGTGCTCAACTACCTGTCGTTCGACAACCATGCCTTTCCTCTGGCCGGCTTCATGGACGAGGCGGATCAGGCGGTCCGTTACAAGCCTTCCGATCTGTACCTGCATCAACTGTTCGACCCGACGCCGCAGATGCTGGAGACGGCCGGGACCCGCGGAGAGCTGCTGGCGGAAGGACATTCGCGCCTGTCCTCGCCGCTCTATGCGGTGATGGCCATGGCCATGGCCCTGACCGCCATTCTCGGCGGGGCCTTCAGCCGCACGGGCTACGGACTGCGAGTCGCCAAGGCCGCCGGCGCATTCCTGACGGTCCGGATCGTCGGGTACGGGGTGGTCGCGGCGAGCGCGTGGAATCCCTGGGTCAACGTGTTGCAGTATCTCCTGCCGCTGATCGCCTCCGCGGTGGCGCTGAGGCTGCTGTTCCGGGCCCTCAAGCCCCGGCGCCGCAAGGCGCGCCGGATCGCCGTGACCGCGGGCGCAGGCACATGACCGCTCCGTCGCGACTGAGGGTGGGCCGCATCGAGCGGTACGTGCTGACCCAGCAGGCCCGCTCGCTGCTGACGGCGCTGGGCGTCATTTCGGCGTTGATCATGCTGATCGACTTCGTCGAGATCTCGCGCGGCGTGGGATCGGACGTCGACCTTTCGGGCGTCCGCATCCTGGGGCTGATGCTGCTGAAGTCGCCGGCCGTGATCCTGCAACTGACGCCGTTCGTTTTCCTGTTCGGCACCTTGGGGGCCTACGTCGCGCTGAACCGACGGAGCGAACTGGTTGCGATGCGGGCGGCCGGGGTGTCGGCGTGGCGGTTCGTGTTGCCCGCAGCGCTGATGTCGCTGGTTTCGGGCGTGGTGATCGTGGCGGCCTTGAGCCCGCTGGCGTCCTATGCCGACGGGGTGTTCCAGCGCGAGCGGACCCGGCTGTCGGGCGAGGCCGTCGGCGTCGGCGCCCCGGAAGCCGTGTGGCTGCGGGAAGGCGACGACCAGCGCCAGATCATCATTCGTGCCGACCGGCAGGACCGGGCGGGCGGGCGACTGCTGGGCGTGAGCTTCTTCATCTACACCAATGATCCCCGCGGCGGCCGACGTTTCGCCGAGCGCATCGACGCGGCCTCCGCCAGCCTGAGCGCCGGCAGCTGGCGGCTGGTCGACGCCGTCGGAGCGCGGATCGGAGAGCGCGGCGTGCGCTACGCGACCCTGGACCTGCGGTCCAGTCTGGCCGACGAGGAGGCGTTCGACCGCTTCGCCCGTCCGCAGTCGACGCCGATCTGGTCGCTGCCCGCCCAGATCGCACGGGTGGAGGCCGCGGGCTTCTCCACCACCGCCTACCGGCTGAGACTGCACCAGCTGGTGGCGACGCCCCTGGTGCTGGCTGCGATGTCGATTCTCGCGGCGGCCTTCTCGCTCCGCCTGATGCGGCTGGGCGACCTCGCGCGCATGAGCGCGGCCGCCGTGGTGCTGGGTTTCGCCTTCTTCTTCGTCAACCAGATGTCGGCCGCATTCGGCTCGGCGGAAGTGATCGCGCCCTGGGTGGCGGCCTGGCTGCCGCCGCTGCTGGCCCTGCTCGCGGCCCTGACCCTGCTGGTCTACACCGAGGACGGCTAGCGCCGCGTCGCAACACCGCTTAGGGAAGCCGAGGGGGCGACGCGGACAGGATTACGGACCAGACCACCCAGATGCGCGCCGGCCCACTCCACATCCGGACCCTCAAGTCGCTGCTCCTGGCGGGCGCCGGGGCCTGCCTGCTGGCGGCTGGAGCCGCGCAGGCGCAGGAGGCGACGCCGCCCGTCGACGACGGCCTGGAGGAGCGGGCGCTGTATCTGGACGCCGCGGAAGTCGCGCGGATCGGCGACCGGCTGGAAGCGTCACGCGAACAGGGAGATCGCCTCTACGCCCGGTTCCAGGATCACGCCCTGCGCACGCGGCGCCTGACGTACGACTTGGCGACCGGCATCGCCACGGCCGACGGTGAGGTCGAACTGACCGCGCCGGACGGCAGCACCGTGTTCGCCGACTATCTGGAACTGACGGACGGCGCCCAGACCGGGGTGGCGGTGAATTTCGCGACGCGGCTGGAAGACGGCTCCAGCCTGATGGCCGCGACCGCCGTTCGCCGGTCGGAGACCGTCAACGAACTGAACTACGCGATCTTCACGCCCTGCCCCATCTGCGACGAGGACGGCCCGAAGGAACCGACGGTCTCGATCCAGGCCCAGCGGGTGATCCAGGACGAGAACCTGCGCGCCGTCCTGTACCGGAACGCCGTCTTCAAGGTGAAGGGCGTCCCGGTCCTCTACCTCCCCTTCTTCGCCCACCCGGATCCCACGGTGGAGCGGGCCTCCGGGTTCCTGGTGCCGGAGATCGGCTTCGACCAGGAACGGGGACTGAGCTGGGAACAGCCCTATCTGATCGTGGTCTCGCCGTCCGAGGACTGGCTGATCAGCCCGCAGTTCAACAGCGAGGTCGAGCCGCTCCTGAACCTGCAGTGGCGGCGGCGGTTCGCCGACGGGACGGTGGTGGCGAGGGGCGGCTACACCTACGCCCGGAACTTCGGGGACTTCGACGCGGACGACGACGGCGTGGACGACGTGCCCCAGCCGCTGGACCGCGAACACCGGAGCTATCTGCTCGCCCACGGAACCTTCGATCCCACGGGACCGTGGCGCTGGGGCTTCACGGCCGAGCGGACGTCGGACAAGACCCTGTTCGACCGCTACGACGTGCGGGACCCCTATGCCGACAACGGCCTGTATCACGGCGACGAGCGCCGCCTGATCAGTCAGGTCTATGCCGAGCGGCAGACGAAGCGGTCGTATCTGTCGTTCGGAGCCTTCGCCATCCAGAGCCTTCGGGTCGTTCAGTTCAACGACACGGCGCCGGGTCTCAATGTGTTCGAGAGCGACGGCGCCCTGCCCGTCGCCGCGCCGATCGTCGAAGGACGCTGGGAGCCCGACGGGCCGGTGTTCGGCGGCCGCCTGAGGCTGACGGGGTCGGCCGTCGCCCTGTACCGCGAGGAGTTCGCCGGCGCGCCGGTGTTGCGCCCCGAGGTGCTGCCCGTCGGCCCTGCGCCGACGCAGGGCGTGGATGGCCGCCGGGTGACAGGCCGGGCCGAATGGCGCCGGACGATGATTTCGCCGGCCGGGGTGCGGTGGGCGCCTTTCGTCGACGGCCGCGTGGACCTCTATTCGATTTCGGATCTTCCCGCGCCGGGACTGGAAGCCGAACAAACGGTGACGCGCGGGCGGTTCACGGCCGGGCTCGACGTCAGCTGGCCGCTGATCCGCCCCCTTTCGGGCGGCGCCGATCTGGTTCTGGAGCCGATGGGCCAGATCTCGGCCTCGACCGACGCCGATCTGGACCCGCGGGTGCCCAATGAGGACAGCCAGGTGCTGGACCTGGACGAAACCAGCCTGTTCCGCATCGACCGTTTCCCGGGTCTCGACCTGTACGAGGGCGGGCTGAGGTTGACCGGCGGGGCGCGGGCCACGCTGCGTTGGGACGAAGGGCGGGAGGCGTCGCTCTTCGTCGGCCGCAGCTGGCGCTCCGACGCCGAGCCGGGTCTGCTGACGGCGTCGGCGGACATGCCCTCGGTCCTGTACGACGCGACCGGACTGGCCGACGAGACTTCGGACTGGGTGGTGCAGGGCACGTTCGAGCCGCACGACGGCGTGCGGGCCTGGGGTCGCGCCACCATCGACGGTTCCGGCGAGGTCCGGCGGGCCGAAGCGGCCGTCGAGGGGCGCTGGGGCCGCCGCAACGCCGGCTCGCTGATCTACGTCATGGATGACAGCAATCCGGTCGAAGGACCGCTGAACCGGAACTACGCTTTCGTGGAAAGTTCGGTGCAGCAGTTCATCGTCGACGACTGGGGCGTGGTGGGCCGGGGGGTCTACGATCTCGACCGCGACCTGTTCGTGCGGTCGGAGGTCGGTCTGCTGTTCGACGACGACTGCGTACGGTTCGAGATCGGCTATCGGCGCGACAACACGCGCGTGAGGCCCAGCGGCGCGTCCGAAGGCGCCTATGTCCGCCTAACGCTCGCCACTTTCGGCGGTACACGCTAATAGCGGGGCGACCGGCGCCGGTGAGGGGCGCGACCGGCCGATTCTCCGTGATCGGCGAGCGGCCAGGCCGCATGAGGGTTCAGGACGAACGATGCGAGTGATGCGTTTTGCGACGGCCGCGGCCATGACCGCGCTGATGGCCGGTACCGCGACGGCCCAGACGGCGCCGACGCGGCAGGACCCGCCGGCCCAGAGCGCCACGGCGGCCGGCACCCTGCAGCCGACCCAGGTGCGCCGGGAGCCGCGGATGCTGGAGCGGGCCGAGTTCCAGATCGCAGACGGCGTGGTGGCCACCGTCAACGACCAGATCATCACCGGCTTCGATCTGCGGCAGCGCATGCTGATGATCATCGCCATGAGCGAGGTCGAGCCCACGCCCGAAGACCTTCCCCAGATCGAGCGACAGGCGCTGGACAGCCTGATCGACGACCGCCTGAAGGCGCAGGAGATCGCCCGCTATCCCGATCTGAAAGTCACCGACCAGGAGGTGAACCAGGAGATCGAGGCCATGGCGGCCGAGCTGCGGACCACGGGTGAGGCCTATCTCAACATCCTCTCGCAGGTCGGCATCCAGGCCCACACCGTGCGCGAACAGGTGCGCGTCTCCATCGGCTGGCGCCGCCTGGTGGGCGGGCGTTTCGCCAGCCGTGCGCGGGTTTCCAAGGCCCAGGTCGATCAGGCCATCCGGCAGGCCGAGGAGGCCGCGAGCAAGCGCCAGTACCTGATCGGCGAAATCTACATCGAGGCGGCCCAGACCCAGGGCGGCATGCAGGGCGCGGTCAACGGCGCCCAGCAGTTGATCCGCCAGATGATCCAGGGGGCGCCTTTCCAGGCCGTGGCGCAGCAGTTCTCCGACGCGCCGTCGGCCGTCCGCGGCGGCGACGCCGGCTGGGTGGTCGAGGGGACGGTCTCTCCGGCGCTGCAGCAGGCCATGGACAACCTCGAGGTCGGCCAGCTGTCGAATCCCATCGTGGTCGAGGGCGGCGTCTACATCATCTACATGCGCGACAAGCGCCAGGGCTCGGCCACGCAACTGATCAGCCTGCGCCAGATCATGGTCGAGTTGCCCGAGACCGCCGACGCCGCCGCCGTGACGGCCGCGGGCCAGCGGTTGACCGCCCTGCAGCCCGAACTGACCTGCGACAACATGCTGACGCGCGCCACGTCCGAGACGGGCCTGCTGGGCACCGATCTGGGCGAGGGCGACCTGCAGAGCGTCATTCCGCAATTCCAGGAAGCCGTGGCCCAGGCGCCCGACGGCGCGATCGTCGGCCCGGTCCGCACCCCGCTGGGCGTGCACCTGGTCGGGGTCTGCGGCCGGCGCGTGGGCTCGGCCGCCCTGCCGTCGCGCGACGAGGTCGAGTCGCGGCTGCAGCGCTCGCAACTGGCCATGCTGGAGCGGCGCTACATCCGCGACCTGCGCGCGGACGCCCTGATCGAACAGAAATGACTCCGCCGCTGGCCCTCTCGCTGGGAGAGCCGGCGGGCATAGGGCCCGAGATCGTCGCCAGGGCATGGGCGGCCCTCAGAGACGGCGGCCCCACCTTCGTGGTGATCGGGGACGCGCGGCTGGTCGAGGCCGGCGGGGCGCCCGTCGCCGCCGTCTTCGACCCCGCGGAGGCGAGGTCGGCCTTTCCTCGCGCCGTGCCCGTGATCGACCTGCCGACGGCGGTTCCGGCGACGCCGGGGCGCCCCGATCCGGCCAATGCCGGCTGCGTCGCCGACTGGATCGCCCGCGCGGTCGATCTGGCCATGGACGGCAGCGCCGCGGGAGTCGTGACCGCTCCGATCGCCAAGGCGCCCCTGTATGCGGCGGGATTTCCCTTCCCCGGGCACACCGAGTTCATCGCCGACCTGACGGGGGATCTGCCGTACGACGGCACGCGCGGGCCGGTGATGATGCTGACGGCGCGCGACCTGAAGGTGGCGCTGGTCACGATCCACACGCCCCTCGCCGAGGTCCCGGAACTGATCACTGCGGATCGGGTCATCCGCACCGCGCGCGTGGTGCACGAGACCCTTCGCCGCGACTTCGGCGTGGCCCGGCCCCGGCTGGCGCTGGCGGGCCTGAACCCCCACGCGGGCGAGGGCGGATCCCTTGGTCTGGAGGAGGTGGAGGTGCTGGGCCCCTCGGCCGCCGCCCTGCGCGCGGAGGGGATCGAGATCACGGATCCGCTGGCCGCCGACACCCTGTTCCATGAAGAAGCGCGGGCGGCCTACGACGCCGCGATCTGCCTGTATCACGATCAGGCGCTGATCCCGGTCAAGACGATCGACTTCTGGGGAGGGGTCAACGTCACCCTGGGCCTGCCGGTGGTGCGGACGTCGCCCGACCATGGCACGGGGTTCGAGATCGCCGGCAAGGGCGTCGCCCGCGCAGACAGCCTGATCGCCGCGATCCGGCTGGGCGCGGAAATGGCCGCCAGGCGGCGCGGTCTGAAGTGAGGACGTCGGCAAGGTGACGAAAACCCCCGCGGAGATCGACGCGATGGCCGAATCCGGCCGGCTGCTGGCGTCGGTGTTCACTCACCTGGACGGACTGACGCTGGGCGGGATGAGCACGCTGGAAATCAACGACGAAGTCGAGCGCTTCATCGTCGAGGACCTGAAGGCGCGGCCCGCCAGCAAGGGTCAGTACGACTACGGTTTCGTTCTGAACTGCTCGCGCAACGAAGTCGTCTGTCATGGCGTGCCCAGCGCAGACGAGATCGTGCGCGACGGCGACATCCTGAACCTGGACGTGACCCTGGAGAAGAACGGCTGGATCGCCGACTCCAGCAAGACGTATCTCATCGGCGACGTGCCGCCGCACGCCCGTCGGCTGGTGCGCACGACGCAGGAAGCGATGTGGAAAGGCATTCGCGCGGTCCGGCCGGGCGCGACGCTGGGCGACGTCGGCCATGCGATCGAGCGCCATGCGAAGAAGGCCGGCTATTCCGTCGTTCGTGACTTCTGCGGCCACGGGATCGGGCGCGAGATGCATGAGGCGCCGCAGGTGCTGCACTTCGGCAAGCCGGGCATGGGCTTGAAGCTGAAGGAAGGGATGACCTTCACCATCGAACCGATGATCAACGAGGGCCGGGCGCGCACCGTGACCCTCGAAGACGGCTGGACGGTGGTCACCGAGGACGGAAAACTGTCGGCCCAGTTCGAGCACACGGTGGCGGTGACGGCGACCGGCGTGCGGGTGCTGACGCTCAGGCCCGGAGAGAAGGCGCACTGACGCCCCTCCCCTCGCGGCTCCGACGCCGCTATGACCGGGCGTGACCGACGAACTTCCCTCCCTGCGTGAACAGCTGGACGCCCACGGGCTGTCGGCGAAGAAGAGCTTCGGCCAGCATTTCCTGCTCGATCTGAACGTCACGCGGAAGATCGTACGGCTGGCCGGGCCTTTCGAGGGGCGGCCGGTGATCGAGGTCGGCCCCGGTCCGGGCGGCTTGACCCGGGCGCTGCTGGAAAGCGACGCGGGGCGGGTCGTTCTCGTCGAGAAAGATCCCCGGTTCGTCCCTCTTCTGTCGGACCTGGATGACGGGTCGGGGCGACTGACGATCGTCGAGGGCGACGCGCTGAACGTGCGCGAGGATCAGCTGGTCGAGGGACCGGCGCATCTGGTGTCGAACCTGCCCTACAACGTCGGCACCCCGCTGCTGATCAAGTGGCTGACGGGGCCATGGACCCCGCATGCCCTGACGCTGATGTTCCAGAAGGAGGTGGCGGAGCGCGTCGTCGCGAGGCCGGGCGAGGACGCCTATGGCCGCCTGGCGGTGATCGCCCAGGCCGTGGCGGAGGCGAGGCTGGTGATGCACCTGCCCGCCGCGGCCTTCACTCCGCCGCCCAAGGTGGCCAGCGCCGTGGTCCACCTGGTCCCGCGCTCGGACCGGCCGGAGAAGCCTTTGCTGAAGGCGCTGGAACGGGTGACGGCGGCGGCGTTCGGCCAGCGCAGGAAGATGCTCCGTTCGAGCCTGAAGCAGCTTGGCGGGGCACGCCTGTGCGACGAGGCGGGGATCAATCCCGAGGACCGGGCCGAGGTGATCGACCTGGCCGGGTTCCTGAGACTGGCGCGCGCGACGGTGGGTCAGGCGCGGCCGACGCCGCCAGAGACGCCCGAAGGCCCGACGCTGGCGCGGCGCAAGCGGTCCTGAAACGACGAAGGGCCGCCCCGGTGGGACGGCCCTTCCATTGTTCAGCCTTGACGGCCGTTCAGGCGCGCGCCCCCGGGAGGGCGGAGGTCGCGTGCGTCAGGGCCGCTGAGGGCGTGAGACAATGAGACATTCGACCACCTCCTTTCGCTGTTTCGACGATGAGTCCGATGTGGGAAGCACGCCGACCGGCGCAAGGGGCCGTCAGACGACCTCGTCCAGCAGGGCCTTCTGGTATGCCGAGACCCAGAGGTTGCGGCGACGCTTGCTGCGTTCCGCGTGGTAGATGTGCGCCAGCTCGGCGTAGCTGCGGTCGAAGTCGTCGTTGACGAAGACGTAGTCGAAGGCGTCGCAGTGCTCGATCTCGCCCTTGGCGTTCTGGATGCGGCGCTCGATCACGTCCTCGTCGTCCTGGCTGCGGGTGACCAGCCGGCGGCGCAGCTCCGCAAGGCTGGGAGGCAGGATGAAGACCCGCACGGCGTCGTCGGGACATTTCCGGGCCACCTCGGCCGCACCCTGCCAGTCGATGTCGAACAGCACGTCCCTGCCCTCGGCCAGAGCCTTGTCCACCGGACCGCGCAGGGAGCCGTACCGGTTGCCGTGCACGTCGGCCCATTCGAGGAAGGCGTCGTCGTCGATGAGGCGCTGGAACTCGGCGTGGTCGACGAAGTGGTAGTCGCGATCGGCCACTTCCCCGGGGCGAATGCCGCGGGTGGTGACGGACACCGACAGCTCCAGCGCCCCATGATCGGCCATCAGACGGCGGCACAGGCTGGTCTTGCCGGCCCCCGACGGGCTGGCCACGATCAGCAGGACGCCCCGGCGCGGGGTACGCTCATTCGACATTCTGAACCTGTTCTCTCAGCTGTTCGACCGCGGCCTTCAGGTCCAGCCCGACTGCGGTCAGGGGGACGGTCGCGGACTTGGAACAAAGGGTGTTCGCTTCGCGCATGAACTCCTGCATCAGAAAGTCCAGTTTGCGGCCCGCGGGAGGCGTGGTCAGCAGTTTGCGAGCGGAGGCGACGTGGGCCGTCAGCCGGTCCAGCTCCTCACGCACGTCCGCCTTCGCGGCCAGAGACGCCGCTTCCAGAAAAACCCGTTCCTCCAGCCCCGGAGCGTCTGGGGCCAGATCGGCCATCCGACGGGTGAAGCGGTCGCGGACGGCATCGACCTGCGCGGCGGCCTCGCGCTCCGCATCGCCGACCAATCCCTCGATGCGGTCGATCAGGCCTCCCAGGACGGGGAGGAGCTGTTCGCCCTCGTGCCGACGCGACGCCTGGAGCGCGTCCAGCGCCTCGTCCACCGTCGCGGCCATGTCCGCCTGGACGGTCTGCTGCACGTCCGGGTCGACGCCGGCCTCGTCCGCCGCGATCACGCCGCGCAGCGCCAGCAGTCCGTCGGCCGTGGGCGGGGCGGCACCGGCCTCGACGAGCTGACGGGCCAACGTCAGATAGCGGTCGAGCGCCGCGGAATCGACGCCTACGGAAACGGCCCCGGCTTCAGGTCGGGCCTGCACCGTCAGCGAAACCTGCCCGCGCGCGAAGCGCCCCTGCGCGGCCGCCTTGGTCAGCCGTTCCAGATCGTCGAAGCCGGAGGGCCCCCGGAGGCGGACTTCAAGGTTCCGCCCGTTGACCGAGCGGGCCTCCACCGACCACGTCCAGCCGTGACCCGCGCCTTCCGCGCGGCCGAAGCCGGTCATGCCGGAGAACTGCCGGTCCGCGCTCATCGCGGGGCCTGCCCGGGCGGCAGGATGGTGACCTCGGCGCCGGCGTCCGGCGCCATCTCGCCGGTCGGGGCCGAGGCCGCCTCACCGACGGCCGCCTCGGGCGCGCGCTCCGGCGGCAGACCGGCGCGGCGACGCTCGATGGCCCGCCAGCGAGCGACGTTCTCAAGATGCTGCTCGTAGGTCGGCGCGAAGACGTGCCCCCCCGTTCCGTCGGCCACGAAGAACAGATCCTGCGTCACCGGAGGGTTCAGCACCGCCTTGATCGCTTCTCCGCCCGGGTTGGCGATGGGCGTGGGGGGGAGGCCGTCGATCTGGTAGGTGTTCCAGCGCGTCGGCGCGTCGATCTCGGAGCGACGCAGACCGCGGCCCAGCGGACGCCCCTGGGTGATGCCGTAGACGATGGTCGGATCGCTCTCCAGCCGCATGCCGATGCGGAGGCGGTTGGAAAAGACGGCGGCCACCCGCGGTCGCTCGGCGGCCACGCCGGTCTCCTTTTCCACGATCGAGGCCAGGATGACCGCCTCTTCGGGCGACGAGACGACGCTGTTGGGCCCCCGCTGGGCCCACAGCTCGGCGAGGTTCCGGTCGTGGGCCAGGCGCATGCGCCGGATGACCGAATCCCGCGTCTCGCCCCTGCTGATCTCGTAGGTGTCGGGCCACAGACTGCCCTCGGGCGGGGTCTCGACCTCGCCGGTCAGCAGCGGGTTGCGCATCAGGATGTCGACGGCCTGGGCGGAGGACCAGCCCTCCGGCAGGGTCACGTAGTGGCGGACGACGCGGCCGGAAACGAGGAGGCTCACCACCGAGCGCAGGGAGGCCCGGCTGGGCACCTCATATTCGCCTGCACGCAGGCGCCGGTCGGCCCCCGTCAGGGTCACCGCCGCCTTGAACATGTCGGTGGAGCGGATGACGCCCGCCTGCTTGAGCTGCTGGGCGATTGCCGAGACGCCCGCGCCGGACGGCAGGGTCACGATGGTGGCGTCCCCCGTGCGGGCCGAAGGGCCGGGCGCGTAGAAGACGCTCCAGACCACCGCCAGCAGGCCGATCAGAAAGACGCTGAACGTCGCCGTTGCCGCCAGCATGGCGATGGCGAAGGGCTTGCGGTCGCCGCCGCCGAACCGGGGAAGCCGCACCTCAGTCCACCTTGCGGAAGACGACGGTCGCGTTGGTGCCGCCGAAGCCGAAAGAGTTGGACATGGCGACGTCGATCCTCATCGGCTCGCCCTTGTCCTTGACCATGTTCAGGGCCGTTTCCTGCTCCGGGTTCTCGAGATTGATGGTCGGCGGCGCGATCTGGTCGCGGATGGCGAGCACGCAGTAGACGCACTCCACCGCCCCCGCGGCGCCGAGCAGATGGCCGATCATCGACTTTGTGGACGAGAGGGCCACCTTGGGCGCGTGGTCGCCCATCAGGCGCTCGACCGCCTTGGCCTCGATCCAGTCCGCCATGGTGGAGGTGCCGTGGGCGTTGACGTAGTCGACGTCCGAAGGCTGCAGGCCGGCGCGCTTCAGGGCCGCCTGCATGGCGCGATAGCCGCCCTCCCCGTCCTCGCTCGGCGCGGTGATGTGGTGGGCGTCGCCGGACATCCCGTAACCCACGACCTCGGCATAGATCTTAGCCCCGCGCGCCTTTGCGTGCTCCAGCTCCTCCAGCACCATGATGCCCGCGCCCTCGCCCATGACGAATCCGGCGTGGTCCTTGTCGTAGGGTCGGCTGGCCTTCTCGGGCTGGTCCTGGAAGTCGGTGCAGAGCGCACGGCAGGCAAGGAAACCGGCGATGCCGATGGGCACGACCGAGCTCTCGGCCCCGCCCGCCACCATGACGTCCGCATCGCCGAGCGCGATCATCCGGGCCGCGTCGCCGATGGCGTGGGCGCCCGTGGCGCACGCGGTGACGACGGAGTGGTTCGGTCCCTTCAGGCCGTGACGGATCGACACCTGGCCCGAGGCGAGGTTGATCAGCGACATGGGGATGAAGAAGGGGCTGACGCGCCGTGGACCCTTCTCCTGCATCTCCAGCGCCGTCGCCGCGATGGGGCCGAGGCCGCCGATGCCGGAGCCGATCATGACCCCCGTGGCGCACTTGTCCTCTTCGCTTTCCGGCTTCCAGCCGGCGTCGGCCAAGGCTTCGTCGGCGGCGGCGATGGCGTAGACGATGAAGTCGTCGACGCGCTTGCGGTCCTTGGCCGACATGACGGCCTCGGGATCGAAGACGCCCGGCTGCCCCGGCGCGCCATGGCCGCGGCCGTCGACCTGGGGCACCTCGCCGGCGATCGAGCAGGCGAAGCCTTCCGCGTCGAAGGCGGTGATCGGCCGGATGGCGGACTTGCCGTCCAGAATGCTCTTCCAAGCGTGCTCCACCCCCGCGCCGTGCGGGGTGAGCAGGCCCAGTCCGGTGACGACGACGCGGCGCATGCGAAAACTCCTGTCGAAAGCGAAACGGCAGAAACGCCGATGGCCGCCGGACCCGCCCTACAGGGACGCGCCGCGGCGGCCATCAAGCCGTCAGTGACGGGCGGATCAGCCCGCCAGCTTCTCGTCGATGAACTTCACCGCGTCGCCGACCGTCTGGATGTGCTCGGCCGCGTCGTCGGGGATCTCGATGTCGAAGGCCTCTTCGAAGGCCATGACCAGCTCGACGTTGTCGAGCGAGTCGGCGCCGAGATCGTCGATGAAGGAGGCCTTCTCGGTGACCTTGTCGGGGTCGGCGTCCAGGTGGTCGATCACGATCTTGCGGACGCGTTCCAGGGTGTCGGACATGGGTGTCTCTGTTCTCTAAGCGCCGCGAGCGGCGGGGTCTTCGGTCAGGCCTGCCGTCTCACGACGGCGACGACGGCGCAAGTCCGTCGGGGACTCAACGCCGAAGCTCGGATTGGGTTTAGCACAGGCTGCAAAGGTGGAAACAGCCTGTTGCAGGCCGTGATCAGATCATCGCCATGCCGCCGTTCACATGCAGCGTCTGCCCCGTCACGTAGGCGGCCTCGTCCGACGCCAGGAAGACGGCGGCGGCGGCGATTTCGTCTCCCGTGCCCAGACGGCCCGCCGGAATGTTGCGCAGGATCGTCTCGCGCTGCTGGTCGTTGAGCACGTCCGTCATGGGCGAGGCGATGAAGCCCGGGGCGATGCAGTTCACCGTGATGCCGCGGCTGCCGACTTCCTGCGCCAGCGACTTCGAGAAGCCGATCATGCCGGCCTTCGAGGCCGCGTAGTTGGTCTGGCCGGGATTGCCGGTGACGCCGACCACGGAGGTGATGCCGATGATGCGGCCGGCCCGGCGCTTCATCATGCCCTTCATGGCGGCGCGGGAGAGCCGGAAGTAACTTTCCAGATTGACCTTCAGCACCTCGGCGAAGTCCTCGTCCTTCATCCTCATCAGAAGGCCGTCCTTCGTGATGCCGGCGTTGGCGACGAGAATGTCCAGCGGCGCGCCCGCCGCCTCTTCCGCCCGACCGATCAGGCCGTCGACCGATTCGGGGTCCGAAAGGTTGGCGGGAGCCACGAAGGCGCGGTCCCCCAGCGATTTCGCCAGATCGGCCAGAACCGCCTCACGCGTGCCGGAAAGGACCACGGCGGCTCCCCGGGCGTGCAGGGCACGCGCGATCGCGCCGCCGATGCCGCCGGTCGCTCCGGTCACGAGGGCGGTCTTGCCGGAAAGGTCGAACATGAGAGTCTCCGCAGATGTCGATCCCGTCCTTACCGCCCGTGAGCGGCGCGGGGCAAACCGGAGATCACTCCTTCTTCGCGCGCGGATCGCCGGGCGCGTAGCGCGTCAGGTCCAGATTGCACTTTCCGCACCGCTGGCGGGGCCGAAGGAAACGGCGCGAGCCGTCCTCGTTCCGGCCGAACAGATGGTGGTTGCAGCGCGGGCAGCGGGGGAAGGCGAAGGCGGCGGCGACGGCGACGACGGCGCCCGTGGCACCGGACAGCAGATGATCCAGCGGGTTCCCGTCATGGAACCAGCCGCCGACCCACAGGGCGGCGGCGATCAGACCGGCGAAGACGAACCAACGGGCCCAGCCCCAGGTCACGGCGGCGGAATGGGTGGTGACGCGTGCGCTCAACTTTCGAACTCACTGACTACACGGACAGATGCGGAAACGCTGCGATTTCAGACGCGAATGAAGGCCTCAAGATCGGTGGGCCCGTTCAGGGACAGGCTCTCGGCGTCGGGGGCGATGCGCTTCGCCATGCCGACCAGCACCTTGCCCGAGCCGACCTCGACGAAGCGGGTCACGCCGCCTTCGCCGGCCATCCACTCCATCGACTCGCGCCAGCGAACGCGGCCGGTGACCTGCTCGACCAGAAGGCGGCGGACCGTCTCCCGATCGGTCTCAGGCCGGGCGGTGACGTTGGCGACCACCGGCACGACGGGCGCGTTCAGGGCCGCCCCGGCGAGGGCGGCGGCCATCTCTTCCGCCGCAGGCGCCATCAGAGGGCAGTGGAAGGGCGCCGAGACGTTCAGCGGAATGGCGCGGGCTCCCAGCTCCTTGGCCTTCTCGATGGCGCGATCGACGGCGGCCTTCTCGCCCGAGATCACGACGTTGCCGGCATTGTTGTCGTTGGCCACGACGCAGACGCCGACCTCGGCGCCGGCCGCCGCGGCGGCCTCGGCAAGGGCCAGATCGGTCTTCGGCCCGATCAGCGAGGCCATGGCGCCCCGGCCGACCGGCACGGCGCGCTGCATGGCCTGCCCCCGAAGCTTCAGAAGGCGGGCGGCGTCGGCCAGAGACAGGGTTCCGGCGGCGCAGAGCGCGGAGTACTCGCCCAGCGAATGCCCGGCGACGAAGGAGGCCGAAGTCACGGCCACGTCGAACTCGGCCTTCAGCGCCCGCATGACGGCGACGGAGACCGCCATCAGCGCGGGCTGTGCGTTCTCGGTCAGGGTCAGCTGATCCTCCGGCCCCTCGCGCATCAGCAGCGACAGGCGCTGGTCCAGGGCGTCGTCGACCTCGGCGAAGACCTCGCGGGCGGCCGGAAAGGCGTCGGCCAGCGCCGCGCCCATGCCGACGGCCTGGCTGCCTTGGCCCGGGAAGAGAAATGCGGTCGTCATGAAGCCCCCTGTAACCGGTTCATGTCGGGCGCTCCCTAGGCGGATCGTCGCGGCCGGGCAATACCCACAGAAATCGTCATGCCAGACCCACGATCTCCCTGACCGCCAGCACGGCGAACAGGATCGCGGAGAGGATGAGAAGGGCGTTCGACACGAGGCCGGAGCGCCATTCGGCCGGGGTCCGGACCGAATTCAGGAGCCAGATCAGCGTGCCCGCGAGAAACGGCATGAACAGGCTTCCCAGCACGCCGTAGGCGATGATCAGGGCATAGGGACGCTCGAGGAACAGCAAGGCCATCGGCGGGAAGGTCAGCCACAAGGCATAGGCCCGAAACGCAGGACTGCGCGATCCCCTCGCCGCCGGGTCGTCGGACCGCTCCGCGAGGTGGGCGACGAAGTCGGCGAACATCAGGCTGACGCCCTGCCAGACTCCGATCAGGCTGGAGAAGGCCGTCGCCCAGAACCCGATCAGGAAGGCGATGGCGACGGGGCGGTTGAAGCGGTCCTCAAGCACCTGAGCGAGGTCCAGCAGGCCCCGGTCGCCGCTCTGAAGGGCCGTTCCCGAGGCGTGCAGCAACTCCGCGCCGACGACCAGCATGGCGACCACGAAGAGCCCCGTCATGCCGTAGGCGACGCGGTTGTCGATCCGCATGGTCCGGACGAACTCCGGTCCGCGCCAGCCCTTCGCCGCCAGCCAGTAGCCGTAGGCGGCGGTGGTGATGGTGCCCCCCACGCCGCCGATCAGACCCAGCACGTAGAAGCCGGAGCCGGCCGGCAACGTCGGCCACAGCCCGGTCAGCAGGCGCGGCACGTCGGGCGCCACGATCAGGGCCAGCCCCACCACCGTCACGAACATGATCCCGACCAGTCCGGCCATGATCTTCTCGAACAGGCCGTAGCCGCCGAGGAAGGTCAGGCCCAGCCCCAGCACGCCCATGGCCATGCCCCAGGACTTGAGATCCATCACGGGAAAGAGCGCGGTCAACGGCAGCGCCGACGCCGTCATCGCCGCCGCGCCGTAGACGAAGCCCCAGACGACGACATAGAGGCCGAAATAACCGCCGGCCCAGTTCACCCGACCGAAGCGCGGGCCCGGCAGGTCCGACCATCCCTCGAACATCGTCCTGCCCGACGTCAGCGTGAACCGTCCGACGCCTTCGGCAAGCGCGATCTTCAGCACCGTCCCGAGGATCGCCGCCCACAGGAGGACGTGGCCGAAGCGGGACCCGGCCACCAGGGTCGCGACGAGGTCGCCGGCCCCCACGCCCGTCGCGGCCACGACGATGCCGGGGCCGATGAGGGTGAAGCGTCCGGGCGGCCGCGGCGTCGAGTCGGTCATGCGGCCACGCTGGACCGCACGAACCCCGCCGTCCAGCTCAGTCCCGTTTCGCGCCGTCCGGGATGAAGGCGCCTGCCAGCCAGCTGACCACGCCGGTGACGATCGCCGCGCCGATCCCCGCCCACAGGCCGTCGACGGCGAATCCGCCCAGGAACATGGCGGTCAGCCCGATCATGGCGGCGTTCACGACCAGCAGGAACAGCCCGAGGGTGATCACGGTGATCGGAAAGGTCACGACGACCAGGATCGGCCGCACCACGGCGTTGACCAGCCCGAGTATGACGGCGGCGGCGATCAGGCTGCCGGTCGAGGTGAAGCCGACGCCCGGCACGACCTGCGCCGACAGCCACAGGCCGAGCATGGTCACAAGGGCCTGGACGATGAAGCGGATCATGGGCGGTCCTCCGATACGGTCACGCTTCCGATAGCGCATGAGACCGGCTTCCGCTCCCCTCCCCGCGCGGACTTTGCTACGCAGGACGACGAAGGAGACGCCCATGAGCCTGACCGGCGCCTATGACCCCGACAACGTCTTCGCGAAGATTCTGAGGGGCGATCTGCCCTGCGTGAAGGTGTGGGAGGACGACCGCGTGCTGGCCTTCATGGACGTGTTCCCGCAGTCGGAAGGGCACGTGCTGCTGGTTTCGAAGGTCTCGACGGCGCGCAACCTGCTGGAGGTGGAGCCGGCGGTGTTGGCCGAACTGGCGGAGGGCGTCAGGCGCACCGCCCGGGCCGCCGCGAGGGCCCTGACGCCGGACGGGATCTCGGTCATGCAGTACAACGGCGACGCCGGCGGCCAGACGGTCTTCCACCTGCATTTCCACGTCGTGCCCCGGTGGGCCGACCGGGCCCTCAAGGGGCACGGCCACGCGCCCATGGCCGATGCGGAGACGCTGAAGGCGCTGGCGGGACGCATCGCGGCGGCCATGGACTGAGGGCGCAGCGCTCGGCATAAGGCGGCACGCCTTTCCCGGGCCGGCTTAGCTCAGTTGGTAGAGCGCCAGTTTTGTAAACTGGATGTCGCGGGTTCGATCCCTGCAGCCGGCACCAGCTTCCCTCCGCTCCCCCGGGGCCGCATGTCAGAACCGCTGACCAACAAGCTGGGTCACAGGATCCGCAGACGCGGCGCGCGGACTCGTGAGGCGCTGCTGGCGGCGGTGAGGGAGTTGCTTGAGGAGCGGGGGCCGGGCGCCGTCCGGATCGCCGACGTCGCCCAGCGCGCCGGCGTCTCCGCGCCCAGCGTCTACACCTATTTCAGGACCGTGGACGAGGCCGCGCTGGCGCTCTGCGAGGCCGCGGCCCCGGACACGGAAGCGCTGGCGACCCTTCTGGAAGGCGACTGGTCGGGGGATGAGGCGTTTCGCGCCTGCCGCGCCTTCGTGGAGGCCATGGCCGAGGTCTGGAGGGTGCACGGGGCGGCACTGCGGGTCGAACGTCTGATGGCCGATCGGGGCGACGCCGCCTTCGCCGAAAGCCGCATCCGACGCCTCCGGCGGCTGCACCTCGCGCTGGAGCGGCGCATCGCCCGCGCGCGCGCGGCGGGATTTCACCCCGCGGGCCTGGAGCCGCGGCTGGCCAGCTATGAAGTCGTCAGCCTGGTGGAATCGGTCGGCGCGGGATTCGGACTGCTGCGCCGGGCCGACGACGACACGGCCATTCTGGACACCACGGCCCACATGGTGGTGCGCCTGACGACGGGACGCTAGAGCCCGATGGGGCCGTGCAGCCAGACCAGCCACGTCCCGACGGCGAGGAAGACCCCGAACGGCATGCGGTCGTCGCCGCGCACGGCCTTTCGCAGCATCAGCCGGGCCGCCACCACGCTGAGCCCCGCCAACGCGGCCCAGAGCAGCACGGAGGGCAGGCCGACGGCTCCGACCCAGGCGCCCGAGCCGGCCAGAAGAATGGGATCGCCGTCCCCCAAGCCCGTCCGCCCCCGCAGGCGGGCATAGAGGAAGGCTATCCCCCACAGCAGACCGAAGCCGAGGGTCGCGCCCAGAAGGCGCAGCGCCGCAACGTCCCAACCCTGCGACGCCCCCTGCAGCAGGCCGGTCAGGATCAGGGGAATCAGCAGCACGTCGAACATCTGGAACCGCTCGGCGTCGATCGCCGCGATCAGCAGCAGCTGCCAGCCGAGCACGGCCCCGGCGAGCGCCAGCGTCGGGCCGGGCGCGGCCAGGCCCGCCCAGACGCCGAGACCGGCGGCGGCGAGCTCGATCAGCGGATGGCGCGGTGAGATCGCGGCGCCGCAATCGGCGCAGCGGCCCCGCAACGTCAACCATGAGATCACCGGGATCAGATGCCGCGGCCGGACCGGCGCAGCGCAGGACCGGCAACGCGAGCGGCCGGCGACCACGCCCTCGCCCTCCGGCAACCGCACGGAGGCCAGCGCCAGGAAGCTGCCGACGATCAGTCCCGTTCCACCCAGAAGGGCGGCGACGACGACGGGATCCAGCGCCGTAATGAAGGCCATGCATCCGGGTAACAGCCGCAGCGGCGCGGCGTCCAGCACCCTTGCCCGCGGCTGCGGACCGGGCCATCACAGGCGCATCCCGGGAGACCGACATGATCCGCACCGCCGTCCTGTTCGCCGCGTCCGCCGCCCTGCTGGGCGGCTGCTCATCAGGAAGCGACGGGGCCTCGGGCGAGGCCGAAGCGCCCCCTCCCCCGCCGCTGACCGAGGCCCAGAAGGTCGCCGTCTTCGAGAGCCTGCCCGCGCCCTGGTCCGCGGCGGATCTGGACAACGGCCGTCGCGCGGCCGCGCGCTGTCGCTCCTGCCACACCTTCACGCCCGGAGGCCCGAACATGACGGGGCCGAACCTGCACGGCGTGTTCGGCCGCAAGTCGGGCGGCAAGGGCGGCTACAACTATTCCAACGCCCTGAAGGCCGCCGACTTCGCCTGGGACGGAGAGCGGCTGGACCACTGGCTGGAGAACCCGAAGCAGTTCCTGCCGGGCAACAAGATGAGCTTCGCGGGCGTGCCGGACCCGACGGACCGCCGCGACCTGATCGCCTGGCTGATGGTCGAGACGGCGCCGCCGCCCGCCGCCTGACGGCCTATTCCGCCGCCTGCGGCACGGCGTCGTTGGCCGTGACCTCCTTCGCCTCCCACTCCTCGATCTTGCGGGCGGTATACTCGGGCGAACGGGTGAAGCGCGCCAGCAGGCCATAGATCACCGGCACCACGAAGAGCGTCAGGACGGTGGCGAACAGCGCCCCGGCGAAGATGACCACGCCGATCGTCTGGCGGCTTCCGGCGCCGGCCCCCTGCCACAGCACCAGCGGCAGCGCCCCGAACGATGTGGCGATCGAGGTCATGATGATGGGGCGCAGGCGCAGGGCCGACGCCTCGACGATGGCCTCGCGCACCGATCGGCCCTGATCCCGCAGTTGGTTGGCGAATTCCACGATCAGGATGCCGTTCTTGGCCGCCACGCCGATGAGGATGATCAGGCCGATCTGGGAATAGATGTTGAGGCTTGAGCCCGCCATGACGAGGCCGAACAGGCCGCCGGCCGCGGCCAACGGCACGGTCAGCATGATGACGGCGGGCGTGATCCAGCTCTCGAACTGGGCCGCCAGCACCAGGAAGACCAGGAGGAGGGCCAAGCCGAAGGCCGCGGCCACGGCGCCGCCCGCCTCGTTCTGGTCGCGCGCCGCGCCGCCCCACTGGACCGCGCCCACGCCGGTAGGCTGTTTCGCGACCTCGGCCTCGAGGAAGGCCATTGCGTCGGCCAACGTCGTGCCGGGATTGAGATCCGCCGACAGGGTGATGGCGCGCTGGCGATCGAGACGCCGACGATCCGGCGTGTCGCCCGAGGTCTGGGTCCGCACCACCGCGGACAAGGGCACCAGCGCGCCCGAACCCGTCTTCACATAGAGAGACTCCAGATCGGTGACGGAGCGGCGCTCGTCGCGCCTCGTCTGGAGGATCACGTCATACTCCTGACCGCCCTTGATGTAGGTGGTCGAACGACGGGAACCGAACATGGTCTCCAGCGTGCGGCCGATCTGCTGGGCGGAAACCCCGAGCGCCGCCGCCTTCTCGGGATCGACGTCGACCAGCAGGCGCGGGGCGTTCGGCTCGTAGTTGAGACGCGGACGCGAGAAGCCCGGGTTCTGCTGGGCCGCCGCCAGGATGGGCTGCAGCCAGGCGAAGATGTCGCCGTAATCGGACCCGGTCACGACCATCTCGATCGAGTTGGAATTGCCCGCGCCGCGCTGGAAGCCGCCCGGCACCGAGGCGTTGACCTGGGCGTCGGTCTGGCCGCGCAGCTTGCCGTTCAGCTCCTGGGCGATCTCGTCCGCCGCGCGATCACGCTCGCTCCAGTCCTTGAGGACGAGCACGGCGTTGCCGGAGTTGAAACTGCCCCCGCCGAAGCCGGGTGCCGAGATCAGGTAGGAATCCACCTCGCCGCCCGCGCGGTACTCCGCCAGCGTCGGCTCCAGGCCCAGCATGATGCGGCGGGTGTAGTCGAAGCCCGCGCCCTCGGGGCCCTGGACGCGAATGGTGACGCGGCCGCGGTCCTCGTCAGGCACCAGTTCGTTCGGCAAGCTCTTGAACATGAGGAAAGCGCCGAGGCCCACGCCCACGACGAGCACGCCGACCCCGATCGCCGCCACGTGGCGGCCGACGAGCGCGTTCAGCGACCGCTCGTAGGACCGACGCAGAGCGTCCATGGCTCCGTCCACCTTGCGCACGAACCAGCCGGATGAGGTGGCGGGCCGCAGGATCTTGGACGCCAGCATCGGCGACAGGCTCAGGGCCAGGAAGGCCGAGAAGGCCACGGCCGCGGCGATGGCGGCGGCCAGCTCGACGAACAGGCGGCCGACGTAGCCGGGCAGGAAAAGGAGCGGCGCGAACACCGCCAGCAGCACGACGGTCGTGGCGACCACGGCGAAGAAGACCTGGCGCGCCCCCCTTTCGGCGGCGACCAGCGGCGGCTCGCCGTGGTCCAGTCGCCGCTGAATGTTTTCGGTCACCACGATAGCGTCGTCGACCACCAGACCGATGGCGAGCACCAGCGCCAGCAAGGTCAGCAGGTTCAGCGAAAAGCCCAGAGGAGCCAGCACGATGAACGTCGCCAGCAGGCAGATCGGCGCGACGACGGTGGGGATGAGGGCGGCCCGGAAGCTGCCGAGGAAGACGAAGTTCACCAGGGCGACCAGCACCAGCGAGATGCCGATGGTGATCCAGACCTCCTCGATGGCGTGCTTGGTGAAGACCGAGTTGTCCGATCCCACCACCAGTTCGGTGCCCGGCGGCAGGCTCGAGCGGACCTGCTCGATCATGTCCTGCACGCCCTTGGAGATTTCGAGGTCGTTCGACTGGGCCTGTCGGGTCACAGCCAGCCCGATCTGGTCGAGGCCGTTGCCGCGGAACATGCGGCGGTCCTCAGTCGGTCCTTCCTCGATCCGGGCCACGTCGCCAAGGCGGGTGACGTAGGTCGCCGGCCCCAGGACCGCATTGGTCGACCCCGGCTGGGACGCCGAGCCTGCCACGCCGATCGGCATCTGGGCGAATTCCTCGGGGGTCGCGTAGTTGCGGGCGACGCGGACCGTGTAGTCCTTCTCGCCGGACTCCAGCGCGCCCGCGGGCAGTTCGACGTTCTGCGTCGTCAGGGCGGATTCGACGTCCGTGACGGTAAGCCCGCGCGCGCTCAGCGCGGCGGGGTCCAGCCAGATGCGCATGGCGTAGCGCTGCTCGCCGTAGATCTGGACCTGGGCGACGCCGGGCACGGTGGCGAGGCGGTCGAGCAGATAGCGGTCGGCGTAGTCGGTCAGCTCCAGCCGATCCATCGTCGACGAACGGAGGAACAGGATGATGACGGGCTGGCTGTCCGAATCGGCTTTGGACACCTCGGGCGGCTGCGCCTGATCCGGCAGCCGCCCGAGCACGCGGGAGACGCGGTCGCGCACGTCGTTGGCGGCGTCGTCGATGTTCCGGTCGAGGCTGAACTCCATCGACACGTTGGAGCGACCGTCGCGGCTGGTCGAGGTGATGCGCTCGATGCCGGGAATGCCGGCGACCTGCTGCTCGATCGGCTCGGTGATCCGGCTCTCGATCACCTCGGCCGAGGCGCCGGCGTAGCTGGTCGAAACCGAGACGATCGGCGGGTCGACGTCCGGCAGCTCGCGCACCGGCAGGAAGAAGAAGGCGGCGGCGCCGACGACGCACAGGACGATCGCCGCCACGGCGGCGAAGACGGGGCGGCGGACGGCGACGTCTGACAGCATCATCAGCGGGCGGCCTTCCGGGCGGGGGCTGCGGCCGGCGCGGCGCCGGCCTGCCCGACCGGGCGAACCGGAGCGCCCGGCTGAATGCGGTTCAGGCCCGAGCCGACCAGTCGGTCGCCGGCGTCGATGCCGGAAAGGATTTCCACGAAGCCGCCCTCGACCGCGCCGGTCTCCACGGCCACGCGCTGGGCCGTCGCGCCCCGCTCGCCTTGGGCGATGCGGAAGACGTAGGCGTTCTCGCCCTCGTACTGGACGGCCGCCTCGGGCACGGCGAGGTTGGTGCGGACGCCCTGCGCCACCGAGACGTTCATCGACATGCCGGGACGGATCCGACCGCCGGGGTTCGGAATCTCGGCCCGGGCGATCACCGCCCGTGTGGTCTCGTCGACGCGCGTGTCGAGCAGGGCGATGCGCCCCCCGAAAGTCTCCTGCCCGAAGGCGTCAGATCGAGCCGTGATGGCCGTGCCGGGACGGAGCACGCCGACGAAACGCTCCGGGATCGGGAAATCGACCCGTACCGTCGAGACGTCGTCCAGCGTGGTGATGACGGTGTTGGGCCCGACGAGGGTTCCCGCCGTGACTGTGGTCAGCCCGAGGAAACCACTGAACGGGGCCCGGATCACGCGGTCGCCCAGTCGCGCCTGCGCCGCCTGAAGACCGGCGCGGGCCACCTCGAGGTCGGCCTCGGCCTGTTCCGCAAGCACGCGCGGAGCGATCCCGCGGTCCGCGAGAGTCTTCGTCCGCTCGTAGTCGCGTTCGGCCTGAGCGAGGCGGGCGCGGGCGTCGATGATGTCGGCGTCCTCCTCGCGGGCCTGCAGCTCGACGAGAGGCTGACCGGCGCGGACGTACTGACCATCCCGGAACATGACGCGCGTGATCAGTTCGCTTGCCGGGGCGGTGATGTTGACGGAGCGCAGCCCCCGGGCGACGCCGAGGACGCGGATCTGATCCGAAAACTCCCGCGGACCGACGACCGCCACGGCCACCGCCTGGCCGCCGCCGCGCCCGCCGCCCGGACCGCCGGGTCCGCCGCCGCCGCCCTCCTCGGCGAAGGCGATGCGCATGACGGCGGCTATCGCCATCAATCCCACCAGAACTGCGGCGGCGACGAGAAAAAAGTGGCGCTTGAACACGCGGCGGAGCCTCGGGCGATTGGAGTCATGCCGAAAACGGCGCGCACGACTGGGCCATCTCGCGCCGGATGTCCACTTAACGCTGCGACAGGCGAATCCCGTCGCGCCATTTCGTCACAACCTGTGTGTCAGAAGCGGCGCCATATCCCCACGACCGGACCGGAGGACGCGGGCGTCTCGCGACCCCAGACGGCCGTGCGCCAGCCGAGCTGCAGGCTCCAGTCGTCCCAGCCGCGGACCAGCGACGTCTCGAGATTGACCCATCGCGGGCCGTCGTCGTCGGCAGCGCCGCCGAAGACCTGGGCGAGCAGCGTCCAGTTCCTGCCGTGACGGATGCCCACGGTCAGGTCGGCGCGGGTCTCGTCCGGCAGGCCCTCGCGCATGCGGCGGGCAGACTGCACCTCGACGAAGACGGGGCGGCCCGTCACGCTGAAGTTTCGGCCCGCCGCCAATCGGACCTCCCAGTCTCGCTCTCCCTCGCCCGGCGCGGCATAGCCGGCGTTGCGCCCCTCGCCGCCGTCGGCGACCGACGCCTGCAGCGAGACGGCGCCGCGCTCGTCGCGCCAGACCTGCCAGCGGACGCCCAACTCCAGCGGTCCCCGGCCGTCATAGTCGACGAAGGCGTCCTCGCCGGATTGCCAGTCGCCCTTGAACAGGACGGCGAACCGGTCGGCGACGCCGTACTCGGCGAAGAGGGAAGCGGCTTCGTCGCGCCGTGCGGCCGGGAGCGGCGCCCTGTCCCCGACGGGATCGAAGCCCTCGTCCGCGCGCATCGCCTCGAATTTCAGGATGAGCTGGCCATCGCCGCGCGGCGTGACCCAGGCCTGGGCGCAGGCGGGAAGCCCGGCCAGGGTGAAGGCCCCGGCCACGATCAGGCCGGGAACCGCCCTCACGCGTCGTAACCCGGCGACTTGCGGTCCAGCAGCCGCAGGGCGCCCGGCCACGCCAGGCCGGAAATGAAGCCGATGCCCTTGCCCTGCTCCCGCGTCTCCGCCTGGGCCGCCTCGGGGGCGATCAGCACGTGCTCGCGCCCGCCGGACAGGGCGGCCACCTGCTGGGCGCAGGCCCGTTCGAGGAAGAACATGCCGACCCAGGCCGCAGCGGCGGTCTGTCCGACCGCCAACGTGCCGTGGTTCCTGAGAAGCATCAGCGGCTTGTCGCCCAGATCCGCCACCAGACGTTCGCGTTCGTCGTGGTTCAACGCCAGACCTTCATAGCCATGGTAGGCGACCTGATGCTGCAGCAGACAGGCGTTCTGGCCGATCGGCAAAAGCCCTTCCTGTTGGGCCGCCACGCCAACGCCGGCGACGGTGTGCAGATGGATGACGAAGTGCGCGTCCTCGCGCGCGCCGTGGATCGCCGAGTGGATCGTGAACCCCGCCGGATTGATGAAGCTGGTCGTGTCCTGGACGATGTTCCCGTCCAGATCCACCTTCACCAGCGAAGAGGCGGTGATCTCCTCGAAATACCAGCCGTACGGGTTGATCAGGAAATGGTGCTCGGGACCGGGAACGCGCGCAGAGATGTGGGTGAAGATCATGTCGTCCCAGCCGTGGAGCGCGACCAGCCGGTACAGGGCGGCCAGATCGACCCGCACCTGCCATTCGGCCTCCGAGACGCGCGATTTCAGGGACTGGGCGTGACCGTCGGCCATGACGACCTCCTGAGCTGACCGGGCGGCGACCGTCGCGCCGGGAGGGCGAGGCGTCAAGCGTCCGCCCCGGGGGCCGGAAAGGTCTGGTTAACCCGGTCTTCACCGTAAATGCATTTGATGCGACGCGAACGGCCAAGCCTTGGCCAGATGCGGAGTTCGCCGTGACCGCCGTCGCCCGGATCGCCCCTGCCCCGTCGTCCGCCCCGTCCGCAACGGAACTCATGGCTTTGGCGCACAGCCGGGCGGTCGACGATCGCCAGCGCCTTCTGCTGGGCGTCCTGTCGCTGTGCGAGACCAATCCGCCCGAAGGCCTGTCCCCGGTGCTGGAGGAGATCTTCCTTACGCTCGCGCGGCAGGCCGAGCGCGACATGCGCCAGGTCCTTTCGACGCGCCTCGCGGTGGCGGACTGGGCGCCGGCGGCGCTGGTGCACATGCTGGCCCTCGACGAGGTCGAGATCGCCCGCCCGGTCATCGCCGGAAGCCCGTTGCTCAAGGACGACGACCTCATCCGGCTGCTGGTCGAGGCCAGTCTGGAGCATCAGGTGGAGGTGGCGCGACGCCCGCGCCTGAGCGGCCGCGTCAGCGACGTCATCATAGAACGCGGAGAGCCGGCCACCCTGACGGCCCTCGCCGGAAACTCAACGGCGGACGTGAGCGTCGAGGGCATGCGGCGGCTGGTGGACCATTCGCGCCGCATCGCGGCTCTGCGTCTGCCCTTGACCCGCCACCCCCGCATGAACGAGGCGCTGGCCACGCAGATGTACATGTGGGTCGGCTCGGCCCTGCGTCAGGCCATCGGCGAGCGGTTCGAAGTGGACGAGACCCGACTGGCCGCCGCCGTCGAGGAAGCCGCCACGGCCGTCATCCCCGGACACCCCAAGGGCGCGGTGACGGGCGAGCCGCTGAACGCCGAGCGCGACGAGATGGAGCGGCGACTGGTCGACAAGCTGCACGCCTCCGGCCAGCTGCGGGCCGGCTTCCTGGTCCGTGCGGCGCGCGAGAAGCGGCTGTCCCTGTTCCGACACGCCCTCGCGACCCTGAGCGGCTTCACGGTTTCCGAAGTCGACGCCGCCCTGCGGCACGATTCGCCTGAGGCCCTGTATTGCGCCTGCGTCTCGGTCGGAATCGACCGTGCCGTCTTCCCCGCCCTGATCCACGAGATCCGTCAGCTGAACGGCGGGTTGCCCGGCCACGCGGGCGGCGAGGTGTGGAACCGCGGCCCCGCCATGCCGGCGCCGGCGGCCCAGCGCGCCTTCCGCACCCTGTTGCGCGCGCCCGGCAAGGCAGCCGTTTGACAACCTTGCGTCGCTGCGGCTTGCCTGAGGCGTGACCGTCCTTCCCGTCCTCGCCTTTTCCGCCAGCGACCGCCCCGAGGCCCAGACGGCCCTGGCCCGCCTGACGGCGCGCTACGGACAGGTCGACGAGGCGCGCGCCGACGTGATCGTGGCGTTGGGCGGCGACGGCCTGATGCTCGAAACCCTGCACCGCAATCTGGAGCGGCGCACGCCCGTCTACGGGATGAACCGGGGCTCCGTCGGCTTCCTGCTGAACGACTACGTCGAGGACGACCTGCCGAAGCGGGTGGCGCAGGCGGTGGCCACGGTGATCCATCCCTTGCAGATGGACGCTTGGACCGAGGACGGGCGGGTTCACTCCGGTCTCGCGATCAACGAGGTGTCCCTGCTGCGCCAGACGCGTCAAAGCGCCAAGCTGCGCATCGAGGTGGACGGCCGGGTGAGGATGGAGGAGCTGTCCTGCGACGGCTGCCTGCTGGCCACGCCCGCCGGATCGACAGCCTACAACCTGTCGGCCCACGGACCGATCATTCCCCTGGACGCCAACGTTCTGGCCCTGACGCCCATCAGCGCGTTCCGTCCCCGGCGGTGGCGGGGGGCCCTGGTGCCGCACAAGTCCAAGGTCGCGTTCGAAGTGCTGGAACCGGAGAAGCGGCCCGTCAGCGCCACGGCGGACGGGTTCGAGGTCCGCCGCGTGACGCGTGTGGAAATCCGGGAGCGCCGGGACGTCGCCCTGACGATGTTGTTCGACGCCGGACGCTCGTTCGAGGAGCGGGTGCTGGCGGAGCAGTTCGCCGCCTGACGGAGACGTTCGCCGCGCACACGGGTTCTTAACGCCGGGCAGGCAGGCTTGGCGTGAACGTCGTGAGGAGTTCCGCGTGAGCAACCCCGCCCAGGTCATCCAACCGCCCAACACCCTGCGCCTGAAGGTGGGCGGCGGACTGGGCGCCATCGACGCCAGCGCGATCGCCAAGGCCGAACAGGCCCTCGCGGCCATGGCCGGACAGTTCAGCCAGTGGCTGCAGGACGAGCTGGACAAGCTGGAAGCCGCGCGGCTGGCCGTGCGCGCGAACGGCCTGAACCCCGAGACGGGAGAGGCTCTGTACTTTCGGGCCCACGACCTGAAGGGCTTGGGCGGCACGTATCAATATCCGCTGGTGACGCGCATCGCCGGCTCGCTGTGCAAGCTGCTGGACGACGCCGAGAAGCGCCTGCACGCGCCCATGGTGCTGGTCGACGCCCACATCGACGCCATCAAGGCGGTGGTGCGCGACCGGATTCAGACCGACGATCACCCCGTCGGCAAGGCTCTGGTCGAGGAACTGGAAGCCCGCACGGCAGAGCACCTGGCCTGAGGCGTCGTCATCGCGAAACGAAGGATCAGGCGGCGCGAGCCGCCTGATGCGTTTCCGGCGCCCGGTCGAGGCGTTCCATGAGATACGCCAGATCATCGCGCGGCGCGCCGGGACGCTGGGTCAGGAACCGCTCCAGCATGCGCTGGCGGAAGTCTTCGCCGGTGGTGTCGCTGCCCTCGGCCTGCATGCCCCGGAAGGTGTCGACGCCCGCGCGGAAGGCATGGAACAGGCGCGGCGGCAGGCCGGCGCGATCATAGAGCGCCTTCAGCCCCAACGGCCCGGCGTCGTGGACCATCAATGCGGCGCGCGCCGGCGTGGCCCCTGCCAGTTCCGCGAGGCCGTGCTCGAGGAAGGTCATCTGCCCCCTCGCCAATCCGCGCAGAAGCAGCGACGCCGTAAGCGCCTTGCGCGCATTAAGGCGGGCGCAGAACTGGGCCAGATCAGGCTCCCTCTCGGCCTGGTCGATCAGGTCGACCGTGGCCCGCTCGCGGGCGTGGGCCGCGAGCCGGATCGCCGTCTCCGGGGCCAGCGAATGGCGGGAGATCAGGTGCTCGCGCACGGCGTCGGACGCCAGCTCGATCAGACGCTCCGTCACCGACAACGGAAGGGCCTGCCGGTAGGCGACCGCGGCGACCGTGTCCGGAGAGGCGCCGAACCGGTCCACGATCCGGTTGAGCCCGCGTTCGCTCAGATCGGCGTCGTCATTGGCGGCCAGCGTCCTGACGGCCTCCTCGCAGGCGACCTCGGCGACGGCTTCGGCGACGTCGCGCGACACGAACGGGCGGGCGGCCACCGCCACCTGCCGGACGGCCGAACCGGCGCGGACGATCTCGACCAGATCCTCGTCGGTGAAGGCGGGAGAGAAGCCGATCATCGGCAAGGCCACGCCATCCACGTCGGCGGCCAACTGGCGGGCGACGTCATGCGGAATCAGATCGGAGGCCTTCAGAGTGACCGCCATTGCGCGGCGCACCATCTCGGCGGCGTCCTGGGCCATCAGGCGCAAGATCTTCTGCGCCGCCTCACGATCCAGTGGCGAAAGTTCGCCGCGATCCATGCTGCGACACAGCTTGTGGGCGGCCGCGGCGCGCTCGTCCTCGTCGGTGGATTTCACCAGGCGCCGGACGTCGGCTTCGGTCAGGCGGGAGCGGATGGCGGTCATGCTGGGCAAGGTGCTCCGACAGGCTTAACGGCCGGTTTACCGTGGTTATGAGGCGGCGCGATCCAGGCCTCCGAACGCGGCGCGAAAGGCGTCCTGACCGTCCTCGTCGCCCTGCCCCAGCAACAGCGCCAACAAAGCGCGATTCTGCTCCATCCGTCCGAGAGTCAGAGCGTCCAGATCCCCGCGCGCGTCGCGGACGAAGCCCGCGCTGCCGGCGTCGACCCCCGAGGCGGGCGCCCCTCCCCCCGCGTGCTTGCCCAGATTGGCGTAGAGTTCCTCGACCGTCGCCGGGCGGCCGTCCCGGTAGAAGATGGTGCGATTGGCCGCGGCCGCCTGCGGAAACAGCGCCACGGCGCTGGAGCCCGGCCTCCGATCCAGAGCCTGCATCAGGGAGGCGGCGCCCGCGGGGCCGAGGAAGTGGGCGGCGTACAGGTCGGTGGCCGTCGGCTCCCTGCCCGTCCGGCCGCGCAAATAGGCGGCATTCGACGCCGTCAGTTCCGCGGCCATGGTCGAGGCCGCGACCGGATCGAAGCGCAGGTCCAGCACCACGTTCCGGGCAGAGCCGCTGACGTGCCAGCGTCCGTCGTCTCCGCGGAAGATGAGATCGGCATACTGGCCGTAGCCGTGCTTGCGGCCATGCTCCTTCAGCGTGCCGAGCCAGGTCTGTTCGATGAACTGGAACAGGCCGGAGGCCGATGAGGTCGGAGCCTTGGCCGCGGGGTTCATGCCGCTTTCGCGGCGCGCCGTGCGCATCAGAAAATCGAAGTCCACCCCGGTGGAATCCGACGCGCGGCGGATAGCCGCCTCCACGCCTCCGGATGCTCGAATCGCGGACAAGGTCACGATCTGAGCGTCGAAGAACGCGGTTAACGAGACCTTAACGAACGCATCGGGCCTTTGGATGGAATTTACGTTTGCCGACGTCACGCTCGCGCCGGGGGTGTGGCGCCGGCGCCGAAATTCCTGACGCGACATGACGATGGGCCGACGCCCCCGGTTCCCCGCCGCAAACTTGCCGCAAGGTGAGCGCGCACTCTTTCCTGGGGAAAGGCCGGGGGCGCTTCTGACAGGGAGTGACGGCCATGATGATGATGCGGACGGCGGGAGGAGCCCCTGCGCCCGTTTGGACCCGGGAGGCCCGAGGCCCCAGGCTTCCGGCCTGGGTCTGGGCGGCGGCGGCTCTGTCGATCGGCGCGCACGTGGGGGCCGGGGTCTGGCTGATGAGCCAGAGGTGGACGCCGCCCCTAGTGATCCAGGATCCGGATCCCGAGGTGATCGACGTCTTCTTCGAACGGCCCAAGCCGCCCCCGCCGAAACCGGCGGAGCCGAGCGAGGCCAAGCCCGCCCAACAGACGCCGTTGAACGAGACTCCCGTTCCCCGCACGCCGACGGAGATCATCACCTTCGTGCCCGGGGAAGTCACCGAGGCCCCCACGGGCCCGATCACCCTGAAGCCGCTCCCGGAGGCGTCACCGGACGGAACCGGGGCGGTGGAAGTCGCGCAGCCAGCGCCTCTGGGCGTCGTCACCAACCCCGACTGGATCCGCAAGCCGTCCGGGCAAGCCCTCATGAACGCCTACCCCGACCGGGCGCTGAACGCAGGGATCACCGGCTCGGTGCGGCTGAACTGCGTGGTGCGGGTCGACGGCACGCTGACGGGTTGCGCCGTGGCGGAGGAGTCGCCGGGCGGTCAGGGCTTCGGCCGGGCCGCCCTGAGACTCTCGCGCGATTTCCGGATGTCCCCCCGGACCGTCGACGGACGGGCCGTGGAGGGCGCGCGGGTGAACGTCACCCTGCGCTTCACCCTGCCGGAGCGATAAGCCCCGGCCGGGTCGGGTCCAGGGACGCCGCATGGGGACCGGGCGGCGTCCCCTGGACCGCGTCGGCGACGACGCCCGCGACGAGGGGTGCGAGCAGCCATCCGTTTCGTCGCGGCGCCAGCGCCACGACGACGCCGTCGAGCTCTCCTGCGGCCGGCAGACCATCCGGCAGGGCGCCGCGAATCCCCACGCGGGGCTCGGCGTCCCCGGCCGGCAGCTCCAGCACCTCGCAGACGGCACGGATCCGCGATCGCGCGGCGGCCGGGTCGGGCGTGAGGTCGCGGCGGCCCGCCTCCATGCTCGCCCCGATCAGCATGCCGCCCGCGACAGGCACCGCGTAGCCGGCTCGAGTCCGCGTCGGAACGTCGGGGGCGGCGCCGGGGACGAAGGCCAGTTGGCCGCGAACCGGGGTCACGGCACGGATCAACCCGGCGACGCGGGCCGGCAGGCCGCCGAGCGCTCGTCCCGCGCCCGTCGCCAGCACCAGACGACGGCCCGTCGTCTCCCGGCCGTCCTCCGTCGTCACGACCCAGCCGCCGTCGACGCGGATCACCGACCGCGCGCGGGACGGGACTCGCCTCGAGCCGTGACCGAGGGCTTCCAGAGCGGCGACGGCGTCGATCCGGGCGTCGTCGGGCGCGCGGAGGCCATTTTTCGTTCGAACCGTCCGGAACCCGTGCGCACGAAGACGAGCCTCGATGCCCTCGGCGTCCGGACCACGCCAGCCGGCGCCGTCCTCGATCAGCGTCAGGCCGTGACGAGCGGCGAACGCGGGCCACAGCGCGCGGGCGGTCTTGAGAAGTTCGACGGTCTCGGCGGGTGGATCGTCAAGCGCGGACTCCATCGCCGGCGCGATCATGCCCGCCGCGACGGACGAAGCGTTTGGACCGCCCGCATCGATCACGATCACCGAAAGGCCGCGCGCTGACAGCTCGGCGGCCGAGGCGAGCCCCAAAACGCCGGCTCCGATCACGATGACGTCCGAAGAGAGGCTCACGGGCGGTCAGATCGACCGCCCGTGGTCCATTTGCAAGGCGTCCGCCCTACTCCGCCGCGACCGCGGCGGCGCGGGTCTCCTCCAGACGCGCGGTCAGGGCGGCGTGCTGGTTCCAGAGAGCCTTCGGCAGACGATCGCCGAACTTCTCGTAAAAGGCCGGGATCATCGAGGCTTCTTCAGCCCAGACGTCGGGGTCGACGTCCAGCAGGGTGGTCAGCTGGTCCTCGGTAAGGGCCAGGCCGGTCAGGTCGAGGGACTCCGCCGTGGGCAACCGGCCCACCGGCGTGTCGACGGCCGAGGCCGTGCCCTCCAGCCGCTCCACGATCCACTTCAGGACGCGGGCGTTGTCGCCGAATCCGGGCCACACGAACTTGCCGTCCTGATCCTTGCGGAACCAATTGACGAAGAACATGCGGGGCAGTTTGGACGCGTCGCGGCCTTCGCCCATCCGCAGCCAATGGGCGAAGTAGTCGCCCATGTTGTAACCGCAGAACGGCAGCATGGCGAAGGGATCGCGGCGAAGCTCGCCGATCGCGTTCTCGGCCGCGGCGGTGCCTTCGGAGGCGACCGTCGAGCCCATGAAGACCCCGTGCTCCCAATCGAAGGCCTCGGTGACCAGCGGCACGGCCGAGGCGCGGCGGCCGCCGAACAGGATGGCGTCGATCGGCACGCCCTTCGGATCCTCCCATTCCGGCGCGATGGTCGGGCACTGGTGAGCCGGCGCGGCGAAGCGGGCATTGGGGTGGGCCGCGGGCTTGCCGGACGCCGGATCGTGGCGCTCGCCCGTCCAGGTGGTCAGATTGGGTGGAGCGTCCTTCGTCAGGCCCTCCCACCATACGTCGCCGTCTTCGGTCAGGGCGACGTTGGTGAAGACGGTGTTCTTCGCCAGCGTCTCCAGCGCGTTGAGGTTCGTGTTGCGGCTGGTGCCCGGAGCCACGCCGAAGAAGCCGGCTTCGGGGTTGACGGCGTACAGGCGACCGTCGTCGCCGAAGCGCATCCAGGCGATGTCGTCGCCCACGGTCTCGGCCTTCCAGCCGGGCAGCGTCGGCTGCAGCATGGCGAGGTTGGTCTTGCCGCAGGCCGAGGGGAAGGCCGCGGCCACGTACTTCGGCTGTCCCCGGGGCGGGGTCAGCTTCAGGATCAGCATGTGCTCGGCCAGCCAGCCTTCGTCGCGGGCCATCACCGAGGCGATGCGCAGGGCGTAGCATTTCTTGCCCAACAGGGCGTTGCCGCCGTAGCCCGAACCGTACGACCAGATCTCGCGCGTCTCGGGATAGTGGACGATCCACTTCTCCTCGTTGCAGGGCCACGGCACGTCGGCCTGTCCCTCGGCCAGCGGGGCGCCGAGGGTGTGGACGCAGGGCACGAAGTCGCCGTCCGAACCGAGGACCTCCAGCGCCGCCTTGCCCATGCGGGTCATGATGCCCATCGACACGGCGACGTAGCCGCTGTCGGTGATCTCAACGCCCAGGGCGCTGATCTTCGAGCCCAGGGGGCCCATCGAGAAGGGCACGACGTACATGGTGCGGCCGGCCATGCAGCCGTCGAAGAGGCCGTTTAGACGAGTGCGCATCTCCACCGGATCCGCCCAGTTGTTGGTCGGTCCGGCGTCGCTCTCGTTGCCCGAGCAGATGAAGGTGCGGCTCTCGACGCGCGCCACGTCCTTGGGATCCGAAGCGGCGTAGAAGCTGCCCGGGCGCTTCACGGGGTCTAGGGCGCGCAGGGTGCCCCTGGCGATCAGGTCGGCGGTGATGGCCTGCTTCTCGGCTTCGGATCCTTCGCACCAATGAACGCGGGCCGGCTTGGTGAGGGCGGCGATCTGGTCGACCCAGGCCACCAGGCCGGCGTGCGCGGTCGGGGCCGGGTGCAGGCCGGGAACGGGAAACGTCATGCTACTCTCCTGAACGGCCCGGACGCTCTGCGTCGCCTCGGGCGCCTCCTCGATGCGCTCTTCACGCAATGTTTCAGGCAGGAGGAACACGGGAGGCGACGCGACGTCAACCGCCGCACGTTTCAACCTTGCGCGAGGCGGCCGGAGGATCGGACGTGCAATTCGGCCGTCGCGGAGCGCGGTCGGGCGCGCTATCTCACCCCCGTGCACACCCTCGATCCCGCCCTGCCGAGTCCCGACGGCGCCCGCACCTCGCCCGCCGCCGGACGCAACCTGGAGCCCATTCTGGAGGTCCTTCGCGCCCATCTGCCGGCTTCCGGGCCGGTGCTGGAGGTGGCGTCGGGCACGGGCCAGCACGCCGCCGCCTTCGCCGCCGCCCTGCCCGGCGTCGACTGGACGCCCAGCGACCCGTCGACCGAGGCGCGCGCCAGCGTCGAGGCGTGGCGCGCGCGCGGACCGGCCAACCTCAAAGCTTGCCTGCCGCTGGACGTGCTGGACGAGACGACGTGGCCCGAAACCGGGTTCAAGGCCCTGTTCTGCGCCAACATGATCCACATCGCCCCGGCTGCCGCGACCGAGGCTCTGATGCGGCTGGCGGGCCGGATTTTGACACGACCGGGCGGCCTGTTGGCGCTGTACGGCCCGTTCCTGGAAGCGGACGTCCAGACGGCGCCGGGCAACCTCGCGTTCGACGAGAGCCTGAAGGCCCGGGATCCGGACTGGGGCATCCGCGACCGTGACTCGGTGATCGAGGCGGCGCGCCGGCACGGGCTGGCCTTCACCCTGCGAAAGGCCATGCCGGCGAACAATCTCATGCTGCTGTTCCGGGCATGGCCGTGAGCGTCTCGCGCACCCACGACGGACCGGAGGCGGTTCGGCTGAACAAATTCATGGGCCAGGCCGGCCTGTGCTCGCGGCGCGAGGCGGACGCCCTGATCGCCGAAGGGCTGGTCGCGATCGACGGCGAGACGGTCACCGACGCCGGCCGCAAGATCCAGCCGGGCCAGACCCTGACGCTGGGCGGCAAAGCCCAGGCGGTGCTGGCCGAGGGCCTGACGATCGTGATGAACAAGCCCGTGGGCTACGTCTCCGGTCAGCCCGAGCCGGGCAAGACCCCGGCCGTGCGCTTGCTGACGGCGGCGAACCGGGTCGGCGAGGGCGAGGTTCCCGCGCGCGATGCCTCCCTGCCCCCCATCGGGCGGCTCGACGAGGATTCCCGCGGTCTACTGCTGCTGTCGTCCGACGGGGTGGTCGCCAGGGCGGTGATCGGTCCGGGGTCGGAACTGGACAAGGAATATCTGGTGCTGGTCGATGGCCGGATCACCGAATCCGCCCTGACCCGGCTGCGCCACGGGCTGGAGCTGGACGGCCGCACGTTGAAGCCGGCCCGGGTCACCCAGGTCGAGCCCCAGCGGCTTCGTTTCGTCCTGAAGGAAGGCCGCAAGCGCCAGATCCGGCGCATGTGCGATCTGGTCGGGCTGGACGTCGCGGATCTGCTCCGCATCCGCATCGGCCCGCTGAATCTCGGCGACCTGCCGGAAGGCCGGTGGCGGATGCTGACGCCTGACGAGCGCGCGGCGCTGATCGCGGGATCGACGGCCTAGCCGTTCTCGGCGGCGTCGGCGAACAGACGCGCGATCTCGCCGTCCACGTCGGCCGGCCCGGACAGTTCGACCACGGCAATCAGCCGCTCGGACCAGCTCTCGCGCCGCACCGACGGCGACAGGCGGGGCGAGGCCGCCGGACCGAGCCTCAGTCCCAGCAACGCCTTCCCGCCCTTCAGCGGTCGCATGGCCGCGAACTGAACCGCGCGAGAGAAGGCGGTATAGCCCTTGCGCTGGGTCGGCACGACGCCTCCGACGCCCGCCGTGGCTCGCTCGACGGCATCCAGGATCGCCAGCGACCCGGCGTCCTTCCACAGCGCGGCCCGCAGAGCCTCGGGGTCGTCCCAGCCGGGCTCACCGTCCGGCGCGCAGGCGGCCAGGATGGTCGAGCCGTAGTTCACGCCGACGCCGTGCTCGGCCTTCAGCCAGCCCAGACGGGCCCGATGCCTAGTCTCCGGACAGCCCTTCATCACCTCGCGCCACTGCGCCAGCGAACGGCCCGTGCCGGCCTCCAGGCTGGCCTGCACGGAGGCGAACCATTTCCTCTGGCGTTCGGTCAGGCCGGCGGCGGGCATCAGACGACGCTAGCCGAACGCCGCCCATCCGGCCAGACCGCCCGGAACCACCGCGGCTGGCGCGACCCAGCGGCCCTTCAAGGTCCAGACGAAGGCGAGGGCGGCGGCGAACATCAGCAGGGCGACGACGCGATCTCCGGTCCCGACCGATCCCGCCACGGCGCGGCCCAGCCCGATCAGGGTGGCGCCGATGAGGCCCACGACGGCCGCGCCGACACCGGCCAGCAGGGCGTGCAGACCCGGCGTTTCGACCCAGCGCTCCAGCCGCTCGTAGAACAGCAGGGAGAAAGCGAAGGCGGGCAGGAAGACGCCGAGGGTGATCGCGAGGGCGCCCGGCAGCCCCCCAGCGACATAGCCGGCGAAGGTGCAGAAGATGATCAGCGGCGCCGGCAGCATTCCTGCGAAAGCGACGCCGTCCAGGAAGGCCCCATCCTCGACCCAACCTCTGCCCACCAGATCCTGCCGGGCGAACGGGATGGCCGCATAGGCTCCGCCGAAGGTCAGCAGCCCGGCCTTCAGCCCGGCGAGCAGCAGCCACGGCCATTCCGCAACACCGGTCGGAGCGAGGGGTGGCGCCATGCCCGGTTCAGGCCCGGCCCATGCCTGATGAGCGACGGCGACCGCGACACCGAGGCCGAGCCCAAGCCATGCGGCCGGCCGCCGCCGCCCCCACATCGCGACGAACAGGCCCGCGACGGGCAGGACGATCCAGAACGGGACGCCCACGATCGAGGCCAGGAAGGCGATGCCGCCCACCGCCGCCAGCAGGCGGGTCTCCAGCAGGTGCCGCCCGATCCGCTCGCCCCCCCGCGCGATCAGGGCCAGCACCACGATCTGCACGCCCAGAAACGCCGGGGCCCACGCGTACCCGACGCCGAAGCGGACGTAGAGCCACGCCAGCCCCAACATCAGCATCGTGCCCGGCAGCATGAACCCCAGCCCGGCCAGCAGGCCGCCGATCCGGCCCCGCGCGCCGACGCCCAGATGCACGCACAGCTCATGCGCCTCCGGCCCCGGAAGGATCTGCATCACGGCCAGCAGGCGGTTGAACCGCGCGCCCGTCGTCCAGCCCTCGCGCTCCACCAGTTCGCGGCGGATCATGGCGATCTGCGCGACCGGCCCGCCGAAGGCCAGGCAGCCGAAGCCCAGGAACTTCAGGAACAGCGGCGCCAGTCCGATACGGGGCGACGTGTCCGTCATGCCGCAGCCCTAACCCAAGTGGGCCGTGCGCGGGAACCTCGACCGGGTCGGAAGCGCTTCACGGTCTCCTCCCCCATTCCCCTCGCATCAGGAGATTTCTCATGACCGATCAACGCATCCAGGGCGCGGCCGATCAGTTCGGCGGCAAGGCCAGGACGGGCCTCGGCAAGCTGACCGGCGATGCGAAGCTGCAGTTCGACGGCCGTTTCGACGAGTACAAGGGCAAGGCGCGCGACGCCTATGGCCGCGTGGTCGACGGTCTGGACGGCCTGGTGGCCAAGGCCCCGGCGGAATATCGCGAGTACGGCCGCAAGGGCATCGACTTCGCCCGCCGCAAGCCGCTGCTGACCACCGGCATCGTGGCCGGTCTGGCGATCGTGCTGGGCGGCCTGGGTCGCCGCCGCCACTGACCGGCCCGCCCCGGAACGACGAAGGCCCGGACGTCGCCGTCCGGGCCTCCTTCTTGCTTGAGCGATAGAGAACGTCAGTCGGCCGCTTCGTCGGCCTTCTCGGCCGCCTTGGCGACGACGCCGGTCAGGGGCGCGACGTCGAAGGCGATCTTGCCGTCCTTCAGCTCCACCTTCACGTGCCCGCCCTTGGTCAGTCGGCCGAACAGGATGTCGTCGGCCAGCGGCTTCTTGATGTTCTCCTGAATGACCCGCGCCAGCGGACGCGCGCCGTACAGTTCGTCGAAGCCGTTCTTGGCCAGCCAGTCGGCCGCCTCGTCAGTCAGTTCGATGGTGATGTTGCGGTCCGCCAGCTGCGCTTCCAGCTGCAGGATGAACTTGGTCACCACCGACTTGATCGTCTCGGAGTCCAGCGCCTTGAAGGCCACGATGGCGTCCAGGCGGTTGCGGAACTCCGGCGCGAACAGGCGCTGGATGGCCTTGTCGTCCTCGCCCTCCACCTTGCCGCGGCCGAAGCCGATGGCGGCCCGGGCGTTGTCGGCGGCCCCCGCGTTCGTGGTCATGATCAGGACGACGTTGCGGAAATCGACCTTCTTCCCGACCGCGTCGGTCAGCATGCCGTTGTCCATCACCTGCAACAGGATGTTGTAGACGTCGGGGTGCGCCTTCTCGATTTCGTCCAGCAGGACGACGGCGTGCGGATGCTGGTCGACCGCATCGGTCAGCAGGCCGCCCTGGTCATGCCCGACGTAGCCGGGAGGGGCGCCGATCAGACGGCTGACGGTGTGGCGCTCCATGTATTCCGACATGTCGAAGCGCAGCATCTCGATCCCCAGCGTCGCCGCCAGCTGCTTGGCGACCTCGGTCTTGCCGACGCCCGTGGGACCGGAGAACAGGAAGCAGCCGATCGGCTTCTGCGGATCGCGGAGACCGGCGCGCGCCAGCTTCATCGCCGCCGACACCTGTTCGATCGCCGCAGACTGGCCGAAGACCACGCGGTTCAAGTCGGTCTGCAGCTCCTTGAGGCTCTCCGTGTCGGACTTGGAGACCGACTTCGGGGGGATCCGGGCCATCCTGGCGATGACGGCCTCGACCTCCTTCTGGCCGATCACCTTCTTCCGCCTGGACTCAGGCAGCAGCATCTGTGACGCCCCCGCCTCGTCGATCACGTCGATGGCCTTGTCCGGAAGCTTGCGGTCGGTCATGTAGCGCGCCGACAGCTCCACCGCGGTGCGGATGGCGGCGTCGGTGTAACGCAGCTTGTGGTGCCCTTCGTAGCTGGTCTTCAGCCCCTTCAGGATCTTCACCGTGTCCTCGACCGTCGGCTCGTTGACGTCGATCTTCTGGAACCGGCGGACCAGGGCGCGGTCCTTCTCGAAATGCTGGCGGTACTCCTTGTAGGTCGTGGAGCCCATGCACCGCAGCGTGCCTGAGGCCAGCGCCGGCTTCAGCAGGTTGGAGGCGTCCATGGCCCCGCCCGAGGTCGCGCCGGCGCCGATCACCGTATGGATCTCGTCGATGAACAGGATCGCGTCCTCGTGCGTCTCCAGTTCCTTGACGACCTGCTTCAGCCGCTCCTCGAAGTCGCCGCGGTAGCGGGTGCCGGCCAGCAGGGCGCCCATGTCCAGCGAATAGATGGTCGCGCCTTTCAGCACGTCCGGCACCTCGCCCTTGACGATCTTGCGGGCCAGGCCTTCGGCGATGGCGGTCTTGCCGACACCCGGGTCGCCGACCAGCAGCGGGTTGTTCTTGGTGCGCCGGCACAGGATCTGGATGGACCGCTCGACCTCGGCCTGACGGCCGATCAGCGGGTCGACCTTTCCGTTCTTGGCCTTCTCGTTCAGGTCGACGCAGTAGGCCTCCAGAGCCTCGCCTCCCGTCTTGGCGGCGGCGGCGTCCTCGGCGTCCTCAGGGCTTTGTCCGGCGGCGCGCGCGGGTCGCGTCTCGCCCGAGCCCGCCTTCTTGGCGATGCCGTGGGCGATGAAATTGACCGCGTCGTACCGCGTCATGTCCTGCTCCTGCAGGAAATAGGCGGCGTGGCTTTCGCGCTCGCTGAAGATGGCGACCAGCACGTTGGCGCCTGTCACCTCCTCGCGGCCCGACGACTGCACGTGGATCACCGCGCGCTGGATCACGCGCTGGAAGCCGGCGGTCGGCTTGGCGTCGTCGCCGTCGGCCGTGGCCAACGCGGCCAGGTCATTGTCGACGTAAAGGGTCAACGCCGCCTTCAGGGCGTCCAGATCGACGTTGCAGGCGCCCATGACGTTGGCGGCGTCCGGGTCGTCGATCAGCGCGAGCAGCAGGTGCTCCAGCGTGGCATATTCGTGGCGGCGGGCGTTCGCGTAATGGACCGCCCGGTGCAGGGTCTCTTCGAGAGGACGCGAAAACGAGGGCATGGGCCGCTCAGTCCTTTTCCATCGTGCATTGCAGGGGGTGCTGGTGGCGCCTTGCCGTCTCGATCACCTGGGCGACCTTGGTTTCGGCCACCTCGTAGGTGAAGACGCCGCACACTCCGACGCCATGCTGGTGCACATGCAGCATGATGCGGGTGGCCGCCTCGCGGTCCTTCTGGAAGAACCGCTCCAGCACGTAGACGACGAATTCCATGGGCGTGTAGTCGTCGTTCAGGATCAGCACCCGGTACAGCGAGGGCTTCTGAAGCTTCGGCTTCGTCTCGGTGACGGTGGCGACGCCCTGGCCGCTTCCCGTCTCTCCTGAACGTCTGGTGGGCATTCGTCGTCCGGTGGGGAGTCGATGGACTAGATGGGGAATGATGGCCTGATTTGAAGACGCGGCAAGTCACAGGTTTTTGCGCGCAAACGGAAAGGGCCCCGGCGTCTCCGCCGGGGCCCTTCGTCGTCTTCAGGCGTCGCTGGAGATCAGCGGGCGGCCTGGAACTTCTCGACCGAGGCGGTGACGCGCTCGTTGATCGGCTTGAAGCTGTCCTTCACCGAGGCGGTGAAGAGGTCGGTAGCCTTGGTGACTTCCGACAGATAGGCCTCGGTGGCCGACTTGGCCCAGTTGGTCTGCAGCTCGATCAGCTCCTGCACCGAACGGGCCTGGGCCATCGACTGGGCGGCGGCCACGCCGTCTTCCCAGGTCTTCTTGCCGTAGGCGAAGGCGTTCTGCGAAAGGGCTTCGGCGCCCTTCTGGGCGGCGGTGGCCGACTCGACCATGGCCTCCAGGTTCTTCTTGCCCTGGGCGTTGATCTCGGTCAGCGAGGCGACCGACTTGTCGACGCCTTCGCGGAACGCCTGGGCGCCGGCGGCCTGAAACTTCTCGGCCTGGGCCTGCGCCTTTTCGGCGTTGGCCTTGACCTGGGCGGTGGCGGTCTCGACGTTCTTCTTGGCGGCGGCGGTGATGGTTTCGGCGGCGTCGGCCATGACGATCTCTCCTGAACGGCGGGTGCGGCGTTGATCGCCGCTGATGAGGTTCCGAACGGGGCAAACCCGCTCGCGGGGCTCATATGGTGCATGTGCGAACAAAGGTCAAGGGATTTTGTGCACCGCACAATCGCGCCCCCGGCGAAGTCGTTCAATTCTCCGTTGACGCGGCGTTAACGACCGCGAAACTGCCCCGGATCATGTTAGGCCTCACGTGGCCGGGGGGCGTCCGGGCGACCGGAAGCAACTGATAGTGAGTTTGCGATGGCTTTGATCCTGCGTCGGACGCTGGCGGTCTTTTCCATTCTGCTGACCCTCTCGCTGACGGCCGCGCCGGCCGCCACGCCGGTGGTCGCCCAGGAGAACCTGCGCTACGCCGCGATCGTGATCGACGCCGAGTCCGGCGAGGTGATGTTCGCCCGCCACGCGGACGCCCGTCGCTATCCCGCGTCCATCACCAAGGTGATGACGCTGTATCTGGTCTTCGAGGCGCTGGAGCAGGGCAAGATCAAGCTGGACGACGTGATCCGCGTCTCGCCCCACGCCGCCAGCCAGCCGCCGTCCAAACTGGGCCTCGCCGCGGGCCAGACCATCACGGTGCAGGACGCCATCCACGCCACCGCCATCCGCTCGGCCAACGACATGGCCGTAGCGCTTGCGGAGCATGTGGCCGGTTCGGAATCGCGCTTCACCGCCATGATGACGCTGAAGGCCGAGGAGCTGGGCATGACCCAGACCCGCTACGCCAACGCCAACGGCCTGCCCGACAGCCGCCAGTTGACCAGCGCGCGCGACCTCGCCGTGCTGTGCCGGTCCCTTCTGCGCGACTTCCCCCAGCACTACCGCTATTTCGGCGTGAACAGCTGGTTCTACGGCGGCCGCGAGTACCGGAACACCAACGGCCTGCTGTCGACGGGCCAGGGGTACGACGGGATCAAGACCGGCTTCACCAACGCCTCAGGCTATAATCTGGCCGCCTCGGCCGTGCGCGACGGCCGGCGGATCATCACCGTCGTGCTGGGCGGGCGCTCCACCGCCACGCGCAACGAGCACGTGGCCGAACTGATGAGCACGGGCTTCGAGGTCGCCGCGCGCCGCCGCGGCGGCGAACGCATCGAGGTGGCCCAGACGTTCTTCGAACAGCGCGGTTTCGGCATCGGCCCGGACACCGGCGAGAGCGGCGTGATGTATGCGTCGCTGCCCGGCGACGCCGCCGCCGGCAGCCGCGCCGAGCCGGAAGATTCCGACGTGCGCCTCGTCTCGGCGCCGGCGCCGCGGTCCGACCGAACCGGCGAGCTCAACCGCCAGCCGTCCGCGCCCGCGCCGTCGACCCGACGCACCGCCCCGCCCGTTCCCGCCGGCCTCTGGTCGGTTCAGGTCGGCGCCTTCCGCGACGAATCCGTCGCCCGCGACTGGCTGGACGAAGTCGATCGCCGCTTCCGGGCCCACTTCAGGGGCGCCGATCGTCGGGTCATGAACGCCTCCGGCTGGTTCCGCTCGCGCTTCACCGGCATGACCGAGGAGGCGGCCCGCGCCGCCTGCGCCGCGCTGGACGCCCGCAACGTCACCTGCCAGGTGGTCCGCCCCGACTGATTTCCGGTCAAGCTTGACGCTCCGGACGGGCGCGGTGAAGGTCGCCGCCCTGCCCCTTTCCCAGTCCGAGAGTGATCCGATGTCGCGCGTCCGCCCCCATGCCCGCATGGCCGCCGCCTGCGCCGCCGCCCTTCTGACCGCCTGCGTCGCCGGGCCGGTCTGGGCCCAGGCGGGCATACAGAGCCTGCCGCGCGACCTTCCCGCCATTCCGGCCCCGACCGCCGACGCTTTCCCGGGCGTGATCCGGCACGAGGTCGACGCCACGGATCTGGACCGCAAGATCGTCTGGGTGAAGCAGACCATCCCCGTGCCCGCGTCCGGACCGATGACGCTGCTGTACCCCAAATTCCTGCCCGGCAACCACGCCCCGACAGGCCCCATCCAGTTGATCGGTGGCCTGACCGTCACCGGAAACGGGCAGCGCATCGAGTGGCTTCGCGACACGCTCGACCCCTATGCCTTCCACGTCGACGTCCCGGCCGGCGTCCGCGAAATGGAGGTCGAGTTCCAGTGGCTGACCCAGCCCGACAACGCGACCTGGCGCGTGGTCATGACGCCCGACGTGTCGAACCTGCAGTTCGAGAAGGCCATCCTGTATCCCGCCGGCTATCGGCACTCCGGCATCATGGTCCAGACCACCGTGAAGCTGCCCGAGGGCTGGAACTATGGCGTCGCGCTGGACACCCGGTCGTTCGAGGACGGCGTCGCTGTGTTCGAACCGATCGACCTGGAGATGCTGGCAGACAGTCCGATGTTCGCCGGGCGCCATCACCGCGTCGAGGATCTGGATCCGGGCGGCCGCTCGCCCGTGCGCCTGCACATCGTCGGGGACACGGCGGAGGCGATCGCCATCACCGACGACCAGCTGGCGGGCTTCCGCAACATGGTGAGGCAGGCCGACCTCCTGTTCGGATCGCGCCACTTCGACAGGTACGACTTCCTGCTGGCGAACTCGAACCAGCTGGGCGGCATCGGGCTGGAGCATCACCGGTCCAGCGAGAACGCGGTGCCCGCCGACTTCTTCCGGAACTGGCAGGCCTATCACGGCGCCCGCACCCTGCTGCCGCACGAGTACGTGCACAGCTGGAACGGCAAGTTCCGCCGCCCGGCTGACCAGATGACGCCGAACCTGAACACGCCGGTCCAGAACACCCTGTTGTGGGTCTATGAAGGCCAGACGGAATACTGGGGCGAGGTCCTGGCCACCCGAGCCGGGCTGGTCACGCCGGAGGAGACGATCGTCAACATCGCCGGCATCGCCGGCTTCTACGACGCCCAGGCCGGCCGCGGCTGGCGGCCGCTTCAGGACACGACCAACCACAACCTGCTGGGCTACCGCACGACGAACCCGTGGGGGTCGTGGATGCGCGGGACGGGCGACTACTACCGCGAATCCTTGCTGATCTGGCTGGACGTGGACACGAAGATTCGCGAGCTGACGGGCGACCGCCGCTCCCTGGACGACTTCGCCAAGGGCTTCTTCGGCATCCAGGACGGGGTTTGGGAGGCGACGCCCTATACGTTCAACGGCCTGGTCGAGGCGCTGAACGAGGTGGCGCCCTACGACTGGACCGGCTTTTTGCGCCAGCGGCTGGACGCCGCAGGACCGGAGGCGGAAGCCCCGCTGGGCGGACTGGAGCGCGCCGGATGGCGGCTGGTCTGGACGGACGCGCCCACGGAGGTGGAGCAGTACGTCAACGGCTCGGGCGGCGGCGACTTCCAGTATTCGCTGGGCTTCAATCTGTCGGGCGCGCGGGTCACCGGCGTGCAGTGGGGCGGCCCGGCGTGGGAAGCGGGCATCGGCGCGGGCTGGAGCCTGGTCAGCGTCAACGGCCAGCCCGGCAACGCCGCCAACCTCGCCGCCGCGATCACGGCGTCGAAGGGGAACCGCCAGCCGATCAGCGTGGTCGTCCGCAACGGTCAGCGGGAGCGCACCGTGCAGTTCGACTACCACGACGGTCTGCGCTACCCCCGTCTGGAACGCATCCCCGGCACGCGCGATCGCCTGACGGAGATCCTGACGCCCCGAGCGGACTGACGCGGGCCTATTTGGGCCAACACTGCCGGGGCATGGGAGTCGATTCCAGCTCGGCGTAGCGGGTCGAACAGGTCGTTTCGACGACGTCGGGATCCAGCGCCTCCAGCTCCGCGCGCAGGGCGATCAGGTCGTCGATCAGCTTCCGGTCGTCCGGCAGGCCTTCGGGGGTCTTGTCCAGACACCGGCTCATGTCGAACAGGACGACGGCCATCGCCCTGCACTGCAGCGGCAGGCCGTCCAGCACCTGGATCGCCTTTGCCGAGGTCATCGGCGGCTCGGGCAGGGGCGCCCGTTTCGGAACCTCGACGGCCGCCGGATCGGGCGTCTCCACGCCCTGGTCGCAGGCTGCGACGGACAGCAGCGCGGCGGCGAGAATGGTCCGGATCATGGAAGGCCCTCCCGCGCCAACGCTACGCAGCGCGCAGGCAACGCGCAAACGAAACGGGCCGGGGATCGCTCCCCGGCCCGTCCGTGTCTTCGCGAGAAGTCGGATCTTACTTGATCTGGACCTTGGCGCCGGCCTCGGTCAGCTTCTTGGCGATTTCGTCGGCCTGCTGCTTCGAGACGTTTTCGACGACGTTCTGCGGAGCGCCTTCGACCAGGTCCTTGGCTTCCTTCAGACCCAGGTCCGAACGGACGCCGCGGACTTCCTTGATCACGTTGATCTTCTTGTCGCCGCCGTCGACCAGGACGACGGTGAACTCGGTCTGCTCTTCGCCGGCCGGAGCGGCTTCGCCGCCCGAGGCGCCGCCCGTGGGCATGGCCATGGCCACCGGAGCGGCGGCGGAGACGCCCCACTTTTCTTCCAGCAGCTTGGACAGCTCGGCGGCTTCCAGGACGGTCAGGGACGACAGGTTTTCGACGATTTTGGCGAGATCGGCCATTTTTTCAGTTCCTTCGGAGGATGTTGGTTTGAGGAGATGCGGAGATGGAGGGGCGGCTTACGCCGCGTCCTTGGTGGCGTAGGCGTTGAACACCCGGGCCAGCTGGCCGGCCGGGGCCTGGACGACGCCGGCGATCCTGGTCGCGGGGGCGTTCAGCAGACCCAGCAGCGAGGCGCGGATCTGGTCCAGCGACGGCAGCTTGGACAGGGTTTCGACACCCTTGGCGTCCAGCACCTTGTCGCCCATGAACCCGCCCTGGACCACGAACTTGTCGTTGCCCTTGGCGAACTCGGCGGTCACCTTGGCGGCCGTCACCGCGTCGTTGGCGTAGGCGATGCCCACCGGGCCCTTGAACAGGCCGTGGTAATCGCTGCCCTCTTCGGCTTCGAGCGCCTTCAGCGCCAGGCGGTTCTTGACCACCTTGAACGCGCCGCCGGCGGTACGCAGCCGGCCACGCAGGTCTTCCATTTCCGCAACGGTCAGACCCAGGTTGTGGGTCACGACCACGGCGCCGGCGTCGGCGAAGACGCCCTTCAGCGTCTCGATCGACTCGGCCTTTTGTGCGCGGTCCATTGCGGTCTCCAGTCTTAAGGTTCGAGGCCGGGCTTATTCCCGGCGCCGATTGGCCAAAGCGCCGCGCGTCGCCGCGAGACGTTCAAGCCGGTAGCGATGTCCGAAGGAAGCTCACGCCCTCTCCGCACGAAGGCGAAGGGGATCGTCTGCGACCCATCTCCCCACGGCGCCGGGGGGCTCCCCGACATTTACGGCGTGGGTGGCCCCCACGCCCCGAAGTTCTCGGACAGGACCGTCACGGGCGGACCCGTCACGGCAAGGCGCGCTGCATACACAGGCGTGCCTGGAAACTCAAGGGCGCGGCGTCATTTACCGGAGGGCACGATGACGGAAAGGTCCGGGCAGTCGAAGGCGGCGCAGTATTTGGTTTCCATGTCCGCCGCCATGGCGTCGGCGGCGGCGTACAATTCGTCGTTCATGTCGATCTGCAGCGCGACTTCCTTTCGCGCGAGAGACCGCCCGATAGGGGAACTGTAGAACTCAATGCCCGCATTGAGCTCCTCGTCGGTCATGCTGGCCACGTAGCGAGGAACGATCAGGTCGATCAGCGTGTCCATGAAGCCGTCGAAGAAGACCGGCACGTTGTTCCGGTACCAGGCCCGCTGTTCCGTCGTCATGCTCATGTCGCCGGCCAACTGCTCTTCGATGATCGCTTCGATCATCGGACGAAGGTCGTCGCCGAACGACAGGCGAACGTATCGCTCGGCCAGCTCCGTCCGTCGCAGCAGCTCCCTGTCCTGCGCCGAGGCCGGCTCTGCGGAGGCGATGAGAGCCGTCAACGTGGCGGCCAGAATCAAGATGATGCGCATGGAACGACCCTCCGGGGAACATTGTGTCGCCCCTCGCGGAGCTGGACAAGCAGGGTTCGGCCACGCCCCAAACGAAAACGGCGGCCCCTCATGGAGCCGCCGCTTCCCCGGTCACGATCCGAAGACCGATCAGGCGCCCAGCGAGGCCGGGTCCACCTTGAAGCCCGGGCCCATGGTGGACGACAGGCTGATCTTCTTCACGTAGGTGCCCTTGGCGCCCGACGGCTTGGCCTTGACCAGGGCGTCGACGATCGCCTTGACGTTGGCTTCCAGGGCGGCCTGGTCGAACGAGGCCTTGCCGATGCCGGCGTGGACGATGCCAGCCTTCTCGACGCGGAACTCCACGGCGCCGCCCTTGGCGTCCTTGACGGCTTGGCCGACGTTGGGGGTCACGGTGCCGACCTTGGGGTTCGGCATCAGGCCGCGGGGGCCCAGCACCTTGCCCAGACGGCCCACCAGACCCATCAGGTCCGGCGTCGCGATGACCCGGTCGAAGTCCATGAAGCCGCCGTTGATCTTCTCGAACAGATCTTCGGCCCCCACGATGTCGGCGCCGGCCGCGGTGGCCTCGGCGGCCTTGGCGTCCTTGGCGAAGACGGCGACGCGGACGTCGCGGCCCGTGCCCGACGGCAGGTTGACCACGCCGCGGACCTGCTGGTCGGCGTGACGCGGGTCGACGCCCAGGTTGACGGCGATCTCGATCGACTCGTCGAACTTGGCCTTGGCGTTGTCCTTCACCGCCTTGATGGCGTCGGCGTAGGCCATCGGCGTCTCACGATCGCCGGTCCAGGCCTGGATGCGCTTGGCTTGCTTGGCCATGTGATCAGCCCTCCACCACGTTCAGGCCCATCGCGCGGGCCGAGCCTTCGATGATCTTGGTCGCCTGATCGAGATCGTTGGCGTTCAGATCCTTCATCTTCTTCTCGGCGATCTCGCGCAGCTGGCTGCGCTTGATCTTGCCGGCGGTCTCGCGGCCGGTCTTGGCCGAGCCCGACTTCAGCCCCGTGGCCTGCTTCAGGTACCAGGTCGCCGGCGGCGTCTTGGTGATGAAGGTGAAGCTCTTGTCCTGGTAGACGGTGATCACGGTCGGCAGGGGGGTGCCCTTGCCTTCCTTTTCGGTCCGCGCGTTGAACTCCTTGCAGAAGCCCATGATGTTGACGCCGCGCTGACCCAGGGCCGGGCCGATCGGCGGCGACGGGGTCGCGGAGCCGGCGGGCACCTGCAGCTTGATGTAGCCGAGAATCTTCTTGGCCATTGGTCTCTCCTGTGAAGCCCCGAACTCAATCGGAACGGATGAGCCGTGGTGCGGCATGGCTGCCTTCCACGGATTTGCGCGCCGCGGGACGGGTCCCGTGACGCGAAGGCGGGCGTATAGAGGAAGGCGTCGGGGAAGGCAAACACGCGGTCAGCGCAGTCGCGTCACCAGCCGATCGGCCTGATCGCGGGCGCTGATGCGTTCGTCCTCGCCCGAATACAGCCCGTCCAGATAGGCCAGATCCCAGGTCGTGAGACCCGACACGCCGGAGGGATCCTCGAGGACGTTCAGGACGGTGTCGAAACGGTCCCATTCACCCTGGTCGTCGATCTGGGCGAGGCCGATCATGGTCAGGTAGTCGGCCAGCTGCGCGTAGGTCAGTGAGGGGAGCGCGTCGACGTCGACGATGATGATCAGCCGCATGAGCCGGTCGCTGATCAGGTCGCAACCCCGGAAGTCCAGACCGTGCCGGCGCGATGTGCATTCGGGAGGCGGCGCCCACGGGCCGCGGCCCGGCAGCCTGACCGCGACCTCCCCCGTCGTGACGACGATGGGCAGGCTGACATGCCACCAGCGCACCGCCGCATCCGAGGTCCGGAAGCGCTCCAGAGCCCCGGAGCCTGCGTTGGACCGGGTGTAGCCGAAACGGAAGAATTGCTGCCGGTGCCGGCTGACCATGGACTCAGCCATTCCCCGGCCGTCGGTCGTCCCGGCGACGACCAGGTTGGGATCGCAACCCGGTTCGCCCAGGTCCACGCCCAGATCGCGCGCCACGTCGGACATGCGGTCGATGATGAGATGGGCCGCCTCGGCCTCGAAGTTGACCACGCCGATGCAGACGACGCCGTCCCACCGGGCCAGACCCCGCGTGCGCGCCGGAGCGGAGACCTCTTCGACGAAGGACCGCGCGACGGACTCCAGCGGGCGCCCCTCGACGACGACGTCGTCAACACGGGTGGGCGTTTCGGCGTCCTGGGCGAGCGTGGGCGAGGCGAGGACCGCCGTCAGTCCGACCGCCGCTGCGCCGATCCACCTCCGCATGAAGGCATGCCTAGCACGGTTCTACCGGAAGGCGAGCCCCCTAGCCGGAGACCTTCTCCACCTGGCCGTACTCCAGATCGACCGGGGTCGGACGACCGAAGATGGACACCGCCACGCGCAGACGGGCGTTGTCCTCGTCGACGCTCTCGACCTGGCCGTCGAAGCTGGCGAACGGACCGTCGACGACCTTGACCGTCTCGCCGATGTCGAAGCGGATGGTGGGCTTAGGACGCTCCACGCCCTCTTCCACCTGACCGATGATGTTCTTCACTTCGCGCTCGGACACCGGCAGGGGCTTGGTGCCGCCCGCGGCGCCCAGAAAGCCGGTCACCTTCGGCGTGTTCTTGACCAGGTGATAGGCGTCGTCCGTCATCTCCATCTTCACCAGCACGTAGCCGGGGAAGAATTTCCGCTCGGAATTCACCTTGCGGCCGCGGCGGACCTCCACGACGTCCTCGGTCGGGACCAGGATTTCGGAGAAGTTCTCGGCGAGACCCTGGCGCGCGGCCTGCTCGCGCAGCTGCTCGGCGACCTTCTTCTCGAAGTTCGAATAGGCGTGGACGATGTACCACTTGTGCCGCGGATTGGCGGCGGCTTCGGGCGCGGCGTCGGTCATGGCGGCGTTTCTTCTTATGATCCGAAGGAGATGATGCGTTCGAAGCCCATGCCCAGCAGCAGGTCGACGATCCAGAAGAAGGCCGCGGCGATCGCCACCATGATGAAGACCATCACCGAGGTGATCCAGGTCTCCTTGCGGGACGGCCACACGATCTTGCGCCCCTCGGCGCGCACCTGGCTGAAGAACTGCACGGGCGAGGTGCGGACCTTCGGCGTCGCCGGCTCGACGGTCACGGTCGCGGCGGACGCGCCGGCCGAGGCCTTGGCGCCTGCGGCGGGGTTGCCGGTGCGTCGGCCGGGGAACTTGGGTTTCGCCATCTGGAGTTCAGTCTTTCTCGAACGCTGGAGCCTGTCCCCGCAGATGGGGAGGCCCAGGCTGCGGGAACAGGGGGAATGGCAGGAGTTGGGGGACTCGAACCCACGACCCCCGGTTTTGGAGACCGGTGCTCTACCAGCTGAGCTAAACTCCTAGACAAATCGCGCCGTCCCGACGGATCGGGTGCGGTCTTCGCCAGACGGGGGGCTATGCCCCACCCCGCCCGCCATTTCAAGGGCGAAGGGCGCGCTTCGTGCGGCTCATTCCTGATGTTCCGCGACCGCGCGCGCCTCGTCCTCCGGCCTCACGACCTGCCTGAACAGCAACTTGTCGATGCGGCGGTCGTCCATGTCGATGACCTCGACCTCGAACCGGCCCAGCTGCAGAACCTCGCCCTCGTCCGGCACGCGCGACAGCTGGTGCAGGACCAGACCGGCGACGGTGTGGAATCCCTCGGCCTCGCCGAAATCCTCGCCCAGTTCGTCGGCCAGCTCCTCCAGATCCGTCTGGCCGTCGACCAGCCAGGTCCCGTCCTCGCGTCGGCGGATCATGTCGTCGACTTCGTCGTGTCCCTCGTCGAAGTCGCCGGCGATCATCTCCAGCAGGTCGGTGGCGGTCACCACGCCCTCGAAGGCGCCGAACTCGTCGACCAGGAACGCCATGTGGACCCTGGACGACTTCATGATCTCCAGCGCCTTCAGCACGCTGGTCGACTGGGGGATGAAGGCGGGAATCTGGACGTGTTTCTCGATGTTGAACTCGCCGTTGTCCAACAGACTGTCCAGCAGATCTTTTTTGTGAACCACCCCCAGCGGGTTGTCGACGTCGTTCTCCTTGGCCACCACGATGCGGGAGTAGGGACAGGTGCGAACCTCTTCCCTGAGCTGCGCCTCGGTGTCGTCCAGGGCGACCCAGAAGACCTCGTGGCGCGGCGTCATGGCCACGCGGATCGGCCGGTCTCCCAGGGTCAGGATCTCCTCGATCATCTCCTGTTCTTCCGGCTCGATCAGACCAGCGGAGGTGCCCTCCGCGATCATGGTCTCCACCTCCTCCTGGGTCACGTCGGACCCGTCGCGATCCTTGACCCCGAGAAGCTTCAGGATGCCCGACGTCGACGCCGTCAGCAGGGTGACGAAGGGGTGCAGGACGATCGCCAGCGTCGAGATCGGCGCCGCCATCTTGGCCGCGATGGATTCCGGAAAGATCAGCGCGAGACGCTTCGGAACCAGTTCGCCGACGATCAGCGACACATAGGTGATCAGGATGACCACGAGGGCAGTCGACGCGATCTCGGACCAGGCGGCGGCGGCGGGGAAGGCCGCCTCGATCATGCGGTTCAGCTCGCCCGCGATGGCCGCCTGGCCGTAGGCGCCGGCCAGGATGCCGATCAGGGTGATGCCCACCTGGACGGCGGAGAGGAAATGGGTCGGCTCCTCGGCCAGCTTCAGCGCGGCCCGCGCGCCGCGGTCGCCCTTCTCGGCCCGGCTTTGCAGCTTCGACTTGCGGGAAGACACGACCGCGAGCTCGGTCATGGCGAACAGGCCGTTGAGCACCACGAGGAGCAGAACGACGACGATGGCGACGGCTAACATCTAGGGGGAGGAACCCGGCGCGGCGCGACGGTCGGCGTCCGCGGGCGAGATGATAGGGGCGAACGGCGCGTCGCGCCACGGATTCCTGCAGGCGGTCAGTCCCGGTCCGACCGTCCGACGTCGCCGGAGCCGTACCAGCCGCCCTCGCCCCCGGCCGAGGGCGCCATGGCGCACGCGCTGGCCCCGATCAGGGTGCCGATGAACAGGCCGAGGCGCAGCGCCTTCATCATGGTTGACGAATTCCTAATGAGCCGATCGCCAACGTCAGGCCAGACGCCCGGGTTCCGCGCAAGCCGTCACCCCGCACGGGCGGCGGATTAACCGCGTGCTTCGTTCTTCCGGGGAACGCCGCGCCGGATCACCGGGTTAGGTTCCCCATGTTCCGCTTCGTCTGCGCCGCCTCCGCCCTCGCGCTCGCCCTCGCCGCCTGCGGCGCTCCGGATCCCGCCCCCGTCGAGCCCGCCCCGGCGCCGGGACCGACGGCCCAGGGTCTGGACGTCGCCGGCGTGGAGCGCGCCGTTCCGCCGGCGGGCGTCTGGAACGCGCCGCCTCCGTCGGCGGACGCGTCGTCCGCGCACCCCGATCCCGGCTTGATCCGGCTGCAGATCCTGCTCGACCGTTCCGCCTTCTCGCCGGGCGTCGTCGATGGCCTGCCGGGCGACAACACGCGCCGCGCCGTGGCGGCGTGGCGCGCCGCCCACGCCCTGGACGGCGACGCTCCGGACGCCGCCATGATCGAGGCCCTGACCCGCGCCCATGGCGGGCCGGTGCTGCGCCGGATCGTCCTGACCGAGGCGGACGTCGCGGGCCCCTTCGATCCGCCCGCGTCCGAAAACCTCTCGGAGACGGCGCGGAACGGCGTGGGCTTCACCAGCGCGCGCGAGCGTCTGGCCGAGCGCTTCCACGTCACCGAAGACCTGCTGCAGGCCCTCAACCCGGTCGTCGATTTCCGCCGTGCGGGCGTGGAGCTCGTGGTCCCCGCCTTGTCCGACGCCCCTCTGCCCGAGGTCGCGCGCATCGTGGTGGACAAGTCGGAGACGTCCTTGCGCGCCTTCGACGTGGACGGCCAGCTCGTCGCCTTCTACCCCGCGACAATCGGATCGACCGAACGGCCCGCGCCCTCGGGCACGCTGAGGGTGCTGGGCGTCGCCCCGCGGCCCGACTACACCTACGACCCGAGGAAATTGAGCTACGACCGGGGCGATCGCAAAGTGGTCGTGCCGGCGGGGCCGAACAATCCGGTCGGCACGGTGTGGATCGACCTCTCCGCGGAGAGCTACGGCATTCACGGCACGCCGGACCCGTCGAAGGTGGCGAAGACGGCGTCGAACGGCTGCGTCCGCCTGACCAACTGGGACGCCGAGCAGCTGGCGGCCGCCGTGCGGCCGGGCGTGACCGTCGAATTCCGCTAGGGCGCGCCTGCGGACCGGCGTCCCACGCCTCAGGCGCGTCTCGCGCCGTTCGACGGTTCCTGTCCCGCGCGCCGCAATCGGCCCCCGCACCACGACGCGGCGCCCGACCGGCGTCCTCGGCGGGCCCGCGGATCAGCGGCGATAATGGCCGTAGTCGCCCCGGCGCGGGACGCGCTCATAGCCATAGCGCCCGTCGCGGTTGTAGCCGCCGAACCCGTAACCGCAGGGGTCGTCGCGCTCCGACAGCTGATTGCCGATCAGGCCGCCGGCGATGGCCCCGATGGCGGCGCCCTGCTCCCGGTTCCCCTCGCCGGCGATCGCCGCGCCCGCGATGGCCCCCAGAGCGGCGCCCGACGCCGTCGCGTACTGGCGGTTCTCCCAGTAGTCGCGCTCGCATCGGGACGCATAATCGTCGCCCGTCGACGCGCACGCGCCGAGCAGCAGGGGTGAGCACAGGGCCAGGCCGGTCAGCGCGCGTCGCATGGGATCCTCCAGATTTGCTGGAGGCTGAACGGCTCCGCCCCCGCCCCGTTCCGGAAAGCGGAAGGCCCCGGGATCGCTCCCGGGGCCTTCCTTCATGCT
>NZ_RQWJ01000005.1 GCF_003934285.1 Brevundimonas fluminis
CGCCGCCGTCAGCGTCGTCTTGCCGTGATCCACGTGACCGATCGTGCCGATGTTGCAGTGCGGCTTCGTGCGTTCGAACTTTTCCTTGGCCATTCTCTTAGCTCCTCAGTCCCCGAACCGGGGTTCCTGTCTGGTTGGGGGTGTGGGTTTAGGCGGAGTGCTTCTTGATCACTTCGTCGGCGACGTGTTGCGGCACCGGGTCGTAGTGGTCGTACTGCATGGTGAACTGGGCGCGGCCCTGCGACATCCCGCGAAGGGTGTTCACGTAGCCGAACATGTTGGCCAGCGGCACGAAGGCGTTCACGACGGTGGCGTTGCCGCGCATGTCCTGACCCTGGATCATGCCGCGACGGCCGTTCAGGTCGCCGATGACCGAGCCCAGATACTCTTCCGGGGTCACCACCTCGACGGCCATGATCGGCTCGAGCAGCTTCGGCGCGCCCTGGGTGCGCAGTTCCTTGAAGGCGGCGCGCGAGGCGATCTCGAAGGCCAGCACCGAGGAGTCGACGTCGTGGAAGGCGCCGTCGATCAGGGTCGCCTTGAAGTCGATCAGCGGGAAGCCGGCCAGCAGGCCGTTGTCCTTGGCCGACTCCAGACCCTTCTGCACGCCCGGGATGTATTCCTTGGGCACCGCGCCGCCGACGATGGCGGACTCGAAGACGAAGCCCGAGCCCGGCTCGCCCGGCTCGAACACCAGCTTGACGCGGGCGAACTGGCCCGTGCCGCCGGTCTGCTTCTTGTGGGTGTAGTCGATCTCGGCCTTGCGGCCCAGGCTCTCGCGATACGCCACCTGCGGCGCGCCGATGTTGGCCTCGACCTTGTAGGTGCGCTTCAGGATGTCGATCTTGATGTCCAGGTGCAGCTCGCCCATGCCCTTCAGGATCGTCTGGCCCGACTCATGGTCGGTCGAGACGGTGAAGGACGGGTCCTCCGAGGCCAGCTTGGCCAGGGCGACGCCCAGCTTCTCCTGGTCGGCCTTGGACTTGGGCTCCACGGCGATCTCGATCACGGGGGCCGGGAACTCCATGCGCTCCAGGATGACCGGCGACTTGACCGGGTCGCACAGGGTGTCGCCCGTGCGGGTGTCCTTCAGGCCGGCCAGGGCGACGATGTCGCCGGCATAGGCTTCCTTGATGTCCTCGCGGTTGTTCGAGTGCATCAGCAGCATGCGGCCGACGCGCTCCTTGCGGTCGCGGGTCGAGTTCAGCAGGCCCATGCCCGTTTCCATCTTGCCCGAGTACAGGCGGCAGAAGGTCAGCGAGCCGACGAAGGGGTCGTCCATGATCTTGAAGGCCAGGACCGACAGGGGCTCGTCGTCCGACGCCCTGCGGGTGACGGGCTCCTCGGTCTTGTAGTCGATGCCCTGGGTCGCCGGGATGTCGATCGGCGACGGCAGGTAGTCGACGACGGCGTCCAGCAGGGTCTGCACGCCCTTGTTCTTGAAGGCCGAGCCGCACAGGATCGGATAGAAGGCGCCGGTCAGCACCGCCTTGCGGATGCACTTCTTGATCGTCTCTTCCGACGGCTCCAGGCCGTCCAGGTAGGCTTCCATCGCCTCGTCGTCGAGCTCGACGGCGTTGTCGATCAGGTACTGGCGGGCGGCGGCGGCCTTCTCGACCATGTCGGCCGGGATCGGCACGTCCTTGTAGGAGGCGCCCAGGCCGTCGTTGTCCCAGACCACGCCGGTCATGCGGACCAGGTCGACCAGACCCGACAGGTTGGACTCCGAACCGATCGGCAGCTGGATCGGCACGGCCTTGGCGCCCAGACGGTCGCGGATGGACTCGACCGACTTGTCGAAGTCGGCGCCGATCTTGTCCATTTTGTTGACGAAGACGATGCGCGGCACGCGGTACTTGTCGGCCTGGCGCCAGACGGTCTCGGTCTGGGGTTCCACGCCGGCGTTCCCGTCCAGCACGGTCACGGCGCCGTCCAGCACACGCAGCGAGCGCTCGACCTCGATCGTGAAGTCCACGTGGCCGGGGGTGTCGATGATGTTCAGGCGCTTCTCGCGCCAGAAGGCGGTCGTCGCGGCCGAGGTGATGGTGATGCCGCGTTCCTGCTCCTGGTCCATCCAGTCCATGGTGGCGGCGCCGTCGTGGACTTCGCCGATCTTGTGGGACTTGCCGGTGTAATACAGGATCCGCTCGGTCGTCGTCGTCTTGCCCGCGTCGATGTGGGCCATGATGCCGAAGTTGCGGTAGTCTTCGATTTTATGCGTGCGGGGCATTGGGGAGCGTGCCTTGCGGTCGATGCGGACCGGCGGAGTGCGCGGCCCTTGGAATGGGGTCTGGTCGGAGCGCGGGCGGTCTAGCCCAATCCCGCGGGGCCCGCCAGTGCGGCGAGCCCCGGCGGGCGGAAGCCCTTACCAGCGGTAGTGCGAGAAGGCCCGGTTGGCTTCGGCCATCTTGTGGGTGTCTTCCCGCTTCTTGACGGCGGTGCCGCGGTTGTTGGCGGCGTCCAGAAGCTCGGCGGCCAGCTTTTCCGTCATGGTGTTCTCGCCGCGCTTGCGGGCGGCGTTGACCAGCCAGCGGATGGCCAGGGCGCGACGACGGTCCGGACGGACCTCGACCGGCACCTGATAGGTGGCGCCGCCGACGCGACGCGAGCGGACCTCGACCGACGGGGCGACGTTGTCCAGCGCCGAGTGGAAGGTGGCGACCGGCTCCTGGTCCTTCTTCTTCTCGGCCAGGATGTCGAAGGCGCCGTAGACGATGTTCTCGGCGACGGCCTTCTTGCCCTCGTACATGACGTAATTCATGAACTTGGTGACGATCAGGTCGCCGAACTTGGGATCCGGCAGGACTTCACGCTTCTGGGCGCGGTGACGACGGGACATGGATCAATCCTCTTGAATCTGTAGGGCGCGCAGGGCGGATTACTTCGGACGCTTGGCGCCGTAGTGCGAACGGCGCTGCTTGCGGTCCTTGACGCCTTGCGTGTCCAGCACGCCGCGCAGGATGTGGTAGCGGACGCCCGGAAGGTCCTTCACGCGGCCGCCGCGGATCAGGACCACCGAGTGTTCCTGCAGGTTGTGGCCTTCGCCGGGGATGTAGCACACGGCCTCGATGCCCGAGGTCAGGCGCACCTTGGCGACCTTACGCAGAGCCGAGTTCGGCTTCTTCGGGGTCGTGGTGTAGACGCGGGTGCAGACGCCGCGGCGCTGCGGGCAGCCCTTCAGGGCCGGCACCTTGTTGCGGGCGACTTTCGGCTGGCGGGGCTTGCGCATCAGCTGGTTGATCGTGGGCATTCGAACTCGTCTCTCTTCTTCAATCGATGGAGGCGTGTGCCTTTCGGCCGGAGCGCCTCGACGCCTTCTTTTCGGACGGACCTGACGGACCGCCCCCGGGTGATTTCGAGCCGTCACGACAAACGCAAAAGCCGGAACGCGCGCTGAGGACGTTCCGGCGGGCACAGCCCGTAGAGTGAATTGTCACGATCGGAGCGGACGCGGACGCCCTCTCGAAGGTGGGCGGCTTCTACGCGCGCGGGGCCGCCGGGTCAAGGGCGGGGGCCGGAAGCCTGTGGAGGTCCGGCGGGCGCGAAGCGGATGGTGAATTCGACCCGGGTTTCAGGGGTCCAGATCTCGTTGCCGCCTTCGACGTTCAGGTCGTGGCGCCCTTCCGCCCCGTGTTTGGCGTGAAGGCCATAGCCGAATCCGGCGGGCTCCTCGCGCACCACACGGCAGTCCCGGGCGATGCCCTGGGGCGTGGCCCCGCAGTTGAGGACGACGATGGCGCGCGCCGGGCCGAGCTCGGTCTCCATGGTCGGCGCGCAACCGGCCAGGATCGCCGCGACGCCGAATGTCGGGAGAAGCCTGTTCGGCATGGGGTTGCTCCTGCGACGGAAAGCGCTCCTTCAAGCGTTAGCACATGACCGGGCTCGCGCCCTCCAGCCAGTGAAGATCCGTCGCCCATGACCGCCACGCCGCTCGCCGCCCCCAAGACGACGAAGCCCCGGTTCCGCCGGCCGCGGCGCGGTCTGCTGTTCGGGATCGGCGCCGTGCTGCTGGCGGCGCTGGGGATCTGGTTCTTCTTCCTGCGCGGGGACGGAAACGCCGAGCCCTATCGCACCGAGGCCGTGAGGCGCGGAGAGATCACGCGGTCGGTGTCGGCGTCCGGGACGCTGGAGGCGCTGGTCACCGTCGAGGTCGGCTCCCAGATCTCCGGCCAGGTGACGCAGGTCATGGTCGACTACAACGACCGCGTCCGGCGTGGTCAGGTCATGGCCGTTCTGGATCCCCAGAACCAGCGCAGCGCCGTGGAGCAGTCGCAGGCCCAGATCGCCTCGGCCCAGGCCGGCGTCGCGCAGGCCCAGGCGCAGGTCGCCCTGGCCCAGGCCGAGTACGACCGGCAGAAGTATCTGTTCGACCGCCAGATCATCGCCCAGGCGGCGCTGGACACGGCGGAGGCGTCGCTGCGCACCGCCCGCGCCAACGTCGCCAGCGCGCAGGCGCAGGTGCGGCAGGCGCAGGCGTCGCTGCGCTCCAACCAGGCCACCCTGGGCCGGACCACCATCACCGCCCCCATCGACGGCATCGTCATCGACCGCCAGATCGAGCCCGGCCAGACCGTGGCTTCGGGCCTGAACGTCGCCGTGCTCTTCACCCTGGCGCAGGATCTTGGCCGGGTGCAGGCGCTGGTGAACGTCGACGAGGCCGACATCGGACAGGTGCGCGTCGGCCAGCCGGTGCGGTTCACGGTCGACGCCTTCGCCGACGACAACTTCACGGGCGAGGTCACCCAGATCCGTGTCCTGCCGACGACGGAGTCCAACGTCGTGGCCTATACGGTCGTGGTCGAGGCAGACAATCCCGGCGAACGGCTGCTGCCCGGAATGACGGCGAACGCCGAGATCGTTCTGGAGGAGAAGCGCGGCGTGCTGCGCGTGCCCAACTCGGCCCTGCGGTTCACGCCGGCGGACGTCGAGACGCCGCAGCAGGGGGGCCGCGGCGGTGGGAACTCGCCGTTCGGCCCGGGCGCCGGCGGCGGACAGCAGCGTCGGGCGGGCGGCGCGCCCGGCCGCGGCAACATGGCGGCGGCCGTCATCGAGGAGCTGGGCCTCGACGCCGCGCAGAGAGCCCGGGTGCAGCCGATCCTCGACCGCGCCCAGCAGGAGGCGCGGGCGGCGCGGGGTGCGGGCGGCGGCCAGCAGGGCGGCCAGCGGCGACGCGGCATGAACCCGGCGGCGGCCGCCGCCTTCAACAAGGCCTTCGACGAGATCAAGCCCCTGCTGCGGCCGGACCAGCAGGTGAAGCTGGAGGCCCTGCGCGGCCGGTTCGCCGGCGGCGGCGGACGCGGCACGGTCTGGGTCCTGCGCGGCGGCAAGCCCGTGCAGGTCTCCATCCGGACCGGCGCCACCGACGGCAGCTACACCGAGGTTCTGGGCGGCGAGCTGAAGGAAGGCGATCAGGTCATCACCGGCGGCGGTCCGCGCCGCACCGACGAACGCGCCCAGCAGCAGGCCCGGCGCATGACGGGCGGCGGGTTCGGCGGATGATCGAGATCGACCGCCTGACCAAGACCTACGTGATGGGCGACGAAGTCATCTCGGCCCTCGCCGGCGTCTCGCTGCGCATCGATCGCGGCGAGCACGTCGCCATCGTGGGCCCGTCCGGGTCGGGGAAGTCGACGCTGATGAACGTGCTGGGCGGGCTCGATCGCCCGACCAGCGGCCTGTACCGCTTCGAGTCCGAACCCGTGGAGGACTTCGACGACGACCAGCTGGCCGGCTTTCGCAACCGGCGCATCGGCTTCGTCTTCCAGTCGTTCCAGCTGCTGCCTCGCCTGACGGCGGCGCAGAACGTCGAGCTGCCGATGATCTATGCCGGAGTGGACCCGGCCGTGCGGCGCGAACGGGCGGTCGAGCTGCTGACGCGCGTCGGGCTGGAGCACCGGCTGAACAACAGGCCGACGCAGATGTCCGGAGGGCAGCAGCAGCGCGTGGCCATCGCCCGCGCCCTGGCCAATGCGCCTGACCTGCTGCTGGCCGACGAGCCGACCGGCGCGCTGGACACGGCCACGGGTCAGGAGGTGCTGGCCCTGTTCGACGAGCTGAACGCCCAGGGACTGACGCTGTGCATCGTCACCCACGACCAGGAAGTGGCGGCGCGCGCCCGTCGCCGCATCGCCTTCCGCGACGGGCACGTCGTGCAGGATGACCGCAATGCTGGATAAGACCTCGACCAAGGGCCAGACCCTGCACTTCTCCACCGGCGGCATGAGTTCGCTGGAACTGGTGCGTTTCGCCGTCGGAGCCATCATGGCCCATCCGATGCGGTCGGCCCTGACGTCGCTGGGCGTGGTCATCGGCGTCGCGGCGGTGATCATGATGACCTCCATCGGCGTGGGGGCCCAGCAGCGGGTCGAGCAGGCCCTGTCGAGCCTGGGCACGAACATGCTGGTGGTGAGGCCCGGCGCGCCCCGGAGCGGGGGCGGCGGCGGCTTCGTGCGCGGCGCGGGCGGATCAGGAGCCAGCCTGACCGTCGACGACGCCGAGGCGATGCGCACCCTCGACGGCGTGGCCGCGATCTCGCCGGCCATCAACGGCGGCGCCCAGCTGGTCTACGAGGGCGCCAACTGGTCCAGCCGGATCGAGGGGGTGACGCCCGACTATCTGGTCGCTCGCGATCTCGAGATCGCCTCCGGCCAGATGTTCGACGAGGCGGCGGCCGAGAGCGGGCGCAAGGTCGCGGTGCTGGGCCAGACCGTGGTCACCGAGCTGTTCGGCGAGGGGGTCGACCCGGTGGGACAGCGCATTCGCGTGGGGCCCATCCCGTTCCAGGTGATCGGCGTGCTGGCCCCCAAGGGTCAGTCGGGCTTCCAGGACCAGGACGACATCGTCGTCATCCCGCTGGACGCCGCGCGCAGCCGCGTGATCGGCCGCGGTCCGGGCGCGCGCGGGAACAGCGTGAACCAGGTGTACGTGAAGGCGGTCGACGAGGACGCCCTGTTCCAGCTTGAGCAGGACGTGGCCGAACTTCTGCGGCAGCGGCACAGGATCCAGCCGGGCCAGGACGACGACTTCAACGTCCAGAACCTGACCTCCGTGCAGGAGGCGGCCCAGAGCTCGACCCAGACGTTCACGATCCTGCTGGCGGCGGTGGCCGGCGTGTCGCTGATCGTCGGCGGGGTCGGCATCATGAACATCATGCTGGTCTCGGTGACCGAGCGGACGCGCGAAATCGGCCTGCGCATGGCCATCGGGGCCCGGCGCTCGGACGTCCTCACCCAGTTCGCGCTGGAATCCGTGGCCCTGTCGCTGCTGGGCGGGCTGATCGGGCTGACCATCGGCGTGGGGGGCGCCTTGCTGATGTCGACGCTGGGGGATTGGCCGTCGGTGATCCCGGCGTGGGCGGCGCCGCTGGCCATCGGCTTCTCAAGCTTCGTCGGCGTGGTCTTCGGGGCCTACCCGGCGTGGCGCGCGGCGCAGCTGGATCCGATCGAGGCGCTGCGGCGGGAATAGCCGCGAAGGGGCCGCATCTTCGCCATGCTTGACCGATGTCCTCGCCCCATCGGGGTCGAGCGGGGGCGGATGGCGACGGGCAAGACAGGGACGCGGTGGCGGACGCCGGCGATCCTCATCGGATCGGCCGCCGCGCATGCCGTGGTCCTGGGCGTTCTGGGCCTTCGCGCCGTGCAGATGGACGCCTGGACCGGGCCGGAGCGTCCGGTCGTCCTCATCCAGATCGAACCCCGCCCGCTGCTGCGCGGCGAACGCCCGCGCGAACCCGTCCTCGCCGCGCCGCAGGAGACCGAAACCGCCGCCGAGCGGCGCGCGTCGACGGAGTCTGCCTCCAGCCCGGTCCGGCGCGAGGACGAGGAAGACGTGCCCGGCGCTCCCGTCCCGCGCACGCCGGCGGCCGGGGCACCCGGCCCTTCTGCGGCGGAGCAGGGCATCGACGACGCCTGGCGAGTTCCCGGCGCGCCGACGGGCCGCCAGGTCGGCCGCAGCCTGCGCGGGAGCATGATCGGCTGCGACGTGATGAACGGCCGTCTGTCCGCCGGCGAACAGGCGCAGTGCGACGAGTCCTTCAACCGCGCGGCGGGCGCCGCCCCGCCGATAGGCGGCAGCGGCGACGCCGGGCGCGACGCCCGTTTCGCGGCCCAGGGGGCGCGCGAGATCGAAGCCTATGAAGGGCGTCGGCGTCCGTTGGCGGGTGGAACCGGTCTGGGCGAGCACGGCGACTGTCCCGGCTCCAACTTCGGCACGGGCTGCCCGGGCCGGCATCTGGATCGGGGCTGGCGGCGCGACAACAACGACGTGATGACCGGGGCTCAAGGCGGCAAGGCGCGCTGAGACGACGAAAAAGGGCGGCCCCGAAGGACCGCCCCGTTCCGTTAGTCGTCACGCGGGGGCTCAGCCCTCGGTCGTCTCCAGCTCCGCGGCCAGATCGGCCGGCAGGGCCTCGACCGCCGCTTCGCGGGCGTCGGTCAGGGCCGCGTCGCGCTCGTTGGCGACGCGCTGCAGGCTGCGCAGATAGGCGCCCGTGCCCGCCGGGATCAGGCGGCCCACGATGACGTTCTCCTTCAGCCCTTCGAGGGTGTCGATCTTGCCGTTGACCGAGGCGTCGGTGAGGACGCGGGTGGTCTCCTGGAACGACGCCGCCGAAATGAAGCTGCGGGTCTGCAGCGACGCCTTGGTGATGCCCAGCAGGACCGGCTGCGTGGTGGCCGGACGGCCGCCGCGCTTCTCGACCTTCTGGTTCTCCAGAACGGCCTCGGCGACCTCGACGGTGTCGCCCTTGATCAGGGTGGTCTCACCCGGATCCAGGACCTCGACCTTCTGCAGCATCTGGCGGACGATCACCTCGATGTGCTTGTCGTTGATCGGCACGCCCTGCAGTCGATAGACCTCCTGCACCTCGTTGACGAGGTACTCGGCGAGGGCCTCGACGCCCTGGATGCGCAGCAGATCGTGCGGATCCGGGTTGCCGTCGATGATGTAGTCGCCCTTCTGGATCAGGTCGCCGTCCTGCACCGAGATGTGCTTGCCCTTGGGGATCAGGAACTCGACCGCTTCGCCCTGGATGCCGTCGGCGCTGACTTCCGGAGTGATCTTGATGCGGCGCTTGTTCTTGTAGTCACGACCGAATTCGACGCGACCGTCCATCTCGGCGATGACCGCGCAGTCCTTGGGACGACGCGCCTCGAACAGCTCGGCCACCCGCGGCAGACCGCCGGTGATGTCGCGGGTCTTGGCGCCTTCGGTCGGGACGCGGGCGATGATCTCGCCCGGCTTGACCTGGTCCCCGTTGGACACCGACAGGACCGCGCCGACCGGCAGCAGGTACCGGGCGTCGCCGCCCGAAGCCAGCTTGGCGTAGGCGTCGCCGGTGGTGACGCCCATGGCCGGACGCAGGTCCGAGCCGCGCGGGCTGGCGCGCCAGTCCGAGACGACGCGGTTGGCGATGCCGGTGGCCTCGTCGGTCTCCTCGCGGACCGACAGGCCCTCGACCAGATCCTCGAAGCGGATCGTGCCGCCGACCTCGGTCAGGATCGGGGTGGTGTAGGGATCCCACTCCGCCAGGCGCTGACCCTTGCCGACTTCGGCCCCGTCCTTGACCCGGATGCGGGCGCCGTACGGGATCTTGTGGCTTTCGCGATCCTTGCCGTCGACCACGATGGTGACGACGACGTTGCGGCTCATGGCCACCAGGTCGCCGTGCGCCGCCTTCACGGTCGGGCCCGTGACCTTGGCCGTGCCGGCGTTGGTCGCCTCGAAGAACGAGGTCTCCGCGACCTGGGCCGTGCCGCCGATGTGGAAGGTCCGCATCGTCAGCTGGGTGCCCGGCTCGCCGATCGACTGGGCGGCGATGACGCCCACGGCCTCACCGATGTTCACGTTGGTGCCGCGCGCCAGGTCACGGCCGTAGCACATGCCGCAGATGCCGGCGTCCGCCTCGCAGGTCAGGGCCGAGCGGACCTTGACCGACTGCACGCCCGCCTGTTCGAGGACCTCGATCTCCTCTTCCTGCAGATAGGTGTCGGCGGGGAACAGGACGGTGTCGGAGCCCGGCTCCTTGATGTCCTCGGCCGCGTAACGGCCCAAGACGCGCTGGCCCAGCGAGACGAGCACGTCGCCGCCCTCGACCACCGCGCGCAGGGTGATGCCGCGGGTCGAGCCGCAGTCTTCCTCGGTGACGATGGAATCCTGCGCCACGTCGACCAGACGACGGGTCAGGTAGCCCGAGTTGGCGGTCTTCAGCGCGGTGTCGGCCAGACCCTTGCGGGCGCCGTGGGTGGAGTTGAAGTACTCCAGCACGGTCAGGCCTTCCTTGAAGTTCGACACGATCGGCGTCTCGATGATCTCGCCCGAGGGCTTGGCCATCAGGCCGCGCATGCCGCCCAGCTGCTTCATCTGCGCCTGCGAACCGCGGGCGCCGGAGTGGGCCATCATGTAGACCGAGTTGACGTCCGGCCGCTCGCCCTCATGCAGGACGCGCGGCTGGGCGATCTCGCCCATCATGGCGTCGGCGATGCGGTCGGTGGCCTTGGCCCAGGCGTCGACGACCTTGTTGTACTTCTCGCCCTTGGTGATCAGGCCGTCGGCGTACTGCTGCTCGTACTCCTCGACCTGGGCGCGGGTCTCGCTGACCAGCTCCACCTTCTTGGCCGGGATGACGATGTCGTCCTTGCCGAACGAGATGCCGGCCTTGGCGGCCTCGCGGAAGCCCAGGCCCATCATCTGGTCGGCGAAGATGACCGTCGCCTTCTGACCGCAGTGGCGATAGACCTGATCGATCAGGTTGCCGATCTCCTTCTTGGTCAGGTTCTTTTCGAGCAGCCGGTAGCCGATGTTGACGTTGCGCGGCAGCAGGTTGGCCAGCTTCATGCGGCCCGGCGTCGTGTCGATCACCTTGGTGACCAGCTCGCCCGACGCGTCCATCTCGGTCCAGCGTGCCTTGATGCGGCTGTGCAGGGTGACCACGCCGGCGTCCAGGGCCGCGTCGATCTCGCCGATGTTGGCGAACAGCTTGCCCTCGCCGGGCTCACCGTCCTTGACCAGCGACAGGTAGTACAGACCCAGGACGATGTCCTGCGACGGCACGATGATCGGCTTGCCGTTGGCGGGCGACAGGATGTTGTTGGTCGACATCATCAGCACGCGCGCTTCCAGCTGGGCCTCGAGGCTCAGCGGGACGTGCACGGCCATCTGGTCGCCGTCGAAGTCGGCGTTGAACGCGGCGCAGACCAGCGGGTGCAGCTGGATGGCCTTGCCTTCGATCAGCTTGGGCTCGAACGCCTGGATGCCCAGACGGTGCAGGGTCGGCGCGCGGTTCAGCAGGACCGGGTGCTCGCGGATGACCTCTTCCAGGATGTCCCAGACCTGCGGCTGCTCGCGCTCGACCATCCGCTTGGACTGCTTGACGGTGCCCGACAGGCCCTTGGCGTCCAGACGCGCGTAGATGAAAGGCTTGAACAGCTCCAGCGCCATCTTCTTGGGCAGGCCGCACTCGTGCAGCTTCAGCTCCGGGCCGACCACGATGACCGAACGGCCCGAGTAGTCGACGCGCTTGCCCAGCAGGTTCTGGCGGAAGCGCCCCTGCTTGCCCTTCAGCATGTCGGCCAGGGACTTCAGCGGACGCTTGTTGGCGCCCGTGATCACGCGGCCGCGGCGGCCGTTGTCGAACAGGGCGTCGACGGATTCCTGCAGCATCCGCTTCTCGTTGCGGATGATGATGTCCGGCGCCCGCAGCTCCATCAGGCGCTTCAGACGGTTGTTGCGGTTGATGACCCGGCGATACAGGTCGTTCAGGTCGGACGTGGCGAAGCGGCCGCCGTCCAGCGGCACCAGCGGGCGCAGCTCCGGCGGGATGACCGGGACGATGGTCAGGACCATCCACTCCGGCTTGTTGCCGCTCTCAAGGAAGGCCTCGATCAGCTTCAGGCGCTTGGACGCCTTCTTGGCCTTCATTTCCGACGGGTTGTCGGCCAGTTCGGCGCGGTGCTTCTCGGCCTCGGCGTGCAGGTCGATGCCCATCAGCAGGTTGCGCACGGCCTCGGCGCCGATCTCGGCGGTGAAGCCGTCGTCGCCGAACTCCTCCTGGTAGCGGTAGAACTCGTCTTCCGTCAGCAGCTGGTTCTGCTTCAGAGGGGTCAGGCCCGGCTCGGTGACGATGTAGTTCTCGAAGTAGAGCACGCGCTCAACGTCCTTCAGCGCCATGTCCAGCATCAGCGAGATGCGCGACGGCAGCGACTTCAGGAACCAGATGTGGGCGACGGGCGAGGCCAGCTCGATATGGCCCATGCGCTCGCGGCGGACGCGGGCCAGGGTGACCTCGACGCCGCACTTCTCGCAGATGATGCCCTTGTACTTCATCCGCTTGTACTTGCCGCACAGGCACTCATAGTCCTTGGTCGGACCAAAGATGCGGGCGCAGAACAGGCCGTCACGCTCGGGCTTGAACGTGCGGTAGTTGATGGTCTCCGGCTTCTTGATCTCGCCGAACGACCACGAGCGGATCTTTTCCGGCGAGGCCAGAGCGATCTTGATCTGGTCGAAGGTCGGAGCGACCGGGACCGGGTTGAAGATGTTCAGGACGTCCTGGTTCATCTTGGTTCCTTGCTGCGGGATGACCCGCGAAAATCGATGAGGAGTGGGGTTCAGGGAGCGGACCGCCCTCCCCCGCCGTGCGGGAGAGGGCTCAGGTTCCGGATCAGCTGTTCTCCAGCTCCACGTTCAGACCCAGGGAGCGCATTTCCTTGATGAGCACGTTGAAGCTCTCGGGAATGCCCGCCTCGAAGCTGTCGTCCCCGCGGACGATCGCCTCATAGACCTTGGTGCGGCCGGCCACGTCGTCCGACTTCACCGTCAGCATCTCCTGCAGGGTGTAGGCGGCGCCGTAGGCCTCCAGCGCCCACACCTCCATCTCGCCGAAGCGCTGGCCGCCGAACTGCGCCTTGCCGCCCAGCGGCTGCTGGGTGACCAGCGAGTACGGGCCGATCGAGCGGGCGTGGATCTTGTCATCCACCAGGTGGTGCAGCTTCAGCATGTAGATGTAGCCGACGGTCACCGGACGCTTGAAGCGCTCGCCCGTCTGGCCGTCGTACAGGATCGACTGACCCGACTTGTCCAGACCGGCTTCACCCAGCAGGCGCTCGATGTCGTTGATGTGCGCGCCGTCGAACACCGGGGTGGCGAACGGGACGCCTTTCGACAGGTTGCGGGCCAGTTCGACCAGCTCGGCCTCGTCGTCCGGCAGGGGCGTGTCCTTGCCGTAGATGTCGGTCAGGCGTTCGATCAGGGCCTTCTTCTGTCCGCCGTTCTGCCAGTCCTCCAGCAGGCCGGCGATCTGCTTGCCCAGACCGGCCGCGGCCCAGCCCAGGTGCGTCTCGAAGATCTGGCCGATGTTCATGCGCGAGGGCACGCCCAACGGGTTCAGCACGAGGTCGACCGAGGTGCCGTCCTCAAGGTACGGCATGTCCTCGATCGGCAGGATCTTGGAGATGACGCCCTTGTTGCCGTGACGGCCGGCCATCTTGTCGCCCGGCTGAAGCTTGCGCTTCACGGCCACGAAGACCTTGACCATCTTCATGACCCCCGGGGGCAGTTCGTCGCCCCGCTGCAGCTTCTCGACCTTGTCCTCGAAGCGACGGTCCAGAGCCTTCCGCGCGTCCTCGAACTGGCGCTTCATGGCCTCAAGCTCGCCCATGGCCTTCTCGTCGTCGAGGGCGATCTGCCACCACAGGCCGCGCGAAAGCTCGCCCAGCTTCTCCTCGGTGACGGTCCCGCGACCCAGACCCTTCGGCCCCGAGGTGGCGTTCTTGCCGACCAGCAGCGGCTTCAGGCGGCCGTAGACGTTGCGCTCCAGGATCGCCAGCTCGTCGTCGCGGTCCTTGCCAAGGCGCTCGATTTCCGAGCGCTCGATGGCGACCGCGCGCTCGTCCTTGTCGACGCCGTGACGGTTGAACACGCGCACGTCCACGATCGTGCCGGCCACGCCCGGCGGAAGACGCAGCGAGGTGTCGCGCACGTCCGAGGCCTTTTCGCCGAAGATGGCTCGAAGCAGCTTCTCTTCCGGGGTCATCGGGCTTTCGCCCTTCGGCGTCACCTTGCCGACCAGGATGTCGCCGGGCTGGACCTCGGCGCCGATCGCCACGATGCCGGCCTCGTCGAGGTTGCGCAGGGCTTCCTCGCCGACGTTCGGGATGTCGCGGGTGATCTCTTCCGGTCCCAGCTTGGTGTCGCGGGCCATGACCTCGAATTCCTCGATGTGGATCGAGGTGAAGACGTCGTCGCGCACGATGCGCTCGGAGATCAGGATCGAGTCTTCGAAGTTGTAGCCGTTCCACGGCATGAAGGCGACCAGGGCGTTGCGGCCCAGCGCCAGTTCGCCGAGGTCGGTCGACGGGCCGTCGGCGATGACGTCGCCGGCCTTGACCACGTCGCCCACGCGCACGATCGGGCGCTGGTTGATGCAGGTCGACTGGTTCGAACGCTGGAACTTCGACAGGCGGTAGATGTCGACGCCCGAGCGGGCGGCGTCCACGTCGCCGGTGGCGCGCACGACGATGCGGGTGCCGTCGATCTGCTCGACGACGCCGTCACGACGGGCCACGACCACGGCGCCGGAGTCCACGGCCACGACCGCCTCCATGCCGGTGCCGACCAGGGGCGCGTCCGACTGGACCAGCGGCACGGCCTGACGCTGCATGTTGGCGCCCATCAGCGCGCGGTTGGCGTCGTCGTTCTCGAGGAACGGGATCAGGGCGGCGGCGACAGAAACGACCTGCTTCGGCGACACGTCCATCATGTCGACCGTGTCCTTGGTCAGCAGCTGGGATTCGCCGTTGACCCGGCCGGGGACCAGATCGTCGACGATCTCGCCGCCCTTGAGCTCGATGTTGGCCTGGGCGATGACGTGCTTCGCCTCCTCCATCGCCGAGATGTAGACGACCTCGTCCGTGGCCTTGCCGTCCTTCACGCGACGGTACGGGCTCTCGATGAATCCGTACTTGTTGACCCGGGCGTGGGTCGCCAGCGAGTTGATCAGGCCGATGTTCGGGCCTTCCGGCGTTTCGATCGGACAGATGCGGCCGTAGTGGGTCGGGTGCACGTCGCGCACCTCGAAGCCGGCGCGTTCGCGCGTCAGACCGCCCGGGCCAAGCGCCGACAGGCGGCGCTTGTGGGTGATCTCGGACAGCGGGTTGGTCTGGTCCATGAACTGAGACAGCTGCGAGCTGCCGAAGAACTCACGCACCGCCGCCGCGGCCGGCTTGGCGTTGATCAGGTCGTGCGGCATGACCGTGTCGATGTCGACCGAGCTCATGCGCTCCTTGATCGCGCGCTCCATGCGCAGCAGGCCGACGCGGTACTGGTTTTCCAGCAGCTCGCCGACCGAGCGGACGCGACGGTTGCCCAGGTTGTCGATGTCGTCGATCTCGCCGACGCCGTCCTTCAGGCCGACCAGGATCTGCAGGACTTTCAGCACGTCTTCCTTGCGCAGGACGCGGATGTCGTCGCCGACCTCCGGCGTCTCCAGACGCATGTTCATCTTGACCCGGCCGACGGCCGACAGATCGTAGCGCTCGCTGTCGAAGAACAGCGACTGGAACATGGCCTCGGCGGCCTCCGGCGTCGGCGGTTCGCCCGGACGCATGACGCGATAGACGTCGAACAGCGCGTCCTCGCGGCCGGTGTTCTTGTCGATGCGCAGGGTGTTGCGCATGTAGGCGCCGACCGTGACGTGGTCGATGTCCAGCACGTCGATGGTGGTGAAGCCGTGCGACTCCAGCAGCTCGATGGTCGGACCGTCCAGCTCGTCGCCGGCCTCGGCGTAGATCTCGCCGGTTTCCATGTTGACCGCGTCGGCGGCCAGATACTTGGTCAGCAGGGCGTCGGCGGCCAGCGACAGCGACTTCGTCGTGTCGCCCAGCTTCTTGGCCTGACGGGCGCTGATCTTCGTGCCGGCCGGGGCGATCACTTCACCCGTGTCGGCGTCGACCAGATCGAACTCCGGCTTCACCCCGCGCCAGCGCTCGGCCTTGTACGGCGTGACCCAGCCCTCGCCGCGCTTCTCATAAGGCACGGTTTCGTAGAAGGTCTTCAGGATCTCCTCGCCGTCCATGCCCAGGGCCATCAGGAAGGTCGAGGCCGGCAGCTTCCGGCGGCGGTCGATGCGGACGTAGACGATGTCCTTGGCGTCGAACTCGAAGTCCAGCCAGGACCCGCGGTAGGGGATGACGCGAGCGGCGAACAGCAGCTTGCCCGAGCTGTGCGTCTTGCCCTTGTCGTGGTCGAAGAAGACGCCCGGCGAGCGGTGCATCTGCGAGACGATGACCCGCTCCGTCCCGTTGACGATGAAGGTGCCCTTGTCCGTCATGAGCGGGATGTCGCCCATGTAGACGTCCTGCTCCTTGATGTCCTTGACCGAGCGCGCGCCGGTCTCCTCGTCGGCCTCGAACACGATCAGGCGCAGCTTGACCTTCAGCGGCGCGGCATAGGTCATGTCGCGCTGGATGCACTCCTCGACGTCGTACTTGGGCTCCTCGAACTCGTAGGAGACGTATTCCAGGACGGCGCGCTCGTTGAAGTCCTTGATCGGGAACACCGACTTGAAGACCGCCTCGATGCCCTCGTCCGTGCGCTGGCCCGGACGGCCGTCGCGCTGCAGGAACTGCTCGTAGGAGGCGCGCTGAACCTCGATCAGGTTCGGCATCTGCACCGCCTCGGGGATCTTCCCGAACGAGTGGCGGATGCGCTTCTTGCCGGTGAACGACGTGGCGGAGGCGATCTGGGCGGCGAGCGCGAGACCGTCGATGGACTTGGCCATTCTGTTTTCCCAATCGGCCCCGGGCAGGGCCTTTTCAATGCGGCGGCCCCGGCCCGCCGAACGGCGACCCGGGACTTCGGTGTTTCGGCGTCCACCCTCGGTCCGTTCGGGACCTGGACGCCTGAAATGTCGGGCTCCCTTGGGGAGGAGCGCGCCTTCGCACCGGTCTGAGGGCGACGAACCGGGCCTCGGCGCTTTCGCGCGGACTCGTGGAGGAGTGCGGGAAGGCGCTGATATACTCGCTTTTCGGACGAAATGAAGGCCCTGCGAAAAAAAGTGGCGCGGCCTGTCGAAACGGCGGTCTGTGGCGCGTCTCTCGGATGTCGTTCAGGATCGGACAGGCCGGTCCGCGATGGGGAGTTGAGACCATGCAGTACGCGCTATTGATTCACGAGAACGAGGCCGAATCCTATCCCGCCGGCGAGGCCGATCAGGCGTGGCTGGACATCCTGTCGGCGCACACGGCCTTCGGCGGGCAGATGGCCCGCGCCGGGGTCATGCGCGGCGGGGCCGGGCTGAAGTCGGTCGCCACCGCCACCACCGTCCGCGTCACGCCGGAAGGCCGAACCGTGCACGACGGCCCGTTCGCCGAGACCCGCGAGCAACTGGGCGGCCTCTACATGATCGAAGTCGACGATCTGGACGCCGCCATCGAGTGGGCGAGGAAGTTGCCGATCGCCCGCAACGGCTCGATCGAGATCCGGCCCATGTTGCCGGCGCCCGAGGGCCTTTGAGCGCACTCGACCGGGCCTTTCGGGAGGCGGGCGGCCGGGTCGTGTCGGCCCTGGCCGCCGGCTTCCGCGACCTTGATCTGGCCGAGGAGGCGTTTGCCGAGGCCTGTGCCCGGGCGGCTTCGACATGGGGCGACCGTCCGCCCCTCGACCCGGCCGCCTGGCTGTACTCCGTCGCGCGGCGGGTGGCGCTCGACCGCCTCCGGCACAAGGCGACCGCCGGCGCCCATCGCCCCGATGAGCCCGAGCCCGAGCCGACGCCCGAGGACCACATCATGCGGATGGACCCGCCAATTCCTGACGAGCGGCTGCGGCTGATCTTCGTCTGCTGCCACCCGGCGATCGCACCGGACGCGCGGGCGGCGCTGACGCTGAAGACCGTCTGCGGCCTGACCACGGCCGAGCTCGCGCAGGCCTATCTCCTGCCCGAGCCGACGCTGGCCCAGCGTCTGGTTCGGGCCAAGCGCAAGATCGCGGAGGCCGGCGTGCCGTTCGAGGTGCCGGGCCCGGAGCGTTGGGGAGAGCGGCTGGACGCCGTCCTGTCCACGCTGGAAGTCGCCTATGCCCAGGCCCACGCGGACGCGGCGCTGGCCGGGCCGCATGCCGGGTTTGGCCGGGAGATGCTGTCGCTGGCGGCCCTGCTGGCGCGGCTGACGCCGGACGAACCCGAGGTGCTGGCGCTGGCCGCCTCCCTGCATCTGACCGAGGCCCGGCGCGGAGCCCGGCTGGACGCCGAGGGGGCCATGGTCCCCTTGAGCGAGCAGGATGTGCGGGACTGGGACGCGGCGCTGTGCGACGCGGGGGAGCGGCTTCTGGCGAGGTCCGCGGCTCTCTCACGCGGCGCCCGCCACGCGCCGGGGCCAAGGGCGATCCAGTCCGCCATTCATGCGGCGCATGCGTCCCGACGGCGATCCGGCGTTACGCCCTGGCCCGACGTGCTGGCGCTCTACGACGCCCTGCTGGTCGTCCGGAACGACCCGGTCGTCCGCGCGAACCGTGCCGTCGCCCTGGCCCAAGCGTTCTGCCCCGCCGCCGCCTTGGCCGAGATCGATGGGCTCGGGGCCGTCGGCTGGCTGCCGTGGCACGCGGCACGCGCCGACATGCTCGCCCGGCTGGGTCGGCATGCGGAAGCGGTCGCGGAGTATGACGCGGCTCTGGCCCTGTCGCCGAAGCCCGCCGAAGCCCTGTTCCTGAAGCGGCGGCGCGCTGCTAGCGTGGCCGCATGATCCGTGCCCTTGCTCCTTTCGCCGCCGCCCTGACCCTCGCCGCCTGCGCCACCGCGCCCGTGCCGGCCGCTCCCCTGCCCGCGCCGACCCAGGCCGAATGGGAGGCCAATCAGGCCGAATGGCTGGCGTTCAACGCGAAGCAGCCGGGATGGAACGTGACCGAGAGCGGCCTGCAGTGGCGGCGCGTGGGCCGGGCCAACCCGTCGGGCGACCAGCCCCGGCCCGAGGACACGGTGAAGGTCCATTACCGCGGCGTGTTCACCGGCGGGCAGGAGTTCGACAGTTCCTACGCCCGCAACGAGCCGACCGAGTTTCCGCTGAATCGCGTCATCAAGGGCTGGACCGAGGGCGTCGGCATGATGCGGGAGGGAGAGACGTTCGAGTTTCTGATCCCCGGGTCGCTGGCCTACGGCGATCGCTGGGTCGGCGGTGAAATCCCTCCGAACTCGGCACTCCGGTTCACCGTGGAGCTTCTGGAAGTGAAGCGCGCCGACTAGCGCTTCAACAGATGGTCGCGCGCGGCGTTCAGTCGGGCGGCCAGACCTTCCGTGCCGCCTTGGTCCGGATGGGCTCGCGCCATCAGTCGGCGCCAGGCGGCGTTGATCTGGTCCGGCGTCGCGCCCGCCGGCACCCCCAGAAGCGAACGCGCTTCGGCGTCGTCCATGCCCACCCGGCGCCCCGGCAGCTCCCGCCTGCGCGAGGCGAAGGTCAGCCACAGGCCTCCGACCGCCAACGCCGAGGCCGTGATCCACGATCCGCGGGCGCCGGCCACAGCCGCGCCGCCCAGCATGGCCGCCGCCAGCAGGGTCGCCGCCACCCGCCACTGCCCCCGGCCCGCGCGCTCCGTCTGGCGGCCAAGCCTGACTAGAGCCCACAACGCGATCGCCGCCAGCAGGAGGACGATCAGGGTCATCGGCGGCTCAGGCCGCCTCGTCCGGCACGGTCTCCGCGCCCAGATCCAGCGCCAGCATCAGGCTGCGCAGTTCCTGCCGCGCCGCCACGTGGGCCAGCGACACGGCGACGGGGCGCACCTCCGGCGAAAGGTCCGCCACCGTCAGGCCGAACGGGAAGAGCTCCCGGTAGATGACCCGGTCGCGCAGGCCCGGCCCGACCCGGAATCCGACCCGGCGCGCGAGGGCGGCGATGCGCTCGTCAAGGCGCTGGCGGTTGCGGGCGGCGGCCACGGCCAACCTGTTGGACAGCACGATCCAGTCGATCGGTCGCCCCCCCGCGACGGCGCGGCGCTTGCGCGCCTCCCAGACGGTTTCGGCGTACATCGACGGCCGCTTCACCTCCAGCGTCACGGGATCGACCGTGCCCAGCATGTCGAAGTCGACGAAGCTGTCGTTCATCGGCGTGACGATCTGATCGGCCGCGGCGTGGGCCGCGCGAGTGATGGGCGTGTCGCCGCCGGGCGTGTCGATGCAGACGAACTCGCCCTGACGCCGCGCTTCCTCCAGCGCCTGTTCGAAGGTCGCCAGCTGGGTCGTCTCGTCGGCCCTGGCCAGGGCGACGCCGTCGCCCATATCGGGCGCGGAGGGCAGCGGCAGGGTCACGCCGTTCGCCTGCGCCCACGCGGCGCGGTTCTCGAAGAAGCGGCCGAGAGAGCGCTGGCGCAGGTCGAGATCCAGGACCGCCACCCGCTTGCCGGCGTCCAGCAGGGCGCAGGCGACGTGGATGGCGAGGGTGGACTTGCCCGCCCCACCCTTCTCATTGCCGAAGACGATCACATGGGCGGACATGCCGCGAACCCCCGAACGCGTGACTGGTCGCGGGGAGTGGCCGGAATTGAGGGCGACTTCAAGCCCCGCGAGCGCACCAGGGGCCGTCGACGCGCGCGGCGGCGCAGACGGCCGCCGCGGCGTCGGCGGGCGCGGCGACCTTCAGGCGCACCAGATCACGACCGTCGACCGTGACCGGCTCGAAGCGGGGGCTCAGCCCGGACAGGGCGTCGTGGGCGCTGAACTTCGACCAGGCGGCCTCGGCGCCCTCACGGCTGGAGAACGCGCCCAGCTGGATCAGGCGCGTGCCGCGCGACCGGGCCGGCATGACGGCGGGGCGCAGTCCGGCGGCCTGGCGCTTGACCTCCTCGACCGCGGCCCCGGCCACCACCGGGGCGGCGGCCTTGACCATCGCCGGCGCCAGACCGTCGCGGGCGTCCCAGAGGTCGTGCGGGTCCATGACCTGCACCGTCAGGGGCCGGGCGCGGCGAAGTCCGATGTCGGCGGCGGTCCGTGGGGCCTCGCGGCCCGGCCGCTCCATCGACACGGGGACGTCGGACACCATGCGGGCCAGATTTTCGAAGCGCGCGGGATCGGCCTCGACCACGCCGCAGGCCGACAGCGTCGTTGCGGCGGCGGCGACCAGCACTGGACGGAACAGGATGCGCAGGACCATAAGCCGACTCTAAACGCCGGTCTTTGAAGCCCGGTTCACGAACAGGCTTAAGCGTCGGAGTTAACGCGGAAACCATGATCGTTTCGGATGCGCCCCTGCCCCTCGTGGGCTCGATCGCCGAGCTGCGCGCGACGATCGGCGGCTGGAGGGCGCAGGGCCGCACCGTCGCCTTCGTGCCGACCATGGGCGCCCTGCACGAAGGGCACCTCGACCTGGTGCGCGAGGCCGGACGACGCGCCGATCAGGTGGTGGCCAGCGTCTTCGTCAATCCGACCCAGTTCGCCGCGCACGAGGATCTGGGGCGCTACCCGAGGCAGGAGGCGGAGGACGCCCGGCTGCTGGCCGGCGCGGGGTGTCATCTGATGTACGCGCCGACCGTCGCGGAGATGTACCCCGACGGCGCCACGACGACGGTTTCGGTGGGCGGCCCGGCCGAGGATCTGGAGGGCGCCTTCCGGCCGCGGATGTTCGGCGGGGTCGCCCTGGTGGTCGCCAAGCTGTTCAACCAGGTCCGGCCCGACGTCGCGGTCTTCGGCGAGAAGGACTGGCAGCAGCTGGCCGTGATCCGCCGCATGGTGCGCGACCTGGATTTCCCGGTGGAGATCGTCGGCGTGGCGACGGCGCGGGACGGCCACGGCCTGGCCCTGTCCAGCCGCAACGCCTACCTCGACGACGGCCAGCTGGCCGTGGCGCGCGGGCTGAACGGCGTGCTGGCCGAGGCGGCGGCGAAGGCGCGCGCCGCCGCGCCGCTCGCCGCGGTCGAGCGCGAGGCGCACGCGGCCTTGCTGCGGTTCGGATTCGACCGCGTCGACTACGTCGCCGTCCGGCAGGCGGAGACGCTGGCGGCGTTCCGCTCCGGCGTCGTCGAAGGCCCGGCGCGGGTGCTGGCCGCCGCCTGGATCGGCACGACGCGGCTGATCGACAACCTCCCGGTCTAGTCCAGCGTGCCCACCAGACCGTCGATGCGCTCCATCGGCACGGCGGCGTCGACCAGCGACAGGGTCCAGCCGCGGTGGGTGGCCAGGCCCCAGCGGCCGGCGCCCGGGCCGAAATCGGCGCCGCCGCTGGAGACGGTGACGCGCCGACCCGGCGCCAGCGAGGCCGGGTCGATGCGGCCGACGGCGAGCGCGCGGGGCGCCGAACGGCCGCAGCCGTCGAAGACGCGCAGATCCGACCAGTCCGAGCGCAGGCCGAGCCACCAGGGGTGGTCGGCCTGGAGCGCCAGCACGGCCACGCCCTTCCCTTCCGCGGCGAAGGCAAGGGCGGCTTCCGCGTCGGGACTTTCGATCAGGGTCGCCGCCTGGCCGAAGCGGCGGCGGGCGGCGTCGACGGCGCGGCCGGAGCCGTCGGGCGCCCAGACACGGACCTGGGTCTCGGTCTGACGGGCGAGGCCCCAGCCGACGATTTCCCGCCACAGGCCTTCGACCGCGCGGACCTGATCGGGACGGGCGCCGGCGGTCATGCGGGCGAGGACGGCGGCCTCGCGGTCGGGGCGGAGCGGCAGGTGCGCGCCGGACGGGGCGTCCTTGGCGCGGCCGACCCGGTCGGCGAGGGCCAGGCGGCGCTGGAAGAGGGCCAGCATCTGATCGTCCAGCAGGTCGATCTCGTGGCGCAGGGCGCCGAGGGTCATCTCGTCGGCGGACTGCGGGCGGGGGGATGCGAGGGAAAGGGTCACGGTTTCGGCTTTCGATGAGGAGGGAGGGCACCTCGCCGCTTCGTCAGAAGCGGTCGCCGGCGAGACGTGCGGGTCAGACCCGCGCCTCAGCCGGCGCGTCGAAAGCCGTAGGCGTAGAAGGTCGCGGCCGCGGCGAAGGCGCGGGCGACGGCAGGCTTGGCGATGGCGGAAACGCCGACCATGCGGGAATGAGGCCCGGTCTTCAGGCCCGCGTCAAGCCGGCTCGCGGCACAGAAGCACGAAGCGGGTGCGGTTTTCGGCCATTTCCTGCATGTCGTTGCGCAGAATCTTCAGCCCGTAGATCTCGGCGGCGGGCGGCGGCGCGAGGGCGGCGCGACTGCGGTCCCCGGCGTCGGCCACCGCGCGGGCCGCGCCCGCGGTGTCGAAGGCCTCGACCTGGGTCAGTTTCAGGGCCGCGATCTGCGGCTGGCACTGGGCCAGGGCGACCGGGTGGCTCTCGACCGTCTTGACGTCCGAAAGGCGCGCGCCGTCGACGGCCATCAGGGCCAGCCGGATCGGCCGCCACACTTCGGTGATCCGGTGCAGGCCCGAGGCCTCGACCAGGGTGGCGGCGGGCTCGACCCGCCCGACGATGGCGTTTTCGACAGGGATCAGCGCGCAGTCGCAGTCGCCGGAGCCCACGGCGTCCAGCGCCTGCTGGAAGGTCTCGAAGCCCACGGCCTGGTCCCACGGCCGCAGGGCGGCGCAGGCCTCGTGGCTGAAGGCGCCGGGCGCGCCCTGGAAGGCCACGCGCCCGGGACGGTCCGCCCCGCCGCCGATCGAGCCGCGGCCGACCATGTCAGGCCGCCTCGGCGTCGGCGCGTCGGCCGGACTTCAGCCGCTCGGCCACCAGGAAGGCCAGCTCCAGCGCCTGGTCGGCGTTCAGGCGCGGGTCGCAGTGGGTATGGTAGCGGCTGGACAGGTCGTCCTCGGTCAGGGCCTGGGCCCCGCCCAGACACTCGGTCACGTTCTGGCCGGTCATCTCCAGATGCACGCCGCCGGGGTGCACGCCCTCGGCCTCGGCCACGTCCACGAAGGTGCGGACCTCCGACAGGATGCGTTCGAAGGGACGGGTCTTGTAGCCGTTGCCGGCCTTCAGCGTGTTGCCGTGCATCGGGTCGATCGACCACACCACGCGCTTGCCGGCCGCCTTCACCGCCTTCATCAGCCGCGGCAGCCGGTCGCCGACCTTTTCCGCGCCGAAGCGGCCGATCAGGGTCAGGCGGCCGGGCACGTCGTCCGGGTTCAGCACGTCGATCAGCGGCAGCAGGTCGTCCGGCTCCATCGTCGGCCCGCACTTCAGGCCGATGGGGTTCCTGATCCCCCGGGCGAACTCGACGTGGGCGCCGTCCAGCCGGCGGGTGCGCTCGCCGATCCAGAGCATGTGGGCCGAGGTGTCGAACCATTCGCCCGTGGCGCCGTCCTGACGCGTCAGGGCGCTTTCGAGATTGAGCAGCAGGGCCTCGTGGCTGGTGAATATCTCGACCTGGCTGAGCTCGGGATGGGTCTGCGGCGTGATGCCGACGGCTTCCATGAAGGCGAGGGCCTCGGCGATCTTGTCGGCCAGTTCCCGGTAGCGTGCGCCGGGACCGGCGTCGGCGAAGCCCAGCGTCCAGCGATGCACGTTGTACAGGTCGGCGTAGCCGCCGCCGGCGAAAGCGCGCAGCAGGTTCAGGGTCGACGCCGACTGGTGATAGGCCTTCAGGAGGCGCTGCGGGTCCGGGACGCGTTCGTCCGGCGTGAAGCCCATGCCGTTGACGATGTCGCCGCGGTAGCTGGGCAGGGTGACGTCGCCGATCGTCTCCAGCGGCGAGGAACGCGGCTTGGCGAACTGGCCGGCGATGCGGCCGACCTTCACCACCGGCTTGCGGCCCGCGAAGGTCAGGACGACGGCCATCTGCAGGATCAGGCGGAAGGTGTCGCGGATGTTGTCGGTCGAGAACTCCTTGAAGCTCTCGGCGCAGTCGCCGCCCTGCAGCAGGAAGGCCTCGCCCGCCTCGACCTGGGCCAGGCGCTCGCGCAGGCGGCGGGCCTCGCCGGCGAAGACCAGCGGCGGCAGCGCCTTCAGCTCGTCCTCGACGGCCGACAGGGCGCCCGCGTCGGGCCAGTCCGTCGGCATCTGGCTGACGGGTTTGTGTCTCCAGCTCTCGGGCGTCCAGCGGCTCATGCCGCCAAGATAGGCTGGAGACGTGGGCGGAACAATGAACGACGGGCGCGGTATTTGCGCCCGTCGTTCCGGAGGCGTCAGCCGACGCGGGCGGCCGCGGCGGTCAGGGCGTCGACGTCGGACAGCATCAGCACCTCGTCGCCCTGGATCATCACGCCGGGCGTGGTGGTGAAGGCGGCCGGGGCGCGGTCCAGCGCCTTGAGCGCGGCGGCGACGCCCTCGCCGAAGGCGAAGATCGGGATGCCCGCGGCGTGGGCCCGGCCCACCATGTCGCGCAGCACGTCCAGATCCGCCTCGGGCGCGCCCGCCGGCACCACCAGCGCCTTCAGCGAGCCGTCCGAGAGATGCTCGACCGTCGCCGTGGGCATCACCATCACGCCGCCGTCCGAGATCGGGCCGTCGGACATGGCCATGGGGGCGAGGGACAGGCCTTGGGCGCGCAGGGCGCCTTCGGCCTCGCCCATGTGGCCGAAGCTCATGGACCGGCGCATGGCCAGGCCGATGCGGGCGCGGACCGGCGCGGGGCGCCAGGCCTGACGGCCGTAGGGGCGGGCGGACGAGACTTTGCGTTGGGCGTGCAAGACGGCTCCTTCTGGGGTTCACGATGCGCCGAGAGTCGATCGACCGGCCGCGCGGACGCGCGGTCGGGGAAAGAGATCGAGAGTTCGGATGAGGGGGAGATGGGGACGGAGGGGCGGAATTTCAAATCGGGGCGGGCGTGCGGAAGCGCCCTGCGGCGATGCACGCAAGGTGGAAAGGGCGGGCGGAGCGCCGGGCGCGGTGCCCGGATGCAGATGTGATTTACCGTTTCGGCTTCGCGACGACGCTCCGCGCGGCTCGTCTGATCGAAAGCTGTCCGAGGTGGCCTTCACCACCGCACAGGGCCGCTGACTTGGCGACTAACGGACGCGCCTTCGGCGGGCGGGCGGGAGACTTGCGAACCCCGGCCCCGGACGCGCGCCTTCCCGTGACGCGCCATGACTTCCCTGTTGCCCTAACGCTCGCGTCGCGGACGCTCGCTGCTTGAGGGCAGGATCGCTCGCGAAACGCGCGCTCCGGCCGGGGAAGCCGGCCGGTCGGGAACATGTGAGTTCCCGACGCGGCCCCCGCTCAAACCGCTTCCGCCGCGACAAGCTCGCAAGGCCTTGCGCCCTTCCCCTGCGACGGAACCCGCGCATGCTGCCGCAGACCCGAACCGGGGCCGGAAAGTCGGGGCTGGAAATGTGCAGAGCATTGAAGGTGCGTGGAAAGTCGGGAGAAGTCGTCAGGACTTCATGGACCGTGCCGACGCAGCCGACCGACGCCGTCGCCGTCGGTACGAGCGACCGCGAACTTCATCCGCCGCCTTGCTCAAGCGAAACGGGTCGTGACAGATCCGACAAGCGTGGCCATTCTCGCCGGCACAGCCAGGGAGGTTTTCATGCGTCGTCTGATCGTCGGTCTGTCCTTCATCGCTCTCGCCCCGGCGGCGCTGGCCGCGTGCGGCCAGCCTGCTGCCGAGACCAAGACCGAGGCCGCCGCGCCCGCGGAAACCGCAGGTGAAGTTGCGTCGCCCGCCTCGCCCGGTCCGGTCGAAGCTCCGGCGAAGGCCGACCCCGCGCCGGCGGCCACGGCCGGCCCGCGTCAGGTTCGCTGCGTCATCACCGCCAGCCCCGAAAACTACGAAGGGCCATGCTTGTTCACGCCCGACCAGAACGGCAGCTTCGCCGTCGCGCCGCCAGGCGGTCGCGAATGGCTGGGCGGCGAGATCGGGCAGGTCGCCGTCTTCGTGCTGGAGCCCGGCGTCGCCGACGTGCGCGGCCTGACCAAGGACGGGATCAACTCGCGGTGGGGACGGGCCCAGCGCTCGACCAGCGACCCGGCCTGCTGGGACGGCTCGGACTTCCGGATCTGCGCCTACTGAGGCGGCCGCGACCTCAGCGGCGCAGCATCATCCCGATGATCACGCCGATCCCCAGCGCCGTGAAGGCCGAGCGCAGCGGGTCCTCGACCACCGCCTGACGCGCGGCGATCGCGCGCTGGCGGGCCTGCTCGCGCGCGGCGGACAGGTCGCCCTTCACCGTCTCGCGCAGCGAGGGGCGCTGAGGCGCGGCCGGGTCCTGCCGCAGCCCGTCGTCCACCGTGCCGTACTGACCCTCGCCGGCGGGGATCAGGGTGGTGTCGGTCTCGTCGAAACGGGTCGCGTCGGTCATGGGGAGGTCTCCTGCGAGGGGCTGGGGGTCGCAGGAGACAATGAGGCGGAGGCCACGGGGTTCCCCGGTCGTTTGTCCTTCTCCCCTCGGGGGAGAAGGTGGCCTCGCGGAGCGAGGTCGGATGAGGGGTCGCGCCGGTGACCGCCGTATCGATTGGCTCGGCCGACGCCTGAGTGACCCCTCATCCGTCAGGCTTCGCCTGACACCTTCTCCCGCAAGGGGAGAAGGATCACCTGAGCCGCGGCCCCACCTTCTTCTCCAGCAGGGCCACCAGCTCGGGCTGCATGAAGGCGTAGTCGTCGGGGACGCCCAGCACGATCACGCGGGCGCGCTTCAGGTGCGGGCGGAAGCGGCGCTGGACCCCGGATCAGGTCCGGGGCTTGCGCGCCGCCTCCATCACGAAGATCAGGTCGGCCCACTCGATCATCTCGGGATCGACCGGCACGTCGGCGTCGGGCGCCAGGCCGGCGGACGCCGTCTCCACCCCCGGCCCGTCCGCGAAGACCCGCTCCGCCGTGGGCGAGCGGAAGCGGTTGCGGGCGCAGAGGAAGAGGAGGTTGGTCAGACGGTCACAGCGGAATATTGTCGTGCTTCTTCCACGGGTTCTCCGCCACCTTGCCCTTCAGCGTCCGTAGTGCGCGGATCAGGCGGCGCCGCGTGCCGTGGGGCATGATGACGTCGTCGATGTAGCCCAGCTTGGCGGCGACGAAGGGGTTGGCGAAGCGGTCCTTGTACTCCGCTTCCCGCGCCGCCAGCGCCTCGGGGTCGCCGGCTTCCTTGCGGAAGATGATCTCGACCGCGCCCTTGGCGCCCATCACCGCGATCTCGGCGGTGGGCCAGGCGTAGTTGACGTCGCCGCGCAGGTGTTTGGAGCTCATGACGTCATAGGCGCCGCCATAGGCCTTGCGCGTGATGACGGTCAGTTTCGGCACGGTGGCCTCGGCATAGGCGAACAGCAGCTTGGCGCCGTGCTTGATCAGGCCGCCGTACTCCTGCTTGGTCCCCGGCATGAAGCCCGGCACGTCGACGAAGGTCACCACCGGGATGCCGAAGGCGTCGCAGAAGCGGACGAAGCGCGCGGCCTTGCGGCTGCTGTCGATGTCCAGCACGCCGGCCAGGGTCTGGGGCTGATTGGCGACCACGCCGACCGACTGGCCGTCCAGGCGGCCGAATCCGGTGACGATGTTCTTCGCATAGTCGGCGCCGATCTCGAAAAACTCGGCCTCGTCGACCGTCTTCAGGATCAGCTCCTTCATGTCGTAGGCTTGGTTCGGATTGGCCGGGACCAAGGTGTCCAGCGACGCCTCGTCCCGCTCCGGATCGTCGTAGCTGTCGCGCACCGGCGGCTTCTCGCGGTTCGACAGGGGCAGGAAGCCGATCAGGCGGCGGACCTCGGACAGGGCCTCCAGATCGTTCTCGAAGGCGCCGTCGGCGACGCCCGACTTGCCGGCGTGCACGCGGGCGCCGCCCAGCTCCTCGTGCGTCACGACCTCGTTGGTGACGGTCTTCACCACGTCGGGGCCGGTGACGTACATGTAGGAGGTGTCCTTCACCATGAAGATGAAGTCGGTCAGGGCCGGGGAATAGACGTCGCCGCCGGCGCAGGGGCCCATGATGACGCTGATCTGGGGGATCACCCCGCTGGCCAGGGTGTTCTGCAGGAAGATGTCGGCATAGCCGGCGAGGCTTTCGACCCCCTCCTGGATGCGGGCGCCGCCGGCGTCGAAGATGCCGATGATCGGCGCGCCGTTGGTCAGGGCCATCTTCTGGATCTTGACGATCTTGGCCGCGTGCGCGCCCGAGAGCGAGCCGCCGAAGACGGTGAAGTCCTTGGAGAAGACGTAGACCAGCCGCCCGCCGATGGTGCCGCGGCCGGTGACCACGCCGTCGCCGGGGATGCGCTGTTTGTCCATGCCGAAGTCGTGGCTGCGGTGCTCCACGAACATGTCGGTCTCTTCGAAGCTGCCCTCGTCCAGCAGCACCTCGATCCGCTCCCGCGCCGTCAGCTTGCCCTTGGCGTGCTGGGCCTGGATGCGCTTCTCGCCGCCGCCGAGACGGGCCGCGGCGCGACGGGCTTCGAGCTGTTCGAGGATGGATTGCATGAAGAGACTCCCTTGCGGCCCGACTTAACCCGTCAGTCGCGGGGGGAGAAGGGTCAGCTCTTCTGCGCGCGCAGCTCCGCCCAGCGCTCCAACCGCTCGCGCACCTTCGCCTCGTGGCCCTCGCCGGGCGGGTCGTAGAAGGTTCGGCGGTCCATGCCTTCAGGGAAGTAGTTCGCGCCGGAGAAGCCGTCCTCGGCGTCCGGGTCGTACTGGTAGCCCTTGCCGTAGCCCAGCTCCTTGAGAAGCTTCGTCGGGGCGTTGCGGATGTTGGCGGGCGGCATCAGGGAGCCGGTCTCGTGCGCGGCCTTCTTCGCCGCGCCGTACGCCTTGTAGACCGCCACCGACTTGGGCGCGGTGGCGAGGTGGACGACGGCCTGGGCCAGGGCCAGTTCGCCCTCCGGCGAACCGAGGAAGTCGTAAGTGTCCTTCGCCGCATTGGCGACCAGCAGGCTGAGCGGGTCGGCCTGGCCGACGTCCTCGACCGCCATGCGGACGATGCGGCGCGCCAGATACAGCGGATCCTCGCCGCCGTTGAGCATGCGCGCGAGCCAGTACAGGGCCGCGTCAGGGTCGGACCCCCGCACGGATTTATGAAGCGCGGATATGAGGTTGTAGTGCTCTTCTCGACTTTTGTCGTAGGCGGGTGCGCGGCGTTGCAGCGTCCCGGCCAGAGCCTGCACGTCCAGCGGTTCGGTCGCCGGCAGGGCAAACAGCACCTCGGCCATGGTCAGCAGATAGCGGCCGTCGCCGTCGGCCAACGCCAGCAGGGCCTGACGGGCTTCCGGCGTCAGCGGCAGGGCGCGGGCCTCGGCCGCCTCGGCGCGAGTCAACAGTTGATCCAGCGCCGGATCGTCCAGTCTTTTCAGTACATAGACCTGGCTGCGCGACAGCAGAGCGCCGTTCAGCTCGAACGACGGGTTCTCGGTCGTGGCGCCGACCAGGGTGACGATCCCCTCCTCGACGTACGGCAGGAAGCCGTCCTGCTGGGCGCGATTGAAGCGGTGGATTTCGTCGACGAACAGCAGGGTGGACTGGCCCGCGGCCCGACGGCCGCGCGCGGTCTCGAACGCCTTGCGCAGGTCCGCGACACCGGAGAAGACGGCGCTCAGCGACTGGAACTGGTAGCCCGCGGCCTGGGCCAGCAGGCGGGCGATGGTGGTCTTGCCGGTGCCGGGCGGCCCCCACAGGATCATCGAGCCCAGCCGGCCCGCCTCGACCATCCGCCGGATCGGGCCACCCGGGCCCAGCAGATGATCCTGACCCACCACCTCGTCGAGGCTGCGCGGGCGCAGGCGCTCGGCCAGGGGGGCGTCGGGCGGGTGGACGCCGGAAGCTTCGAAAAGGTCGGACATGCCGCACAGATAGGCTCTAGGCCCCCGTCCGGCGAGGCCCCATATTGGCCGCCATGACCGATCCGAACCTGCTCCGGCCCGGCGGCGTGACGCCGTATCTGACCATCCCCTCGCGCGGCGGGCAGGCGGCGGTGGAGTTCTATCGCGCCGCCTTCGGGGCCGAGGAGCAGTTCCGCAACGTGGCCGACGACGGCGAGCGGCTGATGCACAGCCGGCTGGTGATCAACGGCGGCGTGGTGATGCTGTCGGACGAGTTTCCCGAATACGGGCAGACGCCCGACGTCGAGCCGCAGGGCGTCACCCTGCACCTTCAGGTCGACGACGCCGACTTCTGGTGGGAACGGGCGATGAAGGCCGGCTGCGTGCCCGTGACGCCGCTGGCGGACCAGTTCTGGGGCGATCGTTACGGCCGCCTGACCGACCCGTTCGGCCATTGCTGGTCGATCGGGGCGCCGATCCTGCGGGGCGGCGGCTGAGGCGGAGCCCGAGGCTCCGCCTCGCGATCAGGTCAGCCGCAGTCCACCGACTGGATGATCCCCGTCGCCTCGTCGAAGCGGACGTTCAGGCGATCCGGCCGATAGTCCTTCGTCGTCGGGCAGGTGGTGCAGACGATCCGGACCGGCTTGTCCGCCGGGAAGGTGACGGCGCCGACGTGGGTTCCGATCAGCGATTTCGCATCCTCGGCGTCGCACTGATGCGGGCTGGGCGTGCCGGCGTCCGGCATGGGGGCGCAGGCGGCCGCGACGGCGCCGGTCAGTCCGGCGAGGGTGATGAGCGCGAGCGTCTTCATCCGCAGTTCACCGACTTCACGACGTTGGTGCGGGTGTCGAAGACCACGTTCACGCGGCTGGCGTTGTAGTCCATCGTCACGGCGCAGGTGTCGCACACCACGCGACGGACCTCGCCGGGCGCGGCGGCGGGCAGTTCGGAATGCTGGCGGCCGATGTAGGGGCGGTACTTCGCCGCCGGGCACTGCTCGGCGCCGCCGGCCGGCGGCTCCATGCCGTCGACGGGCGCGCAGGCGGCCAGGGCCAGCAAGCCCAGGGGGGCCAGAAAGGCGAGGCGGATCATGGGAGTGTCCTTCTTGAGGTTGGCCGCGGCTCAGCCGCAGCGGACGGTTTCGACCTTGTTGGTCTCCTGGTCGAAGAAGATGTTCAGCCGGGTCGGCGACCAGTCCTCGGTCACCGCGCAGGTCGTGCAGGTGACGCGGCGGGCATAGGGGTTCACCGGCACCGGAATCTCGCTGCGGTCCTTGCCGATCAGCCACTGCAGCTCATGCGCGCCGCACTGGTCGCGCCCCGCGCCGGGGATCTCCGCGGCCGAGGCCGGCGTCAGGTCGTCGACGGGAATGGCCGAGGCGACCACCGCGGGCTCGACTTCGCCGTCCCGGGCGGGCGGGGTCGAGGCGTCGCCGCCGGAGGCGCAGGCGGACGCCGCCAGCGCCAGCGCGATCAGGCCGCCTTTTGCCAGGCGCCCTCCGGAGACTGCTTCCAGTAGGCCAGGGCGGCCCCCTGCCCCTTCAGCGCCTTCCAGCGATCGCGCTCCGCCTGCACCGCCAGATCGTCGCGCCCGTCGAACAGGATGAAGCATCTTTCGTACCCTTCCGTGCGGCCAAGCTCTGCGCCGTCCAGGATGAACAGCGCCTGAGCGCCGTTCAGGTTCTCTCCCGATTGCGACAGAAGGATGGGCTGCCGCTCTGCATGCGGTTTGTCGGCCCGGCCGTGGGCCAGAAAACCGTCGTCGCGATAGGTCCAAAGATCACGGTCGACCGTGTCGAGGCGGTCAGGCGAGCCGACGCGCACCAGCGCCTTCCACCCCCGCTCGCGCGTCTTCTCCAGCAGCCCGGGCAGCACCTGCTCCAGGCTGGATCGCTCGAGGTGGTAGAACCAGATTTCGGGGGCGCTCGTCACGGACGCATGGTGGCCGAGCGGAGGCGGGATAACAACCGGTCCGGCTCAGCTTGCATGCGGAGGAGTTAGAACATATCCAGAACAGATGGCCCGTCTGGATTTGCGCAAGAAGCTGGAAATATTGGCGGATGCGGCGAAGTACGACGCATCCTGCGCCTCATCCGGGTCGAGCAAGCGGAACTCCGTCGGCGGCAAGGGCGTGGGGTCCACCGAGGGGATGGGCATCTGTCACGCCTACACGCCGGACGGGCGGTGCGTGTCGCTGCTGAAGATCCTGCTCACGAACTTCTGCATCTTCGACTGCGCCTACTGCATCAATCGCACCAGCTCGAACGTGCCGCGGGCGCGGTTCAGCGTGCAGGAGGTCGTGGACCTGACGCTGAACTTTTATCGCCGGAACTACATCGAGGGCCTGTTCCTCTCGTCCGGCATCGTGAAGTCGTCGAACCACACGATGGAGGAGATGGTGCGCGTGGCGCGGTCGCTGCGCGAAGATCACGACTTTCGCGGCTACATCCACCTGAAGCTGATCCCCGAGGCCGATCCGGCGCTGGTCGAACAGGCCGGGCTTTACGCCGACCGGCTGTCGGCCAACGTCGAACTGCCGCGCGACGAGGCGCTGGAGCGGCTGGCGCCGCAGAAGGATGCGGGCGTCATCAAGCAGGCCATGGGCCGCGTGCGGCTGAAGGTCGAGGAGGCCAAGGGCGGCAGGAAGGATCGCGCCAGGCCGCCGCGTTTCGCGCCCGCCGGCCAGTCGACCCAGCTGATCATCGGCGCGGACGGCGCGCCCGACGCGGAGATCCTCGACCGGTCCGCGTCGCTGTACGGCGGCTACGGCCTGCGCCGCGTCTACTATTCCGCCTTCAGCCCCATTCCGGATTCCTCGTCCGCCCTGCCCCCGTCGAAGCCGCCGCTGATGCGGGAGCATCGGCTGTACCAGGCCGACTGGCTGATGCGGTTCTACGGCTTCTCCGCGCCGGAGATCGCCTCGGCGTCGCCCGACGGCATGCTGGACCTCGCGGTCGATCCCAAGCTGGCCTGGGCGCTGGCCAACCGGGACAGGTTCCCCGTCGACGCGAATGTGGCCGACCGCGAGATGCTGCTGCGCGTGCCGGGCCTGGGCGTGAAGTCGGTCAACCGGATGATCTCGGTGCGCCGTCACCGGACCCTGCGGCTGGAGGACGTGCAGCGGCTGACGCGCGGCATCGACAAGGTGCGCCCCTTCATCACGACGCTGGACTGGACGCCCGGCGGCCTGACCGACGCGATCGACCTGAAGGCGCGCCTGGCGCCCGCCCGCGCGCCGGAGCAGCTGAGCCTGTTCTGATGCGGACGGTGAGCCTGACCTCGGAGACGGACCTCGCCGGCTGGCGCGAGGCGGCGCGCGGACTGCTGCTGGCGGGGGTCGAGCCGCAAGGCGTTCGGTTCCGGGTGGGCGGGCAAGGCGGGCTGTTCGACGCCCTTCCGCCCGCTCATCCCGGCGAAAGCCGGGACCCAGTTCTTTCGGAGGAATCCGGTGGCGGGGATTGGCGGTCGAGCGAAGCGCCCGGCGCCGGCGCGGCCAAAACACTGGGTCCCGGCGTTCGCCGGGATGAGCGGATGGAGAAGGTCATCACCGTGCCCCGCGCCTTCCCCGACCTCGCCGCCGAGGTGGCGCTGCATCGCTCCGAAGACCGGTTCGATCTGCTCTATCGCCTGCTGTGGCGGGTGCAGGGCGAGCGCGACTTGCTGAAGGTGGTGTCCGACCGCGACGTGGCGGACGCGATGGAGCGGGCGAAGAACGTCAGCCGGGCCAGCCACAAGATGAAGGCCTTCGTCCGTTTCCGGCAGACGCAGGACGACGCCGGCGACCGCTGGATCGCCTGGTTCGAACCTGCGCATCGGGTGCTGGAGAAGACCGCGCCCTTCTTCCAGCGGCGCTTCACCACCCTGCGCTGGACCATCCTGACGCCCGACGGCACGGCCGATTGGAACGGCGAGGCCCTGTCTTTCGGCCCGCCCGCCACGCGCGACATGGCCCCGCAGGAGGACGAGGTCGAGGAGTTCTGGAAGACCTACTACGCCTCCACCTTCAACCCGGCGCGGCTGAAGACGAGGACCATGCAGGGCGAGATGCCCAAACGGTACTGGGCCAATCTGCCGGAGGCGTCGCTCATCCCGGAACTGGTGGCGCGGGCGGAGGTTCGGGAAAGGGAGATGGTCGCCGCCCCCGCCACGCCCGCCAATCCCAGGCTGATCCGCGCCGTCGCGCCGGTGGTGGAGCGCGCCGCGCAAGACGCGCCGCCGCCCGAGACGCTGGAGGCGCTGGAGCGGGCGGTCCAGGGCTGCCGCCGCTGCCCCCTGTGGCGCGATGCGACGCAGGGTGTGTGCGGGCGCGGACCGGCCCGGGCCGACTTGATGATCGTCGGCGAGCAGCCGGGCGATCAGGAGGATCTGGCCGGCGAGCCCTTCGTCGGTCCGGCCGGTCAGGTGCTGAACGCCGCCATGTCCGAGGCGGAGGTCGACCGAAGCCACGCCTTCGTCACCAATGCGGTGAAGCACTTCAAGCACGAGCCGCGCGGCAAGCGCCGCATCCACCAGACGCCGACCACGAGCGAGATCACCGCCTGCCGCTGGTGGCTGGACGCCGAGCGGGCGATCGTGAAGCCGAAGCTGATCGTCACCCTGGGCGCCACCGCCGCCTTTGGCGTGCTGGGCCGCAAGGTGGCGGTGACGAAGGAGCGCGGCCGGCCGATCGCGCTGGAGGACGGCTCGACCGCGCTGCTGACCGTCCACCCCAGCTATCTGCTGCGCATCCCCGACAAGGCCGCCGCGGCGGCGGAACGGGCTCGGTTCGTGGAGGATCTGCGCGCGGCGCGGGAGTTGCTGTGAGGGCTCAGCGCGGGACGCGGACGAACTCGAAACCGTCGTAGGTCAGTCGGTCCGGGCCGTCGAAGACGATCACCTGACCCTGCAGGGGGATCAGTTCGACGCGCAGGCTGTCCGGCTGGGTGAAGGCTTCGGCCTCGGCCGACAGCACGCCGATGCGCACGCTCACCGCTCCGTCGCGCACCGCGATCTCCATCCGCCCCAGGTCCGGATTGTCGTAGACGCCGGCCAGGTCCTCGAGCGGGCGGCTCGTCAGCCACGGACGGCCGCGGCGGGCCTCGAAGTCGGCGGCGATGCGGGGGCGCAGGCCCTCGATCCGCGTCGCCAGGGCGTCGACCTGGGCGTCGTAGGTCTCGTCGACGTCGGGCACGTCGCGCCAGAGGTCGTAAAGATAGTTGGCCAGCAGATCGGCGAAGCCGCCGGCCACGGCATCCTCGTTGATCAGCACGACCACGCCGATGCCTCGTTCGGGCATGAAGGAGACGTGGGCCCGCGAGCCGCCGAAATTGCCGAAGTGGTGAAGCAGCAGGTCGTCGCCGAAGCGGCCCACGCGCCAGCCCAGCGCATAGCCCTCACGCACGTAGGGGCCGAAGGTCTCCGCCTGCTCCACCAGAATGACGTGGGTCGAGGCGATCAGTCCCTCCGGGAAGACGCGTCGCCCATCCAGCAGACCGTCGGTCAGCTGCACTTCCAGAAAGGCGGCCATGTCGCGCGCCGAGGACGTCAGGCCGCCGGCGGAATGCAGGGTGGCGTCGGTCTTCTGCAGCGGCGCGGGCACGGGACCGCCGGGCAGGTGACCGAGATGGCCGACGGCTCCGGCAGGATCGACGCGGGCCGAGGTCGCCGTCATGCCGAGCGGGGTCAGCACCTCCCGGGCCACGAGGTCGCGCCAGTCCAGGCCGCGCTCCGCCTCCAGCAGGCCGGTGGCGAGATTGTAGCCCACGTTGGAATAGCGGAACCGGCCGGGCGGCGTTTCGGGATCCCATCGGGTGACGCCCAGCAGGCGGAGACGCGTCGCGGCGTCGTGCTCGCCGGTGTAGGCCAACCGGAAGGTCAGCGGGCCGTTCTCGACCCCGGCCCGATGCGCCAGCAGGTCGCGCAGGCTGGTCGTGGCGGCGATCCCGGCGGGGAGCGGCCCCCCGGCCCATGACGCGACCGGGGCGTCCAGATCCAGCTCGCCGCGCCCGGCCATCGCCGCCAGCGCCAGGGCCGTGACCGGCTTGGTGGCCGAGGCGACGTAGAAGCGCGTGTCGGCGTCGACCGGCGCGCCGGTGCGGACGTCGGCGACGCCCCGGCCGGTCAGCAGCACCACCTCGTCGCCCACGACCACGCCCACGGCCACGCCCGGCACGACGCCCAGCCGGTCCAGACTGCGCGCGATGAAGGCTCCGGCTCGGGCGGCGCGGGGGTCACTCTCCTGAGCGGCGGTCAGGCCGGGGGCGAACAGGACGGCGACGGCGAGAACGAAGTCGGTCAGGCGAGCGGGCATGGGAGACTCCGGATTGGCGTCGGCGCCCCTTCTGCGCGGGCCGCGCCCGCAGGTCTTGAACGAAATCAACCCGGCCGGAACAGGCGGCGCAGCGCGGCCGGCGACCAGCCGGCCGCCGCCCCGACGCGACGGGTCATGTGCGCCTGATCGCTGTAGCCGTGGGCGGCCGCCACCTCGGCCAGCGGCAGGTCGGTGCGGATCAGGTCGCCGAGGGCGACCGCGAGTCGACGATGGTCCCGAAGGCGGCCCGGCGTGGCGCCGAACTCGCGACGGAAGGCGCGCGCGAGGCCGGCCGGATGGGCGCCGACGCGCCGCGCCAGCGCGGCGCCGTCGGCCGGCGACGCCAGAAGGTGGGCGCGGGCCGCCCGAACCCAGGCCGGGGGCATGCGTGGCGCCTTCGAAACCACGGGGCCCGTCGGCGAGGGATCGTGCGTCCGGCGCAGTTCGCCCACCTCGTCCCGCGAGCAGGCCCGGACGCCGTAGCCCGGCCCGAACCCGCCGCTCCGGTTCCACGAGAGGACCAGCGCGCCGGCCGGGCCGAAGACGTTCTCGTGCTCGAACCCGGCCGGCTTCACGCTGAGGGTCGGGCCGGACGCCTCGATGCGGCCGGCCGCGCTGTCCTCGGCGTAGTCCCCGGCGATCATCCACGAGGTCTGAAGGCCCGCATGGCGATGCGCGCGGCAGGTCTCGCCCGGCTCATAGTGGCTGAGGACCAGGCGGTCGGCCCCGGTCGTCCGAAGCGTGATCGTGATCGGCATGCGCGGTCCCTTCCGGGGAAGAGGCCGCGGACGCCGCCGATGGATGCACCCCGCCCCCTGCCCGCCTCATTTGCCCTTCTGGGCCCCAGTCGCTACATCCCGCGCCGACCTCCCCACACTCCAGACGACAGGGCGCGACGCTCCCCATGGCGCAGCAATACATTTTCCAGATGCAGGGCCTGACCAAGGCCTATCCCGGCGGCAAGAAGGTCTTCGAGAACATCTGGCTGAGCTTCTACAACGACGCCAAGATCGGCGTCGTCGGCGTCAACGGCTCGGGCAAGTCGACGCTGCTGAAGATCATGGCCGGGCTGGACACGGAGTTCCAGGGCGAGGCCAGGGCCGCCGACGGCGTGAAGCGCGGCTATCTGGAACAGGAGCCGCAGCTGGATCCGGCCCTGAACGTCCGCGAGAACGTCGAGGCCTGGTGCGAGGAGAAGCAGTGGGTCAACCGCTTCAACGCCATCGCCGCGGAGATGGCCGAGAACTACTCCGACGAGCTGATGGAGGAGATGACCGCCCTCCAGGAGAAGATCGACGCCGGAGACGTCTGGGACATCGACAGCCGCATCGAGATGGCGATGGACGCCCTGCGCTGCCCGCCGGACGACTGGGCGGTGATCAACCTGTCCGGCGGCGAGAAGCGCCGCGTGGCGCTGGCCCGCCTGCTGCTGTCCAAGCCCGACATGCTGCTGATGGACGAACCGACCAACCACCTGGACGCCGAGTCGGTGGCCTGGCTGCAGCACCATCTGGAGAACTTCCCCGGCTGCGTCATCCTGGTGACCCACGACCGCTACTTCCTGGACCAGGTCACGAAGTGGACGCTGGAGCTGGACCGCGGCAAGGGCCATCCGCACGAGGGCAACTATTCCAGCTGGCTGGAAGCCAAGCAGAAGCGCGTGGTGCAGGAGCAGTCGGAGAGCGAGGCCCGCCAGCGCGCCCTGACCCGCGAACTGGAATGGGTGCGCTCCGGCGCCAAGGCCCGTCAGGCCAAGTCCAAGGCCCGTCTGGCCGCCTATGAGCGCATGGTCGCCGAGCAGGAGAACTCGGCCAAGGCCCAGACCCACGCCGTCATCCAGATCCCGCCCGGCCCGCGTCTGGGCAACGTGGTGCTGGAGGTCGAGGGGCTGGAGAAGTCCTACGGCGACAAGCTGCTGTTCAAGGACCTGACCTTCAAGCTGCCCCCCAACGGCATCGTCGGCGTGATCGGCCCGAACGGCGCCGGCAAGTCGACCCTGTTCCGCATGATCACCGGTCAGGAACAGCCCGACGCCGGCAAGATCCGCGTCGGCGAGACGGTCAAGCTGGCCTACGTCGACCAGTCGCGCGACGACCTGAAGCCGGACGACACCATCTGGCAGGCCATCTCGGGCGGCACCGACGTGATGATGGTCGGCAAGCGCGAGATCAACACCCGCGCCTACGTCGGCAGCTTCAACTTCAAGGGCGGCGACCAGCAGAAGAAGGTCGGCCTGCTGTCGGGCGGCGAGCGCAACCGCGTGCACCTGGCCAAGACCCTGGCGACGGGCGGCAATCTGATCCTGCTGGACGAACCGACCAACGACCTCGACATCGAGACCCTGCAGAACCTCGAGGAGGCGCTGGAGGAGTTCGCCGGCTGCGCCGTGGTGATCAGCCACGACCGCTGGTTCCTGGACCGCCTTGCCACCCACATCCTCGCCTTCGAGGGCGACAGCCACGTGGAGTGGTTCGAGGGCAACTTCGAGGCGTATGAGGAAGACAAGAAGCGCCGCCTCGGCGCCGACAGCCTGATCCCCCACCGCATCAAGTTCCAGAAGTTCGGGCGGTAACAATCAGATCTAAAAACGAAAAGGGGTGGCAGGATCACCTGCCGCCCCTTGTCGTCGGTCAGTGCCTCACCCGGACGTAGTCGCCGGGGGCGGCGGTCAGGGCCTTCAGCTTGCCCGCGCCGGGCTTGCGCGGCTTGACCTTGTCGTCGGCCGCCAGTTCGGCCAGCCAGCCCTGCCATTCAGGCCACCAGGAGCCTTCCTTCTTCGCGGCCCCGGCCAGCCAGGCCTCGGGATCGGCGGGGGCGTCGGCGTTGGTCCAGTAGCCGTGCTTGCCGGCGGCCGGCGGGTTGATCATGCCGGCGTTGTGGCCCGAGCCGCCCATCAGGAAGCGCGTCGGACCGCCGAAATGCGTGCGCTGGGCATAGGTCGACCTCCACGCCGAGACGTGGTCGTCCTTGAGCGCGATCAGCATGACCGGCGTGGTGATCTTCGACAGGTCCAGCGCCACGCCGTCGATCGTCACGCCGCCCGCGTCCTTCAGCCGGTTGCCGGCCAGGATCTCGCGGCCGTACTCCTTGAGGAACCGCGCGGGGATGCGCGCGCCGTCGTCGAACCACCACAGGAGGTCCGAGGCGCGGGCCTCGTCGCCCAGCAGGTAGTGGGTCACCACCGACGACCAGATCAGGTCGTTGGCGCGGACCGTGGCGAACAGTTTCGTCAGGTCGTGCGCCTCGACGTAGCCCTTGCGGTCCAGATAGCGGTCGAAGGCGTCCAGATCGCCCTTGCCGGTGAAGACCGACCATTCGCCCATGTCGCCGAAATCGACCAGGGCGGCGATCAGGGTGGCCGACGCCACGCGGTCGCCCTGCCCGGTCTGGACCAGATACGCCAGCGTCATGGCCGACAGGGTGCCGCCCAAGCAGTAGGAGACCAGGTCGACGTCGGCCTCGCCGGTCGCCGTCCGCACCGCGTCCATGGCGGCGACGACGCCGTCCTTCACATAGGCGGTCAGGCCCTTGTCGGCCATCGCCTCGTCGGGATTTGCCCACGACACCACGAAGACGGTGTGGCCCTGATCCACCAGCCATTTCAGATAGCTGGCCTTGGGCGTCAGGTCGAAGAGGTAGTATTTATTGACCAGCGGCGGCACGAACAGCAGGGGACGGCGGAAGACCTTTTCGGTCGTCGGCGCGTACTGGATCAGCTCCAGCAGTTCGTTGCGGAACACCACGGCGCCGGGGGTGGCGGCGATGTTCCTGCCGAGTTCGAAGTCGTTCGGCGCGCGGCGCGCGATCAGACCGTCCCCGCGGGCCACGTCGTCCAGCAGATTGGTCAGGCCGGTGAGCAGGCTGAGGCCGCCGCTCTCCACCGTGCGGCGCGCGACCTGCGGATTGGTGTGCGCGAAGTTGGCCGGCGACAGGGCGTTCATCAGCTGTCTGCCGGCGAAGTCGACCTGGGCGCGCGTGGCGTCGTCCACCGGCGCGGCGGCGACGAATTCCTGCATCCGCTTCGCCGACAGGAGATAGGCCTGCTTCAGCCAGTCGTAGACGGGCTCCTCGGTCCAGGCGGGATCCGAGAAGCGGCGATCGCCGCGCTCGGGCGCCGCGACGGGCTCGGGGCTGCCGCCCATGATCCGCTCGCCGAAGCCGCGCCACAGCGCCGTCCAGTCCTGCCAGCCCTGCATCTGCGCCTGCATCAGGGCCGCCGGACTGGTCATCACCGCCGTGTTGAAGTCCCACCACGCCCGCGCGACCGTGGTGGGGTCATAGGGCAGCGGCTCGGCGGACAGCGCCTTCCGCGTCGTCGCCTGCACCGCGGCGGCGGCGCTGAACATCAGCCCGGTCAGGGCCTCGGCCACGACCTCGGGATCGGGCGGGATCATCAGCGGCGGTTCGCGACGCGCGTCGGTCAAGATCAGGCCTCCGGGGCGGTCAGGACGTCGACGGCGTCGCCGTCCTGCGGCGCCACGAACAGGAACGCCAGCGCCCGGTCGGGGTTCGCCGCGGTCCAGAGGGGGCAAAGGGCCGGCGTCGCCTGTACCTGAGCGGCGTCGGGGCGGAAGTCGGCGGCGTCGAAGGCCATGGCGGCGATCCCGGTTGGGTGAACTCTGTTGGCCAAGCTTATGTCATGGCTTTTTCGCCAAGACGATGCCATGATATGCGCTTTCATTGTGCATTTTTGCACAGGCTAGGCATGAGCGACGACTTCAACTGGAATGACCTGCGCGCCTTTCTGGCGGTGGCCCGAACGGGGCGGCTGACGGCGGCGGCGGCGCGGTTGGGCGCGGACCACACCACGGTGGCCCGGCGCATCGCGGCGCTGGAGGCTGCGCTGGGGGCGCGCCTGTTCGACCGCAGCCCACAGGGTTACGCCCTCACCGCCCACGGCGAGGCCCTTCTGCCGCACGCCGAGAAGATCGAGAGCCTGACCCTGCGCGCCGCCGGTCAGGTGGGCGAGGCGGATCAGGCCCTGACCGGCGCCGTCCGCATCGGCGCGCCGGAGGGGTTCGGCAGCTATTTCCTCGCCCCGCTGATGGTGAAGCTGGCCGAGCGCCATCCCCAGCTGGAGATCCAGCTGGTCGCCATCCCGGGCGTGGTCAGCCTGTCCAAGCGCGAAGCCGACATCGCCGTGACCCTCAGCCCGCCGCGCGAGGGGCGGCTGGTGTCGCGCAAGCTGACCGACTACGGCCTGGGTCTGTATGCGGCGCCGGTCTATCTGGACGCCCGGCCCCCGATCCTGACCCGGGCCGCCATGGCCGGCCACCGCTTCGTCGGCTACATCGGCGACCTGCTGTACGCGCCGGAGCTGGACTACATGCAGGCGCCCGACGTGGACATCCACGTGGCGCTGCAGAGCTCCAACCTGATCGCCCAGCTGCAGGCCGCGTTGGCCGGTGCGGGCCTGTGCGTCCTGCCCGACTTCATCGCCCGGCGGGAGGCCGGCCTGCGGCGCGTGCTGCCGCACGACGTCGGTCTGGAGCGCAGCCTGTGGCTCGTGGTTCACGCCGACCTCAAGGCCCTGGCCCGCATCCGGGCCGTGATGTCGATCATCGTCGAGGCCGTGCGGGCGGACAGGTCCAGCTTCCTTTCGCCCGCGACGCCCGCTTCCCCGCGCGCCCGCGCAGGTCCGCAACCTTGACGGTGAAGATCATCCGCCCGACGCTTCCCCCGCCCGTCCGACGGAGGCCCCGCTGACCGCGCCCCAGACGCCCAGCCTGAACCTGAGCTCCGGAGAGCCGGTGAAGGTCGCCGCCGCGCGCCTGATGCGTCTGGCCGCCGAGGTCATGCCGCAACGGCGCGTGGGCTTCATCCGCAACGCAGGACGCAATCTGCCGACGACGCGCGCCAGCCTCGCCGCGCTGGCGCCTCTGGTGGAGGCGGATCCGCGCCAGCCCGTGCCCGAGGCGTTGCTGGAGTCGGTGAACCACAATCCTTACGGCGGCGCTTCCGTCGGTGACGGGGTCAGCCCATCGGTCGGCCGCTTGGGAGCAGACCTGCTCAAGGAGGCCGGCTGGGCCCTGGAAACCGATCCGGACCTGAGCCGGGGTGCCGACCTGTATCTCCTGGCGGGCGACCTGCTTCTGGCGGCGCCGGAGGCGAAGCTGGACGCCGAACTCGTCGCCCTGTGGCCCTATCTGGAACGGACCATCCGCTTCGACTTCCCGCCCGGCGCGCCCGCGGCGCCCGACGAGGCGTCGGCGGCCCTGCTGAAGGACGCGGGCTTCATGGCGCTGCTGGACCGCGTCGCCGCCATGGGCCTGCGGGATCCCGGCGGCCGGGAGTGGGATCGCGCGCATCTGGCCCGGCTTCTGGCCCCGATCTGGCTCGCCCGATCGCCGGCGGCGCATGAGCCGCTGTCCGAAAATCAGACCGAGCGCCTGATGCACGCCGCGGCCGCCCCGCGCATGGACTGGGCCCTGCCGACCCTGATCCCGGGCGAGTGGACCGACCTGTCGCCGGCCGACGCCGCCGTGGTTTTGACCTTGGTCGGCGAGGCGGAGCGGCTGGGCGAGAAGCGCTGGCCGCTCACCCTTGAACACGCCTGCGACCGGGTGCGCAGCCGCTCGCTGGCCTGCTACGGCGGCGCCCTGCTGTTCGAGCTTCAGGGCTATGGATCCGGCGGCGAGCCGGGCCTGATGTCGGTGCTGATGGCCGGCGACCGGATCTTCGTGGCCGAGGGCACGTCCGCGCCCCTGCATCACGCCACCGATGCGGTGGGGCTGCGTCTGGACACGCCGGACGCGCGTCGGGATTTCCTCGTTCTGTTCGCCGGGTGGGTCAGCAGCGGCGAAGGCCGGTTTCACGTCATCGCGACGGAGCGGGATCTGGCCCCCCGGTTCACGGGCTCGCCGGAGCAGTGGGACGCCGTGACTCCCCTCATCGCCCCGCTGGAGGATCTGGGCCGGGGCGAGGACGGGCGCTGGGGTTTCGACGCCACCGTCCTTTACGGCGACGCCCTGTTCCGCGCCCGGTTCAGGCTGAACGAGATCGGTCAGGTCGTCATGACCGACGAGGAGATGCTGGCGCATGGCCTCCCGGTGAACGTCGAGGTGCGCGACGGGCCGCTGGTGCATCTGAGGACGGGACGGGAGGACGCATGACCGTGGAACTGGTGCCGGCCACCAACGAGCTGACCCTGCCCGAGACCATCGACAGGCCCGGCATGATCGTGGCGTGGTCATTGGAAGAGGAGCACGGCCGGATTCCCCCCGGCTTCACCATCGGCGACCGCGACAAGCGGTCGGACGGACTGCTGGACCCCATACTGATGGAGCGTGAGGGGCACCTGATGACCATCGCGCCGACCGGCGCGGGCAAGGGCACGGGCTGCATCGTTCCGGCCCTGCTGCGCTTCGACGGGCCGGTCATCGTCATCGACCCCAAGGGTGAGAACGCCCTGATCACCGCCCGCCGCCGCCGGGAGATGGGCCAGCAGGTCGCCGTCATCGATCCGATGGGCGTGACCGGGCTGCCGTCGGCGGCGCTCAACCCGCTGGACGTGCTGGACGCGGACTCCCCGACCTTCGTCGACGACGCCATGGCCATCGTTTCGGCCATGACGCAGGACGACCTGAGCGTCGGCACCAACGACGGCCGCTACTGGGCCGAACGCGGGGCGACTTTCGTCCTGGGGATCATCCTTCACGTCGTCGCGGACCTGCCGCCGGCGCGGCGGCATCTCGAGACGGTCCGAGATCTGGTGAACCAGGCGGTCGGCGAGCTGGCCACATACACCGCCGTGGCCGAGCGTCACCCGGCCGCCGACCTTTCGGGAACCGTCCTGTCCGCGCTGGAATCCTCGCGTGACCCGGAGGCGCGCCGCATCGGCCAGATGCTGCGCATAGGGGCCCTGACCACCATCGGCGGCATCCTGTCCTTCTCCCAGAGCATCGTCGATCTGGTGCGGGGCGGCGCGATCGCGCCGACGATCCGCGATACCAGCTTCGACCTGGGCGCCGTGACCCGCGGCGAGCCACTGTCGATCTATCTGGTGCTGCCGCCGCACATGCTGTCCAGCCATGGACGGCTGCTGCGGCTGTGGGTCCACACCCTGATGACGCGCATCACGGTCCGGAACGGTCGACCCGAGAAGTCGACCCTGTTCATCCTCGACGAGGCGGCCCAGCTGGGAACCTTCGACGCCCTGCGCAGCGCCGTGACCCTGTTGCGCGGCTATGGGCTGCAGACCTGGAGCTTCTGGCAGGACGCCTCGCAGCTGCAGCGCCTCTATCCGCACGACTGGGAGACGATGATCAACAACTGCCGCGCGGTGCAGTGCTTCGGCGCCAACACCATGCTGGCGGCGCGGACCATGGCGAGCCTGGTCGGCTACCACAAACCCGACCAGTTGCTCGAACTGGACGACGACGAGATGCTGCTGCAAATCTCGGGCGATCTGCCCGTGCTGGCGCGCCTGCCGAACTATCGCGCCGACCCGGTGTTCAAGGGGATGTTCGACGACAATCCCTTCCATGACGCCACCCGCCCGGTCGAGCGCCCGAAGGTGAAGGTCAGCCGCGTCTTCCAGCGGAGCAGCAGACCGGCGCCCGAGCCGGCTCCCGCGGAGACCCGGGACGAAGTGCTGAAGCGGCTGAGGGCCGCGCAGAGCGAGGGCAAGTGAGCGACCGTCCCGCCGTCCTGATCGTCCAGCCCCATCTGGGGCCGATCGCGCCCTTTCTGGAGGGAAGCTACGACGTTCATCGCCTGTGGGAGGGACCTCCGGTCGAGGCGGAGGCCCTGATCGAGGCGATCGTGGTCGCGGGCGAGTTTCCGCTCGATCCCGCATTGATGGACCGCCTGCCGAAGCTGAGGCACGTCGCCTGTTTCACCGCCGGCTACGACGGCATCGATCCGGCCTGGTGCCGGGCGCGGGGGCTGGAGGTGACCCACGCGCCGGGAGTGAATCACGAGGACGTGGCGGACCACGCCATCGGGCTGATCCTGGCGGCGCACCGCAAGATCGCCTCGGGCGACGCCGACGTCCGCGCCGGGCGCTGGACGCCGCGGTCGAAGACCATCACGCGCTCCCTGGGCGGGCTGGGGCTGGGGATCGTGGGTCTGGGGGCGATCGGCGCGGCGGTGGCCCGACGCGGCGAGGCGATGCGGATGATTCCCTCATGGTGGGGGCCACGGGCCAAGGACGCGCCGTGGCCGCGCGCCGGGAGCCTGATCGATCTGGCGAAGGCCAGCGACGTGCTGGTCGTCGCCTGCCGGGCCGACGAGAGCAATCGCGGGCTGATCTCGGCCGAGGTCATGCGGGCGCTGGGACCCGACGGCCTGCTGGTCAACGTCTCGCGCGGTCAGGTCGTGGACGAGGACGCCCTGATCGAGGCGCTGAAGTCGGGACGGCTGGGCGCCGCGGCGCTGGACGTGTTCGAAACCGAGCCGACCGACGCGGCGCGCTGGGCCGACGTGCCGAACACGGTGCTGACGCCGCACACGGGCGGAGCGACGACGCAGGCGGTGCAGGGCATGCTGGGCCTGCTGCTGCAGAACCTCGACGCCGTGCTGAACGGCCGGCCGCCGGTGACGCCCGCGCCCTAGCGCTGGGGCCGCTCGTCCTCGGTGACGCGGCCGTCGCCGTTCTGGTCCAGCCGGTCGAACATGGCGGCGGCGGCGGCTCGCGCCTCGGCCTCGGTCACCCTGCCGTCGCCGTTCGCGTCCGAGCGGCCCATGCGCCGTCCGCCGCGACCGGAGGCCTCCATTTCCGAGGCGTCTACGACCCCGTCGCCGTTCGCGTCGGCGCGGCGGAACCGCTCCAGCGAACGGTCCTGAAAGCCGGACAGCGTCAGGCCGCCCTTGGGCATCTCGCCCCATGGCCCGCCCACGGGGCGATCGGGGTCGGCCGGTGCGCCCTCGCGGACCGGGGGCGGATCCTGCGACGCGGCGGCTCCGGCGCCGCCCGACGCCGTCGAGGAGTCTCGAGGCTGAGCGTCGGCGGATCCCGCCGAGGCCGGGATCGTGGCGTCGATCAAGGCGTCGTCGGGCTCGGACGCGCCGCCGGCGGGAGCGGGCGAACAGGCCGCGAGGCCCAGGGCGGCGGCAGAAATGACGAGGGGCAGGCGCATGGGAGGGCTCCGATCAGTCTCTGGCCTGAAACGCGCCGAAGCCGCGGAATCCTTCGCCGACCCATGATTTTGCTTGCATAATCATATAAGGATATCTTTATATGATGCCATGACCTACCGGGCGGATCATCTCGTGGAGGCGCTGCGCGGGGCGGGTGAACCGACGCGCCTGCGCATCCTCGCCCTGCTGGCGACCGAGGAACTGTCCGTCATGGAGCTGTCCGGCGTGCTGGAACAGAGCCAGCCGCGGGTCAGCCGCCATCTGAAGCTTCTGACGGACGCCGGACTGATCGAACGCTTCCCCGACGGCGCGCGGGTCTTCTACCGGCTGTCCTCCGATCTGTCGGCGCGCCATCTGATCGAAGCCATTCTGGATCTGCTGGACGACTGCGACGGCGAGGCCGACCAGCGCCGTCTGGACGCCGTGCGCCGCGAGCGCGAGGCGGACGCCGAGGCGTATTTCGACCAGATCGCCCCCAGCTGGGACCGGATTCGCTCGCATCACGTCCGCGAAAGCGCGGTCGAAGAGGCGATCCTGGCCGCCGCCGGAGACGGCCCGTTCGATCGCATGGTGGACCTCGGCACCGGCTCCGGGCGCATGCTGACCCTGCTGGGGCGGAAGGCGAGGACCGCGATCGGCCTGGATCTCAGCCAGAACATGCTGAACATCGCCCGCGCCAATGTGGCCAGGGCCGGCATCGACAAGGTCGAGCTGCGGCACGGCGACGTCTTCGCCACGCGCCTGCCGGACATGACGGCCGACCTCGTGGTGGTGCATCAGGTGCTGCACTACCTGACCGATCCGGCCGCGGCCGTCGCGGAGGCGGCCCGGCTGGTGCGACCGGGCGGCCGCCTGCTGATCGTCGACTTCGCCCCCCACGCGCTGGAGCAGATGCGCGAAGAGCACCAGCATCGCCGGCTCGGCTTCGACGACGCCGAGATGCGGCGCTGGCTGGCCGCGGGCGGCCTGGAGGCCGCGCCCGCGACCGTCCTGCCGCCCGACCGCGAGGGGCTGACCGTCTGCATCTGGACCGGCCGCCGGGCCGCCCTGAAGGAAGTGAAGGCCGCATGAGCGCCGAACCCCTGAGCCTGTCGCAGGCCCGCGCCCTGCTCCTGTCGCCGCTGGGCCCGGTGGCGCGCGCCGGCCGCGACGCCAGCCGGCCGCGCGTCTCCTTCGAATTCTTCCCGCCCAAGACCGACGAGGCCGAGGCCAATCTGTGGAGGGCCATCTCGCGTCTGGCCCCGCTGAAGCCGGAGTTCGTGTCCGTCACCTACGGCGCCGGCGGCTCGACCCGCGAGCGCACGCACCGCACCGTCACCCGCATCCTGGCCGAGACCGGGCTGAAGCCCGCCGCCCACCTGACCTGCGTCGAGGCCAGCCGGGGCGAGATCGACGAGGTCATCGCCGAATACAAGGCCGCGGGCGTGCGCCACATCGTGGCGCTGCGCGGCGATCCGCCGGGGACCGCCGGCATCGGCGGCGCCTATGTTCCGCGCGCCGACGGCTACGCCAACGCCACCGAACTGGCCGCCGCGATCAGCCGCGTGGGCGGGTTCGAGATCACCGTCGGCGCCTATCCGGAGAAGCACCCGGAGAGCCCGTCGATCGAGCACGACGTCGAGGTGCTGAAGGCCAAGGTCGACGCCGGGGCGACGCGCGCGATCAGCCAGTTCTTCTTCGACATGGACGCCTTCCTGCGCTTCCGCGACCGCGTGAGGGCCGCGGGCGTCGAAATCCCCCTGATCCCCGGCATCATGCCGGTGTCGAACTTCACCGGCCTGAAGCGCATGAGCGCGGCGTGCGGCGCTTCGGTGCCCGACTGGCTGGCGGCGCATTTCGACGGGCTGGACGACGATCCGGAGACCCGCAAGCTGCTGGCCGCCTCGGTCGCCGCCGAGACCTGCGCCCGGCTGCAGGAGGAAGGCTTTCAGGACTTCCACTTCTACACCCTGAACCGCGCCGACCTGGTCTACGCCATCTGCCGCGTGCTGGGCGTGCGCGAAGACAAGGCCGCCGCATGACCCGCGCCGAACGCATCAAGGCCCTGAAGGCCGCCGCGCGCGAGCGCATCCTGGTGCTGGACGGCAGCTGGGGCGTGATGATCCAGCGGCGTCAGCTGTCGGAGGCGGACTTCCGTGGCGAACGCTTCGCCCGTCACAACCATCCGCAGCAGGGCAACAACGACCTGCTGATCCTGACGCGTCCGGACGTGATAGCCGACCTGCACGACCAGTATTACGCCGCCGGCGCGGACATTTCGGAGACCAACACCTTCTCCTCGACGCGGATCGGCCAGGCCGACTACGGGTTGGAAGACGCCGTCTACGACCTGAACTTCGAGGGCGCCCGCATCGCCCGCGAGACGGCGGACCGCTGGACGGAGAAGGAGCCGCACAAGCCGCGCTTCGTCGCCGGCTCGATCGGCCCAACGAACCGGACCCTGTCGCTGAGCCCCGACGTGAACGACCCCGGCTACCGCGCCGTGACCTATGACGAGGTCTACGACGGCTACAAGGAACAGGCCCGCGCCCTGCACGACGGCGGCGTCGACCTGTTCCTGGTGGAGACCATCTTCGACACGCTGAACGCCAAGGCGGCGATCAAGGCGATCCTGGATCTGCAGGACGAGGGGTATGAGCCCCTGCCCCTGTGGATCTCGGGCACCATCACCGACCGCTCGGGCCGCACCCTGTCGGGCCAGACGGCCGAAGCGTTCTGGAACTCCGTCCGCCATGCCCGACCGTTCGCCGTCGGCTTCAACTGCGCCCTGGGCGCCGACCTGATGCGGCCCTACGTCGCCGAGCTGTCGCGGCTGGCCGACACCCTGGTGGCCGCCTTCCCCAACGCGGGCCTGCCCAACGCCATGGGCCAGTATGACGAACAGCCGCACGAAACCGCCCACTTCATCGAGGAGTGGGCGAAGTCGGGTCTCGTCAACATCGTCGGCGGCTGCTGCGGCACGACGCCGGACCACATCGCCTGCGTCGCCGGGCAGGTGACGGGCGTGGCGCCGCGCGCGATCCCCGACCGGCCCGTGGCCATGCGGCTGTCGGGGCTGGAACCGTTCGAGCTGGTGGCATGACCAAACCCGCCTTCAACTTCGCCGATCCCGACTTCGTCGCCAAATACGTCGAGAAGGGCCCGCGCGCCTTCATGCCCGGACAGCCCGGTGTGCTGCAGATGGCCGGCATACTGCTGGCCGAGCGCGTGCCGGACGACGGCCATGTGCTGGTCGTCGGTGCCGGCGGCGGGTTGGACACCCAGGCTCTGGCCAAGGCGGGGCCCCGCTGGCGCTTCACCGGCGTCGATCCTGCCGGGGAGATGCTGAACCTTGCCCGTCATATCCTTGGCGAAGAAGCCATGCGGCGCGTCGACCTGATCGAGGGCGGCGTCGAGGCCGCGCCGGAGGGACCGTTCGACGGCGCGACCATGATCCTCGTGCTGGGCATCATTCCGGACGACGGGTCCAAGCTGACGACCCTGCGGAATATCCACCGGCGGCTGAAACCGGGGGCTCCCTTCGTTCTGGTTGACCGCTGCGACAGCGCCGACAACCCGCACTTCGACCGCAATATGGACCGCTATGTCGCCTTCGCGTCGGCCAATGGCGTCGATCCCGAGACGCTGACCAGTGCGCGAGGCAGCCATCGCGGCAATCCCGGCCTCGCCACCGCCGCCCGCGACGAGGCCCTGCTGGCCGAGGCCGGGTTCGGTGACATCGAGTCGTTCTACCACGCCATGAACTGGCACGGCTGGGTGGCCTACGCCTGATGCGCCCCACCTTCATCAACGTCGGCGAGCGGACCAACGTCACAGGCTCGGCCAGGTTCAGGAAGCTGATCGTCGAGGGCGATTATGCCGCCGCGCTCGATGTCGCGCGCCAGCAGGTCGAGGCGGGCGCCCAGATCATCGACGTCAACATGGACGAGGGGCTGCTGGACGGCGTCGTCGCCATGCGGACCTTCCTCAACCTGATCGCCGCCGAGCCCGACATCGCCCGCGTGCCGGTGATGATCGACAGCTCCAAGTGGGAGGTGATCGAGGCGGGCCTGAAGTGCGTCCAGGGCAAGCCGATCGTCAATTCGATCAGCATGAAGGAGGGCGAGGCCGCCTTCCGCGAACAGGCGATCAAATGTCTGCGCTACGGCGCCGCCGTGGTCGTCATGGCCTTCGACGAGGTCGGTCAGGCGGACACCGCGGCGCGCAAGATCGAGATCTGCACCCGCGCCTATCGCATCCTGGTGGATGAGGTCGGCTTCCCGCCCGAGGACGTCATCTTCGACCCCAACATCTTCGCCGTGGCGACGGGGATCGAGGAGCACGACAACTATGCCGTCGACTTCATCGAGGCGACGCGGGTCATCAAGGCCACCCTGCCCCACGCCCACGTCTCGGGCGGGGTGTCGAACGTGTCGTTCAGCTTCCGCGGCAACGAACCGGTGCGCCGGGCGATACACAGCGTCTTCCTGTACCACGCCATCGCCGCCGGCATGGACATGGGCATCGTCAACGCGGGCGACCTGCCCGTCTATGACGACATCGATCCGGAGCTGCGGGAGGCGGTCGAGGACGTCATCCTGAACCGGCCCCAGCGCACCAACGTGTCGAACACCGAGCGGCTGGTCGACATGGCGCCCCGGTACAAGGGCGAGAAAGGCGCCGCGCGGGTGGTCGACCTGTCGTGGCGCGAGCAGCCGGTGAGCAAGCGCATCGAGCACGCCCTGGTCCACGGCATCACCGAGTTCATCACGGCTGACACGGAGGAGGCCCGTCTGGCCGCCGAGCGCCCGCTGCACGTCATCGAGGGCCCGCTGATGGACGGGATGAACGTCGTCGGCGACCTGTTCGGCTCGGGCAAGATGTTCCTGCCCCAGGTGGTGAAGTCGGCCCGGGTGATGAAGCAGGCCGTGGCCTGGCTGGAGCCCTTCATGGAGGCCGAAAAGGCCGGCCAGCCCCGTCAGCAGGCGGGCAAGATCCTGATGGCGACGGTCAAGGGCGACGTCCACGACATAGGCAAGAACATCGTCGGCGTCGTTCTGCAGTGCAACAACTACGAGGTCATCGATCTCGGCGTCATGGTGCCCGCCGACCGCATCCTGGACGAGGCGGAGAAGCACGGCGTGGACGTCATCGGCCTGTCCGGCCTGATCACCCCGTCGCTGGACGAGATGGTGTTCGTCGCGCGCGAGATGGAGCGGCGCGGCTTCGACGTCCCCCTGCTGATCGGCGGGGCGACGACCAGCCGGACGCACACGGCGGTCAAGATCGAGCCCGCCTATCGCCGCGGATCGACCACCTACGTCGTCGACGCCAGCCGGGCCGTGGGCGTCGTCTCCGGCCTGCTGTCGCCGACGGAGAAGGCGAAGAACGAACAGGCCACGCGCGACGAATACGTCCGCATCCGCGAGCAGTATGCGCGCGGGCAGGAGGTGAAGGCCCGCGCCACCCTGCAGCAGGCGCGCGCCAACCGCTGGCGGCCCGACGCCGGGCAGCCCCTGCCCCCGCCCCCGTCGTTCACCGGCGTGCGGGCGTTCGACGCCTGGGACCTGAAGGACCTGGCCGACCACATCGACTGGACCCCCTTCTTCGCCAGCTGGGAGCTGATCGGCCGCTACCCCCAGATCCTGGAGGACGAAATCGTCGGCGACGCGGCGCGGGACCTGTTCCGCGACGCCCGGGCCATGCTGAAGCGGATCGTCGACGAAAAGTGGTTCACCGCGAAGGGTGTGGTCGGCTTCTGGCCCGCCAACGCGCGCGGCGACGACGTCGTGGTCTGGGCCGACCAGGCCCGCACGACCGAACTGGCCCGTTTCCACGGACTGCGCCAGCAGATCGCCAAGTCGAACGGCAAGCCGAACCTGTGCATCTCGGACTTCGTGGCCGAGGACGGCGACGACTGGCTGGGCGCCTTCGCCGTCACCGCCGGCCACGGCGAGCTGGAGAAGGCGGCGGAGTTCAAGGCGGCCGGCGACGACTATTCCGCCATTCTGGCCACCGCCCTGGCGGACCGGCTGGCCGAGGCCTTCGCCGAGCGCCTGCACAAGGAGGTACGGACCACGCTGTGGGGTCACTCGCCCGGCGAGGACCTGTCGGTGCAGGAGCTGATCGAGGAGAAGTATCAGGGCATCCGTCCGGCGCCCGGCTATCCGGCCCAGCCCGATCACACGGAGAAGGCGACGCTGTTCCGCTTGCTGAACGCGGGCGAGAACGCCGGCATGGCCCTGACCGAAAGCTTCGCCATGACGCCGCCGGCCTCGGTTTCCGGCCTGTATTTCGGGCATCCGGGCAGCCACTATTTCGGCGTCGGCAAGATCGACCGGGACCAGGTCGAGGATTATGCGGTGCGCAAGGGTCTGTCTGTGGAGGAGACCGAGCGGTGGCTGGCGCCGATCCTCAACTACGACCCGGCGGCCATCGGCCGGGCCGACGCGGCCTGACGCCTACTCCAGCCCCACGTCCTTCAGGCTGGGCGGCGCGTCCGTGATGCCCAGGGAGATGCGCCGCGCCGCATGCTCGCATCGGCCGGGCAGGCCGAAGAACAGGCCGAAGGTCTCGTTGCGCAGGGCCTGATCGCCCGCCAGCACCGGGGCCCACATCCGGCGCGCGCCCTCGGCCGCGGCCTCGGCCTCGGCGAGGGCCCCGGGCGACTGGAAGGCGCGCCCCGCCTCCAGCGCGGCTCGGAACTTCGTCGCCTCCACGCGGCCCAGATCGATCAGGCGCAGATCCAGTTCGTCCGCCGTGCCCAGGCTTTCGCCCGTGGCCACGTGCCCGGAGACGAGGGCCTCGCACCACGCCACCAGGGAGTAGTCCGCCTCGGGGGCGCCCGGCGGCAGCGGCGTGGCATAGGCCAGCGCCTCCAGCGTGCGGCGTGACCGCTCCGCGTCTTCACCCGTGAACTGCGTGCCGCCGGTGCGGATGACCTCGTCCTGCGCGGCGGCGGGGGCCGCGGCGGTCATCACGGTCAGGGACGTCAGGGCGGCGAGAAGGAGGCGCATGGGAACTCCGGAAGGTCGTCGTCCGGATACGGCGCCCCGCCGCCTCCGGGCAAGAAAAAGGCGGCGGGTCCGAAGACCCGCCGCCCCATCTCTCTGCGTCGTCGGCCGCCTAGAAGCGGTAGGCGACGCTCAGACGGACCGAACGCGGCGCCTGATAGGCGGTCACGCGACCGTAGTTCGGATCCGGATCGGCCGGGCTGGTCCGATCGCCGAACTCGTTGAAGTCCTGCTCCGAGTCGAAGTTGAAGACGTTGAACACGTCGGCGCGGAGCACCAGCGAGTCGCCCGGGATCGTGAAGACCTGCGCCAGATCGTAGGCGAAGGTCATGTCCAGGTTCGTCAGCCAGTCACCCTCGAACTGCGAGCCGCGCGGCGTGGCCACGCCGCCGCAGAACCACGACGCCGCGCCGTACAGCGAGGCGAAGAAGTCCGTCGGGTGCACGCCCTGACAGCCGAACTGACGCGGCGACTGGATGATCAGGTTGGCGCCGACGTTGAACGCCGGGGTCACCTGCCAGTTGCCGAATGCCTTGAACGTGTGTTCGCGGTGGTTCGGCAGCTTGCCGAAGGAGTTGTCCGTCAGGCCGGGCTGGTCGAAGTCCTGCGACAGACCGGGGTCGGTCTGGCCGTTGTCGGACTTCAGCGCGCCCTCGTAGTTGCCTTCCGAATCCGACCAGACGTAGCTGAAGCGGCCCGCCCAGACGCCGTCGAAGGGCTTCTCCATCGAGATCTCGAGGGCCTTGTAGGTCCGCGAGGGGGTCGGATAGTTCAGCTGGTCGGCCGTCAGGGTGATCTCACGATCGCTGGTGACGCGGCCGCCCGTGGCGCGGCTCAGGTCGGCGCCCGACAGGGTGATGACCATGTCCTCGCCCGGGTTGGTCAGCACGTACTGGTGGAAGCCGTACCACACCGAGTAGCACTCGGCGTAGGTCAGGTTGTCCGGGTTCGGGTTCGAGCAGTAGTCCAGCACCGCGGCGTCGATGGCGACGTCGTCGATGGCGGTGCCCAGGTCACGATAGGTGGCCTTGATCCCGAAGGTCCAGTCGTCGAACACCCGGGTTTCGTAACCCAGGATGAACTCGTCGACGTACATCGGGTCGATTTCCTTGTCGACCTGCGTCGAGATCGGACGAACCTCGCCGGAAGCGAAGTTGCCGCCGCTGACGAAGGTGCCGAGGATCGGCTCGCCCGTCGTGTCGTGGATGCCGTCGGCGTTGGCGTCGTTCGGGCCGCCGGTGCGATTCAGGGTCCAGACGTCCTGGATGAAGAACTCGGCGCCGGCCAGACGCTGGTTGGTGTTCACGGCCACCGGCAGGAAGTAGCGACCGAAGAAGCCGAACAGCTTGGAGTCGCCGTCGCCGAAGACGTCGTAGGTGGCGCCGAGGCGCGGAGCCCACTGGTTCTGCAGATCGACGAAGGCGACGCCGGCGATGTTCTCGTTCTCGAAGCCTTCGTTGCGCAGGCCGAGGTTCAGGGTCAGGCGGTCGGTGACCTCCCAGCTGTCCTGGATGTAGTAGGCGTTCTGCGTCGAGGTCCAGGCGCCGTCGTTGTCGTAGGCCCGGATGCGGACGCGCGTCGGCAGACCGGCGCCGTCGTAGTTCTGGTAGCGGTACCAGATGCCGCCGGTGCGGTCGCCCGTGCAGTTCACGGCCACCGAGATCGGGCCGCCCGGACGGCAGTAGTTGTAGCCCGTGCCCGAATAGTCGAGCGACTGCGAGGCTTCCAGCTTCTCCTGGTCGATGCCGAGGCGGAAGTGGTGCGAACCGAAGAAGTCGGCGTAGATGTCGACGTCGGCGCGCAGGACCTCACGACGGTCCGAGTTGTTGGACGGCTGGCCGATCAGCCAGCAGCCCAGACGCGGACGGGCCGGGTTCAGGTCGGTGATCAGGGCGCAGGAATCGCCGGGCGACGAGTTCTGCTCGTCGTACTCGTTGACGCCGTACGAGATCGAGGTCGTCAGCCAGTCGGTCCAGATGCCGGTGTAGCGGCCGATCCAGTTCTCGCCGCCGAAGCGGAACACCGACTCGCCCTGGGTGGTGACCAGCTGGCCCGTGGCCGGGTCGAACGTCGTGGTCTCGCTGGTCTGCTCCTGCTCGTCCTTGAAGTAGGTGAACTCCAGGCGGTGGTCGTCGGTCAGCAGGAAGTCGACCTTGGCGCCGTAGAACGGATCGTCCGTCATGACGCGCGTGCCGGTGCCGTTCACCGTGCCGTTGAAGAACTCACGGTCGCGGATGTTGTACAGACCGAAGATGAACAGGCGGTCGCGGATGATCGGGCCGCCGAAGTCGAAGATCAGGTCCGACGACTCGGTTTCGTCGTACTGGTTCAGGGCCAGATAGGTGTCCGGCGAGTTCTCCTGCAGGCTGTTCGGCTCCCAATAGGCGGTGATGCCGAACTCCCACTCGTTGCCGCCCGACTTGGTCGTGCCGTTCAGCACGCCGCCGGTGCCGCGGCCGAATTCCGAGGAGTAGCCGCCGGTCTTGGTTTCAAGCGTCTGGTAGAACTCGAACGGAACGATCGACGAGCCGGTGAAGTCACGGAATTTCGTGATGTTCAGGCCGTTGACGAAGTAGGTGTTCTCACCGGCCGAGGCGCCGCCGATGGTCGGGATGCCGCCGAAGGCGTTGTCCGACGCGGTCACGCCCGGGGCCAGCAGGGCCACGGCGTTGCCGCTGCGGGCGATCGGCACGTTGCGCGACAGCTCCTCGACGTTGACGGTCAGACCCGTGGTCGTGGCGTCGAACTCCGACACGGCCTGACGCACGCCGACGACGACGATGTCGTCCACGGCGGTGGCGCCCGAGGTGTCCACGCCGCCGACGCGGCCGACGGTGAAGACCAGCGAGGTGGTGCCGCCGGCGCCCACCGAGATGGTTTCCGTCAGGGTTTCATTGCCCGACGAGGTGACGGTCGCAACGTACTGGCCCTGCGGCAGGGCCACAGCGCGGAACGAACCGTCGGCGCCCGTGGTGTAGGTGCGGGTGAAGCCCTGCGACACCGACTGCAGCGTCACGGTCGCGCCCGAAACCCGCGCGCCGGTCTGGGTTTCGACGGTGCCGGCCACGGCGCCCTGGACCAGGTTCTGGGCGGCCGCCTGGGTCGGGGCCAGCAGCACGGCGGCGGCCGGAACGGCGACGAGCGCCATCAGCGACGCGGAGCCGATCATCGTCGAGTGCAGCAAACGCTGCCGAATGGTGTGAGTCTTCAAGAGACGTCCTCCTAGGGCCGATGCGAAGCTTCCCGTTTCCGGGCCCCTCGTCGCACCGACGTTGAGCATCCGCGAGCCCCAATGCACGCAGATTGCCTCCAACCTAGCCGAACGACGGGCGCCGGGTCACCACAATTACGGCTCCGTAATCCAATCGTCGCGACAATGTCGCAATCGGGCCACACCACCGCAAGGCGCTGATTTGGCGCGAAAAAACTTGGTTTCCGCGAGGTTTCCTCAGCGACCGGCGGTCGCCGCGCGCCCCTGGGCCGCCGTCCTCGCGGCACAATTCGCCGGCGGAGCGAGACGGCGGGAAGCGCGGAGATTCGGCCTCAGCGGATAATGGCGACGCGAGCCGCATAGGGCGCCGGTTCGGGCGTGCAGGAAGCCGCCGCGAGCTGCGCCGCCATGATACAGAGAAACGCGGCGGCCACGGTCAGGAGCCGATTTGACACAGAAAGGGCGGCGGCGACGGCCATGACGAGCATCCTGAAGGGCGTTTACGCCTCGTTAAGGCAAGCCCCGGGCCAGGGGCGCGGCGCATGATCCCCTTCGTGCGCGACTTCGACCCACGCCCCGGCGAGGAAGTCCGCCTGACGCCGCGGGCGTCCCGCGTGACCGCGGGCAATCCCGGCCCCTTCACCTTCACCGGCACGAACAGCTTCATCGTCGGCGGACCCGGCCCGGGCGCCGGCGTGGCCGTGATCGACCCGGGGCCGGACGACCCGCGTCACCTGCAGGCCCTGCTGGAGGCGCTGGACGGCCGTCGCGTCGTCGCCGTGCTGCTGACCCACACCCACCGCGACCACGCGCCCCTCGCCCACCCCCTCGCGGACGCCGTCGGCGCCCCCGTGCTGGCGGCCCCGTCGCCTGCACGGGAGACCCACGCCTCGACCCCGGACGAAGAGGAGACGGCCGGCGTCAGGCCCGATCGCGTCCTGTGCGACGGCGATCTGGTCGAGGGCGACGGCTGGACCCTCCGCACGCTGGCGACGCCCGGCCATGCGTCCAATCACCTGTGCTTCGAGATGATCGAGGAGAACGCCCTGTTCAGCGGCGACCACGTCATGGGCTGGTCGACCACCGTCGTCGCGCCGCCGGACGGCGACATGACGGCCTACATGACGAGTCTGGACAAGGTGATCGGCCGCCGGTTCGGGCGCCTGTTCCCGGCGCACGGCGGGCAGATCGACGACCCGGCGCCCTTCCTGGCCGCCTATCGCGATCACCGGCTGGCGCGGGACGCCCAGATCCTGGCCCGGCTGGACGCCGGCGACCGGACGATCGCGGAGATGGTCCCGGTCCTCTACGCGGACGTCGACCGGCGCCTGTGGCCGGCCGCGTCGCTTTCGGTGTGGGCGCATCTGATCGCGCTGGAGCGCGCCGGCCGCGTCACGGCCCGACCGGCGCCGTCGCCGGACGCGCTCTACGCCCCCGCCTGAGCCGCGATGGCCCGGGCCAGGGCGGAGGCGAGACGGCAGGTCTCGCCCGCCTGCGCCACGTCCGACCGCGCCGTCACGCGCACGTCGGTGCGCCCCGGCCGGATGCGCACCACGGCGTCGTGCGCGAGGCCGAACCAGAAACCCCGGCGCTCTCCCTCGGCCCGGAACGCCGCCGAGCCGATGACGGTGAAGCCCGCGGCCTCCAGCGCCGCGGCGGCGCGTTCCGGGGCCAGCTGACTGGGAGTCGGGACCGCCCCGAGGCAGGCTTGCGGCCCGGCCGGAGACACGGCGCGCACGGCGCCAGCCGCGGCACGGCGCTGACCCAGCATCCGCGAGAACCCCGGAGGGTCGTCCGGATCGCTGGTCACGTCCCAGGGCGAGGGCGTCTGGTAGGTCTGCCAGCGCAGACCCAGGGACGCCGCCGTGCCGCCGGCCGCGAGCACGGCGACCGCCGCGGCCAGCCCCACCGTCCTCGGGCGGCGCATCGACCAGACGGCGAGGGCGATCGCGCAGGCCACGCCGACGAGCGTGAGCGCCGGGGCGACCGCGAAGGTCAGCGTGCGCAGGCCGAATTCGGGCGTCCATAGCCCGGCCCGCGATCCCAGGGCCGCGACGAAGACCGTCGCCCCTCCGGCCAGCGCCCCGGCGACCAGCCAGGACGCCTGCGTCAGGTCGGAGCCCTTGCGCGCCATCGGATCAAGCCTGCGCCGTCGGCAGGCGATAGTCCTTCAGCCGCTCACGAACGAGCTTCTTGTCGATCTTGCCGGTGGCGCCCAGCGGGATGTCGTCCACGAAGACGACGTCGTCGGGCATCCACCACTTGGCGATCTTGCCCTGCAGGAAGTCGAGATGCTCCTGCTTGTTCTGGCTTTCGCCGGGCTTAAGCTTCAGCACCAGCACGGGCCGCTCGTCCCACTTGGGATGGGCCGCGCCGATCACGGCCGCGAGTTCGACCTTGGGGTGGCCGACGGCGATGTTTTCGATCTCGATGGAGCTGATCCACTCGCCGCCGGACTTGATCACGTCCTTGGCGCGGTCGGTGATCTGCATGAAGCCGTGCTCGTCGACCGTGGCGACGTCGCCGGTGTCGAAGAAGCCCTCGTTGTCCAGGATCTCGCCGCCCTCGCCCTTGAAATAGGCGGCGGAGATGGTCGGGCCGCGCACCATCAGCCGGCCGTAGGTCGTTCCGTCGTGCGGCATCTGCTGGCCGGCGTAGTTCTTCAGCTTCAGCTCGACGCCCAGCGGGGGCACGCCCTGCTTGATGCGCCACTTCATGCCCTCGTCGTAGGGCAGGGCCGCCAGTTCGGGCGTCAGGTTCGACAGCGTGCCGATGGGCGAGGTCTCGGTCATGCCCCAGCCCTGCAGCACCTCGACCCCGAACTCGTCGTTGAAGGCGCGGATCAGGCTTTCCGGCACGGCCGAGCCGCCGATCAGCACGCGCTTCACCGTCGACAGCTTCAAGCCCTTCTCGCGCATGTGCGCCAGCAGTCCCTGCCAGACGGTCGGAACCGCAGCCGAGAAGGTGACGCCTTCGCTCTCCAGCAGCTCGTAGATGGCCTCGCCGTCCATCCGCGCGCCGGGCATGACCAGCTTGGCCCCCGACGCCGGCGCGGCGAAGGCGATGCCCCAGGCGTTGGCGTGGAACATCGGCACCACCGGCAGGATCGTCTCCTTCGGAGAGGGCCCCAGCACGGTCGACTGCATGCCCAGCAGGGTGTGGATGAAGTTCGACCGGTGAGAGTACAGGACACCCTTGGGATTTCCGGTCGTGCCCGAGGTGTAGCAGAGGCCGCAGGCCGTCTGCTCGTCGAAGCCGCCCCATTCCACTTCGCCGGAAGCGCCCGCGACGATCTGCTCGTAGCATTCCGCCTGCGGCAGCTTCGTCGCCGGCATGGTGTACTCGTCGGTCATGACGACGACCCGCTCGACCGAGGGGCAGTGCGGCAGCACCGCCTCCAGCAGCGGAATGAAGGTCAGGTCGACGAAGATGATTTTGTCTTCGGCGTGATTGATGATGTAGCCGAGCTGTTCGGGGAACAGGCGCGGGTTCAGGGTGTGGCACACCGCCCCGATGCCCATGATGCCGTACCAGACCTCGATGTGGCGGGCGGTGTTCCAGGCCAGGGTGGCGACGCGGTCGCCGGGCTTCACCCCCCAGTCCAGCAGCGCCTTCGACACCTTCTTCGCGCGACCGTGGATTTCGGAATAGGTGGTGCGGACCACCGGCCCCTCGACCGAGCGCGTCACCACCTCGCGGTGGGGATGCCAGTTCTTCGCATGGTCCAGGATCTTGTCGACCGTCAGGGGCCAGTCCTGCATCAATCCCAGCATCGTCGATCCCCATCGTTTGCCGTCTGATCGCGGCGTGGCGGGCACGCTATCGGCGCGGCGGGGCCAGCGCAACGTGACGCAAGGTCATCCATCGGTCGGCAACGGAGCGGAAACCGTGCCCTGCGCACCATGGTCCGCATGACCTCGGACGCTCTGCGACATCCCGCCGCCCGTGCCCTGACGTTGCTGCCGCTGCCCGGGCTGCTGATCGGCGCCGGCGTCGTCTTCATCGCGGGCGTGATGCCGACGATCGTCACTTTCGGCATCGTCTGGATGGTCATCTTCTGCGCCGCGCCCCTGGCGCTGCTGGTCCAGATGGCCGGAGCCGGCGCCGCCTCGGCCTATTTCGGCTTCGGCGCGCTTCTGCTGCTGCACCTCGTGGTCTTCCACGCGCCCCTGGTCGGAGGACTCGTCGCCCGGAACCGGTCTCTGACGGGGATGGGCCTGAACACGGCGGTGGTCGGCTGGTCGCCGCTGCTGGGCGGCTGGATCGCGCTGCAGCGTCTGGGCGACGCCTGGCCGGGCTAGTCCGGGCGGGCGCGTCGACCTAGAAGGCCTCATGACCCTGCTGATCGCGATCACCGGCGGCTCCGGATCGGGCAAGACGACCCTGGCCGAGGCGCTGGTCGCGGCCATGCGGCCCGGCGCCGCCGTGCTGCTGAGCGAGGACGACTGGTACGTCGACGCCGCCGCCCTGCCCGGCTTCGATCCAGCTGCGTTCGACTTCGACCATCTGGACGCCCGCGACCACGCCCTGATGACCGCCCAGCTGGCCGAGCTGAAGGCCGGGCGGGCGGTCGAGGCGCCCGTCTATTCGATGGAGACCCACGGCCGGGAAGCCTTCACCCGCCGGGTTGAACCGGCCGAGGCGATCGTGGTCGAGGGCGTGCACGTGCTGAGCACGCCGGAGCTCGCGGCTCTGTACGACGTGAAGGTGTTCGTCGACACGCCGGCCGACATCCGCTTCATCCGCCGCCTGCTCCGCGACCAGATCGAGCGGAAGCGGACGGCGGACTCGGTGGTGAGCCAGTATCTGAAGACCGTGCGGCCGGGCCACGAGCGCTTCACCGAGCCGGCGCGCGCGGCTGCGGACTTCGTCGTCGCCGACTCGACGGCGGCCGTCCGGCTGGTCGATTCCGAGGCGGTGCTGCGGCTGGCCGCGCCGCTGATGGTGCATCCGCTGATCCGCCCCCTTCTCGCGGAACCGGCGGCGCCGTAACGTCGTTCGGCACGACTCGCCCCGCGCCTTGGGGCGATCTGCGAACAACGGCGATAGACTGCATGCACGGCCCCTCCTCCGGCGCGGAACCGGATCCCCGACGCGAAGCCATCCTGCGGCATGCGCGACGTCGCTTCACCGCCGATGGCTTCGCCGGCACGAAGATGGAGGCGGTGGCACGCGAGGCCGGGGTCTCCACCGCCACCCTCTACGCCCAGTTCGCCGGCAAGTCGGACCTCTTCTCGGCCGTCATCGACGACGCGGCGGAGGAGTTCACCGTCCAGATGAAGCGGGTGTTCGAGCGCGACGGCTCGGCGCGCGACCGTCTGATCGAATTCGCCGCGGGCTACGCCCGCTTCATGGCCGATCCCTTCGTCCGCTCGGTGTTCCGCCTGGTGATGGCCGAACGGCCGCGGTTCCGCGACGTGGCGGTGAAATTCTTCGAGAAGGGCAAGAGCGATTTCGGCGCCTACGTCATCCAGGTCATCCAGGACATGTGCGTGCGCGGGGAACTGCGGGTCGAGCATCCGTCGTGGGCCGCGGGCCAGCTGTTCGGCATGATCGAGCACCCGGTCTTCTTCATGCCGCTGGTCACGGGCGACGAGGTCATGCCGGTGCGCGCCTGCGACCAGATCGCCGCCGACGCGGTCGAGACCTTCCTGGCCCGCTACGGAGTCGTGCGCCGCTGACCTCTCAGGGCTGGAGCCGCGTCTTCGTCCAGCCCTCACCGGCGTGGTCGAACCGCAGCCGGTCGTGCAGGCGGAACGGCCGGTCGCGCCAGAACTCCACGGCCCGCGGGACCACGCGCCAGCCGGTCCAGTGCGGCGGCCGCGTCACCTCCCCCTCGCCGAAGCGCGCCGTCTCTCGCACCACGGCATCTTCCAGATCGGCCCGGGCCGCCAGCGGCCGCGACTGCTCCGACGCCCAGGCCCCGATCCGGCTTTCCCGCGCGCGGCTGGCGAAATAGGCGTCGGCCTCGGCCGCCGTGACCGGCTCGACGGCGCCGCGCACCCGGACCTGACGCCGCAGGGTCTTCCAGTGGAACAGCAGGGCCGCCCGCGGCTGCCCGGCCAGTTGGCCGCCCTTTGCGCTTTCGGCGTTGGAGTAGAAGGTGAACCCCCGGTCGTCGACGTCCTTGAGCAGAACCATCCGGGCGTCGGGCATGCCCTCCGCGTCGACGGTGGACAGACACATGGCGTTGGCGTCGTTCGGCTCGTGCCGCAGCGCCTCGGCCAGCCAGTCGACGAACAGGCCGATGGGCTCCGGACGGTCGAAGATCGTCTCGTCCCCGTTGGCGGCCAGGGCGGCGGCATAGTCGCGCGCGTACTCCTCACGCGACGGACTGGGCGGGATCACGGGGGCGGTCATGCGTCTGCGATAGCGCGCGGCGGGAAGCGGCGGAAGTGCGGCACGGTTAACCCGGCATTGACCCTGATCGGGGCCTTTGTCAGGGATGCGTGGGGAAGCCGCACCTCTGACCGTCGCCGAGGCCCGGGCCGTCCTGGGGCTGGAGGGGCCCGCGCACGGGCCGGCGCTGACGGCCGCCTTCCGCCGCGCGGTCAAGGCGGCGCGGCCGGACCTGCCCGGCGGCGACGAATGGACCTTTCGCCGCGTCATCGCCGCCCACGACCTGCTGAAGCGGCTGGACGCTCCGCTGGCCCTGCCCTCGCCCGCCGTGCGTCAGCCGGCGCCCCCGACGCTGGCGATCTCGCCGCTGGAGGCCCTGTCCGGCGGCGTGGCCACGGTCCGCACGGGCGGCAGGCGCCTGCGTGCCGCCTACGGCCCGGGACTGCGCACCGGCGATCGGCTGCGGCTGAAGGGCGCGGGACGTGACGGCACGGACCTGTATCTGGCCGTGGTCATCCGCGGGTGCGGGACGCTGTCCGCGGTCGGCGACGATCTGCACATGACCGCCCCGGTGACGCGTCAGCAGCTGCGCCACGGCGGCCGGCTGGAGATCGCCACCCATGCGGGGCCGCGCTCGGCCTGGCTGGTCCCGGACCATCCGACGCTGCGGCTGCGGCTGCGAGACCTGGGCCTGCCGCCGCGCGGAAACCGCCGGCGGGGGCACCTGTTCGTCACGCTGGAGCCGGTCGAGGACGCTCCGTCGGCCTCGGTCGACCTGCGCGCCCGCTTCGCCCGCGACTGGACGCCGGAGCGCCGCGCGGCCTAAGCCTTCGAGGTCATGTCGCACAACACTTTCGGCCACCTGTTCCGCGTCACCACCTGGGGCGAAAGCCATGGGCCGGCCATCGGCTGCGTGGTGGACGGGTGCCCGCCGGGCATTTCCCTGACCGAAGCGGACATCCAGCCGTGGCTGGACCGGCGCAAACCCGGCGGCAGCCGTTTCGTCACCCAGCGCAAGGAGAGCGACGCGGTCCGCATCCTGTCCGGCACGTTCGACGACGGCGCCGGCCCGGTGACGACCGGCACGCCGATCTCGCTGATGATCGAGAACGAGGACGCGCGCTCGAAGGACTACGGCGAGATCGCCCGGTCCTGGCGCCCCGGCCACGCCGACTTCACCTATGACGCCAAGTACGGCGTTCGGGATCCGCGCGGTGGAGGTCGCTCGTCGGCGCGCGAGACGGCCATGCGCGTCGCCGCCGGCGCCGTGGCGCGCAAGGTGCTGGGCGACCGGATCACGATCCGCGCCGGCGTGACCCAGCTGGGCCCGCACCGCATCGCCGAAGACGCCGTCGAGTTCGACGCCGTCCACGACAACCCCCTGTTCGCCGCTTCGGCCGACGTCGTGGCGGCGTGGTCCGACTATCTGGACGGGGTGCGCAAGGCGGGCTCGTCCATAGGCGCGGTGGTGTCGCTGGAGGTCGCCGGCGCCCCCGCCGGCTGGGGCGCGCCGGTCTACGGCAAGCTGGACGCCGAACTGGCCGCCGCCCTGATGTCGATCAACGCGGTCAAGGGCGTGGAGATCGGCGCGGGCTTCGCCTCGGCCGAACTGTCGGGCGAGGACAACGCCGACGAGATGCGCATGGGACCGGACGGACGGCCGGTCTTCCTGTCGAACAAGGCGGGCGGCGTGCTGGGGGGCATTTCGACCGGCCGGCCGATCACCGCGCGGGTCGCGTTCAAGCCGACCTCCTCCATCCTGACGCCGCGCCGCAGCGTGACGCGGGACGGTCAGGACACCGACCTGCGGACCGTCGGCCGTCACGATCCCTGCGTCGCCCTGCGCGGGGTGCCGGTGGTCGAGGCGATGGCGGCCTGCGTGCTGGCGGACGCGATGCTGCGGCACCGGGGACAGGTGGGGTGAAGCCTGTGACTGCCTACCGCCACAAACTCCGTTGGAGGGTATGGCGTATTTGGCAGGCCCTGCGCCGTGCAGCCGGGAATGTCGGCTCCGTGATTGCAGGTCCACTGGCCGTAGCCGTCTGCGTTGTGGTTCCCGGAGTGATCGCGTTCGGCTGGAAATACCTGCCGCCGCATGATCACCGAATCTGGGTGGGGCAGGTGGTTGCAACTGGCCCGGTGCGAGCAACGTCAGCTAACCAGCCCATTGCGCTGATCCGCATCGGTGCAGACGTCGTTCGATTCGAAGGCCCTTCAGTCGCGGGCTGTACCGTCGGCGACTATGCGGACGTTCAGAAGACCTACACCACGCGAAACGGCCGAAGGGGTTCGCCCACCCTCATCGGGACCGATTTGATTAGCCGCTGCCGCCCCCTTCCGTAACCGACACTGTTTCCCATATGGATGTTCAGCGAGGTTTCTAGCCCTCGGATTCCGGGACCTTCCCCATGATCGACGTTCGACCCTTCACCACCCTCGGCGGCGCGGACCACGGCTGGCTCAAGGCGCGCCATCACTTCTCGTTCGCCAACTACTACGACCCGTCCCGCATGGGCTGGGGCCGGCTGCGCGTCTGGAACGACGACGAGATCGCGGCCCAGTCGGGCTTTCCGCCCCACCCGCACGCGGACATGGAGATCATCACCTACGTCCGCAGCGGCGCGATCACCCACCAGGACTCGATGGGCAACCAGGGCCGCACCGGCGCGGGCGACGTGCAGGTGATGAGCGCGGGCACCGGCGTGCGCCACGCCGAGTTCAATCTGGAGCCGGAGACCACCACCCTGTTCCAGATCTGGATCGAGACCGACAAGCCCGGCGCCCAGCCCGGGTGGGGCCAGCGGAAGTTTCCCAAGGCCGACCGCTCGGGCCGCTTCACCGTCGTCGCCTCGGGCGATCCGGCCGACGGCGCCCTGCACATCAACGCCGATGCGAAGGTGCTGGCCGCCACGCTGAAGGCCGGCGAGACGATCACCTACGATCTGGCCGAGGGCCGCCGCGCCTATCTGGTGCCCGCCGTCGGCGAGGTCGAGGTCAACGGCGTGACGCTGAACGCCCGCGACGGCGCCGGCATCAAGGACGAGCCGACGCTCACCGTGACGGCCAGGGCCGACGCCGAGCTGGTCATGGTCGACAGCCTCTGAGCGCCGCCTTGAGAAGGCCCGCGTCGGCGGTCAGTGTTCGTTCACCAAACCGGGCCTAGATCGGGCCCAGTCGGGAGAATGATCATGAAGACCGTCGCGCGGGCCGCCGCCCTGACCGCCATCGTGGGCGGATCGCTCATGCTGCAAGGGTGCCTGGTCGGGGCCGTGGTCGGAACCGGCGCGGCCGTCGTCGGCGGCGCGGCCAAGGTGACCGGCGCGGTCGTCGGCGCCGGGGTCGACGCCGTCACAACGTCCGACGAGGAAACGAAGGCCAGACGCGAGCGCGAGCAGCGCGAGTGGGAACGCGAGCAGCGCCGCTGCGAGCAGCGCCGCGCGTCAGGGCGCGACTGCTAGAGCGTCAGCTCGCACCGTTCCCCGATCGTGGGGCGCAGGACGGTGATCTTCGAAAGTCCCGGAAACGCGGGCGCCAGCCGGTCGGCGAACCAGGCGCAGATCGCCTCCAGACTGGGCGTCTCCAGACCCGGATGCTCGTTCAGCAGGCCGTGATCCAGCTCGGCCGCCGCCGCCTTCAGCGAGGCCTCCAGCCTCGTCAGGTCGACGACGAATCCCATGTCGCCGCCCGGCGTGCCGCGAACGGACGCCTCCACGCGGAACGAGTGGCCGTGCACGCGCCGGTGCGGACTGCCCTCCGGTCCGTGGGGGAAATGATGCGCCGCGTCGAAATGCGCGGCCTTGGTGACTTCGAAAACGCGGGTCATCTCACGCCGATGTACTTGTGCGTCTGGACGCTCAGGCGCCAGCGCGGGTGTCGCAGACAGTAGTCCACCGCCGCGGCGGTGTTCGCGGCCTGATCCGGCCCGTCCATGGGCTGAAGCCAGAAGCGCTCGAAATCGAGACGCTCGAACCGCTCCGGCATGGCCTTCGGCTGGGGAAAGACCAGCTTCAGCTCCTGTCCCCGGGTCTGAACCACCGGCGCGTCGGCCTTGGGACTGACGCAGATCCAGTCGATCCCGTCGGGCGCCGCGACCGTGCCGTTGGTCTCGACCGCGATGGAAAAGCCGCGCGCGTGCAGGGCGTCGATCAGCGCCGGGTCCAGCTGGAGCAGCGGTTCACCGCCCGTGCAGACGACCAGTCGGTCGCGCGCTCCGCCCATCCAGCGCGCCCCGACATGGTCCGCCAGCGCCTCGGCCGTCACGAACTTGCCGCCGCCGTCCCCGTCCGTGCCGACGAAGTCGGTGTCGCAGAAATCGCAGATCGCGCCCGCCCGATCCCGCTCCAGCCCGTTCCACAGATTGCAGCCGGCGAAGCGCAGGAACACCGCCGCGCGGCCCGCCTGTCCGCCCTCGCCCTGCACCGTCAGGAAGCACTCCTTGACCGCATAGGTCATCGGCTGGCCTCCCACTCGGCCCAGCCCCTGGCCCGCAGCTCGCACGCCGGGCAGTCGCCGCAGCCGTGGCCCCAGGCGTGCGGGTCGCCGCGCTCGCCGCGATAGCAGGTGTGGCTGTCCTCAACGATCAGCCGCACGAGAGGCTCGCCACCCAGGTCGTGCGCCAGCGCCCAGGTGTCGGCCTTGGTCAGCCGCATCAGCGGCGTCTCGATCGCCACCGCCTTGTCCAATCCCAGGGACAGCGCCCGCTCCATGGCGTCGATCGTGTCGCGGCGGCAGTCGGGATAGCCGCTGAAGTCCGTCTCGCACATGCCGCCGACCAGCACGTCCAGCCCGCGCCGGTCGGCCAGAGCCGCCGCGCAAGTCAGGAACACCAGATTGCGCCCCGGCACGAAGGTGGTCGGCAGGCCCCGCGCGTCCATTTCGATCTCGCGTTCGGCGGTCAGGGCGCTGTCGGCGATGCGGCCGTAGCCGGTAAGGTCCACGACGTGGTCCGGCCCCAGCCGCGCGGCGCGGTCGGCGTCCAGCCCCGCCATCCGCTCGCGCACCGTCAGCCGCGCCCGCATCTCCACCGCATGCCGCTGGCCATAGTCGAAGCCGACCGTCTCGACGCGCGCGAACCGGTCCAGCGCCCACGCGAGGCAGGTCGCGCTGTCCTGCCCGCCCGAGAACAGGACCAGGGCGGAAGACGCGACGGACGGGGCGGGCTGGACTGCGGACATGACGACCCTGCGGTCGGCCCGGGGGCCGCGCGCATGTGAAGGTTGGTTCCGGCGATGTGCGGAAGGCGCGCCTCATACACCCGCGCGCGCCGCGAGGCAAAAACGAGCGATTTTCCGCTTAACCGTTCCGCAAAGGCTCCGCGCTAATGTCCGGCGGTATCACGGAGTTTCGGCCAGTATGCCGACCATCGAAACCCTGACGCAGCGGATCGACCCCGTTTCGCTCGAGGCCACCGGCGCGCAGATTTTCGCGCGGTTCGACGCCGAACCCGACACATTGTGCCTTCCGGTGGTCGTCGACGGCCGCCCGGTCGGCCTGATCGAGCGCAACGACTTCCTGATGAAGTTGGCGGCGCCGCTGGGGCACGCCCTGTACCTCTCGCGCGACGCGACGCACGTCATGGACCCGGAACCTGCGGTGGTTCAGGCGGGAATGCGGCTGGAGACGGTCTGCGACGTGATGCTCAGGGCGGGTCCGGGCCAGCTGATGCGGGGCTTCGTCGTGACGGACGGCGGGAAGTACCACTCCGTCGGCACGGCCGCCTCGCTGCTGCAGGCGGCCAACCAGATCCATCAGCAACGCGACGCGGCCATGGCCGAGCAGTCGCGCCGCCTGAACGACACCCGCGCCCAGGCCCTCGCCGCCGCGCGCGCCAAGAGCCAGTTCCTCGGAATCATGAGCCACGAGCTTCGCACGCCGATGAACGGCGTCCTGGCCGTCGCCGAGCTGTTGCGGCGCCAGCCCCTGAACGCCCAGGCCCAGGCTCACGTCTCGACCATCGTCGAATCCTCCGAGACCCTGATCCGCATCCTGCAGGACGCGCTGGACCTGTCGCGCGCCGAGGCCGGCGAACTGGAACTCAACGTCGGGCCCACGCCCCTGCGCGCCCTGATGGACGACGTGCAGGCCCTCTGGGCGCCGCGCGCGTCGCAGGACGACGTCAGCCTGATGATCGGCTACGAGGGCGACACCGAACTGGCCGCGCACGTCGATCCCGTGCGGCTCAAGCAGGTCTTCAACAACCTGATCGGCAACGCCCTGAAGTTCGCCCGCAACGGCGTGGTCGAGGCCGGGCTGAAGGCCTGGGCCGAAGGCGATCGGGTCCGCGTCGAGGCCCGCGTGCGCGACGACGGCCCGGGCGTCGACCCCGACCGCGTGGACGCCATTTTCGAACCCTTCGTCCACGGCTCCGGACCGGACGGCGCCGGCCTGGGTCTGGCCATCTGCCGCCAGATCGTCGACCGGATGAACGGCCGCATCTGGGCGGAGAACAATGCCGGTCGCGGCGCCACCTTCGCCTTCGACCTCGATCTGCCGCGCGCCGAGATCGCGGTGGAACGCGCCGCGGAGGTTTCGGACCTGATCGAGCTCAGCGCGGTGGAAAACCCCCACGTCCTGATCGTCGACGACAACGCCACCAACCGCATCGTCGCGCAGGCCCTGTGCGAGATGTTCGGCTGTACCTCCGAGACCGCCGAGGACGGGGTGGAGGCCGTCGAGGCCGTGCGCGAACGCCGCTTCGACCTGGTGTTGATGGACATCAAGATGCCGCGGATGGACGGCGTCCAGGCGACGCGGGCGATACGCGCGCTGGAAGGGGCGGCCGGCCGCGTGCCGATCGTGGCCCTGACCGCCAACGCCGATCCTGACGACGCCCTGGGCTACATGGCCGAAGGCATGGTCGCGGTGGTCGAAAAGCCCATCAAGCCCGAGCGCCTGAGAATGGCGATGCACGCGGCCCTGACCTCCGTCGTACCGGAGGCGGAAGCGGCCCCGACGGCTCGCGCGGTGGCCTAGTCCGCGGCGGACGACGGGTCGTCGTCGTCCTCCTCGTCATAGCCCACCAGCCGCAGCGCCCGCGCCTTCATGCCGTTGATCTCGGCCCAGCGCAGCAGTCCCTCCTCGCGGCCGTGGGTGATCCACACCTCCTCGGGCGACACCTCGGCGAGGGTGGCGGTCAGCTCGTTCCAGTCGGCGTGGTCGGAGATCACCAGCGGCAACTCCACCCCGCGCTGCTTCGCCCGCGCCCGCACGCCCATCCAGCCCGAGGCGAAGGCCGCGATCGGCTCCGCGAAGCGCCGGGCCCAGCGGTCCTGGATCGCCGACGGCGGCGCGATGGCGATCTCACCGGCCAGCGCGTCCTTCGGCAGGCCGGCCGCAGGGGCGACCGGTCCCAGATCGACCCCCTCGCGCTCGTACAGGGCGTTCAGCCGGGCGAGGGCGCCGTGAACGTGGATGGTCCGGTCCCAGCCCCGCTCGCGCAGCAGGCGGATCACCCGTTGCGCCTTGCCCAGCGCATAGGCGCCGACCAGATGCGCCCGGTGGGGAAACTGGCGGGTGGACAGGATCAACCGGTCGATCTCCTCCCCGTCGGGCGGATGGGAGAAGACCGGCAGGCCGAACGTCGCCTCGGTCACGAAGACGTGGCAGCGCACCGGTTCGAACGGCAGGCAGGTGGAGTCGCGCCGTCGCTTGTAGTCGCCCGAGACGGCGATGGTCAGGCCCTTGTGGGACACCACGGCCTGGGCCGATCCCAGCACGTGCCCGGCCGGAACCAGGGTCACGTCCACGCCGTCGCGACTGATCGTCCGGCCATAGGAGAGCGGCTCGGCGCGACCGCAGAAGTCCGGACCGTAGCGCTCCGCCATGATGGCGAGCGTCTGGGGCGTGGCCACGACCACGCCATGTCCGGGCCGCGCGTGGTCGGCGTGCCCGTGCGTGATCACGGCCCGGTCCACCGGGACCACGGGATCGACGGCGAATCCGCCCGGCGGGCACCACAGGCCCTTGTCCGTGGGATGAAGCAGGGCTTCTGGACGCATGGTCCCGATATGGTGGCGGACCCCGCCCCGCGATAGGGAGGATGCATGTCGACGCCCTCCCTGACCGACCTCCTGCCCCAGCTCGCCTCCGGCGCGGCCCACACGCATGCGCTCGGCTTCGTCTTCGCCGGCGTCGAGGGACGCAAGGTGCGCATCCGCGTGCCGTGGCGACAAAATCTGGTCGGTGATCCGGAGACCGGCGTGCTGGCCGGCGGGCTGGTGACGACCATGCTGGACCACGTCGGCGGTCTGGCGGTTTGGACGGCGCTCGACGCCTTCCGACCGCTGGCCACCCTGGACCTGAGGGTCGACTACATGCGCGCCGCCGAACCGCGGCGCGACCTGTGCGCCGAGGCCGAGTGCTTCCGGCTGACGCACTCCATCGGCTTCGTGCGGGCCTGGGCCTTCGAGGACGATCCGTCGGATCCGGTCGCGGCCTCGCAGGCGGCCTACATGCTGGACTCCGACGGCGGGCGGAAGGCCGGTCACAACAGGCGCGAGGGAGGCGAGCCATGACGGCGCTGGACCGCATCCCCTACGCCGCCTTTCTCGGCCTGACCTCGAGGCGGGTCGACGGTCAGCTGGTCGTCACCCTGCCCTTCGCCGACTCGTTGATCGGCAATCCGATGTTGCCGGCCCTGCACGGCGGCGCGACCGCGGCCCTTCTGGAGATGACGGCGGTCGCCCAGGTCGCCGCGACGTGGCCCGAGACGCGGCTGCCCAAGCCGATCAACGTCTCGGTCGCCTATCTGCGCTCCGGCCGCCCCCAGGACGTCCACGCCCGCGCCCGCATCGGCAAGGCGGGGCGCCGCGTGGTCCACGTTCTGGCCAAGGCCTGGCAGGACGATCCGGACCAGCCGATCGCGACGCTGACCGCGCACTTCCTGCTCGCAACCTGATTTCTGGTTGTGCACGTGAGCACGTCATGATTGTTTCCTGACGCGACGCTTCCGTCGCGCAGGAGATTCGACATGACCCGACGCACCGTGGGCGAAACCCTTGCCCACCGCCTCTACGCCGCCGAGGCCGCCGTGGACGCGGCGCTGGCGGCGGCGGCCCGACTGGCCGCGGAACTTCCCGTCGCGCGAGCCGGCGCCATGGTGTCCGCCGTCACCGGCCAGCGCGCCTTCGACGGCGCGGCCGGCGCGGTGTCCGCCCTCGTTCAGGCCCGCTCCCAGCTGGTGCGGACGCACGGGGTGCTGGCCGCCGTGGCGCGCAAGCTGAAGCTGGACGACCTCGCCGTCGGTCCGGTGGACAAGCCGGAGGACGATCCGCCGATCGGCGGCGGGGTATCGAGGCGGAAACCGGTGGAACCATGGTGAATTTCGTGTTAACGCGACGTTTACCGCAGTTAATGAGGGGTAAACGTTCATGGATAAGTCCACGGTGATCGCCGGCGTCGCCGCCGATCTGCACGCCACCGAAAAGGCCGTCGACGCGGCCATCACCCAGGCCACCACCCTGGTCCAGTCCATGATCGGCGCCCGCGCCGCCCTGGCCGTCTCGCCCGTCGCGGGCGCCGGCTCCCAGGCCAAGGCCATGGAGACCATCGCCGCGCTGGGCGTCGCCCGCGAAGCCATCGTCGCCTGCCACGCCGAGCTGCAGAAGGACCACCGCCGCATGGGCTGGGGCGTCTACGCCGTCGGTCCGGTGGACAAGCCCGACGATTGGGAGACCCCGATCGGCAGCCCGCCGCCGACCAAGACCGGTCACCTGCGCGTCGCGTCCTAAGGTCGCGCCTTAATTCGACGTCATGTACGGGACCGGGCATTCCGGTTCCGTCGGACTCGAGGCATCATCGCCCCCGAGCTTCGGCTTGGGGGCGTTTTGATGCTGGATACCCTTTATTCCCAGGTCGGGGCCGTGATCACGGTGCTGGTCGTGGGCTTCGCCTTCTGGAAGGGCGAGGAGCCGGAGAAGATCGCCGCGGCGGCCTATGGCCTCGGCTGGTTCGCCTCCATGCTCGTTCAGGACGACGCCAACCTCTACGGCATCCAGTGGAGCATGCTGGCGGTCGACCTGATCATGCTGTCGGTGCTGGGCGCGCTGGTCTGGAAGGCCCGGAGAGGGTGGACGGTCTGGGCCACGGCGATGCAGTTGCTCGTGGTCATGAGCCACCTCATGGCGCTGGTCGACGTCCGCCCCTCGGCGTCGTCGTTCTACTTCGTCATCAATCTGGCGGGCTACGGCGTGCTGTTGGCCATCGCCATCGGCACCTTCTGGACCTGGCAGGAGCGTCGCGCGGCCGGTCTGGAATAGGATTTCATTCCTGTTATGCTGCGGCCGACTCACCGGCGGCCCGGCCCATGCCCCTCTCACATCCCCGCCTCTGGCGCGCCCTCGACCGTCTGGCGGAGACGCACGGCCTGAGCCCGTCAGGGCTCGCCCGGCGGGCCGGCCTGGATCCGACCGCATTCAACCCCTCCAAGCGGGAGACCGGCGGGCGGCCTCGCTGGCCTTCGACCGAAAGCCTGAACCGCGTGCTGGAGGTCACCGGCGTCTCGCTGGCCGAGTTCGCGGCGCTGGCGGACGATCCCGGCCCCGCACCCGCCCTGCCCATGCTGGGCCTCGCCCAAGCCGGTCTTGACGGCTTCTTCGACGAGGCGGGCCTGCCCACCGGCGACGGCTGGAGCTGGACCGACCTGCCGCGCCAAGGGCGCAACCTGTTCAGCCTGGAGATCGTAGGCGACTCCATGGTTCCGCTCTACCGCCCCGGCGACAAGGTCATCGTCGACCGCGACGGGCCGGCGCCGCGCCGCGGCGACCGCGTCGTGGTGCGCACCCGGACGGGCGAAACCCTGGCCAAGGAACTGGCGGCCGCCAGCGGCCGCAACCTGACGCTGCGCTCCATCAACCCGGAACACGCCGACAGGATCGTGCCCCGGACCGAGGTCGACTGGATCAGCCGAATCCTCTGGGTCAGCCAGTAACGGGCCCTGAAACGGCGCGCGCCCCCGGCGCGAGCGGCAGGGCGACAAGAAAAAGGCCGCCCCGAAGGGCGGCCTTTCCGTCTCCGCTCGCGCGGATCAGTAGGTCAGGTAGTTGGCGTTGACCCAGCCGCCGCTGGAGATCTGAACCCATTCACCCGACGAGCTGATGGCCTGCAGCGCCTGACCGCGGCTCACGCTGCCGACCTGGCGGTAGTTGGTGCCCGGACCCGAGCGAACGCGGACGTTGGTGGTCGGACGCACGATCGAGGCGTTGGCCGAAGCGCCGGCCCGCGCGCGCTGCTGGTTGCAGCCGATGTAGCTGCCGGCCGCGGCGCCCGCGCCCGCGCCGACCACGGCGCCGAGGGTGCGTTCGTTCTTCGAGATCTGGCTGCCGGCGAGGCCGCCGACGACCGCGCCGATCAGGGCGCCGGCCTGCTGGCGGCCGCCCGGTGCGTCGCAGCTGGTGATGCCGTTCGACTGCGCCGCAGCGACGCCGGGGATGGCGGCGGCCGCGGCCAGGGCGGCGCCCGCGATCAGGGTGTTCTTGATGCCGTTCGACATGGCTCATCTCTCCTTCGAGTTGGTCGATGGAGTGAGAATGCCCCAGCCTGCCCGTCGTATCCGCTGAACCGCTTGTTGTTTTCGGTTCAGATTTCAGCCCGCCAGATCGCCGTTTGCGCCGCGTTCCAGCAGATCGACGGTTTGCGGAAGCCCGTAGATGGCGGCGAAGGAGCCGAACCGCGGCCCCTGCTTCTCGCCCAGCAGCACCTCGTACAGCGCCCCGAACCACGCCCGCAGCGGCTCGAAGGCGTGCGCCTTGCCCACCGCATAGACCTCGTTCTGGATCACCTCGCCGTCGGTCGTGTCCGTCGGCAGGGCCCGAAGACGCGACGCCAGGTCGCGGAACGCCGCCGCCTCCTGCTCGGTCGGCGCCCGGAACGCCTTCGCCGGCCGCACGAAGTCGTCGAAATAGTTCAGCGCATGGCCCATCAGGCGGTCCAGCGTCGGCTCGCTCTCCGGCGTCGCGTCCGGGATGTACCTGGCCATGTAGGCCCACAGCTGCTCCTTTGTGGACGCATTGGCGACGCCGACCAGGTTCAGCAGCAGGCTGAACGACACCGGGCTGGCCACCTTCGGCGGATCGCCCGCGTGGATGTGCCACACGGCGTTGTCGATCCGCTTGGCCGGCTCCTGCGCCTGATACTGGTCGATGAAGCTCAGATAGTCGTCGATCGCCCGCGGGATCACGTTGAAGTGCAGGCTCTTGGCCGACTTGGGCGACTGGAACATGTACCAGGCCAGGCTCTCCGGCGTGCCGTAGCGCAGCCATTCGTCCATGGTCAGGCCGTTGCCCTTGGACTTGGAGATCTTCTTGCCCTCGACGTCGAGGAAGAGCTCGTAGTTGAAGCCCTCCGGCGGCACGCCGCCCATGACGCGGCACAGCTTGGACGACTCGCGCACGCTCTCGATCAGGTCCTTGCCCGACATCTCGTAGTCGACGTCCAGCGCGGTCCAGCGCATGGCCCAGTCGGGCTTCCACTGCAGCTTCACGTGCCCGCCGGTGACCGGCACGGTCGTGCGCCCGCCCGCAGGGTCGTCGAAGGTGATGGTCCCCGCCTCCACGTCCCGCTCCAGCGTCGACACCTGCAGCACGTGGCCCGTCACCGGGCTGATCGGCAGGAAGGGGGAATAGGTCGCGCGCCGCTCCTCGCCCAGCGTCGGCAGCATCACCGCCATGACCTCGTCGAACCGCTCCAGCACGCGCAGCAGCACCGCGTCGAACCGCCCCGAGCGATATTGATCGGTCGAGCTCATGAACTCATAGTCGAAGCCGAAGCCGTCCAGGAACGCCCGCAGCCGCGCGTTGTTGTGCGCGCCGAAACTGTCGTGCGTGCCGAACGGATCGCGCACCTTCGTCAGCGGCAGGTGCAGATCCTCCTTGAGCATCTCGGGGTTCGGCACGCCGTCCGGCACCTTGCGCAGCCCGTCCATGTCGTCGCTGAACGCCACCAGCCGCGTCGGCCAGTGGTCGCCGGTCAGGGCGCGGAAGGCATTGCGCACCATCGTCGTGCGCGCCACCTCGCCGAACGTGCCCATATGCGGCAGACCGGACGGGCCGTAGCCGGTCTCCAGCAGCACCGGCTTCCGCAGCGCCTCGAACGTCGCCAGCGCCTCGTCCGCCTTGCCCGCGTCGATCAGCAGCTTGGCCGCGACGCGGTCCGCGTCCGACAGCCGCTTCTTCAGCACGTGGTCCAGCAGGTTGCGGGCCTGTTCGAACGGCCAGGATCGGGCGTCGCGCGCGAGGGTTTCGAGGTTCTGCAGCATGGCGGGCGGTTTGACGCCTGCGCCCGGCGCGGTCAACGGCGCGTCAGGTCTTCGGTCGCTTCGGCAGCTGCATCCAGTTCTCGAAGCTCATGACGATCTGGCCGTTCTGGTTGCTGACCTCGGTGATGGTGCGCACGCGGCCTCGGTCGGGCTGCTTCTCCGACGGAACCAGCTCCAGCACCTCGCGCCGCACCGTCAGCCGGTCGCCCGGCCGCACCGGCACGCGCCAGCGCAGGTCGTTGACCCCCAGCCCCAGCAGCGGCACGTCGCCGTACAGGTTGGCGTCGACGAAATCCCGCATCACCCGGCTGGCCACGTGCCACCCGCTGGCGATCAGCCCGCCGAACCGCTTCGCCTGCGCGCTGTCGGGGTCGACGTGCATCGGCTGCGGATCGAACTGCCGCGCGAAGTCGATGATCTCCTGCTCGGTGATCTCGAACGCGGGCCCCGTCCAGCTCTCGCCTACGGTCAGGTCGTCGAAATAGCGGTCGGTCATGCGAGAGCTCCTGTCCTGAGCCCTAGATAGCGCGCCGCGCCCGCCCGTCATCGGTCAGGTCCGAAAACTTTCCCACGCCTCGCCCGTCGCCTATCAACGCGCCATGATCGACCGCGCCACACCGATGCTCGTGAGCCTCGACCCGATCCGCACATGGAAGTTCTGGCGCTATTTCGGATTCGAACTGGTCTCGCCCCGGGAAGAGGCGCTGGCTGACGACGACGCCTTTCACTTCATCCTTCGGCGGGGGGAGGTGCAGTTGTACTTCGGCCGGACCGACACGGACTTCACCCAGGCGGAGCACCTCATCAACAGCCGATCCTGCCTCATCGAGGTCGACGACTTCGAAGGCTGGCGCGCCGCCTTCGCCCGCTCTCGCATGGGCTGGAAGATGTTCTATCCGCGTCTCGGCGAGGTGACGGAACACCACTGGGGCCGCCCGGCCTTTTGCGTGGTGGACAGGGACGCCAATCTGGTCTGGATCATCGAGCGACGCGACGATCCGCTTCCGTGATCCCGCTCAGAATCGCGGATTCGGGTTGACCCCGTCGGTCACCGGGGGCGCGACCACGTCCCAATGCTCCACGATGCGACAGTTCTCCACCCTGAACAGGTCGGCGAGCGCGTAGTGTCCCACCCCGGGCGCGGGCGAGAAACGGGCGTGAATGAAGACCAGGTCGTCGTCGGCGACGCTGCGCAGGATTTCCCACCGCGGCTCGGGCACCTCGGCGATCAAGCCTTCCAGAAAGGCGATCGTGGCCTCGCGCGTCCCGCCGGAACGTCCGGCTTGTGCTCCACGAATTCGGGCGACACGAAGCTCTCGAAGGCCGTGCGCGGCTGCAGTTCCACCAGCCCCAGCCGGTAGAAATCAAGCACGAGCTGCTTGTTGGCTTCCGGCGACGAGACGCAACCCTGGGCCAATGCGGGTCCGGCGGCCGCAAGGCCGAGGACGAGGCCGAGGACGACGAGGGTCGGGGCGCGCATGAACTCACAATCCCCAGCGCAGCAGGCGTCTGTCCATACGTCTTGACCGCCCCCGTCGCCCGTGGCCATTGCCGCCGCCTGATGAAGACCGCCGACTTCGACTTCGACCTGCCCGAGGACCGCATCGCGCTCCGGCCCGCCGAGCCGCGCGATTCCGCGCGTCTGCTCGTCGTGCGCGACGGGGGGCTGGAAGACCGCGTCGTCCGCGATCTCCCGGACTTCCTGCGGCCCGGCGACGCTCTGGTGTTCAACGATACGCGCGTAATCCCCGCCCGCATGCCCGGCAGCCGCCACCGCATCGGCGACGACGGACAGACGCTCAGCGTCCCGGTCGAGGCCACCCTGCATCACCGCGACGCGCCGGACGTCTGGTCGGCTTTCATGAAGCCAGGCAAGCGGATCAAGCCCGGCGACCGTATCGTCTTCGGGACCCAGTGGGATTTCGCCCTGATCTTCGACGGGCTGGAGGCCGAGGTCGTGTCCAAGGGCGACGACGGCCTGGTCACCCTGCGCTTCGGCCTGTCGGGTCCGGACCTGGACGCGGCGATCCGCGAGATCGGCGTCATGCCCCTGCCGCCCTATATCTCCGCAAAGCGCGCCGAGGACGACCGCGACCGCGACGACTATCAGACCGTCTATGCCGCCCACGACGGCTCGGTCGCCGCCCCCACCGCCGGGCTGCATTTCACGCCTGAGCTTCTGGACGCGATCCGGGCCCGGGGGGTCTCAACCCACGCCGTCACCCTGCACGTGGGCGCGGGCACCTTCCTGCCGGTCAAGGTCGACGACCTGGCCGAGCACCGCATGCATTCCGAATGGGGCACCGTCCCGGATCACACCGCCGACGCCCTGAACGTCGTGCGCGCCGCCGGGGGCCGCATCGTCTGCGTCGGCACCACCAGCCTGCGCCTGCTGGAAAGCGCGACGGGCGAGGACGGGGTGATCCGCCCCTTCCACGGCGACACCGCCATCTTCATCACGCCCGGCTACCGCTTCCGCGCCGCCGACGTGCTGATGACCAATTTCCACCTGCCGAAGTCGACCCTGTTCATGCTGGTGTCGGCCTTCGCGGGTCTGGAGACGATGCGCGCCGCCTATGCGCATGCGGTGGCCTCGGACTACCGGTTTTACTCTTACGGCGACGGAAGCCTGTTGTTCCGAAAGGACAATCCGGCCTGAACCTTACACGCTTCCCGACCAGGCTATAATGGTCACCCACCGCTGATCCGGACTCTCCGGACTCTCCGGACTCAATTTTTTTGAGGGTGCACCCGGTGCCTCTCGTGCCCCTGTGAGACGCCTTGCCCTTTCCCTTCGACATCACCGCCACCGACGGCCGCGCCCGCACCGGCGTGCTGAAGACGCCCCGCGGGGACATCCGCACGCCCGCCTTCATGCCCGTGGGCACCGCCGCGACGGTCAAGGCGATGACGGTGGATCAGGTGAAGCAGACCGGCGCCGACATCATTCTGGGCAACACCTACCACCTGATGTTGCGGCCCGGGCCGGAGCGGATGGAGAAGCTGGGCGGCCTTCACAGGTTCATGCGCTGGGACAGGCCGATCCTGACGGACAGCGGGGGCTTCCAGGTCATGTCCCTGTCGGGCATCTCGAAGCTGACCGAGGAGGCCGTGACCTTCTCCAGCCACGTCGACGGATCGAAACACGTCCTGACGCCCGAACGCTCCATCGAGATCCAGGCCGATCGCATCGGCGCCGACATCTCGATGCAGCTGGACGAATGCGTCGCCTGGCCGGCGGAGGAACGGCGCGCGCGCGAGGGCATGGAGCTGTCGGCGCGCTGGGCCAGACGGTCCAGGGATGCCTTCGGCGCCCGCGAGACCCAGGCCCTGTTCGGAATCCAGCAGGGCTCGACCTACGAACACCTTCGCCGCGAGAGCTCCGACCGGCTGCGGGAGATCGGCTTCGACGGCTACGCCATCGGCGGCCTGGCCGTCGGAGAAGGCCATCAGGCCATGTGCGAGGTGCTGGACTACGCCCCCGACATGCTGCCCGCCGACCGGCCCCGCTATCTGATGGGCGTGGGCAAGCCCGTCGATCTGGTCGAGGCCGTGTGGCGCGGGGTCGACATGTTCGACTGCGTCCTGCCCACCCGCGCAGGCCGTCACGGACAGGCCTGGACATGGGATGGGCCGCTGAATCTCAAGAACGCCCGTTTCGCCGAGGACGAAAGCCCGCTCGACGCCTCGGTCCCCTGCCCCGCGTCGCAGGAATATTCCCGCGCCTATCTGCACCACCTGATCCGGACCGATGAGATTCTGGGCAAGATCCTGCTGACCTGGCACAATCTGGCTTTTTATCAGGTACTTACGGCGGCCATGCGCGAGGCGGTGGCCGCCGGGCGGTTCGACGGCTTCCGGCGTGACTTCCACGCGCGCCACGCCCCGGCCGGTTAACCGAAACACTCGCGCGTCAGGCTTCATCAGCTTGACAAATCGGCGATTTATTGGAGAACGCCGATTCGGGAGGCGTTCACCATGTCGCTGCAGTCCATCTTCTGTCGACACACCTGGTACTGGTCCGAGCGACATGGCGCGGACCGCTGCCGTCACTGCGGCAAGCTGTCGGACGGCGACGCCGTTCCGGTCATGCCGGCCCCGACCTTCGACCCCCCGCCCGTCACCGCGCCGCCGGCGCGTCCCTTCCAGCTGGCCTCCCAGATGCGCGCCCGCACCCTGGTCGAGCGACTGGACATGCTGGCGGACGGCGGCGACCTGACCCGCGACGAGGTCCTGCAGACCGTGGTCGAGCTGATCGAGGACGGTCAGACCGCGCGGCCGCGCCTGACCGCCGACATGGCGGCCCGCTACTTCGCGGCCCTGGCCGGCGCGCGCCGCCTGCACGCCTGACGCGGGCTCAGCGGGGGCTGACCCCGTGGCCGATGGCCTCGGCCCGGTCCCGGTCGGCCCCGTCGACGCTGGCGATCCAGACGTGGATGTGGTTCGGCGCGGCGGACTGGCGGAACAGGTGCTCCAGCGCCCGGCGTCGCCCCTCCTCCATGACGACGACGGTGGTGCGGCCCCCGGCCTCGACCATCTCTCCATCGTGGATCGGGAACTGGGCGTTCGGCCCGGCATAGATCATCAGCTGGGCCAGACCGCCCTTGCGCACCGTCCAGACCTGGAAGTCGGGACCGGGTCGGCCCGCCGTCAGCGTGTAGCCCTCCGGCAGAGTCACGGCGAACGGCAGGGCCTCGAGCTCGGCCCGCGTCAGCGCGCGCGGCGCGGCCGGCGCGGTCGACGCCGGGGCGGGCGTGGGTGCAGGCGGGGCGCTCGCGGAGGCGGTGGGGCGCGGCTCAGGCGCTGCGGAGACCGGCGCCGGAGTCGCCGGCTGCGGCCGGGTTTGGGGCTGCGGGGCGGCCTGCGTCGGCGGCGGGGCCGCGGGCTCCGGCTGCGGGACCGTTCGGCTTTCGACCGGCCGGCTCTCCGGCTGCGGCGTCGGAACGGTCGCGACGGGACGCGCCGGCATGGCGTTCAGATCGGCGGTGTAGTCCGGCGTCGACTGGGCCGAGACGGCTCCGGCGGCGGCCAGCGTCGACAGGGCTGCGGAGAGGGCGAAGGCGGTGCGGGTCATGCCGCCAGCTTCCTCCCTTAGCCCTTCCCGGGCAAGCGGGACGTCAGGCGGCCGGCAGCTCGATCCAGAAGGTCGCGCCCGCGCCCGGCGTGGACTCCACCCCGATCACGCCGCCCTGCAGCTCGGTGAGGCGCTTGGCGAGGGCCAGGCCGATGCCGTGACCCTCGATCGCCGACCGCTCAAGGCCCAGGCGATTGAACGGCTCGAACAGCTGGGCCTGCTTCTCCGGCGTCAGGCCCGGACCGCGGTCGATGACCTCGATGCGGACGCCGCGGGGGATGCGCCGCGTGGCGAACCGCACCACGCCGCCCTCGGCCCCGTACTTGACCGCATTGCTGGCCAGGTTGCCGATGACCTGGGCCAGACGCTGGGAGTCGGCCAGGGCGACCAGACCGTCGCCGGCGCAGTCCATCTCAAAGCGCAGATTGGCCGCCTCGGGGCGCAGGGCGACCGTACGGCGGACGTCCTCCAGCAGGCCGGGCACGTCGGTGGGGCGCAGGTCGACCTTCACGGCGCCCGCTTCGGCCCGGGCGACGTCCAGCAGGTCGTGAGCCAGCGCCTCGACCTGGCGCGCGGTGCGCACCATCATGTCGGCCATCTCGGCCTGCTGTTCGGTGACGGGCCCGAGCTGGCCGCCCTTCCAGAGGTCGCCGATCCCGATCACGCCGCCGATGGGGCTCTTGATCTCGTGGGCCACGTTGGCCAGCAGGCGGGACTTGGCTTCCGAAGCCGCCTCGGCCCGCACGCGCCCGAGACGGGCCCGTTCGGTCAGGGCGTCGCGCTCCTCAAGCAAGGCCGCGATCAGGAAGATCGGCAGGCAGCCAAGGAAGACCATGGTCTGGGCCATGAGCGCCCGGTCGGCCAGGTCGACGTTGGGTCCGCTGAACGGGCCGACCCCGGCCATGGCGCCGCCGACGGCCGTCAGGGTGACGATCACCAGCGCCGCGGCCGTGCCGAGAATGCGCAGACGCGCCGCGACCAGGATCATCACCGGGATGATGGCGAACCCCATGGGCGAGCGGATCATCACGAACACGGCGACCGTGACGGCCGCCACCAGAGCCATCAGCAAGGCGGCCTCGAGGGCCCGCCACGGCCGCTTCAGCACGGCCAGGTGAGGGCGCGTCAGCGACACGCCGAAGGCCCCGAAGACGGCGAGGCCCAGGGCGTGACCGAACCACCAGGTCTGGAAGGAGGTCAGGGGATCGGCGCCCGCGGTGACCGTCAGCCAGATCGCCGAAAAGGCCGCCGCGGGAATGGGCGCGAGCACCGCGCCGGCCATCAGGAAGCGGATGGCGCCGTCCACGGTCGACAGATTCAGGGTCGGGGCGAAGCGGCGCACCAGCACCACCGCGCCCACGATCTCGATCATGTTGGCGGCGGTGAACATGACCGACAGGCCCGGCGGATTTCCGGCAAGCACCTCGCCCGCCATGATGCCGACCGCCAGCAGGCCGCCGAGGCACAGGTCGTACGCCCGGTCCCGGGACGTTCTCAGCCACACCGCGACGGCCAGGCCCCCGGCGCCCCACAGCGCCGCGACCAGACCTGCCGAGCGCGCGAAGTTGATCGCCGCGACCACCAGGATCAGCACGCCCATGGCGGTCAGGATCGGCACCAGCGGCTGGGCGAAAAAGGCCGACGCGCCCTGTGCGACCGGTGGCGCCTCCGCGCGCGAAGGCGCCGCGTCGGACGCGGGTTCGGCGAGGTCGAGCGCGCGGCTCAGGGGCATGGGGAGGTCACTCGGGCGGACGGATGTCCCTGAATGAACCACAGGTTCCCTAACGATCCCCTGCGATCCCGGTCAGCGCTCGATCGAACGCCCGAACCGCCGCGGCCGGACCTTCCGGATGCTTCCAGACCGCCGCGCTGACGGCCACGAAGTCCGCGCCCGCCCGCGCCAGATCGCCGGCGTTGTCCGGGGTGATCCCGCCGATGGCGACGCAGGGCACCTCCATGGTCTCCTGCCAGATGGTCAGGATCTCCGGGTCGGGGCGGTGGGTCGTCTCCTTCGTCGCCGTGGGGAAGAAGGCGCCGAAGGCGACGTAGTCGGCCCCCGCCTCCGCGGCTTCCATCGCCAGATGCCGGCTGTCGTGGCAGGTCGCGCCGATCATGGCGTGAGGCCCCATCAGCCGGCGGGCCTGCGCCACAGGGGCGTCGCCCTGACCCACATGGACGCCGTCGCAGCCCAAAGCGGCCGCCAGATCCGGCCGGTCGTTCAGGATCACGGCCACCCCCCGCGCCCGGGCGATCGGCCCCAGCCGCCGGACGGCCCGCTCGATCGCCGCGTCAGAAGCCGGCTTGAGGCGGATCTGCAGGGCCGCCACGTCGCCGGCGTCCAGCGCCGCTTCCAGCAGGTCGGCGAACCCTTCGAGATCGTCGATCGCCGACGGGGTGATGAGATACAGGCGACACGCCGGACGGGCGACGGGGGGGCGGGACATGATCCGCCGATGCGCCGCGCCCGCTCCGCGGTCAATCCCCACGTGAGGCCGGGGGCGAAAAGTCCAGCCGCGCCACCTCATGCACTCCCCGTCCGTCCAGCCGACCTTCCACCAGCTCGTAGCCCAGAAGGGCGAACATGCGGTCTCCGAGGAAGATCGGCCGCGCATCGCCGTACCAATCCACGCACGATGCCCGGCAGCCGTCGTCGAAGCCTCTGCGCCGCGCTCCGCCCAGCGCGCCGAGGCCCGTGAGAGTCGCCCCTTCCCGGCGGACGAAGATCATGGAAACCCGTTCGGTCAGGTCCGCGGACGGATCCCGGCTCCAGTCGATCAGCGGCAGGGCCAAGGCGCCGCGCCGGCCGCCCGCGCCCGGGTCGCTTCTGAAGAAGAAGCCGTGACTGCGGGACTCCGCTTCGGCGCCTTCCAGACCGGACAGTCTGGCTGCGATCCGCCCCTCCTCAGACAGGTCCACCAGGTTCAGGGTCGTATGTTCGTGCCCGGTCACGACGAGGGCGTCCGTCCCGACGGGCTCGATCCGCCCCATGCGGCCGGTCATGTCCAGCCGGGTCACGCCGTGGCCGTCCAGTGAGGCCACCAGAAGGACGCTCTTCCTTTCCCCGAGGTCGGCGCCGATCAGCAGATGGTCGCCCACGAAGCGGTTCCGGATCGACCAGGAATCGCCGACCTGATCGTGCAGGCGGCGCATCTCGGGATCGCGCACGACGCCGGATCCGTCGCCGAACCGATGGAGCGGGAGCTGCAGCAGATGCAGGCTTCCGGCCGCGCCTCCCGGCCACATCGCATCGCCGGTCCCCTCGTCGGCGATGAGAACCTCCAGCGCCCCGGCCCGCTCCCTGAACGAGAACTGGTCGACGGGCATGCCCCGGGCGGCGATCGCCTGCGGAGCGCCCTCCGCCAAGGGAAGCCGCACCAGCGTCGCGGGAGTCGCCGCACGCCACGATCCTCGTGGACCCGGGCGAGCGGCCCACAGGTAGAGGGCGTCGGCCGAGGCGTAGAAGGTCCGCGCGTCTCCGCCGACGACGCCGCGCGCGCGACAGTCGAGCGGCACGCTGCCGACGTCGCAAACCGTCACGGCATGAAGGACCTGGGCCTCGAGGGGCGACGCGCGGTCCGCGGCGGAGAGATGAATGTCGCGGGGGCCGGCGATGGTGCGCCAAGGGGCGTCGCGGTCCGCGCTCCAGCGCCGCATCGCGGGCAGCACGTCTTCGGCCAGGACGCGGTCAGATCTCCGCCGACGCACCTCCAGCGGCAGAGGCGCGTAGAGGACGAGCCGGTCGCCGATCAATCGACTGGCGAAGTTGCCGCTCGAGTAGTAATCGGCCGTCCGGATCTGGTGCGCGTCGCGGAAGGCGAGGCGGCCCTCGGGAGAGAGGTCGAAGCGCACGATCTCCGTTGCCCCGGCCAGGTAGTCGTAGCCGATGACCAGGGCATGGTCGCCCGCCAGCAGAAGCTCGTCGTACCAGGCGCCGCGAGCGTCGGCGCCCGGTGGGAAGGCGTCGATCCGGTCGATCGCGCGCATGCCGCCGTCGGCCGTCGAGATGGTGAAGAGACGGCCGCGCCTCAGCACGACCAGGAGATCCCCCCGCGCCTTGACCAAGCCGCCCTCGTCGACGCCGACCTCCTGCACGTTCGTGATGGACGAGTCTTCCGAGTATCCGGCATCCGGCGGCGCCGCGGCGGCCTCCGAGGCGAACATATGCAACTCGACCGCCTCATCGGTGTGCTGCCGCGCCGAAGCGTCCAGCAGATCCGACCTCCTCTGCAGGAAGCCCTCGAGGTCGGCGACGTCGGCGAAGGCCGGGAGCGAAGGTCCCCGATCGGCCCGCGACGCCGCTCCTGCCGCCGCGCCGGCGACCGCCGCCGCCAACGTGAGCGCGAGGCTCGCCAGTGGTTTCATGAAATCCCTCCGTCGAGGAAGCTCAGCCGCAGTCCGTGGCGAATGGATGGCGCGCCCATGCGAACGACTTGCAATCGTCGGAACGAACCTGTTAAAGCGAACCAGTCGCATCTTGATCGAGTTCGCCCGCGTGTACGTCTGCAACTGCAACGGTCTTCGCCAGCGTGACGTCCGGCAGGCCATCGAGGCCGGGGCGACGCGTCCGCGCGACGTCTTCGCTCGCCACAAGTGCCAGGCCCAGTGCGCCAAGTGCGTATGCGACATGCGGAAGATGATCGACGAGACCTGTCGGGCCTACGCCATGGCGGCGGAATAGGCGCTTCCGACTTTCACTCGCATTTTCAATGTGATGAGAAGTGTTCGCAGGTGAACACTTCCTCTGGGCGCGTGTTATCCTGTCGTGACTCGAGGCCCTCCCCGGCCGACCCGCATCAAGGACAGCGCTCATGAAGGCCGACCCCGCGATCATCCGCACGCTCAACGCGGTGCTGACCAACGAGCTGACGGCGGTCAATCAGTACTTTCTGCACGCCCGCATGTTCGAAAGCTGGGGCCTGAAGCATCTCGGCAAGGTGATCTACGACGAGAGCATCGGCGAGATGAAGCACGCCGACATGCTGATCAAGCGGGTGCTGTTTCTCGACGGCCTGCCGAACCTGCAGGACCTGCATAAGCTGAAGATCGGCGAAACCGTGGTCGAATGCCTGGGCGCCGACCTGCAGCTGGAACGCGGCGGGCGCGAGACCCTGATCGCCGGAATCGCCCAGTTCGAGGAGGCCCGCGACTACGTGAGCCGCGAGATCCTGCAGCACATCCTGTCGGACACCGAGGAGCACATCGACTTCCTCGAGAACCAGTTCAAGCTGATCGAGATGATGGGCGAGCCGAACTACATCCAGTCGTCGCTGGGCGAGATCGGGCCGGACGGATCGGCGACGGGGAAGTGATCCCCGTCACCTGACCTCCCGCGCGCTGAGGTGGCTCAGGGCGAGGATCAGGACCAGGGCCCCCAGCCCGCCGCCCAGACCGAGGGCCACATTCACGCGCCACGCCTCGGTCGCCAGCATGTTCACCGGCATCTGCCAAGGGAAGAAGACGCCCGCCTCGGCCGCCGTCGCGACGACGGAGAAGAAGGTGCCGCCGATGCCGATCGCGAGGGCGGGCACGAAGCTGGCGAACCGCATGGCGGTCCAGAACTGGATCGCCGTCAGCAGGATCGCCGCAAGCCACATGCGCCCCACGACGGTGAGATGCTGCATCAGGGCGAGATCGCCGGTCGGCTCGAGCACCGGTTTGATCGTTGCGGCAGCCCGGACGGCGCCCCAGGTCACGGCGAGGTTGAGCAGGCTCATGGCGGCGACGAGGAGCAGCACGCACGCGGCCTTGGCGGCATAGGTCGTCCACCGCGGTCGAGGCAGGGCGCGCAGATGATCCCAGGCCTTCGGCCCATGCTCCATGTGCGCGACCAGCGCCGTCAGGGCGGTCACGCTCATGGGCAGCATGAAGAAGGCCCATATGCCGGCCGAACTGCCCATCCACATCTCCCATGCCATGGGCGCCTTTCCGCGCAACATGTTGAAGAAGATGAAGACGCCGATCAGGCAGGGCGCGGCGACGGCCAGCAGCAGGGCCAGCGAGCGGTTCAGCTTGCGGGCCTCTACGATCAGGGCGGTCAGCATCAGGCGAGCTCCTTGCTGCGTGCCGGCACGGCGTCGGGCGCCGAGGCCTGGCGATAGATTCCTTCCAGCGAGCGGGCGCGCGCGCCGATGGCGAAGACGCCGACCCCTGCGCCGACCATCGCGCGGGTGAGCGCCGCGACGACCGCGTCGTGATCCTCGCCCGGTCGCAGGCGGGCGATCAGACCGCCGTCGCCCGCGACGACCGTCAGGTCGTGGCCGCGCAGCACCCGCGTCGCCTTGGCGGCGTCGTCGACGCGCAGGGCGATCTCCGGCGCCTGATCCGCCTTCAGCCGTGCCAGTTCCCCCTCCAGCACCAGCCGCCCCTCGTGCACTATGCCGACGTGGGTGGCGGTCTGTTCGATCTCGCTGAGCAGATGGCTCGACAGCAGGACGGTCGCGCCGGTGCGATCCGGCAGGGACTTCAGGAAGCGGCGCATGTCGGCGATGCCGTCGGGGTCGAGCCCGTTGGTCGGTTCGTCGAGGATCAGCACCGGCGGCGCGCCGAGCATGGCGCGGGCCAGACCCAGCCGCTGGCGCATGCCCAGCGAATAGTCCGAGACGCGGCGGCGGCCGTTCTCCGTCATCTCGACCACCTCCAGAACCCGGTCGACCTCGGCGGCGGGAAGGCCCAGCAGGGTGCGGGTCAGGTCGAGGTTCTCGCGCCCCGAGAGGTTGGCGTAGAAGCCGTGCGCCTCAAGAAGAGCCCCGGTCTTGCGGGCCGCGGCGATGCGGTCCGCGGCGACGTCTACGCCTCCGACGCGCGCCGAACCGGCCGTGGGCTTCAGCAGGCCCAGCAGCATCTTGAGGGTCGTGGTCTTGCCCGCGCCGTTACGCCCGAGGAAGCCGTAGACGGCGCGCTCCGGCACCGTCATCGAAACGGAGTCGACGGCGGTGTGCCGGCCGAACCTGCGCATCAGGCCCCGTGTCTCGATCGCCGCCATGAGCCGCCTCGCTTGTTTAACTCCGAGCTAAAGTTGCAAAGCGACCGCGTTTAAGTCAAGATTAAAGATCAGACAGCTTCGGAGCCCCTCGTGAGCCAAGCCGACCTCACCCGTTTCCGCGCCATGTGCGGCCAGTTCCGCTGGCTGGCGGTGTTCATGGTGGTGAGCGTGGGCCTGCTGCTGGCACTGATCCACCTGATCTTTCCCGCCATGATCGCCGTCCGCGACGGCGCCCCGCCGCCGGGTTGGATCAACGGCGTGCTGTTCGCCTCGCCGACCGTCTTCTATCTGTTCGCCGTCTGGTCGATCGGCCGGGCGATGGGCCAGCTGGCGCGTGGCCGTCTGATCCAGACGACGTTGGCCAGCGCGCTGAGACGTGTGGGTCTGGCGTTGGGGACCGGGGGGGTGACCAGCGTCTTCCTGGTGACCAACCTGGCCCGCGTGCTGGAAGGCGGCCGCGGCGGCTGGCTGCACTTCGACGTGGCGGGGATGACCCTGGGCATGATCGGGGGCGCGCTGTTTCTGCTGGGCCGGGTCATGGAACAGGCCGGCCGGGTGCAGGCCGAGCTGGACGAGATGATCTGATGCCCGTGCGCGTGACGCTGGACGCGCTGATCGTCCGCAAGGGGCTGAAGGCCAAGGACCTGGCCCAGGAGGTCGGACTGTCGGAGACGCAGCTGTCCCTCTTCCGGTCGGGCAAGGTGAAGGGCATCCGCTTCCGCACCCTGGCGCGACTTTGCGCGGCGCTGGAGTGCACCCCCGGCGACCTGCTGGACTATGCGTTCGATCCGGCGGATCTTGATCCCGCTTCTGACGACGAGTGATCCGTTCGGGACGTGAGGCGTTCGCCCTGCGACCCCATGCCGACTGGCCACGACGGCCCGTCCGAAATATTCACCACTCCATGAAATCCGGAGCGGTCGCCTGATGGACTTCGACGCCCTGCTGCTCTCTCGGATGCAGTTCGCGTTCACGATCGCGTTCCACATCCTGTTTCCGGCCTTCACCATCGGGCTGGCGGCCTTTCTGGCGGTGCTGGAGGGGCTGTGGCTGTGGACGAAGCGGGACGCGTTCAAGACGCTGTACCTGTTCTGGATCAAGATCTTCGCCCTGAGCTTCGGCATGGGCGTCGTGTCCGGCGTGGTGATGAGCTACCAGTTCGGCACCAACTGGTCGGAGTTCATCCGCCTGACCGGCGGGGTCATCGGCCCGCTGCTGGCCTATGAGGTGCTGACGGCCTTCTTCCTCGAGGCGTCGTTCCTGGGCGTCATGCTGTTCGGCTGGAGCCGGGTGGGCAACAAGCTGCACTTCCTCTCGACCGTGCTGGTGGCGATCGGCACCACGATCTCGGCCTTCTGGATCCTGTCGGCCAACAGCTGGATGCAGACGCCCGCCGGGTTCGAAATCCTGCCAGACGGACGGTTCGTGGCGACGGACTTCTGGCAGGTGATCTTCAATCCCAGCTTCCCGTCGCGCCTGGCGCACATGCTGCTGGCGGCCTTCCTGACGACGGCGCTCGTGGTCGGCGCCGTATCCGCATGGCACTTGCTGAAGGCCCGCCGGAACCCGCACCACCCGGGGGTCGTGGAGAGCCGGGTCGGGCTCGTCATGGCCATAGGCCTGCTGGCCGTCGTCGCCCCGCTGCAGCTTGTGGTCGGCCACTGGTCGGGCGAGGTGGCTCACGAGCATCAGCCGTCCAAACTGGCCGCCATCGAGGGCTACTGGGAGACCCGTCCGGATCAGCCGCTGATCCTGTTCGGGATCCCCGACCGGCGCGTTCAGGACAATCATTTCGAGGTCGCGATCCCCGGGCTGGGCAACGTCGTCCAGAACGTGCCGCGCGACGAGGCGATCACGGGGCTGGACGCCTATGCCGTCGCGGACCAGCCGCCGCCGGTCATTCCCTTCTTCGGTTTCCGCATCATGGTGGGGCTGGGCCTGCTGATGATCGCCCTCGGCCTGTGGGGCGCATGGCTCACGTTGCGCATGAAGGTGTTCGCGAGCCCCGCCTTTCTGCGCTTCGCGGTGGCCATGGGGCCATCCGGCTTCATCGCCGTGCTGGCCGGTTGGATGGTGACGGAGGTCGGTCGCCAGCCCTGGGTGGTCTATGGCGTGCTGCGGACGGCGGACGCCGTGTCGCCCGTGCTGGCCAGTCAGGTGGCGACGTCGCTGACGGCTTACGTCGTCGTCTATGCCATCGTGTTCACCGCAGGCGCCCTGTTCATCCTGCGCCTGATGGCGGAGGGGCCGGTGGCGGCGGTGACCGAGCCGGAGCCGCGTCAGGACAGACCGCCGGGCTGGGCCCTGGCCAAGGCCCCCGAAGACGCGCCGGGAGACCCGTCATGAGCCCGGACCTTCCGCTGATCTGGGCCGGGCTGCTGGCGGTGGCCGTGCTGCTCTACGTCCTGCTGGACGGGTTCGATCTGGGCATCGGCATCCTGTTTCCGTTCGCGCGGTCCAAGGAGGACCGGGACGTGATGATGAACACCGTCGCCCCGGTGTGGGACGGCAACGAGACCTGGCTGGTGCTGGGCGGCGGGGGACTGCTGGCGGCCTTCCCGCTGGCCTACTCGATCCTGATGCCCGCGCTTTACCTGCCGGTGCTGCTGATGCTGGGCGGGCTGATCCTGAGGGGCGTGGCGTTCGAGTTCCGCTTTCGGGCGCGCAGGCGGGGCCGGGCCTTCTGGACGCGGATGTTCGCCGGCGGCTCGATGCTGACCACCTTCGCGCAAGGGCTGATCCTGGGCGGCTTCATCCAGGGCGTGACCGTGATCGACGACCGGTTCGCCGGCGGCCAGTTCGACTGGCTGACGCCCTACACCCTGCTGGTCGCATGCGGCCTGACCGCGGGATACGCCCTTCTGGGCGCGACGTGGTTGATGCTCAAGACGAAGGACGACCTGCACGGCGACGCCCGCCGCTGGGCGCGATGGTCGGCGGCGGCGACCGCCGTCCTGCTGGTCCTCGTCAGCGTCGCAACCCTGCTGGTGCATCACCGCGTCGGCCTGCGCTGGGGCGTCGACGTGGCGGAGATGCAGATCCGCTGGGACATGCTGGCGCCGCGCCTGGCCATCCCGGGGCTGGGCCTCGTCGGTCTGGGACTGGTCTTTGCGGGCCTGAGGCGCGGCTCGCACGTGAGACCGTTCGTCGGCGCGCTGGTGGTGTTTCTGTCAGGCTACCTGGGATTGGCGGTCGGCTTCATGCCCTACGTCGTGCCCTATGCGATCGACTTCCGGCAGGGGGCGGCGCCCGACAACGCCCTGGGGCTCATGCTCGTCGGCGCGGTCGTGATCATCCCCATGATCCTGGCCTACACGGCCTGGGTCTACTGGGTCTTCCGGGGAAAGGTCGATGCGGAGAGCGGCTATCATTAGACCCCGGCCTCCCGCCGAGCCGGGGACGCCGCCCCCGCCCTTGTGGCGAAGGCTGGCCTGGTTCCTCGGGCTCTCCCTCGCATCGGCCGGAGCGGTGGCCGCGGTCGCCTATGCCCTGCGCGCCCTGCCCTTCATGGGCGCGGGCTGAGCGGAACCGCCGGCGCGGTCGCGGGCTTTTCCCTCCGTCAACCGAGGAGGCCCCGCATGAGCGTCGAAGACACCCTGGACCAGGCGCTGGACGGCGCGGCGGAGTTCCTGAACGCGGGAGACCGCCCGGCGCACCATGTCGCGCTCGGTCTGGCGCTGACGGTAGGCTTCGCTCTCGCCTCGGCCGCTCTGGCCAAGGGCGTCGTAGAGCCGCGCCGGCGCAGCCGGGCGCAGGCGCTGCGGCGTGAGGGCCCGGTCACCGAGCGACCGCGCGGCTCCCTCGGCCTGCTGATCCCGGCGGTGTTCTCCGCCACGACGCTCTCGGCCCTTCGCGTCTGGAACGCGCCGTCGCGCAAGGAGCGTACGACCGCCCTGTCGCTGTGGGCGGTGGCGCAGGCGGCCAATGCGGCGCTGCTGGCCTTCCGCCCGTCCAGCCGCGCGGGCCAGATCGCGGCGGCGATGACGTCGGCGGGGCTGGCGGCCGCGTTCGCCCACGAGGCGCGCCGCGTGGACGTTGGCGCGGGCAAGCTGGCGGCCCCGTTCGGCGCCACCACGCGGATCGCCAACCGCGTCGAGGATCGGGCGACGCTGCACTGACCGTCCTTGCCCGGACCCGGCCGATCCTCTAGGGACTGCGCCCGTTCCGCGCGCCGCGTCGGCCGCGCCTCCAGACAGCGAATTCTCCGATGGCCAAGATCAACGGCAACACCATCAAGCCGGGCATGGTGCTCCAGCACAACGGCGGCCTGTGGGTCGTGACCAAGGCCAGCCACGTCAAGCCCGGCAAGGGCGGCGCCTTCGCCAACGTCGAGGCCAAGAACCTCGAAACCGGCAACAAGCTGAACGAGCGCTTCCGCTCGGAAGACAAGGTCGAGCGCGTCACGCTGGAGCAGAAGGATTTCTCCTACCTGTACGACGGCGGCGACAGCCTGGTGTTCATGGACGACGCCACCTACGAGCAGATCGAGCTGCAGAAGGACTGGGTGGGCGAAGAGCGCATCCCCTACCTGCAGGAGGGCATGAAGGTCGTCATCGAGATGCACGAAGAGCGTCCGATCGGACTGGAGCTGCCGGAGCAGGTCACCCTGACCGTCGCCGAGACCGAGCCGACGGTGAAGGGCCAGACGGCCTCGTCCTCCTACAAGCCCGCCATCGCCGACAACGGCGTGCGCATCATGATCCCGCCCTACATGTCGGCCGGCGAGCGCATCGTCGTCGACACGACCACGGGCGAATACGTCCGCCGCGCGGACTGACTTCCGCGGCTCCGACCGGGGCCGTCAGCGTTTGAACTTCTCCGCATGACCGGGCCGCGCGCCTTTGAGGTCATGCGGACCAGGAGATCCCCATGGCCCTCGCCTCCGCCCTCTTGCAAGTGATGATGGACGCGGTCCGCAAGACCGCCCGTCCGATGGTCCGCGATTTCGGCGAGGTCGCCCAGCTTCAGGTGTCGCGCAAGGGGCCTGCGGACTTCGTCACCGCCGCGGACGTCAAGGCGGAGCAGACCCTGTTCGAACTGCTGACCAAGGCCCGCCCCGGCTACGGCTTCCTGGGCGAGGAGCGCGGCATGATCGAGGGGACGGACAAGACCCACACCTGGATCGTCGATCCCATCGACGGCACGACCAACTTCATGCACGCCATGCCGCAGTTCGCGATCACCGTGGCCCTGCAGCGCACCGACCACGACGGCCGCGCCGAGATCGTGGCGGGCGTGACCTACAACCCCGTGCAGAACGAGATGTTCTGGGCCGAGAAGGGCAAAGGCGCGCACCTGAACGACACGCGCATCCGCGTGTCGGGGCGCAAGGACCTGGCCGACGGCCTGATCTCGACCGGCCTGCCCTTCCTGGGACGTCCCGGCCATGCGCAGGCGATCAAGGACCTGCACGGCGTGGGCCAGCGCGTGGCCGGCATCCGCCGCCTCGGCGCCGCCTCGCTGGACCTGGCCTGGACCGCCTGCGGCCGGTACGACGCCTTCTACGAGCGGGGCCTGAACATCTGGGACGTGGCGGCCGGCGTGCTGCTGGTCACCGAGGCGGGCGGTGTGGTCACCACCGTCGACGCCGATGGCGACCCGCTGAACGGCAAGCAGATCGTCGCGGGCGGCCCGGACATGCAGGCGAACCTGCGCAAGGTGCTGCAGGCGGCCTGACCCGTCCTCACTCGCCCCTGAACTGAAGCTCGGCCAGACGGGAATACAGGCCGCCGCGGGCGACCAGGTCGTGGTGCGTCCCCTCCTCCACCACCCGGCCTCCGTCCATGACGACGATGCGGTCGGCGCGCAGGACCGTGGCCAGACGGTGGGCGATGACGAGAGTGGTGCGCTCCTCCATCGCCTGATCCAGCGCCGCCTGCACCAGGTGTTCGTTCTCCGAATCGAGGGCGCTGGTGGCCTCGTCCAGCAGCAGTATGGGGGCATGGCGGATCAGCGCGCGGGCGATGGCCAGGCGCTGGCGCTGGCCGCCCGACAGGGTTTTGCCCCGCTCGCCCAAGGGGGTGTCGAACCCCTGCGGCAGGGCCTCGATGAAGGTTCGGGCCTGCGCACGGCCGGCGGCGTCCATGATTTCGTCGTCCGTCGCTGTCTCACGGCCGAATCGCACGTTTTCGGCGGCGGAGCCGGAGAACAGCGGCGCCTCCTGCGAGACCCAGGCGAAGCGGTCGCGCACCTGACCGGGATCGGCCTCGCGGACGTCGACGCCGTCGACCAACACCACGCCGCTCTGCGGGTCGTAGAAGCGCAGCAGCAAGCGGAAGACGGTGGACTTGCCGGCGCCCGACGGGCCGACCAGGGCGACGGTCTCGCCGGGACGCACGGTCAGGGAGAAGCCGTTCAATGCCGGCAGGTCCGGCCGGCCCGGATAGGCGAAGTCGACGCCGGACATCGAAACCTCGCCGCGTGGCGGCGAGGGCAGGACGCGAGGCGACGCCGGAGCCGCGATCAGCGGCTCGGCCCGCATCAGCTCGTCTATCCGTTCCATGGCGCCGGCGGCCTTCTGGACGTCGCCCCAGCTTTCGCCCAGCGCGCCGACGGCGCCGCCGGCGAAGGTGGACAGCAGGACGAACTGCAGCAGGGCGCCCGGGCTCATGCGGCCCGCGATCACGTCCTGGGCGCCGAGCCAGAGCACCAGCGTCACGCCGCCGAACATCACGCCGATGATCAGAGCGGTCATGACGGCGCGGGCCTGCATGCGCCTGATCGAGGTGGCGAAGGACGCCTCGACCGCCGCCTCGAAGCGGCGGACGGCGGTGGCCTCGCGCCCGAAGGCCTGGACCGTCTCGACGCCGTCCACGCTCTCTCCGGCCGAGGCGACGGCCTCGGCGAAGGCGTCCTGGGTCTTGACCGTCAGGCGGCGCACGACCCGACCGAACAGGAAAAGCGGCACGATCAGGACCGGCACGATCAGAACCACCAGCCCGGTCAGCTTGGGCGAGACGAAGAACAGCAGGATGATCGCTCCGATCAGCGTCAACAGGTTGCGCAGGGCGTAAGAGACCGACGTTGTCAGCAGCGTCTCGACGAGAGCGATGTCGGTGGTCAGCCGCGAGAGCACCTCGCCGGTGCGCATCTTCACGTAGAAGCCGGGGTCCAGGGTCAGCACGCGCCGGAACAGTCCCTCGCGCAGGTCGGCGACGATGCGCTCGCCCGTGCGGGTGACGAAGTAGTAGCGGAACGCCGTGGCCAGGCCGAGGAACAGGGCGTTCAGGCCCAGCAGACCGAACCAGAAGTTCAGGCCGGCGCCGCCGCTGAGGAAGCCGTTGTCGATGGCGCCCCGCGCCGTCACGGTCAGGCCGAGCGAGGCGGCGGTGGACAGGAGCAGCCACAGCGCCGCCATCCCCGCATGGCCCGAATGGGCCGCCGCATAGGGCAGCAGGCGCGCGAGCGGCCGGACGTCCTTGCTGCGCGCGCGACGCTCGCCGGCCTCGGACATCCTCTCGGTCAGCTGGGCGCCGGCGCCGGGGCGGCCGGCGGCGGAGGGATCGGCGGAGGCGGGGGCGTCGGTCATGGCCGCGCCTCTTGCCCCGGAACCGTCTCCGGTGTAAACGCCCGCGCTCGCCGCAGGCCCCGTCTGCGGCTCACGTCATTTCAGCGCACCGACGGTCGGCATCGTCACCGCGCGTTTCTGGACCGGATCATCGCCATGAAGGCCGACACCCACCCCGACTACCACTTCATCACCGTGACGATGACGGACGGCACCACCTATCAGACGCGCTCGACCTATCAGAAGGAAGGCGCGACGCTGAACCTGGACATCGACCCGCTGACGCACCCGGCGTGGACCGGCGGCAACGCCCATCTGATGGACCGCGCCGGCCGCGTCTCGAAGTTCAACAACAAGTTCGGCGGCTTCATCAAGAAGTGACGCCCTCCGCGCGTGTGCGCGGAGACACAGGATGCGACTTCGCGTCGCCGCAGCGCCGGTCCGGAAGGGCCGGCGCTTTCGATTCGGCCGGAACGTCGATAAGCTGACCGACGTTTCCCATATGGGGCGCGGGCGGCGAACGCCGTCGCCCGGAACCGTGAGACGGACCGAGCATGAATCGTCGAGAATTGGGCTTGGGCGCCGCGATGGCGGCCCTGACGGGCGCAGCCGCTCCGGCCATGGCCCAGTCCCGGGACCCCGACGCGGTCCAGTTCTACAACACCTTCAACGATCAGCTGGCGCGTCTGCCCGCCACGCTGCAGCCGGACGTCCGCGCCTTCTACGAGAAGAACGGCTGGACCCCCGTGTGGACGCCCGCCCGCCTGCAGCAGCTGCGGACCGTGGCCTCGCGCGCGGAGCGCCACGGGCTGGCCGAGGGCGATCACTTCGACTTCCCGAGGCTGGCCGCCGACCGCGCCCGGTCGGAGATGCTGACGACGGCCGCCCTGCTGTCCTACTGCCGCGTCCTGTCCGAAGGTCGCATCCGTCCCGAGATGGTCGAGGACCTGTGGGAGATGCGCAAGAACCGCGTCGACCTGCCGACCGGCCTGCACGACGCCCTGGCGCGCGACGCCCTGCTGGACTGGGCCGAGGGACTGGCCCCCACGGACATCGGTTACGCCAACCTGTCGGCCGGCTACGTCCGCTATCGCCGCCTGATCCGCGACGGCGGCGGCTGGCCCACGTTCCGCGTCGGCGCGAACATCGAGCCCGGCCAGAGCGACGCGCGCATCCCCGTGCTGATCGAACGCCTGATGGCGGAGGGCGACATCTCGGCGCCGGACGGCGCGCGCCTGCTGGCCGAGGGGATCGTCTACGGGCCGGAACTGCAGGAGGCCGTGCGCGGCTTCCAGGTGCGGCACGGGCTGCTGGGCGACGCGCGCATCGGTTCGGGCACCCAGCGCTCGCTGTCGGCCAGCGCCGAGAACCGCGCCCGCCAGATCGCCCTGAACCTCGAACGCCGCCGCTGGCTGGCGCGCGACGTTCCCGACGAGCGCATCGAGGTGAACACCGCCGCGGCCATCATGGTCTACTGGAAGGACGGTCGTCCGGTTCATTCCAACCGGGTCGTGGTCGGCACGCCGGCGAACCAGACGCCCAGCCTGGAGCGGCCCTTCGCCTCGGTGGTCGCCAATCCGCCCTGGTACGTGCCCGCCGGCATCGCGCGGAACGAAATCCTGCCCAAGGGCCCCGGCTATCTGGCCGCCAACGACATGTACATCCAGAACGGGACGGTCATCCAGCGCGCCGGACCGCGCTCGGCTCTGGGCTACGTCAAGTTCGAGCTGCAGGACAGCTACGCCATCTTCCTGCACGACACGCCGTCCAAGGCGGCGTTCAACAACGCCTATCGCCATCGTTCTCACGGTTGCGTGCGGGTGCAGGGCGCGGTCGACTTCGCCCGCCTGCTGCTGTCGCCCGATCCGGTCAAGCTGGCCGAGTTCGACGCGGCGCAGGACAACCGCCGGACCACGCGCGTGACCACGGGCCGCGAGATCGGGGTGCGCCTGCTGTACTGGACGGCCTTCGTCGACGGTCAGGGCCGCGTCGCGTTCCGCGAGGACGTCTACAAGCGCGACGACAAGCTGGCCGACGCCCTGGGCATCGCGGTGAACCTGCCGGCCCCGGTCATCGACGGCCGCGCGGACGAGAACGACGTCGGGCCGTAAGGATCAGTTCCTGAAGGCCGCAGTCAGCCGGTCCATCTGGCTGAGCACCGGGTTCACCGGAACTTCGGCCTCCGCGTCGACGTACATGCGGCGGTCGAGGTGCAGGGCGCGTTCGTACAGGCGCTCGGCGCGGACGACGTGCTCGATCAGGGCGATCGGCAGATCCGGATGGCTGGGCTCGGTGCGCAGGCGCAATGAGGCGAGACGGTAGCGCGCGTCGCAGGCGGCTTCTGCGGTCATGTCGCCCTCGCGCACCGCGCGCTGAACCAGCAGCCATGAGGCCATCTGCATCAGGCGCGTGGTCAGAGACATGCTTTCCGAGGCATAGGCCAGAGCGGCGGCGCGGCTGAGCAACTTGGATTCCCGCCGCCCGTCGCCGTCCAGATATGCGGCGACCTCCTCGACCAGTTCCATACCCTCGCGGAAGGTGCGCTCGAACAGCTCGGAGGCGGCGAACTCGCGCACCACGACCGCACGCGGCCGACCGGAGGCGACGTCGGGACCGGCGTCGTCAATCATGGAATCCATCGACAGCATACGGGAACGCTCTTGGCACGCGCGGACGGACGGGGCCCGCAGCCCTTGCGCGTGCAACGGTCATGCCAGCGCCGCCCACCCGCGTCACTGACCGAAATTGAACAGGGCGTCAGCCGCCGACTTGCGCTCGGCCTTGCGCTGCATGGCCGCGCGCGTCCGGGCGATCTCGGCCTCCAGGGCGGCGATGCGCTCCTGACAGTCCTCGACGGAGTGCAGGTCCAGGTCCTCCCGTCCCAGTTCGGCCAACGGACCGCGAACGCGCTGGGGCTCCAGATCCTCGAACGACATGACGGCCTCCTTGGCGGCGAGCGGCGCAGCCCTCTATGAAGCGCCGGGGCGCGACGATTGGCAAGCAGCGAGGGCCGGATGCGGGCGATCGGGATCGAGGGCGGGTCGGGGCCGGCGGAAGCGCTGCGCATGGTCGAGCTACCCGATCCGACGCCGGGCCCGGGCGAAATCCTGATCCACGTGCGGGCCGCGGGCGTGAACCGGCCAGACCTGCTGCAGAGGGCAGGTCTGTATCCGCCGCCGCCGGGCGCCAGCGCCGTTCCGGGACTGGAAGTCGCGGGGACGGTCGCCGCGCTGGGAGCGGGAGCGACCCGCTGGCGCGTCGGAGAGGAGGTCTGCGCGCTGCTGGGCGGCGGCGGCTATGCGGAACTGGCCGTGGTGGACGCCCGACACGCGCTGCCCGTTCCGGAAGGTCTCGACCTGATCAAGGCCGCCGCCCTCCCCGAGACGGTGATCACCGTCTGGGCCAACGTGTTCGAGGCCGGGGCGCTGAAAGCCGGGGAGACCCTGCTGCTCCATGGCGCCACCAGCGGCATAGGCGTCACGGCGATCCGGATGGCGAAGGCGCACGGGGCGCGCGTGATCGCCACCTCGCGCGGCGCCGAAAAGGCGCGGGCCGCGGCAAGTCTGGGCGCGGACGTCAGTCTGGACGCGACGGCGGTCGATCTGGCAGCGGCGGTGCGGGAGGCGGGCGGCGCGGACGTCATCCTGGACATGGTCGGCGCGGCCTATGCCGCGGTGAACCAGACGGCGCTGAACCCCTTCGGCCGCTGGGTGGTGATCGGGACCCAGTCGGGGGCGCTGGCGGAGATAGACCTGACGCGGCTGATGCTGAAGCGTCAGGTGCTGACGGGATCGACGCTGAGGTCGCGGCCGGCGGACGAAAAGGCGCGGCTGATCGCGGAGGTCGAACGGGTCGTCTGGCCGTGGGTCGCGGCCGGGCGGGTCAGGCCGCCGATCGACGCGACCTTCCCCCTGGACCGGGCGCGGGACGCCCACCTCCGGCTGGAGGCGGGCGTCCACGTCGGCAAGATCGTGCTGACGGTCTGACCTACCAGCGACCTCCGCCGCGCACCGGGCGCATGGACGAGATGCGGTCGTTCAGGCCGGTGTTGCCGAGGTTGCGGACGTCGCCGTCGAGGGTCTGGCAATAGCCGCGGAAGTAGGCGTCGGTGCACACTTCCCACCGGCCGCGCAGCTGGATCGAGCTGATGCGGTCGTTGAACCCGGTGTTGGACAGGTTCGGCATCTCGCCGTCGATCCGTTGCGACGCGCCGCGGAAGTTGGCGTCGGTGTAGATCACCGCCGAGCCGCGGCCGCCGCCCCAGCCGCCGCCGGGACGGTCGTCGCCCCAGCCGCCGCCCGGACGTCCCGGACGATCCTCGTACTGTCCGCGATGCGGCCCGCAGACCAGGCGACCGTCGTCGTTGGCGATGTTGTACGGGCCGCACTGGGCCAGCTCGATCGACGTGCCGCGCATGCGGCCCTGGCGGTCGCGGCAGTCGGCGTACAGCCGGCCGCGGTTGACGTATTCTTCCTGACAGCTGTCGCGATAGCTGCCCCGCGGGGCGACCCGTTGGGCCCCCGGATCCTGGGCGAAGGCCGGATCCTGGGCGGCCAGGCTGAGCATGGCCACCGCGGCCAGTTCGACAATCGACATGGTTCCCTCCTCGAGAATCTCTCCGACGCAAAACGCGTCCTGGGGAGCGTTGTTCACCCTGCCAGATGAACCTTGGCTGTATGGAGTCGTCGGCGATCCTGCAGACGTGGTTTTCGTTCCCTTTTCGAACGAACCCACCTATAGGGATTTCATTCCGCGCCCGGCCGAAAGGTCGGGCGCCGTCATTTCCGGCGCGTCGCATTCGCTGCGGCCGCCCCGCAGGGAAACGTCATGACCGACATCCTCATGCCCAAGGCCACCGCGGTCTGGCTGGTCGAGAACACCTCGCTGACCTTCGAGCAGATCGCCGACTTCTGCGGCCTGCATCCGCTGGAAGTGCGGGGCATCGCCGACGGCGACGTGGCGCGCGACATCCGCGGGGCCGATCCGCTGGTTAACGGCCAGCTGACCCGCGAGGAGCTGGACAAGGCCCAGAACGACGACTCCTATCGCATGAAGGCCGTGGTCAGCCGCCACGCCGAATTGCTGAAGTCGGCGAAGCCGGCGCCGAAGTACACGCCCGTCTCGCGCCGTCAGGACCGTCCGGACGCCATCATGTGGTTCGTCAAGAACCATCCCGAGGTGACCGACGCCCAGATCGCCAAGATGCTGGGCACCACCAAGGCGACCATCGAGAGCGTTCGCAACCGCACGCACTGGAACACGGCCAACATCAAGCCGGTGGACCCCGTGACGCTGGGTCTGGTCGGTCAGCTGGCGCTGGACGAACTGGTGAAGAAGGCGGCCGAGAAGAAGGCGCGCGACGACGCGAAGTCGGGCGGCGCGACCCTGGCCGCCGCCGGTCAGGCCGAAGAGACCCCGGCCGAACCGGAATTCGTGCCGGAAGAGCGGGAGCGCCCGGGCGCCGAGCCCACGGCCGAGTCGGTTTTCGGCACACGCGACTGACGCGAAACGAAGACGGCCCCGGGGATCATCCCCGGGGCCGCCGTTCCGTCGGTGATTTCGGATCGGGGCCGATCCGCTAGCGCGCGTCCTGCAGCGCGTTGATCTGGTCCTTCAGCCTGAGCTTCTGCAGCTTCAGCGCCTTCAAGTGCAGCGAGTCCGCGGCAGGTCGGCCCGTTTGGCGCTCAATCTCCGATTCCAGAGAGCGGTGACGGTTTCCCAGTTCGCGAATACGAGCCTCGATGGTCATGGCTTGCGCCTCCATGTCTTAGGGACAAGAGCAGTGAGCCTCGCTATTGACGACCTGTGGAATCACATTCCGGTGACGCTCGCCAAGCGCGATGCCCGAATCCAGCCTGGACGCGAAAATGGCCGATGATGTGAACGGAGCCGTATCGGAACGCCCCCGGGTGGTGGTCGGAATCTCGGGCGCCTCGGGGGTGATCTACGGCTTGCGGGCGCTGGAGGCGCTGCGGGAGCTGGGCGTCGAGACCCATCTCGTCGCCACGAAGGCGGCCCTGCTGACCCTGTCGCAGGAGACCGAGCTGTCGGCCGACGACCTCGCGGCCCGCGCCGACGTGACGCACCGGTTGGCGGACGTCGGGGCTTCGATCGCCTCGGGCAGTTTCCGGACGCTGGGCATGATCGTGGCCCCCTGCTCGGTGCGCACGATGAGCGAAATCGCGACGGGCGTGACCTCGTCCCTGCTGACCCGCGCCGCCGACGTGACGCTCAAGGAACGCAGGCCGCTGGTGCTGATGGTGCGGGAGACGCCGCTGCACCTGGGCCATTTGCGCACCATGACCGCGCTCGCCGAGATGGGCGCGATCATCGCCCCTCCGATGCCGGCGTTCTACGCCCGGCCCGCGTCGCTTGAGGAAGTGGTCGACCAGTCGGTCGGGCGGGCCCTGGACGCGCTGGGACTGAACTGGTCGTCGACGCGTCGCTGGACGGGCATGCGTCCCGGATGAGCGACGCGACGGCTCTGTGGGCGTGGGCCGTCCGGGCCTATGGCCGGGAGGGGGTCGCCGAGACCTGCCTGTCCCTGCAGGATCGGGATGAACAGAACGTGCCTCTGCTGCTGTTCGGGGCCTGGTGCGCCGCGACCGGCCGCGCGCTGGACGACGAAACGGTCGAAGCGGCCTGCGACGTCGCGCGGGTCTGGGGCGAAAAGGCCATCGCGCCGCTGCGCGCCGTGCGCCGGGCGCTGAAGGCGCCGCTGATCGACATGGACGGCGACGCGCGGGAGGCCGTCCGTGCGCAGGTGAAGGCGGTCGAGTTGGAAGCCGAGCGGCGGCTGCTGGCGGACCTCGCCGCGCTGACCGGGCCGCCCGGCGCGCCCCGTGCTCCCCTGCCCGAACTGGTCCGGCTGTCGCGGTCTTGGGGCGGCCCCCTGCCCCGGCCCGTGCTGGCCCGTCTGGCCGAACGCCTCTCTGCGTGACATAAGCCGCCGCGCGGACGAGGCTCATGAACGACGAACAGGTTCCCGACGAAGTCGAACTGGCCCTGCGCAAGCGGCTGACCGAGCTGCAGCAGGAGCATGCGGACCTCGACGCGTCGATCGACGCCCTGAGCCGCATGCCCATCCCGGATCAGCTGATGATCGCGCGCCTGAAGCGGAAGAAGCTGACGCTGCGGGACGAGATCGTGAAGATCGAGGCGCGGATCCTGCCGGACATCATCGCCTAGCGGCCGCGCTTGCGCACCCACATCGCCGCGTCGGCCTCGGCCAGCCAGACCTCGGGGTCCTGCTGAGCCGCGAAGGCGCGGACGCCGAAAGACCCGCCCAGGACGGCCGGGTGGCCTTCCCAGCGGAAATCCTCGGCGGCCAGAGCTTCCGAAAGACGACGGGCCTTCTCGCGTCCCTCGTCCAGACCTGCGTTGAGCATCAGCAGGCCGAACTCGTCGCCGCCCAGACGGCCCACGGCGTCGGATTCGCGCAGGTTGGCGACCAGCAGCTCCGCGACGCGGACCAGCGCCGCGTCGCCCGCCGCATGGCCCAGGACGTCGTTGACCGACTTGAACCCGTCCAGGTCGAGATAGAGGAGGCAGGCAGGCGTCCGGTGACGCCGGCAATAGGCCATGGCGCGGTTCAACGCCTCGACGAACCCGCGGCGGTTCAGAGTCGGAGTCAGCACGTCGTGATCGGCCGCCGCCTCGGCGGCCTCGGCGCGCGCGCGGAGCTCGGCCACCTCGGCGCGCAGGCGTTCCACCTCGGCCAGCAGGTCGGCGTCGGACCGGACTTTGGCGGCGGACAGGGACACGGCGCACTCGGGAAGGACGCGACTCAGCCGGCGGCGTCCCCGCGATCCTATCCGCCCCGGTTGCGGGCGCAACGCGAACGCCGTAAACCCCGCGCTTTCCGCGCGAGGGGCTCCGCATGACCGCAGCGGCTCAGGTGGCCATCGTCATGGGCAGCCGTTCGGACTGGCCGACGATGAAGCGCGCCGCCGACGCCCTTGACCGTCTGGGCGTGGCCTGGACCGCGCGGGTCGTCTCCGCCCATCGCACGCCGGACCGTCTGGTCTCGTTCGCGCGCGGCGCGGCGTCCGAGGGCTTCAAGGTCGTGATCGCCGGCGCCGGGGGCGCGGCGCACCTGCCCGGCATGGTGGCCTCCATGACGGAACTGCCGGTGATCGGCGTGCCCGTGCAGTCGAAGGCGCTGAGCGGCCTCGATTCGCTGCTTTCGATCGTCCAGATGCCGGGCGGCGTTCCCGTGGCTACCGTGGCGATCGGCGAAGCGGGCGCGACCAACGCGGGCATTCTGGCGGCCCAGATCCTGGCCCTGGGCGACGCGGAACTGAGCGGACGCCTGAAGGCCTTCCGCGAGGCCCAGACCGAGGCGGTCCACGAGACGGTCGAGGACTGAGTGGACGCCCTGCCCCCCGGTTCGACCCTGGGCATCCTGGGCGGCGGCCAGCTGGGCCGCATGCTGTCGCAGGCCGCCAGCCGGCTGGGCTTCGACGTCGTCATCCTCGATCCGGAGGAAAACAGCCCGGCGGGCCGCGTCTCGCGCGGCCAGATCGTGGCTCCATACGACGATCCGAACGCGCTGGACGTCATGGGCCGGGTCTGCGACGCCGTCACCTTCGAGTTCGAGAACGTGCCGGCCGCCTCGGTCGACCGCATCCGGGCCGGAGGCGCGCGCGTCGCGCCCGGCCCCTTGGCGCTGGCCGTCGCGCAGGACCGGCTGGACGAGAAGACCTTCCTGAACGGGGTGCGGGCCACCACGGTGGCCTTCCATGCCGTGTCGACGATCGAGGACCTGCATGCGGGCCTGGACAGGCTGGGGATGCCCGCCCTGCTGAAGACCCGGCGCGAGGGCTATGACGGCAAAGGGCAGGTCTGGATCAAGTCCACCAGGGACGCGGCGGAAGCCTGGGACGCCCTGGGCGGCCGGCCGTGCATCCTGGAGGCGCGCGCGGACTTCGTGCGGGAACTGTCGATCATCGCCGCGCGCGGCCCGGACGGATCGGTCGCGATCTATCCTCTGGGCGAAAACCGCCACGCGGGCGGCGTGCTGCGCACCACCGTCGCCCCGGCCGCAGTGGACGCCCGCACGGACAAGGCCGCCCGACGCATCGCCCGGGCCGTCCTGAACGGGCTGGACTACGTCGGCGTCGTCGGCATCGAGCTGTTCGACCTCGGCGAGGGGCGTCTGCTGGTCAACGAGATCGCCCCGCGCGTGCACAACACCGGTCACTGGACCCAGGACGGCTGCGCCTGCGACCAGTTCGAACAGCACGTCCGTGCCGTCATGGGCTGGCCGCTGGGCGCCACGCTCCCGCATTCGCGCGTCGAAATGACCAATCTGCTGGGGGACGAGGTGGATCGCTGGGCCGCCCTGTCGGGCAAGGCGGACCTCCGCATCCATCTGTACGGCAAGTCGCCGGCCCGGCCCGGACGCAAGATGGGTCACCTGAACCGCGTGCGCCCGCTGCAACACTGAGCCCAGGCTTCCCCAACGGCATCTTGCGCAAGGAAAATTCCGGCGCACACTGATCTCCAACGACCGCGAAAGTCGACGGTCGAGGGAGGATCATCGATGTCTCGTCTTCTGCGCACCGCCACGCCCGCGGCGCTGGCCGTCGCCGCCGTTTGCGGTCTGGCCTCGGCCGCCTCGGCCCAGAGCTATGGCCGTCTGGTCGTCTTCGGCGACAGCCTGAGCGACAACGGCAACCTGTACGCCGCCAGCTTCAACACCCAGCCGCCCGCCGCCTTCTACTTCAACGGCCGCTTCTCCAACGGGCCGGTGTTCACCGAGCTGCTGGGCTTCAACGCCGGCGTTTCCGCGACCGGCGCGCCGGTGACGGGCAGCATCAACTACGCCTACGGCGGCGCGCGCACCGACGCCTCAGCCTTCCCGCCCGGCATGCGCAATCAGCTGCTGGCCTACACCGGGGCCGGCGGCACCTTCGGCGCCAACGACCTGGTCAGCATCCTGGGCGGCGCGAACAACATCTTCCAGGGAATCGGACCGGCGGTGCTGTCCGGCACGCCGCAGCCGTTCATGCAGAACGTCGCCACCCTGGCGGCGGCGGACGTGAACTTCATCGTCAACAACGTGGCCACGGCCGGGGCCGGCACCATTCTGGTGACCAACCTGCCCAAGCTCAGCCTGACGCCGCAGTTCCGCTCCGGGCCCAACCTCGCGGCCGCGCCGCTGGCTGACTTCGCCGTGACGACCTTCAACGGGGCCCTCTCCACCGGGCTGTTCACCACGGCCGCGGCCCGTCCGGGCACCAACATCATCCTGATGGACATCTACAAGATCGGCGACGTCATCGCCGGCAGCCCCGGCAGCTTCGGCTTCACCAACGTGGTCGACGCCTGCTTCAACCAGACGACGCTGACGGTCTGCTCCTCGCCCAACACCTATTTCTACTGGGACGGAGTGCACCCGACGGCGGCGGGCCACGCCCTGCTGGCGACGCTGGCCGAGGACTATCTCTACTACGGCGACGCCGGCGCGAAGACGGCGCTGCAGGGCGAGACGGCCATGCGGTTCCGTGAGGACATGCTGGACGCCTCGTCCGAGGGCCTGTCCGGCTCGCGCGGCTGGGAGGCCGGCGCCGGCCTGACCTTCGGCGCGCTCTACGATTCGAGCGAGTTCGACGCCCGTGGCCTTGTGCCATCGGCGGATTCGCAAGGCTGGGGCGCGCGCGGCGGCCTGGTCTGGAGCCCGTCGGAAACGTGGCGCGCCTCGCTGTCCGCCTCGTTCCGCAACGCCGAGGTGACGTCGCCCGGCCAGACGTTCGACGTCGAATCGTATGCGGTGGACGTGGCCCTGGGCTGGCGGTCGGGCGACGTCTTCGCCAACGTCGCCGCCGGCGCGGGGGTGGACGACTATGAGAACATCACCCGGCAGACGACGCTCGCACCCATCGTCCACACGGGCGAGACCCGGGGGTCGAGCGTGGGCGCCCGCGCCCAGGCCGGCTTCTGGTTCGGGGGCGACGACTTCCGCATCTCGCCGCGCGCCGCCATCACCTGGACCTCGAGCGAGGTCGAGGGCTACTTCGAGCAGGGCGTGGCGGCGCAGTACCGCTACGAGGACCGCACGGTCACCGCGACCACGGCCGAGGCGACGATCCGGGCCGAGACCCACAAGGGCGGCACGACCATCTTCCTGGAAGGCGGCTATCGCGACGACCTCGACGACGGGTCGGACGCGGTCGGCACCTCGATCGCCGGCAGCCCCTCGCAAGTGCTGTATCGCGACGTCGAGGGTCCGTTCGGCGGTCACATGATCGCCGCCGCGGGCATCGAGGGCGACTGGGCCGGAATGAAGGTCGCCTTCGGCTATCGTGGCCGCTTCGGCGAGCACGCCGACAGCCATCAGGGCGGAATCCAGTTCACCATCCCGCTGCCCTGACGACTTCGTGATCTCCCGGGAAAGGGCGCGGGCACGGGGTCCGCGCCCTTTTCTCATGCCGGGTTCCATGGGTGCGACCGTCCGCCGCGCCCCGTGCCTCATTGTCGTCTCCCCACCCCCTATAACGACGGTTTCATCCGCGCCGGACCCGAGCGTCCGCCGCCCCCAGTTCGACGAACGCCACCGACAGGGAGACGCCGCACGCATGCGACGCCTTATGCCGACCGTCCGCCGCATTCTGATCCACACGGGTCAGGCCGCCGCTCTCGCCACCACCGCCGTGCTCGCCATGGCCGCCGCCCCCAACGCCGATCCCGACCCCGGGGTGGTCGAGGCCTCCGCCACGCCCGCCGCCGTGCCGGTGGTCGCCGTCGCCGAGCCCGCCGGGCCCGTGATGCGCGAAATCATGTTCCATGAGCCCGTGAAGGGCTTCGCCATCAACTCCCGCTACGGCACGCGCCATCTGCCCGGAGAGGCCGCTGCCCGGGCGCACAAGGGAGTCGACTTCGCCGCGCCGACCGGCACGGGCGTCTTCGTCGCCGCCGAGGGCACGGTGCTGCGAACCGGCTATCAGCCGACCGGCTTCGGCCGCTTCGTCGAGGTGCGCCACCCCAACGGCATGACGAGCCTCTACGCCCACCTGAGCCGCGTGGACGTGCGTTCGGGTCAGCAGCTGTACTCGGGCGAACGCGTCGGTCTGGTCGGTTCGACCGGCTATTCGACGGGCCCGCACCTGCACTTCGAGATCCGTCGGAACGGCGCGCACGTCGATCCCAGCCGCATCATCGGCCGGACGTTCGACGTCGTCGTCGAGGGCTGATCAGGCCTTCTTCGTCGTCACCTGCCCGCTGAGCCAGGCGCCGGCCAGAATGGTCAGGATGCAGGCCGCGGGGAACCACGTCGGGTGCCAGAGCGTGCTGATGTTCAGGAAGGTGCCGACCAGCAGCAGGCCCGCCGGAACCCAGGCGTGCCACCCGCGGCCCTTAGCGACCAACGAAGCGATCCAGCCGCCGGCGAAGGCGGCGAGGCCGTAGCCGAGGACGATCACGGCGAACTTCCACGCCGGCATGGCGCGCATGAACGCGGTCACGGCGGCCGCGTCGTTCCAGTTCATTCCAGTCGGCGGCGGGTCGATCATGTGGGTCAGCGCCTGCCACGCCATGACCACCGCGACGGCCACGACCGCGCCGACGACGGCGGCGAGACTCTTTTGAAGCATGTGCGGCCCCTCCCCGGCCGCCCGCACCATCGGATCACGCGCGCCCGCGGTCAATCCGCCGAAGATGACGGGGAATTCACGAACGGGACGCCGGCCGCGGTTGTCAAACGTCCTTTACACCCCTAGCCTTGATCCGAGGCAGACTTCAGGGGCGACGACATGGCGGCGGCACTCACGCTTGACGGCATCGGCAAGCGCTACGGCGAGTTCCAGGCGGTGCGCGATCTCAGCTTTTCGGTCGAGAGGGGCACGATCTGCGGCTTTCTGGGGCCGAACGGGGCGGGCAAGACGTCGACCCTGCGGATGATCCTGGGCCTGCAGCCGCAGACGGAGGGTCGGCTCGAGATTCTGGGCGCGCCCGACGGTCGCAAGGTGCGGGACCGCATCGGCTTCCTTCCCGAAGAGCGCGGGCTCTACAAGAAGATGACTCCCATCGACGCGATCGCCTTCTTCGGCGCGTTGAAGGGACTGCCGACGGGCGAGGGCAAGCGGCGCGCGCGGGCGATGTTGAAGGATCAGGGGCTGGAGCACGCCCAGACCAAGAAGATGAAGGAGCTGTCCAAGGGCATGGCCCAGAAGGTGCAGCTGATCGCCTCGGTCGTGCACGGTCCCGAGTTCGTGATCCTGGACGAGCCGTTCTCCGGTCTGGACCCGGTCAACCAGCAGGGGCTGGAGGCCATGATCCGCGGGCTGGCGGCGAACGGATCGACCGTCCTGTTTTCGACCCATGTGATGCAGCACGCCGAGCGGCTGTGCGACAAGGTCGTGCTGCTGGCGCGCGGCCGTAAGGCCTTCGAGGGCACGGTCGACGAGGCCAAGGCGACGACGCGTCGCTTCCTGGAGCTGGAGGGCGAGATCGCGGAGGACGCGGCGAAGGCCCTGCCCGGCGTGGTCGCGGTGGAGACCCTGCGCACAGAGGGCGCGGTCCGCGTGCTGAAGGCGCAGTTGGCGCCCGGAGGGCGCGGGCAGGACGCGTTGAAGGCCGCCTTTCTGGGCGGGCTGGACGTGCGCCGCTTCGAACTGCGCGAGCCGACGCTGCACGACGCCTTCATCGGCCTGACCGGCGACGACCCGGATCAGGACCAGACCGTCCGCCGCGAGACCGTTTCGGAGGCCGCCCGATGAACCGCACCCTGCTGATCGCCCGTCGGGAGTTCGCCGCCTACGCCAAGACCGTGGGCTTCTGGCTGTCTCTGCTGGCGTTTCCCATGTTCGCCGTGCTGGGCGGCGCCATCCCCATCCTGATGCGGACCTCGGAGCCGGTGCGGGCCGTCGTCCTGGTGGAGGAAGGTCCCGGGGCCCAGGGGCTGGCCGGATCGGTCCGCGACGCCCTGCGCGCCGACGCCGAACGCCGCGCCGAGAACGCCCGCCGGGCGCAGGAGCAGGCGGCCAAAGCCACCGGCATGCCCAAGGAGGCTGTCGCCGCCGCCGAGAAACAGGGCGGCGGGCTGAGCGCCTCGCTGAACCGTCAGCGCCTGCGCATCGTCGACACCCCGGCCGCCCTGGCCTCGGCCGCCCCCGGCGAGGCCCAAACCGAGGCGGCGCGGGACCTGCTGACGGCCGACGTCGAACGCGACCAGCGCATCGACTCGATCGTCTTCCTGACCCGCGACGCGACCGGCAAGCCGTCTGCCCGCGTCTGGACCCGACGCGCCACGGACGACACGGTGGAGGACTTCGTCCGCGACGCGCTGAAGACCACCAACCGCCGCGAGGTGTTCGAGGGCGCGGGCATCGACGGTGCGGTCGTAACCGACACCGAACGGTTCCGGCCCGAGGTGACGGCCTTCTCGCCGCAGTCGGTCAGCGGCGGCGAGGTGTCGTTCCGCGACCGTCTGCCGACCATCATCGGCCTGGCCTCGGCCTTCATCCTGTGGTCGCTGATCATCACGGGCGCCTCGATCCTGCTGAACAGCGTCATGGAGGAGAAGTCGAACAAGATTCTCGAGGTGCTGCTTTCCTCCGCCTCGGCCACCGAGATTCTGACCGGGAAGGTGCTGGGCGTCGCCTTGCTGACGCTGACGGTCATGCTGGTCTGGGTGGGCATCGGCGCGGCGGGCCTGATCGGGACGCGGCCGGACTGGGCCGCGGACGTGGCTTCGGTGATCACCGAAGGAGGCATGATCTGGTACTTCGTCGCCTACGCCGTCGGGGGCTATCTGATGTACGCGGTGCTGTTCGCCGCCATCGGCGCCTTCTGCGAGACGCCGCGCGACGCCCAGACGCTGATGGGGCCGATCATGATGATCCTGGTGATCCCCATCATCGTCGTGCAGATGGCGCTGCGCACGCCCGACGCGCCGCTGGTGAAGATCATGTCGTGGATCCCCTTCTTCACTCCCTTCCTGATGCCCGCGCGCGCGCCGGCCGATCCGCCGCCGGTGGAGGTGTTCGGCACCATGGCCGGCATGTTCGCGACGGCGCTGCTGATGGTCTGGATCGCCGGCCGCGCCTTCCGGGCGGGCGCCCTTTCGGACGTGAAGCTGAGCTGGAAGACCTTCGGCCACGCCATCCGCTCGGGCGGGCGCTGAAGTCGTGACGGCGGGTCGGTGCGCCTGGTGCGGGACCGACCCGCTGTACGTCGCCTATCACGACGAGGAGTGGGGCGTGCCCGAGCGCGATCCGCGCGCCCTGTGGGAGAAGCTCGTGCTGGACGGGATGCAGGCCGGGCTGGCCTGGATCACGATCCTGAGGAAGCGCGAGGGCATCCGGGACGCGTTCGATCAGTTCGATCCGGACGCGGTGGCCGCCTATGACGAGGCGGACGTGGAGCGCCTGCTGGCCGATCCGCGCATCATCCGGTCGCGCGCCAAGATCCGGATGGCGATCGACGGCGCCCGCATATGGGTGCGCATGCGGGACGAAGGCGAGGACTTCTCCGGCTGGCTGTGGAGCTTCGTCGGCGGCGAGCCGATCCAGCGCTCAACGGGGCTGGACGGCCACCTGACGCAATCCCCGGAGTCCGTCGCCATGGCCAAGGCGCTGAAGGCGCGCGGCTTCAAATTCTGCGGCCCGGTGATCGTCTACGCCTTCATGCAGGCCACAGGCATGGTCAACGATCACGTCGACGGCTGCTTCCGGCAGGCCGAGGTCCGTGGCATGTCGGGGGCATGACGGCCGCCCGCCCGAGACCGATTCCCACCCTGACGCTGGAGAAGACGCTGGCGAAAGCCGTCGGCGGCCTGATCTGCGGCGTCGACGAGGCGGGGCGCGGACCGTGGGCGGGGCCGGTGTCGGCGGCGGCGGTGATCCTCAACCCGCGCCGGGTGCCGAAGGGCATAGACGACTCCAAGGTCCTGACCGCCGCGCGGCGCGAGGAGCTGGAGGTCGAAATCAAGGCCAGGGCGGTCGCGTGGGGCGTCGGTTTCGCCTCCGTCGACGAGATCGCCGAACTGAACATCCTGCACGCGACCGGACTGGCCATGTGCCGGGCGATCGAGGCGCTGTCGGCGCAACCTGCCGCCGCTCTGGTCGACGGCAACTATCGCTTCAAGCTGCCCTGCGAGGTCCAGACGGTCGTCGGCGGCGACGGCCTGTCGCTGTCGATCGCCGCGGCGTCGATTCTGGCCAAGACGGCGCGGGACCGGCTGATGATCCAGCTGGACGCGGAGTTCCCCGGCTACGGCTTCGCCAGTCACAAGGGCTACAACGCGCCCATCCATCAGGCGGCGCTGAGGGAACTGGGCCCCTGCCCCGCGCACCGTCGCGGCTGGTCGCCGATCCGGGCCCTGCTGGAAAACGCCTAGAGCCGGAAGGCCGCGCCCATCATCACGCCGAGGAAGGCGCTGAACGCGCCGCCCGTGGCGATCACGACCCAGCGCGGCAGGGCGCGCAGTTCGTCCATCACGGAGGGCATCTCGTAGCCGTCATTGGCGGTGACGTCGTGGAAGCGGCGGGCCTCGGGCGCCTTCCACGCCACCGCGTCGAAGGCGTCGGCGGCGCGGCCGTACATGCGATGGGCGTACTGGCGACGTTCGGGGGTCATCGTCATCTGGTCCATGACGCGGAAACGGAAGGATTCCGCGTCCGGTTCCGAACCGTCAAGCCGCGTCGGCCAGATCGACGCGGCGGTCGGTGACGACGAACAGGTGTTCGACGTTGCGCAGGCGTCCCACGGCGCCGACCTTGTGGCCCTGCGGATTGTGGATGCCGATCCGGGCGCCGACGTAGCGCGGGCGCTCGATCTCGACGACCTGCACCTGCCCCTTGGCCGACAACATCTCGGTCAGGTCGCTCCGGCTCAGATAGCCCTCGTCGTTGAAGCTGACGATCAGGTTCGGCGCCCGCAGCCGCTCGACCACGGTCGCCAGCGCGGGGCCGATGCCCGGACGGCTGTTGAAGGCGCTCTTGCGGGCCTTCACGTCGATCCGCTTGTTGGCGACGCCGTAGACCTCCGGCTTGTCCCAGCGGATCAGGCTCTCCCAGCAGTGATAGTTCGCCAGATAGCTGTGCTGGTTGTAGGGCGGGTCGAGGTAGACGAGGTCGGCCTCGACGTCCGCCGCCGCCTCGACGGCGTCCCTGCAGGTGGCCCGGCCGACGCCCGGCAGCAGGTCCGGCATCCGCAGCTGCAGCGGTTTCAACGCGCGCGGCGCCCAGCGCTTCATGTAGGCCATGTGCACCCCGGCGGTGCTGTCCACCCGGTCGGCCGCCTCCATGAGGGCCACCAGCGCGATGGCCTCCAGCTCCGGCTCGAGCGCCATCTGCGCGATCCGCTCGCGCATGGCGTCGATGCGGGCGCCGTTGTCGGGATGAAAGAAGCGGGCGTCCTCGCAGAAGGTGCGGGTGAACCAGCCCGGCTCGGGCTTCACCGCCGCCAGTTCGGAAAGAGCCCGCTCGGCGGGGCCCAACCAACGGTCCCGGTCGGCCTGAACGTAGGCCGTGGCGAGTACATGGGCGTAGGCGTTGTGATCGTTCGAATGGACCGCGAAGCCTTCGCGCTTCAGCGCGTGCCCCACGCGGGCCGAGCCGCTGAACAGGTCGCAGACGCGGCCTCCGTCGGGCAGGCGCCCCCGCACCGCATGAACGATGCGGTCCAGCAGCGCGCGCTTGGAGCCGAGGTATTTGATCACGCGGAACCCTCGGGGCCCGCGGTCAGCGCTTGCCCTTCTTCGCCGGAGCATGGGCCAGGCGGAGCAGATTCGCAGCCCCCGGGGCGCCGAAGGGGGTGCCGGCCAGGATGAGGATGCGCTGGCCGGGCTGGGCGAGGCCGTACTCCATGGCGGCGGCCACGGCGTCGTCGGTGACCTCCTCCAGCGAGGACGGCTCCCGCCCCAGCCGAGACTCCAGCCCCCAGACCAGCGCCAGCCGACGCGCCGTCGACGCGTTGGGCGTCAGCGCCAGCACCGGTTGCAGCGGCCGCTCGCGCGCCATGCGCCGCGCGGTGCCGCCAAGGGTGGTGAACACCACGACGCAGGCGGTCGACTGGGCCTCGCCGGCCTTGCGCGCCGCAGCGACCAGGGCGTCGGCGTCGATGTCGTCCATGCCGGCGTGTTCGGCGTCCATCAGGCTGGGCCACATGGGGTCGCGCTCGACCCGCTCGATGATGCGGCTCATGACGCCGACGGACTCCAGAGGATAATCCCCCGACGCCGTCTCGGCCGAAAGCATCAGGGCGTCGGCGCCCTCATAGGCCGCATTGGCGACGTCGGAGGCCTCGGCGCGCGTGGGCGCGGGCGCGGACGTCATCGACTCGAGCATCTGGGTGGCGACGATCACCGGCACGCCGCGCTGGCGGGCGGCGCGGATGATCTGCTTCTGCGCGACCGGCACCTCCTCCGGCTCCAGCTCCACGCCCAGGTCGCCGCGCGCGACCATCACGCCGTCGCAGTAGTCGAGGATGGAATCGAGCTGGGCCAGAGCCTGCGGCTTCTCGATCTTGGCCAGACAGGCCGCCTTGCCGCCGACCAGCCGCTTCAGCTCGGCCATGTCCTCGGCCTTCTGCACGAAGCTGAGCGCCACCCAGTCGACGCCGATGCGCAGGGCGAAGGCCAGGTCCTCGCGGTCCTTGGGCGTCAGGGCCGAAACGGGGATGATCGCCTCGGGCACGGCCACGCCCTTGCGGTCCGACAGCTTCGAGCCGCTCTCGACCTCGACGTCGGCCCAGTCGTCGGCGCGTTGGCCGACGCGCAGGCGCACCCGGCCGTCGTCGAGCAGAAGCAGCATGCCGGTGCGCAAAGCCCGGAAGATCTCCGGATGCGGCATCTGCACCCGCGTGGCGTCGCCGGGCGTGGCCTCGAGGTCGAAGCGCATCCGGTGGCCCGGCTTGATGTCGATCTCACCGTCCGCAAACTTGCCCAGACGCAGTTTGGGCCCCTGCAGGTCGGCCAGAACCCCCAGCGGCCGCTTCAGCGCCATCTCGGCTCCCCGCACGGCCTTCAGCGCGGCGGCGTGATCCTCATGGCTGCCGTGGCTGAAGTTCAGGCGGAACACGTCCGCCCCGGCCTGGGCCAGCGCCTTGACCGTGCCCGGCGCACGGCTGGCGGGCCCCAGGGTCGCGACGATGCGGGCGCGGCGGGCTCTGTTCATTCGGCGGTCCTGAGTGACGTCACGCCCTGCATGCCGGGGAAAGCGCCGGCGGGCAAAGCCGGTTCGCGGCCGGAAACACGAAGTTATGGCCGGAGGGTGCGGAAGGTCACGGAATAGCGCAACGCCGCGCCCGGCGCGATGGAGTGCTGCCACCGCGTCCGCGCCGGCCCGTCGAGCAGATAGGCGGAGCGCGGCTCGACCGTCAGCGCCGCCCGTCGCCAGCGCTCGCCCTCGCGCAGCCGGAAGCGCAAGTTCGCCGGAGCGCCGAACGACAGGCCGACGACCCTGTCGAACTCCGGGCGGTCGCGGTGCCAGCCGATGCCGGCGCCGGGGGCGTACTCCGTGACCAGCACGTGACCGAAAGCCTCGGGCGCGACGCCCGCGAACGCGGCCGCCGCCTCCCGCGCCGGTTCGAGGAGGGCGGGAAGCGGAGCCGCGTCACGCAGGCGAGACGCGCTGAAGTCATAGCGCGCGCCATAGGACACGATGCGGCGCAGGCCCTTGAAGCCGTGGAAGTCGAAGGCCTGGAACGGCAGGTCGGCGAACCCGGCCATGATCGCCCCCGCCGCGTCGGGCGGCAGGACGCCCTCCGCATAGGTCAGCCCCCCAGGCAGGACGGGCGGCGCGGCGAACAGATCGGACTGGGCCATGGCGGCTGAACGCCCGGCCGGGCCGATGGTGCGAGCGGCGGGGGTCGAACCCGCATGACCGAAGTCGAGGGATTTTAAGTCCCTTGCGTCTACCAGTTTCGCCACGCTCGCCGAGGGCTACTGCGCCGGACGCAAGGCCCTGAAGTCCACATCGGAGTTGGCCAGCAGCCACAGAAAGGCGGCCCAGGCGGCGACGTTCTGGTCCATGGCCTCGGGATCGATCCGGTCCAGCACGTCGTCGGCGGTGTGGTGCCAGTCGAAATAGTCGGTGCCGTCCTGGTTCAGGCGGAAGGCCGGGACGCCCATCGCGACGGTCGGGCCGGTGTCGGGCCCGCCGCCGGTCGCCGGCGCGCCGTCCCAGATGATGCCCAGCGGCGCCAGCACGGCCATGGCCGCCTTCTGGAAGTCGGTGCTTCCCGCACCCGCCGGCAGGGCCAGGCTGTAGATTGGTCCGGCGCCGAAGTCGCTCTCGCTGATGGCGACGTGGTTCGGCATCGCGTCGCGGCGGCGCTCGGCATAGAAGCGGGCGCCGGCCAGGCCCTGCGCGGGCGGCGGCTGGCTGACTTCTTCCGCGCCCCACCAGACCACGCGGATCGTGCGGCGCGGCTTGACCGGCATGTCGGCGATCAGGGCCAGGGCCGCGGCGGTGATGGCCACGCCCGCGCCGTCGTCGATGGCGCCCGTGCCGAGGTCCCAGCTGTCGAGGTGCCCACCGATGACGATGACCTCGTCGGGGTTCGTGCCGACCACTTCTCCGATGACGTTCTGGGACTTGCTCTCGCGACCGTATCCGCTGGTGGAGGTCAGGCGCAGGCGGATCGGCTGGTCGGAACGGGCCACGATGCGGCGCACCTGATCGGCGTCGGGCGGGCTCATGGCGAAGGCCGGCACCTGCCCCTCGCCCACCGTGGTGGCGCCGGCGTGGGCGAAGCGGTGGTCGTGGGTTCCCAACGACCTCAGCACGAAGGCGACCGCGCCACGCTTGCCGGCCTCGATCGGCCCGCGCCCGCGGATCGGCGAGGTGGCGCCGTAGCCCCGCCCGTCCTGGGCCTGCACCGTGTCCTGCAGCACCATGGCGATCTTGCCGGTCAGGGAGCCTTCTGGCGCGTCCAGCAGTTGCTGGAACGTCTCGAACACCACGACCTCGCCCTCGACGCCGCCGCGCGGCGTGGCGGGCGAGCCGCCGAGAGCCACCACCACCAGCGGCTGCGGGAAGGGCGCGAGGATTTCGGCGGAAGCCGTGCCCCGCTCCCAGTACGCCAGCGGAAAGCTCTCGATTTCGACGTTGGCGAAGCCCAGCTCGCGGAACAGTTCCGCGCCCCAGGCGGCCGAGGCCTGTTCGGACGGCGAGCCGGCGAGACGAGGGCCGAACCGCGTGGTCAGGTCGCTGACGATCTCATAGCCGGCATTGTCGGCCAAAGCCCGGTCGCGCAGCTGGACGGCCTGGGCCACGACCTCGGGCGACTGGGACAGGGCGGGCGTCGCGGCCAGCGTCAGGGCGGACAGGGCGACGGCGGCGAACGATCGGATCAAGGCGCATCCTCCAGCGAGGACGCAGGCGTAGCGCGATCCGTCGCCGGACGGAACGGGGATCAGCCGTTCTGGAAATAGGGCTCCACCGGCCCCTGCAGCTTGACCGTCAGGGCCTTGCCGCGACGATCGACCCGGTTGCCGACGGCCAGGCGGACCCAGCTTTCGGACACGCAGTATTCCTCGACGTTGGTCTTTTCCTCGCCCTTGAAGCGGACGCCCACGCCGCGCGCCAGCACGTCGGCGTCGTGGAAGGGGCTGTCGGGATCGACGGACAGGCGGTCGGGAGGCGTGTCGGACATGGCGGCGCGGTCTCAAGCAAAGGGTCGGGGCGGACGCATAGCCGCCCCTCGCGTTCACGCCAACCTATTCGACCGACTGGCGGGGTCGCTGGGGCGGCTCTGCGGAAGAGGCGGCGGGCGCGGTCTGCGGCTGGGACCGGGCGGGCGTGCTCTGCGGCGGCCGGCTCTGGCTGCGGCGCGGCGTCGGCGCCGGTCGCGTCGATTGCTGGCGCGCCGGGGAAGTCGCGGCGCGCTGGGCCGGCGGCGGGGCCGTCGTCGTGGCGGCCGGCGGCGTGCCAGCGCCGGACGCGGGGGTCGTCGCCGCGGGCGTCGTGGGCGGGGCCGAGGCCGGCGCCGTCGCGGCGGCGGCGCGGGCTGCCAGCGGCGCGGACTGGAATCGGGCCGCCAGCTTCTCCGTCAGGGCGCGGGCCTGGGCCGGCGGCATCTGGGCCATGATGGCGGCCAGGGTGCGCGGCCGCATCGCCGCCGCGACCGGCAGCAGCACCGAATCGTCCAGCTGGGTGAAGACGGCCGCGGCCTCACGGGGACGCATGGCGGAATAGACGGCGACCAGGCGGTCGGTCTCGGCCTTGGCCTTCTCGTCGACCTGGCCCAGCAGGCCCTCGACCTCGCCCTTCACCTTCTCGAGTTCGGCCGTCTGTTCGGCCAGCTTCTGCTCGGCGGCGGCCAGCAGGGGCAGCATGGTGGCGAAGTCGGCGTCGCGGGCGTCGAGCTCCTTGCGGCGATCTCCCAGAGACGAGATCACGCGCAGTTCGGCGGGCGAGATGCCGATCTGGGCCGCCAGCTGCTCCTCCGACAGGGCGCAGACGGCCGTCGCAGAGTTGGCGTTCGCCGTCGCGGCGGCCGGCGCGGCCTCTTCGGCCCACGCCACCGCCCCCTCGAACAGGCCCGGCGCCACGCCGACGGCGCGGACCAGGATGACGCCGCCCACGGCGACGGCGGCGAGGGGCAGGATGCGGGGCAGCTTGCTCATGCGGGAACGCGTCCGGTCAGGCGGCGAAAAGGTCGTCGTCCTGGGCTCGCACGGTCCGGTTAGGGATCCGTTCGGACACAGGGTTAGCGGTCATGGCGCGCACGATGGCGGCGACGTCGTCCCGGCCGGCCCCGGCGCCCGGTCCGGCCAGGGCCTGAATGCGCTGGGCCAGAGAGGCCATGCGGTCGGCGGGTTCGGGCGAGGTGGCCGCAGGCGCAGGCCTTTCGACGCGGCGCGCGGCGGCCGGCGGCGCGGCGGGGTGGCGCTCGGGCAGGTCCCCTCCCCGTGCGATCAGCTTCTCCAGCTCGCCCTTGAGCTCGCGCGCCCTGACGATGCGGTCGTGCAGCAGGTCGGTCTCCTGTCCCGCCGCACGGAGGGAGGCCAGCGCGGCCTCGGCGCGGCCGGCCGCCTCGTTCAGCTCGGTCACCGCCCCGGCGAAGGCCAGCTGGCCCTCGCGCAGGACCTTCAGCCGACGCTCCAGCCGGACGCCGAAGCCGACGGCGCAGACCAACAGCAGCATCAGGACCGAATCCATGACCAGACCGATCATCAGAAACCTCCCTTGGTCAGACCGGCCGCGGCGTCTTTCGAGATCGGGCGTTCGACCCGGACCGCGATGTGCGCGCCCTTTCGGCCCATCTTGCCGACGGTTAGCGGGATCTGGCCGGCGCGGATCGAGACGTCGCTGTCCGGCGTGGCGTTCAGCATCAGGGTGTCGCCGACCTTGAGATTCAACACCTCGGACAGCGGAACCTGGTGCTCGTCCAGGACCGCACGGACCTCGGTCTGGGTCGTCCAGAGCTCGCTGGCCAGGTGGCCTTCCCAGATGTTGTCGCGCCCGAACTTCTCGCCCATGAACTGCTGCAGCAGCATCTTGCGGATGGGCTCCAGCGTCGCATAGGGCAGCAGCAGCTCGATGCGCCCGCCGCGGTCCTCCATGTCGACGCGCAGCTTCACCAGAATGGCGGCGTTGGCGGGCCGGGCGATGGCGGCGAAACGCGGATTGGTCTCCAGCCGGTCGAGGTTGAAGTGCACCGGCGTCAGCGGCTCGAACGCCTGCTGGGCGTCGTGCAGCACGACCTCGACCATGCGCTGGACCAGCACCCGCTCGATGGTGGTGTAGGGCCGGCCCTCGATGCGCAGGGCGGCGGTGCCGCGCCGGCCGCCCAGCAGCACGTCGACGATCGAATAGATCAGGTTGGAATCGACCGTCAGCAGGCCGTAGTTGTCCAGCTCCTCCGCCCGGAACACCGCCAGGATGGCCGGCAGCGGGATCGAGTTCAGATAGTCGCCGAAACGGATCGACGAGATGTTGTCCAGCGACACCTCGACGTTGTCCGATGTGAAGTTGCGCAGGGACGTCGTCATCAGCCGCACGAGGCGGTCGAAGACGATCTCCAGCATCGGCAGCCGCTCGTACGACACGAGGGCCGAGTTGATGATGGCGCGGATGCCGGTGCGGTCCGACGCGTCGTCATCGCCCAGGTCGAACCCAAGAAGGCTGTCGATCTCGTCCTGGTTCAGCACGCGCTCGGGCACCAGCCCGCCGCGGTCGGGCTCCCCGCCGAACGGGTCCGAGGTTTCCAGATTCTCTGCGGTCGCCGCGCTCACTGGACCAGCATCTCCTCGATAAGCACGGCGTCGATCTTGCCGGGCGCCAGGATCAGATTGACGCGGCGAGCCAGTTCGGAGCGCAGCTGGAAGCTGGCGGCCGAGCCCTGCAGCTCCTCCGGGCGCAGCTCCCGCAGGAAGGCCTGCAGCATGTCGTGCAGGCGCGGCATCTGGGACTGGATGACCTCGGCCTGGTGGGCGTCGGACATCTCCAGGGTCAGCTTCAGCTTCAGAAAGGTCGGGCGGCCGTCGGAGGCCTGCACGTTCACGACCATGTCGGGCAGCGTCAGGAAGGTGACGCCGTCGGGGCCCTCGGTGATCTTGCCCAGGGCCGGATCGGCCTCCGCCTCCCCCCCCTTGCCGTGCCCGCCCTTGGCGTCCTTCTTCTCGTCCTTCTTGCCGTGATCGCCGCCCTTTGCCTCGCCGTGGCCTTCCCCGGCGGCGGCCGGCTTGGGCTGCATCAGGAAGAAGGCCGCGCCGCCCCCGCCGCCCAGCAGGAGGACGCCGGCGCCGATGGCGATGAACAGGATCGGCAGCTTCTTCTTCTTCGGCGCGGCTTCGCCGTCGACGGCCCCCTCGCCCTCGACGACCGCGGGGACGTCCGCCCCGCCCTTCTTCTTGCCGAACTTCAGCATCGAATCCGCCCGCACCGTTCCGTCGGTCATTTCGGCCGGACTTGGTTAACGCGCCGTTTAGAACCGGCAGAAGCTGCCGGGCGCCGACGTCGCGATCCCGCGCTGATCCAGCGAATCCGGGGCCGGCCATGTTGGCACGGGCATTGCGACGAGGTTGTGCGAAAGGAGCCGCCCGTGGAAAACGCCGCCTACGTCGGACTGTCCCGCCAGATGACCCTGCGCCGCGAACTCGACGTCGTGGCGAACAACATCGCCAACGCCGAAACGACCGGCTTCAAGGTCGAACAGCTCCTTGTCGGCACCGAGGTGGGCGAGCGCGCCCGCAACGATTCGGTCCGACCGGGCGTCAGCTTCGTGCTGGATCAGGGTCTGGGCCGCGACTATTCGCAGGGCGCCCTGGAGCAGACCGACCGCACCCTGGACTTCGCCATCGAGGGCGAGGGCGCCTTCTTCGTGGTGCAGGACGGGGCGGGCGAGGCCTACACCCGCGACGGCGCCTTCACCCTGGACCCCGAGGGCCGGCTGGTCAGCGGCCAGGGGCGGCCTGTTCTCGGCAACGGCCAGGAGATAGTGCTGGACCCCGCGCTGGGCTCGCCCTCGGTGGCCGCCGACGGGACCATCAGCCAGAACGGCGTGCAGATCGGTCGGCTGACGGCCGTCCGCTTCGACACCCTTTCGGTGCTCGAGAAGGGCGGCGACGGCCTGTACCGCAACACCTCCAACGCCCAGCCCGTCGAGGCCGCGGACGTCCGCATCCATCAGGGAATGCTGGAGGGATCGAACGTCAATCCAATCCTTGAGATCACCAATCTGATCGAGATCCAGCGCGCCTACGAGCGGATCACGAAGATGATCGAAAACGCCAACGACCTGTCGCGCCGCTCCGTCGAGCGGCTGGGCAAGGTCAACTAAGAGAGGGAGCCCACCATGCGCGCTCTTCGCACAGCCGCCTCGGGCATGGCCGCCCAGCAGACGAACGTGGAGGTCATCTCCAACAACATCGCCAACATGAACACGGTGGGCTTCAAGCGTCAGCGCGCCGAGTTCCAGGACCTGCTGTACCACAACGTCGAACGCATGGGCGCGACCTCATCCAGCGCCGGAACCGTGGTGCCGACCGGCATCCAGATCGGCGCGGGCGTGAAGACCGGTTCGGTCTATCGCATCACCGAGCAGGGCACGCCGACGCAGACCGGCAACCGCTTCGACCTGGCCATCGACGGCAAGGGCTATTTCCAGATCACCCTGCCCTCGGGCGAGACCGCCTTCACGCGGGCGGGCAATCTGAGCCTGAACGGCGAGGGCCAGATCGTCACCGACGACGGCTATCTCCTGGAACCCGCCATCAGCATTCCGCAGGACGCGGTCGACGTGTCGATCTCCAAGTCGGGCGAGGTCCAGGTGATCGTCTCGGGCAGCCCGGAACCGCAGGTCGTCGGCACGATCCAGATCGCCACCTTCTTCAACGAGGCCGGTCTGGAGGCCGTCGGCGACAACCTGCTGCTGGAAACGGCCGCCTCCGGCCCGGCCACCGTCGGCACGCCCGGCGACCCCGGCTTCGGCCAGCTGCTGCAGGGCTACACCGAGGCGTCGAACGTGGACGCCGTGTCCGAGATCAGCGCCCTGATCATCGCCCAGCGCGCCTATGAGATGAACTCCAAGGTCATCTCCACCGCCGACGAGATGATGGCCGTCTCGGCGCAGGTGAAGTCGTGATCCGCGCCCTGATCGCCGCTGCGGCCCTGCTGGTCTCCGGGCCGGCCCTCGCCTCCGACGTCACGCTGAAGGCCAATCCGGTCGACGACGACGGTCAGGTCACCCTGGGCGAGGTGTTCGACGGCGCCGGGTCGGCGGCGTCCGTGGTCGTGGCCCGCCGCGTCGGGCCGACGGTCGTGATCGAGGCCGGCACGCTGCAGGCCAGCGCGCGCCGCGCCGGGCTGATCTGGGCCAATCCGCAGGGGCTGCGGCGCGTCGTGGTGCGCGAAGGGGCCCCGGCCGCCTCCGGCCCCGTCGGCGCCGCCCCTTCCGCACGCCGCGCCGGACCGACCGTCGAGGCGCTGACCTATGCGCGCAGCATCGCCGCCGGCGAGGTGATCCAGCCCGAGGACGTGATCTGGGCGCCGATGCAGAACCATCTCGTTCCCGCCGGCGCGCCGCAGGACGTCGACGCCGTCGTCGGCATGTCGGCCCGCCGCGCCCTGCGCTCCGGCGCCGCGGTCCAGCCCAACGATCTGACGGCTCCGAAAGTGATCAGCCGCAACGAGATGGTCACCGTCACCTACTCCGCCCCGGGGGTCACCCTGACCGTCACGGGCCGGGCCCAACGCGACGCCGCGCGCGGCCAGCCGGTGGCGATCACCAATCTGCAGTCGGGCCGCACCATCGACGCGGTCGCCGTCGGCCCCGGCCGTGCCGTGACCGGCCCCGCCGCCCAGGCCGCCCGTTCCAATCCCCAAGCGTTCCAGTGATGGGAAGTCCGCACATGCGTCTGAAGAGCCTCGCCGCCGCCCTGCCCCTGCTCGCGCTCGGCGCCTGCTCCACGGCCATGGAGGCAGTCCGGGGGCCGGAACTGGCGCCCATCGGCTACCCTGCCGCCCTGGTCCCGGTCGAGCAGCAGTACCTGGCCGCGCCGCAGGCGGCCTACGGCTCCGCCCCCCAGGCGGCCAGCGCCAACAGCCTGTTCGCGGGCTCTTCCCGCAGCTTCTTCGGGGACCAGCGCGCCCGCCGCGTCGGCGACATCCTGACCATCGAGATCGACATCGACGACCGGGCCCAGACCTCGAACAGCACGGTGCGCAGCCGCTCGAACGAGATTTCGGCAGGCGTCTCGAACTTCTTCGGTCTTGAGAACAGCCTGGGCCAGGCCTTTCCTGGCGGATTCGACCCCGGGAACATGGTCGGCATGGGAGGCGAGTCCAACGCCCAGGGCACGGGCAGCGTGAATCGGTCGGAGCGGGTGAACCTGACCATCGCCGCCGTCGTCACCGCGGTTCTGCCGAACGGCAACCTCGTGATCCAGGGTCGGCAGGAAGTGCGCACCAACCGTGAAGTCCGCGAATTGACGGTCGCCGGCATCGTGCGGCCCGAGGACATCTCTTCCGCCAACGTCATCCAGCACGACCAGATCGCCGAGGCGCGCATCAGCTACGGCGGCCGGGGCGACATCAGCCGCGTGCAGGCGACCCCCGCGGGCCAGTCGCTGGTGGAGCGGTTCAGTCCCTTCTGAACGGCGCTGCCGCTCGCCAAGCGGTCGCGCGCCACGTGAGCCGCGGGGGTTGCGAATGGAACGCAGCCCCGCCGCGCCAACGGCCACGCTGAAACTCTTAACAGAAACTCGCGTTTGGCCAGTCAGACGCGAGTTTTTTGCCATGCTGAAGTATCTGATCCCCGTCGCCGCCACCCTGTCGCTGGTCGCTTTCGCCGCCCAGAGCCGGTCCGAGGCCGTGATCGACGAGACGCCGCTGGAAGGGCGCCTGGCCTGGCACCTGAGCCATGAGGGCGAGACGGCCAAGCTGGCCTATGGCGTGGCCCATTCCGATCAGATCGTGATCATGCTGACCTGCGCGCCGGGCGACCGCCAGGTTCAGGCCTTCGGCGTCGTCACCCCCACGGGCGCGGCCGTGCAGGAAGGCCCCGTGCCGGTCGATCCCCTGACGGGTCTGGCGATGAGCGACGTCGCCGTGGACATCGACTCCGAGGCCCTCACCTCGCTTCGCGATCGCGACGGTCTGCCGGTCATGGGCGAGGCAGGTCCCGCCGACCTGCCCGTCACGCAGGGTGACAAGGCCGTGATCGACGGCTTCTTCTCCCATTGCGGCGCGACGCGGGCCTAGGGCTCTGCTAGCTTGACCGTTCAGCCGGGGGGCCGGACATGATCCTCGCCATCATCGCGACCGTCGGCGCGCTCGCCCTGCAGGGCCCACGCGACGGCTGGACGTGGACCCTCTACGAGAGCGGGGACAACCTGGTCCTCGCCAACGAGATCCCGGACACCGAGCACCTTCGGGCCACGCTGGAATGCGACGCCGGTTCGGGGGCGGCGACGGTCCGCATCTACGGCTTCGGCCAGGCGGCGGAGTTTTCCCAGCTGCGCGCGGGTCGCGCGACGGCGCAGTCGCAGTCAGACGCGGACGCCGACGGATCTCTGGGCGTGGGCCTGCGCATCGACCATCCCGTCTTCGCCGCCTTCAGCGCCGGGGGGCGGCTGGACGTCAGTTCGGGTGGACGCGCGGGCGCCGTGGCGGTGAACCGCGCCAACCTTGCCAAGCTGCGCCGCTTTGGCGAACTGTGTGCGGGCTGACGCGCAGAGGTCCTCATGTCCCCCATCCGCCTGTCCCTGCTCGGGCTCGCCGCCCTGTCGGTCGCAGCGTGCGCGTCGGTCGAGCCGGCAGGCCCTCTCCCGACCGACGCGTCCGCGCCCCAACCGCTGGCCGGACACGACTGGTTCGGGGCCACCGACGAGGGGATGGCGCACCTGACCTATGGGCGGGCGGAAAGCGACGACGTCTGGCTGACCCTCAGCTGCGCCGCGGGCTCGGGCCGGCTGGCGCTGACCCAATACACCGGCCCGGACGACGGTACGCGCATCGCGCTCGAATCCGGCGGCGAGACCGAGAGCTGGCCCGCGACGCGCGAGCCGGACGAGATGAACGGCGGCGTCTATCTGACGGCCCAGGCGGACGCCGACACGCCGGTGTTCCAGAGGTTCCGCCGCGTGGGCTGGCTGGCCGCCTATGGAGACGGCTGGCGCGAGGCGATGGTGGTCCAGCCGGGCTCGGCCCCGCGCGTCGAGCGCTTCTTCGCCGCCTGCGGCTGACTTGACCGCGCGCTGACCTCCGACGCACCCTCCCCGCCAACGAGGGGGAAAGTCATGCATCGCACCGCCATCACCGCCGGGGCCGCCGCCTTGCTGCTCGCCGCGTGCGCCGCAGACGGCGGCGTCATGGCCCCGACGCAGGCCGCGCGCCCGGCCGCGACGCCGCTGGCGGCCCTCATCGCGGACTATGAGACCTTCCTCCGCCGCCACGATCCGATCACGGCCGGACAGGAGGGTGACGGGGAGGCCCTGACCCGACTGCCCGACAACAGCCGGGAAGGCGAGCTGGCCCGACGACCGGAACTCGTCGCCTTCAAGGCCCGGCTGGACGCCATCGACGCCTCGGCCCTGTCGCTCGACGACCGCATCAACCACGCCTTGCTGGACCGGCTGATCACCCGCGAGATCGAGGGCATCGATCTCGACACCGGCCGCCTCGCCTTCAACTCCGAGGGCGGCGTGGGCCAGTCGTTGGGCTATTTCGCCTCGGTCACCCGCATCGCCACGAAGCAGGACGCCGAGAACTGGCTGGCCCGGATGGCCGGCATTCCCGATCTGTATGCGGCGTCCACCGCCAACGCCCGACGCGGACTGGACACCGGCATGATCCAGCCGCGCTCCGTCGTCGTCAGCGCCGTCTCCCTGGCCGAGACCGACGCGGCGATGACTATCGACCGCGATCCGCTGATGCGGCCGTTGGCCAACCTGCCCGCCTCCATCTCCGAGGCCGATCAGGCCGATCTCCGCGCCCGGGCGCGGACCATCATCGTCGACCGGATCATGCCCGTGCGCCGGGCGTGGCTCGACTTCCTGAAAACGGACTACCTGCCCCGCGCGCCCGAGGCCCCCGGTCTGGGCCTCAAGCCCGGCGGGCGCGACATGTACGCCTGGCTGGTGCGCGGCTACACGACCACGGAGATGACGCCGGATCAGGTCCACGAGCTGGGCCTGCAGGAGGTCGCCCGCATCCGCGCGCGCATGGACGTGGAGATGCGCGCCGCCGGCTGGACCGGCGACTTCGCCGGCTTCCTGAACTTCCTGCGCACGGATCCCCAGTTCTATGCGACCAGCCGCGAGCAGCTGCTGGAAAAGGCGTCGGAGATGTCCAAGCGCGCCGACGACGGCCTGCCCGCCCTGTTCGGCGTCCTGCCCCGCACCCCTTACGGCGTGCGCCCCGTGCCGCTGGAGATCGAGGCCACCTACACCACCGGCCGCTATTTCCCGGGCTCGCTGAAGGGCGGGGTGGCCGGCGGCTACATCGTCAACACCGGCAAGCTGGATCAACGCCCGCTGTACGAACTTCCGGCCCTGACGCTGCACGAGGCGGTGCCCGGCCACCACCTGCAGATCGCCCTGCAGCAGGAGGCCGAGGCCCAGCCCTATTTCCGGCGCGCCGCCGACGTCACCGCCTTCACCGAAGGCTGGGGCCTGTACGCCGAATTCCTGGGCGAGGAGATGGGCTTCTACCGCACGCCCTATGAGCGCTTCGGCCGCCTGAGCTACGAGATGTGGCGCGCCTGCCGGCTGGTCGCCGACACCGGCATGCACTGGAAGGGCTGGTCGGTCGAACAGGCCCGCGCCTGCTTCCGCGACAACTCGGCCCTGGCCCCGCACAACATCGAGACGGAGCTTCAGCGCTACGTCGGCTGGCCCGGCCAGGCCACGGCCTACAAGGTCGGCGAGATCCGCCTGCGCGACATCCGGGCCCGGGCCGAGGCGGCGCTGGGCGACCGCTTCGACGTGCGCCGCTTCCACGACGCCCTGCTGGTGGACGGGCCCCTGCCGCTGGACCTGCTGGACCTCAGAATGGACGCATGGATGGACGCGGAGCGCGGCCGGAACTAGAGCCCCAACTCCGCCCGCGCCTTCTTCGTCAGCTTCTGCGCGACGATCCCGTGGGCGATCTTCAGGTGTTCGGCCAGCTCGTCGTGGGGCCAGTCGGAGGGGTCCTCCAGGTTCACCCACTTCGCCCGGGCCATGTAGGGCGCCGGCCGCGCCCGGCCGCTCTCGGTCAGCACCTCAAAGGCGATGTCCGACGCCTTGAACGACAATCCGCCCGTGGAGCCGAAAACGGCGAACATCTTGCCGCCGACCCGGTAGGCGTCGTGATCCGGGTCCCAGGGATGATCCACCGTCACCCCGGGCAGCGCCAGGCAGACCCTGCCCACTCCGGCCCGATCCATGCTCAGGCCTCGACCCCGACGCCGATCGGGCAGGTCACGCCCGTGCCTCCGATGCCGCAATAGCCGGCGGGGTTCTTGGCCAGATAGCCCTGGTGGTAGCCCTCGGCGAAGTAGAAGGGTCCGGCCGGCACGATCTCGGTCGTGATCGCGCCCCGGCCCGCCGCCGTCAGCGCCGCCTGATAGGCGTCGCGCGACGCCTCGGCCTCAATCCGCTGGGAGTCGTTCAGGACGTAGATGCCCGAGCGGTACTGAGTGCCCAGATCGTTGCCCTGACGCATGCCCTGGGTCGGGTCGTGGTTTTCCCAGAACGCCTTCAGCAGCTCCCCGTACGAGGTCTTCGCAGGATCGAAGACGACCTGGACGAGCTCGTTGTGCCCGGTCTTGCCGGTGCAGACCTCCTCGTAGGTCGGGTTCGGCGTGTAGCCGGCGCCATAGCCGACCGCCGTCACCCAGACGCCCGGCAGGTTCCAGAACACGCGCTCGACGCCCCAGAAGCAGCCCATGCCGAAGATGGCCGTCTGGAACCCCTCGGGATGCGGCCCCTTCAGCGGGCGGCCGGTGAGGAAGTGAACCTCGTCGGTCTCCAGCGGCGTCGCGCGGCCCGGCAGGGCGGCGTCGGGCGAGGGCATGTTCATCTTCTGGGGCAGCATGGCGGTCTCCTCGAAACTCGTCCGCCCATATGGGAGGTCGCGCGCCGCTTGCCGAGGGGGGCGCCATCGTCTATCTCGCACGCCTTCCCCGCCGGGCCCGACCCGACGGCGTCCGCGCAGGTGGACATGGACAGGTGGCCGAGTGGTTGAAGGCGCACGCCTGGAACGCGTGTATAGGGGCAACTCTATCGAGGGTTCGAATCCCTCTCTGTCCGCCACCGGCTTTTCCCTGTAGTCTTGACCACTTGGGTGGATGATCAGGGTCCCGACGCGTCGGGAGGGTTACGCGGGCGAGCGACCTTGCTCCCGATCGGCTCATTGCAATCGTCGGTCTTTTCGGATCGCCAGGTCGGTGCTCGCCGGCCAATGCGACAGCACCGTCCGACGCATTGAGGCCGACGTGACTTCGGCTAGATTGTCGGGGCATTCCGAGAGAGCCCATGCCCGAGCCCGTTCGTTCCATCCTGATCGTCGGCGGAGGCACCGCGGGGTGGATGGCGGCCGCCGCGCTGGAACGCGCGTGCGGGCCGCACGTGACGGTCTCGCTGCTGGAGTCCGAGGAGATCGGCATCGTCGGAGTCGGCGAGGCGACGGTGCCGCCGATACGGGACTTCAACGCCATGATCGGCCTGGACGACGCGGAGTTCATGCGGGCCACCCAGGCGTCTCTGAAACTGGGCATCGAATTCGTCGACTGGGGGGCCAGAGGGACGCGCTATTTCCACCCGTTCGGCACCTTCGGTCCGGGACCGACCCTCGGCGACTTCCAACAGACCTGGATGACGGCCCATGCACGCGGCTCGGGAGGAGACCTGGAAGCGCATTCGATCTGCGCCGCGGCGGCGAAGCTGGGAAAGGCGGGGGTGCGTGACCCCGACCCGCGTTCGCCGCTCGCCAGCCTGTTCACCGCCTATCATTTCGACGCCGGCCTCTATGCCCGATACCTGCGCAAGGTCTGCGAGGCCCGCGGCGTCGAGCGGGTCGAAGGCCAGGTCGTGGAGGTGGTGCAGCGGTCCGGGGACGGATTCGTCGCCGCTGTCACGCTGAAGGACGGCCGCAGCCTGTCGGCCGATCTGTTCATAGACTGCACGGGGTTCCGGGGCCTGCTGATCGAGGGCGCGCTGAAGGCCGGATACGAGGACTGGTCGCACTGGCTGCCGATGAACCGCGCGTGGGCCGTGCCCTGCGCGCGCGTGGGGCCGGCGACGCCCTACACCACCTCGACGGCGCGCCCGGCAGGCTGGCAGTGGCGCATCGCCCTGCAGCACCGCACCGGCAACGGTTACGTCTACTGCTCCGACTTCGCCTCCGACGACGAGACGCGGGAAACCCTGCTGGCGAATCTGGACGGAGAACCGCTGGCCGAGCCGCGTCAACTGAAGTTCGTCACCGGACGGCGCAAGGCCTACTGGCTCAGAAACGTCGTCAGCCTCGGCCTGTCGTCAGGCTTCATCGAACCGCTGGAGTCGACCAGCATCCATCTGGTCCAGTCGGGGATCACCCGTCTGTTGCAGCACTTCCCGGATCGAGAGTTCAGTCAAACCAACATCGACGCCTACAACCGGCGTCTTGGACGCGAGGTCGAGCTGGTGCGGGACTTCGTCATCCTGCACTACCACGCCACCGCCAGGGACGACGAACCCCTGTGGCGGCACGTGCGCGACATGCCCATTCCCGACAGCCTCGCCGAACGGGTGGAGCCCTTCCGCGACCGCGGCCAGCTGTTTCAGGTCGGAGCGGACGAATACTTCTCGATGGGCAGCTGGCTTGCCGTCATGTGGGGCCAGGGCATCCGGCCGCGCGGACTCAATCCCCTTTACGGATTCCAGGATCCGACGCGCGTCGAGGCTTTCCTGGAGGCCTCCGCCGGTCGCGTCGCCCAGGCCGCGCGAGCCCTGCCGGACCACGAGGACTTCCTGAAAGCGCGCGGAATGTGGGCAGGCGAACCGGCCAACGCCGCCTGAGCGGAACCCGGACAAGAAAAAGCCGGACGCGGAAGGGGCCTTCGCGTCCGGCTTTCAGTCGAGGAGCCCGGAGCCCGGAGGCCCGAACCGCCCCAGGAGATCAGTAGCGGTAGTTCAGGCCGAACAGGAAGGTCCGGCCATAGACCTGATGGTCGATGATCCGACGCTCGTCCCCGTTCTCGTAGGTGTAGAAGGGCTCGTCGGTCAGGTTGTTGACCTGGAACAGGACCGAGAAGCCGTCCAGCGGACCGGACTGGAACTCGTAGCCGATCTGCGCGTCGATGATGCTCTCGGCGCCGACCTGACGGAAGGTCCGGCCGTTGCCGAAGCCGGCGACCTCGCCCAGGAACTCCGAGCGATAGCGGTTCGAGGCACGGGCCTGGAAGCCGTCCTTCTCGTAGTAGATCGTGACGTTGGCCACGGTCTCGGACAGGCCCGGGATCGGGTTGGAGCTGCCAGGACTGGTTTCGATGTTGCTCTCGGTCTGCGAGATCGAGAAGTTGCCGCCGAAGCCTTCAAGCGCCGGGTGGAACATGTCGAACGGCAGGGAGACGGCCGCTTCGATGCCGTAGATTTCGCCGCCCGTCCCATTTTCCGGCGTCGACACCGTGCCCTGGCGATAGACGGCCGTTGTCGGCGAATAGCCCGTGTAATCGAACGGCAGGGTCTGGTTGTAGATGTAGGATTCCAGATCCTTGTAGAACACGGCCACCGAGAAGTAGGCCTGCCGGCCGAAGTACTGCTCGAAGGACAGATCGACCACGTTGGCGATCCACGGACGCAGCTCCGGGTTGCCGCCACCGCCGGTGAACGGCGGGTTGGACGGGTCGAACGGAGCCGGCGAGTCCAGGGTGGAGTTGTAGTTGAAGGTCCGGCTGGCGCGCATCTCGTCCATGCGCGCACGAGCAAGAGTGCGCGCCGCGGCGAAGCGCAGGATGCGGCCTTCCTCCAGTTCGAAGATGAGGTTCGTGCTGGGCAGGATTTCCCAGTACTCGTCTCCGCCCTCGACCGCCTGGGTCGAGGACACGCCGGTGCCGATCTGGCGCGAGGCGAAGCCCTGCGAGTCCTGGTCGGTATGCACGAACTGGACGCCGAAGTTGCCGCGCGTCGGCAGGCCGAACATCGTGGTGTCGACGTCAAACTTGACGAACGGCGTCACCACGCTTTCGGTGACCCGCCAGTTCCCCGCGGCGACGTCGGCGTTCGGGTTGCGGACGAGATTGTAGAACCCGCTGTTGACCAGCCCCAAGGCGTCGTAGCTGATCATCCGCGGAATGCCGAGGTAGTCCAGCGACGTCGGCGCGAGGCGGAACTCGTTCGGCACCACGACCGTCGCGCCGCCCGGAACGCCCAGGAAGAACTGGTCGTTCACGAACTGCTTCTCCCGGTGGGAGACGTGCAGCCCCACCTCGACGCCGTCGACGAAGCCCATCATGTCGACGTCGCCCTTGACCGACGTACGCAGCGACGTCAGCTCGTCGGTGATCGACGGGTTGTTGAGGTAGCCGTCCTGACCGCCGGGGATGATGTCGCCGCCCCAGCCCTGCGGGCTGGTGAGGCGGATCAAGTTGAAGTCCCCGTAGTCCAGCATCGGGTCGAAGCGGGTGATGTCGCCGCCCGTCTCGAAGTCGATGGTGTCGGTGGCGCCCGCCGGGCCGCGGCCGGTGCCGGCATAGGTTTCCAGGATGACGTCGGTGCGGTCGACCGAGGAGAAGCTCAGGTCAGCCGAGAAGGACCAGTCGTCGCTGATCTGCTGCTCGATGTTCCAGCCCAGCGAGAGCAGTTCGCTGTCGCGTGTGTTGACGTCGTTGCGGACGACGCCCTTGACCCCACTGTAGGTGCCGGCGGTCACCAGGCCGTCTTCGACCGTGTACCCGGGCTGCAGCGTCGCGGCCGACCAGAACAGCGGCAGTTCGATGCCGCGCAGGATCTGGGTGTTGTCGAACTGCGAATAGAAGGCGTCGAACGTCATGTGCAGCTGGTCGTTCGGCCGGTACTCGAGCACGCCGATCCAGCCGTCGCGTTCCAACTCGGACGACATCACATAGGGCTTGGAACCGCCGATCACGCGGGGACCGCCGCCCGTCACTTCAGGATAGCCCCAGGCGTTGAAACGTTCGGACTGATAAGGGCTTTCGATGTGGGCGTAGCCCAGCACGATCCCGATGGTGTCGTCGGCGAACTGGTCGATGTACGAGATGCTGAAGCGGTTGCCGCTGTCAGTCGTGCCGGCGTTCAAAGCGCCAATGTCGTTCTGCTCATAGCGGAAGTTGGCGGCCAGAGCGCGGCGCCCGTACTCCAGCGGCCGGACGACGCGAAGGTCGGCCGTGCCGGCCAGCCCCTGACCCGTCAGCGCCGCGTCCGGCGTCTTGTAGACCACGACGCTGCCAAGGAGCTCCGACGGATACTGGTCGAATTCGACGCCGCGGTTGTCGCCGGTGGAGACCTGTTCCCGGCCGTTGAGCAGGGCGGTCGTGAAGTCAGGGCCCAGGCCGCGGATCGAGATGTTCTGGCCGCGGCCGTCCAGCCGCTGCAGCGCCAGTCCGGGCAGGCGGCCCAGCGATTCGGCGATGGAGACGTCGGGAAGCTTGCCGATGTCCTCGGCGGTGACGACCTCGACGATCGACGTCTCTTCCCGCTTGGTCGCGATCGAGTTCTCGATCGAGGCGCGGATGCCGGTGACGATGATCTCGTCGACCTCGGTCTCCGGATCCTGGGTCGACGACTGCGCATGGGCTGCGCCCGCCAGGGCCAGACCTAGCGCCAGGGCGGCGCCGCCGGTCAGCAGGCGTGCGCGACGGGTATGCATGGTTCTCATCTCGATCCTCCCGAGCGGCCGCCCTCTAGCGAAGCGATCCGCGGTTCGCAAATCAATGCAAACGCGTTCGAACATTGCAAGTGATTAATCTGCGCGGCCCCGGGACGCCCTCGCAGGAAGCGCAGATTCCCCGCGATTGTTGTCGGCCCTGACACATTATGGCCACATGGCCGCCGCGCCACTGTCTCGTTGACAGGGGGCTCCTGGACTGCAAAAACTTGCAAACGCACGCTGAGGCAATGCACCCCGGCGGCGGGAGGACGTGTCGGAATGGCGGGATGGCGAACGTGGGCGGGCGCGATGGCGGGCGCGGCTGCGCTGACTCAGGGCGTCGGCGGATTCGCCCGCGCGCAGGTCGTCGACGCGACCGCGGAAATGCGGACCCGTCTGCCGCAGGACGAGGTCATCTATTTCCTGCTGCCGGACCGCTTCGCCAACGGAGATCCGGCCAATGACCGGGGCGGCCTGAACGGCGACCGCCTGACCACCGGGTTCGACCCGGCCCATCCGGACTTCTATCACGGCGGCGACCTTGCCGGGCTGACGGAGCGGCTGGATTACATCCAGGGCCTGGGAGTCACGGCGATCTGGATCGCCCCCGTGTTCCGCAACAAGCCGGTCCAGGGCCCGCCGGGCCGGGAGACGGCCGGCCATCACGGCTACTGGATCCTCGACTTCACCTCGGTGGATCCGCACCTCGGCACGGACGCGGAACTGAGGGCGTTCGTCGACGCGGCCCACGCCCGCGGCATCAAGGTCTATCTGGACATCGTCACCAACCACACCGCCGACGTGATCCAATATCGGGGGTGCACCGGCTGCACCTATCGCGGCACGGCGGACCATCCGTGGACCCGCACGGGAGGTGTGGAGGGCCCGGAGATCAACGCCGGCTTCGATCCCACCCGGCCCGAGACCTTCTCCCTCCTGACGCGGGTCGACTGGGCCTACCAGCCCTACGTCCCCGACGCCGAGCGAGACGCCAAGACGCCCGCCTGGCTGAACGACCTGGGCGTCTATCATAACCGTGGCGACTCGACCTTCCGCGGCGAGAGTTCGCTGCTGGGCGATTTCGCCGGGTTGGACGGGGTGATGACCGAGCATCCGCGGGTGGTCCAGGGCTTCATCGACGTCTACGGCGACTGGATCGACAGGCTGGGCATCGACGGCTTCCGGATCGACACGGCCAAGCACGTGAATCCGGAGTTCTGGCAGGCCTTCGTGCCCGCGATGCGGGCGCGGGCGGCGGCGCGAGGCATTCCGAACTTCCACATCTTCGGGGAGGTCTACGACCACGACCCGGCCGCCCTCGCGCGTCACACGCGCGTGGACGGCCTGCCGTCGGTGCTCGACTTCGCCTTCCAGACCAAGGCGACCGACGTCGCCGCCGGGCGGGCCGGGCCCGACGCCCTGGCCCGCGTCCACGCGGCGGATCCGGTCTATGAGGGCGGGGAGCAGGCCGCGCTGACGCTGCCGACGTTCCTCGGCAATCATGACATGGGGCGGATCGGCTGGTTCCTGGCCAAGGACCGGCCGGACATTTCCGACGAGGAACTGCTGGCACGAACCACCCTGGCCCACGCCCTGATGATGTTCTCGCGCGGCGTGCCGGTGATCTATTACGGCGACGAGCAGGGCTTCATGGGCGAGGGCGACTATGGCCGGTCGCGCCACGACATGTGGGCTTCGGACGTTCCGAGCTATCGCGACGGACGCCGCGTCGGCGGGCTGCACGGGCCCTACGACGCCTCAGCCCCCCTCTACGTCCGCCTGTCGGAGATGGCGCGCATCCGGCGCGAGACGCCGCTGCTGCGTCGTGGACTTCAGGTCACGCGTCACGCCGACGACGTGCCCGGCCTTTACGCCTTCTCGCGTCTCGCCGACGATCTGCCGGGCGAGGTTCTGGTGGTCTTCAACACCGGCACGACGCCCCTTGAGGCCCGGGTCGCCGTCCAGCCGACCTCCGCCGACTGGCGCGCGCTTCACGGCGCCTGCGCCCCGCGGGCCTCGGCGCCCGGCTCCGTCACCGTGCGGCTGGCGCCACTCGACTACATCGTTTGCGTATCCGAGGACCCGCGTTGACCGTCCAGACCCTGACCAAGGCCGCCGCGTCGTCCGCGGACCAACCCGCCGAGTGGTGGCGCGGCGCGGTGATCTATCAGATCTATCCGCGCAGCTTCGCCGACTCGAACGGCGACGGCGTGGGCGATCTGCCCGGAATTCTGGCGCGTCTCGATCACGTCGCCTCGCTGGGCGTCGACGCGGTGTGGCTGTCCCCCTTCTATGCCTCGCCGATGAAGGACTTCGGCTACGACGTGGCCGACTATCGCGCCGTTGATCCGATCTTCGGCGATCTCGACGATTTCGACCGCATCCTGGCCCGGGCGCACGACCTGGGCCTGAAGGTCATCACCGACCTGGTCTTCGCCCACACGTCGGACCGGCACGCGTGGTTCCAGGAGGGCCGCCGCGCCCGCACCGGTCCATACGCCGACTGGTACGTCTGGGCCGACGCCAGGCCGGACGGCAGTCCGCCGTCGAACTGGCAGTCGGTCTTCGGCGGCCCTGCGTGGACCTGGGACGCGCGACGCGGCCAGTACTACATGCACAACTTCCTGCCCGAACAGCCGCAGCTGAACCTGCACCTGCCGGAGGTTCAGGACGCCCTGCTGGACGTGGCGCGGTTCTGGCTGGACCGGGGCGTGGACGGCTTCCGCCTGGACGCCATCAACTTCGCGATGCACGACCCCGCGCTGACGGACAATCCCCCCCTGCCGCCCGGCGGCAAGCGGACGCGGCCGTTCGACTTCCAGGACAAGGTTCACAATCAGTCCCAGCCGGGCATCGTCGACTTTCTGAAGCGCGTGCGCGCCCTCACTGACTCCTATGAGGGCCGGTTCACGGTGGCCGAGGTCGGCGGCGATCATGCGGAGCGCGAGATGCAGGCCTTCACCATGGGCGACGAAAGGCTGAACAGCGCCTATGGCTTCCTCTACCTCTATGCCCCTGCCCTCACAGCCAAACTGGCGCGCGAGGGCGCGGAGATATGGCACGGCCGCGATCGCCAGGGGTGGCCCAGCTGGACCTTCTCCAACCACGACGCGCCGCGCGCCGTGTCGCGCTGGGCCGCCGGCCGCGACCGCAAGGCCTTCGCGGAAATGGCGCTGGTCCTGCTGATGTGCCTGCGCGGCACCGCCATCATCTATCAGGGCGAGGAACTGGGCTTGCCCCAGGCCGAGGTGCCGTTCGACCGGCTGAAGGACCCGGAGGCCATCGCCAACTGGCCCCAGACGCTGGGCCGCGACGGGGCACGGACCCCCCTGCCCTGGCGCGCCGACGCGACGTTCGCGGGATTTTCGACCGTCGAGCCCTGGCTCCCCGTGGACCCGGCCCACGTCGATCTTGCCGTGGACCGACAGGAAGCCGATCCGACCTCGACCCTTCACGCCGCACGGAAGGCGGTGGCCCTGCGCCGCCGGCATCCGGGACTGCGTGCGGGCGACATGACCATGCTGGACATGGCCGGCGACCTGCTCGGCTTCACCCGGGGCACCGGGGCCGAGCGGCGGCTGTGCGTCTTCAATCTGGGCTTCCAGCCGGAGAACTGGTCGGCGCCGGACGGCTGGACGGTGGTCGAGCGCGTCAACACGCCGAAAGACCCGATCAAGGCCCTGCCGCCGCTGGCGGGCGTCATCCTGGCGCCGGTCGGATGACGTCAGCCGCCGCAGCTCTCCCGCACGATCAGGTCCGCGGGCACCCGCTCGGAGCGACCGGCCGTCTCGCCGCCGGCGTCCAGCAGTTTGGACACCATCAGGCGACCGGCCTTCTGGGTATCCTGGGCGATCGTGGTCAGGGCGGGGCGGCTGTAGCGGCTGAACGGGACGTTGTCGAAGCCGATCACCGAGACGTCGTGCGGCACGCGCCGGCCCTCGCGTTCCAGCGCCCGCATGGCGCCCAGCGCGATCTGGTCCGAGGCGCAGACGACGCCGTCGAAGGCCACGCCGCGATGGATCAGCGAATCCAGCGAGGCCTCGGCCGACTCGACCTCGAAGTGGGCGTCGACGACCAGATCCGGATCGAACGGCAGGCCCGCAGCCTCCAGCGCCTCGACGTAGCCGCGCTGGCGTTGCATGGCCTCGGGCGGGTCGAGGTCGCCCAGAAACACGATCCGCTTGCGCCCGAGCCGCGCCAGATGAAGCGTCGCGCGGCGCCCGCCTGCGATGTTGTCGGAGCCGACGCAGCAATAGTCCTGGTCCGGCAGCTGGGCGCCCCAGACGACGAACCGCGCCTCGGTCTGAACCAGCCGGTTGAAGGCGCCGTGCAGGGTGCTCTGCCCCAGAAAGATCACGCCCTCCGCGCGGCTGGTCGTCATCGCGGAGATCAGGTCGTCATAGGAAGTCGGCGAGAAATGGCTGATCAGCAGGTCGCAGTCGCGATCGCGGGCGGCCTCGCTGACGCCGGCCATGAGCTCCAGCATGAAGGGGTCGAACAGGCGTCCGTCGCGACCCTGCGGCCGCGGGACCACCAGCGCCAGCGTGGCTTCCGCCCCGATCGGGCCGGACGGCATGTGGCGGCGGAACGGATAGTCGTGCTCGCGCGCCAGCTTCCAGATCAGCTGCTTGGTCCGGTCGTTGACGGCCGGGCTGTCGTTCAGCGCGCGCGAGGCGGTGGAGATCGACACGCCGGCCAGCTTGGCCAGATCCTCCAGACGGGTGGTCTTGCGGCTCACGCGGATTCTCGTCTCTCGAACGCCCTTGCTGCAAAATTTGCTGCAAAGTTTGTGACCGCCCTCATGCGCCCGGAAACCCGGGGTTGGCAAGAGGGCAAGCTTGACCTTGGGAGCGCCGCATGATCGCCCGCCGTCACCTGCTGGCTATGGCCGGCGCCTCGCTGCTGCCGCTGGGCGGAACCGCCGCCGCGCAGACCGCGCCGCTGGTCGCCAAGGCCGCCTCTCCCGACGGCACGATCGAGGTCCAGATCGCGACCGACGGCGACGGCCGGCCGCTGTATTCGGTGACGCGTCTGGGGGCGCCGGTGATCACGGCGTCCAAGTTGGGCTTCATCCTGACCGACGCTCCCAAGCTGGAGCGCGGCTTCCGCCTCGGCGCGCCGGTGATCCGCTCGTCGGACGAGACGTGGGAGCAGCCTTGGGGCGAGCGTCGCACGATCCGGAACCGCTTCACCGAGATGCGCGTGCCCCTGACCGAGCGTGGGGCGCTGGCCCGGCGCATGGACGTGGTCTTCCGCATCTACGACGACGGGCTGGGCTTCCGTTACGAGTTTCTGGAGCAGGCCGCCCTGCCCGCCCTGAACGTGGGCGTCGAGTTGACGGAGTTCACCCTGGCCGAGCCGGGCGAGGCCTGGTGGATCCCGGCCTGGGAGTGGAACCGCGAGGAATATCTCTATAACCGCACGGCCATCGACGCCGTCGGCGCGGCGCAGACGCCGATGACGGTGCGCGCGGCGTCGGGCCTGCACGTCTCGATCCATGAGGCGGCGTGCGAGGACTATGCCGGCATGAACCTGTCGCGCGCCGAGGGCCGCCGGTTCCGCGCCGCCCTGACCCCCGGCCTGTCGGCCGCCGCGGTCGAGCTGACCGTGCCGTGCGTCACGCCCTGGCGCACGCTCCAGATCACCGACACGGCCGGCGAACTGGTCGAATCCAGCCTGATCCTGAACCTGAACGAGCCGAACGTCCTGGGCGACGTCAGCTGGGTGAAGCCGATGAAGTACGTCGGCATCTGGTGGGACATGCATCTGGACCGGAAGACCTGGGCCAGCGGGCCCAGGCACGGCGCCACCACCGACTACACGATCCGGCACATCGACTTCGCGGCCGAGCACGGCTTCGACGGCGTGCTGGTCGAGGGGTGGAACGTCGGCTGGGACGGCGAGTGGTTCGGCAACGGCTGGGACTACAGCTTCACCCAGGCCTATCCGGACTTCGATCTGGAGCGCGTCGCCGCCCATGCGCGGGCCAAGGGCGTGCAGTTGATCAGCCACCACGAGACCGGCGGCAACGGCCACCACTACGAGCAGCAGATGGAGGCCGCCTTCGCCCAGATGGAGCGGCTGGGCCAGCACGCGGTGAAGACCGGCTACGTCGCCGACGCCGGGGGCGCGCGCGTCACCGGCCCGGACGGCAAGCCGCATCTGGCCTGGCACGAGGGCCAGCCGATGGCCCGGCACCACATGCGGGTCATCAAGGCGGCGGCGAAGCACAAGGTCGCGATCAACGCCCACGAGCCGTTCAAGGACACCGGCCTGCGCCGCAAATACCCGAACATGATCACCCGCGAGGGCGCGCGCGGCATGGAGTTCAGCGCCTGGGGCCAGCCGGGCAATCCGCCTGAGCACGAGGCGAACCTGGTCTTCACCCGCCTGCTGGCCGGGCCGATGGACTACACCCCCGGCATCTTCGGCATGGAGACGCGCAGCCCCGACGGCATCGCCACCACCTGGGCCAAGCAGCTGGCGCTGTACGTCGTGATCTACAGCCCGCTGGTCATGGCCGCGGACCTGCTGGAAAACTATGAGGCCAATCCGGAGCCGTTCCGGTTCATCAAGGACGTGCCGGTCGACTGGGCCGAGACCCGCGTCCTGAACGGGGAGATCGGCGACTACGTCACCATCGCCCGCAAGGACCGCAACTCCGACGTCTGGGCTCTGGGGTCGCTGACGGACGAGAATCCCCGCGTGCTGACGGCGCCCCTGACCTTCCTCGACGCCGGCCGCCGCTATCGCGCGGAGATCTATCGCGACGCGCCCGACGCCCATTGGAAGACCAACCGTGAGGCCATCGTCATCGAAAGCCGCGAGGTCACCTCGGCCGACGTTCTGCCCCTGCGTCTGGCCCCCGGCGGCGGGCAGGCGATCCGCTTCGTGCCGCTGGGAAGGGCGCGTCGATGACCCTGGAAACCGCCGCCGCGCCCCCGATGTCCATCCGGCCGCGCCTGTCGCGGCTGGCCATCTGGAACATGTGCGTCGGCTTCTTCGGCATCCAGATCGGCTTCGGTCTGCAGAACGCCAACACCAGCCGCATCTTCCAGACGCTCGGCGCCGAGGTCGACAACCTCGCCATCCTCTGGATCGCCGCGCCCCTGACCGGCCTGATCGTCCAGCCCATCATCGGCCATTTCAGCGACCGCACCTGGGGCCCGCTGGGCCGGCGCCGGCCCTATTTCCTGTTCGGGGCGATCGCGACCACGATCGCCCTGATCTTCATGCCCAACGCGCCCGTGCTCTGGATGGCGGCGGCGACGCTGTGGATCATGGACGCGGCGATCAACGTGACGATGGAGCCGTTCCGCGCCTTCGTGGGCGACAACCTGCCGGAGGAGCAGCGCACCGCGGGCTATGCGATGCAGAGCTTCTTCATCGGCACGGGCGCGGTCTTCGCCTCCTGCCTGCCGTGGCTGCTGACGCAGATGGGCGTGGCCAACACGGCGCCGGAGGGGATCGTCCCCGACAGCGTCCGCATCAGCTTCTACGTCGGCGCCGCCGCCATGCTGACGGCCGTGCTGTGGACCGTCTTCACGACGAAGGAGTACAGCCCCGAACAGATCGACCGGTTCGAAGCGGCGCGCGAGCCCGCGCCGGCCCCGACCGCGGCGCCCCGCGGCCAGACCGCCTGGGCCGTCGGATGGCTGATCGTCGGCGCGGCGCTGTTCGTCGCCATCCAGATGATTCGCGGCCAGGCCGCCGGCCTGCCCGAGGCCGCCGACGACTGGCGTCTGGCGGTCGGAAAGGAGCTGTACGTGCTGGCCGGCTTCGTCGCCGCCTTCGGCCTGCTGAAGCTGCTGGCCGGCTTCATGGGGCGCGGGGGCCGGTCCAACGGCCTGACCGAGATCCTCGACGACATGGCGGCCATGCCCGCGACCATGCGGGACCTGGCCTGGGTCCAGTTCTTCAGCTGGTTCGCCCTGTTCGCCATGTGGATCTACACGACGGCCGCCGTCACGGCGGTCCACTTCGGCTCCAGCGACACGACCTCGGCCGCCTACAATCAGGGCGCCGACTGGGTGGGGGTGCTGTTCGGCGTCTACAACGGCGTCGCGGCGCTGGCGGCCTTCGCCCTGCCCGTGCTGGCCGGCCGGATCGGCAAGCGCGGCGCCCACGCCGCGGCGCTGACGATCGGAGGGATCGGGCTGATCGGCATCTTTCTGATCCGCGATCCGGAGCTGCTGTGGCTGCCCATGGTCGGCGTCGGCGTCGCCTGGGCCTCGATCGTGTCCCTGCCCTACGCCCTGCTCGCGGGGGCCGTGCCGGGGCGCAAGATGGGCGTCTACATGGGGGTGTTCAACATCTTCATCGTGGTGCCCCAGCTGGTCGCCGCGACCCTGCTGGGCCTGATCCTGAACGCCGCCTTCGACGGGCAGGCGATCTGGGCGCTGGTGGTCGGCGGCGGCAGCTTCCTGATCGCGGCCCTGCTGAGCCTGCGCGTGCGCGAGGCAATCCGATGAACCGCCGCGACCTGCTGGCCGCCGCCCTCGCCGCGCCGGCGCTGACGGCCTTCCGCCCGCCCGTCGCCGGCGGGACGCTGGTCGAGCTGACGCAGATGACCTCCGCGCACGTCGCTCCGCGCGACGTCACCGTCTGGCTGCCGCCGGGATACGAGACCGGAGCGGATCGTCATCCGGTGCTCTACATGCACGACGGCCAGAACCTGTTCGATCCCGCCCGCGCGCCCTTCGGCGAGTGGGGAATGGACGAGCATCTGGTGCGGCTGATCGAGACCGGACAGGTGCGCGCCCCGATCGTCGTCGGCGTGCACAACACGCCCCTGCGCCTGCGCGAATACGTGCCCGCCACGATGATCGCCGCCCTGCCGGGCGAGGTGCGGGCGGACCTGATCGGCCTGTACGGCGGCGAGCCCCTGTCGGACGGCTACCTCGCCTTCCTGACCGGGGAGCTGAAGCCGCTGGTCGACCGGACCTGGCGCACCCTGCCCGGCCGCGACGACACGGCGATCATGGGTTCCAGCATGGGCGGCCTGATCTCGCTCTACGCCATGATGCAGAGGCCCGAGGTGTTCGGCGCCGCCGGCTGCGTCTCCACACACTGGCCCCTGCGCATCGAACGGCTGGACGAAGGGCGGCTGGAGGCGTGGCGCGAGGTCGTCGTCCGGACGTGGAGCCGCGTCGTCCGCGACGGCCTGCCCGATCCGGCGACGCACCGCCTCTACATGGATCGGGGCGACGAGACGCTGGATCAGTTCTACCCCTTCTTCCAGTCGCGCATCGACCAGGTGATCCGCGACGCCGGCTGGGGCCCCGACCGCTTCCGTTCTCTGGTCTTCCCCGGCGCGGCGCACGACGAGCCAAGCTGGAACCGGCGGCTGGACGTGCCCCTGACCTTCCTTCTTCCCCCCGTTTCGTGAGTTCCCCCATGCGTCTGCTCGCCGCCGCCTCCGCCCTGGCCCTGCTGACCGCCGCGCCCGCGCTCGCCCAGGACGTCGGCCCCGCCCCCGGCGCGCCGGGCGACGCGCCGACCTGGGTCAACGCCGCCAAGGTCGGCGCCGGGGCGTCCTACGAGGCCTACGTCGACGGCCAGTACCGCGACGGCGGGCCCACCGGCGAGGTGTCCAAAGTCTGGTTCTCCATCGCCGACGGCGTCCTGACGGAGACCATGTGGGGCCTGATCCACGAGGCCCAGATCAAGCAGATGCGTCTGGCCGTCGTCGTCGGCGACGAGGTGGTGGTCGAGGGCGAGGGCACGGACTTCACCGTCGACTACCTGACCAGGGATGATCAGGGCCGGCCCCTGTCGCCGTCGTACCGCGTGACCACCCGGGATCGGCAGGGCCGGTTCGAGATCGAGAAGCGTCTCTTCACCGATCCCGATGGGCAGGCCCTGGTGGTGCGGGTCGAGGTGCGCGCCCTGACCGCCTCGGTCGTGCCGTTCGTCCTGCTGGAGCCGCACATGGCCAACACGGGCGTGGGCGACGCGGGGCGCGTGACGGTCGACGGCCTGTTCGCTCATGAGGGCGCCAGTCATCTGGCCCTGATCCCCGACGTGCCCTTCACCGCCGCCTCGGTGGGCTTCGTCGGCGCCTCGGACGGCCTGACGGACCTGCAGGACAACGGCCGCATGAATCGCGCCCACCCGACCACGGGCGAGGCGACCGGCAACATCATGCTGACCGGCGCCCTGCCCCGCGTGCGTCGCGGCCAGACGCTGAGGCGCGACTTCGTCATCGGCTTCGGTCCCGACGCCGGCGCGGCCGAGGGCGAGGCGCGCGACGCGCACCGGGCCGGGCTGGATCAGGTCCAGGCCGCCTATGACGGAACGGGCGCGGCCGTCGGGTGGACGGATTATCTCGCCTCTCTGGACCAGCTGCCCCGGCTGGCCGCCCAGTCCGGCGACGGCGGCAAGCTGGCCTGGGCCTCGGCCCTGATGCTGAAGGTGCAGGAGGACCGGACCCACGCCGGCGCCCTGATCGCCTCGCTGTCCAACCCGTGGGGCGACACGGTGGACGCCACCAATCCCTCGACCGGCTACAAGGCGGTGTGGCCGCGCGACTTCTATCAGGTGGCCATGGCCTTCCTGGCGCTGGGCGACGCCGAGACGCCGCTGGCGGCCTTCCGCTATCTGCCCCAGGTGCAGGTCCGCGCCGACACGCCGGGCAACAGCGGCGCGACCGGCTGGTTCCTGCAGAAGACCTGGGTCGACGGCACCATCGAATGGGTCGGGGTCCAGCTGGACCAGACCGCCATGCCGATCATGCTGGGCTGGCGCCTCTGGAAGGACGGCCATCTGAACGACGCCCAGATCGCCGCGGCGTACCGCGACATGCTGAAGCCGGCGGCAGACTTCCTGGTCGACGGCGGCACGGTCGGCATCCTGTGGAACGACCGCACCATCACCCCGCCCTGGACCCAGCAGGAGCGGTGGGAGGAGCAGGAGGGCTTCAGCCCGTCGACGACCGCCGCCGTCATCGCCGGCCTGACGGTCGCGGCCGACATCGCCACCGCGTCCGGCGACCCTGAGTCCGCCGCCCGCTATCTGGCCGCCGCCGACGACTATGCGGCCAAGGTCGAGGCTCGCATGTTCACGACGGACGGCTCACTGGGCGACGGCGACTATTTCCTGCGCCTGTCGCGCAACGAGGACCCCAACGACAAGGGGACGCTGGGCGAGAACAACGGCCAGCCGGGCCTGCCGGAGGACCGCATCATCGACGGCGGCTTCCTGGAGCTGGTGCGCTACGGCGTGCGCCGCGCCGACGCCCCGTCCATCGTCGCGACCCTGCCCGAATACGACGACCAGACCCGCGAGGACCGGCTGCGCGTCCGCTACGACTTCGGCCCTGAGGGCGACCGCACCCCGGGCTACAGGCGGTACGGCAACGACGGCTATGGCGAGCAGGCCGACACCGGCGGCAACTACGGAGTCGGCGGCCAGATGCACGCCGGCCAGCGCGGTCGGGTCTGGCCCTTCTTCACTGGCGAGCGCGGCCACTATGAGCTGGCCGCCGCCGCCCTGGACGGCACGGTCACCGAGGCCGAGCGCGCCGCGATCCGCCAGACTTACGTGCGCGGCATGGAACGGTTCGCCAACGCCGGCCTGCTCCTGCCCGAACAGGTCTGGGACGGCGTCGGCGATCCGACCGCCCACCGCTACGCGCCGGGCGAGGGCACCAACTCGGCGACGCCCCTGGCGTGGACCCATGCGGAATATCTGAAGCTGCTCCGCTCGCTGGCCGACGGCGCCGTCTGGGACCGCTACGCCCCGGTGGCCGAGCGGCACGGACGCTGACGCCATGCAGGTCGGTGGACCCACGCCATGAACGCCACGGAGCTGTTTCTCGTCGCGATGCTGGCGGTGTTCACCGTGCCGTATCTGATCTGGCGGGGGTTGCGGACGGAGCACTGGGCGCCTCTGGTGGTGGTGCAGATCGTGACGGGGATCCTGCTGGGGCCGGGGGTTCTGGGGGCGGCGTTTCCGCAGGCGCATGCGGCGGTGTTCTCGCCGACCGTCATCGCGTCGCTGAACGGCGTGGCCTGGTGGGCGGTGATGATCTTCGTCTTCGTCGCGGGGGTCGAGCTGGACCTGCGGCAGGCGTGGCGCGACCGGGTGGAGACCGGGGTGACGGCGGGGCTGGCGCTGGTCGTGCCCCTGGCCTTCGGGGCGGTGGCGGCCGTGGGCCTGCTGCGCTTTCCCGGCTGGGCCGGTCCGGACGCGGCGGCGTGGCAGGTGGTGCTGGGCGTCGGCATGGCCTGCGGCGTCACCGCCCTGCCCATCCTGATCCTGTTCATGCAGAAGCTGGAGATCCTGCGGCAGCCGCTGGGCCAGCGCATCCTGCGCTACGCCAGCCTCGACGACGTCGCCATCTGGGGGGTGCTGGCGCTGATCCTGCTGGACTGGGAGCGGATCGGCCGTCAGGGCGCGTTTCTGGTCGGCTTCGCCGTCGCCGCGGTGGCGGTGCGGGCCTTGATGAAGCGCATCCCGGAGAAGGACCGCTGGTACGTCGCCCTGATCTGGCTGGCCCTGTGCGGCCTGGCCGGCGACTGGTCGGGACTGCACTTCATGGTCGGCGCCTTCCTGGCCGGGGTCGTGCTGGATCAGGAGTGGTTCGGGCGCGAGAGGATGGACGTCTTCCGCGACCACGTCCTGCTGGCGATCATGCCGGTCTTCTTCCTCAGCACCGGCCTGCGCACCCAGTGGGACATGGGCGGCGCCGCCGTCTTCCTGGCCGCCGGCGTCCTGCTGGCCGCCTCGGTGGCGGGCAAGCTGGCGGGCGTGCATCTGGCCGGACGCCTCCTGAACTGGCCGCGCGGACAGGCCTCGGTGATCGGCTGGCTGCTCCAGACCAAGGCCCTGATCATGATCATCTTCGCCAACGTCCTGCTGGACCGCCAGATCATCACCAACGACGCCTTCACCGCCCTGCTGCTGATGGCGGTGGGATCCACCATGCTCACCGTGCCCGTCGTCGCCCCGATGCTGCGACGGTCGACCGCTTCCCCACAGGAACCCGCATGACCGACATGACCGACACGCCGACCGCTTCGAAGGGGACGGGGCTGGCCTTCGCCTATGTGACCACCCTGTTCTTCGCCTGGGGGTTCGCCACCTCGCTGATCGACCCGCTGATCGCGGCGGTGAAGAAG
>NZ_RQWJ01000006.1 GCF_003934285.1 Brevundimonas fluminis
GGCTACCTCATCCTCGTCGCCTTCGCCGTCATGGCCGCGAAGGCCAAAGTCGCCGACGCCGACGCGGTGGCCGCGCCCGCGGGGCACTGACGGAGGCAGGGGATCGATCGCGTCCTCATCGGCTCGGCCGAACTTCGGTATCGAACTTTATCGCTGCGGTAGCGCTTGATTCACCGCGGCGCCCCTATCATCCACCGGTCGGGGGCGCTGAGTAGGGAGTCGACGCATGGCGCGCGTCCTCATCGCCGACGACGACCCCCTGTTGCGGGGGTTGTTGCAGCACAAGCTGGCCGGCGACGGCCATCTGGTGATCGTCGCCGAGGACGGCGGCGAGGTGCTGGGCCTGATCCGCGAACATCACCCCGACCTGGTGGTCCTGGACGCCATGATGCCGGTCATGGACGGCTTCGAGGTTCTGCGCCGGCTGAAGGTCGATCCGCAGGCCTCGTCCATCCCCGTGATCATGCTGACGGCGCTGCGGCGCGAGGCCGACGTCGTGGGCGCCCTCCAGCTCGGGGCCGCCGACTATCTGGTGAAGCCCTTCATTCCCGACGAACTGCTGGAGCGCGTGCGTCGCCTGGCCGTCCCCCAGCAGGTGCAGGATGATGATCGCGCAAGACGTCCCCGCTGAGGTCCGCCAGGACCCGACGGCGCTCTACGAGGCCGCGGTCGCCGATCGCCGGGCCGGCCGTCCGGCGCAGGCGGTCGACAAGCTGCGGTCGGCCCTCGTCGCCCGTCCCGACGACGTCGACGCACGCCTGCAGCTAGGGCTGGCGCTGCTGGATCTGGGACGGCTGGAAGAGGCCGAGGCCGAGTTGCGGCAGGTCGTCGCACGGGCGCCCGAATACGTCGACGCCCATGTCGCCCTCGCCCGGATCGCGCGGCGGCGGGGCGACCCGCGGGCGGCGGCGGCCTACGCGGCCGAGGCGGCCCGTCTGGCCCCCGAGCGCCCCGACGTGCGCGCCCTGTTCGCCTCACCCGCAGACCCGGCGCGCGGGCGCGTCGACGTCGACCTTTCACGGAGCCGTCTCGGCGCCGGGCTGTCGGACTGGACCGAGGCGCGCGTGGCGCTCACCCGTTCGGTGGGCGACCGCTGGACGGCGTCCGGCGCCGTCGAACGCACCGAACGTTTCGATCGTGCCGACGTCTATCTGGAGGGGCAGGTCGGCCGACGCTTCGTCGGCGGCGACGCCTGGATCGCCGTCGGCGGCGCCCCGGACGCGGACCACCGGCCCGAACTCGCGGTACGGGCCGGCGGCGCCTGGCGCGTGGCGCCGGCCGTCAGCGCGACCCTGGACGGGTCGGTCGCCCGTTTCACCGCTGGCGAGGTCTCGTCGCTTCAGCCCGGCCTGTCGATCGACCTGTTCGACGGTCGCGCGACCGTGGCCGGGCGCTGGATCAACGTCTGGGACGAGAACGGGGATCGAGAGGACGGTTATGCCGTCTCGGCGCGCTGGGCCGTCACCGACCGGTTCCGGCTGCGGATCGATCATGCCGACGCGCCGGAGACCAGCGAAGGCGTCGTGACCGACGTCTCCTCAGTCGCCCTCGGCGGCGAGTGGGATCTGACCGATCGGCTGTCCCTGCGGCTGGGCGTCCTCGACGAGGATCGCGGGGCCTATGGCCGGCGGTCGATCAACGTCGGGTTGGGCTGGCGTTTCTGGTGAGTCTGCTCGGCTTCCTGTGGTGGGGCTCGATCGTCCTCGGGGCCGCGGCCCTGGCGTGGATGGTCTGGTTGATCACCGCGCGTCTGGTCCGCGCGCGACGGGACGCCCGGCTGGGGCTGGATCAGGCCCGGATGCGCCGGCTGTTCCTGGAGATCATGGACGGCCACGTCGAGGCCGCGCGCCAGCTGAACGGCCCCAGTCGGCGCGCGCGTCTCACGGCCGAGGCGATCCTCGACATCGCCGGCCTCGTCCGCGGACACGAGCGCGAACGTCTCACGTCTGCGCTTGCCGGACTGGGCGTGGAAGACCGGCTGCGCCGCCGCCTGCGTCGCGGCAGCCGCGCCGGCAGGATCGCCGCGGCGGAGGCCCTCGCGGTCTTCCCCAATCCCGCCAACGCCGCCGCCCTTCGCCAGGCCCTGGCCGTCGCGCGTGATCCGGAATTCCGCGTCGCGGCGCTGAACGCCCTTCTGGCGCTGGATCAGGCGCCGCCCCTGTGGGATCTGCTGGCCGACGTGTCGTCGCGGGGGTTGCAGGACTCCCTGCTTTACGAGTCCGTGGTCAGGGCCATGGTGGCCCGTTCTCCCGAACAGGCGCTGACGGTGTTCAGGGACCCGGCCGCGTCGGTCGTCATGAGGACCATCGTCGCCGACGCACTGGGGCGTTCGGGCGACTATCGGGCCGTGCCCGCGCTGATGGCGGCTTTCCCCGAAGCGGACCTGGAACTTCGGATCGCCTGCATCCGCGCCCTGGGCGTGCTCGCCCATCCGGCCGCGGAGCCTGCCGTGATCGCCGGCCTGTCGGACCAGGCATGGGAGGTCCGCGCCGCCTCGGCCGAGGCGGCCGGACGCATAGGGCTGGTGTCCGCCGCCCCGCTGCTGGTCCAGGCGCTGGCCGACGGGGTCTGGTGGGTGCGTTTCCGGTCGGGCGAGGCTCTCAGCGCGCTCGGCGAAAAGGGCGTGGCCAGCCTGCGGCTTGCCGCCGGCGTCGATCAGGACGTCGTCCGCCGGGCCGCGTCGCTGGCTCTGGCCGAACGCGGGGTGTCGGCATGAGCGACGCGCTTGTGACCCTCGTCGGGTACGCCCAGGCCATCGCCTGGTTCGTCATCGGCGCGGGGGCGCTGCAGAACCTGCTGTATCTTGTCCAGCTGGGATTGGCGGCCGTCGCCCTGTCCCAGCGGCCCTCGATCCCCCAGTCGACGGTGCTGTGGCGCCGCTATGCCGAGGCCTCGCCGCCGATCGCCCTGCTGGCGCCCGCCTACAACGAAGCCCTGACCATCGTGCAGAGCGTGCGGTCGCTGCTGTCGCTGCGGTATCCCAGCTTCGAGGTGATCGTCGTGAACGACGGCTCGTCAGACGCGACGCTGCGGACGCTGATCGACGCCTACGGGCTCCGGCCGATCCAGCGCCACTTCGACCAGCCGCTGGAGCATCAACCCATCCGCGGCATCTACGGCGCCGAGCACCAGCCCCGGCTGATCGTCGTGGACAAGGCCAACGGCGGCAAGGCGGACGCGCTGAACGCCGGCATCAACGTGTCGCGGGCGCCGATCTTCTGCTCGATGGACGCGGACTCCCTGCTGGAGCCCGACGCCCTGCTGCGCGCCGTCCGGCCCTTCGTCGAGGATCCCGAGCGGACGATCGCGGTCGGCGGCACGGTGCGGATCGCCAACGGCTGCGTGATCCGCGACGGACGGGTCATCCAGGTCGGCCTGCCGCGCAGCTTCCTGGCGCTGCTGCAGACGGTCGAATATCTGCGCGCCTTCCTGATGGCCCGTCTGGCGTGGAGCCGGATCAACGCCCTGACCATCATCTCCGGCGCCTTCGGCCTGTTCCGCCGCGCGCGGGTGATCGAAGCGGGCGGGTACACGCGGGGCACCGTCGGCGAGGACATGGAGCTGGTGGTCAAGCTGCACCGGTTGATGCGCGACAAGCGGCTGCCCTATCGCGTCGGCTTCGTGCCGGAGCCGGTCTGCTGGACCGAGGCGCCGGAGAGCCTGCGCGTTCTGGGCCGTCAGCGGTCGCGCTGGCACCGCGGGGCCCTGGAGACGTTCGAACGGCACTGGGACGTCATGTTCAAGCCCCGCTACGGCCGGCTCGGCGCGCTCGGCTTCACCTACATCCTGCTGGTCGACATCCTGGGGCCGGTGATCGAACTGCTGGGCTATCTGCTGATCCCCGCCTTCTGGGCGTTGGGCCTCCTTTCGATCGACTACCTCCTCGCCTTCCTCGCCGTCAGCTTCACCTTCGGCGTCGTGATCTCGGTGGGCGCGCTGGCGCTGGAAGAATCGGAGCTGCGCCGTTTCCCGCGGGCCCGGCACCTGTTGATCCTGACCGCCGTCGCGGTGCTCGAAAACTTCGGCTATCGCCAGCTCAACAACGTCTGGCGTCTGCGGGGCCTGTGGCAGTGGATGCGGCGCAGCCAGTCATGGGGCACGATGACCCGCAAGGGCTTCAGCGCCCAGGCCTGACCGCCTGTTCCAGCGCGTCGCGCAGGGCCTGGGTCTCGGCGTCGGTCGGTGCACGCCCGGCGAGCAGGACGTCTTCGATCGCAGCGGCCGCGGCGCTGATCTCCGGATGCCCGAACGTGCCGCCCGCGCCGGCCAGACCGTGCGCCAACGCGCGAAGCTCGGTCTGCGACGGGGAGCTTTCCAGCGCCGCGAGATCATTGCGGCAGCGCTCCACGAACCGCGCGCGCAGCGCCTCGGGAACGCCGCTCACTGCCCGGCCCCGGCCAGCACCGCCCTCACCTGCTGCGCCAGCGTCATGGGGTCGAACGGCTTGATGATCACGTCCAGGGCGCCGAGCGCGCGGTAGCGGTCGAGTTCGCCCTCCTGCGCCCGGGCGGTCATGAAGATGACCGGGATCGCCTCGCATCCGGCCGTCTCCCGCAACCGGCGCAGCGTCTCGGGGCCATCCATGCCCGGCATCATCACGTCCAGAAGGACGACGTCGATCGCGGCTCCGGCACGGAGCACTTCCAGCGCCGCATCGCCCGATGCTGCGGAAGTCACGGCAATCTCCGGATCGAGTTCAAGCGAGAAGGCCGCGATCTCGCGGATGTCCGCTTCATCGTCGACGTGCAGCAGGCGCAGCAGGCTCACCCTTCGCCCTCCCTGTTCGTGGCCAGCCGGTGAACGGTGCGGCTGAGCTGGGTCAGCGACATCCGCGACTTGGTCAACACGGCCTGCACCGACGGCGCGATCCGGGCGTCCAGATCCTGTGCGGAATAGACGATCACCGGTATGGTCGCGCCGGCTTCGTCGGTCAGGTCGGGCAGCAGATCCAGCCCGTGACCGTCGGGCAGCCCGAGATCAAGGATGACGAGGTCGGGTCGCTGCCGGCCGAGGGCGTCGCGCGCCTCGCCGAGACTGCGCGCGGGCGTCACCTCCGCCGTGTCCCCCAGCGCTTCCGCGGTGACCGAAAGGATGTCGGGGTCGTCGTCGACGTGCAGGACCTTCGGACGGGCCGCCCCGGGCAGCGCCGCGATGGCCTGCCTCAGCCGATCCTGATCGAACGGCTTCTCCATCCAGTCGACGACCTCCAGCGACCGCCCCCTGACCTTGCCGCGTGCGACGTCGCCGGAAACGACGATCACCGGCATGCCCCGGGTCGACCTGTCCGCCTTCAGCGCGCGGATCAGGCCGACGCCGTCGGCGTCGGGCAGCTGCAGGTCGACCAGGGCGGCCTGGTAGGCGCCGCGCCTCGCCAGCGACAAGGCCTCACGCGCCGTCGCGGCCACATCGGTCTCATAGCCTTCCAGCGCCAGCATGTCCGACAGGACGCGCGCCGCGTCCGGATCGTCCTCGCAGATCAGCAGCCGCCCCGCGCCCGTGGACCTCGGGGCGTCGCTCCACAGCGGCAGATCGAGGTGGAAGGTGGCGCCCTCCCCCTCCTGCGACTCGAACCACAGCCGGCCGCCGTGCCGCTCGGCGATCTCGCGCGCGATGGCAAGGCCCAGGCCGGTTCCACCCTTGGCCCGCGCGTCCGAGGCGTCGGCCTGGGCGAACTTGCCGAAGATGCGGGCGCGGAACGCGTCGGGAATGCCCGGCCCGCGGTCGGCGACGCTGAGGCGCGCGATCCGGGTCTCGGGGTTGACCCCGACGCTGACCTCGCCCCCCGACGGCGAGAACTTGGCGGCGTTGGAAAGCAGATTGGTGACGACCTGGATCAGCCGGTCCATATCGCCCCGCACGGGCGCGGGCTCGCCCTCCCCCAGCGACAGGACCACCCCCAGCTGGTCGGCATAGCCTTGGACCCCCTCGACCGAGCGCCGCGCGACGTCGCGCAGATCCAGCACCTCCATCGTCATCGGCTGCCTGCCGGACTCCAGCTTTTCCACGTCCAGGATGTCGTTGATCAGGCGCACCAGCCGCTGGCTGTTGGAATGGGCGATGCCGATCAGCCGGGACGCCTTCTCCGGCAGCTCGCCGGCCGCGCCGCCGGCCAGCAGACCCAATGAGCCGGCGATCGAGGTCAGCGGCGTGCGCAGTTCGTGACTGACGGTCGAGACGAAGGCATCCTTCATCGCTTCGATCCGACGGCGCTCGCTGATGTCGCGGACCACCGCGACCAGGTGCCGTCCAGTGGGCAGGTCCATGGCTCCCAACGCCACGTCCACGGGAAAAGTGCTCCCGTCGCGGCGTCGCGCCGTCATCTCGCGGACGATGCCCCCTTCCAGCGCGCCCTGGCTTTCGCCGAGGCGGCGCAGGAAAGCGCCCTCGCCGTTGTCCGCCAGATCGATCAGAACGCCGACGTCGCGGCGGATGAGGTCCGAAGCCGGCCAGCCGAACATCCGTTCGCCCGCGGCGTTGACGCTCTCGACGCTGCCGCTGGGGTTCAGCGTCACGATGGCGTCAATGGCGCTGTCCAGGGTCGCCTGTTGCCGCGCGGCCGAGGCCGCCAGCCGCTCCATCAGAGCGGTGCGCGTCGTGACGAACCGCCAGACCAGAAAGCCGATGATCGCGGCCGTGGCGATCAGGAGGACGAACAGGGCGGCCACCAGCGCCTCGGTCCTGCGGGTCCTCCCCTCGGATCGCTGGGCCAGTTGATCCAGGGCGGCGGCTTCTTGCCGGATCATCCGCTCGACCACCTCGCGGATGCCGTCCATCGCGATCTTCCCCTCGCCGCTGGAAACGATCGCCATGGCGGCGCCCACGTCGCCGTCCGTCCTCAGCTCGACCGTACGCTCCATGGTGTCGCGCTTGCGGCCGACCAGGGTCCGCAGGGCGACGACCTCGCGCGACTGTGCGGGATCGTCGGCCAGGCGGCGTTGAAGCTCGGCGAGGGCTCCGTCCATCTCTCGAAGCGCGCGGTCGTAGGGCTCGAGGAACCGCTCATCGCCGGTGATGATGAAGCCGCGCTGTCCGGTTTCCGCATCCTGCATCAGCGAGAACACCGACTGAATTCGGCTCCGGGTGTCGTAAGACCGCCCCACCTCCGCGCGAAGCCGCGCCGCCCCGCCGAATTCGCGACGAAGTTCGACGGCGGAAGCGACGAGGATGGCCAGCACGAGGCCCCCGGCCACCGCCAGGCCCCACCGGTATCGTGTCGAACGCAACGAAGACTTGCCTGCGGCCATGGCCCAAGAGTGCTCCCGTTGCCTTATCGAGAGGTCAACGGGTCTGCGCGAAACCGCGTTGCGCCGGCGGGGACTTCTGTCGCCAGACTGACGGCGCCGCCACGCACTCCCGGTCGGGAGCCTCCGGAAGCCGCCAGCCGGACGGCGTCGGGTCCCCGCAGGCGCGACACCGGCCAGCAGCCGGGACCGGCGATCGCGAGTGCGACTCCGCCGCACGTCCATTCGTCACGTCAGTGGCCGTGATCCCCGTCGGTCTCCGTTTCCGCCGCCGTATCCGACGGCAGGGCCTCGCCGTCGGCTGCGACGAACCAGAAGGGCGCCCGCGGTCGCCGGCGGGGGGCGATCTCGTTCATGCCCGCGTCGTACACCCGGCCGTTCAGGACGGTGAAGGCCACGGTGCTGGTGTTGCGGATGTTCTCCAGGGGATTCCCGTCCAGCACCACCATGTCGGCGAGCTTGCCGACCTCAAGCGAACCGATGTCGCGGTCCATGCCCAGCGCCTTGGCCCCGTTCAGGGTGCCGGCGCGGATGGCCTCAAGCGGCGCCATCCCGCCCTGGGACAGCATCCACATCTCCCAGTGGGCCGCCAGACCTTCGCGTTGACCGTGCGCGCCGATGGCGACGACGACGCCCTGGTCGGAGAGCCGCCGCGCCTCGCGCGCGACCGAGACGTGGTTCCACTCGTTGTCCGGCAGGGTGACGGGCCGACGCGCGCGCGCGTCCAGAAGGCGGCGCGGCACATACTGCGTCAGGATCGGATGGTTCCAGACCTCGCTTTCCTGGTACCAGTAATTCTCGCCGTAGCTGCCGCCATAGGCCACGGAAAGGGTCGGGTTGTAGGCCGTGCCGGTCTGGCGCCAGAGCTGGTGCACGTCGTCATAGAGCCTGGCCAGCGGGATCGCATGCTCGATCGTCGTGTGGCCGTCGATGACCATGGTCATGTTGTGCTGGAACAGCGAGCCGCCTTCGGGGACGACCATCATTCCCAGCTGGCGCGCCGCTTCGATGATCTGCTGGCGCTGGTCTCGGCGGGGTTGGTTGTAGCTCTTGACCGTGGTGATGCCGGCGGCCCGCATCCGCCGAAGGGTCGACAGCGCGTCGTCGAGGTCGTCGACCTGGGCGGTGAACGCGGTGTTCGCGCCGTACAGGATGGTGCCGGTCGAGAAGATGCGCGGGGCCACCACCCGGCCGGCCCGGGCAAGCTCGCTGTGGGCCACGATCTCGCTGGTGCCGGCCGACGGGTTGAAGATGGTGGTCACGCCGAAGGCGAGGGACGCGTAGTTGACCCAGCTCTGCTCGGGGATGATCTGGTTCGAACCCATGGCGCCGTGCCAGTGGGCGTCGACGATGCCGGGCATGATGGTCTTTCCCGCCATGTCGAGGACCGGCACGCCCGCCGGGATCGGGGTGGACGCCGCGGGCCCGATGGCTTCGATCCGGGCGCCGTCGATGATGATGACCCCGTTCTCGATGACCTCGGCGCCGTTCATGGTGATCAACCGCGCGCCGGTCAGGGCCATCCGGCCATCGGGCGCGTCGGTCGGCGCCGGGAAGCCGAGATTGATCCCGGCCTCCGCGGGCTCGGGCAGCTCCTCCGGCGCGCCGTCGACGAAGGCGAAGGCCTGGTTCAGGTCGCGGGTGAACAGCTCGGGCCCCAGCGACCACTGCAGCCGGCGGGAGTCGCCGGACCAGCTCAGCCAGTCGCCGGCGTCGCGCGTGACCCGGGCCTGCGGCAGGGACTTGCCGTCGGCGCTGACCGTGATCGGTCGACCCGCCGCCACGAAGGGGGCGACGTAGGCATTGAACCGCTCGGTCCAGCCGATCCAGTTCCCGTCCGGAGACACGGCGAACTCATTGGCCCACTCGGAGGTCAGGTGCGTGCGCGCCTCGTCGCCGTCCAGATCGACCGAGAACAGGGTGCGCTTGTCGCCGTCCCGACCGGACAGGAACAGGCGGTCGCCCTCGGCGCCGAACTGGGGATTCGTCCCCTCATCGGTGATCAGCACCGCGTCCCCGCCGTCGGACGGGATGCGATAGACCCCCGGATCGCGCGTCCAGAGGGCCGGCATCAGCGAGCCGCCGCCCGTCGCGCGGTAGACCACGGTGCGCCCGTCGGGCGAGAACACAGGCTCGACGTAGTGGCCGGGCCGCGACGTGATCACCCGGCCCACGCCGCCCGAGGCGGGGACCACCCGGACCGAGCCGAGCGCCTCGTCGTCCCAGGTCACATAGACGATCGACCGGCCGTCGCGGGACCAGTTCGGATAGAGTTCGAAGTGGTCGCTCTGACGCGTCAGCCGCCGCGCCGTCCCCGTCGGCAGGTCCCGAATCCAGAGATTGCCGAGGGCCTCGAACACCACTCGCGTGCCGTCCGGAGAAGGTCGGGCCCAGCGGACCATCTTCACCTCGAAGGCGTCGGGCGCCACCTCGACCGGAACGCGAACCGCGTCCTGAACCCGGCGGGTGTCGGCGACGTGGAAGGGAATGTCGGCGACCTCCTGGGAGGCGACGTCGACGCGCTGGATGCGGCCGTCGGCCCAGAAGACGATGGACCGGCTGTCGGGCGTCCAGCTGATGGCCGGATAGACGCCGTGGACCGCCCATGTCTCCTGGAGATCCCGGTCGAGCCCGGAGAAGACGGGCGTCTCCCGTCCGGACTCGACGTCCATCACATAGAGGGTCGACTGGTAGCGGACGCGGCGAATGAAGGCGATCGACCGGCCGTCCGGGGACGGGGTCGGCCGGATCGAGCCGCCGGGTCCGGTGATGTAGGGCTCGACCTCGCCGGTCTCGCGGTCGAGGCGGCGGATGATGTAGATCTGTTCGTTGACGTCCTTGGAATACTCGAACGTCGTGCCGGGTGTGGCGTCGTCGCTGAAGTAGAGATAGCGGCCGTCGGGCGAGAAGGCCGGCTCGCCGGTGTCCTTCTGCTGGGTGCGGCGCTCGGTCATCTGCACGCCGGATCCGCCCGAGCGGTGATACAGCCACATCTCGCCAGCCCCCAGGGATCGGGCCGAGGTGAAATGCTTGCGCCCGACGATGAACTGGCCGTCCGGCGTCCATTCCGGCTGGTTCAGGAGACGGAAGCTCTCCCTGGACACCTGGGTCGGGTTCGAGCCGTCTGCTTCCATAATCCAGATGTTGTCGCCGCCGGCCCGGTCCGAGGTGAAGGCGATGTGGCGGCCGTCCGGCGACCATTTCGGCTGCATGTCCCAGGCCACGCCCGAAGCGATCGCGCGCGCCTCGCCGCCGGAGATCGGCATGACGTAGATGTCCCCCAGAAGGTCGAAGACGAGGGTCCGGCCGTCGGGGCTGACGTCCAGCGACATCCAGGTGCCGCGGGTCACGTCGATCGAGACTTCTCGCGACGGGCCCGGCGGATTCTGCACGTCCCATTTGGGCGCTTCGGCCGGGGCGCCGGCGGCCGGAGCCGCCGGGGCGCCGCCCGGCGGGATCGGTTCAGGCGTCTGGGCGGCGGCGGATCCGGCACAGGCCAGCAGGACGACCGAGGTCAGGAACGCGCGCGTCATCGTGTGTAGTCCCCCCGGAGACATGGCCGGGCGTCCTTCGCCGTCGCCGACGCCGCACCCTTGGGACAACTCAACCCTGTCCGGAGCCGGGAGTCCACCGGCCCGGCGACGCCCCGTCTGGCGTTGACGGTCGACCGACCCCGGTCGGCCTTCACTGAAATCCCGCCCGGGCGCAAGACTACAGAGGGATTGAGGACCGCTTCCACCAGCCCTCCCGCCGGACAGCGGTCCCGAAGCGGTCAGGATCCCGACGGTCAGCCCCGCGGCTGTCGCGACTTCGCGACTATGGCGACGATGATGATGACGAAGGCCAGGGCGCGCAGCAGATAGAAGGGACTCTGCTCTTCGCGCGGGACCTCGAGGGTCAGCGTCAGCAGCGGCACGGCCGCCAGCAGCAGGAAGGCCGTTGAGAAGGCCAGAAAGAGGGCGTCGCCGGTGCGCCGCCAGAATTTCAGGAAGAAGACCGCGGCGACCCCGTATCCCATGATGATCGCGCCGGTCATGACGGCCTGGAGGGTCATCGGTCGACCTCCCAGATGAAGCCGTAGATCAGCACGCTGACTGCGGCGAACGAGGTCGCGATCCGCGCCAGGGTGAAGTCGATCCCCACCAGCAGCACCATGTCCAGCACCACGAAGGCGGCGTTGAGCGCCAACAGGCTGAAGCACCCCGCGCTCCACATCAGCAGCGGCTGGCGCGTGCGTCGCCACGTGCGGATCAGCAGGGCGGCGCAGATCGCGCTGGTGACCAGGCACAATCCATAGACGAGTGCGGGCGCGCCGAGGCTCATGACTTCCACTTTCCCAGCCGGAACGAGTCGGCGAAGCCCTTCAGGGCGTCCGAGCGCTTGGCCATGATCACAGCGGTAACGCTGAATGGTCGTTCCGCATAGGTGGCGGCGAGGCGCTCCACCAGATCGGCGAGATGAGGAGTGGCGGGCTGGTACCGGTGCCCGTCGTCGCTCACGGCCACCAGTCCCGCCCGCTCAAGCGTGCGCAGGCAGTCGCTCATGACGTTGAGGCTGGAGCGTGTCTCGGTGACGAGGGCGTCGGCAGACCAGGCGCGCGCCCCGCCGCGCCGCATCACCAAAAGGGTCTCGAGCGCCCAGACCGACGGCAGCGCGCTCTCGATGAAGCGCGTCAGGTCGGGGTCGAGAGAGGTGCGCCCGGAGTCGGTCACCGCGCTTCCGGAGGTCGGCGGAAGGTCTGCATGGCGCGCGAACCTAGCCTCTCCGGCCTGAATGGCAACTCGTCAAATTCTCCTCTCGCGTACGGAACCGAACTGCGCCGCGGGACATTCCGTGTGGTTAGGTTTGGGGGAGCCAACACGCGCGCCGACGTCAGGAGAGGCCGACCAGCGGTCCGTTCCGACGCGAGGCGTGAGAGGTCACCCCGACGGATATTTCGTACGGGTACTGACAATGTCCATGGCTTCGATCGCCGACGATTCGCTCGACAACCGACAGCTTCTCGCCGCCCTCAGGGCCTTCCGCAGGGGGGACTTCTCGGTGCGCCTGCCCGTGAACCTGGGCGGGGTGGACGGCGAACTGGCGGACGCGTTCAACGAGGTCGTCGAGATGAACGACCGGATGAGCCGCGAGTTCGGACGTCTGGCCGAGACCGTTGGACGCCAGGGCCGGATCAACGCCCGGGCGAAGTTGCCGGGCGCCTCGGGCGCCTGGGCCGACAGCGTCGAGGCGGTGAACGACCTGATCGCCGACATGATGCATCCGACCGCCGAGATGGCGCGCGTGATCGGCGCCGTGGCCAAGGGCGACCTGTCCCAGACGATGGAACTGGACGACGACGAGCGGCCGCTGCGCGGCGAGTTCCTGCGCATCGGACGCGTCGTGAACACCATGGTGGGGCAGCTGGGCTCCTTCGCGTCCGAAGTGACGCGCGTGGCGCGCGAGGTCGGCACGGAAGGCAAGCTGGGCGGTCAGGCGAACGTGAAGGGCGTGGCCGGCGCGTGGAAGGACCTCACCGACAACGTCAACTCCATGGCCGACAACCTGACGGGTCAGGTGCGCAACATCGCCGAAGTGACCACGGCGGTGGCCAACGGCGACCTGAGCCGCAAGATCACCGTGGACGTGAAGGGCGAGGTTCTGGAGCTGAAGAACACCATCAACGTCATGGTGGACCAGCTGAACGCCTTCGCCAGCGAAGTCACCCGGATGGCGCGCGAGGTCGGCACCGAGGGCAAGCTGGGCGGCCAGGCCCAGGTGAAGGGCGTGACCGGCACCTGGAAGGATCTGACCGACAACGTGAACTTCATGGCGGCCAACCTGACCAGTCAGGTCCGCAACATCGCCGAAGTCACCACCGCCGTGGCCAAGGGCGACCTGTCCAAGAAGATCACCGTGGACGTGAAGGGCGAGATCCTGGAGCTGAAGGTCACCATCAACACCATGGTGGACCAGCTGAACGCCTTCGCCAGCGAAGTGACCCGCGTGGCCAGGGAGGTCGGCACCGAGGGCAAGCTGGGCGGTCAGGCGCGCGTGGAAGGCGTCGGCGGGACCTGGAAGGACCTGACCGACAACGTGAACCTGATGGCTGACAACCTGACCGGTCAGGTCCGGAACATCGCCGAAGTCACCACGGCCGTGGCCAAGGGCGACCTGTCGAAGAAGATCACGGTGCAGGTGCGCGGCGAGGTGCTGGAGCTGAAGAACACCATCAACGTCATGGTGGACCAGCTGAACGCCTTCGCCAGCGAGGTGACCCGCGTGGCCAAGGAGGTCGGCACCGACGGCAAGCTGGGCGGTCAGGCCCAGGTGGAGGGCGTCACCGGCGCCTGGAAGGACCTGACCGACAACGTCAACTCCATGGCGGCCAACCTGACGGGTCAGGTGCGCGAGATCGCCGAGGTGACCACGGCCGTCGCCAACGGCGACCTGTCCAAGAAGATCACCGTGGACGTGAAGGGCGAGATCCTGGAGCTGAAGTCGACCATCAACGTCATGGTGGACCAGCTCAACTCGTTCGCCTCCGAAGTGTCGCGCGTGGCCCGCGAGGTGGGCACGGACGGCAAGCTGGGCGGTCAGGCGAACGTGAAGGGCGTCGGCGGGGCCTGGAAAGACCTGACCGACAACGTGAACTTCATGGCCGCCAACCTCACCGGTCAGGTCCGGAACATCGCCGAAGTCACCACGGCCGTGGCCAACGGCGACCTGTCCAAGAAGATCACCGTGGACGTGAAGGGCGAGATCCTCGAGCTGAAGAACACCATCAACGTGATGGTTGACCAGCTGAACGCCTTCGCCAGCGAGGTGACCCGCGTCGCCAAGGAAGTCGGCACCGACGGCAAGCTGGGCGGTCAGGCGCAGGTGACCGGCGTGACCGGGGCGTGGAAGGACCTGACGGACAACGTGAACCTGATGGCCGACAACCTGACCGGTCAGGTGCGGAACATCGCCGAAGTCACGACCGCCGTGGCCAACGGCGACCTTTCCAAGAAGATCACCGTGGACGTGAAGGGCGAGATCCTGGAGCTGAAGTCGACGATCAACACCATGGTCGATCAGCTGAACGCCTTCGCATCGGAGGTGACCCGCGTGGCGCGCGAAGTGGGCACCGAGGGCAAGCTGGGCGGTCAGGCCCAGGTGAAGGGCGTGACCGGCACCTGGAAAGATCTGACCGACAACGTGAACTTCATGGCCGGCAACCTGACCGGCCAGGTCCGGAACATCGCCGAAGTCACCACCGCCGTGGCCAAGGGCGACCTGTCCAAGAAGATCACCGTGGACGTGAAGGGCGAGATCCTGGAGCTGAAGAACACCATCAACGTCATGGTGGACCAGCTGAACGCCTTCGCCAGCGAAGTGACCCGCGTGGCCAAGGAGGTCGGCACCGAGGGCAAGCTGGGCGGTCAGGCGCAGGTGCCGGGGGTGACCGGCGCCTGGGAGGATCTCACGGACAACGTGAACATGATGGCGGCCAATCTGACGGGTCAGGTGCGCGGCATCGCCGAGGTCGTGACCGCGGTGGCCAACGGCGACCTGAAGCGCAAGCTGACGCTGGACGCCAAGGGCGAAATCGCGTCGCTGGCCGACACCATCAACGGCATGATCGAGACCTTGGCCATCTTCGCCGACCAGGTGACCAACGTGGCGCGCGAGGTGGGATCCGAAGGCAAGCTGGGCGGCCAGGCGCGGGTGCCGGGGGCGGCGGGCCTGTGGCGGGACCTGACCGACAACGTCAACCAGCTGGCCGGCAACCTGACCACCCAGGTCCGCGCCATCGCCGAGGTTTCGACCGCGGTGACGAAGGGCGACCTGACGCGGTCCATCACCGTCGAGGCCTCAGGCGAGGTCGCGGCGCTGAAGGACAACATCAACGAGATGATCCGCAACCTGAAGGATCAGACCCTCAAGAACACCGAGCAGGACTGGCTGAAGACCAACCTGGCGCGCTTCACCCGGATGCTCCAGGGCGAGCGCGATCTGGCCACCGTGTCGAACATGGTGCTGTCTGAACTGGCGCCGCTGATCAACGCCCAGCACGCCGTCTTCTACGTCGCTGACCGGGACGTCGAGGACCAGCCGCTGCTGGTCCTGGCGGCCGCCTACGCCTCGACTGAGCGCGACCGCCTGTCGCCGACCTTCCGGTTCGGCGAGAGCCTGATCGGCCAGTGCGCCAAGGAGAAGGAACGGATCCTGCTGACCAACGTGCCGAAGGACTACGTCCAGATCGGCTCGGGCCTGGGCGCGGCGGCGCCGCTGAACATCATCGTCCTTCCGGCCCTGTTCGAGGGCGAGGTGAAGGCGGTGATCGAACTGGCCACGTTCGGCGAGTTCTCCGAGACCCACCAGTCGTTCCTGAGCCAGTTGATGGAGTCGGTCGGCATCGTGCTGAACACCATCGCCGCCAACATGCGGACCGAGGGCCTGCTCAGCCAGTCGCAGCTGCTGACCGCGGAACTTCAGGCCCAGCAGGAGGAGCTGAAGACCACCAACGACCGGCTGGAACAGCAGGCCGCGTCCCTCCGCCAGTCCGAAGAGTTGCTGCGCGCCAAGCAGGAGGAGCTGCAGAGCTCCAACGCCGAGCTGGAGGAGAAGGCCCAGCTCCTCTCCGCCCAGAACAAGCAGGTGGAGGCCAAGAACATCGAGGTCGAGCAGGCCCGCTTCGCCCTCGAGGAAAAGGCCGAGCAGCTGGCCCTGACGTCGAAGTACAAGTCCGAGTTCCTGGCCAACATGAGCCATGAACTGCGCACGCCGCTGAACAGCCTGCTGATCCTGTCGAAGATGCTCAGCGAGAACACCCAGGGCAACCTGACGGGCAAGCAGGTGGAGTTCGCCAAGAACATCCATGCCGCCGGCTCGGACCTGCTGGGCCTGATCAACGACATTCTCGATCTGTCCAAGATCGAATCCGGCACCGTCACCCTGGACATCGGCGAGACCAGCTTCGCCGGCCTGCGTGACCAGATGGAACGGACCTTCGCGCAGATCGCGCAGGACAAGAAGCTGGAGTTCCGCATCGATCTGGCGCCCGACCTGCCGGCGTCGATGTACACCGACGACAAGCGGCTGCAGCAGGTGATCAAGAACCTGTTGTCCAACGCCTTCAAGTTCACCGCGGCCGGCCAGGTCCGGTTCAGCGTCGAGCGCGTGCAGGGCGGCTGGAGCCCCGAGAACGACCACCTGAACAAGGCGGGACAGGTGCTCGCCTTCTCGGTGCGCGACAGCGGAATCGGGATTCCGGAAGAGAAGCAGCGCATCATCTTCGAGGCTTTCCAGCAGGCGGACGGGACCACCAGCCGCAAGTACGGCGGCACCGGGCTGGGCCTCTCGATCAGTCGGGAGATCACCCGAACGCTGGGCGGCGAACTGAAGGTGGAGAGCGAGCCCGACGTGGGATCGACCTTCACCCTGTATCTGCCGCTGAACTTCGCGCCCGCCGCGCCGGCGGCGGGCCGGGACGCCGGCAAGTCGGTGGTCGTCCGCACCCTCGACGTGGAGGACGAGACCGAAGTCGTGGAGATGATCGCCGACGACCGGGACGCGATCGCGCCCGGAGACGCCGTGATCCTGATCGTGGAGGACGACCCGCGGTTCGGCTCCATCCTCCTGGCACTGGTCCGCGACGGCGGCTTCAAGGGCATCATCACCCAGCAGGGCGTGGCCGCCGCGTCGCTGGCGCGGCGCTATGCCCCGCAAGCGATCCTGCTCGACGTCGGACTGCCGGACATGGACGGCCTGGCCCTGCTCGACCTTTTGAAGCGCACGCCGGAGACCCGGCACATCCCGGTTCATGTCATCTCCGCGGACGACCAGGCGGGGCTGGGCATCGCCATCGGCGCCTTCGGCTTCACGCCGAAACCGATCGATCGCGAGGGCGTGGTGGCCAGCCTGGACGAGGTGCGGAACTTCGTCGCCGTCCCGGACCGGCGTCTGGTCTTCGTCGGTCCCGCCGGAGAGCCCGTCGGCGCACTGAAGTCGGCCTTCGGCCAGGTCACGCGCCTCGACGGTCTGAAGGGCCTGGCCAAGGCGAAGCTGAAGACCACCGACGGTCTGGTGATGGACGCGACCGTGGCGCCGCCGGGCGAGTTGATCGACTGGCTGAAGTCGGCGCAGCGTCTGGCCGTGATCTACGCCGGACGGCCGCTGTCCCCGGCGGAGGAACGTCGTCTGCGTCTGGCCGTGTTCTCGGGCCACGCCCGGCTGGCGCGGACGCCCGAGCAGCTGCTGGAACAGGCCGCCATCCTGCTGCACGAGCCGACCGATCGCCTGTCCGAGGCGGCGCGCGCCAGCCTGGCCCAGACGCGGAAGGACGACGCCATCCTCACCGGCCGCACGGCCTTGGTGATCGACGACGACATCCGCAACATCTTCTCGATGGCGAGCGCCCTGGAGGAGTTCGGGGTCGATCTGCACTACGCGGAAAGCGGCCGCGCCGGGCTGGACCTGCTGCGCCAGCACCCTGAGATCGACATCGCTCTGGTCGACATCATGATGCCGGACATGGACGGCTACGAGACGATGCGGGAGATCCGCTCCATCGCCCAGTTCGCCGACCTGCCCATCATCGCCGTGACGGCCAAGGCGATGAAAGGCGACCGCGCCAAGTGCATCCAGGCCGGCGCGTCCGATTACGTGTCCAAACCCGTCGACATCGACTATCTGATCTCGGTCATGCGCGTGTCGATCCAGAGGGCCGACGCCCTGCGTCTGGGCGCGCGCGAACCGGCCGCCGTCTGATGGCCGCCCGGAAGCCCGCAGGAGACCCGGCCCGCGCCAGGGTGCTGATCGTCGACGACGATGAGCGCAACGCCTTCGCCGCCACGGAGGCGCTGGAAGTGCTGGGCCATGAACTGGTCGTGGCCCGTTCGGGGGAAGAGGCGCTGCGACTGCTGCTGACGCAGCGGTTCGCGGTCATCCTGCTGGACCTGCACATGCCCGGGATGGACGGGTACGAGACCGCGCGCCTGATCCGCGAGCATCCTCGCACGCGGGACACGCCCATCGTCTTCGTCACCGCCGTGTTCCGGGACGAGGCGCACATCTTCCAGGCCTATCAGGTCGGAGCGGTGGACGTGGTCTTCAAACCCGTCGACCCGTTCATCCTGCGGGCCAAGGTCGCGGTGCTGGCCGACCTGCATTTGAAGACAGAAGAGATCGCGCGCCGGGCGGAGGAGCGCCATCGCCTGCTGCGCGAGAACGCGGCCAACGCGGAGGCGCGGCTGAACGCCGAACTGGCGCTGCGCCAGACGCGCGAGCGTCAGGACGCCATCCTGAAGTCCCTGCCCGTGGTCTTCACGTCGCGCGCGACCCTGCATCCCTTCGCGGCGCTGTTCGTCAGCGACAGCATCACCCCCCTGACGGGCTTCGAGCCGGCCCGCTTCATCGAGGATCCGGAAATCGGCCTGGGCCGCATTCATCCCGATGACGTGGAGGGCGTGGTCGACTGCCTGATGAAGGCCGCCGAGACCGGCGCCTATGCCTGCGAGTACCGGTGGCAGTGCGCCGACGGCGAATATCGCTCGTTCCTGGACCAGGGCGTCTGGGTGCCCGGCGAGGCCGAGGGCGAGGGCGAGATCCTGGGCACCCTGCTGGACGTCACGGACCGGCGCCGTCTGGAGGAGCAGCTGTCGCAGGCGCGCAAGATGGAAGCGGTCGGTCAGCTGACGGGCGGCATCGCCCACGACTTCAACAATCTGCTGACCGTCGTGCTCGGCAACGCCGACATCCTGATGCGGCGGATCGAGGACGAAAAGACCCGGCGCCAGCTTGAGGCGATCAAACTGGCGGCGGATCGGGGCCACACCCTGACGCGGCAGCTTCTGGCCTTCTCCCGGCGCCAGACGCTGAATCCCGAGGCGATCGACCTGCATCAGCTGGTGCGCGCCTTCTCACCGCTGATCCGCCAGGCGATCGGCGAGGGAGTGATCCTCGACCTGTCGGCAGACCCGACGCCGGTCTTCGTCCTGGCGGACGCCAACCAGCTCGAGAACGCGCTGCTGAACCTGGCGGTCAACGCGCGAGACGCCATGGAGGGTGAAGGGGTCCTGACCATCACGGTGGCGGCCGCGGGAGATCAAGGCGTGATCACTGTGTCCGACACCGGGTCCGGCATGAGCGACGAGACCCGGCGACGTCTGTTCGAACCCTTCTACACCACCAAGGAAGTCGGCCGGGGCTCGGGGCTCGGCCTGTCGCAGGTCTACGGCTTCCTGCAGCAGTCCGGCGGCAAGGTGGAGATCGAGAGCGCCGTCGGCGAGGGATCGACCTTCCGTCTGCTCCTGCCCCTGACCGACCGGCGCCCGGAGGCCGCGCCGGCCGAGGCCGAGGCGAGCGGGGCGCAAGGCGGCTCCGAGCGGGTCCTGATCGTCGAGGACGATCCCGCCGTGCTCAGCGTCTGCCTCGACATGCTCCAGAGCCTTGGCTACCGCTGCGAAGTGGCGGTGGACGCCGCGGGTGCGCTCGGGCGGCTGGAAGAGCGGCCGTTCGACCTGCTGTTCTCCGACGTCGTCATGCCGGGAGGCGTCAACGGGATCGAGCTGGCGCGTCGCGCCCGGGCCGCGCATCCGCGTCTCGAGATCCTGCTGACCTCAGGCTACGTTGGAGAAGCGGCGCTGGACGATCTCCACGAGTTCGACGTGATCGAGAAGCCCTATGAGCGGGCGGCGCTGGCCGGGCGGCTGCGCGCGATCCTCGACTGCGAGACCCGACGGGCCGAAGCCGAGGCGGCCTGCTGACGAGCGCCGTCGACTTCCCGACCGCGCTTGGCCGGGACGTCCGGGGGCGCCGTCGACGGAAGTCCCGCGCATCGATGGTGCAGGCCTCGGTCATCACGCCGAAGTGGTCGGCCGCCTGGCCCCGCCTTGAACGGCAGCGCGACGCCATGGGCGAGTTTGATGACGCAATCTGACGTCATGACCCTCGGGCTTGACGGTTCGATCGGCCACGGATTCAGTCCGTGTGATTTCCGCAACCCGCCACTCTGCTCTCGAGCGGGATCGACGGCGTCGGGGAGCAGGTGGGGAGCGGAGCGCCGCAGGTGTTGCCGCGAGGCCGATGGGAGGGGTGATGAACTTCACACGCAGAAGCGCCATGGCGGGCGGGCTTGCCTTGGCGGCGACGGCGTCGCCGGTCGTGGCGCGTCAGCCCAACTCAGCGATCGACGCCGAGGCCGCGAGCTTCCTCGCCACGACGCGCGCGCCGGGCTTGCAGGTCGCGATGGCGCGCAACGGCACGCTCGGCTTCGTCGGGGCCTGGGGGAGGGCCGACCAGGCCGGCGCCCCGCTGACGCATGATCACCGGTTCCGCATCGCCAGCCTTTCCAAACCGATCACGGCGGCGGCCGTCATGCGGCTCATCGAAACGGGCCGACTGACCCTGGACTCCACGATCTTCGGACCGGGGTCCATTCTTGGCGATCGGTTCGGCCCGACCTCCGGGCCGCTCCGGGCGCTTCGTGTGCGTCACCTGCTCAACCACACGGCAGGAGGGTGGACCAACGACGGGCGTGATCCGGTCTTTGCCCACCCCGACCTCGATCAACGTCAGCTCATCGCCAGAACCCTGGCCGAGCGTCCACTGGAAGCCGCGCCCGGCACACGGCAAAGCTATTCGAACTTCGCCTATCTCATCCTTGGCAGGGTCATCGAGCAGGTGACGGGGGAACCCTATGAGGGCTGGGTTCGTCGCGACGTCCTGTCCCGTTGCGGTGCGGCGGGCATGCGCGTCGGGGACCGCGCGCGGGGCGTCGGCGAGGTGGAGTATCGCGCGCTGACGATCTTCGATGATCCGACCGCGGTGGACGTGCGCCGCATGGACGCGAACGGCGGCTGGATCGCCAGCGCCAGGGAGTTGGTCGGATTCGTGACGGCCGTCGACGGGACGGAGGGCCCGGGACGAATCCTGCGTCCTGCCTCGGCGAGGCTGATGGCCACCGGGCCGTTCGCCGGCGCGGCCTACGGCCACGGATGGCAGATCAACCAGTGGGACAACTGGTGGCATACGGGCATCATCCACGGCACGGCCGCCTTCATGTGCAAGACGCGCTCGGGTTATGTGATGGCGGCACTGACCAACACCGGCGGCCCTGGCTCGGACGTCACCCTGAAGCTGGACCAGATGATGTGGCGCATGGCGGCCGCGATCCCCGGGTGGCGGCCCTGAAGCTGAGACCGCTCCATGCCTCTCGACCTCCTCGACGCTGGCGTGACGCAATCTGACGTTCGCCTCCATCGACCTTGACCGTTCGGGAAACGCCGGTTTCAGTCGGCTCTCGATGAGGTGACCAATGTCGGTGGAACGTACTGTTCTGGGTTTCGCAGCGGCCCCGTTAGCCTCCAGTTTCACCCTGGGCGCGGCGCTCAGCGCCTCGTCAGGCGCCGATGCGACGGCCGTGCTCTTCGGCACGCTCGTGTTCGGGCTCTTCGGGCTCCTCTTCACCGTGCCCGCGACCTTGATCGGAGGCGGGGCCTCCTTCTTCTTCCTCAAGGCCGTCCGGCGCGACGAGCTGCCGTGGTTCGTTTTGGCGGGCGCGATCGTGGGGCTGCTCTCAGGCGCACTTTTTCTCTGGAGCGGCGGCACTCCCGACGACCAGAGAGAGCCCGGGTGGGTCCTGCTGCTGATGACGACCTGTGCGGGAGCGGTCGGCGGAGGCGTGTTCGGTCTGGTTCGCGGGCCTGGCCGTCAGGGGAAAGAGGGCGCGCATGTTCTTTGAGTTTCCAGCTCACCTCCAAGCCTGGGGGGCATGGGACCAAGAGCCCGCAGAATGCCGCGTCGCGTCTCCCGAGCAGATCGCGGGGTTCGAAGCCGTCCGCACCGATCCCGCCTATGCCGACGCCCGCGCTCGCAACCTCGCGTACGAGGACGAGTTGTTCGCGGAGTTCGTCATTCCCGATGGTCCTTGGCGATCGCCCCCTCCCGACGCCCGCGTGCTGTTTCGAACGATCGCGCCGCCTGGCGGCCTCTACGGCAACACGATCTGGACGGCCGTCTGGCAGGAGAGCGACGGCACCTGGTGGTTCTGGAAACAGGACCGTGACCCGCGGGTGGTCCAGCAGCCGCCCCAGCCCGGCTCCGCGCCCTCGGCCGCATCGGACACCGAGCGGTGGGAACCCGTGAGCGGCCGCCTTCGGGCGCAGAACGCGCAGGCGATCGAGGCGAGCCTCGAGGATCCTTGCCGCACCGCGGCGGGACCTTTCTGGCCGGGCGAGGTTCCATACGTGCCGCCGCCTCCCCCTCCGGGCGTGCCCATGATTCCCCCGCCGCCTCCGACTCCGCCCGTTCCTGACTCCACCGTCGTCCATGTTCAGATGACCGAGCGGGGCCAACCGATGCGGCGGCTCAGCGCGTGGCGAACAGGGCATGGCAACCGGCTCATCGGCGCCGTCGCCTGGCCCCAACCGGAACTGGAGTAGGCGATGGTCCGTGCCGCTCTTGCCCTGGTGCTCGTCCAGCCCCCGCTGACCCCGGTGCCCGACGCTCTCCGCGCTCCTGAGGCGGAGATCGTCGTGCTCGCCACAGGCGGCCCCGGAGACCCCGTCGCCGACCGGACCGTGCGACTGATCGAGGCGCTCGAAGCCGACGGCCGGCTCATTTACGGCCGGCCTTCCTTCGACGGCGAGGTGTTTCGACACTGCGTGACGGAAGACCCGAACCCCACCACCGAACGCCGCGACTGCGTGCGGGCCGCCATTCCTGAGCGCGCCTCGGCAACGCCGCTGGTGGTCATCGTCCTCGGCGACACGCGCGAGCGCGGCTCCTATCAGAGAATGGAGTGCATAGGTCCGCTCAGCGAAGGCTATCGCCGGTCGATCTACGTCCGGGATTTCGATCACCCCAGACCCGACGTGTCGGGCGGCACGCGCGACGCGGCTCTTCGGTGCATTGAGGACGCGCTCTCATCCGGCTGACAGCCCCACCACCGGCGGGAACCCGCCAACGCTCGTCAGGACGTTCCCAATGCTCCGTACCGTGTTTTGCGTGGCGTGGGCGAAGGGACACGCCGCCGGAAGGTCCGGGTAAATGGCCGATTGCTCAGGGAGAACGAGAATGTCGCGAACGCATCTGATCCAGGCTGCGGTGCTGGCGATCGCACTGGGCCTTGCAGCCCCTGCCGGCCCGGCGTGTGCATGCACCTGCCTTCCCCCGGATCCCGCAGCCCAGGTCGACGCGGCCGACGTCATCTTCGTCGGCAGGGTCGAGCGAGCCGCACGCGTGGGCGAGGCTGGCGGCCGACCGATCAGCGCCACCATCTTCAGGGTCGAACGGTCGCTCAAGGGCGACGTCGGAACATGGGTCGCCGTTCGTCACCAATCCGGCGACAGCAGCCTTTGCGGCATGCAGTTCGACCGGGACCGCGAACACGTCGTCTTCGCGCGTCGGGCCGAAGGGCGCCTTTACGCCCAGGCTTGCAGCCGTGACTGGCTGCCGCGCCAGCGATACGAAGCGGAACTCTCGAGGGATCGCCAAGACTAGGCATCGTGCCCGGCTCGCACGCCCGCCTGCGGGCGCCGGCGCGGGCGCGGGCGCACTGAGCGGCATCGGCACGGTCCGTCCGTCCAGTCATCTTCACTCCCGGCCATCGCCGGGACTTTCGGCCCTTCCCACAACGCGACCGCCGCATTCCAGGCCGCGTGGGCCTGCGCTCCCGGGTGCGCAGGGGGCTCCGGCTGATGATCGCGGCCAAGGCGACGGTCGGCGTCGCCGCAGATTCCGGGCGATCCGCAAATCTGGACGACGACATGAGACTTCAGGGTGAGTCTGGCCATCGACGCGGCGCGCGGCATTGGGCAAGGTGCCACCCGAACGTGTGGGGGAGTCCCGTTGGCGCAGTCGCCGACCCAAGCCGGCGCAGCGGCGCCTGACGGCCCGAGCCTGGCCGACGCGCACGCGGCCCTGCGGGCGGACGCCGATCTGCAATTCCGGTTCGAGGCGGCGACGCCGCCGAGGCCGCCGGGCTGGCTGGACGGTCTTCTGGAGTTCCTCGTGGCGATCTCCCCGGTGCTGCAGTGGGTGTTCTGGGGACTGGTCGCCGGCGGGGCCGCCGCGATCGGCTGGCTGATCGTCCGCGAGGTCGTGAAGGTCCGCCTCGAGCGCCGGGCCGCCCGGGGGGAATCAGCGGCCGCCGCGCAACCCTGGCGACCGACGGAGGAGGACGCGCGCGCCCTCCTGGCCGACGCCGACGCCCTCGCGGCCGAGGGCCGCTATGCCGAGGCCGCCCACCTCATCCTGCTCCGCTCCATCGCGGACCTGCGCGCGCGTCGCCCCAACGTCGTGCGGCCGGCGCTGACGGCGCGGGACATCGGGCGTCTGGACGCGCTTCCGGCCACGGCCCGGCCCACATTCGCCCGGATCGCGGCGGTGGTGGAGGCCAGCCGGTTCGGCGGCCGCCCCGTCGGCGAAGCCGCCTTCGCGGACTGCCGCAGGGATTATGAAGCCTTCGCCCTGTTCGACGGCTGGCGCGCATGAAGGGCGGCCCCGCGACCTTCTCGCCGCGCGTCGTCCTGGCCGTGATCGCCGCCGCCGCCCTGTGCCTGGGGGCCGTCGCCGTGCTGACCGCCTATGCGCCGGAACTGAGCGACGGCGATGACGGCCGCGGCCACGCCCTGTCGAAATCCGCCGTCGGCTACGCCGGTCTCGTCCGGCTGCTCAGAGGCATGCAGCGGCCGGTGATCCTGCTCCGCGGCCCTCCGCACGTCGATCAGGGCGGCCTGCTGGTCCTCACGCCCGACCAACCGGCGCGCGCCGACCAGACCGATCGCCTGCTGAACTCGAACGGATCGATCCTGGTCGTCCTGCCGAAATGGCAGGTCGGGCCCGCGCTGAGGCACGACGGCTGGGTCCAGCGGCTGGGACCGCTGCCCATGCCGCTGGCGGCGCGCGTCCTGCCCGACGGCCTGCCGCCGCTGGCCATTCACGAGCGGGCCGGCGCGTCCCGCGTCGCCGTCCGGTCGGGCGGCCGAACCCTCGGATCCACCGGTCAGATCGACGGCGCCCGCACCGTCTCCGGCCCCGGTTGGCTTCCGGTGCTGGTCGACGATCAGGGGCGCGCCCTCGTGGTCAGCAACCCCGATCACGGCGTCTACGTCACCGCCGAGCCCGATCTGTTGGCCACCCACGCCTTGGCGGACATCTCCGGCGCCGGGACCGCCGTCGCCGTCCTGGACCACCTCAGGCAGGGCGGACCCGTGATGTTCGACCTGACGCTCGCCGGCTTCAGCCGTCCGCGCAGCGTGCTGCGTCTGCTGCTAGAGCCGCCCCTGCTTGGCTTCACCCTGTGCCTGCTGGCCGCGGCGCTGCTGACCGGCTGGCAGGCGGCCGTCCGGTTCGGCCCCGCGCGAGGATCGGCCCGCGCCATCGCGCCGGGCAAGCGGACGCTGGCGGACAATACGGCCGCCCTCGCCCGCCTTGCGCGCAAGGAACACAGGCTGGCCCCGGCCTACGTCGAGGTGATCCGTCGCTCCGCCCTGCGCCGCGCGGCCGTTCCGACCGGGCTTGCGGCGGATCGCGCCGACGCCGTGTTGGACCGGCTGGCCGCACGGGCCGGAGAGACGCAGACGCTGGCCGCTTACGCCGCGCGCGCCTCGAACACCCGCAGCGCCGCCGATCTGGTGACGCTGGCTCAATCGCTATTCAGGTGGAAGGGAAAGATCACTCATGCAGGTCGCTGAACTGCAGGCGCTGGCGCAACGGTTCCGGGATGAGATCGCGAAGGCGGTCACCGGTCAGACGCGTACGGTGGATCTGATGCTGACGGCCCTGTTCTCCGGTGGGCACGTGCTCCTGGAGGGCCCGCCCGGCGTCGCCAAGACCCTGATCGCCCAGAGCTTCGCGCGGACCCTGGGGCTTGAGTTCGGCCGCATCCAGTTCACCCCGGATCTGATGCCCGGCGACATCCTGGGATCGAACCTGTTCAACTTCCAGACCTCGGCCTTCAGCCTGACCCGCGGCCCGATCTTCTGCGATCTGCTGCTGGCCGACGAGATCAACCGCACCCCGCCCAAGACCCAGGCGGCCCTGCTTCAGGCCATGCAGGAACGGGCCGTCACCATCGACGGCCAGACCCATCCGCTGGGCGCACGGTTCACCGTGGTGGCGACGCAGAACCCGATCGAGCAGCAGGGCGTCTACCCCCTTCCCGAGGCCCAGCTGGACCGCTTTCTGTTCAAGCATGTCCTCGCCTATCCCGAACGCGAGGAAGAACTGGCGATCGTCGCGCGGCACGGCCACGGCGCCAGCATGGCGGATCCCGCGGCGCTGGGCGTTCAGACGGTCGCCGACGCGCCCACGATCGAGGCCGTGCAGGCGGCGGTGGACCGCGTCCGTCTGTCGGACGAAGTGGCCGCCTACGTGGTCGATCTGATCCGCGCCACGCGGGAGTCGCCCGATCTGGAGATGGGCGCGTCGCCTCGCGCCGGGGCCGTGCTGGCCCGGGCGGCCCGCGCCTGGGCGACCCTGGAGGGGCGGGACTACGTCCTTCCCGACGACGTGAAGGCGCTGGCCCTGCCGGCGCTGCGCCACAGGGTGATCCTGTCGCCGGGAGCCGAGATCGAGGGTCGTCGGGTCGATGCGGTCGTCTCCGGCCTGATCGACCTCGTCCCGGCCCCGCGCTGATCGCGCCGAACCCGAGGTGCCGACCGCCTATCCCACCCGTCTGCTGATCCTACTGGCCGCCGCCGGCGCGCCGGTGGCGCTGCTCGTGGGCGCGGCCATGCCGGCGCTGTGGCCGATCGGCCTCGCATGGCCGCTGACTTTGCTCGCCCTCGGTCTGCTCGACGCGGCGCTGGCCCCCGGCCTTCGGGTCCTCCGCCCCCGTTTCGAGCCGCCCGACTATCTCGCCGTCGGCCGGGCCGGCGAGGCGCGGCTCACGCTCAACGTCCAGGGATTGAAGCGCGGCCGTGTCGAGGCGGCGCTGGAGGCGGAGGGTCCGCTGGGCCTGACCGTGCCGCGCGCTTCGCCCGCCGTACGGGGCGACGCCGAGGCCGTCTTCGTCTTCGGCCTCTCGCCGCCGCGCCGCGGACTGGTGCGCTGGGAGGCCGTCCATCTGCGTTGGCGCGGTCCGCTCGGCCTGGCCTGGCGGCAGGCCCGTACTCCGCTCGCGGGCGAAACCCCGGTCGGATCGGACATTCGACGCCTGGAGGACGAGGCCCTGCGCATGTTCGCCCGCGACGCCCACTTCGGCGCCAAGGTTCAACTGGATGCGGGGGAGGGCTCGGAGTTTCAGGCCCTGCGGGACTTCCAGACCGGCATGGACCGCCGGGCGATCGACTGGAAGCAGTCCGCCCGCCACAATGCCCTGCTGGCCAAGGAATTCCGGACCGAGCGCAATCATCAGGTCCTGCTGGCGATCGACTGCGGGCGAACCATGAGCGAGCCCGTCAACGCCGCGCCCCGGGTGGACCATGCCATCCACGCCGCCCTGCTGCTGGCCTTCGTCTCGCTGAGGGCGGGCGACCGGGCCGGCCTTTACGGCTTCGACGACCGCCCGCGCCTGAACACCGGCGCCCTCCCCGGCGTCGGCGCCTTCACAGTGCTGCACCGCGAGGCCGCGCGCATCGACTACGGCGAACAGGAGCCCAACTATGCCCTCGGTCTGACCACGCTCTCGGCCGGGCTCGGCCGCCGGTCGCTGATCGTCGTGTTCACCGAGTTCGCCGATTCAACCGCGGCCGAGTTGATGATCGAGACCGTCAGCCGACTGGTCAGGAAGCATCTGGTCCTGTTCGCCGTCATGGAGGACGAGGAACTGGAGACGCTGGCCGAGGCCGAGCCGCTGACGTCGGAAGACGTGACCCGGGCCGTGGTGGCGGCCTCCTTGCTGCGGGAGCGCGATCTGGTCCTGGCCCGCCTGCGCCGTCTGGGCGCCCACGTCGTCCAGGCCAGGGCGGAAGCGCTCGGCCCCGCCGCGCTGAACGCCTACCTCGACCTGAAGCGCCGGGACCTGCTGTGAGGAGGACGACATGGCCGAACCGCGGCTGAAGAGTCAGCGCTTCCGCGAAGAGCGGCAGGACGTCTGGCTCAGTCTGGAAAAGATCGTCGGCAAGGCGGAGCGGCGCGGCCTCGCCTCGCTGACCGAGGACGAGCTGATGGCCCTGCCCGTGCAGTACCGAGCGACCCTGTCGGCGCTCTCGGTCGCCCGGGCGACCTCACTGGACGCGGCCCTGATCGCCTTTCTGGAGACCCTGTCGGCGCGGGCCTATTTCTTCGTCTACGGCGCGCGCAACGAGCCGTGGCGCGAGGTGGCCGAATTCTTCGCCACCGGCTGGCCCTCGGCCGTACGGGCGATGTGGCGCGAGACGCTGGTCATGGCGCTGCTGATGGTTCTGGGCGCCGGGGTGGCCGCCTGGCTGGTCGGGTCCGATCCGGACTGGTTCTATGGCTTCGTGGACCCCGCCCTCGCCTCGGGCCGTGATCCCACCGCCTCCCGCGAGGCGCTGCGGGCCACGCTCTACGACGGCGGCGAGCAAGGCGGCCTGTCGGCCTTCGCCGCCTTCCTGTTCACCCACAACGCCCAGGTCGCCCTCATGGCCTTTGCTCTGGGTTTCGCCTTCGGCGTGCCCACCGTGGTCCTGGTCCTTTCCAACGGAGCAATGCTCGGCGCCATGCTGGCCGTCTTCTTCGGCCAGGGGCTGGGCTTCGAGTTCTCCGGCTGGCTGGCCATCCACGGCGTGACCGAACTGGGCGCGGTGATCCTGGCCGGCGCGGCGGGCCTGAGGATCGGCCTCGCAGCCGCCTTCCCCGGCGACCGGGCGCGGCTGGACGCGGCGGCCGAGGCGGGCCGGCTGGCCGGCCGGATGATGATCGGCGTCATCGTCATGCTGTTCTTCGCCGGCCTTCTGGAAGGCTTCGGCCGACAGCTCATCGTCGACGACTGGGCCCGCTGGGGCGTGGCCGGCGCGACTCTGGTCGTGTGGGCGCTGTACTTCTACGGCCCGCGCCCTGCCTCGTGGCGCGGCCGATGAGCGCCGTCCCGGGCCTCACGGCGCGTCGCCTGGTCACGCCGGAGGGGGTGCCCCTCGCACTGCAGGTCGCCGGCGCCGGACCGCGCTTCGCCGCCCTCTGCATCGACGGCGCCGTCATTCTGGGAATCGCCCTGGCCCTGACGCTGGTCACCTTCTTCGCGCTCGGCGCGGCGGGACGATCGGCGGCGGAACCCATCGCGGTGATCTGGCTGGTCGGCGTCTTCCTGCTTCGCAACGCCTACTTCCTGCTGTTCGAGCTGTCGCCGCGCGCGGCGACGCCCGGCAAGCGCGCGCTGGGGCTCCGAGTGGCTGCGCGGAACGGCGGGCGGCTGACCTCCGACGCCGTCTTCGTCCGCAACGCCATGCGCGAACTGGAGTTGTTCCTGCCGCTGATGCTGCTGGCCTCGGCGCCCGGCGGCGGATCGTCGATCTGGGTCTACGTCGCCGGCGTGCTGTGGTGCTCGGCCTTCGTCTTCCTGCCCCTGTTCAACCGCGACCGCCTCCGGGCGGGGGACGTGGTGGCGGGCACGTGGGTGATCCGGACGCCGACGGCGCGTTTTCTCGGGGACATGGCCGAGCGGGGGGCCGGACGCGCCTCCGGCTTCGGCTTCACCACCGCCCAGCTCGACGTCTACGGCGTCAAGGAGCTTCAGGTGCTGGAACAGGCCCTGCGCATGGGCGATCCCGGCACGCTGCTCGCCATCGCCGACCGCGTCGCCCGCAAGATCGGTCACGAACTGGGCGACCAGCCCTCGCCGGACTTCCTGTCGGCCTACTATCACGCCGCGCGCGGGCAGATGGAGGGGCGGCTGCTGATGGGCCGCAGCCGCCGGGACAAGTTCGATCGCGGCTGACGTCTCAGTCGAAGATGGCGGCGATCTCCTGCCGTCCGGTGCCCGAGCCTTCCTTGACCGTCCGCAGTTCGACGTAGAGCGCGGCGACGCCGGCGGCGCTCAGGATCGAGAGCAGGGCCGCGGCGATGGGCGAAAGGATCACCGCCTGCAGGAACAGGAAGTCGACCTGCGAGGCGGCCATGGCTCCGGCCGAGAACAGGCCGAACACCATGCCGAACACCCACGACACGACCACGTAGATCACGAACAGCAGCAGGATCATTCCGCGGTTGTTCCGGCTCAGATCGCGGCTACGGCCCATGGAGGCCAGGACGCCCTTGCGCTCGGCGATCAGGACCGGGGCGGCGACGCTCCACATGAGCATCAGGATGATGCCCGGAACGATCAGCAGGATGATCCCCGCCATCACTCCCAGGCCGACGAGGATCCCGAGGCCGATCAGGGGAAGCAGCGTTCGGAACGCCACGCCGAGGCATTGCTGGAAGGTCGCCTTGCGGCCTTGCAGATCGCTGACGGCGGCATGGGTGGCCACCCCCTGCATCATCACGGAACAGACCAGCGAGACGATCCAGCCGACGCCCCACGTCAGGAAATTGACGGGACCGAAATCGACGCCGTCGGTCGTCATGAGCCGCACCTGGGTCACGCCCCAGACGCCCTGCGGTATCGCCACGAAGATCGCGGCGGCCAACAACAATGTCACCGCATTGCCGCCGATCGCCCCGAACGTGCGCTCGATCACCCGACCGACGTCGAACCGCGGGCGTCGCCCCTCAGCATAGTCCATCTGCATTCCCCCTCTGATTGAGACACCATGCCGCGCCTCACCCCCGCGGGCAACCGCATACGCCTCTTGACCGTTCCATTGTTACAGCATAGTGGAACGCGCCATGATCGAGACCCTGCCCCGAAACGCGGCCGCTCCGGCGCTCAGCCGGCTGGCCCTCTACGACGCCCTGCTGTCGCTGAGGACGCGCGACGAGGTCGACGCCTTCCTGTCCGACCTGTGCACGCCGGCCGAGGTCCGCGCCTTCGCCGAGCGGTGGGAGGTGGCGCGTCTGCTGGACGCCGGCAACAAGTCCTATCGTGAGATCGCCGCCGAGGCCCAGGCCAGTCCGACCACCGTCGTGCGGGTCGCCCGCTTCCTCAAGGAGATGCCGCATCAGGGATACCGCCTGGTGCTGGACCGTCTCGCCACCGAACGCTGAGTTGAAAAGATGAGTACCGTGAAGGGGCGGCTGCGCATCGCCGTCCAGAAGTCCGGCCGTCTGTCCGAACGCAGCCTGGACCTCGTCCGCGACGCCGGGCTGCGGGTCGTGAAGGGCACGAACGATCTGCTGTACCGGATCGAGAACGCGCCGATCGACCTGCTGCGCGTCCGCGACGACGACATCCCGACCTTCGTCGCGGACGGCGTCTGCGATCTGGGCATCGTCGGCGAGAACGTGCTGGAAGAAGGGCGCAACGGCGGGCCGAACGCCGAGGTCGTCATGCCGCTGGGCTTCGGCCGGTGCACGCTGAAGATCGCCGTGCCGCCGACGCTGGACTATGCCGGGCCCGCCTCGCTGCAGGGGCGCCGCGTGGCCACCAGCTATCCCCGCGTGCTGAAGCGCTGGCTGGCGGATCAGGGCGTGACCGCCGAAGTGGTCACCATGCGGGGCGCGGTCGAGGTGGCGCCCCGGCTGAAGCTGGCGCACGCCATCTGCGATCTGGTCTCGACCGGCGCCACGCTGGAAGCCAACGGCCTGCAGGCGCGCGAGACGGTGCTGGACAGCCAGGCCGTGCTCATCCGCTCGCCCGTCGCGCCGGAGCCGGAGCTGGCCGACCTGCTGAACAGCATCGTCGAGCGGATGGCCGGCGTCGTGGCCAGCCAGGGGGCCAAATACGTGATGCTGAACGCACCTCGCGCCAACCTGGACCGCATCACGGCCCTGCTGCCGGGCGCGGGCGCCCCGACGGTGATGCCGCTCTCGGGGCGCGAGGACGCGGTCGCCGTCCACGCCGTGTGCCAGGAAGCGGTGTTCTGGGAAACGTTGGAGAAGCTGAAGGCCGAGGGGGCGTCCGCCATTCTCGTCCTGCCGATCGAGAAGATGATGTGATGAAGCGGTTCGACTGGTCCTCACTGGACGAAGGCGGGCGGCGCGCGGCGCTTGCCCGTCCCGCACGCCGGGCCGAGGCCCGCGTGACCGAGGGCGTCCGCGCCATGCTCGACGACGTGCGGGCACGCGGCGGGACGGCGGTCACGGAGTGGGCGCTGAAGCTGGACGGCCACGCGCCGCGCCGGATCGTGCTGGACGTGGCGACGGTGGCCGAAGCGCGCGCCGCCCTGCCTCCCGCCGACGTGCGGGCTCTGCGCGTCGCGGCGGACAACGTGCGCGTCTTCCATCAGGCCACGCGACCGGGGGACGGCGACTGGGTCGAGACGACGCCCGGCGTGCGCTCGCGGATCGCCTGGCGGCCGATCCGGTCGGCGGGGATCTATGTGCCCGGCGGCACGGCGCCGCTGTTCTCGTCGCTGCTGATGCAGGCGATCCCGGCCGAGGTGGCGGGCGTGCCGGTGCGGGTGGCGGTGACGCCTCCGGCGAAGGACGGGGGCATTCACCCCGCCATGATCCTGGCCGGCGCGGAGGCGGGGCTGGACGAGATCTGGCTGGTCGGCGGCGCCCAGGCCATCGCCGCCCTGACCTTCGGCGCGAGCTTCGACGACGGCGTGATCCCGACGTGCGACAAGCTGTTCGGCCCCGGCAACGCCTGGGTGGCGGAAGCCAAGAAGCAGGCGGCGGCCTTGCCCGGCGGCCCGGCCGTGGACATGCCGGCCGGACCGTCGGAGCTCATGGTCGTCGTGGACCGCGACGCCGCGCCGGAGATCGCGGCGGCCGACCTGCTGAGCCAGGCCGAGCACGACGCCGACGCCCAGGTGGTGCTGGTCTCCACCAGCCGCGCCACGATCGACTACGTCCTGACCGAGGTGGAAGCCCAACTGGCCGACCTGCCGCGCGCCGACGTGGCCCGGGCGTCGCTGGCCGAGGCGCGGGCCATCCTCGTGCGAGACCTCGACGCGGCTCTGGAGGTCATCAACGCCTATGGGCCGGAGCACCTCGCCCTGCAGGTCGAGTACGCGGACGAGCTGGTCGACGGCATCACGGCCGCGGGCGCCGTCTTCGTCGGCCGCCACGCGGCGGAGACGCTGGGGGACTATGCCGCCGGTCCCAGCCACGTCCTGCCGACCGACGGCGGGGCGCGCACGCTGGGGGGCATCACCACCGCCAGCTTCATGACCTCTATGTCGGTGCAGGCCGTGACCGCGGGCGGCGCGGCCGAACTGGCGCCGGTCGCGGCGCGACTGGCCCGTCTGGAGGGACTGGAGGCCCACGCCCGCGCCGCCGACCTGAGGAGCGAGGCATGACCCTGCCCGCCCCCTTCCCTCCTCTCGTCTCCAGCGCCGAGGGGCTGGACCGCGCGCCGTCGTCGACGGGCGCCGTCGCCGCCCGCATGGCCGAGATCTATGGCGTGCCGGTCGAGTTGGTCCTGCCGGTGCGCGGGGCGTCGCATGGGCTGGAGCTGATCTTCCGGCTGGCGGCCCGCGACGGCCTGCGGGTCGAGGCGCCGGACGCGCCGCCGTTCGACGGACTGGCGAAGCTGTATCGGGCGGCGCAGGAAGGCGCCGGGACGCTCGCGGTCATCGTGCGCGGTCTCGGGTCGGCCGAGGCGGTCGCGGAGATGGCGTCGCGCGTCGCGCCGGCCCTTTTGGTCGTGGACGAGGCGCGGGTGGAGTTCTCCGACCAGCCCTCGATCGTCGCCCTCGTCGGGGAACATGACAATCTGGTGGTCGTTCGCAGCCTGTCGCTGTCGCACGGGCTGACCGGCGCGCGCGTCGGCGCCGTCATCGCGCGCGCGGCGACGCTGGCCCGCATCGCGGAAGTGCTGGAACCGCATCCCGTGCCGGAGCCCAGCCTGAGGCTGGCGCTGCAGGCGCTCGACCCATCGAGGGTGGTCGAGACCGAGGCCCGGATCGCGCGCGTCAGGGACGAGCGGACCCGCATGGTTCAAGCCCTCTCTCGCGAGATGTCGGTCGAGCCCGGCGTCGGACCGGTGATCGCCGCCCGTCCCGGCGACCTCGCCGGCGCGCGAGCGGCGCTGGCCCGGCTGGGCGTGGCCGCCGAAGTGGAGGGCGACCGCCTCCGCCTCCCGGTCTTCGCCCGGGCCGAACTCAACGACCGGACGCTGGCCGCCTTCGACCTGGCGCCCGTCGGTCGGCCGCATCGCACGGGACAGGCCGTTCGGGACACGAAGGAGACGCGCATCGTCTGCGCCGTCGATCTGGATTCAGCCAGCCCCGTGCGCATCCGGACCGGCGTCGGCTTCTTCGACCACATGCTGGAGCAGGTGGCGGCGCACGGCGGCTTCTCGCTGAGCCTGTCGTGCGAGGGCGACCTGCACACGGACCCGCACCACACGGTCGAGGACAGCGCCATCGCCCTGGGCCAGGCGCTGAAGCAGGCGTTGGGCGAGCGGCGGGGCATCGCCCGCTACGGCTTCGTCCTGCCCATGGACGAGGCGGAGGCGAAGGTGTCGATCGACCTGTCCGGAAGGCCCTATCCGATGTTCGAGGGCGACTTCGCCACGCCCTTCATCGGGGAGTACCGCACCGACCTGACGGCGCACGTGGTCCGCAGTCTGGCCGAGCATCTGGGCGCGGCGATCCACGTCTCGGTGACGGGGCAGGACGACCACCACAAGACCGAGGCCGTCTACAAGGCGCTGGGCCGCGCCTTGCGTCAGGCCATCCGCGTCGAGGGCGAAGCCGTGCCCTCGACCAAGGGGGTGCTGTGAGTTCGGTCGCCGTCGTCGCCTACGGCGCCGGCAACGTCGCCTCGGTCCGGTTCGCGCTGGAGCGGCTGGGCGCGGACGTCCGGTTGGTCTCGACGGCGGCGGAGATCGATGCGGCCGATCGGCTGATCCTGCCGGGCGTCGGCGCGGCGGGGTACGCCATGGCGCGTCTGGCCGAACTGGGACTGTTCGAAGCGGTTCGGACGTTCCCGCGTCCGCTGCTGGGCGTCTGCCTGGGGCAGCAGTTGCTGTTCGAGCGCAGCGACGAGGGCGAGGCGCAATTGCTGGGCCTGATCCCCGGCCGGGTCCGCCGCATGGAGCCCGGTCCGTCGCGGCCGGTGCCGCACATGGGCTGGTCGCGGCTGGAGATCGTGAAGGACGACCCCCTGCTGGACGGCGTCGGCGGCGACGCCTGGGCCTATTTCGTCCACGGCTACGTCTGCCCGGACGGTCCGGCGACGCTGGCCCGGGCCGACTATGGCGGACCGGTGCCGGCGGTGGTGCGCGCGGGGAACCGCTGGGGCTGCCAGTTCCACCCCGAACGATCCAGCGCCGCCGGCGCCCGCATTCTGAAGAACTTTCTGGAGCTGTCCGCGTGATCGTCTATCCCGCCATCGACCTGAAGGACGGCGGCTGCGTGCGGCTGATGCACGGCCGGTTCGATCAGGTGACGCGCTATGACCACGACCCCGCCGCGCGGCTGGCGGCGTTCGTCGACGTGGGCGCGGAATGGGTGCACGTGGTCGACCTCGACGGGGCTCAGGCGGGGCGCGCGGTGCAGCACGAACTGATCGGCCGGCTGGCGCGCTCGGCGGACGTCCGCGTCCAGTCCGGCGGCGGCGTGAGGTCGCGCGAGGACGTCGCCGCCCTCCTCGACGCCGGCGTGGCGCGCGTGGTCGTCGGCTCGCAGGCCGTGACGGCGCCGGGGGCGGTGGCGGACTGGCTGGCGGAGTTCGGAACCGAGCGCATCGCCCTGGCCCTGGACGTCAACGTGCGCGACGGCGTGCCGATGCCCGCCCTGAAGGGCTGGACTGAGCCGGCGTCCGTCGATCTGTGGGCGGCGCTGGACCGGTTTCCGGAAGGGACCGCGCGGCACGTTCTGGTCACCGACGTCGGCCGCGACGGCGCCCTGACGGGACCCAATCTGGAGCTGCTGGCCGACGTCGTGCGGCGGAGGCCGGACCTTCAGGTGCAGGCGTCGGGCGGGGTGGCCGACGTCTCCGACTTGACGGCTTCGCGCGACGCGGGCTGCGCCGGGGCCATCGTCGGCCGCGCCATCTACGAGGGGCGCTTCACCGTCGACCAGGCGCTGGAGGCCCTGCGATGACGGCGCGGCGGATCATTCCCTGTCTGGACGTCAAGGACGGTCGGGTGGTGAAGGGCGTGCGCTTCGAGGGTCACGTCGACATGGGCGACGCCGCCGAACTGGCCGCGCGCCATCGCGACGACGGCGCCGACGAGCTGGTCTTCTACGACATCACCGCCAGTCCGCAGGGACGGACGCTGGACTATGGCTGGGTCGAGAGCGTCGCGCGCCTGCTGGACATCCCCTTCTGCGTCGCGGGCGGCATCCGTACGGTGGAGCAGGCGGCGCGATGCCTGGATCACGGGGCGGACAAGGTGTCGATCAACTCGCCGGCGCTGGAGCGACCGGAACTGATCGCCGAGATGGCGGAGCGGCTCGGTCGGCAATGCGTGGTGGTGGGCGTGGACAGCCGCAAGGTCGGCGACGACTGGATGGTGCACCAGTACACTGGCGACCCCACCGCCAGCCGCGGCGCGGGACGTCGGACGCTGGACTGGATCGTCGAGGCGCAAGGCCTGGGCGCGGGCGAGATCGTCCTGAACTGCATGGACGAGGACGGCGTGCGGCGCGGCTACGACCTGGAGCAGCTGGGGGCCGCCCGGGCGCGGCTGACGATCCCGCTGGTGGCCTCGGGCGGCGCGGGATGCATGGCGCACTTCACCGACGTGTTCGAGCGGGCGGACGTCTCGGGAGCGCTGGCGGCCAGCGTGTTCCACACCGGGACGGTGCGCATCCCCGATCTGAAACGCGAGCTCGCGGCCGCGGGGGTGGAGGTGAGGCCATGATCGACCCGGACGCGCTGGACTTCGACAAGGGCGGCGGCCTGATCCCCGCGATCGTTCAGGACGTGGACACCCTGCAGGTGCTGACGCTGGCGTACATGGACCGCGCCGCGCTCGAGGAGACGATCGAAAGCGGCGAGGCCACCTTCTTCTCGCGCTCGCGGGGCGGCCGTTGGCGCAAGGGGGAGACGTCGGGCGACCGGCTGCGCACCGTGTCGATCACGCCGGACTGCGACGCCGACGCCCTGGTCGTGAAGGTTCGGCCTGTGGGGAACGCCTGCCACCTGAATCGGATCAGCTGCTTCGGCGACGAGGACGCGCCGGGCGTCGGCCGGCTGGGCCGGCTCGAGCGGACGGTGGCCGGTCGCGCCGCGGACTCAGGCTCGTCGAGCTACACCGCGCGCCTGAAGGCCGAAGGCCTCAAGCGCATTGCCCAGAAGGTGGGCGAGGAAGGGGTCGAAACCGCGCTGGCCGGCGTCGCGGGCCCCGACGACGAGCTGACGTCCGAGGCCGCGGACCTGCTGTACCACCTGACGCTGCTGCTGAACGCCCGCGGTCTGGACCTCGAGGCGGTGATGCGGGTCCTGGCGGCGCGCGCGCGGCGTTGAGCCGCGGCGATCAGGCGTCGCCGGTCGCCGCCAGCACGGCCCTCAGCAGGTCGCCGAGGTTCCGGGCAGACCGCGGGGGATCGCCCTGCCGGACCACGACGACGCCGCGCGACGGAACCACCATCACCGCCTGCCCGCCCGCGCCGAGGGCCGCGACCACGTCATGCGGCGCGTCGGGGAAGCGGCGGCCCCCGACCCGGCCCGACGCGTCGAAGCCCGGCCGCGCATTGCTCCACCACAGCAGGCCATACGAGGGGTTCAGCTCCTGCGAGGGCGCGGTGAGCGTCGTCAGGGCCTCGACGGAAACCAGCCCCCGGCCGCCATTCAGCACCATCTGCCCGAAGGCCAGCAGATCCCGCGCGGTGCAGGCGGCGCTGTACCAGTTGGTCACCGGCCCGTCGGCGCCGACGCCCTGACCGGTGACCCACGCCGTTCCGCCCATGCCCAGCGGGCCCAGCAGTCGACGGGCCGCGAAGGCGTCGACGGTCTCGCCCGTCGCTCGCGCCAGCAGGTGGAACAGCAGATGATAGGCGGCCGTGTTGTAGGCCCAGCGCGTGCCGGGCGGGTCGCGCAAGGGCGCCGCGGCGTTGATCGCGAACTGGTCTCCCCTGATCCCGCGCAGCGCCAGCCCGGCATCGTCCAGCCCGGACGTCATGCTCATCAGGTGGCGCAGGCTGATCGCCGACCGCGCATCTGCGCGCCAGGGCGGGATGAAGTCGGCCGCGGGCTGGTCGAAACTCCGTATCGCTCCCTCCTCGACCGCCATGGCCAGCAGCACCGCGAGGACGCTCTTGGCCACGGAGGCGACTTCCCGCGGCCGGCCCCCGGGCCAGTCGGGCGCATACCGCTCCGCCACGACCTCACCCCGCCGGGAGACCAGAACGCCGGTGGCGCCGTCCGCGAAGGCTGCGTCGACCGCGGCCCGAAGCGGGTCGGACGCGGCGCCGGGGCCGGCCAGCAGCGGCGTCGCCGCCGCCGCCCCCAGCACCGCCTGTCGCCGCGTCGTCCCGATCACGGTCAGCCGCCCGAAGCGGACGCGTTCGCCTCGGCGCTGACGACCTCGCGTTCGGCCTGGGTGAAGCCGTAGGCGGGGACGATCGCGCCCTCCGGATCCGACACGTCATCCCACGCGGCGATCAGGGTCTGCCCCGCGTCCTCGCCGCCGCCGACGAACCGGCCGGCGGTCAGGGTGACGTAGGCGCGGGCGAAGTGCCCCGCCCCGGCGCAGACGATCGCCCGCGTCGGCGCCTCGTCGCCGCACAGCAGGGCCAGCGCCGGGCTGACCAGCTTGGGGTCCAGCCGCTCCAGGGCCTGCGGCGGCAGCAGGCCCTCGGTCATGCCGGTCGCCGCCGTCGGGGCCAGGCAGTTCACGCGGATGCCGTACTTCTCGCCCTCGATCGCCAGGGTCTGCATCAGGCCCACCAGCGCCATCTTGGCCGCGCCGTAGTTGGCCTGGCCGAAGTTGCCGTACAGGCCCGAGGACGAGGTCGTCATGACGATGCGGCCGTGGGCCTGGGTCCGCATGATCTCCCAAACGGCCTTGGAGCAGATCACCGCCCCCATCAGGTGCACGTCGACGATCAGCCGGAAGTCGGCCAGGTCCATCTTGGCGAAGCTCTTGTCGCGCAGGATGCCGGCGTTGTTGACCAGCACGTCGACGCGGCCCCAACGGTCCATGGTCTTCGCTGTCATGTCCGCCACCGCCGCTTCGTCCGTGACGGAGGCCGCGACCGCCAGCGCCTCACCGCCCCTGGCCGCGATCTCCCCGGCGACGGCGCCGGCCGCGTGTGCGTTCATGTCGTTGACGACCACCGCCGCCCCCTGCGAGGCCAGATACAGGGCGTGCTCGCGCCCCAGCCCTCCGCCCGCGCCCGTGACGATGGCGACGCGCCCTTTCAGCGACATGTGCTCTCTCTCCGATGGTGAGTGGATGTCGGCGGTGATCGCGCGCCTCAGCGGCTCGATCCCGCCCGGGTCTTGCAGATTTCGTGGAAGCCGGCGGCCATGAAGCTGGCCATGCGCTGCTTCACCGCCTCGAAGTCGTCGGAATCGCACAGTCCGCCCGACAGGCGATTGATCCGCCCGGTCCGGGCCAGGGTCAGCATCAGCGCGCCCGTGACGAAGTGATAGCCCCAGAAAATGTCCTCCTCGGCGCAGTCGGGCAGGGCCTTCTTGAGCACCTCGATCAGCCGCAGCACGACGGGGTCGAAGTGGAAGTCCATCAACTCGGCGCCGTAGGTGGTGTTCGACGCCAGCGCGCCCAGGGCGCCGTAGTTCTTCCACGCCTCGCCGCCCTGGCTGTACAGGTCCAGATCGGTGTCCAGAAACGCGCGCAGCGCCCCCTCGACGGTGGGTTTGCCCTTCGTCGCCGCGTCGTAGGCGTTCAGCGCCTCCATCCGCTTGGCGCTGGTGATGCCGGCCCGGCGGGCGATGACGTCGTCGAACAGCTTCTTCTTGTCCGTGAAGTAGTAGTTCAACAGCGTGTGGTGCACGCCGACGCGCTGGGCCACGTCCTTCAGCGTCACCCCGTACAAGCCGTGCTGCGAGAACAGATGCTCGGCCGCGTCGAGGATCTGCTCCATCTTGTCGGCGCGCTGCTCGACCTTCGTGCGGCGCGCGCGTGGCTTCGGCGCGGGGGCCCTGCCGGGCTTCGCCGCCGTCTTCGCCACGCTCTTCTCAGCAACCGCCATAATCCACTCGCAACCGCATCTTGTCGATCTTGCCCGTCGGGGCCAGCGGCATCTCGTCCAGCCGGATCACCGCGTCGGGAATCCACCACGGGGCGACCCTTCCGCGCAATGGGGCCAACAGGGCTTCGTCGCCGACGTCGTGATCCGCCCGCGTCTGCACCACCAGAACGGGCCGTTCGCCCCACTTCGGATCGGGCCGCCCGATGACCACGGCCAGCGACACGGCGGGATTCTCGTTGACCACGGCCTCCAGCTCCGCCGGATTGATCCATTCGCCGCCGGATTTGATGAGGTCCTTGGCCCGGCCCGTGATGGCCAGGCCGCCGTCCGCCTCCAGCCGCGCCAGGTCGCCGGTCGGGAACCAACCGTCCGCGTCGACGGCGCTGTTCTCCTCGCCGAAATAGCGCTGGATCACCGAGGCGCCGCGCACGCGCAGATGCCCCTCCACGCCCCGCTGCTCGGGCAGCGCGCGCCCGTCCGCGTCGGTGATCAGCAGGTCGACGCCCACGGCCGGACGGCCCGAGATGTGCGCCGCGCGGCTCGGGTCCTGCGGCGGCGCGCACACGCCCAGCGGGGACAGCTCGGTCATGCCCCAGCTCATCTGGATCGCCGCGCCCAGCCGCGCCTCGATCCGCTCCATCAGCGCGGGCGCCAGCGGCGCGCCGCCGACGATGATCCGCTGAAGCGTCGGCGTCTCGCCGCCGTGCGTCTCCAGGTGGTCGACCAGACCCAGCCACACCGTGGCCACGCCGACCGCCACGGTCACGCCCTCCTCACGGATCAGCCGCGCCAGACTGGCGCCGTCCAGATGCTTGCCCGGCAGGACCAGCTTCGCTCCCACCGCCGGCACGGCGAACGGCAGGCCCCAGGCGTTGGCGTGGAACATCGGCACCGCCGTCAGCACCGAATCCGTCGCGCCCAGCCCCATCACGTCGGACTGCAACTGGCGGAGGGTGTGCAGGAAGCTGGACCTGTGGGTGTAGGTCACCCCCTTGGGCGCGCCCGTCGTGCCTGACGTGAAGCAGAGGCCGCAGGGAGCGGTCTCCGGAAAGTCGCCCCAGACCACCTCGCCGTCTGCCCCGGCAAGCAGCGCCTCCAGCCCTCCGTCCGTCCAGGCGTCGGCGTCGATCTCCAGCACCCGCTTCAGCGACGGCGTGCGCGCCATGACCCGGCGAGCCAGCGGCGCCAGATCGGCCGAGGCGATCAGCACCGCGGCCTGCGACTGGACCAGCATGGCGGACAGCTGCGCCTCGGTCAGCCGCGGGTTCAACGTGTGGCACACGGCCCCCATGCCCATGACGCCGTACCAGGTCTCGACGTGCGCCTGGGTGTTCCAGGCCAGGGTCGCGACCGGATTTCCCGGCACGACGCCCAGCCGCGCCAGGGCCGCCGACACGCGCCGGGCGCGGCCCCGCAGTTCCGCGTAGCCGACCCGGTCGGTCCGCCCGCCGTCCCGCGCCGTCACCACCTGCCGCTCCGGCCACCATTTGGCGGCGTGGTCCAGCAGCTTGTCGAGGGTCAGGGGCCAGTCCTGCATCTCCCCCTGGATCATGGGCAGGCCGTCGCGGACGGCGGCGGTACCGGCGCGATGACGCCGAAATTCCAGTTCCACGGCACGCCCCCGGCCTTCATCCGCCGGCACACCACCGTCTCCTGCAGCTCGAACATGCCGGGCATCAGGTCGTGGCCGGGCTGCGGGGTTCCGTCGATCCGCATGTAGGCTTGCGTCGTCCCGTAGGCGGGCCAGTCCGGCTGGCCGGGCGCCGTGGGCACGCCGGTGCGGGCGAACGAGCCCCAGTAGGCCATCATGGCGTCGGACAACGCCCGCTCCTCCGCCGTCTCGGGCGGCGCCGGCCAGCGCGGGGGCAGCCTGTCCATGGCCGTGAAGACGTAAGGGATCTCCGCCGCATGGAAGGCGTGCAGCCCGGCCTCGTCCGCGGCCGGATAGCCGTGGTCGAAGAAATAGAGATACGCTCCCTGCCCCAGCGCCGTCTGCCGCCGTGCCAGCCGCTCGGCCGTCCAGCCGTACAACCCGTCCCTTTGCGTCGCCATCAGGCTCTCGGGGATGTCGCCGGACGGATAGAGCCGCAGGAATTCGTCGGCCAGATCGCCGTAGCGCTCGCGGATCGCGGCCTCATAGGCGGCGGCCTCGGTCGGCGGCGCGGGCGGGATCAGGAACCGCAGCGAGCGGATCTCGCCGTCGTTGAAGCCGATGAGGATCGGCACGGGCGCCTGCTCTCCCCGGTCGAAGACGGTCACCAGCTGCTCGGGCAGCCAGACCCCGTCGACCGTGCCGAACGGCGCATAGCCCGCCTGAACCGCCGCCGTGGCCAGCTCCTGCGCGTCCATGGCCCGCATACCGCCCAGGTCGGCGCGACCCAGCTTGCCTTGCAACCAGATGCCCATACCTTCGGCAGGCACGTCCCCGTACCGGCTGGAGCGCAGCTCGGGCGTGGAGATCATGTAGCCGCTCTGGACGATCGCCCGGTCGAACAGTCCGCGCGCCTCGGGCGAGGCCATCAGGTACATGACGCTCAGCGCGCCGGCGGACTCGCCCGCGACCGTCACATTGTCCGGATCTCCGCCGAAGGCCGCGATGTTGGCCTGCACCCATTTCAGGGCCGCGACCTGGTCCATCAGCCCGTAGTTGCCCGAGACGTTTCCGCGCGATTCCGCGCTCAGTTCCGGGTGGGCCAGATACCCCAGCACGCCTAGGCGGTAGTTGAGGCTGACGACGACCATCCCCTGGCTCGCCGCCATCCGGGCGCCGTCGTACATCGGCTCGCAGCTGCAGCCGTAGGTCAGCGACCCGCCATGGATCCAGACGAACACCGGCGCCTTTTCCGCGCCCTGCGGCCGCCAGATGTTCAGCGACAGGCAGTCCTCGCTCATCTCGGGCGGCTCGGCGGCGGCATAAATGCTCGTCCCGCGCGCGAGGGGCTGGGGACAGGCCGGTCCGAACTCGATGGACTCGCGCACGCCGCGCCACGTCGGCGCCCCCGCCGGCGGCTTCCAGCGGCGCCAGCCGGTCGGCGGGGCGGCGTAGGGAATGCCCTTGAACGCGTCGACGCCGTCCAGCGCCTGCCCGCCGACCGCGCCCGCGGGCGCGCGCACCACCGGCTGGGCCGACGCCGGCAGGGAAGCGCAGGCGGCGACCAGCGCCGCCAGCGAGAGAACCAGGGCGCGCATCATCGGGCGGACTCCCCGACCTGACGCCGGATCTTGCCGGCCAGCCCGGCGAAGAGGGCGATGGCCAGGGCGTAGAAGGGCAGCAGGGTGTACAGCGCCATCTGCAACGAGTTGTCGGGATGGCTGGCGCGGAACCAGTCGCTGGCCGCGCCGAGATAGGTCGGGCCCAGACCCAGGCCGATCAGGTTCATGACCAGCAGCAGCAGGGCCCCCGACATCACCCGCTGATCCGGCCGCACCTCCTCCTGCACCAGGGTCACCGCCGGCGACAGATAGAAGTAGTTCAGCCCCATCGGCAGCAGGAGGAACATCAGCGCCAACGGCCACGTCGGCGCCCAGACGAAGGCCGCGAACAGCGGCGCGGCCAGCGCCAGCCCCACCGCCGGCAACCAGGCGTAGGCCGTCTTGGACCGCTTCGCGAGACGGTCGATGAGCCGGCCGGACACCAGCATGCCGGCGCCCGTTCCGACCAGAACCAGCAGGGCGTACCAGACCGCCACCTGCTCCAGCGTCATGCCCTTCTCGCGCATCAGGAACAGGGTGGCGAAGTTGAGCAAGGCATAGGTGACGAACTGGGTCGCGGCGCAGGCCAGCGCCATGCCCCGCAGCACCGGATTGGCGAAGAACATCTTGCAGGTCGCCCAGAAGCCTGCGCGCGGGACCGGGGCCGCGTCCGCGGGCGGATGGGTCTCGAGCCGGTCCAGCCCCCCCTTCTTCGGCTCCTTGACGAACAGGAACACGACGACCGCCGTCGCGACCCCGACCACGCCCACCCAGATGAAGGCGTCCCGCCAGGAATAGGCCGCCGCGATCGACGCCCCGAACGCCACGCCCAAGGCCTGCCCGATCGGCGGACCGAGGTTGAACAGGCTCAGCGCCGTTCCCCGCGTGCCCGACGGGAAATAGTCCGAGATGATCGCATAGGACGGCGGCACGCCGCCCGCTTCGCCCACGCCCACGGCCATGCGCGACACCGCCAGCTGTCCGTAGTTGGTCGACAGCCCGCACGCGGCGGTCGCCGCGCTCCACAGCGCGCAGGCCAGCGACAGCACCCGGACCCGGTTGGTCCGGTCCGCCAGCCAACCCACGGGGATGGCGAGAATGCAGTAGAAGGCCGCGAAATAGAGCCCTCCCAACATGCCCAGCTGGCCGTCGGTGACGCCCAGATCGTCCTGGATCGGCTTGGCAAGGATCGACAGCAGCTGCCGGTCGAGGAAGTTCAAAACGTAGACGAAGCACAGCACGGCCAGGACGAACCAGGCCCCTGCGCCCGGGCGCGCGACGCGCGCGCCCGGGACGAGGTGAGAGGAGGACTCCGTCATCGGTCAGTACTCATAGCCGATGCGGATGCCGACCGTTCTCGGCTTCACCCGGCCGTAACGGCCGTCGATGAAGGCCTCCGGGTGGACGTAGTTGACCGAGTCGTCGTCGAACAGGTTCTCGACGTATGCTCCGACCGTGAACTGGTCGAAGGCGAAGGCCACGGCGCCGTTGACGAACGTGTACTCGTCCGTGTCGTCATAGGTCGCCAGCGGGATCAGCGGCCGCCCCGGCGTGTTCGGGAAGGCGTTGGGGAAGCTGCCCACGTGCGAGATCGCCAGCGAGGCGTTGCCGATCACGCCGGCGGCCGGCTGCCATTCGTAGTTCACTCGCAGCGAGCCCGAGAACTCCGGCCCTGCCAGACGCGAGCCCAGCACCGCGCCGGAGATGGCGGCCTTCTGAGCCGTCAGGTCGTCGACCTCGGCGTGGTTCCACGACCCCGTCACGGCCACGGTCCAGCCGTCGGCCGGCACGGCCGTGACCGCAACTTCGACGCCCTTGCTGGTCGCGCCGCCGATGTTGGTGGCGAACTGCACCGAGTCCGAAACCCGGTTGGCCTGCACCTGGATGTCGTTCCAGTCGATCCAGTAGACCGCCGCGTCGGCATAGACCCGACCGTCGAACCAGCGGCCTTTCACGCCGACCTCATAGTTGATCAACTCGTCCGACGTGGCGCCGTAGGGGATCACGATGTCGGTCGGGTCGATGGTGCTGACCGCGCCGGCGCGGGCGTTGACGATGGGCGGGCGGAAGCCGGTCGACACGGCCGCATAGGTCGTCACCGACGGCGTCGGCCGCCACGACAGGCTGAGGCGATAGGACGCCCCCTCCTCCTCGGCCTTGACGCCTTCGGCCGCCGGGATCGGCGTGATGGTGACCGGCACGTTGCTGAAGCCGAACAGGGCGAGGGTCAGATAGTTGGAGTTGTAGCCGCCGGCCTCGGTGAAGCCCTGGGCGTCCGTCAGGCCGTAGCGGATCCCGCCGGTCACCCACAGGTCGGGCGTGAAGCGATAGGTCATCTGCCCGAAGGCCGCGATCTCGTGGCTGATGAAGTGGCTGCCGAACCGTTGGTAATATTCGTCGGGCAGCCCGGTCAGGTTCCGTGCCGTCAGGAAGGCCTCGCTGGACCGGTAGTTGTAGTCCACGTCGCGGCGCTTCTTGAAATAGAAGGTGCCGATCGACCAGTCGACGCGGCCGCCCGGATCGGACACCAGACGCGTCTCCTGCACGAAGGTCTCGTCCCAGGCGTCGGCGTCCAGCGCGAACGGAAAGGCCTGGGCGAAGGTGCCGGCCAGGTCGACGTAGAACAGGCCCGTGTAGTCCGAATAGGTTGTCGAGCTGGTGAGCCGCGCGCCGTCGAACTGGTATTCCAGCGTCAGGTTGTAGTTGGCCATGTCGCTCTGGAACAGGTCGGGCCGGTCGGTCCGGCGCACGAAGGTGCCCAGCGTCGGATTGGTCAGCGAGGCGTCATGCGGGTTCGAGATCTCGCGCGAGTACATCCCGCGCGCCACGAACCGGTCGTTCGGCTCCCACTGCGCGATGGCCCGGCCGCCGTACTGGACCAGGGTGTTGGCGTCCTCGATGCCGGTGCCGACGTTGTCGATCCAGCCTTCCTCGTTCCGCGAGAAGCCGACCACGCGCAGCGCCAGCTGATCCTCGATCAGCGGCACGTTGACCATGGCGTTGTAGCGCTGGCGCAGGCCGCCCTCGTTCATCACGCCGAAGTCGACGAAGGCCGAGGCGTCGAACCCCGTCGGGTCCGGGTCATGGGTCAGGATACGCAGCGCGCCGGCCAGCGAGCCCGAGCCGAACAGCGTCCCCTGCGGTCCGCGCAGGAACTCGATCCGCTCGACGTCGTAGAGCGCCGGATCGAGGATGGTGGAGTTGCCGTTCGACGAGATCGGCAGCTCGTCTACGTAGATGGCCACGGTGCTCTGCAGATTGGCGCCGTAGCCGTTGGTGGCGATTCCGCGGGCGGTGAAGTTGTTGAAGTTGGCCGAGGCGCGGTTCAGAACCACGCCCGGCGTGGCCATGGCCAGGCCGTCGTAGTTGACGATGCCTCGCTCGTTCAGCTCGCCCTGGGTCAGGGTGGTGATGCTCAACGGAACGTCCTGCACGCGCTCGGCGCGGCGGGTCGCCGTGACGATCACCTCCTCGACCTGGGTCGGCTGGTCGTCGCGCTCGCGGGTCTGTTCCTGGGCAAGTGCCACGGTCGGCGCCAGCACGGCGACGGCGCACGCCGTCGCGAGAAGTTTCGCCCTCATCTCATTTCCCTCCCTGGCGCCGGTCATGATCGCCAGCGCTCCGGAGCGGAGTGGGACACGAGCTCGCCCGACTGTCAATATTCACGCTCGTGTGAGTGAAAATGATGCCGCTGCGGAGGATTTGGCCGAACAGATCGGCCCTGACGCCGTCAGTTGGCGCTGGACTCGAGCCGCCGCCGGGCTTCCTGCGACAGCGCTCCGCACATCTCGGTCATCTGCTGCAGGGCGAAGCGTTCGGCCGCGGCCTCGGTGATCCCGTCCTGCCATGCGACGAACAGGTCGACGCCCGGCATCTCGCCGTACAGGCCGTTCTCCAGCTCCACCGACACGATCGCCATTTCGCCGGGCCGCATCGTCACGCGGGTTCGTATCTTCCAGTCTTTATGCGAGTTCGGCATGGTTCCTTCGCCTGGCGGGTATCCGGGCCTTGGCCCAGGCCCCGAAGCTACGCCCGTCGGCCCCCTCCGGATGTGCCCGCCCCGCGTCCCTCAGCGGACAATGAACCGGCAGGGCTTAAGTCCCAGCGCCTCGCACCGGGCCTGAAAACCGCCCGCGTCCGGCCGAACCCCCGTTCCGATCCACTCCTCCAGAGCGATCAGCGCCGTCAGATAGGTCGCATCCTCCAGCCTGCTGTGCTGGTCCTCGTCGGTCGTCACCTGCACCAGCAGGTCGGACTTGCCGGCCGCCCGCACCGTCTCGGCATAGACCGCCTCCGCCGAATGGAAGACCGTGGGATCGTGCAGGGCGTGCACCGTCAGGGTCGGCGCCAGGATGGCCCCGGTCAGGTCGGCGTCGTGGGCCAGCCTCGCCACCGCCTCGGGGTCCGCCGTGAACCGCTCGACGCCCGCGTTCAGGGCCGCGTCGTCGTCGGATCCGGAATAGACGCGCGTCGAGTTGTCGAACGGATTGCGCCCGCCCAGCCGCACCTGCACCAGATCCTGGAACAGGAAGGTCGCCCAGGTCAGGTGCGCGATCAGCTCGTCTTCCTGCAGCCCGGTCACGGCCAGAATCTGCCGCTTCCGCTGCGTCTGCGCCGCCGTCCGGTCCCTTGCCGAAAGGCCGATCCCGGTGCAGGCCACCACCCGCCTCCGCAGCTCGGCGCGCGTCATCGCCGCCCCCGCCGGCAGCCCCTGCCAGACCGGATACTGCGGGTCCGACGGCGCCGGATGGTTGCCGCAGAAATACTGGTACACCGCCCTCAGATCGGCCCGGAACTGATAGGCCCGCGTTCCGCCGTTGACGACGCCGTTGGTCAGGAGCACGCCGTCGTAGGTCAGGGACCCGTCGGCCTGACGGCCGTACAGCTCGGCCGTCTTGGCCGCGACGTTGCCGCCCCACGATTGCCCGTGCAGCAGCGTCATCGCCGGCCGCCCATGCAGGCTCCAGAAGACCTTCCGGCTGCGCTCGACGTCCTCGGCCGCGGAGCGCACGCCGTAGCCGGGCCGGCGATAGGTCGAGCCGATCCAGGCATAGCCGCGCCGCACCATCACCGCGAACCGGTCCAGATCCTCCAGCCCGTCCTCCGCGGCCGGTTCGCCCGTGCGCGGCCCGCCGTGGGCGTGCACGATCAGCCGGCCGTTCCAGTCGACCGGCATGGCGATCACCAGCCAGGCGCCGGCCTCATCCTTCAAGGTGAAGCAGCGCGCCTCGCGGGCGACCGACCGGGGACAGTCGATGGGGGTGGGGGCGTCGGCCGGAGGGGACGGCGACGCCCCCACGGGCGCGCACGCGCCCAGGACCGCCACGGCGGCGCCCAGGCCGCACAGGGCGGCCCGGACTTCCGTCAGGGGCTTCGGATCAGAACGAACGCCGGACATTGACGTACCAGTAGCGGCCCCACGGCTGGTGCACGGAGCCTCGATAGCCGCCGTCGGCCAGCGGCGGGCCCTCGTCCGTCAGGTCGCGCACGCCCAGCCGGATCCGGGTGGTGTCGGGGAACTCGTACTGGCCGTACAGATTGTACACCGTCTGCGACTCCACCTGCCACGGCTCTCCGGAGGCGCCCAGCAGCCCCGGCTGCTCGAAGCCGCTGACGTACTGGCCAGAGGCGCCGACGCGCCAGGATCCGGCGGTCCAGGTCACGCTGCTCGACACCTTCCACTCCGGCCGGCCGTTCTGGCCGATCAGGTCCGACGGGTCCGGCAGGGTGGTTCCGGCGTTGATCTCGCCGTTGGCCCGCGCCTCGAACAGCATGTTCACGATCGGCCCAGGATCACGCGTGAATTCCTCGAGCCTTGTGGCGTTCACGCTGACGTCGAACCCGCCCAGCGGCGTGTCCTCGATCGACCAGTAGGCGCCCAGGTCGAGGCCCGACACGGTCTGCGGCTGCAGGTTGATGAAGCGGTCGTTGACCGACGTCGCCTCCCCGACCGGCGTCAGCCCGGTGCCGGCGAACAGCAGCAGGTCGTCCGGCGTCACCGGATCGCGGTTCACCAGCGGATTCTCGCCGCCGTTCACGCGCTCGTAGTAGTCCAGGGCCAACGCCGTCTGGACGCCCAGCAGGCCGACGATGTCCTCCTGCTCGATCTTCCAGCGGTCGACCGTGAAGGTGAAACTTCCGAACTCCGGCGGGATGAACGTCGGCTGGAACACCAGACCATAGGACTGATTCACGCTCGTCTCCGGCTCCAGGTCCGGATTGCCGGCCACCAGCAGAGACAGGCCCGAGGTGTTGTGCGAGCACTGGCTGAAGTTCGAGATGCGTCCCGCCCTCAGGTCCGCCTCGCAGCGCACGTAGTCCACGCCGCTGGCCAGACGCGCGTACTGGGTGGCGTTGGTCTGTTCCAGGTTCGGGGCGCGGAAGCCCTCCGAATAGGAGGCCCGCACCCGCACCCCGTCGACCACGTCCCACGCCATGGCGATCTTCGGGCTCGTGACCGAGCCGAAGTCCGAATAGTGCTCCAGCCGCCCCGCGACCTGCACGTCCAGGGAATGGATCAGGGGCACGCCCATCTCCGGCGACACCAGCGGCACGGCGAACTCGACGTAGGCCGAGCCCACGGTGCGGCTTCCCTCCGTGTCCGGGTTCGGGCTGACCGCCGCCACATTCGACAGGTTGGTCGCGCCCGTCACCATGTCGGTGAAGGTGAAGGTGCCGTCGAGGTTCTCGTCGCGGTCGTCGCTCTGGGTCTCGCGGCGAACCTCCAGACCGAAGGCCATGCCCACGGGGCCGGCCGGCAGCTGGAACATGTCGGCCCGCGACAGCTTGAAGTCCGCCATCGTCAACGTCGTGCGTGAGATCCGCTTCAGGTCGAAGGTCACGGCGTCGATGGCCGCCTGCGAGCTGGGGTTGCAGTCGCCCCAGCTGGTGGTGTCCACGCAGCCGCCGCCGAACGGGTTGTAGGCGTCGGGGGTCGACAGGGCCAGCTGCTGCTGCAGCAGGGTCATGTTGACGTTAGGCGACGTGTCCTCGGCCTCGGCCTCGGAATACAACAGCGCCGTCTCCCAGTCGTAGCTGCCCCATTCGCCGCGCAATCCGCCGAGGAAGCGCGACTGATAGTTCTCGACCTTCACCTCCTGGAAGCCGGCGTCGACGTAGCGATAGTTGGTCATCAGCACGGGCAGACCGCCGGCCGGCACGCCCGTCAGGCCCGGCAGCCGGTTCGGGTTGGCGCTCCCGTCTGCGAAGGTCACCGGCCCGAACGGGTTCCAGTAGTTGCTGGCCGGGATCCAGATCTGGTTGAGGTTCACCACCGGCGGCTGCACCGCGCGGCTCTCGGCCGCGTAGAAGCCGACCTCGCTGAACGCCTCGACCCCGCCGTCCAGCTCATAGGTCCCGGTGAAGTAGACGTTCAGCCGCTCCACCGTCGGCCGCACCGTCGTGCCGAAGCGCGTGTCGTAGCGCATCTCGCGATTGACGGTGTTGAAGTTGTGGTTGCCGCTGGAGATGCACACCCCGCCGCCCACGTTCACGCCGCAGCCGAAGGCCGACGGCTGGAAGCGGAACTGGCCCGAGCTGTTGGTCACCGCCGTGCCGTTCGAGCGGATGGTCGGCCGGGCGCCGACGCTCAGACGCGCCCACGGCGTGTTCGACGAACGGCCGTCCAGCGCGGTCACACCGGCGAAATCGGGATACTCCGCGAACAGACCGCGCAGATCGTCGCTCTGCGTGAACTCCTGGTCCGACGCCAGCAGCGCCGTGCGGTCGGTGTAGTTGACGAATACCGACAGATTGCCCCGGTCGAAATTCTTTCCCGCGAACAGGTTGACGTCCAGCTCCCCCATGCTGGTGCCTTCGGCTCCGCCGTACCGCGCGCTGATGGTCAGGCCTTCGTAGTTGTCGCGCAGCACGGTGTTGACCACGCCCGCCACGGCGTCGGCGCCGTAGATGGCCGCCGCGCCGTCCAGCAGGATCTCGGTCCGGCGCAGGCCGGCCACGGGAATGGCGTTGGAGTTGTAGCTCAGCACCGGCACCGTGCCGGTGTCCGAAGTGCCCTGGCTGGTCGGGTGCTGCACCACCCGACGGCCGTTCAGAAGGACCAGGGTGTTGCCGACCCCGAGCGAGCGCAGGTTGACCGAGTTCACGTCGCCCCGGGCCGCGTTCGAGGTCTGCGGGTTGTTGGAGCTGTCGAACAGCACGTCGCCCATCTGAGGGATCGTGCGCATCAGCTCGTCTCCCGAAACCGCGCCCGTGGCGTCGACCTGGGCCTCGTCCACGACCACGACGGGCAGGGCCGCCGTCGTGCGGGCGCCGCGGATGTTGGAACCGACCACGACGATGTCGTCGACCTCGGTGACCTCGGGGTCCTGCGCGCCGGGCGCGGCGTCCTGGGCCATGGCGGCCCCGGCGAAGGCCAGCGCCGCCGTCATGGCCGCGCCGCCCAGCAGGCGATTGCGTCGCGTATGTCTCATCGTCTTCCTCCCCGAAGCCTCGTGTGTCAGCCGCACTCAGTCGGCCGTCAGAACCTTGTCGTCGCCCGGACCGGCCGCCGGATCGGGCCGCGCGGCCAGACCCTTCGGCTTCGCCGCCAGCGCCGAGCGCATGGCCGACTCGTCCAGCTCGCCCTCCCAGCGCGCGACCACCAAGGTGGCCACGGCGTTGCCCGTGAAGTTGGTCAGGGCCCGGCACTCGCTCATGAAGCGGTCGATGCCGAGGATCAGCGCCATGCCCGCGACGGGCACGTCGGGCACCACCGCCAGCGTCGCCGCCAGGGTGATGAAGCCCGCGCCCGTGATCCCCGCCGCGCCCTTGGAGCTCAGCATGGCGACCAGCAGCAAGGTGATCTGCTGCCACAGCGTCAGCTCGATGTTCATCGCCTGGGCGATGAACAGGGCCGCCATGGTCATGTAGATGTTGGTGCCGTCCAGATTGAACGAGTAGCCGGTGGGCACGACCAGGCCGACGACCGACTTGGAGGCCCCGGCGCGTTCCATCTTCTGCATCAGGCTGGGCAGCGCCGCCTCGGACGACGAGGTGCCCAGCACCAGCAGCAGCTCTTCCTTCAGATAGGCGATCAGCCGGAAGATCGAGAAGCCGTTGGCCCAGGCCACCAGGCCCAGGATGCCCAGCACGAAGATCAGCGAGGTCAGGTAGAAGGTGGCGATCAGCGCCGCCAGATTGGCGATGGCCCCGATGCCGTACGCCCCGATGGTGAACGCGAAGGCGCCGAAGGCCCCGACCGGGGCCGCCTTCATCAGGATGGCCACCAGCCGGAACACGACCTGGCTCAGCGCCTCCAGCGCGCGCTGCACCGGCGCGCCGACATCGCCGACCAGCGCGAGAGCCACGCCGAACAGGATCGCCACGAACAGCGTCTGCAGGATGTTGCCCTCGACGAAGGCGCTGACCAGGGTCGTCGGGATGATCCCCAGCAGGAAGCCCTGAATGGTCGTCTCGTGCGCCGCGGCGGCGTAGCCCGCCACTGCGCCGGCATCCAGCGTCGCCGGATCGATGTTCAGCCCGCGGCCAGGCTGCACCACATTGGCGATGACGAGGCCGACGATCAGCGCCAGCGTCGAGAAGAACAGGAAATAGGCGAACGCCTTGGCCGCGACCCGGCCGATGCGCTTCAGGTCGCGCATGCCGGCGATGCCGATGACGATGGTCAGGAAGATCACCGGGGCGATGATCATCTTCACCAGCTTGATGAAGCCGTCTCCCAGAGGCTTCAGGCTCTCGCCGGTCTCGGGGAAGAAATGCCCGACGAGGCCGCCCGCCACGATGGCGAACAGCACCCAGAAATAGAGCGTCCTGTAGATCGGCCTGCGCGCGCCGGGCGCGGCTCCGCCGTCGGTGGTGATCAGCACGATCCTCTTCCTCCCGGCGGGCTCTCGGCCCGCCCCTTACGCTCGGCCCCGTCTGACGCGGGATCTCGAAGGGCCAGTTTCGGCGATGACTTGCGCCGGAGCGAAAATTTCCCGCTGACGGACCATCCCACGGATTCTGCGAGGAAATCCATCTCACCACGCCCGCCGCAGGCCCGCCGGTTGTGCGGAATTCCGCACACAGCCCTCGCCAATCGTGCGGATTTCCGCCCTAATGCCGCCATGACCCGCCCCCCGCTCAGCCAGACCGCCCAGTGGCGCCTTTTCGCCGCCGCCTGGGTCGTCGTCGCGGTCCTCGCCGTGGTCGGGGCCGGCTGGCTGGCGCGGCGCGACGCCCGACAATCGGTCGACCGGCAGGCCGCGACCGCCGCCGCCCTCCACGGCGCCGTTCTGCGCAGCGAACTGGAGCGCGTGCGGGCCGTCCCCTCCGTCCTCGCCGCCGATCCCGATCTCAAGACCCTGGTCATGGTGCCGACCGCCGCGCGCCGCGACGCCGCCAACCTGAAGCTGGAGTCCCTTGCCCGCGAGGTGCGCGCCGCCGTCCTCTATGTTCTGGACGCCGACGGCACGGCGCTCGCCTCTTCCAACTGGCGCGAGCCGATCAGTTTCGTCGGCTCCAACTACCGTTTTCGGCCCTACTACCTGGATGCGGTCCGCGACGGAGAGGCGGCCTTCTTCGCCCTCGGCACCGTCAGCGGCCGCCCCGGCCTCTACCTCTCGCGCCGCATCGAGGACGCGGCCGGCCGGCTGGTCGGCGTCATCGTCGCCAAGGTCGAGTTCGACGAGCTCGAGGCCATGTGGCGGCGCGCCGGAGAGCCGACGTGGGTAACGGATTCCTCGGGCGTCGTGCTGATCACCACCGTGCCCGACTGGCGCTTCCGCGCCACCCGCCCGCTGACCCCCGAACGTCGCCGCACCCTGGTCGAGGCGCAGACCGCCGGCGCGGACACCGGCGCCTTCCCCTTCGACGTGCCCGCGTCCGGGCTGGTGCGCCCGACGCGCGACGTCCCGCCCGGCAGCTACGCCCATGCCGCGGAGGCCATTCCCGGCCTGGACTGGACCCTGCACCTGCTGGAGCCCGCGGACCAGACCCTCTCCCGCGCGGTCGGCGCGGCCCTCGTCCTGGCTGCGCTCGCCACGGCCCTCATGGCCGCTCTCTCCGGCGTCGTCCTGCGTCGTCGCCAGCGCGCCGCCGCCCGCGCCGTGGAGGAGGAGGAGGCCCGCGCCCGTCTGGAGCAGCTGGTCGGCGAGCGCACCGCCGAGCTCAGCGAGGCCAACGGCCGACTGCGCCGCGAGATCGACGAGCGCCGGCGGCTCGAACGCGACCGTCAGGACCTCGAGGACAAGCTGGTCCAGGCCAACAAGCTGGCCACGCTGGGGCAGGTCGTCGCCGGCGTGGCGCACGAGATCAATCAGCCCATGGCCGCCATCCGCACCCATGCCGACGTCGCGGGCCAATACCTGACCCGCGCCGATCCGGACGCGGCGGCCCGCTCGCTCGACGCCATCGGCCGCCTGACCGAACGCGTCGGAGCGATCACCGAGGAACTGCGCGCCTTCTCCCGTAAGACCCGCTCCGAAGTCGTCGCCGTCGACGTCGCCCGTGCGGTCGAGGGCGCCCTGCTGCTGGTCTCGCCCCGGCTGCGCGAGCAGGGGGTGGAGGTCCGCCTCGACGTTTCGGCCGGCCTGTCGGTGAAGGCCGAACGCAACCGCCTCGAACAGGTCGTCCTGAACCTTCTGCAGAACGCGGCCGAGGCGCTGAACGGCCCGGGCCGCATCGAGGTCGTCGCCCGCCCCGAGGGCCGCAAGGTCGTGCTCCGCGTCGCCGACGACGGCCCCGGCCTGTCGCCGGAGGTGCGCGACCGTCTGTTCACGCCCTTCACCACCGACAAGCCGGACGGAGTGGGGCTCGGTCTGGTCATCAGCCGCGACATCGTCGCCGGGTTCGGCGGCGAACTGACCCACGAGGCAACGGCGAAGGGCGCCGCCTTCCGCATCGTCCTTGCGAGGGCGAAATGAGCCGCCGCGTCGCCCTGGTGGAAGACGACGACGCGTTCCGCGCGGCGCTGTCCGAACGCCTGACGCTCGCCGACTTCGACGTCGCCGCCTTCCCCTCGGCGGAGGCCGCCCTGAAGGCCCTGAGCGCGGACTACGACGGCGTGGTGGTCAGCGACCTGCGTATGCCCGGGATGGACGGCCGCCAGTTGGCCGAGCGCCTGTCCGCCCTCGACCCCGACCTGCCCGTCGTCCTCATGACCGGCCACGGCGACGTCGCCGACGCGGTCGAGGCCATGAAGCGCGGCGCCTACGATTTTCTGACCAAGCCGTTCGCCTCCGAGCGCCTGATCGAGACGCTCGGCCGGGCGCTGGAGAAGCGCGCCCTCGTGCTCGACAACCGTCGGCTCACGGCGCTCGCCGCCGAGACCGAGGACTCAATCCCCCTCAGCGGAGAGAGCCCCGCCTCCACCACCCTGCGCGCCGCCGTGCGCGAACTGGCCGCCGCCGAGGTCGACGTGTTGATCGAGGGCGAGACCGGCTCGGGCAAGGAGGCGGTCGCCCGCGCCATCCACGCCGCCGGTCGCCGCCGCCACCGGCCCTTCGTCGCCGTGCCGTGCGCCGCCCTGCCCGCCGAGGACGCCGAGGCGCGGCTGATGGGACAGGAGTCCAGCGTCGGCTCGGGCCTGCTGCGCCGCCGCGAGGGCCGCATCGAACAGTCGCATCGGGGCACCCTGTTCCTCGACGAGGTCGACCTTGCGCCTCGCGCCGTTCAACTGCTGCTGCTGCGGGTGCTGGAGGAACGCGAGGTGCTGCCGCTGGGCGCCGCCGAACCGCGCGCCCTCGATCTGCGCGTCCTCGCCGCCGCCAAGGGCGATCCCGCCCAGGCCGTCGCGCGCGGCGACCTGCGCGAGGACCTGTTCTGGCGCCTGAACGTCGTGCGCCTGCGCGTGCCGCCGCTGCGTGAGCGGCGCGAGGACGTGCCCCTGCTCTTCGCCCGCTTCCTGTCCCGCGCCGCCGCACGGCTGGAGCGCCCCCTGCCCGCGATCGACGACGCCGTGCGCCGCCGACTGCTGGACCACGACTGGCCCGGCAACCTGCGCGAGCTTTCGAACTACGCCAACGAGGTGGCGCTGGGCCTGCGCCCGTCACGCACGCCGTCCGGGGACGAGCCCGGTCTGGTCGACCGCGTCGCCCGCTACGAGGCGGAGCTCATCCGCGAAGCCCTGTCCGCCCATGCCGGCGACATGAAGCGCGTGACCGAGGCCCTGCGCATCCCGCGCAAGACGCTCTACGACAAGATGGCCCGCCTCGGCATCCAGCCGGCCGAGCACCGCCCCGCCGCGCGGCGCTGATCCTGTCCGGACACGATTCCGGCCACGTCCGGACACGGCTTCGCTGGCCCCCGCATGGGAAGGCGGCTCGACTGTACCCATGACCCAGCCCGCCTCTCTCCGCCATGAACTGGTCGAAACCGCCCGCGTCGTCGCCTTCGGCCTCGCCCTCGCCGTCACCTGGACCTCGGTCGCGTATCAGCCCTTCACCATCCCCTCGGCCTCGATGGAGCCCGGACTGATCGAGGGCGACTATCTGGTGGTGTCGAAATGGGCCTACGGCTGGTCCGGCGCCTCCCTGCCCATGAACCCGCCCCTCGGCGAGGACCGGCTGTTCGGGCGCCACCCGGCGCGCGGCGACGTCGTCGTCTTCCGCCACCCGCTGAGGCCGGACGAGCCGTGGATCAAGCGCGTCATCGGCCTGCCCGGCGATCGCGTGCAGGTCCGCGCCGGTCGGGTCTTCGTCAATGGCCTGCCCTTCGCGCAGACCTCGCTGGGCCCCGGCCGCAGCGCTTCGGATCCCGGCCGCCCCGTGACCCGTCTCCGCGAGACCGCGCCGGACGGTGCTCGCCGCTGGACCATCCACGACTTCGGCCCGGGCGCGCCCGGCGACGACACGCCCGTGATCGCCGTGCCCGAGGGCAGCTACCTCGTTCTTGGCGACAATCGCGACAACTCTCTGGACGGACGCTGGTCGTCCGAGGTCGGCGTCGGCTTCCTGCCCGCCCGCAACCTGATCGGCCGCGCCGAGGTCGTCGTCGCCTCGTGGAAGCCGGGCGCCTCGCTGTGGAAGCCGTGGACCTGGCTGAACCTTCAGGGGCGCTGGTTCATGTCCATCCGCTGAGGGTCAGCACCCCTGGACACGGTCCATGCGGTCTCCAGGATTGTGCAGCCGGATCGTCCAGGGGTGTCCAGGCGGATCAGCGCGCGAACTCGGCCTTGCTGACCACGCCGTCGCCGTTCGCGTCCAGCCGTTCGAACGCCGCGTCCGACCGTGCGTCCGCCTGCGCCAGCGTCGGCGCCGCCATCGCCCCCAGCGCCAGTCCCGCCGCCGCCGCGACCGCCGTGGGCCAGCCCTTCAGCCGGCCCCGCGCCCCGATCTCCGCCTCGATGAAACCGCGCACTGCGTCGCTGGCCGAGCGTCCACGCGCCCGACACAGGGCCATGAACGCCGTCTTCGTCTCGAACGGCAGGCGAACCTCAAGCGTCTCTGACTTCTTCGGCGCGCGCATGGCGGGATCTCCTCGCAGAGCCCGCATCTCACCCCGCGAGCGCCCGCCACGCCAGTGAAATCGCGGCAAGCTTCTCGCCCGCCGGGCAAAAAAGGGCCCGCCGTCGATTGGGCGACGGCGGGCCTCGTTTTCGCGTCCGGGATCCTCCTCAGGGGATGTGGCGAACCCCGACCGCGAGGTTCCTCGCTCAGCGCCCGCCGGTGACGACGGTGTGGGCGTTGCGGTTCTGGGCATGGGCGGCCTCGGTCGAGCCCGGGGCGATCGGCCGCTCCTTCCCGTAGCTGATGACCTCGATGCGCGAAGCGGCGATCCCCGCGGCGATCAGATGACTCCGGACGGCTTCGGCCCGACGCGAGCCCAGCGCGATGTTGTATTCGCGCGTGCCGCGCTCGTCGGCGTTGCCCTCGATGCGGATCCGCACGTCGGGATAGCGGCGCAGCCACGCCGCCTGGGCGTCCAGTCGCGGCAGGGCGTCGGCGCGGATCTGGTGGCTGTCCAGGTCGAAATAGATCCGGTCCGCCACATTGACGCGGAAGTCGTCGGCGCTGCCCGGAACGGCCCCGGACACCGTCCCCGTCGGCGCCGTCACCGTGCCGGAGTCGGAGCTCCGGGTGGGCAGTCCGCCCGGCCCCGCCGCCGGCTCGGCTCGGCGCGCGCAGGCGGCTGTCGAGGCCATGGCCAGCATCGCCACGGCGGCCAGGATCTGGGAGCGGGACGGACGCGACGCGCGCAACTGGATCATGAGAGTCCTCTCGGTTCCCCGCCTTGATGGCGGCGGACGGGACCCGGCTCAATGATGGGATTTTTATGCCTCTCGCCATCGGCGTCGGGGCGGGGCAAGTCTCTGCGGGTGTCCCGGCCAGCGCGCGACCCGATCCCCGCCGCCTCCCCGACCCCGACGCCCAAAGGCGTCGGCCGGGGGTTCGCATGGCTGCTTGAACGGTCGGACGTCCGGCTGGGCCCGGTGGCCCAGTTCGCGGCCGCGACCGGGGTGGTGCTGGTCGGCACGATCGTCGCCGTCCTGCTGTATCAGCTGGTCGACCTGACGCGGCTGGCCATCTTCTTCCTCGGCTCGGTGATCGTCTGCGCCCTGCTGTTCGGCCGACGACCGGGCGTCTTCGCCGCCTTCCTCGCCTTCGCCGCCTACAACTTCAGCCTGGTGGAGCCGCGCTTCACCTTCCGTCTCGTGGGCGCCGAGGATCTGCTGACTCTCGCGGCCTTCCTGATCGTGGCCCTGTCCATCGGCGGCCTCGCCGGCCGGGTTCGGGACAGCGAACGTCAGGCCCGGATGCGCGCCGACGAGACGGACGCCCTGCTGGAGGCCAGTCGCGCCTTCGGCGACGCGGTGGACGTGGACGCCGTGGCGCTGGATCTGCAGAGCCGACTGAGCGCGATCGTCGGCGGGGACGCCGTGGTCGCGGATGCGCCCCCGCCCGCCGGCTGGCGCTCCCGCGCCCTGTCGCGGGACCCATCGGCCCTCGTCGCGGCCTGGCGGCCCGGCGCCGCGGCAGGGGCCGACGCGGCCCGGCAGGACCGGCTCTGCGCCCTCATGATCGATCTCGCCTCGGCCGCCGTGAACCGCATCCATCTGGTGGACGTCCGGACCGGACTGGAGGCCGAGGCCCGCGCCGGGCGCCTGCGTGACGCCATCCTCAGCTCCATCTCCCACGATCTGCGCACGCCGCTGGCCACAGTCCTGGCCTCGGCGTCCAGCCTTCAGGAGTACGGCGACCGCTTCGACCTGAAGACGCGCGACGACCTCGCCGGCGTGATCGTGCACGAGGCCGACCGCCTGAACCGCTACGTCGAGCGCCTGCTGGACCTGTCGCGCATCCAGGCCGGACAGGTGGCGCCGCGTCTGGAGCCGACGTCCCTCTCCGAGGTGGTCGACGCCGCCGTCCGCCGCCTGCCCGCCCGGGCCGAGACCGCCGTCCACGCCGACGCCCTGGACGCCGCGCCGCCGGTGCTGGCCGACGGCAAGCTGCTCGAGCAGGCGGTGTTCAACCTGCTGGACAACGCCCTGAACCATGGCGGCGACGGCGTCCGCGTGGAGGTCCGCACCCGGCGCGAGGGCGACGCCGTCATCCTCTTGATCGAGGACGACGGTCCCGGCGTGGAAGACGACGAACTGGCCGATCTCGGACGCAAATTCCATCGGGGGCGTCGGCGCCCGCCCGGCGCGACCGGCGCCGGCATCGGCCTCGCGGTGGTCAAGGGCTTCGTCGAGGCCATGGGCGGGGCCCTCGACTTCGCCCGCGGCCAGGACGGCCGACGCGGCCTGCGCGCGGGCGTCACCCTGCGCGCGGCGGAGGCGGCATGAGCGCCCGCGTCCTGCTGGTCGAGGACGAGGCCCACATCGTCCGCGCCCTGCGCCCGGCGCTCGACGCCGAGGGCTACCACGTCGCCGACGTTTCGACCGGAGCGGGGGCGCTGGAGGCGCTGGCCGGCGACGGCTTCGACGTCATCCTGCTGGACCTCGGCCTGCCCGACATGGACGGCAAGGACGTCATCCGCCGCGTCCGCGAATGGTCGGAAGCCCCCATCCTCGTCCTCAGCGCGCGCCATCTGGAGGACGAGAAGATCGCCGCCCTGGACCTCGGCGCCGACGACTACGTCAACAAGCCCTTCGCGGCGGGCGAGCTGCTGGCCCGGCTGCGCGCCGCCCTGCGCGGCCGCGACCGCCGCTTCGCCACCCAGTCCCGGTTTTCCGCCGGCGGCCTGACCATCGACTTCTCGACCCGCCGCGTCTGGATCGAGGACGAGCCGGTCCACCTGACCCCGCGCGAGTACGACCTCGCCCGGGCCCTCGCCCGCCACGCCGGCCGGGTCGTCACCCACCGCCAGATCGCCGCCGCCGTCTGGGGCGGCGAGGAGGCCGTGGACGCGCAGTCGATCCGCGTCCTCGTCGGCCAGCTGCGCCAGAAGATCGAGCGCAATCCCGCACGGCCCCGCATCATCCTGACGGAACAGGGACTGGGCTACCGCATGATCGAGCCGCCGCCCGGCGGCTGAAGGATCAGTGCACCGTCGTTCCCGGCGGGGCGCGTCATCGGTCCGCGAACGCGCTCGTAGGCGTGGCCCAGCGACAGGATGCGCGCATCCTCCCACTTGCCGCCGATGAAGCTCAGGCCCACGGGCATGCCCCGGTCCAGACCCATCGGCACCGTCAGGTGCGGATAGCCCGCCACCGCCGCCAGCCGGCTGGCCGAGCCCTGCATGCGGTCCTCGTCTTCCGGATCGTTGGTCCAGGCGCGCGAGGTCGTCGGCGCGATCAGGGCGATCACCTGATGCTCGGCCATCATCCGGTCGATCCCCTCCGGCCCCGCCATGCGCAAAGAGTCAGCTCGGGCCGCCACGTACTCCGGATCGTCCAGCCCCTTCGTCGCCTCGGCCCGCTCGAACAGGTCCTGTCCGAACAGCACCGTCTCGCGTGGCTCTGCGGCGTTGAAGGCGATCACGTCGGCCAGCGTCCGGGTCTTCACCTGCGCCGGATCGGTCGAGGCCAGATACAGGTTCAGGTCGTGCTTCAGCTCGACCATCAGCACGGTGAACTCCAACCGCCCGATGGTGGCCATGTCCGGCCCTTCCGGGATGTCGACCAGCACGGCGCCCGCGGCCTCCAGCACCCCCAGCGTCCGCTCGAACTCGGCTCGCGTCTCTTCCGAATAGGACGGCAGCAGGAACCGCATCACCCCGATCCGCGCGCCCCTCAGCGAACCCGCGTCCAGCGCCGCGCGATAGTCCACCTTGCGCCCGTCCGCCTCCGCCGTCGCGGCGTCCAGCGGGTCGGTCCCGGCGATGACGCCCAGCACGATGGCGGCGTCCTCCACCGTCCGCGTCATCGGTCCGGCGGTGTCCTGCGAATGGCTGATCGGCACGATGTGGGTGCGCGACACCAGACCCACCGTCGGCTTGAACCCGACGATACCCGTCACCGAGGCCGGGCAGGTGATCGACCCGTCCGTCTCCGTGCCGATCGCCGCCGGCGCCAGCCCCGCCGCGACCGCCACCGCGCTGCCCGACGACGAGCCGCAGGGCGTCCGCCCCGGATCATACGGATTGCGCGTCTGCCCCCCGACCGCGCTCCAGCCGCTGATCGACTGCGACGACCGGATGTTGGCCCACTCCGACAGATTGGTCTTGCCGAGGATGACGGCGCCGGCGTCCCGCAGCCGCGTCACGATCGGCGCGTCCCTGCCGGGGGCGTTGTTGGCCAGCGCCAGCGACCCCGCCGTCGTCGGCATCCCGGCGGCCTCGATGTTGTCTTTCAGGAGGATGGGCACGCCGCCCAGCGCGCTTCCCTCGTGCGCCGCGCCGGCCTCATCGAGCGCCGTTTCGCTGAGCCGGATCACGCTCTGCGGCGCGACGTCCGGCATGCCGCGATCGATGCGCGCAACGTCGCTCAGCGCCGTGGACGTGACGGCCCGGCGGCGCACCGCGTCGGTTCCGAACGACCGCGCCTGAACCACCGTCATGCCGGACGGCGCCGACACGTCGTTCGCCCATGCCGGGGCCGCTGCAGGCGACGGCGGGCTCTCCGTCCGCGTGACTTCGACGCTGATGCACCCACCCAGGGTCAGGGCAACCAGCCCCGCTGCGATCAGTCCTGCGCGGCCGGCGACCTTGAGCCGATCGTGCGGTCGAGGAAGTCCAGATACGTCCGCCATTGGTGCAGCCCCCGCTCATTGCCCCGGATGCCGTGGCGCTGGCCGGGATAGAGCATGGTCTCGAACGGGAGGCTCTTTTCCTGCAGGGCGTTCAGCACGCGGGTGGTGTTTTCGAAGATCACGTTGTCGTCGGCCATGCCGTGCATCAGCAGCAGCCGGCCGGTCATCAGCGGCAGCTGGTCCAGGATGTCGGACGCGGCGTAGCCCTCCGGATTGGCTTGCGGCGTCGACATGAACCGCTCGGTGTAGTGGGTGTCGTACAGGCTCCAGTCCGTCACCGGCGCGCCCGAGATGGCGGCCGCCAGCCCCATCTTCGGCTCGGTCAGCATGTGCAGGGTCATGAACCCGCCGTAGCTCCAGCCCATCGCCGCGATCCGGTCGTCGTCGATGAACGGCAGGCTGCGCAGATAGTCGGCGGCCAGCACCTGATCCTCGATCTCCGGCTGGCCCATCTTCAGGTGCAGCGCCTGCTTGAACCGCGCCGAGCGATAGCCTTCGCCCCGATTGTCCAGCCGGAAGACGACGTAGCCCGCCTCGGTCAGCAGCTGGGTCGTCGCCGACGGCCAGCCGCGCTTCACCCCGCCGCCCGACGGGCCGCCGTACACCTGCATGACCACCGGATACCGCTTCGACGGATCGAAGCCCGGCGGCGTCGACATCTGCCAGTGCAGGGTCTCGCCATGGCTCTGCAGCGTGCCGAATTCCGGATCGCGCTGGCGGGCGTTGTACGGCCAGAAGGGGTGGGTCTCGTCCAGCCGGTTCTCCTCGATCCAGGCCAGACGCTGGCCGTCGATCGAATACAGCGCCGACTGCGGCGGGGTGTCTTCGTCCTGATAGTTGCCGACGTAGGCCGTGCCCGTGCGGTTGACCGAGGCGCTCCACCAGCCGCCTCGCGGCGTGATCTCGGCGGGGCGGCCCGGACGCCGCAGGCTGACGCTGAACAGCTGCTGCTCGATCGGATATTCCTTCCCGTCGCGCATCGAGGCCGTGAAGAAGACCGTGCCGGTCCGCTCGTCCACGGCGTTCAGGCCGGTCACCGCATAGTCGCCAGAGGTGATCGCCCGGATGCGCCGCCCGTCCGCGCGATGCAGATACAGGTGCTTCCACCCGCTCTCCTCGCTGGACCAGATGAAGGTTCCATCGGCCAGCGCCTTGAAGTCGTGCGTCAGCGGCACCCAGGCCTCCGACGTCTGGGTCGCGATGACCCGCCCCTGTCCGGTGGTCGGATCCACGGCGATCAGGTCCAGCGTCTTCTGGTCCCGCGACTGGCGCTGGACGTACAGGGTCTTGCCGTCGGCCGACCAGTTGACCCGCGCCAGATAGACGTCCGCGTTGGCGCCCAGATCGACCTTGATCCGCTGCCCCGTCGTGCGGTCGTGCACGTACAGGTCGACGACGGCGTTCGGTCGGCCGGCGCGCGGATAGCGCTGCTCGACCACCGTCGCCCCGCCGCCCGAGATGTCCAGACGCGGGATCACGTCCACGGTCGACTCGTCCGTGCGCTGCAGGGCGATGAAGCGCTCGTCCGGGCTCCACCAGTAGCCGGTGTCCCGGTCCATCTCCTCCTGGGCGATGAACTCCGCCGTCGCCCAGGTGATCAGGCCGTCGCCGTCGGTGGTGACCGCCTGCTCCGCGCCGGCGGCCAGGTCGTAGACGACCAGATCCTGATCCCTCACCCACGACACGTAGTTGCCGCGCGGCGAGACCTTGGCGTCGATCTCGTCAGCCTCGGTCTCGGTGAGCCGACGCACCGCTCCGCCTTCCCGTTCCGCCAGAAAGACGTCGCCCTCCAGCGGGGCCAGGATGTAGCGGCCCTGCTCGTCCCAGGAATACTCCACGACGCCGCGCGCCGAGATGCGCATGCGCTCGCGGCGCGCGATCTCCGCTTCCGACAGCTCGCCGGCGTCCGGAACCAGCGCCCGCGCGTCGATCAGCTTGAACGGCGCGCCGCCGCCGGTCGGCATGGCCCACAGGTCCTGCACGTTCACGTCGTCTTCCCGCGAACGCAGGAAGGCCACCAGCTCGCCGTCCGGCGACAGGCTGACGCCCCGCGCCACCGGCCCGGCCAGCGACGGATTGGCGAAGACGCGCTCCACCGTGAGGATGGAAGGATCGGTCGCGTCCTGGGCCGCGGCCGGCACGACGACGATGAGCGAAAGGGCCGAAGCCAGAAGCAGATTGCGCATGAGGCCGGACGCTAGAGGCAGATTCCGCCCGCGTCACCCCCCGCGTTCACCTCATGCCGCGAGCGACGTACGGACCGGCTCGACCACCGGTGCGGGCAGATCGACGACGAACCGCGTGCCTTCCGACGGGACGCTGTGGACCTCTATTCGTCCGCCCATGGCCTCGACCAGACTGCGACAGATGGACAGCCCCAGACCCGCGCCGCCGGTGGCGCTGGTCAGGCTGTCGTCGCCGCGCATGAACACGTCGAAGACGCTCGGCAGCAACTCCGTCGGAATGCCCGGCCCGGTGTCCCGCACCTCGAACCGCAGTCGTTCGTCGTCGGCGTGCAGCGAGAGTCCGACCGTCCCGGTCTTCGTGTAGGTGACGGCGTTGTCGAGCAGGTAGTCCAGCACCTGCGCCACGTGCCGGCCGTCGCCCAGCCGCGCGCCCGCGGCGGCCAGATCCGGTTCCAGCGTCAGACCCTTCGCGCGCGCGGCGGCGCCATGTCGCTCGACCGCGGCCCGGGCGACCTCCTCCGGCTCATAAACCGCCCGTTCGACCAGCACCTGCCCTTTCTCGAGCCGGGTCACCTGCAGCAGACGCTCGATCATCCCCAGCAGGTCCTGTCCCGAGGCCCTCAGGACGTCCAGACGCTCCCGCTGCAACGGGCTCAGCTCCCCGAGCGCCAGAATCTCGCTCATCGCGACCACGCCGTTCAAGGGCGTGCGCAGCTCGTGGCTCATGTTGGCGAGGAAGCGGGACTTGGCCTCGCTGGCCGCTTCGGCCCGATCCCGCGCCTCGATCAGCGCGGCCTCCGACAGGGCCAACCGGGCTCCGGTGCGGCGCAGCCAGATCACCAGGCCGGCGGCCGCCGCGGCCAGCACCAGCAACAGGGCGATCAGATACGGCGCCGCCTCGCGGACCACCGCCGTGCCGGGACGGTCGGGACTCCACGTCAGCCAGCCCAGGGGCCGGCCGTCGGGCCCCGCCACGGCCACGGCGGCGGCGCCCGGATCGGAGGTCGCGAACGCCGCGCCCTGCAGCTTGAGATCGGCGCCCAGGCTCTCGACCACCGTCGAAATCGGCTTGAGCGAGACGACCACGCCATCCCCCTCCGGGCGTGCCGTGCCGTCGTCCTCCGGGACCACGGTCGAGATCGCGACCAGCCAGGCCTTGCCGTCGGCGCTCACCGCGCCGGATCGGCTGGCCGCGGCGTCGAAGGCGACCGCGCCGCGCCGCGCCGCCGTACGGCTCTCGGTCATGACGGCGTCCAGCATCCCCGCGGTCGCGGCCCGGAGCCCGGCCACCTGCGACGCGTCGACCGGCTCGCTCTCCCGCGACGCCAGCAGCAGGGCCCCGTCGCCGTCGTGAACCAGCGTCACCTCATGGTTCATGTAGTCGGCGTAGTAGTCGCCGAAATTGACCTGCAGCCACTCCAGGTCCCGCGCTTCGACGGCGACGACGGCGTCGTTCCAGATCGTCGCCGAATGAAGGTCGTCGACGAGGGCGGAACTCAGCCGCTCGAGCCGGCGCTCGACCAGAGCGGTCTCCTTCGAGACCTGGATGCGATCGACGGCCGCCGCCGCCCAGAGCACCAGACCGCCGGCCCCGGCCAGCAGCAGCGTCGCACAGATCGAGGCGGCGGCGAGGATGCGCCACATGTCCCGGCGATGTTGCGAAACGGCCCCCATGCGACCGGCGTACGCCACCCGGCGCTAAGGTGGGGTTATTCGGTAAGGTGAACGAAATCTTGGCTTAACCTCGGAGTTGCAAGCTCCAGCATTCGCTGGAGTTTTCGCATGCGCCGCAGTCTGCTTCTGGTCCCTGTCGCACTGGCCTCGGCACATCCCGCCGGCGCACAATCGTGGTCGTGGGAAACCATGGCCGGCGTGGCTTCGGAGTACAGGGACCGCGGCTGGGACCTCTCTGCGGGCCGGCCCTCCGCCTACGGAGAGTTCACGGCGTACCACTCCTCCGGCGCCTACGGCGGCGTGTGGGCCGCGGACATCGCCGACTACGAGGGCGCCGAGGTCGAGCTGACCGGCTACGTCGGCTGGGCGGGCGCCGTCGGCGGCTGGGACGTCGACGTGGCGGTCTGGCAGAACGTCTATCCGGACGGCGTCGACGTCGACTACGTCGAGTTCCCGGTGCAGGTCGGCCGGACCTTTGGAGCCGCGGCCGTGTCCGCCGGCGCGGTCTGGGCGCCGGCGCAGTCGGGCACCGGCGACGACGAGAACCTGTGGGTCTGGACGCGTTTCGACTGGGCGCCCGAGGCGTGGCCCCTGTCCTTTCATGCCCGCGTGGGCCACGAGGACGGCGGGTTTGCGCCCGACGGCAAGACCGACTGGCTGGTCGGGGCCGAGGCGCCGGTGGCCCACGGCTTCAGCATCGCCGTTGAGTGGGTAGAGTCCGACCTGGAGGACGGCGCCGTGGTGGCGAAGCTGGAATGGCGACGCTGACGCCCGCGTCACCCCCGACCCTTCCGCTTCGGCGCCGCATCCCCTATTCACCCCCGCGATGACCGACGCCGCGCCCGGAAAGCCCAGCCCCTTCCATTCGCTGAAGGTCTTGTGGGTGAAGCACTGGACCGACCAGCTGTTCAGCTTCGCCTGCGAGCGGCCCGAGGATTTCCGTTTCCGCTCCGGCGAGTTCGTCATGATCGGCCTGCCGGGCGAGGACGGCGCCAAGCCGATCCTGCGCGCCTATTCGATCGCCAGTCCGCAGTGGGCCGAGGAGCTGGAGTTCCTGTCCATCGCCGTGCCCGACGGGCCCCTGACCTCGCGTCTGGTCAAGATCGAGGCCGGCGATCGCGTGCTGATGGGCAAGAAGCCGACAGGCACCCTTGTGCTGGACGCCCTGACCGGCGGCGAGCGTCTGTGGCTGATCGGCACGGGCACCGGTCTGGCGCCCTGGCTGTCCGTGGCCCGCGACCCGGACACCTACAGCCGCTTCGGCCAGGTGATCGTCTGTCACACGGTGCGCAACGTCGCCGACTTGGCCTATCGCGACTTCTTCACCTCGGGCATCCACGACGACCCGCTGGTCGGTGACGAGGCGAAGGCCCAGCTGACCTACTATCCCACCGTCACGCGCGAACGCTTCGAGACGCCGGGCCGGATCACCGACCGCATCCGCTCGGGTGACCTCTTCGCCGACCTGCAGCTGCCGATCGGCTTCTCGCCCAACAGCGACCGCGTCATGCTGTGCGGCTCCATGGCCATGATCAAGGAGACCGGCGAACTGCTGGAGTCCTATGGCCTCAGGGAAGGCTCGAACGCCGAGCCCGGCGACTACGTCCTGGAGCGCGCCTTTGTCGGATGACGTGAAAGCGGATGCGCGCACCCCGCCGGAGGCCTGCGAGACCATGGCCGAGGTCCGGCAGGGCGTCGACGCCCTGGACCGCGCGCTCGTCGTCCTGCTGGCCGAGCGTCAGCGCTACATGGACGCCGCCGCCCGCATCAAACCCAGCCGCGACGTCGTCCACGACGACGCCCGCATCGAGGACGTGGTGCGGAAGGTCCTGGCCGCCGCCGGCCCCGCAGGCCTCTCGCCAGACATCGCCGAGCCGGTCTGGCGCACCCTGATCGACCGCTGCATCGCGCACGAGTTCGCGCAGTGGGACCGGACGCGGGGCTGATCAGTTGGCGGCGATGATCCAGACGCAGAGCCCGCCGCAGATGAGTCCCGTCACGGCAAACAGCACCCAGGCATAGCCACGAGCGGCGTGAACTTCCTCATCAGTTGGTGACCTGCGGAGCGGTACAGCGCCCCTGCTCAGCGACTTTCGCAGCCCCAACCCGATGCCGACCATCGCGACGAGAAACCCGAGCAGCACGGCCCAGTCGTCGACGCTCATGTCAGCCTCTCAACCCGCGCAGCATCAGCTCGTGCCGGTAAGCCGCCACGTCGGCCAGCGCCGCATCCAGCGCGTCACGCACCCGGTCCAGCAAGGGCGGCGCGTCGGCCTTCTGCGCGGCTTCGGCGGCGGCGCAGGCCTCGGCCAGGGCGCCCGCCCCGATCCCCGCCGCCGCGCCGCGCACCGTGTGCGCCGCGTCGCGCCAGCCCTCCTCCCGCACGTCCAGCAACGGCGCCCACATCGAGGCCTGCTGCACGAACAGGCCCAGCACCTCTTCGGACACGCCGGCGTCGCCGCCGGTCATGCGCTCCAGCACCGAAAAGTCGACCGCGCCCGACAGGTCGCGGGCGGCCATCAGGCGGCGGTCTCTTCACCCTTGGCCAGCCGGGAGTTCCGCGCCGACCAGGCCAGATAGATCGCCAGTCCGATGACGTTCCAGATCACGAACGCGACCTGGGTCGAGGTGCGCAGGCTGAAGAAGAAGATCACGCAGCCGACCATCGTGATGATCCCGACCAGCCAGAACAGCGGCGCGCGGAACACGCGCGGCCGGTTCGGATCGCGCAGCCGCAGCACGATCAGGCTCAGACCCACGGCGAAGAAGGCCGCCAGCGTCCCGGCGTTGGCCAGGGACGCCAGATCGCCCAGCGTCATCACTCCGGCCAGGATGGAGACCACGATGGCCGTGAAGATGGTCACCGCCACCGGCACGCCCCGCTCCGACACCTTGGCCAGGCCACGCGGCAACAGGCCGTCGCGCCCCATGCTCAGGAAGATGCGGGTCTGGCCGAACAGAAAGGCCAGGATCACCGTCGGCAGGGCGATCACGGCCGCCGCGCCCAGGATCTGGGCCGCCACGGGCTGGTTCAGCTGGCGCAGGATGAAGGCCAGCGGCTCGCCGCTCTCCGCGAACGTCGCCGGCGGACTGGCCCCGATCGCGGCGGCCGCGACGATCAGATACAGCGCGGTGCATGCCACCATCGAGCCGACGATGCCGATGGCCAGGTCGCGGCTGGGGTTCTTGGTTTCCTCAGCCGCCGTCGAAATGGCGTCGAAACCGTAGAAGGCGAAGAAGATGATGGCCGCGGCCGCCATGACGCCCGTCTCCATCGGCGGCCTACCGGTCAGCTGCTCCTGGAAGGGAAAGGTCGGCGCGCCGAAGCCTTCGGGCAGGAAGGGGACGAAGTTCTGCAGGTTGAACGCCGGCAGGGCCAGCACCACGAACAGCACCAGCGCCAGGATCTTCACCACCACCAGCACGGCGTTCAGCGTCGCGCTCTCGCGCGTGCCCAGCAGAAGCAGGCCCGTCACCACCACGATGATGAACACCGCCGCCAGGTTGACCAGCCCGGCCGCCGGGTTCCATCCCTGCAAGGCCGCGACGAACCCTTGCGAGAAGTCCAGCTGCGGCCCTGCCGCCAGCGCCGCCGGCAACTGCAACCCCAGCCCTTCCAGGAAGCCGACGGCGTATCCCGACCAGCCGACGGCCACGGCCGACACGACCAGCGAATATTCAAGGATCAGGCTCCAGCCCACGATCCAGGCCAGCGCCTCGCCCAGCACGGCATAGGAATAGGTGTAGGCGCTGCCCGCCGCCGGCATCATCGTCGACAGTTCGGCATAGGCCAGCGCCGCGCAGGCGCACACCAGCCCGGCCAGCGCGAAGCTGACCATCACGCCCGGCCCCGCCAGACCGGCGCCTTCGCCGATCAGCGTCAGGATGCCGGTCCCGACGATGGCGCCGACGCCCAGGGCGATGAGGTGCGGCCACCCCAGCGTCTTCTTCAGCGCCGGCCCCTCGCGCGGGGCCGTCAGCACGTCGATCGAGCGTCGCCGGTTCCAGAACGCCATGGTCATCTCCCCCGTCCGCCCTCCCGGCGGATTCGCGGACGACCTTAACCTGAGGACCCGCTGCGTTGAAATGCCCGCTTGCGCCGGGAGGGGGCAGAGGCTATGTCCCGCCCCCTTCGACGGCGTGCCCGTCGGCAAGCCGCACCGATGGCTCGGGTGATTAGCTCAGTTGGTAGAGCAGCTGACTCTTAATCAGCGGGTCCACAGTTCGAACCTGTGATCACCCACCATCGGCGCAGGCGGCCTCCGGCCCTCAGTCGTCCTTGCCGTCGAAGAGGACGGTGAACGTCTCCCCCGGCCGCACGTTGATCCGGCCGCCGGGCGTCGATCCGACGCCGACCGCTCCGGCCATCACGTCATAACAGCCGGCCGACACCGTCCATCGGTGCCGCTGTCCCGGGTAGACCGTCACGCCTTCGGGCAGCCGGTCGAGGCCATACGACGACGCCTCGCAGGTCGAGATCAACACCGTGTCGATCGGCTGCGTCGAGCTGTTCTGGAACACCAGCGTCGCCGTGGGGAGCCCTTCACGGATCAGATCGCCCCCGGTGATCAGGGATTCGCAGCCCCCCAGGGCCGCGGCCCCGGCCATGATCAGCAGCATCTTCTTCATCGCACCCCTCCTGTCCCTCGCGACGCTGGAAGAACAGCGCTCGACGGGCAGCGGCGCAATCCCACTGAATCTGACGAACGGCCACGCCTGTCACAGGCGCGCGAGCGACGGAACGCGGCCGCGCCCGCATGGATTTCTCCCACATCATCAAAGCTCAAGGAGACGTGCCATGAACAATCCCTTCCGCAATCAGGACCGGGATCGACAGCAGGATCGCGGGCGCTGGACCGAGCAGGGCCAGGACGGCGGTTACTACGGCGACGGCGCCCGCAGTCAGGGTCAGGATTGGGGGCGTGACCGCTCGTATGAGCGCAACAGTCCCTATGCCCAGGGTCAGGGAGGATACGCTCGCGACCACGACCAGGGCCATGGCCAGTACGGTGCCCCGTCGCAGGGGGCCTCTGCGGGTCAGGCGAACTGGGGCGGAAACTACGGCCAGTCGGCGGGCGATCAGTGGAACACGCGCTCCGGGCCGGGCTCGCAGAGCTCGTGGCACGGCCAGATGAACATGGGCCCCTCCGGCTACGACCAGGGTCGCTCGCAGGGCATGGACTCGGGCGGCTGGAGCCAGGGGGGCGGCCATGGCCAGCCGTCATACGGCCAGTCGCCCTCGAACCAGTCCTGGGGGCAGTCGTCCTACGGTCAGGGCTCCCCCTCGTCGTACGGCCAGACCTCGCCCGGCCGCCAGCAATCCGGCTCGCATCACGACTTCGAGCCCGACTATCTGCACTGGCGCGAACAGCAGATGGCCAACTACGACCGCGATTACCACGAATGGCGCAACGAGAAGCGCCAGAAGTTCTCGTCCGACTTCGAGGGCTGGCGAACGTCGCGCGGCCCCGCCGTCCAGGCCGAGAACTCGGTCGTCGGCGACGTGACCGACGGCGGCGGCGGCAGCCAGACCCACGCCAAGGCGCTGCACGAGGACAAGCCCGCCAAGCACTGACGCCGACCCGTCGACGTGACGAGGGGCCCGGTTTGCGCCGGGCCCCTTTCGCTTACTGCGCCCCGACTTCCGCCGGCGCGGCGGCCGGGGTGCGCGGCGGGGCGTTCTTCACGTGCCGGTCCAGCCAGCGGACCATCTCCCAGAGGGTGTGCCCCACCGATTCCCGTGCGCGATAACCGTGGGCCTCCAGCGGCAGCACGACGTAGCGCACCGTCGCCCCGTGACCCTTCAGGGCCGCGTAGAACCGCTCGGACTGCACCGGGAAGGTGCCCGAGTTGTCGTCGTCCTGGCCGTGGATCAGCAGGATCGGCTCGTTGACCTTGTCGGCGTAGGTGAAGGGCGACATCTCGGTGTAGACGTCGGTCGCCTCCCAGTAGGTCCGCTGCTCCGACTGGAAGCCGAAGGGCGTCAGCGTCCGGTTGTAGGCGCCCGAGCGCGCGATGCCCGTCCGGAACAGGTCCGTGTGCGCCAGCAGGTTGGCCGTCATGAAGGCCCCGTAGCTGTGCCCGCCGACGGCGATGCGGTCCGGATCGGCCACGCCCCGATCGACCACCGCCTTCACCGCCGCCTCGGCGCTCGCGCGCAGCTGTTCGACGTAGGTGTCGTTGGGCTCCGCGCCGTCGCGGCCGACGATCGGCATCGACGGGTCGTCCAGCACGGCATAGCCCTGGGTCAGCAGGAACAGGTGGCTGGAGCCGCCGGGGCGCACGAAGCGGTTGGCCGTGTCGACCACCTGCCCCGCCACGGCCGCGTCGGTGAACTCCGCCGGATAGGCCCACATCACCAGCGGCAGCGGCCCGTCGCGATCCTTGTCGTAGCCGGCGGGCAGATACAGCGTGCCCGACAGCATCACCCCGTCGGCGCGCTCATAGGTGATCAGCTCGCGCGTCACTCCCGCCAGCTGCGGCGCCGGGTCGGGGAACTCCGTCAGCGCGGTCATCGACGACGCGTCCAGATCGCGGACGAAGACGTTGGCCGGCAAGGTCGGGGTCTCGCGCCGCGTGACCACCCGGCGCCCCGTGTCGTCCAGGAAGCCGATCACGCTCTCATATTCGCCGGGGGCCGAGCGCCAGACGATCTCCGACTGGCCGGTCGCCGGATCCATCAGCGAAACGAAGGGATACTCCCCCTCGCGCGTCGCACCGGCCCCCGCCATGACGATCCGGCCGTCCGCGGCGAAGCGGATGCGCGCCCGACCGCGCTCGTCCGGCTCGGTCACCGGGAAGCCCGGGTCGTTGTACCGGTCCTGATAGTTCCGCTCGAGCAGCTGACGTCCCTGCCCCGGATTCGAAGGATCGACGATCCAGCGCGTCTCGTGCCGCGTGTTGAACCAGCGACTGTTGACGATCGCCGTGTCCGCGTCGCCCCAGACGATGCCGGAGTAGCGCTCGGCGAGGTCGATCAGCTTCGTCGGCCGCCCGTCGAACGGCGCCGCCAGCATGAAGACGCTGTCGCGCACCGTCGCCTGATTGCGCGGATCGCCGCCGTCCTGGGCCTCCACCCAGGTCAGGGTCGCGTCTGCGTCCGCCCGCCACTGCACCGAACGCGGGCCCGGCGCCACGGCGTCGAACGGCGTCGGCACGTCGTCCCTCAGCGGGAGGTCGGCGACCGCGTGCACGACCCGACCCTGCATGTCGGTCACGAACACCTCGGCCGGGAACAGGCCGGCCGGCACGACGTAGGAATAGGGCCGCTTGGCCCGGGTCTGCAGCACGTAGCGTCCATCGGGCGACGCCGACGAGCCCAGGATCACGCCCGGCCCGCCGATGTTCCGCATCGTCCCGTCCAGCCCGACGATCGTCAGCTGGCTGGTGAAGTAATGGTCGAACAGGGCCTCGTCCCCCGGCGATCCCAGCAGGTCCTGGTAGGTCCGGACCGGCGCCGCCCGACCGGCGGTCTCCTCCACGATCGGCCCGGTCGGCGCGCGCGTCACGTCCGGCGCCGCGCCGCGGTTGGCCGGCGTCATCCGCACCAGCAGACCCGATCCGTCCGGCAGCCAGTCGAAGCCGTTTCCGGTCGCGGCGTTGACCCGCGCCGTGGTCAGCCGCCGCGCCGGCCCGCCCTCGGTCGAGGCGACGTAGAGGGACATGCCCTCCTGCTCGTCGACCAGAAACGCCAGCGACTTGCCGTTCGGCGACCAGCTGGGGCTGGTGAACCGCACCCCGTCCGGCAGCTGAACCCGGCGCACCGCCCCGCCCGACACGTCCTGGAAGCTCAGCCCGGTCAGCCACGACACGCGGCTGTTGGCCGGCCCGTTGTTCCGCGGATTGATCCGATATCCGGCCAGCTTGAGCATCGGCTCGGCCAGTTCATCGATCGGCGGCAGGTTCGACCGGTCGTAAAGCGCCAGCGTCTCCCGGTCCGGGCTCAGGCTCGGCGTCGGGCTGGGCTGGGAATCCAGAATCGCGGCGATCGGCGCCGGCGGCTGCTGATAGACGACGGGCTCTCCCGCCTGCTGCGCCGCCACCGGTCCCGCCGCCGCCAGCAGCGCCAGAACCGAAACCAGACCGAATGCCGAAACCCGCATGCGAACGCTCCCCTGAAAAAGTGGGGGCACGCTAACGGCTCATGCGGCGGGCGCAACCTCGACGGCCGCTTCCGGGCCGGCCCACTCCGCGTCACGCGCGGCCTCATAGGCCTCACGCACGCCCTGACGGGGCAGGTCGGCGCCCAGCAGGGCGACCTGCGCGGCCCAGACCTCCGACACGCCGCGCACCGTGTCGGTCACCCAGCCCGGCGCCTGCTGCCGCGACCAGTTGGGCACGGAGCCGGCGTTGAAGATCGCCATGAAGACCGTCACCACAAGAATCACCCGCGTGGCCCAGCGCCGGTCGCGCGCGGCCAGACCCTCGTCGTCCGGCGGCGGGCCGGGCGGGAAGGCGAACCGGGCCATGGCCTTCAGCCGGCTCTCCCGCTCGATCAGATCGTGGGCGTCGGCCTTTTCGTTCCAGTCGCTGGGCGGGTCGGGCTCCGGAGCGACGGCCAGGGGAACGACCACGGCCGGCTCCGCCTCGGGCTCTGGCTCAGGCTCGGGCTGAGGGTCGGCCGCGAGGGGCGCCGGCTCGGGCTCCAGCGGCGGGAACGGCGAGAACGTCGGCCGTCCTCCGAAGGCGGGAAACGGATCGGGAGGTCCGGTCTCTTCGGGCGGGCGGGGGTCGTTCGGGTCGGTCGGTCCGGTCATCGCGCGCCTTCCGTCAGAACTGGAAGTAGATGAAGGGCGCCACGCCCTCGGGCCGAACGGCCTCGACCAACAGGAACGCCGCGCCGATCAGAAGGCCCATCGTGATCGACGGCGCGTCCTTCAGCCGGGCCGTCAGCCCTTCCGCCGCCCGCGACGGCAGCCAGTGCATGCCGAGGCCCACCACTATGAGACCCAGCAGGAACGGAGTCGTCACGACCGCGGGTCCCCACCGGCTCAGGCCCTCCAGCATGGCCACGGCCAGGTCGAAGGTCTCGGCCCGGAACAGAATCCACCCCAGACAGACCACGTGGAAGGTGATCAGCACGCCCAGCCACATCGGAATGACCTTCCGCTCTCCGAAGGCGCGCTTGCCGACCCGCTCCACGACCTGCGCCCCGCCGTGCAGGGCGCCCCACAGCACGAAGGTCCACGCCGCCCCATGCCACAGGCCGCCCAGCAACATGGTGATCATCACGTTGAGGCTGGAGCTGAACGTCCCCTTCCGACCGCCGCCCAGCGGCACATACAGATAGTCGCGCAGCCAGCTGGACAGACTGATGTGCCACCGCCGCCAGAACTGCTGCATCGAATGCGCGCGGTAGGGCTGGTCGAAGTTCCGCGGGAAGGAATAGCCCAGCAGCGCCGCGATCCCGATCGCCATGTCCGAATAGGCCGAGAAGTCGCAGTAGATCTGCACCGCATAGCCATAGACGGCGGCGGCGACGTCCAGCGCCGAATAGGCGGAGGGATCGAAGAACACCGGATCGACCAGCCGCACGGCCAGCTCCGACGCGATCACCGTCTTCTTGAACAGGCCCCACACGATCAGCAGCAGGCCATGCGTCGCCATTTCCCGCGTCAGGCGCGGCGTTCGGTCGAACTGCGGCAGCAGGTCGGACGCGCGCACGATCGGCCCGGCGACCAGATGCGGGAAGAAGCTCATCAGCAGCATGACGTCCAGCAGGCTCTTCGCCGGCTCGGTCGTGCGGCGATGCACGTCCACGACGTAGCTGATGCCCTGGAAGGTGAAGAAGGAAATCCCGACCGGCAGGATCACCTGCAGCAGCGGCAGGTCCCGCTCCCAGCCCACCCGCGCCAGCAGCTGCCCCATCTCCTCGACGAAGAAGCCGTAGTATTTGAAGAAGCCAAGGATCAGCAGGTTGATCGCCACGCCCAGCGCCACCAGCCACTTCCGCGTCGACGGCTTTTCCTTGCGCGCGATGAGCGCCGCCACGCCCCAGTTCAGCACCGCCGACAGGATCAACAGGCCGACGAAGCGCCAGTCCCACTGGGCGTAGAAGAACCAGCTGGCCAGCAGCAGGAACAGCTTGCGCCGTCCGTTCTCGCGATCCAGCGACCACGAGGTGAAATAGACGAACAGGAAGAAGACGCCGAAGGCGAGCGTCGGGAACAGCATCCTAGGGCGTCCCCGCCCGACCGACCTTCCAGGCCTCGTAGGCGCCGATCAGGTCGTCGGCCAGCAGACCGCCGATCCACTCGCCGCCCGCCGAGGTGAAATGCACGCGGTCCCCGCGCATCAGGGGCTCGGGCGACGTCGCCAGCCGCTCCGCCGAACACTCTCCGCCCATCCGCCCCTGCCAGTCCCAGAACGCGACGCCCGTCTCGGCCGCGACCAGCCGTTGCAAATGCCGGACCCGCGCGAGGTTCGCCGGCGGTCCCCGTTCCGGAACGCCCCGGCACGCCGGGGATTCGCCCCGCCTCAAGGCGTCCGGCGCCCCCAGCAGCAGAATGGCGGCGTCCGGCGCGAACACGCGCATGCGCCGGATCTGGTCCCTCAGCGTCGCCTCGTAGACGTAGAAGTCCAGCCCGCCGTCGAAGCCCTCGTTGGTGCCGAAGGCGAGGATGATCAGGTCAGGCCGGAACGGCGCCAGCTCGGCCCGCACCGTCGCCTCGTCGCGGGCCTGAAGGTCCGCCAGGGTCGCCCCGACCTGGCCGACGTTGCTCAGGATCACGCCCGGCTCGGCCCCCTCCAGCCAGACCCCGTCCAGCGCGCCGCCGGGGCCCGTCGGTCGCACCGTCAGGCTGCGCGCCGACGGGTCGACCGAGGCCGTGCGGCACTGCGGGCCGAACAGCTCCAGCTCCGCCGCCTCGACTCCGTCCGCCTCCACGAGCCAACGCCCGTCCCGGCCGCAAAGACCGACGCGCGCCGTCGCCGCTTCCGGATCCAGCGCCAGCGTCAACGCCCCGCCCTCGAACACGCGCGCCGGGCCACCGAAAAGGCCGGTCGTCTCCGCGCTCAGATAGCCGCCGACCCGCGCCGGCTTCGGCGTCCAGCTCCAGCCGCTCACCGTCGCGACCGCCTGCCGCGGGGCGTAGCCGTCGTAGGGAATGCCCGGCGCCAGATAGCCGCGTCCGCCGCGCCCGAACCGGCCCTGAAGCCGGCTGCGCACCGTGCCCGGGATGACCTCGCCGGCCGTGTGGCTGTCGCCGATCTGCACGACGTGGACCTTGATCGGCGCCCCGGCTTCCAGCCGCGCCAGATCCTCGAACCAGGGGTTCAGGGCCTCCGCCCCGCACAGGCCGCCGGGACACGTGGCCTCCTGCCCGGCCGCCGGCGCGGCCAGCGCCAGCAGCGCGGCCGCCAGAAGCGCCCTCACTCAGCCAGGCCCGCGTCGCGCCGGATCGCGGCCTCCACCGGACCGGCCAGCCGCAGATAGCCGTCCATGCTCATGTGGATGCCGTCGTTGGCGCGCATCAACCGGCGACGCCCGCCGTCCTCGGCATAGGGCATGTACTTGCCGCTCGCGTCCGAGGTCAGGCTGACCGTCTCCAGATAGGGGACCCCCAGCGCCTTCATCCGCGCCTCGACCACCTCGTTGATCAGCGCCATCCGCCCGTCGAAGCCCTCGCGCTTCATGCGCGGCATCCCGACCCAGTAGACGACGACGCCGCGCGATCGGAACAGGCCCACCAGATCGTCGATCCGCCTGCCGTAGGCGGCCTTCCATCCGTCCGTGCCGAAGGCGTGCACCGTCCCGCCGTCGTCGATGCCCTGGGCGTCGTTGGTGCCGAACACGACCACCGCGACGTCCACCGGGCCGTCGTCCAGCTGGCGCGTGGTCTTGGCGTGAATGTTGACGTAGTCGTAGCGCGACAGGCCCGTGGAGACCTCGCTGAACTTGGTCACCTCGACGCCCGGATCGTCGCTGAACTCGCGGTACAGCGCCGCCCAGACGCCGTCGCCCATGCTGTCGCCGAACACCCCTATCCGCAGGTTTCCGGCCTTCGTCTTCAGAACCGAGGCGTCCTGCGCCTGCACGACGGGCGCCGTCGGCGGCGCCACGACCGGCCGTGGCTCAGGCTCGGGGCTGGCCGAAGCGTTAGCCTGTCCGCCCAACATCAGAGTGGGCGACCTCAACCACGCGCGCCCGTCCGGCGTCAGGGCCAGCCCCCCCACCACGCCCGCCACGAACATCGCGGTCAGTGAATTGACGCCGAACTTCACGCCCGCCCCCACGCGGTTAACCCTTCGGAGGCGCACCCTTACCTGAAATCACGAGGGAAACCACCTCACGCGCCTGTGACGCGAGGAGCAAGGTTAACCGAAACGTCCCTCGGCCCAACGTGCGGCGAAGTATCCCCCCGTAGCCGTCAGCGCCGTCAGCGCCGTGCCCCACACCAGGTCGATGATCGTCAGCTTCGTCGACCATACCGACAGCGTCGCCTGGTTGGTCAGGTCATAGGTGCCGTAGGCGATCAGCCCCAGCACCGCGCCGTGGATCAGGGCCCGCGTCCATTGCCCGTCCTTCAGCGCCGGCGCGACGGCGAAGAAGCAGACGCCGAAGATGTACAGCAGATAGAAGACCACCGCCGCCTTCATGTCCGGCTTGTCGGCCATGATCGGGCCGATGATCGGCCGGTACAGGCGATCGGCCATGGTGGTCAGCCAGACCGCGTCGATCGCCGCCATCGTGATCGCCGCGCCCAGATATCCCGCGACCCATTTGATCATGTCGTCGTCTCCTCCGTCGGCTTGAGCAGGTAATGGCTGACGGCCCAGGTGTTTCCGCCGTCGTTGCCGAACAGACCGGCCGTGGCGAGATAGAACCGCCGCCAGCGCCGCCGCCACAACTTCCAGTCGTCGCCGTACGTCTCGCGCATCAACTCCGACACGCGGTCGACGTTCAGATCCATGTTCTTCAGCCAGTGCTCGGCGGTCCGCTGATAGTGGACGCCGTTCCAGGTCCACTCCCGCTCCACCTCGAACAGGTCCGGAAACTGCCGCATCAGCCCCTTGGACGGCATCACCCCGCCGGTGAAGAAGTGCTGGGCGATGAAGTCGCCCCCGTCCGTGTGGTCGAAGCGGTAGGGGGCGTCCCTGTGGGTGAAGATGTGGATGAACATCCGCCCGTCCGGCTTCAGCCAGCCCTTCGCCCGCGTCAGCAGGGCGCGCCAGTTGGCCATGTGCTCGAACATCTCGACCGACACGACGCGGTCGAACCGCTCCGCCTCGCCGACCTCGGGCCGGAAGTCGTTCATGTCCTGCGTGATGACCGTCAGGTTGGTCAGCCCTCGCGCCGCGGCCTGCGCCTCGATGTGTCCGCGCTGACCATGGCTGTTCGACACCGCGGTGATCTCGGAGCTCGGATACCGCTCGGCCATCCAGAGGCTGAGCGAGCCCCAGCCGCAGCCCAGTTCGAGGATCCGCTGCCCGTTCGCCAGTCCCGCGCGGTCGCAGGTCTCCGCCACCGCCAGCGCCTCGGCCTCCGCCAGCGTCTCGTCGCCGGTGGGGTAGAGGCAGCACGAGTACTTCAGCCGCGGCCCCAGACAGATGCGGAAGAATTCCGGCGGCAGCTCATAGTGTTGATCATTGGCGGCGTCCGCATGCTCCGCCACCGCGCGCTTCGCCATGTCGGCCGCGAAGGCCGCCTCGTCGTGCGGGCCTTCCCGATCCAGCCGCTTGCGCGCCTCGGTGACCAGCGCCGCGATCGCCGGGCGGGTCACGAAATCGGGGAACGGCGCGTCCTGCAGGCTGCGGATGGCGGCTGTGGCCGGATTCATCGGTTGATTTCTTCCCTTGGGCTTGAGGACGGCCGCTGCGACGACGCGTCCACGCGCGGAACGGCTCCGCTTCTGCGTCATTGATACGCACCGTACGGCGAGTTGGATGCCTGACATCCGTCCGACGACGCGGTCCGTATTTGTCGGACGCAGATCAGGAGCCTTCATGTCCTTCTCGCCGGCAGCCCCCCTTCCCGCGAACTCCGGCGGCAAGCGCGTCGCCGTGGTCGGCTCCGGCATCTCCGGCCTTTCGGCCGCCTGGCTGCTCTCGCAGACGCACGACGTCACCCTGTTCGAGGCCGACGACCGCCTCGGCGGCCACTCCAACACCGTGGACGCCCCCTCGCCGGCCGGACCGATCGCCGTGGACACCGGCTTCATCGTCTTCAACGAGGCCAACTATCCGAACCTGACCGCGATGCTGGCCCACCTCGGCGTGGCGACCAAGCCGGCCATGATGTCCTTCGCCGTCTCCATCGACGAGGGCGCGCTGGAGTACTGCACCCAGGGCCTGCGCGCCCTGTTCGCCCAGAAGCGCAACTGGGCCAGCCCCCGCTTCTGGCGGATGATCGGCGACATCCTGCGCTTCCAGAAGGAGGCGCCTGAACAGCTGACGGAACTGGAAGAGACGGGCGAGAGCCTCGACGCCTGGCTGGGCCGCAACGGCTACGGGCCGATGTTCCGCAACGCCTACCTCCTGCCCCAGGCCGCGGCCATCTGGTCCTGCACCCTGGAGCAGATGACCGACTATCCCGCCGCCGCCTTCGTCCGGTTCTACATGAACCACAACCTGCTGACCTACGACCTGCGCCCCACCTGGCGCACCGTCGACGGCGGCAGCCGCGAGTACGTCGGCCGACTTCACGCCGCCCTCGCGGGTCGCGTCGTCACCGGCGCCCGCATCGCCGCCGTCGTCCGGGATCAGGACGGCGCGGCCCTGCGGATGGAAGACGGCGCGCTTCTCCGCTTCGACGAGGTCGTGCTGGCCACGCATTCGGATCAGGCCCTGCGGCTGCTGGAGGCGCCGACCGCGCCCGAGCGCCGCCTGCTGGGCGCCATTCCCTACCGCGCCAACCGCGCCGTCCTGCACCGCGACGTTTCGTTGATGCCGCGGCGGCGCAAGGCCTGGGCCGCCTGGACCCACATGGGCCGCTCCGACCGCGCGGGCGAAGGCGGGGTCACCTACTGGATGAACGAACTCCAGTCGCTGCCCGGCCCGCCCCTGTTCGTCAGCCTGAACCCCGCCCGCGAGCCCGACCCCGAACTGGTCATCGGCGAATGGGACTATGAGCATCCCGTCTTCGACGTCGCCGGCGTGGCGGCGCAGAAGGAGCTGTGGAGCCTGCAGGGTCAGGGCGGCGTCTGGTTCGCCGGCGCCTGGTTCGGCGCGGGCTTCCATGAGGACGGCCTTCAGGCCGGTCTGGCCGTCGCCGAGGCCATCGGCGGCGTCCGCCGTCCCTGGCAGGTCGAAAACGAGAGCGGCCGCATCCATCTGCCGACCGCCGTGCGGTGGGCCGAGGCCGCGTGACGGCGGCGTCCGCCCTCTACGTCGGCCACGTCGTCCACCGTCGGCTGGCCGACTTCGACCACCGCCTGCGCTACCGCACCTGGATGCTGCTGATCGACCTCGACGCCATCGAGGCGGAGCGCCCGCGCCTGCTGTCCCGCCGCCGGTTCTCCCTGCTGTCCTGGCGCCCGACCGACCACGGCGACGGCTCCGGCACGCCGCTGCGCGCCCAGATCGAAGCCGTCCTCGCCGGGGCCGGCGTCCGCCTGGACGGCGGTCCCCTCCGCCTGCTGACGATGCCACGCGTGCTCGGCTACGGCTTCAATCCGATCAGCGTGTGGTTCGCCTACGGCGCCGACGGCGTCCTGCGCGGTCTGGTGCACGAGGTCACCAACACCTTCGGCGAACGGCACAGCTACGCCGTGCCCGCCGGCCTCGGCGCCGACGGCCGCGCCCGCCACGCGACCGACAAGACCCACTTCGTCTCGCCCTTCATGGATCAGGCCCTGACCTATGAGTTCGAGGTTCACGCCCCCGACGACCGCGTCTCCGTCGCCATCCTGGCGAAGCGCGACGGCCGCCCCCTGCTGACCGCGTCCTTCGCGGGCGAGCGCCGCCCGCTGACCGACGCGGCGCTGGCCCGCCTGTTCGTCACCCACGCCCTGCTCACCTTCAAGGTCACCGCCGCCATCCACTGGGAGGCGCTGAAGATGATGCTCAAGGGCGCCCGCTACCGCCACCGGTCGGCGCCGCCGAAAGAGCCGGTCACCGTCGGCCGCACCTGACCCGACGCTTGCCCGAGACGCGCCCTCGCCCTAGAGACGAAGCAAGCGCGCCGATATTCATCAGGCGATGAAAAGCACGAGGAAGCGATGCGGAAGATCTATCCGGACGCGAAGTCCGCGTTGGAGGGGCTGACCTTCGACGGCATGACCGTCATGTCCGGCGGCTTCGGCCTGTGCGGCATCCCGGAAAACCTGATCGCGGCCCTGCGCGACACGGGCGTGAAGGGGATCACCGTCATCTCCAACAACGCGGGCGTCGACGGCTTCGGCCTGGGCCAGCTGCTCGAGACGAAGCAGATCGCCAAAATGATCTCGTCCTACGTCGGCGAGAACAAGGAGTTCGAGCGCCAGTATCTGGCCGGTGAGCTGCAGCTGGAGTTCAACCCCCAGGGCACCCTGGCCGAGCGCATCCGCGCGGGCGGCGCGGGCATCCCCGCCTTCTTCACCGCCACCGGCGTCGGCACCCTGGTCGCGGAGGGCAAGGAGCTCCGCAACTTCGACGGCCGCGATTACGTCATGGAGACCGGCCTGGTCGCCGACCTGTCGATCGTGAAGGCCTGGAAGGCCGACGAGCGCGGCAACCTGGTCTTCCGCAAGACGGCCCGGAACTTCAATCCCATGATGGCCACCGCCGGCAAGGTGACCGTGGTCGAGGTCGAGGAGATCGTCCCGACCGGCTCGCTCGACCCCGACCAGATCCACACCCCCGGCATCTACGTCGACCGCCTGATCCAGGGCACGTTCGAGAAGCGCATCGAGCAGCGCACCATCCGTCAGCGCGAGACGGCGTGATGGAAGAGCGCCACTTCGCCCTGCTGAAAAGCATCAGCGACAAGCTGACCTGGGCCCTGATCTTCCTCTTCATCATCATGCTGAACACCTGTGCGGTCAGCGACGACGTGGAAGACGCCATCCGCGACTCGCGCCGCGACCGCGCCGACACCGAAGCCGTCACGCCCGCCCCCGCGCCCGTCTCGAAGGAAGCCGCCTGATGCCCCGCACCCGCGACCAGCTCGCCGCCCGCGCCGCCCAGGAACTGCGGGACGGCTTCTACGTGAACCTCGGAATCGGCATTCCGACGCTGGTGGCGAACCACATCCCGGCGGGGATGGAGGTGACGCTGCAGTCGGAAAACGGCATGCTCGGCATGGGACCCTTTCCCTATGACGACGAGGTCGATCCCGACCTGATCAACGCCGGCAAGCAGACGATCACCGAGATCCCGGAGAGCGCCTACTTCAGCTCGGCCGACAGCTTCGCCATGATCCGCGGCGGCCACATCAACCTGTCCATCCTCGGCGCCATGGAAGTCGCCCAGAACGGCGACATCGCCAACTGGATGATCCCGGGCAAGCTGGTGAAGGGCATGGGCGGGGCCATGGACCTGGTCGCCGGCGTCAAGCGCGTGGTCGTGGTCATGGAGCACGCCAACAAGCACGGCCAGTCCAAGGTGCTGAGGTCCTGCACCCTGCCCCTGACCGGGACGGGCGTGGTCAGCCGCGTCATCACCGACCTGGCCACCTTCGACGTCAAGCCGGACGGCTCGGGCCTGGTCCTGATCGAACTGGCCGACGGCGTGACGCTGGAGGAGGTCGCCGCCAAGACCGAGGCGGCCTACGAAATTGCCCCTGGGTTGAAAACCGTCGCATAGTCCGTCCAGCCCGCCCATCGTCGGCGGGAACGGGGAGGACGGGGCATGGCGGACGGCGCTTACCTGCGGGCGGGCGGGCTTCCGGCGCCGGACGCGGCGCGCGTCGAGGCCCTGCGTGCCGCGCTCGACCCGGCGGCGCCCGAGGCCTTCGGCGAAGCCGAGCGCAGGGCGATCCTAGACCTTCTCGACCGCGTCCTCTCCGACGTCCGCACGGGCGACCTCACCGAGGCGCGCGCCCGCCTGACCCACCTTGACGCCACGCTGGGCCGTTTCGACGTGGGTTCGCTGCAACCGCGTCGGGGGCTGGCCGGCCTGTTCGACTCGCGCGGCAAGCGGCTGCGCGCCTTCCGCGAGGCCTTCGCTGACGGCGCGCGCACCCTGGCCGAGACCGCCGGTGAACTGACCGAACGGGCCGGCGCCGTCACGCGCCGCGACGCCGGTCTGGAGGTTCTGTGGTCACGGCTGCGCGAGGCGCTGGAGACCCTGAACGCCCACGTCGCCGCCGCTGCGGCCGCCCTCACGCCCCCTCCGACCGGCGACGAGCCCGATCCTCACGCCGCCCTGCGCGCCCGCACCCGCGACCTGGTCGCCTGCCGGGATGCGGCGGTCGCCGCCCTGCCCCGGCTCCGCGCGGCCCAGAATGCCGACGCCCCCGCCGTCGCCGCGTTGGAGCGTTGCGGCGCCGCCGTGGAGGCGTGGAAGAGGGAATGGGCCGACGCCCTCGGCCTCGCCGGCCGCCGCCCGAAGAAGGTCCGCCCCGATCCCGTGCGTCTGGAGACGGCCCGCAAGACGCTGACCGACGCCGCGGCGCAGGCCTCCGCCCGGCTCGACGCCGCACTGGCCCGCCGCACGACGGTGACGGGAGAGCTTCAGGAGCTGCGCCGGCCGCTCTAGGGGCGCGCCGTGCTTTCGATCCAGCCCGCGATCTGCTCGGCCAGATCCCGCGAGCCCGCGTCATAGGCCGCCACGATGGGGCCGACCCGGTTCTCCGTCGCCGGCGTCTGGACGGTGAAGGTCCGCTCCGCCTCGATCTCCCGGTCCGGCAGGCCGACCAGCCGCGCCCGCACGGTCATCACCACGACCGGGGTCGCGCCCGGCGCCGCATAGCGGGTCTCGAACGTCGTGGCGTCGACGTCCAGCGCCACGTCGCCCTGCGCCAGATCCCGCGCCCCGATCAACCGGATGCGGCCGCCGCGGTTCGCCACCGCCCCCTCAAGCGCCGCTGCGAACAGGCGGTCCGCCGGCTCCACCCAGCGGGCGCCCTTCAGATACGCCGCCTCGGTGCCCGTGATCGTCAGGATGCGCTCGCCTTCAGCCGACTCCGGGAAGGTGACGCGCCGCACGGCCACGTCCACCGCCCCGGCCGCCTCGCCGCTTCGTGGGGCCTCCATCGCCTGGCCGAAGCGGTACATCTGCACCGGATCCGGCGTGGACAGCAGCGCGCAGGCGGACAGGCTGGCGGCGACGGCCGCGATCGAAAGCTTACGGATCACGGCTGCACCTCCAGCTCCTTGGTGGGCGGTCGCCCGATGAAGTCGCGCGGGCTGGAGCGCACCTCGTCGATCAGGTCTTCCAGCGACGCGGTCGCCGCCTCGAGGCCAGCGATCGCCCGCTCCAGCTGCGGCAGGCCGTTGTCCGCGAAGTCGCCCAGCGGCTGCTCCAGGTTCGACACCGTCCGGTTCACCGACTCCGCCGCCGCCTTCGCCTCGGCCGTGGCCGCGTTCATGTTGGCGATCGCCTCGCGACCCTCGGTGTTGACCAGCCGCCGCGCGTCCGCGCCCAGCGCCGTGTACTCCTCCAGGGCGCGGTTCGCCTGCTCCAGGGCGCGCTCAAGGTCCTCCAGCATGCCCTTGCGGGCCTCAAGTTCCGCCGTCAGCGACTCGATGTTGCGCAGCGAGGTCGAGAAGCTGCGGATGTTGTCGTCGCTCAGCACCCGGTTGATCCGGTTCAGCGCGTCCACGGTCTGCGCCAGCACGGTGCCGGAACCGCTCAGCAGCTCCGAGATGGGGCTGGGCTGGCTCTGGATCACGGGAACGACGTTGTCGGGGTACTGGCTCTTCAGGAGCGGACGCCCGTCGGTCCCGGCGGTGATCTGGATGTAGTTCAGGCCTGTGATGCCCTGCGGCTCCAGCTGGGCGCGGCTGTCGACGCGGATCGGCGTGGTGGCGTCCACGCGAATGCGCGCCACGACCTGGTTGCCCTTCCGCGGATCCAGTCGGAGGTCCGTCACCTCCCCGACGCGGATGCCGTTGAAGTGCACCTCGCCGCCCTCCGACAAGCCGCGAACGGGCCCATAGAAGACGATGTCGTACTGGTCGAACTCGTTGTTGAACGACAGGCGGGCCAGCCAGATCGAGAACACCACCAGCGCCGCCACAAGGGCGACGGTGGCGATGCCGACGGCGGCGTAGTGGGCGTCTCGTTCCATCGTCTACCTCAGGCGGCCCTCGCGGCCCGACCGCGCGGACCCAGGAAGTATTCCCTGATCCACGGATGGTCGGAACGCTCAAGCTCCGAAACGGTCGCCTTGGCGACCACGCGTTTGTCGGCCAGCACCGCGACCTTGTCGGTGATGGCGTACAGGCTGTCGAGATCATGGGTGATCATGAAGACCGTCAGGCCCAGGTCGTCGGACAGCTGGCGGATCAGCTCGTCGAACGCCGCGGCGCCGATCGGATCCAGCCCCGCCGTGGGCTCGTCGAGGAACAGCAGTTCCGGATCCAGCGCCAGCGCCCGGGCCAGGCCGACCCGCTTCTTCATGCCGCCCGACAATTCCGCCGGCTTCAGGTGATGCGCCCCGGGCTTCAGGCCGACCATGGCGATCTTCATCTCGGCGATCTCGTTGATCGTGTCGATCGGAAGACGCGTGTGCTCGACCAGCGGAGCGGCCACGTTCTGCAACACCGTCAGGGATGAGAACAACGCCCCCGACTGGAAGAGCACGCCGGTCCGGCGTTCCACGTCGGCGGCCTCCTCCTTCGACAAGGTCGCCATGTCGCGCCCGAAGATCGAGACGGAGCCGCCTTCCGGCTCCTTCAGGCCGATGATCGTGTTCAGCAGCACCGTCTTGCCCGTGCCCGATCCCCCGACCACGCCGATCACTTCTCCGCGCTCGACGGTCAGGTCGAGGTCGTCGTGGATGACGTTGTCTCCGAACTGACTCCTCAGGCCGCGCACCTCGATCAGGTGTTCCTTCGGGGCGGTCACAGGTTGAGCTCCAGGTAGATCAGGGCGAACACCGCATCCAGGAAGATGATCGCGAAGATCGCCTGCACCACCGCCGCCGTCACGCGCCTGCCCAGGCTCTCGACGTCGCCGGCGACGGCCATGCCCTGCCGGCAGCCGATGGCGGCCACGACGAGGGCGAAGACGGGCGCCTTCGACAGCCCCACCATCGCGTGCTGGAACATGTTCGGGTCGTCCTGCAGCCGCTGCATGAAGAAGGCCGGTCCCAGGTTCAACGAACTCCAGGTCACCAGCAGCCCCCCGAAGAGCCCCGCCAGCATGGCCGCGAAGGTCAGCAGCGGAAGCATCACCAGCAGCGCGGCCAGCCTCGGGATGACCAAGGCCTGGAAGGCGTTGACCCCCATGACCTGCATGGCGTCGATCTCCTGGTTCATGCGCATCGCGCCGACCTCGGCGGCGAAGGCCGACGCGCTGCGGCCGGCCAGCAGCACGGCGGTGATCACCACCGCGAACTCGCGCAGCACCGACACCCCGATCAGCTGCACGGCGAACACGCCGGCCCCGAACTGGGTCAGCAGGTCGACGCCCAGGAAGGCCACGACCGCACCGATGAAGAAGTTCGTGACCATGATGATCGGCAGGGCGTCCAGCCCGGAGCGCTCCGCCTGGCTGACCCAGGCGGCCCAGCGGATGCGCCCCGGATGCTTCAGCGCCGAGCCGGTCGCCGCGATCAATCGTCCGAGAAAGGCCAGCGACAGCGTCGCCTCGGCTGCGAAGTCGTATACCCCGTGGCCGATCTTGGCGAAGGTCCGCGTGACCGGGTCCGCCCTGCGCGGCGGCGGGACGCTCTGCCGCTCCAGCTTCTCGACAAGCGCATAGATGCGCCCGGCTTCCGGACGCGCCTTCCATGCGGCCTTGCCCAGACCCCCGACGCCGCCCTGCACCAGCGCCAGCGCCCCCGCCGTGTCGAACTTCTGCAGATCGGTCAGGTCGATGCGCGCCACCTTGCGGCCCGCGACGGCGTCCTGCAGCCGACGGCCTGTGCGGCCCAGCGAGGTGGTGGTCCAGTCGCCGGACAGGCTGAGCACGGCGCCGTCGCCCTTCTCCTCTACCTGGAAGTCCGCTCTCGCCATGTCCCCTGCTTAAACGGAGCCGTGGCGGCTGACCACCGCCGTAAACTCCCGTCAGGACAGGAAGTTCAGCAGGGAGACCTGACGCAGCTGGTTGATCACCTGGGCCGAGGCCTGCATCGCGACCTGCGACAGCTCCAGGTCCGTCAACGCCTGGGCCAGATCGGCGTCGGTGCGCTCGGACACCAGCGCCTCCAGCGCGTCGCGCTGGTCCTGCTGGGCTTTCAGCACGTTGTCGACGCGGTTCTGCACCGCGCCGTTCCGGGCCGCCAGATTGGTCACCCCCTCGCGCGCGGAATCCAGCCGCGACAGCATGCCGGTCAGGAAGTCGCGCGTGGCGTCGTCCATGTCGCCGGCGATCGGCGTCGTCTCGTGCCGCCGCTGGATCTCGTGAAAGATGCGGAACAGCTCGCTGCCCACGTCGTCGGCGAGGAAGCCCGTCTCCAGCGCCGTCCCTTCGTCCAGCCGCGACACCTGGACCAGGCCGTCGTTGACGAAGCCCGTGTCCGGATCGGCCAGGGCTGACAGCTCCGCCAGGGTCCGTGGCGTCACCGGAGCCTCGGAAGACGCTCCGCCGGAGAAGAGATAACGCCCCTGGTGCCGCGTGTTCAGCCCGTCCAGCGCGATCTGGAACTGGCCCTGCAGCTCCAGCATCAGACCGTCGACGCGTCCGGCCGCCAGCGCTCCGGCGATCGCCTCGCGCGCGCCGCCCGCCCCGTCCGCCACCCGGTTCAGGGCCAGGTTCTGGCTGGCCAACCGCCCGGCCGCCGCCTTGCCCGCTTCGATGAATCCGGCGATGCGGCTCTGCGCGGACTTCAGCGCCGTCAGCGATTCCGAGCCGCGCCCGAAGCCGACCAGATCGGTGGCGTTCTTCTGCGTCGACACCCGCTGCTGCGCCTCCTGCGAGCGCACCTGCGCGCCCATCAGATCCAGCAGCGCCGACTGGTAGTTTCCGAACGTCGAGACCCGCATCACACGATCCCCAGGAGCACGTCGTAAAGGTCCTTGGCCGCCTGGATCAGGCGCGCCGAGGCGTTGAAGGCCTGCTGATAGGTGGTCATCAGCACCAGTTCCTCGTCCAGGTTGACGCCCTCATGGGCGCGCTGGCGCGAGAAGGCCTCGGAATGCAGGGCCGCCGAACTCTCGGCGCGCGATTTCGCCACCGCCGCGCGGCCGCCGACGTCGCCGGCCAGTTCCGACGCGTACCGCGACACCGACGAGGCGCCGCCCACGGATTCGCCCGCCGGGTCGAACACCGTCGAGCCCTGCCCGGCGTCGGCCAGCGCCAGCCCGCCGCGCCCGTCCCCCGACACGAAGGCGCGACCCCCGACGATCGTTGCGTAATCCGCCCGCGCCAGTCCCAGCAAAGCCGGATTGCGCGCGATGTCGGTCCTCAGGGCGAAGCCGTCGGCGCGCGAAGCCCTCACGCCGCCGCCGATGCCGAACATCTCGGTCATCGACGTGCCCGAGGCCGACTGGCTGGTCCGGTCCTCCAGCACCGAGAGCTTCGCGGGCGGCGTGGTCGAGCCCACGAAGGTGAGCGAGCCGTCGCCGTTCAGACGGAAGGCGCCGTGCCCGCCGACTCCCGTGACCGGGTCGTTCAGGGCGTTCAGCAGGTCCGTCATCGTGCCGCCCGGCACGGTGACCTCCACGTCCCGCAGGCGGGCGCCGGTCTCGCCCGTCAGCCGGAGCTTCAGCGTCTGCCCGGCGGGAAAGCCGTGTGGCGACGTCGCGCCCAGCCCCGTCGCGTACAGGGCCGGCCGGTCCGTCGTGATCAGGTCGTTCAGGCCGAAGAAGTGCGACAGCCCCATGCCCTGCTTGCGGGCGGGCGACGCTGGATCGTCGACCACCGCCGCGCCCCGCCCGGCCGCCGCCGTGATGCTCAGCCGGCCGTCCACGAAGCTGGCCGCGCCGCTCGCGCCCAGCTTGGCGTTCAGTTCCACCAGAAAGCCGGACAGCGGGACCGTGTCGCCGTTCACCGAGACGTTTCCCGCCCCGTCGAACGCCAGCGCCACGCGCGTCTGCACCACCCCGCTCGCGTCGGTGATCAGGACGGCCGTGTTCCCGCTGAACCCGGTCAGGGCCGTGTCCAGCGCCTGCCCCACGTTGCGCCCGCTCAGGGTCTGCGGCGCCGGCACGGAGGTGTTGGCGTTGTGCGCGCGGTTCAGTTCGTCGGCGGCGCGCGTCAGCAGCTCGGCCAGCCGCTCCGCCGCCTGCGGCGCATCCTCGTCGCGCAGCTCCACCAGTCCCTTGATCTCGCCCGACGTGATCCCGTCCAGCAGCGGCCGCTTCTGGCCGCGCGGTTCGGTGACCCAGATCTCGTTGAAGCTGGACTCGGCGTTGACCACCCCCGCGCGCGCGTAGTCCAGCGTCGCGAACCCGTCCCCGGCGAGCAGGGCGCCGCCGTTGGTGCGGATCGACACCCCGCCGACGTTCCGCTGCGATACCCGGACGTCGAGGATGCCGGACAGTTCGTCGATCAGCCTGGCCTGCGCCGCCTCGGCGCCCGATGCGTCCTCGTTCACGACCGTGGCCTTGGCGATCTGGACGTTCAGCGCCTCGATCTGCTGCAGCAGGCCGTTGGCCCGGTCCACCGCGCTCTTGATGCGGCCGTCCGCATCCTCGCGAACCGACTGGATCTGGCGCGAGATGCGCGCGCCCTCGTCGAAGAGGCTCTGGATGCCGAAGATCGCGGCCTGTCGAGCGGGCGACGACGCCGGATCCTCCGCCGTGGCGGCGAAGGCCGAGAACATCTCGTCGACCTGGGCGAAGAACCCCGAGGTCCCGCCCGGATCGCCGAACAGGCCCTGGATGCGGTCGAACAGCTCGTGCCTGACGCCCTGGCGCTGGGCTTCGGCCGACGCCGACATGGTCGCCGCCTGAAGGAAGCGGTCGGTCGCCAGCCGGACCCGCGTCACCTCGACGCCGACGCCGATGCCCTGGCTGATCAGCGAACTTTGCTCGGCGACCTTGCGGACGTAGCCGGGCGTATTGACGTTGGCGACGTTGTCCGAAACGACGCGCAACTGCATCTGCGCCGCGGTCAGGCCCGACTGGCCGGCGTTCATGATCAAGTTCAGCGACACGGGCGCGCCTCCCCGGTGGGCAAAGCCTGCATCCGGACGCGCGGAATTTGCCGCCCGGCCTCGAAGGCCAAGTCACTGATAAGTCTGGAGTGTCGGTCGAGGCGCACGGTCATGGCGAACGAGACGCGCAAGGACCGGACCAATCCGGACCCGGCGGCCGGCGCCGGGCAAAAACCGGTCCGGGCGCGGCAGATTTGGCCGCAAGTCGAGGCCGGCATGACGGCCGCAGAGGGGCATGTTTCTTACATAAAACAGTGACTTGATCGCCAAAGTGCGGACTGGCCCGGAGCTTGCGCCGGCGGCTCCCGACCTTTGGGCGCAGCAGGCGCCGCCGTTCCCCACCCTTTCCCGGTGCCCGATGCTCGCCCAGAGCCTGTTCGCCCTCGCCGTTCCCGCCGCGCCCCAGGCCGGCGACGCGCCCGCCGCCCCGGCGGACGGCGCGTTCGGCCGTCTGGTCGACATGGCCACGCGGGCGGTGGAGGCCGGCGGGCCCGCGCCGACCGGGGGGCCGGCCGCGCCCGCCTCCACCAAGGCTCCGACCGACGGAACCGGACCCCAGATCCTGCCGGGCGTCGACCATCCGTCCGCGACGCCGAAACACGCCGGCCCGCCGCGCCCGGAGGTCCTCCCGGTCGACGTCGGCCCGACCGACGACGCGACGCCCGGGCCCGAGATCCTGCCCGCCGAATCCGATCAGGGGGGCGGTCAGGGGCCCGCCTTTGATCCGAAGGCCGCCGGGAAGGACGGCGGGGCCCGCCCGGAGGTCCTGCCCCGGGACGTCGGTCCGGACTCGCCACCTCGTCCCGAGATCCTGCCCCTCGACGTCGGGCCCGTTCCGCAGGGCAGCGCGAGGAGCGTCGCTCCCGAGCCGCTGCCGACTGCCCCCGCGCCCGCGGCCGCCGTCGCCGCCGGCGCACTGCAGACGGCGGTCCGCCCGGCGGACGCCGACGCCACGCCCGCCGGAGGCGGAGAGCCTCTCTCCGACCCGGGCGGCCCGGCGGCCGAGGCTCCGGTTCCGCCCCCGCCGTCGGCGGCGGACGCCGCCACGTCCACGCCCCAGCCCGCTCGCCCCGCCGGCACGCAGGCCTCTCCAGGGGCCGCCGCGGCCGAGGCTGCGCGCTTCGACGCCCCGGCGCCCGGCCCGGGCGCCGAATCGGCCCCCGCTTCGGCCCCGGACGCCGCCGCCCCTTCTGCAGAGGCGCCCGCCTTCTCCCTCTCCCGCGTCGCCCACGAGACTCTCGCCGATCTGAGCGCCCAGATCGTGAAGCGGCTGGAGGGCAAGTACACCCGCTTCGAAATGGCCCTCACGCCCGAGGACCTGGGCCGGGTCGACGTCAGTCTCGAGATGGGCGAGGACGGCAGCCTGACCGCGCGTCTGGCCTTCGACACTCCGGCCGCCGCCGCCGAGATGCGCGCCCAGGTCGACCAGCTGCGCCGTCAGCTCGAACAGGCCGGCTTCCAGCTGGCCCGCGACGCGCTGGAGTTCTCCCACCGCGACGGCTCGGCCCAGCAGCGGCAGGACCACTTCGAGCGCCGTCAGAACCGCGCCTTCGCCGCCGCACGCGACCTGGCCGACCGGACCGAGGCCGCGCCGCTGATCAACCTGTCCCTCTCTCTCGGATCGGCGCGTGACCGCGTCGACGTGAAGGTCTGAATCCATGGTCGACGCCGTCACCACAGCGAACCAGGCCGGGGGGCGCATCGGCGCCTCCTCGGCCCTGCTCACGCAGAATTTCGAAACCTTCCTCGCCCTTCTCACCGCCCAGCTGAAGAACCAGGACCCCCTGTCCCCGGTGGATTCCAACGAGTTCACCGGTCAGCTGACGCAGATGGCGGGCGTCGAGCAGCAGCTGCTGACCAACGACCTCCTGACGGCCATCCTGGAAGGCCAGGGCGGCGCCGGGCTGACGGGCGCCACCAGCTACATCGGCCGCGACGCCACCGCGGTCTGGTCGGCCGTCAAGGCGACGGACGGCAAGGCGACCTGGAGCTATGAACTGGCGTCCGACGCCGCCTCGGCCAAGCTGCAGGTGCTGGATTCCTCGGGCCGCGTGGTCCACGAGGTCGATGCCCTCGGGAGGGGCGTCGGCGTCCACGACTTCACCTGGACCGGCGGTCAGGACGGTCAGGTCTACACCCTGAAGGTCGCCGCCACGAACACCGCCGGCGAGGCCGTGCAGTCCCAGGTTCTGGTCCGGGGCCGCGTCACCGGCGTCGAGATGTACGACGGCCAGCCCTACCTGACGATCGGCGCGTCGATCCTGCCCCTGTCGGCCGTGATCGCGGTCGAGGAAGCCCGCGCCGCGGTCGAGGAACCCGAAGCCCAGGCTTCGATCCTCTCCGCTCTCAATCCCATGAAATTGTTCTCGTAACGGAGCCGCGCCATGTCCATCAACAGCGCCCTTCTCGCCGGCGTGTCCGGTCTGACCGCCAACTCGGCCGCCCTCGCGGCCATCTCCCAGAACATCGCGAACGTGAACACGGTCGGCTACAAGCGCACGGCCGGCGAGTTCCAGACCGTGATCAACAGCCAGTCGCAGGGCGCGGGCTATTCCGCCGGCGGCGTCCTGTCGACCGCGCGCCACTACACCAGCCAGAACGGCCAGCTGCAGCGCACCACCTCCTCCACCGACCTCGGCATCGCCGGTCAGGGCTTCTTCGTCGTCACGGAGAAGGCGGAGAACCTCGAAGTCACCGACAGCCGCCTGTTCACCCGCGCGGGCGCCTTCCGCGTCGACAACCTCGGCTACCTCAAGAACACGGCGGGCCTTTACCTGCAGGGCTGGCCGGTCGACGCCGAGGGCAACATCACCACCGACCCGTCGGACCTGAACCGTCTGCGCACCATCAACGTCGGCTCGGTCGGCGGCACGGCGGAAGCGACCACCCGCATCCAGCTGAACGCGAACATCCGTTCCAGCCAGACCGTCTCGGCCGAGGCGACCGCCGCCGCCGCGACGCCTCCGGGCGCGGACGCCTATGATCCCCTGACGAACTCCATGGCCATGTGGGACCCGGAAACCGGCGCCGGCGTGAAGCCGGACTTCGAGCTGACCATCCCGGTCTCCGACTCCAAGGGCGGCCAGCGCACCATCGCCATCTCCTTCCTGAAGAGCACCACGCCCAACCAGTGGTACTCGGAGATCCGTGCCGTGCCGGCGGGGGACGTCGTCTCCGGCGCCGGTCTGGCCAACGGCCAGATCAAGACCGGTCTGGTCGCCTTCACCCAGGACGGCCGTCTCGACGTCGACGCCATGGCCGCACTCGGCGCCCAGGCCCTGTTCGCCGATCCTTCGGTCGCCTCCCTGACCTTCGGCTCGTCCGACTCGGCCGCGCCCGGAGCCGGTCAGGTGAACTGGGCCGCGGGGCTCGGCATCGACGACCAGACCCTCAGCTTCGACCTGACCGCGGCCACCGGCGGCCTGACCCAGTACGACAGCGCCTCGGTGGTGCAGGCCGTGCTGACCAACGGCACCGCCTTCGGCAACCTCTCCGAGGTCAAGATCGACGAGACCGGCTTCGTCACGGCCATCTTCGACAACGGCGTGACCCGCCGCATCGCCCAGATCGCGATCGCCACCTTCCCCAGCCCCGACGCCCTGCTGCAGTCCAGCGGCAACGCCTACCGGGTCAGCCAGGGGTCCGGCACCTACAATCTGAAGACCGCCGGGTCTGGCGGCGCCGGGACCATCGGCTCCTCCCAGCTGGAGGCCTCGACCGTCGACCTCTCGGCCGAGTTCACGGGCCTGATCACGACCCAGCGGGCCTATTCCGCCTCGTCCAAGATCATCACCACGGCCGACGAAATGCTGGCCGAGCTGATCAGCATCAAGCGCTGATCGGCGGTCTGAGGGGGGAGGATGAGCCGTCCGGAGATCATGAACGAAGGCTCCCGCCGACCGTCGGTCGGTAAGGGCTCCTTCACCACGCCGCTTAAACGGCCCTTAGCGGCGCCGGTGTCATGGTCCGCCCGTGATGGTTGGTGAATGAGGCAAAAGCCCATGCTGCAAGAGCGTAGAGTCAACAGCAAAGGCGAGCAGTACGTGGTCGGCCCGACGGGCACGCCGCTGACGCTGCGCGACCTGCCCCCGGCGAACACGGACCGCTGGGTCATCCGTCGCAAGGCGGAGGTGGTGGCGGCCGTTCGCGGCGGACTTCTGTCCATCGACGACGCCCTGAACCGCTACGGCCTCACCGCCGAAGAGTTTTCCGCCTGGCAGCAGTCCATCGACAAGTGGGGCATGCAGGGTCTGCGCACGACCCGTATTCAGCACTACCGCTCGTAAACCCTCCCCCCTCCCTACGAGCCGAACCGAGGGCCGCCGACGTCGACGTCGGCGGCCCTCGGCGCGTCCGGCCTCGAAAAGACGCGCATTACGCACTAAATGGCGCGCCATGAGCCTGTCCGAGGACGTCTGCCCGATCCCGAGCATCGCCCCCATGAGCGCCGACGGCGACATGGACGCGGCGATCGCGTCCGCGCGCGCGGCGGTCGGCCTGCCGGTCGGGACTCGCGTGGTGGCGGCGATGTCCGGCGGCGTGGACTCCACCGTCGTCGCCGCCCTGCTGCATAAGGCGGGCTATGACGTCGTCGGCGTGACGCTTCAGCTCTACGACCACGGGGCGGCGCTGAAGAAGAAGGGCGCCTGCTGCGCCGGTCAGGACATCCACGACGCCCGCTTGGCGGCGGAGACGCTGGGCATCCCGCACTACGTCCTCGACTATGAGTCGAAGTTCCGCGACGCGGTGATCGACCAGTTCGCCGACAGCTACCTGCGCGGCCAGACGCCGGTGCCCTGCATCCGCTGCAATCAAACCGTGAAGTTCCGCGACCTGCTGGACGTCGCCCGCGACCTGGGCGCCGAGGCCATGGCCACCGGCCACTACGTCCGCCGCGCGGTCGGCGCCGACGGCCGCCCGCAGATGCGCAAGGCGGTCGACCACTCTCGCGACCAGTCCTACTTCCTGTTCGCCACCACGCCGGAGCAACTGGATTACCTCCGCTTCCCCCTCGCCGATCTGGAAAAGCCCCAGGTGCGCGGCGTCGCCGCCGAGCTGGGCCTGCGCATCGCCGCCAAGCCGGACAGCCAGGACATCTGCTTCGTCCCGTCGGGCGACTATCGCTCGCTGATCGACAAGCTGCGTCCCGAAGGCCGTCAGGCCGGCGAGATCGTGCACATGGACGGCCGCGTGCTGGGCGCCCACGCGGGCATCACCGACTACACCATCGGCCAGCGCCGGGGCCTGAACGTGGCCGTGGGCGAGCCCCTGTTCGTCACGAGGCTGGATCCGGCGAGGCGCCACGTCATCGTCGGCCCGCGCGAGGCCCTTCTGACGGCGGCCCTGACCCTGGAGGAGACCAACTGGCTGGGCGACGCCCCGACCATGTCCGACGCCGCCCGAGAGGGCGCGCCCGTGCTCGCGCGGGTCCGCTCCACCCGGCCGCCCTCTTCGGCCCGTCTGACGCTCACCGGCGACGTGATCGGCGTGGCCTTCGAGACCGGCGAGGAAGGCGTCGCCCCGGGCCAGGCCTGCGCCCTCTACGACCCCGCCGATCCCGACCGCCTGATCGGCGGCGGCTTCATCCGCGAGACGACGGCGGTTGTCTGACGACGCCCTGCACCTGTCGACGCGCGCGGGGCTGCCCGAGGACCTTCGCGTCGGCCTGAGCGACTTCCCCCGCGACCGCTGGGCCGAGCCGACCGTCGCGGAGATGGCGCGCTTCTGGCTGGGCGTGCACGAGAATTTCCGCCGCCATCACGCCCACCTCGGCGCCCTGGTCGCCCCCTGGCGCGAGGGCCGGTCCGACCTGCGGACCCTTCACGGCCGCCTGATCCCGGCCGTGCAGCAGTTTCTCCAGCACCTCGACATGCACCACCGCATCGAGAGCAGTCAGTATTTCCCCGCCTTCCGCGATCTGGATCCGCGCATCGCCCACGGCATCGACCTGCTGGACCGCGACCACGACGTCGTCCACGAGCGGCTCGAGGCCCTCTTCGCCGCGGCCTCGGCCTTCCACGGCGCGGTCCAGACCAATGCGCCGGACGCCGCCGACGCCGCAGCCCGCCTGTCCGACGTCGTCGACGCCATGGGCCCGCTGGTCCTGCGGCACCTCGACGACGAGGAGGAGATCGTCATTCCCCTGATCCAGTTGCGCGGCGCCGGGCTGACCTAACCCCGCGTCGGCATGATCCGCCGCCGCTGCCGGACCAGCGCCAACGCGGCTCCGTCCGGAGCCTGGGCCGTGCCGTCCTCGACCGCCCAGCCGCCGCCGACGTCGCGGCTGACGAAGTGGAAATAGGCCCACCCCTGTGGCGACGTCGCCGGCGTCAACGGCGCCAGCAAATCGGCCCTCAGGTCGACGCTGGCCGAGATCGCCGGCGGGCCCTCGAAGGCCGTGAAATAGGTGGGATAAAGGCCGTCGAGCAGGAACAGCAGCCGGGCCTCGTCCAGCGGCCGGCCGTCGATGCAGCGCATCCAGCAACCCAGTTCCACCGCCTTGCCCGCATTCTGGCCGAACAGACCATGGCCGTTCGGGAAGCGATGCTCGATGTGACGCGTGAACCAGGGCCCGAAGGCGGCGTCCATCGGCTGGGTGTCGAAGTCGTCCGGAGACGCCGGCACGGGCCCCATGGGCCGCAGCTCCGGCCCGGCCACGTCGCGACCGAAAGTGATCAGGGCCTGCACCGCCGCCCGGCCGTCCTGCCCGCCCGACGCCGTCGCATAGGTCAGGTTGCGCCCGCCCCGCAGCAGCGCTGGCGTGAAGCCCACCTCTTCGAACCGCGCCGCCGCCAGATACTGGATCGTCAGGCTTCGGATCGGCGCGACGACGCCCAGCCCCTCTCGCGCCGCCTCGCCGGCCAGCGCCGCCATCAGCCCGCCGAACGGCGCCCCCTTCAGCGGATCCACCGCCTGCGGGGCGTTGGAGAACTCCGGATGCAGCGTCGCCGTCAGCACGCCGTCGCGCGGCGTCAGGGTCAGGGCCTCGGCCAGAGTCGTGGTGTTCATCCGCCCGTCGTGCCGCAATCAAGGAGCGGGCGGAAGCGTCGCCGCCTCCGCCCGAGTTTGGGGATCGGGACGCGCCGTCGCCGGCCAGTCCGTCTCGAAAGGAAACTTACTAGGTCCGTTCCGAATGGCAACCCTCTTGTCAAACCGCTGACGCAGGGTCACTTTCACGCGATGGGACGCACCGCCGACTATTCGCGCCAGAGCTGCTCGATCGCCGCCACGCTGGAGGTGATCGGCGACCCGTGGACGCTTCTGGTCGTGCGCGACGCCTTCAACGGCGTGACCCGCTTCGAGCAATGGCAGGAGCGGCTGGGCGTGGCCCGCAACGTGCTTGCCGCCCGCCTCAAGAGCCTCGTCCAGCACGGCGTGCTGGCGCCGCGCCTGTATTCCGAGCGGCCGCCGCGCAACGAGTACGTCCTGACCGCCAAGGGCAAGGACCTCTACGGCGTGCTGGTCACCCTCCACGGCTGGGGCGCCAAGCACGTGTACGGAGAGGCGGATGCCGGGGTGTCCATGCGCCACAAGACCTGCGGTGAGGACCTGAAGCCGCGCATCGCCTGCGGCTGTTGCGGCGAGATCGTCAAGCCGCGCGACATCCAGCTGACCCTGACCGCCGACCGCCCGACGGTCGGCGACGTCATGCCCGACGACAAGGCCGCCTAGGTCCGCAGGGCCGTCAGGTCCGGAGGGCTGGCGCGCCGACGGCCTCCGGCGTAGCGGTGGGTCCATGCGCCCCGGCCTGATCCTCGCGCTTTTCCTGACGCTGTGGGCCGTACCTGCCGCGGCCCAGGATCCCGCGCGCATCCAGTCCGACGTGCGCGAGGGTCAGCGCCTCATGGCCGAAGGTCGTCCTGCAGAGGCCGAACCCCTGTTCGCCCGCGCCGCCGCCGACGCCCGCACCCTTTGGGGAGACTCGTCTCCCGACGCCGGCAGTCTGCTTCTGCTCCGCGCCAATGCCGTCGAGGAACTGGGCCGGCTGACCGAGGCGGAGGGCCTCTATCGCGAGGCCCTGGCCGCCCTGGAGCGCGCCACGGACACGGGTCACCCAAGGCGCGGCTGGGCGCTGAACGATCTCGGCCTGAACCTGCACAGGCAGGGCCGTCATGAAGAGGCGCGCCAGCTCTTGGTCCGCGCCGTCGACCTGCGCGCCGCCTCCGAAGGTCCCGACTCGCCGCCGACGCTGACGTCCCTGAACAATCTCGCCTCCATCCTCCGCGCGCTTGGCCGGTTCCAGGAGTCCGCCGACATCCAGCGCCGCATCCTGTTCGTGCGCGAGGCGACCCTGTCGCCCGACGACGCCGACCTCGCCCTGACGCTGAACAATCTGGGCGCCGTCCTCCTGGACCTCGACCGCCCGGCCGAGGCCGAGACCGTGCTCCGCCGCGCGGCGGAAATCCGCTCCCACGCGCTGGGCGACGACGCGCCGCTGACGGCCCAGACCCTCACGCTTCTGGCCGAAGCCCTCGCCCTCGACGGTCGTCTCGATGCCGCCTGGACGATGCAGGTCCGCGCTGTGGAGGCGCTGGAACGCGCCGACGCCCCGATCGATCTGGCCGCCGCCCTGTCGGCCCACGCCGACCTCGCTCTCGTGCTCGGCCGGCGCGATGAAGCGCTCGCGGCGGCGGAGCGCGCCCTGTCGCTGCGCCGCGGACACCTGCCGGCCGCCCATCCCGACGTCGCCGGCGCCCTGACGGTACTTGCCGACGTCCATCTCAGCCGCGGACGACCCGATCTGGCCCTCCCGCTGCTGGAAGAGGCGCTGGCCCTGACCCGGGCCTCGCTGGGCCCGGACCACGTCGACGCCCTGCGCATTCTCAGCCTGCTGGGGCTGGTGGAGGGCGAACTGGGCCACGCCGATCGCGCTCTCGCCCGCCTTGGGGAGGCCGCCGCACTCGCCGCCGCCGCCCTGCCCCCACATCACCTCGGGCGGCTGGCGACCACCGCCGATCTCGGTGCGGCGCTCGCCGCCGCACGAAGGCCGGAAGAGGGTCTGCCCTTCCTGCGCGACGCGGGCGCCGACCTGATCCTGCGGCGGGGCGGCACGGCGCGCGCGGGCGCTGCGGATCGGGAGCGCCGTGCCCTGCGGCACCTCTGGCGCCTGACCGTCACGGCCGCCTGGGACGCCGCCCATGCCGACTGAGCACTTGCAACATGACGCGGGAGCCGCGATCTACACGGCCTGAGTTTCGAAAGGCCACGTCATGTCCGATCCCGTCGTCATCTGCTCCTTCGCCCGCACGCCCATGGGCGGCTTCCAGGGCGCCCTCAGCGGCGTGAAGGCCACCGAGCTGGGCGCGACGGCGGTCAAGGCCGCGGTCGAACGCGCGGGCGTCCCGGCCGGGAAGGTCGACCAGATCTTCATGGGCTGCGTCCTGCCCGCCGGTCTGGGCCAGGCCCCGGCGCGTCAGGCCGCCATCGGCGCCGGCCTCGGCCAGCACGTGGAAGCGACCACCGTGAACAAGATGTGCGGCTCGGGCCTGCAGGCGGCCATGATGGCTCACGACGCGCTGAAGGCGGGCACCGCCGACGTGATCGTGGCGGGCGGCATGGAGTCGATGACCGGCGCCCCCTACGTCATGAACAAACACCGCGGCGGCGCGCGCATCGGTCACGACGTGATCGTCGACACGATGTACATGGACGGGCTGGAGGACGCCTACACCCCCGGCAAGCTGATGGGCGCCTTCGCCGAGGACGCCGCGGGGATGTATCAGTTCACCCGCGAACAGCAGGACGAGTACGCGCTGGAAAGCCTGCGTCGCGCCACCGCCGCCATCGCCGAGGGCGCCTTCAAGGCCGAGATCACGCCGGTCGAGGTGAAGACCCGCGCCGGCGTCGAGACGATCGAAGTGGACGAACAGCCCGGCAAGGCCCGGCCGGACAAGATCCCGACCCTGAAGCCCGCCTTCGCCAAAGACGGCACCATCACCGCGGCCAACGCTTCCTCGATCTCCGACGGCGCCGCCGCCCTGGTCATGACGCGCGAGAGCGTGGCCAAGGCCCTGGGCATGCCGATCGTCGCCCGCGTCGTCAGCCATGCCTCACATGCGCACGAGCCCGGCCTGTTCACCACCGCCCCGGTGCCCGCCATGAAGAAGGCGCTGGAGAAGGCCGGCTGGACCGCCGCCGACGTCGATCTGTGGGAGGTCAACGAGGCCTTCGCCGTCGTCGCCATGATCGCCCAGAAGGAACTTGGCATCGACCGGGCCAGGCTGAACGTCAACGGCGGCGCGACCGCGCTCGGCCACCCCATCGGCGCCTCGGGCGCGCGCATCCTGTCCACCTTGCTGGCGGCGCTTCAGGCGCGCGGCGGGAAGAAGGGCATGGCGTCGCTGTGCATCGGCGGCGGCGAGGCCGTGGCGATGGCGGTCGAGCTGGCCTGACCGAGGGCCCCGGCGTCGCGATCTGCAGTCGAAGCGCCGGCCCGGGCCTGCGGATTGCGTCGATCGCTCCGGGAAACGGTCGCTGGATCAACCCGGATGATCGATCTTGAGCGATCTTGCCGACGCGGCCCGCGACGCGTCGCAGACTGTGTCCGGGCGACGCCTCTTCAGGCGACGCCCGGGCCGGCCGGACTGTCCGGACTGTCCGGACTCATTTTTCCAGTCCGGGCGAGCCGGCCTCAGCCGGCGAGATCAAGCCTCGGCCTGAGCCCTTCGAGGTCATAGCCGGCCGCGGCCGCCGTCGACACGATCTCGTCGGTCGGCCGCCGCCCCGCCTGCGAAAGGGCCCACAGCACCGTCGAGCGTGTGCCCGTGCGGCAGAAGGCCAGCGTCGGCCCCGGCAGCTCGTCCAGCGCGGCGGCGAAGGAATGCGCGTCCTTCTGCGACAGCGTCGGCATGGTCACGGGCAGCCAGCGGAACTCCAGACCTGCGGCGCGCGCGGCCGCCTCGACCTCCGCCGCCGTCGGCTGGCCGGACTCCTCCCCGTCGGGGCGATTGGACATCAGGCTGCGGAAGCCCTGCGACGAGGCGGCGGCCACGTCCTCGAGCGCGATCTGGGGGGAGACGGACAGGCCGTCGGTCAGGGGGCGGACTTGCATGCCGCCATCCTGCGACGGACAGGCTCGTCCGCCAAGCCTCAGCGCACCGACCGGGCGTCCGCGCCGGCGACCAGGGCCGCCACCTCCGACGCGTCGACCATCGAGGTGTCGCCCGGCGTCGTCATGGCCAGCGCCCCGTGCGCCGCGCCCCACTCCACCGCCGTCTGCAGGTCCCGTCCCTCCAGCAGGGCATGGGCCAGCCCCGCCACGAAGCCGTCGCCCCCGCCGACGCGGTCCAGCACGTCCAGCCCCGGCCGCTCGACGGAACGAACCGGGCGCCCGTCGGACCAGGCCTGCGCCGACCAGTCGTTGCGCCCCGCCGTGCCCGCCTTGCGCACCGTGGCGGCCACGATCCGCACCTCCGGGAACCGGTCCGCATACGCGCGGGCCGCCGTCTCCAGATCGGCCGACCCGTCCACGTCCAGGCCCAGACACTCGCGGAAGCCCCAGGCGTCTCCCACCATCACGTCCACGTGTCGCGCGATATCCCGGCTGATGCGCCGCGCCGCCTCCGCATCGGCATGCGCGGCCCACAGACTGGCCCGGTAGTTCAGGTCGTAGGAGACGACCGCCCCCGACGCCTTCGCCGCCTCCACCGCCGCCAGCGCGGTCCGCGCCGACGCTTCGGACAGGGCCGCGAAGATGCCGCCCGTATGAAACCAGCGGACGCCCTCCGTCTGGAACAACCGGGTCCAGTCGACCTCGCCCGGCCTCAACTGCGACGCCGCCGACCCGGCCCGGTCCGACACCCCCTTCGCCGGCCGCACGCCGAAGCCCCGCTCGGTGAAGTTCAGCCCCACCCGGGTGTTCCGCCCTATGCCGTCGAAGTCCCGCCAGACGACGTGGCTCCGGTCCACCCCGCCCTGCGCCATAAGGTCGTCGACCAGCAGGCCCAGGTCGTTGCGCGGCAGGGCCGTCACCGCCGTCGTCCGCCGGGCGAAGCCCTTCGCCAGTGCGCGCGCCACGTTGTATTCGCCGCCGCCCTCCCAGACGTCGAACCGTCGTGCGGTGCGGACGCGGCCCTCGCCCGGGTCCAGCCGCAGCATGACCTCCCCCAGCGCCGCCAGGTCCCAGCGGCACGCGTCTGCAGGTCGGATGGTCAGGGGCGCCGCGGTCATCGCATCTCCTCGGCGCACCCTGCACCAGGGCGCGCGGCGGACAAAGAGACGGCCGGTCCGGTTGGGGTCCGGACCGGCCGAAGTGGCTCCTCAGGAGAGGAAGAGGATCAGAACCGCGCGCGCGCGCCGATGTAATACTGGCGTCCGGTGTGGTGATAGACCGACGTGCTCTGGCGCGTCTCGTCGCCCACCCACTGGTGGTTGAACTCGTCCGTCAGGTTGATCGCCTCGAACGTCAGGTCGATGTTGTCGGTCAGCGCGAACGAGGCCGAGGCGTCCAGGTTGAACGTCTCCATCTTGCCTTCCAGCGCATTGCCGTTCCGGCCCGGCACGTTCTGGATGTAGGCGTCCCGCGCCGAGCCCGAGACCCGCGCCGAGAACCGGTCGTCCTCGTAGTAGAGCGTGGCGTTCCACGACTCCGGCGACAGGTTGATCAGGTCCGCCGTGACGAAGGTCGAGCACAGGGCGTCGTTGCAGTAGTCGATCTCGCTCTCGACCCGGGTGTAGTTCAGCTGGACCCCCGTGGCGCCCAGTGGACCGGGCAGGAAGGTGAAGGGCTGCTGGTAGCTGACCTCGAACCCGCTCAGCGGGCCGCCCTCGGTGTTCACCGCGCTGGTCAGCTGAAAGATGGTCGTGGGGCTGCACACGCCGGTGCAGAACGCCGGCGCGAAGGCCGACGGGTTCAGCGCCGTCAGGTCCGTGTACGGCAGGTCCTGCCGCAGGATCTGGATGTAGGTGTCGATCTCCTTGTGGAAGTACGCGAACGACAGCAGGCTTTCGGGCGCGAAGTACCACTCGATCGAGAAGTCGTAGGTGTCGGCCCGGAACGGCTCCAGCTTCACGTTGCCGATCGAGGCGGTGAAGTTGGGACCCGAGGCGTTCAGCGACGTGGTGGGCACCAGGTAGTTGGTGCCCGCCAGGGTGTTGCCGATCTGCGGACGGGCCATGACCTTGGCCGCGCCGAAGCGGACCAGCAGATCGTCCATGGGCTCGAACACGAGGTTCAGCGACGGCAGGGTGTCGGTGTACTCGTGCTCTCCGCTCACCTTGGTGCCGCCGCCGGTCGAGCTGTAGCCCTCGGCGTAGATGCGGGTGTTGGCCTGGCGCACGCCCACGTTGCCGCGGAAGGGCATGCCGAACAGCTCGGCGTTCCAGTCGGCCTGGACGTAGAAGGCCAGGTCCTCCTCCTCGATCGACCGGTTGCCGCCACGGGCGTTGCCGTTGGTGACGCTGGTCAGGCGGAAGTCGCCGCCCGGCACGCCGGTGTCGCAGTTGCAGTAGATGTCGAACAGGCTCGCGATCGCGTTGAGGTCCGGCCGCAGCCAGTTGATCGCCCCACCGGGGATGAGGTCGCGCCCGAAGCCGGTCAGCTGGTTGGAGATGTCGGCCACCGTCGTCCCGCCCGGAAGCACCGGAACGACCGTCTCGTCAGTACGACGAAACTCGTAGGTCGTGGATTCGTAGCTCTTGAAGTTGACTCCGGTCTTCAGCGTCAGCCAGTCCGATGCGTCGAACTCCAGATCGCCCTGCCACGACATGAACAGGTTGTCCGCGCCGTTCGGGCGCATCCGGATCTCCGAGCGCGGCGTCGAGGCCGTGGACGGCCGCCAGGCCCATGCGGCCGGGTCGGACACGTCCATGCCGTAGGTGATGACCGGCGAGTTCATGTTTCCGCGGAAGTCCCAGCCGTAGCCGTCGACGTTGTTGGCATCGAGGGTGACGGTGGTCTGGATCGGGTTCTCGAACGTCGATTCCGCCCGGCCGATGTAGTAGCGGCCGCGCAGGCGGTCGGTGAACTCGTGCTCGGCGGTGAAGCTGATCTGGGTGAACTCGGTAGACAGCACGTCGAAGCGGCTCTCGGAGCGCAGGTCGACGTTGTCGAACAGGCCGTAGACCAGCATGCCGTTCTCGACCGCGGCGTCCCGCACGATCACCTGCGTCTGGCCGCCGGCGGCCGCGTTGCGGCTGAACGACAGGGCTTGCAGGAAGTCCTCCTGACGGGTCGCGTCCAGCTTCGAATACAGCACGTCGACCGAGAACTGCGTCGTGTCGGCCGGACGCCACTGGAACGATCCGGTTACGCCCAGACGCTCCTGCTCGTGCGTCAGCCGGCCATATCGCGGCAGACGCGGGATGAAGACGTTGGCCTGGTTGGCGGTCTGGTAGGCCGCGACGTTGTCGGGCGTGTTCGCCGGTCGCGGCACGCCCGTGGCGCAGTTGGCGGCGTTGGAGCCGTTGGCGCCGCTGTTGCCCGGATTCTGGGGCGCCACGCCCACCGGGCTGCAGAAGCCCCCCGAGCTCCCGGCGCCGACGGCGGGCGCCCAGCGCACGGTGCTGAAGCCTTCTTCCAGCAGGCTGCGCTCGCTGTAGGCGACGGAGATGAGGGCGCCGAATTGATCCTGGTCGCCGAAGGTAGTGCTGGCCAGCACCGCCATGCGCGGATTCCACTGTTCCGACAGGTCGTTGTAGCCGCCTTGGGCCGAGAAGGCGAAGGCCGATCCCGGGTAGTCGAACGGGCGCGACGCCTGCAGATCCACCGTGGCGCCCAGCGAGCCCTCCTCGGTTTCCGCCGCCGCGGTCTTGCGCACGGTGATGGAGTTGAAGAGCTCCGACGCGAAGACGTTGAAGTCGAAGCCGCGGCCCCGGTTGGCGCCGCCGGACGAGTCGGTGCCGCCGGTGGTGGCCTGGGCCTCCATGCCATTGATGCGGGTGCGCGTGAAGTCGGAGCCCAGTCCGCGCACGGTGATCGAGCGCCCCTCGCCGGCGTCACGGTCGATGGCGACGCCCGGGACCCGCTGGATCGCTTCGGCCAGGTTCAGGTCGGGAAAATCGGCGATGTCTTCCGCTACGATGACGTCGACGACCGTCGCCTCCCGGCGCTTGGCGGCCAGACCTGCCGTCAGACTGGCGCGGTAGCCGGTGACCACGATCTCATCGACCTCGGCGTCGGGGTCCTGGACCTGGGCCACGGCCCCGATGACGCCCAGCGTCATGGCCATGGCGATACCGGACCCACCGGCGATCAGGGTGCGACGGAAGGCGCGGGAATCCCCGGCCTGGATGAACTGCGACATATGCCTCCTCCCAATGGGCATACAGGGCGCCGGAGTGACTCCGGTCTATCTGTTTTTGCGGCCCTGCCCTCGGGCACTGCCGTTTGACACCGGTGTCAAATCCGAATGAAATGCGTTCTGACACCGGTATCAATGTGAGCCTAAACCCATGCCTTGCGTTTCGGCAACCCCGTTCTCTCAAGCGCGCCGCCTGTTCGTCGTCATGGGCGTGGTCACCGTTGCCGTTTCCGCACACTCTCCGGCCGAGGCCCAACAGCTCGCCTTCCCGGGAGCGGAGGGCGCCGGCCGTCACGCCGTCGGCGGCCGGGGCGGGCCCGTCCTGAGAGTGACGTCGCTTGAAGATTCCGGGCCGGGAACCCTGCGCGCCGCGCTGGAGACGGCAGGCCCCCGCACCATCGTCTTCGACGTCGGCGGCACCGTCCGTCTCACCTCCCCCCTGGTGATCCGGCACGGCCGGGTCACCGTCGCGGGTCAGACGGCGCCGGGCGGCGGGATCACCCTTCGCGACCAGCCCCTGATCGTAAGAGCCGACGACGTGATCATCCGGCACCTGCGCTCGCGCCTCGGCGACGAGGGCGGCGTCGAGGCCGACGCGGTCTCCATCGAGCGCGGAAGCCGCATCATCCTTGACCACGTCTCTGCCAGCTGGTCGGTGGACGAGACCCTGTCGGTCGGCAGCCGCTACGACCCGCCCGAGCGCGGCATCTACGACGTGACCGTGCAGAACTCGATCATCGCCGAGTCCCTGAACGCCTCGATCCACGGCAAGGGCGAACACGGCTACGGGACCCTGGCCCGCGGCGGGCACGGCGCGCGGATCAGCTTCATCGGCAACCTGTGGGCCAGCCACCGGGCGCGCATGCCCCGACCCGGGAACTACAATCCCCCGACGGTCGACCCGGTCGGCGCGTCGTTCGAGTTCCGCCAGAACGTCTTCTTCAACTGGGGCGGCGACCACGCAGGCTACGACGCCGACACGGACTCGATCTCGACCTACGCCTTCGTCGGCAATGCCTATCTGCCGGGCCCGGACAGTGAGGGTCGGTGGGCTTTCGAGGACTCCAATCCGCTGGCCCGGGCGTGGTTCGAGGGGAACTCCATGGCCGGCGTCGTGCCGGACGATCCGTGGAGCCTCGTCCGGTTCGATGGCGGCCCGGGCGAGCGGCTTGCCGTGCGGCCCGCATGGGTAGGCGTTCCTGACGCCGACCCGTGGGCCGCCGGCGAGCGCGTGCTTTCAAGGGCCGGGGCATGGCCGCGCGATCAGGTCGATGCGCGGGTGACGGTCGGAGTGCGCATAGGCGCCGGCCGCATCATCGACAGCCAGGCGGACGTGGGGGGATGGCCCGAGCTTGCGCCCGGCGTGCCCTGGGTCGACGGCGACGGCGACGGCATGCCGGACGACTGGGAGCGCGCGCTTGGGCTGGATCCGGCGAACGCCGCAGACGGCGGCGCCGATCCCGACGGCGACGGCCACACCAATCTGGAGGACTGGCTGAACAGCCTCGCCTGAACCTCAGCGCGCCATCCAGCCCCCGTCGACGGTCAGGATCGTGCCGTGGACATAGGCCGAGGCGTCCGACGCCAGAAAGACGGCCGCGCCCTTCAGGTCGTCGGGCGAGCCCCAGCGACCCGCCGGGATGCGGGCCAGGATGTCGCGATTGCGGCCTTGGTCCGCGCGCAGGGCCTCGGTGTTGCTGGTGGCGAAATAGCCGGGGGCGATGCCGTTCACGTTGATGCCCTTCGACGCCCATTCGCACGCCAGCAGGCGGGTAAGCCCGGCCAGTCCGCTTTTGGACGCCGTGTAGCTGGGCACCCTTATGCCGCCCTGGAAGCTCAGCATCGAACAGATGTTGATGATCTTGCCGCCGCGCCCGGCTTGGACCCAGGTCCGCGCCACCGCCTGGGAGAGGAAGAAGGCGGACTTCAGGTTCGTGTCCATCACCGCGTCCCAGTCTTGCTCGGTGAACTCCAGGCTGTCGGCGCGGCGGATGATGCCGGCGTTGTTGACGAGGACGTCGATCGCCCCGACGGCGGAGGTCGCCTCGGTCAGCACATCGGCGATCGGCGCCGTCGAGCCCAGATCGGCGGGAATGGCGTGCAGCGCGCGCCCGGCAGCCGCTACCAGTGCGGCGGTCTCCGTCGGCGCCGAGCGGCCCACGGCCACGATGTCGGCGCCGGCCTGGGCCAGACCCACGGCGATGGCCTGGCCGAGCCCGGTGTTGGCGCCGGTGACGAGGGCCGTTCGGCCGGTGAGATCGAACATGGCGCTCACTTCGTTGGATCGGGAAGGCTGACGCGGCGATGGTGCCGGCCGCCGCGGATTGTGCATAGGTAACCGGTGTCATATCTAGACGCAAACGCGCCCGCTTCTCCGCGCGGCGCCGAAAGGACCGTCCATGAAGATCGCCCTGATCATCGAGAACAGCCAGGCCGCCAAGAGCGGGACCGTCCACGCGGCGCTGAAGGCCGTGGCCGAACCGCTGGGGCATCAGGTTCACCACTACGGCATGTATTCCGCCGAGGACGGCGCCTCGCTGACCTACGTCATGAACGGCCTGCTGGCGGGCATCCTTCTGAATTCGGGCGCCGCCGACTTCGTGGTCACCGGCTGCGGCACGGGCACGGGCTCGATGCTGGCGGCCAACGCCATGCCGGGCGTCTTCTGCGGGCTGATCGTCGACCCGACGGACGCCTTCCTGTTCGGCCAGATCAACGACGGCAACGCCATCGCCATGCCCTACGCCAAGGGCTTCGGCTGGGCGGCCGAACTGAACCTGCAGGACTGCTATCGCAAGCTGTTCGAGGGCGATCGCGGACTGGGCTATCCGAAGGAGCGCGCCGAGATCATGCGCCGGAACCGCGGCATCCTGAAGGACCTGAAGGCGGTCACCTGCCACGACATGCTGACGGTGCTGAAGACCGTCGATCCGGACCTGCTGAAGGCTGCGATCGCCGGCGAGCGGTTCGAGGAGCTGTTCTTCGCCAACGCCACCGACGCGGCGATCCGCGATCACCTCAGGACGGTTCTCCAGGTCGCCTGACCGGCTGAGCGTCAGCGGAGAGGGGCGGCCGTCGATTCCCGCTCGACCAGCTGCGGATCGACGGTCGGCTGGTCCAGATCGGCGGGATCGAGGCCGCGCAGCCGGGCGGTCAGCTTCTCCGCCGCCATGCGGCCCATGTCGCGGATCGGCAGGCGCACCGTGGTCAGGTTGGGCCAGACGCGCGACGCCATGGGCAGGTCGTCGAAGCCGACGATGGACAGGTCGCCGGGCACGTCGAGACCGAGGTCTCGGGCGGCCTTCATCACGCCGATCGCCATCTCGTCGTTGCCGGCGAAGATGGCGGTGGGCCGGCGCGTCGAAGCCAGCAGGTCGCGCGCCGCCTGCACCCCCGACTCGAAGGTGTAGGCGCCCTGACGCACCAGATCCGGGGCGAGCTCCAGCCCGTGCTCGGCCAGCCCCTCGCGGAAGCCTCTGCCCCGCTCGTGCGAGGAGCGGAAGCTGTCGGGACCTGAGATGAAGGCGATGCGCCTGTGGCCCAATCCCGCCAGATGGCGCGCCGCCCGCGCCGCTCCGCGGCTGTCGTGGGTGACCACCATCGACCCGGCCTCGTCCAGCGCCACCGAAGCGATCCGGACGTAGGGACAGTCGGCCGCCTTCAGGATCTCCACGACGCGCTCGTCCTCGGACACCGACGGAGGCATCACCACGCCGAACAGCTTCTGGCGCACGACGAAGTTGCGGACGTCGTCGAGGAAGCGCGATGAGGCGCGGTCGCAGGGGTGGACGACCAGTTCCAGCCCCGACCCGCGCACCCCGTCCAGCACGCCCTGCTGCATGTTGACGACGTAGTTGGGGCTCGGGTTGTCGTAGATCATCCCGACGAGGAAGGAGCGCCGGAAGGCGAGGCCGCGGGCCTGCGGATCAGGGGTGTAGCCGTGCTCGGCGATGACCGCCTCGACGCGCCGCCGCGTCTCCTCCTTCACCGAGGGGGAATTGTTGATGACGCGCGAGACGGTCTTCTTGGACACGCGCGCCATACGGGCGATGTCGTTGATCGTGGCGGGCTTGCCACCGGTGCGGGAAGTCTCGCTCACACGTCCGTCTCTCTGGCCGAACGCCGTGCTTAGAGCAGAAGCCGGCGGATGGCGACCCGTCGGTCAGCGGTCGTCGCGATGGACGACTCCGCCCTTCATGACGAAGCGCACCCGCTCCAGCTCGGTCACGTCCTGCAGCGGATCGCCGGAGACGGCGATCAGGTCGGCGGGCATGCCGGGCAACAGGCGGCCGGCCTGGTCGGAAATGCCGAGATGCTCGGCGGCGTTGACCGTGGCGGTCTGGATCGCTTCCAGCGGCGTCAGGCCGGCGCGGACCAGCAGGGCGAACTCCCGGGCGTTGTCGCCGTGACGCGAGACGCCGCTGTCGGTGCCGAACGCGATCCTGACGCCACCGCGATGGGCGCGCGCGGCCATGTCCAGCATCCGGGGGCCGGCCTCCAGCGCCTTGGCCGTCTGGGCCGGCGTGAAGAAGTTGTCCGGCCCCGAGGCGACGCGGGCGACGTAGTCTCCGGCCATCAGCGTCGGCACCAGCCAGGCCCCGTTCTGGCGGAACAGGCGGATCGACTCGTCGTCCAGGTAGGTGCCGTGTTCGATCGAGTCGCCGCCGGCGCGAAGGAAGGCGTTGACGCCGTCGGCGCCGTGAGCGTGCGCGGTGACCTTTCGGCCCATGCGGTGGGCGACCTCGACGATGGCGGCCAGCTCGGCGTCGGTGAACTGCTGGCCAAGGCCCGCCGCGGTGTTGGACAGGACGCCGCCCGTCGAGGTGATCTTGATGACGTCGGCGCCGGCGCGGACCTGGGTGCGGACGGCGCGCATGCAGTCGTCGGGACCCGAGCAGACGGATTCCGACGACAGCACGTGCAGGACGTCCTCGCGGTAGCCGTTGGCGTCGCCGTGGCCGCCGTGGACCGAGACCGAACTGCCCGAGGCCAGGATGCGCGGCCCGATCACGTCGCCGCGGGCCACGCCGTCGCGCAGGGCGAAGATGGCGTCGTTCGGCGCGCCAAGATCGGCCACGGTGGTGAAGCCCGCGAGCAGCGTCCTGCGGGCGTTGCCGGCGCCGACCATGGCCCGGTCCGAGGCGTCCCAGGTCACGGCCTGGAGCCGGGCGTCCGGGTTCTGTTCGCTGGTCAGGTGGACGTGGGAATCGATCAGGCCGGGCAGCACGAAGGCGTCCCGCAGGTCGATGATCTCCCCCTCCCCGACGAAGCCGTCACGGATCTCGACGACCCGGTTCCCGGCGATCACCAAAGTTTTATCGCGCTGCACAACGCCGTTCGACGGGTCCGCAAGCAGGCGGCCGACGTGGACGAACAGGGTTCGCCCGGCGGGCGAAGCGGTCGCGACGGCGGGCGTTTGCTGGGCGAAGGCGGCGCCGGCCAGCACAAGCCAGGCCATCGCGGCGGCGACGATCGATCTCATGGAGCCCCTCCCGGTACGAGGCTTGCACCCTACTCCGTCGCGGGCGTTCGCCAAGGCTCAGGTTGAAACGAACGCCCGGGTTTGAAATGTTCGGAAACAGTCGGTGTAACCGCTACGAGGGCGTCGCATGCGGGTTTCGAGACGGGGGATGATTCTGGGCGGGTCCGCGCTGCTGGCCGGGTGCTCGTCGGCGGCGCAGACCGTGCGTCCGGCGGCGATGCCGCTGGCGGCCGTCGTGGAGGCGCCGGTCGTGGCCGCTCCGGCGATCGAGGTCGTCTCGACGGAGCCCTTCGTCTCTCCCCCGCTGGATCCCCGCGGCGTGGTCCGCAAGGAGCTGATGGAGCGCGCCATGGCGGCGCTGGACATCCACCACGCCCGCATCCCGAACCGCGACCGCATGTACCTGGTCGACTTCAAGCGCCACTCGGGAGAGGAGCGGCTGTACGAGGTCGACCTGCACGCCGGCACGGTGAAGACGCTCCGCACGAGCCACGGCCGCGGCTCGGATCCGTCGCACACCGGCTTTGCCCAGAGCTTCTCCAACGTGCCGGAGAGCTACTGCTCGTCGGTCGGCTCCTATGTGACCGCAGGTCCGTCGTGGGGCCCCGCGCAGGGGCCGAACGTGCTGCTGGACGGGCTGGAGTACTCCAACGACAAGGCCCGCGACCGCGCCATCATCGTGCACGGCGCGGACTATGCCGACCCGGACTTCCTGGCCCGCGAGGGCAAGCTGGGCCGCAGCTACGGCTGCTTCTCGGTGGCCCACGCCGACCTGCCGGCCCTGCGCGAGCGCATGGGCGAGGGCCGGCTTCTGTTCGCCTTCGCCTGAGGTCACTCGTGGCCGTGCGCGGCCTCGTTGATGACCTGACTGGGCATGGACGAGAAGTCTACGCTGACGGGCTGGGCCGCCTTGGCCCGGAAGGTCTTCAACACGTGTTCCAGCCGGCGGCGCACCTCGCGTTCGGCCTCGGTGCCGTCCTGAAGGGCGAGCGGCGCCAGGCAGAAGTCGATGATGGCGGCGGGGTTGCTGAGCGGTTCCATGGGTCCATCTCCGGGGGTCAGTGGGCGGCCGCGAACTGGGCGGCCTCGGTGGAGTCCTTGAGCGCGGTCGTGGAAGACCGGCCCTGCGAGATGACGGTGGCGACGGCGTCGAAGTAGCCGGTGCCGACCTCGCGCTGGTGGCGGGTGGCGGTGTAGCCGGCGGCCTCGTTGGCGAACTCGCGCTGCTGCAGCTCGGAGTAGGCGGCCATGCCGCGGTCGCGGTAGCCCCTGGCGAGCTCGAACATGCCGTTGTTCAGGCTGTGGAAGCCGGCGAGGGTCACGAACTGGAACTTGTAGCCCATGGCGCCCAGCTCGCGCTGGAAGCGGGCGATGGTGTCCTTGTCCAGTTTGGCTTCCCAGTTGAAGGAGGGTGAGCAGTTGTAGGCCATCAGCTTGCCGGGGTGTTCCTTCTGGATGGCCTCGGCGAAGCGGCGGGCGTCGTCCAGATCGGGGTGGCTGGTCTCCCACCACAGGACGTCGGCGACCCTGGCGTAGGCGAGGCCGCGGGCGATGCAGTGGTCGAGGCCCGTCCCGGGCTTGAGCCGGTAGAAGCCCTCCACGGTGCGGTCGTCTCGGTCGATGAAGGGATGATCGCGCTCGTCGACGTCGGAAGTGATCAACTGGGCCGACTCGGCGTCGGTGCGGGCCACCGTCAGCGTGGCCGTGCCCATGACGTCGGCGGCCAGACGCGCGGCGATCAGGTTGCGCTCGTGCTGGGCGGTGGGGATCAGCACCTTACCGCCCAGGTGGCCGCACTTCTTCTCGGAGGCCAGCTGGTCCTCGAAGTGCACGCCGGCGGCGCCCGCCTCGATGAAGGCCTTCATGATCTCGAAGCTGTTCAGGGGGCCGCCGAAGCCGGCCTCGGCGTCGGCGACGATCGGGACGAACCAGTCGCGCTTCGCCCCGCCCTCGGCGTGCTCGATCTGGTCGGCGCGCTGAAGGGTGCGGTTGATGCGGCGGCACAGCTCGGGCGCGGCGTTGGCCGGATACAGCGACTGGTCCGGATACATGGCGCCGGCGGTGTTGGCGTCGGCGGCGACCTGCCAGCCCGACAGGTAGATGGCCTTCAGGCCCGCACGGACCATCTGCATGGCCTGGTTGCCGGTGACGGCGCCGAGGGCGTTCACGTAGTCCTCGGAGTGCAGCAGCTCCCACAGGCGGGCGGCGCCGCGCTGGGCCAGCGTCTGGGCGATGGGGACGGAGCCCCGCAGGCGCAGGACGTCGTCGGGCGTGTAGGGGCGCTCGATGCCGTCGAAGCGGCCCGGAGGGGCGGGGACGAGGTCGGCGAAGTCGGTCATGGTCATCTCGCGGCGCCGCAGGATGCGGCCTGACGGGAGAGGAACACGGAGCGGTCACGAACGACACAGGTGCCGCTCGACCTTTGCGGTCGTTTTGTCATGATATGACATATCTTGTTAAGTCGTATTGTGACACGTTCGACTGATGGACGCGGCCGAGAAGAAGCTGTTCCTGGGCGGCCGGCTGAAGCGGCTGCGGCGGGATCTGGGGCTGACCCAGACGGCGATGGCCGTCGATCTGGGCGTGTCGCCCAGCTATCTGAACCACGTCGAGCGCAACCAGCGGGCCGTGTCGGCGCAGCTCCTGCTGCGGCTGGCCGAGACCTACGACGTCGACCTGAGGGCGCTGGGGCGCGACGGGGCCGCGGACGAGGCGCAGATCCGGGAGGCGCTGGCCGATCCTGTGCTGGCCGGGCTGGACGTTCCGCGCCACGAGATCGTGCAGCTGATCGACGACCAGCCGGCGCTGGCCGAGGCGCTTCTGCGGCTGTTCCGGGCCCACGACGCGCGGCGCACGGCGCAGGCGACGCTGGGACAGGACGCCGTCGAAGGCCCCGCCGACTGGGTGCGCGAGCACGTGCAGGGGCGGCGCAATCATTTCCCCGAACTGGACGCGCTGGGCGAGACGCTGGCGGCGGACCTGGAGGCCGAGGCGCCCGGCGAGCCGTTCGAGTCGCGGGCCCGGGCGCGGTTGAAGGGGCGGCACGACCTGACCGTCCGCACCGTGCCGGCCGAGGTGATGGTGGAGTGGACGCGCCGGTTCGACCCCCACCGAAAGCGCCTGCTGCTGACCGAGACGCTGGGGCCGTCGTCCCGGGCGTTCGCGGTGGCCTATCAGCTGGCGCTGACCGAACACGGCCCCGAGCTGGAAGCCATGGTCGCCGCGGCCGCCCCGCCGGACGAAGGCGCCGGGCGACTGCTGAAGACGGCGCTGACCAACGCCCTGGCCGCGGCCATGCTGATGCCCTACGGGGCTTTCCACGCGCTGGCGGAGGCCACGGGATACGACCTCGGACGGCTGCAGGCGCGGTTCGGCGTCAGCTATGAGCAGGCCGCGCATCGGCTGACCACGCTGTCGCGGCCCGGCGCGCGGGGCGTGCCCTTCTTCCTGATGCGGGTGGACCAGGCGGGGAACGTGTCCAAGCGGTATGCGGCCGACGCCTTTCCGTTCGCCCGGTTCGGCGGGTCGTGCGCGCGCTGGCGGCTGTTCTCGGCCTTCCGCACGCCGGGACGCGTGGTGACGCAGATCGTCGAGACGCCGGACGGCGGACGCTGGTTCACGATGGCGCGGACGGTGGATCGTCAGGGTCATGACGGCTTCGGCGAGGGACAGGACCTGGCGATCGGCCTGGGGTGCGAGCTGCGCCACGCGCCCCGGCTGGCTGCCGCGCGCGGACTGGATCTGGCGGCGCCGCAGGTGACGCCGATCGGCCCGGCCTGTCGTCTGTGCCCACGCCACCCCTGCGCCGAACGGGCGGCCCCGCCGCTGGACCGCCCGCTGGCGGTCGACGACTGGGCCAAGTCCGTGAGCCCGTATCCGTTTCGGGGCGGGTGAAAACGGGAGTGGGAGTCCACAAAAAAAGACTCCCATTTCTTCCACTCAGTCGTCGGCGAGGTCTTCGAGACGCTTGACGCCGAGCGCCGCCGCCGCGTGCCGCTCGATCAGCCGGGCGCGATCGGAGAGCTCGTCCATCCGCTCTCTCGTCTGCCTGCGCTGACGGGAGTCCGCCCGTGCCTCTCCGCCCACCAGTTCGGCGTGCAGGCGACGCCAGCGCATCGCCTCGACGGCGCGGCCCGCTTCCAAGGCCTGCGTCATGCGTCGCCAGGCGAGGTCGGCCGCGTCCGACGCCTCCTGCACCGGGGCCGCCATGTCCAGGGGTTCGGGGGGCGCGACGCGACGATCGCGCCGCAGCCAGTTCTCCTGCCGGGCGCGGCGCCAGAAAGTGGTGGGGGCGAGACCGAGATCCTCGCAGATCATCTTTCCTGTGTATCCGGCGTCATAGAGCTGTCGCGCGACGTCCCACAGATCGTCGCCGGAGATCGGGCCGTCACAGGTCGCGTCGGTCATGCGGGAAGCATGCGGCGCCGCTGCGTCAGAAGCGGACGTGAGAGCCCGGCATGAGCGCGCAGTCCTTCGCCTCAGCCTCGCGGTATCAACACGCCGTCCTCCGGCCTCGCGAGCGGCCGGAGGACGGATTCGTAGGGAGAAGGGCCCGAGATCGCGCGCACCACGGTCCCGTCGGACCGGCTCGAGAAGGCGAAACAGCTCCAGTCGCTCGAGACGCCGGCGAGGAACGCCTTCACCTCCGGATCGCCTCGACGTGTCTCCGGAATGGCCGCCGCCATGTCGGCGAAGGCGTCGGCCCACAGCCGGTAGTAGGCTTCGGCGTCGGCCGACGGGATCAGCAGGTCTTCCGGGTCGCGCCACGCGCCGGAGCGTGAAAGGCGCATTTCGGGCTTGCCCTCGGTGCTCCACTCGCTGGCGCAAAGGGCGTCGCCTTCCCGTTTGAAGGCGCGGGTCCAGCAGAACTTGATCCGGTCGGCGTCCATGCTCCGGGCCTGCGCCTGCAACCGATCCAGCACCGGGAGCACACGCTGGACCGACGGCAGACCGTCGCGACGCCCCCAGTCGATGGCGGTCTGGATCCACGCGATCTCGGTGCCGCCACAGGTCTCGATCACGCCGCGGCGAAAGTCGTAGCGGTCAATGAAAGCACAGCCGTTCTCCACCTCGTCCCAGCTGCACCACCAGCCCTTGCCGAGCACGGCGGGCAGGTCCGCGGCGGAAAGCGGATCAGGACCGACCGAGGCCAGAGCGGCGGAGAGGGCGAGCGCGACGGACATGGGGCGATCCTGCACGGGGCCGGGCGGCGATCAAGGCGGGCGTTCGGCCTGTCTCGCCGCGTCGCTCCTGCCCGGCGCCGCGCGCCACCCTCCCCGCCGGGAGGGAGAGGCGCATGTTCAGCCCAGCGCCGCCCGCGCCGCCGCGAGTTCGTCGGCCATGACCTGTTTCAGCCGCTCCGGCGCGAGGATGGTCACCGAGCCCGACCAGGTGAAGAGGTGCCAGGCGAGCTCGCGCATGCCCGAGGCGGTGAAGCGGACGATCACGCCGCCGTCGGGCTGGTCCTCCAGCGTCTGGGTGGGGTGCCAGCGCCAGGCGCGGGCTTCCTCGGCCTTCTCGCCGGGGGCCACCCTGAGCACGACGTCCTCGACCGCGTCCTGATAGATGCCGAAACTGCGGGCGGCGAAGGCGCCGAGGTCGAAGTCGGCGGGGGGCGGGGCGGTCCCCTCCTCCGCGCGGACGGCGGCCATCCGGTCGAGGCGGAAGGTCTGGATCTTGCCGGACGTCAGGTCGGCGGCGACCAGATAGTTGGCGCGGCCGAACATCAGGCCGCAGGCCGCGACGGTGCGGCGGCGCGCCTCGGCGCCCGGGCGGCTGTAGGTGAAGCCCAGCGGGCGCTGGGCCAGCACGGCCTGGCGGATCTCGGCCAGCACGGCCTCGTCCGACGAGGGGCGGGGGCCGGCCTGGACGGCCAGGGTTTCGGCGCGCATCAGCGCCTCCTGATCCGGGGCGATGCGGGTCAGGACCGAGGCGCGCATGGCGGCCTTGATCTTGCGTTCCAGACTTTCGAGGGCGGCGGCGCGGGCGGGTTCCCCGGTCGCGCGAAGGCCCTGCGCAGCGCGGGACAGTTCGACCAGCTCGGGCATGGTCGGCGCCTGCTCGAAGCCGGACAGGCCGCCGCGGATGCGCCAGCGCTTGGTCGGAGGGTCGGAGACTTCCTCGGCCAGCGGATACAGCGCCATGACCGCGTCGCGCATGCGCTCGACCGTGCGGCGGCCGACGCCCATTTCCTGAGCCATCTCGTCCAGCGTCAGGCCCTCGGCCGACGCCGCCATGCGCCGCGCCAGTTCAAGGACCAGACCCGCCTTCTCATGCCGCATGGGCGCCTCGGTACACTACGACCGTTTCTGACGCAACGCCGCTTCATAAGGGTCCCATCGACACGTCGCCCCCGAGCCGGAGACCTCGCCAATGACCGCCTTCCACCCCCAAGCCGCCGTCGCCGAAGCCCGCTACATGGTCGTCCCGTGCGAGGGCCGGTCGAAAGATCTGGCCGTGATCTGGGACCGTCTGGAGGAGCAGGTGGTCGACGTCATCGACCGCCGCGCCGTCGCGCGCTGGACCGAGGAGGACGCCCTGTGGGACGAGGGTCGCGCCGCGCTGGACTCCGAGCCGATGCGTATGGCGGCGTGATCCGGGCCTTGCCCCCGCGGCGCCCGCCCGGTAGCCGGAGGGCATGACGGACACGATCAAGACCCTGGACGGCGCGCAGGCCGTGAACGCCGCGGTGGCCGCCTTCAAGGCGCGGGACCGGGACGCTTGCGCGGCCCTGCTGGCGCGGGCGATCCAGGCGGACCCGCCGCTGGGCGTGAAGTGGATGTCCGTGTCGCGCATGGCGGACTCCATCGGCGAGGTGAGCATCGCCCTGGCGGCCGCGCGCCGCGCCATCGCGGCGGCGCCGACGCCCGAGCACCGCCAGGCCTATGCCAACATGCTGAGCCAGAACGGACGGCCGGAAGAGGCGATGCGAGAGGCCAGGGCGCTGGTCCGCGAGCGGCCGAACGACCCGTCGGCGCTGCATTTCCTCGCCACCATCCACGTGCAGTTCGGCGAGGAGGAGGAGGCGACCGCCCTCCTGCGCCGCATCCTGGACCTGCCGACGGTGGCCATGGGGGCGGAGAACGCCTGGGCCGTGCTGGCCGGGATCAAGAAGTTCACGCCCGGCGATCCGGACATCCCGGCGATGGAGGCCCTGCTGGCGCGCATCGGCACGGCGCCCGAGCGGCGCATGAGCCGGGTCGTGCTGCTGTACGCCCTGGGCAAGGCCTATGACGACACGGACCAGGTCGACCGGGCCTTCGACGCCTTCGCCGAGGCGGGGCGGCTGCAGATGCCGGACAGCCACTACAATCCGGACGAGGCCGACCGCTTCGTCGACGAGGTGACCGGCGGCTATGACCGCGCCTTCATCGACGGCCTGCCGAAGAGCGACGAGGCGAGCGACCGCCCGATCCTGGTGCTGGGCCTGCCGCGGTCGGGGACCACCCTGGTCGAGCAGATCCTGGTCAGCCACTCGGCCGTGCACGACGGCGCCGAGGTGCAGGTGTTCCGCCACGCGGCGATGAACATCCCGGGATACACGCCGTCGACTGTGCGGGAGGTCTTCTCGCGGCCGGGGGGCGAGACCCTGGCCGGCCGGATCGCGCGGTCGTACCTGCACCTGCTGGACGAGCGGTTCGGCAAGGCGGGGCGCGTCGTCGACAAGAGCCTGAGCCAGACGCGGTTCCTGGGCCTGATCCACCAGTGCCTGCCGAACGCGAAATTCATCTGGCTGCGGCGCCACCCGGCGGGGATCGCCTGGTCCTGCTTCCGGACGCGGTTCGTCCGGGGCGCGGACTGGACGCGGTCGCTGGAGCACATCGGCCGGCATTTCCGCGGCGAGGACCGGCTGCACGCGCACTGGACGAAGGTGCTGCCGCCCGGAACGCTGCTGACCGTGCCCTATGAGGAACTGGTGGCCGACCCGGACAGGTGGATGCGGAAGATCCTCGACCACGTCGGCCTGCCGTGGGAGGACCAGGTGCGGGACTTCCACAAGACCGACCGGGCCGTGACCACCGCCAGCTTCGCCCAGGTGAGGAAGCCGCTGTACTCGAAGTCGGCGACGGCGTGGAAGCGGTACGAGGACCGGCTGAAGCCGTTCTTCGACGCCTATGAGGGGCGCTAGGTCGGGTATTTCCGGGCCATGGCGGCCCAGGTGGTGGCGGCCAGTTCGCGCAGGACGTCGAGGTCCACGTCCGCCAGCTTGTTGACGTACAGGCAGGCGACCGAGGTCTTGTGCTTGCCCAGCTTCGCCAGCAGCGGCGCGACGTCGGGCGAGCCGGACAGGACGTAGAGCGACAGGTTGGCCTTGCGCGGCGAAAAGCCGATGCGCGGCCAGTCGCCGGTGGGGGAGCGGTAGCTGCCGAAGCCGACGATGGCGTCGCCCCACATGACCGGCGGCTGACCCGAGACCTCCTGCAGCATGCGGCACACCACCTCGGCGTCGGCGCGGCGCGTCGGATGCTCGATCGAGGCGATGAAGTCGGCGACCGGGACGTCGGTGGGGCGGGTCTTGGGTTCGGCGGCCATGGGTCAGGTCTCCGCGGGGACGCCCGATCCTAGCAGACCACGGCGGCCGCGGCGTCACCGCACGCGCGGACGATTTCCGTTTCGGACGCGCGGCCCTCGTAGACCGTGGTCTCCCGGGCCGGAACGCCGAGGAACTCCAGGATGTGATCGTAGCCGCCGTCGCGGGTCAGCGTGTTGTGGTCGGAGCCGATCATGCGGACGAACCGCTTCGGGGGACGGGCCAGATCGTAGAGCGCGCGGCCCTGCGCGAAGGGGACCACCGTATCGCGGTCGCCGTGCAGGACGAGCAGGGGCATACGGACCCGGTCGATCCGGTCCCGCGACAGGAACCGGTCCTGCATCAGCAGGTGGACGGGCGCCCACGGATAGGCCCGGGCCGCGACGTCGGACGCGGACGTGAATGGAGCCTCCAGCACCAGCGCCCGCGCCGGGCGTTCGCTCGCGAGGCGGGTCGCAACGCCGGTGCCCAGAGAGAAGCCGTGGATGACGAGGTCGGAAGGCGGCACGCGCGCGGTGATCCAAGCGTAGGCCGCGCGGGCGTCCTGATGCAGGCCCGCCTCGGTCGGCCGACCGGTCGAACCGTCGTAGCCGCGATAGGCGACGGCGAGGACACCGACGCCGGCGTCCGACAGACGGGTCCATCGGCCCCGCTGCATGGCCAGCCCGGCCGCGTTGCCGTTGAAGAACAGTATGGTCGGGCGCCCGTCTTGGGCCGGCAGCCACCAGCCGACGAGGGTCTCGCCGTCGGTGGTCCGGAAGCGGACGATCTGGATCGGAGGGCCGTCGCGATCCGGCCCGGCCCCCGCCGCGACCGGGTGGTAGAGCAGGCTGCGCTGGTTGACGTACAGCAGGCCGATCACGGTCAAGTAGGCGACCGCCACGGCACCGGCGACGCCGAGAAGTGAACGCCAGCGACGATGGGATGGGGAAGCCACGCCCCTAAAGCCCCTTCACGATCCCCTCGACCATCTTCTTGGCGTCGGCGAAGAGCATCATGGTGTTGTCGCGGAAGAAGAGCTCGTTCTCGACGCCCGCGTAGCCGGCGGCCATGCCGCGTTTGACGAACAGGACGGTGCCGGCCTTCTCGACGTCGAGGATGGGCATGCCGTAGATGGCGCTGGTCGGGTCGGTCTTGGCGGCGGGGTTGGTGACGTCGTTGGCGCCGATGACGAAGGCGACGTCGCACGAGGCGAACTCGGCGTTGATGTCCTCCAGCTCGAAGACCTCGTCATAGGGGACGTTGGCCTCGGCCAGCAGGACGTTCATGTGGCCCGGCATGCGGCCGGCGACGGGGTGGATGGCGTATTTCACCTCGACCCCCTCCTCCTTCAGCTTGTCGGCCATTTCGCGCAGCGCGTGCTGGGCCTGGGCCACGGCCATGCCGTAGCCGGGGACGATGATGACCTTGGAGGCGTTCTTCATGATGAAGGCGGCGTCGTCGGCCGAGCCCTGCTTGACCGGGCGCGTCTCGACATGGCCGGAGGCGCCGGCGGCCGCGTCGCCGCCGAAGCCGCCCAGGATCACGCTGAAGAAGCTGCGGTTCATCCCCTTGCACATGATGTAGCTGAGGATGGCGCCCGAGCTGCCCACCAAAGCCCCGGTGATGATCAGGGCGATGTTCTCCAGGGTGAAGCCCAGCGCGGCGGCGGCCCAGCCGGAGTAGGAGTTCAGCATCGACACCACGACGGGCATGTCGGCGCCGCCGATGGGGATGATCAGGGTGGCGCCGAGGATCAGCGCGATCAGGAAGACGCCCCAGAAGGCCCAGGTCGCCGAACCCTGCGTTCCGATCAGGATGCCGATCAGGAAGACCAGCCCCAGCGCCAGACCTATGTTGATCAGGTGGCGCGCGGGCAGAAGGATCGGCGCGCCGGACATGTTGCCGTTCAGCTTGGCGAAGGCGATGACCGAGCCGGTGAAGGTGATCGCGCCGATGGCGACGCCGAGGCTGAGCTCGACCAGCGACAGGGTCTTGATGCCGCCGTCGGCGGTGGCGATGCCGAAGGCGTCGGGGGCATAGACGGCGCCGACCGCGACCAGACAGGCGGCCATGCCGACCAGACTGTGGAAGGCGGCAACCAGCTGGGGCATCTGGGTCATCTGCACCCGCGCGGCGATCAGGGCCCCCGCTCCGCCGCCGACGATGACTCCGCCGGCGATCAGGCCCAGCGTCAGCGGGTCCAGCGCGCCGGTCGTCCAGACCGTGCCCAACGCCACCGCGGCGGCGATGGCCATGCCGATCATGCCGTAGGTGTTGCCCCGACGGCTGGTCTCCGGACTGGAGAGGCCGCGCAGGCTGAGGATGAACAGGACGCCGGAGGCCAGATAGGCCAGGGCCGCGACGGAAGCGTTCATGCCGTCCCTCTCCTCATTCTATCGACCCAGCCGCGTGCGGTTCAGCCGCCACAGGGCGGCGGCGATGAACAGGGGGCCGAGGAAGACCATGGCCCAGTCGAAGGCGTTCATCGGCTCGGTCTTGACCAGCAGCCAGGTCAGGACGGCCGAGAAGACCAGCACCACGCCGCAGTCGTAGAGCCGCATCCGGGTGATGGCGCAGTCGCAGCGCCACGCCATCCAGACCCACAGGCCCAGACCCGCCACGGCGGACAGCCAGGCGGCGCCGACGGCGAGGCGGACCGGGTCCAGCGTCATGCCCTGGCGGCCTCCGGCTTCGGCCGTTCCTTCTTGCGGTACATGGCCAGCATGCGGCGCGTGACCATGAAGCCGCCGAAGATGTTGACGCTGGCCAGGGTCACGGCGGCGACGCCGGCGCCCTTGGCGACCCAGGCGTTGGCGCCCGTGGCGTCGCCGCTCATGGCCGCCGCGGCGATCAGGCCGCCGACGACGATGACGCTGGAGATGGCGTTGGTCACGGCCATCAGCGGCGTGTGCAGCGCCGGCGTGACCGACCAGACGACGTAGTAGCCGACGAAGATCGCCAGCACGAAGATGGCCAGGCGGAAGACGGTGGGGTCGACGTGTTCCATCTCAGCCTTCCCGCTGTCTGCGTTTCATCTTGATGGTCCTTGCGGTGCAGTCACCCACGATCCCTACACCAAGCAACCCTGCGGCCCAGTTGAGCAGGGTCGTGCCTCCAAGGGCCATCTTGGTAAGCTGCCAAGAAATGATCGACACGAGCAGGAGGCCTACGCCCGCCCACAGAACAAGCTGCGCAAGCTTGGCGAGGCGGTCGAGTTGACGATCGCTGAGCGTCATCCCCGTACCCCCTCATGCACCACCGCGCCGCCGTGGGTGACGACGGCGGCTTTCAGGATCTCGTCTTCCAGATCGACCGCCAGCTCCCCGTCCTTGACCAGCAGGCCGAGGAAGGCGGTCAGGTTGCGGGCGTAGAGGGCGCTGGCGTCCGAGGCGATGCGGCCCGGCAGGTTGGACCAGCCGACGATCTGGACGCCGTTGGGGGTGGTGACGACCTCGCCCGGCTTCGCGCCCTCGACGTTGCCGCCGTTGTCGACGGCCAGATCGACGATCACGGAGCCGGGCTTCATGGAGGCGACATGGGCGGCGGTGATCAGGCGGGGCGCCGGGCGGCCGGGGATCAGGGCGGTGGTGATCACCACGTCCTGCTTGACGATGTGCGAGGCGGTCAGCTCGGCCTGTTTGGCCTGATACTCCGCGGACATCGGCTTTGCATACCCGGCGGCGGTTTCGGCGGCCTTGAATTCCTCGTCCTCGACGGCGACGAATTTGGCGCCGAGGCTCTCGACCTGCTCCTTGGCGGCGGGGCGGACGTCGGTGGCGGTGACGACCGCGCCCAGACGTCGCGCGGTGGCGATGGCCTGAAGCCCCGCGACGCCCGCGCCCATGACGAAGACCTTGGCGGCCGCGACGGTGCCGGCGGCGGTCATCATCATGGGGAAGCCGCGGCCGTAGCTGTGCGCCGCCTCGATGACCGCGCGATAGCCGGCCAGGTTCGCCTGCGACGACAGGGCGTCCATGACCTGGGCGCGGGTGATGCGGGGCACGAACTCCATGGCGAAGGCGGTGGCGTTCGCCTTGGCCAGTGCGGCGACGCCATCCTTCTCGCGATATGCGTCCAACAGGGCGACGACGACGGCGCCGGGCTTCAGGGCGCTGATCTCCTGGGCCGTGGGGCCGCGGACCTTCAACAGGACGTCGGCGTGGGACAGGACGGCCTTGGTGTCGGCGGCGACGGTCGCGCCGGCGGCCGTGAACTCAGCGTCGGGGATGGAGGAGCCGAGACCGGCGCCGGCCTCGACCGTCACTGTGCAGCCCAGCGCGGTCAGCTTCTTCACGGCGTCGGGGGTGACGGCGCAGCGGGTCTCGCCGTCGCGGCGCTCGCGGGTCACGGCCAGGGCGACGGTCAAGCGAATCCCCTCCCCTCAGGTCAGGGGATGGACGTTAGGCCGGTTTGTGAAGGGGCGTAAAGCGGCGCTCAGTGCGCCTTCTTCTTCTCGCGCAGCAGGAAGACGCCCAGCACGACGAGGACGATGGCCGAGAAGAACGAGGTGAAGAAGTTGCCCGTCGACAGGATCAGGGTCGTGAACAGGATCACGGCCACGGTGCCCAGCGAGCCCCACTTGGTCAGCATCATGACGAGGTGGAAGGTCGAGACCTGCTCGGAGATCTCCTGCGTGCCGCGCTGGTAGTCGCCGGAAGCGTGCGGGTCGGCCATGTCGTCGGGTCCTGGGCGAAACGGAATCTGGCGGCCCTCATAGCGGCCGGGGGCCCGGCGCTCAAGTCAGCCGTCGGCCAGCGACTGGAGCAGATCGGCGAGGCGGTCGCGCAGCAGTTCGCAATGCTCCTGCGACAGGGTCTGGGGGCCGCCGGTCATCTCGCGGCCGATGGACATGCCCATCAGCAGGCCGGCCATGAGCCGGGCGCGGACCGGGGCGTCGTCGCCGCCCAGCCAGTCGGTCAGGGGCTGCATGAAGTCCTGGACGCAGGAGCGCTGGACGACCTCCAGCGCCTTGGCCGAGCCGAGGGAGCGCAGGATGATGGAGAGACCCTGCATCTTGCCCGGCTTCTTGGCGGCGCCGAAGACCAGCTGGTCGGCGATGCGGCGGCCGAAGTCGGCGCGGTCGCCCTCCCAGAAATGCTCGCCGTCGAAGCAGGAGTCGATGGCGGCCTCGAAGAGCTGTTCCTTGGAGCCGAAGTAGCGGACCACCAGGGCGGCGTCGATGCCGACGTCGCCGGCCACGTCGCGCATGCCGACGTCGTCGTAGCCGTCGCGCGCGAACCGCTTCACCGCCGCGTCGAGCAGGGCCGCGCGCGTCGCCAGCGAATTCCGCATCCGTGGGCCGCAAACGAAGGTCAAATCCGTCTTCTCCGAAGGCCCCTGATCCTACATGGGCGAGCCGAACGGCGCCAACAAGCGTTACGGTTCATGCCGGTTCGGGCGCGAGGACGGAGGCGGGCGCGATCCATTCCCGGATCGAGACGCGCCCGTCGGGGCCCCTGAACGCCTGCACGAAGCGTTCGTCGTCGCCGTCGACGCGCAGGGCCGTCAGCACGCCGGTGGCGTAGGCGCCGGTGTCGACGCCGATGCGTCGATGGTCGACGTGGGGGACCTCCGTCGGGGTGTGGCCGTGGACGACCACCCGGTCGAAGGCCTGGTCGTCGTTGAGGAAGCGCCCGCGGATCCACATCAGGTCACGGTCGGCCTGCTGGTCGAGGGGCACCCCCGGCAGGGCTCCGGCGTGGCAGAAGAAATAGCCGCCCAGGGTGACGCTGGGCTCCAGCTCCTCGAGGAAGCGGCGACCGCGCGGACCCAGCTTGTGCGCCAGGTCGGCCGAGAGGGCGACCCAGCCCTCGCGCCGGTGGCGCATGGCGGGGGGCACCAGGCCGTATGACGCCAGCGCGGCGTCGCCGCCGTATTCGCACCAGGTCGCCCCGACCGAGGGGTCGTCGAGGAACTCGTGCATCTTGTCCTCGTGATTGCCGCGGATGAAGCGGGCGTCCACGTCGGGCATGTCGGCGATCTGGATCAGGCGCTCGATGACGCCGCGCGAGTTGGGGCCGCGGTCCACGTAGTCGCCGAGGAAGATCACGGTGCGCGGCCGGTCGTCGTCGTCGGTGTCGGTCACGATCGCCTGCAGCAGGCCGTCCAGCAGGTCGAGGCAGCCGTGGACGTCGCCTATGGCCCAGACCACCGTGCCGTCCGGGCCGGTGCGGGGCACGCGGCCGGGCGCGGCGGGCGCCGGAGCCGGCGGAGATTTACGGAACAGACCACGGAACATGTCGCGCTCTCGATGCACGTTCGCGTCGGAGGATTCAATGCGGCGCGCATGCTAGTCGGGGCGGATGCGCCTGCTCGTCCGTGCCGCCGCCTGGGGGGTCGTCCTCGGCCTGCTGATCCTGATGCTTACCCCGCACGTGCGCGTGCCGGGGCCGGAGGCGTTCGCAGACAAGGTCTGGCACGTGCTGGGCTTCCTGGCGATCACCCTGAGCCTGCAGGTGGGGCCGGTCTGGCGCGACCGGCTGGGGGCGGCGCTGCTGGCGGTGCTGATCGGCGCGGGCGTGGAGGTCGTGCAGGACTGGGTCGGCCGCGAGCGCAGCCTGCTGGACCTGGTCGCCGACGCCGTGGGGGCCGGGATCGGCTGGTGGGTCTCGCCGCGGCTGGCGCCGTTGATCGACTGGCTGAAGCGTCAGCCCTGATCTTCGACGGCCGCCCGCCGGACGTGCTGGGCGCCGTCGCGGGCGCAGACGAGGACGGCGCCGTCCTCGACCACGACGATCACGTCCGACAGGCCGACGACGGCGACCTGTACGCCGTCGGGCGCCTGGACCCAGACCCGGTCGGCGTCGACGAGGCGGACCGGGGCCGAGGGGGCATGGGCGGCGACGGCGTCCCAGGCGCCCAGGTCGGACCAGCCGAAGTCGACCGGCAGGACCCAGGCGCGGTCGGTCTTCTCCAGCACGGCGTAGTCCATGGAGATGCGCGGCGCCTCGGCGAAGGACGGCCCAAGCCGGCCGGGGCCGGACACGGCGCCGGCGACGGCGCGGGCGACGTCGGGGGCGTGGCGATCCGCCTCGGCCAGGAGGACGTCGGCCCGGGCGACGAGGATGCCGGCGTTCCACAGGCAGCCTTCCGACGTCAGTTCGACCGCCCGCGCGCGGTCGGGCTTCTCCACGAAGGCGGCGACGGGCGAAGGTCCCGGTCCCTCCGGTCGGATGTGGCCGTAGGCGGAGGATGGCCGGTCGGGAACGACGCCGAGCAGGACCAGCCGGCCGTCGCGGGCGATCTCGCCCGCCTTCACGAGGGCGGCGCGGAAGGCGGTCTCGTCGCCGACGTGGTGGTCGCAGGGCAGGAGGGCGACGACGGTTTCCGGGTCGCGGGCCGCGGCGAGTCGGGCGCCGGCCAGCATGGCGGCAGCGGTGTCGCGCGGCGCGGTCTCCAGCAGCAGGTCGACGGAATCCGGACAGGCGGACAGCAGGTCGCGGACCGCCGCCTCGTGATCGGCCGAGGCCACGACCACGGCGGGGGCGTCGGTCAGGCCGCGGCAGCGCTCGAGCGTGGCCTTCAGCAGGCTGCGTCCGCCCACGGACATCAGGCCCTTGGGACGCGCCGGCGTCGAGGCGGGCCACAGACGGGCGCCGCCGCCGCCGCACAGGATGACGGGGACGACGCTCACGCCGACGCGCCCAAGGTGCGGAACTCCGTCATCAAATCTCCGCACGCCGGCCGGGCGATTAACTGATGGGACGTCGGAGGTTCAGGGATCATGACCTGCTGTTCGTTGGGGATGCGCTGTAGAAGCACCATTCCGCGCTAAGTTCGTTTTGCCAAACTCGATGCAAGAACGGCGCGCCACTCTCGTTTTAGCCGCGACCTCGCCTTGCGCTCATATTCGTCCAAGGTGTTCAGGCGCCTCAGGGCATCGGCGATGCGAACGACTTGATCGTCCGCCAGAGCCAATAACTCCGCTTCTTTCGCCAAGCGCGCACGGTCCAGCGACAAGAGAGCCTGAGCCAACCTGGCCGAGGGAGCCAACTCGTCTGATCGGTCGTCGAGCGAGGCCAGGAAAAGAGCCACCTCATCGTCATCGAGGCGCGCGTGGACGCCGTGCTTGACGGCGTTCTTGCTGGATCGAGCTTTCCCCGCAGAAGTGCGTGGCCCCGTGCTGCCTCTCCGTCGCCCAGCAGGGGATGCACAGGCGTCAGACACCCCCCTGCTCTGCAACCGGTTGCACCAAGGCAGGTGCCGATCTCAGCGAAGCGGCTTCTCTGAACTGCTGCAAGGCTGCATGCCGTCGTTGCTCGGTTTTGGCGATGAGCACGTCAATCTTGGTCAACTCGTCTAAAGTCTCGGCGTACGCTGCAGCTTCCAGCTCAAGACGGTCCCAGGTTTCCAATGGGAAATCCGGCATCTCGTCTTCCGTAGTTTTCCCCGTCACATACCTCATTGCCCACATTCGGGTGCGTGCCGATGATACGGTGGGAGCGGTTTGGTGACCTCGTAACCCGGCTTCGCGGTTCTGCGCATGCCGAGCCTCTTGTTCAGTCTCAATCATTTTGGTGCTCACGACAGCCGCCATCTGCGCTCGAATGAGCGCACCGCGCGCGAGACGATACATGTGGGCTTCCCACGTAAGCTTTACTACGTCTTCGGCAAAAATGCGCTCTAAGGCGGTTGAAGGTTGTAGCTGCTCCTCGACCGCGTCTTTGATCTCCGCGAACTTCTCCGATGCCCGTCCAGTTGCGAAGTATCCTCCAGGGCCCGCCTCCGCTTGCGCTTCTTCCAACTCTTCTTCCCGCGTTCGGTCCCAACTGTGGCGTTCACGGCGCGCGTCTCCCTCTTCGGGTTGAGACTGGGGACGAGACCGCGACCGGACGGGTGGAACTGAATCTGTCATCGACTCAACCAGACTTTTCGACTGCCTCTCGACTGGCCCACAAGTTTTGCTTGTGCAATGCAGGTCAGGCGCGATTTTACTTCGCCGGACGAACCGTATGGCCGGTGGGGCCGTTCCTGAACTAGGTGTCGGTGTGACAGCGGTCGCCCTCAGGGCGACCCTGCGACCCGTCGCCCTTCACCGAGGCCACTTTGTCCGTTTTGACACGCCTCTTGGCGATCATCGTTCTCCTGTCTGTCGCGGTTCTTCTGATCGGCCCGGCAACTTCCATCGAGATGGCCCGGCCGGGGATCGACAAAGTCGCTCATTTCGCGGCCTTCGGCCTGGTTCTGTGGGCCCTGGGAGTTCTCTTCAGAAGCTCTCCTCGCATCGTTCTAGCCGGCGTCGCGCTGGCTATGGGCGCGCTCAGCGAACTTTTGCAGGCAGGAGTCGGCAGGGACGCGGACGTATGGGATTTCGCAGCCGACGCGCTTGGAGTGATCGCGGCACTCACCATTTGGTCCGCTTGGCGCAGGTTTCGTCCGCGCGGGAAGCGAGGCGGCGAGTCTGAGGGCGCACAGGTCTGAGCGTCTTCGATCACGAACCTGCGTGGGGTTGGCGACAGTCAGCCCCGGCATTGCCGACTTGGTCGCCCGGTCCGACAGGTGGAGTGCCGGCCGTCGTCATTCGTCGTCCCGCTGTACGCCGCCGGCAGGGTGATCGATCGCCAACCGGACCAGGCGCTCCAACCAGTCCCGCTCCGTCCCGCTCAAGCCGGCGACGTCGACGCGCAGGATTTTGGAGTCGAATTCCGAGTCCGTCCGCTCGAACAACTCGCTGATGGGGACGCCCAGCTGGTCGGCGAGCGCCTCAATGGTTTCGAGACTTGGTCGGCCCGTGCCCGCCTCGATCCTCCGCACCCATTCTTCCGAAACGCTGAGCCCCGCCGCCAGGTCGGCGACACTGAGCGAGCGTAGCTTGCGCAAGCTCTTGACCCTTCGCCCCAGCGCCGTCGCCGCATCGCCCATATCCCGTAATGGCCCGCCGCCGAACCAGATCAAAGGAACTGACACTTCTGCTTGACCAACTTCTGTTCCGTCTTATGCTGAGATTCCACAACTGAAAGGACATCAGATGACTGTTCCGCCCTCCCCCGCGCGCACACCGGCACAGCGCGAAGTGGATTATCTCGCCTACGTGCACCTCACCGGCCGCTGGCCCACCCATCTTCGGGCCGCGAGCAATGCCCGCGTGCGGCGTTGCCTCGAAGACGGTTCAGCAGACGGCGAAACAGTGCCGCTCCGGCTAAGGGCTGACGCCGTCGAAGAGTTCGAGCTCACCAGTCATCCGATGGTGCGCACGGCCACGGATCTTAAAGGCTACGGTTACCGGGTCGCCCGGACTGACGGTCCAAATGCGCGACGCTGTTTCGATCGCTTCCGCATGACGAGGGCCGGGCACGATATCCATGTCTTCGTCAACGGCGCGATCTGGACCGACGACCTCAGCATGTTCCAGCCCCACCATGGCATGCTGGCCCCACCCCCGCAGATCCCGCCCGCCCGCCACCGCGAACGTCCCGGGCCGCGGCCGTCGGCTGGCGACCTGGCCGCCGCCTGACTATTCCAAGCGTGGCCGCGCCGGACCCGCGATCGAGCCTCGAACGGCCCTGCTTCCGCCGCTCAAACGGTTGGCAGTTGTTGTCAGCCACTGGTCGGCGAAGGCATCGACATCATCTGGCACAAGGCAAGTGGCCTTGGCCTCGGCCCTCATGCCTTCCGGCCCGTAAGGCGGTCGATGTCGGAACGTAGCTGTGCCGGGCCGATCTCGTTCATGAGCCGGAGCACTTGCAAGCTCCGCTCTGCGGCGGCTTCGAAACGCCACTCGCAGTCGGCAAGGGTGCAGCCGCTGAAGACAGGGACCGCGCCGCCTTCATAGACAAGCTTTGCGTCCTTGAAGTCGCAATCGACGAACGTCTGACCGTCGATGTGAACCGTCTCGTTGGTGAACGCCTGTGCGGTGTGTCGGGCCATGAAGCCTACCTGGCCTGAACAGGCGCAAGCGCCAATAGCCAACCCACGGACGGCGGCCCGGCCGGCTCGGGTTTGGGGGGGAGTGCGCCAGCCGGGCCGCACGCGCGTAATGGGCCGCGCGTCGACCCAAGTACATCAGCGATCGGCGTTCGCCAAGACCCTCTTGGCGCCGCCCGCTGAAGTCGTCCGGACTTGCTCACATCGCAGCCGCCTTCACCGCGGCGGCGACCTGAGCGACCATCCGCTTCACCAGCGCCTCGTCGTCGCCCTCGGCCATGACGCGGATCAGCTTCTCGGTGCCCGAGGGCCGGATGAGCAGGCGGCCCCCGCCGGCGGTCAGCGTCGCTTCGGCCTCGGCCACGGCGGCCTTCACAGTCCCGTCCTCCAGCGGTTTGCCGGCCGCGTAGCGGACGTTGACCAGCTTCTGGGGCACGGGCTCGAACTGTCGGGCGAGGTCGCTCATCCTGCGTCCCGAGGCGACCAGCACCGCCAGCACCTGCAGGGCGCTCATCAGGCCGTCGCCGGTGGTG
>NZ_RQWJ01000007.1 GCF_003934285.1 Brevundimonas fluminis
GCCACCTCCGGCGTCATCGGATGGCTGTTGGCCCGGCCGCGGATGCCGTCGGTGCCGAAATATCGCCTGTCGCCCAAGGGCTTCCTCCTGTCGCATTGCCCAAATGGCATGACCTATAGCCCAGCGAGCTGACTGCGGCAGCCGCATCTGCTTGGTCATCGCGCCCGCTGCAACGGGTTGCACTTCGCGCTGGCCTGAAGCGGCAGGCTTGCGATAGTCGAGCTCACGAATGATATCCCCGTGTCGACATAGTTCGCTCGACGCTCGTTTACTAGTGCACTACATGTGTTCAACCATCGCCGATAAGGGATTGACTTCGACGCAATGGGCTTCATTTTGTGGGCGAAATCACTGATGCAAGGATGGCGTTATGATTGGAGATCAGTTCGTCTTCTCTGAATACTGCGATGCGATCGGCCGGAGATGTGGCGGCTTTGTTCCTGGAGCGGTGGTGGAGCTGTTGAACGTCGAGGGCGAAGACGCTTTTCTTGCTGCACCCGTTACGGTCGAGGGCTTCCCGATGCGGGATCGGGCGGAACTCGTCTTCAAGGAGGAGCTTCTGCCTTTCAGATTTGCCCAGTTCCGTTGGAAAAGGGCTCGCCGGCGCAATTCTCTGGACTGAGATCGTACCGAGATTTTTATAGTAACGGCTGTGCGCTGACCCGGAAGGAGATCCAGTTGCCGCGGTTCCGTGCCAGGGCGCGCCTAACTGGTCCGTGGCCTGATCGGCCAAGCGAGGCGCAGGTGGGTGCTGCGATCTGAGAGCGTAGATCAGGAATGTATTTCCTCGCAGCATGTGACCGTAGGCCTGGATCAACCGCAATGAGGGCCGATCGAAAGCGGGCAGCCAGGCTGTGCCGGCTTGGGGCGAAAAGAGATGGTGCCTCGTCGCGGCGTCTGGCGTTTGAGTCTGCCGGCCGCTACCGAGGCGTCTCCACTTCAAGGATGAACGCATGCGCGTGGCGATGATCGGAACGGGCTACGTCGGCCTGGTCTCGGGGGCCTGTTTCGCCGATTTCGGCCACGTGGTCACCTGCATCGACAAGGACGCGTCGAAGATCGCGCGGCTGGAGGCCGGCGAGATGCCGATCTACGAGCCCGGCCTGGACGATCTGGTCGAGACCAACGTCCGCGACGGGCGGCTGTTCTTCACCGTCGACGGCGCCGAGGCGATCCGCAACGCCGACGCGGTCTTCATCGCCGTGGGCACGCCGACGCGCCGCGGCGGGGGCCACGCCGACCTGTCCTACGTCCACGCCGCGGCCGAGGAGATCGCCGGCCTGATCGAGGGCTTCACCGTCATCGTCACCAAATCCACCGTGCCGGTCGGCACCGGCGACGAGGTCGAGGCCATCATCCGCAAGGCCAACCCCGACGCCGACTTCGCCGTGGTGTCGAACCCGGAGTTTCTGCGCGAGGGCGCGGCGATCGGCGACTTCAAGCGGCCTGACCGGGTGGTCATCGGCATCGACGACGTGGACGGCGCGACCGGAACCCGGGCGAAGGCGGTGATGTCGGAACTGTACCGCCCGTTGAATCTGAACGAGAGCCCGCTGCTGTTCACCGCGCGACGCACCTCGGAACTGATCAAGTATGCGGCCAACGCCTTCCTGGCGATGAAGATCACCTTCATCAACGAGATGGCCGACCTCTGCGAGGCGGTCGGCGCGGACGTGCAGCAGGTCGCGCGCGGCATCGGCCTCGACAATCGGATCGGGTCAAAGTTCCTGCACGCCGGGCCGGGCTATGGCGGCAGCTGCTTCCCCAAGGACACGCTGGCGCTGGTGCAGATGGCGCGAGAGGCCGGAGCCCCCGTGCGACTCGTGGAGACAACCGTCGAGGTCAACGACGCCCGCAAGAGGTCCATGGTCGAGCGCGTGCGCAAGGCGGTCGGCGGCGACTTGAAGGGCAAGACGATCGGCGTGCTGGGCCTGACCTTCAAGCCGAACACCGACGACATGCGCGACAGCCCGGCGCTGGATCTGGTTCCGGCGCTGACGGCGGCGGGGGCGACGGTGCAGGCGTTCGATCCGGAAGGCATGCATGAGGCCGGCAAGCTGCTGAGCGAGCTGACCTTCTGCGAAGGACCTTATGAAGCCTTGGCAGGCGCCCATGCGGCGGTGATCGTGACGGAGTGGGACCAGTTCCGCGCGCTGGACCTGGACCGGATCAAGCTGACCATGGCGAAGCCGGTCATGGTTGACCTGCGCAACGTCTATCGCCCCGACGAGATGCGGGCGCGCGGGTTCCGCTATAGCTCTATCGGTCGGAGCTAGGCCGGCAGCGGTCGGGGCCGGATCATCCATCTTCCAGACGGTGCCGGGCCCAAGCGGTCAGCCCGGCCAGATAGGCGTCGGCCGCGGGGTCATATTCGGGCGGTGCCCAAGGCGCGGCGACCTTCGCGCTCTCCGCCCGGTAGGGTCCTGACTTGGTCTCGAACAGGACGCTGCCGGTCTCGAGCGCGATCACCGTGTGCCACACGGCGGGGGACAGTTCGACCACCTCAAGGTCGGGGGCCGGGCCGCCGAACTGCAGGGCCTGAAGCGGCGTGCCCGCCTCGTCGAAGATGATGAGCGCAAAGGCGCCCCTCAGGGCGAGGAGGCATTCATTGGTCGTATGGCCGACATGCCTGTGGGGCGGGATGTAGCTGTCGGGCTCCATCGCATTGACGAGCCTCTGGCACGGCTCGTACGGGCCCGCATGCAGGTTCAGATGCAGGCGGCGGCGCGGCAGGGCCCGTGCCTGATCGGTCAGCGCGTCGAGGCGAGCGGGCGTCAGGTGAGGCTCGGTCATGAGAACTCCCGCCGGGCCTCCCCGGCCCACTCCACGAAGGCGGCAAACAGGGTCGCCCGGCCGAAGTGCTGGGTCGCATAGGCCTGAGCGGCCCGGCCCATGGCGGCCCGCTCGGTCGCCGTCATGGCCACCAGCCGTCGGACGTTGGCGGCCAGCGCCGCGGCGTCGGAGGCGGGGGACGCCAGACCGCCGCCCGATTCGGCCGTCACGCGTGCCCCCTCCCCGTCCAGCATCGCTAAGATGGGCAAGCCCGAGGCGAGATAGCTCTGGACCTTGCCGGGCACCGTCATGTCGAAGACCGGTTCGGCCCTCAAGCTGACCAGGAGGGCCTGGGCGCCCGCCATGAAGGCGGGCATCCGCTCCATGGGGTGACGCCCGAGCAGGACGACGCGCTCCTGGAGCCCGTGGCGCGCGATTTCGGCGCGCAGGAGATCGGCCGCGCGACCGTCGCCCACGATCAGCCAGCGCAGGCCCGGTATGTCGCGGGTGAGCGCCGCCGCCTCCATCACCGCCGGCATGTCCTGGGCCTCGCCGATGTTGCCGGCGAACATGACATTGAAGTCGCCCGTATGGGGGGCCAATTCCGGCGCCGGTGCCGCGTCGCCCACGCCCCCTTCGAAGGTCGGCTCGATCCAGTTGGGGAAGTAGCGGATCCGCTCGGGCCGGGCACCGTGGACCCGCAGGCTGTCGCGAAAAGCCTGCGACTGGATCAGGATGCGGTCGCAGCGGCGGTAGATGAAGCTGACCATCAGGCTGACGAGGCCGAGCAGGCGCCGGTTCCGGATGACGCCAACGGCGGCCAGGGTCTCGGGCCAGAGGTCGAGAATCCACATCAGCACCGGGGCGCGCTTCAGGCGGCGCAGCACCAGGGCCGGCAGCGCTGCGGTGATCGGCGAAGTCTGGAACACGAAGATGGCGTCGAAGGCCCGGCCGCGCAGTTTCCACGGCCCCAGGATCGCGCCGCTGAGCGCGAAGCTGAGATAGTTCAGCGCCAGCATGACCGCGTTCGACCCGCGCGGGACCAGCGGCACGCGGAACACCTCCACGTCGTGGAACCGGCCATGAGCGGCAGGATCTACGCGGTAGGCATCATAGACCTTGCCGCCCGGATAGTTGGGCAGGCCGGTCAGGACGGTGACCTCGTGGCCCCGCTCGCGCATGCCGACGACGAAGTCGTTCACGCGGAAATCCTCGGGCCAGAAATACTGGCTGACGACCAGCAGGCGCATCAGTCGTAGCGGCGCCAGACGACGCGCTGCACGTAGTCCACGTAGGAGTGGATGATCCGCACGACCTTGTCCGAGACGTTCGGCATCGAATAGTCGGCGACGCGGCGGAAGGCGCGGTCGCCGCCGCGGGGCTGGTCGGCGATCAGGGCGAGGCCCTGCATGACGCGATCGGGGTTCAGTCCGGTCATCATCACCGACGCCTCCTCCATGCCCTCGGGCCGCTCGTGCGCCTCGCGGATGTTCAGGGCCGGGAAGTTCAGGATCGAGCTTTCCTCGGTGATGGTGCCGGAGTCCGACAGGACGGCGCGGGCCGACTTCTGCAGGCGGACGTAGTCATGGAAGCCCAGCGGCTTCAGCAGCCGCACCTGGCCGTGAAAGGCGGCGCCGGCGGCGTCGATGCGCTTCTGCGTGCGCGGGTGGGTGGAGACGATGACGGGGCGGTCGTAGGTCTCGGCCACGCGGTTCAGAATCTCGACCAGACGCGGGAAGGCGCGCTCGTCCTCGATGTTCTCCTCGCGGTGGGCGCTGACGACGAAGTAGTCGTGCTCCGTGAGGTCCAGCCGCGCGAGCACGTCCGAGCCGTCGATGCGGTCGGCGTAGTGGGTCAGCACCTCGAACATCGGGCTGCCGGTCTTGATGACCCGGTCGGGCGGCAGGTTCTCGGCCAGCAGGTATTCGCGGGCGATGTCGCTGTAGGTCAGGTTCACGTCGGCGACGTGATCGACGATGCGTCGGTTGGTCTCCTCCGGCACGCGCTGGTCGAAGCAGCGGTTGCCCGCCTCCATGTGGAAGATCGGCACGCGGCGGCGCTTGGCCGGGATCACCGACAGGCAGGAGTTGGTGTCGCCCAGCACCAGCAGGGCGTCGGGCTTTTCGGCCTCCAGCACGCCGTCCATCGCGCCGATTATGGCGCCGATGGTCTGGGCCGCGCCGCCCTGGGCCGCGTTCAGGAAGTGGTCGGGCTTGCGCAGACCCAGGTCGTCGAAGAAGACCTGGTTCAGTTCGTAGTCGTAGTTCTGGCCGGTGTGGACCAGGACGTGGTCGACGGTCTCGTCCAGCCGGGCCAGCACGCGCGACAGGCGGATGATCTCGGGCCGCGTGCCGACCACGGTCATGACCTTGAGCTTGTTCATCGTCAGACCTTCATCGCGACGGTGTCGGGGCGGGCGCGGTCGAAGATCTCGTTGGCCCACAGCATGACGACCATGTCCTGGTCGCCGACGTTGGTGATGTCGTGGGTCCAGCCCGGGATCGTCTCGACGATCCGCCCCTGCCCGCCCTCGGTTTCCAGATGGAAGGTCTCGCCGGTGACGACATGCCGGAAGCCGAAGCGGGCGCGACCGGTCAGGACGAGGAATTTCTCGGTCTTGGTGTGGTGATAGTGCTGGCCGCGCGTGATGCCGGGGCCGGCGGTGAAATAGCTGAACTGGCCGCAGTCGGGCGTCTTCAGCATTTCCACGAAGACGCCGCGCGGGTCGCCGTGGCGCGGGACGTCGTAGGCGAACTGTTCCGGCTTCAGATAGCTGAGATAGGTGGCGTGCAGGGCGCGGGTCAGGCCCGTGCCGACGCGGTCGGTGATCAGGGTCGACCGACTTTCGGGGAAGCCTCGGATCGTGTTTGCCACGGCGCCGACCGTGGTGTCGTATTCCGGACCGGCGTGGGCGAAGCCTTGACGGTCCCCGTGGGCGCCGGTCGGGTCCTCCAGCACGCGCAGGAAGGCGTCGCAGACGTCGTCGACATAGACCAGCTTCAGTGAGGCGGCCGGGTCGTTGATCGAGATCGGCAGGCCGTTCGCCACGTTGTGGCAGAAGGTGGCGACGGCGGAGTTGTAGTTGGGTCGCGCCCACTTGCCGAAGACGTTGGTCAGGCGGAAGACGTGGACCGGCGCGCCGGTCGCGGCGGCATGGGCGAGGGCCGCGTCCTCGGCCGCGCGCTTGGAGCGGCCGTAGGGGTTGTCGCGCTCCGCCTGGGTGGACGACGAGACGACCAGCGGCGCGGCGTTCCCGGCACCGGCGAGGGCGGCGCAGACCCGGGCGGTCAGATCGGCGTTGCCGGTGACGAACTGGTCCTCCGTCTCCGGGCGGTTCACGCCGGCGAGGTGGAAGACGAAGTCGGCCCTCGCGACCGCGGCGAGCATGGCGTCGTCGTCGCCGCGGCCGAATCCCCGGGCTTCGACGCCGCGCTCGGCGAGGCGGATCATCAGGTTCTTGCCGACGAAGCCGTTCGCGCCGGTGACCACCACCGCCATGGTCAGTCCTCCAGCACGGCGGGTTCGCCGGCCACGATGCGACGCATGAAGGCCAGCTTCATCAGCAGGGTCTTCATGCCCTCGACGTCGAGGCGCTCGGTGTTGTGGCTGTTGTACTCCTCGCCGCCGGCGGCGCCCGGATCGCCCTCGTCGACGAACTTGTCGTAGTTCAGGTCACGGGCGTCGGGCGGGACGCGGAAATAGTCGCCGAGATCCTCGGCCTGGGCACGCTCCTCTCGGCCCAGCAGGGATTCGAACAGCTTCTCGCCGTGGCGCGTGCCGATGGCCTTCACCGGATGGTCGGGGCGGCCCATCAGCTCGAGGATCGCCCGGATCAGCACCTCGATCGTGGCGGCCGGCGACTTCTGCACGAAGATGTCGCCGTTGTTGCCGTGGGCGAAGGCGAACAGGACCAGTTCGACGGCGTCGTCGAGGGTCATCATGAACCGCGTCATCTGCGGATCGGTGACGGTGATCGGCTTGCCGGCCAGCACCTGGCCCACGAACAAGGGGATGACCGAGCCGCGGCTGGCCATGACGTTTCCGTAGCGGGTGCCGCAGGCGACCGTGCCCGTCCCGTCGAAGGTGCGCGAGGTGGCGACCATGACCTTCTCCATCATGGCCTTGGAGATGCCCATGGCGTTGATGGGATAGACGGCCTTGTCGGTGGACAGACAGATGACGCGCGACACCTCGGCCGCGCGGGCGGCGTTGAGGACGTTCTCGGTGCCGACCACGTTGGTCTGGACCGCCTGCATCGGGTAGAATTCGCAGCTGGGCACCTGTTTCAGGGCCGCGGCGTGGAAGACGTAGTCGACGCCGTGCATGGCGGCCTGGACGCTGGTCCTGTCGCGCACGTCGCCAAGATGGAACTTCAGCTTCGGATGCGCATAGGCCTTGCGCATGTCGTCCTGCTTCTTCTCGTCGCGCGAGAAGATGCGGATTTCCGCCATGTCGGAGGCCAGGAACCGGCGCAGCACGGCGTTGCCGAACGAGCCGGTTCCGCCTGTGATCAGAAGCGTCTTGTCCTTGAACATGGCCCCTCTTCCCCGTCTTCGCTCAGGCCCGTCGGGCGGCGGCGAACAGGGGCTCCTTCTCGGCGGGTTGCGGATAGTTGATCAGCACGGCCCTGTACTGACCCTTGAAAACGAACAGGCTGCCGGCCGCGGCGCCGACCACGCCGCAGGCGGCGAACAGGTCGGACAGGTGCTCCAGCTTTCCGGCGCCGCCCAGCATGGTCATGGGGATCTTGACCCGCTCGCGCAGTCTGCGGGCCAGCTCGAGGTCGTAGCCGGTCATCTTCCCGTCGAGATCGACGGAGTTCATGACGATCTCGCCGGCGCCCAGATCCGCCACGCGGGCGGCGAAATCGAGCGCGTCCAACTTCGCCGGGCGTCTGGCGTTGTGGGTGACGACGTCCCAGCCGCGGCCCAACATCTTCCTCTTCGCGTCGATGACCACGACGACGGACTGCCGGCCCACCTCTTCGGCGATCTCGGCGACCAGTTCGGGACGCTCGACGGCGGCGGCGCTGAGGGAGACCTTCTCGACGCCCAGGCCGATGATGCGCTTCGCCTGCTCCGCGGTCCGGACGCCGCCGCCGTAGCAGAGCGGCATGCGGCACTCGAGCGCCATGTGTTCGATCGCCTTGTAGTCGGGTTCGACGCCGTTCACCGAGGCGTCCATGTCGACGACGCAAAGCTCGTCGGCCTCTTTCTCGTTGAAGATCTTCACGGCGTTGATGGGATCGCCGACGTATTTCGGGTCCTTGAATCCGATCGTCTTCACCAGGCCGCCCTGGTGGACCAGCAGGCAGGGAATGATGCGGGGGCGCAGCATGTCAGGCCTCCGCGAAATTCTTGAGGAGCCGGGCACCGTAGTGGTGGCTCTTCTCGGGGTGAAACTGGACCCCGTGAACATGGCCGCTTCGCACGGCGCAACCGAACTCCAGCCCGTAGCTCGTGTGGGCGGCCACGTGGTCGGCCTCGGCGCATTCGAAATAGTAGGAGTGCAGGAAGTAGAAGCGGGCGTCGGTCTCCAGCCCCTGGAACAGCTGCTCGCCCGCCCGGGGTCGCACATCGTTCCAGCCCATGTGCGGCATGGGCAGGTCGGCGTTCGACGGCGCGTGCGAAAAATGGCGGACCCGACCCGGAATCCAGCCGAGCCCCTGTCGCGTGCCTTCGTCGCTGCCTTCGGCCAGGATCTGCATGCCGACGCAGACGCCCACCACGGGGCGCTTGCCGTTGACCACGAGGTCCTCGAGCGTCGGCCGCATGCCGGAGGCGTCCAGCAGGTCCATGGCGTGATCGAAGCTGCCGACTCCCGGCAGGATGATGCGCTCGGCGTCGGCCAGCTCCCCGGCGGTGCGCGCGACCTTGGCCGCGACGTTCACGCGCTTGTAGAGGTTGGCGAAGGCGCCGATGTTGCCCAGACCGTAGTCGACGATCGTGATCACCGGATGATCGACCTCTGCAGACCCAGCGCCCGCATCGCCCGGGTGCCCAGGTCGATCAGGCCCATGGCGTTGGCGAAGTCGCGGTAGCTGCGGTTCGGACCATCCCGGTAGACTTCGAGCTCGGCCACGGTGATCCCCAGCTTGTTGGCGATGTATTCCATGTCCTGGGCCATCTCGTCGCGCGGATAGGCCGGCTGCTGGATCTTGTGCAGGGCATCCTCGCGGCTGAGCTGCCCGGTGAGGATCAGGCTGGAAAAGTGGGCGCGGCGCTTGTCGAAGCCGAACTTGGTCGGCAGCCAGTATCCCTCATAGAAGCGGGTGAACCGCGACTCGTGATGCTTGTGGGCGTACTTCTGCCAGCCGAAGCGCTCGACCAGCTCGTCCATCGCCTCTTCCTTGATGTAGGGCACATGGTTCAGCGGCTTCACGACCTGAATGCCCTTCACATAGCGGTAGTATAGCTTGAAGGTGAAGATGTCGGACGTCGGGTAGCTCTTGAGCGGGATCGTGCCGTAGCTCTTGTGAATGTCCCTCAAATTCATGAGGTCGGAAGCGTGGTAATGCCACTCCAGCGGCTCACGGACGCACTCTGTGGAGTAGTTGGCGCCGGTGAGAATGTATTTCGAGCCCGTGCGGGCCGCATAGTTGTACAGGCCCGCGAAGAAGGCGTGGTCCTGCGGGGTGTCGAGATGAGCCACGCCGGACTTGAAATAGGCCAGCTGTAGGTCGCGGATCTCCGGCCAGTTGATGACCTCGGTGAACAGGTCTAACTCGAGGCCGTCGACCAGCTTCTCGATGTTGTTGACTGCCTGCTGCGAATTCCAGCCGGCGTCAACGTGATAGAGCAGCGGTCGCAGGCCGAACTTCTCCTTGGCCAGATATACAACGTAGGAGCTGTCGACGCCGCCGGACAGGCCGATCAGGCAGTCGTGGTCCTTGCCCTTGCCGTCGGCCTTGATCTTTTCGACCATGGCCATGATCTCGCGCTCGCCGCGCTCATCGGTGTGCCAGTTGGGCAGGATGTTCTTGTAATAGTTGTCGCAGTACTCGCACCGGCCGGACGCGTCGAAGACGATCTTCGAGTCCGAGGTGTCCATGATGCAGTTGTTGCAGATCTGATACGGCCGATCCGCGCGGATTTGGTTCGTCATGGTTGTGCGATCGTCCGTGGGCAGGGTGGGAGCAGTTAGCCGCTTGGGCCATCAAGGCCAGCGTCGTATTGCAGGTGCTAACGTCTATGGGACGCCGGCGACAGGTTCGAGACGGAAGCTGTCGCGGCGAATGACCTTGATCAGCATGCCTCGCAAGGGCTTGGCGATGGGCTCGGGCTTGCCGAGCCTGACTGCCGTAGCCCGCCAGCCGGCCTCGCCGAACAACTTCAGCCACTCGTCATGCGACCGGAACCGAACCCCGACTCCGAAGGTGTTGGCTTTCAGTGCCGGAACGACGCGCGCCGCTTGGCGGCCGATGAAGGACAGGACTGGATTGACGGTGATCTCATAGATGATCCGCCCCGAGACTGTCCCGACGAAGGACTCGTAGATGTACTCGTTGACGAAGACGGCATCCGCCTGGTCCCGCCAGGCGGCGAGCGCCTTGACCTGAAGCGCGCGGGTCTTGCTCTCGTCGGCACCGACGAGGTGGTGAAGGATCAAGTTGAAACAGGCAATACACTCGTCGCCCTTGAACTCAGGGCCCAGAGCGTCCCCGATCACCGCGTCCACACCGAGGCTCCGGGCGGCCTTGACGGAGCCGGGATCCATGTCGATCACCCGGGTGCGGTGGCCTTCGGCGTCGCTGAGTGCGCGGGCGAAGAAGCCGCAACCGCCGCCCACGTCCGCCACGACCCCGCCGGGACGCCCGGCGGGCATAAGTGCGGTGAAGTCCGCGACCTGATCAGACACAAACTCGTCGTGATAAAAGGCCTCCACCTGGTCGGCGGAAAGCCGCCGCTGGGCAACATCAGGATTGAGGTCCGTCATCGATCGTTTTCCGAACTCAAGGCAGGGGCGCTGTCATACGCGACCGCCACCGAGGCGTCACTTGCCTTCGATCGTCCGCGCGGCCCCCAAGACCCGATTATAGACCATAAGGAGCTTGGCGGCGTTCACAGCTGGAACAAAATTTTCCTGCGCGAGCGCCAACGCGGCACGGCCCATCCGCCTCGTTCGCTCCCGATCACGTTCAAAAGTCATTATCGCGTCCGCAATCGCCACCGGCGTCGGCGACGGTATCGCTATGGCGGCGACGCCGTGCCGAACGGTGTCCGGTCTGGGATCGGCGACCGCAACTATGCTGGGAACACCGGAAAAAGCCGCCTCAAAGACCGGACGCCCCGCCGCGTCGAAATGCGAGGGGAACGCCAAGACATCCATCCTCTCATACACGCGCTGAATGTCGGCTGTGTGGCCGAGCAGAAGGAAGTCATCAGCGAGACCCATGCTTGCCACAAGGATTGCCAAATCGTCTCCAACGTTTTCCGCGAGCCCGAGAAGCTGAAGGACACGGTGCACCACGCCGCCCGTCGCCATTGTTCCACCACCAACCACGAGGTACTGAACGTCTCCTCCCATGTCCTTCACCAAGCGAGCGGCTTGACACAGCTCAAGTAACCCCTTGTGTTTGTGCAAGTTACCCACAAAGCCGACTACCAAGGCCGACTTGCGCAAGCGGCTTAGAGGCTTAAGATAAGCCTCATCCAACTCCGCTGAGTACTTCGGCGTGAACGAATTATGGATCACATCGACATTTAGTTCTGCAGGCAAAGTCTGGCGAACATTCTCATCAATCGCCACGACCGCGTCCACATGTTCTTGGAGAACCCGGTGGTACCATCGGACTCGACGAGACAACTTGTCGGTTCGCTGCAATGATCTCGCGTGGATGACGAGCGGCACCTTGAATAGCCATTTCGCCAGAAGTCCAGGTATGATCTCAGTGATCTCATTGGCATGGATCACATCGATTTTAGGGAACTTACGACGTGCAGCCAAAAGGCCAAGAACCGTGAATGGAAAATGAAACAACTCACGGAGCACGACGATCCATCGCTTGCCCCGATAATAGGATGCCCGCGTATTATCAAAGCGACTTAAGCCTCGGACAGCAACAACCCCTCGCGCCAGCTGTCCGTAAAACGCACCGATTGAACCCTTCTGTATCAGAAAATAGCGCTCGACGGACACGTCCGACATCGCCCTCATGACTTCAAAAAGACTGCGGGATGCCCCCCCAAAGGGCCCGACGCCGTCTATATATAAAACCCTAATTGGCGATGACATGACTTGATCGCAGCTCGCGTTCGGGGAAAATCTCGTTACTTGAAGGCTGTGGTCGTGACAATGAGACCGACCCGCGCAACATCAGCATCATGACGATGCCGAATATGGCGTCTGTCGGGTGGAACATAGTCCCCCAGTGAAGCATCGCAAGCATAAGAGTTGGGAAGGAGGCGCAAATGAACGCGTCTCTCTTCTTGGCGGCCTCGGCAAGCAACCGTACCCACCAACCGATCAGAAAGGCGCCAACAAGACCATACTTAGCGAGCAACTTGGTAGGTAACGATATATCGCCGCTTGAGCTATCGTCGAGGCCTTGGACGATATCTTCCGTCTTAAGGAGGTTAAAGTCGGTAGATCCCCAGCCCATGAGGAACGGACTTGTGAAAAACTGATTAAAATGTTGGCCCCACACATATGGGCGATACAGCTGTTGCCAGATTTCATATTCGGAGAGACCAGACTCGCCTCTCAGGAAGAGTCTCGACACCAAGGGATTTTCCTGTATTGCAGCAAATATCGCTGCCGAGTAAGCGATCGCAATATTTACAAAAATGCCGAAAATCAAAGAATACCAAAACAAGCGACGGGGGCTTGACTTCCCACTGAACAGAAATCTGAGAAACAAAAACGTAACAAGTCCGAGGAGAGCGGTTCTAACAAAAGAGAAAATGACAAAATATAGCGCGACTGCAAGTACGATTTTTCTGAGCCGGTGCGCTGGGCGGCGATCGGCAAGTGCGACCATCGTGACGATCAATGAAAAGAATCCAGTGTAGGCGATATTCGGGAAAAAGGACACGCGCCAAACTGATTCGCCCGCGGCGGTCGTCGTGCCGGGCAGGATTCCCCATTCATTCAGGTCAGTGAAAAGCCAGACGGCGCCTCCTGCGAGGACCGAGAGGAGATAAATGGTGTAGAGATCGTCGATCTTCAGCCGGGCGGCGCGACTCGCAGCCCAGATCAAACCCCAGCCGAGTAAGACAGCTTGAAGGGCCGCCTGGGAATCGCCGCGCGCCATCTGCCAGCAGGCCGCCACTATTGCGAAGATTACCGCCGGCATTGCAGAATCGAGGGCTGCGGAGATCATCGCCGACGGACGCGTTAGCGGCAACAACGCCAGAGGGAGTATGAGGAGCCAGTAGGTCAGGCCACCTTGCTCCTGGTGGTACTGACCTAGGGACATCGTGACGCCGAGCGCCAGTCCAATGTACGCCAGAAACGCCCAGCTGCGCGCTTTCATCGGGAGCGAAGGTACGCCTTGGCACCCCTCAAGAGTAGCAGAAACGGATCTCACAAGCTGCTCCACCCAATCAAAGCCCCACGCCGAACTCTACTCGCCCGGGACGGCAGGAATTCGGGTCCACAGGTTGATTCATACGATGCCGGAAACGGCGAAGAGGGGCATTGCCACTTAAACCACAGAACGCTTGGGCTGCTCGTAACCAGAGCGTCCGTCGCTGCCCAGCGGGGCTCTACGACGGGCGGATGGCCTTCGCAAGCAAGGTGGCTTCGAAAGCCCAATCCGCCTTAGATTCCGGTTTGCGCAGAACGCGCTGTCGCCTTATAGCCGTCCGGGGCCGGCAAACGCCGCCCGAACTTTTGCAGAGCGGGGAAGGCTGTGACTGAGTTTAATCTCGGATCGGATCAACTTGAAGTCAAGTACGGCCTGCCGCGTGAGGTCAAGTTCTGCCGCCGGTGCGTCATCTCGAACCAGCGTCCAAACTCCGCGGTCGAGTACTCACACACCGCCGCGTCGAAAAAGTCGACCATCGCCTTCGACGAGAACGGGGTCTGCGACGCCTGCCGCGTCGCCGAGCGCAAGGCGACCACCATCGACTGGGCCGAGCGCGACGCCGAGCTGCGCGAACTGTGCGACAGGCACCGCCGCACCGACGGCCGCTATGACTGCGTCGTGCCCGGATCGGGCGGCAAGGACAGCTTCTACGCCTCGCACATCTTGCGCACCAAATACGGCATGCACCCTCTGACCGTCACCTGGGCGCCGCACATCTACACGCCGTGGGGTTGGCGCAATTTCCAGTCGTGGATCCACGCCGGGTTCGACAATTTCCTGTGCACCCCCAACGGCCGCACGCACCGCCTCCTGACCCGTCTGGCGGTCGAGCGTCTGTTCCACCCCTTCCAGGCCTTCATGTTCGGCCAGAAGTCCCTGGCCCCCAAAATGGCCATCCTCCATGACATCCCGCTGGTGTTCTACGGCGAGAACGAAGCCGAGTACGGCAACCCGATCGAGGACACCCATAGCGCGCGCCGGGACTGGCAGTACTTCACCGCTCAGAACAAGGACGAAGTCTATTTGGGCGGCGCCTCGCTGAGGGAGCTGACAGAGACCTATGGCGTCGAGGAGTATGAGCTGAACCCCTACCTGCCCGCCGATCCCGACCAGATCGAGAAGAAGAAGGTCGAGGTCCACTATCTGGGCTACTATCTGAAGTGGCATCCCCAGAGCGCCTACTACTACTCGGTCGAGCACGGCGGCTTCGAGGCGTCGCCCGAGCGCACGCCGGGCACCTACAGCAAATACAACTCGATCGACGACCGGATCGACGACTTCCACTACTATACAACGCGGGTGAAGTTCGGCATCGGCCGGGCCACCTATGACGCGTCCCAAGAAATCCGTTCCGGCGACATCACCCGCGAAGAGGGCGTCGCCTTGGTCAAGCGGTTCGACAGCGAGTTCCCCGAGCGCTTCGCCGAGGAAATCTTCCGCTATCTGAGCGTTCCGGAGAACGAATATCCAGTCGCCCACGGCGCGTTCGAGCAGCCCATCATGGATCGTGAGTTCTTCATGGAACTGGCCGACCGGTTCCGCTCGCCCCACCTGTGGACCAAGGTCGGAAACGAGTGGCAACTGCGCCACAACGTGTTCGACGAAGCGCCCCAGCCGGTGGCCTGACGGCGGGCCGACGCTTGAGAAACATCCGCCTGATCGCGCGCCTCGACATCAAGGCGCCCAACCTCATCAAGGGCGTGCGGCTGGAGGGCCTGCGCGTGATGGGCGATCCCAAGACGTTCGCCCTCCGCTACTATGAACAGGGCATCGACGAGATCATCTATATGGATATCGTCGCCAGCCTGTACGGCCGCAACAGCCTGGGCGACCTGTTGAGCCGTACGGCCTCGGACGTGTTCGTGCCGATCACGGTCGGCGGCGGCATCCGCAGCTGCGAGGATGTGCGGGCCCTGCTGCGGGCCGGGGCCGACAAGGTGGCCATCAACACCGCCGCGGTGAACCGGCCCGAGCTGATCACCGAGGTGGCGGAGCGGTTCGGGTCCCAATGCATGGTCCTGGGCGTGGAGGCCAAGCGCACCGACGCCGGCGGCTGGGAGGCCTATACCGACAACGGCCGCGAGCGGACCGGGCTGGACGTGATCGACTGGGTGCGGCGCGGGGCCGAGCTGGGCGCGGGCGAGGTGCTGCTGACCTCGGTGGACCAGGAAGGCACCCGGCGCGGGTTTGACGTCGATCTGTTGAACGCCGTGTCGGAGGTGACCGCGGTGCCGATCATCGCCAGCGGAGGCATGGGCGCGATCGAGCACATGGTGGAGGCCCTGAACGGCAGCGCGGTCGACGCGATCGCCATGGCCGACGTGCTGCACTACGACCGCCTGGATCTGGCAGAGGTGCGCCAGGCCGCCGCCGACGCCGGCTATCAAGTGCGCCGCGACGTGGGCGAGGTTTCGGCATGAACGTGCACATCGTCGACTATGGCGTCGGCAATCTTCACAGCATGGTGCGGGCGGTGGAGGCCAGCGGCGGATCGCCGGTCCTGGTCACCGACGCCGATGCGGTGCTCCAGGCCGAGAAGCTGATCCTGCCCGGTGTGGGGGCCTTCGAACCCTGCGCCCGTCAGCTCAGGGCCTCGGGCATGTGGGACGCTGTCAAGGCCTATGCCCAGACCGGCCGCCCCTTCGTCGGCGTCTGCGTCGGCATGCAGTTGCTGTTCGACGAGAGCCTGGAGTTTGGGCGCCATGAGGGTCTGGGGCTGATCGGCGGCCAAGTGGCCCAGATCCCGTCCGAAGATGCCGCCGGTGCCCGCAAAGTGCCGCACATCGGCTGGCGGCCGCTTGCCAGGGCCGCCCAGGTGAAAGACTGGTCGGGCACCCTGCTGGAGGGCCTGACGCCGGACCGGTCGTCGGCCTATTTCGTGCACTCTTACAGCTGCGTGGCGGCCGACGATGCCGACCGCCTGTGCGACGTCGACTATCTGGGGTTCAGGGTCAGCGCCGCGGTGCGACGCGGCAATGTGTCGGGCTTCCAGTTCCATCCGGAAAAGAGCGGTCCGGTGGGCCTGACCATCATGCGCAACCTGGTCCGGGCCTGACCAAGGACGGACGGTCGGCGGGCCTCACCGCCCGCCGAACGCCGCGATCAGGGCACGCATGTTGTCCAGGAAGCCCGGCTGGGAATAGGCCGTCCGGTCCGACTGCGACGGCGGCGCGGGCGGCGAAGTCCAGACCTGGGCCGGGTCGGTCGCCAGCACCAGGCTGCGGCCGTCGATCGCGTCCAGCATGATCTCGTGTCCGCTCAGGGGCACGACCACGGACGGCACGCCGATCGCCAGCGCGTCGAAATGACAGGCTGAGGCGATGCTGAGATGCAGGTCCGCCTGGGAGAGCAGCTGGAACACGTTCGGGGCGGCGGCGCCCGGGACGACCTCCACGCGATCGTCGGCCTCCAAGGCGTCGAAGGCCGTCGCGCCGAGGTCGTAGACGGGATGCAGCTTTATCCGCAGCCGCCAATCCAGGCCCTGCGGGGCGGCGGCGACCATGTCCGACAGCCATTGAGCCAAGCTCTCGACGTCCAGGCCTTGGCTGGTCACCACTAGGGTGTGGGGCCGATCGGCCCCGCCGGCGTCGGCGGCCCTGGCGTCCAGCGCTTGGTCGATCAGTTCATTGCCCATCAGCCGCGCCGCCGCCGCGTGCCGGGTTCCGGCGAGCGCATTGACCCAGTGAGCCCCGCGAGAGGCCAAGGCGTCGGGGATCAGCAGTTCACGGTCGGTCCCTTCGGCGTCGGTCGGCACCGCGTCGGGGTGCTTGGCGTCGAAGATGCCGTGTTGCAGTTCGATGAAGGGGATCCCGGCCTTGGCGCAGGCGATCATCAGCCCATAGTCGCCGGTGTCGGAGCCCAGAACGACCCGCGGCCGCAGGCGCGCAAGCAGCAGGCCATAAAGACGTCCCTGCCAATAGGCCGTCGAGATGCGCTCCAGCAGAGCGGCGACAGGAATGTGCACGTCCACTTCGCGCGCCAGCTCTGCCGAGACCGTGCGGGCGAAAACGGCGGCGGGCGCGGGAGCTGGCTTCAGCTTGCTCAGCACCTTGCCCCAGAAGGTGAAGACCACCGCGTCCAGATGGGCCGGATGCCTGGCGCGTCGGGCCTGGTCGTCGTACTGGGCGCTGTTGACCTCCTCCAGCTTGAAATGCCGGTACTCGCCCAAGAAGCCGTCGAAATAGACGTCGCGCGCGCCCGCCGGGGTCTCCATCCTCAGCGCGGATCGGGCGGTCTTGACCAGGACGTCGACGCGGCGGCCCCGCAGCAGATGGCCCGCCAGGCGCAGGCTGCCGACCAGGGCTGCCCGAACCCGCGACGCTTGGGACCGGGCGGGCGAGACCAGAGGCAGGGCGGCGGCCGAATAGTAGGCGAAGTTGCGCATGACCCGCCACGCCGACCAGCCGTCGACGCGGACGGCGAAGAGGCGGCATCGCGTCTCCAGCGTCTTGAAGGCGGCCAGACGCTGGTTTCGATCGAAACGCGACATCGCCGGACTCAGGCCAGGCCGTAGATCTTGGCCACGACCTCCATCGACTTCGTGGCGTCTTCCAGAGTCGCCAGGCGCGGCGTCTCGCCGTTCAGGGACCGGATCAACTCTTGGGCCTGGACGCGCAGGCCGGGCTTGAAGTCCGCGTCGTTCGTACCGAGCTCGACCGGCGCGGCGCGGCGCTCGCCGCGGCGCTGGACCGTCAGCGATTCCAACGGACGCATCTCCAGGCGGACCGAGGCGTTGGTCACCGCCACCGCCCAGGGTCCCGGGCCGTCCCACACCGCCTGATAGAGGCCCGCGTCGCCGGAATCATAGCGCAAGGTGGCGCACACCATGCCCGGCCGCGCGGCGTCCCACGGCAGGGTCACGTCGACGCCGACCAGCTCGCCGCGACAGAAGATGGCGAAATAGTCCACCAGATGGATGGAGTTGGCGTACATCCAGTTCAGCACGACCGGCTCGGGCTGGCCGATCGAGCGGGCGACGTTCATGTCCTGCTGGTCCAGCACGCTGACCAGGCGCGGGCCTTGGTCCTGGGTCAGTTCGTGCAGCGACGCCAGAGTCGAGCCGTGGGACCTGCGGTTCAGCGCAACCCAGGCAGGGCCTTGGGCGTCACGGCTTTCCGACAGGATCCGCCGGGCCTCGGCCAAGTTCAGGCCGACTGGCTTTTCCAACAGGGCGGCCCAAGGATGTTTGAAGACCTGACGGCAGACGTCGCCCATCGACAGCTCGTTGACGGTGACGATGACGGCGTCCGCACGGGTCGCCTCGAACAGGGCACCCACCGTGTCATAGGCGGCGACCCCGTGCGCCTCGGCCAACGCCCGAGCGCGGTCGGGATTGCGGCCGCAGACGCCAACGATCTCCGCGTCCGGCAGGGCCGCGAAAGCCTTGGCGTGTTCGGCGGCCATATATCCGGCGCCGACGATGGCGATTTTCCACTTTGACATCGGTCCGTGTCCCCTCAGGCCCATTTGAAGATTTCATCGCGCGGCAGGTCGCCGGCGGTCAGCGACACGGCCTGGCCGCCCGCCCGATCCGAGACATGCGCGGCCACCAAGCACGACAGGGCGTGCATCCCCACTTGGGCGTCGGGGAAGTCTTGGCCGCGGAACATGGCGTTCCAGACGTCGACCGTGGGTCCGACAGAATCCGCCGGGGTGATCGCCTCGGTCGTGATGTCGGCCGGCATCCCATACCGCGTGGTCGGCAGGTCGCGATGCTCGGCCTTGCGGACGCCGACGCGCATGACGCCATTCAGCTCGTCCACCACGATCTGGCCGTTGCGGCAGGTGTAGATGACCTGCATGCCCCAGCCGGCCCGCGCCGACAGGTCCATGAACATGGTCGTGCCGGCGGCGCTGCGGGCCAGGATGCGGCCGGACCGATCGTCGAACTGGGGCCCGCGCGGATTGGCCAGGCGGTCCGGCTCCAGCCAAGCCTGGACGGTGTCGACCGGCTGGCCGACGATGTAGCGGAACATCTCGAAATAGTGGCTGGCGTTCATGGCCAAGCCGAAATTCGAGGCGGCCACGATGATGGTCACCAATGGACCCATGGCCTCGCCGTCCAGCAAGGCCTTGACCTTGGTGTACTGCTCCATGAACCGCATCTGGTGATTGATGCCCAAGACGCTGCCGCTGGCCTGGGTCGCCGCTATCATGGCGTCGCCCTCGGCGAGGGAGGCGCCCATCGGCTTTTCGCAGAGGATATAGGGGATGCCCGCCTTGGCCGCCGTCAGCACCAGATTGCAATGGCTAGGCGCGGTAGTGGCGATCACGACCGCGTCCGGCTTGACCGCCTCCAGCATGGCCGCCGCATCGGTGAAACAGCCGGAGGCGGGAACCGAGAAGCGCTCGGCCACGGGCGGCAGCGCGGCCTCGGCCACGTCCATCAGGCCGACGATCTTCATGCCGACCCGCTCGGCGGCCTCGGCATGACGCACGCCCATGCGCCCAAGTCCGATCACCGCGACGGTCGCGCCGACGGGCGAGGCGGGGTGTTTGTCAGTCATTGGATTGGGTTCCGCTGTTTGGAGAGGTGGGTCCGCAAGGGGGCGATGAGGCTGGTGGTCCAGGTCGAAAGCGCGGCCGCGGGACGCGACCAAGGCAGGTCGAAGGTGCGCATGGCCACGACCGTGCTGGCGCAGGCCAGAAAGGCCTGGGTCAGGGCATAGCCCGCCGCCGCGCCGACCAGGCCGAAGCGCGATACCAGCCACCATGTGCAAGCCGCACCCAGCACGCCGGCGCTCAGGCTGACCGAGGCCAGGAGGCCTGTCCGCGCGTGGTAGAAATAAAGGCCCGAGGTGCAGAGATAGACGCCTGTCATGGCCCCGCCGGCGGTGAACCAGGGCAGGATGCCGGTGGCCTGGCGATACTGGGGCCCCAAGACGAAGCCGCTGGCCACGACAAGGCCGAGGCCGACGATCACGGCGATGATCAAAAAGGCGGGGATCGAGCCGTAGACAGCGCCGACGGCGAACAGCCGGTCCTGGTCCGTCGCGCCCTTGAGCTTGCCATAGAGCCACGGACTGAAGGCCTTCACGAAGGCGTCACCGACCAGAGACATCAGAAGGCCCAGCTGGGCCGCCGCTCCATAAACGCCCAAGGCTGCCGCGTCGAGCCGGATCGACACGGCCCAGCGGTCGGCCGTGGACAACAGGACCGCGCCCATCGTGTGGACGACCAGGGGCGCGCCGAAGCCAATCAGGATCGTCACATGATCGCGCCGAAAGCCCAAGTTCAGCCCGCGGCCGGCGACGAACGTGGCCACGCACAAAAGCGCGGTCAGAACCCCGGCCAGGACGATGCCGCCGTTCCGGCCGGCTGCCTCCAGACTTAGCAGGAGCACCCCGACCAGGGACAGCGCGAAATTGACAGCGCTGCCGCCGAACTGGACGGCGGCGCTGATCAGGGGCCGGTTCTGGCTCTGCCACAGCACCAGCCGGGTCTGGACCAGGATGTTGGCGCCGGCGGTCAGCGCAGCGGCCGCCCCCCAATGGGGCGACAGACCGGCCCCCAAGGCCGGAGCCCAAGCTAGGATCAGGGCCACCAGCCCGGCGACGGCGGCCGTGGTCAGGGTGATCACGACCAGGGCGGCGCCCAGATAGGACGGCACCTCCTCCGCCGGCTTGCGGAACCAGATCATGCCCATGGCGCCGTGGACGTTCAGCCCGGCCGCGGTGCCGGACAGCGTGACCAGGAGGGCGAAGGCGACGACCCGGGCGAACTCGGCGGGATCCAGCACTCGCGTCAGCAGCGGCAGAAGAAGGAAGGGCAGGAAAGCCGAGGCGACGTTGGCCACGGCATAGACCGCTCCCGCGCGCGCGAAGCTCATGGGACGGGCCGGATTTCGGCCAGCAGCGCCTCCGCGCGGTCTAGGTCCGCCAAGGTGTCGATGTCCACCGACCGGTCGGCGGGCATGACATGCAGCGCCGAGCGGCCGGGATGAAACAGCGCGCGATCGGCCATCAGGGCGTCCGTGCGCACGGCATAGACCGCGCCGTTCAGCACCCAGGCGGCGGGCAGGTCTTGGCGCCGCAGGCTGGCGCCCGGCGGTGGCGCGCAATAGGCGATCAGCCGCCCGGCGTCCTCGCCGAAGATCAGCCAAGGATGATCGGTCGCCTCGGTAACCGAGACGCAGGACGGGGCGCCGGTGGCGATCAGGGTCTGCAGGGCCGCGTCGACGTCCTCGGCGCGCCGCAGGGGGGACGTGGGCTGCAGAAGGACGACCAGGTCGTGGGCCCCGACGCGTTCGACCGCGTCCACCACCACCTCGACCGATCCCGCCTCGTCCGTCGCCAGTTCGGCGGCACGGACGAACGGCACCTCGCACCCCGCCTCCTGCGCCACGGCGATGATGCCGGCGTCGTCGGACGACAGCACTGTGCGGTCGACGTAGCGCGAGCCTTGGGCGGCCCGGATGGTCCATTCGATCAGGGGGCGACCGCCGACGGGACGGACGTTCTTGCCCGGAACGCCCTTGGAGCCGCCGCGCGCAGGGATCACCGCCAGAACCGAGAGCCCACCGATCACCCGAACACCGCCTTGAACTCGGCGTTGGCGCGTTCGAAGTCTGGCAGGCGGCCGATGTCCATCCAATAGGCCTCGGCCCGATGGGTGCGGACCTTCATCCCCGCTTCCAGCATGCGCTCCAGAAGGGTCGGCAGGTCGAAGAAAGTGTCGCGCGGTACCAGCGACAGGGCTTCCGGCGCGATGATGTAGACGCCGGCGTTGATCAGGAACCGCTGGGTCGGCTTTTCCTGCAAGGCGGTGACCCCGTCGGCTCCGGCGCTGACGACGCCGAAAGGCACCTGGATTTCATAATCGCGGACCAGGACCGTGGCTTGGGCGTCGGCGGCCAGATGGGCGTCGAGCACCGCGCCGTAGTCCTCCTTGGACAGAACGTCGCCGTTGGAGACCACGATCGGCCCGGTCGGCATCTGCGGCAGCAGGCTGAGAGCGCCGCCGGTGCCCAACCGGGTCGTCTCGCGCAGATAGCGGATGTCCAGCCCCATGTGCGAGCCGTCGCCGAAATGATCCTCGATCTGCTCGGCCTTGTAGTTGACCGACAGCCAGAAGCGCCGGAACCCCTGACCGGCGTAGTTCAGGATGATGGTCTCCAGGATCGGGCGCGAGCCGACCTTCAGCATGGGCTTGGGAGTGTCGCGGGTCAGCTCGGACAGGCGCTGGCCCAGGCCCCCGGCCATGATCACGACCTCATGGGGCCGCTCCGGGGCGCGCAGCAGGCCGTCCAGCGTGACCAGGCCCACCGCCCGGCCCGCCTCGTCGACGATCGGCAGCTGGTGCAGGCCTTGGTCGCGCAGCATCTCCAGCATGGCGGTGCGGCTCTGACCCTGGCGCGCAACCCTCGGGTTGCGGTTCAGCACGGTGTGGGCCTGGGCGTGCAGGTCCGCGCCCGCGATCAGGGCTCGGCGCACGTCGCCGTCGCTGACCGTGCCCAGCAGGCGTCCGTCGCCGTCGACGACGAGGGAGATTCCCGTGCCGGTGCCGTCGATCGCCCGGAGGGTCTCGCGCAGATCGGCGTCGGGGGGAATCAGAGCCTTGCGCCAGTCGTCCATTCTATCCCCGCACCTTGGCCGGCACGCCCATCAGGACGGCGGCGAGGTTCTGATCGGCCACCACGGCGGCGCCGGCGGCCACGACCACGCCCCGCCCCAGGATCAGCCCCTGTCGGATCACCGACCCGGCCCCGACGTGGACGTCGTCGCCGAGATCGACGTCGCCGCAGACCACCGATCCCGGCGCGCAGTGCACGAAGCCGCCCAGGCGGCAGTCGTGCTCGATCACCGCGCGCGTGTTGATCACCGAGCCGGCGCCGATGCGCGCGCCCGGTTGGATCACCGCGCCGGCCAGCACCTGGACGTCGGCGGCCAGGTCGGCGCGGGGCGAGACGTGGGCGGTCGGGTGGCGCACGCCGACGAAGCGACGGCCTCGGGCCTGAAGCCGTTCCTGCACCCGACGACGCAGCGGCGGGCCACCTTCCAGCCCGACCCCGCCCAGACCGTTGACCAGGTCGCAGTCCAACAGATCGGGCTCGTCCAGCACCGCGTCGCCGCCCAGGACAGGACGGCCGTAGACGGGCGATCCGTGCAGGGACACGTCGGGATCCACGAAGCCGCGCACCTCGACTCCCTGGCACATCAGGGCATCGGCCACGACGCGGGCGTGGCCCCCGGCGCCCACGATCACTACCGGGCCCGTCACGGCAACACCGGGTCGTCGGGGCCATAGTCGCGGGCCGCGACCCGGCCGATCACCTCCCAAGCGCGCATGGGTGACAGGCCGTCGGCCGGGCGCTTGGCGGTCAGGTCGTCGGCCGAGATCGTCACACCCGCCGCGATGGGACGGGCCGCGACGAGACTGCGGCGGGCGATGCGGCGGTTGGGAACCTCGACCGGGTCGGGCCCCTTGCGCGGCGAGCCCAAGGCGGCCTCGACCGTGCGGACGTCGGCGATCATGGTGGCCAGTTCGGCGGGCTCCAGCGAGGCGGCGTGGTCAGGCCCGGGCAGGGTGCGGTCCAAGGTGAAATGCTTCTCGATCACCGTGGCCCCGCGAGCGACGGCGGCGACCGACACGGCCGTGCCCGAGGTGTGGTCGGAGTATCCGACGCGAAGGCCGAAAGCTTGGGCCATGGCGTCCATGGCGCGCAGGTTCACCGCCTTTGGAGGGGCCGGATATTGGGTCGTGCAATGCAGAAGGGTGACCGCCCGCTCCAATGCGGCCTGACCCTCGGCGCTGAACCGGGCGGCTTCCAGCGCCGTCCGGTCGGGCGGATCGCCGTCCCGCGTCAGTCCGAAGGCGATCACCGACAGGGCCTCGTCCACCTCGGCCAGGGTGGCCATGCCGGTCGAGACGATCAGGGGCCGGCCCAGACGCGCGGCCGCCAGCAGCATGGGGCCATAGGTCAGGTCGCCCGACGGAATCTTGACCGCCGGCATGTCCAGCCCGGCCAAGAACCGCAGGCTGGGCATGTCGAAGGCGGTGGACATGAAGCGGATGCCGCAGTCACGGCAGTGATCGACCAGGGCCCGCGTGTCGTCCAGCGACAGTTCCAGCCCCTTGAGCATGGCCAGCTGATCGCCGGCCTCGCCGGTGTTCGTCACCTGATAGGCGGCCTTCTCGGCGCGGCGGGTGACCAAAAGCTCGGCCTTGAAGCTCTGGAACTTGACCACGTCGGCGCCGGCGTCGGCGGCCGCGCCGACCAGCCGGCGCGCCAGGTCCAGCGAGCCGTTGTGGTTCACCCCCGCTTCGGCGATGACGAACACCGGCTCAGACATGGGACGCCTCGTGGAACGTCTTGCGCAGAAGGGCGGACCCGCGCGGCGCGGCCTTAAGTGCCGCCACGATCCGCCCGGCGGAGCGGCCGTCGCCATAGGGGTTGACCGTCCCGGTCGCGTCCGTCCTCAGCGCCCGGTCGATCGCGGCGGCGATGGAGTCGGCTCGGGCGGGGGTGCGGATGACCGAGGTCGCGACCAGCCGGCCGGCCTGGCGGTCGCCGACGTCGACCGTCGGCACGCCCAGGGACGGGGCCTCATAGAGGCCGCTGGAAGAATTGCCGACCACCGCGTCGACTTGGGCCATCAGGGATAGGTAGCGCACCTGGCCGAGGGAGGTGTGCAGGCGCACCTGCGGCCGGCCGACCGCCCAAGCGTCCAAGGCGGTGTTTACGGCGTGGTTGCCGGGGTCGGCGTTGGGCCGGGTGATCCAGATCATCACGTCGTCCGCCAGCCGGCTCAAGGCGTCCAGGAGCTGGGTCAGTTCGCCCCCGCCGCGGTCGGCCTCCAGCGTCACCGGATGGAAGGTGACCAGGATGTTGCGCGGTCCCAGCGGCGCACCCAACGCGGCCTCCAGCTCCTCTCCAGTTAGCAGCTCGGAGCGCAAAAGGTGGTCCAGGCCGGGGCTGCCGACGACGAGAATCCGTGCCGGATCCTCGCCCATCTGACGCACGCGGGCGGCCGACTGGGCGTTGGTGGTCAGGTGCAGGTGCGCCATCTTGGTCAGGGCGTGACGGATGGCCTCGTCGAAGGCGCCTTCGGTCACGTCGCCGCCGGCGATGTGGGCGATCGGCACATTGTGGACCAAGGCCGCTTGGGCCGCCGCCAAGATTTCGAACCTGTCGCCCAGCATCAGCATGACGTCAGGGCGCAGGTCGACCAGCGCTCGCGAAACGCCTTCCACGCCGCGACCCATGGCGCGCGCCACGTCGACGGGCGCGTCGCCGTCCAGCCCCAAGGGCACGCGGGCGTCGACGGTGAATCCATCCGCCTCGATCCGATCGACGGTCATGCCGAATCGAGGTTCCAGATGCATGCCCGTGGCGATCACCTGAAGCGTCACGTCCGGATCGGCGCGCAGGTCATGCATGACCCATTGCAGCAAGCCGTATTCGGCGCGGCTGCCCGTCACCACGCAGACTGTCAGGGGCGAGGTCACGCGTCGACCAGCTTGGGGCTGGATGGCAGGTTGATGACGGTGGCTTCCAGCCGCTCGGCCACCACAAGGTCGGCGCGAGGGCAGTCGGCGTACATCGGCAGTCGGTGCATCAGGGTCCAGATTGGTCGCGACATGTAGCCGGCGTCGTTCAGCCGTTCCAACACGCGGTCGCGACTCTCCAAATCGGCGTCGTCCAGCACGATGGCGTTGAGCCAATAGTTGCTGTGCGTGCCCTCGGGCTCGGCCAGGAAGCGCACGCCCTGGACCTCCTTGAAGGCGGCGGCGTAGCGCGCGGCCAGGTCGCGCTTGCGCCGGATCATGTCGTCCAGCCGCTCCAGCTGGGCGCAGCCCAAAGCCGCGTTCAGATTGGGCATGCGGTAGTTGTAACCGATTTGGTCGTGGATGAAGCTCCAGCGGTGGGGCACGCGCGCGGTGGTGGTCAGGTGCTTGGCCCGCCGGCCCAGTTCGGCGTCGTTGGTCAGGATCGCCCCGCCGCCGCCGGTGGTGACCACCTTGTTGCCGTTGAAGCTGAGCGCCGCCACCCGCCCCCGCCCGCCGGTGTGCGCGCCCTTGTACAACGAACCCAGCGATTCCGCGGCGTCCTCCACTAGCGCCAGGTTCCAGCGCACGGTCACCGCCTCGATCGCGTCCAGGTCGCAGGGGTGGCCGAAGGCGTGCATCACCACCAGGGCTCGGATCGGCGCGCCGGTCGCGCGATTGTGGCAGACCCCTTCGCGCAGCTCGGCGACCGCCTGCAGGTGCGCCTCAAGCCGCCCGGCGTCGACGCCCAGGGAAACTGGCTCGGAGTCCACGAAATGGGGCCGGGCGCCGGCATATGACACGGCGTTGGCGGTGGCGATGAATGTGAGGTCGGGTATCAGCACCTCGTCGCCCGGTTTGACCCCGACCAGATCCAGGCAGATGTGCAGAGCCGCGGTGCCATTGGCCACCGCGACCGCCCGCTCGACCCCGGCGATGCGCGCCAGATCGGCCTCGATGCGATCGACGTAGCCCCCCACCGAGGACACCCAACCGGTGTCCAGACAGTCCTTGACATAGTCCCACTCGCGCCCGCGGAACTCCGGCTCATGCAGGGGCATGACGCCGTCAGTCGGGCCCAGCACCTCGCGGACCGCCGCCAGGATGCGGTCGGCGAGAGCGGAGGTCTGGACGGCGGCGGCGCTGGACTGGGTCATGGTCAGATGTTGTAGACGTCCGCCTTGAAGCGGGCGAGGTTGCGGGGGTCGCTGAACCAGTCGATCGTCTGGCTCAGACCTCGGCGCAAGCCCTCTACGCCCGGGAACTCGGGCCGCCAGCCGGTCAGTTCGGTGACCCGGGCGTTGGAGCCCCACAGACGCTCGACCTCGCTGCCGGCGGGCCGCATACGCTGCTCGTCGGTGACGAACTCGACCTCGCGGCCCATCAGCTCGGCGATCAGGCGTGCGGTGTCGCCGATCGAGATCTCGTAGTCGCTGGCGACATTGACTACCTGGCCTAGGGCGGCGTCGCATTCTGCGACGGCGACGAATCCGCGCACTGTGTCGTGCACATAGTTGAAGTCGCGCGTCGGATGGATGGCGCCGAGCTTGATGGAGGTCGCGCCCGCAGCGATCTGGGTGATGATGGTCGGGATCACCGCGCGGGCCGATTGGCGCGGGCCATAGGTGTTGAACGGGCGGATTACCGATACCGGCGTTTCGAACGAGGCATGATAGCTGAGCGCCATCTGGTCGGCACCGATCTTGGATGCCGAATAGGGCGATTGGCCCTGAAGCGGATGGCCCTCGGTGATCGGCACGAAGCGTGCGGTGCCGTAGACCTCGCTGGTGGATGTGTGGACCACCCGTTCGACGCCCAGATCCCGCGCCGCCTGGACGACGTTCAGCGTCCCCTTGACGTTGGTGTCCACATAGGTGTCGGGCGAGTGATAGCTGTACGGAATGGCGATCAGGGCGGCCAGGTGCAGGACGACGTCGCATCCGCGCATGGCCGCGCGCACGCCGTGCGGATCGCGGACGTCGCCTGCGAAGACGTCAAGCGCGCCCTTCACGTCCGGCGAGACTTGATCCAGCCAGCCCCAGCTGTTGAAGCTGTTGTAGTAGACGAAGGCCCGCACGTCGCAGCCTTGGGCGACCAAGTGCTCGGCCAGGTGTGACCCGATGAAGCCGTCGGCCCCCGTGAGCAGGATTTTCTTGCCCTTGATGTTCATGTCGTCTCGTTGGTTCCTCACGCGCGCGCGGTGACGCGTTGCAGTTCGCGGCCCGGCACATAGGCCAGGATGTCTTCTGGGCCGGGGATGCGCGTCAGCTGATCGTCCGCCAGCACGTAACGATCCTCTGTGACCGGACAGACCCACTCGCCGGACCCGGACAGCGGGAGCGGAATCTTGTCCCCATAGGCCGAGACCCAGCCCACCTGGCGCGCTGGCGACCCGATCAGCAGCGCCCAGTCCGGGCAATCCCGCGTCAGCGTGGCGCCGGCACCCACGAAGGCGCCGCGACCGACGGCGACGCCCGGGACGACCGTGCAATTCGCGCCCAGCGTCGCGCCCGTGCCGACCCGCGTCTTGACGAACACCTGGCGACGGCTGACCGCGGCGCGGGGGAAAGCGATGTGGGTGAACACCATAAACGGGGCGCAGAAGACGAAATCCTCAAGCTCGACGTGCGACCACACCGAAACCGAGTTGCCAAGCCGGCAGCCGTTCCCGACCACACCCGTGCGGCCGACGTAGCAGTTCTGTCCAAGGTTGTTGTTCTCGCCAATCACGGCGCCGGACTCGACGTGACAGAAATGCCAGATCGCCGTGAAGTCGCCGACGCTCGCGCCTTCATCGACGAATGCGGTCGGATGAACCTTGATCGCCATGCGTCCTCCCCGCCCCGGCCCGTCAGGCCTTAATGATGTTGTCTTCGCCGCGGCGAAAGCGCCCGCGCGCGTCGACGATCAAGGCAGCGTGACGACCGATCAAATCGTAGTCGAACCGGTCATGGTCTGTCGCCAGCAGCACGCAGTCGTATGCGGCGAGCACATCCGGCGTCAGCGTCTTGCTGTCGAGCTCGAACTTGTGCTCACGCATCTTGGGGAAGCTGGCAATATGGGGGTCGCTGTAGTCGACGTGGGCGCCGAGGTCGCGCAGCTTTTCCATCAGGATGACCGACGGGCTCTCGCGCATGTCGTCGACGTTCTTCTTGTACGCGATGCCCAGGACCAGCACCCTGCTGCCGCGCACGGACTTGAGCCGCTCGTTCAGCGCATGGGTGAGTTTGGCCACGACGTAGTCGGGCATGGCCGAGTTGACCTCGCCCGCCAGCTCAATGAAGCGGGTGTGCAGCCCGTACTCGCGCGCCTTCCAGGTCAGGTAGAAGGGGTCGATGGGGATGCAGTGGCCGCCCAGACCCGGTCCCGGCCAGTAGGGCACGAAGCCGAAAGGTTTGGTGGCCGCCGCGCCGATAACCTCGTGGATGTCGATGCCCATCCGGTCGGCGACGATCTTCATCTCATTGACGAGGCCGATGTTGACCGCTCTGTGGATGTTCTCCAGCAGCTTGGTCAGCTCCGCCGCGCGGGTGGAACTGACCGGCACGACGCGATCGATCACCTGGCCGTACAGGGCAAGGCCGACCTCGAGGCAGACGGGCGTGACGCCGCCGCAGACCTTGGGAATGGTGTTGGTGGTGAAATTCGGATTGCCCGGATCCTCGCGCTCCGGCGAGTAGACCAAAAAGGTCGTCTCTCCGACCCTCAGGCCGACGGCCTCGAGGCGAGGCAGAAGTTCCTCGTCGGTCGTGCCGGGGTAGGTGGTGCTCTCTAGGGACATCACCTGCCCCTCACGCATGTACGGCGTCAGGCTGTCCACTGTGTCCAGCACGAAGCTGAGGTCCGGCTCCCGGTACTTGTTCAGCGGCGTGGGGACGGAGAGAATGAGGGCGTCGGCCTCCGGCGTCCGCGAGAAGTCGGTCGTGGCCTGGAAACCGACCTCGCGCATCGCGGCGACATCTGACGCGGCTATATGCTCAATATAGCTCTCTCCTCGATTGAGCGAGTCGACCTTTTCCGGCGCAATATCAAGACCGAGGACGCGGTACCCCATCTGTGAGAAGCGGATGGCAAGAGGCAGGCCCACGTAGCCCAGTCCGACGATGCCTATGACGGCGGTGCGGTCGCGAAGACGACCAAGGAGTTGGGCGGCGAAGGTGCTCATGAAGTCATTGTCTGTTGAGAACTCGGGAAACGGGCATCCGGTCGGAATGTTCTGAGGCCACCAGTCGAAATGACTGGAGGCTACTGTTGTATTTTGATCAGGATGCTGGCGCGCTACCTCGCGCCAAAACCCGACGCTAGCGTCCAGATGGTTCGTATCAGTATCTGGACATCCAAGGCGAACGAGAAATTCTTAATGTAAAACAGATCAAGCTCAACCTTCGCTCTCGTTTCGGCCAAGTCCGACGCGTACCCACCGCGCACCTGTGCCCAGCCTGTAATCCCGGGGCGAACGAGGTACCGGTATGAATAGGTCGGCAGCTCCGCGCTATACGCCTCGCTCAGCAATCGCCATTCGGGCCTGGGGCCTATGATACTCATGTCGCCGGCCAGCACGTTCCAGAGCTGCGGCAGTTCGTCAATTCGATATTTCCGAAAAAGGCGGCCAGCGGGAGTAACACGATCCGCATTAGACGAGTTCGTGGCAGCGGCCGTCTCGTTGGGAAGCGCCGGCCTCATCGTCCGGAGCTTGTACATACGGAATACTCGACCGCCCAAGCCAACCCGTTCCTGAACGAACAGCACCGGGCGCCCCATGGTCACTGCAATGACGACGCATGCCGCAGCCAGGAGAGGAACCGCGACAGGAAGGGCGATCACCACCAGGGCGACGTCCATGATGCGCTTCCGGGTCCGATATGACGTCAGCCCACGGTTCTGCACATGCTGGGGGTCAAAATGCTCCAAGCACGTCCGGCCCTCAACCTCCTCGATGAATTCGGCCAGATGGCGCACGGGACGCCCCATCAGCATGGTGTTCGAAAGAACTTTCGACCAGCCGACGGGCAACAATCCCATATCGGGCGTCAGGATGAGATCGTAGTCCAGCAGGTTCGAGCGGGGCTCTTCTATCCAATCGAAGCGGCCTTCCAACCGGTCCATCAGCGGATGCCATGGACCGACGGCGGCAATGCGCGCCTTGACCCCGTCGTTCGCCAGCCACACGACAAGCGGCGCCAACACGCAGGAGACGAGCGCCGCCGTTAGCATCACCTGGTTCGAATAAGGCAGTCGCAATGCAAGGATCAGGAATGACAGAGCACCATGCACGAGCAGGACCCTTGTAAGGCCGATTGCGATTTTTCGGTCTAGGCGGCCCTGTAATCTGAATGCGCTGATCACCACGAGCGCATTTGCAGACGCTGGCAACATGATAGTGGGATGCCAAGCGACGCCAAGCATCACGCCCAAGGGCCCGCCATGGAAGGTGGCAGCATACCCGATAGGCAGTGCGACCAAGGCGAAACCCGTCAGAAGACCGATACGCCCAAAGGCGACAAGCAAGGGGATTTTCCCGCCTGCACGCGTCACAGGCAGGCGCGCGTTCGCCGCCTCGCTCAAGCGAAAGCCCCGGAAGGCGCGGCCCCATGCAGTAGCATCATGTTCTCCACGATTACGATCACGCGGACGGATAAAGGGTTCCGTCGCTCGTGTGCGCTCGGCGCGCGATATGCCGGCTCTTCCCGACAGTTTGATGATGGCCACCAGAATGCAAAAGGCCAACCCCCAGCGAAGCGGTCTCGCTCTTCCCCTTATGATGGGCTAAGGCGCAGGTCTGCGCCGCTAGTCCGAGCGCCGGAGCAGATGGTCAAGGCGAGTTGAGAGATGTCCGTGAACGGCGAAATTCCGTTGAAACGCAATGCCCCCGACAGGCATCAGGATGATTTTTGGGGCGCACCGGTAACGGACAGATCTCAAGAGGGCAACCTATTTGAGATTGCTCACTATTGGCGCCTCGCAGTCAAGTATCGGTGGATAATCGCAGGTTCTTTCTTGCTCGCGCTGCTTGCGGGAGTGGCCATTACGCTGCTGATGACACCGATATACAGTGCCAGCGCGACGCTTCAAATCGACCGTGAGACCGCGCGCGTCCTGAACGTCGACGATGTGCAGCCGCGTGAGTCCCAAGGCTACGGCGAGGAATTTTTCCAAACTCAATATGGTCTGCTGCGAAGCCGCTCCCTAGCCGAGCGCGTCGTCGACAGCCTCGGACTCGCCGCATCGAACTCGTTTCTGGAGCAGATGGGCGCGACGCCGCCGGTGCGGGGGGATCGAACGGCTGCTGAGTACGCCCGGATCCGCCGGGAAGCGGTGGTCAGCGTAGTGATGACGAACTTCTCGGTCTCGCCCGTGAGGGGGTCCCGCTTGGTCCAGATAACCTTTGACAGTCCGGTCCCGGCCCTGTCTGCCCGGGTCGTCAATGCCTACGCTGAGAACTTCATCCAAGCAAACCTTGACCGACGCTTTGAGTCCTCCTCGTTCGCGCGAGAGTTCCTTGAGGAGCAGATTGGGCAAACCAAAGCGAAGCTTGAGGAAACCGAACGCGCCCTGGTCGACTACGCCACCGCGCAAGGCATCGTTAACCTGTCCGAGCCGGGGCCTGATGGATCTGGCCAGACGCAGTCATTGGCCGGGACGAACCTCTCTGCGCTGAACGCTTCTTTGGCGAGCGCGCGGGCGGCCCGTATCGCGGCGGAGCAGCGATGGCGCCAAGCACGCGCGGCGCCGCTTTTGAGCCAGCCTGAAGTTCTTCAGAACCAGGCCATTCAACGCCTGACCGAACAGCGCGCGCTGCTGGACGCCCAGTACCAGCAGCAATCCCGCGTCTACCGCGAAGACTGGCCGAGCCAGGTCCAGTTGCGCAGCCAGATTGAGGAACTTGACGCCCAGATCAGCGACATAGCCCGCGGAATCCTGTCCTCCATCCAAGGTCAATATGTCGTCGCGGCGAACAATGAGCGAGCGCTCCAGGCTCAGGTCGACGGCCTCACGGACGAGGTTCAGGATCTGCGCAATCGAAGTGTTGAGTACAACATTCTCCAGCGTGAGGTGGACACGACCAGAACTCTCTACGATGCGCTTCTGGAACGCTACAAAGAGGTCGGCGTCACTGGTACCGTCGCCTCGAATAACATTTCTATCGTCGATCAGGCTCAGGTGCCTACCGCCCCATCGAAGCCGAACCTGCTGGTAAACCTGATCCTTGCCTCGTTGTTGGGCCTCGGTTTGGGCGCGCTCGCGGCCTTCGTCTTGGAGGCGCTCGACGAGACATTGGCGACGCCGGAAGACGCGGAAAGCAAGCTTGGGCTGCCCATCGTGGGCGTGATTCCCCTGCTGTCCCGCGAGCAGACGCCTCGTGAAGCCCTTGACGATATCCGGTCACCGTTCTCTGAGGCGTACTACTCTCTCCGCACGGCCCTGCAGTTCTCGACCCCAGACGGCGTGCCGGCCAGCATCCTTGTGACCAGCTCGCGCCCGGCTGAGGGCAAATCCACGACGGCCTACGCCACCGCCCTGAACTTGGCTCGGATCGGCAAGCGCGTAGTGCTGATCGACGGGGATTTGCGAAACCCCTCGATGCATCGCATCGTTGGCGTCGAGAACACAGCAGGCATGAGCAATCTGCTTGCGGGCGCATCAAGCCTCTCACAAGTGGTGCAGGCGACTTCCGAGCCGAACTTGGGAATCGTGCCTTCCGGCCCTCTGCCCCCGAACCCGGCAGAACTCTGGGGGAGTGATCGCCTGCGCGTGATACTTGCTGACATGCGCCATGAGGTGGACCACGTCGTGATCGACGGACCGCCGGTGCTCGGCTTCGCGGACGCCCCCCTGCTCTCGTCCGCGGTTGGGGGCACCATTTTCGTCCTGGAATCGCGACGAACACGCCGCGCTCAGGCCAGAGGCGCGCTGCGTCGCCTGCTGATCGGCAATGGGCACCTTTTGGGAGGTGTACTGACCAAGTTTGACACCAAAGTCACACAATACGGCAGCTACGATTACGCCTATGACTACTCTTACGGGGAAGCCGCGAAACAAAGGTCGGACAATGAGGCGGCCTGATGCGGCGACCACGGGCAGGAGGAGGGGGCGTAGGCGAAGCTATGGGCAGAGGTAAGGAGGCGCGGGCCTTGGCTCCGCATGTTCTGACGATCCTGCTCATTTGGCTGGGCTGGCAGATGGTCGTCGGACTTCTGGTGCAGCGAGCACCGGTGGAAGCCGCCGTCAGAGTTGCGCCCTCCTCCGGACAAGTGCTGAGCCGTGCCGCTGAAGCGGAACTGGTGGCGGGCCGTCTCGAAAGCGCGCGCGACCTGGCCGAGATGGCGCTCACTGCAGCGCCGTTTGACGTCAGGGCCTTGCGCGTCTTGGGCCTGGCGGTCGCACCGACGGACCGGGAAACGGCAGACGAGTTGCTCACTCTGGCGGGCAACTGGAGTTTGAGAGACGACCCTTCCCACGCTTGGCTCATTCAACGGAGGCTTGAACAAGGCGATTACGCCGGCGCCTTCGGCCACGCCGACGCCTTGGCCAGGCGGCGGGAAGACGTAAGGCCAAGAATTTTTCGGATGTTCACGATCGCGGCCACAGAGGATCCTCGCGCGGCGCCGTTCCTGATCGCCCGTCTTGCGCCGCATCCAAACTGGCGGTCCGACTATCTGAACGCGCTGCATGCTTCCGAGAGGGGACCGCAAGTTCAGGCACTGGTCGCCCTCGGCCTGCAACGGACCCGTGGCCGCCTCACGGATCCGGAGCTTGAGGCGATCTACGGCGAGTGGGTCGAAGATGGACGCGTGCCGGGGCTCCGCGAATTGAAGCGACGATTGGGCCGCCCCCTCCCCGCGCCTCTACAGGACGGCGACTTTGAAGGAACCGGCGGCCCCAAGCCATTCGGGTGGCAGATCAACGCCGGACCGGGTGTCCAAGCTGAGCTGTCAACGACCCCGGACGCGCAAGGGAAGGCCCTTTTTGTTCAGACAGACGGGTTTTCCGCCCGGACGGTCGCAAGCCAACTTCTGCTGCTTGAGCGCGGCCGCCACAAGTTCTCCGGCCGTTACCGGTTCGAGGCGGGCGACGAAGATCCCCGTCTGGCGTGGACGATCCGCTGCCTTGAGACGAATTCGGTCATCGCCGCCTGGGCCCCGCCGGCGATTCGGGACGCTGAGGTCTGGGCGCCGCACGAAGTGACGTTCGACGTTCCCGGCGACTGCAGCGCCCAGTGGCTTGAACTGAGGACTGTTCGCGGGCCCCGTCGGACCACAATCGTCGCATGGTTCGACACGTTTGCGATTGCCCCCGTCCGTACTGACGTCGCCCCCTGAATCCAGGCTCTGGGCCGCCTCGATGTTGGCAATCTTGCAATGCGGCCGAGGGCCGGTATGACGAATTGATCAATATGGGCTGCAACCACGGTCTGGCCGAGCGCGGGCACTCGGGTGAGGGCCGATTGAGCGCCGCAACCGATCCAGCGCTCTGACACGTACGGATTCAATGAGCCAGAAAGCCGCAAGTTTGTCGCACTCCTGGATCAGGCAGTTCCGTCGTTGGGACAAGGTGGCGGTGGCCACGGCGTCCCTCATTGTCGTCTGCCTCTTGATCGGCGGCGCCAGCCAGAGGCATGCGCTCCGACTCACTGCCGTCGAACTTGCGGCGCTGCCCCTGATCGGATTGGGTGCGCTGCGAGCTTGGGACTTGTCCGCGTGGACCCGTCACCGGTTCGCGATGAGCATCCTCCTGGCGGCGGCCTCGATCCCCCTCGTGCAGCTGGTCCCCCTTCCCCCAGCCTTTTGGGGTGCCTTGCCGGGCAGGGAGGGGGGAATCTTGGCGCTTGAGATTGCGGGTTTGTCGCCAGGATGGGCGCCCATGTCCGTGGCTCCTGACATGACTTGGAGATCGTTCCTCGCATTCGCGCCCGCGGCGGCGGTGTTTTTGGGCGTTCTGCTGACTGGATCGACGGCGCATCAGGTTTACGTCCGGGTCATTTTCCTCGGCCTGTTGCTCAGCTTTCTGCTTAGTTTGGCTCAGGCCTTGGCGGGCGACCCCGCCTACCTCTGGCCCAGCACGACGCGGGGCACCATCACCGGCTTGTTCGCCAACCGAAATCACCTCGCCACGCTGTGCGTCGTCGCCATGCCGCTGGCCGCGGCCGTCATCGGCACGGCCTCCCGCCGGCGGCCGGAGAAGCGAACGGCCTTCTGGACGGGCGTGGCCGTCATCGCGATCGCCGTCGTGACGATCGCGGCCACCCGTTCGCGCGCTGGGGTGGCGCTGCTCGGCCCCGCGCTGGTGTTCTCCGGGCTCATCATCTGGGCCGCGGCCGGTCGCGCCCGTCCCGGTCCGGCCGCGCTCGGCCTCACGGGCGCCGCGGGCGCGGCCTTGGCTCTCGTCGCCGCCGTCGGCCTCGGCCCCATCCTTGACCGGTTCGACGCTTCCGCGCCGCCCGAAGCCCGGTTCGAGCGCTGGCCGACGGTGGCGGAGGCGGCCCAGGCCTACCTGCCGACCGGCGCAGGGTTCGGTTCTTTCGAGCGCGTCTACCGATCGGTCGAGACGCTGGAAGAGCTGGACGCGACCTCGTTCAACCGGGCGCACAACGAGTATCTGGAAATCTGGCTGGAAGGCGGCTGGATAAGCGTCGGGGTCCTGATCGCATTTCTGATCTGGTTCGGTCGGCGCTCCTGGGCCGCGTGGCGCGCGCCCCCGGGCACGGCGGCAGACTTGGCGAGAGCCGCGTCTGCGGGCATGCTCCTGATGCTGGTGCACAGCGTCGCGGAGTATCCGTTCCGGACGGTGGCGCTCATGGCCGTTTTCGCCGTTCTGGCCGCGGTCCTGGAACTGGGTGCGCGCGACGCGCCCGAGGTCGGTCGACGCCGTGCGAGGCGGATCGCTTGACCGACGACCGTCCCGTTCTCGTCACAGGCTCAGCCGGCTTCATCGGATTCCATACGGCGCGGCGTCTGCTGGCGCAGGGCCAGCGCGTGATCGGACTGGACAACCTCAATCCTTATTACGACCCCAGACTGAAGGAGGCCCGTCGCGCCCTGCTCGCGGCAGACCCCGGCTACGTCGACCACGTCATGGATCTCGCGGATCGTCCGGCCGTGGCTGACCTGTTTCGGCGCCACCGGCCAAGCCGAGTCGTGCATGTCGGCGCGCAGGCGGGGATCCGGTACAGCGTGGAGAACCCGGAGACCTACGTCGACTCCAACGTCGTGGGATTTCTGAGCGTCCTTCAGGGCTGCCGGGACGTGGAGGTCGAGCATCTGGTCTACGCCTCCACCAGTTCGGTGTTCGGCGCGAACGGGGCCCTGCCCTATTCCGTAGAACAGCCCGTGTCTCATCCCCTGAACCTCTACTCGGCCACCAAGCTGGCGAACGAGGCGATGGCGCACGCCTTCGCCTATGTGCACGGACTCCCATGCACAGGCCTGCGGTTCTTCACGGTCTACGGCCCATGGGGTCGACCGGACATGGCGCTGTTCAAGTTCACGCGGGCGATCCTGGGGGGGACGCCCATCGACCTCTACGGCGACGGCGTCATGGAGCGGGATTTCACATATGTCGACGACGTCGTCGACGGGGTGCTGGCCGCGCTGGACCTGCCGCCCGCGCCGGATCCCGACTGGGACTCCGCCGCCCCGGACCCGGCGACCAGCGGCGTGGCGCCTTGGCGGATCCTGAATCTGGGGGCAGGTCGCCGCGAACCGCTGGCGAAGTACCTCGAGGTGCTCGAACGCAAGCTCGGCCGGCGGGCGACCGTGAACCGACTGCCCGTTCAGCCCGGCGAGATGGTCCGCACCGAGGCGGACGTGGCGCGAACCCGGGCGCTGCTGGGTTATGAGCCGAAAACCTCGATCGACGAGGGCGTCGGTCGTTTCGTCGACTGGTATCGCGAATTCTATGGCGTCTGAGGCCGCTCTGGACGGCCGTGGGCCGCCCTGTTAGGCCTCACCGGCATCGTCGGCGCGCGTGCGGCGGCGGGCGCCCCAACGTGGAAGGTATTCTGGACATGCGCGCCTTTTTCATCGTCTGCGCCGCTCTTCTCGTCGCCGCCTGCGGCGGCGGCGGTGGCACGCGTGACGCCGGTCTCGTGACCGCCGCAGCTCCGACCGACCCCGTCGTGCTGATGGAGTCCGCCCGGGACGAGGCGGCCGGCGACTACCGCATCGGCGCGACCGATCTCCTGACGGTCTCGGTGTTCCAGGTGCCGGACTTGTCCTTCGAGGAAATCCGCGTCGACGCCTCGGGCAACCTTCAGATGCCCATGATCGGCTCGGTCCCGGCGGCGGGTCTGACGCCGAACGAACTGTCCAACGACATCGCCCGGCGTCTGTCCGAACGCTACCTGCGCAACCCGCAGGTGACGGTCACGGTGAAGGAGGCGGCCAGCCAGAAGGTCACCATCGACGGCGCCGTGACGCAGCCGGGCGTTTACGAGATGCGCGGCCGGACGACCCTGATGCAGGCGGTGGCCATGGCCAGAGGCCCCCTGCGGGAGGCGGACGTGCGGAGCGTGGCCGTGTTCCGCGAGGTCGGCGGCCAGCGCATGGTCGCGGTGTTCGACCTCGCCGCGATCCGCAACGGCCAGGCCGAGGATCCGGTCATTCTCGGCGACGACATCGTCGTGGTGGACACCTCGCGGCTCAGCGCCCTGCTGCGCGACGCGATCCAGGCCGTGCCGGCCATCGCCGCGTTCGCCTACTTCTGATCGATGAGGCCCGGAGCGTTCGCGTCGGTCGCCTCGCTCGCCGTCCTGACCGCTTGCGCGGCCGACGGAGGAAGCGCGGCCAGCGTCTCGTCGAGCGACGCGCCGGGCGACCGGCTGGCCGCGATCGCCGACATGGACCGTCGCGTGTTGAGCGTCTTCCACCGGCTGATCACCGCGAACGTCGAGGTCTGTCCCGACCGGGGCTGGACCGCCGGATGGAGCCTGCACGCCGCCAACCAGTACGACGGACCCCTGCGCGACGTTCTGGTCGTCGAGGGCCTCCAGGGCGACCTGCCGGCGGTGTCGGCGGTCGCGCCGGACGGGCCCGCGGCCAAGGCCGGGCTGTCACGCGGCGACGTGATCCTGGGAATCGACCGGGTGGTCCTGCAGGCCGGCGAGACGGCCGGCCGTGCCCGCTACGAGGGCGTGGAGGCGAATCTCGGCCGGATCGACGAGGCTCTGGAAGACGCGGCGCCGGTGGTGCTGAGGGTGCGGCGGGAGGGCGCCGAGCGCGAAGTCCGGCTGACGCCGGAGGCGGCGTGCGACTATGACGTGCATCTGGACGTGTCGGACGAGCTGAACGCCCGCGCCGACGGATCGTCGGTGCACGTGTCCAGCGCCCTCGTCCGATTCGCGACGACCGACGACGAACTGGCGGTGATCCTGGGTCACGAACTGGCGCACAACTTGCTGGAGCACCGGGAAATTCTGGACCGTGAGGCGCCGGCGCGGCGGGTCTTCGGCAATCTGGCGGTGGCGCCGGGCAAGCTGGAGCGGGCGGAGCGCGACGCCGACCGGACCGGGCTGCAACTGATGGCGCGGGCGGGATTTGCCTATGAGGTGGCGCCGGGTTTCTGGCGGCGCTTCGGCGAGGCGAACTGGCGCGTGCGCTGGGCTCAGTGGGGCCATCCGTCGGCGGCCGTGCGCGCCGCGCAACTGGACGCGGTTGTGGCCGAGATCCAAGCTTCAGGTGTGGAGACGGGACGGTGAAGGATCGATCGCGGTTCCCCACAACCGGGGCTTCAAGGTCACAGGTGCCGCCCACTAGACGTCGCGACGTCCGAAAAACACTTGCAGTGCGCAACCCGAGAGCTGTAGATACATTCTTGGAAATGCGCGGACACACTGCGCTTGCCTAAATTTTTGAAGGGGAATCAGATGCGTAAGACGATCGCCGCCGTTTCGGTCGGTCTGCTGCTGGTCGCGGGCCAAGCCGCCGCCGCCGGCTCCAACACCGCCGCCGCTCGCGTGGGTGACCGCGTCGGCGCGTCGGCCGACGCCTCGAACGAGTTCGCCGGCATCCCGATCGCCGTCCTGCTGATCGGCGGCGCCGTTCTGGCCACCGCCATCGTGGTCGCCACGGACGACGACCCGGACAGCAACTAAGTCCGGAGCGGTCGCGGCTCCGGCCGCGGATGACGAGCTTCAAGCCGGCGAGCCTTGTGCTCGCCGGCTTTTCGTCGTTGAGATCGCGAGGTCATCCGCCTTGGAAGACGGCACCGTAGTCCTCGTTGGCGCGGGCGAAATCGGCCATGCGGCCGACATCGACCCAATAGCCCTCGCCCCGGTGCAACCTGACGCCGCACCCCGATTCGATCAGCGCCAGCAGAAGCTCGGGCATGTCGATAGGCGGGGTGACTCGTCCGCGAGGGGGTGTCGCTAGGCAGTGCCCTCCAATGGTTAGAGCGACGAAGAAGTCCCGTGACCGTGCGCGTTGCGCGGTCGTGCAGCGCCCGGTTACATGCGGCTCCAGTCCGCGTCCGGCGGGAGGCCCGTTTGAGCTCCGAATTTCCGCCTGCCTCGCGCCGTCTGGAGGAGTGGCTGACCCGTTCGGCCTATCCCCTGTGGGCGACCGCCGGGGTCGACGCCGACGGCGGCTTCTTCGAGCGCATCGACGGCTCCGGGTGCCCGGTTCGCGGCCCGCGACGGGCGCGGGTCCTGGGACGCCAGATGTACAGCTTCGCCCGGGCCCCCGCTCTGGGCTGGACAGGCGACGCGGCCGCCGTGGTCCGCCACGGTCTGGCCGCCCTGCCCCGGTTCCTCCGGCCGGACGGTCTGGCCCATGCGCGCGTCGACGACGACGGAACCCCGATTCAGGAACCGATCGATCTTTACGATCAGGCCTTCGTCCTGTTCGGCCTGGCCCACGCCCTGCCCTTCGCGGACGACGCGGCGGAGGTGGCGGCGACGGCGCGGCGGATGCGCGAGGCGCTGAAGGTCCACTCGCATCCCGGCGGCGGGTTCGAGGAGGCGGTGCCGCGCACCCTGCCGCTGAAGGCCAATCCGCACATGCACCTGTTCGAGGCCGGGCTGGCCTGGAGCGAGGTCGAGGGCCTGCCGGACGGCGCGGCGTGGGACGCGTTCGCGGACGGGTTGGCGGAGCTGGCGCTCAAGCGGTTCGTCGATCCGGCCACAGGGGCGGTGCACGAATTCTACGACGGCGACTGGACCCGGATGACGGGAGAGCGCGAGATCGTCGAGCCGGGGCATCAGTTCGAATGGGGCTGGTTGCTGACGCGATGGGGCATGGCGCGCGGGCGCGCGGACGCGGTGGATGTCGGTGAGCGGCTGATCGCGCTGGGCGAGGCGCAGGGGCTGGACGCGAAGACCGGCGTGACCGTGGGGGAGCTGGACGGGGCTCTGCGGCCGCGCCCGTTCCACGCCCGGCTGTGGGCGCAGGGCGAGCGGATCAAGGCCTGGGCGCAGGCGGCCATGCGCGCGCCGGAGCCGGCGCGACGGGCCTTGGCGCTCGAACGGATGGAGGCGGCCGCGGCGGCGCTGGAGCTGTTCCTGCAGGGGCCGCCGCCGGGGGCCTGGCGCGACCGGATGGGGTCGGACCGGACGATCGTCGAGGAGGCGGCGCCGGCCAGCAGCCTGTACCACATCGTCGGCGCCGTGGAGGAAGCTGCGCGGGCGCGCGGCCGGCTCTAGACCGAAACGGCGGGTGCCGGGACGGGCGCCTCCAGCAGACCCGGGACGCTGCCCTGCGGGTTCATCGCCACCATGTCCTTGAGGAAGCCGTTGGGACTGAGGGTCTCGTGCGAGGGCGTGCGCAGGCCCAGACGCTGGGCCACGTCGGCGACGAAGGCGATGCAGTTGCGCTTGTTCAGATTGTAGCGCGAACCCTCGGGCGTGCCCCACCAGTCGATGCGGGCGCTGAGCTGGTGGAACACCTCGTCGGAGATTTCGACGCTGACGTAGGGCACGCCCTCGGCCACGTAGACGGCGTCCGGCTCCTTCAGAATGCCGGGGCCCGAGAACAGAAGCAGCTGCGGGCCGGGGCTGCGGGCGGTGAAGCCGACGGAGCGCTCGACCGTCTCGCCGGTTTCGAGCGTGCCGTGCAGGCGGACGTAGGCGTGGGGGAAGTACAGCCAGCCGCCGCGGACCTGCGCGCCCTCGTGGCCGAAGAAGGTGACGGTCACGGCCGCCGCGGCGGGGCCCGCGACCAGCCACAGCAGGACGACGGCGAGCAGGGTCTTCAGGCGCGGGGCGGTCATGGCCTCCACCCTGCCCCGATCCCCGCGGCGGGAAAAGGGCGCCGTCAGTGCCCCGCGGGCGCGGCCACCGCGTCGGCGTCGGCGACTTTGGCCTTCGCGGCCATGACGGCGAAGGCGACGAGGATGAGGTAGCC
>NZ_RQWJ01000008.1 GCF_003934285.1 Brevundimonas fluminis
ACGGGGCTGGCCTTCGCCTATGTGACCACCCTGTTCTTCGCCTGGGGGTTCGCCACCTCGCTGATCGACCCGCTGATCGCGGCGGTGAAGAAGGTGTTCGACCTGTCGTTCGCCGAGGCGACGCTGACGGCCTCGGCCTGGTTCATCGCCTATGCGGTGGTGTCGGTGCCGGCCGCCGCCCTGCTGTCGCGGCTGGGATATGGCCGGTCGATCATCTCGGCCCTGGCGGTGATGGTGCTGGGCTGCCTGATCATCCCGGTCGCCACGATCGTGGACCAGTACGCCCTGGTGCTGCTGGGCCTGTTCGTCATCGCCTCGGGCGTCACCCTGCTGCAGGTCGCGGCCAATCCGCTGGTGGCGGCCCTGGGCTCGCGCAAGAGCTCGCATGCGCGGCTGAACTTCTCGCAGTTCTTCAACTCGCTGGGCACGACGCTGGGCCCGCTGCTGGGCTCGACCGTGCTGCTGACCGGGGGCGTCTTCGCCGCCGGGGCCGTGGTCACCGAGGCGACGCGCGCGGACTCGCTGCGCAGCATCGACCTGGCCTTCCTCGGCCTGGGCGCGGTCTTCGCGGTCGTGGCCCTGTTCATCTTCTCGGCGCGCCGGAAGATCAACGCCGCCGCGGCCGCCTCGGGCGGAGACGCCGGCGTGGCCTCGCCGCTCAAGGCCTTCCGGTCGAAGTGGGCGCTGCTGGGAGCCCTGGCCATCTTCGTCTACGTCGGCTCGGAGGTGACCATCGGCGGCCTCCTGACCAACTTCCTGAACCGCCCGGAGATCCTGAACCTGCCCGAGGCCGACGCCGGCCGCATGGTCAGCCTCTACTGGGGCGGGGCCATGGTCGGACGCTTCATCGGCGCCGTCCTGCTGACCCGCGTCAAGGCCGGCGTCCTGCTGGCGGTCAACACCGCGATCGCCGCCATCCTCTGCCTGGTCGTCACCCAGACCTCCGGCACGACCGCGGCTTACGCCGCCATCGCCGTCGGCTTCTTCAACTCCATCATGTTCCCGACCATCTTCACCCTGACGCTCGAACGCTCCAGCGCCCCGGCCCCGGCCACCTCCGGCCTGCTGTGCACCGCCATCGTCGGCGGCGCCGTCCTGCCCCTGATCGGCGGCCAGGTCGCCGACGTGACCGGCAGCCTCAACCCCGTCTTCTACGTCCCCCTCATCGGCTACCTCATCCTCGTCGCCTTCGCCGTCATGGCCGCGAAGGCCAAAGTCGCCGACGCCGACGCGGTGGCCGCGCCCGCGGGGCACTGACGG
>NZ_RQWJ01000009.1 GCF_003934285.1 Brevundimonas fluminis
ATGGCCAAGGAAAAGTTCGAACGCACGAAGCCGCACTGCAACATCGGCACGATCGGTCACGTGGATCACGGCAAGACGACGCTGACGGCGGCGATCACGATGACGCTGGCGAAGTCGGGCGGCGCGACGGCGAAGAAGTACGAGGACATCGACGCGGCGCCGGAGGAGAAGGCGCGGGGCATCACGATCAACACGGCGCACGTGGAGTATGAGACGGAGAACCGTCACTACGCGCACGTCGACTGCCCGGGCCACGCGGACTACGTGAAGAACATGATCACGGGCGCGGCGCAGATGGACGGCGCGATCCTGGTGGTGTCGGCGGCCGACGGCCCGATGCCCCAGACGCGCGAGCACATCCTGCTGGCGCGTCAGGTCGGCGTGCCGGCTCTGGTGGTGTTCATGAACAAGGTGGACCTGGTCGACGACGAGGAGCTGCTGGAGCTGGTGGAGATGGAAGTCCGCGAGCTGCTGTCGAGCTACCAGTTCCCGGGCGACGAGATTCCGATCACCAAGGGTTCGGCCAAGGCCGCGACCGACGGCGTGAACCCGGAGATCGGCGAGCAGCGCGTGCTGGAGCTGATGAAGACGGTGGACGAGTACATCCCGCAGCCGGAGCGTCCGATCGACCAGCCGTTCCTGATGCCGGTGGAGGACGTGTTCTCGATCTCGGGCCGCGGCACGGTGGTGACGGGTCGCGTCGAGCGCGGCATCGTCAAGGTCGGCGAGGAAGTGGAGATCGTGGGCATCCGTCCGGTGCAGAAGACGACCTGCACGGGCGTGGAGATGTTCCGCAAGCTGCTGGACCAGGGCCAGGCGGGCGACAACGTCGGCGTGCTGCTGCGCGGCACCAAGCGTGAGGACGTGGAGCGCGGCCAGGTGCTGTGCAAGCCGGGCTCGATCACCCCGCACACCAAGTTCCTGGCCGAGGCCTACATCCTGACCAAGGAAGAGGGCGGGCGTCACACGCCGTTCTTCACCAACTACCGCCCGCAGTTCTACTTCCGCACCACGGACGTGACCGGCATCGTCAACCTGAAGGAAGGCGTCGAGATGATCATGCCCGGCGACAACGCCGAGCTGACCGTCGAACTGATCACCCCGATCGCCATGGAAGAGAAGCTGCGCTTCGCCATCCGCGAAGGCGGCCGCACCGTCGGCGCCGGCGTGGTCTCCAAGATCATCGCCTGATAGGCCTCAAGCCGCGAGCCTCCGCGAGGCGAGCATAGGCCA